>NZ_FOYQ01000003.1:0-2500 GCF_900115205.1 Robiginitalea myxolifaciens
CATTAAGTGTAGATCCCTTCCTAGCCGGGGGGAGCTATAACTTGGTAAGTACAAACAACATCCGTCAAGGAAATATTAAAAAAACCTGGACCGAGTTGGGAGGGCTTTTGATCGGGGGTTTTGCTGGTGGCAAGAGGATTTTAAATAATCTTTTATGATCTCACCAAATTTAAGAATCTACGATGAAGAGTTTGATCCTGGCTCAGGATGAACGCTAGCGGCAGGCCTAACACATGCAAGTCGAACGGTAACATAGAAAAGCTTGCTTTTCTGATGACGAGTGGCGCACGGGTGCGTAACGCGTATAGAACCTACCTTTTGCAGGGGGATAGCCCGGAGAAATTCGGATTAATACCCCGTAGTATTATCGATTGGCATCGATTGATAATTAGAGATTCATCGGCAAAAGATGGCTATGCGTCCTATTAGCTAGATGGTGAGGTAACGGCTCACCATGGCTACGATAGGTAGGGGCCCTGAGAGGGGGATCCCCCACACTGGTACTGAGACACGGACCAGACTCCTACGGGAGGCAGCAGTGAGGAATATTGGACAATGGTCGAGAGACTGATCCAGCCATGCCGCGTGCAGGAAGACGGCCCTACGGGTTGTAAACTGCTTTTATACGGGAAGAATAAGGGGCACGTGTGCCCTGATGACGGTACCGTAAGAATAAGGACCGGCTAACTCCGTGCCAGCAGCCGCGGTAATACGGAGGGTCCGAGCGTTATCCGGAATCATTGGGTTTAAAGGGTCCGCAGGCGGGTCAGTAAGTCAGAGGTGAAAGTTTGCGGCTCAACCGTAAAATTGCCTTTGATACTGCTGGTCTTGAGTTACAGTGAAGTGGCTGGAATATGTGGTGTAGCGGTGAAATGCATAGAGATCACATAGAACACCGATTGCGAAGGCAGGTCACTAACTGTATACTGACGCTGATGGACGAAAGCGTGGGGAGCGAACGGGATTAGATACCCCGGTAGTCCACGCCGTAAACGATGGACACTAGCTGTCGGGCATTAGCTCGGTGGCCAAGCGAAAGTGATAAGTGTCCCACCTGGGGAGTACGTCGGCAACGATGAAACTCAAAGGAATTGACGGGGGCCCGCACAAGCGGTGGAGCATGTGGTTTAATTCGATGATACGCGAGGAACCTTACCAGGGCTTAAATGGGGAGTGACAGGCTTAGAGATAGGCTTTTCTTCGGACACTCTTCAAGGTGCTGCATGGTTGTCGTCAGCTCGTGCCGTGAGGTGTCAGGTTAAGTCCTATAACGAGCGCAACCCCTACCGTTAGTTGCCAGCATGTCAAGATGGGGACTCTAACGGAACTGCCGGTGCAAACCGTGAGGAAGGTGGGGATGACGTCAAATCATCACGGCCCTTACGTCCTGGGCTACACACGTGCTACAATGGCCGGTACAATGAGCAGCCACTACGCAAGTAGGAGCGAATCTATAAAACCGGTCACAGTTCGGATCGAGGTCTGCAACCCGACCTCGTGAAGCTGGAATCGCTAGTAATCGGATATCAGCCATGATCCGGTGAATACGTTCCCGGGCCTTGTACACACCGCCCGTCAAGCCATGGAAGCCGGGAGTGCCTGAAGTCCGTCACCGCAAGGAGCGGCCTAGGGCAAGATCGGTAACTAGGGCTAAGTCGTAACAAGGTAGCCGTACCGGAAGGTGCGGCTGGAACACCTCCTTTCTAGAGATATGTGCATAGAGGATTTATTTAGATAAGTTCTGTAAGCCACCCAAGAAAGGCAAGACTTAAGTAAGAGAAGGAGTACTTCTCGACCGGGCCAGGTTTTTTTAGTATTACCATCACAGGGAATGTGATGTTGTTTGTACTGTATGTTATTTAAAATGATGCAGTCTCATAGCTCAGCTGGTTAGAGCGCTACACTGATAATGTAGAGGTCGGCAGTTCGAGTCTGCCTGAGACTACTGTTGAAGTTCTTTGAAACTGAATTATTGGAAATTCTGGAGGTTGAGCGGCCTTTTGTAAACTGCCACGGTAGGTAGCCCATGGGGTTGCTGTTAGAAGACCGACGGAGTTTTTAAGACAAGGGGAATTAGCTCAGCTGGCTAGAGCGCCTGATTTGCATTCAGGAGGTCACCGGTTCGACTCCGGTATTCTCCACAAGGTTAGAGTTGTTTAAGACATTTAATGTCTGCGGCGACTCGCCGTAACGTTCATTGACATATTGAGAATAAGAAGAAAGACAATTGGGTATTCTTTAGGGGATACTTGATTGATCGACTTCGAGAAACACGAATCTAAAGTAGAAGAGAGTACGTGTGTAGATTTATCTACACATTGTAATTTTAAAATAGATACAATTACTTATTAGAGCTAAGAATACAAAAGTGAAGGCGACAAGTTAAGTAAGGGCGTATGGGGGATGCCTAGGCTCCCAGAGGCGAAGAAGGACGTGATAAGCTGCGAAAAGCTGCGGGGAGATGCACATAATTTTTGATCCGCAGATATCCGAATGGGGC
>NZ_FOYQ01000002.1 GCF_900115205.1 Robiginitalea myxolifaciens
CCGTCAGCGCCGATGGTACTGCCACTAGGTGGGAGAGTAGGTCGCCGCCTTCTTTGAATTAGCCCTTTACAGCAATGTGAAGGGCTTTTTTTATGCGGTAGAATCAGATGCCCGGGAATTTTACTGGAACTTACCTTATATTTAAGCTTCCAACCGCATACCTAGGCATGAGCAACAATCCCCAGGATCAGAAATTCAAGAAATGGCTGGATATCCTACAACAGGAGAGCTGGCAATTAGAATTGATTATCTCGGGTTTCGCGATCTATGGACTCTTCATGGTGATCGACCCGATAGAACTGGCTGCCACCGAGGCTCAAAACCAAAATAATGTTTACCGAACCCTGCTTTACCAGGGCCTGGGTATATCCTGGTATATCATTACCATAAACCTGATTGCACATGTAATTTTACGAGGGTTGTGGATCGGGGCAATCGGATTGCGCTATGTATCCGGGGAAATTGAATACGATAAACTCAAATACAGTCCAAAGTTCCGAAGACACCTCGAAAAGCGGGTCGGCTCTTTTGACAATTATGTCGCTTCCCTCGAAAAGTATTGTAGTGTAATTTTTGCGGTAACCTTTCTCCTGGTATTTTACCTGATAGGTCTGATGGTCATAACGACCTGCTTTACGCTGCTGGGACTATGGATGCAAAAGGATGAAACTCCCGATTGGGCTAAGTATTGGGTTGCGATTCCACTAACAATTTTTTTGGCAGTTGGTATGTTCCTTACCTTCCTGGATTTCGTCACCCAGGGATGGTTGAAAAGGAAAAAGTGGACTACCTGGTTTTACTATCCCTTTTATTGGGTCTTTAAGTTCCTGACTTTATCTTTTTTATACCGGCCAATGGTCTATAATTTCCTGGACACCAAATTCGGGAAACGCCTCAGCTGGTTCGTAGTTCCACTTTATTTGGGGATTACGATTCTTGCCGGGACCGGATTCAGTACTTCCAATTATCTGGAATCGGACATGAACTCCAATTCCTATACAGCCAATAAAGCCAACTATGAAGACGAATTAGACGATGAGCACCCCTTTGTGGACCGGGCAGCGCTTGACTCAAAAATTATTACAGATCCCTTCCTGCATGTGTTTGTGGTCTTTGGGAGTAATGTTGAAGACGATGTGTTCTACTTCAATGAAGATTTAAAGCCGGAGGAGGATAAACGGGGAATTCATTCGCTTTTTTCAGATGGTACCGTTCCCTTTTGGCAACGTAATGATAGAATGAAGGATTATATGGAAACGCTGGAGGACATGTATACCCTTTCGATAGATTCCGTAGATTTTAAGCCCGAGTTTGTCTTTTCTACCAATAATCGAAAACAGTTGGGATATGAAACCTTTCTGGATATGTCGGAAATCGTCAAAGGGAAACATTACCTGGACGTAAAGAGAAAGGACATTCGAGCGGACACCACCTATACCCGCCGAATTATCAGGATTCCTTTTTGGTACTATCCGGATCCGGCCAATTAATCATTACTCCTTTTAAAGAAAAACCCGTCATGGCTTTTGAATTGAATTACCGCAAAACACTATTAATCAATTTATTAGCGCTGTTTCTTTGCTTTTCACTGCCGGCCCAGGAGTGGAAGGCCCTGGTAGGAGGAACCTTAATTGATGGCTATGGATCAACGCCGATCCAAAACAGCGTAATTCTCATAAATGGCGAGAAAATTCATGCGGTGGGTCAGGTAGGGCAGCTGGTAATTCCGGAGGGCGCAGAATTAATTTCAACAGAAGGAATGAGTGTACTCCCGGGGCTATGGGACATGCACGTACACACCATGATTACCGGGCATGCCGATTACGCCTATTGGGATGAGACCTATCCACCGCTTTTGGAGGACGTTATCATGCCTGCATCGGCGCATCAATTGCTATTGGCCGGGGTTACCAGTGCCCGGGATTTAGGTGGGCCGCTAAAGGAAAGCCTGGCCGTGCGCGATGCGATTAATCGGGGAGATATCCCGGGGGCAACCCTCTATGTAAGTGGTCCTTTTATCCAACACGAACCTTATCCGGGAACCGAAGCTTTCCGTTGGGGGGTGAAAGGAGCGCAGGACGGACGCAATAAAATCAAGAAACTCGCTAACGCGGGGGTAGACCTGATTAAACTGGTAGATCAGGATCAAATGACTCTTGAGGAACTACGCGCTGTAGTCGATGAAGCCCATGATCAGGGATTGAAAGTTGTAGCCCACGGGCACAGACCCGAGGAAATCCGATTGGGCCTGGAAGTAGGGGTAGATTGTTTTGAGCATACCGGACTGTCTTCTGCACCAGAATACCCTGAGGACGTCATGACTAAAATCCGGGAACGCACCGCGCAGATGAACCTGGGACCGCTATTCTGGTGTCCTACGGTTGAAGGCCTCTATAATTACGAATATGTTCGGGACAATCCGGAACACCTGGACAATACCAGTTGGCACCTTGGATTACCGGATTCGGTGATTACCGACATCCGCCAAAGTATAGCCCACCCGGATCGGTTGCCCTATTTCCAGCTCACGCCTTCGCGACGGCCAACCCTTGAGCGTAAAATAAAACAATTGCTGGACGCCGGGGTAGTGCTGCTCATTGGGACGGATAGTGGTATTCCCATGAAGTTTCACAGCCAGTCTACCTGGAATGAATTGGATGTATGGGTCAATGAATTCGGCATAGATCCCATGTACGCCATACGATCCGCCACCTATTGGCCTGCCCTGTGGATGGGCGTTGCCGATGAAGTAGGTACGATAACCCCGGGGAAAACCGCCGACATCATAGCAGTGAAGGGAGATGTACTACGTCACATTAGTTTACTTCAGGATGTGGACCTGGTAATCAAGCACGGCAAGCGCTATAAGTAGGCAGTCCGATTCTATGCGACCTAATCTCCGATCAGAAGAATTCTGGCATGCTGCAACGCACGGGCTGGGTGTGGTCCTTGGTATAATTGGGATGGGCGTTTTATATTATGCCTTCCAACCGGCATCCGCACTGGCTCAAAACGCGGTTTGGGTGTATTCCATATCAGCCATTGTACTTTTTGGCGCCTCTACGTTATACCATAGCGTTCCGATTTCGGTCCTTAAAGAACGGCTGCGGATCTTCGACCACATTAGTATCTACTACCTCATTGCCGGGACCTACACTCCGGTAACCCTGATTGTCCTGGAGCAAAGCCGGGGTTGGCCCATTTTTTATGCCGTTTGGGGGCTTGCCCTTTTCGGCACCTTCCTCAAACTTTCCTACACAGGCAGGTTCGAAACGTTTTCCCTCTTATTATACCTGATCATGGGCTGGATGATCGTTTTTGATCTGGATGCCCTTTGGGAGGGGCTCGATTCCGCTGGCAAAACTTACTTGCTTGCAGGCGGAATCTGCTATACCGTGGGCATCATTTTTTACGTGGTGCGGAAAATCCCATACAACCATATAATCTGGCATCTTTTTGTGCTCGCCGGAGCCATTTGCCATTGGTTACTCATTCGGGGATTGGCTTAGGCTATAAGACAGATTATAGCAGGAATGCTAGCAAAAACCCAAAAAGGATGGCGCCTAACTTCCTGAGATTAAAGCCATGACCATCGGAACTTTCAAAGAGGATTATCGTTGAGACGTGGAGCAGTATTCCCAAGACAAAGGCCGAAAGATAAGGGTAGATTTCGTGGAGTATCACCTGCTGGCCGAGAAATCCCCCCAAGGGAGTCATCACTGCAAATCCACCCATAAATCCCCAGATAGCCCCATTACTCAGGCCAGATCGTAGCAGATAAGCCCCCAGGATCAGGGCAACCGGAATCTTATGGAGAATGATGCCGAGCATATAGGAAGAATGGTGCTGGAGGGGTATGCCTTCCAGGAAAGCGTGAAGGCCCAGACCGAAGAATACCAGCCACGGAAATTTACCCCCGCTTTTGCCGTGAACATGTCCGTGTTCTGCTCCTTTGGAGATTCCTTCTAAAACCATTTGGGTCACCAGTCCGAGTGCAATACATAAGCCGGCCGTTTTTCCATCCAGGTTTTCATAAACTTCAGGTAACAGTTCAAAAAGGATCAGGGCCAGGAGAAAAGCTCCGCTGAAGGCCAGTAGAATTCGAAACTTTGGCTTTTCCGAACCGAGGATTTTGAGGAACCCAAAACTCAGGAGAACGGCGAGTGCGGGTAATAAGAGTGACAGATATTCCAGCTTGGTCAGAATTGATGGACTTGGCCGTAAAATTAGTGTATTTTTGCCTTTCGCAAATGCAAAAGGTTATGGCCTCAAATTACAGGATGCTCGCTAAAACACTCTATGGTATGGAGGACCTGTTGGCTGGGGAACTCAGACAACTCGGGGCCAGCAACATCAAGACCGGAGTCCGTTGCGTTTTTTTTGACGGGGATGCTGGTTTTATGTACAAAGCCAACCTGTGTTTGCGAACGGCGCTACGGATTCTCGTTCCTATTGCCGATTTCCGCGTTATGCGCCCGGAGCAACTCTACCAGCGCATTCAGCAAACAGATTGGACCAAATATCTGGATCCGGGAATGACCTTTGTGGTCGATACCGTATTACACAGTGATCACTTTTCACATTCGCTGTTTGTTTCCCAAAAGGTCAAAGATGCAATAGTTGACCAACTTCGGGAGCGTACCGGCAATCGTCCCAGTGTTTCGGTTTCCAATCCGGATGTTCGCATACACCTCCACCTGCAGGGAAATATGGCACACCTTTCCCTGGACTCCTCGGGCAGTTCGCTGCATTTGCGGGGTTACCGAACCGTTACCAATAAGGCGCCCCTCAATGAGGTTTTGGCGGCTGGAATCCTGTTGCACAGCGGGTGGCGCGGTCAGTCCGATTTCCTCGATCCCATGTGCGGTAGTGGCACCTTGTTAATAGAAGCCGCGATGATAGCCTGTAATATTCCGGCGAATCTGCACCGGGCCTCTTACGGCTTTCAGACTTGGAAGGACTTCGATGCAGCACTCTTTCAGAAAATCTACCAGTCTGCCCTGGGTAAGATTCGCGATTTCCCCTATAAGATCCGGGGAATAGACAAAGCTCCTTCGGCCATTCAGAAGGCAGAGCAGAATATTAAAAATGCCAACCTCAGCGAGTTTATAACCCTCGAACACGCCGATTTCTTCAAAAGTGAGAAGTCCGAAGCGGGCCCATTGCACCTGGTGAGTAACCCGCCTTATGGGGAACGCCTCCCTATCGATGCGGGTTCGTTTTATGCGAACATCGGAGATACTCTGAAACAGAACTATCCCAATACCCGGGCCTGGTTCCTCGTTGGAGATCCGGAACTGCTTAAAAAAGTAGGACTCCGCGCCTCAAAACGCATCAAGCTTTACAATGGGGGATTGGAGGCACGTCTTGCTCTGTTCGAGATTTACGCGGGGAGCAAAAAGGCTAAATACCAGGATAATAGTAAATAAACAGGATACCTTATTCCTCTGGTTTGGGTGCTCGCGCTTTCCGATAAAGCGGGAGGAAGTAGGTTAGGGTGTAGTTGAAGGAGGAACCAAAGCTACTTTCCGTATTTACACGGTTGAACCCGGGAATCCAGATGTGAGGTAGGATATCGCTCTCCTTTCGGCTTACCAGGTAACCCAGTCGAATACTGGCACCCAAAAAGAAATTTGCAAATAGCTCTGCCTTTACCCCGGCAACCATTTCTATCCAACTGGCATTCAGTCCACTCAACTCCTGCGGTGCCTGTGTGCCATCGATGAAACTGTCCGGATTCCAATAACGATTCGAATTGAACAAAGTATAACTGTTCAGGTCTTTACTAAAGGTGCTAAAGGCGTAACGCGCACCTATATAGATGCTATTGTTCATGCCGAACCAGTTTTCATAGGTGTTGTAATCCACTCCCAGCTTCAGGTAACTACCGCTGCTTTCGAAATTGTAGAGCTCAATGATGTTGACCCCGTTCTCATTGTCGAGGGTCTCTGAAATCTCCCGGGTTTCTGTCCCCAGTTCGGCGGCGAGATATAAATTTTGCTTCAATCGGTAATCACCAACCAGTTCCAAACCGGTATACTTATCGTCTAGGGTACTGATCAATATCCTGCTGAGATCGACCCCAACGCGTAGTCCGTAGGCTTCACTCCGGGGAGGCCGGGTCTCTTCGGTTGCCGCCTCGACAGGTTCCAGATTTTCTTCCTCCTGAGCGCTCAGTTGTGGTGTTGCCAGTAAAAGCAAAAAGAGCAATCCAATGTGGATCTGAAAAGCGCCTGTATGTCTCATATTAATGCTGGATATTGACATGTGCGCTTACTGAGGAGGTGACAGCCGTCTGAATAACTTCGACATCCAGAATCCAGTTTTCCGAATCCGGGGTTAATTCGTCGCTCAGGCCGTCGTATTGAGATACGAACCCGCAGGCCCGGGAAACATAAAGTTCATCGGTGCTGTAATCAAAATAGAGGGTATCGCGGTTTCCGGTTTCATTGCCATCGTCATCGCTCTCGGAATTCAGGATAAATACAAAGCCGGTTCGCGTGGTGTCCGGGCGCAAAGGAATGGCTATGGAATCCCGGGTTTGCCGGTCAGAAGGAGTAATGGGGTCGCCCTGGCCCAGGCCAATAATCCGAAGCCGGTTGGCCTCCTTGGCAGTTTCCGGGTTCTCGGCATCAAAAAAAGTAATGACCAGTAATGGGGTATCTCCTTCGACGCAGATATCGTCCTTTTCACAAGCATTCAAAAGCACTAGAAATACTGCGGTCAGGCTTAAAGCAAAAGCAAGCCGAACAGCGGGCATGCTCCGAAATAACCGATAAGACCTAACCCGTTTATTTTCCATTGCGACGTTCTAAAAGTACGACATTTTCTACGTGGAAAGTCTGAGGAAACATATCTACGGGTCGCATATCGGTTACTTCGTAATGGGCATCCATCAGTCCCAAATCCCGTGCTTGCGTGGCCGAATTACAGCTTACATATACAATGCGCTGCGGCAGGATTTCCAGCAGACAGGCAACCACGTCCTTGTGCATTCCGTCACGGGGCGGATCCGTAACGACCACGTCCGGTGTTCCTTGCTCTTCGATGAATTCCAGGGTGAGTAGTTCTTTCATATCCCCGGCGAAGAAACGGGCATTTGTAATCCCGTTGTGCCGGGCATTTTCCCGGGCCGCAACAATAGCCTCCGGCACCGCTTCAATACCAATAACTTCTTTGGCCTGATCTGAGAGATACTGAGCAATTGTCCCCAGGCCGGTGTAGAGATCGTAAACGCGCTGACTGCCGTCCAGTCCTGCAAAGTCGCGGACAATTTGATATAACCGCTCGGTTTGCGCCGAATTCGTTTGGTAAAAGGATTTAGGAGTAATGCGGAATTCCAGCTTCCCGATCCGTTCTATGATATGATCCTCGCCCCGGTAACAGATCAATTCCAGATCGTACAGGGTATCATTTCCTTTGGGATTGATCGTATAAAAGAGGGATTTGATTTGAGGGAATTCATTACTGATATATTCCAACAGCCCAATGCGGTTTTCTTCTTCCTCCTGGAAGAATTGCAGGATCAGCATAAATTCTCCTTCCCGGTTGTTGCGGAGGGTCATGCTCCTGAGGAAGCCTTCCTGGTTTCTCGGGTTGAAAAAACTTAGGCCGTTTTTTTTAGCGTATTCGCGAATGCTCAGGCGTATGGCGTTAGCCGGGTCGGCCTGCAGGTGGCATTCCTCCAGGTCCAGTACCTTGTCCCACATTCCTGGCTTGTGAAGCCCCAGGCCCCTGCGGTCGGCAATAGTATCCCCTTTCTGGATTTCCTCTTCTTCCAGCCAACGCGAGTCGGTAAAGGAGAATTCCATCTTATTGCGATAGTAATAGGGGGAAGGAGCAGGAAGGATACCTTGAACCTCGGGCAAGTCTACTTTCCCAATACGAATCAGATTGTTGCGAACTTCGTTCTCCTTATGGCGCAGTTGGGCAGAATAATCCATATGTTGCCATTTACAACCTCCGCAACTACCGAAATGTGCACACTTTGGAGCAATCCGATCCGGAGAAGGTTTCAACAGGGCTGTTGCAGTGCCTTCGTAATATTGACGCTTCTTCCGTGTAGTTTGAACGCTAACGGTATCCCCGGGCACAGCGTTGGCAATGAGGATGGTCCGGCCATCCGGTGCTTTTCCGATAGACTTCCCCCTGGATCCGGCCCCGGTGACCTCAATACTTTCAAAAAATGGCTTTGGTTTTCTTCTTCCCACGGCGCCAAAAATACACCTTTAAATTTGTAACTTTATGGCCACTCCGGATGATTTCTCTCCCTTAAGAAGGAATACCCATTGTAAGACTTTAAGGAACCGAATTACATGTCTGTTATTGAAAAAAAGAGCTCTGCCGAGGCTATGGCTTTGGAGGAGCGTTACGGAGCACACAATTATCACCCACTACCTGTTGTATTGAGCAGGGGAGAGGGCGTTTATGTCTGGGATGTCGAAGGGCGGAAATACTATGATTTTCTATCGGCATACTCAGCAGTAAACCAGGGCCATTGCCATCCCCGGATTATTGGGGCGCTCAAGGATCAGGCCAGCAAACTAACCCTAACTTCCCGAGCCTTTTACAACGACAAATTGGGGGAGTACGAAAAGTACGTGGCTGAGTATTTTGGCTTTGACAAGGTGTTGCCCATGAATACCGGGGCGGAAGCAGTCGAAACCGCAATCAAGCTCGCCCGAAAATGGGGGTACGAAAAAAAGGGAATCCCCGCCAACCAGGCGCAAATTGTGGTTTGCCGCAATAATTTCCATGGCAGGACCATTACGATCATTTCTGCATCTAATGACCCGGTGGCTACGGAAAACTTCGGGCCGTTTACGCCGGGTATTGTATCTATTGCTTACAACGACCTGGACGCACTTCGCGCGGCGATGAACCCGAATGTCGCTGCCTTTATGGTAGAACCCATTCAAGGGGAAGCCGGAGTCTTTGTTCCCGACGAAGGCTTTTTGTCCGGCGCCCTGGAAATTTGCCGGGAAAATAACGTATTGCTAATCGCCGATGAAGTTCAGACCGGGATTGCCAGGACAGGTCGCCTATTGGCGAGCTGTGGAAACTGCAGCTGCGCGGATAAGAATTGTAGCGGGACCCCGGAGGTCCGGCCCGACATCCTTATTCTTGGAAAGGCCATTTCTGGAGGCGTTTTTCCGGTTTCCGCCGTACTGGCCGACACCTCTATAATGGAGGTGATTCGTCCCGGGAATCACGGATCGACTTTTGGGGGGAATCCCCTCGCTTGTGCCGTAGCCATGGCTGCTTTGGAAGTAGTTCGCGACGAGAAACTGGCCGAGAATGCCGACAAATTAGGACGCTTATTCCGGGAACGGATGGAAGCGATTGCCGAAGAAACTGATTGGGTGCGATTGGTGCGCGGCAAAGGGCTGCTCAACGCGATCGTCATCAATGATTCGGAGGATAGCAGTACTGCCTGGGACATTTGTGTTGCATTAAAGGAGAATGGCCTCCTGGCAAAACCCACCCATGGAAATATCATTCGTTTTGCGCCACCATTGGTAATGACCGAAGAGCAGTTGCTCGACTGCCTGGAGATTATTCGCAAAACGCTGGCAGCATTTAAAAAGTAACGGAAATAAAAAAACCCGAAGCAGCGCTTCGGGTTTTTTTGTAATGCTTTGTGTTGGTCTTAGCGACGAACTTCTTTGATACGGGCTTTCTTTCCAGTAAGTCCTCGGAAATAGAAGATCCGAGCACGACGAACTTTTCCTCGCTTGTTCACTTCAATTTTCTGAAGCGCCGGCATGTTTACCGGGAAGATACGTTCCACACCTACAGTACCACTCATTTTACGGATGGTAAAGGTTTCGGTGGCTCCGGATCCACGTCGTTGGATCACAACGCCCCGGAAGAACTGCGTACGGGTCTTTTCCCCTTCCTTGATTTCGTAGTAAACGGTAATGGTGTCCCCAGCTGAGAATTCAGGAAAATCCTTGCGGGTAATAAATTCGTTTTCTACAAAGTTTACTAAAGATTCCATGTTAATGCTTTAGGATTCTTATCGAAGCAACATTCACGTACCTCGTCAGAGGTTGGTTCGAAATCGTGTGCAAAAATAATCGAAAAGCGTCAATTGGCAAGTGATTCTTCTAAAATTGTGAAGAATCCGGGTACCTATTCGTTCTCAAGCAGATCCGGACGGCGTTCCCGGGTGCGTTCCAGGGCCTTTTCCTCCCGCCAGGCATCGATACGCGCCTGGTGTCCGCTCGTCAGTACTTCGGGTACTTGCATCCCTTTAAATTCCTGAGGCCTCGTATATATGGGAGGAGCAAGTAAATTGTCCTGAAAGGTATCGGTGAGGGCAGAAGTTTCATTCCCCAATACTCCGGGTAATAAGCGAACAATCGCATCGCAAAGGACAGCGGCACCCAGCTCCCCTCCGGAGAGCACGTAATCGCCAATAGAAATCTCCCGGGTTATCCAGTGATCCCGAATGCGCTGGTCTACCCCTTTGTAGTGCCCGCAAAGCAGGAGCAAATTTCCACTTAGGGAAAGCTCGTTGGCAATGCCCTGGTCCAGGCGTTCTCCGTCCGGGGTCAGATAGATGATTTCGTCGTAGTCGCGTTCTGCTGTCAGGGCTTCCATACAACGATCGATTGGCTCAGCCATAAGTACCATCCCGGCACCTCCGCCATAAGGGTAGTCATCGACCTGTTTGTATTTGTTGGTTGCGTAATCGCGCAGGGCATGCAAATGGATTTCCACCAGGCCCTTTTCAATGGCCCGTTTTACTATGGAAGCGCCAAAGGGACTTTCCAGGAGTTCGGGCAAAACCGTAATAATATCGATGCGCATGGGGATTACTTTGCGGAGGCCTTCCAAAAATAGTGAAAACAATGGGTGTCTTTCTCCCAGCCCAGGGATTCGTAAAGTTTTTGGGCGGGATTTTCAACCCCAGTCTCCAGGGCAAGGCCTTTAGCCCCCTGCTCTCTGCAAAAATCCTGGGCCGCCCGGAGCAGGCTTTGTCCAATGCCTTGCGAACGGGCCGTAGCTGCTACAAAAAGATCGTTCAAAATCCAGACACGTTCCAGGCTTACGGTACTGAAGGAGGGGTAGAGCTGCATAAACCCAAGGAGTTTCCCTTCATCCTCAGCTACAAAAATAATCGAGTCCCGGGCTGCCAGACGCTCCGTTAAAAAAGCGGCGGATTTTTCCGGGTTGGCCTCTTGTTTATAGAAACTCCGGTAGCCTTCCAATAACGGAATCAGCGAATCTTTATCGGAGGGAAGGGCTTTTCGAACCAAGGCCATGCGTATCGCGCCTTTGTCCGTTATTTGGACTTGCGGTACTTATTAATTTCGTCCTGGAGTTGGCGGCTAATGCGCTGCTCGCGCTCCAGCGCTCTTCTGCGGTGGTCTTCATACTCCGATTCCAAATCAGACAGCTTGGTTTTGGCTTCCTGAGTCAGGATATTGCTCCGGTTAAACCTAAAAATGAAGAACAGGAGTAAAAGTGAAAGTACAATGATTATGGACCAAAGGATCAGGTTGTACGAAGCTTTGGAGATCAGGGCCCCAAAAAAGTTCATACTGTCCTTTTCCTCCGTAACGGCCTCCAGATTACCCGTAGTTTCGGCCAACTGGGCATTGAGATTGTCAATGGTAGATTGCTGGCTGGTTATCGTTCCGCTCAATGCTGCAGCCTCAGTGCGACCAACCTGCAGACTATCGAGCACGTTGCCGCGGAGTTTGTCTAACCAAATGGCGCGCACAACTTCGTAACGACGGCCTTCGGCATTATAGTTACCGGATTTACTGGTGACATATTCGAATTGACTCTCGATAGTCCCGGCGTCCAGGGATAATTCGTCGTTCCCGCTTTGAGCGTACATGGAAAAACTACCAGTCAGGAGTACGAGGAGGGTAATAAAAAAGCTTCTCATTTCAGTTTGTTCTAAGGTGTAGATAAGATTCTAGGTAGAACAAAATTAGTCTATTTCGCGAGAAACGAAAACTTTAATCGCCTGCAATATAAAGTACTAGTAGTAGGTATAGCGCCGTACCCGGGCAATGTATTTAGAGAGTCGGATAACCTGATGGGCGTAGCCATATTCATTATCGTACCAGATATAGAGTACGGCATGCTTCCCTTCATTGGATACTATGGTAGCTTTACTGTCGTAGATAGACGGAGCTGAAGTTCCGATGATATCCGATGATACCAATTCGTTGCTGAGGGAGTATTTGATCTGCTCAACCAAATCGCCTTCCAGGGCATATTTCTTGAGAATAGTATTGATTCCCTCGGGAGTTGTTTTGGTGCTGAGTTCCAGATTCAGAATGGCCAGGGAGCCGTTAGGAACAGGAACCCGGATTGCGTTGGAAGTAAGCTTTCCTTCCAATTCAGGCAATGCTTTGGCTACGGCTTTACCCGCGCCGGTTTCGGTAACCACCATATTGAGCGCCGCTGCCCGGCCTCTTCTGTATTTTCCGTGCATATTATCGACCAGGTTTTGGTCGTTGGTATAGGCATGGATGGTTTCCACATGTCCGCGTACAATACCCAGGGAGTCCTCAACTACTTTTAAAATAGGCGTGATTGCATTGGTAGTACAGGAGGCCGCCGAATAGATGTCGGTTTTTGCCGGATCAAATTCGCTATGGTTTACCCCATGGACGATATTGGGAATGTCCTTGCCCGGTGCCGTTAACAATACCTTGGAAACCCCATTGGCTTTTAGGTGTTTGCCCAGGGCTTTGGCATCCCGGAAAGCCCCTGTATTATCGATAACCAGGGCGGATTCTATCCCGTATTCGGTGTAGTCTACCGCTGCCGGGTCCTGAGCGCCGATCATATGTACCGTGGTTCCATTGATAATCAGTGCCTTTTGATCCATATCCACTTCCACAGTCCCGGAAAATTGTCCGTGCACAGAATCGGTTCTCAATAGGCTGGCACGCTTTTCGAGTACCTCCTGATCAATTTTGCCCCGGGTTACCACTGCGCGAAGTCGCAATTGGTTCCCTTTCCCGGTTTTTGCCATTAATTCTCGGGCCAAGAGGCGGCCAATCCTTCCAAAACCATAGAGTACAACATCTTTTGGAGCAATCTCGGGATAGCTTTTGGCATCCTTTAATTTATCAAGGACAAAAGACTTGGCATTGTGGTAATCCTTGTGGTCTTCGGAGTGGTATTCAAAAGTGAGTTTTCCGATATCCAATTTGGAAGGTGGAAGTTTAATATCGTTGATCGCCCGGAGAATCTCTACAGAATCAAAAATAGAAATGGGTTTTTGTACGAACTCGCCAGCGTATTCATGCAGGTTTATGATATCACTAACCGTCTTGTCGATGATCTGGTTTTTGAACAGAACCACTTCGATCGCCTTGTCGTACCAGAGGTCGCTGATGATTTTGATGAATTCTGTGGTGGCCTTGCGGCGGTCGGCCTGAAATGCTAATTCCTTTTCGTAGGAGTCCGGAGTCATGATTAGGGTTGTTTTTGCGGGGCAAAATTATACATTTCAAACGTTTTCGTTGATAAAATTCGTATATAAATAAAAACCCGTCACTTTGGACGGGTTTTTTTGTCATTTTCTCAATAAAGGATGGGCTACTGGAAGATCAATCTTTCTTTTTCGCCCTCCTTATTCAGTAAGGTAATACTGCTATTCTGGTATCTGTTTATTCGTGAGAATAAGCGTCGGGCATCCTCGATATCGTTGATAGGTTCATCGTCGACTGCAAGGATAACTTTTCCATTGAGGTCATAGCGCCGATATACCTCGGGTACCCCAATGATTTTCACACCCCGCTCTACTCCGTAAACTTCACGGTCATTGGTGGAGAGGTTTTTGACTTTTACGCCCAACCAGGGTAAACTGGCGGTAATGCGCTCCCGGATTTCCACTGGGATTTCGATTTCATCCCCGTCGCGATCCACGACGACATTGACCATATCTCCGGGGCGTTTCGTGGTCACATACCCGGTCAGGTCTGCAAATTTGCGGATGCGGATGTCGTCTATCCTACGAATAATATCCCCGCGCTGGAGTCCGGCTTCCTCGGCCCCGGAATCTTCCTCGATACCATCGATGTATAGGCCATCGATTTCGTCAAAACCATTTTCCTTGGCGTAGGCGGTATTGAGTTTTGGTGTTTGAATGCCCAGGATTCCCACCTGAACGTCCCCATATTCTAAAAGATCCTCAACTACTTTGCGGGCGATATTGCTCGGCACCGCAAAGGCATATCCGATATAAGAACCGGTCTGGGAAGTAATCGCCGTATTGATCCCGACGAGATCTCCATTTGTATTTACCAGGGCGCCACCGCTATTTCCCGGATTAACCGCGGCATCTGTCTGAATAAAGCTCTGATTTCTACCCAGGTCCCTCGCTTTAGCGCTTACGATACCGGCGGTAACCGTTGAGGTCAGGTTAAAAGGGTTTCCTACGGCCAGCACCCATTCGCCTATTTTGAGATTGTCCGAATCCCCGAAGGCCAGGTGTGGCAAATCCTCTGCTTCAATCTTCAGCAAGGCAATATCAGTTATCGGGTCCGTTCCAACGACTACCGCATCGTAGGTTTTATTGTTATTCAAACTCACGCTCAATTCTGTAGCCCGTGCGATAACGTGGTTATTGGTCACGATATACCCATCTGGTGAGATAATCACCCCGGATCCCGTTCCTACCTGTGGGCGTTGCCGCTGATCGTATCCATAGAAAAATTCACTGCGGGTACGCGGGGAACGATTCACAGTCACGTTTTTTACGTGAACAACTGCATTGACCGTATTTTCGGCTGCCGCAGTAAAATCTACAGCTTCGGGAGCTGCCCCGGTTGGGTAGGTGGGCATGCTACTGGTAGTAAATACAGAGAGACCGTCTTCTGATTCGTACACTGCCGGATACTCCGGTTCAAAAAACATTTTGTAGGCCCCCAAGGTCAGCGCCCCGGCGGCTACTGCAATAATAAAAAGACCTGCAATTCGCTTCATAGTGTAAATTTTTGTCTAAAGTAAAATTATAAACTTGTCTATTACTCCCGGGCCGTTTAACTACTTTTTAACGGCTACAGCGCCCATTTTTAAGTGTATCTTTGCAACCTATGGACGCCGGAGTATTAACATTCAGCAAATATCAGGCCACCGGGAATGATTTTGTATTGGTCGATGACCGTACTGAAACCTTTCCGGTAGACAATAAAGCCTTCATAGCGCGGCTGTGTCACCGGCGTTTTGGAATAGGTGCAGATGGGCTCATCCTGCTTCGAAATGATACTTCATCCGATTTCCGCATGATTTATTTTAATGCAGACGGCGCAGAAGGCAGTCTTTGTGGAAACGGCTCGCGTTGCGTGGTCGCGTTTGCAAAGCATCTGGGGATCATCGGGGATTCCTGCAACTTCCAGGCAATCGACGGCATGCATGAGGCAACCATTACGGGGGAAGCGGTGCGGCTAAAAATGGGAAATGTCAGTGAAATCCGCGAGAAGGAACAATACAGTTTCCTCGATACAGGTTCGCCACACCATGTACAGGAAGTAGAAGACCTCCCCGGGCTCGATGTTCCGGTTGAGGGAAAACGACTTCGCTATAGCCTTTACGGTGAGAAAGGCAGTAATATCAACTTTGTTCGTGTTACAGAACCCGACCGGGTAAGTGTTCGGACCTATGAGCGCGGGGTCGAAGATGAAACTTTTTCCTGTGGGACGGGGGTAACTGCCGTGGCCCTTGCGCTTCATCGCAAAGGTCGTTTGGGGGAACAGCGCATAGCTGTAGACACCGCTGGCGGCGAATTGCAGGTGGAATTCAATAATGACCAGCACGGGGGATACAGCAATATCTGGCTGTCAGGCCCGGCCAGGAAGGTCTACGAAGGGACCTGGCAATTACGCAACCAGTAATTATGGAATTGTTCCACGGCGATAACGTTTACCTGCGGGCCTTAGAGCCAGAAGACCTGTCCTTTCTATATACCCTGGAAAATGACACCGGCATTTGGGAAATAAGCGGCACCTTAAGTCCGTACTCCAAAAAAGTATTGCGGGACTATTTGGCGACCGCTCACCGGGATATTTTTGAAGTAAAGCAACTGCGGATGGCCATCTGCCTGAAAAATGACTCCTGCATCGGCCTTATTGATCTGTATGATTTTGATCCCAGGCATCGCAGGGCAGGCATTGGAATTGTTATTGCCGGGGAAGGAAATCGCGACAAGGGTTATGGAAAGGAGGCTTTGCAAATCCTTTGTAATTATGCCTTCAGTATTCTGGACCTGCATCAGCTTTATGCAGCCGTAGGGGCCAATAATGCGGCGAGTATCCGGGTCTTTGAGAAACTCGGATTTGTTGAGACGGGTCGTAAAAAAGACTGGAATCGACTGGGTTCAGGGTTCCAGGACGAATTATTTTTTCAAAAATTGCGAGAGCATGTATCGTAAGCGTTTAGTACTTATAATCCTTTTAATAGGCCTGCTGGTAGCAGGATTTTTTGCCTATTACATCTATAACGCCTTATTCGTTAGTAACACCTCCTTTGAAGGAAAGACGCGCTATGTCTATGTGTCCAGTGATGGTGACTATAGCGAGGTTCGCTCGCAATTGGATACTTTGCTCAAAGACATGGGAACCTTTGAGGCGGTTGCGAAACGAAAGAATTACCTCACCAATATCCGCCCCGGCAGGTATCCGATTGAGGCTGGGATGAATAACAACGATATTGTAAATTCCCTCAGGAGTCGGAATACACCGATACGGGTGGCCTTTAATAACCAGGAAACACCTTTTGATCTGGCCGGGCGCATCGCCACACAAATAGAAGCCGACAGCGTTTCCCTGGTGACGGCCATGTACGACCCCGAATTCCTGGCCAAAGCCGGCTTGGATCGCCATACCGCAATCGCTCCATACCTTCCCAACACCTATGAGTTCTACTGGAATACTTCGGCCGAGGAATTCCGGGACAGGATGTGGGATTACTATCAGAAGTACTGGAATGAAGAGCGCCGGGAACTAGCTCGTAAGCAAGGCCTCAGCCCTGAAGAAGTTCTGACGCTTGCCTCAATTGTGCAGAAGGAAACAGCCAAAACCGATGAAAGACCTCGGGTTGCCGGGGTTTATTTAAATCGACTTCGCGAAGGAATGGCACTTCAAGCCGATCCGACCGTTATCTATGGTATTAAGTTCGAAACGGGGAATTACGACACGATAATCAAACGAGTTTTGTATCGGGATCTCGAATTCGATACGCCTTACAATACGTATATGTACAGGGGCTTACCCCCCGGGCCTATTTTTATGCCGGACATGTCTTCGGTAGAGGCTGTTTTGCGCCCTGAAAAGCATAATTATTTCTACTTCGTAGTGGATGTAAGTAACTTTGGATACCACATGTTTGCGGAGTCCCTCGCGCAACACAACCGGAATAAAGCGCAGTACATCCGATGGATTAATGCCCAGGGAATCAGGAGGTAGACCGTTTGTCAGCAAATTCCTGCCAATTATCCATAAATCAGTTCATTTTAAGAAATTATTGGGTTTCGGGTATTATTCCGGCAGTATCTTTGACCCGAGAAATTTAAGCAGTCCTCTTTTTGCGGACGTCAGTCTTAAGAAATGAACTATATGAAAAAGTGGATTGGTCTATTTGGTCCCCTGTTTCTTATTTTCTTCCTTACGGGTTTTGCACTTAAAAGCCCGAAGACCGTTTCGGTAAAACTACCTGAATCACAACGTGTTACTAAGAAGTTGTTGGTAAACCACCCGCAACCTGTTCCTGAGCCGGATACGGAGGAGATTTTGCCTCCTTTTCTGGGGTCGAACTATATGGGTTTCCGCGAAGCCCTGGCTTTTTCGGAGTCGCGAGGAGATTACTTTACCATAAACACCCTCGGGTATCTGGGTAAGTATCAGTTCGGTGTTTCCACCTTGAATCTGCTCGGGATATATAATGCGGTTCAATTCCTGAATACTCCTGAGTTACAGGAGGAAGCCTTCGCCACCAATTTATCTCGGAATAAATGGATCCTAAGGAAGGATATCAAGCGTTTTGTGGGTAAAAAGATCGATGGTGTAGAGGTTACGGAGTCGGGGATTCTGGCAGCTGCCCACCTTGCAGGTGCTGGTAATGTAAAGCGGTATTTGCGCTCCTGGGGTGCAGTAGATGTACAGGATGCTTACGGTACTACGATTCGCCGTTACCTGAGCAAGTTTAGTGGTTTCGACACTTCCAATATTCTCGCGGAAAGAAACCCAAGAATCCTTTAGCCCGATAGGATCTCCTATCTGGAAAGACTTTCCTTACTAGTTCTCGGAAAGAATAATGTAGATGGCCGGACGTTTGTGCAGGTCGGGTATTGTGGCTGCCCACCCTGAAACGGGCTTGGTTACCAGGTATTCCGATTTAAGGCTGAGGTCGGCCGCAACGCACAGCAGGGTCTCGGGATGCAGCGTTTTGAGTAATTCCTCAAAGAGTTTATTGTTGCGGTAAGGGGTTTCCATGAAAATCTGGCTTTGATTTTCTACCCGGGATCGCTTTTCCAATGCCTTAATGGCTTTTTTACGATCCGCCCGTTCGATCGGCAGATATCCTGTAAATGCAAAAGACTGGCCATTGAGGCCACTCCCCATTAAAGCGAGTAGAATAGAAGAAGGACCTACAAGGGGAATCACCCGGATACCTTCACGATGGGCCAATCGCGCCAATGCTCCCCCAGGATCTGCAATGCCCGGGCAACCTGCCTCCGAGAGCATCCCAACGGGAAAGCCTTCCCGGCACGGCTGCAGGTACTCCGGTAATAAACCGGGTTCGGTGTACTTGTTTAGCAGGGAAATACTCAGGCTGTCCTGAGACTTTCTGGGAACTACCTTCTTGATAAATCGCCTGGCCGTTTTTTCATTTTCAACCACAAAATGGTCGATCTGCTCAATGGCTTGTTTGATGCTCAGGGGCAATACCTCCAAGGGTTCGGTCTCACCCAAAAGGGTAGGAATCATGTAAAGTGAGCCTTGAGGCGTATCGGATTCCATACGGTTAGGGACGGATATTTTGGTAAATATTCAGACAGGCTTCCCGAATCATTTCAAAAACCCTGGCAAAACCCTGATCTCCGCCGTAATACGGGTCGGGCACCTCCATATTTCCCATTCCCCCTGCCTGGAGCAGCAGGGCTACTTTGGCCTCGTCTTGCGGGTTTTGCGCTAAGGCCAGGATATTGGAGTAATTGGCGTGATCCATAGCGAAAATATAGTCAAAATCATGGAAATCGCTGGATTGAAACTGCCTACAGCGTTGCAGGGAAATATCGATATTGTTTTTTCGAGCGATGGCGATAGATCTGGGATCCGGGGGATTTCCTACGTGATATCCGGCAGTCCCCGCGGAATCAACCTCAAATTCGGCACCAGCAATTTCCCTGAAAATACCCTCTGCCAGGGGAGAGCGACAGATATTTCCCAGACAGACCATCAAAACACGCGTTGGCATGTAATCAGGAAAGTTTTTTGGTAAGGTCTTCGATGTATTTGCGGAACTGCTTATCGGTTTCCGCCAGGTTATCGACGGTTTTACAGGCGTGAAGTACTGTGGCGTGATCGCGTTTACCGATTTGCGATCCAATACTGGCCAGGGATGCCTTGGTGAACTTCTTGGCGAAGAACATGGCCAATTGCCGTGCCTGGACAATGTGGCGCTTACGCGTCTTGGATTGCAGCGTAGCCACATCCATTTCGAAATAATCCGAAACTACCTTCTGGATATAATCAATAGATACTTCGCGTTTGGTATTCTTTACGAACTTTTCGACTACCTGTTGCGCCAAATCCAGGGTAACATCCTTTTTATTGAAGGAAGATTGGGCAATGAGGGAAATAATTGCGCCTTCCAGCTCGCGAATGTTGGATTTGATATGCTTGGCTACATATTCAACAATTTCCTCGGGCATTTCCACCCCGTCGCGATACAGCTTGTTTTTTAGGATTGAAATCCGAGTTTCGTAGTCCGGGTTTTGCAATTCGGCACTCAGGCCCCATTTAAAACGAGACAGCAAGCGCTGTTCAATATCCTGCATGTCTACAGGCGCCTTGTCCGAAGTCAGGACTACCTGCTTACCATTTTGATGTAAGTGATTGAAGATGTGGAAGAAGACATCTTGGGTGCCAGATTTTCCAGACAGGAACTGCACGTCGTCTATAATTAAGACGTCGATGAGCTGGTAAAAATGAATGAAATCATTTCGCGTATTCTTCTTAACCGACTCTATATACTGTTGGGTAAATTTCTCTGCGGAAATGTAAAGTACAGTGCGCTCGGGATATTTGTCCTTGATTTCAACCCCTATGGCATGCGCCAGGTGGGTTTTACCCAGTCCAACCCCGCCGAAGATCAATAGGGGATTAAAAGAAGTTCCTCCCGGCTTATTGGCAACAGCCAGACCAGCCGATCGGGCCAGGCGGTTGGAATCTCCCTCCAGGAAGTTATCAAAGTTGTAATTCGGATTGAGTTGGGACTCAATTTTGATATTCCGGATTCCCGGGATCACAAACGGGTTCTTTAATTCCGGATTTTTGGATTGCACCGGGACATCCATTTCCTGCGGTCCGAGTTGTGCCCGGTTGGTACTGGGGATTTTCTCGGTAAAGGGCTCGCGATTCCCATAGGTGTTCTCCAACTTAATCACGTAGACCAATTTAGCTCCTTCGCCCAGTTCCCGGGTGAGGGCTACTTTGAGCAACTTCACATAATGCTCCTCCAGCCATTCGTAAAAGAATTTGCTGGGAACCTGAATGCTTAAGGCTTTGTTGGATAATTTGACAGGGCGAATAGGTTCAAACCATGTTTTGAATGCCTGCGGTTGTATGTTGTCTCGGATAAAACCCAAACAATTTTCCCATACGGAATCGGCAGTAACATTCATTATTGCAGCTGTCTTTTAGGTTGGTTTAGTAGCGAGTTAGTAGGCGCAAAAAAGGACAGTTTTGCTGTCCTTCCTGAGGAGACAAATATGTAAACAAAAAAACTAAAAAAAAAACGGCGGGGGGGTTGAATTTTCCCTTTTTTTTTCAGAAGTTCCGACCGTCTCCTCAACTGTTTTAAAGATATCCCTTTTTTCCTCAACAACCTATGAATTCCCACAAAATTTCGTTGCGTATTCGCTATGGGGAAACCGATCAAATGGGAGTGGTATACCACGGGAATTACCCGCAATATCTGGAACTCGGGCGGGTTGAGTGGTTGCGTTCGTTAGGAATTTCCTACAAAAGTATGGAAGATACCGGATGTATACTGCCCGTAATTTCCTTAAGTATAAATTATAAGAAACCGGCCGTTTATGACGAGCTGATTACCGTTACGACCAAACTGGTTAAAATACCTACCGTTCGTATTGAATTTGAATACGAAATCACCGATGAAAATCAGGGATTGATCGCCACAGCAAATACACAGCTGGCTTTCCTGGACAAATCTACGCGCAGGCCTATGCGGTGTCCGGATTATTTGATGCAAAAACTTCAGGGAGTCTGAGCGGGTACTTTACCTAGGTTCCCAACCCAACCATAATGATACTTACCACGGCCAGGCCAACGCCCAGCCAGTTACGCTGACTAAGCTTTTCGCGAAAGATTACCACCCCAAGCAGGGTTGAAAACAACACGATTGCTACGTTGTTGAGGGTAAAAATGGCTGCACTGGATAGCCCGGGTACTCCCAGCGCCTTTAAGAGGAAGAAAATGGAAAAGAAGTTAGGGATGCCAAGTACCACACCTCCGAGTAGGTTCCGTGGCGTAAACATGGTAAAGGAAACGTTTTTCCGGAGGAAAACCCCCAGGATACCCAAGGTTCCTGCTGACGCGAATACCGTAGCGGAAAAGAGGGGGAATTCATTGTCCGGCACAAAGTGAGTTTGCATGTACTTAATGCAGAGGTCGATCAGACCTGAGCCAAGGAATACCAGTAATGGCAGAAGCCATTGCGATACGGTAAAACGACTGTTTGCCGGCAGCGTGGCCCAGTACACGGCCAGCAGCGCCAATAGAATCCCTGCGATGCGCACGGGCCCCAGATGCTCATTGTATAGAAATATCCCCGCCAACACGGGTAGGACCAGGGACATTTTGGTAGCAACTGAAGCTACCGAAACCCCCAATACTTGTGAGGTTCGGGCCATTAAATTAAATATAACCACAAAGATCAGCCCCAGGCACAGCGCGGGAACAAACCAGGGTTGTTCAGGAAAGTCTTTTAACTCCAGGCTTCTCGGAAAAGAGAGCATCCCAACCGTAAAGGCCGTATAATAATTGGCTATAATGGCTGGATAATTCTGAATCCTGAACCTGGAAAAGGCTTTGAAAACCACAAAGATCAGGCTGGAACTGAGGATGCTTAATAAAAGGTAGATCATCCCTTCAGAAATTTATCCAGGCTGGTTACATCTTCGGTGCCTACCTTTAAATGCCAGGTGTTGATACCCAACGAAGCTGCCCCAGCCGTGTTTTCTTGCGTATCATCGATAAACAGTGTTTCCCGTGGTTCCAGGGAGTGAACGTTCAAAAGGTGTTCAAAAATTTCGGAGTCGGGCTTGCGCATGCCCAGTTCGTGGCTCAAATGGAATCCTTCAAAACAGGATACAAACCTTTGGTAATCTACATCGCCCATTTGCTTTTGAACATGCTCAATATGCAAGGCATTGGTATTGCTCAAAAGGAAAAGGCGATAGCGCGCTTTACTTGCCAAATCCTCCAGGTATTCCAGGCGATACGCGGGAAAGTCTGCCAGTATCGAATTCCAGATCCTGGTGATCAATTCAAAATTATCGAGTACGAGCAGGGAGGAAGCCTGTCCCAGGAATTGATCATCACTTAATGCGCCGATCTCGTAGGCCTTGTTCAAGCTAATGAACTGAGGCAGATCCGGATCAAGTCCCAAACGCCTAAAAGTAGCCGGTATTGCTGCCTTGTCCAGATTAATAAAGACATCTCCAAAGTCGAAAATCACATTTCTAATCATTGCGCAGGATTTGTAATCGGTCGTGCTCCAAATGGGTCTCGGCAATAAGCCTGCCTTTGATTTCCGGAGCTTTAATCCCATTTTTCAGCAGCGAAGGCCCCTGGAAGATACGCGCCTCGTCCCAGAGGTCGGTCGAAATAAATAAATTCAGGGTTTGCGCCCCACCTTCAACAATTATACTATTAAGCCCTTGTTTCTGAGCCCAGGAAGCGATTTGCTTCGGGATTGCTTTCCCGGAATTGAGCGCTACATAGCTCAGGTTTTCTTTAGCTTCCGGAGGATTGGCCTGCTCGTGAAAAACAGCAGTGGGTGTGCTGTGGTCTAATAATTTAGAGGCTGCGGGTACCCGGAGGTTGCGGTCAATGAGCAGCCGATAAGGATTCCTTCCTTCCCAAGCTCTCGCCGACAAGGCAGGATTATCGGCTACAGCGGTTTGGGTACCGACCAGAATAGCCATTTCCTCCGTTCTCCATTTATGCACCAACCTGCGTGAAAGGCTTCCTGAAATCCAAAAGGGTTTGGCGTCCTTATCGCGTGCTTCGTTTTCCGGAGCGATAAAGCCATCCCGGCTCTCTGCCCATTTCAAAATGATATAGGGCCGACCCTGCTCCTGGGCAGTCAGAAAGCGCCGGTGGTGTTGCCTGCATTCCCCTTGCAGTATTCCTTCTATTACTTCGATTCCCGCCTCTTGCAATTGGGTAATCCCCATACCGGCTACCTTAGGGTTAGGGTCGCGGATTCCCACCACTACTCGTGGGATTCCACTTGCTATAATTACATTGGTGCAGGGCGGTGTTTTGCCCTGATGGCAGCAAGGTTCCAGACTTACATATAAAGTGGCCCGTTTCAGTAAGCCCTTGTCCGATACAGAATTGAGTGCGTTTACCTCGGCGTGAGGACCGCCAAAGGCACTGGTATAACCTTCTCCAATTATAGCGCCATCGCAAACTATTACTGCCCCTACCATGGGATTCGGGGCGGCAAGACCCAGGGCTTTGGACCCAATTTGGAGGCAGCGTCGAAGGTATTTTTCGTGTATCTTCACCACGCAAAAATACTACAATATCATCATGGATTTGAAGGGGCTTACCATACGACCAATTACCCGGTCAGACAATACAGCCATTGCCGGGATTATCCGCAGTGTCATGCGTGAATGGGGTGCCCCTGAGGAAGGATCGGCCCTGTCCGACCCTGAGCTCGATCGGATGTTTGAAACCTATGAACCCGTGGGAAGTATGTATTGGGTGGTTGCCGACGGCACTCAGGTTTTAGGCGGGGCCGGTATTGCGCCGCTCGCCGGTGGTCCCCAGGGTACCTGTGAACTCCAAAAAATGTATTTCCGCCCGGAACTACGGGGTAAAGGCATGGGTGCGACCCTCATTGGAAAAGCGATGGAGGAAGCCAGGAAGCTGGGATACCGTCAATGTTATATCGAGACCATGCCGTATATGGACAAAGCCATGCGTTTGTATGAGCGTTTTGGTTTCGAAAAACGGTCAGAACCTCTGGGAAATACAGGTCATACGGCCTGTCAGGTTTGGCTGGAAAAGACGCTATAGGAGTTTACCATGTTGCTAACCGACTTGCGTGCGCAGTACAGAAAGGCCCTGGCTGGGAATTATCAGGAGGAGGAAATCGACAGTATCTTTTTCCGGCTATTGGAGCATTTTCTGGGACTCCCTCGTTTTATTATTGGTCTGGAGCCCAAACGATTTTTATTGCGGGAAGAGGAGGAACCTTTGCTTCAGGGCTTAAACCGCCTGCTTCAGGGTGAACCTGTACAATACATTACCGGGAAGGCCTTTTTTATGGATTTGGAGCTCGCGGTAGGTCCGGGAGTACTCATTCCCAGACCGGAAACTGAAGAATTGGTTATGTGGGCCCTGGAAATACTTGAAAACCGACCAAAACCGGTTATCCTGGATGCGGGAACCGGCAGTGGTTGTATCGCTTTGGCGCTTGCCTCGGCCCTGCCTGCAGCAACGGTACATGCACTCGAAATTTCAACCGAGGCCCTGCGTCTGGCCCGGCAAAATAACAGCCAATTGGATTTGGAGGTCGCCTTTCACCAGGGCGATATGTGTGATCCTCCGGACCTCCCGAAAAACCTGGACTTATTGATCTCAAATCCCCCTTATATCCCAGACATCGAGTCGGAAAGCCTGGATAAACATGTCCGTGAATTTGAGCCACATCAGGCGCTTTTTTCCCCGGACGATAATCCTCTGAAATTTTATAAGTGCCTGGCAAAAATGGGGTTGGAACAACTCAAGCCCGAGGCCTTTTTGCTGGTTGAAACCCATTATCAATACGCCCGGGAGGTCGCCGCGATATTTGAGACCGCAGGCTATCGGGATATACAAGTGAAAAACGATATTTTTGGAAAAGAGCGCATGGTTTGCGCCGTTAAATAGCAAAAGCAGGAATAGAGCATTATGATGGATCAGGAAAAGGAGCGAATCGATCTTTTAAGGCGCGAATTACAGGAGCACAACTACAAATATTACGTTGAAGATTCC
Organism: Robiginitalea myxolifaciens; assembly: GCF_900115205.1. GTDB lineage: Bacteria > Bacteroidota > Bacteroidia > Flavobacteriales > Flavobacteriaceae > Robiginitalea > Robiginitalea myxolifaciens. The sequence goes on from NZ_FOYQ01000002.1 coordinate 25,491, forward strand.
CCCGTGATCAGTGATTACGAGTTTGATATGAAACTCAAGGAGCTCCAGCAACTTGAAGCGCAGCATCCAGACTATTTTGATCCGGCTTCTCCTACCCAAAGAGTAGGGGGAGAGGTCACGAAAAATTTCAATACCATTACCCATGACTATCCCATGTACTCCCTGGATAACTCCTACTCCAGCGAAGAGCTCATCGAATGGGAGAATCGTCTGAAAAGAATGTTGGGTGTGGCCCAATTGGCCTATACCTGCGAATTAAAATACGATGGTGCTTCCATCAACCTCACTTATGAAAATGGGGAATTACTTCGGGGTGTAACCCGGGGTAACGGAACGGCAGGGGATGAGGTTACAGCCAATGTCAGAACAATCCGATCCATTCCCCTTCGCTTGCGCGGAAAGGTACCGGGACGTTTCGATGTCCGCGGGGAAATCATCCTGCCGCTCGAGGGGTTTGCCCGAATGAATCAGGAGCGGGAACAGGCTGGCGAAGACCTTTATATGAACCCCAGGAATACAGCATCGGGCAGCCTGAAATTACAAGATAGCGCCGTGGTGGCCCAACGTCCACTCGATTGCCTGTTTTATGGGATGGTCGGCAGGGATTTGCAACTTTCCAGTCAGTATGAGATGCTCACCAGGATGCGGGAATTCGGTTTTAAGGTCCCTGAAACAGCGAGGCTTTGCCAGAATATGGATGAGGTCATTGCATTTCTCAACCATTGGGATGAAAAGCGGCATAACCTGCCTTATGAGACCGACGGTGTTGTGATTAAGGTTAATGACCTGCGGCTTCAGGACGAACTCGGATTCACGTCAAAATCGCCCCGCTGGGCCATGGCCTATAAGTTTAAATCCGAGCAGGCGCTGACCCAACTTGAGGAAATTACCTATCAGGTTGGGAGAACCGGGGCAATCACTCCTGTAGCCAACCTCAAGCCGGTTTTGCTTGCAGGTACTACGGTTAAAAGAGCTTCCCTGCACAACGCAGATCAGATTGCCAAATTAGACGTTCGCATTGGCGATTGGGTATATGTGGAAAAAGGTGGTGAAATCATACCCAAGATCACCGCTGTGGAACTTAAGAAACGCGCGCCGGAATCCGAGCCGGTAACTTATATTGAGTTATGCCCGGAATGCAACACCCCTCTGGAGCGGAAGGAAGGAGAAGCCCAGCATTTCTGCCCGAACGATACGGGCTGCCCGCCTCAGATTACCGGACGTATCCAACACTTCATTTCGCGTAAAGCCATGGATATTGAAGGTCTGGGAGGGGAAACCGTTGAGCTACTTTTCAGAGAGGGGTTAATTGGGAATTACGCTGATTTATATTCCCTGAGCCTTGACGATCTGCTTCCGCTGGAACGAATGGCGGAAAAATCGGCGACCAACCTGCTGGAAGGTGTTGCGGCCTCCAGGCAGGTGCCCTTTCCCCGCGTTTTGTTTGCCTTGGGCATCCGGTATGTTGGGGAAACCGTGGCCAAAAAACTGGCCCGTGCATTTGGATCCCTGGAGCGGCTCATGGAAGCGAGTACCGAAGAGTTGTTGTCCGTGGACGAGATTGGCGAACGAATTGCAGCCAGTGTCATCAGTTTTTTTGCAGATCCTGTTAACCGGGAAATCGTGTTGCGATTACAGGAACAGGGACTACAATTTGCCTTGGATGAAGCTGAACTGGAAAACCGCACTGAGGTACTGAAAGGCCAGACCTTTGTGGTGTCTGGTGTATTTGAAACCCTCGAACGCAATGCCCTGAAAAAGATGATCGAAGATAATGGCGGCAAGGTAGCTTCCAGTGTTTCCTCCAAAACCACCTACCTGGTGGCAGGAGATAAGATGGGGCCCAGTAAACGGACCAAGGCAGAATCCCTGGGGGTCGCCATTATTGGGGAGCAGGAATTCCTGGCATTGGTAAAGGGGAACTAAAAGCATCATGAATCGCGAAGATTTTTTTGAATCACTGGATGCCGATAATCCTCCTGAGGATTTTGCCCCTGCGCTGAAAGTACTTTGGCACGATGCGCAGGAGGATTGGGAGGCTGCACACGACATCGCCCAGGACATGCCCGACAATCTGGGAAGCTGGCTGCACGGATACTTACATCTTAAAGAGGGCGACCGTTGGAACGCAGCCTATTGGTACCGGCAGGCCAACCAGCCCTTCCCGGAATCCGGAATTACTGCAGAATTTGATCGGTTATTGGAATATTTATTGAATACTTAGGGATCCGTTTTACACGGAAATCACAGCACTCTTCCCCTTGGCGTCCCCGGTCTGGTTGTCGAAGGTAAAATCGATTCTGCCCAGGCGTACACCGTAGCAGCCTACCTGGTTCACCAGAACCCGGTTTCCTGCACGGTTCGGGAGCAGGTCCGCTTCCTCCATAAAGGTATGCGTATGCCCTCCGATTATCAGGTCTATTCCTTCGGTTAGCTGCGCCAGGCGCACATCGCTCATGAGATCTTCCTCCCGGTAGCGGTAACCCAAATGGGACAAGCAAATCACCAGGCGGCAACCTTTCTCCTCCCGTAATTCTCTGGCGATATCCAGGGCGCGCTCCACGGGATCCAGATACTTCGTTTCCCCGAAAAGGACTGGATCTACAAGACCCTTTAATTGAATACCCAAACCAAATACGCCTACTTTAATCCCATCCATTTCGTAGATCTCGTAGGGATTGAATAAGCCGTCCAGAGGGGTGTTACTAAAGTCGTAATTCGCATTGACGAACTTGAAATCCGCATTCGGCAGTTGAGCCAATAAGCCCTCCAAACCGTTGTCAAAGTCGTGGTTGCCCAGGGTTGCGGCCTGGTACCCCATTTTATTCATCAGGCGAAATTCCAATTCCCCGCCGTAGAAATTAAAGTAGGGGGTACCCTGGAAGATATCTCCGGCATCCAGCAATAGGGTGTTTGGATTTTCTTCCCGGATCGACTTAATGAGTGAAGCTCTGCGCGCTACACCACCCAAGCCTGGAAATTGCCCATGGGAATCGGGAAAAGGATCGATATGGCTGTGCACGTCATTGGTATGCAGAATGGTGATCTTCTTCTCCCCGAATCCGCTACAGGAGTTCAGGGCCAATCCGCCAAGGCTCAAACCGGTTCCAACGGCAGCACTTCGAGTAATAAAGGTCCTTCGTTTCATGGTTTCTGGCGTTGGATGAACCGATCATCTACGCCGGTACGCAGGGTGTCGGTTATTTTGAAGTAATCGATTATGGCATTCCGGATTTTATACCCGAGGTCTGTAGTGGTGCGTGCTTTGCCCAAAAAAGCCATTCCGTCTCCTCCGGTTACCAGAAAATTCGAAGTAACCAGCCTGTAAGTCTCATCCTGATTCAAGGGACGTCCTCCGATTTCAACGGAAAGAATCCGGTTATTCTCGTCGACAACCAGAGACATACCTGCTATTGGAGTTGGGCGATCCTCAGCACTCAGATACCGAGCCATTTCAGTAAGGGCTGCGCCGTCCATTTCTAATAGAACAATCGTATTCTCAAAGGGCATCAATTCGTAGGCAGTACGGGCGCTTACGGGCCCGGCAGAAATGATGCTTCGAATACCTCCGTGATTGAGCAAAGCGATGTCTACAGGAGGTTGTCCTTGCAGGCGCATCAGGGAGTCAGACATTTTTAATAGCAGATCTGCCATCAGGTTCCCCAGGCTGGAATTTCTGTCTCCGTCGTTCTTGGTTAGCGTGGCAGGAGCATAACTCAATGCGCTATCAAGGGTTTTGTTGACGTGCTCGCGATAAGGAGCGATATAGGTCGTTAGGGAATCGTCCTCCGCATACGTACTATCTATGGCTATGCGGCTAACAACGGCAGCACTTACGGAGGAGTCTTGTTGACGACATCCTGTAACGGTACATATTGTTATAAATAAAACAAAAAGTTTTATTTTTAAATATTTCGACATTGTAACTTTGAAGTGCAGTTGGTGGCAGATTAATTACCTTTGTTTGAAAGCTTCAGGCAGATGGTTTTTAAAGGACTCACGGACAAATTTAAGTATAAATCCGGCGTCAAATATCTCAAAAAAGAATTATCCCAGCAGGCAGCCGGGCCCGATCGGCCAGGAGGACTGAGAAGTATCGGGGTTATTCTGGATTTAGATAGTTTTTCGACCCCGGAGGTCTTTTACGAGTTCATCGATGTCTTTAAACTGCGCCCAAATGCCGTAAAGATCATAGGGTATAAACGGTTTTACGACAAGAATTCCCCTTATGCCACCCCGGTTTTTTCCGATAAGGATCTCGGGTGGAACGGCGATATTGAAAACAGTTATGCGCTGGAGTTTCTGGGACGCGAATACGATTTACTGATCAACTACTATAAAGAAGACAATCTGATGATGAAGTTGATGAGTGTGAAAGCCAAAGCGACCATGCGCGTGGGATTTGCCGAAATCGATCCGGTTTTTAACGACCTGATTCTCGGCTGTGAATTAAAGGATTTCAGCCTTTTCAGAAAGGAATTGCAAAAATACCTAAGCGTACTTAAGGAATGGGTTTAACGAGCCAATGGACCGGAACGGGTACCGCCCTGGTAACCCCCTTTACTGATGATCTGGAAGTAGATCTTAAGGCATTGGGAGATTTGGTGGAATTCACCATTGAGGGGGGAATAGACTACCTGGTAGTATTAGGTACTACCGGTGAAACGGCTACCCTTGATGCACAGGAAAAGCAAGCAATAATGCGCCGGGTTTCAGAAGTAAACGCCGGTCGCGTACCCCTGATGGTTGGGGTAGGAAGTAACAATACCCGTGCTTTGCTCCGAGAAGTGGAACAGACCGACTTTCCGGATTATCAGGGCATTCTCTCCGTTTCCCCCTACTACAACCGCCCAACACAAGAAGGGATTATAGCCCATTTCAAGGCTTTGGATGCGACTACCCCGCTACCTATTATGGTCTACAATGTTCCGGCGCGAACGGGCAGTAATATGAGCGTGGAAACGACCATAACCCTGGCAACGGAATGTCCCAATATTTTTGCCATCAAAGAAGCCTGTGGGGACTTGTCCCAGCTCGAGGCGCTGATTCGAAAAGCTCCGGAGGATTTTATGGTAATATCCGGGGATGATTTTACCGCAGTCCCTACGGTAGCCCTTGGCGGGCAGGGGGTGGTCTCGGTTTTAGCTCAGGGTATTCCGTCGGAATTCTCGCAAATGATGCAGGCGGGGTTGGCCAAAGACGTCCCCCGTGCGGAATCCCTCTATGCGGCATTGGATCCCCTGGTCCGATTGATTTTTCGAGAAGGCAATCCGGCAGGTATTAAAGCCCTGCTCAACCTCCAGGGAATTTGTGGTACTCAAGTGCGCCTGCCCCTGTTACCGGCAAGCCCCGACCTTCAGGAATCCCTCAGCAATGCCCTGGCCAAACTTCGCGCTAAGGTGGTATCTTGACACCCGCTGAGGTTCTCTTGGGTGTTAAAATGCCATTAAAATTTCACCTGCTGCACCTGCCGGCATACCGCAGTAGACTAAATTGCGTTTTCAATCTCGATTAGAATGTGTAATTTTGCCCAATGTTTTTGGAAATCCCAATGAGTCGAACCGCTTTGCAAATCAGAACCATAGGCCTTTTTACCCTGGCCGTGCTGTTGCTCACTTCCTGTGGCGAATATCAGAAAGCGCTGAAGGATACGGATATCAGCAAGAAATACGAGGTTGCCGAAAAGCTTTATACGGAGGGCTCTTTCAAGAAGGCCAACCGCCTGCTGGAACAAATTGCTCCGCAGTTTGTTGGAAAACCGCAAGGGGAACGGGTTATGTTCTTTCTGGCCGATTCCTATTTCCAAATCGAGAACTACAATTTCGCGGGCTACCAGTTTGAGCGATTCCTAAAGTCTTATCCCAAGAGTGATAAGGCCGAAGAAGCCGGGTTCCTGGGTGCGAAAAGCTATTATATGCTGTCTCCCCGATATTCCCTGGATCAGACGGATACCGATAAGGCCTTGACGAAACTACAGTTGTTTATCAACGCAAATCCGGAGTCTGAATTTTTGGCAGAAGCCAATGAAATGGCCCAGGAACTGACTACCAAGAAAGAAAAGAAAGCTTTTGAAATTGCCAAGCAGTTCGTAAAGCTGGGGAAATACTTTACACTGGATTACAACATTTCTGCCCTCGCGGCACTGGATAATTTTATCTCGGATCATCCGGGCTCTCAGTTTCGGGAGGAAGCCTTTTACCTGCGGGTAGAGGCGGCGACCAACCTGGCGGTTAACAGCACCTATTCCAAAAAGGAAGAACGTCTGGAGGAAGCTGAAGAGATGTACCAGGCGTTGCTGCGATCCTATCCGGAAACGCGATATGCCGAAAAAGCAGCAGACACCAATGAAAAGCTTCAAAAAGAGAAGGCCAACTTTGAAGCATTGAAAAACGAACTTACAAGATGAATATGAACGATTTGAAGAATACCAAAGCTCCGGTAACCACTACTACTATTAACCGGGACGAGTTCGACGACAAGACGGACAACATTTACGAGGCGATTTCTATTTCCGCTAAACGCGCGATCCAGATCAATGCCGAAATCAAGAAGGAATTACTTGAAAAACTGGAGGAATTCGCCACTTACAGCGATAGCCTTGAGGAGGTTTTCGAGAATAAGGAGCAAATTGAGGTGAGCAAGTTTTACGAAAAATTGCCAAAGCCGCACGCCCTTGCTATCCAGGAATGGCTGGAAGATAAGATCTACTACCGCAACACCGAGAAAGACGGGGAATAAGATGTTGGCTTCCAAGCGTATCCTTTTGGGCATTACCGGGGGTATTGCTGCGTATAAGACCACCTTTCTTACCCGTTTATTGATAAAGGCCGGCGCTGAGGTCCGCATTGTGATGACCCAGAGCGCCGGCCAATTTGTTTCCCCCCTGACCCTGGCAACCCTTTCCAAGAATGAGGTACTCACCGATTTTATAAAGGAGGAAGAGGGAAGCACCAACTGGAATAATCATGTAGAACTCGGACTTTGGGCCGACCTGATGATTATTGCACCCGCAACCGCCAATACCTTATCCAAAATGGCGTCCGGTACTTGCGACAACCTCTTGCTCGCCGTTTACCTCTCTGCAAAGTGTCCTGTATTCTTTGCGCCAGCCATGGATCTGGACATGTACAGGCACCCCAGCACCAAATCGTCTATTGAGAAACTACAATCCTTCGGGAACATTCTCATACCCGCAGAATCCGGGGAATTGGCCAGTGGACTGGAAGGCGAGGGGCGTATGGCTGAGCCGGAAACCATTGTAGCCCGAATCCAGGAGGAATTAAGCTCCCGACTTCCCTGGCGTGGTAAAAACGTATTGATAACTGCAGGGCCAACTTTTGAGCCCATAGATCCTGTCCGATTTATCGGGAATCATTCCAGTGGAAAAATGGGATTTGCACTAGCCCATGAAGCGGCACAGCGCGGTGCTGCAGTTACCCTGGTTACAGGTCCAACCAGCCAGGAAACCTCGCATCCGGGGATTCAATGCCTGCGGGTAAATACGGCGCAGCAAATGCTCGATACGGCATTGGAACACCTGGAAGCGGCCGATATCGTAATCGGAGCTGCCGCCGTGTCGGATTACCGCCCGGCAACCGTGGCCGACGAAAAAATCAAGAAGTCCGAGGATCACCTCAGTTTGGATTTGGTTAAAAATCCGGATATCATCCACAGTCTCAGCAAGCGGCGTAAACCCGGTCAGTTTTTTCTGGGATTTGCCCTGGAAACCGAGAAAGAAGCCGAACATGCCCGGGCAAAACTAAGCCGGAAAGGACTGGATGCTATAGTGCTGAATTCCCTGCGCGACAAAGGAGCAGGTTTTGGTGGGGATACGAATAAAATCAGTTTTATAGACAAGAATTCGGAGCTTACACCGTTTGCATTAAAAGAGAAATCAGAAGTTGCCCGTGATATCCTCGATGAAATCGATCGTCGCCTGTAGTTTAATCCTGTTTTTTACACTGATTACAGGTACTGCTACCTATGCACAGGAACTCAACTGTACGGTCACGATTAATTCCGACCAGGTTAACCAGACCAACCAACAGGTTTTCCGAACCCTCGAGCGGTCTTTGATGGAATTTGTTAACCGCACGCAATGGACGGACCGTATCACCAAGGAAAACGAACGCCTCAATTGCCGGATGTTTATAACGGTAACAGACTTTGAATCGGACCGATTCCAGGCTACCATTCAAATTCAATCTTCACGTCCGGTTTACAACACTTCTTACGAAACAGTAGTCTTCAACTACAAAGACGATAGCTTTAATTTTCGTTACACGGAATTCCAGCCGCTGGTCTTTAACGAAAATGTCTTCGAATCCAATTTGGTAGGGGTTATTTCCTACTATGCCTACATCATGTTAGGCCTGGATGCGGATACCTTTCAGCTGGAAGGAGGTACCGATTATTACAAAAAGGCCCAGGGTATCGTAACCCAGGCACAGGGAAGTAGTTTTTCAGGATGGGGACAGACCGCCACGGACAACCGAAGCAGGTTTCAGCTGGTCGATAATTTATTGTCAAATACGTTCCGGGAATTTCGGATCGCCGTATACAATTACCATCGCAAAGGACTGGATATACTGGCCGATAACAATAGTACCGGCAAACAAATCATCGCCGGTTCATTGCGACTTTTCGAAACCCTGATCCAGCGCAGGCCCAATGCCTTTTTAATCCAGACCTTCTTCGACGCCAAAGCCGAGGAAATACAAAGCATTTTCTCCGATGGTCCCAAGGTCGATATCGTTCAGCTCAAGGAAACCCTGAACCGGGTAGCCCCCTTTTACGCCAGTACCTGGAGTCAGATTACCTATTAGGATTTCCGCTGACCCATCCTCCTGGCAAGTTTTCCACAACTGAATTTTTTTAGCGTCGATTCTGCTATCTTTAGCCCTGCAGAAAACATTCGACTTGCTTACCCATCTGGCCATAAAAAATTACGCCCTGATAGACGATCTTCAGGTGAACTTCGCTTCCGGATTCTCAACGATTACAGGAGAAACCGGGGCAGGAAAGTCTATTTTACTACAAAGTTTAGGCCTGGTTCTTGGGAATCGCGCCGACCGCACCGCCCTCAGGGATCAGCAAAATAAATGCATTATTGAGGCGGAATTTGGCCTGGAAGGGTATCCGGAAATCCGCAATTTTTTCGAGCAGGAGGACCTGGATTACGATACCCATACGCTGCTCAGACGCGAAATCCGACCCAATGGCAAATCCCGGGCCTTTATCAACGATACCCCGACCACCCTGGATGTGTTACAGCAATTGGGTAACCGATTGATAGACATCCACTCCCAGCATCAGACCCTCGAACTCACCGGGGAGGCTTTTCAACTCCGTGTTGTAGATGCCCTGGCGGGTAACGGGTATTTACTTCGTAAGTACGCCGAAAACAGGGAGGAGTATAAAGTCAAAAAAGCGCTCCTGGAGCAAAGGAAAGCGGAGCGGGAAGCGGCTTTCCGGGAACAGGATTACAATGCTTTCCTTCTCGAAGAATTACTTCAGGCCAATCTGAGCCCCGGGATGCTCGAATCCCTGGAAGCCCGGGAATCTGAACTGAGTCATGCCGAACTCATTCTCGAAATGCTCGGCGAAGGCAGCCAGATCATGGATCAGGAGGAATTTGGGTTATTGAGCCTGCAGTCCCGATTGCGTCAACTGTCCAGAAAACTGGCCGGGCTGTCGCCGCGATTTGAGCCATTGGCAAAACGCCTGGAATCGCTCTATCTGGAAGCCGAAGACATCAGCGCGGAATTGGCCGATCTGGCCGAAGGTCAGGATTCGGATCCGAAACAATTACAAGAAGTGACGGATAGTCTGCAGCTGCTCTATGACCTGTTGAAAAAACATCAGGCGGGAACCATAGAGGAATTACTGGTAATCCGTGATAACCTCGATAAAAAAGTGAGCGATACCGCCGAAATGGACGGTCAGATCGAAGCCCTGGAGGAAGCCTGTGAGCTATTGGGCCATACCCTTGAAGCCCTGGCGGGGGAATTGCATACTAAACGGGCAGCCGTCCTGCCGGAATTTGTGAATAAGCTAAAAGAAGAATTGGCCAATCTGGGCATGCCCCATGCCGATTTTAAGTGGGAACTCACCGAAACGGAGGGCTTTGGCCCCAGGGGTAAGGATCGCTTTGAATTGCTTTTTACGGCTAATCAGGGAGGCAGTTACGGCCCGCTGAAGAAAACAGCCTCTGGAGGGGAGTTATCCCGTATTATGCTAACCATAAAAGGAATCCTCTCGGCTTATGAGAATTTGCCAGCCATGATCTTCGATGAGATCGACACCGGGGTGTCGGGCGAGATTTCGGCCCGCATGGGGGATATCATGCAACGCATGAGTGGCCACATGCAGGTCATTGCCATAACCCACTTACCCCAGGTGGCCTCTAAGGGCGACCGTCAGTATAAGGTCTTTAAAGAAGTCAGCTCAGGGACTACTCATACCCGCATGCAACTACTATCTGAGGAGGACCGTATCCGCGAACTCGCATCCATGCTGGGCGGCGACAGCAGTTCTGATGCGGCCCTGACCCATGCCCGGGAATTACTGAATTAATTCCGACACTTTGCTCGGCGAGTTTAAGGGATGCTCAAAATTTGGGTATCTTTGGTCTAGTAATTTTTAGAAATCAACCACCGATGGCATACAATCTTTTAAAAGGAAAGAAGGGAATTATTTTTGGCGCCCTGGATGAAAATTCAATCGCCTGGAAAACAGCCGAACGCGTCCATGAGGAGGGCGGCAGCTTTGTTTTAACAAATGCACCTATCGCAATGCGAATGGGTCAAATCAATGCGTTAGCCGAGAAAACCGGATCCCAGATCATTCCAGCGGATGCCACCAGCGAGGAGGATCTTGAAAATCTTATCAGCCAGAGTATGGAAATCCTGGGGGGCAAGCTCGACTTTGTACTGCATTCCATTGGGATGTCGGTCAATGTTCGCAAAGGACGCCACTACACGGACGAGAAATACGACTGGACAGCCAAAGGTTGGGAAGTTAGTGCACTGTCCTTCCACAAGGTAATGCAGGGATTGTATAAGGCCGATGCAATGAACCCATGGGGGAGCATTGTGGCCCTTACCTACATGGCGGCCCAGCGCACTTTCCCAGATTACAATGATATGGCCGACAATAAGGCTTATCTCGAATCTGTGGCCCGTAGTTTCGGGTATTTCTTTGGAAAAGAAAAGCAAGTCAGGGTCAACACTATTTCCCAGTCTCCAACCCCGACAACCGCCGGACAGGGGGTCAAAGGTTTTGATGCTTTTATCAATTATGCGGAAAAAATGTCTCCTCTGGGTAACGCAACTGCCCAGGATTGTGCAGACTATACGGTAAGCTTGTTTTCCGACCTTACCCGGAAGGTTACCATGCAGAACCTCTTTCATGACGGAGGCTTCTCTGCAACCGGAGTGAGTCAGGAAATCATAGAAACATTCGGGGATTCCTAAGCGCTCTTTGCGTTTACCGGAGCGGAGTCTGCGGCGTATAACAACAATTGAATTGAGAACCCGCACGTCTTGAAGGAGCTTATTTCCATTGTAGTCCCGGTTTTCAATCGGCCGGAGGAACTTCAGGAGTTACTGGGCAGTGTGGCGGCTCAGGAAAGCCCGGGTGTCTTTGAGGTCGTTATCGTTGAAGATGGATCACAGCGGGATGCGCGCCACGTTGTAAAAGCCTTCGAAGATTCCCTTGAGCTGCAATACCATAACAAGGCGAATACCGGACCAGGAGACTCCCGAAACTTTGGTATGCACAAGGCAAAGGGGACCTATTTTGTATTGGTAGATTCCGACTGTATCCTTCCTCCCGATTACCTGGCCGTTTTGCGTAAGTATTTGGGAAATAATCCTGCCGATTGCATTGGTGGGCGGGATGCGGCCCATCCTGATTTCAATTCCCTGCAACAGGCAGTAAGCTATACCATGACTGCTCCATTAACCACAGGCGGGATTCGCGGGGGCAAGGCACCGGATAAAAACTTCCAGCCCCGGAGTTTCAATATGGCAATATCGAGGGAAGCCTTTAAAGCTAGTGGCGGATTTAGTCGGATACATCCCGGGGAGGATCCTGATTTAAGCCTGAGACTCAAGAAAATGGGATTTCGGATTGATTATATACCGGAATGGTATGTTTACCATAAGCGGCGCATAAATTTCAGGGCCTTTTATCGGCAAGTCAATCGATTTGGGTTGGCCCGGCCGATCCTGAATCGCTGGCACCCCGGGACCGCTCGATTCGCCTATTGGTTTCCAAGTCTGTTTATCCTGGGACTGTTATTTGCCATGCTGCTGCCTGTGCTCTCTTACCTCGGTATTCTTAATCTCGGGGCCTTCAGCGGATTCGTCTGGATTCCCCTTGCGGCCTATCTCCTGTATTTTGGGCTGTTGTTTTTAGGGGCCTGGAGGAAAACCGGGAAGCTCACAACAGGGCTGCTTGCCGTTGTTGCCGGCTTTGTCCAGTTTCTGGGATATGGCCTGGGCTTTTTAAACTCCCAGATGCTCCTTAACTTTAGTGCTAAGGAACCCGAAGTACTGTTCCCAAAACTATTTTTTAAGTCCTGAGATTGTGATTCACAAGGTAAAGTCCGGCATATCATCCCCCAAAGCACGTGTGTTTGCGCTATTCCTAGTATTCGCAACCGGAGCCTGGTTAATTTCCCGGCTTTCGCAGACCTATACCCATACCGTAGCCATCCAGCTAACCTATCAGGACCCACCGGATAGCTTGATTCTGGTCAACACTCCGGCACGCGAAATTCCCGCCAGACTTCGCGCGAACGGTTTTCAATTGTTAAGCCTGCAGCTCAATCCCAAGGTGGTAGACCTGGATCTGAGCCGCGCGCACCGTCGGGCCCAGAGCTACATTATCGATCCGGACATGTGCAGCAATCAGATTCAACAGGCATTGGGCGATGGTATTGGCCTGCTCTCCATTCCAAGGGATAGCTTACGCCTGAATTTCCAGGCTTTGCGTTCGAAATCGGTTGAGGTCCGTCCCAATATCCAGATAGAGCTTGCCCAGAATTTTATGCTCCAGGGCCCCCTGGATATACGGCCGGCCCGGGTGCATTTGCTGGGACCTCCGGATGAAATAGACACCATTAATCAGGTGGTTACGGACCCCCTGATCCTGAAGGACCTACGGGATAATTTTGAAAGCGAAGTGACCATTTCGGGTATGGACGGGTTGCCCAATACCCGTACCTCGGTGGAGAAAGTACGCATCAGCGGAACAGTCATACGATTTTCTGAAGTGATCATTGAGATTCCGGTGGTGGTCACCGGGGTACCCGAAGGAATGGAGATTCGGACCTTTCCCGATAACATTGGAATCTTATGCAAGGGAGGCGTCAGCACCTTAAAGGACTTGAAACCCTCGGATTTCAGGATAGAGGCGCCCTATGACCAGCCAGATCCCGAAAGTGGTCGCTTACCGCTATCTCTGGTGCGCAAGCCGGAATCCGTCCTGGCCGTGGATCTCCTCGAAAGCAGCGTGGAATTCATTATCCGCAAAGAATGATACGGGTAGGGCTTACCGGTGGCATTGGGAGTGGAAAATCTACAGTGGCCCAACACTTTCGGGAATTGGGTATTCCGGTATATGAAGCGGATACCGCCGCTAAAAACCTTATGAATACCGATACTACATTGGTCGAGCAGATTAAGGTCTTACTCGGGGGCGATGCCTATGGCGCCGAAGGCCTGAACCGGGCCTATGTTGCCGAAAAAGTTTTCGGCAATCCTGATTTGTTAGCGCAACTAAACGCCCTGGTGCATCCGGTTGTCAGACAAGACTTCAATGCCTGGGCTGCCTCGCAACGCGCCCCTTATGTACTACAGGAAGCGGCAATATTGTTTGAGACCGGTGGTCACGACCATTTTGATTACAATATATTGGTCACTGCTCCGGAAGAAACGCGCATCAGGAGGGTCATGAAAAGGGATGGTACTTCGCGAAAACAGGTCCAAGCCCGCTTGAGCAACCAATGGAAAGATGACCGGAAAATTCCCCTCGCCGACTTTGTTCTGGACAACCGGGATCGAAGGAAAACGAGGACTAATGTCCGGCGTATTCATCGCAAACTACTTGAATTATCAGGCCCTCCGGGCCGCCCTCTGTGTTAAGGTTCAGTTAAACCAGCCCCGGGCTAAATGTTAAATTTCTACTTTTACTTCACCGATGAACAGGAGATTATTCGTGGTGCTCATTGTTCTAATGAGCCTGTCCCTCATAGGGATAATAGCGGTACAGTTATTTTGGATTAAAAATTCGGTGGAAGACAAGGAGGAGCAATTCTCTAATGTCGTTACCGAAGTATTGACCAAAGTATCAGATGTCATTGAGGAACGGGAGATGCGGGATTATTCCGAACGCTTCCTGAAACTCAAGGATAGTTTAGGCGAATTAAAAGGGTCTCACCTGAGTGAAATGTTTTTCAGTTACCGGGACCTGAACTCCAATGAAGTCCTTGTGTATTCCCACGGGATACTGGAGGAAGATTACAATATTTCATCGACGTTCTTTGACAATACCAATCCTTTAGATAGCACAACCATACGGAGCTATACCAGCCGAAGAACCCAGACCTTGTACAAAGAAGATTATGGAATCGATGGGAAGGCTTTCCGGCTTACCCCTATTGAAAAATGGGAAAAAGTCGGGGGCATTTCAAGTATGGAAAAAGCTATGTTCGACGATGTATACCGGGAATATGCCGAAAAGGTCCCGATCCATGAACGTGTGAGCCGTGAGGAGATTGAATTGGCTTTGGACCGGGAATTCCAGGACCGCAACATGGACATCGATTATGAATACGGGGTCTATAGTCGTGGCTTACCGACTAAGGTTCGCACCCGTAAGTTCAAGTACGAAGCAGGGGATTTTTATAAAGCCCCGCTCTTCAGGGACTCCGAAGGGAATACGAACTATGCCCTGATGATTTCCTTTCCGAAACAGCAACGTTTTATCCTGGGCTCTATCCTTGGAATGGCCGGTTTGTCCTTACTGCTTACCCTGATCATTATGATTGCTTATGCAGGAGCTATTTATCAGCTGATAAAGCAAAAGCAGATCTCGGAAATTAAAACGGATTTTATTAATAACATGACCCACGAGTTTAAGACGCCTATTGCGACGATAAACCTGGCCGTGGAAGCGATAAAAAATCCCAAAGTAATTGGGGATTCAGATAAAATGAGCCGGTATCTCCAGATGATCCGGGACGAAAATAAACGGATGCACGCTCAGGTTGAAAATGTATTGCGCATTTCCAAACTCGAAAAGAATCAACTCGATATTTCCAAGGAACGCATAGATGTCCATGAACTAATTAAAAAGGCGATCTCGCATGTAGAATTGATCGTTCAGGACCGGGGAGGCTACATAAAAACGCATTTTGATGCCCCCAGAAGCGAAGTGCTTGCTAACGAGACACACTTTGGAAATGTACTGGTGAACATTCTCGATAATGCCGTTAAATATTCACCGGAAGCGCCAAAGATCGATGTGTATACGGAGGTAGCCCAAACCAACCTCGTTATACGGGTTCAGGACCAGGGTGCCGGGATGTCCAAGGCTGTCCTGAAAAGAGTGTTTGAAAAATTCTATCGGGAACATACCGGGGATATTCACAATGTCAAAGGGCATGGATTAGGATTGGCATATGTCAAAAAGATAGTAGAAGACCATCAGGGAGTCGTTTATGCAGAGAGCGAAAAAGGGAAGGGAAGTACGTTTTTTGTGAAGCTCCCATTAATATAAACAAACTATGGAAACGGAGAACAAGAAGATTTTACTGGTAGAGGATGATCCGAATTTCGGGATTGTGCTCAAGGATTATCTTTCTATGAACGATTTTGATGTTACCCTGGCCAAAAATGGTATGGAGGGTTTCGAAAAGTTCAAGAAAGACCATTATGATGTATGCATCCTCGACGTGATGATGCCCTATAAAGATGGGTTTACCCTCGCTAAGGAGATTCGAGAAAAGGATGAGAACATTCCTATCGTATTCCTGACGGCCAAAACCATGAAGGAGGATGTCCTCAAGGGCTACAAGGCCGGAGCCGATGACTATCTGCACAAGCCATTTGATTCCGAGGTATTGTTGATGAAGCTGAAAGCGATCCTGCAACGCAAGTCCTCGAATAACCTCGCAGACAGCAAGCAATTCGAATTCAGCTTTGGAAATTTTGACTTGAATTCCAAATTGCGGTTCCTCAAGTATAAGGACGAAGAGCCTATCAAGCTTTCCCCTAAGGAAAATGAACTGTTGCGTTTGCTCGCCTTGCATGAGAACGACCTGATGCCCCGGGAATTGGCGCTTACCAAGATTTGGAGAGACGACAATTACTTTACTTCACGAAGTATGGACGTCTATATCGCCAAGCTGCGTAAATACCTGAAAAAGGACGATAGCGTGGAAATTCTCAATATCCACGGGGAAGGTTTCCGCCTGGTCGTGAAAACCGATTCGGAGTAGTCCTGAACAAGTATTTTTTATCTAAGTAACTTATTATTCCCCGGCTGGCCCGGGGATTTTTTTTACCAGGATATCCAGGGGTTGGGTACAGTCGAGATGCAATCCGTATACTGGTATCTCCAGCGTATCGAACTGCGACTGGAGCAGGGCAGGGGGCATGAAATGGTCTTCCCGGGATTGGATTCGTTTAAGTAGCTGCTCGTAGCTACCCAGGAGAACTACCCAAACTTGTTTAGTGGTCTGGTTCCGGGATAAGAGTTGTCGGTAACTTTCTTTTAGGGCGGAACAGGCAATTACCGCACCCTTTTGCTTACCGTGTTCCTGCGCAAGCGCATTGAGTCGTTCCAACCAACCCAGGCGGTCTGCATCTTCAAGGGGAATACCGGCGGCCATTTTTTCAATATTGGCCTCGGGATGATAATCGTCTCCATCAAAAAAGGGTATACCAAAGCGGGCCGCAAGCGCCTTCCCCAGCGTGGATTTTCCACAGGCCGAAACACCCATTACCCAATATATTTTCGAGTTCATTTTGAGTTAGTTTGATTTTTGGAAATGAGCTGTGCTATAGCCTGGATCGCTTCAGATTTGCTCATCGCAGCGTTAAATTGCAAGGAAATCTGCTTTTTCCGAAGCCAGGTGAGTTGTCGTTTGGCGTATCTCCTGGAATTTTTGGCGATCTCTGCAACTGCAGTATCCTGATCCCATTTCCCGTCAAAATGGTGAAATAACTCCTGATAACCAACGGTTTGCAGGGCTGGCAAATGCCTCAAGTGATACACGCTCCTGGCTTCTTCGATCAGCCCTTCCGCTACCATTTGCTCAGCACGCGCATCGATACGCTCATACAACAATTCCCGGTCTATCGTAATTTGAATCGGCAGATGTGTGAAGAAGTCCGGTGTTTTTCGTTTACCCAAATAGGAAGAGTAGGGTTTGCCGGAGCTCAGGCTAACCTCCAGAGCGCGCAAAAGGCGTCGGGGGTTCTGTTGGTCAACTCGCCGATAGGTGACGGGGTCTACCCGTTTCAGTTCCTCCTGTAAGAAGCTGAGACCTGATTTTCGGAAGCCTTCCTCCAATTCTTCGCGTAATCCTGCTCTAATTTCAGGAAACTCGTCCAGCCCTTCGGTAACGGCATCCAGGTACATACCACTTCCCCCTACCATTATAACGATATCGTATTGAGAGAAGAGGGAACGAAGGAGCTGCTGGGCATCTGTTTGGTAGTCTCCGGCCGAATACGACTCAGTGACACTTTTATGCCCGATAAAATGATGTTTGGCCTGTTTTAATTCTTCCTTGGTCGGAGCGGCGGTACCAATAGGGATTTCCCGGTAAAACTGCCGCGAATCAAAGGAGACGATTTCCGTATGGAAGTGCCTGGCCAGTTCAATCGCCCAGGTCGTTTTCCCGACCGCAGTTGGGCCGTTGACACTGATGACTATTTTATCCTTCAAGGCCTGAGGTATAGATTAGTTCCCTGGTATTTGCGTTTCAAAGATCTGAGCCGCAGCTGTAACAGAATTTAGCGCCATCCTTATGGCCCTCTGTAGCGCAGCTTGGACAGGCCTGGGTGTTCAGATCTACAGCTTGGTTTACAACCGATTTTCCTTTGCCGGATTGCTTATTGAATTCCACAGTTACGATCCCCGTGGGGACTGCTATGATACCATACCCCAGGATCATAATAACCGTAGCGATGAATTGGCCTACCGTGGTTTGTGGGGCGATATCTCCGTAACCCACGGTGGTCAGGGTTACAATGGTCCAGTATATGCTGCGGGGAATGCTGGTAAACCCAGCGGCGTCATCTTCTATCAGGTACAT
The DNA here is from genome assembly GCF_900115205.1 of Robiginitalea myxolifaciens. Taxonomy (GTDB): domain Bacteria; phylum Bacteroidota; class Bacteroidia; order Flavobacteriales; family Flavobacteriaceae; genus Robiginitalea; species Robiginitalea myxolifaciens. The sequence goes on from NZ_FOYQ01000002.1 coordinate 43,822, forward strand.
TACCGTACCCATAATCACCGAGAGAATGAGCACGACGTAGATAAAGACGGCAATTTTGGTGCGGCTGGCCTTGAGGGCTGCCTTTAGCTGCGAGGCCTCTCCGATAAACTTTACCAGTTTCAGGATTCGGAAGATCCGCAAGAGTCGAAACGCTCGCAGGGCTAGAAAAACCTGGGAGCCCGCAATAAGATAGGAGAGGTACAGGGGGATTGTCGACAGCAAATCGATGATGCCGTAAAAGCTGAAAATATAGCGTTGGGGTTTGCGAATAGTGACAATTCGCGCAATATACTCAATGGTAAAAAAGATAGTAATGATCCATTCGAGTATCAGAAGCAGGTCGTGATACTCCGTATCGATTTCCTTCACGCTTTCCAGCATCACCAGGATTACGCTAAGGATAATGACAAAGAAAAGCGTCAGGTCGAACCATTTGCCCATGGGAGTATCGGCCTCATAAATGATTTCATGAAGCTTCTTCTTCCATTTTGCTGTTTTCACCTGATCAGCCAAGTGTTGGCGGTTGTAATTCAATAACTTCCTGCACCCTGCGCTCTTGAACGTATCCCTGCAAAATCCGCAGGGCCCCCTTGCTGTCCCGTACCGGGGTTAGCAGGTTTTCCAAGATATGAATATTATTGATTTGATGGTTTAGTTGAAAGAACCCCATGGCCGCTAACTCTTCATTGCGAATCCAGAAGGCGCAGCGCTCGCCGGTTTCCCGTCCTTTATCCAGGACAAGCAAATCCTGCCCATTTAAGGTGTATTGTACCCCATTGACCTGTAGCCGGCTACCTGGTTCTACCGGTCTTTTCTTGCGCTTGCGTTTGTAACGCGGTCGATTTTGCCGGGCTTCCTCGTGGGCCTTGATCTCTGCAAGTAAGGGACTTCCCGTTATCTCGAATCGCACTTCCCGGGTGAGTTTTCGCAAGGCACGGCTATATTTCGCCTCTCCGGTAAAATGCTGGTTTACATCCCGTTTCATATTGGAACTGTTATCCAGGAACAGGATGTCCCCTTCTTTACTGCAGAGGTAATAGACACCAGTTTGGTCCGGTACGGATTCCACCAGCCGCAACTGCCGGTTAGATAATTCCCCCTGGGTTTCATCCCTCATGATTTCACGGAATATGCTCTTGCTGCTATCCCGATCCAGGAGTACCCTAAAGAGTTTCAGGGTAGCCAGGGCATCTCCATTGGCACGATGCCGATCACTCACGGCAATCCCAAGGGAACGCACCAATTTCCCAAGGCTGTGCGATTCGGCTTCCGGGATAAGGCGCTGGCTCAGGTCTACCGTACAGAGGGTTTTACGCTGATATTCATAGCCCAGTCTCCGAAATTCAGTTCTTAGGATGCGGTAATCGAAAGGAGCATTATGCGCTACGAGTACGGCACCTTCTGTGATTTCCACGATTCGTTTGGCAACCTGGTGGAATTTGGGAGCGGTGCGTACCATCTTCTCATCGATCCCGGTAAGTTTGCTTACATAGGGTTGAATAGGTCGTTCAGGATTGATCAGGGAAATAAAAGTATCTACGACCTCAGTGCCGTTAAACCGATGCACGGCTATCTCCGTTATTCCTTCTTCATTGAATTTTCCTCCGGTGGTCTCGATGTCCAGGATTGCGTACACAGCTGAAATGGGCTAAAGTTTTAGGTGTTTCTGGCACCAAAGATACTACTTCCAATACGGACCATTGTGCTTCCGGTAGCTATAGCAATTTCGTAATCTCCGGACATTCCCATAGAAAGGATATCGAAGTCCACCCGACCTGGTCGGTATTGATCAAAAAGAGATTTCAGCATTTCGAATTCCCGCTTCACCTGCTTTTGGTCATCGGTAAAAGTGGCCATACCCATTAATCCCCGGATTCGAACGTGGGGAAACTGCTCCTTAGGGTCGTCCTCCAGGATTTCCTGTAGTTCGTCGCTGTCGAGTCCGAATTTGGTGCTCTCCTCCGCGATATGCATTTGCAATAAACAATCGACTACACGCTCTGCCTGCCCGGCGCGCTTGTTTATTTCCTTTAGAAGGCGCAGGCTGTCTACTCCGTGGATCAGCGAAACAAAGTCAGCGATATACTTGACTTTATTGCGCTGCAGGTGACCAATCATATGCCAACGGATATCCCCGGGAAGCTTGTCTTTTTTGGCAACCAGTTCCTGCACTTTGTTCTCCCCAAAATCCCGATGGCCGCTTTCATAGGCTTCGAGGATGTCGCTTTCCGGTTTGGTTTTGGAAACAGCAACCAGGGTAACGCTGTCAGGGAGTTCGGAAGTAATCTCTTTCAGGTTTTGGGCAATATTCATGACCTCAAATATCGTAAATCGTCAGTCCACTTGGTAACTTGGGCTCTACAAATGTGCTTTTGGGGGGCATGGTTAATTCGGCATCCGCGATATGCTTGATTTCCCGAAAGCCGATAGGCAACATGCTAAACCCTATGGCGAATTCGCCGGAGTCAACTGCCGACTTGATTCCCGGTCCGGGATGGGGGTCACTTACATAGCGTATACGCTGATCGTTCCTCAGGTCGTCAATACCAAATATTGGCTTCAGGATGGTCTCGTAGAGGATGTGGCTATCCAATTCCCGCAGGGGATTTCCAAAGCTATAGGCCGATTCCCGCAAATGCAGGGCATAAAATTTACCCGCCAGGTACATGCCAAAGGTATGTTTGCGCTCCGGTTTATAAATCAGTTCTCCTTGCTCGTGAATCCGATAATGCTGATCCAGTTTAAATAAGATGTCCTCCGGGCTCAATTCATTCAGGTCGGTGAGCAGCCGGCTGAATGCCCGGATTCTCAATTGACTTTCATCGATGAGATAACTCATAAAATAGCGATGGGCCTCGGCTTCCTGATTTTTCCTTTCGAGGCGTCCCGACAACAGTTCAGAGGAAGCGCTGCGATGGTGACCATCTGCAATGTATAGGGCGGGCATTTCTCCAAAAACCCTTGAGATCTGAGCTATGGCATCTGGTTTGTGAACTACCCACATTCTATGCGTGATGCGATCCGGGGAGGTGAAAAAATAATCGGCAGGCTGCTGCATCCTTTCCGCAAGCAATTGGGCAATGGCCTCGTTGTGCGGGTAGGTCATCAGGACCGGTTCTGCATTAAAACGCACAGCTTCGAGGTAATCTGCGAAAAGTACTTCACGCCTGTGCAAGGTATCTTCGTGTTTACGGATTTTACCACTGCGATAGTCTTCTGTACTGGTTGCGCAGAAAATCCCATGGGCTGCGTACTCGGCACCACTGTGCTCATATATGTAGTACCCCGGTTTTTCGTCCCGGACCAAAATGCCTTCGTCCAGAAATTCGAGATATCGATTGCGAACCCCCGTAAAACGCGCACTTCCCTGAAGTCTTTTGTGAAACTTAAAGCCTGGGTTTAAGATGTGTAAAAATGAAAAGGGGTTGTTTTCCAGCTCCCATTCGCGCTGCTGCTTTCCATACGATTCGTAGGATCGACTAATTACATAAGGCGCCTTGTCCGGAGCTGGCCTGACCGCGCGGAAAGGAAGGGCCTCTGCCATTTTCTACTGGAAGGATTTGGCGACGACTTCGGCCTTTCGACTTGCTGAATAATCGTAGAATCCGCGCCCTGATTTAATACCCAGGTCGCCCGCAGCAACCATATTTACCAACAAGGGGCAGGGGGCATATTTGGGCTGGCGCAGGCCATTGTATAGGACCTCCAGGATAGAAAGACAGACATCGAGACCTATGAAATCAGCGAGTTGTAAGGGCCCCATGGGATGACCCATGCCCAACTTCATTACCGAATCAATCTCGGTTACTCCTGCTACCCCGTGAAACAGCGTTTCTATCGCTTCATTGATCATGGGCATGAGAATACGATTGGCAACAAAGCCAGGATAATCGTTTACTTCTACAGGGATTTTGTTCAGTGCTCGTGATAACTCAAAAACAGCCTCCGTAACCGAATCACTGGTATGATACCCCCGAATAACTTCTACGAGTTTCATTACCGGTACCGGATTCATAAAGTGCATCCCAATAACCTTATCCGGCCTGTTGGTGGCAGCTGCAATCTCCGTAATGGAAATTGAAGAGGTATTGGTGGCCAGAATAGTTTCCGGAGAGCAGGCGGCATCTAGTTGGCTGAAAATTTTCTTTTTCAGCTCACTGTTTTCCGTCGCGGCTTCCACCACAAGATCGGCCTGGGCTACCCCAGAGTCCATTGATGTGTGGGTCGCAATACGGCCCAGTGTGGCTTTTACCTTGTCCTCGGTAAGGATTTCCTTAGCGGCCATGCGATCCAGGTTTTTAGAAATGGTGGCCAGCGCCTTATCCAGACGCTCCTGGTCTAAATCGATCAATTGTACCTGGAAGCCATACTGGGCAAAAACATGAGCAATACCATTCCCCATGGTGCCGGCTCCGATAACTGCAATTTGTTTCATTCGTAAGGATAAATTAGGATAGGATAACGGGTTCTCCGGGTTTACGGCCAAAGGCTTCGATGATCCTCAGGGCAACCTTCAGGGCCTGGGTGCCATCCTCAAGGGGAACAGGCACTGGTTTTTTTGATTCTATAGCGTCGGCAAGGGCTTCCAATTCGTCCAGGATGGCATTATTGGCATGGATTTCCGGATTCTCGAAGTAAATCTGCTTTCGAACTCCTTCGGCATTCTGCAAGACCATATCAAAATCTCCTGGATTTTCCGGGGCATCCTTCATACGTACTACTTCTACTTTGCGCTCCAGGAAATCCACCGATATGTAAGCATCTCGTTGGAAAAAACGGGATTTACGCATGTTTTTCAAAGAAATACGGCTTGCGGTTAAATTCGCCACGCAGCCATTGGCAAATGCGATTCGGGCATTGGCAATATCCGGGCTGTTGCTAATCACGGAGACGCCGCTGGCTTCTATCGAGACAACCTCGGAGCGAACTGCACTGAGAATTATATCAATGTCATGGATCATTAAATCCAGGACTACAGGGACATCCGTTCCCCTGGGATTGAATTCCGCCAGCCGGTGCGTTTCGATGAACATAGGGCTATCTAGCGCATCCTTGACCGCATTAAAAGCCGGATTAAAGCGTTCCACATGACCCACTTGCCCTTTAACCCCGAATTCCCGGGCTAAGGCAATCAAGGTTTCTGCTTCTTCGAGGGTATGTGTTATGGGTTTTTCTATAAAAACATGGCGTCCTGCACGAATGGCTTTTTCAGCACATTCGAAATGGGACAGGGTAGGGGTAACGATATCCACCACTTCTACCGCCTTTATGAGCTCCCCCATGTTTTCGAAATAGGGGACATCGAACTCCTTGGAAACTTTCTCCCCGACGATTGCATCGGGATCGTGAAAACCGACGAGCTCAAAACGGGTGGATTCTTTGAGTAGTCTTAGATGAATTTTACCGAGATGCCCTGCACCCAGTACCCCTGCTTTAAGCATAATTTATTCGGATTTTGCCCCAAAAATAGGCATTGTTTTTCAGATCGCTTCCTCGGAGATTTGCTAATTTAGCGGAAACGTAGGTAGGGGTGAAGGATACGCATAAACATCAGGGCAAGCGCAATCAACTGCTTAAACTTTTGGAGTCCAAAGGGATAACCGATCAGGCTGTGCTGGATGCCATGCGCGGGGTCCCAAGACATCTCTTTATGGATAGTGGATTCGAAGAACACGCCTATCAGGACAAGGCTTTTCCCATTGGCGCAGAACAAACCATTTCCCAACCCTATACAGTAGCCTACCAAACCAGTCTTCTCAAAGTAAAGCCAGGGGCGCGTATTTTGGAAATCGGCACCGGCAGCGGCTATCAGACTGCGGTGCTTTTAGGCATGGGCGCCAGGGTATACACCATTGAAAGGCAACGGAGCCTTTTTAAAAAAACCAGGCTATTCTTTGATCGGATGGGGTACCGCCCTAGAAAGTTCACTTTTGGCGACGGCTATCTCGGAATGCCTGAGGAAGCTCCCTTCGATGGAATAATTGTTACGGCTGGTGCCCCGCGGATTCCCAGGCCACTCATGTCCCAATTGGCGATAGGGGGAAGGCTGGTAATCCCGGTGGGAGAGGATCCCCAGACCATGATGCTGGTAGTTCGTAAATCAGAGAAGGAATTTGAAAGGCAAGCCCTGGGGGAATTCCGGTTTGTACCCCTACTAGAGGATAAGAACTAATTAGGGCAATCCTTAGTTATTAAAGGCCTTTTTGACCCGGTCTAACTGGCGTTTGGTCTCTCGGGTTTTGATACTCTCTCTTTTGTCGTAGCGTTTTTTACCCTTGGCTAGGGCAATTTGCATTTTGGCCAACCCCCGGTCGTTGATATATAGTTTCAAGGGTATTATTGTCAGTCCTGAAGTCGCAACAGCTTTGTGCAGCTTGCGCAATTCCTGTTTTTGCAGCAGTAGTTTTCGAGCTGCCTTGGGTAAGTGATTGTAATGTGTCCCATGGCTGTAGGGATCTACCTGCATATTGACTACAAAGAGTTCCCCACGGTCGTTAAACTCGCAGAAGCTCTCCGAAATGGAGGCCTTGGATTCCCGGATCGACTTGATCTCAGTACCAGACAAAACGATCCCTGCCTGGTAGGTATCCAGGAGCTCATAATCGTAACGGGCTCGTTTATTCCTGATGTTTACATTCGCCTTCATCGCCTGCAAAAATACTATAAATTGTACCTAACTTTGGACTTCATGAAAAATGTGTTTTACTTACCCCTGTTGCTTTTTGCCGCAGTCCTGAGTTTTTCCTCTTGCCGGGAAGCTCAAAACCCGGAGCCTACAGCCCAGGTAGTTATCGACAGCGCTATTCAAGTAGCGGGGGGCTCAAGATACCGGAGCGCTAATGTATCCTTTGATTTCCGCGATCGCAGTTACCGCTCATATTGGAACAAAGGTTACCAGATTCTGGAACGCCTGACCCCTACGGATAGCGGGGAAATCCGCGATGTACGTTATCACGATAAATTCGAAAGGTACCTGCGGGACTCACTGTTGATCTTACACGATACCACGGCAACCAATTACAGCAATTCGGTAAATTCCGTACACTATTTTGCTTACCTGCCCCATGGACTCAACGATCCTGCTGTGAACAAGGAATTGCTCGGGGTGGTTGAGATTGACGGGGAATCCTACCATAAAATCCGAATCAGTTTTGATCAGGCAGGAGGCGGGGAGGACTTTGAAGACGTCTTTATTTACTGGTTTAATACCCGGACTTTACGACCGGATTACCTCGCCTATGAATTCCATGTCAATGGAGGTGGAATGCGCTTTCGCAAAGGGTATAACGATCGGGTAGTTGGGGGAATCCACTTTTTGGATTATATCAATTACAAACCTGTTGCACCGGCAGCGTTGGAGGTTCTGGACAGTTTGTACCTCAACGGCGGCCTGGAGGAACTTTCCCGTATTGAATTGGAAAACCTGGAGGTTACGGAATAGGCCGCAAATACCTCGCGAACTATTCCGGGCAGTTACAGCTGAAGTGCAGCCGGTTTACTGTCGCTTTCTCACCGATCCGTTGTACAATAAACAGACTTCCATTATCCGAATCGTCCATGGATGCAAAGCGATCGTCCCCGATCAGTTTGTTTACCAGGTCGGGAGTAGTATTACTATGCCCAACCACCAGCACATTTTTCCCGTAGTTTTCGGCCAGGAAAGCATCGATATTCAAGGTTTCCGGGTCGTAATAGGTCGTAGAAAGACCGTATTTAACGGCAGAAGGCTCTGCGGTCATCTCAGTCCGGCGGTAATCGGTAGTATAGATCGCATCTAAAGAGGCATCGGCGAGGATCTCCGCCCAGTGCATAGCCCTTCCCAGTCCCCGCTGGGTAAGTTCAGGGTCAATGTTGTCGGGATTTGAGCGATCTTTTTCGGCATGCCGAATCAGATAAAAAGTAGTTACTTCCTGAGCTGAAGTATCGATAGATTCTGTAGGCTCATCCTTACAGGAAACGACAAATAGCAGTGCAATTCCTAAGATAAGCGTATGAAAAGTTTTCATAATATCGTGGTTTGTGTACATTTGTTAGCCTGGCTTCTACCTAAACTGCCTTAGCGCAAATATAGTATTTTGGAAGTCGGGAAATATTCTAAGACACTATATGAAATTCAGGTTTCTGGCTTTACTGCTGGCGGGAATCGCACCAGGTTTATTTGGTCAGGATGCCGTGGAACTTCCTCCGGATCTGCGTTCGCATAACCTGTTATATACCAATCCCAGCATTTTTAATCCAGCCTTTTCTACCGATCAGGTTACACCGCATCAGGTTGGATTCTGGACACGCTGGCAATGGCAAACCCCTGATACCGACCCGACTACCCTCCTGGTTAATTACGTAGGGCGCAGCCGGGATTTTGCGTACGGCGGCGGTTTCTTTCAAAATAATACTTCCATTTACCGGCAAACAGGAGGTTTGCTGCACTATGCCTTTGATATTCCCCTGGGAGAGACCTCGAGCATTACCTTCGGGGCCAACCTTTTTGGGTTTATGCAGGAGTTGTCCGACGCCTCTTTATTTCTGGAGGAACCTATTTCCCCTTTTATAGACGATCGGGACCAGTTTATTTTGCAACTATCGCCGGCCATTCAGTTAAACATTGACCAGTTTGGCCTGGCTGTGTTTTCCGACAACCTCTTTGATTTTAATGTAACTACCAGCGGGGCAGTTACTGAGTCAAACGAAAAGATTATCGGGGGAATGCTGCACTATACCTTCCCCCTGGAAGGCAATGATAGCAATAGCCCGACTTTCTTTCGCCCCATGGTTTATGTCAAGAGTATTCCGACATACGATACACAACTCGGCCTTAACCTGATCTGGTCTGCTTCCCGTTACTGGCTGCAAGGCGGATACAATTCCTTTTACGGGCCATCAGGAGGATTAGGAGGTAAGTTCTTCAAGCGACTCAATTTAGGAGCTATTGTGGAGTATGCCACAGACAATGCGCCGGAAGGTGAAGAACTGACCTATGAACTGGTGGCTTCCCTGGATCTCGGTCCTTTGGACGGTCGCAAGAAGGTTGTCGGTTTCGATGTGGAGGAAGAAGAGGAACCTTCCGCGGAAGAAGAATTGGCCGCTGCAGCACGCCTGGATTCTATCCAACGCGCCGAAGCTGCACAGGAGTTGGCCCTGCAACGCCAGCGTGACTCCCTGGATGCAGTGCGCCGAGCGGCTGAATTGGCCGAAGCCCGACGTGTTCAGGATTCGATTCAACAAGCCGAAGAAGCGCGACTCGCTCGTGAAGAGGTTGTGGTACCCGAAGAAGGGGAGCGCTATCAGGAAGTCAGCGAAGCAGGCCTGGAGCCAGGCTATTACCTGATTGCCAATGTCTTTGGCACCAAACGATATTTCGATGCCTTTATGGCCGACCTGCGTAAACAGGGGATTGAACCCTTATCCTTCTATCGCGAGGCCAACAAGTACAACTATGTTTACCTCAGGCGTTATGATTCCATAGAGGAGGCCAGAAGGGCGCGTAATTCAAAGTTTGGCGGGAAATATAACGGAGATCTGTGGATCTTCAGGGTGCGCTAATTCACTTCAAACGCACAATAATCCGAAAATCGAGAAGCATATTATTTGGAGAGTTCCTGCTTGAGGAGCAACTCCAGATAGGTCATGGTATTCAGCAGGTACTTGCGGTCGGACATTACAGTTGCCATAGCTACAGCGCCCTGAATCATGGTGTAGAGTTGTCGGGCAAAGGCCAGCGGCGGCACCGGTAGTTTAATCTGATTTTTTTTCGCGCCGTTTTCCAGCACCAGGGCAATCATGCCTTCAATGTTTCGGGAAGTCTCCCGGGCAGCGGCGGCAAGTTGGCGGTGGTTGTATTGTGCATCCACGCCTACGTTGAGTACCGGACATCCCCCCATTTTTAGGGTAAAGGTGTCGTAATGCCTGTAGAATTCGGTAAGCCCCATTAGAGTCTCCATGGCATGCTCTCCTGAGTCGAGTACTTCCTGAAGCGCTGTTAAAAGCAAATCCCGGTTATACTGAAAGGCACGAAGGGCGAGATCGTCCTTGTTTTCGAAATTTCCGTAAAGTGCTCCTTTAGTAAGTCCTGTAGCCTCGGTAAGATCGCTCATACTCGTTCCCACGTAGCCCTGCCGATTGAAGATTGGGGCGACCGTTTCAATAATAAAGGCGGTAGTCCTTTCGGCTTTGGTGGTCATTGAGCTTTGCTTTTGCTGCAAATTTCTCACAAGATACGGGAAGGGTTCAAAGAATACAAAAATAAAAACCCCCGACTACAGTCGGGGGTAATTCTCCTTAATTCGTTGCGATTTACTGGTGTTCCGGGAGGACTCAGACCAGTTCCCCCTGGTTTCTGAAAACCAATTCATCTTCAAAAGCATCGATCAACACAATGCTCTCCGCACTGATTTTCCCCGCCAGGATTTCCTTGGAGAGCGCGTTGAGCACTTCCTTTTGGATCAATCGCTTTATCGGACGGGCCCCGTATTGGGGATCGAAACCTTTTGCCGCCAGATAGTCCACTGCCTGATCTGTTGCATCGATCGTAATATTCTGTCCGGCAAGCATCTTGCGCACTCCATCGAGTTGCAAGCGCACCACTTCCCGGATGTCCTCCTGGTTCAGCGGAGTGAACATAATGATATCGTCGATACGGTTGAGGAACTCCGGCCGGATAGTCTTACGCAACAGCCCCAGTACTTCGACCCGGGCAGCTTCGGTTGCGCTGTAAATGTCGGTAAAACTCTCAAACTTCTCCTGAATAATGGAGCTTCCCATATTACTGGTCATAATTATGATGCTGTTCTTAAAGTCAGCAACACGCCCCTTATTGTCAGTCAGGCGTCCTTCATCGAGTACCTGCAACAGGATATTGAAGGTATCGGGGTGGGCTTTCTCGATTTCGTCGAGAAGGATTACCGAATAGGGCCGTCTCCTCACCGCTTCGGTCAATTGTCCGCCTTCGTCGTACCCAACATAACCTGGAGGGGCACCCACCAACCGGCTCACCGCATGGCGTTCCTGATACTCACTCATGTCTATGCGCGTAATGGCATTCTCATCATCAAAGAGATAAGCGGCCAATGTTTTGGCCAGCTCGGTTTTTCCTACCCCGGTAGTCCCCAGGAACAGGAAGGACCCAATCGGTCTTTTAGCGTCTTGCAAGCCTGCACGACTCCTGCGGATAGCATCGGATACAGCTACTATGGCCTCCTGTTGTCCTACCACGCGCTTGTGCAATACATCCTCGAGCTGGAGGAGTTTATCGCGCTCGCTTTGTAGCATTTTTGTTACCGGGATCCCTGTCCACTTCGCAACCACTTCAGCAATATCGTCCTGGGTTACCTCTTCCTTAATCAGCGTCCCGGCCTGCTGTTGCTCAGCCAGGGTTTGCTGCAGGGATTCCAGACGGGATTCCGACTCCTTGATTTTTCCATAGCGCAATTCGGCAACCAACCCGTAGTCTCCATTGCGTTCTGCGCGTTCGGCCTCGAGGCGAAAACCTTCAATGTCCTGCTTGGTTTTTTGGATGGCATCGACTACCTCTTTTTCCTGCTCCCACTGGGCAAAGATTTCGTTGCGCTCCTCCCGGGCATTGGCGAGATCAACATTGAGCGCTTTGAGTTTGATTTCATCGTTTTCGCGCTTAATAGCTTCGATTTCAATTTCCAATTGCATGATCCGGCGATCCAGTGCATCGAGTTCCTCAGGCTTGGAATTTATTTCCATTCGCAGCTTGGAAGCCGCTTCATCCATAAGGTCAATTGCTTTGTCCGGCAGGAATCGATTGGTGATGTAGCGCTGCGACAAATGAACCGCCGCGATTACTGCTTCGTCTTTAATTCGCACTTTGTGGTGCGCTTCATATTTTTCTTTCAATCCCCGCAGGATGGAAATGGCACTTTCGGTATCGGGCTCGTCCACAGTTACCTTCTGGAAACGACGTTCCAGAGCTTTGTCCTTTTCAAAGTACTTCTGGTATTCATCCAGGGTGGTAGCTCCAATAGCGCGGAGCTCTCCGCGGGCAAGGGCAGGTTTCAGGATATTTGCAGCATCCATGGCTCCCTGACCACCTCCGGCACCCACCAGGGTGTGGATTTCGTCAATAAAGAGCACAATATTGCCGTCGGAGCCGGTAACTTCCTTGATGACTGCCTTGAGTCGTTCTTCGAATTCCCCCTTGTACTTGGCACCTGCGATCAGTGCACCCATATCCAGGGAGTAGATAATTTTATCCTTTAGATTTTCGGGGACATCGCCCTGAACGATTCTATGGGCCAGGCCCTCGGCAATGGCTGTTTTACCGGTTCCGGGCTCCCCCACAAGCATGGGGTTGTTCTTAGTCCTTCGGGAGAGGATTTGGAGGATTCGCCGGATTTCCTCGTCCCGGCCAATTACGGGATCCAATTTCCCCTTGTCGGCTAAATCGTTCAAATTTCTGGCGTATTTCTCCAGGGAATTATAGGTTTCCTCAGCGCCCTGGGAAGTTACCTTGCTACCTTTACGCATCTCCGCTATAGCCTGTTTTAGATCCTTTTCATTCATTCCCTGATCCTTGAGGATACGCGAAATTTTGGACTTGGTTTGAAACAGACTCAATAGCAGATGCTCCAGGGAAACGTATTCATCTCCCATTTTTGTAGCAATACTCACCGCACCGTTCACGGCATTTCCAGCCTCTCGGGAAAACATAGTCTCTCCGCCGCTAACTTTGGGGAAAGATTCCAATTCCTTATCCAGGATTTGCGCAGTAACCTCCGGCTTAATATTGAGTTTTTTCAGGAGGAAGGGAAGGACGTGCTCATCTACCAGGGTAATCGCCTTGTAAATGTGCTCAGCTTCTACTTGCTGGTGTCCGAGCTCCTGGGCAAGGGCTTGTGCCTGCCCGAGGGCCTCCTGTGATTTTATAGTAAATTTATTTATGTTCATTTCAATGGGTATCTTCGTTCTGCCCAAGGATGGCAAATACCTTTCCAATTCGGAAAGCAGCCATTTTGACAGTAATTCAATGGAAATTACCAGACAAAAGGACAGTTTATGAAGCTTGGAAGTCTATTCAAATCCGGAAGAGGAGATAAGCCTGTATTCCCCTGGAAGCCATTAAATCAGGAGGAACAATTGGAGCAGTTACTACAGGATAGCGCGGATCGTCCACAAGTTGTATTCAAACACAGCACCCGCTGTGGGATCTCGTCAATGATGCTCAGGCGCTTTGAGAATATTTGGATAAACGAAGAAGGGGCCGATTTTTACTATCTGGATTTAATCAGTTTTAGAGGTTTGTCTGCAATGATAGCCGATAAGAGCGGGGTACGCCATGAATCTCCCCAGGTACTCATTTTTGAAAACGGTCAGGTAAAAGCCGTCGCCTCCCATTCGGCGATAGGCGAATTGAGTTTGTAGCTGCAGGAACATAAATTTCCTTTGTGCTTATAAAGAGCATAAAAAAAACCCGGCCGCTGGGGCCGGGTTTTGTTTTTATGAATAGCTGAATTATCTGAATCGCTGACCTGCGATAATCGATTTCAGTCGGGCTTTCAGGTCCTCTCCGGCATCATAGACCATTTGTTCATCCGAAGGGAATGGAACAGCGGCCAGGTCTAGCAATGCTACCAAATCATTGTCCAGCGCCCTGCGATCTCCATCGTAGTTGGCATAAACATGCTGAAATACGAATTCACTACTGAGTGGATAGGTATTTACAGATTGCTTGGTCCTCAAGTCAATGAAATCCACATTTCCTGTAACCTGAGCAATTTTCTGCTGGGTAAACTGATAGAAATTACAGCGTACCGTTCGGAAGCGATCTACCTCAATCTTGTTCCCAAGACTGTCTTTGACCACATTACCTTCTTCGTCGAGCAGGAATTGCTTCCCATCTTTAATCTGGCGTTCCTTAACTACCTGACGCTCGCTTACCTGCTCCGGAGATATTTGGATATTCCGGAAGGCCAGTTGCATCTCGTAGTCATATTCCACACCTTCCAACGGATTGGTGTGGTAGGAAGTCCACAGGTCGTTCAACCCATAGGTATTGAAATTCAGTAATTCCTCTTCCAGGCGCTGAGGAACGATTTGCTGGGTATCATTGATCATTTTTACCCGAACGAAATCCTGTCCGCGTCGGTGCGCCTCTTCCATGATCTCTTTGACGTTGCCATACCCTGGATTAATCTCCTCCAGATAGGCAAAATCATCATATGCCTCGCGGTAGTCGTATTTGCTACTCGCATTGGTAAAGAGGTTACGGGCATTCTGGAACAAATAATCAGAGAGTTCGTCCCGTGTCGAAAGAATCTGAGAATCGTAGTTCGAGAATTGGAAACGCGCCTGTCTGTTTTCCTCATATACCGGAAGCGGCATAAGCGGGCGGATCCTGTTTTGTAAATCCTTCAGGGCACCGTACTTCTTATAGATCGATTCCAGGTGGGCAGGATTTCCATCTTGCTCGAGGAAATTGATCTCCTGAAGTTCACGCGAGGTGTATTTGGCGTAGGCCTCCTCCAATAGAAGGACGTAAGCCTGATTCCCCTTACGGGTTTTGTTATCGGCCAAATTGCTTATCGCACGGTTTATTGCCTGTTGGTAATTTCCGGTATTAACGGCTTCCTGTGTCTTCTTGACCCCTCCACAGGAGATCGCCAAGGCCAGGATAGAAACATAGAGTAGTGTCTTTTTCATGATGGTTGTCTTTTGGGGTTTGAACGTAGCAGGTTCCAAGGGTCATGCCAAAACCGATCATGAATAGAACGAATTTCGATTAAAGTTCGTATAATCTCGTCGAAATCGCTGAAAATAAGAAGTTTGCGCTATGCTTAAGGCAGGGCAGCAAGTAATTCGGTACGGACTTCTCCAAAACCAATCCGGCGTCCGTCTTTCTCACAGAATCCGCGCATTACGACGGTATCTCCATCTTCAAGGAAGGAGCGGGACTCCCCGTTTTCCAGGGTAATCGGATTTTTACCACCCCAGCTCAATTCGAGCATGGAACCATAGGAATCAGGCGTTTTCCCGGAAATGGTTCCCGATCCCATCATGTCCCCGCTATTGACCTTACAGCCATTAACGGTGTGGTGCGCCAGTTGCTGGGCCATGGTCCAGTACATATGCTTGAAATTAGACCGGCAAATGGTTTGTGCAACGCCATTTCGGGGTTTCAGGTCTACCTCGAGTTGAATATCGAAACTCCTGTCTCCCTGCTGTTGCAGATAGGGCAGGGGTTCCGGATGCTGAGCGGGACTTTCGGTTCGGAAGGGCTCCAGGGCGTCCAGGGTTACAATCCAGGGGGAAATTGAAGAGGCAAAGTTTTTAGCGAGAAATGGCCCAAGGGGTACATATTCCCATTTTTGGATATCCCGGGCACTCCAGTCATTAAAAACCACCAAACCAAAAATGTAATCCTCGGCTTCTCCAATAGGAATCGGTTCGCCCATCTTATTGGCATCGGTGGTAATGAATGCCATCTCCAATTCAAAGTCGACGCGTTTTGACGGCCCGAATACCGGAGCATCTGCTCCGGGAGGCATCGTTTGCCCCTTAGGTCGGCGGATTGCTGTGCCACTGGGCACTATAGTAGAACTCCTGCCATGGTAGCCAACAGGGAGGTGTAACCAGTTAGGCATCAGTGCTTTATCCGGGTCCCGGAACATACTGCCTACATTGGTTGCGTGCTCCTTACTGGAGTAGAAGTCGGTATAATCCCCGATTTGGACCGGAAGCTGCATTTCGATTTCCTCCAGGGAAAAAAGGATAACATTCCGGTGTCCTTCATTATCGCGAAGCTCAGCATTCGTAGCATCGAAGACTTCTGCGATTCGGTTGCGCACCAGCCTCCAGGTTTTTTTACCGTCAGATATAAAGTCGTTCAAGGTGTCCTGCAGGAATATATCATCGGTCAGAGGAATGTCGCTGAAGTATCCTAACTGGTGCATGGCGCCCAGGTCAATGGCCGTGTCACCGATACGGGTTCCGATGGTAATCACATCGTCCCGGGTAAGAAAAACGCCGAAGGGAATATTCTGAATTGGAAAATCGGAATTAGCAGGGACTTCTATCCAGGAGGTACGTTGCGGATCGTTGGCTTTAAGGGGCATATGGATTGTTAATTGTCTTTTGATAAATTTCCATTCAAATATATCATTTTCCAAGGTTAAAGCAGGTCCAATTTGTACTTTTAGCGCTTATTTAAAAGTTGGCAGAACTATGCGTCGAGACACCGAAATTTTTGAACTGATTGAACAGGAAAAAGAGCGTCAGATAAACGGATTGGAGTTAATTGCTTCGGAGAACTTTACAAGCCCGCAAGTAATGGAAGCCTCCGGTTCGGTGTTGACCAATAAGTACGCCGAAGGATATCCTGGGAAACGTTATTACGGCGGATGCCAGGTAGTCGATCAGGTGGAGAATCTGGCCAGAGATCGTGCTAAGGCGCTGTTTGGTGCAGTCTACGCTAATGTTCAGCCCCATTCGGGAAGCCAGGCTAATGCAGCGGTTTACCAGGCTTGCCTGAAACCCGGAGACACCATTCTCGGGTTTGATCTCGCTCATGGAGGACACCTCACCCATGGTTCCCCGGTAAACTTCTCCGGGAAACTGTACCGTCCGGTGTTCTATGGAGTAGATAAGGAAACCGGAAGACTGGATTACGATGAGATTGCCCGGATAGCCAGTGAGGAGAAGCCTAATTTGATTATTGCCGGGGCTTCGGCCTATTCCAGAGATATGGATTTTGCCCGCTTTCGGGAGATTGCAGATAGTGTTGGCGCCCTGTTGCTGGCCGATGTCTCCCATCCTTCCGGGCTGATCGCTAAAGGAATCCTGAATGATCCTATTCCCCACTGTCATTTCGTTACCACGACTACACATAAAACCCTTCGGGGTCCACGAGGCGGGATGATCCTGATGGGTGAGGATTTTGAGAACCCCTTCGGCATTAAACTAAAGAATGGAAATCTGCGATCGATGTCCTCCTTGATAGATCTGGCCGTGTTTCCAGGAAACCAGGGAGGTCCTCTGGAACATATCATCGCCGCGAAAGCGGTGGCTTTTGGTGAGGCACTGACCGATGAATTCCTGCATTACATTATCCAGGTTCAAAAGAATGCCAAGGCAATGGCCGCTGCCTTCGTTGCCCGTGACTACCAATTGATTTCAGGGGGTACGGATAACCACATGATGCTCATAGACTTACGCAATAAGAATATTACGGGGAAGGATGCGGAGAAGGCGCTCGAGGCGGCTGATATTACCGCCAATAAGAACATGGTTCCTTTTGACACGCAGAGCCCATTTGTTACCTCAGGTATCCGTTTCGGAACGGCCGCCATTACCACACGTGGCCTAAAGGAAGCCGATATGGAAACCGTAGTGGAGCTAATCGATCAGATTATTCAAAATCCGGATTCTGAAGCAGTAAGCGCTTCTGTTCGCAAGGCAGTAAACGCCCTGATGCAAGATCGTCCGCTCTTTGCTTAAGGAGGAATCTTATTTGGAAGTATTCAAAAACTGAACTTCCTCTACCTGTAGGGTGCGGCTTTTGAGATCATAAATCCAGGCCCTGTCATCGCATTCGTAGTAGAGCGACCAGAAACCGGCATCCGGGAGGTTTTCGACCTGGTCCGAATCTTCGTTCATCCCGTAAACGGAAGGAAATATTTCCGAGGGGAAACCAAGGATCTCATGGCTTAGGTTGTCGTAATGTTTTCGTAGCAGGCTAAACGTATTTTGCCAGATATCCGAAACACTGCGGGAGTGGCTTTTCTGCAATACCAACTGGCAATCGCTAAAACTCACTGTAAGTTCTTCAATATCCGTGTCCTTACCATTTGAGAGGGACATCAGATCCAGATGTTGGGTTAATTCCAGGAATACATGTTTGCTGTCGCGATGCGGCTGTCCCCAGGTGGAATCTTCACCGTTGTAATATTCCAGCAATTGATTCAGGGATAGGGGGGAGTCCAGATGAAGGACCAGTCCAATATCATTGTAGGGACCAACTAATTGTTGAACCTGTAGTTTCCCGAAGCCAACACGCTCAATAAAACACTTCAATGCGGGCAGGCCTTCGATCCGGGGTTGGGAAATAAGGGCTTGTGTAACTTGTTCTGAATTCTGACGCTCGTTCATAGGAATTCATTCTAGCATATGACAGACATCAATCAAAGCTAGGAGGAATTCTTCAAGGTCAACTATATAAAACCCTTAGATTTTCTATGGTTTTTGTGGTGAATAGGGTGTTAATAAGGCGATTGCAGGGGAGGTTACTTAGATAAAGCCACGATTTCGAGCTTCGGTGATCAGGGCCTGATCGTTCTCTTTTTCGATGCCAAAAAGCGATTTAATCTGCCGCTTTCGGCTTTCAATACTCGGTAGGGAAAGGCTAATATGCTTTATCATATCCTTGGTTTTGGTGCCAACCGAGAGGAGATAGAGAATTTGCTTGTCGTTTTCGTCCAGGGGGATGGAATTAGCCATTTTTTTACGAATAGCCACCAGGGCCTTTTGAGTGTAATACGGCGGATTTTTCATAACCGTCTCCACCATAGCCTGCAAAGACCGCTGGTCGATTTCCGATTTCACCATGTAGCCCTCGGGATCAACCGTTTGCATTATGCTGTTAATGCGGTAATTATCACTAAAGGAAGACATAAATACAATTCGGGTTTCCGGGCTGATTTCACGAGCCAGAATACCGATATCTTCTCCCGTTTTATTCTTTATGTCGGAATTGGTATTGGCACTTAGCTGAATATCGAGCAAAAGAATTCCGTAGGGGATGGTCTTTATGGAGCGTTCTAGCTTATCTACAGCCTCCTCATAGGATTTGGCCATATCCATTTGGACCTCAAAGTCATTGAATTGGGTGTCCTCCAGGATAAATTTATATCCCAGCGTAGTCATTTCATGGTCATCAACCGCCAGCATTCTCAACTGCTCCATCATCTACTCTTTTAATTGCCCTTGCTTAGCGATCTGCCGGGGCAAATTTGACCTCATTTTCAGTTATTCCAGAAGGGACTTTCAGGATTACCTCCGTACCCTGACCGGGCGTGGAATGAATCTCCCATTGGCCATTCATTTTCTTTACCCGGGATTTGATATTCTTTTGCCCAATACCCCGCTTTCCCTTGCCGGTCTCGAATCCTACGCCATCATCTTTGATGCGTATTTCACAATAACTGCCAAAGGCTCCGAGGGTAAGGGTTACCCGGCTGGCCTGGGCGTGTTTAACGGTATTTTGAATACATTCCTGAACGATCCGATAGGTATTGATTTTAATCAATCCAGGGAGGTTATCCCAATCGCAGTCTTTATCAAAATGCATCTCGTATTCCAGGCCTGCAGCGGTACAAAACTCTTCCAACAGCTCCTCCAGGGATACAATAAAATTATGGAATTTTTCGTAAGCCGAATCGTTCAACTGATGCGAAATCGTACGTATTTCCTCCTGTACTGTTTGTAACTTGGTAATCGCTTGTTTCCGCAAAGATTGCGAAGCCTCATCCGATTTTTCATTGAGGCCCAGCAGGACCATGCGAATGCCGTTCATTTCCCCCAAAACCCCATCATGCAGATCTTCAGAAATGCGCTTTTGTTCGTTTTTCTTACTCTCCTCTATTTTTTCGTTTTGAGTCAGCATCAGGTTAAAGATCTCTTCATTGGTTTCCTGTTGCTTTTTTTCGAACCGCAATTTCTGATTGCGTACGCGTTGGGAAATTATGATAAAAACTGAGGTGCCCAAGAGCAATACCCCAGCCAATATACCAATATACATTAACTGTCTTCGCTCTAGGTTTTCGTTCTCGGCAATATATGCGTCGGTATTAAACCGTACACGTGCAAATTTGTCCTGGATTTGCCGTTCATTTATAGCCAGTTGCTCTTTTAAGCTATCCAGGCTCACCATTAACGCCGGCGCCTTTTCAGGTTCGATTTGAGCTTCCAGTATCATGATGTCCTGCAAGGCATCCAGTTCCCCCAGTTCATTAGCCTTTTCGGTAGCGTAATGCACGTACTCCAGTGCTTTTGCAGTGTCTTGTTCAGCCCAGTAATACTCAGCCAGAAAGTAATAACTCCTCGGCATGCTCCGCTCTGCATTTAAGGAATCCCGAATCTGTAGCGCCTGTTTATATCGATATTCTATGGAGTCTTTTTTGTTGTTCGCTAATTCGGTGAGCCCCAGATTCACCAAGCTCCGGGCGTACAATGCCGGCTCCAATATTCTCAAGGAATCATAATCCGTTACGCCATGAAAATATTGCATAGCCTGTTCGTAATCCTGCATTTCATATGCGGAGTAGCCAAGGTTGTTTAGGATGCTGTAGTAACTCCGGTTGGCAAAGCTCTTATCCTCGATTAATTCCAGGGCCTTTAAGCGGAAGTCTATGGCCTGTTGGTGATTTTTCAAAGCATTTGCTGTGGTGCCCAGCATATTGTAGCAAAATATTTTTCGCTTGTTCGCCTCCTCAGTATCTAAATTCTCGAGATAACGTAAGGCCGTTATAATTGTATTCTGGGACGTATAATAATCGTGTAAATAGTATTCAGCAACAGCCCTCTTTTGAAGACTGGAGGCAATCGCGAAGGGATCATCGGATTTAAGGGAAAGGGTGTAGGAACTATTCGCCGATAAATACGCCGAATCCATTACATTGTTTCTGCGGTATAACGTATACCAGGCGCTGTAGGCCGCTGCCCTGGCAACGGTATCTTTTTTGTCCAACGCATTTTCTTCCCAATCGGATAGAACTCGTCTGTAGATACTGGAATCTCCAACGGGGTTGAGGTGGTCCAATAAACCTTCATAATATCCGATAAAAACGGTATCCGTTTTAGGCACAGATTTTAATAACCGGACAATTGCTTCAGGTTTATCCGGGCTGCTTTCCAGTACGCTATCGATCCTTTTAAGAACTACTTCTCCCTGCAAATTTATGGAGCCTTCCGCTGTTGTAGTCTGCTCCTCACAACTGCTAAAAACCACGAAAGATATCGTCAGGCTCAGAATGGTCCTTATTCCAAGATTCATTCGGATCATAGTTTCATTAAAATAACGAAAAGCCCTGCATCATGCAAGGCTTTCATGTTTATCTTAATTATGGAGTTAAATCCTTGATATAGGAATTAACAGCATTCAAGGGTTATTAATTATCATCATCCTCATCCACGTCTGTGCAGTCGGTACAAACAGAATCTTCGTCAACATCTGTACAGTCTGTACAAACGGAATCCTCGTCTACATCAGTACAATCGGTGCAAACCGCCTGATAGAGTTGTTCTTCATCGGCTGCTGCGTCATTTTCACATGCCGTCATTGCGAAGACAAATGTGATCATTGCTAATAGGCTTAAAACTTTTTTCATAATGCGAGTTCTTAAAAAAAATTGGAATTGGTTTCCCTCAAATATGCCTACTATAAACGGTGTAGATATACCGCAGTTATCCTATTTAGCAGATGGTACCGTTCTGGAAGTATTTGACCGGAATTTCATAGAATCCGGTAAGTCGGGAATTTAATTGTAGCACTAACTCAATCCCGGTGCAAAGCGCGCTGGGTGAGCAGGGTTTTAAGGGCGTCTACATTGTTGCGGTAGCCCCGCGAGAAAGGCAGCTCGGTTTGAATATGTTTGAGGAAACACCGATTCTTTCCGTAATGGATCCGGCTTACATAGTCTCGATTCAGGATGTAACTCTGATGTACGCGTATAAAATTATCGGGAAGCTGATTTTCGAAGGTCTTAAGGGTTTTGTACGCGCTTATCCGACTCCCATCCCGCATTATAAAATCGGTGGTATTATTATCGGCTTGCAGATAGAGGATTTCACTGGTATCCAGATATTGATAGTCCTTGTAGGATTGCAGAAGCAGGGTAGGGGCTGCTTCGGGTTTGGGCAACCGTTTTTTGAGTTTTAAAACAGTTTTGCGGATATCGTATTCATTATACGGATATAACCAATAATCAAAGAATTGATGCTTCACAGCCTGGTAGGCGTGATCCGTGCTTGTGGCTACACCAATGATCAGTGGCGCATTATCGAGGTATTGGGGTAATTCCCTGCACATTTCGAAGCGTGTCTGCGCCTCTTGATCCAGGTTCATGATTACCAGATCTGGTTTGTACTTGAGAATAGCATTGAGACCCTCGTTGGTCGTGCGGGCGTCTTCCAGGTAAGCCAATTCCTGATACTCCTCCATAAAGTGCCTGATCTGCAGGCTTCTGGCAGCGTTAGAATCGATTATCAGATAGGAAAAATCCACAAGGCACAACTTCTCAATATGAAGTTATGAAGTCAAAGCCACAACCACCTATAGAAAAACCATAGATTTCCAATGGTTTTTGTTGTAAATGCTTGATTTTAAGGACTTAATAAGAGTATTCCTACAAGTAAGGGGTATTCTGAAGTACGAGCAGGCCTTTGCTCCCATTTTGCGCTCAGGACAATAACACAGCTGCCATATCAGCCGGGATGGCCACAGGTTTTTGCGTCTTGCTATCCAAAAGGCACCAAATGGTATCACATTCCGCAAGCACCTTGCCCGACTGACTACTCAGGAATTTTACGTTTCGAGTAGAGAGTGGCCCTTTAGCATCTTTGACAAAGGTTTCCAATCGGAGCCGTTCTCCGGCCAGGGCAGAACGCTTATAGTTGATGTTGTGGTTGCGTACCACCCAGATGTAGTCCTTATCCCAGCGTCCATCGCTGAGTTTGTGCCAATGGTCCCGGGCAATATCCTGAACCCAGCTAAGGTACCGCACGTTATTCATGTGGTTCAAGGCGTCGAGATCTGCAGTTTCGACGGATCTTTCGAGCGCGAATGCCGCCATTACTTCCGGACAATTTTAACCTCGAAAAGCCGATCCCATTTTTTTCCAGTCACGAAAAAGGTCTGGCGTTCAGCGTGATAGGCCACCCCATTAAAAACATCCAATTCGGGATGTTGGGTAACCTTGTCGCGCAAACCTGAGAAGTTTACCACGCCTTCGATAATACCGGTTTCTGCATCGATGATCATCATACTCGGTTTTTGCCAGACATTGGCGTATATCTTACCGTCTACATATTCCAGCTCATTGGCCTTGTTGAAAACCGATTTGTTGGTAACCGTTTCGATATACCCTTCTTCGGTCATGGTCTTGGGGTTCAAAATCCATATACGTTCACTTCCATCGCTTTTATAAATCCGCTGCCCGTCATTGCAGAGGCCCCAGCCTTCTTTGCTCTGACCATAGGAAAAACTGGATTTGCGTTCCAGGGATGCAGGATCGTAGATAAATCCGGTATTGCTCTGCCAGGTAAGCATGTAGAGGGAATCGTCCAGCAGGGTAAGTCCTTCTCCGAAATACTTCGGTTCCAAATCGGTTTTTGTGAGGACCTTTCCGGACTTGTAATCTACTTTTCGCAGACTCGAATGCCCACGTTGCCCTGTGCTCTCATACAGTGTATCCCCCTTGAATTCCAATCCTTGCGTAAAGGCTTCGATATCGTGGGGATAGGTATTCAGGATTTCATAGGTAAATATTTCCGGAGGATTCGGAGCCAGCAATTGAATTTTCAGCTCAACAGGCGTTGCTTCACCATCGGAAAAGACCTGTGCGGTGAGCTTATGGTTTCCTCCCCGACCAGCCTGTAGAACTACCGTTCCGGCATTTACTTCCAGGGTCTTGCCATCCATGATGTAATGCACCGAATCCGGACTGAACCCTTCAGGGGCTACCAGGCGAACTTTAGTGCTTTGCCCCAGTGTAAATTTAGTTTCGCCCTCTCCAAGGCGAAGGCTTAATTGCTTTTTTGAATCCGCCCCGCAGGCCAACAGCATCAGCGGGAATACTAAAGAGATAAACGCTTTCCACATAGTGCTAAAATACGCAGCACTAATCAT
Organism: Robiginitalea myxolifaciens; assembly: GCF_900115205.1. GTDB lineage: Bacteria > Bacteroidota > Bacteroidia > Flavobacteriales > Flavobacteriaceae > Robiginitalea > Robiginitalea myxolifaciens. The sequence continues at coordinate 67,682 of NZ_FOYQ01000002.1, forward strand.
TGCCCCAAATTCAAAAGGTCGTATATTTGCGCGCGGCAAGTCCTACACGACCAGCTCCTGCTTAATCCCCCAGGGCGGGAACGCAGCAAGGGTACGCGGTTGTAGCGGTGCGATGTAGGTAGCTTGCCGTTTTTTTATTCCCTGAACATGGTAGAAGCACAAGTAGTATTGATCACCGGTGGCTCTTCTGGCCTCGGGGAGGCAACTGCCCTTTATTTGATCCGATTGGGGTATCGTGTTTACGGAACTACCCGAAATCCGGATCGTTATCCCGAACCCCGCAACTTTCCGTTACTCGGCATGGATGTTACTTCCAAAGAATCTGTGGATTCTGCTGTTGCGGAACTTATTTCGCAAGAAGGCCGCATAGATATCCTGGTAAACAATGCAGGTGTAGGTATTACAGGACCTTTGGAAGAAACCCCACATGCTCAGAGCCTCCACGCAATGGAAACGAATTTTCATGGTCCGCTTCGGGTCATGGAGGCAGTACTCCCTCAAATGCGAAAGCAGGGAGGCGGCCGTATCGTCAATATCACCTCCATCGCCGGCTGGATGGGTTTACCTTATCGGGGCATGTATTCGGCAAGTAAGGCTGCCCTTGAAATTGCCAGTGAGGCCATACGTATGGAAGTGCGTTCGATGGGCGTCAAAGTTTCGACCCTGGCTCCAGGGGATTATGCCACCAATATCGCTTCAGGTCGTTATCACAGTCCGTTGCACGAGGATTCCCCTTATGCAACCGAATACGGAAGAAGTCTGGAATTGATGAATGCCCATGTCAGCGAAGGGAGCGACCCGCTGGAAGTAGCAAAGAAACTTCATAAGATACTTAAGGCCAGAAATCCCAGGGTGCATTATGCGGTGGGAAGCCCCATGCAAAAGTTTTCCCTGGTCCTTAAAAGATTGCTCCCCGCCACCTGGTACGAACGCTTGCTGCGTAATCATTATAAATTGTAATTTTGAGAAGCCAGGATCATTGGCGCATAACCTAAAAACATCCTTATGAAATTTTTTATCGATACGGCAAACCTCGACCAAATTGCAGAAGCACAAGCCTTAGGCGTTCTTGACGGGGTAACCACCAATCCTTCCCTTATGGCCAAAGAAGGGATTACCGGGAAAAACAATATTCTCAAACACTACGTGGATATCTGCCAAATCGTCGATGGCGGGGATGTTAGTGCAGAAGTAATTTCAACCACCTTTGACGAAATGGTAAAAGAAGGGGAGGAATTAGCCGAATTGCACGATCAGATCGTGGTCAAGGTACCCATGATCAGGGATGGCGTTAAGGCGTTAAAATACTTCAGTGATAACGGTATTCGCACGAATTGCACCCTGGTCTTTTCTGCAGGACAGGCCTTACTGGCAGCCAAGGCGGGAGCCAGTTATGTTTCGCCGTTTATTGGTCGCCTGGACGACATCAGTACCGATGGCCTGCACCTCATTGCTGAAATCAGGGAGATTTATGACAATTACGACTTCGGTACGGAAATACTTGCTGCTTCCATCCGACATACCATGCATGTGATTGAATGTGCCAAATTAGGAGCGGATGTAATGACCGGCCCACTCTCTGCTATTGAGGGGCTGTTGAAGCACCCGCTGACGGACATTGGCCTGGAAAAATTCCTGGCGGATTATAAAAAGGGCAATTCCTAGAAAGAAAGGGAATAAAGAGTTATTTCGTCCCTACGTAGGAAAGATTGGCGAAACCGTCAACGATTTTGCCATCGGCCACAAACAGGCTCTTAAAGGGATGATATACAAGTAATTTCTGTACAACCGCTTCGAAATCGGAAGTCCAGTACTGGTCTTCAGGATTCATGGAGTATTGTTGCATGATCTCTTCCCATCTCGTCTTATCGGTCCTCAGGCAAATCCCAATAAAGCGATGCTTTTTGTAGGCTGGACTTGCTTTGAGTTCCCTGATTTTCTTGTTGATATTTCCCAGATGATTGAGTTGGGGCCCCGACCAGAAATAGATGATCAATTCCTCAGAACTACTAGCCAGGGAATTGAGCATTACGGTTTCCCCCTGATGGTCCGTTAGCGCTATGGCGGGAAGTTCCGCGCCGGGCTGGAGCTGCTGAATATTCCCGTGCAGGGTTTCAATTTCTGCCAGGTGTTGATTATTCGGGGAATACTCATGAAACTCGTCCATGAATACGTTAAAATTCTCCGCGGTATCGTGTTTGAGCAGATAATTCAGCGCCACAGTTCGAAACAGATTGTCCCGCAAGTCCCCTTTGGCTACCAGGCTATCGATAAGCTGGAGCTGATGGCGATTAAAATGCAGCTGATCGCTTACCTCCATAGGTTTTCCCTTGCAGGCTTCCTGACAACTCATAAAGGCAATGTTGCCAATATGATATTTCATAAAATCATAGTAGGGGCGCAGATAGGTGAGTTTGGCATTCTCGTAATTAACCGCACTGCGGTAGGCGTAGAAATCTTCCGGCAGTTCATGAAGCATTTTATCTCCGGATACACTACGATGCCAGAACGGGTATCCTTCGCGATAGTAAAAATCCTGATAGCTGATGCAGGAAGATGCCATTTCGCTTGCCTCCGGACTGAGCTCTCCATCGGCATTTAGTTCAGCTAACTCGCGATTTTTGAGGTCGCGTATGGAATCCAGTTTCTCTCCAAAGGCTATTGGTTCCAGCTTTACGAAATCCCGTCTCACGATTTCTTCCTCCCGCTCGTCCTGAAGAAACAAATCGATGAGGTAATTGTTTATTTGCTCACCCTGACCAGAAAAAACAAGAGATTCGTCAAAAGCTACGGTATTGAGCCGAACCTGCATGCTGTCGCCTTGCTGAAGGAAGACGTACTGATATTCCGGGTGGTGGTTAAAAGCGTAAAGACCGTCCTCAAGGTTATCGAGGCGGAAAGTGAACCGATTTTCTGCGTCGAGGTAGGCCGTGTCTTGAGGAATTTCTCCCTTTAACAGCACCACCTGATCTGAAGTAGGGTTTACAATTTCCCCTGCCAGGATCGTTGCCGTTGCTTCTTTGGTCTGATTTTTACATCCCCAGAAGACGGAAAGAAGTCCCAGGGCCAGGTAATTTAATCTCATATATGCCTGCTGCATTGTCCGACACAAATCTAGCCAATGCCTGAAATTACTGCTGTTAAGGCCCCGTTAAAATACTCCTAAAGCCTTGAATCTTAGGTGGAATTTAACAGCTATTTCAGGCTTTCACTACGTGCAAATATGTGTATTTTTGCAGCAAATTAACAAGGCTATGCTAACGGTATCCAATCTTTCTGTTCAGTTCGGGAAACGCGTCCTCTTCGATGAGGTCAACGTAACCTTTAACCCCGGCAATTGCTATGGGGTAATCGGAGCAAATGGGGCAGGCAAATCGACCTTTTTAAAAATTCTTTCCGGGGCTATTGATCCGACCTCCGGCCATGTCCACATTGAGCCGGGCAAAAGAATGTCTGTGTTGGAGCAGAATCACAATGCCTACGACGATCATCCTGTACTGCAAGCCGTATTGATGGGGAACAAGCCTTTATATGAGATCAAAACTGAGATCGATGCCCTTTACGCTGATTACGACGATGACAAGGCCGAGCGCATCGGGGAGTTACAGGTAGCATTTGAAGAGATGGACGGGTGGAATGCCGATAGCGACGCTGCAGCATTGCTCTCTAACCTCGGTATACCGGAGTCCATGCACTATACCCCAATGTCGGAAATGGAATCCAAGATGAAGGTGAGGGTTCTCCTTGCCCAGGCTTTATTCGGATCTCCGGATATCCTGGTTATGGATGAGCCAACCAACGATCTGGATTACGATACCATCGGCTGGCTCGAAGATTTCCTGGCAAACTACGAGAATCTTGTAATCGTCGTTTCCCACGACCGCCACTTCCTCGATGCAGTATGCACCCACATCGCTGACATCGACTTTGGTAAACTCAACCTCTACAGCGGAAATTACAGCTTTTGGTATGAGAGCAGCCAGCTGGCAGCGCGCCAACGGGCACAACAAAACCGTAAGGCTGAGGAGAAAGCCAAGGAGCTGCAGGAATTTATCCAGCGTTTTAGTGCCAATGTGGCTAAATCCAAACAAGCAACTTCCCGAAAGAAAATGCTTGAGAAGTTACGGGTAGAAGATATCAAACCTTCCTCCCGCAGGTACCCGGCCATAATTTTTGAAAGGGAACGCGAAGCCGGGGATCAGATCCTGCAGGTAGAGAACCTCTCCGCCAAAAGCGAAGAAGGGGAGTGGTTGTTTCAAAAAGGAGAGCTCAATCTGGCTAAGGGCGATAAGGTAGCTTTGATTTCCCGCGATGCCCGGGCCACTTCTGCATTTTATGAAATAGTAAATGGAAACCGTGTAGCCGAAACAGGAAAATTTTCCTGGGGAGTAACGACTAAGACCGCATATTTGCCGGCAGACAACAGCACATTTTTTGACAATGACCTCAATCTGGTGGATTGGCTCAGGCAATGGGTCCAAACCCAGGAAGAAAAAGAAGAAGTGTATCTGCGCGGATTTCTGGGTAAGATGCTCTTTAGCGGGGAGGAAGCCTTGAAAAAGTGTTCCGTCCTATCCGGTGGCGAGAAGGTTCGTTGCATGCTGAGCCGAATGATGCTCTTGCGGGGGAACGTGCTGATGCTGGATGAACCTACCAACCACCTCGACCTGGAATCGATAACGGCGTTTAACAATTCGTTGAAGCAATTCAAAGGGACGGTTATTTTCACCACTCATGACCACCAATTTGCTCAAACTGTGGCAAATAGAATTGTAGAACTCACACCAATGCATACTATTGACCGCTATCTGACGTTTGATGATTATATGTCAGACGCTACGATACGGGAACAGCGGAACAAAGCGTACCAGGTACCGGTCTAAGCGAAAGACAGCCCAAATCTTTTAGCTATGAGAACCTTCCTGCCAGGCCTTCTGGCCGGGCTGTGGTTGTTTAGTTCCTGCTCTTCAGATACTACCGGAGATGAGCCCGGAGATAAACAGCCGGATCCCGGTGTCGCCACCAATTACAGTATTTTTCTAGAGGAGAACGGAACCTTCAGTCTACAGGACATTTCGGCTGATGCCCTGGATATCGAAGCCCTGGGCACGGTTGAAGTCAACGCTTCAGCAGCCCCCCTTTTCAGTGGTGTTGAACAATCTGTTTTCGCAATTTTGTTGCCAAGTGCGAATTGTGGGGTCGATGTACTCATCTATTCCCCCCAGACTAGCACTACCCATAGTATCCTTACCGGGCTGGAAGCCTGTACTGTTGATATTCTCGGATTCGCCCAAAGCTTACAAGCCAGTTATATACTTTACGCCGATGAAGATCCGATTTCAATAACTTCGCGATATACTGTGCGGCGTATCTCGGCCGATGGAATGGATTTTACCGATATAGAACTTCCGGGAAGGGCCATTGATCTCGATATTTCTTCAGGGAAATTATTTGTCCTTGCCTATTTGTCGGAAGCGGAGACTGAAAGTGCCTTGCTTGAATTCAACGCTGATTTAAGCGGAACTCCGGAATTACATCCCGTGAGTACAGGTGGAAAACTCTTGACTTCCCTGGGTACGGATCGATTACTACTGGGATATGAAGATGCCCATCAGATCTACAATTCAGCGACGATGAGCCTGGTGGATAATATTCTGTATCAACCCGGCACGGAACCTGGATTTACTTATGAACGCCCGCTTAGTGATCCCTCCGGAAACTTGTTGTATTATCTTTTTGACGATCCTCAGACACCTGCTAAAGAGCGTATTGCGGCTATTTATGATTCGAACCGGCGAACCCTTGTTCTTTATTTGGTCGAGAATTTCCTGAGTCCGGACCAGCGGGAGTTCCAGTTCGATGTTGGTTCCGTAACTGCAGTAGGATATGACTCAGAAAATGGCTTGCTGATTATCGGCTATGCCCGGGCGACCAGTGTAAATCACGGAGGATTGCTACGTCTGAAATTAGAGCCGGAGTTTCAATTTTTGGACCAGTTAGACCTTCCTGCAGTCCCGCGAATGATCTACACCAACCGGTAAGTACTTTTATGATCTATACCAACCGAAGCGTCTATTTTCGTACTCCCGGTAGCATCAGGCATTGAAATACTTGGAATTCCAGATAGCAGGATTAAAGTTCTTCCCTAGTGCAAATCCATAGAAAATTACAACGGCTGCCAGGGATTTGAAGATAAAAAAGAAGATAATCCAGAACTCTGCACTTCCTCCTTTCTTGGAGAACAACCCTTCCGGAACCCCAAAGGTCGCCAGTAGGCTAAAAGCCAGTACAACAAGCGTGAGATTTACAATATTCCGAAACGGCCAGACAAGCGCTTTGCGAAGTGGGTGGAGATCCTTACCCCAACGGTGAATCAGGTAATAATAACCGTTCCCCAGGGGAGCAAATAAGAGCGGATCGTCCTTGTCTTCCAACTTAAAGAGGCGGGAAGGAGCCACAATTTTCAAGGCATCCAGGGTGGTATCGTGCTTAGCTTCCAATTCGGCAATAGCAGCAGTAGCTTCCTCTGGTAATTCCGGTTTGAAATATTTTAAGTCCAGGAAACGCAGCCTGTAATCGATGCATATTTTACGGATATCATTTTGGTGATAAATCCGACTGGCCTCAAGTTTATCGAGATTAAATCGATTTTGGGTTACTTCCGAATGCGAACTGCTAATGGCGAAGGAATCCAGGAGGGCCAAAAGGTCTTTTTCGGAATCGCGACCGCGACGGGCTGCATCTAACTTCTTTTCAAGATCAACGGGTGAGAACATAATTTTCTTTTCTAGCACTTCAAAATTAATAACTGGAACCAGGGAAAGCAATAGGAATATTCTTATTTAAAATGTTAAATAAATGTTAATTACGATGAACGACCACCTCAGATACGGCCCTTAACCTGCCAAAAAAGTATCTTACCGACGAAACCAAACCATTCATCGACTAAATCGGCCCCCGCGATCCGTGAGAACTTTACGTTTGCTATTCTTCCTGGCTCTGTTTGGTATCAGCTCCAACGCTATGGCGCAGGCGGCTGTAATGGCCCGATCCGATGCCCAATCGAATTCAAAAGTCGATAGCTTATCTACCGCATTGAAGGTTTTGGAACTGTCCGAGTTGCGAGAAATACTTAGCAATAGTGGCCAATTCACTGTTTTTGCTCCCTCTGATGCTGCATTTAAACAATTAGGAGAAGAAGAAATAAAAGCACTACTGCAACCTGAGAATAAGCAGGAACTACGGTCTTTGATGGCTTACCACATCGTCGCCGGAAAACTTACGGCTTCGCGTATACTCCAGGCACTTTCCCGGGGTAAAGGCTACGCCAGTCTCACAACGATTCAGGGTGAAGAACTACGAGTAAGGCTTATCGGAACGGATATCGTATTAATGGACTGTTCCGGGAATGAAGCACGAATAACTGCGGCGGATACTACGAGTCGTAATCTGGTATTCCACCGAATAGATCGTGTAGTTGTTCCGGCCCCTTAGAACTATCTTAATTCCGCCCCCAGTTCTTTTTCGAAAGCGGTTTGCAGACGTTTCATAACTTTGTCGATCTGCTGATCCTTTAAGGTTTTTGCAGGGTCCTGAAGCAGAAAACTCACCGCGTAGGATTTGCGATCTTTGGGAAGGTTCTTTCCTTTATAAACATCGAAAAGCTGTACATCCTGAAGGAGTTTCTTTTCGGTTCTAAAGGCCAGGTCACGGACTTCACTGAATTGGGCACTATCGTCCAGTAAAAGCGCAAAATCCCTTCGCACTTCCGGAAACTTGGAAATAGGCTGATATGTAAAGTTCCTCGATGCGGCAATGGCTACCAATAAAGACCAATCCATATCGGCATAAACCACCTCTTGTTCAATGTCAAAGGCCGCGGTAAACTTTTTGTCAACCACGCCAAAACGCACCAGGGATTTTTTATCAGAGACTACCTCAAGACTTTCGGAGAACCGGCTATCTTCAACCGGCTTTTCCGTCCATTGATTTACCCCTAATCCTTCGAGCACTTGAAAGACCAATGACTTCAGGTGGAAGAATCCCAGTGCTCGGGACGTTTGCGTCCAATCGGATTGCGCACTTTTTCCACTTAAAAGAAGCGCTAAACGTTCCGATTCCCAGCGTTTCCCCTTGGACACGCCATAAATTTTACCGAACTCAAAAATCCTTAAGTCCGGATGTTGACGGTTCATGTTATGTACAAGTGCCTGCAAGCCGGAGAACAACATATCCTGTCTCAGCTGGGAAAGCTCCTTACCCAGAGGATTTAAGAGTTCAACGGGCTTATGGGCTGTATTGCCAAGTAATTCGTTGTGCGTTGGACTACACAGGCTATTGCCCAGGATTTCATAGCAACCCAAAGCCGCCAGGCGCTGGGTCAGGATTTCCCGTAATTGATGGGGTTCCTGTTGCCCAACCGGGTGAATGGAGGCGGTGATTTTTTCTTTATCCGGTATATTGTTATAACCGTATACGCGCAGAATTTCTTCGATTACATCCACATCCCGGGTAACATCTACCCGGTAAGAAGGTATCAGCAAGCCGAAGCCCGATTCGGTAACGCTTTTGACTTGAATATCCAGGGATGCCATAATCTCGATCAACGTATCCCTCGGGATCTCATCTCCGATGAGGCCATATATTTTTTCAAGGGAAAGGAAAACATTGCGTTCTGGGAATTTCTGCGGATAGAGATCTGTTAAGTCTGAGCTGATCTCTCCTCCGGCTAAGTCGCGGATTAGAATGGCAGCGCGCTGTAAGGCGTACTCCACCAGCTCAATATCGATTCCCCGCTCAAAGCGAAAGGAGGCATCGGTATTTAAACCATGGCGTTTTGCTGTCTTACGGACACTTACCGGATCAAAGTAGGCACTTTCCAGAAAGATGGACTTCGTGTGTTCGGTAACACCGGTATTGATTCCGCCAAAAACACCTGCAATGCACATGGGTTTTTCAGCGTCGCAAATCATCAGATCTTCGGCGTGGAGCTTTCGCATTTCCCCGTCCAGCGTCATAAATTCTGTACCTGCTGAAACGGTTTTAACGAGTACCTTCTTCCCGTGAATACGGTCTGCATCAAATGCATGTAAGGGCTGTCCCAATTCGTGCATCACGTAATTGGTGGCATCGACAACATTATTTATCGGGTTGAGCCCAATAGCGCGTAACCTGTTTTTAAGCCAATGCGGGGAATCTTCAATAATCAGGTTGGTCAGTGTAATCCCGGCATATCGGGGAGCCAGTGCGGGATTTTCTACCTCAATTTCGATCCGCAGGGAGCGGCTGTCTACCGCAAAACTGCTGAGCGAAGGAGTAATGAGCTCCTTGGAGATTTCTTTTCTTTTCAGGCCGGCTCTAAGGTCGCGTGCTACGCCAAAATGGCTCATGGCATCGGCCCGGTTCGGTGTAAGGCCTATCTCAAAGACATGATCGGTTTCAATTTCGAATATTTCGGCGCAGGGGGTACCCGGTTTGCGATCTGTTTCCAGTACCAGTATTCCTTCATGGCTGCTTCCCAGGCCCAGCTCATCCTCGGCACAGAGCATACCCTGGCTGAGTTCTCCCCGAATTTTCCCCTTTTTAACCTTCCAGGGCTCCGCGTTGGTGGGGTAGAGGGTAGCGCCGACAACGGCTACAGGTGCCTTTTGCCCTTTGGCCACGTTCGGAGCACCACATACAATTTGCAAGGGCTCTTCGTTACCGACGTCCACCTTACACAACTTCAGTCGATCGGCATTAGGGTGCTGCTCACATTCCACAACCTGGCCTACTACGATTCCCTCCAGGCCTCCCTGCACAGATTGGAACGTACTTATTCCTTCTACCTCCAGGCCAAGGTCGGTGAGCATTTCACCGATTTCAGCTACGGGCCGCTCGATCTCGAGGAATTGTTTTAACCAGTTGTATGAAATTTTCATGCAGCTACTTTAAGCGCACAAAGATAGGGTTAAGCAGGGAAATTAAAAGCGGGGCGGCTTAAATGATCGTCGACTTTCCCAATCCGATATTTTCCTGGTTCAGGCCGCGGAAATCATCGGAATCGCGAATATTACTTGCAATATAATGGCCAACGTCATCGGTTCCATATTTGCTATTGGGATCCAAATCCGGAGTGACGATTCCTTTCTTCAGCGAAAGGGTTACGGCACGGACAACCGCTTCGGCTTCCTCTTTGAGTTCAAAGTGGTCCAAAAGCATAGCCGCTGACAGAATTGATGCCACTGGATTTGCAATGTTTTTACCAGTAGCCTGGGGGTAGGACCCATGAATAGGTTCAAACATGGAGCTATCTTCGCCTACTGAGGCAGAAGGAAGTAATCCTATAGAGCCGCCTATGATACTGCCTTCATCGGAAATGATATCCCCGAACATATTTTCCGTGAGGATCACATCGAATTGGGAGGGGTTCAGGATAAGCTGCATGGCCGCATTATCTACGAAAAGGTAATCCAGGGTTACTTCCGGGTAACTTTCACCTATGCGGGTGACAACTTTTCTCCAGAGTCGCGAAGATTCCAGAACATTGGCTTTGTCGACAAGGGTGAGTTTTCCACGGCGCCCTTTGGCCGCCTTAAAGGCGAGGTGGGCAATCCGGCTGATTTCTTCTTCACTGTAAATACAGAGATCTGAAGCAACCGTACCATCTTCACTCAGGAATTTTTCACCGAAATAGATACCTCCGGTGAGTTCCCGATAGATTACAAAATCAGTACCCGTGATGCGTTCCTCCCGAAGCGGGGATTTTTCGATCAGGGTAGGGAAGATTTTAACTGGTCTGATATTACTAAACAACCCCAGTTCCTTACGGAGTTTCAACAAGCCTTGTTCAGGCCTTACCTTGGCGGTTGGATCATTGTCGAATTTCGGGTGTCCGATAGCCCCAAATAATACAGCGTCGGATTCTTTACAGAGTGCCAGCGTTTCATCCGGCAGCGGATCTCCTTGTTTGTCGATAGCGATAGCTCCAACCAGAGCCTCTGTAAAGCTGAATTCGTGTCCAAAGGTTTCCTCGACCGCCTGCAGTGTGGTTACTGCCTGGGCAGCGACTTCGGGGCCGATACCATCACCGGCTAATAAGGCTATTTTAAGTTTCATTAGGCTATGCTTTGTATAGTTACGTCTGCGGAACTGACAATTTCGTGAATATCCGCATCGTCAATCTCTTTTTTACGATCTGCGAATTTGAGGAATTCTTTATACACCTCGTCTAATTGGACTTTGGTTAATTCGTACCCTACTTTCTTCGCCCGATAGGCCAGGGCTGCCCTTCCGCTTCTTGCTGTCAGGACAATTGACGACTCCGTAACCCCGACTTCTTCCGGATCGATGATTTCGTAGGTCTCCCGATTTTTAATTACCCCGTCCTGGTGGATCCCGGAGCTATGGGCAAATGCATTAGATCCCACAATTGCTTTGTTGGGTTGCACGGGCATTCCCATTTTTTGGCTTACCATTTGGCTGGTACTATACAGCAGGCGGCTATTGATCGACGTGTCCAGATTCAGATAAGGATGCTGGCGCAGGATCATGACCACTTCTTCCAGAGAAGTATTACCGGCGCGTTCCCCGATACCATTGATGGTACATTCAATTTGACGCGCTCCGTTGATAACTCCTGAAATTGAATTAGCCGTGGCCAGACCAAGATCATTGTGGCAGTGGCAGGATAGGATTGCCTTTTCAATGCCCTTCACATTTTCTTTGAGGTACTTCATTTTTGCCCCGTATTCTTCAGGCAAACAGTAGCCCGTAGTATCCGGAATATTGAGCACGGTAGCCCCTGCTTCAACTACAGCCTCACAAACGCGGGCCAGATATTCGTTGTCGGTACGTCCCGCATCCTCCGCATAGAATTCTACATCTTCCACAAAGGTTTTGGCGTAAGAAACTGCCTGGACTGCGCGTTCGAGAACTTCCTCCCGATTCGATTTGAATTTGTGTTGAATATGAGAGTCTGATGTGCCTATTCCTGTGTGAATACGAGGCTTCTTGGCATATTTCAACGCCTCTGCGGCTACTTCGATATCCTTTTTAACGGCTCGTGTCAGGCCACAAACAGTAGCGTTTTTTACAATCTTGGCGATTTCTGAAACCGATGCGAAATCCCCGGGACTGGATATTGGAAATCCAGCTTCAATAATGTCGACTCCCAGGTTATCGAGGCGCTCTGCAATGATGAGTTTTTGTTCCGTATCCAGCTTACAACCGGGGACCTGCTCTCCATCACGTAGCGTAGTGTCAAAAATCTGTACCTTATCTTTGCTCATAGTCGATGCGTATAGTCTATCTAAGCGAAGATAAGGGGTAGGGGAGCATCCCTTGGATGACCCTGCACGCATTTACAATGCTGAGGAGTTCTAACAGGTAGTTAAACACTTGAATAACAGACATATAATAGGTATTTTTTACGATGACAAATGTCCATAAAGACGCTTTGTTTACTTTGGTCAAATCCCTCTCCAAATCGGAGAAGCGCCAGTTCAAATTATACGTTGGCCGATTGGGGGTAAATGCCGATGCCAAATTCCTGGCGCTCTTTAATTTATTGGATAAACTACGCAGCTATGACGAGCGTCAAATCCTGGAGAGCGGTATTGTCAAGAAATCACAGCTTTCCAACTTAAAGGCACACCTGTACAAGCAGATCCTGGTCAGTTTGCGATTGAACCCGGTAAACCAGAATATCCGCGTTCAGCTCAGAGAACAACTGGATTTTGCTTCTATCCTCTATCAGAAAGGGTTGTATCGTCAGAGTTTGAAAATCCTCGAAAAAGTTAAGGGTCAGGCAATTGCAGTAGAAGAAAAAAACCTGGCCTACGAAGTTGTTGAGCTCGAAAAGATCATTGAAAGCCAATACATTACCCGCAGCCTTCCGGATCGGGCCAGGGAGCTGACTTCCCAGGCACGAGAACTCACTGAGCTGAATAATATCACCAGCGCCCTTTCAAACCTCAGCCTGCAGCTTTACGGCATGATGCTGAAAGTGGGTTATGTCCGAAACGACAGCGATCACCACAAGGTTATGGATTATTTCGACAGCCACTTGCCGGAATTCAGACTGGAGGATTTGGGCTTTCGCGAGAAGCTCTGGCTGTACAAGGCGCACCTTTGGTATTCTTTCCTGATTCAGGATTTTCTTTCGGCCTATAAGTATTCCAGTAAGTGGGTGGATTTGTTTTATGAGCATCCGCAGATGATCAATCTCAATCCTGTCTTTTTCCTCAAGGGGAACAATTACCTGATGGAATCCTTGTTCTTTGTTAAATACAGCACCCAGTTCCGAGCCACCCTGCAGCGGCTTGAAGCCCAGGTGGAATCCAGGGATTTTCCGAAAAACGACAATGTCGCTTCCCTGAGTTTTCTCTATCTCAATGCCAATAAACTGAATTTGCATTTCCTGGAAGGGACCTTTGAAAAAGGGTTGAAGCTGGTGCGCATTGTGGAGTACGGTATAAACAAACACAAAAGCCGTTTAGACGAGCATCATATCATGCTCTTTTACTATAAGATAGCGTGTCTGTACTTTGGGGTGGGCGACCATAAATCCTGTATTCAGTATCTCAAGAAAATCATCAATAACAAGAACCTGAAAGTACGGGAAGACCTCATGTGTTTTGCCAGGGTGCTCAGCCTGGTGGCGCATTATGAAGCCGGCATGGATTACCACCTGGAACTGCAGCTTAAAAGCACGTATAAATTCCTCCTGAAAATGAATGATCTCCATGAAGTTCAGTGGGAAATGATCGTATTTCTGCGCAAAATGGGGTCGATCTATCCGCATGAGCTCAAAGATGCCTTCCAGGAACTCTACGATCGCCTGAAACCCTTTGAGAATCATCCGTACGAGAAACGCGCTTTCCTCTACCTTGATATCCTTTCCTGGCTCGAAAGCCATCTGCACGGCCGCCCAGTGGCGGAAATTATTCGCGAGAAAGCCCTTGCGCTTACCCGTTAGGAATTTAGTCTTGTGAAATGGGTTATTTCCCGGCCCTATTGAGATTGTCCCGGGGAGTAATTCTGGATCAGCTTATCCTGTAAATCCAAAAACCCTTCTTCTCGGGCCATGGTGCGCACTTTGGCGGGATCAAAATTCCCCTGGATATACAAAAGAGATCCTTTTAGTTCGGAGTTGTTAAATATCAGAATATCACGAACCGTTTTACCGCGTTCGCGGATAGCTACCACGTTGCGCTTGGGGCCATCATTTTTTCTGAAGATCTCAATAAAGGAGCCCGAGGTCAGTTGATTAAACTGCTGATTCATGTCCTGTAGCCCCGCTGTTTTGACGGCTGGTAATTGAATGAACCTCAAATCTGTAGTTGTTCCGAAAAATGAATCCATTTCCGGAGAAATGCCCCGCAAGGCATAAAACATAATCGGAGGTACCCGGAAGGCCAGAACCTGATCGTCGTCTTTATGCTTATTGTAGAACGCATCAAGGCTGCGCGGTGTGCCGCAGGAGGAAAGCAAGAAGGCAAGCAGGAGGAGGTAGCTAAAGTATTTCATGGTACTATGTGTTTATTCAAGTAAGGATCCACTAGGTGCAGGCAGACCAGAGAACTTCGTCCGGATAAGGAGCTTCAATAGCTACCTCAGTACCAGCTACGGGATGCGTAAAGGTAAGGCGTTTAGCGTGCAGGTGGATGCTGCCGTCCGGATTGCTCCGGGGAGCCCCGTACTTCAGATCCCCGCGAATCGGGCATTTCAAAGCTGCAAGTTGGGCGCGGATTTGATGGTGCCTTCCGGTTTCCAGGGTAATCTCCCATAGATAATGCCGTTCCAGTTTCCGCAGGATGCGATAGTGCAGGACCGCCTTTTTTCGTTTTCCCCCTGGTTTGCCGTAGGCAAAAGATTTATTCTTTTGCGGGTTTCTTTCCAGGTAGTGTTCCAGGGTTCCTGAAGCTTCCTCGGGGACGTGCTGCGTAATGGCGTGGTACGTTTTATTGGTTTTTCCGCTGGCGAATAATGCATTCATCCTGCTGAGGGCCTTGGAGGTACGGGCGAAAATGACAATTCCGCTGGTAGGCCGGTCAATCCTATGGATGACTCCCAGGAAAACCGCCCCGGGCTTATTGTATTTCACAGCGATGTACTGTTTTACCACCTCGCTCAGTGGGGTATCCCCGGTTTTATCGCCCTGCACGATGTCCCCTGCGCGTTTTCCAACGGCGATAAGGTGGTTATCCTCATAGAGGACTTGAAGGTTTTCCGGAGTACTGCGGGACATAGCGTGGTTCTTCGACGGCCCCCGCCTTAGTATTGTTCCTGCTCGTTGGGAAAGTCTTTGGCCTTGACATCCGCAACATAGCGTCCTATGGCTGCCCCCATGTCTTCATAGAGGTTCATGTAACGCCTTAAAAATCGCGGGTTGAATTCGTGGGTCATGCCCAGGAGGTCATGGATTACCAGTACCTGGCCATCCGCGTCGCCACCGGCACCGATTCCGATAGTTGGAATGGTTAGTTTGCTGGAAACGTTCTTTGTGAGTTCCGCGGGAATTTTTTCAAGAACTATGGAGAAACAGCCCAGTTTTTCGAGCAATCTGGCATCGCGCATGAGTTTCTCGGCTTCCGCCTCGGCTTTTGCACGTACCGTGTACGTTCCGAATTTATAGATACTCTGAGGGGTAAGTCCGAGGTGTCCCATTACGGGAATCCCTGCATGCAGAATTCGTTTAACGGATTCTTTTATTTCTTCCCCGCCTTCCAGCTTTACGGCATGGGCTCCACTCTCCTTCATAATTCTGATCGCAGAACGCAAAGCCTCTTTGGGATCGCTTTGGTATGAGCCAAAAGGCAGGTCCACCACTACTAATGCCCGATTGACGGCACGAATAACCGAGCTGGCATGATAGATCATCTGGTCAAGGGTTATCGGGAGGGTTGTTTCATGACCAGCCATGGTATTACTTGCGGAATCACCTACCAGGATAACATCGACGTTGGCGGCATCCACAATCTTGGCCATAGAATAATCATAGGCGGTTAGCATGGATATTTTCTCTCCCTGAAGCTTCATTTCTCCCAGGGATTTAACGGTAACCCGCTTATACTCTTTCTTCGCTATGGACATCTCGTGTTTTTTTGCCAGGGATAAAAATAAGGATTTTTGGCCCGGCCGGTTCCCAGTAGAATTTTCCTTAATTTGTCGCAGACCGGGTTCACTCAATTTACGCTTTTGTTCAAGGGCCCGGGGAGATCAAAAAACGAAACCCATGCACAAAACACTACTCTTACTCTTCCTGCTGCCCCTGTGTACTATCAACGGCCAAACCCATAGCGAAGGCGATGTACGGCAGGCTATTGATGATTTTTTCGAATACTTCCACCAACAGGACACCGTTACGCTCAGAGCCATGCTTGCCGATGACGTTCAACTCCGGAGCATTAGTCGGAACAGGGAAGGGGAGATCCAGATGCGGGCGCAACCCATGGATAATTTCCTGGTATCCCTGGCCTCCATTCCGGACACCCTGAGCTTTCAGGAAAAACTACTGGATTATCAAATTGCGATCGACGGGGATATGGCAACGGCATGGACGCCATATGAATTCTATCTGGGGGGTAATTTCAGCCACTGTGGCGTGAATGCCTTTCAACTCTATCACGATGGTTCAGGCTGGCGCATCATTGCCCTTGCCGATACGCGCAGAAGGGCAGGGTGTAAGGATTAGCAATCGCTGAGGTTTACGCCTATAGCCAATCCCCCTTCCGAGGTTTCCTTGTATTTTGAATTCATATCCCGGGCTGTTTCCCACATGGTCCGAACGACCTTGTCGAAGGGTACTTTAGTAGTCTCCGGATTGCATTCCAGTGCGAGTTCAGCTGCATTGATCGCCTTGATGGCCCCCATGGAATTCCTTTCGATACAGGGTACCTGCACCAATCCGCCAATGGGGTCACAGGTAAGTCCCAAATGGTGTTCCATAGCAATCTCGGCGGCTGCCAGTACCTGGCCAGGAGTACCACCCAACAGCTCTGTGAGTGCTCCCGCAGCCATGGCGGCAGACACGCCTATTTCGGCCTGGCATCCTCCCATGGCCGCTGATATTGTAGCCCCCTTTTTAAAAAGACTGCCGATTTCCCCGGCAACCAACAGAAACTGCCGGATTTCTTTGGATCCCGCCTTGTGGTTTTCAATGACCAGGTAATACATCAGTACCGCAGGAATAACCCCGGCGCTTCCGTTGGTAGGAGCGGTTACAATCCTCCCGAGATTGGCATTTACTTCGTTGACCGCTATAGCGAAGCAACTAACCCATTTGAGAATTTGACGAAACTGGACCGTGGTCTTTCTGATCGAATTGGGCCAGTCTTCAGGCCCGGTATAAGACGTTGAGCCTTTCAGACGCTCATAAAGTTCGGGCGCCCGCCGCTTCACGTTGAGCCCCCCGGGTAGGATTCCAGGCTCGTGACAGCCTTCGTAAATTGAGCTGAGCATGGTATCCCAAATCCTATCCAACCCCGCTTCAATTTCTTCCCCACTTCGCAGGGATCGTTCATTTTCCCAGACAATCTCAGAGATTTGCTTTCCATCGCGCTTGCAGTGTTCCAATAATTCGATACCGGTTTCCACAGGGTGGGGAAATTGTTGGAATAACAGGGCTTTTTTCTTTCCCCTTTTCCGCTCCTTACTCACTACGAAACCACCTCCTATAGAATAATAGGTTTTGGAAAGCTCCCTGCCATTCTTTAGACGCGCTTTAAAGGTTAGGGCATTTGCATGGAAGGGCAAAAATTCCCTTAAAAAACAGAGACTGGTAACGGGATCGAATATTACCGTGTGTTCCCCCTTGAGGGCTAATTTTTTTTGATCCTTGATTTTGGCAATAGCTTCCGGGATGGCAGCCGTTGGATAAGTAGTCGGATCAGCGCCACTCAATCCCATCAGAATGGCGACGTCGGTGGCATGCCCCTTGCCGGTTAAAGAAAGCGACCCGTAAATCAATACCCGGAGTTCTTTAACCGCTTCAAGACCAGGTCCTGATTCCAGGGCGCGGAGAAAGCGCTCAGCTGCACGCCAGGGGCCCAAAGTATGGGAGCTAGAAGGACCAATACCTACCTTGAGCATATCGAATACACTAATGCATTCTACCTCTTTGGCAATGGGCTGTTCGTTCATTAATGGTTTGGCTTTGACAGCTAAGGTACAACCTCCATCCGGGATTTAAATCATCTGATTTTGTGACAGTATGTCAGGTTTGTACCAATGGCATATTGTTTGACATATCCAGAGCGAGATTAGAAAGCAATCACTAATTATAAGATTCATAAAATGAGTAAGATTATTGGAATTGACCTGGGTACTACAAACTCCTGCGTCTCCGTGATGGAGGGGAATGAGCCTGTGGTAATCCCCAACGCCGAAGGAAAGCGCACAACTCCTTCTGTTATTGCCTTTGTTGAAGGTGGGGAGATTAAAGTGGGGGATCCCGCGAAACGACAGGCAGTAACCAATCCACATAAAACTATTTATTCCATCAAGCGCTTCATGGGGAATAAGTATTCCGAATCCAAAACGGAAGCAGAGCGCGTACCTTACGAGGTGGTAAAAGGCGATAACGATACCCCGCGGGTAGACATCGACGGTCGCAAATACACCCCTCAGGAATTGTCTGCAATGATTTTGCAGAAAATGAAAAAAACTGCCGAGGATTATTTGGGGCAAAGCGTGAGCCGTGCGGTTATTACGGTACCTGCCTACTTTAATGACTCCCAGCGCCAGGCAACCAAAGAAGCCGGTGAGATAGCGGGCCTTACTGTAGAACGTATCATCAATGAACCTACCGCGGCCTCCCTGGCTTACGGTTTGGATAAAAAGGATACCGATCAGAAAATCGTGGTTTTTGACTTCGGTGGGGGAACCCATGACGTTAGTATTCTCGAACTTGGAGATGGGGTGTTCGAAGTACTCTCTACAGACGGAGATACCCACCTGGGCGGGGACGATGTAGATCAAAAAATCATCGACTGGTTGGCCGAGGAATTCAAGAGTGAAGAAGACATGGACCTCCGCAAGGATGCTATGGCCCTTCAAAGACTTCGCGAAGCTGCAGAGAAAGCGAAAATCGAACTTTCCTCCTCCAGTCAGACAGAAATCAATTTACCATATATCACGGCAACTGCCAGTGGTCCTAAGCACTTGGTGCGTCAGTTGTCTCGAGCCAAATTCGAGCAATTGATTGCCGATTTGGTGAAGCGTACCATTGAACCATGCGCGGCTGCGCTCAAAACCGCAGGATTGTCAAAGAGTGATATCGACGAGATTATCCTTGTTGGAGGATCTACGCGTATCCCTGCAGTTCAGGAAGCGGTAGAAAAGTTTTTCGGGAAGAAACCTTCCAAAGGAGTAAACCCGGATGAAGTAGTTGCCGTTGGAGCAGCGATACAGGGTGGGGTACTCACAGGTGATGTTAAAGATGTTCTCCTGTTAGATGTTACGCCACTGTCTCTGGGTATTGAAACCATGGGCGGCGTTTTCACCAAGCTCATCGACGCCAATACCACGATTCCTACCAAGAAATCACAGGTATTCTCAACAGCGGCCGATAATCAGCCTTCTGTAGAAATCCATGTGCTTCAGGGAGAACGTTCCATGGCCACGGATAACAAGACCATTGGTCGCTTCCACCTGGATGGAATTCCACCTGCACCAAGGGGAATGCCTCAAATCGAGGTAACCTTCGATATCGACGCCAACGGAATTATTAAAGTTTCAGCGACGGATAAAGCTACCAACAAGACGCAGGATATCCGCATCGAGGCTTCTTCAGGACTTACCGAAGAAGAAATCGAGCGAATGAAAGCGGAAGCGGAGGCTAATGCCGAAGCCGACAAGGAAGCCAAAGAACGCGCCGACAAACTCAACGAAGCCGACAGTATGATTTTCCAGACTGAGAAGCAGCTTGGGGAGTTTGGGGACAAGCTTTCCGCCGATAAAAAGGAGGCGATCGAGGATGCCCTGGGTGAGTTGAAAACGGCTTATGAGAGCAAGGATCTGGATCAGATTGCTCCGGCCCTTGAGAAAATCAACGAGGCGTGGAAGAATGCCTCCGAGGAAATGTACAAGGCTCAGGCTGAGGCACAGGCTGGTGAAGCCGGTGCCGCTGACTCGGCAGAAGGATCCACTTCAGAAAATACGGAGGGAGACAATGTCGAAGATGTAGATTTCGAAGAAGTGAAATAATAGTAACGCCAATCATGCGTTAGGGTAAAGGGCAGAAGTTTTTCTGCCCTTTTTTATTTGGCATATTCCTTGCTTAGTCTTTGCTGGTGATCAACTACTTTTGAAGTATGAAACAATTTTCCTCCTGTTTAATTCTTTTATTGACCTTCCTGTTCCTGCAAGGGCTACATGCGCAAGAGCCGGAGCGGTTTACCCTTAAGGATTTTCAATTGAGGGGGCCCGTTAAAACGTGTGTGGTCAAAGCCAACTACGGGGAAGAGACCTTTGAGTTCGACGAGGAGGGCCGTCTGACACGATCGGTAACGCGCTTCAATGAACAGGATTACGACATCACTATTTACAAATATGACGCGGGAAGATTAACAGAGCGCCGGGATGAGGTATACCGGGAGGGACGTTTTGATGCGCAAACCTCTATGGCCCACATTTACAAGGCCGATAGTACGCGCTCGGCGATTTCCGAGGTTATTCTCTCTTACGACCAGAGCTATCAGGAGCAGAAGGAAAGTTTTTTCGATTCCGAAGGCAAGATAATCCGTAAGGTGCGGACCGATTACGATGGGACTGACGAGGTCCTGGTGGAATATTCCCAATACAAGGATGAGCTCACTGCGACCTACACGCGTAACGGAAATATGATCAAAACGGTGAGAAGCTCTTCAAGAAAGGGAAACCAGGGAACTATTTCCGTGGAACTGGTCAAAGAATTTGAGGGAGGTCAGCCCGTAAAGGCGGTAGAAACATGGCGCGATCAGGACAACAATACGCTCAAAGAAACGCACTTTGAATATCTAATTGAGGAGGAAAGCTTTAAACCCGTATCGCAGACTACCTATACCTATGATTCGGAAGGTTTTCCCGAGTCTGTGGTAAAAAAGTCCCTGAGGGAAGCGGATAAGGACGACGAACCTGTAATACAGGAGTTTATTTACCAAATGGACGGCAATAAAATCGGGAACTGGGTGCGCAAGGTTACCACCCCGGAAAACAGCATTATAGTCCGGTCTATAACCTATTACTCCGGCGAGTCCGGGACTGCTGACGAATCCGGAAATCGCTAGGGTAAAGCTCCCCAATTCCGTACCTTTAACGCATGGAAGAATATCGGGAAAAAATTCTAAAAGTCTGTAACGAGGTGTGCGCCAATACACTAATGGAAACCCTCGAAATCAAATTCGTAGATGTCGGGGAGAACTACCTTACGGCAGAAATGCCGGTTGGCCCTAAAGTTCATCAGCCGGATGGCATTTTACACGGAGGAGCCTCCGTTGCCCTTGCAGAAAGTGTTGCCAGTGCGGCCTGCTATGTATTCTTTGATGCTTCTGAGGTGGCCATCCGGGGTGTCGAGATAGCGGCAAATCACCTGCGGAGTGTACGCCAGGGAGTAGTAAGCGCCCGTGCATCACTACTGCACCGCGGACGTACACTGCAATTATGGGATATCGCGATTACCGACCAGGAGAACCGACTGATTTCCAAATGTAAACTCACCACCATTGCCCTCCCCAAAAAAGCTTAAGTTCAAGAAGTTACTGGGATTGCTCGCTGAGCATCAGGCCGATGAACTTCCTTTCGCGGTTTTTTGTAAACCCGGAGAGGACACGGTCAACGCCCTGCTCCAAACGGATACGGAACTGGTGTTAGACCCAAAACTGACCGGTTCTGGTTTCCACCTGGCCCCTTTTAGTACGGGTGAACCCGCCGTGCTTATCCGCCCCGATTTTTATTATGCCGCCCCATTGAGCGGATCCGCTGTTCCCCCGGTAGCAACTGAGATCCCGGAAGACCCGGCAGCACGTGAAATTTATAGCAATGCGGTAGCCCAAGCCCTGGACCGGATACTCGATGGTCAACTGCAGAAAGTGGTGTTGTCCCGGCGATTTTCTGTTGATTTTCCTTTGGATGTATTGCAGTTTACAGAACGATTGCTACTCAGTCACCCAGAGAGTTTTCGCTTTATCTGTTATCATCCGCAAGTCGGTATATGGGCGGCTGCGACTCCGGAAACACTCCTGAATTACGATGGATTTAACGCCAGGACCATGGCACTTGCAGGAACCAAACCTGCCGGGGAAGAGATGCCTGTCTGGTCCGACAAGGAACGCAGTGAACAGGCCCTTGTTTATGACCATATCCGGAAATGCTTCGCGGAAGTGGGTGTCCAGGATATCGCCGAAGAGAGCAATACCTTGCGCGCTGGCACCCTCTGGCATCTGAATACAACTTTTTCCGCAAGCCTGGAACCCCCGGCCGCTCGTGCATTGTTGCGGCAGCTTCATCCTACACCTGCTGTTTGCGGAACGCCACTCGAAAGGGCTTTGGAACTCATCGAAATGCTGGAGAATTACGATCGGGAATATTACACGGGTTTTGCCGGCCCCAGCGGCCTCGATGGGGAGGAGCATTTTTCCTATTACGTGGTCTTGCGATGTCTCCAGATTCGCAATAACCGGGCACTGGTTTACGTAGGAGGTGGTATTGTTTCCGGTTCTGTACCGGATGCAGAATGGTCCGAAACTGTAGCTAAAGGCGCTACCATGCTTTCCCTCTTACAAGAGCAGGGAGATTCCATGGAATAGCGGGTCGGTGTTCGTACCTTTGTACTCCAATGAAGTTTACTGCAATTCCAGCTGCTCATCTTGTCGTTGCTCAGTGCAAGGCCCAGGGAATCCGACAGATCGTAATTTCACCCGGATCCCGTAATGCCCCATTAATTCTTGGCTTTACCTCAGATCCCTATTTTGACTGCTTCAGCGTGGTCGATGAACGAAGCGCTGGTTTTTTTGCCATGGGTCTGGCCCAGCAAAGTGGTCTTCCTGCTGCCCTGGTCTGTACCTCTGGCAGTGCCTTGTTAAATTACTACCCAGCTGTAGCAGAAGCTTATTATTCGCGTATCCCGCTGCTCGTCCTTTCCGCCGACCGGCCTCCTTATAAAATTGACATCGGAGATGGACAAACAATCAGGCAGGAAGGCGTATTCGAAAAACATATTGGATTTCAGGCCCAGATACATCAGGATGCTACCCACGTGACCCAGAAGTTGCGCTGGATTATGGATCCGGAGGATACTTCACGGATCATTCCAGCTCAGGATTTGCCGAAAGGGGAGGGCTTGAAGGAACTTCAAAAAGCTATTGAAACGGCAAATTACAGTCTTATTAATCAGGCCCTGGGGGTGGCCAAAAATCAGCTGCTACCCGTTCACCTGAATATTCCTTTTGAAGAGCCTTTATACGATCTTACCTCAGTTCCTCCCGTCTCAAATGAAAGCTCCGTTAAAGCGTCCAGCACAGGTGAATTTGACATCGCTGGGAACGAAACAGTCGTGGAATGGGATGTGCTGCAAGCGCGCTGGAACGCGAGCCCCAGAATTATGATACTTGCCGGGGCCATGCCTCCTGATAGTCTAAGTGACGAGATACAGGGGCAATTGGCAGCCGACCAGGCGGTTTTGGTCCTGACCGAAACTTTATCCAACCTGAATGCTCCGGAATTTTTCCCGAGTATTGACAGTATCATAGCTCCCATAGAACTCAAGGATTCTGGCTCAGGGGACAGGGAATTGCTGCAGCCCGATCTCCTGATCACCATGGGCGGGATGATCGTTTCGAAAAAAATCAAGCAATACTTGCGACGTTTTCGACCATCAGCGCACTGGCATGTAGATCCGTTCCATGCCAACGACACCTTCTATACCCAACCCAAACATATTAAACTAAGCCCACAGGCCTTTTTCGAAGAACTTTTTCATAGAAATAATACCGAACTTCCCAAGGCAGCCGCTAAAGTGGATGCTGTTCCGGCTTACCGAACCTATTGGGATGGCGTTAAGGATCATTATCGGAAGCTGAGGAGCGCCTATTTGCAGACCATACCCTTCTCGGATTTCAAAGCTTTTGCTTTACTAAGCGAAGCCCTGCCTGAACAGGCGACTATTCAGTTGGCCAACAGCTCTACGGTCCGTTACGCCCAACTGTTCGACCGCAAGCCCGGACATCGGGTTTTCGGCAATCGGGGGACTAGTGGGATCGAAGGGAGTACTTCAACCGCAGTGGGGGCTGCCATTAACGCCCCAACCCCCACCGTATGCATCAGTGGGGATCTCAGCTTTTTCTACGATATCAATGGCCTTTGGAACAAGTATTTACCCCCTGATTTCAAAATGGTGGTGCTCAATAATGGGGGAGGAGGGATCTTCCGGATTTTGCCGGGGTTCAAGGAAGGTGAGCAGTTTGAGCAATACTTTGAGACCACCCACGGTACCGATGTCGCGGCAGTCTGTGCCTTGCACGGGCTGAAATATCACTTGGCTTCTGATGAACAGGGGCTTGTCAGTGCCCTGAAAACCTTCTTTAACAGCAGCCAAACTCCTCAGCTTTTGGAGATCAGAACACCCCGGGTGGAGAACAACAAAATTTTGCTCGCTTACTTCGATTTCCTATCTTAGGGCAAACTATAGTTTAAGTAATTAACACTAATCTTATTATGAGTAAACGAGATGAGCTTATTCAGCAGTACGCTGCCGATATCAAGGAAAAATTCGGGGAGTCTGCTGACATGGATCTGCTGACAAAAGTCGCTATCGGTCTGGGCCCTGCAATCTACAATGCCGATGCTTCCAAAGTATCCGGATCTGACAGTAAGGAGCTGGAAACGGTAAAAAAGAACTTCCTGATGGGCAAATTAGGGCTTTCAGACAGTCCTGCATTAATGGATGGCATCAACGCCGTAATCGATCGCTACGGGCGTTCAGAGCGCAACAAATACCGTGCGGTGGTTTACTACATGCTTGCCAAGCATTTCAAGAAAACATCGGTGTACAATTAGTACCCCGGAATAACCTATTTTTGAACCGTTCCATAAGGGACGGTTTTTTTATGCCCGAACGGGACCAGAGCGGGACCAGATACATAACCATTTAAGCAAGAAAACAATTGAATCCATCCGATAAAATAGAACTGGGAAAGTGGTGCTCCCTGGAAATCATGCGAGACACCCGCGTAGGTTGCTACCTGTCGGACGGTACCGATGAAATACTGCTACCCCTCAAATATGTTCCCGATACTTGTGAGCCGGGGGATAAGCTTACGGTTTTTTGCTATCTGGACAACGAACAACGCCCCATCGCTACCACGCTGGAACCACTTATTAGCCGCAACGAATTCGGATGGCTTCAGGTTGCTGAAACCAACCAGTTCGGGGCCTTTATGGAATGGGGCCTGGAGAAGCATCTTTTGGTACCCTTCAGAGAGCAAGCTACCCCGATGGTTGCCGGCAAGCATTATCCGGTATACTGTTACCTCGACCCAAAATCAGGTCGTCTGGCGGGTTCCTCCCGCTTGGAACGCTTCTTGAGCAATGAGGGTATCCTGCTCAAATCCCGGGACGAGGTGGAGATTTTCTGTTACCGTCAAACGGATCTCGGCTATGAGGTCGTAATAAACTCCCGACACAAAGGATTGGTTTTCAAAGATCAGGTCCATGCAACCTTTGGTCCGGGTTCGCGCCGGAAGGCATATATCAAATCGGTCAGAAAAGACGGGAAGATCGATGTGGTACTGGAACCCCTGGGTCACCAAAAATTGGAACCTGCTGCAGAACGAATTTTTGAAGCCCTCGAGGCGGCAGGTGGAAAGCTTAATCTGCACGACAAATCCGATCCGGAAGCGATAAAAGCCAGCCTGCAAATGAGTAAAAAACTCTTTAAACGCGGGGTAGGTATTCTCTATAAAGCCGGTAAAATTGAGCTCGGGACAGACGGGATTTCAATTAAGGCTGGATCCTGAAAATTCAAAAGCCAGCGGCAACGCCTATTTCCACCCTTTTATTTTGTTGGAACTGCGCATTTTAGTTACATTTAGCAAAATTTAACAAAAGGGTTTCCCCATGCCATTTATAGAGGAAAACGATCTTCTGGAGCTGCACAAGGATATCGACAAGGCGCAGATCATCAACGAGCGCTTGTTGGATCAGATCAAATTCAAAAACCGGGAACTTAAGCGTGCCCGGCTCCAACGAAATATTTTTGGAGTAATTACGGCAATCTTCTTTATCGGAAGTCTTGCCCTGGGATCTTTTGCCTTCGGTCTTTCTTCCAGTCCTCAAACTTCGGACATGGATTATGTCAATGTAAGCTGGGATAGTTTGGATGTGATTAAGCGCCGTATGGACAACCTGCGGCAGCAAAACGAGGAGCTCAGTCTGGTTCGGGAATTCTACCTGGCCAAGAACTTCCTGGAAAAGGAAAAGATTTATTCCGTTCAGGTAAAGGCCTTCGTCGATAAAAACCTGAACCTCGCGTCGGAATCCCTCAGCAATACCCTGTTTGTTAAGACCAATCCATTTTATTCCTATTCCCTCGGGAATTTTGAAACCCTGGAAGAAGCCCAGAAATTCAGAACAGAATTAGTGAGTATGGGCTTTAAAGATGCCTTTGTGGCTTCTTATAAAGAGGGTAAGCGAATTGCTATTGAAGATCCCAACTAGCTCTTGAAAAAAATTGGACTCTGGATCCGGGCTGCGCGTTTGCGTACCCTTCCGCTTTCCCTGGCGGGTATCTTGGCCGGGACCGCCCTGGCGTATGCTGCAGGGTACCAGGATAATCTCCTGTTCTTACTTACTCTTGCGACCACATTAGCCTATCAGATCACTTCAAATTTTGCCAATGACTATGGGGATGGGGTGAAGGGAACCGACAATGAAAACCGGATTGGTCCGCAGCGTGTGCTGCAGAGCGGCGCTTTGCAACCGGCCGAAATGAAACGGGGGATTATCATTGCTGCGGTGATTAGCGGCTTGTTAACCCTGGGGACCTTGCTGCGTGCCTTTAGCGCAGAAGATAGCCAACTCTGGCTGGTTTTTGCCTTACTGGGCCTGTTTGCCATTTGGGCTTCTATAAAATATACCGTCGGTTCTGATGCTTACGGCTATCGTGGTCTAGGCGATTTATTTGTGTTCCTCTTTTTCGGTTTATTAAGTGTTTTGGGCACCTACTTTTTGTATGCCCGTGCAATTGCCCTTGACGTTGTTTGGGTAGCTGTCGCAGTTGGTTGCCTTTCGGCAGCTGTCCTCAACTTAAATAATATGCGGGATATAAATTCGGATCGTACCAGTGGCAAAAGAACCCTTGCTGTACTGCTCGGGTTTCAAAAAGCACGTCTCTATCACTGTGCATTAATTACCCTTGCCTTTTTGGCTATGATCCTGCATGTGGGAGCCTCAAACGACAGCATATTCGCCTATTTACCCTTGCTGCCCTTTGTGATATTGGCAATTCACTTGTTGAAAGTAATGCGGACAGGGCGCCCGGAAAATTTGGATCCTGAACTGAAAAAAGTAGCATTGAGCACCTTTTTTATAGGCCTGCTGCTGCTACTTGTTAACCGATTTTTTTTATAAATTTGAGGGGAAGTAACCCGCTAAAACCGAGCGATTTTGGAACAACCGATTAAAATACTGATCGTAGAAGACAACGTAATCATTGCAGATGACATGCAATCCATGCTGGAAGAAATCGGCTATGAGATTGTAGACAATGTAATCGTTTACGAACAAGCCGAAGAGGTCCTTCGCAGCAAACAGGTCGATCTGGTGTTAATCGATATTATCCTCGCTTCTGATAAAACCGGGATTGATCTGGGCAAACACATTCGTGAGAATTACGACATCCCATTCATTTTCGTGACCTCAAACTCGGATCGGGCCACAGTGGAAAACGCCAAGACTGTTCAGCCAAATGGGTATTTGGTTAAGCCGTTTGAACAACAGGACCTGTACACTTCTATCGAGATTGCGCTTTCGAATTTTGTACAGAGCAAGGAAAAGCCGCGTCCTACCAGTTCTTCAGCACCTGACAGTACAGCTGATGTTGGATCGGGATCTGTCCTGAAGAACTCCATCTTTGTGAAGAAGCAACATCTGTACTACCGCATTCAGTTCGAGGACATCATGTTTATCAAAGCCGACAATGTCTATTTGGAGGTAAATACTGTAGACAAGAAATTCCTGGTGCGTTCCCCTTTAAAGGACTATCTCCAGAAACTCCCACAGGACAAGTTTTATCGCGCGCACAAGTCCTACATTGTAAACGTGGACCATATTGACGCGATCAACTCTAAGGATATTATGATTAATAATACCTTAATCCCTATTTCCAAAGACTTTAAAGAATTCATCATCTCTGCGATGAATTCCTAAGGAAACAGGACTTTTTCGTTTTCACAACACTTTTCAGATAGTTGACAACAATTTGTTGGCAAGTACAGGCTGTGCCCGTAGTTTAGTCTTCGAATTAAGGGATTAATTTTTTTCATTTTCATATAGTGTTCTCGTAAAAGGGTCTTGTCGGAATTCGGCAAGGCTCTTTTTAGTTTGGGACAGACGGTTAGTGGGGGGATAAACGGTGAATTTTATCGATGAAATGCATCCCTTGCGCTGAAAAAAGGATTTCACAACAAGAATCGGCCCCTTTACAACAAAATTCAGAACCGCTTTAATTCCCCTACTATTTTTGAGAAGTCTTTATAATAGTAAAGAACCCAAATCTTACTGTTGGATCGAAAGGCTATGCCATGCGCATAGCCTTTTTTCTTTTATCCTTAACCCAAATGATTATTCCGTGGCCGCTGACCACACATTAAATTGCCTTTACAACAATAAATAGGGAAAGCGGCGAGGATATACTATGTTTGATATTGGATAAAGCGTGTAGGGCAAATTCATGAAATTATTTAAAATCTTCGGGCTATGGGCCACGCTATCGCTGTGCGGGATAAGCCTGTACGGACAGGATTTGCCTGCCGAAGGGTTGAACAGCCTGCAGACCTATCGCGAGCTACCCGATTCCCGGGAGCGGCTAAATTACTTCCTTAAAGAAGCCGACCGCTATGCATCGCAATCGCCTTACGACTGGTTGGATCAGGTAAACGTTGATCTTAACACCGCGGCCCAAAAGCAGGATACCACCGCCTTACGCATCTACCGATATATCCAGGCATCCCTGTACTACGATTTAGGAGATTACAACAAGAGTGTTTCCATTGCCAATGATCTCTTTCTGGAGGTAGACAAGAAGGATACCACGAGCCTGCAAATTGTACTGGACCTTATTGACCAGAATTACGGGCAACTCAAATTCTCAGACAAGCAAATCGAAATCCGTAAGAAGAAGCGGGATTTGGGGCTGGTTGAAAACATTTCCTTCTACGATATCTATGCCGATTTAGGCCTCTATCGCAAGGCATTACGCAGTTACATTACCGAGCAGAAAAAGAATGTCGACAATTCTGATCTTTTTCAGCTGGCCAACTACAACAATACCATTGGGGAGTTCATGCTCAAAGATAATACGGCAGCTGCAGCCCTTACTTATTTTAAGAAAGCTCAGGGTTACCTGAGTGTTTACTCCAATGATATCAACGAGGTTCGCACAGAGCGTGAAAAGGCCGAAGCCGATCTCCTGGAGGCCAGAATCGATGGGAATATCGGGCGTTCCCATGTAAAACTCACCCAATACCGGGAAGCACTGCCATTTCTCGAAACCAGTATCGCCTATCTGGAGGATATGAAGGAAGAGCATGTTCATCGGGATCTGGACGAAAATATTCTTGCCCTTGCAAAAGCTCACCTGGAACTAGACAATCTCGAAAAGGCTGTTGAATACCTCGGAGTCCAGCATCTTACGGACGATGCCGACTTGCGCATGAAACGCAACCTCCTCCTCTCGAGCTATTACCATATGGTAGGGGATTTTGAGAATGAGGTAGATCGCCTCAGGCAAAACGTCAGAATTCAGGATTCCCTGGACCGGTCGAGCCTGGAGCTGAATAAGCAACAACTCATTGCGGTGACCGCGGAAGGAGAGCTCGAAGACTCCCGTCTGGTAAATGATGCCTTAAAGAAGGAAGTGGAAATAGGTCGCGCAGAGCTGCAGGCTCAGGATATGCGGATTAACCTCGTATTCATTTCCCTGGTCTTTACGCTTTTGGGACTCGTCGGGATGGTGTACGCCTACATGAAGAGTATTAAGAACCAAAGGCTTATCGCGGAACAGAAACAAATCATTTCGGACGCGTTGGTAGAAAAAGATTCCCTGCTCAAAGAAATACACCACCGCGTTAAGAATAACCTGCAGATGGTGAGTAGTCTGTTAAGTCTGCAGACAAAAAACACGCGTAGCCGTGCGGCCATTGAGGCCCTGGAGGAAGGGAAGACGCGGGTAAAGGCCATGGCCTTGATTCACCAAAAACTCTATCAGAACGACGACTTGTCCGTGATTGAGATGCAGGGCTATATCGAAAGCCTGATCAATAGTGTACAGTCGGTTTTCAAAAAAGGCGGACACCGGATTACCATTACGATCGATGCCGAAGATGTTGAACTGGATATCGATCGGGCTATTCCATTTGGTTTAATCCTCAACGAATTAGTCTCGAATTCCTTTAAATATGCCTTCCCGGATCCGGAACAGGAGGGGCAGATTTATATACACATTCGCAAAAATGGTGAAGGGGGATTCTTTGAATATACCGACAATGGCGTTGGGCTCTCCGAAGATTCCGAGGAGCGCGCCAATAATTCCATGGGAATTCGCCTCATCAAGAGACTTGTAAACCAACTGCAATCTACCCTGAACACAGATAAAACAGCTCAGGGGGTACGCTTCTGGTTCAATTTCAAATAACAGGCCAGACGATTAAGTTGCCTACACCACCTGGCTCCGGAGGACTACCCGATGCAGGAGTTTCGGAAAGAAACGCTTTAACCAGATTCCCGATGTCTCCCTGCCTCCGATATACGCTTCCCATTTGCCTTTTTGGATTGCCTTCCACATTCGTTTTGCAAATTCTTCCGGCGGGACTCCTGCTTCAGTGGCCTTGTCCTGCTTATCCTGGGCAGTCCCATCTCCTGTCAGTGCGTTAAATGCAATTTCGGTTTGAACAAAACCAGGACAAATCAGGCATACTTCTATCCCATCTTTTTGGTGTTCCATACGCAATACATCAAAAAATCCGTGGAGGGCATGCTTGGCCCCGCAATAACCTGATCTCAGAGGGGATCCAAATTTACCCATCAGACTGGTTACAGTTACAAAAGAACCCTTGCCACGTTCCAGAAAATAGGGGAGGAGCGCCTTGGTGAGCGCAACGGTTCCCAGGTAATTGACTTCAATCAATTGTCGGTACACGGCCATTTGCGTATCCGAAATCAGCGAACGTTGGCTGATGCCTGCATTGTTAATCAGGATGTCGATGCCGCCAAAAAGTTCCCATGCTTTTTGGGCCAGAGCGGGCATGGTTTCCGATGCGCCCAGATCCATGGGCAAGATGGCTACGTTTTCACCAGATTCACATTGACCCTGCACCCGCTGTAGTTTTTCGGTATTCCTCCCGGAAAGAACGAGACGGTGCCCTTCTTGGGCCAGCAAACGTGCCAGGGCTGCACCGATTCCCGAAGAGGCGCCGGTAATCCAAATGGTTTTGATTTCAGAAGCCATTTTTACTGATTTATGGCTTAAAATATACGTAAATTAGCATGCTGCATGAAGGCATCCCACTGCAAATACACATTAAATTTTAAAAGGCCTGGCGGGACCTCCCGTGGGATTCTCCATACCAAGGACACCTATTTTTTACGGCTCGAACAGGATAACTCCTTTGGCCTTGGGGAATGTGGTCTTTTCAGGGGGCTGAGTGCAGATGACCGCCCGGATTATGAACTAAAGCTACAGGAGGTTTGCAGCCGTTTGGAGCAAGGGGAATCCCCTGATGTTTTACTGGAAGAACTCGCCGATCCGCTAAGCCCCTGGCCCAGTATCTGCTTTGGTTTGGAACAGGCGCTTCGATCGCTGGAGTCAAGGGATCCTATGATACTTTTTGATTCCGAATTCACCTCTGGAAATCCCATCCCGATCAATGGGCTGGTATGGATGGGTAGTTCTGATTTCATGCTCGAACAAATCGGTACGCTTCTCGACCAGGGGTATCGCTGCCTTAAACTCAAGATAGGTGCCCTTGAATTCGATACGGAGCTCAATTTACTTCAGGGTATCCGGAAACAATTTTCCCCGGAAGACCTCGAGATACGCGTAGATGCCAATGGAGCCTTTTCCCCTGAGGAAGCAATCGAGAAACTGAAACAACTTTCAGCATTTGAATTACACAGTATCGAGCAACCCATCGCGGCCGGCCAGGTCGAGGCAATGGCTGGATTATGCGAGCAAGCCCCCTTTCCTATAGCGCTTGACGAAGAACTGATCGGAATTCAGGATCCCTCGAAGCGAAGCAAATTATTAGCAACCATTCGACCGCAATACATTATCTTGAAACCCAGTTTGGTGGGTGGGTATAAATGTGCATCCCATTGGATTTCCGAGTCCCGGAAGTTGGGAATTGACTGGTGGGTTACCAGTGCCTTGGAAAGTAACATTGGCCTGAATGCCATTGCGCAATGGACCGCCACACTCGGGAACCCCATGCCGCAGGGCCTGGGCACCGGAAGTTTATTTACAAACAATTTTACAAGTCCTTTGCTGGCCGGTTCTGGTGAACTGCGCTACAGACCGGAAGTGGCCTGGGACATGGAAAAAATCAAAACACTATGTACATAGAACAAGGATATCGGGGCAATTTGGGTCTCTGGAAGTATTTTGTAATCCCGCTATTGTTTATTGGCCTGATCGTTATCAATTATATATCGGTTATCTATTCACCGGTGAGTACAGAAGACCTGATGGCCCAAATGATAGCCGATTGGGGGACCCATTTCGTCTTTGTCCTTGTTGTTGGGCCTTTGGCCTTTGGCTTATTATTTGTACTGGGTTGGACGCGCCTGGTTCATCCGCAATCGATTCGTTCATTAACCACTTCGCGACACAAAGTAGACTGGGGCCGCATCGGCTTTGCCTTTTTGGTATGGGGAGGACTTACGGCGGCTCTAACCTTTATTGATGTCTGGTTAAACCCCGACGACTTTCAATGGAATTTCGTTTGGCAGGAATTTATAAAGCTGGCCATTTTGGCCTTACTGCTTATTCCCATGCAAACCAGTTTTGAGGAATATTTATTCCGCGGGCATATGATGCAGGGATTGGGGATACTGGCACGAAATCGCTGGGTTCCTTTGGTAATCACCTCTACCTTATTTGGCCTGATGCACCTGGGGAATCCGGAAGTGGAAAAACTGGGCTATGGGGTTCTGGTCTTTTACATTGGAACCGGGTTTTTTCTGGGGATCATTACCTTAATGGACGAAGGCCTGGAACTGGCCCTAGGCTTTCATGCGGCCAACAATCTGATTACCGCCCTTTTGGTAACCGCAGATTGGACGGCTTTCCAAACAGATTCCATCTACAAAGATATTTCCCAACCTGTTCTGAACTGGGAACTTTTGATTCCCGTATTTGTGATTTATCCCATACTTCTTTGGGTATTCGCACGCAAATATGGGTGGTCCGACTGGAAGGGGAAGCTCTTTGGGCGGGTGTTGAGTAAGGAGGAAGCAGAAGCAGTTTTGTCCGAAGAATAAGGTAGGAATACAGACGAACAAATAGGAATACAGACGAAAAAAACGAGTAGCGATTATCCATGGAAAAAGCATTTCATCCCTCCTTTCGCCTGAATGGCCGTAATCTAAGCTACGAAGATCTAACCGAGGTAGCCTATAGCCTGGTAAAGGAAGGCGAGCCCTATCAGAAGGACGCTGGAAATTTCCTGCTGGACTGGTGCGATGCCCATGATTTTGTTCCCCAGCAAACCAGTGGTTCTACAGGAACCCCTAAAAAAATGCAACTCACAAAACAGGCTATGGTCAACGCTGCCCTGGAAACGGGTCAGGCGCTGGACCTCAGTGCAGAAACGGTTGCCCTTTGTCCCTTGAGTTGCGCCTCAATAGCGGGGAGGATGATGTTGGTTCGTGCCATGGTTCTGGGATGGAACTTGTACTTATTGCGACCGGATTCCCGTCCATTAGACCAGTACCAAGGCGTTGCGGATTTTGTCCCCATGGTACCCTTACAGCTTAAGAATAGCTTGCCCCACATACACCGGGTTAAGAAAGTTATAGTAGGAGGAGCGCCGGTTCCCGAGGAATTACTGCGTGATCTGCCCGACGGGCGTACTGAAATCTGGGAGACCTATGGCATGAGTGAAACCAGTAGCCATATTGCCCTCAGGCAACTTAGTCCGCGGCAAACGGCAGGAGAAAATAGTGAAGGATTACCGCCTTTCAGGACCCTGGAGGGGATTCATTGTTCGCTCGATGACCGGGAATGCCTGGTAATCGATGCCCCGTCGCGATTGGAGGCTCCCCTGGTGACCAATGACCTCGTAACCCTATTGTCGGAGCGCGAATTCTTTTGGCTGGGCCGTGCAGACCGCGCCATTAATTCAGGAGGAATCAAATTACACCCCGAGCAGTTGGAACGCAGGCTAAGCGGAATCCTGGATCAACCCTATTTCCTGGCGGGACTGCCACACCCGGAATTGGGTGACGAATTGGTGCTGGTTGCTGAAGGCGAAACCCTGGCGATACCTGAGGAGGATCTCCTGGGAGGGGTCCAGTGGGATTCCGAGTATGAAAGGCCCCGCAAGGTATTACTGAGCACAAAATTTGTGCGAACCCCAAGTGGCAAAGTAGACCGAATTAAAACGCTAGAAAGTCTCAAAAAATGAAAATACAAAAGCTGCTTTTCCTGACCCTGTTAATTATCCTGATCAGCCCGAACCTCGCCCAGGCCCAGGTTGTACTGGACGAAAGAGCCCGGGCCGAAGTGGTCGATGAACTCCTCGGGGAAAGACTGGATTCTGTGTTGCCTGCTTTGATGGATCGCACGGGGATCGATATGTGGGTCTTAATTTCCAGGGAATATAACGAAGACCCGGTACTGCGCACCTTCCTCCCGGCAACCTGGCTCAGTGCCCGCAGACGCACCATGCTCGTATTTTACCGGGATGCAGCAGCCGGCACCCTCGACAAACTTGCAGTAGCCCGCTACAATGTCGGGAAGCACATTACTTCCTCCTGGGAAAAAGAAAAACAGCCCGATCAATGGGCACGACTTATGGAGTTAATCCGCGAACGGGATCCTCAGAAAATTGGATTGAACTTCTCCAAAGATCACAACATTGCCGATGGTCTGGATCATACCGACCACGAGCTTTTTATGGAATATTTACCCAAAGCGTATCGCAACCGGGTCGTTTCCGCGGAAGATCTGGCCGTGGGCTGGATTGAAACGCGTACCCAGCGCGAGATGGTCCTCTTTGCCCATCTGTCCCGGATTACCCACAATATCATTGCTGAGGCCTTCTCCGACGCCGTGATTACGCCAGGAGTGACCACAACGACGGATGTCGAATGGTGGATGCGCCAAAAGGTTACCGATATGGGACTCAATACATGGTTCCATCCAACTGTAGATATTCAACGAACGGCTGTAGCGCTAAAGAGCCATCTCTATTCCTTTTCCGACCGGCCGGAGCAAGAGGTTATTCTCCCCGGGGATTTACTGCATTGCGATTTTGGAATCACCTACCTGCGCCTGAACACGGATTGTCAGCAACTGGCGTACGTCCTGAAGCCTGGTGAAGACCAGGCACCGCAATTTCTCCGGGATGCATTGAAGGATGGAAATCGGGTACAGGATCACCTTACCGAAGCCATGAAAACCGGGGTGCCTGGCAATGAGATCCTGCTGACGGCCCTGGCGAATGGAAAGGCGGAAGGGCTGCGTCCGGCAATATACACCCATCCTCTGGGAACCTATGGACACTCAGCCGGTACGACCATCGGTATGTGGGATGCACAGCAAGGAGTAGGAGGCAAGGATGGCACTTCCTATGGTCTCTATCCACAAACGGCTTATGCTATTGAATTGAATACTACCGTAAATATCCCTGAGTGGGACCGGGATATTCGAATTATGTTGGAGGAGCCCGGGTACTATGGCAGGAATGGATTCCGGTACATAGATGGCCGGCAGGTGGAACTCCATTTAATTGCTTCCCCCAAGTCTACCCTCGGGGAATAGTACTGATGCCTCGTTCGGGACACTGTATTGCGGCAAAGCGCTAAGGAAAAGTTAAAGCCACGCAACGAGGAGCGAATTTTCTTATCTTAATATGGGACGTTGCGGATGAACGTGCAAAGTGTTAAAACCTTGGTACGATTATTGCAACAAATTACAACGGTTCCCCAAGACTAATTTTAATTCGCACTGTTATGAAAAAGCTACATTTTCTTCTGATTCTCCTTTGTCTTCCGCTTACTGTTCTTGCCCAAGATTCCCGACTGATCAAAGGGAAAATTACCGATGGGGCCGAACCAATGGCCGATGTTGCGGTCTATGTTGAAGGCTCTGGTGAACGGATCTTTACCAGTTCTGAAGGTCGCTATGAGATCGAAGCGGAAACCGGTGATGTACTGGTGTTTAGCTACACCGGGATGAAAGAAATGAAAATCCGGGTGGAGGACGTAACCCGGTTTTTGAATTTCGCCATGGTTCCTGATTATGAGGAGCTGGACGAAATAACCGTTTCCGGGAAGCTCAAGAGCCAGTTGGAAATGGAACAGCAATATGCCACCAATCCGCGAATAATCGCCACAGCCTTTGGATATATCGATGCCGACAAAGCCCCTGGAAGGGTTCGGATTATAGAGGGTGAGCGAATAAACCCAATCGGGATATGCATTTTGGATTATATGCGCAATCGCTTTTCCGGGGTTCGGGTAATAGGAAACTGTAATGATCCGCAAGGTGGCGCAGTAATCATAAGAACAGTGGGCTCCCTTGGAAATCAGGCTCCCGCAATCTTTGATGTTGACGGCCAGATTTTTGACGAAGTGCCCTGGTGGATTGATCTCAACATGATAGAGAGATTGGCAATACTGAGTAGCTATTCCTTAACAACCCGATATGGACAATTGGCTGCTGGCGGGGTAATTGTCATTAATACCTACAACATGACCTTACCCTCTGTAGCGGATAGGGGGGGCAAGCGTGCGAAGCCCGCTGCACTGAGCCCAACGGATATTGCCGCCAATGCGCCCAGCTATATGGAAGCTTTGCAATCCGAGACTACGGAGCAAGGGGCCAAGATGGCTTTTGAAGACTATGCCACGCGCTACAGTTCCTCGCCATACTTTTTCCTCGATGCCTACAAGCACTTTTATACGGTGCGCCGCGATAGGGACTACGCAGACGAAATCATTGAAAATAACTTCGGAAGATTCCGCTCCAACCCGGTAGCGCTTAAAGCACTTGCTTACCTCTACCAGGAGCAGGGTCGGGACGAAATGGCCCGGGAAGTATACAAAGAGGTGTTTATCCTCAGACCTGCGTACAGTCAATCCTATTACGATATGGCACGCGCCTACCGGCACGCCGGGGAGTATTCCAAGGCGGCAGCCATGTTCGGAAGGTATCAATTCCTGCTTCAGGAAGGCTTCCTGATTGGCTCGACAGATTTCTGGCTCATCCAGCAGCACGACAGTGACAACCTCTTTGCCAAGGAAGGAGAAAGCCTGGGAACAGACATGCGCCTGGTAAGCCGTGACGACTATGTTCAGGATGCGACCCGTATGCTCTTTGAGTGGAACGACAGCGAGGCAGAATTTGATCTGCAGTTCGTAAACCCTGAAAACGGAACTTATGTATGGTCCCATACGCTGGCCGATAATCCAGGCCGTATCGACGACGAGAAAATCGCCGGATACAATGTCGAGGAATATGTAATTGACCCCAAGACCCCAGGGACCTGGCAGGTCAATGTGAAGTACCACGGAAATAAGAGTCTGACCCCTACCTATCTGAAGGTGACGACTTTCTTTAACTACGGGACCCCTCAGGAAACACGGCAGGTTCGCACCTTTAAGTTATTTGTCGAAGGCAGCAACCAACAGCTTATGACCATTACCAATCCCGGGGAGTCAAGTACTTCAAATTAATCTTATAAAGCCATGAGGAAATGCATCTTGCTATTCCTGATATGTTATTGCCCGCTATTACTCAGCGGGCAATATCATTTTAAGGGTAAAATAACGGATGCTCAAAGCGGAGAACCCATCCCTTTCGTGAATATCGGGATTCTGAATGCTAGTTTGGGAACCGTTAGCGATGAGGAAGGGATGTATGAATTGCGGGTCCCTTCGAGTGTTGCAGAACCAGGCGATATTCTAAGAATCTCCAGTCTGGGGTACCAACCCGAAGAATATGAATTCGGGGAATTGCAGTTGAACCACAACCTGAATATTGCCCTGAAGCCTACACCCATTGCCCTTAAGGAAGTCATAGTTTCCTCCCTGCCTACCTATGCGGTAGAGGAGATGGCCGGGGAGGGTATAGATCGGGCCACCCAACAGGCTTATTGGAAGGATAGCCTGGCCCTTGGAGCAGAATTAGCCACTGTCGTAAGGGTAGACAAAGGCCCTAGAAAACTAAATACCTTCTTTTTTAATGTGCTCCATAACCCGGCAGACAGTATTTATTTTCGGATAAATTTTTATGAAATAGACCGATCTACAAACCTTCCAGGGGAGAACCTGAACAAGAGTTCAGAGAACATTTTATATACCTTGAAAAAAGGAGAGGCAGAGGCCATTGTAGACCTGAAACCCTTTGATATTTGGGTTCGGGACGATTTCATAATTAGCCTGGAACTCCTTCAGGTATTCGGAAGTGATGAAATTTTATTGGTCCTCCCGGCCAGCGAGGAGCGATTTGGACGCACTTTGAGGCGCTATGCCAGTCAGGGGGCCTGGGAACTTATCGGTTCTTCGGGGGTGGGCTTTTATTGTCAGAGTACCTTCTATACGGACAATGAACGGCGCGCCAATAACAAACGCGTTCGCAGGCAATTGCTAAAGAATCAACGGAAAGTCCGGGGATTGGTTTTGTTTGGACCCAGAGGTCTGGCCGGGGTACTTGTGGAAAACCTAAATACTAACGCAGAAACACTTTCCGACAGCCGTGGGCAATATGAAATCCTGGCCTCGCCAGGGGATATCCTGCGTTACACGAGAATCGGATCCGGTGACCGCCCTGTTTTAAGGCGGGTCCGGGAAAGTGGCAATATCACCGTAAACCTGCGGGGACGTTAAACCTGCAGCACCCCCATATTAAAGTCCCGGTCGATCGGGGCGTGGTTAGCCGCTTCAATACCTGTAGAAATCCATTTCCGGGTATCCAGTGGGTCTATGATAGCGTCTGTCCATAAACGCGCAGCGGCATAATAGGGAGATACCTGCTGGTCATATCGGGATTTAATCGTTTCAAAGAGTTCCTTTTCCTTTTCGGCATCGATGGTTTCCCCCTGCTTCTTAAGTCGTGCCTTTTCGATTTGCAGCAGCACTTTAGCAGCTGAATTTCCACTCATAACCGCAAGTTCAGCACTTGGCCAGGCGGCAATCAATCGGGGGTCATAGGCTTTTCCGCACATGGCGTAATTCCCGGCGCCGTAACTGTTGCCAATAACAATGGTAAACTTGGGGACTACGGAATTAGCCACCGCGTTGACCATTTTTGCGCCATCCTTTATGATTCCGCCGTGTTCACTTTTACTTCCAACCATGAACCCGGTAACGTCCTGTAAAAAAACCAGGGGTATCTTTTTCTGGTTGCAATTGGCGATAAACCGCGTGGCCTTGTCGGCAGAATCAGAATAGATTACCCCACCAAAGCGCATTTCCCCTTTTTTGGTTTTCACCACCTGACGTTGATTGGCTACGATCCCAACAGCCCAACCGTCGATACGGGCGTACCCACAAAGAATTGTCTTTCCAAAGCCTTCCTTGTACTGCTCAAATTCCCCTCCGTCTACCAGACGCTCGATCAGGGCAACCATGTCATAGGGTTCAGACCTGCTGCCCGGTAAGAGGCCGTAGATTTCATTGACATCTTTAACCGGTTGTTGCGATTTCTTGCGATTAAATCCAGCGCTGTCGGGTTCTCCCAGTTTGTCGATCAGGCTTTTGATTCGATTCAGGGCGTCTTTGTCGTCGGCCGCCTTATAATCGGTAACCCCGCTGATTTCGCAGTGCGTTGTAGCTCCCCCAAGGGTTTCATTGTCGATATCTTCTCCTATGGCTGCTTTGACTAAATAACTTCCAGCCAGAAAGATGCTCCCCGTTTTATCGACTATAAGCGCTTCGTCGCTCATAATGGGGAGGTAGGCGCCACCAGCCACGCAACTTCCCATGACCGCAGCGATCTGGGGGATTCCCATACTGCTCATTCGAGCGTTGTTTCGAAATATGCGACCAAAATGCTCTTTATCCGGGAATATCTCGTCCTGCATCGGCAGATAAACGCCGGCACTATCGACCAGGTAAATAATGGGCAAGCGGTTTTCCATAGCAATTTCCTGCGCCCGCAGGTTCTTTTTGCCCGTAATCGGAAACCAGGCTCCTGCCTTTACCGTGGCATCATTGGCTACCACCATACACAGCCTTCCACTTACTTTCCCGATAACCGTGACCACTCCACCGGAGGGGCATCCTCCGTGCTCTTCGTACATTTCATAGCCCGCAAATGCACCAATTTCGATAGCATCCCCAGGCGAATCCAACAGGTAATCCACCCGTTCCCGGGCACTCATTTTGCCTTCGTTATGGAGTTTTTCGAGGCGTTTTGCCCCCCCGCCTTTACGCACCTGAGCCAGGCGTTTTTTAAGGTCGGAAAGCAGTAGCTTGTTCTGGTCTTCGTTCTTGTTAAACTTCAAGTTCATAGGCTAAAGATACGAGGATTTAATGATTACTTTTAGGGAATATCTCCAGGGAATCTGAGTCGGTTTAGAAGTAGGATTCCGCGTAAAAATTCAAACATGTCAGATACTATTCAATGGGGAATTCTGGGGTTGGGCCATATCGCGGCGAGCTTTGCCAGGGATCTCGCACTGGTGCCAGAGGCCAACTTAAAGGCGGTCGCCTCCCGTAGCTCACAAAAAGCCCAGGCGTTCGCGGCAGAATGGGAAGCCGATAACTTTTACGCCTCCTATCAGGAATTGCTAGCAGATCCCGAGGTAGATGTGATCTACATCGCAACCCCGCATACCCTGCATTGTGAGCAAACGATAATGGCCCTGGAGGCCGGTAAACACGTGCTCTGTGAAAAACCTTTGGGTATCGATAATCAGGAAATCGACCGCATGCTCAATGCAGCCGAAAAATCCGGGGTTTTCCTGATGGAAGCACTTTGGAGTCGGTTTAATCCGGCTTTGCGGGCTGCAGTGGAGAAGGTGCACAGCGGGGAACTGGGCGCACTCAAATACCTGAAGGCCGACTTTGCCTTTCCTGCGCTGGATCGCAATCCGGAAGGGAGGTTATTAAACCCGGCGCTCGCGGGAGGATCTTTACTGGACATCGGGATTTATCCGGTATTCCTGGCGTATTGGCTCCTGGGTACTCCCGAGCGTTTTGAAGCGATTGCCCACTTTCATGAAACGGGGATAGAGAAGCAAATTGGGATGGTTTTTTCCTATCCGGACGCCATAGCCATGCTGTATAGCGGCTTGAGTTCCAAGTCGGAAATGAAGGTGGAAATCTCCTGTGAATCCGGCAATATTTACATTCACCCGCGCTGGCATGAAACCGATGGATTTGAGGTAGATCTTGAAGGGGAGGGGGAAGTCATTGAGATTCCAACCCAAGGAAAAGGATATACCTACGAAATCCGGGAGGTCCATCGCTGCCTGAAAGCGGGACTTCGCCAGAGCCCGGACTGGAGTTGGTCGGATAGCAAGGCATTACACGGCTTACTTCAAGCCATACGGGAGCGATGCGGGATTACTTTTGATTGATTTTTTACGATATTTGAGGTCTGACCAAACTAAAATGGGCCGGTTTTATAGCCGGCCCAACTATCCAAACTAACTATTATGGGATTAAAAGATAAGAATACTGTGCTGGCTTGGGCCACCTTTATCATGATCATTGTGGGCCTTGGACTCATTGGCCTGGGGGCGTATCGATACGCCGATGTTGCTGGATGGGGCTTTGCCTCAGTAGGGGTGGGCTTTTTCGCGATCGCCTGGGTATTTAACGCATTAAAAGGAAGGGTGTAGGATGTCCGATGATAAGAAAGTAATATTCTCAATGTCCGGGGTCACAAAGACCTACAAGAATGCCAATACCCCGGTACTTAAAGACATTTATCTGAGTTTCTTTTACGGGGCTAAGATTGGAATTCTCGGTCTGAACGGTTCCGGTAAATCTACCTTGTTGCGCATCATCACGGGAAAGGATAATAATTTCCAGGGCGATGTTGTTTTTTCTCCGGGATATAAAGTAGGGCTATTGGAGCAGGAACCTGAGCTGGACGATGAAAAAACCGTATTGGAAGTTGTCCGGGAAGGGGTGGCCGAAACCGTTGCCGTGCTCGATGAATACAACAAGATAAACGACATGTTTGCCCTGCCTGAGGTGTATGAGGATGCAGATAAAATGCAGCAACTCATGGACAAGCAGGCAAAACTCCAGGACCAGATCGATGCGCTGGGTGCCTGGGAATTGGATTCCAAGTTGGAGCTGGCCATGGATGCGCTTCGGACACCAGCACCGGATCAGAAAATCGGGGTACTCTCCGGTGGGGAACGCAGGCGTGTGGCCCTCTGCAGACTGCTATTGCAGGAACCCGACGTGCTCTTGCTCGATGAGCCTACCAACCACCTTGATGCCGAATCCGTCCATTGGCTGGAACATCATTTGGCTAGTTATAAGGGTACGGTTATCGC
Source organism: Robiginitalea myxolifaciens (assembly GCF_900115205.1). Lineage (GTDB taxonomy): Bacteria > Bacteroidota > Bacteroidia > Flavobacteriales > Flavobacteriaceae > Robiginitalea > Robiginitalea myxolifaciens. The sequence goes on from NZ_FOYQ01000002.1 coordinate 110,593, forward strand.
CGTTACCCACGACCGCTATTTCCTTGATAATGTTGCCGGGTGGATCCTTGAACTGGACCGCGGGGAAGGTATTCCCTGGAAAGGGAACTATTCGGGATGGCTTGAGCAAAAGTCCAAGCGTCTGGCCCAGGAGCAAAAACAGGCTGGAAAGCGTCAAAAAACACTCGAACGCGAATTGGAATGGGTACGCCAGTCACCTAAAGGACGGCAAGCCAAACAAAAGGCACGTTTGAACAACTACGACAAGCTCCTCAGCCAGGACCAGAAACAACTGGATGAGAAACTGGAAATCTACATTCCAAATGGCCCACGCCTCGGAACCAATGTCATTGAGGCTAGGGATGTGAGCAAGGCCTTTGGGGATAAATTACTCTATGAATCCCTGAATTTTAAACTACCTCAGGCTGGAATCGTGGGTATCATCGGTCCTAACGGAGCAGGGAAAACCACAATTTTTAAAATGATCATGGGGGAGGTAACCCCGGACAAGGGCAGCTTTGAAGTAGGGGATACCGCCAAGATTGCCTATGTGGATCAACGCCATAGCAATATTGATTCGGAAAAGACCATTTGGGAGAATTTCAGCGATGGGCAGGATCTGATTATGATGGGAGGAAGGCAGGTAAATTCGCGTGCTTACCTAAGTCGGTTTAACTTTTCAGGAAGCGAGCAGAATAAGAAAGTAAGCATGCTTTCAGGAGGGGAACGCAACCGCCTGCACCTGGCCATGACCCTGAAGGAAGAAGGCAATGTGCTTCTGCTGGACGAACCTACCAATGACCTGGACGTCAATACCCTGAGGGCGCTGGAAGAAGGTCTGGACAATTTTGCGGGCTGCGCGGTTATCATCTCGCACGACCGTTGGTTTTTGGATCGGGTATGTACCCATATTCTGGCCTTTGAAGGAGACTCCCAGGTATATTTCTTTGAAGGCTCCTTTACCGATTACGAAGAGAACAAGAAAAAGCGCTTGGGTGGAGATTTGATCCCCAAGCGGATCAAGTACAAAAAGCTGGTGCGCTAGGCTTGGGATTTCCCATAAACTTACCCGAGTCTTCTTCTCGAAAGACAGTTTATTCAAAAACAAAACCCGGCAATCTTGCCGGGTTTTTTTATTACTGTCCTGAATGATATTCAGGAGCGTCTATTATTGCTTAATGGGCACGTCTAGGGTTTGCTCAATTTGATCCTCGATCTTTTCCTTATCGCCAACAACGATCAGGAACATATCCTGTGGGCGGATATACTTGCGGGTGAGTTCAGAAACCTGTTCCGGGCTTACCGCATGCATATTAGCCACCTTGTTCGTCAGGAATGACTCGTCCAGTTCATGGGTGTCGAGAAAGATCAGCTGCCCTATAATTCCATTCGGACTGGAATTCTGAAGCACAAAGATCCCGGACTCGTAGTTAATGATTCCTTCGAGTTCCTCGGCAGAGGGTGGCTCTTCCTGGAGACGTGTAATTTCCTTCTTGATTTCGTCCAAAGAAGCTCCGGTGTGCTCGGTAGTCACATCGGCGCGCTCATACCACAATCCCGTTTTGTAATTAGAGGCCATAATACTGGTAGGAGAGTAGGTATATCCTTTGTCCTCCCGGATATTACTGGTAATGCGCGAGGCAAAAGAACCTCCGAGAATGGAATTGGTTACATCCAGTGCCAGGTAATCAGGATCGGAAGGATCCGGAACCGGCAGCCCATAGAAAATCGTGGATTGTGGTGCCCCGGGACGGTCGATGATCTTTACCTGCGGGGAGGAAGCTACCTGAGCAATCGGGTAATTGGCTTCCGCACCTTCGCGCCAGTCGCCTAAGGCCATTTCGACGGCCTCCTTTACCGCATCGGCATCGAAATTCCCGGCCACATAAACAGTAGTTCGCTTAGCGCCGAATTGCGCCTCATAAAAGGCCTTGATATCGGCTACCGAATAGGAATCGATCATATCGTCTTCCGGATACACTCGTCCATAGGGATGGTCGGGGTAAATAGCTGCCAGAAAATCTCGTTGGGCCTGTGCCCTGGGGCGGGAAAGCTGTACGGCTAAACTACGCTTCATATCGCTCTTCAAACGATCCAGTTCCGCTTCGGGAAAGGCAGGGTTACGCAATACATCGGCCATAAGCTTAATCGCATCCGGCGCAAATTCATAAAGCACGGAGGTAGACAGCGAACTGGTGTGTACCCCAACTCCAATGTTGAGATTTCCTCCCATTCCTGCCATGGCGTTGGCCACTTCCTGTGAACTCATTGTGGTACTCCCTTCCTCCATCAGATCAGCCATCAAATCGCAAATCCATACCTGCTCGGCACTTTCGTTGATGTTTCCGGTTTTTATGCTGAACTGGATGCTGGCCTTTGGGATTGATCCGTAGGGGATCATGACTAATTCCAGGCCGTTATCGAAGGTTATAACTTCTTTCTCGGGAAGATTGAAGTTTTTGGGTGTCCCTCCCTGAGGGGGCATCTCTTTTTCCTGAGCTGAGAGTGATCCCAGACTCAATAATGCCGCTACAAATGTGAAAAGTATCTTTTTCATAACTAGTCTGTTGTTGTGTTTTCAGCCAGTAACGGATTGGTCACCAAAATGGTGCGGTTTCCGACTCTGAGATATTCGTCTATAGTTCGTTTTACAGTTTCCAGGTCAATCTCGCGGAACTCGGATTCCAGCGTATTGATCCGGGCGGGATCATCGTCAAATAGTGCGAAGCTGCACAACAAATCGGCTCGCCCTAATCCAAAACTTCCACCCAGGTTGTCGTAGAGTTGTGAACGTATCTTAACGATTGCCCGATCGAGCATTTCCTGAGTCAGGCTTTCCTTGAGCTCGCCCATAACCCCATCCACAGCGGTCACGATATCGTCCCGGGTAGTTTCGTTATCATAGGTGAGGTTGAACATCCAAAGCATGGGGCCTTTGTAGTTGAACATATTCCCCAGGTAGTTGATTCCTCCACTTACGTTAGAGGTATAGCCCAATTCATTTTCCAGCTTTTGCACTAAAAGGCTATTGTCGCCCTGCACCAGGATCTGGTCCAGCAGTCCCATGGCATAATACTCGTCGCTGTTGCGCTCGGGCATATGATACGCCAGGGCTATAGCAGGCTTGTTCGCCAGGGAATCGTTTTTTACGAATTCCTTTTGCTCTTCCTGACGAGGCTCAGAGATATCGGGTTGCGGCGGTTGCTCTGCAGCCGGTATGTCCCCGAAGTATTGCTCGATCCAGGCTTTTGCTTCGGTTTCGTCAAAATCACCCACAACGGCAATGGCTGCATTATTCGGGGCGTAATAGGTTTTAAAGAAGCTGGCCACATCTTCGAGATTGGCTGCATCCAGGTCTTCCAAATCGCCGTAGAAGTTATGCGCGTTGTACCAGTTTTCATTGGCGTATTGCGGCATATCCAACCAGGGGAAACCGCCGTAAGGCTGATTGAGTACATTAACTTTTACCTCGTTCTTCACAACCCCTTGCTGATTGGTCAGGTTTTCCTGGGTTATGTTTAGTCCGCGCATCCGGTCTGCTTCTGCCCATAGCATGGTTTCCAGTTTGTGGGAGGGCACGATTTCAAAGTAGTTGGTGAAATCAAATCGGGTGGAACCATTAAGTATTCCCCCGTTTTGTTGCACGAGCTTGATAAACTCCATTTTGCCCAGATTGTCGGATCCCTGGAACATCATATGTTCAAAGAGGTGGGCAAAACCAGTTCGGTCCTTGGGCTCAATACGGAAGCCAATGTTGTAATACACGGCAACGATGGCCGTTGGCGAGGTAGTGTCTTTGGACAGGATAACCTTAAGGCCATTGTCCAGCTTGTAATAGGTGACAGGAACCTGAAACTCAGATCCGCCTCCTTTGTCGTCCTGCTCATCTGCGCACGCAGCGAGCAGCAGCAAGGAAACCGTGGCGAGGGCCAGGTTCTTGATGGATAATTTCATACTGATTGTTTTAGATGATTAGTCATAGCGGGAAGTCCCGCTATAGTAGACGAGAAATTAATGGTTTTGTTACAAAATTTAGTAGTCTTCCCCCGGATACCAATCCAGTTGAACGACCTCTACAGCATCCGTCCCGGCTTTCACCAGCGCGGCAAATTGTTCAACATCGCTTACATCTGGCCTGCCGCGGTAGTGATAGGGGTAGACCTTGCCTGGCTTAAATGCTACCACTGCGTCTGCCGCACTTTCCACGGTCATGGTGTAGGGAAGGTTCATACAAACCAGGGCGATATCGATATCCTCAAGGGATCGCATTTCCGGGATATCCTCGGTGTCTCCCGAAATATAAACCCTGCGGCCCTCCCGCTCGAGCACATAACCGTTACCGCGACCTTTCTCGTGAAACCCAAGGGCCTCCTCCCGTAAATTATACATGGGTATGGCAGCGACTGTTATACCGTAGCGTTCTTTCATGTCGCCATTGTCCAGCACATCGAGCTGAGGGGTAAACGACTCGGGCATTTGATCCGCTACCGCCTGGGGTACTACAATCTTGGCTTGAGCGGTCTCCAATTCCTCCAGGGTTTCCAGATTAAAATGGTCACCGTGAATATCGGTGATCAGGATCAGATCTGCTAAGGGGAAATTCTCGAAGGCCGCTTTGCCACCGGTAGGATCCACATATATGGTTGTTCCCTCCCAATCCAGCACAGCGGTGGCGTGGGCCACAGGCGTAATGCCTGGAAGTGGTCCTGCCTTTGTCATGGAAGCTTCTGAGCCGCTTTGAGCGTCTTCTGCCACGACCTTTTCAGCGCCCGAAGTCTGCCCTTCTTTTTCTTTACAGCCCAATGCCGCCAGGAAGATTAGTGCAATTAACGTGGCTGAAAGCGATTGGGGCAAGGAGAGATCTTTAAGCATTCTAAGGGTTTTAAGGATTAATACAATGGCTTTAAGCAGCCATGCGATACCCCTTAAAGGTACGATAAACAGGGGCCTCCTTAAAATATTTCACATTTTTCCGAACCAAAAAAATCTAAATCGGGGGGCAGCTGCGTATATAAACCGTAAGAAACCCTTAAGACTAAAAAAAATAAACATTCAAATATCATGGCAGAAACAAAAAACAATAACGGATTAAAGGTAATAGCCGGTCTGTTGGGAGTAGTTCTCCTGGGAACCATCATCTATACCGTAAGCCTGTATCAGGAAAAGCAGAAAAACGAAGTTGCCCTGCGTCAGGAAAAAGAGTTGGTAGTTGAGGATCTCAACAGCCTCAAATCAGAATACGACAAGGCTATCCTGGAAAGCAATGCTACCAATGAAGAGTTGGTTGCCGCCCGCGATAACATCGCAAAATACATCGATTCTGTAAAAGCTATGAAAGCAGACATCTCTGCCCTTAGCCGTTACCGTCGTCAGGTTAGCGTACTGAAAAAAGAGCGTGAGCAATTACTGGCTCAGGTAGATTCTTTGAAGACTTCCAACACCCTGATCGCCATGGAGCGCGACAGCACGTTCGCAGAGCTTGAGAAGCAGACTATCTTCAGCGATTCTCTGGTTGTTCAAAACACCCAATTGGCCGATGCCGTTGAGCGTGGATCTGCACTGAACCTCACCGCATTCTCTGTGGATGCCGTTCGTGAGCGTAATAATGGTAAACTGGTAAGTACTTCCCGTGCCGGTCGTACCGACAAGTTGAAGATTTGCTTTACTGTAGCCGACAACGTTATTGCTGAAGCCGGTGACCGTGAATTCTACATTGAAGTTCTCGATCCACAAGGAAATGTAATGGGAGGTGGAAACACCAAAACCATGGAAGATGGAGCCAGCGTAACCTTTACCAAGGCCACTAACTTCTACTATGAGAACCAGGATCTCGATGTTTGTGACTACATCAGTAATTACAGCGGAGAGTTCGCCGATGGAAACTACATGGTAAACGTCTATGACGACAAACTGAAGCTCCTCGGAACCAACAAGTTCGAGCTCAAGTAATAGAAATAAACACTATCCATTATTTGAGGTAAAGCCCCTGCGGAATGCAGGGGCTTTTTTTATGCTTTTAGGAGGTCCTGAATAACCTATTTAGACCATGTCTTCGGGTCGGACCCACTGGTCGTATTCTTCGGCGGTAACATAGCCCAGACGGACAGCTTCTTCCTTGAGGGTAGTGCCGTTCTGGTGGGCGGAATTCGCGATTTCCGCAGCCTTGTAATAGCCGATTTTGGTATTCAGCGCGGTAACCAGCATCAGCGAATTCTGAACCAGCTTCTCTATGGTTGGTAAATTGGGTTCAATGCCGCTTGCACAATGTTCGTCAAAACTCCTGCAGGCATCCCCAATCAGGGTTGCGGATTGCAGAACATTCGCGGCCATAACTGGTTTAAAAACGTTGAGTTCGTAATGACCCTGCGTTCCCCCAACGGTAACGGCTACATCGTTGCCCATAACCTGGGCACAGACCATGGTGAGGGCTTCACATTGGGTAGGGTTTACTTTTCCGGGCATAATCGAACTTCCGGGTTCATTGGCGGGAATGAGCAGCTCCCCGATTCCAGAGCGCGGCCCGGATGCCATCATTCGGATGTCGTTGGCAATTTTGTTCAGGGCAACAGCCAACTGCTTCAACGCCCCATGGGTTTCTACCAAAGCATCGTGGGCTGCAAGCGCCTCAAATTTATTGGCCGCAGATTTGAAGGGCATCCCGGTGAACTTGGCAATATAGGAAGCCACTAATTCGGCATAACCTTCCGGGGTATTCAATCCCGTTCCGACGGCGGTTCCTCCAAGGGCCAGTTCGGACAAATGATCCAGGGTGTTTTCCAGCGCTTTAATGCCGTGATCCAATTGGCTTACATAACCCGAGAACTCCTGGCCCAGGGTAAGCGGGGTGGCATCCATAAGGTGGGTGCGCCCGATTTTCACCACATCCTTGAACGCTTCGGATTTAGCTTTCAAGGTATCCCGGAGCTGACGCACCCCGGGTAGGGTGGAAGTGGTTATTTTGCTGTAAGCGGCAATATGCATCCCTGTTGGGAAGGTGTCGTTAGAAGACTGCGATTTATTGACATCGTCATTGGGTTGCAGGGTCTTTTCCCCTTCGCCTATAGTATTGCCGGCAATCTCATGCCCGCGATTGGCGATAACCTCGTTCACGTTCATATTGCTTTGAGTGCCAGAACCGGTTTGCCAGATCACCAGTGGGAACTGATCGTCGTGCTTCCCCTCGAGGATTTCATCGCAGACGGCAGCGATTAAGTCGCGTTTGGATTCCGGAAGCACTCCCAATTCGCAATTGGTGTAGGCGGCAGCTTTTTTAAGGTGAGCAAAGCCATAGACGATCTCTAAAGGCATAGAGGCCGCCGGCCCTATTTTAAAGTTGTTTCGGGAACGCTCAGTTTGCGCTCCCCAGTATTTGTCGGCGGGTACTTTTACCTCGCCCATAGTGTCTTTTTCAATGCGGTATTGCATGGGAAATTTCTTTTGATCAAAGGTAATGATTCGCTACCTTTGTATTCCAAACGACAGGGACATGTTTGAATTTGATCAATATCTTGGATTTCTCGCCTTCTTAACCATCGTAACCATTGGTTTCTGGTTAATGATTTTCCTGCTCACTTTTGTAGTACCCTACTGGTTGATCGGGAATATTCGCGAGCTCCTCAAAGAAAAGCGGGAAGCCCGCAAAGCGCGTAAGGCTTAAGGCTACCCAAATAAAAAGTAAAAAAGCGGCAATTTGCCGCTTTTTTTTGTGCTTCTTTTCCCGAGACGTTGATGCCTCGCGAATCCGGTATTAATCCGAAAATCCTCCTTCGTCTTCGAAGTCTCCATCTCCCCCGCGTCCCCCGCGTTTCTTTTGCTCGTTAAAGCGATAAACAAAGGAAAGGAGGCTCTGACGGACCCGCCATTGAAATTCACTGTCTGAGGTAAAGAACTCCGTTTCGGTAAAGGAGCGCCGCTTCCTGGAGTTGAAAACATCGCGGATACTTAAGGTAATGGTCCCGTTCCCTTTGAGAACATCTTTACTGAAAGCCGAAGTCATTGAGAAAATCCCTTCAGTTTCGGTCTGGGCATTCTGGTTCGGACCGCGGTAGAAAATATTGTTTTGCCATTCGATAGCCCAGGGGAGGGTAACTTTAGATCCCATCCGGGCAAACCAACTCGTATTTTTTGCACCGTAGTCTACCCCGTTGAATTCTCCCTCGGTATCGAATTGGAAAAAATTAAAACTCGCATTCAGCCTTAACTTCCTTGAGGGATTGTATAATAAGCTGGCCTCAGCGCCGATACGTTGGTTGGTAGACAGGTTAATTGGAATGGATCGGATTATTTCTATCCCGTCTGTAGTAGTTTGCCCGGTAGACTCCTGAACCCTTTCAAAAGCGCCGGTTTCCCGTTGGTAGTAAATTGAGGAGCTCAGCGTTATTTTGGACCATCGTTTGAGATAGCCCAAATCAAAGGTGTTGGAGAAGGCGGGGTTCAGGTTCGGATTTCCCTGGAAAACGTTGGTTCGGGAACTCCGGGATGGAAATGGATTAATGAACCAACCCCGTGGCCGGTTGATCCGCCGGTTATATCCCAGGGTAACATTCTCATTTTCGCCTAATTCGTAGATCAGGTTTACGGTAGGGAACAGCCCTAAGAAGTCCTTAGTGAAATTTACATCGACGTCTACACCGAGTTGTTCTTCTAATTCACTTGGGTCGAATTCGGATTCCAACCGACCGCGAAGCCGGGTGTTTTCGAGTCGCAAGCCCAGGAGATAAGAGAATTTTCCCATTTTATCACCGAACTGGGCGTAGGTAGCGAAGATATCTTCGTTAAAGGTGAATTCGTTGGTCAGGGTCTGATTGGTTACGAACTGGCCTGTACTTTGGTTCAGGGAATCCAGGCGGTAGTCTGTAAACGATTCCTCCAGGTCTACACGGAATCCGGCTTCGAATTGCGAGTCCCCGAGAGGAAGCACATAATCGGCTTGCAGGAGGAATTCCTTTTGCTCTTCCCGCTGATCCTCCAGCTCAAGGGCAATGAGATTGTTGTTTGGAAAAGTATTTCGCTCTTCGATATCGGCTCCGGCATCTTCTGAATCCCTTCCGATTTGCAGGTCTGCCGTTAACTGGTGGCCGTCTTCATTAAAGCGATTGATGTAGTTCATGGACCACTGGTAACTCTGGTCCTCTTCCTTTTCGGACTCCGTCCTGAGGGTACGGCTGTCAATATCGGTGCCGACAAAGCGTACGGTATTATTCGAGGTTACATCCTTGTCGTTCCCCGAGCGGAAAAAGAAACTTCCCGTAATGCTCGATTGTTCGTTGAGGAACCACTCCAAGCCAACATTGGCATTAAAGCCCCGGTCGAGCCGCTGAATATCCCGATCCTCAGTAATACGATCAAAACTGCCTGAAGTGTAGGTGTTGTCAAAGAAGCCATTTCCCGGACCTTCCCGATACCGGTATCCTATGGTGCTGAATATGTTGAAATCGTCGTTGCGCAGGTTGGTGTTTATCGTGGTTCCCCCGGTGAGCGGATCTCCGATAAAGCTATTGATAGACCCATTGAATCCCAGGGTTTTCTCTTTTTTGAGAACAATGTTGATAATACCTGCTGTCCCTTCGGCATCATAGCGGGCCGACGGGCTGGTAATTACTTCCACTTTTTCAATCGCATCAGCAGGTAATTGCTGCAAGGCATCTGTGGATCCGAATCCGGCCAGGGCCGAAGGACGGCCGTTAATCAGGATACGTACATTTCCATTCCCCCTCAGGCTAATGGCCCCCTCGACATCTACATCGATCGAAGGCACGTTATTAAGGGCGTCGGAAATAGTTGCCCCGCTATTAGTCAGGTCTTTTCCAATATTGTAGATCTTTTTGTCGAGTCGGACCTCGACCGTAGTCCGCTCTCCAACAACTTCCACTGCTTCGAGCTGGGCAACATTAAGGCTCAGGCTAATATTTCCCAGATCCCTGGACTGGGTTAGGGCTTGATTTTCGAGGTTGTAAGTTGTGTAAGAGATGTATTCTACTCGGATGTTGTAGGTTCCGCGGGGAGCTTCAACTTCAAACTTCCCGTCGAGATCGGTAATCCCCCCGGTAACCGAGCTGGGATCATCGGCTTTTTGAAGAACGATAGTAGCGAATTCGAGGGGGCGGCCTGTTTCCTGGTCCAGTACAGTTCCCGTGAGGGTTATATTGCCACCTTGTCGGTTGTTGGGGCCGCTGTTGGGACGTTGGGCCAGCGTGCTTAAGGTGCTTAGTACTAGCAGTAGCGCTAAAATGTTCTTCATAAAATCTATTCAGGTTTCTGTTTCTTTTTTTTCCTTTTCTTCTCTTTTTTAAGCTTCTTGGTGTTGTACCGGTTCTCTTTTAGTGAAATCATTGCCTCGAACTTTTCGGGCGGCAATCCGGATTCCAATTCGGCGCGTTCGGCGCGTTCGATCTTTTCAAGGGCCTCGCGGGTTTGGTCTGCAGGCAATTCCAGAATCTGTAATTCAATACGTTGCTGAACATAGCGGGTGAGAATGGAACTGACCACAGCGGCTTCAAAGGGATCCAATTCCACCGCTTCAATGATTTCAGGCATCTCGGCTTCTACCAATTCCTCTGCGGTTTTGGGTTCCGGTTTGCTTACCGGCCCCTGTGCCTGGGGAATAGCAGGCCTGCCAATCCGACGGTTTCCCATTGGGGTTTGTGCTACAAGTGAGCCTGTCATCAAAAGCGCAAAAAAGATGAAAAAGTTTTTCATGTCTTCGAATGTTAGATTGTTTCCTTCAGGGATAGTTTAAGCCCTGTTGGTTAAAGTATTGTTAATTTAAAATTGGGTCCATAAGTTCCGCCGGACGTGCGACAACTGCCTGGTTTCCCCGGGTAATGATGGGACGTTCAATGAGCTTCGGGTGTTTTGCTAAAGCTTCGATAATCTCAGCGTCATTTAGCTCCCGGCCTTTGTACTGCTCTTTCCAAATTGTTTCTCCTTTTCGCACGAGTGCTAGTGGGGAGATTGCTAATTTTTCGAGCAGGCCTTTAATATCGGACTCGGACAAGGGATTCTTCAGGTATTCGATTACTTCAAAATACTTGCCAGAGGCTTCAAGCCGGGCCATGGCTTCCCGGGATTTACGACATCTGGGGTTGTGATAAATATGAATCATGGGTGTGTGAATTGGGTTGGGGTTTATTCCAGCAGTACGGTTTATGTGTTCTCCTGTCCGGTCATCATGAGATAGGCCTTCAGGAAGGCATCCAAATCGCCATCGAGAACGGCATCCACATTACCGGTTTCCTCCCCGGTGCGGACATCTTTGATCATCTTATAGGGATGCAGCACATAGTTCCGGATCTGAGAACCCCATTCAATTTTCATTTTAGAAGATTCGATCGCGTCGCGGGCTTCCTGTTTTTTACGCAATTCAATCTCATAGAGCTGCGACTTCAGCATTTTCATTGCCGTAGCCCGGTTATCGTGCTGGGATCGTGAATCGGAACAGGAAATCTGAATCCCGGTTGGTTTGTGTACCAACTGGACCTTTGTTTCGACTTTGTTCACATTTTGCCCCCCGGCGCCGCTGGAACGGGCGGTGGTAATCTCAATATCCGCCGGGTTGATTTCGATTTCAATACTATCATCGACCAGGGGATAAACATAAACCGAAGCAAAAGAGGTATGTCTTTTGGCATTGCTATCAAAAGGGGAAATGCGCACCAGGCGGTGAACCCCATTTTCGCCTTTCAACCAGCCAAAAGCGTAATCTCCTTCAATTTCAAGGGTTACGGTTTTGATTCCGGCCACGTCTCCATCCTGGTAATTCAGCTCCTTTACTTTATAGCCGTTCTTCTCGGCCCACATGATGTACATGCGCATGAGCATGGAGGCCCAGTCACAGCTTTCCGTGCCGCCGGCTCCGGCTGTAATCTGCAGGACGGCGGTCATCTCATCTCCTTCGTCCGAGAGCATATTTCGGAACTCGAGTTTCTCTATAGCCGATTCCGCTTTTTCCAGTGGCTTTAATACCTCCGCCTCTGTGGCTTCTCCAGCCTCCTGAAACTCCAGTAGGACCTCTGCGTCTCCCAGTAAACTTTCAGCTTCTTCGAATTCTTTTACCCAACCCTTCAAGCTTTTAAGGCTTTTCATGAAGGCTTGTGCAGTAACCGGGTCATCCCAAAAGCCAGGGACCAGGGTTTTTTCTTCTTCGGTCTGAATTTCGATGCGTTTGGCATCTATGTCAAAGATACCTCCTTAACGCACCGAGGCGATCCATAAGTGATTTGAATCTTTCCAATGGGAAATTGTTTTCGTATTGCGGCTCAAAATTACGCCTTTTTCAAGGTTTAGCGCGCAAATCTTGTAGGCTATTGCTGGGATTGAACAGCAACCGCATGCTGGCTGGTGTTTTCGCCCTCACCAAATACAATTCCCTTGAGCGGGGCACAATCGTCGTAGTCCCTGCCATGGGCCACTTTTATGTGATTAGAAGCTGCCAGGATGTTATTGGTAGGATCAAACCCGATCCAGCCGATCCCCGGCACCCAGGCTTCGGCCCAGGCGTGCATTTGAGCGTCCCCGAAATAGCCTTTGCCCTGGTGTAAATAGCCGGAAACATACCGTGCAGGTATTCCTTTGTTTCTGGCCAGGGCAATGAATAAATGGGCGAAATCCTGACACACCCCTTTGTTTAAGCCCAGCACTTCTTCCAGGGAGGTATCCACATCAGTTACCCCAGGGGTGTAATAGAGGTATTCGTAAACCCAGGTATTGAGGGCTTGTAATTTTTCCAGATAGCCTTCCCCCTGATCCCAGGAATAGAGCGCTGCAGATCCCGGAGGAAGTGTGGTCAGGTGGGTAGGCCGGATATATCGGGCAAAGGTGAGGCGAAAGTCTTGTAGCTTGAGTTCAGGACCATTGAACGGCGGAACCATTTCCGGATTGAAAGCGAAGGGGTTAACAACCTCTTTGATCAGACTGATTTCGGCAGTAAAGGAAATACGGGAAACGGGTCCTTTGCTTCGCACCCGGATGGTTCTAAAGCCAAAACCTGAATGGGACAGCTCCCAGTAAGCTCCCAGGGAATTACTGAACTCGAATTTCAGGTGGTGCTGACTCTCATTTTCGAGGGGAAGGATCAGAAACTGCCAGGTAGCTGCCGTTACCGGATAATCGTAGCTATTTTCGGCATTGTAGGTGATTCGGAAACAATCGGCCATTCTAATAGTGAAAAAATTCCTTCTCCATTCGACTACCAATTTCGGTGAGCTCGGAAAAGATATGATCGATATATCCCTGGATATCCCCTTCGATATCCTCAATGCATTTAAACTGGTATTCGGAACGAATTTTGCCAACGAGGAAGGCCGTTGAGTCCTTATCGTCTATTTTCATGGGATTCAGGGAAACCACATGGCGATAAATCTGATTCAGGGCATTCATAACTGATCTCGGGCAGCGGGGATTCAGAATGAGAAATTCAAGGGTGCTCAGGCTCGATGGCGATTTCTTGTACAGTCTGCGCATCATATCGTAAGATTCGGCACATTTGAGCAGCGTAGTCCATTCGTAACTGTTGCGAAACCTATCGCCATAACTGCCTGGGGCAAGCCGGGCATCATTATACTTGGCGTTTATCATTCGCGTAATCTGTAAGGCCCTTTCCATGTTCACCCCCATCATAATAATGGCGTAGATCTCATCATGGAGTAACGTACCGCGGATTTTTGCGCGAAGAATCGCAGTGAGCTCGGTAACCTGGGATGTGTACTCAAACAGTCCAGTTTTTACAAAACGCTCCTTGGGGTAGGAGGTCGCGAAATGATAAAACTTATTGACCGACTCGTAGAGTTCTGTTGAAATTAAGTCCCTTGCCGAATGCGCGTTTTCCCGGGCATAACAGATCGAATTACAAACCGATGAAGGGAAATCCTGATCCAGGCCAACCTTATAGAGCACCTCCTGCTCATTTACTTTATCGTTTTTACCGACAGGATCTCCAGCCATAAAGAGTATGGAGCGCAAGACAAAATTCCGCTTTTGGGATTTGGCATTCGGGGCGTCGAGGCTGGAAAAATAATTCACATTCATGAACCGGGCCATGTGTTCGGTCCGCTCGATGTATCTTCCCATCCAATAGAGGTTGTCTGCAGCCCTAGCCAGCATTTTTCTTCGATTTTTTGAGTACCCAGGTATCTTTAGAACCACCACCCTGGGAGGAGTTAACGATGAGGTTTCCCCGGCGCAGCGCTACCCGGGTAAGGCCGCCTTTCAAGACAAATTCCCGGTCGCTCCCCATTAGCGCGAAAGAGCGCAAATCTACATGGCGTTGCTCGAAGCTCTGTGTTTCTTCGATGTAGGTGGGATGAACGGAAAGGCTCATGATCGGTTGGGCCACGTATTTTCGGGGATGGGCCCGAACGGTGTTCCGCACTTCTTCTATTTCTTCAGGCGACAGGGTATTGCCTATGGAAATCCCGTAACCCCCGGCTTCATCGACCGGTTTTATCACCAGCTCGGCAATGTTGTCTAAAACGTATTCCAATTCTTCCTTCCGGCTGCAATGATAGGTTGGGACATTGTGCAGAATAGCTTCCTCGCCAAAATAATATTGAATAATCTCGGGCATATAGGTGTAAACCGCCTTATCATCTGCCACTCCGGTTCCGGGGGCATTGGCCAGGGTCACATTGCCCTTGCGATATGCCGCGAACAAACCGGGTACGCCAAGGGTGGAATCCTTTCTGAATTCCAGCGGGTCCAGGAACTGATCGTCAATCCTGCGGTAAATAATGTCTACCCGTTCCCGGCCATGGATGGTTTTCATGTAAACAAAGTCATTTTCCACATACAAATCCCGGCCCTCTACCAATTCAACCCCCATAGTCTTGGCCAGGTAACTGTGCTCATAAAATGCCGAATTATACATCCCCGGCGTAAGGACCACCGTGTTGGGTTTGTCTACACCGGCTGGTTTTACGGTTTCCAGGAGATCCAGCAGGTTTTCCGCATAGTTGGTTACCGTGTGGGCATTATAATGGTTGAACACCCCAAAAAGCGCCCTTTTAAGGGCAGTTCGGTTACTCAATACATAGCTCACCCCGGAAGGACATCGGATGTTATCTTCCAAAACATAGAATTTCCCATCGGTATGCCTGATCAGGTCGGTTCCCGAGATATGGTTGTAGATTCCTCCCGGAGGATCAAAGCCTACCATCTGTTCCAGGAAATTCTCGGAACTTCCCACCAATTCCATGGGTACCACCCCGTCCTTGAGGATGTTTTGTTCGTGGTACAGATCCCATAAGAATGCATTCAGGGCCTTGCAGCGTTGCACAACACCGCGTTCCAGCTCGGCCCATTCGTCTGCTCCGATTATCCTGGGAAATAAATCAAAGGGAAATATTTTCTCATTGGTCTTCTCATCGCTGTAGACCCGAAAGGTTATTCCCTGGTTAAAAAATGAGGCTTTGGCGCGACCGTTCAGCTCGGCATAATCTTCGATACTGTGCTGCCCATATAACTTAAAGAGTTTTTTATAGACATCGTTTACTTCCCCCTGTTGATCATAGAGCTCGTCGAACAGCTTGGGGTTCCGATCGTACTTGGAAAATATACCTTTTTGCTTTTTGGCCATCTGTGTCAGAAAGCAAAGAAAATACGAGGAATTCAGCAGAAATGAAAGGAGACAGCCGCTTTTTGCCATTTAGGGCTGAGGGACTACCTGAATTATCGAAATTCTTAAAATCGCACAGACTAAATTGCCAGGATCGCATGAGAGAAATTTCGATTTTACCTACTTTAGCTCAAAACCAAAGCATGAAAAACTACCGAATTCTCCTGAGCCTGATCTGGCTCCCGTTTTTGCTACAAGGCCAATTTTCAGAGAAGGTCGAGAAATGCCAGAAGTTTGAGGGATATTTTAATATGTATTGGGATGAAGATTCCGGTAAATTATTCCTTGAAATCGACAAACTGAACCAGGAGTTCCTCTATGTATATGCGCTTAGCAGTGGCATTGGAAGTAACGACATTGGATTGGATCGCGGCCAATTAGGCGGGGAACAGGTTGTGGTTTTTAAGAAAATCGGTAATAAAATTCTGATGATTCAGCCCAACCTGGACTATCGTGCACTTACCGACAATGAATTGGAAAAGAAATCGGTAGAGCAGGCTTTTGCAAAATCTGTTCGCTTTGGTTTCCCCATAGTCGAGAGCGATGGGGCTAGTCATTTAGTTGACCTTACCCCATACCTTATGCAGGACGCGCACGGCGTTTCTCAGCGCCTCAAACGAACAGGGCAGGGGAGCTACAGTCTGGACGCTTCCAGAAGCGCCGTTAATCTGGAACGCACCAAGGCATTTCCAAAAAATTCTGAAGTTGATGTTTGGCTGACCTTTAAAGGAACTCCGCAAGGGGGGAATATTCGTTCGGTAACCCCGGATCCCGGGGCAGTAACGGTTGCACAGCATCATTCATTTATCGAATTGCCGGAACCTGGATTTCAGCAGCGGGCTTTTGATCCCCGAAGCGGTTCCTACCCCTTTGCGTATTACGACTACGCCACCCCGGTAGAGGCCTCGTTGATTAAACGATATGTTCCCAGGCATCGCCTTGAAAAGAAGGATCCGGGAGCTGCTGTAAGTGAAGCCGTGGAACCGATAATTTATTACCTGGATAATGGAACCCCGGAGCCGGTTCGTTCGGCTTTATTGGAAGGTGGACGCTGGTGGAATCAAGCCTTTGAGGCTATTGGCTATAAGGATGCCTTCCAGGTGAAAATGCTCCCCGATGATGCCGACCCTTTGGATGTCCGTTACAATGTAATTCAGTGGGTGCATCGCTCTACAAGGGGATGGAGTTATGGGAGTAGTGTCCGGGATCCCCGAACCGGAGAGATTATCAAAGGTCATGTTAGTTTGGGAAGCCTGCGTATCCGGCAGGATTTTATGATAGCTCAGGTCTTATCCAATAAACCTTATGCGGAATCCGATGAAAACCACGGTCCCATGCTGGAACTAGCCCTGGCGCGAATCCGGCAACTATCGGCGCATGAAATCGGGCATACCCTCGGTTTTGCACACAATTTTGCAGCCAGCACCAACGATCGTGCTTCGGTAATGGACTACCCGCATCCCTTGATCCTGCTGAATGATGAAGAAATCGATTTTTCCCAGGCCTATGATACGGGTATCGGGGAATGGGATAAGGTATCTGTAGCGTACTCCTATTCGGATTTTCCGGAAGGGACCGATGAATCCCTTGCCCTGAATAAAATCCTCAATGATGCGGCACAGCAAGGACTGCGGTATCTAAGCGATCAGGACGCGCGTGCCCAGGGGGGTGCAAATGCTCAGGCTCATTTATGGGATAACGGTGCTGGGGCTGCCGAAGAATTGAATCGGGTTCTGGAGGTCCGCAGGCAGGCCATAACCAATTTTTCCGCAGACAATGTTCCTGAAGGCACCCCGTATTCCGTACTGGAGGACGTATTTGTCCCGCTTTACTTCTTCCACCGCTATCAGACCGAGGCAGCTGTTAAGCTCGTAGGTGGAATGGAATATAGTTATGCAGTTAAAGGCGATGGGTCGCAGCCCTGGAACTTGCTACCTGAAAAACAACAGGTTCAGGCACTGGAATCGGTGCTGGCAACGCTGGATCCACAGGTGCTGCGAATTCCACAGGAAGTCCTGCGATATTTTCCGCCCAGGGCCATTGGATATGGTGCAGGCCGGGAATCCTTTAAAGGTCGTACTGGGGTTAGTTTTGATGCCCTTGGGGCCGCCGAAACCGCAGCAGATATGACCCTTGGCTTGTTGATGCATCCCCAGCGGGCCTCCCGGCTGGTACATCAGAAGGCCATGTTCCCAGCGCAACTCGGCCTGGAAGAAGTACTGGATAAGCTGCTTGACCAAACCTTTTCGGCAAAGACCTCGGATTCTATGGAAGAAGCCATAGCCGGCGTGGTCCGATTCCGGGTATTGCATCACTTGATGTTACTGGCAGCGAATCAATCGGTTCACCCTCAGGTAAATGCAATGGCCCAAGAGCAACTTGATGCCCTGGGAAAATGGGCGCTTGACCGCAAAGATGCTCAGGCTGCGGAGTTGTACCGCCGCATCCGTTCATTCCGGGAACATCCGGAGTTACACAAGGTGCCCGATGTACCGAAAATTCCGGATGGATCGCCAATCGGAAGTACAGATCCCGGTGCAGCCTGTAGTTACCAGGAATTCAACCCATGGAAGTAAACCTGATCAGTGATACGGTTACCCGGCCCACACCGGGCATGATGGAAGCCATGATGCAAGCTGAGGTCGGTGATGATGTCTTCAAGGAAGATCCGACCATCAACGCACTTGAAGCTAAGGCCGCTGCAATGTTCGGCAAGGAGGCTGCCTTATTTTTTCCAAGCGGAACCATGGCGAACCAGACCGGGATCAAATTGCACACCCGTCCCGGAGATCAGCTAATTTGCGATAAGTACGCCCACGTATACAATTACGAAGGAGGAGGGGTCAGTTTCAATAGTGGTGTCTCCTGTAAACTCGTGGATGGTACCCGTGGAATGATGGAAGCCGACCAGGTGGCCGCTGCTGTGAATCCCCCTGATTTTTACCACAGTCCGCGAACCTCTTTAGTTTGCGTTGAGAATACCACCAATAAAGGGGGTGGCGCCTGCTGGGACCTGAAGGCTCTTCAAGAAATACGTGAGGTATGCGATGCACACGGATTGAAATACCACCTGGACGGAGCGCGTATCTGGAATGCTGCGGTCGCTAAACAACAAGACTTTAAGGACTTTGGGAGCTTGTTCGATACCTTAAGCGTGTGTCTCAGCAAAGGATTGGGATGTCCTGTTGGATCGTTGCTAATCGGATCTAAATCCGATATGGAAGAAGCCCTCAGAATTCGAAAGGTTCTGGGTGGTGGAATGCGACAAAGCGGATATCTGGCTGCAGCCGGGATTTATGCCCTTGATAACCATATTGAACGCCTGGTAGCCGATCACCAGAAGGCCAGTGAACTTGGAGCCTCGCTGGAGTCACTGCCCTTTATCAAAAAGGTAGAACCTGTTTCGACCAATATTGTAATCTTTGAGTTGAACACGGATTTACTCAGTGAGGCAAGCTTTATGCAAAAAATGGATGCCGCAAAAATTCGCCTTATTGGAATGGGCCAGGGGAAGTTACGACTGGTCACCCATTTGGATTACACCGCAGCCATGCACCAGTACGTCCTGGAGACGTTTTCAGCAATTGCAATTTAGATTAGCCGAGGCTACTGTCAAGGATCCCCGCCTGGGTATTCCGTATCCCATTTTCCATACCCGCCTCGGAACCATAAGGTTTACTGCGCCCCAGTGTTTTCCCCTGCGGATCTTTCAGGGCAAACCGGAAATGCCCTTCATGGTCGGTTAGTCTTTCAAAACTGCCCGGATGTTTTATCCGCGGCTTTATTGCGGTAATGGCTTCCCTGACGGCTTCCTGATTCTCAAAAGGCTCGCTTTCAAAGAGAGGGTTGCCCTGGGCACTTTGCACCACAAAGAAGTAGTGGGAATCTCCTTTATTTTCAATTTTCAGCATAGCTACTTCATAAATTGATCCATGCCTGGGATGTTTGGCATACCTTCCCGGGCAACGGCTGCCATTTCGGTATTATGTACTTCCTCAGCTTTTTTAAGGGCCCGGTTCAGGGTAAGCAGTAAGTAGTCTTCCAGGGCATCCTTGTCCCCGAGGAGTTCTTTATCGATCTGAATCTCCCGGATTTCGCGGTTGGCGGTTACTTCTACCTTCAACATGCCTTCGGCACCTTCCTCCTGCAACAGCACACCGTCTAATCTTTTCTTAGTCTCCTCAGCTTTCTGGCGGGCTTCTTTGAGTTTGCCCATCATTCCCATTAAATCTCCAAACATCGGTAAGCGATTTTATTTTAGCTTAAAGGTAAGGCCTTCGCTTTACTATTCCATGGGAAAGGCTATTTTTGCGTCCGCAAAATATCCACAAAACCTTGTCTGCACCCCGCGCCAAACAAATTGAATTTACACATCGCAATCACGGCGATGAGCGTTCCGATCCCTATTACTGGTTGCGGGAACGGGAAAATCCCGAGGTGATTTCCTATCTGGAGCAGGAGAATTCATTTTTCAAGAAACAGACCGGGCATACCGAGGAATTCCAGAAGCAGCTATTTGAGGAGATGAAAGGGCGGATAGTGGAAGACGATACTTCGGTACCCTATAAGCGAAACGGCTATTGGTATGTAACCCGATTTGTAAAGGGAGGTCAATATCCTGTCTACACCCGACGCAAGGAAGTAATGGAAGCGGAGGAAGAATTGCTTTTTGATTGCAATGCTCTGGCAGAAGGGGAGGAGTTCTTTGATATGAAGGGAATCTCCATTAGTCCGGATAACAAACTCGCTGCCTTTGGGGTGGATACCTTGGGACGGCGGGAGTATGCCTTGAAAATAAAGAATCTGGAGACCGGAGAATTGCTGCCGGTTACTATGGACCGGACTACCGGTAGCTCGGTATGGGCTGCAGATAATCGTACCCTGTATTACGTTCGTAAAGATCCGGTAACGCTCCGGGCCAATGCCATATACCGCCATATTTTGGGGGAAGACCCGGCTAAAGATGTACTGGTTTATCAGGAAGAAGATGAGACGTTCAATACCTACGTATACAAAACCAAATCCAGAAAATACATCGTAATAGGCTCGGTAAGCACGCTAACCAGTGAATATCGCATCCTGAACGCCAATGACCCCCTGGGCGAATTTAAAGTATTTGCACCCCGGCAGCGTGGCCTGGAATATGCGATTTACCACTACGGCGCGCATTTTTATGTCCTGACCAATAAGGACGGAGCTACGAATTTTAAATTGATGAAAACGCCGGAATCCGACACGGGCTATTCGGCCTGGGAGGAAGTTATACCTCACAGGGAAGACGTATTGCTGGAGGATATGGAGCTTTTCAAAGAATACATGGTGCGTTCAGAGCGTCACAATGGCCTCACGCGCATCTTTATCGATCGCTGGGACGGTACCGCTTCCTACGAAATCCCCCTGGAGGGAGAGACTTACGTCGCTTATCCTTACGTTAACCTGGAATTCAATACCCGGGCCTTTCGCTATGTGTTTAACGCCATGACAACGCCTTATCGCATCATGGAGTTCAACATGGACACTAAAGAGCAAACCGTACTGAAACAACAGGAGGTCCTGGATCCGTCATTTGATCCGGACAATTACGGATCTACGCGTATTTGGGCAACGGCGCGGGATGGATCAGAAGTTCCGATTTCCCTGGTTTACCACAAGGATACCCCCAGGGACGGCAGCAGCCCGCTCTTGCTTTATGGCTATGGTTCTTATGGGAGTACCACCGATCCCTATTTTTCATCGGTTCGATTGAGCCTGCTGGATCGCGGATTCATATTTGCTATTGCCCATGTGCGAGGAGGAGAATACCTGGGTCGCCCCTGGTATGAATCGGGCAAACTCCTTCAGAAGTGGAATACCTTTAACGACTTTATCGATTGTGCGCATTGTTTGGTCGCTGAAAAATTTACCCGACCAGAAAACCTCTATGCTGCAGGGGGTTCAGCGGGAGGTTTGCTCATGGGGGTAATTGTTAATGAGGCCCCTGAGCTGTTTCACGGCGTTATAGCAGCAGTTCCGTTTGTGGACGTGGTTACCACTATGCTGGACGAAAGCATACCCCTGACTACCGGAGAATACGACGAATGGGGCAACCCTGGCGATCCGGAGTATTATGCTTACATGAAAAGCTATTCTCCTTACGATAATGTAAAGAAACAGGCATATCCCCATTTGTTGGTTCTGGCCGGATTGCACGATTCCCAGGTGCAGTACTGGGAGCCCGCCAAGTGGGTAGCGCGCCTTCGGGAGCTGAAAACAGATTCCAACAGGCTTTACCTTCACACCAATATGGATGCCGGGCACGGCGGAGCCTCCGGGCGTTTTGAAGCACTTCGCGAGACGGCCATAGAATATGCCTTTTTACTGGATTTGGCCAACAGGATGGCTTAGAATGAGCCGCTTACAGCTTTAATCAGGCATCTTTTTGGGTAGGAAAAACCAGACTCTTTTTGCTTAAAAACGGGCTAGTTTAAAAAAAATACTAATTTTGCCCCTAGTTTTGGTTTATTATAAAGCCATGCCTAACCCAAACGTATGAAACAAGAGATTAAGGCCTGCGACAGTATCCTGGAGCTTATTGGCCAAACCCCCTTGGTTCGATTGAAGCAGTTGACCGCCGGGTATTCCGGCGAATTTTTTGCAAAGTTAGAGGCCTTCAATCCCGGACATTCCTCCAAAGACCGTATTGCCCATTACATAATTGAACAGGCCGAAGCTAGCGGTTTGCTCAAACCGGGTAGTACCATTATTGAAACTACCTCAGGTAACACAGGTTTTAGCCTGGCTATGGTAAGTATCGTTAAAGGATACGACTGTATTCTCGCTGTTAGTTCCAAGTCTTCAAAGGACAAAATCGATATGCTCCGCTCAATGGGAGCAAAGGTGTATGTGTGTCCGGCACACGTTAGCGCAGATGATCCCCGTTCCTACTATCAGGTAGCAAAGCGCCTGCATCAGGAAACTGAAGGGTCTATTTATATCAACCAGTACTTCAATAAGTTCAATATTGAAGCCCATTACCGCACTACAGGTCCCGAAATTTGGGAGCAGACGGCTGGTCAAATCACGCATTTGGTAGCTTGTAGTGGAACAGGGGGAACCATTTCCGGTACTGCCCGTTTTCTGAAGGAGCAGAATCCCAACATCCGAATCCTCGGAGTGGATGCTTACGGTTCCGTGTTAAAGAAATTCCACGAAACAAGGGAACTGGATCGTGATGAGATTTATCCGTATCGTATTGAAGGGCTAGGGAAAAACCTGATCCCAGATGCTACCGATTTCGATACCATTGATCGTTTTATCAAGGTTACGGATGAAGAAAGTGCTCATATGGCTCGTAAATTGGGCCGTACAGAGGGTATTTTCTCCGGATATACCAGTGGCGCTGCTATGCAGGCCGTTCACCAATTACAGGAAGAAGGGGAATTCGACGAGAACAGCAAAGTCGTCGTAATCTTCCCGGACCACGGATCGCGCTACATGAGCAAAATCTACAGCGATCACTGGATGGAGGAGCAGGGCTTTTACGACAGCAAGCATGTTGGGGAAACCCAGCAGGTGGAAGTGATCAAGTAGTTCCTGCCTAATTACCGTATTTACACTACAAGCCAGTGGTGGGATTTATTATGAATCCTGCCTACTTTTTTTTACTTTTGCCCCAAAATCAACCCATTAAATCGCCGGACCTTCGGGCCGGTTGTTTTTTTGGATTTTTTTTCAACCAAGCGAAACTGCATGAAAGATTTATTTGATCGGATTATAGAGAATAAGGGACCTTTGGGAAAATGGGCAAGTCAGGCCGAAGGCTATTTTGTGTTCCCAAAATTAGAAGGGCCGATTTCGAACCGCATGAAATTCCAGGGCAAGGAAGTGATTACCTGGAGTATCAATGACTATCTGGGTCTGGCCAATTTGCCGGAGATCAGGAAAGTCGACGGGGATGCGGCTCATGAGCATGGTGCGGCTTATCCTATGGGCGCCCGGATGATGAGCGGTCATACCGATTACCACGAGCAGTTAGAAAAGGAGCTGGCCGCCTTTGTCAGCAAGGAAGCTGCCTACCTCCTGAATTTTGGTTACCAGGGAATTATGTCCGCCATTGACGCCCTGGTCAGCAAGGACGACATCATTGTTTACGACGTGGATTCCCACGCCTGTATTATCGATGGGGTACGCCTGCACATGGGAAAACGCTTTACGTTTAAGCACAACGATATTGCTTCGCTGGAGAAAAACCTCGAACGCGCTACCAAAATGGCTGAACAAACCGGCGGTGGGATCCTGGTGATCTCCGAAGGTGTTTTTGGGATGCGAGGCGAGCAGGGTAAGCTCAAGGAAATTGTAGCACTCAAGAATAAATTCAAATTCCGCCTGCTGGTCGATGATGCCCACGGGTTCGGAACACTCGGCAAGACTGGTGCCGGGGCTGGTGAAGAACAAGGAATACAGGACGATATCGATGTCTATTTCGCCACATTTGCGAAGTCCATGGCCGGAATCGGCGCCTTCCTGGCGGCCGACGCTGAAATCATCGAATATCTCAAGTACAACCTGCGTTCTCAGATGTTTGCCAAATCCCTGCCAATGGTCTATGTAAAAGGAGCCCTGAAGCGATTGGAAATGCTGCGCACCATGCCTGAACTCAAGGCAAAGCTTTGGGAAAACGTGAACATGCTTCAAAATGGTCTGAAGGAACGCGGTTTTGATATCGGGTCTACCTCGAGTTGCGTAACGCCAGTGTACCTGAATGGAAGTATTCCTGAAGCCATGGCGTTGGTGAAAGACTTACGTGAGAATTACGGTATTTTCTGCTCAATTGTAGTGTATCCCGTAATACCTAAGGGCTTGATCCTCCTGCGTATGATTCCAACAGCCACGCATACTGCTGCTGATATCGAAGAAACTCTGGAGGCCTTTTCAGCGATCCGAGAACGTCTGCAAAATGGAACCTACAAGCGGTTGTCTGCTGCAGTAGCCGCAGCAATGGGGGAATAAGCAATTTACTTTTTTACTTACCTGATTTTCAGGACGCTATTTCCTTTCGGAATGTAGCTCGTCGTCTGTATACCTCGGGCTGAAAATTCTTCCAAATCTTTTGGATAGCAAGATTGTCGGCCAATTCCGGAGTGCGGTAGCACATCTCGACATTTTTCCGCTGGAATATCTTGTAATATTCGTTAAAGATTATGGCAGTAACCCCTTTGTTCTGGTATTCCGGGAGGATTCCGATCAGATAGAATACAGCGTCGCGGTTGTAGCGCTTAGCCCGTAATAAATGGATGAATCCGAAGGGAAATAGCTTGCCCCAGGCTTTCCGCAATGCTGTAGAGTAGGAAGGCATTACGATAGCGAAGGCGATTATCTTATCATTCTTGTCTACAATGAACTTGATGTATTCCGGGTTTATAAAACTCAGGTACTTTTTCTTGAAATATTCCCGTTGTGCGGGACTTATGGGAACGAAAGAAGCCAATGAGGAATAGGAGCTGTTAAAGAGATCAAACATCTGGTCGGCCAGGGGCATGATCTCTGCCGTATTCGTAAAATTTAAAGGTCTCAGGCCGTAGCGTTTCCTGATGATTTCCTGAATTCTCACGAAGTTCGCCGGATCTGCATTTGAGGCGGGAAACCGACTTTCGATATATTCTTTTTCCTTGGCAAAACCAAGGTTTTTCAGGTGTGTTGCATAATAGGGGTAATTGTACCAGGTAATCATGCTTCCCATATGCTCGAAGCCTTCGGTTACAACACCTACCTTGTCTAAATTAGAAAACCCCATGGGACCTTCCATGTAGCTGAGGCCTCGCGCTTCACCATAGCTTCTGACGGCCTCCATCAGGGCCCTGGAAATTTCCGGATCGTCTTCGAAGTCGAGCCATCCAAACCGGATTTTAGAGAGCCCTTGCTGCTCAATTTCAATACGGTTTACAATGGCAGCAACTCTTCCTACAATCTTGTTTTCGCGATAGGCAAGGAAAAACCGGGCTTCGGCTTGTTGAAATACGGGATTGTGGTCTGAGGAAAGACTTTCGAGTTCTTCTGAAATAATGGGGGGGACCCAATAGGGAGAATCCTTGTATAACCGGAAAGGAAATTTTACAAAGGCCTTTAATTCCTGTCTTGTCCGGGCCTCTTCAATGCGAATCATAGTCTGCTCTTGCCAGTCTCCAATATTAGGAAACTTCTGGCAGAGCGTAAAACCCTTTTGCGTTAATCCTGGAAATCGTAATCGTCTTCTTCCTCCTCGTTCCCCTTGGAGCGTTTCTTATTGCGTTTTTCGGCTTTACGGCGGGCTTTGCGTTCTGCTTTGGATCCACTACCACTTTTCTTCATGGCATTGCGGCTAATTTTATCCTGATCCTCGATGGGAATTAATTTGTCCTTGTGGTAATCGAGGCGGTAGGATACCCCGCTGGCTATAAAGATGCGACTTGGGGTATTTTTAAAACTCGCTCCCAGATTTAGGTCGGCCTGGAAGTTTTTATTGAAGAGATAGGCAATCCCTCCACGGAGTAAAACATCGGAGTAACGGTCGCTCTGAATCCCCTGGTTTTCGGCGAAAATACTCCATCGGGGATTTCGGAAAGCGTGGGATATGGAGACGAGATAACTCCATTCGGGAAAATCGGATCCGATCCGGTCGTAAGCGATATTGGTAACCAGCACAAAACGCGGACTCAGTCGGCTTTGAGTGGCAACCATAACACGAGGCGATACCGTTGGTTCGTCTACGGGATAGAAGGGATTATCCCCCAGTACAAAATTTGCCCCGGCATAAACCGCAACAGAAGGGATAAGGTTTTTCCATTGAAAGACATTATTAGCACGCCAGCTCCGAATATTGGGTTTATTGCGCTCCGGATTTTTGTATCGGTCATAGATCAGATACTTAAGTCCGACGCGATTTCTGAAGAAATCGGTGTAGTTATCGGACCGTCCGATATTTATAAAATCAATAGACTGGTTCTGGTAGATCCCTTCCCAAATAATTTCCAGGGGTTCAAATAACAGCCCGTATCTCAGGGCAACATCGACCCCAAAGATGCCCGATTCCGTATTGAGCAAATCGTGATCCTGTTGCTCAAAGAATAATCCGGACTCCAACTGCACAACGCCACGGCCCACCGCGTAGGCGCTTTGCGCTTTACCCGGGCGGTTGGAATTGATTACATCGGTGTACTGGGAGGTTACCAGCATCGGAAAAAGTCCGAAAACACTGCCGATTATAAGGGCTCGAAAGCGCAGGCTGATCGTTCGGAAGACTGCCATTTTTGGAATTATTTTAGGACATTTGTACTGCTTATACAACGCGGGAATTGTACTTTTGATATATCACAAGTCTTTTTATGGGGTTTTTAACGACCATTCTTATTATCCTCCTTGCGTATTATGGCCTGGTGCTTCTGGGTCGCTTGTTATTTCCCTGGATACGCGCCTATGCGGTACGACGTACTGAGAAACACTTCGAGGAATTCTTCAATAGATCCGGGATGCGACAGGAGCCCCGACAACCTGAAGGCTCCGTAACCGTTGAAAAACCCAATCCCGATATGGCTTCCGAAAGGAATAAAACTTCGAAAAAACGGGTAGGGGAGTATATCGAATTTGAAGAGATCGAATAAGTTATGCCGGAAATGAAATCTGGATTCAAGCATCTGTTCACGCATTTTTTCGTGCTTACTTTCTTTGCCCTGGCTGCCCTGGCCTATTTTTACCCGGTACTTCAGGGTCAGGCACTCTACCAGTCCGACATTGTGCAGTATCGCGGGATGGCTCAGGAGCAGGAGGAATTCCGCAGGGAATTTAAAGAGGAGCCTTACTGGACCAATAGCGCATTCGGGGGAATGCCCACCTACCAGCTGGGAGCCCGTTACCCTCATGACTATATCAAACAGCTGGATCACCTGATCCGATTCCTGCCGCGCCCGGCCGATTATCTCTTCTTGTATTTCCTCAGTTTTTACATCCTGATGTGTTGCATGAAGGTGGGCTGGCGCATGGCCGTTTTCGGCGCTCTTGCCTTTGGTTTTTCGGCCTATCTCATAATTATTTTCGGAGCTGGACATAACGCCAAAGCCCATGCCCTGGGCTACTTGCCTATGGTTATGGCGGGAATTATCCTGGTTTTCAGGAAAAAGTATATCTGGGGCTTTTTACTCACTGCCCTGGCCATGGCCCTGGAGATTCAGGCCAACCACTATCAGATGACTTATTATTTTGGTCTGTTGGTGGTTATTTTGGGAGTGGCCTACCTTATAGATGCGATCCGCAAAGGAGTATTAAAGCATTATTTTGTTTCTGTTGGCCTCCTGATTCTCGCTGTGGCACTCGGTGTTGTTACCAATGCGACAGCGCTATTAGCTACTCAGGAATATGCAGCCTGGAGTACGCGCGGACCATCGGCCTTAACTTTGGATCCGGAAGGTAACCCCAAGGAGGCTACCACCGGTCTGGATTTCGACTACATTACGCAATACAGCTACGGTATCACAGAATCGCTGAATATCTGGGCGGCGCGATTGTTTGGCGGAGGATCTATCGAATCCCTTGGGGAAGACTCCCATACTTATGAATACCTCATTGATCAGGGCGTACCCCGATCACAGGCGCTTGAATTCTCAAATAACCTTCAATTATACTGGGGAGAGCAGCCGGGTGTTGCCGGGCCTGCCTATGTAGGGGCAATAGTCTTGTTACTCTTTGTCATGGGCTTCTTTCTGGTAAGAGGAAGACCCAAATGGTGGCTCGTGGGTGGTTTTGTGCTTTCCTTGCTGCTATCCTGGGGGAAAAACCTCGGATGGTTTACCCAGCTCATGATCGATTACGTGCCACTTTACGACAAATTCAGGGCGGTTTCGTCTGCGCAGGTGATCCTGGAGTTTTGCGCCCCGGTTCTTGCCGTCTTGGCGCTCTGGCATTTCTTTTCCCCTAATGTATCCGACCGCCGTAAGCAAAAAGCCCTGTTGATTTCTGCTGGATCATTCCTTGCCCTGGGGCTTGTATTGTTGCTATTTAAATCAGCATTTTCATTTGAAGGAACCAGCGATGGTCTGCTAAAACAATACTACCCTGAAGACCTGGTAGCGATGATAGTCCGCGACCGCGAAGCGGTATATGTGGCGGATATCCTGAGGTCCATGCTTTTTACCTTGCTAACGACGGGGGTACTGTGGTTTCACCTGAAAGGTAAGCTCAGGGAGAATCTGGCACTTATTGCCCTGGGAACTTTATTAGTTTTTGACCTGGTAGGTATCGATCGTCGCTATATTAATGCCGACGATTTTGTGCCCGAAAGACGTATGAATGCACCGATTGTTCGTTCTGCGGCGGATCAGGCAATACTTCGGGATAGTAGTGTGTATCGGGTGTTCAATATTGAGGAAGGCCCGAATGGCGCGCGTACTTCTTATTTCCATCAATCCCTGGGGGGATACCACGCCGCCAAGCCTGGCAGAATGCAGGATCTTTTCCAGTATCATATCTATCGCAATAACCGGCAGGTTCTGAGCATGCTCAATACGAAATACCTTATCCGAAGCGATGAGAATGGTTCGCCTACGGTTTCCATGAATCCGGACGCCATGGGCAATGCGTGGTTTGTGAGATCACTACAGGCTGTTCCTGATGCCGATGCTGCTATTCTGGCCTTGGATACCCTGGCAGTGGCGCAAAGTGCAATCTTCAATTCAAGCGATTTTCCGGATGTCCAACCAAGGAAATTTGAATTGGATTCCCTGGCCGAAATTGAATTGGAAGTCTATCAGCCCAACCGCTTACGCTACCAGTTAAAAAACAATAATGAGGGCCTCGCTGTGTTCTCGGAAATGTATTATCCTAATGGGTGGAATGCCTACCTCGACGGGGAAAAGGTTCCTCATTTCAGGGTAAATTACGCATTGCGCGCCATGGAGGTACCCGCCGGGATACACTGGGTCGAATTCCGGTTTGAGCCTGAGGTAATTACCCAGGGCAGTAAATATGTATTAGCCGGTTCGGTAGCTTTACTACTGCTATTTTTA
This sequence comes from Robiginitalea myxolifaciens, assembly GCF_900115205.1. Taxonomy (GTDB): domain Bacteria; phylum Bacteroidota; class Bacteroidia; order Flavobacteriales; family Flavobacteriaceae; genus Robiginitalea; species Robiginitalea myxolifaciens. Next base: position 140,194 of record NZ_FOYQ01000002.1, read on the forward strand.
ACCGCGATTGGCCGGGAATTCCTGCTATGGAGGCGGGGGAAGCTTAAAGCTGAGCAGTAGGAATCCTGCGCTATGAAACGCAACACTGACAAGGAAGCGGATACCGAGAGGAGCAACAAGGTACTGATAATCACCTATTATTGGCCCCCAGCCGGCGGACCCGGTGTCCAGCGTTGGTTATACTTCACGAAATACCTTCAGGAATTGGGTGTTTCCCCCGTATTGTATATTCCGGCAAGGCCGAATTACCCTTTGCAAGACAAGGGACTGGGGCAGGAGGCTCCTGAGAATCTGAAAATTTACCGCGCTACATTCTGGGAGCCGTATCGGTTGGCATCCCTTTTTGGAAAGAAAAGAACTCAACGCATAAGCGCGGGCATCATTAAACGGGAACGACCAGGCTTCCTGGAGCGGTTACTGCTTTGGATTCGCGGCAATCTGTTTATACCGGATGCGCGAAAATTTTGGGTGTCCAAAGCGCTGAAGGAGGTGCCGGGAATCCTTGAAGGCGAAGGAATTGACACCGTTATAACGACCGGCCCGCCTCACAGCCTGCACCTGATCGGGAAGGCGCTGAAATCCCGGCATGGAATCCGGTGGCTTGCAGATTTCAGGGACCCGTGGACTACCATAGGCTATCAGGACACTTTGCAACTGGGCAGGCGGGCACGTAGGCTACACACCAAACTCGAGTTAGCAGTATTGCAAGCTGCAGATGTTGTGATCGCAACCAGTGGCCATACCGCTGCGGATTTCGAGGCCATATCACAGCGGCCGATACATGTAATAACCAACGGGTATGCTGGGGATTTGGGGAGCGGTAAACAGCCAAAGGGTTTCTTTACCCTGGCACATATTGGATCATTGCTCAGTGGCAGGAATCCTGAAGTGCTATGGGAGGTTCTGGCAGAATTGTGTTCAGAAATTCCCGGATTTGAAGAGGAGCTGCGTTTGGAACTTACCGGAATTGTGAGCCCCGAAGTTAAGGCTTCGATATCTCAGGCTGGTTTGGACCCCTATGTGGTTTACAAACAATACCTGCCCCATGCCGAGGCCCTGGAGGCCCAGCGACAGGCTCAGATCCTGCTGCTTTTGGAAATAAACAGCGCAAAAACCAAGGGGATAGTTCCTGGTAAACTTTTCGAATACATGGCTGCGGCCCGCCCTATTTTGGCTATAGGTCCTGAGCAGTGGGAGGCGGCTAACCTCTTGAACCAGGCCGGTTGCGGGAAAGGTTTTACCTACCGGCAAACTGCGGAAATCCGCGAGCAGATCGTACATTGGTATCAGGCTTATAGCCGGGGAGAACTCCATCAGGATCCTTCAGGCGCGGAGCAATTCCACCGTAAGAAATTGACCCGGGATTTAAAGTCACTCCTATGGGAATAGTTCAGCGACAGACCGCAATTAATACCGTGCTCACCTATACGGGCTTTATCCTCGGAGGGATTAATTACCTGTTCCTTTTTACACGCTTCCTCAGCGAGGACTACTACGGCCTGGTAGGTGTGATCCTCTCTACGGCAGCGTTGCTCATGCCGTTGCTGGCCCTTGGTGTCCCGAATACCCTGGTCCGGTATTTCAGTAAGTATCAGGATAAATCCACCCTCAACGGATTCCTGACATATAATCTGTTTTTACCGCTCCTCGCCATCTTGCCTTTGGCGGGATTCAGCTACCTGGCCAATGAAGCGATTGCAGCCTTCATGTCCCGGGAAAATACCCTGGTTGCCGACTATACGGGGCACATTTTTGCCATTGCCATGGCCATGGCGTATTTCGAGGTATTCTTTGCCTGGAGCCGGGTGCGCTTAAAGACCGCTTTTGGAACGTTTTTGAAGGAAGTGTTTGTACGGTTGGGTGTCTTGCTCTTATTGATTCTTCTAGGGATGGAGATAATACAGGTGGAATTCTTTTTATATGCCCTGATCGTGTTGTACCTGGTCCGGATGCTCTTGATGGCATTTTATGCGCTGAAGTTGCAACCCCTGAAGATAAACTTCAAGTTTCCGAGTGAAAGCCGGGAACTGCTGGGATACAGTCTTTTGATCGTACTCGGGGGCTCTGTTTCCGTGTTGCTCCTGGAACTCGATCGTTTTATGATCAATCAATATATCCCCATTGAAAATGTCGCTTATTACACTGTGGCAGTTTTTATTGCTACAGTGATTATTGTCCCGTTTCGGGCGATGCAACAGATTACCAGTCCGCTCACAGCTACCTATCTCAATTCCGGGGATACAAAAGCGTTGTCGGAATTATACCAAAAGAGCAGCTTAAACCTCTTTTTACTGGCTTCGGGGATATTTCTGCTGATCCTTGGGAATATAAACACCCTCGATGAACTTTTACCTGAAGCCTATCGCGGTGGATTTTATGTAGTCTTGCTCATAGGCCTGGCGAAGGTTTACGATTCTGTTTCCGGGATCAATAATGCTATCCTTTATAATTCCGTCTATTATCGTCAGCTATTGGTAATGGGAGTAGGACTGGCAGCGGGGATGATCGGACTTAACGCCTGGTTAATTCCGGAGATGGGAATTGAGGGAGCCGCGCTTGCCACCCTCCTGGCGGTTACCGCGTACAACACCATCAAGATTGTATTTGTCTATAAGAAATTCGGACTTAGCCCATTTGTCGGGGGGCACCTGAAGGTGTTGCTGTTGTCGCTGCTGTGCTGGGTCCTGTTTTTACCCCTGGATTTTGAAATGCATCCGGTATTGAGCATTGCGTTAAAATCGGTATTGATGGCGCTGTTTTTTGGTGGCCTTTCCTACCGGTTGCGACTTAGTCCTGAACTCAATGGCCTACTGGACAGTTGGATGCGCAGGTTTCGATAGGCCATTATAAAAGAAGGCCCCGAGACAGATAATCTGCCCCGGGGCCCCAACAACTAACCAACCTAAAAACAATCTTTATTTATTCCCAGAGCGACTGGATCTTCCTCGGCTCGAAGCGGATCGGGCTTTACTGCTGCCGCTGCTTCGGCCTGATCGGACGCTGCTCGATCGCTGGGCTTTTGAGCCCCGGTCCGAACGAACCGTTGAGCTGCGTCGTGCAGGACTTACCTGCCGCTGGGTACTAGCCTTCTTTACCGTTCGTCCTTGCGGACTGCGACTCACCTGTTTAGTGGTTCGCTGCACGGTACGTCCCTGAGGACTCCGGCTTACTTCTCGTGTCGATCGGGTTACCGTAGTACGTGCAGGAGTTTTACGGGTTGTACGCACCTCTTGCTTTCGTACTGGCTGGCGATCCCGAACCACGGCGCTTTCACTTCTTCGAACATCTGCACTTCGAACAGAATTACTTCTGCGAACTGCGGTGTTGCGGTTACCACGAACTTCCTGGCTGCGATTTACGTTAGCACTTCTGTTAGCTCGGGCATTCTGATTCCTTACTGCACTTCGCTGAGCAGAGCGATTACCGTCTCGTTGAACCACAGATCGGTTGCTTCGCGTTAATCCACGTTCCTGTACGGAAGGGGTTCGTCGTGCTGCACCCCGACTTTCGTATCGGAAATCTCCCTGACGGGCCACAACACGTCGATCGTTGCGATAGATTCGGTTGCGATCTCTTCGGGCCTGGTAACGGAACTCCCTTCCAATTCGCGCATAGGTTCTGCGGAAATTGTTTCGGTAAGGACCGTAGTAGGTATAGCGCACCGGATTGTAAAAGCGTCTGTAAGGACGGTTATACACCAGGCAGAATCCTGCTGCAGGCCTTACAAACCATCGGTGGAATGGACGAAATACGTAGCCTCGGTTCCATACATTAATAAAACCGGTATGGTAGTTATAGAATCCTCCGCGATTATAGAATATACGCATGCCACCAATCCTGTGGGCCAAACCATTGCGGTACCAGATGTTAATACCACCAATGCGTCGCACCCTGCCGTAGAAGTCGTACCAAACCGGTACATTTTCTACCTGGACTACAGCACCGTAATCATCGTATTGTACATACGGGTTATAGTCGAATCCGGAGTTAAAGGTAAATCCAACGGGTCCAACGGCTAATCCGGCATTTACACCAGCGTAATTGTCGATGTAAAAATCAAATTCACCATCGGGATAAACGGAGAAGGTGATCCCGTTTTCCACGAAAATAAAGGAATTACCATAGGTAAAAGCCCTTGTCGGGACAACCTTATCTGTAGTACTTGCTTTGATAGAACTACCAGTTCCCATCAAGACTGCTGCTAAAAGTAGTACGAGCTTTTTCATAGTATAAGGTTTTAAATTCCGGAGTCAACTATTTAACTCCGCCCTCATACAAACAATTAGCGTGCCAAAAATATTTAAAAGAGTATAACTACCTGTAATACAGATTATTAACAGGTATGCGAAAGGTCTTAAAGTTTTTCTTTAAGGTAGCTACCGGTTATGGATTCTGCAGTTTTTACGATTTCTTCAGGTGTACCTGCGGCCAGTAAATTACCCCCTTTTTCGCCTCCTTCAGGCCCCAGATCAATGATGTGATCGGCGCATTTTATCAGGTCCAGATTGTGTTCGATGACCAGGATGCTGTGTCCTTTGTCTATGAGCGCATCAAAAGAGACGAGTAGCTTTTTGATGTCGTGGAAATGAAGCCCGGTAGTGGGTTCGTCAAAGATGAAAAGTCCTTTGTCGCGACTATGGCTTTTGCCCAGAAAGCTAGCTAGTTTAATTCGCTGGGCTTCTCCACCCGATAGGGTAGACGAGGATTGTCCTAGGGTTACATAACCCAGGCCAACATCTTGCAACGGCTGTAGCTTTTGTGCGATCTTTTCTGCGCCGGAATTCCGGAAGAACGCGATGGCATCGTCCAGGGTCATTTCGAGGATATCACTGATGGATGCGCCATTATAACGCACCTCAAGGACTTCCTTCTGAAACCTTTTACCCCGGCAAACATCGCATTCCAGGTGTACATCGGCCATGAACTGCATTTCCACGGTAACTTCGCCTTCCCCTTTGCACTTATCACAGCGACCTCCGTCTACATTAAATGAAAAGTGTTTGGCCTTGTATCCCCTTACCTTACTCAACTTCTGGTCTGCGAACAGGCTTCGGATCTCGTCATAGGCTTTGATGTAGGTTACCGGGTTGGAACGCGAGGACCTTCCTATTGGATTCTGGTCTACAAATTCTACATACTTGAGGAATTTGAAATCGCCTTCGAGCCGGCTGAACTGGCCGGGCTTTTCACCATAACCACCGAGCGCCTTTAGCAGGGAAGGGTAGAGGATGCGGCCAATCAAGGTGCTCTTACCACTCCCGGAAATCCCGGTGACTACCGTAAGGGCCTGCAAGGGAATCCGGATGTCCAGGTTTTTCAGATTGTGCTCCCGGGCACCAATTATGTCGATATGCCCCTTAGGACTTCTCCGCTTCTGGGGTATTGGAATTTGTAATTTGGAATTTAAATATTGAGCCGTAAGGCTATCGGCCTTCAGGATTTCGGAATAGCTGCCTTCCGCAACGATTTCTCCGCCATGAGTCCCGGCCTCCGGTCCAATATCGATGATATGATCGGCTGCCTTCATCATATCTTCATCGTGTTCAACTACGATCACCGTGTTGCCGAGGTCCCGAAGCGCTTTCAGCACATCGATCAGGTTCTCAGTATCTCTGGGATGCAAGCCAATACTGGGCTCGTCCAGAATATACATGGAGCCTACCAGGCTACTACCCAAACTAGTCGAGAGATTGATCCGCTGACTCTCCCCGCCCGAAAGCGAATTGGATTTCCGGTTTAATGTCAAATAACCCAGTCCAACTTTCTGTAAGTATCCAACCCGGTTCCGGATTTCAGTAAGGAGCCGCCTTCCGATATGCAGGTCGTGTTCCCCTAATTCGAGATCTTCGAAGAAGGTGGCGAGTTCGTAAATGGGTAATTCTACCAGGTCGGAAATGGACTTTCCGTAGATTTTCACGTATTCCGTCTCGGGTCTTAACCGGCGTCCTTTACATTGCGAACAGCGCGTTTTTCCGCGATAACGCGAAAGCATGACCCTGTTTTGGATCTTATAACTCTTCTCCTCTAACTTGGAGAAAAAGGCGCTGAGACCCGTAAAAGATGCGTTTCCATCCCAAACCAGATCTTTTTGCGCTTCAGTGAGCTCAAACCAGGGCTTGTGAATGGGGAAATCGAATTTATAAGCATTGTTTACCAGTTTATCCCGGTATTTACTCATGCGCTCTCCCCGCCAGGGAAAGACGGCATTATCATATATAGAGAGCGAGGTATCGGGAACCACTAACTCCGGATCGATTCCAATGACATCCCCATACCCTTCACATTTCGGACAAGCCCCGTAAGGGTTGTTGAAACTGAACAAATGCACATTTGGCTCGGGAAAACTCATCCCGTCTAACTCAAATTTGTTGCTGAATTCCTGGACTTTGCCCGTGCCAACTTCCTCCAGGGCACATATTCCCTTACCTTCAAAAAAGGCAGTGTCCACAGCATCGGCCAGTCGATTAAAAAAGTCCTCATCGTGGCGCACCACAATCCGGTCGACCACTAAATCGAAGGTCCGGCCGGCCAATTCCATATCGGGTTCGATCCGCTGAACGCCCTGAGGAGTCTTTATTCGGGCATAGCCTTGTTTGGAAAGCAGCTCCAGAGACTTTTTGGTTTCCCGGTCTTCCGGGATCACCACCGGCGCCAGCAGGAGTAACTTTTCCCCTTCTTCATACTCCCTTACTGCATCTACCACATCACTAACGGTATGCTTTCGGACTTCTTCCCCCGAAACCGGCGAGTAAGTCTTTCCAATGCGGGCATAAAGCAATTTGAGGTAATCGTAGATTTCTGTTGACGTGCCAACCGTTGAACGCGGATTGGTAGAATTTACCTTCTGTTCAATGGCAATCGCCGGGGCGATACCCTGAATGTTGTCTACCTTGGGTTTGTCGAGTTTACCGAGGAATTGACGGGCGTAGGAGGAAAGGCTCTCCACGTAGCGTCGCTGCCCTTCGGCGTAGAGGGTATCGAAAGCCAAAGAGGATTTACCCGATCCGGACATCCCGGTTATCACTACCAACTGATTCCTGGGAATGGCGACATCGATATTCTTGAGATTGTGGAGGCGAGCCCCTTTAATCAAGATCTCTTTTCGCTTCGCGCTAGCCGGAATTTCATTCATGGTGCAAAGATACGATGCTGCTGGTGTTAAATACAATCCAGTCGATACTCATGCCAGACAATTTATTAAGGGATTTTGAAGGGAATATTTTTTTTCTATCTTTGGAAAGCTTTAACGTATTTAAACTCAAGGCCTATATAGCAATATTACTTTTTTGAATTAACCCAAATCCCTGATCCTTTCCGGTCGCCCGGTGGGCTCAGAATCACCAAAAAAGTAAATTGTTATGGAATTGCTTCAGGCTGAGGACTCCACACTTGTAAGAAATTATATGAATGGCGATGAAGCCTCATTAGAGGTCTTAATCAATCGCCACAATCAACGCATCTCTTCCTTTATATACTCCAAAGTCTTTGACAAGGAGATCACCGAGGATATTTTTCAGGATACCTTTATTAAGGTAATACGAACGCTGAAACGCGGGAAGTATAACGAAGAAGGTAAGTTCCTGCCCTGGGTAATCCGGATTGCACATAACCTGGTTATTGATCATTATCGCAAAAGCAATCGCATGCCGCGTTATGAAAGCGGACCCGATTATTCGATATTCGCGATTTTGCAGGACGATAACCTCAATGCGGAAAAGCAATTGATCCAGGAACAGATCCAAAGCGATATCGGAAGTATGATCCGGGAACTCCCCGAAGAACAACAGGTGGTTATACAGATGCGCATGTTTCGGGATATGAGCTTCAAGGAAATTGCCGACAGTACGGGAGTCAGTATTAATACGGCCCTGGGGCGCATGCGTTATGCCCTGATCAATCTGCGTAAGATGATTGAGGAGAATCAAATAGTTTTAACGAACTAATCATACCATAGGTCGGGAAGCGGTTTCTTTAGACGAATTATTTCGCCCTAGAACGAACCAAAACATAGTTATTCCATTGCTTGGCGTTATTTTGATATACAACCCGAAGCGATGGAAGACAATTACTACTGTACACAAGGCCAACAAGAATTAGTTAGCGCCAAACCAGAGACCATCAGATTCCTAATGGATTTCTCCCGCTCTTATAAAGTAGAGCGAATTGGAGGAATGGAATTTGAGCAGAACCTCAATTAATCGGACGGCACTTCAAGGAATATGAAGGGCATTGCGATACGTAAGTCTTATTCTTTACACTTTGTAGGTTAGCGCCTACACCTCCCATTTTTATCCCCGGGCCACTTCGGGGGCAATCCTGGAAATTATCGGGATTTTGGACAATAAATTCCAAAACTGACGTTTGACATCAGGATTCCGTGCTTTTACAACATACTTTTTACGACGGTAGGGCCATTGGCTACTTTTAGGATGTGTTTGAATCGCAGGCACACGCATCGTTACAAAAAGTATTACGCTAAACCGCGCTTAAGGCGCACAAAGGCAACCTAAAGCACCGCCAAATGGAACTACAAATTGAAGACTCAATTCTGGTCAGAGATTACATCAGCGGGGACGAAAGAGCCCTGGAAATCCTGATCAACCGCCACAACCAGCGGATCACAAGTTTTATTTATTCCAAAGTCCTGGATCGGGACACCACAGAAGACATTTTTCAAGACACTTTTATCAAGGTTATCAAAACCCTGAAAAAAGGCAATTACAGCGAAGAAGGTAAATTCCTTCCCTGGGTAATGCGAATTGCCCACAACCTGATCATTGATCATTTTCGCAAGAACAAGCGCATGCCTAAATTCGAAGGCAGCGATGATTTCAACATCTTTTCCGTAATCGGAGATGACCGTCCCAACGCGGAAAAACAATTGATTAAAGAGCAGATAGACAGTGACTTAACTGTCCTTATCGACGAGCTTCCAGATGATCAGCGCGATGTGCTTATCATGAGAATTTACAAGGATATGAGTTTCAAAGAAATCTCAGAATGCACTGGAGTTAGCATCAACACTGCGCTGGGACGCATGCGATACGCGCTTATTAACCTTCGCAAAATTATCCAGAAGAATAAGATCGTCCTGACCAGCCAGTAATACGATCAAAAAGCACTGAGCAATATTTCCATTTGGGTTGCGTTATACCTATGTAACGAACTCTAAGCACATGGAAAAAATTTACTCCGAACACGCCAGTGCCTGCGAATTTAGAAAGGTTAGTAAGGAAAAGGTTGATTTCTTACTGGCATTCTCCAAGTCTCTGAGCGTAGTATCTTTTAAAAATTTCCGGTTTGAAGCAACATTGAATTAAGCCGGGTACCGTAATACTTTGAAGCCCTCACAGTTATGTGGGGGTTTTTTTATGGGATAGCGGCACCTATTTTTTCATAGCCTTCCGCAAAACTGCTTTGCGACCTATTTTTTGGGTGATCTTATCCTTGCTCAGATCCCAGCCCCGTGCCGGGCAATATTCCCTTCCGTACCAGATTATTTGCAGATGCAGTTTGTTCCACAAATGTTCCGGGAATAGTCTTTTGGCATCTTTTTCGGTTTGAACCACATTCTTTCCCGTAGAAAGCCCCCAGCGATACATAAGCCGATGAATATGTGTATCGACCGGAAAAGCCGGTATTCCAAAAGCCTGGGAAATCACAACGCTGGCGGTTTTATGCCCCACGCCAGGGAGTTCCTCCAGTGCCTCCAAATCCCGCGGGACTTCCCCCTGGTATTTTTCAAGCAGAATTTCGGAAAGCCTGTGTATCGCTTTAGCCTTGGTGGGTGAAAGCCCAACCGGGCGGATAATGGCGCGGATTTCGTCTACGCTAAGCCGAATCATGGCTGCCGGATTATCGGCGCGATCGAAGAGCAGGGGAGTGGTCTGGTTCACGCGGACGTCCGTACTCTGGGCGGAAAGCAGTACAGCAATTAGTAAGGTATATGGATCTGTATGTTCAAGGGGAATGGGAACTTTGGGATAAATTTCTTCAAGGGTCTGAATGACAAAGTTTGCTTTTTCCTTTTTGGTCATTTTTTGTTTAACTTTGAAACTAAAATAATAAACAAAACATGAAGACATTACAGGCTGGCGATCCGGCACCTCAGTTTACAGTAAAAGATCAGGATGGAAACACTGTTTCTGCTTCGGATTTTAAAGGTAAGAAATGGGTTGTATTTTTCTATCCCCGTGCTAATACCCCCGGATGCACTGCCGAGGCTTGTAATTTGAGGGATCACTACGCCGAACTGCAGGCAGCGGGTTACAGCTTACTGGGAGTAAGCGCAGATTCTCAGAAAAAACAAGCCAATTTTCGGGATAAATATGACTTTCCGTTCCCGCTACTGGCCGATCAGGATCGTGAGGTTATTGAGGCTTTTGGCGTTTGGGGCCCCAAGAAATTTATGGGCAGGGAATTCGACGGTATCCATCGCAAGACCTTTATTATCGACGAAAGCGGCACTATAAGCCGGGTAATTGAGAAGGTAAATACCAAGGACCACGCTGCTCAAATCCTTGAGTAACGCCCAGGATTACCATTTTTTGTAGAAAATCTTAACGGCAGTCTTTATTTCCCGGAATTGAGGCCAATCCTTATTTCCCGGACTTAAGGACTGCCTTTTCTTTATCGGACTTCTGGAAAAGTTTCTTTTTCTGGATAATCTCGGCAATACCTTCGGGAAGCATCTCGGCCCAACCCTCCTCGCCGCTGGTCAGGCGTTTGAGGACATCTCGCGAGAAAATGTGTAGGATATCCGTATCGTAGTCTATTATATCCATGACCTTCCCATTGTATTTGAAGAACTTATATAATTCCTTCATGCGCGGGTGCACCTTGATGTTGTTGCTGGTCATAATCTGACCCGTTTCCGGATTCTTCATCGGATAGAGATAGACCTTGAGATCCTTGAAGAACAGTTTACCAAAGGCTTCCAGGATACCTCCACTTAAATGACGGTAGTACTTCTCGTCGAATATGTCTACCAGGTTGTTTACCCCCATGGTCAGACCGATGCGATTCTTGGTGTAATTATTAAAATATTCCACCAGTTTATAGTACTCGGAAAACTTCGAAATCATCACAGTATGTCCCAGAGAACTCAACAGTTCGGCCCGGTCCATGAAGTCCTGCTCGTCGATTTCACCCGAAGAACGCAGGTTAGCCAGGGTAATCTCAAAAACTACGATCGTATTTTCCTCGTCAACGGTAGATTCCCGGATAAATATATCATAGGATTTCTGAAACATATCCATATTAACCTTGGTCACCGGACGGAAACTTCCGCGTAAGGCAAGGATATTCTTTTTATAGAGCACTGCAGCGGGCAAGAGGTTATTCCCATCCTTATCGAACATCACCGCATCGGTCATGTCGTTTTTGATCAGCTGCAGGCTAATCAGGCGATTATCGATATGTTCAAAATGAGGTCCCGAAAAATTAATCATGTCAATTTCTAGGGTATCCTTATCGATATGGTCGTAGAGGTATTTGAGGAGTTTTCGGGGCTTGTGGTGCTTATAAAAAGCACCGTAAATAAGGTTCACGCCAACAATCCCAAGGGTTTCCTGCTGCAGGCGGGCTTCGTTCTGTTTGAAGCGCACATGGAAAACAATCTCGTCGAATTCCTTCTGTTTGGGATCTAATTGGAAACGAATTCCAACCCAACCGTGCCCCTTGTATCGCTTAGAAAAATCAATGGTAGCCACCGTGTTGGCGTAGGAAAAGAACAAGCGATCCGGGTGTTGTTCCCGGCTAATTCGCTCCTCCATAAGCCGCATCTCGTGGGCGAGCATTTTTTTCAGACGACTCTGAGTAACATAGCGTCCGTCTTCCTCCAGCCCGTAGATTGCATCACTGAAGGCCTTGTCGTAGGCGCTCATGGCCTTGGCAATGGTTCCGGAAGCTCCCCCGGCCCGGAAAAATTGGCGGGCGGTTTCCTGCCCTGCGCCAATTTCTGCGAAGGTCCCGTAGATGTCAGGATTCAGATTGATTCGAAGGGTTTTGGCTTTGATAGAAGGGACATTCTCAAAGGCGAACTCATTCTTTTCAACGTCGGGCATATCAGGACTTTTGCGTTAAACAAAGATAAAAAGATGAGGCATTTCAAGTAATAAATAAGTTATAAATTTGGGTAAAACGGATTAGCGGTTGAAAATCACATTTCTCGGCACGGGCACATCTCAGGGTATCCCGGTTATCGGTAGCAATCACCCGGTTTGTCTCAGTAAGGATCCCAGAGATTCCCGATTGCGTGTATCCGTCCTCATTCAAACCGATCACAATCAGAATATTGTTATAGACTGTGGCCCGGATTTCCGCCAACAAATGCTTCGCAATCCGATCGGTAAACTCGAAGCCATTCTCTTTACGCATGAACACGCCGATCATACCGCGGGGATAGACGATATTCGCCCATTTTTCTTCCGTCAGGGAGATATTCCTATTTATGCCCACAAACGGGTTGCTGAGGCGCTCCAGCAGCGCTTTGGTTATATATTTTCAGACGCGGACCGATATCCGGGTGCTCCTTCTGTTGCCGTTAACTATGTGGAAAAAGGAGTGCCGTTCCATATTGGCCAGCAGACCATTATCCCGGTTGAGGCCCGGCATAACCGCTTACAGGTATTTGGCTACCGCCTGGAAAATTTTGCCTATCTGACCGATGTCAAATCCATGGATCCGGATGAAATGCTCCGATTGAAGGGCCTGGATGTTCTTGTGATTAATGCCCTGCGCGAAGAAGCACATCATTCGCATTTTAACCTGCAGGAGGCGCTTGAATTTATAGAGAAAATCCAACCGAAGAAAGCCTATTTAACGCACATCAGCCACCTGCTCGGGTTCCATGCGGAAGTGGAGGAGAAACTGCCTGATCACGTGTCTTTGGCCTATGATAATCTGACTATAACTATTTGATTTAAAACATAATGCAAAAGAATCTCTTTCTATATCTCTTTGTCTTTTCTGCCTTGATCGCGCTTTATCTGGCGGTAAGTGGAAACAAATCCCTCGAGAAAGCCAATGCTTCGAACACCCGTTTGAGCGAACAGGTGGAAACCTACAAAGATTCGCTCAAGGAGGCACGGCTCGAAGTGCTCGACATGCAGTATTTTAACCTGGAAAACAACGACGAAGCCCTGGCATATCTGGAGCATCTGGATTTAGAAAACCCACAACGCTACATTGAGGATAAACTGTTAGAGACCAATGAGCAACGAGGAAATAATGTGCTGGTCCCCTATGAAGGGATGAATGGCGATTTTAAGATCAACAAAATAAAGGTCCTGAATCATCGGTGGATCCTCTGCGATTTTTCAGACGGGAAATATTGGGGGGAACTGCTTGTTGCGTATGAAATTGGGGAAGACTTAACTGTGAAGTTCACCACCATGGATCATCTGCTTTACGCCAGATAAACCTTCATACTGGTTAGTACCGCTCCTGTAGCCACTTCTTGAAGGATTCGAAGTTGGCTGGGGACACCCCGTGGCCAACCGGATATTCCTCATAGCGGTGAGGGATTCCCAACTCGTCCAGAAAGGGAGGCGTTTGTTGTGCCCACGCCGGGGGAATGACCATATCCATTTGCCCATGCGAAGCGTAAATTTCCAGAGAACTATGGTCTTTTTCCCGATATCCTTCAACCAGAATCTGCGCATTGATATAACCGCTTAAGGCAACTACGGACTTAATCTTTTCAGGGTAGGAGAGTGCCAGCGCGTAACTGAGTATACTCCCCTGACTAAACCCCAACAAACTGATTCTTGTGGCATCCAGGTCGTAAGCGGCAATAGCCTCTTCAAGAAATTCCCGGATCAGTTCCCGTGACTTGGAGGCCTGCTCCAAATCGCTCCATTTCCCCTTTTCTGCCTCAAAGTTTATCGCGTACCAGGCGTAACCAAAGGGCTCAAGGGTAAAAGGTGCCTGAAGCGAGATAATGAAGAGATCCCCGGGGAGTTCGGATGCAAATGAGAAGAGGTCCTCCTCATTGCTGCCATAGCCATGCAGCATAATCAAAGCAGGTGGTTTTGCCTGATTTTCTGAATTGGGTCGAATAATGTGAGTAAGGCTTAAATTACGGGCTTGCATCACTATCCAATAAAGGCAAACCACTTTTGGAAAGCGGCTCCAACGAGTGGAACTTCCCGTTTTTTCCCTTGCAGGGCGCCTGAAAATCCATACAGCCAAAGGCTGATGTAGGCAACATACAGGCCAATCCAGGCATATTCATTGAACCAAACGCTCAAAAACAAAGCAAAACCAAGGAACCCCAGGTGCAGACCAAAGGCCTGTCGGGTGTGAAAGCGCCCAAAATCATGTTTGGGTTCAGCATTCATACTCATGGCAATGAGGGCACCAACCATGGTCAGGTAGGCAACAATTGCAATCGTTTTGGCTTCAGAAGGGGTAGACATCTATAAGTTGGATTTTGCTCCGCGGATTACACCATAAACCTTTCCTTTAAGCGTTGCCCCCTGAAACATGCTGTTTTTGGAAGTAGATTCCAGGGATTCAGATTCCAGGACAAATTCAGGCTCAGGATTGAATAAAGTAAGATTAGCAGTTTCACCCTCATTGAGCTGTACCTCTTGCAAGCCATACCGCTTTCGGCCGCGACAAAGGATGGCAGTACTTTCCTCAGCTCCGAGAAGCTTATTCAGGGCACCAAAAGCTGATTCCAACCCAAGGCTACCAAAGGCGGCCCTGTCGAACTCCAATCGTTTTTCTTCGATGTCAAGTGGGCTGTGATCCGAACAAGCGAAATCAATGATCCCTGTCTTCAGGCCTTTGATCAGCGTTTTTCTGTCCGCTTCGCTTCTGAGGGGAGGCTGCGTCTTGAAATTGGTGTCGAAGTCCTCCAAATTCTTTTCTGTAAATAGTAAATGCGAGATGGCTACGCTGCAAGTCACATCGAGCCCTTTCTTTTTGGCCTCCGCAATCCTGGATACCGATTCGGCACTCGAGATTGTCGGAATATGCAAGCTTCCTCCGGTGTACTCGAGAATGTCCAGGTCCCGGGCGATCCTCAAGTGCTCAGCCAAGGGAGCGACTCCCTTCAGTCCAAGCCGTACTGCTACAGTACCTTCGTGTACCTGCCCGCCTTTGGCTACCTGGTTATCCAGGGGGTGGGAATAAACCAAACCTTTAAAGGATTGGGTGTATAGCAAAGCCAGCTTCAGGAGGTTGGGATTTTCAATAGGTGCCTTGTAGTCGCTAAAGCCAATAGCTCCGGCCCCTTGCATATCCAGCAGCTCTGCCAGATCTTCTCCTTTAGACCCCATACTCAAACTTCCCAGAGGGAAGAGTTCCGTGAGTGCATTGCGTCCCTGATCTTTCAGAAATACGATGTCGCCGCTGGTATCCGGAACGGGCTTGGAATTGGAATTCAGGACAATGCCGGTAAACCCGCTCAAAGCTGCTACGCGCAGCCCGTTTTCGATGGTTTCTCGCTCTTCGTATCCGGGTTCTCCAAAACTAACACTGCTGTCGAACCAGCCAGGGGAAACGTGGAGGTTGGGGAGGGAGATGGTCTTTACCTTTCCGGAGGGATTGAGTCGGGAACCGATGCGGATCAATTTGCCCCCTTCGATAAGAATATCTCGCTTTTTTCCGTGCAAATCGGCTTGCCCGGGTGTCAGCAGGGTAGCACCTTTGATCAATAAGGTCATCGGATGGTTTTTTGCAGGATCAATTCAGTCAGGGCAAATAACAGAGCAAAAATAACAAACCATTTCCAAAGCGCCTTGATTCGGGTCGAATTTTGATATTCAGAAAGCAGGGAATCCAAGGCAGTATACCGCTGGATATACTCAGGAAATTCGAGATCTCCAGGTTGTTTCCGCCCTTCCTTACGGGCATAATTGAAACTCAGCACCCCTCGATTTTGGTCTTCTGCGATTAATCGGTAGTGCCCATCCTGCAAAGGTTCATCCCGAAAACTGAGGCGTGTTTTGCGCGCCAGGTTCTCTTGCCTGGGGATAAATCCATAGGAATCGCTTTCCAGGCGGAATATACGGTCTTCGGGTAATGAAAAATCCAGTGCCAACTCACCAGGTTCCCCCAGGGTAAAGTACAAATCCGGGAAAGGAAGGCTTTGTTTGGCCAGGTTATAAAAGGTGGGGACAATCAGGGGGGATTGCACAAAGTTGCTGTTTTCCGGGTTTAAGGCCGAGGTAAAAAGCGCCAATTCCCCAAAGGTCGACAAGAACGATGCACTATTTTGATAGCCTATTGCGATGTTCCCCTGACGCTCTAATTGAAGGGATGCCAGTGTAGATGGAAAATCGAAGGATTCCACAGCTCCCTCAAAGACATTGCGATACAGGGGGTGGCCCTGACGTATTTCAGTAATTTGAATGCTGCCCGGGTTGCTTCCCGTAATACGCGGTCCCCCCAGTGTTCTGAGCAGGGTATTGTATGAGTCCACATCTGGCTGTACAGCAGGGATGATTACGACATTCCCCCCGCCGGTATGGAATTCACTGAGTTCCCGTATAAGCGCTTCCGGGAACGTCTTTACTTCATTGAGGATAACGAGATGCTGTTCTGGAAGCCTCGAGTAATCTACTGCAGCCAGCGCATCATAACTGAATTGAAATTCGCTTTCGGGATACAGCCGGGTCAAATACTCCCAGGGACCTTCTCCAATGCCGTAAACCCGGATAAGCGGAGGACTGCTCAGGGTAAAGTACAGGTTGTTGTCGTAGGTTAATCCATTGTCCGTAAGGCGTATGGAGCCTTCAATAGCTTCATTGGCTGGTAGGCTAAAAACTGCAATACCCTTGCCCTGATCGTCCATTACCGGGGCGCTTTTCGCTATAAGCGTGTCCCGGTTATACAAAGAAAGTGCGCTGTTGGAAACGTCTCCAAGATCAGAAATCTCAACTTGCAATTCGAGGTAATCGGACCGTTGGGCTGCAATAAACGCGGTATCTAAGGATCGATTGGGAGGAAAGCTTTCAGTAAGCCCAACGGCGCTGATCTTCCCCAGGTCTGTGGTATCGAGATCGGCGAAGTTGAAATCCTCAAAATCGGATAGCATCCAGAATTCCTTTGCGTATCCAGGTGTCTCACTAAACGCGCTGGCAGCCCGAATACTCAGGCCGTTCGCATCCAGGGTTTCCGAAGAGAAATCCAGGCTCAATAGGGTCTCTTTCAATTCTTCAAATTGTTGCACAGCATAACGATTCGAATTCGTAATCAATCCTACCCGGGTGGTGCCCGGCAGGGTTTGAACGAGTTCCTGAACCGTGGTTTCCAGTAGGGATCCCGACTGACCGGGAGCCTGCATACTAAAGGAGTTGTCGAGGTATATCAGAATTTCCCTGGGGGTTGTGGCGTCCGGATTTGATTGAAAGGGCTGGGCAAAAGCCAGAACAAGCGCTGCAAGAAGTCCCAGTCGGGTGAAGAGCAGCAACCATTTTTTTAGCGTACTGGATTTATTAGACTCCAGCACCAATTGCTGTAGCATACGCACATTAGTGAATTCCGTTTTACGGAATCGACGCAGGCGCAATAAATGGACCAGGATGGGAATCAGGAGCAGGGACAGGCCCCAGAGAACATTTGGATTCGCGAAGTTCATAGCTTTAGCAAAGATAGCACTTTGCCATACCTAATGCCGGGAAATGAATCAACAGAAAAAGAAATAATTCTTCATCGGAGCCCAGCCCTGGGTATGAAGGAAATCGCGAATCTCCCGCTGCGCCTCCTCATTGGCCACGCTGATGATACTTTGCGGAGTCTTCGACCCGTTCGATGTTTTTACTTGGGTTTCAGGTGTATCAGGCTTAAGAATCCTTTCATAATGAGATAACTCCACCCCGTAAATCTTCTTACCTATTTTCAAGGGATTATCACAAATCCACTGAAAGGGCTGCCTGTGCTGCTGTAAAATCCGTGCAATCTTCTTTCCTTTAAATCCTGCACCCCAAAGAAATAATTCCCGATTGGGATCCCGATCCAATTCCAGGAAATAGTGCGTTTTGATTTCCAGAAAATAGTTCTGCGCATAATGTTCTGAATTTCGAGAAGTACGCGAATCGTAATCCCGCCAAAGGTGCAGGCATTCAGCGTTAGGAATACAGATAAGTCCTTCCCGATAAAATCGGAAACAGAGGTCGTAGTCTTCCGGATACCTGTTGGGCTCAAAGGCCTCACAAGCCAGTAAATCCTCACGCCAAAGCATCCAGCAGGGGGAGGGGATAACGCATTCCTTGTATATCTCCGAGAAATTTGTCCCCGTTGCCGTTAAGCCATTCAACCATTTTTCATAGCGGGCATAACCGTCGGAAATCCCGCGATCTGAAAAGTACTTCACCTGACCTACAGCCAAATGTCCTTTTCCCGACTGCTGCAAGTCCCGAACCATGGCACCCAGACGATCGGGCATCATGATATCATCCGAATCCATTCGGGTAACCAGCTTGCCCTTGCTTACCGAAAAGGCCGTTCTCAGGGCAGGAATAATCCCTTCGCCATGGGATACCAAATCCTTGACGCGTGGGTCGCGTGCAGCGAACTCCTGGATAATTCCACGACTGCTATCGGCAGAATTATCATTTACGGCGAGGATTTCGAAATTGGAATAGCCCTGTTGTAAAATAGATTCCAGGCACTCGGGCAGGAATTCAGCAGTATTCTTATAGGGGATCAGTATACTAACCAGTGGGGTATCGGTCAAGGCGAGCCTTTTTTGAGCGCTTTAGCTATAGCAGCTTCGGCCAGAGGAGCCATCATTTGATATCCTTTGGGGGTTGGATGTACCTCGTCGGATGCCAGGGTTTTGTCCAGGCCATTTCTATCGTCGGCCATCGCCGAGAAATAATCGAGGTATACAATATCATGTTCCATCGCATACTCCCGGATCATGGCATTGAGCTTGGGAATCTTAACATTGGGCGCCAAGCCTGGTCGCCAGGGATAATCATAGGCGGGAAGTACTGAAGAAAGTACAGGTTCAACGCCATTAGCCCGGGCAATTTCGGCCATGGATTTTAAGTTGTCCAGGATTTGTTGCAAGGTCATAGGACCTGTATTACCCGCGATATCATTGGTACCTGCAAGGATTACGACCACCTTGGGTTGCAGGGCAAGCACATCCTGTCGAAAGCGAAGGAGCATTTGCGGAGTGGTTTGCCCGCTTATTCCACGATTGATATACGGTTTGCCAAAAAAAAACTCCGGCATTCCCTGTAACCACCCGATTGTGATGGAATTACCCATGAAAACCACGCGATCCTCACCGGGTTTAGGGGCCCCTATTTCTGCGTTAGCTGCTGCGAAGGCGCTTAGGTCGGGCCAATCCTGCGCACGTAACGAATTAGGTGCTGAAAACAAAAAAGGAAGCAGTGCCCAGGCAATTCTTTTCAATCCAAACTGAGCCAGATAGGTTGCAGCCATTCTCAATTCTTTTTAGGGGGAGTAATCATGATATGGGCGCGATGTGTTCCCGGGTCCATGAGCCAGGCATGGCCTGGTGGCGTAGGGGTAGTCGGTAACCCTGTTGATTCCCCCGTAGCAAAGGGCATATAAAAGACGTAGCGTACGTAGGGATTTTCGATTTCCCCCGTTTCGGCATTAACTTCCCCGGTAAAAACGCATAAGGTAGATTTATCAGGCATTTTCAGGGCTCCTGATTTAACCTCTTCCTCCCGGGTACTAAAGATTTCTTCAAATCCCTTACCCTGGGCTTTTAGCTCGCGTCCCCGTGCCATAAAGGGCTCCAGATCTTTGTGGTAGGCAGCGGTGGAAAATTTCGGGTTGTTCGGATCGTCGGCCAGAGCAATGTAGGCATTGCTTCCTTCCCGAAGGGTAACAAATTCCCCCTGGGCATTATACCCATAGACTTTAGCGCCATCCCTGTAATCTTCGGGCACCGCCATCAGGGCGGTTTTAATCTGCCATTCGGAATCAGGGATGTTCTGAGCAGCGGCGATCAACGGGAACGCCAGTGCGAGGATTGCGATAATTCGTTTCATAAGTTTAGTATTTAGCACTTTGGCCTTTGGCCTGGGTCCTGAGAATAAAGGCGCGCAGATCGTCATTGGCTTTTTTGAGATCTTCCCGCCTTAAATACATCATATGGCCACTTCTGTAGCCTTTGAATTCAAATCGGTCCTTCATTTTGCCACTGGGATCGACCTGCCACATGGTGTATTTGGCAGCGAAATAAGTAGTGGCTCCGTCGTAGTATCCACTTTGGATCAAAACGTTTAAATATGGATTTTCGGCCATGGCCTGGCGCAAATTATCCCGGACATTATCGTCATCGTCATTCCAGGGACGTACCGGGCCAAACATGTTGTATTTAATGTCTGTTTTAAAGCCCAGTTCCTCCTGTAAATAATAATTGATAGCCGGGGTAAAACTGTGCAGCCAGGAGGTTAGTTCTGCGGAGTAATCCGGACTGGTTCCGGCAAGGGTTTTATCAATGCCCAGATAACGACTGTCCAGACGGCCAATGGTATATCCACTCTTGTCCCGCAAGAGGGCTTTCCAAAAATACCCTGTGGGAACATCCAGGTTGTGGTCGAGGATTTCTTTAGCCGAAAGCCCGGAATAGTAAGACATGCGTTCGGCAATAGCGTTTCGCTTGGAATCGGAAATAAAGCCGCCCTTAGCTATTGCAGGAAGGAGCTCATCTATGGTAAAGGCTTCTGACTCCGGCAGGATTTCCAGTAAGTCCTTCTGTTGTAATTCCGGGGAAAGCGCTTTTTGGTACCAGGCAGCCGCTGTGAAGTATGGAAGGTTGAGGGCGCTGCTCACTGGATCGGCGTCCCGGAAAACCTTATAGTCCGCAGGAGAAACCATAATCACCCCGTTCAGGTACATCCACTGCCGATTCTGTAAGGCCAGGGAAAGTCCCATCACTCGTGTTCCCCCATAGCTTTCGCCAATGATATATTTGGGGGAGCGCCAGCGATTGTGACGCGTCACAAAGGTGTTGAGCCACTCGGAGAGGTATTCCACATCGGCGTTGATTCCAAAGAATTTCTCGCGATCCACTTCTTTACCCATCTCTGGGATAGTTCTGGAATAGCCGGTATTGGCAGGATTTACGTAGACAATATCGGTCACATCCAATACCGAGAAGGGATTCGCGTCTACGCCATAGGGTTGCACCGGATAGCCTTCATCATCGATTCGCAGCACACGGGGTCCGGTATAAGCCAGGTGCATCCAAACAGAGCCTGACCCGGGCCCTCCATTAAACGAAATGAGCAAGGGTCGAGAGCCTCGATCCCGAACACCATTTCGGGTGTAATAGGTATAGTGCAAGGAGGCGATTGGCTCCCCCATTTCGTCCCAAACCGGTTGCGTCCCGGTTTCTGCCGTGTAGTTGATTGCCTGACCGTTTATGGTCACGCTGTGCTGGCTGACAACAGTAGTGTCGATTGGGAGTTTCCGATTCTGTGCCTGAATTCCTGCGGTGGAAAGGGTCAGGAATAAGATGAGTGCTGATTTCAAAAGAGATTTCAGGGAAAAGGAGAGGGGTTGGTTACTGGTTTTCATAGAAGTGTTAATCGATTTACGTTCCATTTAAGGGTTCTCCTAAAATAACACTTTTTAATGGAGCCTTTGGCTTTAGATTCTTGCTTATCTTTAAGATATGGGAGGAATTACACGCAGAAGTTTTAGTAAAAAAGTTAGCCGCGGCGCTGCTTCGATGGCCCTTCTGGGACATCTTCCGCTTTCTTGTTCCGGCAGGATTGCAGGTACGGCGGATCAAAAATTAGGGGTAGCCCTAGTGGGCTTGGGATCGTACAGTACCTACCAACTGGCGCCGGCACTGCAGGATACCGAACACTGTTATCTGGCGGGAATTGTCACCGGAACCCCGGCCAAAGCTAGAACCTGGCAGGCCAAATACAACCTGGATCCCGAGCACTGTTATTCCTATGAAACCTATGATCAGATCGCACAGGACGATGCAATAGCTATTGTCTACGTGGTGCTCCCCAACAGTATGCATGCCGAATTCGCCATTAGGGCGGCTCAGGCAGGCAAGCACGTAATCTGTGAAAAACCTATGGGGATGAACGTAGCCGAATGCGATGCCATAATAGCTGCGTGTCAGGAGGCTGGTGTAAAGCTGGGCATGGGATATCGCCTGCAATCTGAACCCTATACCCAGGAGATTAAAAAATACGTACGCGAGAAGACGTTCGGTGCAGTCCGATTTGTTTCCGCAGATGCTGCCTATATCTCACGGGGGAATCCCAATCAGTGGCGACTGGACCGATCGCTATCCGGTGGGGGTGCTTTGATGAATATGGGGGTGTATTCCATCCAAAGCTGTATTTATTCCTGTGGGATGAATCCCCTTACTGTCTCGGCTCAGGAGTTTTCCACACGACCCGAGTACTTCAGGGATACCGATGAAACCATTACGGCTCAATTTACTTTTCCAAACGGGGTGGTGGGGCAGATGATGACCTCCCATAACGCCTCCGCTAATAGATTGTATGGCTCTTGCGATTCGGGCTGGTTTGAGTTGCAACCGGCCAATAATTACGGACCCTTATCGGGCAGAACGTCTTCGGGTTCCATTTCATTTCCACATGAATCCCAGCAAAAATTGCAAATGGACGATTTTGCCAGCCACATTTTATATGATACACCCAATCGCGCGCCAGGGGAAATGGGCAAACGCGATATGATTATCGTAGAGGCCATTTACCAGTCCATTAAGGAAGGGGGAAGGGAAATAACCCTGAATCTTCCCCAGGAATACGGGATTGTGACAGCGCAATAACTGCAACTATTTGACTTTGTTGGCAAACCCCTCGTATACTCCCAGTCCAAAGAGGGCAAAATCATAGCGCACCGGATCTGAGGGATCCAGTTGCTTGAGTTTTGCGTCGAGTTCAAAAACCGCGCGGGCATCGTTTTGCTTTCGTTTTAATAGGCCCAAGCTACGGGCAACATTACCGCTATGGACATCGAGCGGGCAGGAAAGCTGGCTGGGAGAAATTTGCTTCCACAATCCAAAATCCACCCCTGCATCTGCCGGGCGTACCATCCAGCGTAAATACATGTTCAAACGCTTGGCCGCGGAGCCCCTTATAGGATCTGCGAAGTGTTTCTCGGATCTTTGGGGATGATCCGAGTCAAAAAATATGCTTCGGGCATGGGATATCGCCAAAGCGGCAGGCCCCAGCGGTAGTTTAGGTTCGGAAACAATATTATTTGTATTAAAGCCAGCAGTGAAAAGCGTTTCGAGACCGTTGTGCCGGTTGTAAATCTCCCGTAATGCAAGAACAAAGCAGCTAAGGTCTTCCCCGTTAAAAGTGCGGTGCACAAATCCCTTGAGCCCTTCGATTTCTTTCTCACTCGCTTCCAGGCAAAATCGATAAGGGGAATTATCCATGAGCTCCATCATCGCAGTCGCACTGCGGAGAATACTCTTCCGATTGCCCCAGGCTATTGTTGCGGTGAGTAACCCAGCTATCTCAATATCTTCCTTGAGCTGAAACCGATGGGGAATCTGAATGGGATCCTCCTCAAGGAATTCAGGTCGCTGGTACTGCGTTACTTTCTCGTTGAGGAATTCGCGAAGTTCTTCGAAAGACATGACCATGAACCGGATTAATTGCCAGAAACGATCAGCCCATCTACCATGGTGAGTTTGCGATCGGCCATATCGGCTAATTCCTCGTTATGCGTTACGATAACGAAGGTTTGACCATACTGATCGCGAAGGTCAAAGAAGAGGCGATGTAGTTTGTCGGCGCTAGCCGAATCCAGGTTGCCACTGGGTTCATCGGCGAGGACTACCCCTGGCCGATTCATCAGGGCACGTGCAACGGCAACCCGCTGTTGCTCTCCGCCCGAAAGGGCTCCGGGTTTGTGGGTAGTTCGGTGATCCAATCCTAGGAAAGCCATTAACTCGGCCGCACGGGTTTCTGCTTCCTTTTTGTCCACGTCCTTGATAAATGCTGGAATGCAAACATTTTCCAGGGCAGTAAACTCGGGCAGCAACTGGTGGAACTGAAAGATAAAGCCGATGTGCTCGTTTCGGAATTTTGCCAGCTTTTTTTCGCCCATATTTATGATGGACTGCTCATCGATAACAATTTCCGTATCGTATCCCGGACTTGGGCGATCCAATGTTCCCAATATTTGCAATAAGGTAGTTTTTCCGGCACCGGAAGCCCCGACAATGGATACGATTTCCCCTTTGGAAATATTCAAGTCTACCCCTTTAAGTACTTCGAGTTCCCCGTATTTTTTGTGGATGTTTTTAGCGCGAATCATGCAGGCTTAATTGCGGATGGGAAAGTACGGAAATTTTTAGCATCTTTAAGCAATTACAAATCCCTTAAACCACTATATGTCCCCATTCCGACAACTCGAAGAATACGATATTGAACTCACTCAGGAAATCAAGGAGCGTTATTTGCGTATTCTGGATGAAATCGGGGAGGATGTGGAGCGCGAAGGCCTGGAAAAAACCCCGGAGCGTGCTGCAAAAGCAATGCTTTTCTTGACACAGGGATACCAGCAGGACGCCGTTAAGATTCTTAAGGGGGCAATGTTCAAGGAAGATTACAACGAAATGGTAATCATCAAAGACATTGAGTTGTATTCCCTCTGCGAGCATCACATGCTTCCTTTTTTTGGTAAGGCTCATGTGGCCTACATTCCAAACGGACAAATCGTGGGCTTGAGTAAAATTCCCCGGGTGGTCGATGTCTTTTCCAGGCGGCTTCAGGTGCAGGAACGCCTGACCCATGATATTTTGGAATGCATCAATACCACCTTAAAACCCAAGGGAGTGGCTGTGGTCATAGAAGCAGCCCACATGTGTATGATGATGCGCGGGGTTCAAAAGCAGAATTCCGTGACGACAACCTCAGGTTTCCGGGGACAATTTGAAAAAATCGAAACCCGTAACGAGTTCCTCAAACTCATTAGTTCAGACCTCTCCTGATGGCTTTAGCTCAAGGTAAGTATCGCAAATTGTTGCTGGGCCTGCTCTTCGATGGGATAGGCATGCTGAGCTACCTGATTCCCGGATTGGGTCCGGCCCTGGATTTGATATGGGCCCCGCTTGCTGCATGGCTCATGACCCGCATGTATCCCGGCAGGAGTGGAAAGGCCGGGGCGTTTATTACCTTCGTGGAAGAAGTGCTACCCGGGACGGACATTGTGCCTACATTCACCTTAATGTGGATCTATCAGACCTTTATCCGCAAGGACCGGGGGCTACCCGCCGAGACATAAAAAAACCGCCCGATTCGCATCGGGCGGCTCTTTTAAGCTAATGGTTCTTTACTGAATATCCAGCGTAAAGGACTGGGCAATATCTGTTTCTCCTCCAGCATCACTCAGGGTTCCATCGTTTGGCTTTTTAGGCTCGTGGCGCAGGGTGATGGTGATGGTCGCTGCTCCGGCATCACCGGTAGTCAGTACAAAGGATAATCCAACCGGATTCCCATCATCGTCCTGGTCTGCGTACGTAACACTATTTATGTTACCCGTGGTTGCGAAAAAGAATTGGTGCTCATCGTCTTCCTCCTCAATTTCCTCGGTAATGTTCTCTGCTGGAGATTCGGTTTCATTGAGTAGCGTGATCGCACCTGCATAAGAGGTATTCGCTGCAAGCGGTCCTGAAACTGTGATTACAGGAGCGTCTGGTCCATCTCCGTCCAGATCACGGGATTGGAGGGTAATTGTGGACCCGCCAGTTTCCGCGAGTACCGCTGTTAACGTGGTAATCGTTTCTTCCTCATCAATGGGTGCCGGATCGTCGTCATCACTACAGGACCAAAATCCGAATACTGCGATTAAGGCTAACAGTTTAAGGGTAATCTTACCTGAATTCATCGTTTTTGTGTTATTCGTGTTATACATAGCAATTGATTTATAAAGTGTTGAAATATTAGGTTTTATCATTTTAATAATCGTTAATAATTTATTCGTAAATCGAGCACCCAGTTGCGTCCCGGGCTGTCGGCGAAATAGCGCAATCGATTCAAATAGTCCCTATAGCTCGTGTTCCACAGGTTCTGTACCCGTAGGTTAACGGCCAGGGTTGTTTTGCCTGAAAGTTCAAAATCCAAACCTGCGTTAAAATTCATCAGGTGGTAGGCGGGTGGTGCCGTATTTATTTCCAGTTCCACATCTTGATTTTGTTCTGGTGAGAAAACAATGATATTTTCCGGGGTCTCATTCTGCCGGAAAACATAACGACTCTCCAGGCCAAACCGAAGGTTATTCAGTTCTTCCAATTCTAACTGCACGGCGTTGCGCGTATTGGCCGCCGGAATATTAATCAGCGGGCCGTCCTGATCCAGGTCCCGGCCTTTGACTAAGGAAAACTGGTGCTGCGAACTCAGCATGTCCGTCCACTCGTAATTTATATTCACATCCAGGCCAAGTAAGGCCGCATTGGTTTGCCGGTAATTCCAAACCGGGAAGGCCCCTCTGATGGTAAATTCAACCCCCTCGGGCTCCAACAGGATAAAATCCGAGATATAGTTGTAATAAGGGGTTACTTCGGCACTAAGCTTTTGGCTATTGTAATTTGCCGTAATAGCTCCCTTATACGAGGTCTCTTTATCGATCCTCAGGTCTCCCAATTCAATACGGGCAGCGGAATGGTGCAAACCGTCGCTGAACAATTCGGCAGGATTCGGAGCCCGTTGGGAGGCCGAGAGGTTTACTCCCACCGTCCATTGGGTATCCGGGATCCAACTAAGGCCGGAGGCAACTGAAAACGTAGTATAATCCAAAACAGGATTGGTCAACAATTGCGTGCCCAGATCTTCTACAACGATATCCCCGAAATCCTCCTGATACCCCCGTTCATTCCATCGGCTGGTACGATAGAATTTGCGGGCATCGATGCGGCTGAAATCCAAACGCATACCCCCATCAAATACCCAGAAGGGGGAAAGCTCCCACTCCAGCGCACCAAAGGCACCGGCTTCGTAACGATCGTAATCCGGGATGAGGCGGCGAACCCCGGTATCCGGATTGGCGAAGTTATCCTGATACCGTCCGCTTATCCCAAACTCCAGTTTCCGCCCACTGAACTTGTCAATGGTAAGGAAAGACTGCAGGGTATGGGTTGTAAGCGTTAGGTCAATCGCAGGTCTCCCTATATCCGAGGAGGAACGATTGATATCGAATTCGAACCGGCGATTGCGTTGAAAATCGTATTGGATTTCCCATTTGCCCACACCTTCGATCCGCCGGAAATATTCCGCCTTACCCAGATGGTGGTTTACCTCTTGACGAGGTTCAGCCAGATCATAGGAAAAGGGTTCGATAAACTCAGGCTCCCCTGAATTTATACTTCGAATCAGGTCATCTACGTTGCCGATATGGGAGGATCTCAAAACAGCGATATCCGTATCGAAATAGGAATAATACACATTCCATCCGGAGGTGAAACTGCGTTTACCCACCTCCAGACTCAGACCCAGCTGCTGGGTACCTGTGTTGGTAAGCAGGTAATCCGGAGCCTCGAGATCGCCACTGCGGCGATAGCTGCCTTGCACACTGGCGTACATCCCGGAATCCCAGGTGCGGTTAACTTCAGAACCGATGGTTCCACCGCGCCCATTGGTATTTCCTGTAATCTGGGTGGCTCCCCAAATACTGTCCCGGGCGGGGAATAGGGATCCTTCCATAAGAATTATTCCTCCCACAGCATCGCTTCCGTATCGCAGGGCAGATGAACCTTTCAGAACACGTACGCGATCCGCAGCATTGATATCAACGGTTGGGGCATGTTCTTCTCCCCATTCCATATCCTGCATGCGAACCTCATTGTTCATCACGATCACCCGGGATCCATACAACCCTTGAATTACCGGTTTTACGATGTTTGATCCGGTGTTGATGCTATTAACCCCACTGATTCGCTTTAATGCGTCCCCGAGACTGGCCCCGCTAAACTCGCGCAGGGTTTCGGTATTCAGTACGGCTTCGGCCTGGGATGCCACTTCATTAGGATCGGATTCCCCGGTCACAAGTACTTCCTCCAATTCCTCAATGTGGTGTTCCAGCGAGATTTTGATTTCAGAATCTTCAGAAATCTCAACGACGCGGAAAATTGTACTGCATTCCGGGTGGGAAACTTGTAATTCATAGACACCGGGACACAATCCTTTGAGCGTAAAACTGCCCAGGGGATCGGTCTGTGCATAGAGATCTCGTGCGGTAACCTCGATCACTGCTCCGGATAAGGGAGACTGATCGTGGAAATCCAAAACTTTACCGGAAAGCACGAGGTCGCACTGTTGCGCTGAGACAACATTGGCGCTAAGAAGAACTAAAAGGTGCACCCAGAGGGTTCGCATAATTTTCGAGGAATTGAAAAAATAAAGCAGCGGTGTGTTTTGATCCCTAAGTCAGGATCACACCCAATACAGCCATTTCAAGGGCTAAATAGCATTAGGAAGATACAGGTGGAGCCCGAAGCATTTTTCCACCCGGAAGGTGGAACACATAGGAGTTATCTTGAAGGGGCTCAAGCTTGAAAAAGGCAATCAGTGGTTCGGTTGCCGTAAATTCCAGAAAACTTATCTGAAAAGGGGAGAGGACAAAGTGATCAAAGCTACAGTGAAACTCCCGCTCGTGCAGGTGTGTGGATAAATCGCTTTGGCATTGGGCGTCACAGCTGCTCTCCAGGTGATCTGCAAGGGCGTGATATGCCTTAAAGCCAGAAGGGGCTAACAGGGCAAAAGCAAGGCAACTAACTACTATGGTACGTAACAAGGCCATTGAGATTGCCACAAAGAACGGTAATGCAAGGCGCAAAGAACGTTAATGAAATCTTAATTTGCCCGAAATAGGAAGCCTAACCCCATACGTTGAAGCATTTTTTTTTCAAAGTTCCAAAAGAATCGGAATTGGCCAAAAAGCCACCCAAATGCAACCAAAAGCACCTGATAAATGGGGAAAATCAATAAGATGCGCAGCGTCCAGTACAACCAGCTTCCCCACCATTGCTCCAATTCCCGGAGGCTGTCCAGTCCAATCCAGTCTAAAACCGGGCGGGCTACCCAAACCGAAGAGGAGCCTGTAATTGCAAAAACAATAAGAATGACTATTATCTGCCAGTTAGAATGAATGCCCCAGCGCTCCTTTAATCTTTGCATGCTAAAGAATTAGGGCGCAAAGATAGTCATTAGAGCCGGGGAACCCATGGCCCCAGACGCTGATTGTAGCGCCGCTGAAAGTATATGAAATAATTGTACAGCTTGTAGTTTACCTCATAGCCGTAGTCTTCCTTTGGGTCGTAATCTATAGGCAGCACATAAAGTCGGGAATCGTATTGGGCCGGCAGTAATACCCGATTATTCCAATTTGTCACGAATACCTGATTTCGGTTTTCAAGGAAGGTCTGAGAATAGTATCCTTCCGGTCTGGCAATGGTGATTAGCCAGTTGTAAAAACCAGGTTCAATAATTACGATTTCGTACTCCGATTCCTTATTGGCGATAAGGACACTGTCCAGTTCATTTTCGGCAAAAACAGAGCGCTCCTCCTCACCGATTGCAAGCGGTTGTTTGGCAACACAACCCAGCAATAGTACTACTCCAAAAATTCCAACAACAAACCTTCCCACATTCATAACTTTTTGATTTTAAGTTACAAAAATAGGAGGAAAACCTCGTAAAAGTGAGCTGTGAACAGCCCCGATTAGTAAACGGGGCTTATCGGCTAGGGAACGAACTATTTTCCGAATAAACCACCCAGGAGTCCACCCAGGCCGCCTTGTTTTTTCTTGCTTCCAAGGACCATATCCGCAACATCGTCGAGAACGCTTCCATCTCCGTCGGAATCTATCAGCGAATGAATAAGGCTTTGGTTACCCTGGGGTTGCCCGCCAAGCATACTGCCGAGTAATGCGTTCATTCCACTTCCATCAGA
Source organism: Robiginitalea myxolifaciens (assembly GCF_900115205.1). Taxonomy (GTDB): domain Bacteria; phylum Bacteroidota; class Bacteroidia; order Flavobacteriales; family Flavobacteriaceae; genus Robiginitalea; species Robiginitalea myxolifaciens. The sequence goes on from NZ_FOYQ01000002.1 coordinate 170,089, forward strand.
AATGCCACTTTGTGCTTTTTGGCGCCCCAGGAATCCCATGAGGATTGGGGCAGCAATTTTGAGGATCTGCGCAATGGAACCCGGATCCATCCCCGACTTCTGACTGAGTGCGTTTTCTACTGCGGGTTGTCGCCCTCCCAAAACGTGTCCCAGAATTCCAGCACCATCTTGTTTAACGGCATCGTCGACACCACCTCCAAAGAGTCCGCCAAGATCATCCAGAATGCTTCCGTTGTGTTTGTTGCTCAAGGCACTCATCAGGCCTTCTGCGCCTCCGGAAGTGGAGACATTTTTTTTCATGGCTCCCATAAGCACGGGCAATGCCATACTCAGGACATCAGCAGTTTTATCTTCGGCCTGACCAGTTTCCTGAGCCACGCCCTGAATCATTTGGCGCCCCATAGGGCTGTTTAATAAATCGAGTAATCCAGACATTATAGTTAGTGTTTTATAGTGAGGTGGGAAGATACCAAAAATTGGCACATTTCCGAGTACTAAGCGGTTGGGTTACTCCCTTAGTCTAGGACTTTAACAGTGCAATTGTTTTTTCGGCAAGCTCCAGGCCAATTCTGGCCTGTGCCTCTTCGGTTGCAGCACCGATGTGGGGGGAAAGCGAAAGTTTTGGATGCATAAGGAGTTGAACGGCCGGAGCGGGCTCCTGTTCAAAAACATCCAGGGCAGCAAAGTCGAGGATTTCTTCATCCAGGGCATCGAGCAAGGCCGCTTCATCTACCAAACCACCGCGCGCCGTATTGATCAGCACGGCTCCTGGCTTCATGAGTTTAAATTCCTTTGACCCCAAGAGATAACCCGACTGGGCCGGAGTGTGCAGGCTAATGACATCGGCCACGGCAAGGACTTCTTCCAGGGAATGGTGCTGTAGTTCAAACGCGATGGAATGTCCGCCTGCAAACTGAAGTTCCAGCCGTACCTGCTCCTGCTTGGGGTCACAGTAAACCACCTGCATACCTAAAGCCAATGCCCTGCGTGCCACAGCCTGACCAATGAGGCCAAAACCGATAATTCCCAGGGTCCTTCCTTTGAGTTCTTTGCCTTTGGAGTAGGCCTTTTTGAGGGTTTTGAACCGCGATTCCCCTTCGAGGGGCATGTCCCGGTTGGCCTGGTGTAAAAACCGGTATCCTCCCAGCAAATGGGCAAAGACCAAATCAGCTACGGATTCCGAAGATGCTTCCGGGGTATTGATAACCGGTATTCCCTTCTGTTTGGCATAAGCTACATCAATATTGTCCAGCCCAACGCCACCCCGGCCAATCAAGCGCAGATCGGGACAGGCATCCAGCAATTCCTTGCGAACCTTGGTTGCAGAACGAACAAAAAGCACGCGAATACTTTGGTCATTTATAAAGTTGGCCAGTTGCTCCTGAGCTACATTAACAGTAAGTACTTCAAAGCCTGCAGCTTCCAGGGCCTCTTTTCCTGCAGGATCTATCCCGTCGTTGGCAAGTATTCTCATAGGTTCAGTTCCTCAATTCGCGTTTACGATCAGGCGTTGCGTTCCAGATCGCTCATGACGTCTACCAGTACCCCAACACTTTCCAGGCTCAGGGCATTGTACATCGAAGCCCGGTATCCACCAACAGAGCGGTGTCCGTTCAGACCATTAATTCCAGCAGCCCGCCACATGCTATCGAATTTCTCTTTCAGCTCGGGTTTGGTGAGGGTAAAGGTGGCATTCATGGAAGATCGGTCCTCCTTGGCCGCAAATCCTTCGAAGAGCGGATTTAAATCAATTTCCGAATACAGCAGCTTGGCTTTTTTCTCGTTAACTTCTTCGATAGCCCCAATTCCGCCCTGTTCTTTCAGCCACTCCAGATTGAGCATGGAGGTATAAACTGCAAAGACCGGCGGGGTATTGAACATGCTGTCTTTAGAAAGGTGCACGCTGTAATCCAGCATCGATGGAATTTTACGGCTAACTTTTCCCAGTAATTCCCCCTTAACAATGACTACGGTAGTTCCGGCCGGTCCCATATTTTTCTGCGCACCGGCATAGATCAGGTCAAAGGCGTCGTAGGCGAAGTTGCGCGAGAAGATATCCGAGCTCATGTCGGCCACAAGGGGAGCATCCGTTTGCGGAATTGCCTTGAACTGGGTTCCGAAAATAGTGTTGTTCGTGGTCAGGTGGAGGTAATCCAGCCCTTCCGGTATCGTATAGCCTTTCGGGACGGAACGAAAACCGTCGGCCTCAGAGGAGGCCACTTCGGCTACCTTTCCAAACAACCTGGCTTCCTTAATAGCTTTGGTACTCCAGGTACCTGTATTGATGTAACCCGCTTCGTTTTCTAAGAGGTTATAGGCTACGCGAAGAAATTCCATACTGGCGCCACCCTGCATAAAAAGAACTTCATAGCCTTTACCCTTGAGATCCATCAATTCCAGTACCAGACTACGCGCCTTCTCCATGATGGCGACAAACTCAACACTTCTGTGAGAAATTTCGATGAGAGAAAGGCCGGAGCCATCGAGTTCTACCACAGCCTGGGCTGCTTTTTTCATGACTTCAGCTGGCAGGATACAAGGGCCAGCACTAAAATTGTGCATTTTCATCATAGCGGGTTTAAGATGGGCAAAGGTCTGAAATAAGTTTGAAATTCAAAGTTTGGGGAATTAATTTAAGCGTAAATCCAGGAGGAATTTCAGGGTATCTACGCCATCGGCATAATCCGACAGGCCGGGTAGCTGGCTTTGGCCAAAAGGAATCGCATTTGAAGTTGAAGCGCCGTTGATCACGCACTGAATGGAATCAGCCTCACCCTCCAATCGATTTGTAAGGGCGTCCCGATCTGAGTAGGTTTCATAAAACAGCGTCCCAATAGGAGAGCCCATACCTGGGTCTTCTTTAAGCAGGAGGAAACCATTGTCCAGCATTTTAGAACCACTCATTAAATAGACCGCCTTGTTGTAATCGTAGTTATTGGCGTATTTCGGATGGTTTATATAATCCTTAAAGCGGTAAAAAGCCTCAAATAATGAATCAAAATCGTAACCCTCCGGAACATAGATCTTGGAAACACTTCGGCACCCCATCCCGAAATACCGGAAAATGTCCTCTGCGACGCCTTGCAGGTCCGCGCTGGACTCAGCTCCTTCCAGTACTGCCAGGCTGTTGCGATTCTTGCGAATAATATTCGGCTGCTTCCCGAAATAGTAATCGAAATAACGGCTGGTGTTATTACTGCCTGTGGCGATCACTGCATCTTGCCCTTCCAGGGTGCCAGATACGAATTCAATAGTCGAGGCAAACTCAGGATCCCAGCTTATTAGTTTATCTGCCAGGAAGGGGAGGAGCACCTGGTCGTTCGAGGCGCAGCGCACCAGGGCGCGATGTCCACTGCACAATACGCACAACAAATCGTGAAAGCCCACAAGTGGAATATTCCCGGCCAGAACCAGGGCAATGGATTTCTGATCTTCGGGCTTATTCTCGCCAATGGCATATGGGGCAAGCCATGCATTCAGCTTTTCTTCGGTCAATAAGGAAGCCCACGAACCAAACGCATAAAGGAGTTGTTCGCGGGTAAACCAGGGATTCGCGATTTCCGCCCGGTCCATCATTGCGATAAACTCGGGATCTCCTGCTGAATGGGACGCTTCGGCCGTTATCATCGCCACCTGCTCCCGCAAGTAATCGCCAAGTGAGACCAGGGAATTTAAAGGATATTTTAACGCTGACATGATTTGCTATGCTTTGGCTTTGCACTTACCTTTGTGCAAAAATAGCTCATGGCGATCATAATTACAGACGAGTGTATCAATTGTGGGGCTTGTGAACCAGAATGCCCCAATACGGCCATCTATGAAGGTGCCGATGAATGGCGATACAGCGATGGGACCTCTTTGAAAGGCGATGTGGTTTTGCCCAACGGCAACCAGGTTAATGCCGATGAAGTACAGGAGCCCATTAGCGATGAAGTCTATTATATTGCCCCGGACAAGTGTACCGAATGCATGGGCTTCCATGAAGAGCCTCAATGTGCAGCTGTATGCCCGGTCGACTGTTGCGTACCCGATGAAGACCATGTAGAGGACGAAGAAACGCTGCTCGGAAAACAGCGTTTTATGCATCCTGAAGGCTAAGTCTTCAGCGCTTTTTCTTAGTACTTACCTTAAAGTTTTTCATTTCTTCAAGCGGCTCGATGATCTCTGAGTCCTGCCATACCGTGGGTTCGTAGCGATCCAAACGGATCAGGGGGATTTTTTCCGGCTCCGATTCCGGCATGCTACTCAAGGCTCCTGGTGTTGCTGGTTTAACCAGCAGGGCAGCCTTTTCACGGCTCCGCCCTTCCAGTAAGAAATCAAAGCGTACCTTTTTCTTTTTCGGGCTGTTCTCTATGAATTTAAGGTCGCGATGGAGATATACATAACTCCCATATTCTTGCTCCAGGAAGTAAGGCACCAATTGCAGATTCTGATCCCTTTTATAAATGACCGTTCCGCGACTGAGGTCTTCGCTGTATTTGACCCCAAGCAATAATCTCAGATTCATCTTGGAGCCGTGTTTTCCCTTAGCGTAATTCCAATCGGCCTTTAATATGCCATAAGACTGGGATTCTACATAGAGGACTCCAGTGTATTTAGACTTCCTGCGATCGGGTTGGAAGCGGATTGCGTAAACATAGTAGCCATCGAAATAGGTCGCTTCCAGAAAGGTGTATTTATAAGCATCAGGATCCAGGAACCGGCGTATAAACGTCCCCTCTTGAAGGCTGGCCACTTTCATCATCCGGCTTATCTTAGGTTTTAGGTATCCCATGCTAATGCTATCGGCCTCTGCTTCGCTTTCTTCGAATTCCATGGCCGGGGAAATGCTGTCCTCAATTTTGAACATACCAGACTTGACTTTGTAAGTTTGGTCCGGGTCCAGATGGTCCATGATTATTCCTTTCGCACGTTCTTCAATATTATCCATGGAAAAGTCCTGGCTCATGTCGATCAATTCCGTAACCCGGGCCACCTGAATCGCAGTAGTGGTGTCCGAAGTCTTCTTCCAGGATGCTTTAAGGTCCATGTAATTCCGGGGATTGGATTTTACGATATCGGTCCCCAGTTGGCGCAGCCGGGCGTCGGCAGTTCGTAAATCCTTTTTATTCAGATCGGATGCCTTTTCCAGTTCCAGCAGCAATTCGTTGAATTTCATGTGTTCCGATTCCCGGAGAAATACTTCATAGCCCTCATCGCCAGGGGCATAGTTTTTATCCAGATTGGCTACGACATTACGGATAATTTCATCTGCCGAAGGTATGCGTTCGCCAACACGAACCTCATTCAGGTTTATGGCGGCAGGAACCAAGCGCAGCGCTGTCGCATCCTCAGAAAGTTCTGTTTTAGGGATTTCCAGGGTGCGGTATCCCATACAGCTGATTTTCAGTATTTCATCGACGCGTTGCAGCTCTACGGTAAAATAGCCTTCGCCATTGCTAATGGTCCCGGTTTGGGCCCCGGTAACTACCGAAGCGTATGGAACGGGATTTCCTGTTTCCGAATCTTTTAATTGAAGGGTCAGGGATTGGGCTAAAATACAGGGGGAAATAAGGAGGAATAAGAGTGCGAGCCTTATCGATCTCATGGAGTTGGATTTTGATTGATAATTGCGAATATAAAGTGGTAAGACGAGTGAGCCAGTGGTTTGTTACCGAAGGTTTTGTTAAAGGTGGATAACTGCATTAATTCGTCTTATATTTGCCGGCGAATTCAAATGCCTATGAAAGCTGGTATCGTCGGACTGCCCAACGTTGGGAAATCCACCCTTTTTAATTGCCTTTCCAATGCAAAGGCCCAAAGTGCAAACTTCCCGTTCTGCACCATTGAACCCAATATTGGGGTAGTCAACGTCCCCGACCAGCGCCTGGAGAAGCTGGAGTCCCTTGTAAATCCGCAACGGGTAATTCCCGCTACGGTAGAAATCGTCGATATTGCCGGTTTGGTCAAAGGGGCCAGCAAGGGGGAGGGCCTGGGTAACCAATTTCTCGGGAATATCCGGGAAACTGATGCCATCCTGCACGTATTGCGTTGCTTTGATAACGACAACGTGGTTCACGTAGACGGTTCCGTGGATCCCATACGGGATAAGGAGACCATCGACATGGAACTGCAGCTAAAAGATCTGGAATCCGTGGGGAAACGCCTGGACCGGGTTGGGCGTACAGCGCGTACAGGAAATAAGGAAGCCCAGAAAGAAGTTGAGGTATTGCAACAGGTCAAGAATGGCCTGGAAGCCGGATCCTCCGTTCGCGCCTTAGAACTTAAAGAGGACGATTACAAAGAATACATCAAACACTTGCAGCTCATTACGGATAAACCCGTCCTCTACGTCTGCAACGTCGACGAAGGTGCTGCAGTTTCAGGCAATGCTTATGTAGACCAGGTACGCGAGGAGGTTGCCGCAGAGCAGGCCGAGGTACTGGTGCTGGCGGTAGGAACCGAAGCCGATATTGCCGAGTTGGAGAGTTTTGAAGAACGCCAGCTTTTCCTGGAGGATATTGGGTTGGACGAGCCTGGAGCTTCAAAGATGATTCGCGCTGCCTACTCACTCTTGAACCTCCAAACCTACTTTACAGCAGGGGAAAAGGAAGTCCGTGCCTGGACGATCCCTGTGGGAGCTACCGCACCTCAGGCAGCCGGGGTTATCCATACTGATTTTGAGAAAGGCTTTATTCGGGCAGAGGTAATTGCCTATGACGATTACGTCGGATACGGTAGTGAGGCCAAGGTTCGCGAAGCAGGCAAAATGCGGGTGGAAGGAAAGGAGTACATCGTAAAAGATGGCGATGTCATGCACTTCCGATTTAACGTCTAGCAAAGTAATCAACACATACTTTCCCCATTGTTAATTACTTTGGGACCGCCTGATTTTGTTTTGTCTGCCATAATTTTATATTAGCAGGTCAAACCCCTGAACATGGCGGAAACGCAATATACCGAGGACAATATCCGGTCGCTGGACTGGAAGGAGCATATCCGTATGCGTCCCGGGATGTATATCGGAAAACTCGGGGATGGTTCTTCAGCAGACGACGGTATCTATATCCTGCTAAAAGAGGTAATCGATAACTGTATCGACGAATTCGTAATGGGGGCGGGTAAAACCATCGAGATCTCAATACGCGAAGACAAGGTTACTGTCCGCGACTACGGTCGTGGCATTCCGCTGGGCAAGGTGGTCGACGTGGTATCCAAGATGAATACAGGAGGAAAGTACGACACCCGCGCCTTCAAGAAATCCGTAGGGCTCAATGGGGTAGGGACCAAGGCGGTCAATGCACTTTCTTCATATTTCAGGGTCGAATCCAACAGGGACGGGCAGTCGCATGCTGCGGAATTCACGCAAGGGAACCTGGAGCAGGAGGAACATCTGGATGAAACCTCACGCAAGAGAGGCACCAAGGTTAGCTTCACCCCGGACGAAACCATCTTTAAGAAATTCAAGTACCGCAACGAGTATGTGGAGAAGATGCTCCGCAACTATGTGTACCTCAACCCGGGACTTACCATTGTTTTTAATGGCGAGAAATTCCATTCAGAAAACGGGCTAAAGGACCTGTTGGAAGATTACAACAGTCCGGACGACTTACTTTATCCGATAATCCATCTCAAAGGGAATGATATTGAGGTAGCCCTCACGCATTCCAAAACCCAATACAGCGAGGAATACCACTCCTTTGTAAACGGACAGCACACCACGCAGGGGGGTACGCACCAGGCTGCCTTTCGGGAAGCTCTCGTAAAAACACTGCGCGAGTTTTACAACAAGAACTACGATGCCTCGGATATCCGAAAATCAGTGATATCGGCCATCTCCATTAAAGTAATGGAACCGGTCTTTGAAAGCCAGACCAAAACCAAACTGGGTTCCACGGATATGGGCGGGGACTTACCCACAGTGCGCACGTACATCAATGATTTCCTGAAAAGGGAGCTCGATAATTACCTGCACAAAAACCCGGAAACCGCCGAGAAGATCCAAAGAAAGATTGTCCAGGCCGAGAAAGAGCGCAAAGAGCTTTCCGGAATTCGAAAGCTGGCTCGGGAACGTGCCAAGAAGGCCAGCCTGCACAACAAAAAACTACGGGACTGCCGGGTGCATCTGGGCGATATGAAAAACGACCGCCGATTAGAATCGACCCTGTTTATTACCGAGGGGGATTCCGCGTCCGGATCCATAACGAAGTCCCGGGATGTCAACACGCAGGCCGTATTCAGCCTGAGGGGGAAGCCCTTGAATTCCTACGGGATGTCCAAGAAGATCGTGTACGAAAACGAAGAGTTCAACCTCTTGCAGGCAGCCCTGAATATCGAGGAATCCATGGAGGACCTCCGATATAACAACATTGTAATTGCCACAGATGCCGACGTGGATGGTATGCACATTCGCCTGTTGCTCATTACCTTCTTCCTGCAGTTCTTCCCGGAATTGATCAAGGAAGGACACCTCTATATTTTGCAAACCCCGCTCTTTAGGGTTCGCGATAAAAAGCAGACCATTTACTGCTACAGCGAAGAAGAAAAAAGGGATGCAATCGGTGCTTTGAAAGGGAAACCCGAAATCACCCGCTTTAAGGGGTTGGGGGAAATCTCCCCGGACGAATTCAAGCACTTTATTGGCGACGATATCCGCCTGGAACCGGTAATGCTGGACAAGGCCATGTCAATAGAAGAATTACTTAAATTTTATATGGGGAAAAATACCCCGGACCGACAGGAATTCATAATCGAAAACCTCAAGGTAGAAGTAGATCTGGTCGAAGAAAATCAAGTATAAAGCCCTGAGCCTGCGGAGCGCATGGAAGAGAACGAAAAGGAGCTAAATCCCGAACAACATCCCGAAAGCGAAGGTGAGGAACAGACCCATGAAGGGGAAGTCCAAAACCAGGAAAGCGAGGCTTTGACCCGGGTAACCGGTATGTACAAAGACTGGTTCCTGGACTATGCATCCTATGTTATCCTGGAGCGGGCGGTTCCTGCCATTGAAGATGGTTTCAAGCCCGTGCAGCGCCGGATCATGCATTCCCTCAAGGAAATGGATGACGGCCGGTACAACAAGGTGGCCAACGTTGTCGGGAATACCATGCAATACCACCCCCATGGCGATGCGAGTATTGCCGATGCCATGGTACAAATAGGGCAGAAGGACCTCCTGATAGATACTCAGGGAAACTGGGGGAATATCCTGACTGGCGATGGGGCGGCTGCTTCGCGGTATATCGAAGCACGCCTATCTAAGTTTGCCCTGGAAGTTGTCTTCAGCCCGAAAATTACGGAGTGGCAGCTCAGTTATGACGGCCGAAAAAAGGAGCCGGTAAACCTTCCTGTAAAATTTCCACTGCTTTTGGCCCAGGGTGCTGAAGGTATTGCCGTGGGGCTTTCCACCAAAATAATGCCGCACAATTTTAAGGAGCTTATCGATGCCTCGGTAAAACATCTCAAAGGCAAGCGATTTACCTTGTACCCTGACTTTCCTACCGGCGGGATTATCGATATCGGGAATTACAACGATGGCATGCGCGGGGGTAAAATCCGGGTGCGCGCCCGTATTTCGCAACGCGATAAGAATACGCTGGTTATCAATGAAATTCCTTTTGGCAGCAATACCTCAAGCCTCATTGATTCCATCCTCAAAGCCAATGATAAAGGCAAAATCAAAATCAAGCGAATCGAGGACAATACGGCGGCCGAGGTAGAAATCCTCATCCACCTTCCTTCCGGAATTTCCCCGGATAAAACTATTGATGCGCTGTACGCCTTTACTTCCTGCGAGTCGTCTATTTCGCCTCTGGCATGTATTATCGAAGATAACAAGCCAGTGTTTATGGGCGTCAGCGAGATGCTCCGCCGATCTACAGACCATACTGTGGAAATGCTCAAAGCCGAATTGGAAATCCGATTGGGCGAATTAGAAGATCAATGGCATTTTGCTTCCCTCGAGCGAATCTTTATCGAAAATCGAATCTACAGGGATATCGAGGAGGAGGAAACCTGGGAAGGAGTCCTCTCTGCAATTGACAAAGGGCTGAAACCCCATATCAAGAACCTGAAACGCCCGGTAGTAGAAGCCGACATTACCAGGCTTACCGAGATTCGAATCAAGCGAATCTCCCGTTTTGACCTGGATAAGGCGCAGCAGCATCTGGATAATCTGGAAAAAGATATCGCGGAAACCCAGCATAACCTCGACAACCTTACCGATTTTGCCATCGCCTATTTCCAGGATCTCAAAAAGAAATACGGCCAGGGACGGGAGCGAAAATCCGAGATTCGGGTATTCGACGAAATCGAGGCCACCAAGGTTGTAATCCGAAACACCAAGCTTTATGTAAACCGTGAGGAAGGTTTTGTGGGAACCTCCCTGCGCCGCGACGAATACGTTACCGATTGCAGCGATATTGACGATATCATCGTTTTCACCGAAGAGGGTCAAATGATGGTCACCAAAGTGGATACCAAGACGTTTATCGGTAAGAATATCATTCACGTAGCGGTGTTTAAGAAAAAGGATAAGCGCACCACCTACAACATGATCTATCGCGATGGGCGGGGAGGAGCGAGCTATGTTAAGCGCTTCAACGTCACCTCGGTGACCCGGGATCGTTCCTACGATCTTACCAACGGTAAAGCCGCTTCCAAGGTCCTTTATTTCAGTGCAAACCCCAATGGGGAGGCGGAGGTTGTAACCATTAACCTGCGTAAAGCCGGCAGTGTCAAAAAATTAAAGTGGGACCTCGACTTTGCCGACGTGCTTATCAAAGGACGGAATGCCAAGGGTAATGTCGTGACCAAATACTCCATTAAGCGCGTAGAACTCAAAGAGAAAGGGCTCTCTACCCTGAAGCCTCGTAAAATTTGGTTCGACGAAACGGTACAACGACTCAATGTAGACGGGAGGGGAGAATTACTCGGGGAATTCACCTCTGAGGATCGCTTGCTGATCGTAAACCAAAAGGGAGTGGTGAAAACCGTAATCCCGGAGCTTACCATGCACTTTGATCCGGAAATGATCGTATTGGAAAAGTGGAATCCGAAAAAGCCTTTGTCTGCGATTTATTGGGAAGGCGCCCGGGAACTCTTTTATGTCAAGCGATTTTTGATTGAACAGCCGGATAAGGAGGAAAATATCCTGACTGACCACCCCAAATCGTATCTCGAAAAAATCTTTACGGATTACCGGCCCGTTGCTGAGGTAGTCTACGCCAAAGCGCGGGGGCAAGAGCGCAAACCTAACTGGGAAATAGATCTGGAAGAATTTATTGCAGTAAAGGGGATTGCTGCTATGGGGAATCAGCTTACCAAGGATAAAGTTCTGGAAATCAACGCGCTGGACCCATTGCCTTATGAAGAACCAGATCCGCCAAAGGCCGAAGACATGGAAGTTGTAGACGAAGAAGATGTTCCGGCCAGCGCTTCAAGAGAAAAGGATACGAAGACTCCGAATTCCGATACGAAACCCGGCGAAGAGCAACAAGGCTCCTTATTTTAAGAATAATGAGTCCGTCTACAGCTTTGGGTATTGTAAAAAAGATCGTTTCATACCCGCAAACTGCCTTTTTTTTAGTATCATCGGGACCGCAACCTAATCCCAAAACTTAAAAATAAGAATGGATTTATCCGATCCGCTGGTATACGGCGTTCCCTGTTTCATTGCCTTTATCATTTTAGAGCTTACCTACAGCAAAGTCAATGGAGACCATCATATTTATCACTGGAAGGATTTATTTGCCAGTGGATTCATGGGCGTAGGCTCAGCCATCCTTGGGTCGCTTCTGAAGGTTGTTTTTTCCATAGCCCTTTTCACTGCGGTCTATGAGCTCTGTAATCCTGAAAACGCCGCAGGCATTAGGGAAAACCTGTTGGGATATGAATCCTTTGGTTATGCCTGGTACGTTTGGTTGCTGTGCATGCTAGGCGATGATTTCACCTATTACTGGTTTCACCGGGCCAATCACGAGATCCGCATCCTCTGGGCAGCACACATCGTGCACCACTCTTCCGACAATTTCAATTTGGGTACAGCTATTCGAAATGGATGGTTTACCCTGATTTATAAGCCTTTATTCTACATGTGGATGCCAGCCCTTGGCTTCCCGCCAGAAATGGTGTTGGTTTGTCTGGGAATAGAGGCCTTGTGGCAATTTCAATTGCATTCCACCTATGTTCCCAAGCTGGGAATTTTCGAGCGATTCATCAATACGCATACCATGCATCAGGTGCACCATGCCCGAAATATCGAGTACATGGATAAGAATCACGGGGGAATCCTCAATATTTTTGACCGCCTTTTCGGGACATGGAAACCGCTTAATGATGAAATCGATATCGAATACGGAGTAACCCATCCGCCGAACTCCTATAATCCCATGGTTATCCTAACCCATGAGTTCAGCGATATCTGGAAGGATGTCAAAAGCGCAAAGAAGTTTTCGCACGCCCTGATGTACATTTTCGGACCTCCTGGCTGGAGTCCCGACGGCAGCACCCTCAGTGTTAGGCAGCAACAGCGTTTGCTGCGCAAAGGCATGGAAATAAAGGCGCCTGTGCAGGCTTCTTAACTATCAGCGGTCTCTTCCTCCGGAGTTTTATTTTTCACCCTGCGTAAATCCAGGAATTCTACCATTAGCGAAAAGGCAATCGCAAAGTAGAGGTATCCTTTAGGTATCGCTCCGATTTCATTGTCGAATACCACCAGGTGGGAGAGGTGGGCGGCTTCCGCGATAAGCATAAATCCGATTAGGATAAGGAAGGAAAGCCCCAGGATTTGGATAGAGGGGTGCCGGTTGACAAAATTCCCAACCGGGTTCGCAAACAGCATCATAATAATTACCGAAATCACCACGGCAACAATCATCAGGATCAGTGCATCGTTGGGATTGGGGGAAATTCCGTTGGTCATCCCAATTGCGGTTAGTATGGAATCAAAGGAGAAAACAATATTAATCACCGTAATCTGAAGGATTGCATTGGTCATGGTCGAGGATCGCGCTTTACGCACCTCGCGTTCGTCATGGCCCCGGTCTTCTACCTTTTCATGGATTTCCTTGGTAGCCTTAAACAGGAGGAATAATCCACCGAAGAACAAAATCAGTGCTTGTCCGCTGATAGCTCCGTGAAGCCAGGGCTCATCGAAAACATGTAATGGTTTTTTCAGGGCAGTAAGCCAGGTGATTCCAAATAATAAAAGGATTCGCATGGCCATGGCCAGTACCAAACCAATATTGGTAGCCCTTTTTCGCTGAGAAGGTTCCAGCTTGCCAGCGGCAATGGTGATAAAGATAATGTTGTCGATCCCCAGGATTATTTCCAGGAACGTAAGGGTTAACAGGGCGAACCAGGCATCAGGGCTGGCAAAAATTTCGAACATTTCAATCGATCTTTACAGCGGTTCCCCTCGAAATGTTCTGGGTTCCCACAAATTTGTACTCAAATGTATAGGAATCTTCCGTGGTGGACAAAATCTTCATATGGATGGGCTTGTCGCCTCCAATAGTAGTATCTGTAAGGCTTGTGAGTACGTATTCGCAGTCGTTAATCCAGCGGATGCGGGCGCTGTCTGTTTGGCCATTAAACTCCGACACTTCCAATTCCCCATATCGGGTAAACTCCGTGGTGAGGGTTTCTCCATTCTCTTCGACTGAAAATTGAAAAGTCCCTTCCTTAAATTTTGAGCAGTCGCGCTCTGGCTGATAGCAGGAGGTAAAAAGCAGGGGGATAAAAAGTAATGCGAATTTCAAGGGTGCGGGTTTTTGAAAGGAACTCATCATAATCAAGGTGATCTTATTCTTTGATCTCAGCAGTTATAACTTCGAGAATATAATCGATTCGCTTTAAAAGGGTTTGGCTTTCTTGATTGGTAAAGGAATTTAAATTTAAGCTCCAGGTAATGATACCTTCAAGTCTCGCATCAGATAGTAATGCTTCCTTACTGACCTCAGCGATGGTGGATTTACCCGGAATAGGATTTCGGATTTCTGTTACCTCCAACATGCTTGAAGTTGCTTTTTGCCAAAAACTGTATCCGAAATCCCGTTGAATGCCTATTTCATTGGTGTAATTCGAAAATTGTGTTTCCCAGTATCTTAAAAACATTTGCTCAACCTCTCTGAGTTGCACAACATCCGTACTCCAATTAATCAGTAGTTGTTTGAGCTCTTCGCTTTTGACGATTTCGATATTTCCTGAACGGACCAGGTCGTTTTGAATCGGATCAAAGGTTGTTGGAATAATGCTCCCGAAGTATAAAATAATACTGTCTAATTCGGCTTTTTCTGGTTCATTGTACAAAGTGAGTAATCGAACGCATTTCTTATTGATATCATTTCTACTCTCAATCTTTTCCAGGAGTTGTTCCTTGTTGGCTATGAACTCCTTTTTTAGTCTTTTGAGAATCGCCTGCTCTTTTGCGTTGTCTTTTCGCTGTTCATTCCAATTATTGATCTGAAGTGCAATCAAAATCCCTATAACAACCAGGATAATTTCTCCGACAGCGTATTTGAGATACTGAACTGCTTTGCCTTTTGCAAGCAGGTTTTGTCTGATTTTCCTGAAGAATTTGATCATTGGTTACAGGTAGCTCTTAGTGAAACCCAAGCGCGAAGTAAAGATAAGCCCTGGCGGTTTGCTGCAGAAAGGAATACGCTCACTATTTATGAATTTGTCTTGGAAGTTATTCAATTACGCCAAATCTTGGTGCAGCATCTCAAAAGTGCCATCGGTATAGCAGATAATAATCCTACTAACGCTTTTTGAGATTACCGAGGCTGCTTTTGCGCTTGAAGTTTTGGTAGGCTGCTCGCTTTGGATACGAGCTTCGGCAAGGGCAGTCTCAACTAAATTATCCTTGACCGGGGTAGGGGCAACCGATTTTACATCGGTATCTGCTTTAGTCGAAGGAAACGATCCCTTTCCGTAAAGCAGCCATTCCAAACTCACTTCCTGGTAAACCGAATTCACCTTCATCACAAAGTCGAGGCTAGGCTTGTTTCTCCCACTGATTAAGTGTGAAATACCCGAAGGCTGAATGCCAATTGCCCGGGCAAAAGCCGAAGCACTTAGCTCGTAAAAATCTAGCATTTTCTCTAGTCTTGCGGCGAATTCTTTACTGTTGACCATAGGTTACGATTTGAGCGGTGTTATCAGCATAAAAAGGGTGTAATCCGGTACTTTAGGGGATAAAAAATTTCAAGTATTAAAATATTTAAAACACTATAAAACACTGAAAACAAATTATATAGCACGTAGACATAACTTGTAGTTACAGAATTAAAAAATAACCCGGTTTCCCCTGCTAATTTTAGTTACAAATGTAAAAAATAAGCTTAGTTCTGTAACAATGTAACCACTTAACTTTGTAACAAAATGAAAGGATGACCCGGGAGGCATTTAATGATTTTCGACTACCCGATCTGGATGGCAGGTACCTTCCCCCTCAAACCTTAAAAGAAGCTTTGAATGCTTTGAACCTGGCTGGGGATTTAAGGCAAATCGGTTCATCGGTTTCGGGACAATCCATTTCATTTTTGGAATTGGGAACCGGGCCTATTCGCGTTTTGTTGTGGTCACAGATGCATGGAAACGAGTCCACCACCACAAGGGCATTACTGGATACAATAAAGTATGTCCGGGAGGAAAAGCCTGTAATTCTCAAAAAACTCACGTTGGGGATAGTCCCCATGCTAAATCCCGATGGGGCTTTTGCCTACACCCGTGAAAATGCGAACGGGATTGACCTGAACCGGGATGCCGTAGATCAAACCCAGCCCGAGAGCCAGGCCTTGAGCCAGATATACCAATCCTTTGCGCCACAGTTCTGTTTTAACCTGCACGACCAACGCACTATTTATAATGTAGGAGGAAGCCGAAAGCCTGCAACCCTTTCTTTTCTTGCGCCGGCTTTTAACGAGGAACGTTCAGCAGGAGGTAACCGCTCCCAGGCCATGCAGTTAATTGCCGCGATCCACAACGAGTTGTCTGAAGCATTACCAGGGGCTATAGGATTGTACGATGATAGTTTTAATCCCAATTGCGTGGGAGATAGTTTTCAGAAGAAGGGGAGTGCTACCCTGTTATTTGAGGCGGGCCACTTTCCCGGAGATTACCATCGGCATACCACCCGCTATTTTGTTTTCTGTGCACTAGTAGCGGCTTTGGAAAGTTTGTCGGGAGGAAGCCATCAAAAGTATTCCACTGAGCAGTACCGGGCGATCCCGGAAAACACCAAGGACTTTGTAGATATCCTGATCCATAATCCATCGGTTTTGGGGTATGCAGGCGATGAGGACCCCATAGCCATTCAATATGCAGAAGAGTTGAAAGCTGATGCGATTAGCTGGGCTCCACAATGGGCAGATCCAGCGCTCTCCACAGCAACTTATGGCCATCGCGAATTAGACGCTAAGAATCCCGATGACCGCATTTACATCGAAAACAAGCCCGACCTCTTGTCTTTATTGCAGCGCCATTAATTGCAGTATATTCAAAAAAACGAGGTTTTTGTTAGCGTTTATTCCTTAATTCTTTATTTTTGTCAAAAATTATTTAAGCATGGGCAAAGTCAAGCTAGACGAGATTGACCACCAGATTCTGGACATGTTAATCGACAATACCCGGACTCCTTTCACAGATATTGCCAAGAAGTTGCTTATTTCTGCGGGGACGGTTCATGTGCGTGTGAAAAAGATGGAAGAGGCCGGCATCATAAAGGGGAGTTCCCTGACGCTGGATTATGTTAAGCTGGGATATTCCTTTATCGCATATGTAGGGATTTTTCTGGAAAAGACACATCAGACCAAATTTGTTTTGGAGCGCCTCACGGAGATCCCATACGTTACTGTAGCGCACATCACCACTGGTAAGTTTAATATTTTCTGCAAAATACGGGCAAGGGATACCAATCACGCCAAAAACATCATTTTCCGTATCGATGATATTGAAGGAATATCCCGAACGGAGACCATGATTTCCCTGGAGGAAAGCATCAACGACAAGAAACGTTTGATGCACACCATCTTCAACGAACTGTAATGAAGCGGTCGGAAGTCAAAGATTCGGATTGTCCGGAATTCTATAGAGGCTATCTAAATGTTATCCCGGAGGATATGGAATTGGTTCAGTTCCTGGAGAACCAATTGAATAATTTCCCGCAGTTTATCCGGAGTATTCCTGAAGAGAAGTGGAATTATAGTTACGCTCCCGGAAAGTGGACAGTAGCTCAGGTGTTTTTACATCTGTTAGATACAGAGCGGGTTTTTCAGTATCGCGCTTTGCGATTTGGCCGGAAGGATACAACGCCTCTGGCTGGTTTTGATCAGGACGAGTGGGCAGCCCAAAATCCCGAAGCGGATTATTCCCGGGCCGAAATCGTTGAGAGTTTCCAGACCGTAAGAAAAGCATCTATTGAGCTCTTCAGCAGGTTTTCAAGGGAAGACCTCGACTTTAAAGGACGTGCAAGTGACCAGTTTATAAGCCTTGGAGCCCTTGGCTTTATAATGTGCGGGCACATTCGCTACCACCGTGGCATCTTGCGAGAACGCTACCTTTAATCTTCAAGCGCCAGGTCGCTCTCGAGCGATCCGTCATACTCATTTTCCAGTGCAGCTGGTTTGGCCTCAGCAGTTTCCTCGCTAAAGTCATCGAAGTGCGACATGAGGTAGCTCAGATTCTGGCTGATTTTTACCAGGTAGAGTACATCCCCTGCGGGAAGTTCTACAGCTTCGACCCATTCTCCTTTGGCATTCTTAAATGAGATAATGTCTTCATCTCCATAACCTTGAGGATACTGTTGCAGGAGCGCAGCAGCCATTTCCTGGGTCAGTTTTTTGTAATCGATAATGATACGCTTCATGATTCGGTTGCTTGGTTGAATAACTTAGTTGCATTACCCTTCCGAATCTAAACCAATAATAATTTCAGCAAATAAAAGAGTTGTGAAGTAGGGGATTATAGTAGGTAAATCCGCTAAACCTTGTAGTATTCAAAAGCGGCATCTAACTGGGAATCGCTCACTTCACAGTTATAGGTAGCCCCTCCGATAGTCTCAAGCAAAGCAAATTTGACTGTGCCAAAGGCATTTTTCTTGTCGTGGCTCATCAGGGATTTGATGGCAGTAATCTGTTCGGGTTCAAAGGCTACCTTTTCGAAATACTGGTTAAACCCGTTTTTGATTTGATCGCATGCTTCTGATGGAAGCTGGCATACCTTTGTTGCAAGGTGGGCTTCCAGAATCATGCCGGCGGCAATAGCCTCACCATGCAATAAGGTAGGCAGGTTTTCGGCCGTGAGGAAATAAGACTCAATGGCATGGCCCAGGGTGTGTCCGAAGTTCAGGATTTTTCTCAGGCCTTTTTCCGTAGGATCCTGTATCACCACCTGGTTCTTTATTTGGACCGAATGGGCAATATCCGCAATCCCGATATCCTCCGGTTTTCGGGTAATCAGGTTTTCCCAATAGCCCTGATCCTGAATTAATCCATGCTTTAGCATTTCCGCAAATCCGCTGTAAAGCTCACGCTTTTCCAGGGTTTTCAGGAATTGCGAATGGACCAGTACCATTTCGGGCTGGCGGATAATACCAACCTGATTCTTAAGACTGCCAAGGTCTACCCCGGTTTTTCCTCCTACAGACGCATCTACCATGGCCAGGAGGGAAGTTGGGATATTTATAAAGTCTATACCGCGCTGATACGTGCACGCTACAAATCCTCCCAAATCGGTGACTACCCCACCACCCAGGCTAATCAGGATACTTTTGCGATCTGCACCCTTATCGGAAAGTGCTTGCCATAGGGGAATACAGGCGCTTACCTGTTTGTTGGATTCGCCGGGAGCCATTTCGAGTAATTCCCATGTGGCTGCTTCCGGCAAGTGCTCCAGCAGTACAGGAAGGCAATCGCGACGCGTATTGGTATCTGTAAGCAGGAATACTTTGGAATACCCTTTCTTTTCCAGAAACGCGGATAATTCCTGAAAGCCGTTTGATCCGAAAAATACGTCGTGAGCGTCTGAGCGAAGCGACTCCATCTTTCCCTTGGGTTTGAAGGCAAAATAACCGAATTTTTTCCACTTCGCTTTATTGCGCGGTAAACTATATTTGTGCTTTGCGAAATCGTTATAAATGATGGAAATTTTTGAGAATACCGAAACGGCTTTTGCCTTAAAATCCGATGCTGAACTCGAAAGGGCCTATTATCTGTTTCGTATGATTTCCGTGGAGCCCCTGGTTAAGATTGGAACCAGCCTCACCAACTTTGCCATTAAAGCCAACTTGCCGGTAGAGGGATTGATCCGAACAACCGTCTTCGATCATTTCTGTGGAGGGGTAAGCGAGGAGGATTGTATGCCGGTAGTCGAAAAAATGTGGGATAAAGGGGTGTGTACGGTACTGGATTACTCCGTTGAAGGAAAGGATACCGAGGACCCCCTGGACGATGCCCTGGCCAAAACCTTGGAGATGCTCGATTTCGTAAAGCAAAAAGACGCCATCCCATTTGCCGTTTTCAAACCCACCGGATATGGAAGGTTTGAATTGTATAAAAAAATCAGTGCGGGCCAGCAGTTAACAGCAAGCGAATCGTCGGAATGGGATAGGGTAGTGCGGCGTTTTGACCAGAGCTGTAAAAAGGCCTACGACCTGGGGGTATCTTTACTCATTGATGCCGAGGAAAGCTGGATGCAACCGGCTGCAGATCAGTTGGTAGAAGAAATGATGCGCGCCTACAACAAAAAGGATTTTATCGTATTCAATACCCTGCAGATGTATCGCTGGGATCGGGCAGATTTTTTCAGGGATCAGATCGAGAAGGCCAGGAGCGGAGGATACAAAGTGGGCGTTAAAGTGGTTCGCGGAGCTTATCTCGAAAAGGAGAACGACCGTGCCGAACGCAAAGGGTATCCCACGCCAATATGCGCCTCCAAATTGGAAACAGACCAGAATTTTGACAATGCCATAACCATGGCACTGGATCACCTGGATAACGTGGCCTTATTTGCGGGTACCCACAACGAGATGAGCTCTTATAAACTTATGTCCGAAATTGAATCCCGCAACCTTAAGAAAAACGATCCCCGTATTTGGTTCGGACAGCTCTACGGGATGAGCGACCATATTTCTTTTAACCTGGCCAACGCCGGATATAACGTCGCGAAATACCTGCCTTTTGGTCCGGTTAAGGATGTAATGCCTTACTTGATACGGCGGGCCGAGGAGAATACCTCAGTGGCCGGACAAACAAACAGGGAATTGGAATTGCTTAAGAAAGAGCGTAAGCGTCGGAGTATATAAGGGTCGAAGAAGCCTGCAGCAGCTTAATCCACCACAACATCATAGCGTATAAGTCGGGTGGTAGAATCGCATCGTTCCAGGAGAAGATTGATTATTTCCCCCTGATAATTTCCCACCACGAAATACGAAGGACAGGGTTCGCCGCGAGGATCACTGAGATCAAATTCCACATCCCCTTCCCGCAATAAAAAGGTTACAGCAGCGGTATCTGCATATTGCCGGAGTTCTTCATTTACTTCTAACGGACTCTCCCGTAATGCTTTAAGTACCCTGCAATTGGGTAGGTAACAGAATTCCACACCAGTTTCCTGAGACTTTTTCTTCCAGAAAAACGCCAGAAAAATCAAACCAATAGAGAGGCCCATAAGGTACCAGCCAAATCGCTTTAAGAATCCCATGATTTAAAAAATCAGAAAGTTGATATCGCTGAATTTCAGGTCGAACCATTCTCCGACGGATCTGTTGGTCAAAATCCCATGATACATATACAGACCATTCCGCAGCCCTTTATCGAAGCGAAGGGCATTCTCCAGTCCGCCATCGTCGCCAATGCTCAGCAAATAAGGCGTAAAGATATTACTTATAGAAACAGAAGAGGTCTTGGGATAGCGCGCTGGGATATTGGGAACAGCGTAATGTATCACATCGTATTTGCGGTAGGTGGGTTTTTTATGGGTGGTTATTTCACTGGTTTCAAAACAACCTCCCATATCTATGCTAACATCGATAATGATGGCGCTTTTCTTCATGTGCTCCACCATAGTCTCGGTAACAATAACCGGAGCGCGGTCGGTGCCGCGTACTGCACCAATGGCTACATCGCAACGCCGCAGGGCCTTCAACAAATTTTTAGGTTGTATTGTAGAGGTATAAAGCGTTTGATTGAGATTGCGTTGAATATTCCTGAGCTTGGTAAGGGAATTGTCGAACACCTTTACATTAGCGCCCAACCCTAAGGCCGAGCGGGCAGCGAATTCGCCTACAGTTCCCGCACCGATGATCACAACTTCCACAGGTGGGACCCCGCTGATATTCCCAAACATAAGCCCGTTCCCCTCATCGGCAGCCATGATCTCCGAAGCAATGAGTACGGAGGCGGTACCTGCAATTTCGCTCAGGGACCTGACGGCAGGGTATTTACCATCGTCGTCGCGAATATATTCAAAGGCAACCGCGGTAATTCTTTTGCGCGCAAGGGCTTCAAAGTATTCCTTATTCTGCATTTTGATCTGCAAGGCGGAAATTAAGGTGCTCTGCGGATTGATAAACTCTAATTCGCCCAGGGTAGGGGGCTCTACTTTCAGGATTATCGGGCACCCAAAGACTTTCTTGGTATCTCGGGTAATCTTAGCTCCTGCATTGGTATAATCCAAATCCGAAAATCCAGCTCCTTCGCCAGCTTCAGATTCAATAAGTACTTTGTGCCCGTGTGCGGTTATCGCGCCCACGGCGTCCGGGGTAAGGCAAATTCTTTTCTCCTGGAACTGACTTTCTTTAGGAATTCCAATATAGAGTTCCCCTTTTTGCCTAAGGATTTCGAGTTTTTCCTCTTGAGGGAGTAATTGTTGTTTACTAAAGGGGGACGACGGCTCAGTCATTGGCAACAGTGCTGGTTGCTAAGTGGTTGGTGTTATTCAAATTTACAAATAAATGCCTTTCGGCTGGGCACAAAAAAAGGAGGGCATTGCCCTCCTCTTATAGAAGTTATCAACTTTTAGAACAGGCTTCTGAAAGAGGCCTGAACACTGCTCAGTAATTGATTTATTGTGCGTTTTGGAGTAGCATCCGAAAGATCCTGCTCAACTGTTTCTGCAGTAATTGATTCATCGGTATATATACCTGCTTTCTGCATCTGCTCCTTTTCCTTGGTCTTGTAATACTGTAACTCAGCATTCATCGCCTCCAGGTCTATTCCGTGAACATACTTATCAAAAAGCTTTAATCTTACAAAGTACACAAAAGGAATTATGACCATACAGATAGGGAGAATCCAAAGTACATTCTCAGTATCTACAGCCGGATCTTCAAAATAGACAGCTTCAAAGATTTGGAAAGCGTACATACAAATTGGAATCAATATGGTATGATACCACCAGTGTTTGCAAGTGAAAAACCATATTACCAAGAGATAGAGGGGGATAATTTTCCCCAATAGAAACCAAATGTAAGCTCCGATATCAGAAAATCCGTTGCGTGTAATTTCAATTCCTAGAAATGAAATTGTTTCATCCGGATCTACTGGAAAATATTCGTGAGATTTAAAAACGAACGGTGTGCTTATAATGAGTAAGAGAGCTAGGCTTTCGATTAACAGCCTTTTCTTAGTCAATGAAGCAGCTTTAGTTCTTAATGATTCCATCGATTTGGGTGTTTGGCGAATATTATACCAACGAAAAAAGGGACAACATATTGGTTATCCCTTTCCTAATATCGATGAATGTTGAATAATATCGATGAAACGATAAAATCCTATATTCTGTCTCAGCGACTTATTGTTTCCTTAGAACCTTTACCTTATCGCGATCAATGCTTTCGGTTTTAGGTCGGAGAACTTTTACTTTATCACGATCGATACTCTTAGGCCTCAGAACTTTAACCTTATCTCGATCAATTGAATCATAAAGACCGTCAGAACTATCATTACTGCATGATGCTACCATTAGGATGCAGATAGCAAATGCTCCAAAAAAGAATTTATTGGCAAACTTCATAGTGTCTCGGTTTTTCATTTTCGTGTAATACCAAAAGTAGGAAATTGGCTTAAATTCCCTAACAAAACTTTGACAATAGTAGTGCATTTCATCGATAAAACCAAACCTTTTGGCGATTATCTGGTATTTCATCGAATATAATGCAATAATAATTCAGGTTTGTCGATATGGCGCATCAGCTTAAACGGGTTATCTCCAAACCCCTTTTATTATTGTCGATAGTCGAGAAATTTATATGAAGAGTGTTTTCGAGACTCTTACCTTCAATGAGCTCTGGCCATTCAATAAATGTTAATACAGGTGATTCCAAGTATGTTTCGATATCTAATCCCTTCAACTCTTCTTGAGATTCTACACGAAACAGATCAAAATGATAGCCAATCACTTCGCCAGTCGAATTTTGATATTGATTGAGCAGGCCGTATGTGGGACTTGAAACATTATCAACCGTGTTCAAGTGATCCATAATAGATCTAATTAAGGTGGTTTTACCAGAACCCATTTGACCTTGAAGACAAATATTATTTGCTCCAAAACTTAAAATTATTTTCGCTATATCTTCTATTTCCTCAAGTTTATAGTAAATAATCATTATATTGAAGTTTTATTGGATCGATAAGGTCGAGATCTTAAAGTATGAAATTAAGAGCTTGGAGAAATATTGTTAGCGATGAACTGATAGTGGCGATTATGATTTTATTGCTACCCTTTTTTCCATTATTACATATGATATGGCCAGATAATTCTAATTTACTCTTTGGTATTACAATTAGCAGTCAATATCAGGATAGTCAAACATTCATGTGGTATGTATTGACTCAATTATCTTTATTCGGATTATACTCGCTTTTTTACATTTTCACTCCAACAAGAATAAGAATCATTTTTCTTTTAATGTCATTTTACCACTACATGGCATTCTTCGCTGAAATCCTGGGCTTTGGATTAAGCTCCAAAATAGTTTTTAGTTCAGAGGGCCTGGTCTTGATGGTTTTCTTTTTCGAGCTAATTCTAATACGAAATAGTAAGTATATAAAAAGAATATTCTTGTTTGACGATAACACTTCTAGCTTAGAACTGTTTATTGAAGCAATAGAGGGGCGTAATCAAAAATTAAACAAGAAAATACTGGAAGTTAGGAAGCAGATAGACGATTCACGAAGCATTCGGGACATTTATCAACTTTACTACCTTAAGGTATTAGCTAAAAAAGAATTGCAAAAATATGATAATGTAGTTGCTAAGAATGGTAATAGACACTTCATCAAAAATTGGATAATTCCGATATGTCTGATATTGATGCTTATGCTTAAAATTTGGGTTTATTATTTTGATGAGAGCAATCGGGAATTTAATCTGTTTGGTGTCTGGTTCAGTCACAGCTTTGGATTCGTTGACGCAAAATCATTTGCATGGTATTTCACAGGAAAGTTGGAGATCATAGTTTATTCTATTGCATGGATAATTTATTCTGAGTCATGGTGGAAATATGTTATTTTACCTGGCATTTGCCTTTACTGTCTACAATTCTGGGAAATTTTTCAGTCGAAGCTGTCTTTAGAAACTGATATTACAATTCAAGCAATACCCTTAACGATAGCTGTTGTGATTTTCTCTAGTGTGATAACCAAACTGGTCCTGACAAAAGCACAACTACTGGATAATATAGAATATTTGGAGGATGAAATGGAGAGAAGATTAGACCAAGCCGTATAATCAGGGCCTAATCT
Source organism: Robiginitalea myxolifaciens (assembly GCF_900115205.1). Classification (GTDB taxonomy): domain Bacteria; phylum Bacteroidota; class Bacteroidia; order Flavobacteriales; family Flavobacteriaceae; genus Robiginitalea; species Robiginitalea myxolifaciens. Next base: position 194,814 of record NZ_FOYQ01000002.1, read on the forward strand.
CCTTCTGAACTTCTAAGATTATTTCCTTCAATTCAGAACGGCGTCGTTCCTGAATTTTGTTTTCTATAATTCTTTCTATTTCTTCTTGTTGTGAACGTGGTAATTTCTCAAAATCAAGGATTTCTTCTTCCTTCTGAGAATTTAGCATTACCCCATCACCAGTAATAAGCCAAACTACGTTAAGCTCTGGGTAAGTTTTCAAGATACGCTCAATCACATCGCTTCCTATAGAGGCATGGTTTTTTACCATTCTAAGGGTATAGCCGTTGCTCGCGCCTATAGACATATCAAATTTCCGAGCGCTAACACCCAGGTGATCTATGAATTGCATTAAGCGATCTATGGTTTTTGACATAATGTGATGTTTGCTTGCATAAAGATAGTGTAAGTTGGCGTAATAAGAAAATATACTATAAATATATTTTTGTTTGTAATTTAATATAGAATATATACTATATTTGTTATATCTCGTATCATAGATTTCTAATCCTTATCCTCACTTCTATGAAAAACATTAAACACATCGAACGACTTCAGCAGCTTCACAATCTTATTGTAGACGAATGTACTGGGTCACCAACAGATCTAGCAAAAAGAATGGACGTTAGTGAAAGGACCATCTACTATTTATTAGAACAATTAAAGGATTATGACGCCAAAATCGGGTATGATAGATCACGTCGTTCTTATTTCTACAAGTCTGACTTCGTGCTCGAAGTAAATTTTTCGATCTGTATAGGGTCGCACGACGAGGTTATGGAAATAATGGAAGGAAGTTATCTCCACAATAAAAATAAGAGTAGATTTAATAGGCATTAAATATCCAAAAGCTAGAATCTACCCTTTATTTCGGCTTCATCCATATAAACGGTACAATCATTTCCTCCAGGCTTACACCACCATGCTGATAGGTATTGCGGTAATAACTTACGTAGTGATTGTAATTGTTGGGATAAGCAAAGAACAAATCATTCTTCGCAAAGATAAAGCTACTACTCATGTTAATTTTTGGGAGTCGTAGGGCCGTTGGGTCTTTCGCTGCCAATACATCCTTGTCTTCATAAGTTAGGCTTCGGCCCGTTTTATAGCGCAGGTTTAAGCTGGTATCCCGGTCCCCAATTACCTTAGATGGTTGCTTTACATTGATGGTACCGTGATCTGTTGTAATGATGAGTTGGAATCCTGCTGTCTGTGCCGCCTGAATAAGATCCAGTAGCGGTGAGTTTCGAAACCAGCTATGGGTTAAAGAACGGTATGCTTTATCGTTAGAAGCCAGCTCTTTGATAACCTCCATTTCTGTTCTTGCGTGGGAGAGCATATCCACGAAATTATACACCACCGCTATTAAGTCTTTGGACTTAAGTGAATTAAACTGTTGCGAAAGATGACGCCCCTGTTTGAGGCTGCTTATTTTATGGTAATCCCAATCCAGGTCTAGCCCCAGCCTTTTGAGTTGTGCACCCAGAAAGTCTCGTTCGTGTAGATTTTTGCCACCTTCGTCCGTATCATTTTTCCACCATTCCGGATGTCGCTTCTCCATATCGGCTGGCATTAACCCCGAAAACATAGCGTTACGTGCGTATTGGGTAGCGGTTGGAAGTATACTGAAATAGGGTTGCTCCTTTACCTTTCTGTAATGCGGAGCAATGGTGTCCTCAATAGTGAACCATTGGTCGTATCTCAGGTTGTCAATAACTACCAATAAGGTAGGCCCTTCAGCGATTACTGGCTGTACCCATTCCCGGAACAGGGTATGCGACATTACCGGCGCATCGGCATCCGAAAACCAATCGGCATAGTGCTTTTCAATAAACTTTCCGAATTGCTGGTTGGCTTCTGATTTCTGAGATTCCAGTATCTCGAACATACTGCTGTCCTCGATAGATTCCAGTTGTAATTCCCAGAAGATGAGTTTGCGGTATAACTCCGCCCATTCCTCATAAGAGTTAACCATCGAAAGGTCCATAGCAATTTTCCGGAACTCTTGCTGGTAGTTTGCTGTGGTTTTTTCGGAAACCAGGCGGGAATGGTCCAGGTTCTTCTTCAGGCAGAGTAAGATCTGGTTTGGATTAACGGGCTTGATCAGGTAATCGGCAATTTTGGAACCAATGGCCTCTTCCATAATAGACTCTTCCTCATTTTTGGTAATCATAACCACAGGAATGGAAGGTTCTATCTGCTTAAGTTCGGTCAGGGTTTCCAATCCGGAAAGTCCGGGCATATTCTCATCGAGGAAAACGATATCAAAGGTGTTGTTCCGGATTTCCTCCAACGCGTCTTGTCCGCTATTACAGGTGGTTACAACATAATTCCTTTCCTCCAGAAAGAGTAAATGAGATTTGAGTAAATCAATTTCATCATCTACCCAGAGTATACCGAAGTTCTTCATAAATTTTTGATTGATATGGGGGAGGAGTGGCGATAAACGGTTAATAAACGGCTAAATGGGGGCAATTTTCTACCTTTGAGCATCCAAAAACCGTCCTAGTTGAAGCAATCTCCCAAGCTAAAGATTTTCAACGATCCAATTTACGGATTTATACGCATTCCCAGTAGGCCGTTATTTGATTTAATTGCCCACCCTTACTTTCAGCGGCTACGCAGGATTTCCCAGATGGGAATGAGCTACCTGGTATACCCCGGAGCACATCATACACGCTTTCACCACGCCCTTGGAGCCATGCACCTGATGCAGGTGGCTGTAAGCATGCTTCGTTTGAAAGGGGTTCAGTTCAGCAGGGAGGAAGAACACAGTTTGTATTTGGCCATACTCCTGCACGATATTGGCCACGGCCCTTTTTCTCATGCGCTGGAAAATGAATTGATCCCCGGCATAGACCACGAGGAGCTCTCTCTTCATTTTATGGAAGCCCTCAATGAGGAATTTCAGGGAAGTCTCTCGGAGGCAATTACCATATTTAAGGGAAACCATCCGCGTCAGTTCTTTAATCAGCTTGTTTCGAGCCAGCTCGATATGGATCGGCTCGATTATCTGAAGCGCGATAGCTTTTACACCGGGGTTGCCGAGGGGAATATTAATTCTGAGCGGCTTATTACGATGCTTACTGTCCATGGGGAAGACCTCATGGTGGAAGCGAAAGGAATCTATTCTGTGGAGAAGTTCCTGATGGCCCGCCGATTCATGTATTGGCAGGTTTACCTGCATAAAACAGGATTGGTTGCCGAGCAGTTACTGGTTCGGGTAATCCGCAGGGCCCGTTTACTTCTGCAAAGCGGGGAAAAACTCCAATGCAGTCAGGCCTTGAGTTATTTTCTAATGCGTTCCACCTCGGATACTTTTCAGGGGGAAGACCTGCGTCAATTTGCCCTGCTCGACGATGTCGATATCATGGCTGCACTGAAAAATTGGAAATCGCATCAGGATCCGGTTTTGTCGCGACTCTGCGATATGCTGCTCAACAGGAGGCTATTAAAGATCAAGATCAGGGAAAAGGCTGTAAATCCCGAAAAGTTCAATCGGAAGCTAGCTGAAGTTACCCGGGGATGGGGTTTAACTGAAGAGGAGGCCGGGTATTTTGTTTTTACCGGAACCTTAGAGAACAGGGCATACGACATGGCCCGCCAGAACATTAACATCCTGAGTGAGAGTGGGAAGGTGGCAGATGTTGCACGCCTGTCCGACCAGTTAAATTTGAAGGTGCTTTCCAAACCTGTCGTTAAACATTACTTCTGTTATCCGAAAAAAGGCGTAATCTAATTTTTCTTACTTTTGTCACCACTTAAACCTTATACCCCTTAGGACCTTTGGAATTCACGGCCAGTCAGATCGCAGGCATCCTGGAAGGCGAGGTTGAAGGCAACCCGGAGATTGCGGTCCATAAATTATCTAAGATAGAAGAAGGCGAGGCAGGCTCCCTGACTTTTCTGGCCAATCCAAAATATACGCCTTATCTCTACCGTACAGAGGCTTCTATTATTATTGTAAATAAGGATTTTACCCCCGAACAATCGGTTAAACCAACGCTTATTAAGGTAGACGATGCCTATAAGTCGTTTTCCAAATTGTTGGAGTATTACAACCAGGTAAAAAATAATAAGCTGGGGATTGAGGAACCCTCATTTATTTCCGAAACCGCCCAATACGGGGAAGGGTTTTACCTCGGGGCTTTCTCATATCTCGGGAACAACGTCAAGATTGGGGATAATGTCAAGATTTTCCCCAACGTCTATATTGGCGATAATGTAACCATAGGCGATAATAGCCAGGTTTTTGCGGGTGCCAAGATCTATTCTGAAAGTATTATCGGCGAAGGCTGTGTCATTCACAGCGGAGCAATCTTAGGCGCCGATGGATTTGGATTTACCCCGGACGAGAAGGGGGAATTCACCAAGGTACCCCAGACGGGAAATGTAATCCTCGAAGATAATGTAGACGTGGGTGCCGGCACCACAATAGACCGGGCAACCCTTGGCTCGACGGTATTGCGCCGGGGAGTGAAACTGGACAATCAGATCCAGATTGCACACAATGTAGAGATTGGCGAGCACACGGTTATCGCAGCGCAAACGGGTATCGCGGGATCGACCAAAATCGGGAAGCATTGTATGATTGGCGGACAGGTTGGTATTGTTGGCCATATCATTATCGGAGACCGGGTTAAAATCCAGGCACAGACTGGGGTTGGCCGCAATGTCAAAGACGATGAAGTATTACAGGGTAGTCCGGCCCTTAATTACGGAGACTACAACAAATCTTATGTCCATTTCCGCAACCTCCCCAAACTGGTGAGTAGGATTGAGGACCTGGAAAAAAATAACGGCGAATCATAATATGACCAAGCAACGTACAATTGCCGAAGCTATAACACTCCAGGGAGTGGGATTGCATACCGGCGAAAACGTTACGATGAAGTTTGTACCTGCCCCTGAAAACCATGGGTATGCCTTTAAGCGTGTCGATTTGGAAGGCGAGCCTATTATTGAGGCAGACGCGAATTATGTGATCAATACCCAGCGAGGAACAAACCTCGAAAAGAACGGGGTTAAAATCCAAACCTCAGAACACGTGTTGGCCGCCCTGGTAGGGTTGGAGATCGACAACGTGATGATTGAGTTGGATTCCAGCGAGCCTCCTATTATGGATGGCTCTTCCAAGTTTTTCGTGGAAGCCCTGGAAAAGGCAGGTATCGTAGAGCAGGAAGCCGAACGAGAAGTCTTTGAGATCACCGAAGTGATCTCTTACCGGGACGAAGCTACAGGTAGTGAAATTACGGTGATTCCTTCGGATGAGTACCAGGTAACTACCATGGTGGATTTTGGAACCAAGGTATTGGGAACACAGAATGCCACGCTGGAGCATTTAAGCGAATTCAAAACCGAAATTGCAGACGCCAGGACCTTTAGCTTTCTCCATGAACTGGAAATGTTGCTGGAGCATGGCCTCATTAAGGGAGGAGACCTCAATAATGCAATCGTATATGTAGATAAGGAGATCTCAGAGGTTACCATGAAAAAGCTGGAGAAAGCCTTCAAAAAGAAGAAGCTTTCCGTTAAGCCGAATGGAATCCTGGACAACCTTACCCTGCATTATCCCAATGAAGCTGCGCGGCACAAACTTCTCGATGTGATCGGGGATCTGGCCTTAATCGGAACCCGCATAAAAGGTAAGGTAATTGCCAATAAACCAGGCCATTACGTAAACACCCAGTTTGCTAAAAAACTGGCCAAGCAAATTAAACTCGAAAAGCGCAACAACGTCCCTAAATACGATCTGAATCAGACTCCACTTATGGATACCACACAGATCATGGGCATGTTGCCGCACCGGCCACCATTCCTCCTGGTCGATAAGATCCTGGAATTGAGCGATACTCATGTGGTAGGGCTTAAGAATGTGACCATGAACGAGCCATTCTTTGTGGGACACTTCCCGGGAGCACCGGTTATGCCTGGGGTCCTCCAGATTGAAGCAATGGCCCAAACAGGGGGAATACTCGTACTAAGTACGGTTCCTGATCCGGAGAACTACCTGACGTATTTTATGAAAATCGATAACGTAAAATTCAAGCAGCAGGTACTTCCCGGGGATACCCTAATATTTAAATGCGACCTGATGTCTCCTATCCGTAGGGGAATCTGCCACATGCAAGCCTATGCCTATGCCAATGGAAAATTGGTGTCAGAAGCGGAATTGATGGCGCAGATCGTCAAAACAAAAAACGACTAGCATGAATCAGCCGCTGGCCTACGTGCATCCGGGAGCCAAAATCGCTAAAAATGTAGTGATTGAGCCCTTTGCCACTATACATAATAATGTAACTATAGGGGAGGGGACCTGGATTGGTTCGAACGTCACCATTATGGAAGGTGCACGTATCGGCAAGAATTGTAATATTTTCCCGGGAGCCGTTATCTCGGCCACCCCGCAGGATTTAAAGTATCAGGGCGAAGAAACCACTGTGGAAATCGGCAACAACGTTACCATCCGCGAATGTGCCACCATTAACAAGGGTACTTCGGACCGGATGAAGACTTCTATAGGGGACAATTGCCTTATTATGGCGTATTGCCACGTGGCGCACGATTGCGTGGTAGGGAATAATTGTATTTTTTCCAACAACAGTACGCTCGCCGGCCACGTCACTATCGGGGATAATGTGGTCCTCGCAGGACTGGTTGCCGTCCACCAGTTTGTTTCGATTGGGAACCATGCTTTTGTAACCGGGGGATCCCTGGTTCGGAAAGACGTTCCTCCCTTTGTCAAAGGGGCGCGGGAGCCAATGTCCTATGTAGGGATAAACTCTGTTGGCTTGCGTCGCCGTGGATTTACGGCCGAAAAAATCCGGGAAATCCAGAATATATATCGCATACTCTATCAACAGAACTATAATAATACCCGTGCTACCCAAATTATTGAGGCGGAAATGGAGGCAACTCCCGAGCGGGACGAAATCCTGCAGTTTATCCGGGATTCCCAGCGTGGTATTATGAAAGGTTATATCAGCAGCAACACATAATTATGGCAAGTACTTCGGACATTCGCAAAGGATTGTGCATCCGTTACAATAACGATATCTACAAAATCGTGGAGTTCCTCCATGTAAAACCTGGTAAAGGCCCCGCTTTTGTAAGAACTAAACTGAAAAGCCTGACTACAGGGAAAGTGTTGGATAACACTTTTTCAGCAGGACATAAGATCGAGGACGTACGTGTCGAAACGCGCTCCTATCAATACCTGTATTCAGAAGGGGAGACGTATCACTTTATGAATACGGACGATTACAACCAGATCGCGCTTCAGGAAAGTGCGCTGGATTCCCCAGACCTCATGAAGGAAGGGGAAGTGGTAACCATTGTCTTTAATACGGAGGATAGCATGCCGCTTTCTGTAGATATGCCAGCCAGTGTAATCCTGGAGGTGACCCATACCGAACCCGGCGTAAAGGGAAATACCGCTACCAACGCGACCAAGCCTGCTAAGCTGGAGACTGGCGCTGAGGTAAATGTTCCCCTCTTTATCAATGAAGGCGACAAAATCAAGGTAGATACCTCCAATGGTTCCTATCTGGAACGCGCCAAGGAATAATGAAATTCCCACGGGAACATACCCTTAAAGAAATTGCAGGGCTACTGGGCGTTGAGTTCGTTGGCCCTGAATCGTTTCCCGTTTTAGGACTCAACGAGATTCACGTTGTAGAGCCCGGGGACATCGTCTTTGTAGACCACCCGAAATACTACGACAAAGCGCTGGAAAGTAAGGCAACCGTAGTGTTGATCAATAAAAGCGTAGACTGCCCGGACGGTAAAGCACTTCTTATCTCAGACGATCCATTTCGCGATTTTAATAAGCTTATCAACCATTTTGGCCCACCGGCGGTACCCAAACAGCCGATTGACCCAACTGCCAAAATTAGTCCCGACGCTATAATTGGGGCTAATGTGGTCATTGGAGCCAACGTAGTTATTGGTGCTGGATCCGTTATCCATCCCAATGTGAGTATCGGAGACAATTGTATCCTTGGGAAGGATGTGGTAGTACAGGCAGGCACGGTAATTGGCTCTAATGCTTTCTACTATAAAAAAAGGCCTGAAGGCTATGATCGGTTGATTTCCGGAGGACGGGTAATCCTGGAGGACAGGGTAGAATTAGGAGCCTTGTGTACCATTGATCGAGGGGTTACCGGCGATACCCGTATCGGAACCGGAAGCAAGCTGGACAACCAGGTCCATGTTGGCCATGACACCGTAATTGGAGCCGGCTGTCTGATTGCCTCACAGGCGGGAATAGCAGGTTGTGTGATTATTGAGGATGGGGTTACCCTTTGGGGTCAGGTAGGCGTTACCAGTGCCATCACGGTTGGAAAAGGTGCTGTTGTATTGGCGCAATCGGGGATTGCCAAATCGCTTGAAGGTGGAAAAACCTATTTCGGCAGCCCAGCCGAAGAAGCACGGGACCGACTCAAGCAGCTCGCAGGGGTACGCCAAATTCCAGCCATCCTGGAAACCCTAAAAAAGCAAGGCAAAGCTTAGCCGAATTAATCGTTATAGGCTATTTTTGCGTAAACCAAAATTTTACTAAATGAGTGTTCTAGTCAATAAAGATTCTAAAATAATCGTCCAGGGATTTACCGGTAGCGAAGGAACTTTCCACGCCGGCCAGATGATCGAATACGGGACCAACGTAGTCGGTGGGGTAACTCCAGGTAAAGGCGGTCAGGAACACTTGGGAAAACCCGTTTTTAATACCGTTGCAGATGCGGTTAAAGAAACTGGTGCCGATACCACGATAATCTTTGTCCCCCCGGCTTTTGCAGCCGACGCCATTATGGAAGCTGCGGATGCAGGGATTGGCGTAATTATTACCATTACTGAAGGTATTCCCGTTGCGGACATGATCAAAGCATACGATTATGTGCAATCCCGTGGGGCGCGGCTTGTAGGTCCAAACTGCCCGGGAGTGATCACTCCGGGGGAAGCCAAAGTGGGAATCATGCCTGGCTTTGTTTTCAAAAAAGGTAATGTAGGAATTGTTTCAAAATCGGGTACCCTTACCTATGAAGCAGCCGATCAGGTTGTTCGACAGGGATTGGGGATCACTACTGCAATCGGTATCGGAGGAGATCCGATTATCGGAACTACTACCAAAGAAGCACTCGAAATGCTCGTTGGCGATCCGGAAACTTCCTGTGTGGTAATGATCGGGGAGATCGGAGGCCAATTAGAAGCAGAGGCTGCCCGCTGGTATAAGGAAAGCGGAAGCAAGAAACCGGTTGTCGGGTTTATCGCTGGTGAAACGGCTCCTGCAGGAAGGACTATGGGACATGCCGGTGCCATTGTAGGCGGTAGTGACGACACGGCACAAGCCAAAAAACGAATCATGAAAGAATGCGGAATTCACGTAGTTGAATCTCCCGCACAAATCGGAATCAAGGTAAAAGAAGTACTTTCTTAAACCTCGTTAATTCTATATTAAAGTCCGCTCAGGCGGGCTTTTTTGTTGCTACCAGCACGAAACATAACTATCTTTGAGTAGAAGCCGGCTCCTGTTCGGACGAGGCTTTTGGCCAAAACAAACCAACTAAAAAACATACCATGGACATCCTGAAAGGAAAAACAGCAATTATTACCGGAGCAAGCCGGGGTATCGGTAAAGGAATCGCAGAGGTCTTTGCCCGTGAAGGTGCCAATGTTGCCTTTACCTACAGCAGCAGTGAAGGCCCCGCCCTTGAGCTTCAGGCAGCCCTGGAGAAAGAAGGGGTAAAAGCAAAGGCATACAAAAGTAACGCCGCCAGCTATGAAGAAGCCGAAGCCCTTGTAGCCCAGGTACTGGAGGATTTTGGAGGTGTGGACATACTGATCAACAACGCAGGAATCACCATGGACAATTTGCTCATGCGCATGAGCGAAGCCGATTTTGACAAGGTTATCGAGGTCAATCTCAAATCGGTTTTTAACATGACCAAGGCCATACAACGAACCTTTTTAAAGCAGCGACATGGAAGTATTATCAATATGAGTAGTGTTGTTGGGGTAAAAGGAAATGCTGGCCAGGCCAATTATGCTGCCTCCAAAGCCGGAATGATCGGGTTTACCAAAAGTGTTGCCCTGGAATTGGGCTCCCGTAATATTCGCTGCAATGCGATAGCCCCTGGCTTCATTGAAACTGAGATGACTGATAAGCTCGACGAGAAAACAGTTCAGGGATGGCGCGATGCTATTCCGCTTAAGCGCGGCGGAAGTCCGGAAGATATCGCAAATGCCTGTTTGTTCCTGGCTTCTGACCTTTCGGCCTATGTTACCGGGCAGGTTCTCAATGTCGATGGCGGAATGCTTACCTGAATGTAGCGTACATGGGTGAATACCCCTTTTTATGGATCTTGCTTTGTGTGCTTGTTAGTGCGGCCCTGGTTTGGATCCACTATTTGGCACAGCGGCCTGCCAAGCCCTTCCACTGGCCATTAGCAATCTTGCGATTCTTTGCCTTGTTGGGAATTTTGCTCCTCCTTGCGGATGTCAAGATCAGTAAACGCACCTCTGAAATCCGCAAACATGAACTTGTTGTACTTACCGACAATAGCAGATCCGTTCGTTTCAAGGGTGCAGACACCAACCTGCTAGCCTTCAGGAATGCCCTGATCCAGGACGGCGAATTACAGGAGCGATTTACTATTTCGCCCTATAGTTTTGGCAATTCTGCCAACCGTTCAGACACCCTCAACTTTAATTCGGAAGCAACGGATATTGCCGGTTCTCTCGAGGGAATACGATCGGCCCTGAAGCAACGCGAAGCCACTGTTGTTCTTTTAAGCGACGGTAATGATAATACCGGCATGGACATTAGCGGCATAGCCGATCAGGGGCCGCTTATCTATCCCGTAATTTTCGGAGACACCACCAAGTATCGCGATATCCGAATCGATCGTATTGATTTGAACCGGTTTGCTTTCCTGGGCAATAGTTTTCCTGTGGAAGTCCTCTATTCCTACACGGGTACAACGGCCGCTACCTCGGAATTGGTGATTCGGGATAACGGTAGGGTAGTAGCCCGTAAAACACTGACTTTCTCCTCTGGCGCGGAAAGCCGGCAGGAGGAATTCTTTATCGAGGCCCGGGAAGTTGGAGTACACAGAATAAGCGCTGGTTTACAAGCACTCCCGGAGGAGCGAAATACCCGTAACAATACGCGTACGGCGGGTCTGGAGGTGCTCGATGAGAGCTTGGAAATCAGAATCGTAAGTAGTGATAATCATCCCGATTTGGGTGCGTTGAAACGAAGCCTGTTACGCAATCCGCAACGCCGATGTGAAATCGTAACCCCCTCCGAAGCACTGAGAACCCTGCAGGACATAGACCTGTTGATCTTCTTTAATCCAAACAGGCAATTCAGGGAATTGTATGGCGCCATCAAGGATAGAAGCATACCCTTGTTTACTATTACCGGACCGGGAACCTCCTGGACTTTTCTGAATCAGGCACAATCGCGGTTTGGCCTCGAAGAGCAGGGACCGCCAGAAGACCTCTTTCCCATGCGCAATGCTTCTTTCGACTATTTTGACAACAGCAGTTGGGAAGTTGCTGAGTATCCTCCGCTCAGCGGGCTTTTAGGTGAATATTCGATTTATGAGCCGCACCAGGTACTCCTGGAACAACGCATTCGGGGTATAAACCTTGACCAGCCCTTATTAGCACTCCTCGAGGGGGAACCCAGGGAGGCGGTGTTATTCGGATCGGGATTATGGCAATGGAGCCTGGGGGAATACCGGAATACGGGCAGTACTCTTGAATTTGATCAGGCGCTCTCCCGTATCGTACTCTTTTTGGCTGCCTCTGCGGCTGAGCAACGCCTAACCCTGGATTACGAACCCATTTATGAAGGGATTCAGGGTGCCCGAATTCGTGCACGATTTGTGGATGAGGCTTATGATTTTGATCAGCAGGCCCAGTTGCGCATTCGCCTGCAAGACAGCAGCGGCCAGGACTTGCCCGTGCGGCCTATGAGTTTGAGAACGGGATATTTCGAGTTTGATTTGGCCGCAATTCCTCCTGGAGAATACAATTTTACCGTGGAAGCTGTGGGTACAGCCTTTACCGCTTCCGGGAATTTTGTTTTACGTGCTTTTGACCTGGAGGCCAGACAAACGAGCAGCGACCTGGACCTGATGAATCAGTTGGGAGCTAGAACCGGTGGGCGTTTGTTTTTTCCACAATCTTTTGGGGTGTTGCGCGACAGCTTATTAGGGGCAGATCGCTTCCGTCCTATGGAAAAAAGCCAGGTTAAAGTCGTATCTTTAATCGATTACAGGTGGCTGCTCCCGCTTATCATCGCCTTCCTGGCCGGAGAGTGGTTTACCCGTAAATATTACGGACTTATTTAATTAAAAATACTATGGACAGATTACCTAAGATTGCCTTACCGGCAATCATCATTTTTATTTTACTCGCAGTTCTCATTGCCAAAAGTGCGGTGACTATCGGATCCGGAGAAGCCGGGGTCCTGTACCGTACCTTTGGTGGGGGAGTAGTTACTGACCAACCTCCTATGGGCGAAGGATTCCACCTGGTAGCCCCCTGGAACAGGGTGTACATTTATGAAGTGCGCCAGCAGGAGGTTTACGAAAACATGAAAGTACTATCCAGTAATGGTTTGGATATTCAGTTAGATGCTTCGGCCTGGTATCAGCCTAAAATTGAAGTTTTAGGGAAGTTACACCAGGAGAAGAGCGATAAATACAAAGAGCGCATCTTGTTGCCAGCCATTCGCTCGGCTGCCCGATCTGTTGTGGGTCGGTATACTCCGGAACAGCTCTATTCCACCAAGCGAGATGCTATCCAACAGGAAATTTTTGAAGAAACCAAGCGCATTGTAGACGATCAGTACATCCAGCTTAATGAGGTACTGGTACGCGATGTGACCCTGCCAGAGACTATTAAGGAAGCTATTGAGCGGAAGTTACGCCAGGAGCAGGAAGCCCTGGAGTATGAATTTCGTTTGGTCAGTGCCGAAAAGGAGGCAGAGCGCCAACGAATCGAAGCTCAGGGTAAGGCGGACGCAAACCGCATCCTGAGTGCTTCCCTGACCGATAAAATTCTCACCGATAAGGGAATCGAAGCTACCCTGAAATTAGCCGAGTCTCCGAACTCTAAAATTGTGGTTGTAGGATCTGGCGACGAGGGATTGCCGATAATTTTAGGCAACAATTAATTTTTAATTAAAAATACTTTGCCTTATTTTTGACCTCAAATGAAAACAACCCATACACATCATCATCTGATTTCGCACGCTCAGGCGAGGTGACGATGTATGCTGTGTTATCAACATAAATCAAGACCCGTTTGAGTATTCAAGCGGGTTTTTTTATTTCCTGAACTTAAAACTTGTAATGGAGAAGCTAAAAATTGCCATACAGAAAAGTGGCCGACTCAACGAAGATTCCCTAAGGATCCTGAAGGATTGCGGGATATCTATCGATAACGGCCGGGATCAGTTAAAGGCTGCCGCCAGGGACTTTCCCCTGGAGGTCCTCTATTTGAGAAATGGCGACATACCCCAATACCTCAGAGATGGGGTGGTTGATGTAGCCATCATAGGAGAAAATGTACTCTTTGAAAAAGGAGAGGATATTACGGTTTGCGAACGCCTTGGTTTTTCCAAATGCCGGGTTTCCCTGGCTATGCCAAAAGCGCAGTCGTACACAAACATCAAGGATTTGGAAGGGAAACGTATCGCGACTTCCTATCCCAACACGGTGGCACACTTTTTAAAGAAGAATGGTGTCAATGCGGATCTCCATATTATCAATGGTTCGGTAGAAATTGCCCCGAATATTGGGTTGTCAGATGCTATTTGTGATATCGTTTCCAGCGGAAGCACGCTTTTTAAGAATAACCTTAAGGAGGTGGAAATCCTTTTGAAAAGCGAAGCTGTTCTGGCTGTTTCCCCGAAAATCACAGCATCCCTTACGGCAATTTTAGAGCAATTGCGCTTCCGCGTCCAGTCGGTCCTGAAGGCCAGGCAAAATCGCTACGTGCTCATGAATGTCCCAAACGACCGCTTAACCGAAGTAATCGATTTGTTACCCGGTATGCGTAGTCCCACGGTCCTGCCTTTGGCCGAAGAAGGTTGGAGTTCCGTACACTCCGTGATTGCCCGGGATAGTTTTTGGGAAGTAATCGACAAGGTTAAGGCGGCAGGTGCCGAAGGTATCCTGGTTTGCCCTATTGAAAAAATGGTACTCTGATAGGGAACACCACCTATTGAATAATGGTATGAACAACATTATGAAGACATACTCGAGACCCCAGCGTGCGCAGTGGAATCAGATCATTTCACGACCACAGACTTCGAAGGAAGATCTGGAGGCGGTAGTGATGGAAGTATTCAATGCCGTTCAGCAAGAGGGCGACAGTGCGGTATCGGGGTATACCCGGCGTTTTGATGCATGGGATAGCCAGGATATAGCCTACAGCCAGGAAGCCGTTGCCAGCCAGGCAGCTAAGACTCCTGAAAGCCTGAAGCAGGCGATAGACCAGGCCTATGAGAACATATTGCGTTTTCACCAGGCTCAGCAGCCTGCTACCGTAGATATGGAAACTCAGGAAGGGGTGCGTTGCTGGGTAGAACAGAAACCTATCGATAAGGTTGGAATCTATATACCAGGGGGAACGGCTCCATTATTCTCTACCGTATTAATGCTTGGTGTACCTGCCCGGGTCGCGGGTTGCAGGGAGGTAGTGCTATGCTCCCCACCGAATGCCCAGGGGGAATTGCATTCTGCCATTTGTTACGCAGCAATTAAGTGCGGAATAACCACGGTTTGCCGTGTTGGTGGCATTCAGGCTATTGCAGCCCTTACCTATGGCACCCAACAAGTTCCTGCAGTGTACAAAATATTCGGACCTGGAAACCAGTACGTAACCCAGGCCAAACAATGGGCATCCCGCCTGGGGGTAGCAATCGATATGCCTGCCGGGCCCAGCGAGGTGCTCGTGGTTGCGGATACCACTTCAAATCCCGCATATGTGGCCGCAGACCTTTTGAGTCAGGCCGAGCACGGGAACGACAGCCAGGTGATCCTGATAACGGATCAGGAAGAAATTGCCGAGGGTGTTCAGGCTGAATTAGCACAGCAACTGTCTCAATTGCCTAGAAAAGACATGGCTACCAAGGCCCTGGAAAATAGTCGGTTCGTCGTGATGGAGGATCGGGAGGAACTGGCAGATTTCGTAAACGCCTACGCCCCGGAGCACCTGATTATCTGCCACAGGGAAGAAGCCTTCCTCTTACAGCACTTGCGCAACGCCGGTTCCGTGTTTCTCGGGAATTACAGTCCGGAAAGCGCCGGAGACTATGCATCCGGTACCAATCACACGCTACCTACCAACGGTTTTGCGAAACAATACAGCGGGGTTAATCTCGCCAGCTTTACCAAGCAAATTACCTATCAGCGAATAAGTCCCACTGGCCTTGCAACTATTGGGCCTGCCATCGTGGAAATGGCCGAAGCCGAAGGCCTTAGTGCACACGGAGAAGCCGTTCGCCTGAGGTTGGCCGATATAGAAGCCAAAGAAGATAACACCGTTGTAAATCGAAACGCCTGATATGGACAGCCGGATAAAGCATTGGATCAGGCCTGCGATGGCCAACTTGAAGCCGTATACTTCGGCACGCGATGAATACGGGGAAAGCCGGGAGGATATGATTTTCCTGGATGCCAATGAAAATCCTTTTGATTCGGGAATGAACCGTTACCCGGATCCGTTGCAGCGCGAATTGAAAGAGCGGATTGCCAGCTGGAGGAATGTTGCGCCTGAGCGAATTTTACTGGGTAATGGCAGCGATGAAGTACTGGATTTACTCTTTCGTCTCTTTTGTGTACCCGAACAGGATCGGGTTGTGGTCCTTCCACCTACCTACGGGATGTACAGTGTGCTGGCGGCAATCAATAGTGTGGAAACCGTGGCGATACCCCTCGATGCGGAGTTCCACCCCAATGTTTCCGGCATACTCGAATGCAATAGCGACCGGACTAAAATGGTCTTTGTCTGCTCCCCGAATAATCCCACGGCGAACCTTATGCCTAGAGAATCGATTATTGAATTGCTAGAGGGCTTTGATGGAATTGTAGTAGTAGACGAGGCCTATATTGACTTTACCGATGAAGACAGCCTTACTGAGCTATTAGACCAATATGCCAACCTGGTTGTTGTGCAGACCTTCTCCAAAGCCATGGGCCTCGCTGGAATTCGTTTGGGGATGTTGTTTGCCCGGGAGGAAGTAATTGGGTACCTCAATGCGATAAAACCTCCATATAATGTCAACGGGCTTACACAAAAGGCAGCTTTGGAGGCTTTGGATGAACTGAAACTAAAGTCAGAGCAGGTAAGCATCCTTAAAACGGAAAGAGCCAGGCTTGCAGAGGCTCTTGAGGAAATAGCATGCGTACAGGAAGTGTTGCCGTCAGCGGCAAATTTCATCCTGGCTCGTGTAGACGATGCGGATAATCTTTATCAATACCTGATTGGCCAGGGTATTGTAGTGCGCAATCGATCCAAACAATTGAATTGCGAAAACACCTTGCGTTTTACGGTAGGTACGCCGGAGGAGAACAAAGCTCTGGTGGCCGCCTTAAAAGCCAGGAAATCATAGGAACTCAGACAGCCATAATCTGAAATGAAAAAAGTACTTTTTATAGACCGCGACGGTACCCTGATAAAGGAACCCGAAGACCAACAGATCGATGCGTTCGAGAAGTTGGAATTTTTACCCGAAACCCTGTCCTATTTAGGTCGTATTGCACGGGAACTGGATTACGAACTGGTCATGGTTACCAACCAGGACGGTCTGGGTACCGATAGTTTTCCGGAGGATAATTTTTGGCCGGTCCACAATTTGATGCTAAAAATCCTGGAAGGGGAGGGCATTCAATTTTCCGCCATTCATATCGATCGCAGCTTTGCGGCCGAAGGGTTACCCACGCGAAAACCGGGCACGGGATTACTTCAGGACTACATCAAAGGCGATTATGATCTGCCCGGCAGCTTTGTAATCGGAGATCGCTATACCGATATGGAATTAGCCGCGAATCTGGGCGCCAGGGGATTATTTATCGATACCCACCCGGAAATGGGGGCAGAGGAAGTGACTACGAACCTGGAAGGTCTATCCGAGACCATTGCCTGGCGGGGTACTTCGTGGAAAGAAATTTATACCCTGTTAAAAATGGGGGATCGCACCGGGGAAGTCCACCGAAAAACAGCGGAAACAGATGTCTCGGTTTATATAAAATTAGACGGTAGCGGCAAGGCAGAGAACGAAACAGGGCTGAAATTCTTTGACCACATGCTGGATCAGTTGGCGCGGCACGGACAGATGGACGTACGTATTACCACAAAGGGCGACCTGGAGGTAGATGAACACCACACCATAGAAGATACGGCCATTGCTTTAGGGGAAGCATTTTCCCAGGCATTGGGAAATAAGCTGGGGATAGAACGCTACGGATTCTGCCTGCCCATGGACGATTGTCTGGCCCAGGTTGCTTTGGATTTTGGCGGGCGTAGTTGGTTGGTATGGGATGCCGAGTTTAAACGTGAGAAGATCGGGGATATGCCTACAGAAATGTTCCTTCATTTTTTCAAATCCTTTGCCGACAGTGCTAAAGCCAATATCAATATCCAGGCGAGTGGAACCAACGAACACCATAAGATCGAGGCAATTTTTAAAGCCTTTGCAAAGGCCATTAAGCATGCCGTGAAAAGGGATCCCGACCATCCGTTTTTACCTTCTACCAAAGGAGTATTATGAGTGATCAGGTAGTAATAATAGATTATGGAGCCGGTAATATCCAGAGCGTACAATTTGCCCTGGAACGATTAGGCGTAACGGGTGTACTCAGCAGCGATCCGGAGAGAATAGCTTCAGCAGAGCATGTTATTTTTCCTGGAGTTGGGGAAGCGGGCAACGCCATGGACAAACTAAAACAGTCTGGCCTGCACAAGCTAATTCCAGAGTTGAAACAACCCGTATTGGGCATTTGCCTGGGGATGCAACTGATGTGCCGATACAGTGAGGAAGGCAATACCGAAGGTCTTGGAATCTTTGAGGAAGAAGTCAAACGATTTCCCGCTGGCCTTAAGGTGCCGCAGATCGGGTGGAATAGCATTGACCGACTCCGTGGTCCCGTATTTGAAGGGATTGACCCGGGTACCTTTATTTATCTGGTGCACAGTTACTACGTTCCTTTAGGCGTGGATACCGCAGCGGTCGCTGAGTATGGGTTTGAATATAGCGCGGCATTAACCCGTGATAATTTTACCGGGGTTCAGTTTCACCCGGAAAAGAGCAGTACCGCAGGAGCTCGCATCCTGCAAAATTTTCTGAATCGCTGATTATGAGGGTAATTCCGGCAATTGATATCATCGATGGTAAATGCGTCCGGCTCTCACAGGGCGATTACAGCAGGCAAACCACTTATTTCGAAGATCCGCTTGAAGTAGCGCTGAAATTCGAAGGGGTTGGGATTAAGTACCTCCACCTGGTGGATCTCGATGGCGCCCGTTCTTCCAGAATCGTAAACTATAAGGTCCTGGAAAAACTGGCTGGCAAAACCGCTTTGAAAATTGATTTTGGCGGAGGTATTAAATCCGACGAGGACATCCGGATCGCCTTTGAAAGTGGGGCAAATCAAATCACGGCAGGGAGTATTGCAGTAAAGAATCCGGAAATTGTACTGCAATGGCTGGGGAAGTACGGCCCGGATAAAATTATTCTGGGAGCCGATGCGCGCGATAAGAAAATAGCCGTTTCCGGATGGAAAGAAGAAAGCGATCAGGAGTTGCTGCCTTTTATCCGGGAATATGTAAAGCAGGGGATCAGCTATATTGTAACTACCGACATAGCCCGTGATGGAATGTTGCAAGGTCCTGCTACCGAGTTATATGCTGAAATCATTTCGCAAAGTGAAAATGCACCAACCAACGAAGGGATTAAACTCATTGCCAGTGGTGGCATACGCGACCTGAACGATTTGGAACAACTCGCCGCTATTGGATGTGAGGGAGCTATCGTTGGAAAAGCAATCTATGAGGGCAGAATAGCATTTGAAGATTTGCCCTCGGAAATAAAATAGGATAACCCGCGAATAATGGGAACTGAGTTAAGTAGCAAGAAAGAACAAGCAGATTGGCTGGATGCCTTTAAAACCAGTTGTGTTTTCAGACTTTCTGAATCTCGGAGGATGCTCGAGATCTGCAGGGAACAGCTGGAGGAGGAGTATTTTTGGGCCCGACCAAATCCCTCCAGCAACAGCATCGGGAATCTGCTCTTACATCTCAGCGGAAATTTGCGTCAATACCTGTTGAGTGGTCTTGCCGGAGCACCGGACACCAGGGATCGGGATCGTGAATTCCTTCCGGAACCCCAGGGAAATCCCGGGGAGGTGTGGGAGTTATTCCTAAGCACCCTCGACCAGGGGATTCTGGCGATAAAAGAGGCAGATGCCGATTCCCTGTTAAGCACGCGTACGGTGCAGGGATTTGAGCTAACCGGAATGGGGATGGTTGTGCATGCAGTGGAACACCTCAGCTATCATACCGGTCAAATTGCCTTTGCCCTAAAACTGCGAAACGACCAGGATTTGGGTTTTTACGATGGCATTGATCTGAATATCCACAATGAATAGGCCAACAAATCAGATGTTGATTTATAATATCCCCTAGAAGCCATAGCATGCTAACAAAACGAATAATACCCTGCCTCGATATTAAAGACGGACGCACCGTCAAGGGCATAAATTTTGTAGACCTTCGGGATGCCGGAGACCCGGTTCAATTGGCTGCGGCTTATGCCAAATCCGGTGCCGACGAATTGGTATTCCTCGATATTTCAGCTACAGAGGAGCGAAGGGCTACCCTGGCCAAACTCGTGCTGAGGATCGCGGCAGAGATCGACATTCCATTTACTGTAGGCGGAGGGATTTCTTCCGTTGCAGACGTCGATGTATTGCTTAAAAACGGGGCGGATAAAGTATCTATCAATTCAGCTGCGGTACGTGATCCTGAATTGATCAATCGATTAGCTGGAAAATTTGGATCGCAGTGTATTGTCGTGGCGGTAGACGCCAAGCAAATTAACGGGGAATGGAAAAT
This sequence comes from Robiginitalea myxolifaciens, assembly GCF_900115205.1. Classification (GTDB taxonomy): domain Bacteria; phylum Bacteroidota; class Bacteroidia; order Flavobacteriales; family Flavobacteriaceae; genus Robiginitalea; species Robiginitalea myxolifaciens. Next base: position 214,920 of record NZ_FOYQ01000002.1, read on the forward strand.
CCATCTCGTAGGGGGAAAGGTACCCACAGAACTCGACCTTTTTGAGTGGGCCGAAGAAGTAGTTGATCGCGGTTGTGGGGAAATCCTATTTACCAGCATGGATCACGATGGCACCAAAAACGGCTTCGCCAATGAGGCGCTGGCGACTTTGAGTGAGCGGGTTAGCGTCCCGGTAATTGCCTCCGGAGGTGCTGGAACCCGAGAGCATTTCAAAGATGCTTTTGTCCAGGGTAAGGCCGATGCAGCCTTAGCGGCCAGTGTATTTCACTTTGGGGAGATACCCATCCCTGAATTAAAAAACTACTTGAATAAAGCGGGGTTACCCGTTAGAATATAGCACATCATGAAAATAGATTTTGAAAAAGGAGGCGGACTCGTTCCTGCAATAATCCAGGACGCGGAAACAGCGAAGGTCCTCATGCTCGGCTACATGAACGAAGAAGCTTTGGAGAAAACCAAAAGCTCTGGTAAAATCACCTTCTTTAGTCGAAGCAAGAACCGACTCTGGGTTAAGGGGGAACAAAGCGGCAATTTCATGGAATTTGTCGGGGTAAAGGCAGATTGTGATAAGGACGCGCTCTTGATCCAGGCACGGCCAACCGGGCCGGTTTGCCATACCGGTAGCGATACCTGTTGGGAGGAAGAAAATCAAAACCCGCTGGGATTTATCAATACGTTGGAAGATATCATCGCTGACCGCAAGCGGAATGCCGGGCAGGAGCAGGGAAAAAAGGATAGCTATGTCAGCAGCCTCTTCGTAAAGGGGAAAGCAAAAATTGCTCAGAAAGTAGGTGAGGAGGCGGTAGAAACCGTTATCGAAGCGCTGGATGGTCCGGATGATTTATTTCTCAATGAAAACGCCGATTTACTGTTTCACCAACTCATCCTTTTACAGGCCCGGGGATTCCGTCTGAACGATGTGTTAAGAGTTTTGAAAGACCGCCACAATTCCCGCTAAAATGCATTAATTTTAGGGGACTGCTATGGAAGGAAGAAAAGGCTTTCGCTTCACCACTTATGAAGCCCCGGAACTCAGTCCGTTCGAAAAGCTCTTCGACATCTTTCAGGAACTCATAACCCACACCTCTGGTGATGTGGACGAGGCCCTGGATTGGTTGCGCGAGCTGGACAAGGAGTATGAGCTTACGGATGAGAACTACACGATAGACGATTTTATAGAAGACCTGAAGGAAAAAGGATTCCTCAGGGAGGAGCCGCGTTTCGGGCCGGATAACCCGGATGGGGAAGCTGGCGAAGGCGGGAATCCGGGTCTTACCATGTCCGATAAACTCGAACGGATGCTTCGCCTGAGGGCACTAAACCAGATTTTTGGGAAACTCAAACGCAGGGGTAGCGGGAACCACCGGACCGGAAAGTCCGGACAGGGCGATGAACATACAGGGGATTTTCGATCGTATCGCTTCGGCGATGCCCTGGAACGCATATCCATGACGGAAAGCCTTCGGAATGCGCAAATTAATCACGGCATGGACAGCTTCATGCTCGATGAAAACGACCTGGTCGTAGAAGACACGCATTTTAAGGCCCAGATGAGTACGGTGCTGATGATCGATATTAGCCATAGTATGATCCTCTATGGGGAGGACCGGATTACCCCGGCCAAGAAAGTAGCCATGGCCCTGGCCGAACTCATTACCACCCGGTATCCAAAAGACACCCTCGACATCCTTGTTTTTGGTAATGATGCCTGGCCCATTAGCTTAAAAGAACTGCCTTACCTGAAGGTAGGGCCCTATCACACCAATACGGTAGCCGGCCTGCAATTGGCGTTGGATATGTTGCGGCGTAAACGCAACACCAACAAGCAAATATTCATGATCACCGACGGGAAACCTTCCTGCTTACGCATGTCCGATGGCACTTATTATAAGAATAGTGTAGGACTGGACGAAATGATTGTGGAGCAGTGTTATAATATGGCTGCCCAGGCCCGGAAACTGCATATTCCCATTACCACCTTTATGATTGCTAAAGATCCCTACCTGATGCAATTTGTGCGTCACTTCACAGAAGCCAATAAAGGAAAGGCCCTCTTCACAGGGATTAAAGGACTGGGAGAAATGATTTTTGAGGACTACGAAACAAATCGAAGAAAACGCTTGCGAAAATAACTTATGAAAAAGAACGCTGAGGCAAAACCAACGATTAAGACATTAGGAGAGTTAAAGAAGTCAGGGTACACATCTCGCTCCATCAAGGAGGAACTCCGACAAAACCTGGTGGAACGAATTCAATCCGGAAAACCGAGTTTCGAAGGGATTTGGGGCTACGAAAATACTGTGATTCCCCAGGTAGAACAGGCTATCTTGTCCGGACACCACATTAATTTACTGGGGCTTCGGGGGCAAGCTAAAACACGGATTGCCCGGCTCATGGTAGACCTGCTGGATCCCTGGATGCCGGAAATTGAAGGTTCTGAAATCCATGACGACCCCTTAAATCCTATATCCCGATTTGCGCGCGAAAAGATTGCCGAAATGGGAGATGATTGCCCGATTAACTGGGTCTCCAGAAACGAGCGGTTTTACGAAAAATTGGCCACTCCCGATGTGACCGTTGCCGACCTGATAGGAGACGTGGACCCCATAAAGGCTGCCAATTTACGCCTGAGCTACGCCGACGATAGAGTTGTCCATTTTGGAATGATTCCCCGCGCCAATCGCTGCATCTTCACCATAAATGAATTGCCCGATTTGCAATCCCGGATTCAGGTGGCGTTATTCAACATCCTGGAGGAAGGCGATGTCCAGATCCGTGGGTTCAAAGTGCGCTTGCCGCTGGACCTTCAATTCGTGTTTACCGCAAACCCCGAGGACTATACGAACCGGGGTAGTATCGTGACTCCGCTTAAGGACAGGATTGGATCTCAAATTCTCACGCATTATCCCACCGACCTGGAAACGGCTAAGAAAATTACCGCCCAGGAGGCGGCAACCGGGGATCTCGATGCCAAAGGGATCACCCTCCCTGAAATTGCCCGCGACCTTTTGGAGCAAATCAGTTTTGAAGCACGCGAAAGCGATTATGTAGACTGGAAAAGTGGGGTAAGTGCCCGTACCAGTATCACTGCCTTTGAAAATCTGGTGTCTACTGCAGAACGCAGGATGCTCCGAAGCGGGGAAACGAGCACCACTATTCGTTTAAGCGATTTTGTGGGTGTGATTCCAGCCATAACCGGGAAAATCGAATTGGTATATGAAGGGGAACAGGAAGGGGCAGATTCAGTTGCCATGCACTTAATTGAGTCTGCGGCAAAGTCTTTGTTCAGCGCAAAATTTCCGGAGATCAAGAAACTGGAAAGAAAGGACGAAGAAACTCCTTACGACTCCTTGATTCTCTGGTTTTTTGAAGGCGAGGGCATTGAATTAGACGACGAAGCTTCTGATGATATCTATCGGGAAATGCTCGATAGCGTGTCGCCTTTGAAATCTCTGGTCACAACGCATCAACCCGATGCCGATCCAGATGAAAAATACTTCCTCATGGAATTAGTCTTATGGGGATTAGTCGCTCACGATAAGCTCAACAAAAGCCGATTTGAAGAGGGATTCAGTTTCCGGGATTTATACGGAAGCTATATCAGCGGCCTTTAGGAAAACGAATCCACATTCTCATTGAAATCGATATCGAAACTGCCGATTAACGTTTTTCGAATAAAGAATGTGTAGCAAGTAAAAGCTACCAGAGTCAATTGGAGTAAGATGATAAATATTCCCATGGGAAAGAATGCTCCTGGGATGAGCACTTCACTATACTGACCAGAAGTTATCAAAATCCAAAACGTATCCAGGGCCTTGAAAAGATAAATGGCTAGCAGTGCGTACATTCCAAACTCAACATTGCGCAGGGGGGCATCGGGATATTCATTTTCCCGTAGCTTAAAATGTATAGCGTATAAATAGATAAGGTGGAGGATAACTAGAACCGGGAGGATATAGTTATCTATCTTAAAGAAGTAGAACTTATCCGTATATAGGCCGTAGTAATTCAGAATCACGGATAAAGGCAAAATACACAGGGTTCCATACAGGCATATTCTCCAGTGCTTTTGTAATTTATCCGTATGTTGCGTGGTGTCGGGGTTCACAGATTTGCTTGCTTTACCATAGAAAACGGCAAGCGATATTCATTATTTCTGCCTTTTCGATGAACGACATCCAATGTTGTCAAGGCAGGCAAAACTGTGGTAAACTCACAATTTTATTCCAAAGCGCTATCGACGAACTGCAAATTAGGCCAGGCTTTCCCGTCGGAATGGAAAGCTTTTACCAAAAGTGAGGCTGCGCCAAACCCATTCCAGAGGACCATAATGGTAGCGTTTCAACCACCAGCTACTGAATTTCATTTGAACAAATATGATCGCCAGTGCAATCAGCGCCGAATAAAAGACTCCAATTTCGGCCAGGAATCCCAACCCCCAACCGTAGAAGAAAAATGTCCCAATAATGCTTTGGGCTACATAGTTCGTGAGGGCCATCCTGCCGTAGGGAGCAAAAGACTCCAGCCATCCACTGATTTTTGATTTGCGGTAAGCCAGTACAAAAAGCCCAAGGATCAGTCCAGTCATTCCCAGATTATTGAGATCGTAAGCGGTCAAGCCGAACATCGCTGTCCACGATTCCATATTTGGGGTAGGCCCCATGGTCGCGAAAATCCCGATAGTGGCAATGATGCTCAGCACAAAAACACCCAACGAAATCCACAGTAGTCTTTTGGTGATCGAGAGGTTTTCCCTGAAATTTTGAAAGTAGGAAGTTCGCCCTACCCAGAGTCCTAAAAGGAAAAAGCCAAAGGTCAGATACCCGCGGCCGAAGGTGTTGAGCTGAAAGTCTGCTTTCATAATATGGCCGGACCAGGCATTGGAACGGGCCACTTCCCAAAAACTACCATTCTTAATAGTTTCAAAGTAGGAAGCAATCCAAGGGGCGTTCGGATCGGTAACATTCTCCATAAACAGGGATGTGCTGTGGGTAGTGGCAAAGAGGATGTAACGCGCTATCCCAAGGAAAAGCAATCCGGAAATAAGCCATAAGACCTTGTTCGGAACCCGGTAAAACGGAATAAGTAAGATTCCGAGTACGGCATAAATGGTCAGGATGTCGCCACGGTAAAAGAGATGGTGCAGGTATCCAATAGCGAGTAATATCAGGAGTCGCCACAAAAATCGGCCCTCAAAACGGCGTCCGGCACTATCTGCCTTGGACATTTGAATAAAAAAGCTAAGACCAAACAGGAAGGAGAACAGGGCAAAGAACTTACCTCTGAGGAACAACTGAATCAGCCCCATGGTAATGGAATCGGCTATTCCGGAATAAAGTTGGCTGGAAGCGGCTTCGGGGACGGGCCCACCAACATACTGCTCCGTCATGTGAACAATTACGATTCCCGCGAGCGCAAATCCCCTTAGCGCGTCTATGATGGTCATTCTTTTTGTACTCATGTCGTTGGCTTGTAATTAATTGCTGGGTTGTTGCTTATAAGATGTCTAAATTCCAGAATTGTTACGCTAACCTAAAAGAAATGTAAGAACTTTAGCCCTATGAGTACAACCAAGGGAGGGAAATACCTGTTGCGAATCGCTTTTCTGGGATTCCGCTATCACGGTTGGCAAGTACAACCCGGTCAGCACACCCTTGAGGAAAAATTACAGAAGACATTTCGCTTTGTACTCCCTGACCATCGGGTAAGTATTTTGGGGGCTGGGAGAACGGATGCCAAGGTTTCGGCCTTTGATTTCGCAGTTCAGCTTGGGTGCGACCCGGACCTTGTAGAGCCTCTGGAATCCGTCTTAGAACGTATCAATGACAATCTGCCTCAGGATATGATGGCTCATTCCATAGAACCAGTGGCAGGGACATTCAACGCAATTCGTGATGCCAGCGAAAAACACTATGCTTATTATTTTTCATTTGGTGAAAAGCCCCACCCGTATTGCGCCCCATTGCTGGGTTACTTCCCCGGACCTTTGGATATTGATTGCATGAAGGAGGCCGCAGTTTTATTCCAGGGAGAACATGATTTTCAAGCCTTTATTTCATCTGATAAACCGGGGGCAAATCGGCGGAGGATAGTCCGTTGTGAGATTTCCGAGAATACGGCCTTAACGGCAAGCTTTTTCCCGGAGAAATCCTATGTTATGCATGCCAGGGGTGCCGGTTTTGGCCGCTATCAGGTTCGTCTTATGATGTCGGCCCTGGTAGTCATTGGCAGGGGAGAGGCCGGTTTATCTGATTTACGGGAGTCCCTGGATAAAGGTGCGCCCTGGCCAGGCAAGTCTATTGCGCCGGGTTCAGGGCTGCATCTGATGCATACTTCCTTCTGAGATTGCGGCATTCCCGCTATCTTTAAGAATAAATAACGAGCAACATGGTTAAGAAACCAAAGTTCAGAATCCCCAATGCAAAAGTCCCCAGGCGTGGCAGGACCCTGGGAAAAGCCCCGGGGACCATTACCTACCTTGGAGAACGCGAAGGGGAAGGTACTCAGGTCGAGAAACTCTCCTACGACCTGAAAACCATGGAAGGCGAAGAACCTACCAACTACCAATTCCTTAAGAACAAACCTGCCAACGACCGGACGGAGTGGATTAATGTTATTGGGTTGAGCGATGAATCTGCTATTAGTGAGATCGGGTCTTTGGCCGGGCTGAATAACCTGGTTTTGGAGGATATCGTCAATACCCAGCAACGCCCCAAGCTCGATGAATACGAAGATCATATTTTCGCTGTCTTTAAGATGTGTTACCTCAATGAAGCCCGGAAAATTGTAAAGGAACACGTGGCTTTGGTATTAACCTCTCAGCGTGTCCTGGTATTCCAGGAGGTGGAAGCCGATGTTTTTGGAGGTGTACGTGGTCGAATCGAACAGAAGTGGGGCAAGATTCGCCAGAGAGGCGCGGACTACCTGTTCTTTGCCTTGCTCGATGCGCTTGTGGACAACTATTTGGTAGTGTTGGAGCTAACGGAAGAGCGGTTATACGAATTAGAAAACACAGTGTTTCAGAAACCGGATTCGGATACACCCTTCCATATTCAGCAGCTGAGAAAGGAAATCAATGCGCTCAGAAGATGGATCAGTCCTGTTCGGGAGTTGGTTAACCGGCTTATGGAGTCCGATTCCCCGCTAATTCAGAAGGAAACGCGGATATTCCTCCGCGATGTCCTCGACCACACCTTTGAAATCAACGACACCCTGCAAATCCAGCGGGAAATGGCCGTCAGCCTCATGGATATGTACATGAGTAACGTGAGTAACCGGATGAATGAGGTGATGAAGGTGTTGACTATTATGGCCTCCATATTTATTCCGTTAACCTTTATTGCCGGGATATACGGGATGAATTTTCAGGATATGCCAGAGCTTAGTTGGGAATATGGGTACGAGACCGTCTGGGGCGTAATGGTCGTAACTTTCATCGGATTGTTAATTTTCTTTAAGAGAAAAGGCTGGCTTTAACATCGATTAACACAATCTTCTTTAAATAATATTAAACTTAGTTAAATATTTGATATTAAGCATATTATATATTATACTATATATGAAAGAATTAATAATTGATTAATCCTAAAAATAGATTTAAATAATAATATGAATTACCTGAATATCAACGAAGAAAAAGTAACCCCAGTAGTAATAGAGCTCAACACCTTGTTGGCAGATTACCATCTGTACTATCAAAAGCTACGAAACTTCCACTGGAATATTATGGGGCGTAATTTCTTTGATTTACATGAGAAGTTCGAAGAATTATACGAAGATGCCCGTACCAAAATCGATGAGATAGCCGAGCGAATTCTGACTTTGCGCTACCATCCACTGAGTAACCTCACGGAGTATCTGCAAACTTCCAATATCCCCGAAAGCAAAAGTAATCTGGACGATGTAACGATGGTATCAGAGATTTTAGAGGCGCATAAAATGCTGTTGGCACAAATGACCAAAGCAGTTGAAGAAGCCGATAAAATTGGAGATGAAGGTACCATTGACCTTATCGGAGCCTATATCAGAGAACTGGAGAAGACCAGTTGGATGCTGAATGCATGGAGCAAAAACACTTCAGATAACCTGAAAGAAGTCGTTGCCTAAGCCGGCGCATCCCATATGAATCAAAAAGCGTCCCTTTCGGACGCTTTTTTGTTTGTTTTATATCGGGATTAGTCTAATCTGTCGAAAACAAATCAGAAGACAGATAACGATCACCTCTGTCACAGACAATGGAAACGATATAGCCCGAGTCCAGGGTTTCTGCAAGCTTCAAGGCCGCGGCTGCTGCACCGCCACTGCTCATGCCTGCAAATATTCCCTCTTCCCTGGCCAATCTTCTGGCCATTGCCTTCGCCTCCGATTCTGAGACCTCCAAAATGGTATCCACACGGGGTGGTTCGTAAATTTTAGGCAGGTAAGCTTCAGGCCATTTACGGATCCCTGGGATACTCGATCCTTCGTTGGGTTGCACCCCGATTATCCGAACATCCTCGGACTGTTCTTTCAGATACCTGCTGGTGCCCATAATGGTTCCAGTAGTGCCCATGGACGATACAAAATGCGTCACTTTCCCTTTGGAATCTGCCCAGATCTCAGGCCCCGTGGTTTTATAGTGCGCCTTCCAGTTATCCGGGTTGCCAAACTGATTGAGCATAAAGTAGCCATCTTTGTCCCTGCGCTTTTCGGCATAATCCCGCGCGCCTTCAATCCCGTCACTGGCAGGGGTCAATACTACTTCGGCGCCAAAGGCACGCATGGTATCGACGCGTTCCTGCGTGGCATTTTCAGGCATCACCAGAACCATCCTGAGTTTGTAAAGGCTGGCAATCATGGCCAGGGCTATTCCGGTATTACCGCTCGTCGCTTCAATCAGCGGGATATCCTCGTTGATATCCCCGCGTTCCAGGGCGGCGCTAATCATGTTGTAGGCTGCCCTGTCCTTAACGCTTCCTCCCGGATTCTGACCTTCGAGTTTAAAGTAGAGGGATACGCCTTCTTTTTGACATAATGCCCGGGATTTAACCAGGGGAGTGTTGCCAATGAGTCCTTCGATGTTATTCGACATTTGCCCGGGTTTTAATAACGATTTCCGGACTGTGAAAGACCTTGGAATACGGGGGTACCGACTCGGTTAACCAGGCATTACCGCCTATAACGGAATTCGCTCCTATAACCGTGCTTCCCCCTAGAATAGTGGCATTGGCATAAATGGTAACATTATCCTCAATAGTGGGGTGTCTTTTAGTACGTTGCAGGCTTTTTGCTACATACAAGGCGCCCAGGGTTACCCCCTGATAAACTTTTACGTTGTTGTGTATTTCCGCCGTTTCACCAATGACTACCCCGGTGGCGTGGTCAATGAAAAAGGAGTCGCCGATCTTGGCGCCCGGGTGAATGTCTACTCCGGTTTGCCGATGCGCATATTCGGTCATTAAGCGGGGAACCAGGGGAAAACCAAAACTGAAGAGTTCATGGGCCAGGCGGTAAATGGCTATAGCGTAAAAACCAGGATACGCCATGTACACCTCTTCGATAGAAAGGCTAGCCGGGTCGCAGTTTACAATAGCCTGGGCGTCCATGTTCAGGCGTCTGAGAATGTCCGGAAGCAGATCCAGATACTGATCCCATAGCTTTTTGCATTGCAAATCGGGATCCCAGCACGCGAGTTCTACTAATTCCTCAAACTCCCTTTCCAGAACGTTCATGTTCTCTGCAACAGGCGTTTCCTGATCAAATAAGGTTAGAAATAACCGGTCTGTAAAGGCTTCGGTACGATGTTTCAGCCGAAACTTCAGACCGGGATTGTTTTTATGTTCGAGTATCGCTCGGGTAATTTTGCTCCTATCCATCGTAATTGGCTTACTTCAAATGTAGGTATTATAGGGAAGGCGGGGTTTGATATTTGCGTAACTTTAGCATTCGTCTTCAGGCCCGAATCCCGCATTTAGTCGGGCAAAGTCCAATAAAATATCATTTATTATGGGAGCCATTAAACTGGATAAAGCATTGCTTAGCTTTTTAAAAGATTTGAAAGAGAACAACAACCGCCCCTGGTTCGAAGCGCACAAGTCTCAGTTCAAGGATCACCAGACGGCAATGAAGCAATGGTTGGAACAGCTCATCACAAAAATGAACGCTCACGATCAGATCGAAAAGTACAAGCTATTCAGGATCTACCGCGACGTTCGGTTTTCAAAGGATAAAACACCCTATAAACCGCATTTTGCCGCTTCTTTTGCCCGGGAAGGAGCCGCCCGGAGAGGCGGGTACTATTTGCGGGTGCGCCCCGGAGAGTCCTTTATGGCTGCAGGGTTCTGGGATCCCAATAAGGACGACCTGTTACGCATTCGGAAAGAACTCGAATTAGATGCCCAGGAGTTTCGGGAAACTATTGAAGCTAAAACGCTCAAGGAAAGCTGGGGTACACTGCAGGGCGATGCTGTTAAAACTGCACCTAAGGGATTCGACAAAGAGCATCCGGATATTGACCTGATTCGCCACAAGCAGTTTATATTCGTTCGTGAGTTATCGGATAAAGAAGTGACTGCCCCGGGTTTTATGGATCAGGTAGACCAAAACTTTAGAGCGATAAGGCCCTGGTTCGATCTAATGAGCGACATCCTGACCACGGATCTTAACGGGGTTTCACTGCTCGAATCCTGAGAATTCCAGTCAGGCCAATAGCTTCTATATCCGACTATACCGGGAGATGATCCTGCAATAACTGCAGCTGGCTCTTTAACCTTTCCATTACCATCCGCATCATTCGTTTATTGAGGCGGGAGGAATTCAGGATATAGTTTTCGTATTCCGGGACGGTAAACTGTCCGATGATCATACCCTTCAGGCTATTGCGAAATTTAATATCCTTCTGGATAGCATTCTCGATATAATTCAATTGCTTCTCCGGATTCAGGGTAAAAAAGTGCCCCTTGTGCTTAACCACGTAATTCCGAAAAGCCACTAGAAGTAGCTCGTTTTGAAATTTGATTATGGGTCTTAGGGTATGGTTTTGAAAGTGCTCTTCGTCAGAACTCTCTTCCCGGCCAGCGGCAAGCTGAATTACCGGCCGGATAGCTTTTAAAGCCTCACTACGGGTGTCCATGGTGGAGTTTTAATTAAAGGTAGGGATATTGGAACATGCTCCGCTACTTGACCTCGGCAGTTGTCAACGGCTTTATGAACAGCAACAATGCAGTCTAGAAGAGGTAAGTGATCAGGCTCAATGCCAGCAATATTAGGATTTTGACGAAAGTGTACACGATTAGCTTGTTTTTGGTTACCCTGAAATTAGGGAATTGAAAGCTGTCCCTTGGGCATTTTAGCAAAACTTTAAAACCACTCTGGCGTTTTTTAGGAATATCTTAATTCTTTTCGGGAAATAGCTCCTGGGTATCCGTATTCAACTGGGTTGAAATATCTTTGGGTAAAGCTCGGAGACATGCGATTTAATACGAGGAAATGGGTAAAGCCCGAAGATCTAAACGCCAATGGCACCCTCTTTGGCGGGCGGCTGCTGTCATGGATCGACGAAGAAGCCGTACTCTACAGCATTATTCAGTTGGAGAATAAGCGGGTGGTCACCAAATACATGTCCGAGATAAACTTCCTGAGCACAGCAGAAGCAGGAGATATCGTGGAAATCGGGATCGAAGTTGTTCGTTTTGGCACTTCCTCCCTGACGTTAAAGTGTGAAGCGCGCAACAAGATGACCCAGGAAAGTATCGTTACCGTGGATCAGCTGATCATGGTTAACCTGAATGAGGCCGGCAAGGCCACTCCCCACGGCAAGACACAAATCGAATATGTGACTGACCGCCTTGCCAGGGAAGGGGGAGAAGCTTCAAAAAAGTCGTAAACAGCGCCGAATTTTACTTCTGGCTTTGGGCATAGGCTTGGACATCATCCAGGACTCGCAAGAGGTTTTCGCCCCAAAGTTTAGCGATTTCCTCCTCGGTATAGCCCCTGGCTACTAATTCTTTGGTTACGTTCAGCGTTTCTGAAGCATCGGACCAACCAACAATTCCGCCTCCACCGTCAAAATCTGAACTTATACCGACATGGTCAATTCCAATTAAATCGACCAAATAGTCAATGTGATCTACAAAGTCGGATACATCCACTCCAGGGGGAGCGTCGGGAGATTGCTCTGCAAGTTCATCGGCAGCAGCGCGAATTCTGGGCCAGTTGGCAAACATGGCCTGGCGTTGCTCAGGCGTAAGGCTCGCAAACTGGGAGCGATCGTACCACTCCAAATCCAGGGAATCCGCTACTTTTTTACGGAGTTCTGTTAGAAATTCGGCCCGGGCTGCGCTTTTCTCTTCGTTCAGGTAGGAGGCAAATGCAACAGTCTGGATAACCCCGCCATTTTCTTTCAATGCCATTAATAATTCGTCGTCCATATTACGGCTGTGATTACATAGCGCACGGGCCGAGGAATGCGACGCAATTACGGGAGCTTGAGATAATTCCAGCATCTGCATATTCGCTTCTTTGGAAGGATGCGAAAGGTCTATCATAATGCCCAGTCGGTTCATTTCGGCAACGGCTTGTTTGCCCAATTCACTTAAGCCATTATGCAGCCAAACCGAATCGGCTTCCCCGGTATTGGAATCTGAAAACTGGCTATGCCCGTTGTGCGCCAGGGAAACATATCGGGCGCCCATTTCATAATACCGTTCAAAATTTGCGATATCCTCGCCCATTGGATAAGCGTTTTCCACGCCGATCATGGCTACTTTCCGCCCGGAAGCATGTATTTCCCGAACCTCCTGTGAAGTTGTGGCAAGACCGATTTGATCCGGGGCAAATTCCTCGCAAAGCCGGTGTATGGCCTCGAATTTGGACAGGGCATTTTCGGAGGCTTTCTGGTAGCCTTCGGCTGTCAGGGTATCCTGCCCAGTGTAGACGATTAACCAGGCTACATCCAATCCACCTTCCTCCATCTTGGGAAGGTTTATCTGCGTATTGAGTCGTTGGGTATAATTCACGCTATCCGTGAAATTGGCAACATTGATATCGTCGTGGGTGTCAATGGTAATGACCCTGGAGTGAATTTCCTGTGCCAGGACATCGGGATCCTGTGCTTCAGGCTCCTTTTTTTCGGCACATTGACAGCATAATACAAGCAGGAGGAAAAGTGAGAATAATCGCATGATTTTAAGTTTAGACCTACAATTTAGGCAGATTGACAACACTATAAGGAAGATAGGGAACATTTAATTGTCAGAAGGCATGTAGAATGGGATTTTTAGAGCTATAAAAACCCCTGATTTTCTGCTTTTAGCAGTCACCACTCCGATATGCCCTCTAAATCTCGTGTCTTATTAGACCAACTAGCCAACCTGAAAGAGACCCTCGAAGGGTTTTCGTTTGAAAACCTCAGTAGCGAGCAAGCCCTGAATCTGAAGCAGACCTTCGACACCTTCAGGCAACAGCTCGAATCGCGTCTCTGGCTTCCCAATAGTTTTGATACACCAGCCATTAAACGGACCGGACAGGCCTCAGCAACTGAAACCAATGCCGATTCCAGGCAAAATCAGCAGGATTCTGACTTTTTGATCTCCATGGTGAGCCATGAAGTCCGCACGCCATTGAATGGAATTACCGGATTCGCGGATTTGCTCTGTGAGAGTGATCTCAATGCAACGCAGCGGCAATATGCCGAATCGATACGTGCCGCATCGGCGACCATGCTCGATATAGTAAATGCCCTAATGGATTATTCCAGGGCCCGGGAAGGCAATGATATTCCGGCTTTAGTGCCCTTTTCGCCAGAACAGGTGCTCAGGGAAGTAGCATACCTGGCGCAGACCCTGATTGTGGATCGGGAACTCAAATTCGAAATGCACCTTCCCAAAGACCTTCCAGGTAGGCTATTTGGCGATCCATCCAGATTATCGCAAATAGTGATGAACCTTTTGGGCAATGCCATAAAATTCACCCCTAAGGGTAAAATATCCCTGACCATAGACCACGTAACCACGGCAACGCATTGTGAATTGGTTTGCGCGGTAAAGGATACCGGCGTAGGGATTCCCAAGCAAGCTCTGGATACTATTTTTAAGCCTTATTCCAAGGTAAAAGGGCGTGAGCAAGTTAGTGGCGAGGGACTCGGCCTGGGCCTTAGCCTTGTTCAATATTGGATCCACGAACAGGGAGGTGAGATCACTGTTCAAAGTGAACTGGAGAAAGGCAGCACTTTTGAATTTAATCTGCCCTATGAATTAGCCACGGATATCCCGTTAACGGAAACGGTATCAGGTGTTGAACAGGAACAAATCACCAGTTTGGAAGGACTGCGTATCCTGATTTTTGAGGATAACCCGCTGAATATGAAATTGGCCGAAACCCGACTCTCCCAATGGGGGTGCCAGGTAATACCTGCCTTTTCTGCCCGCGAAGGATTGCTGCGCCTGGATTCTGAGAATTTTGATCTTGTCCTTATGGACCTGCATATGCCGGAAATGGATGGATTTCAGGTAAGTCGCCTGATACGCCGGCACCAGCGCAAAGACATAAAGCACTTGCCCATTATTGCCGTTACCGCGGACATCACCCCGGAAGTACACGAGGGTATCGTTGGCGCCGGGATCAATGATCTTATCGGGAAACCTTTTTCGCCCGCTGTCCTGGCCGATAAAATATTACAAAACCTACGTGAGGAAGCGCTCGTTTCCGAGTTGTTGGAACATCCTGAAAGCGCAGGTGCTCAGGAAATCCCCTGTCTGAATTTGGAAGGACTTTGGCAAGAATGCAATGGGGACAAGGAGATGTTCACGGAAATTGTGCGCTTGTTTAACAATGGCGTCCTGGAATTCCTCGGTGGACTGAAATTGCATACAAAAACGGCCGATTATAAGGGAATCCGCGATGCGGCGCATAAAGTAAAAGCAGGACTTAAGATGGTCGCTGCGGAACTTTGGATCAAACAGGTGGAAGAAATTCACGACCTGGCCCGGAAATCCCATGAAATTGCGCGAATCCGAGGCTTATACGAAGCGCTGCTTGCCGATTATCCAAGGATTGAAACAGCCCTGGAACAGGAGATGAAAGAATACCAAAACAAAAGCTAGCGATGGATCAGAAACACATACTGCTGGCAGAAGACGACGAAATGTTGGCGACCCTGCTCAAGTACCGGCTCGAAAAGGCCGGTTTTGCCGTTGAAGTAGCCCGTGATGGGAGAGAGGTTCGTGAGGCACTGAAAACGAACAGGCCCGATATACTCGTCTGTGATATCATGATGCCTTACTACACGGGCATCGAGACCGTGGATTACGTGAGAAAGGAATTGCAGGATAACCTTCCGATTATCATGCTTTCAACGGCCGGAAACGAAACCAACGTATTGAATGCCTTTGAGTTAGGGGCAGACGATTTTATTGCAAAACCTGTAAGCCCATCTGAATTGGTGGTGCGGATAAACCGATTGTTGATTAAAACACGCGCTTGAGTATAAACTGGCTAACATACCTGCCTGTATCATTCATTGATCCCCCGAAGATCCATACGTCTTTGGTCTGGGATCTCGCCATTTTATTCGCGGTACTTTCCGGAGTTTATTTCCTGGTAATCTTCTTGCTTCGAAGCCGTATTATCCGACGCAATAAGACTATTCGGGAATTGAAGCTGGAAATCGCTCCCATGATCAGCAATTTCCTGTTTTTTGAACAGGATACCAATCGGGAGGAGCGGGAAGAATATATCACCATGAAACTGGATATCCGGGAACGCTTGAAGGATCCCGCCAGCCGAATGGTCATGACCCAGGTATTGCTCGACCTTCGAAAAGATGTTTCCGGTGACGCCCGGGATCGGGTATTTGCACTTTATCAGGACCTTGGCCTGGACCGGGATGCATTTGCAAAGCTTAAGAGCTGGCGCTGGGAAAGGGTATCCCAGGGGATTCTTGACCTCACAGAAATGCGCGTAGACCGCGCATACCCCTATATTCGAAAATTTATCAACGATCGCCGCAGTGTGATCCGTAAGCAAGCCCAGTTGGCATCCGTTACCCTGAGGGCAGAGGGGATTACCTATTTCCTGGATACGGCCAAGTACCGAATTTCCGAATGGCAACAGTTGAAACTACTGGAATTACTCCAGCGTCGCGAAGCCTTTGATCCGCCACGATTTAAGGCTTGGCTTACTTCTGAAAACAGCGATGTTGTTCTCTTTGCCCTCAGGCTAATCAGGCACTACCGCCAAACCGACGCAGAAGCAGGGTTAATTGCACTGTTAAAGCACCGCAATAGCGAGATTAAAAACGCAAGCCTGGAATGTATCCGGGATTTTTGCTTTTCATCGGCCAAGCCGGCCCTTAAAGAGGTTTTCAGGCATTCTGGTGAAGAAAGCAGGATTCTGATACTCGATGCTTTAGCGCAGGTAGGGGAGGACTCCGATATGGAATTTGTGTCAGGCATTGCCGCAAAGGACAAAAGCTTCATTGTACGATCCAAAGCGAAATCAGTAATGAATTCCATAGCCCCGGATAGTGCGCTACCAGAATTTGCCCGCATTGATACTGAACAAGCTGTAGAAGAAAAACTACCCGAGGAGGTTGTTGAGAGTGAGACCGAACCGGTTGCTAAGCGGGAGTCCGAGATGGTCGCTGAGAGCGAGACCGAAGCAATTGCTGAAAAGGAGACCCAATCATATGGAGAAGAATTGCTTGAAATTGAGGTAAGTGAACCTATTGATTTGCAGGCAACCACCGAAACGGAAGAGACGAATTTGCTTGCAGAGGAACCTGACGCTGAAGAGGAAGTCCATCCTACTGTCTTTGACCTGGATGAGCTGTTAGCCCGGGCAGACCACGAATTTACCGATGAGGAATTGGAGATTTTCGACGTTTGTCTCTGGGAAGAACTGGACGATATCCTGAGTGATCTGGAACCTCAGCCTAATCTTCAATATCTGCCCCTTGATTTTCTTCCCATTGTACAGGATACCGCGGTGGCGCCGGCGGCGACCAGCAAAGCGGTACAGGCCAAAGACTGGATCGATCTGAATTTCCTCCCGGAGGTCGTGAGCGAAAAAGAGGAAGTGCGTCTAACGGAGCCTGTTGAGGACGAGCTACTCGATATTCAATTTACACCAGAATTGGAAGCCCGTGAGAATGCTGGTGAACCCAGCGAACCTTCGGCAGACCCTTACTCAAAGGATCCCGAAGACACAGGTGTAAACGCTTTGCCGGAGGATGCCGAGAATTCCTTGCTTGCCTATTTTGAATGGGATAGCGAGATCCTTCCTCCTGAAAATAAGGAAGCGATAGCCCCCGAAGATCTCAAGGATTTGGAGGTGGCTTATGAACTGGAGCGCACCGAAGAAGATACTCCCGGGATTTCCATTTTCCAGGAATATTTTGAGCAGTACGATACGGAATCTCAGTTAATCCTGCTTGAAGAAATTCCTGGGGTAGGTGGCACTAAAGAGCTGCATTTATTACAGAAATTGAGTAAAACTGCTCCGGAACCAGTTCGATCTAAGGCAACCAAGGCCCTGGACAAATTATCGAAAAGACTCAATGCGTCTGCTCAGAAATCAAATAGCGATTCACAATGATCAATGAGCTGGCCGAAATATTATTGAGGTACCTGGACATTATCTTTTTGTCCTTTACCGTTATCCTGTTCAGCCTGTTTGCTGCGATGGGATATCTGGCCACCCGCAGTTCATTGCACTACCGCAATAAGAATAGCATAGGCGATGTTAGCCGGATAATGGCCTCGCCAATAGCACCAGAAATTACGATTATCGCTCCGGCCCACAATGAGGGAATGACCATTGTGGAAAATGTCCGCTCCCTGCTCTCATTACAGTACACCAACTACCAGGTTATGGTAGTAAATGATGGCAGTAAAGACGACACCCTGGAAAAGGTAATTGCCGCCTATGATATGGAAAAGGTGGGGTGGGAAATCGACCCGGACTGGCCATGTAAAAAGGTACGCGGGATTTACAAATCCAGGCAGCGCTCTTTTGGTAAACTCATGGTGGTCGACAAGGAAAACGGTGGAAAGTCAGACGCCTTAAATGCGGGCATGCATCTTTCCCGAAGCCCTTATGTTGGTTGTATAGACGTGGACTGCCTGCTGCTTCCCGAGTCCTTGTTGCACGTGGTAAAGTCTTTCTATCAGCGTTCCCAGAAGCGCGTCATAGCCGTGGGTGGGGTTATACGGGTAGCTAACTCCTGTGTAATCTCAGGGGGAAAGCTGGAGGAAATCCGATTGCCGAAAAACTGGTTGGCCCGTTTCCAGTTACTGGAATATACCCGGTCGTTTTTGCTGGGGCGTATGGCCTGGGGCCGTATTGACAGCCTTTTGATCATATCCGGAGCTTTCGGCTTTTTTGACCGGGAGATAGCACTTGCCGTAGGTGGATACTCTACGGATACCGTAGGGGAGGACATGGAAATTGTCTTTAAAATGCGCCGGTACATGCACGATCGCAAGATTCCGTATACGGTGGAGTACATTCCGGATCCGCTTTGTTGGACCGAAGTGCCGGAGGATCTGAAAATTTTCAAGAATCAACGCGATCGTTGGGCCAGGGGAAATCTGGAAACGCTTTACAAGCACAAGGATATGTTCCTGAATCCTAAATATGGGCGTTTAGGAATGCTTAGCTACCCGTACTGGTTTTTCTACGAATGGCTGGCTCCGATTCTCGAGTTCGTTGGCTTCTTTTCGGTACTCCTCTTTTGGTATTTAGGGATTATCAATTGGGATTTCTTCGTGGCCATTACCCTGATGGTGTACTGTTTTGCAACCATGTTCTCATTTTACGCCGTACTGTGGGAGGTGTGGTCATACAATCAATACCGGAAGATTAAAGACATTCTCATATTGCTGTTCTGCGGCATGATTGAACCTTTGGTTTTCCACCCTATTGTGGTTTGGTCCGCGATTCGGGGGAATTATAAAAAACTATTTAAAATCCAGGCAGGCTGGGGCTCCCAGGTGCGTAAAGGTTTTGCTAAAGCGTAAGTCATGAAGTGGTTACAACTTTTTAAGGCTAAAAGTGGGCGACGCTTTCTACGGGATTTTATCCGACTGGCTATTGGCTTTACCGGCTGTCTGTTCATTCTAGGGATCTACCAGCAACTCCGTTTATATGAGCAGGGTATCCTCGATGGGATTTTAAACAGCAACCTCATTGTACTGTGTCTGCATCATTTGGGGTTCGCCTCACTTGCAGCCCTTTGTTTTGCACCGATTTTCAACCTTTTGGAACGTTACAAGGCGGGTTGGGGATTCCGCTTTGCGATAATCGGTTTCATGCTCTTATTACTCAACGAATTATACCTCACCCAATATTACCTGGCGAACTATGAACTACCCGGCTGGCCACTAGGGCGTGCCTATGGTTCCCAAAGAGATGGCGGACTGCTTACACTTTTCCTTGCGGGAGGATCCTTATTGGCATTTACCTATCAGTTCCTGTACCGCCAAAGTAAACGCGTTTACCGAATAATCGGGCGGATGTTTCCCATTACCATTATCCTATTCTCCTTCTTTCTTGCAACCCTGCTCAGTGAGAAGCAACCGGTCAATGTGAATAAGAACTACCACGTCATTGCGGAATCCATCCTGGCGATATACAGTACCCCGGAATACAACGGCTCCGATCCATTCCCCCTGTGGAAACCGACGCAGAACCAAGGTAGTTTCACAGAATTGTTTGAATGGGAAGCTACCCCACCAGATGTAATTATCATCGCGGTGGAAGGGCTGAGTTTCGATTTTGTCGGGAGAGAAGCGCCTTTTAGAGGCCTGATGCCCTTTTTGGATTCTCTCAGAGCCCATTCAGCATTTTGGCCGAATACCCTGGCCAATTCAATGGAGTCAGAAAGTGCCCCTGCATTAATTGCCGGTTCATTGCCTCTGGGAAATTCGGGATTTTTTCAGGCCAAGCCCTTACCCCGCCGAAGAACGTTATTTGGGGTATTCAAAGCTTCCGGGTATCGTACTTCCTTTCAATATGGAGGAAACTCTGCAATTCCAGGTTGGGATAAAATGCTTTATGAAGAACGTATCGATGAGATTATCGACCAGAAATCTTTTGGTACCGCCTATGAAAAACAGGAAGATGATGCCGCTGGGAATTCTCTGGGATACCCCGATCACTTGCTTTTTGAACGTTTCCTGAAAACACGGATTAAGGGTGCTTACCCCGAATTCCACTATTTCCAAACCCTGAGCAGTCAAAAACCTTTTGCAATCCCTAATTCCGATCGGTATGAGGAGCGGGTCGAAGATTACCGCCAAAATGGATTGCTCAACCCCCGCCAAACCCGGATGTTGCGCCAGAATAAGGAATTGGCCGCTTCACTGGTTTATGCCGACGAGAGCCTGAAGCAATTTATTTCAGGATTAAAAGCCCTTCCAGGTTACGAGAATACCCTGATCCTGATAACCGGCACCCATAGATCCAGGAGTCTGGCATCTGAAAACGTCCTGGATGCCCATCGGGTTCCCCTAATGATTGTGAGTCAAAATCTAAAGCAACCTGGAGTATATACAAAGACCGTATCCCATGCGGCAATCGCCCCATCACTTTTTGGAGGATTATCTACGGTATATGATTTCGGAAAATTCGAACAAAGCGCCTGGCTTTCAGGTGGGTTACTACCGGATCATCGTTCCGGTGATCAAGCTATGATCCCCCTGTATTCCAGCGCTTCAGGCATTTACGGCTCCTTTAATGGGTCCGTGATCACCAATGGCAGCAAAGCCTGGAAGCAGAAACGAGGGGCGCTTCTGGAGGAAATTAAGGATACTGAACATCTCGGGGAAATTAGCCATCAATACAATTTGCTTCGTGCCGTTGAGGCCTATGTAGTAAAAGAGGATGCCTTAATCCCGGCCGAAGAGGCCATTTTTGAACGGTTGATAGCTCCTCCGACACCTCAGGAATTGATTTGGATTCAAAGTGTTTTTCAGGGGAAAGATTTTGATAACGCCTATAGAACAGCCAGGGAATATGCGATTTCCGGTGATTACAAAAGGGCGCGGCAGTTATGCCGGTATATTTTGAGCGAGGTTCCCGGACATGTAGATAGTGAAATCCTGCTGGGCAGGCTTCACGCCTGGCAGAAAGACTATCCAAAGGCCATGGAAATACTCGAGCAGGTAATCCAGAAACATCCCGTTTATGAAGACGGATATGCAGCCTTGCTCGATGTGTACTATTGGTCAGGGAATACCGAAAAAGCCCGGTACCTGAGGCCTGTTATCCTTCAAAACCTTGGAAATCGAACGGAACTGCTCGAAAAATTACAGCGTGCCGCAACGGCCAGACTCGACAAACCAACCGCTTTAGGCGCAACCCAGGCGGTAACCAAAAATACCTACGAATGAAATTAGTGTTGCGAATTGCGCTTTATGTGATCCTTGGGTTACCCTGCCTGCTTACCGGACAGGAGCAGCCGGTTAAATATGATCCCGACAGGGCCTTTGAATTTGCTCGTCAACTCGCAAATGCCGGTAAATACGGGCCTGCTCAGGACACATTGCAGTCTATCCTCAATGATTTTCCCGAATACAGCGATGTAGAAAACCTCCTGGCTAAAACCTACAGTTGGGAGGGTAAATACGATACGGCCCGTCGCCATTTCAATCGGATTACTTCCCGGGACAGAAAGCAGGTGGAAGTTTGGGAGGCAAGTGTCAGGAATGAAGTTTTTGCCGGGAATCTTTCGCTGGCCATCGGGCTGGCGGGCAAAGGCCTGCATTATATGCCCGGTAATGAACGCCTCCAGGAGTTGCAGCGGCAATTAATTGACCGGGCTTCTAACCCTTCTGCCGAAGAAAACGAAAAACAACTACGGCACTTTATAGCTTTTGACAATGCCGTAGAAGTCTTTGACCAGCAGTTCGAACCAATGGTTTACACACAGCTGGAATACCAGTATGCCGGCGAATGGGGTAAAGTACTTCCCAGACTTAACTACAACTACCGGTTCGAAACCTCGGGAATGCAGTACGAACTCGATGTTTACCCGAAGATCAGTAAACGATTCTCCGGGTACGTCAATTACGGATTCTCCGATTCAGAGATCTTTCCGGCGCATCGGGCTGGGGGAGAGCTATCCTACGAATATAAGGAAGGCCGGGAGGCTTCTTTGGGAATGCGCTACCTGGATTTCAGAACAACTCAAGCTACCTTGGTAACCGGTTCTATGGGCTGGTACTGGGGGAATAATTACCTATCCGCAAGGCCCTTTGTGAGTCTCTTTAAAGATCGTCAACCCGGATTTTCCGGAAACGTGCTCTATCGCAGGTATCTGAAGGATGCCAATACATACCTGGGGCTTAGAGGGATTTATGGTTTCAACCCGGAACTCCGACAATTTCGCTCCGGTGATGTCTTACTGGCCGAAACCCTGCTATTTGTAGAATCCCAGGAGTTACAATTGGAGTATCAGTTTGCGGTAGCCGGTGGGAAGCACCGCTATCGCGCACAACTCGGCGTTAGCCGCCAAGAATTTGTAGCCGAAGCCGGTTCGTTTTTCTGGGTACTTCGAGGGGGAATCCGCTACCAGTTGGGGCTGTAACAATAAACCACTCCGAATTTTACTCTTGCCAACATCTTTGGCCCGTTTCACCACAAATTATTGTGCAGGTCGTTATACTAAAGTAGGTTTAATACTGTTATTATAAGGATCCCAAATCCATTCAACCTGAAGCTAATACCTTAAACTATGCTCTATGATACTTATGGTGAGGAGTATTTAAATTTCCTCCGTGAATTGAATGAAATTCTAAGTTTAAATGAGCTTGCCGAACTTGATTATTTATAGTCAATCCTTACGGTAGCATCCCAAATCTATACCTATGGCCAATTACAATCATGAAAACGCAGCGTATCTGGATTTTATCCAGTCTTTGAATGAAATCCTTATGGATTTTGATATCAGCAGATTAAACTGCTCTTGAATTTAGTTTTAGTGTATAAAAAAAGCGGCTCTAGGGGCCGCTTTTTTATTTATAGCTGTTGAGGCAACTCAAAGAATTATCCCAAATACGCCTTTAACAATTTACTGCGCGAATTATGTCGCAGTTTGCGAATGGCTTTTTCGCGGATCTGCCGTACTCGTTCTCGCGTAAGATCAAAGGTTTGACCAATCTCAGCAAGTGTCATGGATTGCTGGTCCCCAATTCCGTAATACAGTTTTACCACATCCGCTTCGCGAGGGGAGAGGGTATCCAGAGCGCGGTTGATTTCCGTATTCAGCGATTGCTGCATAAGGGTTCGATCCGGCCGTGGCGATTCCCCGGATTTCAGAACATCGTACAAATTGGAATCTTCCCCTTCCTTTAAAGGAGCGTCCATAGATACATGCCGTCCGGAATTTTTAATGGATTGTTTTACCTCATTAACCGTCATATCAAGTTCCCGGGCGATTTCTTCCGCTGATGGCGGGCGCTCATGGGCTTGTTCGAGGTACGAGAATGCCTTCTTGATTTTATTGATGCTCCCAATTTTGTTCAGTGGCAGCCGTACCACGCGGGATTGTTCGGCCAGGGCTTGAAGGATAGATTGACGAATCCACCAAACGGCGTATGAAATAAATTTGAATCCCCGGGTCTCATCAAAACGCTTTGCTGCCTTCACCAGACCAACGTTACCTTCGTTAATCAGATCTGGAAGCTTCAGGCCTTGATTTTGATATTGTTTGGCAACACTGACTACGAATCTCAGGTTGGCTTTGGTAAGTTTTTCCAGGGCTGCCTGGTCTCCCTGTTTTATGCGTTGTGCTAATTCTACTTCTTCATTGGCGGTTATTAAATCAATTTTACTGATATCCTGGAGATACTTGTCAAGCGATTTGGATTCCCGATTGGTAACCTGCTTGACAATTTTCAATTGCCTCATGTACGTGCTATGGATTTAAAGTGTTAACATCTTCTCAGTATAAGTCTTTATTTGCTTATTTCCAAAGGGGATTGCGCTATTTTTTACATACTTTATGAGCATTTTGGAAAGAATTAGCAAAAAACAAGCGATTTTTGGCTCAAAATGGCCAATTTTCGGCAAATATGAGTAAACGCGCTTTAAAGAAATACCTGGGGGAACTAAAGCCCGAAGCCCTGCGGGAACAGCTCCTTGACCTCCACGACCGATTCCCGGAGGTACGGGAATACTACAAGTTTGTGTTCAATCCGAATGAAGAGGACCTGCTGCGGCAGGCTCAGGAGAAAATCCGGGAAGAGTACTTCCCCAGAAGGCGAAAAAAGGCAAAGGCCAGAAGGTCGGTTGCCAAAAACCTGATTCGCCATTTTGAGACTCTTGAGGTTTCTCCAACAGTCATGGCCGAATTAATGGCCTTTAACATAAAAACGGCTGCCGCTTATGAACCAACCCGAAATTGCCCGGATTCCTTCTACAAGAGTATCGGAGTAAGCTTCAAGCAATGGGTAGCCCACGTCCATTATCATCGGATCCATCGCGAGTATGTGCAGCACGTTCGGGATTTTATGCGGCAGGCAGAAGATCGGCAATGGCCCAACCTCGACTACCTGGAGGATATTCTTGACCAAATAGAATCGAATTAAAACCGATAATTTCCAGTTATGGCCCTATTAATACTCAGGAACGACGATAAAGGGAATGCCTGGCGGCAGGAATTACTCAAAATAGATTCCTCGCTGGAGGTTATTGTCTATCCCGAGCCCCATAAAACTGAAGCAATTAAGATGGCAACTGTTTGGAAGCATCCCGAAGGATTGCTCCATAACTATACTGGATTACTTGGTATTCAAAGTATGGGAGCGGGAGTGGATTTTATTTTAAAGGACCCTTCGGTAGGATCACCGCAAAATCCATCCGGGCTTACACGACCCATAATGCGCGTTGTAGATGAGCAACTGACTGCAGACATGGCGGAATATGTATTAACGCACTGTTTGGCAGCATTAAGAGACTTACAGCATTATGAAGTTCTGAGTAAAGACAGGCGCTGGGAACCCTCGAACTATCGCAGGGCCAGCGAAACAACGGTGGGAATCCTTGGGTTGGGCACCCTGGGAATGGCAGCTGGAAAGGCCTTGCTTCAAAACGGTTTTCAGGTCAGGGGTTGGGCACGTTCGTCAAAAAAAGCTGAAGGGATTTCGGTGTATGCCGGGGCCGGAAGCCTCAACGAATTTCTGGCCGGAAGCCAGATCGTAGTTTGTTTGCTTCCGCTTACCCCGGAAACCAGCGGTATTCTGAATGCAAAACGCTTTAAGCAGATGGATCCGGGCACATTTTTAATCAATGCGGCCCGGGGCGGCCATTTAATAGAAGCGGATCTCATCCCGGCCATTGACAGCGGCTTGTTGTCAGGAGCCTGCCTCGATGTATTTCAGGAGGAACCACTTCCCCGGGAGCATCCCTTTTGGGAACATCCAAAAATACGGGTAACGCCTCACGTGGCCAGTGTTTCAGATCCAAGTACCGTGGCTGCGCAGATTGTTGCCAATTACAAAAACTTACTGAAGGGGGTAGCTCCACAGAATTTAGTAGACCTCGAAAAAGGTTATTAACCATTACCTGTTAACGAATTCCGCCACGAGGATTTCATTTGGGTCCAAAAATCGGCTAGTTTTGCAAAATTAGCCTGTCCCCAGGGCCAGGTAATGCTCAAACAAAACCTAACCCCGTGTCCACGCAGACTCAAATCAGCGAAAAAACCCTTTACGATTACCAGTTACAAGACCTGGAAAAGATCTTCGAGTGCCTGAAGGAGGCTCCAGAAGACTTTAATCTGCTCTATCAATTACCTACCGGAGGTGGTAAAACAGTGGTGTTTTCGGAGATCGCCCGCAGGTATATCGAGCAAACCGGCAAGAAAGTGGTGGTGCTAACCCACCGAATAGAACTGAGTACCCAAACCTCCCGTATGCTCAAAGGCTTTGGGGTCAAGAATAAGATCATAAATAGTGAGGTCAAAGCGCTGGAAGACCCGGATGCCTATCAGTGCTATGTCGCCATGGTCGAAACCCTAAATAACCGGCTCCAGGACAAGGCGATAGAGCTCAAGGGGGTAGGCCTTGTAATTATTGATGAGGCGCACTACAATTCCTTTCGCAAGCTCTTCAAATATTTCGAAAAATCAGTGATTCTTGGAGTTACGGCAACCCCGTTGAGTTCCAACATTAAGTTGCCCATGAAGGATCACTACCAAAAACTGATCGTTGGGGAATCTATAGCATCACTTATTGAGAAGAAGTTCCTGGCACGTGCTAACCTCTATAATTATGATGTTAGCCTTAAGTCGTTGAAATTAGGCATTAACGGGGATTACACTGTTCGTTCTTCGGACGCCCTGTACGGGAATTATCAAATGCTCTCTAAGTTACTGGGCGCCTATGAGGAATTGGCGAAGGGCACTAAAACGCTGATATTCAACAACGGTATCTGTACGTCCAAATATGTATACGAAACCTTTCGGAAGGCGGGGCTTCCTGTTCGCCATCTGGATAATAAGAATTCCGCTTCGGAACGACGTGAAATCCTGGACTGGTTCGCCAAAACGCCGGATGCCATCCTGTCGTCGGTAAGTATCCTGACCACTGGATTTGATGAACCCAGTGTTGAGACCATAATTCTCAATCGGGCTACCCGCTCCTTAACCTTATACTTTCAGATGATTGGTAGGGGATCCCGTATAACAGGGTCTAAGGATGAGTTTACTGTGGTGGATATGGGTAATAACATCGCGCGATTTGGCCCATGGGATTCCCCGGTAGATTGGCAGGAAATCTTCCACTTTCCGGATTATTTCCTGGAAAACATCCGCAATGATGAAGAGATAGAACGGGAATTCGTTTACGAAATGCCGGATGCCCTGAAAGAAAAGTTTTCCAAATCCAAGGACATTTCATTTGACGTCAAGGAAGAATACAAAAAGGTATTTGCCGAAGGCTTGAAATCCAAAATCGTTTTGGAACGCAGTATTGAGCAACATGCCAAAATGTGTGTGGAAAACTCTGAAGACGTCTTTGACGCCCGAATCCTGGCACGGGAGCTTCGGGACGAAATCGAATTCCGGATTAAACAGTACTCCCACTGTATCATGAACAATACCAAGAATTACCGGGATTGGCTACAGGAGGATTATGAACGTCGCTTGCGTTTGCGCATATCTCAGCGCTTTGCTTCCCGAATGTAATATGGATGGCCAGCGGATTCTGGTAATCGGGCATACCCACCCCGAATCCGGGGCAACGGCGGCAGGGGTACGGATGCTCCAATTGCTGCGGACATTCAAAGAAAATGGTGCCATTGTGCACTTTGCCGTCGCTACAAAACAAGGCCGTTATCCGGATTCGCTCGAAGCACTTGTAGCAGAAATTCACGAGGTTCGGCTCAACGATTCTTCCTTCGATGCACTGGTAAAGCGCCTGGATTGCGACATAGCTGTCTTTGATCGCTTCATGACCGAAGAGCAATTTGGCTGGCGCGTGCGGTCCCAGCTTCCCAAATGCAAACTAATCCTCGATACGGAAGATCTGC
This sequence comes from Robiginitalea myxolifaciens, assembly GCF_900115205.1. Classification (GTDB taxonomy): domain Bacteria; phylum Bacteroidota; class Bacteroidia; order Flavobacteriales; family Flavobacteriaceae; genus Robiginitalea; species Robiginitalea myxolifaciens. The sequence goes on from NZ_FOYQ01000002.1 coordinate 242,427, forward strand.
ACAGCCTCAGGCTTAGCCGGCAAGAAGCGGTAGAAAAGGGAATTAGCTGGGATGAAGACTTATGGTATCGTCATCCGGTTTTTACCCGGGAGTTGGCCAGCATACTTCGATGCGATCTGAGCCTGATGATCAGCAGGGCGGAAATCGACTTGCTTACCGGTGTTTTTCCCTGGATAAAGGCGCAGTTAGTCTATGCTCCCTTCCAAATGGAAGCACCTGATAGCCAGAACGATCAAACCCATGAAAGTCGAAAACACTTTGTCTTTGCCGGGAACGGCAAGCATGCTCCTAATGCAGATGCTATTCAAATCCTGAGGAACTCGATTTGGCCTGAACTTTCCCAGCGCTGCCCAGAGGCAGAACTGCACGTTTACGGGGCCTACCTTGAGGAGGTACCACTGGGTTCTGACAACTATCCGGGTGCGGACCGGTTTATCATAAAAGGATATGCTCCCAGCATTGAAGAAGTATTTAAGAAGGCCCGATTGCAATTGGCACCTTTGCGCTTCGGGGCCGGGGTAAAGGGAAAAATAATCAGCGGGTTGCAATATGGTTTGCCTACGCTGAGCACGCCTGTAGGTTGGGAAGGAATAGGCGGGAATTCTAAAGAGAATCCCCTGATCATAAAAGAGATAAGCCAGATGATCTCAAAAGCAGCGGAGCTTTATGATAATGAGATGCAATGGGAGGCTGCTTTGCAGCAGGGCAGGGAGCTGGCCCGGGAACACTTCGCCAATGCGGATAACCCTAAGGAGAGTAGTATCGGTTTTCATAACGAGCAGGCGATTAGTCGGGAAGGCAGGCTCTTGCGAGATTTGCTTAGAAGCAAAGCTTTTGATTCTTCCCGGTTCATGTCCAAATGGATAGAGGCTAAGAACTCCCTGCTGAAAAAGCACTAAACATTACCAGCTTCTTTGGGCTGTTGCTTTTCTATTGCAGGGCTTATCTTTGTGGATAATAGTAGAAACCAAACAACATGGGAAAATCCAGAATGTCCGTTTCGGCCAAAGCAGATTGGAAATCCGCCGGCGAATTTGAAGACATCACCTATAAGAAATCCGACGGCGTAGCCCGAATTGCCTTTAACCGACCAGAGGTTCGCAATGCCTTCCGCCCAAAAACCACAGCCGAGTTATACAAGGCTTTTTACGACGCCATGGAAGATCGTTCCATTGGAGTAGTGCTGCTAAGTGCCGAAGGCCCTTCCCCTAAGGACGGGGTATACGCCTTTTGCAGTGGGGGAGATCAACGCTCCCGGGGTCATCAGGGATATGTAGGGGAGGATGGGTACCATCGTCTGAATATCCTGGAGGTGCAACGTCTGATACGATTTATGCCCAAGGTCGTCATTGCCGTGGTTCCCGGTTGGGCTGTTGGAGGCGGACACAGCCTGCATGTGGTTTGTGATCTGAGCCTGGCGAGTAAGGAGCATGCAGTTTTTAAACAGACCGATGCGGATGTCACGAGTTTCGACGGTGGCTACGGTTCGGCGTATTTGGCCAAGCTGGTCGGGCAGAAACGCGCACGCGAGATATTCTTTTTAGGACGAAACTATTCCGCCGATGAGGCCTACGAAATGGGAATGGTCAACGCCGTAATTCCCCATGATGAATTAGAGGACACGGCCTATCAATGGGCACAGGAAATCCTGGCAAAATCGCCAACCTCAATCAAAATGCTCAAGTTTGCCATGAATCTAACCGACGATGGGATGGTTGGCCAACAAGTATTTGCCGGGGAGGCAACTCGTCTTGCCTATATGACGGACGAAGCCAAGGAAGGTCGGAATGCATTCCTGGAAAAGCGGAAACCCGATTTTGGCAAGGATCAGTGGATACCATAAGGGCGAAACCACTTTCGTTTTTCGGATAGGGCACAAAAAAAAGAGTCTCACTGTTGAAGCAAGACCCTTTCACGAGAACACTATATGAAAATGAAAAAATTAACTCCTCATTAATTTTTACACTGTAAACATACGCCCACAATGCGGTCCGGAGAATTTTTTGTTGTGAAAGGCCTCCTCACTGTTGTGAAAGAGGTGAGCGGCAAAACTTATCGATGAAGTGCATAGCAAAAACGGCATTGTTGAAGTGCTTAGAATCGAGTACATTCGTTTAAAGCTAATTAGCGTGTCCTTCAAAACAACGTCTTCATACCTCCTCTTTCTACTCCTTATCACCTTTGGATTAGCAGGCTGTGGCTCCAGTGCCACGGTATCAAAAACGACGCTGAAAATCCAGGATACACCCATCGTCTTTGATCAGGAACGCATTGAGCTCAGCCGGGCCTACCTCAGGGATCGCTACGGGATTGTGCAGAACGATGCCACCATTCGTCCACAAATGGTTGTAGTACATTGGACGGCCATTGATAATTTCAAGGAATCCCTGGAAGCCTTTTACCCTCCCAAATTACCTAATTCACGCCCTGACATCAGCAGCGCCGGCAGCCTCAATGTCTCTGCCCATTATCTGGTAGACCGGGATGGAACGGTCCATCGCCTCATGCCGGACACCCTTATGGCCAGACACGTTATCGGACTGAATCATTGCGCCATAGGGATTGAAAATGTCGGAGGAACAAAGGATACTCCCCTTACAAAAGCCCAATTCCAGGCCAACCTGGCCCTGGTAAAGGAACTTTCTAATAAGTATTCCATCAAATACCTGATCGGACATTATGAATATACCCTTTTCGAAGGGCATGAACTTTGGAAGGAGTTAGACGCGGGATACCGTACAGAAAAAACAGATCCGGGCGTAGATTTTATGCAGGATCTTCGAAAAGAACTTAGCGACCTGGAACTAAAAGGACCACCCGGGCAACCCATAACTACTGCACAATGAGAAATCTTTTTACCTGTTTACTGATATCCTTATCTATCCTGAGCTGCGCTGCGCAAACGGAAGCCTTTACCGAGCGTTTTTACGAATCGTACTCGGAGTACCAGGAGTCTTCCCTAGATAAGCGTAGAATTAAGCATGCGCAATTGCAGCCCTTGATCGATGCCCTGGCCGCCCGGCCTGAATATGAAGTAAATACTGTGGGCAGGTCTATCGAAGGGCGTCCGTTGCGGCTGATAAGTCTTGGAACCGGGGAAGTGGATATATTCCTTTGGTCCCAAATGCATGGGAACGAGCCTACAGCTACCCAGGCAATCTTTGACATTCTCAATTTTTTCAGTGCAGCGGAATATGCCGACGAAAAGGCGGAGTTACTCGCTAAGGTGAAACTGCATTTTTTGCCCATGCTCAACCCCGATGGCGCTGAAGTTTTCCAACGGCGCAATACCTTGGGGATAGACATTAACCGGGACGCATTGCGACTGCAATCTCCCGAAGGTCAAACACTGAAGCGGGTGCGGGACAGTCTCGATGCAGAATTTGGTTTTAATCTGCACGACCAGAGTACCTATTACAACGCGGAGCGCACAGAGAAACCCGCTACCATTTCGTACCTGGCCCCTGCCTATAATTACGAAAAGGACGTCAACGAAGTGCGTGCAAACGCGATGAAAGTCATTGGCTATATGAACAGGATCCTGCAGCAGTATGCTCCGGGTCAGGTTGGGAAATACAATGACGATTTTGAGCCCAGGGCTTTTGGGGATAATATCCAGAAATGGGGAACCAGTGCTATTCTGATCGAATCCGGGGGGTATCCCAACGATATTGAAAAGCAAGAGATCAGAAAACTGAACTACGTCTCCATACTTTCGGCTATCTACGCCATCGCTTCGGGTAGTTATAATGAGGTACCCCTCGAAGATTATCTAAGTATCCCCGAGAACGATCGCAAACTCTTTGACCTAAAGATTGAAGGCATCACCTATCCCTTGCTGGGGCAGGAGTATCTTATGGACTTCGGGATTCATAGGCTCGAAGTAGACCTCCCGGGACATAACGACTTCTGGTATAGCAGCCGGGTTATCGATATGGGCGATTTATCTACCTATTATGGCTATGAGGTAATCGATGGTTCAGGACTACACCTGGAAGCCGGCAAGGTATATGAGGAAGTCCTGGAGGACGCTTCTGCGGCTAAGGCATTGGATTTCAATGCCCTCCTGGCGCAGGGAATAACCTATGTGCGCATGCGTCAGATCCCTGCCAGTTGGTTGTTCAGTCCCTATCCGGTTCACATCCTCTCAGAATCTTTCGAACTGGAGGAAGCAAAATGGGATGTCGGGGACAATCCAACCTTTGTGCTCTATCGTGGAGAACAGCCGGAATACGCCATTATCAATGGCTTTTCGTTCAATTTAATTACCGGGGAAGGCCGGGCGAAAAACGGGATGATTTTCCGCTAGTCCCTTTCCTAGTATCCAAATGAGAATTGCAGCTGATTTCCATTGATGATCAGGGCTATGAGCATAGCCACTAATGACATTACAATGGTAATGAACAGGCTAACGATCAGGCTTTTCGCGATTCTTGAAAAGTTTCCAATCGCACTTTCTTGCAGTATTTGATTCAGTACATCCATGACAATAACTTTTAGCATTATTACTAGTTGCTTTAAGTTGGTTACGAGTTTAGGATGCTTATTGAGCGTAGGGCAAAACCAGGTTTTATCCCTTCTTAGTTGTTGTATATGAAACAGCTACCAACAAAAAAACCCTACCTGACAGGGATAACCGGGTAGGGCAGAACTGATGGCTAATACGCTAGTTTATTCACAGCCGGCAGTAAAGCCGGTAGCGTCAAATTTGGTTTGTACTGCGCCGGAAAGGCCATTGTTTAACACACGGATAACCAGGTTGTTTTCCCCACTTCCATCGCGTTTTGGGCTACAATATTCGAACAGGTAAAAACTATTGGCCCGCTCGGATACTTTCTGAGAGAGCTGGTTAAACGTTACTTCCAACTCCTCCTTATTCCCGGCAAAGACACTAAAGGTCTTTCCGATTTCCTCCAGGACATCACTATCGATTTCTGCTCCGAGGCCAATGGTAAAAAAGGAAATGTTCGAGTCCGCTTCCTCTACTGCTTCAAGCGCAGAACTTTCAGAATAACGGGAAGCCTGATCGGTTCCATCTGTAAAAAGGACAACGGAAGCTGCCCCGATGATCTGGCTCTGTGCGGCATCGTCTAAAAGGTCTTCGGCTATGTCGGTACTCTTCAGGACCGCCCCATAGAGATCGGTACTGGGGTCCTGGCTGATATCGGTTGTGATGGAATCGATCGCATCGATCAGCAAGCTGCGATTACTGGTTAGCGGATGCAACTCGTGCAGTACGTCCTCGCCATCGAACCAGTACACGGCCATCTGAAAGGATTCATTGGCCATTTCTGGCATGACGTTATTGATAAAACTTGTAGATGCAGATTTTAACTCAGGCAGGCTGGAACTCAGTACACTATTACTCAAATCCAGAACCAATAAAGTGTGATTTCTGAAGATCTGTGAGTTCGGTGAAATCCTGGCCTGGCTTTCCGAGGCGGAAATGGTATTGAAACAATCGTCGTTACGTCCCTGCTCGTAAACGGTAAACTGGGAGGCATTGAGGCCGGCCACAGGATTTCCGAATTCGTCCGACACCCGAAAAAAGATAGAAACTTTTCCAGGCAGGGTGGTAAACTGGTCTTGTATCGAGAGTAAAAGCTCATTCTCACCAAAATCCAGGCAGTTATCGACTGGTTTTCCCAGCCCCAGGTCGCCTCCGGTATTGAGGTTCAGGCTAACATCATCATCTGCATTCCCACAGGAGATCAGCAGGGTTGTGCTGAGTAAAAAGAGGAATAATGAGGCAATACGATTCATTTTCATGGTTTAGAAAGATTTCAAGGAAAACGGAGTTTTGACAATCCTAGTATGTATGGGGAACATTAGTATTAATTGGCTATTTTTAATGAAAATTGCGCCAGATGAAAGTTTTGCTCTTTGGGGTTACCCGGGACATCGTTGGATTGGCTGCCCTGGAACTGGAATCCTCAGCCTCAAATGCCCCGGGCACGGTAGGGGAATTGAAGGGTTATTTAAAGCGGGAATTCCCCGATCTTAAAGGTTTGAGTTCCCTGGCCATAGCGGTTAATCAGCACTATGCCGAAGATGCAATAACCATTGGTCCTGAGGACGAGATTGCCGTTATTCCTCCTGTAAGCGGGGGATAAGTAAAACACCGGGTGCGCAGTGAAACGAAGCGAATGCTTATAGACAATCATAACAGGGTCATTAACTATGTGCGGTTGGCGGTAACCGATCGCTGCAACCTCCGTTGCAACTACTGCATGCCTGAGCGCGGGATTAAATTTGCCCAGCGCAACGATTTATTGACTACCAAAGAGCTGCAACGGTTAAGCGATGTACTCATTGATCTGGGAGTAGATAAAATTAGGCTTACCGGCGGAGAGCCCTTTGTACGCTCCGATATCCGTGAACTTTTGGAACATTTGGGTGCTCATGATGCCTTAAAGGAATTATCCGTCACTACCAATGCCACGCTGATTGGGCCCTATTTAAAGCAGCTTAAGGCCATGGGGCTCACTTCGGTGAACATTAGCCTCGACGCCATCAGGCCGGAAACTTTTGCGCGGATCACGCGCCGGGATTCCTTTGCGATTGTGCGCGAAAACCTGATGAAATTACTGGAGGAAGACCTGACGGTACGCATCAATTTTGTGGTGTTGGAAGGGCAAAATATCGACGACATTTATCCGATGATGGAATTTCAGGAAAAGTATCCGGTCCAGGTGCGCTTCCTGGAGGAAATGCCTTTTAATGGAGGAAGTCGGAATTTCAAGAAATTGCATTGGAACCACAAGCAGATATTGGAACACATTAGATTGCGGTATCCTGAATTTGAAAAGCAGCCAGCGCCGCTGACCTCCACCTCTGTCAATTATAAAATTGAGGGCCATGCAGGAGGATTTGGGGTAATCCCTTCATTTAGTCGCACCTTTTGCGGCAGTTGCAACCGACTTCGGGTTACGGCAACCGGGGATTTAGTGACCTGCCTTTACGGGAAACCCGTTGCAAACGTACGGGAGCTGATTCGTCGGGAAAGCGATACGGACCAGCTGGCTGGATTAATACGGCAGGCTGTGGGGAGCAGGGCTAAAGACGGATTTGAAGCACAGGAGCGATTTGGACCGGTTTTCGGAAGTTCAATGACCAGTATAGGAGGATAACGAAGATGGAGCCTAAAGGAAAATTATACGGCCTGGTACTGGCCGGGGGGAAAAGTACCCGAATGGGGGAGGACAAAGGAATCCTTGAATACCACGGAATGCCCCAGCGTGAATATACGGTAGCTCTCCTCAAATCCTGCGGAATAAAAACTTTTTTAAGCGTTCGGAACGATCAGCAAGACGACATTCCAACTGGGATGGACACTATTCTGGACAGGGATGAGTTCCGGGGACCATTCAATGGTTTGTTGTCGGCGCATCGGGCCTATCCGGAAGTTGCCTGGTTAGTGGTAGCCTGTGATATGCCCTTGCTTCTGGCCAAAGATATTGAGCTATTAATACAGGAACGGGACCCTGAAAGAATGGCGACTGCTTTTGCTACTGTAAAATCGGGCTTGCCGGAGCCACTTGCAGCCATTTGGGAACCTGCGGGACTCGCAGCCGCTATGACCTATCTTGAAACGGCAACGAGTAGTTGCGCCCGTAAATTCCTGATCAATCACGATACAAAACTGGTGCACCCCAAAGACGATCTGGTTCTTGCGAATGCCAATGACCCGGAGACTTTCAGGGAATTACAGGAATATATTGCCACCCGATGAATACGGAGCGATACGACAGACAGATCAAGCTTAAAGGCTTCGGTCCCCATGGACAGGAGTTTCTGGCCCAATCCCGGGTGCTCCTGGTCGGAGCAGGAGGGTTGGGTGTCCCCGCTGCCCTCTACCTGAATGCCATGGGCGTAGGTCGGCTGGGACTGATCGACGGGGATCAGGTAGAACTGTCGAACCTCCATCGACAACCCATTTATACCGAAGCTGATCTCGGGAAACTCAAGGTAGACTGTCTTTCCCGGTTTTTAAAACAACAGAATCCAAAGTCTTCGATTACGGTACTGGATACCTTCCTCCATGCTAGAAATGCCCTGGAAATCCTCGCTTCTTATGATCTGATTATAGATGCTACTGACAATCTGGAAACGCGCTATCTCCTTGACGACGCCTGTCTGATGTTGGACAAACCCTGGATCTACGGCGCACTGCATGGTTTTGAAGGTCAGGTAAGTGTTTTTAATTACCAAGGCGGACCTACTTATCGTTGCCTGTTCCCTAAAATGCCAGAGCAAGGAGAAATACCCGATTGCAATACCCTGGGCACCTTGGGTATCTTACCGGCAATTATTGGCAGTTTTCAGGCCCTGGAAGCGGTAAAGGTATTGTGTGATCTTGAGGGGGTACTCTCTGGCAAACTAATGATATTCGAAGGGCTTGAACAGCAAAGCCGTACCATTGCTTTTAAGCGCAATCCCAACAGGGCAATACCTAAAGAAATAGTAGCTGAAAACTATAACGCGAACCTTTGTGATTCGGGCTCGGAAGCTGTTTCATACGAATCCTATCTGAGGGAAAGAAATTCGAACCAAACTGCATTGATCGACGTTCGGGAAATTTCCGAATTCGAGAACGGGTCGCTTCCTGAGGCCAGGATCGTTCCTCTGAGTAACCTTAAAGGAACGCTGGATCAGCACAATAGTGACGGCAAAGCCGTGCAGGAATTATTCGGAAAAGATACAAGCCGTGCAACCCGGATATTTTTGATTTGTAAATCAGGACCCCGGAGCCGTGTGGCCTGTTCCCTGTTAAGCCAGTACTTTCCTGAGTACGAATTCGCCTGGATAGAAGGTGGAATGCGCAGCATTAAAACCACTTCCCGGTGATATCCTATCATCAAGCGCTGGAATCAGTTTTGGCCCGTAAAGCGGATTTTGGGGTGGAACAAGTTTCCCTGGAGCTGGCCAATGGCAGAGTCCTGGCCGAAGATGTTCTCGCGGATCGCGATCAACCGCCTTACAACCGCGCCACTATGGATGGGATTGCCCTGGCCTATCATACCTACGAAAAGGGGGTCCGGGAATTTCCAAGTGAAGGTATGGCCCGCGCCGGAATTACGCAGTTAAAGTTACAGGATCCCAGTAACTGCATTGAAATTGCAACGGGAGCCATACTGCCAGAAGGTGCAGATACTATTGTACGGTATGAGGACCTGGAGGAAATACCGGAGGGTTTCAGGATATTAGCCGGTTGTACGCCTAACAAGAACATTCACCGCAAAGGAAGCGACGCCTCTGAAGGTGCCGTATTGCTGAAAAAGGGGCACTCGATCGATCCATCGGCGGTAGCGGTTTTAGCTTCCGTTGGTAAGGCAACCCTGGCCGTTCGGGGATTGCCGGGTATCACCATCCTCTCAACCGGCGATGAATTGGTCCCGGTCGAGACCATCCCGGAAACCCACCAGGTGCGCAGATCCAATGTCCACGCATTGCGCTCTGCAGTTTTGGCAGCGGGTATTCGCCCTGATTTGGAACATTTGCCCGACGATGCCGCCATCATCGAAAATCGCCTTGAAGCGTTACTTCAAACCCAGGATGTGTTGCTGTTGAGTGGCGGGGTGAGCAAGGGGAAATTTGACCATTTACCAGGGGTGCTCGAGAAATTGGGGGTGGTGAAGGATTTTCACCGTGTGGCCCAAAGGCCAGGTAAGCCCTTTTGGTTTGGAATGGATGCAGCTCGTGGGTGCCACGTGTTTTCTTTTCCGGGTAATCCGGTTTCTACCTTTTTGAATTATCATCTGTATTTTCTTCCCTGGCTTCGGCAAACTACAGGGGCGCCTGAACCCCGGATTACGGCAATATTGGAGGAACCCATTGAAAATAAGTCCGATCTCACGCATTTTATCCCGTTGCGACTCTCACCTGAGCAGGGTCATTTAAATGCTGTACGCATATCCATGAATGGTTCGGGAGATTATCTAAGCCTAACCAAAGCCAATGCATTTGGTCGTGTAAACCCTGGGGAAGTACTGGTAAAAGGTGCGCTTGTTCCGTGTATTTGTTTTAATTTACAATTGTGACCCACGAGCTCAAAGAAATATTCCATGCCTATCAACAAATAAAGCACGCAGGAATCTCCGTGCTGGCTACCGTTGTGCACCTGGAAGGGTCTGGATATCGGCGCCCAGGGGTTCGCATGCTTTGCCTCCCCGATGGTTCCGCTGTAGGAGCCGTAAGTGGCGGATGTGTGGAACGCGATATTACGGGTCAGGCCCAGGAGGTTATGCGAACGGGAAAAGCCCGTATGATGACATACGATGGGCGGTACCGCCTGGGATGCGAGGGGATGTTGTACATTTTACTGGAGCCTTTTAACCCTTCGCAGGAAGCGATAACTTATTTCAAGAATCAGACGGAGTCACGACAGCCTTTGGCGCTGGAATCGGACTATCGCCTGGAGGAAAGGGAGGCCCCGGAATTGGGCAGCTATTTCACGGTTGGGAAGCAGCGTTTGCCCTTAAGCCCGGCTAACCTGGCGGTTTCAGAAATGTGCTTTGCACAGCAGCTTTCCCCTACACATCGCTTGTTGGTCTTTGGTGGTGAACACGATAGCGTAAAGCTAACAGCTATGGCGGCAACCCTGGGTTGGGAGGTACATATTGTGGTAGCGGCCGATGAAGCCAAGCGGTTGGAAGATTTTCCGGGAGCATCGGATTTTAGCTCAGTCATCCCGGAGCAACTGGGAGATCTGGGGATCGATTCTCAAACGGCAATCCTCCTGATGACCCACAGTTTTAGTAAGGATTTGAAATACCTGTTGCAGCTAAGTGCAACTTCCCCCGCTTATTTGGGTATCCTTGGCCCTGCCCATCGCAGGGAACGACTCCTGGGCGAACTTATTGAGCGCCAACCAGATTTAGACGACGCGTTTCTAGAATTAATTCACGGACCGGCAGGCCTGGATCTTGGAGCGGAAACTCCCCAGGAAATAGCGCTTTCCATCCTCTCAGAGATATTGAAAGCATTTCGCCAGGCTACGGCACTTCCACTTAATGAAAAGGAGAGCCGTATCCATACCCGTGAGGAGTCATAAGCCATTCCTATGCCTGACGAAATCGCCACCCTTGTCCTCGCTGCAGGTGCGTCCCGTCGAATGGGCAGTCCGAAAGCCTTGCTTCCCTGGGGGCAACGAACGGTGTTGGAACACCTACTGGAGGAAATCCATGCGCAGGCCAATGCTGAGTATGCAGCCGATTCCCTGATAATTGTAACCGGCGCCCATCACGATCAAATAAAAAGCGCCATTCCCAGCTGGTCTGATATGCTTGAGTATAATGCAAGCTGGGATCAGGGTATGGGTAATTCCCTGGCTTTTGGTATTCAGCGTACGCAGGAAAAATTCCCCAATGCCATAGCCGTGATGATTCTCCTTGTAGATCAGCCCCTGATCGACCGGAAATATATCCGTACTTTAAAGGAGTATTCTAAGGAATACCCCAAAAAGATTATTGCCAGCCGCTACGCTGAGGGATTTGGAGCACCTGCAATAATACCTGCAATCCTGTGGGATTATATGCTGTTGGAAAGCCCGAAGCAAGGAGCAAAATCCTGGATGCGAAAGCAGGCAGCTATCCTCTCTCCGGAGCTACACCCGGATCTTCGGGATATCGATACGCCAGCGGCTTATCAAAGACTGCATAGCGAATGGAAACAAAATCAACCCAATACAACTGGCTAATAAAGAATTACATGAGAAATAGATACTACCTGATCCCTGTTTTCCTGATTACCTGCCTGATGTCCCAGGCCCAAACAATGGATTTGGAAGCGTATAATCCTGAATCTACCCTGGTGGTTCCGGAAAATCCGGTCTCCCGGGCAAAATTTCCCTTCATAGATATTCATTCCCACCATTTTCGCATGCCTGAAATGGATCTGTCTACCCTGGTCAGGCCAATGGATGAAATGAATATGGCCGTGATGGTAAATCTAAGCGGGCGTTCGGGAGATAATCTCAAACAGGCTATGGAAAATGTCAAGGCCAATTACCCGAATCGCTTTGTGGTTTTTGCCAATGTCGATTTCAGTGGGGTAGGGGAACCCGGCTGGGGAGAGCAGGCTGCTGCACAATTGGCTGCAGATGTTGAAAACGGTGCTTCTGGTTTAAAAATATATAAAAGCCTTGGCCTGAGGAATGTAGATGTGAATGGGAACCGAATTGCCGTCGATGACCCTCGTCTGGATCCGATTTGGGCCATGTGTGCGACACTAAATATTCCTGTACTGATCCATTCCGCTGATCCCAAGTCTTTCTGGGATCCAATGGATGCCAATAATGAACGTTGGCTGGAGCTTAAACTCCGACCCCGCCGTAAGCGCTCGGACACTGATCCCGCGCCCTGGCAGCAAATTATCGATGAGCAGCATCGTATGTTCAAGAAGCATCCCAATACCCGATTTATCAATGCCCATATGGGATGGTACGCGAATGACCTGGATAAACTGGCCACCTTTTTAGACGATATGCCCAATATGTATGTGGGCATTGGGGCCATTATCGCAGAACTCGGGCGGCAACCCAAGCAGGCACGGGCTTTCTTTATCCGTTATCAGGACCGGATTCTCTTTGGAAAGGATGCCTGGAATCCGGACGAGTACCCGACTTACTTCCGGGTGCTGGAAACAGCAGACGAGTATTTCCCGTATTACAAGAAGTACCACGCCTTCTGGGCCATGTATGGCCTGGATTTACCCGACGAGGTACTTCGAAAGGTTTACTATGCCAATGCCCTGAAATTACTACCTAACGTAGATCGATCGCTCTTCCCAACGGACTAGATTTTAGTAGCGAAGGGTGTCATTCATCGGATATTTACCTGTACGAGAAATATTCCTGCATTCGGTTCGTTCTTAGGGGAGTAATCGAAAAATTTTACAATGAAAAAGTTCGAATTGTTCCGGGCCATTATGTTCGGAATCCTCGCAAGTATCCTTCTTTTAGGGTGTAGTTCAGATGCCGACGAGCAGGAAATTGCCGAAGAGGCCAAACTTACCGATACAGAATTACAAGCAGTCTTTGAAACTGAAGAGTGGACGGGAGTTGCTGATAGTGCGCTTTCCGAATTGTACCAGGCTGGAAACAGTGCTTCCGGTAAAACCGCAGCAAATGAGTGCTATTCCGCTGAATACACTGAAAACGGATTCACCGCAACCTTTGCGAACTGTGTACTTAATGGTACCGAAAACGTAAATGGTACTTTGGTGGTTGTTTATGGAGTATCCGAAGAAACTGCCGAATATACAGCTACGTACGATGGTTTCTTTGTAGGCGAGGTGGAATTGAACGGTACGCGAAGCTACGTACTTAGTCAGGGAATGAATGAGAATAGTATTTCACTGACCGTGGTTAGCGATATGAGCGTGACCATGCCCGATGGAAGCATGCTGAGTGAAAGCGGTACGCGAACAGTAGAATTCGCTTTCGGAGAGAACTTTTCCGATTCTACTGTTAGCTTAAGCGGCGACTGGACGCTTATTAAGGATGGTAACACCTACAGCGTGGCCATTGAAAGCCCGCTGACAGGTAATTTTTCCTGTGAGTATTTGGTTAGTGGTCTGATGGAAATCAGCAAAAATGGTCTTGCCGTGATGGTAGACCTGGGAGATGGGAGTTGCGATAATACGGCAACACTTACCTATCCCAATGGAGCCCAGGAAACCCTGGAATTCTAAACCACAATATAGGTTGATTTAAAAAGAAAGGCCCCGCTAGTGCGGGGCCTTTTTGTTTCCTTGCGCGTGATGAGGGCGAAGGGAATTACGTTAGTAAACGTAGTTCCGACTCTCGGTCCAACGGACGCGCTTGCTATCCCTGAAGGAGGAAAAAGTAGCAAATCGACGGGCCTCGGTAGGAGACAGGTTTTTAAAAGGTTTCATGACAGTTCGTTTAAATGATTGATGATGATTGATGATTGACAGGGTTTGTGGCCCCGGGTTTAGTGAACGTAGTTGCGGGCTTCCGACCAACGTACTCGTTTACTTCCTTTGAAATTTGAGAAATAACTAAATCTTCTCGCTTCTGTGGGTGATCCAATACTTGTTTTCATGATGTTTTATTTTTTGATGATGATTGTTTTTTGTCTACGCTGATTCCGCCTGACCATCCCCATCCCAGGGCGAAGCCCCGGTCCAGGTAATAATATTTATTTTGTTTAAAGGTCATCGTATATCAATTTTGACTACACCAATAAGACGACCACAAAAATAAAATGTTACAGTACTATGCATAAAAAGGTACTGTTTTAAACAATTATTAAGAAAGAAAAATCGTCCCAAAATAATATAAACCATTGTTTATCAGATATATAAACGAAAGGTGTGAAAAAATCAGTTTTGGTAATATTTAACATATTTTCCGAAGTGTTGGTGATTATCTCGCATAAAATTTCATGAGAATTCTGCGCAAAATGGGTGAGCTTTTCCATTCATTCGTATATTTCTGCTGCCATGGAATTAAAAGGAGAGCACATATTTTTGACGGGAGCCTCTAAAGGAATAGGAGCTGGTATAGCCCATTCGTTGCTCGAAGCGGGAGCAACTTTAAGCCTGCACTATAATAGTGGGGTAGGAGATCTCGCAAAAGCCATTTCGGAACATCCGGGAGCGGCCCACCAACTCGTTCAGGCCAATTTTGAAGATATCGGGGTTATTCAGGAGCTTTTCGGTCAGGTTATCGGTTTCCAATCCCCATTAAACACCCTAATTCTGAACGCAGGTGTTTTTATTCCCCATGAGCCGGGGATGGCCCCTGAGACCTGGTGGGAAATTTGGCAAAAAACCATGCGGATTAATTTGGATGCCTGTGGTCTGCTCACCAAACTGGCTTTGGACCATTTTATGGAAAACGGTGGGGGACGTATAATATATATAGGTAGCCGTGCTGCTTTCCGCGGGGAGACTTCCGCTTATCTGGCTTATGCCGCCTCAAAGGGAGGAGTAACTTCCCTGGCCCGGAGCGTGGCGCGATCATTTGGCAAGTATGGGGTGAAATCCTTTGTGGTAGCCCCTGGATTTACCAGAACTCCTATGGCAGAGCCATTTATCAAACAGGCAGGTGAGGAGAAGATTCTGGAGGAATTAGCATTGAATGAATTAACAGAGCCCAAAGACATTGCACCCCTTATCCGGTTCATTTGTAGCGGACAAATGGATCATGCTACAGGTACAACAATTGACGTCAATGCAGGCAGCTATATGCACTAAAGATTACCCTTTGGCTAAACTTTTGTTAATTATAATAATAAGGTCTGCTATTTGTACTAATTTGAGCGATCATTTAACAAGCTGAACAAACTGGTATTCTTTGCGTGAAGCGTAAAATTTAACTGGTAACTTAAATAAAGACCCCTAAATGGAATTATTACTGCAACGGGCCGAAGAGTTCGAAAACAGAAAATGGTCCAGAATTTCAACAAGTGATCGGGTACAGGCCTCCCGAGATTTAAAAGCCCTGATCCTGGACATCAATGAAATATACAAACAGGATCGCGATCAGAAGTTAATGGACGTAATGAAGCGCCTGACTGAGATCAAACGTAAAATCGAAAAACGACTCAAAGGTCGTCTGGAGGTTTAATCCTCTGATACGTCAAAGAAAGAACCGTCCATTTTGGGCGGTTTTTTTGTTTACGACAAACTCTTACGCGATTGCAATCGGTAATTCCTGGAGAATTCCCACCCCCCTTGGTTGCTGTACTGCAAACTTCTCAGGTTGTATTTCATGTCTAGTGAACTCATGGCTCTCGTTTATTAAATAGACTTCCTATTTCGGGAATTGTTACATCTCCAGCACTTAGATTCTTTTTTGTACATTACCCTAAAGTCCTAATAACATGGTTTTTAGAGGTATTTTATTCGTGCTTTTCCTGAGTTTCCTCTCACTTCAATCGGAAGTTAACGCACAGGTCAGCGAACAGGGGTTTCAGGTAAGTATTGGCCGTTCTTTCATTGGGCCTGCCAAACAAATGTCCAATCATTTAGAGGACAATGGGTACAATGCCAGCTCTGCAGGATTCATCTTTGGTCCGGTGAACTATCCAGAGGAAACATCGGGCGGTACGGTCGTTACCCTGGCGTATCGGTGGGGAAATAACCCCCAAAATGGTTGGAAGGTCGAGGCTTTCTATGGGAATCTCGGGGAATCCACCGGTCAAAATGCCAGTGGGGATTTTATCGACGTAGGATTTCGAAGCATTGGCTTTGGAGCCAGTCGCATCTGGAACCGAGGCGCAGTTGAATTTAGCCTGGGGCCAAGAATCCTGGTAAATTCCGCTTTTGATATTGACGATTTAAACGAATCCAATAATACGCTCAATACAGCATTTGCCTTTGGAGTGGAAGGGGGTATGGATATCAGAATCTGGAAATCGGCCCGTACTTATGGGCTTCTTGGCGTCACCGGGCTGCTTACACATGGTACGGAAATGGGTCCCTTTCCAGAACAGTACAGTGACCCGGAGGAATTGGAAGCCACAACCTTGAATTACAGCCATGGAACCTTCCGTTTTATTTTAGGAGTCACTTTTTAAGACGGAGTCCGATTTCCCCGTAACTTAGCAGGGAATCTAAGGCATGGAAAAAAAGACCTCCCTTCCGCTCATTATTGCGGCATTCTTCGCCATCTATGTGATCTGGGGGTCTACCTATCTCCTGAATAAAGTTGCGGTAGGGGAGTTACCCCCCTTTATGCTGGCTGCTGTTCGCTTTGTCAGCGCCGGACTCCTGGTATTTGGAATCGCAGCATTACTTGGAAAACCTTTACGAATCAGCAGGAAACAATTCCTGAACGCCACCTTTGCCGGCTTCCTGTTTCTGAGTCTCGGGAATGGCATGGTAGTCTGGGCGCTGAAATACGTCGACAGTAACTTTGCGGCACTTATTATCTCTGCACAACCCTTGCTCGTCATGTTTATGATGTGGATGCTGCAAGGACAACGCCTGCGGCCTATGTCGCTGGTAGGTGTCTTTTTGGGAGCCCTGGGAATCTACTTACTGGTGAGTCAGGCAACCCTGGTGCGTCATCCACTGGCCTGGGTGGGAATCCTGATGATTGTTTCTGCCATGATTGCCTGGGCCTATGGAAGTTTGTTCGTAGGAAAGGCCGATATGCCGTCCAACTTCTTTGTAAACACCGCTTATCAAATGCTTATAGGGGGAATATTCCTGGGATTGATGAGTATTGGGGCAGGGGAGGCCTGGGTAGCTCCTTCCACCTGGTCATTGCCCACTATTTGGTCCATGGCACTTCTCGTGATTTTCGGGAGTATTGTGGCCTTCACTTCTTTTAATTTCCTCCTGAAGAATGTATCTCCCGAAAAGGTGGCCACGAACACCTATGTAAACCCTATTGTGGCCATGTTCCTGGGTTGGTATTTCCTGGAGGAACCCATAACCGGCCAGTCTATGGTGGCCGCGCTGATCCTGCTTACGGGTGTTTATTTTATCAACACCGGCCGCAAGAAGATTGGATTGCGGCGTTTCCAGGGTAAAGAAAATGGAGTACGCAAAGAAGCTGCTTCAGAAAGGGAGTAAGCCCCTAGAATACTATTTAATCAGGTCAAACCGGTGGGTGTACTTGATCGTGAATACCTGGTTATCCAGCCCGTCGATCATATCGTCGTCCTGAACCAGGTTCCACACCACAAACAGGCCGGTATTGGCGTTTTGCAGCCAGCCAAAGCGGGCATTGACCGACGTAATATTCGATACGTTGTTTCGCTGCACCAGGGTTTGAAGGAAGATTCGCGGGGTAAACGAATAAGCAAATCGCAAACCACCCACTACTGCCGTTTCAATCCCAGCTCCCAGATCCAGGTAATTGTGACTAAAGGTGAGGGAGGAATTAAACCGATCCCCCAGACGCAAGTTGGCAGTACCACTGTTGGATATACGATTTCCATCGAAGTACCCGCCGATAAAGGTTCGCGAACTTAAGGAGAAGGCATTGTTAGGATTGGTGATCAAAACAAGTTGCAATTCTTCATTGTTGTAATAACCCACAGGCACTTCCAAGCCCGCTATATCGAAGGGCGCCAAGACATTCTCAGCGGTGAAGTTGATTCCGGTGTGTATCTCAAAGCCACTGCGCCAACCCCAGTGGTTATCGATATGCCAGAAACTCGTAATCAGATCTCCGTCGAAATTCCAATATCCCCTGTAGGAAGTATGCGGCCGTATTTCCAGGAAGTTCCCCGCATTCTCGAAACGCTTGGCCTTGAATATCAAAAGCTCCGGTTTCCTAAAAGCATCGCGCTGCAGGAAGCCTACTTCCGGGTTAAATCCTTCGCCTACCTGTGTATACCCGGCCGCCAGGTTCCATCCATTCCAATCGTAATTCCCCCGAATCTTAAAGGCTATATCGTCGGATTCGATGCCGGGAGTAGTACTCTTGGCGATAAACCCGGTAACTTCTGCCTTATTGCCAATGCCCCACTTGCCATCGAGGGCAAAAACGCGGTTGTAATCATCGTCCAGGCCCCCTAAACCTGCTCGGCTAACAAACATTCCCCCAAGGGCAGAACGGCTGCCCTCAAAATTGTGATTTACCCGGGCTACGGAATAATTGTTTTCCACAATCCCCTGATCATCGATCTCGTCGGTAAATATGCTGAGCAATCCAACATTGGTTTGTCCGATCTTCCCCGACATACGTGCCCCACCGATGATGGGAACTATATTTCCACTGCCCGCCAGACCAATCCGGCGGCTGAAGAATAAATCCACTTCCCCCGGGGTACCCACCGTAAACTGCCCTGCATTCTCCAGGAAAAAGGCCCGTTTCTCAGGGAAAAAAAGGTTAAACCGGTCCAGGTTTATCTGCTGGTCGTCTACTTCTACCTGGGCAAAATCCGTATTATAGGTTAAGTCCAGTGTAAGGCTGGGAGTGATGCTGTATTTCACATCCAGTCCGGCCTCAAAGCGGGTATCGTTGTCGGCGGGATCAACCGAGCGATCGTTAACGACCTGTCCCAATACATAAGGAATGAGTTTCAGGTTCCCGGGATTCCGCAGGTTAAGTCCGGTGAGTTTTCCGGCCAGCGACAGACGCTTCATGTCAAAACCCAACGGGAGTCGGGTCCAAAAGGCCGTTTCGGTATTCTTGCTGATGTTACGCCTGAAGTTGAGTCCCCAGGTTTTATCTTCCCCAGGCGCAAACCGCAGAGAACTCAGGGGAATAGCAAATTCGGCACTCCAGCCGTAATCCCCGATCTCGGAGCGCACCGACCAGGTGGCATCCCAATTCAGGTTGGTTCCTCCTATTACCCCGCCCTGTTGACGGTTGGCGCTAAAACTACCCTTACCTTCATTGTCTATCTGTGCATCGTATTCCATACCCTGGCCATTGGTCCCAAAGAGGAATCCATTTTGCTGGTCGTTATAGGTGTCAACAATGAAAAGGAAACTATCCTCGTCGTTCAGGTCAGCATCGCGACGGGAGTCAGAAACAACAATTTTATCGGGCTCTGAATCGTAACATACCACGCCTACATAAAGCGTCCGTTGCGTATAGGCAATCCGGATTGCGGTCCGCTCAGATACCGGTTGCCCCAGGTTGGGTCGCAATTGCACCAAATCTTCAATGGCCGGGATGCTTTTCCATGCAGGGTCGTTGAGCACATCCCCATCGACTACCGGGCTTTCCTCAATAGCCGTTGCCATATACTCCGGGCGAACCACCGAGTCTATCCCGGTAGTTTGGCTGAGTAAAAAATGATGTACAAATAGGAATAGTAGGAGGAGGGAGGGTCTCAGCAGGGTTTTCATCTACCGGCGGTGCGTTTGGTTGGTACCGATAAATATAGTGTTTTTGGGAGGACAGCTTTACTCCTTAAGGGGTAGTATTTATAATCTCAAAAAAAGCAGCAGCATCCTTGAGGTTGCCTAAACCAAGTATGAAACAGGCTTCGGACATATCTGAAAAATCAAGGCCTCCTTTGAAAATATCGTTGTTGCGATAGCGCTGGTTCTCCCCGTTGTACCGATTGGCTTCCGCTAGGGCAAGTTCCCAAATGTCCCGAAGATCGGGATCTTGTAGCTCTGCTTCCAAATCAAACACCGCTTTGGTAACGAATCCCGGACTACCATTACCAACAGCGTTCCCATCCGGAATCTTGATATAATCGCAGTTTGCCTTTACGAATGTTAAATCCTTAGGGGTGGTCGACTGCTCGTTCCATTTACTGTGCTGCACCACGTGAAATTGCTTTTCGAGTTGCGTGCTGTATCCGTTTTTCATGAGTTTCGCCAGGACATCGGCGCTAAAATCTGATTGCCCCGCTTCTGCAATCCATACAGCACCGCCAGCATCTAATATTCCTGCGGCCCTTTCAGTAACAGTTGCCACAGCCCCATCCCAATCGGTATGAGCATCCGTCCAATTCCCGGGAAAAATCGCATCGAATAAGGTATTGGGTGGCACGTAGGCCCCGTTTTGCATGCCGTAGCTACCGCCTACCACGTGGAATTCGATATCGGAATAATCCTGGTGGCGCATCAAAGAGGCCAGGGCTGCAGCGCTATGCAGGTCGTCTACATCGGTTTTGCAATCGTATTGCGCCAGCAGCAGGTCCTTATCCCGGTTGAAAGCCACATCCTGGCCTGCCAAAGGACTGCAGCCGAGCAAGATCAGGATGAGCGAAGCGATACAGAAACGTGCAAATAAAGCACCCTGAGCCAAAAAAGTTGAAGATTGTGTCATAAATCTAAAGTACAAAAGCCTTGCTAAAGTCATGCCATTTATACAATGCCTGTATCTTTGCCGAAGAAAAAGAACCTTTTAATGATCCGATACGGCATTTGATCCGTACATAGGGTGGGTTCTAAATTAGATAAGGGCATCAATTTTCTTTTTCAACAATACCAATTCAATAAGCTTACCCGTCTGCTGTGCATTACTATGCTCCTGTTATGCGGTCCAACTCTGACTGCACAGGAAGCCGAAATGTATTCCGGGGAATTCCGTGTAGGGAAGTACTCCGGTCAGGCCAACTTTGGTTACGAGATCCGGGAGGGAGACACCTTGCTTCAGGGACCTTTTGTCTTTCAGCGCTCCAATTTGGGCGCCTTACTGGAATCCGGTGATTACACCTTTGTTTTCAGGGGCAATTTTGCAGACGATTATCCTTCGGGAGCCTGGGAATTTCAGTTCGGGGAGTTCAGTACCGACAGCCAAACCGAGGTCGTCGATTTTCAATATAAGGTCAATGTAAGCGGGAAGCAGCACGAAGCCCTGGGGATCATGTCCGAAGGGAAGCCTGATGGTCTCTGGACGCATACCGTCAATGAAGTGCGCAATTCCAAGTTGGAAGACGTCCTTTTTCGCAGCAGTATACGCTTTGATAAGGGAATTCCTCAGAAAACCTTTCAGATTGCCTTCAATGGCAATACCCTGGCTGGTCGCTTACTCAGAAACGGGTTGGCCCATGATCAATGGACCCTGTATTCAGATGAGGCTGCCGGAGGAGCTACTGAGCATTGGTTTTTCAATGAAGGCGTCTTAGAACGCCTCGAATTCCAAAGCGGGGAAGCATGGCAAACCATTGACTTTAGCGATAATCCAGGAGGAAACTACCGCGAGGCTGCCCTGGATCAAAACTTTTTCCAATCCCTGGAATGGCAGCTGCCCGAAGGTGCATCGTTGCAGGTTCCGGATATGCTTCAGGAGAACCAAAATCGATATGCCCGAATTAATGAGGTCTTAAGTGGGCTGGGTAAATCCGATTTTAAACCCGGGTTTCGGGTAAGCATCCCGGTTCGGGATATTCCAGTAGAAAATCTGGAGCTCTGGCAATCCTTTGACAGTATTCAGCGTAAGCTACTCACCAAGACCAACGAAATCCTCGAGAATCCGCAACTACAGTTGGCGCGAAGATCGGATGAGGAAGCGGCCACCTATTATACCCAGGTCGATACCATCAGGAAAACCTTTGCTTTACCATTTGCTAAAATGGCGCGCTGGGTGCGTTCCGGAGCACTGGGGCAAGCCAGTTTGGAGGAATTGAGCGTGCGTTTGTGGTCTACGGTTTATACCGATGATAAGGGAATCATAGATTACAGTGATTTTTCCGCTGAAAAGTATGTCGAACTCGCAACGATGATGCTCAACGGCCTGGAGGAAATCGAAGACCAAATTGCCACCCGTCTGGTTCGCCAGCGAGAAGCTCAGGAATTGCGGGAACTCGAAAAGGAAATGGTTCGCCTCATGGGCGTGTTGCAACTTCAGGTCGATTCCATTCCTCCTGGCTCTCCGGAAGCCGTGGATTTGGCAATCCGCGCCCTGGGAAGCTTTGGCGAGGAGGAAATCACCAATTATTCCTCCAAAATTGAAGATGAGGATAAAACAGCCAGTGCGCAAAAATTGGTTACCTGCCTGAAGGACCTGAATCGCTTAGCTGAAGCGGTTGCACAACAGCCCGAACGCCAGGCGGAGATCCGCGAGGCCTATACCGATCAAATCTGGAATCCTTTTACGGCCACCATTATGGATGAAACCGTAAAAAGGCGCTTGCTGAATGCCTATACCGATGTGCTGGTCAATCACATCCTGGAGGCGGCCCGGGGCGAAAATCCTTGTGAAAAGGCGGCTTACTGGGCCCAGGTTTTGGATGCTTCCTACGAAAGGATGCTCGAATTGCGCAAAGAAGATACTTCCAAACTGGAGCGAAAGCTAAAACGGGAAAAGAACCCGCAAACGGTGATTGACATGTTTGCCCTAAACCTCGACGTCGATGAATAGGGTTAACCTGCGCAATCCCATGGCGCTATTCCTGTTACTGGTACTTCTCCTGGCAGGGGGAATCCATAATTCCAGCGCCCAGGGGGAAGTCCTCCCGGAGGAAACGGAATACAAGGATCCCTTTACCAAGTTGTGGATCAACACCTATGGGAATATCCGGATCTCCAAACGGTTTATCTGGATTGCCGAGACCCATTTTCGCTTTGATGAAACCGAGGAAACCCCTTTTGTAGGGCAGATCGGGCAAATCTATAACCGCCATGCCCTGAGTTACATCTATTCCAAGTATTTCAATGTGAGCCTGGGTGGGGTGTTACGGGTCAACTTCAATACCGATCCGGATTCCGACGGGCGCAATGTGGTCCCGGAATACCGCATTTGGCACCAGTACCAGTTTGCACAACCCTTGTCCTCAATAATGGTGTATCACCGGATTCGGATTGAGCACCGCTGGTCCCAGGGCTTCGCGGACGATGCCGAATATATCTACCGAAATCGCTGGCGGTATATGTTGCGGATTAAAGTCCCCCTGAACAGTACTAAGTTCGAACCGGGTACCTGGTATATTAGCCCGGAATCCGAGCTTATTATGCAGAGTGGAAAGGAAGTTGTGGGCAGTGCATTGGAAGACTTGCGCCTCACAACAACCTTGGGTTATGTCCTGACCCCGCGCCTGACTATTGCCGGCGGTTTGATGTACTCTCAGGGACAAACCCTGGAGAACGCCGGGATATTTAAGCAGGGATTTACCTTCCGCGCCCACTTATACTACTCCCCGGACTTCAGAAAAGTGCGTAATAAGCTTCCTGCTATCCACCTGGAAGACTGATGTTTACTGCGATTTCGCAACAACTACACCTCGGGTTTTCGACGTTTCATGTACAAATTCCGGAAAACTTTACATTTTTTCACCTCCTCGTGAACTAAAAGGCATGATGCTGCGTATATACAATGCCTATGAAACCAAAACAACTTACGCTAATTAGCAGCTGTGTTGCCGTGATTGCCCTGATAGTACTGGGTGTCAAGCAACATAACCTCAATAAACTCGCTTCCCAACTCGAGGAAAGCCGTTCTGCACAGTGGGATGCCGACCGCGAACTCCAGACGCTCAAAGCCTCCGTTCATATCGATTCCCTCTTGGCTGCCGGCCAGTTCGATCAAGCTTTTTCTGCACATCAGGAAATTTCCGGACAAGGCGCGGAAGGGGAGTTTGCCGATAATACCACCCGGGGGATCCAATTGCGTATGGCGGTAATTGCCGACCTCTTGCGTCAACGCGATCAGCTTCAGCAAATGGTTGCCCAGCAAGCCGATACTGTTCCAGCGGAGATCTGGACGCCTGCAACTACTTCAGTGGCCAGCGTACGCCAGCTCGATTCGCTGCAGTTTGCCCTGGAGAAAGCCGAATTGGAATTGTCTGCCCTGCGTCGCCGGGTAAAATCCAATACACCTTCTGAATACCTGACCTTCAAGAATAACAAGGGAAAATTGGTGTATTACCTGGGCGAAGTAAAGAATGGCAAGGCCAATGGTCGCGGTGTAGGACTCCTGGAAACCGGGAGCCGCTATGAAGGGGAGTGGAAGGACAACCGTCGCCACGGCGAAGGTGCTTTTTATTGGCCCGATGGCGAATACTACATCGGATCTTATGAATTCGGACGTCGCAGCGGGCAGGGAACCTATTACTGGCCCAATGGCGATAAGTACGTAGGGCACTGGAAAAACGACCGTCGCAGCGGAGAAGGCGCTTTCTATGGAGAGGGCGAAGAAATCGTTGCCCAGGGAACCTGGAAGGAAGACAAGCTGGTTGAGGAGCGGTAGAACCTATCTCCAGACCTTTAATCCCCCTTACAAAACTTAATTTCCAAAACTCTTGTCCGGATTTTTTCCGGCGCTGTTGCCACTCGGAATGCACTCTGCAATTCCGTATCTTTAGGCGTCAAAAAATAGACGCCTTTTATGTTTTACTCCCAACCCTTTCGAAATTTTCCAAAGCCACAGGTTTTTGCTTTCGCAATCCTTACTTTTTGCCTCACCGCTTTTTCCTCCTGCAAGGATAAAGAAGCCGAAGAGGCCCCTGAGGTATTGGTTCAATACGACGAAGCTCCCAGTGATCTTCCTATAGATCGCCTGAATCTTCCACCTGGATTTACCATTGAGGTATACGCCGATAGCGTGGAAGGTGCACGCTCTATGGCCATGGGGGAGGACGGTACCCTGTTCGTGAGCACGCGCTCCAAGAAAAAGGTTTATGCCGTGCAGGACCGGGATAAAGACTATAAGGCCGACCGGATCATTATTCTGGATTCTACACTTGAAGTCCCCAACGGTGTTGCCTTCAGGAATGGCTCCCTCTATGTAGCCCAGGTAAATCGGCTGTTGCGCTATGACAATATCGAGGCTAACCTGGATAGCATTCCCGAGCCCGTTGTGGTTTACGACGATTATCCAACTGAATTTCACCACGGGTGGAAGTACATTGCCTTTGGCCCGGACGACAAACTCTACGTTCCGGTAGGGGCTCCCTGCAATATTTGTGATTCTACGGTTTCGGACATGCGTTACGCGACCATTACCCGAATGGATCCCGACGGAAGCAATCGCGAAATTGTAGCCCATGGCGTGCGCAATACCGTAGGCTTCACCTGGCATCCCGAAACCGGTGACCTGTGGTTTACCGACAATGGCCGCGACATGATGGGCGACGACATTCCGCCTTGTGAACTCAATAGAGTAGGGGAAGTAGGGCAACACTTTGGCTATCCCTTCTACCATGGCGGAACCATTCCCGATCCTGAATTTGGCGACAAGCGGCCTATGGAAGATTTCGTACATCCCGTTCAGAACCTCGGTGCACACGTAGCTCCCTTAGGCGTAAAATTCGCTACAGGAGGAATGTTCCCGGAAAGCTTCAATAATGTGGCCTTGCTGGCAGAGCACGGTTCCTGGAACCGCTCCAAAAAAGCGGGTTACCGAATTTCTATGGTGCCCCTGGATGGAAATGTGTCTACCGGGTATTCCACCTTTATCGATGGTTGGCTCAACGATGAGACCCAGGAACAATTCGGCCGCCCCGTAGACTTACACTTCCTGGAAGATGGCTCCATGCTCATCTCCGACGATTATGGGAATGCGATTTACCGGGTTACTTACAAAGGAGCGGAAACCGTAGCGAAGAATTAATCGAGCCCCAGCGTTTCCAGTTCCTGTTCGGAAAACACACGGGATTTAATCACGAATCGAATGCCTAGGGGAATCTCCAGTGAAAAGCTGGAACCCCGTCCTTTGGTGACATCTACCGTTAGCTGGGTGTGTTTCCAGTACTCATACTGGTCTTTGGACATATAGAAATCACATCCGGCGATGTTACCCAGGAGGTGGTCTGTTTCATTTAATAAGAGCTCTCCTTCGGGCAAACACATGGGGGAAGAACCATCACAACATCCCCCACTTTGATGAAACATGAGCGGGCCATGTCTTTCCCTTAGGGAATCGATAACCCGCTCTGCTGCTTCAGTTACTAAAACACGCTTGATCATTTTAAAAGAACCCAAGGGCATTTTTATCGTGGGAGATCAACATGTTTTTAGTTTGCCGATAGTGGTTAAGCATCATTTTATGGGTTTCCCGACCAATACCTGATTTTTTGTATCCGCCAAATGGGGCATGGGCTGGATAGAGGTGGTAACAGTTTACCCAGACGCGTCCGGCCTGTACCTGTCGGGAAATCTGATAGGCCTGGTGCGTATCCCGGGTCCACACTCCGGCACCTAATCCGTAAAGGGTGTCATTGGCGATTTCCAGGGCCTCAGCCTCATCTTTAAAGGTGGTAACACAAGCCACAGGACCAAAGATTTCCTCCTGGAAAACCCGCATTTTGTTGTTTCCTTTTAACAGGGTAGGTTGAATGTAATAGCCTCCCTCGAGTCCTTCATTGTAGGCGGCATTTCCTCCTGTGAGCACCTCACAACCTTCGTCTTTTCCAATATCGATGTAGTTGAGGATTTTCTCGTACTGATCGTTGGAAGCCTGAGCCCCCATCATGGTAGTGGGATCCAGCGGGTGTCCGAGTTTAATGGCATTTACCCGTTCGATTACCCGCTCAATAAAATGATCGTAAATACTTTCCTGAATCAGGATTCGTGAAGGACAGGTGCAAACCTCGCCCTGGTTAAGGGCGAACATGGCTGCACCTTCCAAGCACTTATCAAAGAATGCATCATCGGCGTCCATGATGCTTTCAAAGAAAATATTAGGACTCTTTCCGCCTAATTCAAGGGTAACCGGTATGATATTTTTGGAGGCATACTGCATGATCAGTTGGCCCGTAGTAGTCTCCCCGGTAAAAGCAATTTTATTGATCCTCGGACTGGAGGCTAAGGGTTTTCCGGCCTCGATACCAAAACCGTTCACCACGTTAAGGACTCCATCCGGAAGTATTCCTTCGATAAGTTCCATAAGAATCAGGATTCCCACTGGGGTTTGCTCAGCAGGCTTTAGGACCACACAATTCCCGGCCGCAAGGGCAGGAGCCACCTTCCAGGCCGCCATCAGTAGGGGGAAATTCCAGGGGATGATTTGTCCTACAACCCCGAGAGGCTCTTTGATGTTCATGGAAATGGTACTGGAATCCAATTCGCTAACCGTTCCTTCCTCAGCACGGATTACCCCGGCAAAATACCGGAAGTGATCTACTGCTAAGGGCAGGTCGGCCGCCATGGTTTCCCGAAGGGCTTTCCCGTTATCCCAGGTTTCCGCCCGAGCTAAAACCTCCAGGTTCTGCTCCATAACGTCGGCGATTTTCAGCAAAAGATTACTGCGCTCCGTGGCGGAACTATTGTTCCAAGCTGGGGCTGCCTTCCAGGCGGCATCGATAGCCAGGTCGATGTCCTCGGCAGAGGATCTGGCAATTTTGGTAAAGCTACTGCCATCTACAGGCGAAATATTGTCAAAATATTCCCTCTTAACCGGAGCCGTCCACCGGCCTCCAATAAAGTTTTCGTACTGGTTTTTGAAGCTCGGCTTCTGTATAGCCGTTTTCTCCGAAGTGCTTGCGTTACTCATGTCTGTCTATTTATCAGTTGTTGCTATAATTATTTGAAAGACAAGGTACTGGCTAAAGCTATTTTCCCTTTGAACAATCCGATCAACCCTGTGAACAATTCTATCATTTTTTAAATAATCATTAGAAATAGTGTATCTTTTATTCAGAATTCACAATAATTGTTTAAAAATGTTGCCGAATATTTAAACGCAAATGCAATTACCTGAATCCTTTTACCGTTCCCGAAAGCTCGTAGACCTGGTCGAAAACCAAACGTCTTATGAGCTGGAAGACTCTGCGCTGCACATCTTTGAAACCCATCTTCGGGCCAACCGGGTGCAGTTGCAATTTGGGTCGTTTGTATTGGCCAGCATGTTCCACGGAAAGAAAATCATGCACCTGCGGCAGAAGCCCGGCTTCGATTTTTTACCCGGGGAATCATTGATCCTGCCTGCCGATGAATTAATGCGTATCGATTTCCCGGAAGCCCGGGAAGATAATCCCACCCGTTGCCTGGCTATGGAGATAGGGGATGAGCGCCTGAATTACACGGTTCAGTTGATGAACGAAAAGATGACCCGGACCGACGGGCAGGAGTGGAACTTATTGGATTACAATTTCCACTTTACCAACGACAATTCCATTTATCAGATTCTCCAACGATTGGTATACCTGTATACCGAGAATCATCCGTCCAAGGACCTCTTCGTGTCCAATATGCTGCAGGAACTGGTGGTGCGTATCCTGCAGGCGAATGCCAGGAAAACATATACTGATAACGCTGCAGCCCTGGCTGGTGGAAAGCGACTGGCGTATATCGTTCAATTTATCCGCGATAACCTCCACAATCCATTAACGATTCGCGAACTCAGCAATAAGGCCTGTATGAGCGAAAGCCATTTCTACAAGGTCTTTAAACAGGAAATGGGCATTTCACCAACAGACTTTATCAATCAACAGCGCATTGAGAAAGCCACACATTTGCTCGAAGATCCCGCTATTGATTTAACCGAAGTTTTCCTCGCCAGTGGTTTTACTAATCGCTCTTATTTTAACCGCCTGTTTAAACGGCAGAAGGGGATAAGCCCTACCGTATACCGCAACCGCTTTATTCAAGGTTAGCAGCCGCTACATACAATTCGCCTGAATTTTACGTTTTGAATTCATGGCAAGATGGTTCGTACTTTTCTTTATACTCTTAGTTGCGTGTAGTACGGATAACGAAAATCCTCAGGAGAGGGTTCCCGAAGAGCCAGAGACCTTGCTTGATGCCATTGTGAGCGCTTCGGTCGCTTTTTCGTATTCCGGACAGGAAGTTCAGGACTTTGTACTGGCACCGGGCCAGGCCTATGTTAGCGGATATTTTTACTTCGAAGAAGACCTGGCCGAAGATGTGATCTTTGGACTGGATATCGAGTTTTTGGAAGGGGTAGAGAACCCCTTGCGTTTTGAAGGTGCAGATTGGATGGCGCTAGCCGGATTTACGCGTAGCGGATTACTCTGGTTTCCGGTAGGATTACCCGAAAATTTAGAAGGCATGCCCACACCCACGGAAAACTGGGTGGTTGAGGATCTTGGGATAACCCTGCAACCCGGCACCTGGTATAAGATGACGATCACCTGCGATTTTGAGGCCCTGGAATTCATTTCGGTGCGTTTGGAAGGAGGAGGAATCGATACTACGGTTGATATTTCTGGGAATCAATTGGAATATCCCAATTACGCGCCCTTTGATAAGGCCAACCTAACGGCCTATACCTTCGCACTTCGCGGGCAGGAATTTGCCCCAACCAACCCCGAGGGTTTTAACGTGTACTTCGATGATGTTGAAATGGGCGTCCAGACCAGCGCCACGGACTTTACCGTAGTTTTCACAGACGGCTTCGAGAGCCAATCCGACGTTCGTGAAATTCCAATCACTGACGTTCCCATTCCGCTCGAAACCATTCCCGAGCACACCTGGTATCTGGAAAACGACGACGCCAAACTATCGATTTCCGACCACTACGCCCGCACCGGCAATTACTCCTTGGAGTGCTCTGCGGATTTGAGAGTTAATGATTCTGGGAACTAGGATCTGGTTAAAATTTCTTCTGACATAAAATCGGTGACGTTCTGTAACAATCATGTCACAGAACTGATTTTAGATCAAATAGCGTAGCTATACAGAAATTCTTATATGGTTGAAACATAATTTATATTATGTCAAATAGAGTATTTCAAGAATAGTGGCATATTACTTCTCTTGCTTTCTGAAATAGATAATCTACTACCCCTCTTCCGGTAAAGTCTCCGAAATAATTCCGCTGTAGCGAATAACATCGCGCTGTGGGCTGAATAAGGAAATTAGCGCGGATCTGTTTCCTTTAAAGGTAAGCTGTATCCTGAAGCGCTCGAATCCATCTTTGGCAAAGAATTCAATGTGTTTGCCTTTACGATCGGTCCAGGATTTAAAATCTTCATAATCTGTATCCAATAGAATGCCGTTGTCAATGGCGTTGTAATTGGTAACGACATCCCGAACTCCGAAATACGGTAAATGAACCTTAACAGAATCGCCGCTTACAGCAATGTAGTGTCCATCTCCGTCTACATTGATCTGTGTTGGAGAATTGCCCCTCACCTGCGTAAATCCCAAATTGGCGGTACTTAAATATGCCGAAGAACCCAGAGGATATACAAAGGTAATATCCACATTAAAGTTTTTCTCAGGAATCGTAGCCAATTCGGCCATCATTTCCTGGGATGCCGTTTGTTTGGAACTAGCACAGCTACTTGTAGTGGTTCCCAGTACCAGAATAATACCGCTTACCCAGAGGCTGTAACAGCAAAGAAAGATGAAATTTTTGCGGCTTTGGTTCATTATAGAGTGTTATGTTCTCTACTAGAAAATTAACCGCATTATCTCCTGGATATTGCCAAAAATCTCACAATTCACATGCTTTTAGCATTTTATTGTGAATCCAAAAGAGCTTGTGCTTTGGCCTTAAGATCGCTGCTTGCCTCGGATTCCAGGAGTTTTTTTAACCAGGTTGCCGCTTCCTCTCCTTTCTCCTGTTTCATCAGGATTCCAGCCTTGGTAAGCCATAGTTCCGGGGCTTCAGGATACATTTCCAGGGTCATGTCAATCACAAATCCCGCTTCCATAACCTGACCCCCAGCGAGCAACTGATTTCCTGCAGTATCAAAGGCCGTCATAAAGTCATAGTACGCATAATTGGGATCCCGAACCATTCGCGCTGCTTCCGAACGCACTTCGGCCATCTTTCCCTCCATAAAGAGTCCGGTCAGATACTCCATTGGATTTGCGATATAGGTAGTGTCCTTGAATTTCAAAGCTGCTTCCAGGGCTGGGTCGTTATTGGTTCTGTAATCTTCAAAGGTTTGGACGGCTTCTATTTGGGGATAAAGCGCGTCGTCGTTCTCCCACTGGGGTTTGTCCTGCCACCATGCAAACGACAAATATGCCTTCATTCCGGAATTAGATAATTCAACAGGTCGGGTATCTCCGTAAAAGTTGATGTTCTCCCCTGTCCCCTCGCCTACGAAAATTGCGTTGGTATAATTGTCCATTTCATTGACCAGGTTCTGACAGGCCGAAAAGGTACGCCTGCCAATAATGACCATGAGTTTGCCAGGCTGATTGATCTTTTCGCTTTTGATAAGCCCGGTTATAATAGGCTTGTTCTTGTAATTATTCCCACCTCCGTTCAAGCGCACATCTATGATCAGCTTCTCCACGTCGTTATTCTCAATAAAATCAAAGAGTTCGGCGTAGAACTGTGGGATATTCTGCGAAGGATCGTCCTGGATCTGACTGTGACGGACGTATACGACCTTTTCTTCTTCCAGGTATTCGTAGAAGTAGATTTTCTCCAGGTTTTTCAGGTACAAGGGTGTTTGCGTGGTGTCACGGGCATCGACCCAGTCGGTTCCAGGTTGTACCATTCCGTATTGACGTGGAAATCTTTGGGCCTTTACAGCCTCCAGGCTTACATCAAAGGTCTTTCCCTCCTGCTCTACCGTAAGGTCAATCGACATCTTGAGTTCCGGGATTACTCCCTGGGCATGAAGGAATTCCGGAAAGGTCATGTAGTGGATCCCGTATCCTTTTGCAAATTGCTCATTTTCAGCAGGTATAACGGGTAACATTTGTTGTTTTACTTTCATTATAGGTACGCCCTCTACAGCTACCACCCGAGCTCCTGCAAGGGAGGCATTATCCTGGTGAACCCCCTGAATAAAAATGCCATCTTCATATTCATAGAGGATAATAGGTAATTGATGATAAGGTACTTTCTGCTCCCAATAGGCCAATTGGGTGTGACCATACTTTATGGAGGCTACGATTCGGGCTAATCCCACCATAATTTCATGGGGTTGCATGCTTGGGATCTTATCATGCAATTCAGACACAGCTGCATCAAATTCCTCCGGACTAATTTTTTTCAGGAGGAAGGGAAAGTTGGTATGGATTGTTTTCTGAAGGGAGGCCAGATCCTCCTGCCAGGCTTCGGCGCTGAGTTCTAATGCGGGGTGCTCCTCTTCTGTCTGCGCTTTTAAGGAAACAGGTGAAAGGCAAAATAGTAAGCAAATACAGGTGAGTACAGCTGTTTTCATGGTGGTTGGTTTTTGATGATGATACCTGTTAGTTGTCTCCTATAGGGATTTGTTACAGAAATCCCATACAGATTGGTGATGAGCAAGGAATTACTCCTCTTCCAACAGCGTTGGGGCTTCACCGCTGGAATTGATCACCCAACGGTCCCCATAAATAGAGCGATAAACGATCCGATAATCGAATTTCTTATTCATGAGTACACCCATAGCTGATTTCATTTTCTGATGGCATTCTGCGTCTTCACAGAGTTGAACCAGGAGCCGCGAGGAACCGGCAGCAATGGCCTGCCCCGGACTTAGATTGGCATCCATCACAATATCCACATCCTCCATTTCCGGTACCATGGTAAAGTAGAAATCTCCGAAATCGATATCATTCCACTTGTCGTTATAAAAAATTTCACGACTCTCTATAATCGCCGGGCCCACTCCGTAATTATGAAGCTCCATCCGGGTAAAGTGTGCGGAATTGTCATTGATGATTTGGGCTCGTAAATAGGGCATTACATATAATCGGCTTTGCTTTTCTATTATATTCGTTTGCCGGATAAAAATGTAGAGCGTCGCCAGACTAATAAAGACAGCTGTAAAGCTTACGATTTTGTCTGAAGTCCAGAATTTTTGTTTCATAACTAGGATGTTTTTTCCACCCGAATCCGCACTGATTTGCTGATTGGGGTCTGGCTGCGGTCGGCAAACTGGTGGATTGGGATCAAAGGATTGGTCTCCGGAAAGTAGGCTGCCACATCTCCCCTCGGGATCGCATAGCTAATTACCCTGAAATTGGGTGCCCGTCGAACTTCATCTCCGTAAGTGCTGCTTAAGTGTACTACCTCCTGTTCCGCAATACCGAGCTCTTGCATGTCCTCAGGATTCATTAGAAGCACACGTCTTTCATTGTAGATGCCCCGGTAGCGATCGTCGAGCCCGTAGATGGTGGTGTTGAATTGATCGTGGGAACGAATGGTCATCAGGAGGAATTCATCGGGCGCTAAACCGTGATCCGGCAACGTATTGACTGTGAATTTTGCCCGACCCCCGGGGAGTTTACTAAAGTCGCCTGCTCGGGCATTATTCGGCAGATCATACCCTTTACCTTTTGAGCGTTCCGAGGTATTGGAAAAACCTTTGGCGACCAGATCAATATATTTTCGAATCAATCCGTAATCCTGTGCGCATTGCAGCCAGGGAACTGAATGCTGCGCCCCAAAGTGCCGGGCGCCCAGTTCTGCGATTAATTCTGGTTCACTTTTAAGGTTGCCGGCGGCCGGTTTGAGTACGCCCCGTGTACGGCTAACCCGTCCCATGCTATTTTCTGTGGTCAGGTAGTGCCCCTCCCCTTTTCCTTCCTTTTCGCTTCGCCCCAGCGTAGGCAAGATTAAGGCTGTTTTCCCGGTAACCAGGTGGCTGCGATTAAGTTTGGTACTCACCTGGACGGTAAGCTCGCATTCTTCCAGGGCAGCAGCCGTAAAATCCGTATCCGAGGCCGCTTTCAGGAAGTTACCCCCGAGAGCCATAAAGATTTTTACCTTCCCGGCGTGCATGGCTTCGATAGATTCTACGACATCCCAGCCTTTTTTGTCCGGGGAAACAAATCCCAGATGTTTTTCGATGCGCTCATTAAGCGCCGCATCCACAAAATGCTGTATTCCAACAGAGCGATCCCCCTGAACATTACTATGTCCGCGTACCGGGCAGGTTCCTGCATTGGGTTTTCCTATGGACCCCTTGGCCAGAAGCAGATTCACGTATTCCCGAATGGTTTCCACCCCATTCTTGTGTTGGGTAAGCCCCATGGCCCAACAGATAATAATATTCTCGCTTTCCGCAAGCATTTGAATGGCGGCTTCAATTTCTTTGGAGGAAAGCCCTGTACGGGATAACAAATCCTCGGAATCATAGGAATCAAGATCCGCTTCTAACTCCTGGAATCCCAGTGTTTTGTTTGTGATGAACTCCCGGTCAAGAACTCCGGCTCCTCCCCTTTCCCTTTCCAGCAGTCCTTTGAGTAATAGCTTTACAAGGGGAATGTCCTGATTGATCTTTACGGGAAGATGTAAATCCGTTAAGGGGGTTCCTCCCCCTATTAATCCGTTAGGCCGCTGTGGGTTTTTAAATCGAATCAACCCGGCTTCTTCCAGGGGGTTGATGCTGATGATTTTCCCACCATTTTCCTTGCATTTCTCCAGGGCGGAAAGCATACGCGGGTGATTCGTGCCCGGGTTCTGACCGGCGACAATCACCAGATCGGCCCCATAGAGGTCGTCCAGGGTTACGCTACCCTTTCCTATACCCAGGGTTTCTGAAAGGGCCACTCCACTTGATTCATGGCACATGTTAGAGCAATCCGGCAGGTTGTTGGTCCCGAGGGCACGGGCAAAGGTCCCGTAGAGAAAGGCAGCCTCATTGCTGGATCGTCCTGAAGTATAGAAAACTGCTTGATTCGGATCGGTTAGTGCTACCAGGTGGTCACTGATTAGTGAAAGGGCATCCTCCCAGCTTATCGGTTCGTAGTGAAGCGAATCCGAATGCAGTACCATGGGCTCCACAAGCCTACCCAATTTGTTGATTTCATAATCGGTTAGATGGGATAGCTCTTCCACAGAATAGCGTGAAAACAACGCAGCATCGGCCTGGGTAAGGGTCGCCTCATCGGCCAGGGCTTTGGCACCATTCTCACAGAATTCCCCGAGTTTCGATGGACTATCAGGATCGGGCCAGGCACAGCTCGGGCAATCGAAACCCTCTTGTTGATTCATTTTGGCAAGAGCCTGGAAGGGCCGGAACAATCCCATTTCCCGAAAGCTGTGTTCCAGGGTTTTTCCAATAGCGGGTAATCCTGCTGCGAAGTCTTTTGGGGCACTTACCCGTAAATTACCTAATTCCTCCGGGCCTCGTGCCGAAACATTCCTTTTAATGATCTCGCGTTTGGAAAATGGCATTTACAGGGATTTCGGGTTGGGGTATTGGTCTTCTTGCAGGGCGGGATCCCGATCGAGGCAAACAAAGTCTTTTTCGACAAGCAGGTGTAGGGATTCATTATCCTCCAA
The DNA here is from genome assembly GCF_900115205.1 of Robiginitalea myxolifaciens. Classification (GTDB taxonomy): domain Bacteria; phylum Bacteroidota; class Bacteroidia; order Flavobacteriales; family Flavobacteriaceae; genus Robiginitalea; species Robiginitalea myxolifaciens. Next base: position 277,897 of record NZ_FOYQ01000002.1, read on the forward strand.
AGCCATAGCGGCCTCAAATCCGACCTGCTGGTTTTCTGCCCAGGATTTTCCCTGGGTTTCCGGAAGTAAGAGGGTAATGCCGCCCGCTGTACGTTTGGCCGTGAGGTCTGAGATATCCGGGTGAAGTTCAAGGGCGTAATGGAAATTACCACCTGGTATGCGGGTTTCCCCTGCCACCCTTCCTGTACTGGCGAGTTTGCTGACTTCAGACTTTCGCAGTCGGAGCCGAATCGAATTCCCTTCTATTCTCAGTTTCATTTCCTTGGAATTATCCCTTTGGATTTTCATTAAATATACAACAATTGAAGGGGTAAATTGCTCCTTGCTTCCTCCCGAATTAACCTATCTTTGCAGCTTATTTCCAATATGCAAGAGCGGTCAAATAATATTGAATTCATAGCCCTGATGGCCGCCCTGATGTCGATCGTGGCCCTGGCCCTGGACGCCTTGCTCCCGGCCCTGGATATTATCGGGCTGGCTATTGGCAACACCGACCCAACCAACAATCAATTACTGATTACCCTGTTTTTTCTGGGTATGGGGACTGGACCATTGCTTTTCGGGCCCCTATCCGATAGCCTGGGGAGAAAACCCATTGTCTATGCAGGATTCGTATTCTTTCTAATCTCCAGTTTTATCTGTGTGGTTGCCGAATCCCTGGAACTGATGATTATCGGAAGGATCCTTCAAGGGATTTCGCTTTCCGCACCCCGCACCATTAGCATTGCCATGATCCGTGACCGTTTTAGCGGGGATTACATGGCGCGCATTATGTCCTTTGTGACCGTAGTGTTTATCCTGGTTCCCATAATAGCCCCGGCTTTTGGAAAATTGGTGTTGGATACCCTGGGTTGGGAAGCCATCTTTTATGTCCAGGTAATCTTTAGTCTGATCGTGGGATTTTGGTTTTGGAAAAGACAACCGGAAACCCTACCGGAACCCCGACGCTCTTCCTTTAAATGGAAGAAGATCTGGTCGGGATTCCTTGAAATTGTGGGCTATCGGCGTACTATGATTTTTACCTTTATCTGGGGCCTGGTAACCGGATCCTTTCTGGTATACCTCAGTACGTCCCAGCAAATCTTTGAGGTGCAGTATCGCCTGCCGGATTTGTTCCCGTATTTGTTTGCCGGATTGGCACTTACGGTGGGCGCCTCTACCCTGCTCAATGGGAATCTGGTGCTGCGCTTTGGGATGCGCCGTCTTATCGGGTGGGCTTTGCTGGTGTATACCTTAAATCCGCTGGTGTACTCCCTGGTATTTTCAGGTGGAAGTAATCCGCATATCGCCTGGCTCATGCTATTTCTGGGTATTCAGTTTTTCTCGGTAGGCTTCCTTTTTGGGAATCTGCGTTCTATGGCGATGGAGCCCCTGGGTCACATCGCGGGGATCGGCGCAGCAATCACCGGGTTTTTAGCAACGGTAATGTCTGTACCTATCAGCGCTTGGATTGGTAAGTACGTGATAAACTCCGCTTTGCCGCTTTTTCTTGGCTTTTTAATTTGTGGAATGCTGGCGGTTGTTGCCATGGGTTACAGCAATTACAGATACCGGCAGGAAAATGATTAATAATTCGTGACCTAATCCTATTTTTGGTGTCTTACCAATAGGGCTTCCCGGCCCAAAATTTCGCTCGCTATGTGTATCTTTGAAAAAATGCTCTCCCTATGTTAATTTGGGTACTCTTCATTGCCCTTGTATGTGTGTTTCTGGCCCTTGATCTGGGTGTTTTCCATAAGAATGACCACGTAATTAAATCAAAGGAAGCGGCAACATGGACGGCCGTTTGGGTTACTATTGCCCTGGCGTTCAGCGGAGTGATTTACTGGCTTTTTTCTGACGGATTGGTGGAGAATCCCACCGGACTAACGCCGGGAACCGCAGTGCTCAAATACGTTACCGGTTATCTTATAGAACTCTCACTGAGTATCGATAATGTCTTTGTGATTGCGGTAATTTTTTCCTCCTTCGCCATTCCTCCAATATATCAGCACAGGGTACTGTTTTGGGGTATTTTGGGAGCGATTATTTTTAGAGGATTAATGATTCTGTTCGGGGTTACCCTGATCAATCGGTTTGATTGGATCATTTATGTCTTTGGGGTTTTCCTGCTCTACACCGCATTTAAAATGATCAAGAGTGCCGACCACGATTTTAATCCGCAAAATTCCTTTGTATTTCGCCAGCTCAAAAAGGTGTTTCCAATAACTGCTAAACTCAATGGCCACGACTTTTTTGTCAGGCGTATGGGAGTTAAGGCTGCCACTCCCCTTTTCGTAGCTCTGATAGTCATAGAACTGACCGATATTATGTTTGCCCTGGACAGTATCCCGGCTATCCTGGCAATTACCGCGGATCCCTTTATCGTTTTCAGTTCCAATATCCTGGCTATTCTGGGATTGCGGTCCATGTATTTTTTGATCTCGCGCATGCTGGCCAAGTTCCGATATATCAATTACAGCCTGGTAATTATCCTGGCCTTTGTAGGGCTTAAAATGCTCTTCTCGCATTACGTTCATCTCCCGGAATGGGTCTCCCTCTCAGTGATTGTGATCGCTTTGGGCGCAGGTATTATTGCCTCCCTAATGATTCCGGAAAAATCTACTGATTAAGAGGTCTAGAAAAGCGTTTTTCCTCTTGGAAATCCTTTCCCGTCTGGTTATCTTTAAACAAAGAACTTTGCATGGATATCAACTTTGAATACGATCATGTTAAAGCGAGTGACCGCCTGGAAATACTGGCGGCAAAACGCCTTCAAAAACTCACTGACAAATACGACTTTGTCGTACGAAGCGATGTTTTCTTTTCTCATGAGAAGACCAGCGACCCGGAAACCGGGAAGATCTGTAAAATTCGTTTAAGCTTACCCGGACCACGGCTGTTTGCAGAGTCCAGCAAGAAGGAATATGAAATGGCTATTGCGGAAGCTGCTGACGAATTGGAGCGCCAGTTGAGAAAGCGAAAGGAAAAGATGAATCGCCGCTAAGTGCTTCCTAGTAATCCCAGTCGTCCAGGGGATCTTCGAATTTTAAATCCGCCATTACTTTAGACCATTCCTCCGTAAAGGGGGTGGTATATAATTCTTTACGCAGGCGGCGCTTAAGCCTTTCCGAAACGGGAAGGGTGTCGATTATGGCCGAGCGAAAGCGTATGAGTTCCTGCCGCTCTTTCTTCCATTGTTTACGCTGTTCTGAAGTGGCTACAAAATCGGCTTCATAGCGCTCTAAAACCGTCTTGTATTTTACGTAAAGGGAATCCGACTTCAGGGTTTTCCCTGCGGTCTGTCCTACCAGTTCTGAGGGAAACAGGGACAACAGGAAAATCAACAAACCCCAAAGAATTGGGCGTAAGGTTTTCATAATCAATAGTGTTCTTCCCAAATGTACTCAGCACAAGGGAAATAAAAGAGCCGTGAGGAAGGTTGCTACCGATTAATCAGGCGGTTCGTCGAATTCTTAACAGCAGATTATGGATAAAACTGGCCAGACGATTTCCCAGGGGAAAATAAAGCGCAAAGAACAGGGTCATGGCCAGTGCAAAATTGCGGATCCCCAAATTGGAATCGATCAAGTTGCCGGGATAGGCGTAGGAGGTCTCCAGGGCATAGCCACCCAACTCCAGGATTCCCATAAATAAAAGACCATAGGCATATTGCTGGAAGAAGGTATAGGGTCTTAACAAAATTGATATGGGTACCATATACAGCAGGTAAACCGTGATTATCTGCCACCAGTATTCAAAACGGGCTATTTCGAGTACCTGCCCTACTTCGTTCATAATCATACCCATGAGCCCATAAAGCACCAAATACACCAACCATAGCGAGACCGGGGTAGCCATTAAAGGGTGAAAGAATTTTGAGAAGGTATTACCCAATGAATTGCTGCTTATGACTCCTTTGCTTTGAGCTTGTTGTCGATCAGGTGTAAGGCATCCGTCACCGTTTGCATCTGCTGCATTTCGGTATCCTCAAGGCGAATATCGTATTGGTCTTCGATATCCAGAACCAAATCTACCAGATGGGAGGAATTAATATTCAATTCACTAATCAGGTTACTATCTGGTTGAAGGGAGTCCAAACTAACGTCTTCCGGAAGGTATGGGGCTATTAATTCGCGAAGGGTATTGTAATGTGGGTGATCTTTCATTTTCTAAAAATAAGACATGCGTTGACATCCCCGAAACCAAAACTCGCTTTAGCAATAACCTTGGGAGTAGCGGCCTCGGTTTTAAGAGGAATGCAGTTCGAATCGATTAATTCCAGGACTTCGGGGTGGGTATCTTCAGCATTGTTATTTCCATAGATACATTCCTCCTGGAACTGTAACAGGGCCGCCACGCATTCCATACTCCCGGAGGCAGCCAATCCATGTCCCAAAGCGTCTTTAAAGGAGTTGATTTTGGGAAAGCTCTTCCCATAAAGTTCCAGGGCGAGGGTCCAGGCCCTGATTTCATCGGGATCCCGGCGTGTAGCGGTTAAATGCCCGTTGATTGCGTCAATTTCTTCGGGTGAAATTTTGGCTTGAGCAATGGCTTCGCGAATACAGCGAATAATACCTTCGGGGTTTGCTGCGGTCATGCTTCCCCCTTGTCGCTGTCCACCGCTATTTACGGCTCCACCAATAACTTCCCCGTAGATTCTGGCTCCCCGCTCCAAAGCACTTTCCCGGGACTCCAGCAATACGGCACCGGCACCGCTTCCAGGCACAAACCCGCTTGCACTTGCAGACAACGGGCGGCTGGAAGCTTCGGGTTTATCCGGGCTGGCTGAGGATAATATGCGCATCCCATCGAACCCGGCCCAGGCATAGGCCCCGCTATCATTACAACTACCTGCGAGCATACGGTTGGCCTGCCCGGAAGCAATTCGTTCCGCGGCCAGATAAATGGCCTCTGTACCCGTAGCACAGGCCGAAGAATTGGCGCTGACCTGATTGGCACAACCTAATTTTCCGGATAACCAGGCACTGACGCCACTGGTCATGGTTTGTGGTACCGCCGTACTCCCCAAGCGTCTTGTTTTACCCTGATCGATGAGCTGGATTGCTTCCCGGAACTTTTCACTTCCGAGTAAACCCGTGCCAAAAATAATCCCGGTATCCCAATCCGGTGCTTCGCCCACAGGCTCAGGCAGCGAAGCATCCTCCCAGGCTTGCATTCCAGCGATTGCCCCATAAATAAGTCCGGAAGCCTTTAGGTTGCGTTGCTCTAAAGGGGTAAAGTACTTTGAGATGGTTTCCTGACTAACCTGAGGTTGGGCAGCCAACAAGCAACTAAACCCGTAGTCGGCCAATTCAGGATGAAACCGTATTCCGCTTTTACCGGCCCGCATGGCGCTGGAAAATTCCTCCAGGCCAATGCCATTCGGAGCGCAAATCCCCATACCTGTTATGACCACCCGCTTCCTCATATCCCACGCATTCCGGCAAGTGTGCCTTTACAAATCAGTTCCCCCTTTTCATTCTCCATCTTTACTTTAACCTTAAGCTTGCCAAAACGAAAGTATTCTTTTTGTGCGCTTACCCGGACCTTTGTTCCGGGATATACAGGGCTAAAGAACTCCATGTCGCTCGCCACCAGGGCAAATGCCTGATTGGTTTCAGTTTTTTGCGCTTCGTGCGCCATTGTGGAAAGGTAAATCCCAAAACAGGCCAGCCCGATCTGTGCGCAGCATTCAATGAGGATCACACCGGGAGTAACGGGATGGTCCTGAAAATGGCTTTCGTAGAAATTCAAACCCTTGTGGAAGTGAAATTCCCCGGAAATTTGCTCACTATCTATGGCCAGGATCTCGTCTGCAAAAAGAAAACCATCGCCATAAGGGAGTTGTTTAATCAGGTATTCCAGGGATTGCTCCATAGGCTCGTCTTAACTGAGACTTTCTCCCCCGTCAACAGCGATAACATTGCCTGTAATCCACGCTGCTTCAGGTAAACTGAGCAAGTATGTGGCATTGGCTACATCTTCAGGAAGGGTCAGTCGTTTGTTTGGATTCCGTTTTTTGGCATACTCCATGAGTTTTTCTGCACCCGGGATCATCCTTAGCGATTCAGTATCGGTAACTCCCGCTTGTACGCAGTTGGCCCGAATGCCCCTGGGAGCTAGCTCTACAGCCATTTGTCGAATCATGGCTTCCAGAGCGGCTTTGGCCACTGCAACCGGTCCATAGCCTGGCATTACCCGCGAACTCCCTTCGCTGGTGAAGGCAATAATACGGCAATCGGAAGCAAGGCATCCCGCTTCCAGCAAGGCTACCACCCAATCCTGTAAAACAAAGGCCATGGCTTCTGATGTAATCCGCAAGTCGGCCGAGCTGAGGCTGTCCATTTTACCCAGATTCCCGCGAGCAATGCTGAATACAATAACGCCTATGCCGCTTTCCTTGACGGTATCTGGCAAGCCTTGGATAAATGACTCACGCGAAGCGGCTTTGAAAGCATCCATTTGATACATTTCCAGTGCAGTTCCATTTGCTTGTAAAGCTGTTGCCTTAGCGGTAATACCATCGAGATCTGAGCGTCGGTCCCGGTGGATTGCCAATACCGGGTAGCCTTCCCGGCAAAATTTTTCGACACACCCCCACCCAAGGCCTTTGCTTCCACCTAGAATTAGCACATGTGGTTTCTTCTGGCCATTCATACTGTCAGACTTGGTTTTGAATCGTTTCAGGTACTAAATCAATCAAAATGCGCTGCGCCGTAAAGCCGGGGCCAAAGCTAAGCATCAGGCCAAGGCCAGGTTGGGCGTCCGGATCCCGCAGGAATTCCTCCAATACGTATAGTACGGTTGCGCTACTCATATTGCCATATTCCTGCAAAACATAAGCTGTTTTATCCAGGTTTGCCGGACCTTCCTTAAATACAGCGTCGGTGGCTTCAATAATCTTACGCCCCCCGGGGTGGAATATCAGGTGCTTTAATTCATCCTGGCGCGTTCCTGCCTGCTCTAAAAACGGATTCAGCAAGGCCTCGAAATGGTCCGTAATAGTTTGAGGGACATCTGGGGAAAGGATCATTTTTAGTCCGTGATTAGTCAGGTCAAAACCCATAAGATCTGTGGCTTTCGGAAAATGGTACATTCCATCCGTAAGGATTTCCGTTCCCCTGGCCTCCTCTTCAGAAGAAAGCAAGACACAACTGGCCCCATCCCCAAACAAAGCTGCGCTGACGATATTGGCCATAGAACGGTCCGTGTGCTGAAAGGTAGCAGAAGGACATTCCACCGCTACTACGGCCGCCCTACTTCCCGGGTGAGCCTGTAAAAACCTTCTGGCGTAAATCAATCCAGATATACCCGCGGCACAACCCATTTCGGTAACGGGCAGGCGGATAATATCCTGAGGCAACCCAACCCGGTTTACCAAATAGGCGTCCAGGGAAGGGATCATAATTCCGGTACAGCTAACCGATATAATGATATCTATACTATTAGGATCCCAGTTCGAGTCGTTCAGGGCCGTGCGCAAGGCGCGTTCCCCAAGTTCTACTGCAGCGCTGGCATATTCCCTGTTTTTTTCTTCAAAACTAGTTTGGGTAAAAACATCGGCAATGTCCATAATACCGAACCGTCGCCGCACCCCGGCACCCTGAAAGATCTTCTCTGCTTTGCGCTGCTTTCTGCGATCTTCATCCCTGAGCCACTCCATGAGACTGGGCATAATTTCCTCCGTAGTGCGCGCATACCTGGGCAGGGCTTTCCTGGCCGAAATAATCCGAACTTTATTCATAGCATTTATTGTGCTTCAAGCGTCATTACCCAGCGAAATGCCCACTTCCAATGTAAGCTGGATTGGTTGAGTGGTAGCGATTTAGCAATCTTCAGGAGTTCTTCCCTGCGCCAACCCCTGCGCACCGAAACAGCGCCGTCGTATCGTGCCGTTGAAGTCTTTATAAAAATAGGGCCAAAAAGTGTAAATAAATAATAGGCAGCACCATGACGATGCAAGTCGTTGATCACAATACCCATCGCTCCTGCCTCCATCCAGGTTTTTAAAATGGATCCCACGGCTTCCGTATTAAAATGATGCAAGAACAGGTTGCAGGTAATGAGGCAGTTATCTGGTAATTTCCCCGGTTTTAAGACATCCTGAAGCTCATAGGCAATCTCAGGATAATCCTTTTCGTGCTCTCGGGCCAGGGCCAGACTTTTTGGATTGTTGTCCCAGCCGATCAGATGAATGCGCCGTTGGTTTTTTCGGCAATAATCGGCAACTACCCTCAAAAACGACCCGTCTCCACAGCCCATATCAATTATCGTGGTAATTGAAGGCGTCATCATTTTTTTAAGTGCCTTAAGGCTGCTATTGTGCCCGCCCAAAAATGTATTTACGCGTTCTAAGTCCCTGTAGGCATTTCGTAGTTCCGTGCAGTCCAATTCCGGATTATCCATTAATTCCGGGATATCAACGCGATGTTTAAAGGTTAACAACAGGTTATTGTTTTGAGATTTGTTCAATGCGATTAACGGGAATAACGCGCCCCTGGGTCTGCGCAATAACTTTTTCAAGTAGTCCGGGCAGGAGCCGTGTTGTGGAAATCCCCAGACGTAAGCCCTGTGGTTTGGTTACCAAGGACTGTAGTGTTTTTCCCCACCTCAGACGCCGGTTAAAGGTACGGTGCCAGTTAGACTGGTAAACACGAGATAGTTCGTCAAAATCAAAATCCTGCTTATTGAATTGATCGGCAATGGCCTGCGCGGCCATATATCCGGCATGTATGGCCATGGCCATACCATTGCCACAAAGCGGGTGGATGAGTTGAGCCGCATCTCCACAATAAAGAACATTCTTTTGAACTAAATCCTTTTGTCCGAAAGCGATCTCAGCAATGGACAGTGGCTTCTGAAAGGATGGTTTGGCTCCCTGTAAAAGTAGTTTCAATTTAGGATTCCCGGCTATGGACGCCTCCAAAGCCGTATCCGGATCTCCATAGATGCGGAATTGGTTTTGGTCCAGCAGCATGCAATAATTCAAAGCACCTGTCTCCGTTAATGAACATCCTCCGTATCCCCCCGGAATAGTGTACAGCCCAACGGTGTCCGCTGGAAAATCTACACCCTCATAATGCATCTTCAGGCCCATCCAGGGAGATTTTTTGCGTAAGAACTCCCGATTGGTCTGCCGATCCATAAGACTGCGCTTGCCCCAGCAGCCCAGGGCGATACGAGCGCTGATCCTGCCAGCGCCAGTGACTATTTCTATGCCCTTATCCTCGGGCAAGAGTGCCGTAGCCTTAGTATGTAAAATTTCGACTCCATTTTGCCGGGCTACTTCCATCATACGGAAATCCAGGGCATAGCGGCTTATGCCAATACCCTCAAGCGGGAGGTTACAGTGGGCTTCCTTCCCAAAGAGCCCCACCAGATTAAATCTTTTGATTGTTTGAGCATCCTGAAGCGGAACACCTAGCGCTTTCAGAAGGGGTACTACTTCCCCTGATAGGTATTCGCCACACACCTTGTGCCTTGGGTATTCATGTCGTTCAATAACGAGGGTGGTGATTCCCGCTTTACCGAGCGCAATAGCCGCTGTTAAGCCAGCAAGCCCACCTCCAATAACTGCAACCTGGTACTCCTGCATTGGCATAAGTTACGCCTAAGCACAAAAAAATCCCGGACTTGCCGGGATTTTCATTTTTTCAGGTACAGGAAAACTATCCTTTGGTTTGCTCTTTAGCTTCTTCTTTCAAGGCGTCACTTGCAATGATACCTAATTCCACACGACGGTTTTTCGCCTTTCCTTCTGTGGTGCTGTTATCTGCCCTGGGTTGAGCTTCACCATACCATTTTACTGTAAAACGCGAGGCATCAACCCCCTGGGAAATCAGATAATCCGCCACCGATTGCGCACGGCGTCGACTCAAATCCATATTGTATTCCTCGCTTCCTGCACTATCGGTATGACCTTCTACCAGTATAATGGTTTTTGGATACTCTTCAAACACACCTGCAAGGCGGTTAAGCGTCTCGGCTGAAGTCCCCTGGACCTCGTCGCGGTTAGTGTCAAAATACACCCCGGCGTCTTCGGTGAAGGTAACATTGATCCCCTCGCCTACTCGGGTAACTTCGGCCCCTGGCACCTCTTCTTCGATACGTTCGGCCTGGCGATCCATACGGTCCCCGATATATCCACCGGCAACTCCACCGACAACCCCGCCAATAATAGCGCCGAGTACGGTATTTCCTTTCCCGACATTGTTCCCGATAACGCCTCCTATGGCGGCGCCTCCGGCCGTACCGATTACAGCACCTTTCTGCTTGTTATTTGCATTTTGGACCGCGCCACATCCCAGCGCCAAACTTGCTACAAGCAGGAGGCTAAGCCCTTTATATATAATTGATTTCATTTTATTGATTTTTGGTGTAGTGATAGATAATACGGATAGGCTCCCCGTCTACCTGGACATTGGAGGCCATTTTCATTTCGCTCGCCGACAGAGATTCGATAACCAGGCTATACCCCTGCCCCGTAATATCCTTTAGTTTTTCGTCGATAAATTTGAATTGAAACCGGGATTTGTAATTGGCTTCAGGACTTTGTATGGACCAGCGGAAGAAGCGATCTCCTCCCTGACAAAGACTACCCTGCTTTATAGTATAGCGTCCGGTACTGTTGTTGTCGCGGAAAAACCACTGACTGTCTTCAAAGCAAATGGCATTGGCATCTCCGAAGAGGAGGGCATCGAAAGATCCCTGATTATTTTCATAGGTAATGTCCGTGAGGGTCCATGTACCGCTGAGCAGGTTGCGCTGTGCCCTTACATCCTTGGAAATGGAGCAAGAGGTCAACAGTAGCATTATTCCCGCCATAAGCATAATGGCTCGATTCATAAGTGTTGATTTAAGGTTCTATCTATTTACGTATTGGAAACGCAATTAGTTTATAGGTCACCCGATTTTCGATGAAGAACACGGAACTTGTTGTTCCGTTCGTCTGGAAGGGTTATCGAAGGATTAGTAGGCCAGTAACTCCGTTAATGCCCCACGCAATCGTGCTTTGGGCAGGTATCCGGCTTCCAGATTACCCGCGAAGGGCACTGGGGTTTCCAGGGAAGCTACCCGACGGATAGGCGCATCCAGGGATTCGAAACAGTGTTCCGCAATCAGCGCCGATAGATCCGAGGTTATCCCCCCAAATAGGCTGTCCTCCTGAAGAAGCAGCACTTTACCACAACGGCGTACAGAGTGGAATACCGTATCGATATCTAAGGGGCAAAGGGTACGCAAATCAATTAAGTCCACATCGGTAAGTTCCAGTTCGTCCAGGGCTTCCATGGCCCAGTGCACTCCTGCTCCGTAAGTGATCAGACTAAGGCGATTGCCTTCCCGGATACGGGCGGCCTGACCAAGCGGGATGGTATAATAGGCTTCGGCTACCTGGCCATAAAGGGATCGGTACAATCCTTTGTGCTCAAAAAACAACACCGGGTTCGGGTCCTCAATTGACGCTGTAAGCAATCCCTTGGCATCGGCGGGAAAGGCTGGGTAAACTACTTTAAGACCAGGGGTTTTGGTAAACCAGGCCTCATTGGTTTGAGAATGGAAGGGCCCGGCCCCTACTCCGGCGCCACAGGGCATTCGGATAACCACGTCTGCTTGTTGATTCCAACGATAGTGGGACTTGGCCAAATAGTTTACGATCGGATTGAACCCGGAGGTAACAAAATCCCCGAATTGCATTTCAACAACCGCTTTCATACTATTGATAGACAGGCCCATGGCCGCAGAAACCACCGCCGACTCGCAAATGGGCGTGTTGCGCACACGCGCTTTGCCGAAAGCGTCTACAAAACCTTCTGTAACTTTGAATACTCCGCCGTATTCCGCGACATCCTGACCCATGATCACCAGGTTTTCATGGCGTTCCATAGCCTGGCGTAGTCCCTGAGAAACAGCGTCTACAAAACGTATTTCGGCCGCATTACCTGCAGGATGGATTTCCTGTATATCAAAGCTTCGATAAACATCCCCGAGTTCCTGCTCCTCAGAAAACTCAACCGCATCATAACTCCCAACAGTATCCAGGGAATCCTGAATACGCTCGGTAAATTCCTTACGGGTTCGCACTTCAAGAATATCACTCAAAACACCGGTTTCCTTGAGGAATTTTTCATAGTTCTCAACCGGATCGCGCTCTGCCCAGGCCTCCATTAATTCGTCTGGCACGTACTTGGTCCCGCTGGCCTCTTCGTGCCCACGCATGCGGAAGGTTTTGAACTCCAGGAGAACAGGACGTGGCTTTTCCCGCATTGAGGCTGCCAATTCGCTCACCTTTTGATATACCTCAAGGATATTGTTTCCGTCAATAATATGAGCCTCCATACCATAGCCAGCTCCACGATCGGCCAGGTTTTCACAGTTATATTGTTCTGAGGTTGGCGTTGAGAGTCCATACCCATTGTTCTCAATGCAGAACAATACCGGCAACTGCCAGACTGAGGCAATATTCAGGGCTTCGTGGAAATCCCCCTCGCTCGTACCTCCTTCTCCGGTAAAAACAGCCGTAACTTTTTTTCGCTTTTGGAGCAGATCCGCTAATGCAATACCATCGGCAACACCCAATTGGGGTCCCAGGTGCGAGATCATACCCACAATGCGATAATCCTGTGTTCCAAAGTGAAAGCTTCGATCACGGCCTTTGGTAAACCCTTCGGCCTTGCCCTGCCATTGCGCGAAAAGCCGGGTAAGTGGAATATCACGGCCTGTGAATACCCCGAGATTCCGGTGCATCGGAAGAATGTATTCATCCGGCTCCAAACTTGCGGTAACCCCTGCGGCTATGGCTTCCTGCCCAATACCACTAAACCACTTGGAAACCTTGCCCTGACGAAGCAGGATCAGCATTTTTTCCTCGATCATCCTGGGAAGCAACATGCGCTGGTAGAGCGACAACAAAGTATCTTTTGGGAATTCGTAAGGGGTATAATCCATTGTTTTTGGTCTAATGGGCCAGGCTGTATTCGCGTATTCAAATCTAAGGAATCGGCTAGAAGCAGGCTATTATTTTCTTACTTTTGAGGGAGTAAGTTTTCCACCTATGAATAAGATACCCAGCGTAGATTTAAAGCTATTCACTTCCGGCAATCCTGAGGACAAAGCCCGCTTTGTCAGGGAAATTGGCGAAGCCTTCGAGAATATCGGATTTGTTGCTCTTAGCGGGCATTTCCTCTCTGATGAATTGGTCGAACGTCTTTACGACTCGGTCAAGCGCTTTTTTGCCTTACCGGAGGAGGTTAAAAAGAAATATGAGATTCCCGGAATCGCAGGACAGCGGGGATATACTTCTTTCGGGAAGGAACATGCAAAAGGCCGCACCGCCGGAGATCTCAAGGAATTCTGGCATTTTGGGCAGTATGTGGAGGACGATCCGGAATTAGCGGCTACCTATCCTGAGAATGTAACCGTAACCGAGGTCCCGGAATTTAACGAGGCGGGAAGGGAAACCTACCAAATGCTTGAAAAGACAGCACAATACGTACTTCGGGCCCTGGCCTTACGCCTGTCTCTCGAGGAGCATTATTTCGATAACTACATACACAACGGCAATTCCATATTACGGCCAATCCACTACCCTCCTATTGAATCTGAACCCAAGGATGCAGTGCGCGCTGCGGCCCACGGGGACATCAATCTGATCACCTTATTAATGGGTGCACACGGAAAGGGCCTCCAAGTCCAAAACCACGAAGGTGCCTGGATCGATGCTATTGCCCGTCCGGATCAATTGATGATCAATGTCGGGGACATGTTATCACGCCTTTCTAACAATCGCCTGAAATCGACGATACACCGCGTTGTAAACCCTCCGAGGGAACTTTGGGGCACTTCCCGGTATTCCATCCCCTTTTTCATGCATCCCATCAGCGAGATGCCACTGAATTGCCTGGAACACTGCATAGATGAAGATAATCCCAGGTTATTCGAGGATATCACTGCCGGAGCCTACCTACAGGAGCGTCTGGTGGAATTAGGACTTACCAAAAAGTAACCCTGCACCACTATGGATCTATCCGATCAGCTAAAGAACTTGTTTCCCGATCATGTCCCAGAAGCGTCTTCAGAAGAGACCGAGGACAAAGGGCCGGATTTCTGGATGCAGGAGGATCCCATCCAATGCAAATTTGAGAAACGCAACGGCCGTATAGTAACGGTTTTGGCTGGGTATACTGGCGCTACTTCCGATTTTAAGAAACTCAGCCGGGAGTTGAAGAAGGAATTAGGGGTTGGAGGCTCCTTTAAAAACGAAGAAATCATTATTCAGGGTGATTATCGTGACCGGATTATGGAATGGCTTCAAAAACAGGGCTTTCGGGTGAAACGAGTTGGAGGTTAGTGCGAGTTCTCGTGTTAATTTTTTTTGTTTTAATCGACGAAATGTTATTTTTAAAGGTCAAACCCCTAACGTCTTCATCCGATGAGTTCCCAATTACACATTACTAACGGGGATGCTTTTACCCAAAGGTTAGAACAGCTTAAGTTTAAAGGGGACGTTATCACGTGGCGTGAGATGCTGTGTGAGGGGAAGACGGAGACCAATGTGGGGAGTGAAACGTTTTGGAAAACGCGTTTTGAATTCCTCCACAAAAACTACAAGGTTTCCAAATCCTGGTTCATCGAAAAAACATTAAAGGAATATCGCTCACTCTGTAATCACAAGCAGCAGGAGGAGATCATTCTTTGGTTTGAGTACGACCTGTTTTGCCAGATAAATATGTTGGCGGTCATTAGTTGGCTCAAAACCCACCGCCGTCATGCCCGTATTACACTGGTATGCAGTGGATACCAGCGCGATTCAGACGTATTGTTGGGACTGGGAGAATTAGAAAATGATGAGATTCGGGAATTGTTCGAAAGCCGGCTGGAATTGTCCCAGGACGATATCGAGTACGCCGATTACGTGTGGCAATTGTATTGCAGTGATAATCCGATTCGTCTGGAAAACCTAACCGATTACGAAAATTATCAATTCGAATATCTGAAGCCAGCTATTGAAGCGCATTTACGGCGGTTTCCCTCTATCCGCAATGGCCTGAACGAAATGGAACATCGTATTCTGGCTATCGCAGAAAGAGATAAGCCCGCGTCGAAGAAAGCGCTTATTGGCCAGGTCCTTAGGAATCAGGGCTGGTATGGTTACGGGGATTCCCAGTATCAGCGTATGCTTACGAACCTTAGACCGTTATTTCAATCCTATAAACCGGCAAGACTTACGCAAAAAGGGAAGCAAGTGCTGGAGAATAGAACAAGCTTCTATTCCGAGCTGCGAAATCCCGAATCCTACCTGGGGGGCGCCCTGAAATATAATTTCCTCTACAATACCGAGGCCAATCGCATCTTAAAGTTATAGTATGCCGCTCGGGCCTTCCGAACTCATTCTCCGTTCCGATCAATCCATCTATCATCTCGCGTTGCACCCTGGAGATCTGGCTGACACCGTTTTTCTTGTGGGAGATCCGGCGCGTGTTCCCTTAGTATCCAGACACTTTGATACGGTTGAATTAACGAAGACCAATCGGGAATTCGTAACCCATACTGGAACCCTGACCGGGAAGCGAATCAGTGTACTCTCGACAGGTATGGGAGCAGGTAATATTGATATTGCCCTCAATGAGATCGACGCGCTATTTAATATTGATTTTGAAACCCGGGAAATCCAGAAGGAGCTGCGCTCTATCAGGCTCATTCGCTTGGGGACTTCTGGGGGAATACAAAGAGATTTGCCTTTAGACAGTATTGTCCGGACCGACTGGGCTATAGGTTTCGACGGGCTGCTTAACTTCTATGATCAATCAGCGGCTGCCAGGACCAACATGATCTCAAGTACCTCGGTAATAAACGCTTTTAACGCCCATGTTGAGCAAGCAAAATGGATGCCTGAATGCTATGCCTTTGCTGGAGACTCAGGACTAATGAAGCAGTACGATGACCCCGATATAGCCTCCGGGATTACGACCACCCAACCCGGATTTTATGCGCCGCAACAACGTATGCTTCGCCTGAATCCCAGGAATCCAAACCTGATGCACGCTTTGGAAACTTTTCGCTTTGGTGAAAGTCAAATCCTGAATATGGAGATGGAAACCGCCTGCATCTATGGGATGGCGCATTTGCTCGGACACCAACCCTTGTCTATTAGCGCCATCCTGGCTAATCGGATAACCGGGGCGTTTTCAAAGAATCCGGAACAAACGATTAATCGGCTTATTGAGACCGCTCTTTCAAAATTTGCAACCTAATACTGTGGATCAAATACGCGTAATCGGAGTTCCCGAACATTTTAATTACCCCTGGCAGCTGGCCCTGGACGATGGTGCTTTTGCCAAACAGGGGATCGACCTTCAATGGACCGATATCCCGGAAGGCAGTGGTAGAATGAGTAAAATGCTCGCCGATGGGGAAGCCGACCTGGCGATTATCCTCACGGATGGCCTGCTCAAAGCAGTAGCCGACGGCCTGGACGCAAAAATTGTCCAGTTATACGTGGCCTCCCCCCTGCTCTGGGGAATTCATGTTGGGTCTGATAGTCCATATAAAAGCCTTGAAGATCTCCGGGGAACGAAGGCGGCGATTAGCCGTTTTGGAAGCGGTAGCCACTTGATGGCGTACGTAAATGCTTCTCAGCAAGATTGGTCTGAAGCAGATCTACAGTTCGAAGTGGTAAATACCTTAGACGGTGCGGTGTCGGCACTTACTGATGCTACCGCGGATTACTTCCTTTGGGAACGCTTTACCACCCAACCCCTGGTAGATCAGCAGATTTTCAGACGCATTGGGGTGTGCCCCACACCCTGGCCCTGTTTTGTAATCGCCGGACGAAGCGAATTTTTGGACGGGAATCGTCCTTTGGTCCAGTCTGTTCTGCGGATAATCAATACCTATACGGAAGAATTTTTGGAGATCCCGAGTATTGACCGAACCCTTTCCAATACCTATGGGCAAGAATTGGAAGCCATCCGCGAATGGATGAAGCTCACATCCTGGAGCCAGCAGCAAATTTCTACAGCAGCACTGCAGCAAGCCATCGCAATCCTCGACCAGCTTAATTTGTTGAAGAAACGCCTGAGTCCGGAGGATTTGCTGGCATAAACATAAACTACCAGTCTATTGGGGCTTGCCCTTTGGATAGGAGGATTTCATTAGACTTACTAAAGTGCTTGTTTCCAAACCAATAACCTCGATTTGCACTTAAGGGGGAAGGATGGCCTGAGTGCAGCAAATGATGCCGACTGGCATCAATAAGGGAAGCCTTTTTTCTCGCAAACCCTCCCCATAACAAAAAGATAATCCCGTCCTGTGATGCCGATATCTTTTTAATCACCGCATCCGTAAAGCGCTCCCATCCCTTGCCCTGATGACTTCCTGCATTTCCCGCACGAACGGTAAGGGTGGCATTCAACAGCAAGACACCCTGTTGGGCCCAACGCTCCAGGTTACCACTTTTAGGATAGTCAGCGCCCACATCGGTTTGCAATTCCTTAAATATATTGATCAGGGAAGGTGGATGGGCTATTCCGTCCTGCACGGAAAAGCATAATCCATGGGCTTGGCCGGGTCCGTGATAGGGGTCCTGACCAATAATTACCGCTTTCAGATTCTCCGGCTGGGTATGGGCAAAAGCCGCAAAGATGTCCTTCCCCCTGGGGTAACATTGGTGATTCCGGTATTCATTTCGCACGAAATCGGCGAGTTCTGCAAAGTAAGGCGCATCGAATTCCTCCTGTAGTAAGGGTTTCCAGGATTCAGAAATGGTAACATCCATGGTCGGGTCAGAATAAAATCTAAAATAAGCATTGAAGCCAAACCTTGGTAATGCGTAACTTTGCGGCCATGGCTTCACGATTCAGGCAGGTGAGTAAGAAAACCCTTGAGGATCTCGAATTCTCAAGGATACTGGACATTGTATCTGGTTATTGCCGTACACTGCCTGGAAAAGAACTGGCAAAGGGACTGAGTCCCTATCGAAGTGAAAAAGCCTTACGGGCGGCCCTCGATCAGACGGCGGAGTATTTAAGCTCCTTTGAAAATGAGAATCGAATTCCAGCCCACCAGTTCGATCCTATAGATGATGCGTTGGAATTATTACCTATTTCCAATAGTATTCTCGAGGTCGATGCTTTTCGCCGACTGCAGTCATTGACCGCAACGGTTCGAACGCATCAGCGCTTTTTTGAGAAATTTCAGGAATACTACCCCCAGTTGCTACAGCTGCTTTCCCGGGTAACGCACCAACAGGATATCGAAGATCAGATCAGTGCGATTATCGATAAACACGGGGAAATTCGCAACGATGCATCAGATACCCTGGCTACCTTGCGCAAACAACTGGCCCGGGCGCGATCTGAGCTGCAGAAAAGTTTTAATTCGGCCTTAAGTCGCTATCTGCAAGCAGATTTTCTGGATGATATCCGGGAATCCCTAGTGGAAAACCGAAGGGTACTTGCCGTCAAGGCCATGCATAGGCGTAAGGTCAAGGGCAATGTCCTTGGCACCTCCAAAACAGGTAGCATCGTATATATCGAACCCGAGACTACCATGCGCCTCTTACAGGAAGTCCAGCATTTGGAATTGGAAGAAACTGAGGAGATTCGCAGGATTCTGCGGCAATTGGGGGAAACGTTACGACCGTATACGGAAGAGCTGGCTGCCTATCAGGAAGTGATGACCGAAGTAGACGTCTGCGCGGCCAAAGCTGGGTATGCGCGCGTGATCAACGGAATCCTTCCGGAGATCAATGAAAACAAAAGGCTATTCCTCAGAGACGCTTACCATCCCCTACTCCTGGAAAGCAATCGCAAAAGCGGGAAAAAGACCTGGCCGCAAACCGTAGAATTGCACGCCGAGAATCGGATCATTGTGATTTCCGGACCCAATGCCGGTGGGAAGAGCATTACCTTAAAAACTATAGGTCTTTTACAACTCATGCTGCAGGCGGGAATCTTAATCCCCGTCCATGAGCGTTCCAGTTGCTGTTTATTTGGTCAGGTCCTCACCGATATTGGGGATAATCAATCTATAGAAAATCACCTGAGCACCTATTCCTATCGCCTCAAAAACATGAATCGCTTCCTGCGCAAATGCGATGCCGAGACCTTGTTTCTGATCGATGAGTTCGGAACCGGGAGTGATCCTGAATTGGGCGGTGCGCTTGCCGAAACCTTCCTGGAGAATTTTTATGAGCAAGAAGCCTATGGAGTAATCACCACCCACTATGCCAACCTAAAGGCGCTGGCCGATGAATTACCGCATGCCACCAATGCAAACATGTTATTTGATTCCCGTACCCTGGAACCTACCTTTCAGCTGGAATTGGGCCAACCCGGGAGCTCCTTTACTTTTGAGGTTGCCCAGAAAAATGGCATCCCTTACAGTCTGATCAATAAGGCCAAGAAAAAGGTTAGCCGTGGGAAAGTGCGCTTTGACGCCAGTATTGCCAAACTACAGAAGGAACGCACGAACCTTGGGCGTACGGAAGACCGCTTACAGGAGGAAGAAACGAAGGCCAAGGCCGAAGCGGAACGCCTGGAAGTACTCAATGAAAAAATCCAGGCCAAACTCAGCAGCTACCAGGAACTCTACGACTATAACCAGCGAATGATTCACCTGGGAACCAAAGTCGACAAAGCAGCCGAATCCTATTTCCAAAGCAAGAAGAAACGCCCGTTGATCTCAGAGCTCCTGCGTATTGTGGAGACCGAGAATAGTAAACGCAAGAAGCAATCCGCAAAAACGCAGCAGGCCGAACGCAAGAAAAAGGAACAGGCCAGCAAAGCTGCTGAACAGGAAGTTGCCAAAATCCGACGGAAGAAAAAGGTCGAAAAAACACGGGAAGCCAAAAAGGAAAAACCGAAACCCCGTCCCATCTTAAAGGTGGGCGATCGTGTACGCCTGCAGGATAGCAAAAGCGTTGGTAGCATTGACAAAATCGAAAAAGGACGCGCCCTTGTCAATTATGGCATCTTCACCACCGAGGCGAGCCTGGACCAATTGGAATTGGTAGAGGCCGGGAAATAGCCACCCCCGGTAATAGTCCCAACGCTCCCTCCTGACTCAATTTCTGGCTCGTGCCATCATCCCTTTTAATTTTTCGAGTGCCTTCTCATTGCGTTCGGTGTATTTCTGGATATTCTCAGGCGTTGGATTGGCCAGGACTTCCTCCAGAAAAGGGATTTGCGCGAAAGAGAAATTAGGGGTTGCCTGGTCTTCCGCCTGCATAATGGCTTGCATTTGCTTTAGTTTATCCGCGGTATTTCCCTTATCCAAACCGTATTGCTGCATCATTTGCTGGGAAGGTGTCCGTGAAGCCGCAGAAGTATTATCCCCGCTCACAGAAATTGCGTTTATATCGAAGTATTCCGGTTCAAAATTTGGATCCAATGTGGACATATGGTCCTGCATGCGATTCAACAGCAATTGCATTTTGCTCAGTTCAAGGGCAAGCTCATTGGTGTTGAGACCCACTGCTGTATTGATATAGGATACCATTTCTGGACCGTTATACTCCTCCCAGGCAACCCCGATTATTCGTTTGTAATCATTAAGGCGTAGCGCCCCGGCTGGAACCGCTATGGCCAGCCCATCCCCATTGCCCGATGGCAGGATGAAGTCTCCCTTATTAACTGTCCCCAATACCTTTACGGGAACCTGGCCAATAAAGGCAACTTGCTTAAACAGGTGTTCCTGTCCGCTGCTGGGCATTGCTCCGGAAACGATCGGATTTCTGGAAATTACCATGAACCTGTCTGCTTCCGTGAAGCGTGTGGAAATCTCACCGGCACGCACGCCTACAACTTCGCCAAAGGTGAGACTCTCTTTAGGATCTGCTTTTCGGAGCCATTCTGCGTAGTCTGCCCCGCCGGATTCAAATGCTACCCCTACGTTAGTATCGTGATAATCGATGTACAATGAAAGCTGAACACCCTGAACGATAAGTGAAAGAAAAGACCAGGCAGCGTCGTCACAATCCCCTAAAACAGCTAGCCCTCCGATACATGCCCCTAAATTCCACCCGAACGTGGCTGAAGCCTCCAGTAAATCGATGTACTCAATCAGCAGATTAAACCCGTAATCATTATTTAGATAAATATCGAAGGCATCGGGCGCTGGCGCTGGTGGCGCTGTATCGTCGTCTTCCTGTTCTTTGGCCTCGTCTACATCTGGCTCATTGGAAAACAAAACCTCCAGAATAAAATTCTGACTGACATCGGTTAAGGCCTGAAAACCTTCAATCCTCCCGACGGGAGTACCATTTCCATCCCAAAAGGATACAAAATTGGTTGTGCGCTCAGGATTTCTATCATTGAGCTCAATGGCCATTCCGTGATCGCTGCCTGTAATTCGCAACGGATAGGCATCAATATCGGATTGATTGCTTGTGGCCATTGGGGCCTCTATGGTCACACGGCCATTGAAATTGGATTCCTCAAAGGCCGTAAAGGTTTGTACCCGGGTGTCTTGTTGAACGATAAGATCCCCGGACAAAAGGGCCTGACTCTCATTATTTACATAAAAATCGTTGTTCAGATTGGTTACCCCGTCTGCAATCAGATTTCTATGTCGGACATAGGGCACATACGTCAGGGGTTGGCTGCTGAATGGAATGAAATTCTGACCTCCCTGTATATCGATATCCACCTGCAGTGTTTTTGGACCATCCCAGTTGATTAATTCAAAAACAACAATGCTCTCAGCCGTTTGTTCTCCCTGCCCTATGGTGAGGCTAATGGTGCCATAGGCATCTGTTCGTGTAGGCTGGATTTCCTGAAATGTAATATCCCCTGTAGCCTCTAAAATGCTAAAGCGGACCGTAATGTCCCGCTCCGGGACACTGTTTGCAGGAACATCAACTCCCGGAATCTCGCCAGGATTATTATCTACCAGCACGGCCTGGTATGTTATCCCCTCGACCTGACCCTGCAGGGCAAAGCCGAAGAGTAGCAGTAGCGTAAATAGTATTTTATGTTTCATATCAATAGCGATTAAAAGCACAATTGCAGCCGGGTAGTAAAATGGAAATCCCCAGCCCTATCTGATGTACATTGATGTTTAGTTGTTCGTTGTCCTGCGGGGTGGAATTTGTGAGTGAGAAACTGCGCCCGTAGGTATATGTGAGGTTTAATGCTGCCTTATTCGAAATGGGATAGCGCAATCCTATACCAATTCTCGGCACCAAAAGCATATTTTCAAATTCGTCTTCGCCTGAGAGATTGAACACCTGATTATTCAAGGTCTGTGTCCCGCGAAGCAGGTATTCCAATGAAATACTGGATCGTAAATAAAATCGGAATGCCCGTTGCTGGAAGAATTCATAACTGAGTCCCGCATCCATTCCAACGTAGGTTACATCCCATTCAAAGTAGTTGTCGAGCAGCGGATCACTACCGATTGCTCCATAATTTCGAATACTTCCTCCCAGCTGAATTCCTAAGCCATCTTTTTTCAGCAGGAAAGTGTGTCCTGCAGACAAATATTGGGTTGCTTTCGAATTGAGGTTCTCTAGCGTACCCCCTGATGAATTGGAATAGGCAAAGGAGGATATGGCCTGCCCAATTTCTGCATACAATTCCTGTGCGGAAGCCCCGTACATGCAGAACACAAAACAAAGCGTAAGGATTAGCCGTCTCACAATTTTATCAATTGTCGGGTTACAGCTTTGCGATCTGAAATGAGCTTTATAAAATATGTGCCCTGAGAGAGATTTAGCAAAGGAATACTTAGCTGGGCATCTGTTTCATACTCGCGGTCGTAGATCAAGCGCCCAGACATGTCGAATAATTGCATCTGTACCGGAGTCTCAAGGCCTTGTTCCATTCGGGCCACCACCCCATTTACAAAAGGGTTAGGCCAAATAACAGCCTCCAGACCATTTGGGTCACCACCCAGTAGTATCACCGGCAAGGACTGGATATAGCCCTGGCGCAGCTGTGATTGACCATTGGAAAACGTAGCAATGACACTACCTTGTCCGACGCTTTGAAGCAGGAAGTAGTTTACCCCTCCTACAGCGATTGTGGTACTGTAGCCTGCACTGGCTAGGGTAAATCGTTTGGCTTCCTGACCTAAGGTCGTCAGAGGTATCAGAAAAAGTAGGAATCTAAGCGTTTTCACAGTTGTTGCTTTAGAACAACCGGCATCAAGTTGTTGAATCTACAACTACCTGAACGGCCGGTTGCCTGTAATTCAAAGAATTAACTAAACAAGAATTAAAGCTTGGAAACTCGATAGGTGAGTTCGACCACCTGATCGCCATCACCATTCGAAAAGGTCAGTTGGAATTCTTGAGCGCCCGAAATAGAGGACAGGGAAATAGTAGTGGATTCTTCGCCCATGTCCTCTACAAAGTCACCCCCATCAAATTCTAACAGATCTCCTGCTACCACGATGGAGGCACTATTTACGTTGTCTGGCCCCACAGTAAAGGTCACTGTTCCAATGATCTGAGAATCGTTCTCAGTTACGGAGATGTTATTTGCCTGGTCTGCGGACCACATTTCTCGTGAATCAGACGTTGTCCCGATATTAAGAGAGGCATCGATCTCCCCATAAATTTCCAACGCGTCGTTCCCTTCGCCTGAAATATCCGTGGCACGGATTTTAACCAATTCAACTCGGTACTGTGCATCAGGGTCTGGAGTCGGTACCTCTTCGTCCTCGTCCTTACTACAAGAAGCAGTTACAATCAGAAGAACTAATAAGAACATTCTGGCTAAAAGGTAATTGGAATCTTTACGGTTTTTGAAGTAAGCAATTGTTTTCATAATTGAAATAGTTTTATTGATTCAACTCCTCAAAACTATTTGCAACTACAGCCCGCACCTAATTTCGTCCATGGACAAAGTATGGACAGTCATTTTATTTTTTGTAAAAACAAACCATGGACAGACTAAGTACGAACTAATAATTAATTCCCTTTATTACATTGATATACAACATTTTAAATAAATACTATCAAAGACAGATTGGATGTATGACATGGACAAATTCAGTGATCCATGAATTTTTCAATTCCAGCAGCTCCTTCCTTTTAGCCTCTCGTTTTAGTACCTTTTTTCCAGATTAAACCAAATGATACTGGTTATGCGCTCATTCATATTATTCTTTTTTCTCTGTTTCAGCGTTGTTGTCTCTGGACAATATGGAAGTTCCCCGGAACAGATCGACAGTTTGGAACAACTACTGAAAAGTCTTCCCAGAGATTCATCGCAGACCCCTGTTCTGGTTAACTTATGGAGGGCGCATATTAATAATGATGTGGAGAAATCATTAGACTATTCCAAAAGGTTAATCAACCTGGGAAAATCTCTGAATAACCCTGCCATTTTGCATACGGGGTACCAACGTACCGGTATAGCATTTTCCTACTTCGATCAACTAGATTCCTCGAATTGGTATTATGGAAAGGCCCTGGCACTTAGTTATGAACATGAAGAATACGCTCCAGCTGCGGCTATGGAAATCAATATAGCCATGAACCATCGCCTGTTGAGCCAATTCGATAGTGCTTATAGCTATAATGAGCGTGCTCAGGCCAATTTCGAAAGAGTTCAGGATTCTGCTGGTGTTGCCAGTTGTTTGGAACTATTAGGGAATATGGAATATGATCGCGCAAACTACCGGATTGCGCTCGAAAGTCATTTAAAAGCAAACAAATTGTATCAGGAGTATGGTAGGCCTTCCGATGTAAATATCTCTGAACTCAATATTTCAAGGGCTTATCTGAAAATTAATGATACTGTAAATGCAATCAAGTATGTAGCGAATGCTATCGAAGCATTTAAAGAATCGAATAATCAGCATTTTCTCAGTCAGGCCCTAAACAATTACGCTTATATGCTACTCAATAAAGCAGCAAGAAAAAATGACGCCTTGGAAGCCCTACAACTAAGCCTGTCCATTTCGGAGGAGCTTAATGCGCCTTCATTTAAAAAAAATGCGCTCTTTGGCTTGGGTAAGTATTATGAAAAGTATGGCTCCACCGATCAAAGTACAACTTATTATCAGCAGGCTATTGCGCTATCCGACAGTCTCGGAAATGTATTGTCTAGTGCAATTTACCTGCAATCACTGGCCCAACTTCAATTTAAAGCTGGACGTTACTCAGCAGCCTTAAGTAATAACGAAATAGCCCTACGTAAAGCCAAACAGACCGATGCCCTCGAAGTACAGCGCGATGCTTACCGACTTATGAGCAAGCTATATCAGGGTCAGGAGCGGCTAACAGAATCTCTGGATGCCCTTGAAGAATTCACAGTCCTAAATGATTCGATCTATAATTCAGAAAATGCCCAAAGAATGGCCGAATTAAACACCTTGCATGAGACAGAACGCAAGGAGGCTAAACTGGTCTTGCAGGCCAAAGAAATTGAAACACTAACGCTGCGGTCGAAAGCGGATAGCCTTTCAAAAAGCCTCTACGCGGGTGGCATGGTTTCATTTGTAGCTATTTCAGGCCTCTTGTTTTTTGGCTTCCGCCAGCGGATAAAGAAGAATCGCATTGCCCGCGAAAAACAAGAAGAGATCTACAAAAGAGAGATCGAACACAAAAAAAAGGAACTGGCTAGCCAGACTTTACATCTGGTACAGAAGAATACCTTCCTGGAGGAATTACAGGAAAACCTGCAGACGCTCAGGCAAAGTCCGGAAAAGTTTAAAATGGAATTCCGACGAATTGCGATGCTTTTAAAAAAAGAAAAAGCCAGTGATCGGGATTGGGAAACCTTCAAAACCTACTTTTCAGAAGTCCACAACGATTTTGACCAAAAGCTAAAGACTTTCTCGGATAGTATCAGCGAAAAAGAAATTCGTCTGGCCGCTTTTTTGAGGATGAATCTGACCACCAAGGAAATAGCAGCCACCATGAATGTTCTCCCGGAGAGTGTTCTAAAATCCAAGTATCGCCTTAAAAAGAAATTAGGATTGGACAAAGAGACTGAATTAAACGAGTTTTTAGCCTCCTTATGAAACGAACAACTATGAATACGAAGCACTATATCTGGGTTTTATGCCTGTTTTCTTTGCAACTCTCCGCACAGAAGGCAGATACCGTCCGCGCTAATTTCCTGTATAAAAGCTTTAAAAGCGCCATGCGGAATAACCCCGAGCAGGCAGCCTTGTTCAAAGATTCGCTGGAACAAGAGGCTAAACTAAGCGGGGATGCTTCCCTGATCGCCCAGGCATATAGCGCAGAAGGCTTAGCGCAGTACTATAAATCGGATTATTATAAAGCCCGGGAGGCATTACAGAATTCCATTGCCTTATACGACAGTTTGGGTATGGAAATGGAACTTAGCCGGGTGTTGAATACGCAGGGAGTAGTCTTAAAATATCTCGGCGAATACGAAGAGGCTACCAATACGCATCTTAAATCGCTGGAAATAAAAAGAGCACTGGGGATGCCCGTAGGTGACATCGTTGCATCCTTGGGGAATTTGGGAGTCATTCAAATGGAAATGAGGAACCTGGATCGGTCTACCCAATATTATGAAGAGGTTTTGGAATTAAGCATTGAACATGGCTTAGAACGCTCGGAATATATTGCAAGAGGAAATTTGGCTGGGAATTATGGGGATATGGGTGAATATGAAAAGGCCGAATCCGAATATCTCAAGGTAATCGATTACTATAATTCAAAAGAAGACCATCGCAATGAAGCCCGGGGAATCAATTCCCTAGGGGCCTTATATTTTCAAATGGACAATATTGGAAAAGCTAAAGCCAATTACTTGAGGGCTAATGAAATCAATAAACGTCATAATCTTAAAATGTTTGAGGCCCTCACCACCAGAAATTTGGGAAAAGTGGCCATGAAGGAGGAAAATTATGACGCCGCTTTGACTTATTTTCAAACAGCGCAAGCGCTATCCGTAGAAACAGGCACCCTCGCCAGAAATGTTGGCGATTATATCAACATCGCCAATGCGCTTGCCGCTCTGGGACGGTTTGAAGAGGCTTACGAATATCGAAGAGTCCACTTTGAAAAACACGATTCGATTTTTAATAAAGAAAGAGCAGAACAAATCAGTGCCTTAGAAATTCGCTATGAGTCAGAAAGAAACGCAGCTGATTTGGCTTTACAAAAAGAAGAAATAAAGACGCTAAATGCCCAAAAGAAGGCCGAGTCCCTAAAAAAAACCATCTATGCCGGAGGGATGTTCTCCTTTTTGGCGGTTGCCGGAGGATTATTTTTCGGTTTCAGGCAACGTATTAAAAGGAATCGCATAGCGCGGGAAAAGCAAGAGGAGATCTATCAAAATGAGATTGAACATAAGAAGAAGGAACTAGCCAGCCAGACCTTACACCTGGTTCAGAAGAATACCTTCCTTGAGGAACTCCAGGAGAACTTACAAGCCCTGAGACAAAGCCCGGAAAAGTTCAAAATGGAATTCCGGCGCATCGCGATGCTTCTCAAGAAGGAAAAAGCCAGCGATCGCGATTGGGAAACCTTCAAAACCTATTTTTCAGAAGTTCACAATGATTTTGACCAAAAGCTAAAAACCCTGGCGGATAAAATCACAGAAAAGGAAATACGTCTGGCTGCCTTCTTAAGAATGAATTTGACTACCAAGGAAATTGCCGCAACCATGAACGTACTTCCGGATAGCATTCTAAAGTCAAAGTACCGACTGAAAAAGAAACTTGGTCTGGAGCAGGAAACAGATTTAGTCGAATTTCTAAATTCCCTGTAACCTAGACTTACTTTTCTCCAAACTCCGGACTTAGTTCTGAGAACGGGATTGTTTCTATGTTCCGCCCTATCTTTGCATCATGGAAATTCTACCTGGAAAAAAAGTGGTGCTGTTCGACGGGGTATGCAACCTCTGCAACACCTGGGTACAGCGTATTTTAAAGCGAGAAAAGGGGGATGTTTTCCTGCTGGCCTCCTTACAAAGTCAGGAAGCCGAATCACTTATGAGAGCTAGGGGAATTGATACAGAAAAAGTAGATTCCATTATCCTTATCGACCCGGGGGTAGCGTATTATCTGAAGTCCGATGCCGCCCTTGAAATTGCCAGGCACTTAAAGGGATATCGTTGGTTGCCGCCGCTGCTCGGCTGGATTCCGCGTTCGATACGCGATGTGGTGTACGACTTTATCGCCCGGAATCGCTACAAGTGGTATGGTAAAAGGGAATCCTGCATGCTCCCCAGTCCTGAAACCGCAAATAAGTTTCTGGATGCTTCCAGGTAAATAGGTAAACTGCCCGATCATTTTCTTCATGAATAGGTATCACTTTCTTATACTTTTGAGTGAAGGAAAATTCTTATTTTAAAAGAAAAATAGCAGCTATGAATAAATGTCTTCAGCTAATACTTGTACTGTTCCTATGCTTTTCTTGTAGCGAAGAAGAACCAGGTAATGAAACTGAGAATCTGACTATTTCGGCAGAAGCGCGCAACTATTTGAATGAAGTCCTGGAAGTTATGGAAGAAAACGCTTTGTATCGTAATACTATAAATTGGACTGATTTTAGAAACGAAGTTTTTGAAGTTGCAGGAGCAGCTCAGACGATTGATCAGGTCTATAGTTCAGGTTCAATGTTAAGAGCCTTAGAACTGTTAGGAGACAATCACAGTTTCATAGAGCGTGGAAATGGGGCGTTTATTTCGGCATCAACAGCAGACTGTCCTTTTCCAAATGATCCGATAGGATTAGATCGTATTCCTGATAATATAGGCTATATTTTTGTTCGGGGGTTTACTGGTTCATCAGAGAGTACTGAGGCAATGGAGTTTGCAGAAAATCTCCATAATATTATCCGCGAAAAAGACTCACCAGACTTAATCGGCTGGATTGTTGACTTGCGACCCAATACGGGAGGAAATATGTTTCCAATGCTCGCAGGGATTGGCCCTATTTTGGGAGAAGGTATCGCGGGTTATTTTGTAGGCCCTGAGGGAGAAGAACGCTCTTGGAGCTATGAAGCTGGAATTTCATTTACTGGTAATATCCCCGTGCTTTCTTTAGAAGAACCTTATACTCTCTTCAACGAAAACCCAAAAGTAGCTGTTTTATATAGCGTTGCTACAGCCAGTTCAGGAGAGGCCATTGCTATTTCCTTTATCAACAGGCCGGATACCTCCTCCTTCGGGACCCCGACATGTGGGTTGAGCACTGGAAACGGAACCTTTCAATTAAGTGACAACTCCCGTTTGGCTTTAACACAAGTATTCCTAGCTGACAGACTAAAAAATGCGTTCGGAGAAAAAATTCAACCTGACTTTCCCGCTACCGATGAGGAAATTATAGATTTAGCAGTAGCGTTCCTCCAAAATAATTGATCACAGACCTGTAAGCCTACTTCAGATTATTCAGGATAAAATCCAGGGTGGTATTGGTATTGCTTTTCTTGTCGAAGCTCAGGCAACGGTGCGGGCCTGGGGTAACCAGTCCAATCTGCTGAAGATACCCAATCTGCTTCTCGTAGTCCTGACTAACCTTCCCGATAAGCAAGCGGTCCATAGGTTCTTCCTTCAGATAGCGTTGGTAGATCCGCCGGAGTCCGCTTAGGTACAAGCGGTCCTTGGTAAATCCACCTCCCCGGTGTGCACGTAATGTAATGGTAAAAGCAGCATCGCGATTGAGCTTGTACTGGTTGTGAATCAGGTCAAAGGTATCCGCGAAACTGTATCCTTTGCTCAGGCTATCGGAAGCCAGTACCCTGTAGGCCAACTCCTTTAAGCGTTTCAGGGTAAGCGCTCCGCCCATATACTCGCTAAACACAGCCAATCCTTCCTGAGTCTCCACGTTTTTGGGCAGCCCATTGGAGAATATCTTTAAAGGCTGGGTAAGCCCATTATAAGTAGTGAGTAAGTGAATGCCTATTTCGTGATGGGCCAGAGTCAGCAACTGGTTGTCGCTGAATTTAGCATTCCGCTTAATCAGTAAGCTCCGGCTGCTATTACTCACCATGGCCTCGGCCGACATATGTGTCGAGAATCGAATATTCAGGGGGAAGTCATAGTCCTTAGCAAACTTTTCGAAATACGCCACGGCATAATCAGGGCTGTGGCGTTTTTCCATAGCCAGGGAATCCGGCTCATCGTCGAAGTGCAGGATAAAGCGCGCATTTTCGACATCGCGTTCCCTGGGTGTCCCATATACCCTTAGGGAATTGTAATAAAATCGTTTTTGGCTGCCAATAGTCTCAATACACTGGACCATATTTCCGTAGAAATAAATGACATCCTTATAGAGTTCCCGGATTACATCGTCCTCAATACGATCCAGGCGGTGGGAGAAAAACAACCGGTGTAATTTATACGGGTCGAACTTTAGTTTGGGATACTTAAAATGTGGTTCTTCCGTATACTTTGAAGCGAAGAAACGCTGCTTCTCCTTTTCAGTATTCAGTGGGTTGATATACTGCAACAGTTCAATGCGATGCACGAGACGATCCAAATGGGCATCGATTTCCAGAACCTTGGAATATTTGGATTGAAGATCGGGATGAAGGCTTGCCTCAGTCATAATATAATGCTGCAGGGATGGGTTCCTAATTGAAACGCTGTTGAAATTCCTGAAGCTGCAAAGGTATTAATTCCCGGAACGCGCTGCGCACTGCCCGGACAACTTCGGGATAAATAATCCCGGTTAGTTCGTCGCAATACACCTTAGAGATTTCTGTTGCAAGGACAAGGGTCTGCTCGAAGTGCTCTGTGATGTAGCCCAGGAAATAGCCCCTGCCGTGAAAGACATCGTTGATCAGGGATGTCTGGGCGATACCATTGGGAAGGCTTATGCCTCCTAAACGCGCACTCCAGGATTCGGCCAGCGCCCCAAATCGTTCCTGGTCTATTCGGGAGGTTCCCAAATTCCAGGTAGGTACTTCCCGATCCCAGCGTTTCCAGTTGTAGCTATGCATATCAATAACCAGAACCATTCCGTGTATTTCCTCCAGCTTGGTAACCAGGGCATGAACAACTTCGTAGAAGCGTTTGTGTTTGTTCAGGCTTATCGCTCTTTCGGATTCAGAAAGCGGTTTATGCCAGAGTTGTTTTCCCCAGGCATCCTCAAAAATACAGGTGTCCGGGCCCCTGTTGAGGTCATACTCAAAACGACTATCGAGTCCTGAGATAACAATCGGATGGTCCAGTACCATTTCACGGGTGCACGGATCTTCTTCGTACCAACGTTCGTAGGCGGTATGGGTACAATTGGCCCATAAAGACTTTCGAAACTGATTCCCGTCGTGTACCGCGCCACACATATATGGGGCGTAGTGTTCAATTTTCAGTTGGAAGGAATAATCATCGGACACGGCTTCAAAGGGGATGCCGCCCTGAATCATCCGAATCATATCTTCTGGAGTACAGCGAATCATGAAATAGCCTAATTATAGATGATATTAAGCCTCTTCCACCTCCTTGCGCAGGCGCGATAATCTGTCGAACGCCTGCAAGCGGTCCATTACCTTACTCTCGATAAAATCGATAACCTTTTGTTGGATCTTGGTCTTGTAGACTTTATTCATGTAAGTTATTCCTCCGGGAGACATGACATTGACCTCTACAAGTTTACCCCCGATAACATCGATACCCACAAAGTAGAGTCCGTCGTTGACCAGCTTCGGGCCTATTTGCTTGCAGAGCGCCTTTTCGGCTTTGGTCATGGTATGCTTGGCTACCGTTCCTCCGGCCGAAACGTTGGAGCGGTGATCACCTGAACCGGGGATACGTCGCATGGCCCCTATGGGCTCCCCATTGAGTAAAAGGATTCGGACATCGCCCTGTTCGGCTCCTTCGATAAAATCCTGAAGGATCACATAATTCGAAGTACCGTCGCTATTGGTGATGTAAAAGTCGAGCAGGGAATTGATATTGGACATCGCCGACTTTTCAATGAGGATTACTCCACTACCCCCAAAACCATTGAGGGGCTTGAGAATCATCTTGTCCGATTTGGACTCATTGATCTGCTTGATCAGATACTTTTTATTCTTGGATACGTGGGTATTGGGAATAATATTGCTGTGGGTATCTCCGAACGCAGCCGTGTAGAGTTTGTTATTTGCTTCGCGCATCCCTTGCAGGGAATTCACGATAAACACATCGTCTTTTACAGAATCCAGGAAATTGAGCATCAACGGATCCAGCGGTGGGTTGGCTCGCATAAAGATGACATCAAATCCGGCAAGCGGCAACATTTCCTCCCGGGTTTCCGCTTTCTTGTAAAAAGATTTCAGGCTGGCCGGAACCTTTTCCATTTTGTTGACTACGGTACAAAACGCACTGGTAACGCTGTTGCGAATGGTCAGATTCGCAGGGCTGCAGAGCGCAACGCCATGCTTTCGGCGTACGCATTCATGAATCAGTGCCAGGCTGGTATCGTTGTCCGGGTCGATTTCTTCCCAGGGATACATTAAAAAACAGATATTCATGCTATCTAAATTACTTCGTCCAAATGATCGTCCCAGTTTTTAACCCTGGGTTTTCCCAATTTCCCTACAGATTTAGCTACCAGCATAGAAACCGTAGCATCCCCGGTAACATTGACCACCGTACGGCACATGTCCAAAGGCCTGTCTACCGCAAAGATCAGTGCCAGCCCTATGGCCAGCTTATCAGCCGGAAAGTTGATCGATTCCAAAACGATGACCAGCATTACCATTCCCGCACCGGGAACCGCTGCGGAACCAATGGAAGCCAGTAATGCTGTGAGTATGATTGTTAGTTGTCCTCCCAGCGAAAGATCAAAGCCAAGCGCCTGGGCGATAAATACCGCAGCCACACCCTGATACAAACTGGTACCGTCCATATTAATGGTAGCACCTACCGGGAGTACAAAGCTCGAAACTTCCTTATCTACCCCGATATGCTCTTCTACGCGCTCCATGGTAACGGGAAGTGTTGCCGCACTGGAGCTGGTGGAAAAGGCCAGCAATTGTGCCGGGGAAATCTTTCTGAGGAACTTGATCGGATTATATCGGGTAAAAGAAGAAACCACAATGCTGTAAAAGACAATCATGAGCAGCAAGCCGAGTACTACCACTCCTGAATATTTCAATAGGGCTAACAATAAATCCGGGTCACCTGAAGACACCACCACATTCGCCAATAAGGCAAAAACGGCAAAGGGAGCGGTAAGCATGATGAGGTCTACCATTTTCAGCACCACATCGTTCAGGGAATCAAAGAATTTTTTCAGGGGTTTTGCAGCTTCCTCCCCGATCAGTAGCAGGCTAATACCAAAGAGCATAGTAAATACAATTACCTGCAACATCAGGCCATTGTCACTAACGGCGCGAAATGCGTTATCGGGAACCATATCGACCAGAAATTGTAAAGGGCCACTATCTTTTTGGCGACTCGCCTCTTCCAATTTGGATGTTACCCCGGAATCCGAGGCATAGGTTTCTGTGAGCTTGGCAATGGTATCTTCAGATATGCCGTCGCCAGGTTTGAGAATGTTTACCAAAATCAAGCCGAGGCTAATGGCCACAACCGTCGTTACGATGTAAATGCCTATGGTACGCAACCCAATGTTCCGAAACTTGCTGATATCTTTTAAATCGGAAATTCCCTTGATGAGCGAAGCGAGGATAAGGGGAATGGCAATAAGTTTGAGCAACTTTACGAAGATGGTGCCGAATGGATTGATCCAATCCTGTACAAAACCTGCGCCCCAGTCGGGGTAGGTCATAACAAATCCGAAAACGATCCCCAGGAGCATCCCGATCAGAATTTGCCAGTGTAATTCGAGTTTTTTCATGTGGCTGATTTGATTTGGAAGATACTATTTTGGGCAGACTTGCCCCAATTCACGGCTTACTTTCTCGCCAGTCGGTTGAGTAATTGGGCATCGGCAATAACCAGGGCGGCCATGGCCTCAACGATCGCGACAGCTCGAGGAACTACGCAGGGATCATGCCTCCCTTTACCCTGAACCGTTACTTCCTTACCTTCCTTGTCAATGGTGTCGTAAGATTGGATCAAGGTGGCTACAGGTTTGAACGCAACGTTGAAATAAATATCCATTCCATTGCTAATACCCCCTTGCACCCCACCGCTGAAATTGGTTTTTGTACTTCCATCGGAATTGAAAGCATCATTGTGGGCACTTCCTTTCATGGTTACCCCTTCGAATCCGCTCCCGTATTCAAACCCCTTTACCGCGTTAATACTCAGCATGGCGTGCCCAAGACGGGCATGGAGTTTATCAAAAACAGGATCTCCCAAGCCTTTGGGTACATTTTTGATAACACAACTCACCACCCCTCCAATGGTATCCCCTTCCTTGCGAACCTCGCGGATGAGTGCTTCCATTTGTTCGGCGGTTTCAGGATCCGGGCACCGTACCGGATTGTTTTCGGCCTGGGACAAATCCAATTCGTTATACGGCTTCTCCAAACGGACCTCGCCCACCTGACTTACATAGCCCTGTATGGTCACCGGGCTAATCAACTGTTTGGCGATCGCACCGGCAACTACCCGGCTTACTGTTTCACGGGCAGAACTCCGTCCACCTCCACGGTAATCGCGAAACCCATATTTCTGGTCAAAGGTATAATCGGCGTGAGAGGGCCTGTAGCTGTCCGCAATATGAGAGTAATCCTTGGATTTTTGATTGGTGTTTTGAATCAGGAAACCAATAGGTGACCCGGTGGTCTTCCCTTCGAATATTCCGGAATAGAACGCAACCTGATCGGGTTCTTTGCGTTGGGTAACGATAGCGGATTGACCCGGCCTGCGACGCGCAAGATCGCGATGAATCAATTCCATGTCTACTTCCAGCCCAGCCGGACAACCGTCTATAATTCCGCCTAATCCGGCGCCATGGGATTCCCCGAAAGTCATCAGCCGAAAGGCGTTTCCAAATGTATTTCCTGCCATAAACCCAAAGGTATTTAATCTTTTGATAACCCTTTGTTATTTAAACCTTCAACTTCGCGGGAACCCAGTAATCCAATAGGGTAAATAACTTTATCTAAACAGAACTACCCCATTGAAAAAGCGGAAAATAGATATTGCCTTGTTGGCTGAGGTAAAGCTCGGCACGGACCGCTGCCGCGCTAATGAATTGCTATCTTACCTAAGCAGCATCAGCCCTAAGGCACTCATCCTCAATGGCTTGTTTGTTTCCGATTCTATTTCTGATATAAGTCAACTCAATAAAGTGCATCGGAAAGTCCTTAAGCGGATACAAAAAATGGCGCAAGGTGACACCGTAGTACATATAGTGGGAAAAGTAAATAAAAGCGCCTTGCACAAATTGGGGATTACCGAGGCGGGGGGATTCCGTTTCTCCAGGGAGTTAACTTTAAATTTACACGGCCAAGAAACCTGGATATTACCAGCGGAACAGGTAGTTGTTATGCGCAACATACCGATGCTTCGCTATCTGGCGGGAATTAGGGATTCTTTATTGGTTACTTTTTTTGCAGGGGGAATAAAAAGTCTGAATAGAAAAGTACTGGTGGCTAAATCCAATACCACACGACAAGACAAAAAATTTACGGATTTGGCCGTTGCCAGAAACCACAACGTCCTTATTAGCAGTCTGTGGGCCCATGAAGGGAAACAATGGAATGTTACACGTTCGGGAAATTGCCTGCTAATCAATTCCGGCGCCTGGTCTGGAAAATTGACTGCTCTCGAGTATGCGTTCAAACGTTGGAAGCTCTATCGCTACAGCGAGGACAAACTTCCAGCCTTTTTTGCAGATGAAGAATTAAAACACATGACCATCCGCAGCTTATTGTCCAATTTGGGTCGGTCGTCTAAAGCAGGGCTTCTTTGAGGATAGTAACCGGGTGTTTGGCCTTCCGGCCGGTCCCGTCGTTTATTTGATGTCGGCAACTGGTACCGTTGGCCGCAAGGATCACCTCCTTATCTGTTTTTTCAATAGCTGGAAAAAGTTTTAAGCTTCCTACCTGCATGCTCACC
Organism: Robiginitalea myxolifaciens; assembly: GCF_900115205.1. Lineage (GTDB taxonomy): Bacteria > Bacteroidota > Bacteroidia > Flavobacteriales > Flavobacteriaceae > Robiginitalea > Robiginitalea myxolifaciens. The sequence goes on from NZ_FOYQ01000002.1 coordinate 313,770, forward strand.
TGGTAGTGCTCTTTTTCATAACCAAAAGAACCCGCCATTCCACAACAACCCGAAGGAATGATGCTCACCTTATAATTCACCGGGAGGTTCAAGATGTCGAACGTAATTTTCTGATCCGACAAGGCCTTTTGATAACAGTGATTATGGATCTTGACCGTTCGTTCTTCCCGGGTAAACAGCTCTGAATTCAGCTTACCTGAAGCTATTTCTGCTGCAAGGAATTCTTCAATAAGGAAACAATTTCCTGCTATGGCTTCCATATCTGACTGTTCCAGGCCAAAGCGCTTGTATTCGTCCCGGAATGTAAGTATGGCAGAGGGTTCGAGGCCTAGCAATGGGGTGTGTTGTCGGGCAAACTGCAGGAGTTCAGGTTTATTTTTATGTGCCAGTGCCCGTGCTTCTTCCAAAAATCCCTTTGAAATATAGGTCCGCCCGCTGTCGGCGTAGAACAGCTCAACTTCATAACCTAAGGCCAGGAGTAAGTCAATCGCATCCCGGCCCTGATCCACATCGAGGTAACGGGTAAATTCATCAATGTAAAGCGCCACTTTCTGGCCAGGCTTGCTTGCCGACGCTACATCTTTTGCTTTACATTGCTTTTGGAGGTAGCTGTTGAAATTAAAATTGGATACCGCGGGCAATTTGCGTTCCGGGGCCACTCCCATCAATTTTTTAACCAGCCCACCCCCTATTTTGCTTTGAAGCACCGCATTGCTCAGTCCTGCGAACCTGCTGTTGAGTGCATTGATACGCGTGCTGTGAGCAAACATTTTGCTTCTCAGACTATACCCGTTTTTCTCCTGATATTGGTACAGCATTTCTGCCTTCAAAGTAGCGACGTCTACATTACTGGGACATTCGCGCGCGCAGGCTTTGCAGCTCAGGCAGAGATCGTAAACCTCTTTCAGCTCCTTGTGGTCAAAGCGGTTTGCGGATTCCGAATGGGTTAAAAATTCCCTTAAGGTGTTAGCTCTTCCTCGTGTGGTATCCTTTTCATTCTTTGTGGCCTGGTAACTCGGACACATTGCTCCGGGCATCTGGTGTGATTTTCTGCAATCCCCACTGCCATTACACTTCTCGGCGGCCCGCAATATTCCCTGATTGTCTGAAAAATCAAAAAGGGTTTCGATTTCCGGTTCCTCCCGGTCCGGCTCGTAACGCAACGATCGATCCATGGGTAGGGCGTCGACAATCTTACCCGGATTGAGTATCCTATTGGGATCAAAGAGCGCTTTTACCGACTTGAGCAACTCGTAGTTCTGTTCTCCCAGTAGCAATGGGATAAATTCGGCCCGAACAATACCATCTCCGTGCTCTCCGCTAAAGGATCCATTGTATTTACGGGTTAGTTTGGCTACCTCTGTGGTTATGGAACGAAACAGGATAACATCCTCGGATTCCTTCAGGTTGAGTATGGGCCTGAGATGAAGTTCGCCTGCTCCAGCATGGGCGTAATAAACTGCCTGTTGTTTGTAGCGATCCATGATCGCGGTAAACTCCATGATAAATGGTTTCAAATCGCCTAGCGCTACTGCCGTGTCTTCGATACAGGCAACGGCTTTCTTATCCCCAATCATATTCCCCAGTAAGCCCAAACCTGCTTTGCGCAGGCTTATAGCCATCTGGATTTGATCGCCATATAGCACCGGGTGTGCATAGGAATAACCCGATTTTTCGAGGGTTTTTAAAACCTTGCCTATTTCCTGCTCAAGTTCCGTTTCATCCTGCGCACGTACTTCCAGCATGAGCAAGGCCGCGGGATCGCCATCCACAAAAAATCGATTTTCCTTGTGTTCCCTATTGTTCTTGGTACAATCCAGGATTACTTTATCCATCATTTCGCAGAGATAGAGCCCATGCTCCATTACTGGCTTTACATCACTGAGGCAGCCTTCCAGGCTTTCATAATGCGGCACAATCATGGCACTGCAAGGCGGCGGCAGGACATCGAGTTGTAAGGTCAACTCGGTGGTAAACGCCAGGGTTCCCTCACTCCCGCAAAGCAATTGTGCCAGGTTAAAGGGCTCCTCCGCGCCAAAAGGGGAGGTTTCCAGTAGGAGATCCAGCGCATAGCCTGTATTCCTCCGGTGTATTTCGGGATTCGGGTATTTACTGCGAATACAAGCTGCATTGGAGGGATCGGAAAGAATCGCTTCAAGTCCGCGATAAATTTCTCCCTCCAAACCCTGGGCTTCGGTTTGCGCCTTGAATTCGCTGGAATCGAGCGGTTGGATGGTAGCCGGACTTCCATCTGACAATAGGATCTTCATACCGACAACCTTATCCCGGGTTACCCCATAGCGAATGGAAGTGGTTCCGCTGGAATTATTTCCAGCCATTCCGCCAATCATGCAGCGATTAGACGTAGAAGTATTAGGACCGAAAAACAACCCAAAAGGTTTCAGATAGGCATTCAATTCGTCCCGCACTACCCCGGGTTGCACTTTAATCTGCTGTTTCGCCTCGTCCAACTCAAGGATTCGGGTCATGTGTTTACTCACATCCACCACCAATCCGGGACCGACGCACTGACCGGCGAGGGAGGTCCCTGCCGTACGTGGAATAAGCCCTATTTTATGGGTAGCAGCAAATTTCAGGAGCAATTGAATATCGGACTCGTTTTTGGGAAACGCTACCCCCAACGGTTTGATTCGATATACCGAAGCGTCTGTAGCGTATAGGGTCCGCTGTAATTCATCCCATTGCAATTCGCCTTGAAGTAGGTCGCGAAGTTCGATCAGGTATTTTTCCGGAAGCAAGTCGACGATTTTAAGGGCTAAATTAAGTTTTTCTTAAGGGAAGAGCGGCAAATTAGGGCTATTTTTGGTGTGAACTAAATCTTAATTTATGCGACCTTTATTAATTGTCTTTTGTTTCTTCGTTGGATCTATGGCCTATGGCCAATCCATCTCGAATCATGCCCTTGGATTGCGATTGGGTGACAGCGATGGATTTGGAGCTGAATTGTCTTACCAAAAGTCCCTGACCCGGGCTACCCGTCTCGAATTTAATCTGGGATGGCGCGATAACCGAAACTTCGACGCTTTTAAATTATCCGGACTTTACCAGTGGGTACGTCCTTTAGATGGTAACTTTAACTGGTACTACGGTGTAGGTGGCGGTTTGGGTAGTGTGGATTTTGATCCGGATCCGGATTTTGATAACGATGACGACGGTCTGTTCGTTTTTGGAGCAGGTAACATCGGGATCGAGTATAATTTTGATATCCCCTTATTATTATCCCTGGATTTCAGGCCTGAAATCGGGCTGATCGGATACGACGGATTTTCAGACAATCTGGATTTCGACATCGCCCTGGGAATCCGCTATCAATTTTGATTGCCTTGGCGCAAACTTTTTCTATGAAATACGAAGATTACAACAAAGCCCGTCCGTTGGCTTTGTTCAGCCTTTTGTCACTGTTTTTGCTACTATTAGCAGCCTGTGAAACTGCTGCTCCAAATTCCTATGAAATCACAGGGGAACTGGCCGGAGATCTTCCGCAGGACACGCGTTTATTCCTGCGTAAGCAACTTTCGGATGCCAGCACCATTGACGTAGACACCGCAGTAATCACCGATGGTAAATTTGTCTTTCAGGGGAATATTGAAATACCTGAATTGCACTTCATTTTTGTTGAAGGGCAACAAGGCGCGATTCCCCTCGTCCTGGAGGAAGGCGCTATTTGGATAGAAGGCCATAAAGACAGCCTGCGCCTGGTGCGTTTCGGGGGATCCCCGCAAAACGAAGCCTATTCCAGTTACCTTAACGGCGCCCGGGAACTGGGGGAACGCCGGGGTAGCATAAATCGCGATATGCAACAGGCGATGATGCAAAAGGATACGGCAACCATGGAAGCGCTTCGGGAAGAATTCTTTGAACTACAATCCCGCATGAATGATTTTGAAAAAACCTTTGTGGAGGAGCATCCCGACGCATTGATATCTGCACTGCTTTTAAGCCGGATTCTCCAGAACAAAACGCAAACGGTGGCCACTATAAAGGAATTATACAATGGGCTTACCGCGGAAATTCAAAGTTCCAATGCAGGTATGGAAATAGCGCGTCTGGTAGAATCTGAAGGAAGAACGGCCATTGGATCCAAAGCGCCGGCGTTTAGCGCCCCTACCCCTCAGGGAGATACCCTGGCATTAAAGGATGCCCTGGGTAAATACACCCTGGTAGATTTCTGGGCGGGATGGTGCCGACCCTGCCGCGCAGAGAACCCGAACATCGTGCGGGTTTACCACAAGTATAAGGATAGAGGATTTACTGTGTTCGGGGTATCACTGGACCGCAATGAAGAGCAATGGGTACAAGCTATTGAGCAAGACGGCCTGGTATGGTCCCACGTGTCTAATGTGCGATATTTTGATGAAATAGCAGCCCTGTATAATGTGCGGGGAATCCCGGCGAGCTTCCTGCTGGATGAAAACGGCGTAATCATCGCCAAGAACCTCAGAGGTCCTGCCCTTGAGGCCAAGATCTCCGAATTATTGGATTAAAAAAACCCGGCTACAATGGCCGGGTTTCTTTTTTAATTTTCTTTTTCCTTAGAATTTATCGCGTACATCCCTGAAGGTTCCCAGGACTTGTGCGGATCCGTTAATCTCAACATCTCCAAAGACATCAATAGTAGACGCATCTCCCAAGAACTCGAGGGTTGCTCCGTCTTCCAGTGTCAGGTCACCAAAGAGGGTGAAATTGCCTTCAACTACCAGGCGGGCTCCAGCAGCAACCACAACATCGCGTCGCCGGCTATTACGGGCAACGGTCATGTTGCCATAAACCTGTAAAACACCGTCCGGTTCCAGGATAATGCCATCCCTTACTGTCCAGCTTCCACAAAGCAACAGCTCACCAGCTACTGAAATATTCCGCAGGCGACGGGAGCCGCTATAGGCTTCATTTTCCCCGGCATTAACAGTCAGGCGCGAAGAGCTCCTGTACTCAGGCAGATTCTGGCAAGCGCCTTCCAGGGAACTGGATGGACGGTTGAGCTTGATAATCTGTAATCCTCCTTCTCCGGTAGCAGCAAAAGCATAGTCGCCTCGTGAGACCACATAGTTTACTGAACCATTCAGCTCAATGATACCTACGGTTTGAGAAGTTCCGTTTTCCTCCTGGGAAAGACTTAAACCAGCACCTCCGTTGGCCATGAAGATTGCCTCCTCATTGGAGGATACGGCATTGGTCACCACATCGGCAGCATCTACCCCCTCTGGTCGTACCGGAATCTCCAGATACTCCATCAGGTTACCATTATTGAGGTCATACACCCCTACACCGCGCTCAGCTTCGGAAACCAAAACACTATTATCTTTTACTTCTATAGTCTTTTTCGTGGCTACACCCAGATCAGTGGATACGGGGATCATCCCGGTTTCTACCAAATTGGCATCCAGGACCCTCACACCTGTTCCGGCATCCAGCACAGCAAGTCCATTGGAGGTGGCCGCCATGGACCGTACATCTTCAGAATATGCTTCATTTACTATTTCGAGGGTTCCGGCATTATACGCCGTAATGCTTCCTTCCTTTCCAGAACTAACGAGAACGTTCCCATCTTTGAATAACAGGTCGGTAGCATTGAATCCCTGTTGGAAACCGTAGAGGATACCCGTGGTACTCATTCGACCGCTGTTTACAGCAATTCTGGCAATAAAGGAATTGGAAGTGGCCCGTACGGATGTTTCCGAGTCCACACCCCCGACGATATAAACATACCCATTGTTGTATTTCAGGGCATTGATGTCTGCATTGGTATAGATTAATCGCGAACGTACCCGGGGATTGTGGGGATCGGAAATATCGACAACATCGATTGCGCCTTTATAGGTGCTTCCAACGGTATTGTAACCGACATACACGTAATCTCCGGAAAGATCAACGTGTGAGGCGGTAAGATTATCTCCTGCTGTGCTCGACGGAGGCGCAACAGAAGCAATCAGGGTAAGCGGGTACTGCCCCGCTTCATCATTACTACGATTACTGAGGAAACCTTCCTCATAAATATCCAGCACACCGGCTTGTGAAAAGCTCACGGACTGATCCAGAATACTTTGATTGGTGTTGAGGATCAAATCGTCCTCGAGATCGTCTTGAAAGACTGTAGTTTGGTCGGAACATCCCACTATAAAAAGGACGGGGAATATCCAGGTGAGTTTGGCAAGTTTGACCATATATCTTCAATTTTTGGCTAATACCCTAACGAATCGAAGTATGGTTTCGTATGAAATTTCGTCGATTTTCCTTGCTGCTTGACGTTTTCTATGAGAAATAACCAGTAAGCGGTAGCCTGTTTACAACTTCCCAGCGCGCTGCAGGATAAACAGCAAAACAATGGGTAGTGCGAGTAATGCGACCATAAGCGGTTGCGTACTCAGCAGGCTGGGGCGGAACAACAAAACTGTGGCAAATCCACCTATGGCCCCACCAAAGTGCGCAGAATGGCCAATATTCCCTATTCGGGTTCGCATTCCGTAAATAGAATAGAGCAAATAGGCAATCCCAAAGACATAGGCCGGGAATGGGATGGGAATAAACAGTAACGCCAGCCGCATATCGGGTTGTAAAAGAATGGCGGCAAAAAGAATTCCGGTTACCGCACCGCTTGCTCCTACTGCACTGTAATAGGGTTCGTTCTTGTGGAAATAAAGGGAAAGTAAGCTCCCAGCGACCAAACTCACGAAGTAAATCAATAAAAACTTCCCCGGGCCGAACCAGTTAATAACCACATCTGCAAAAAAATACAGCGTAAACATGTTCAGAAACAGGTGGGTGAAATCTACATGCAGAAATCCCGAAGTGATGGATCGCTCCCGCTGCCCTGCCCGTATGGCGCTAACATTAAACTTGTATCGGTCGAAAAAATAATTATCGTTAAATCCCTTGAGGCTGATAATTACATTAGCTCCGATGATTATTAAAGTAACGAGGTCTAATTGCATGGAAAGTAAACTGGCAATAGGGTCAAATATAGCTATATTTGCCCATAATTTTGAGTGTGCAACGCCTTGTTTTCCTACTGGTATACCCCCTGCTCTGGCTCATAGCCAGGCTTCCATTTTCGTTGCTATATCTACTCTCGGATTTCCTGTTTTTCCTGCTCTTCCACCTGATTGGTTACCGAAGAAAAGTAGTTCGAAAGAACCTGAACTTAGTTTTTCCGGACAAGTCCGAAACAGAGAAAAAACAGATCGAAAAGAAATTCTATGCCCACATGTGCGATATGTTCCTGGAAATGATCAAAACCATGGCTATTGGACATGACGGAATAATCAAGCGCTTTACTTTCACAAACCTCGAAATTATCCACAGCCTTGAGTCGCAAGGGAAAAGTACAATGGTTATGCTCCCCCATTATGCCAGTTGGGAATGGGTACTCTCATTAAACAACCAGATCAAATCGCTCGGTTTCGGAGTTTATCAGCCCATTGGCAATAAGTATTTCGACAAATTGGTTCGAGATATCCGGGCGGAATTCGGATTAACCCTGATTACCACAAAGGAAACCCGAAAAATCATTGCCAAAAACGAAAAAGAAGGCATCGTGGGCAGTTACGGGATTATCTGTGATCAGTCTCCCATGCTTATCCGTACCCGTCATTGGGGCAAATTCATGGGCATTGAGGTTCCCCTGCATATCGGCGCTGAAGAAATGTGCAAGCAACATAATATTACGCCGGTGTATCTGAAGGTGGAAAAGTTAAAACGCGGATTTTACCAAGGTACTTTTACTGTATTGACCGAAGATCCCCGATCCATACCAGACTACGAAATCACCGACGCCTTTTTCAGGGAAGTGGAAAAATCCATTCAGAAGGCCCCAGAATATTACTTCTGGACACATCGCCGATGGAAACACCGGGGAAAGAAAGGCCAGGAACCAGCTGCTAAAGGGCCGCCCGGGCAGCCTTGATTTCTGAAATAAACTTCGCACCGAGATCATCTGCAGCCTGCTGACTACTCGCTTCGGTATAAATACGGATAATAGGCTCCGTATTGGATTTACGCAGGTGGACCCAACTGTCTTCAAAATCGATTTTGACCCCATCGACCGCGCTGACTTCTTCATCTTTAAAGCGCTGGTGCATTGCCGCTAATAAGGCATCTACGTCAAGACCAGGCTCGAGCTCAATCTTCTGCTTGCTCATAAAGTAAGCTGGGTAGCTGGCTCTTAGCGCGCTAACAGGCAGCTGCTTTTCACTGAGGAGCATCAGGAACAGCGCGGTACCCACAAGGGCATCGCGGCCATAGTGGCTGGCCGGGTAAATAATCCCTCCATTACCTTCACCTCCTATTACGGCACCTGTTTCTTTCATGGCTGCCACCACATTAACTTCCCCGACTGCCGCAGCAGTATAGCTTCCATTGTGCTTTTCGGTAATATCGCGCAATGCTCGGGTAGATGATAAATTCGATACGGTATTGCCCGGCGTCCGACTCAGCACATAATCCGCGCAGGCCACCAGGGTATACTCTTCCCCGAACATCTCCCCGGTTTCATCGATAAAGGCCAGCCGATCCACGTCGGGATCTACTACGATGCCAAAATCCGCACCGGTTTGCTGGACTTCCCGGCAAATGTCTCCCAAATGCTGTTTCAGGGGTTCGGGATTATGGGGGAAATGACCTGTGGGTTCACAATAAAGCGGAATCACTTCTACGCCAAGAGCCTCCAGCAAAAGCGGAATAGCGATACCTCCCGAAGAACATACCCCATCGACCACTACCTTAAATTTCTGCTTGCGGATGGTCGCTGCATCTACAAGTTCCAGGTCCAGCACATGGTCTACGTGTAATTTTAAATAATCGTCCCGGACAGATTTCTGCCCCAAATCGTCCACGGTAGCATAATCAAAAGCTTCCGCCTCGGCGAGCTCCAAAATCCGTTGCCCTGCCGCAGCATCAAGAAATTCCCCGCGAGAGTCGAGCAATTTCAGGGCATTCCACTGTTTGGGATTATGGCTGGCTGTCAGGATTATGCCTCCGTCGGCAACCTCCATTGGAACAGCCAATTCTACGGTAGGAGTTGTTGAAAGCCCTAAATCAACGATATCAATCCCACATCCAATCAACGTAGCTGCAACCAGATCCTGAATCATTTCCCCGGAAAGTCGGGCGTCCCTGCCTAGTACTACTTTAAGCCGTCGACCGGGATAGCGCTCCCGCATCCAGCTGGCGTATGCAGAAGCAAAGCGAACCGCGTCTAGCGGGGTTAAATTGTCACCGGGGTTTCCACCGATAGTCCCGCGAATTCCAGAAATAGATTTGATCAGGGTCATAGGATAGGTATTGATTCGTCGCAAAGATAGCTGGCTCTTATATTTTATGGAACGAATTCGTACATTAGTTCGGATTGTAAACCTACCACAGCGCTCATTCCTTGAATTTCCTTGCCCATATTTATCTCTCTTTCGGTGATCCGGATTTGACCATCGGGAACTTCATCGGAGATCATATCCGGGCCAAAGACTATCTGGATTACGAGGAAGGCATTCAAAAAGGGGTGTTGCTACATCGTGCCATAGATACCTATACCGATACACATCCGATAGCCCGAAGCAGTAGCAAGCGATTGCACAAGCGTCACAGCCATTACAGCCGTGTAATTGTAGATATATACTACGATCATTTCCTGGCCCGTAACTGGTCTCGCTATCACGATACGGACCTGGAAACGTTCACCCTTGATTTTTACAGGCTGTGTCGGGAAAACTTCAAAGGGCTACCCAAAGGTGTCCAACGTTTCCTGCCCTATATGATCAGCTCTAACTGGTTGCTCAGTTATGCTTCCCTCGAAGGGATAGCCCAGGTGCTTCGGGGAATGGATCGCCGGGCAGGTGATCGTAGTCGTATGGACGAGGCCATCAGTGATTTGCAATGGCACTATGAGGAGTTTGAAACTGAATTCCATGAATTTTTTGTTGAATTAGTTACCTTTTCAAAACTTAAAATCCAACAGCTTTGACGCAAACCAACCCTATTTTCCATCGGCTTTATCGCGTGCTTTTTCTGGCACTTATTTCCAGTTATTCCTTTTTGCACTATGCTTGTAAAACCAATCCCGAGGCTGCTCCTACAGGGGTGGTTCACAACAATGCCATGGTAGTTTCTGCCCGGATCGAGGCCTCCCGAATCGGGATGGAGGTGTTGAAGAAAGGGGGGAACGCGTTCGATGCGATGATTGCAACGGAAATCGCCCTGGCGGCCGCCTACCCTTTTGCCGGAAATCTGGGCGGGGGCGGATTTATGGTGTACCGAATGGCCGACGGACAAACGGGTACACTGGATTACCGGGAAAAGGCTCCCCTGGCAGCCCACAGAGATATGTACCTGGATTCCCTTGGAAATCCGGATCCCAAATTAAGTCGGATCGGCGCTACCGCAGTTGGTGTGCCCGGTACCATTGCCGGGATATTTGCTGTACATGAAAAGTTTGGAAGTCTTCCAATGGAGGAATTACTGGCCCCTACAATTGCATTATGCGAACAGGGCGTAGTGGTCACGGAGAAACAAGCCGCCCGCCTCGAAAATTACCGGGATCAGATCCTGGAAGTAAATGGGGATAGTACTGTATTTTCCAATTCCTGCAAACCAGGAGATACTTTACGTTATGCCGCTCTGGCCCAAACCCTTCGCCGTATTTCAGAGGGAGGCAGAGACGAATTCTACATGGGCGAAACGGCCCAGGTGCTCTCTCAGTTCATGAAAAAGCGGGGTGGGTACATTACAATGGAAGACCTGGCACAGTACGAAGCGGTCTGGCGGGACCCGGTAACCTTCCAATACCGCGATCTCAACGTAATTTCCATGGGACCACCGAGCAGTGGGGGAATTACCATGCAGCAGATCCTCAAAATGATGGAACCCTATGACGTAAGCGACATGGGGCATCATAGTGCAGCAGGGATTCAACTCTTTACTGAGGCCGCGCGACGCGCATACGCCGACCGTAACTATTATCTGGGCGATCCTGATTTTGTGGAAATTCCCGTCTCCGAGATTACGGATCCCGACTACCTGCAGGAGCGAATGGAAAACTACAACCCCTTAAAAGACACGCCGTCTGAGACTATAAGCAAAGGGGAAATTGCAATGTATGAGAGTTCCGAGACTACCCACTACTCCATTGTAGATCAATTCGGTAACGCGATTTCTGCCACAACTACGCTCAATGGCGCTTATGGATCCAAACTCTACGTGCAGGAATTAGGCTTTTTCTTAAACAATGAAATGGACGATTTTAGTGCCAAACCGGGAGAGCCAAACATGTTTGGCCTGATCGGTGCCGAAGCCAACAGTATTGCGCCCGGAAAACGAATGCTGAGTAGCATGACCCCGACTATAGTGGAAAAAGACGGGGAATTATGGCTGGTTGTTGGAACTCCGGGTGGAAGCACTATAATTACAGCAGTGACGCAAACTATCCTGAATGTTTACGAATATGGCCTGAGCATGCAACAGGCAGTGGAAGCTCCGCGCTTTCACCATCAATGGCTTCCGGATATGATCATCTTTGAACCGGAAGGATTTCCGGAATCACTGAAGGATAGCCTGATCACAAGGGGGTATATCATCAATCAGGACCGAACCCCAATTATCGGAAAAGTCGATGCTATTCGCGTTCTCAAAGATGGACGGCTGGAAGCCGGAGCAGATGTGCGGGGAGATGATGCCGCCTCGGGTTTTTGAGCTTATCCCGCGGCTAACTTCTCTTTAAGTTCGTCCATGGATTGTTGAAGCTGCCTAAGCAAGCCGCTATCGGAAGTGGCCTCCAGGCTAAAGGTAATCTTACTGCGGACCTCCCAGGTTTCCTGGACCTGAGATTCCTGTATCTCATAGGCGGGATACGACGGATTCAGGGAGACCAGACGAAATTTATCGGAGCCCGGTAATTTCTCTATCTTCTTGACCAGGACCGCATCTGTCAACACCACTACATACATTCGGTTCGGGCTGATTTCATCCCAGGACTCTACCGCCCTAGCCAACACCCAGTCGTCTGGTTGTAAGTTGGGCAGCATGCTATCCCCTTCCACCTGAAAACCGCGATAGGTTGCATTGCGGAACTGAGGGATGGGTAAATCAAAAGCCGGAAGTTGCCGGTACCAGCTCGTATCCTGAATGTTTTGTGGATATCCGGCCGCCGCCCGGGCATTGACCAGGACCATATTTTCATTATCGGAGGAATCAACGGTTACAACCTTGGGAATAACGCTCACCGTTGCAGGTTCTAAATATTGCTCGGTACTCTCCCCGAAAAGCCAGAGGGGATTTATTTTAAACTGCTTGAGCAAGCGTGCAACAACCAAACCAGAAATCTTTGTCCTTCCCCTTTCGATATCCGCCGTGGTATTGGAGATCCCAAGCATTTCGGCAAACTCTGCCTGGGTAAAACCCAGCTCCCGGCGTAATTCGGAAAACCGCTTACCACTTATTTCCTGTTCCATGATACTGTATTAATGAATTTGTCCCAGATGACTTCTTCAAAGATAGCCAATTCGGAATAATTCCAAAATAATATTTGGAATATTTCCATAATTAGGAATTATTACATATTTTTGGATTATATCCTAATTCATAAATTATGAGTCCAGCATCAAACCCAGCAGTTCAGCCCCCTGTACGTTACCTCTTTGAAGGTGGCTTCCAAAGCTATCTCGCTACAGTAAGCGATATCATTGGCAACAACTCCTTCCCATTTAGCATTGAACAGGCCCCCAGGGAGCGTCAGGAAAACCTGTTCGGGCAGGACTATTCAGAAGCCGGCGAGCGGCAACAAGCTGAGCGATTTTGGATTGCACTTTCCCGTAAGGGGTTGCATATCCCCCGGTTAATTTACTTTGCCTTCCTGTCGGAACAGCAGGAAAGTGCCCAGATTATCGCGGAATACCTCTGCTTACTTTTTGGTCATACTGAAGCTACAACCCGCACGCGTAAAGAATTACAGCTGTCAATAAACCGCTGGGCACGAGCTGTTGAAGAGGAAAAACTGCAATGCGAAAATCGGGCCGTTTTCCTGAGAAAGGAAAATAGAATCCCCATTTGTTACCTAAAACCAAAGTACAACGTGCTCCCCCTTTTAACCCGGCATTTCCGAAACCAGTTTGGTAATCTGAATTGGGGAGTGTTCGATCAGGGCCGTGCTTATGGAATTCAGGTCCGGGAAGGCCAATTGAGCTATTGGAATAATTCCAACAACATTTTGGAACTGGAAGTATGGAAAAATGAATCCAATCAGAATTCAGGAATCAGAAAGGCGGTATAGGAATTGCTTACCGCGTTTTTTCACCCACAAAATTGTCACTGGAGTTTTTGAACATTACATTGAAGGTGGTTAAACTGCCATATATCCGGGTAATGTACTGTTGTAATTCCACCTTATCCTGATCATCCAGTCCTTTGTGCGCGTTGATTTTTTGCTCCATTACCCGCAGCCTATCCCTGACCATTACAATCTTATGAAAGAAAGTTTGCAGCGGGATTTCCTTGGCAGAAAGCGTAGTGTCCTTGGGCTGCAAAAGAAGCGTTCCACCACGCCACTTGTCGGCGAGCGGTACCAGCGAGGTAGCATCACTCCATTTTCTCAGGATTTCTATCAGAGAAGATTCCACCTCAGTGAAACTTACACTGTCGACTTCATCATATACGGCTTCGATAACTTCAAAGCCCTCATCAAGATCAATAGTTTCAACTCCGGAGTCCATAAAAGAAATCCAATAATGATTCCTGCTAACATTGATCACAACCCCTTTACCGTGCTCTGGATGAGAAATTCTGGAGCCAATCCCGAGTAACTGCATGTATTTTTAATTTTTGTTCGGGTCTAAGTTAGAAAGTGCCCCAATGATATACAATTCGGAGTAGGCTCAACTTTCGATTTAGGGTGTAATATCGTAATTTCGCAACCTTTGATTTTAAGAATGGGAACAGCAGAGGAAAATATTCATATTCAAGGCGCCCGGGTCCATAACCTGAAGGACATTGATTTAAGTATTCCTCGCGAAAAATTGGTCGTTATTACCGGGCTTTCCGGAAGTGGGAAATCTTCCCTGGCCTTCGACACACTTTACGCCGAAGGACAGCGGCGATACATTGAAACCTTTTCTGCCTACGCCCGTCAGTTCCTGGGTGGTTTAGAACGACCCGATGTCGACAAAATAGACGGCCTCTCCCCGGTAATTGCCATTGAGCAAAAAACTACGAGCCGGTCTCCCCGCTCCACCGTTGGTACCATTACCGAGGTCTACGATTTCTTACGCCTTTTATTTGCCCGGGCTTCGGATGCCTACAGCTACAATACTGGCAAGAAAATGGTAAGCTATTCCGATGCGCAAATAGTAGAGCTAATCCTGGAACAGTATTCGGATAAACGCATCAATATTCTCGCTCCTGTAGTTCGGTCCCGTAAAGGGCACTATCGGGAGCTTTTTGAGCAAATTGCCAAACAGGGATTCCTCAAGGTCCGCGTAGACGGGGAGATCCTGGATATTGAGCGGGGCATGAAGGTAGACCGCTACAAAACCCACGACATCGAAATCGTGGTAGACCGTTTGGCGATCAAAACCGGAGACCAGGACAAATCCCGTTTGGAGGAAAGCATTAAGACGGCCATGTATTCCGGGGATGATATTTTAATGGTCCTTGAAGAAGGCAGTGATGAGCCCAGATACTTTAGCCGGCACCTCATGTGTCCGGAATCCGGCATCTCCTACCCGATCCCGGAACCCAATACGTTCTCTTTCAATTCCCCCAAGGGAATGTGCCCGGAGTGCAACGGGCTTGGGCATATCCATCAGGTAAACCCCGCAAAGATTATCCCGGATAAGAAGCTCAGCATTAAGGCCGGAGGTCTGGCACCCCTTGGAACATTTAAGAAGTCCTGGGCGTTTAAGCAATTGGAGACTATTGCCTTGCGCTATGATTTTGATTTAGGAGACCCCATATCCAAGATTCCGGAGGAGGCTTTGGACCTCATTATCAATGGTGGAAACGAACGTTTCGAAGTTAATAGTAAGAGCCTTGGGGTAACCCGCCAATACAAAATAGACTACGAGGGTATCGCCACTTTTATCCTCAACCAGTTTCGCGATAGCAATTCCAGTAGTATCCGCAGGTGGGCCAAGGAATACATGGATAAGGTCACTTGTCCGGAATGTGATGGCTCCCGCCTGAAAAAATCATCGCTGTATTTTCGGGTAGATGGAAAGAATATTGCCGATTTAGCACAGCTCGATATTGCTGAGTTATATAGCTTCTTCCAGGAGCTGGATCAACGGCTAGAGGGTGATCAGCAAGTAATTGCTGCAGAGATCATCAAGGAGATCCGGACCCGACTGAAATTCCTTTTGGATGTGGGATTGGATTACTTATCGTTAAACCGGGGATCACGCACCTTATCAGGTGGCGAAGCGCAACGAATTCGATTGGCCACACAAATCGGCTCCCAGCTGGTTGGGGTACTTTATATCCTCGATGAACCGAGTATCGGATTACACCAGCGCGACAACCAACGCCTTATTAAGTCCCTTAAAGCCCTGAGAGATCTGGGCAATTCCGTAATTGTTGTTGAGCACGATAAGGATATGATCCTGGAGGCCGATCATGTGATTGATATTGGGCCCAGGGCTGGAAAACACGGCGGAGAAATCATTTCCGAGGGGCCTCCGTCAGAGCTCCACCTGCACCATACCCTGACCGCAGATTACCTCAATGGTACCCGGGAAATTTCAGTGCCCAAACAACGTCGGGCAGGTAGCGGTAAATCAATACGCCTGGAAGGTTGCACCGGTCATAACCTGAAGAACATCACGGCTGAGTTTCCTTTAGGAAAATTGATATGCGTTACCGGGGTTTCCGGAAGTGGTAAATCCACACTGGTCAATGGGACCCTCTACCCCATTATGAATGCCCACTATTTCAATGGGGTCAAAAAGCCGATGCCCTATAAATCCATTACCGGCCTGGAGCACATCGATAAGGTTATTGACATCAACCAGGCTCCTATAGGGCGTACTCCCCGATCTAACCCTGCCACGTATACAGGAGTTTTTAGCGAAATCAGGTCATTGTTTGCCAAGACTCCGGAAGCCGCCATTCGCGGCTACAAGCCTGGCAGATTTAGTTTTAATGTAAAAGGAGGACGCTGTGAAACCTGTCAGGGAGGTGGATTACGGGTTATTGAGATGAATTTCCTCCCGGATGTATACGTGGATTGCGAAACTTGCAACGGAAAACGATTCAATCGGGAAACCCTGGAAATTCGCTATAAGGGGAAATCCATTGCCGATGTACTGGAAATGACCGTAAATGAGGCGGTTAATTTCTTTGAACATATCCCCAAGATCCACAGGAAGCTGCGTACCATACGCGAAGTAGGATTGGGGTATATTACCCTGGGACAACAATCTACCACGCTCTCCGGGGGTG
The DNA here is from genome assembly GCF_900115205.1 of Robiginitalea myxolifaciens. GTDB lineage: Bacteria > Bacteroidota > Bacteroidia > Flavobacteriales > Flavobacteriaceae > Robiginitalea > Robiginitalea myxolifaciens. The sequence goes on from NZ_FOYQ01000002.1 coordinate 330,204, forward strand.
AAGCGCAGCGGGTTAAATTGGCCACTGAGCTCTCGAAAAGGGATACCGGGAATACCTTTTATATTCTCGACGAGCCCACCACCGGGTTGCATTTCGAAGATATCCGCGTGCTCATGGAAGTTATCACCCAACTGGTCGACAAAGGCAATACAGTCCTGATCATAGAACACAACATGGATGTGATTAAGATCGCCGACCACATCATTGACATTGGCCTTGAAGGTGGTCGGGGTGGTGGTAAAATTATCGCCACAGGAAGTCCGGAAGAAATTTGCGAGCATCCCGAGAGCTATACGGCCCGATTTTTGAAACAGGAACTACAGCCGCAAGGCGTCCTTGAGACAGAAAATCAGGGAAATGCATAAAATTTGCGGAATTTTGACGTTACTACAGTAAGAAAAAAAATATGCACGCAGAAAAACACCCAAAGGGCTGGAACGAAATTAAAACCAACGACTCCTGGGCGATCTTCAAGATCATGGGAGAGTTTGTCAATGGATATGAAAAACTCAGTGCTATTGGCCCCTGTATCAGTGTTTTCGGCTCTGCGCGCACCCCTGAGGACCATCCTTACTATAAGTTGGCGGTCGAGGTAGCCAAGGAGCTTTCTGAGGCTGGTTACGGCGTTATAACGGGTGGTGGCCCTGGAATAATGGAAGCCGGGAACCGGGGAGCCCATCTTAATGGGGGCACCTCAGTGGGCCTCAACATTGAACTCCCTTTCGAAAAGCAAAACAATCCGTACATCGACGAAGACAAGAGTCTGAATTTCGATTATTTCTTTGTTCGAAAGGTAATGTTTGTGAAATATTCGCAAGGGTTTGTGGTAATGCCGGGAGGTTTCGGCACCCTGGACGAGCTCTTTGAAGCCATGACCCTGATCCAAACAGCCAAAATCGCAAGCTTCCCGATTATTTTGGTAGGCACGGAATTCTGGAGTGGCTTAATGGATTGGATCAAGACTACCATGCTACAAGCCGGAAACATCAGTGAAAAAGACCTGGATCTGGTACACCTGGTCGATACTCCTGAGGAAGTTGTAGATATTGTCGACGCCTTCTATAGAGGCCATATGCTTAGCCCGAACTTTTAATGGATAGGCCTGCCGGTAGATGCTTTTTGCTCCTAAGGGCAGGATTTATAGCACTCCTGGGAATCTCAGGGGTGAAGGCACAGCATACCAACAACATAAAAGCGACGCTTGTCGAGGAATCCAAAGTACTGGAGATCCAACAGGAGTTTCGGTATGTGAATGATTCCAAAGACACGCTGAACGTACTCTACTTCAACGATTGGAATAATGCCTATTCCGATAAGAATACCGCTCTTGCCCGCCGTTTTGCAGAAGAGTTTAACCGCTCCCTCCACCTGGCCAAGGACAATGAGCGCGGCCGCACAAATATCCTGAACAGTTCAAACGAAGTATTTCGTAATGTGACTTTTGAGCGGCTTTCGGGTAAGGACCTGGTTCGCTTTGATTTGGACCGCCCGATAGCTCCAGGCGATTCCACAACCTTGTTTCTGACCTACACCGTAAAACTTCCCCCTAATAAATACACCCCTTACGGATATAGCCCCAGGGGGGATTTCTACTTGAAAGACTGGTATTTAACTCCTGCTGTTTACGATGGGGATTGGAAATTGTATTCCAATAAAAACCTGGAAGACCTATACACAGATATTTCTGACACCCAGATCAATTTCATTTTTCCCGATTCGCTGTATTTGGGAACGAATTATGTAGACATGAGTGTTTCGGCCTACCCGGGTGGTCAGTTTGCCACCTTACGCGGTGTCCAGCGCAAAAACTGCGATGTTATCTTGAATCGTTCGAGACCCTTCAAAAAACACCTCACTTCTACCCTGTTTGTAGTTACGGATATTCAATCCCGGGGATATCCGGAGGTATTGCAGGGAATCTCCATAGACCGTATTACCAGTTTTATCCATGAAAACCTTGGGGATTTTCCCTATGAACAGCTATTGGTCAGCGAGATTGACTTTGACAAGAATCCGCTGTACGGCCTGAATTTATTGCCTTCCTTTATCCGGCCTTATGAAGAACAGTTTCAGTTCGAATTAAAATTCCTGAAGACAGCACTCACCAGCTATATGCGGGAAACCATTTTTCTGGATCCGAGAAAAGAGAAATGGGTAAGTGATGCCATCGTGAATTACCTTATGATACGGTATGTGGAGGAGTATTATCCGGATCAGAAACTACTCGGGAAGCTTGCGGATATCTGGCCGGTAAAGCGGTTTACCCTTGCTCAAATGGATTTTAATGAACAGTATTCATTCCTCTACATGTTCGCCGCGCGCAGGAATACGGATCAGCCCTTAGTGACTTCCAATGATTCCTTGATAAAATTCAATCAGAAGATCGCAAACACCTACAAGGCAGGACTGGGAATGAAATACCTGGCCGATTACCTGAATCAGGGCCACATCGATGCCGCCATAAAGGAATTCTACAAGACCTACAGCCTGCAACCCGTTCGCGCTGCCGACTTTGAAAAGACCCTGAAAGAAGGCGCCCCGAAGAATATCGATTGGTTTTTCGATACCTATGTCGCAACGACCGATCAGATTGATTACAAAATCAAGAAGGTAGAAAAAACCCCTGATTCTCTCTATGTAACCCTGAAGAACAAAACGGGCGTAGAAGTACCCATATCTCTATTCGGGATAGCAGAGGATTCCGTAGTATCTAAATATTGGTTTACCGGGGTCAAAGGCACGGCTCAGTTTGCAATTCCACGAGGTACGGAGGAACGACTGGTATTGAATTACGACCAGAATATCCCGGAATTCAACCAGCGGGATAACTGGAAAACCCTGGGCGGTTTTTTCTCAGGGAACAAGAAACTCAAAATCCAGTTTTTCAGGGATGCGGAGAACCCCTATTACAATCAGATATTTTACATGCCCGTAGCAAATTTCAATATCTACGATGGGATTTCACCGGGGCTCCGCCTGACCAATAAAACCCTCTTACAACGTCCTTTTGTATTCGATGTAGCACCGACCTATGCCACCCGGGAACGGGCTTTGGTCGGAAATGCAAGCTTGCGTTATCAGCATTTCCACGGTAAAAGCGGGTTTTATGTAACCAACTACAGCCTGAGGGGTTCCACCTCCCACTTTCAAACAAATTCGAGATATTCTACCCTTACCCCTTCAGTATCTTTTGGATGGCGTCCGGACGACCTCACCTCAAATGTACGGTCCAGTCTTCTGTTGCGATATATCAATGTTTTCCGGAATATAGACCCGACTTTGGGGGAATTGGAAACAGACCCGGATTACAGTGTTTTGAATTTGCGCTACAACTATCGCGACAACCATATTATCAACTACTTTTCCTGGTTTGCCGATGCGCAGCACGCATCCGATTTTTCCAAGGTAGCACTCAACGTGGAGTACCGCCGGTTATTTAATAGTAACCGACAATTGAATCTTCGGATGTTCGGAGGACTTTTCCTGAGAAATCAGACGGATTCGGACTTCTTTAGTTTTGCATTGGACCGACCTACGGATTACCTTTTCGATTATAACTACCTGGGAAGATCTGAGGATAGCGGTATTTACAGTCAGCAAATTATAATTGCCGAAGGTGGCTTTAAATCCCAGTTACCTGATGCCTTTGCCAATGATTGGATGCTAACCGGTAATGCGAGTTTTAACCTTTGGCGCTGGATCGAAGTTTACGGCGATATTGGATTTCTAAAGAATACAGGCAGCAATGCCCGATTTGTCTATGACGCTGGAATACGATTGAATCTGGTTACCGACTACTTTGAGCTGTACTTTCCATTCTACTCCAATCTCGGTTGGGAAATTGCGCAACCCAATTACGATGAGCGAATCAGATTCATCATTACCATAAGCCCGCGTACGCTTACCGGCCTCTTTACACGGCGTTGGTTTTAAGCGCCACCCGGCTAATTAGTTAACGAATTCTTACTCCACAGGCATTTTTTTGCATTATTCTTGACAAATTTTCGTTTTAAAACAAATTTGTTGAATAATCGGTAATTATTTCAAAGTCCGGCATTGCTATCGAGGGCTGTTTTGACTACTTTTGCCACAACGCAATTTACCTAAAGATGAAGGTGGAACTAGATCCGGAAAAAGACATTTCATTTAACGACTTCAAAGAGCAAATCCTGCGGGATTACCGCATTGCTGTACTGAGTCGGGAATGTAGTCTTTTAGGTCGGCGTGAAGTGCTCACCGGAAAGGCAAAATTCGGAATCTTTGGGGATGGCAAAGAATTGCCACAGCTCGCAATGGCCCGATCCTTCCGGGATGGGGATTTCAGAAGTGGTTACTACCGCGACCAGACTTTTATGATGGCGCTCGACCTCTTAGGTCCCAAAGACTTCTTTCACGGGCTCTATGCTACAACCGACATTAGTCTGGAACCCATGAGCGCCGGAAGGCAAATGGGAGGTCACTTTGTTACCTATAGCCTGAATGAAGATGGCAGTTGGAAGGATCTTACCAAACAACCGAACAGCAGCGCTGATATTTCGCCTACGGCGGCTCAGATGCCACGACTGTTAGGACTGGCCCAGGCTTCAAAATTATACCGTCACCTTAACGAGCTGCCTTCTGAGGGATTCTCAAATGGAGGTAACGAAATTGCATGGGGCACCATTGGGAATGCCTCGACAAGCGAAGGTCATTTCTTCGAAACGGTCAACGCGGCTGGCGTCCTTCAGGTTCCCATGGTAATCAGCGTCTGGGACGATGCTTATGGAATCTCGGTTCCGGCAGAATATCAGACAACCAAAGAGAATATCTCCGAAATACTGAAGGGTTTCCAACGAACCGAAAAGGAAGCTGGCTTCGAAATAATGCGGGTTAAGGGATGGGACTATACGGCCCTGATCCATGCCTATGAAAATGCCGCCGATATTGCCCGCGAGTCCCACACCCCTGTTCTGATTCATGTGCAGGAACTCACCCAGCCCCAGGGGCATTCCACCTCGGGATCTCACGAGCGCTACAAGACGGAAGAACGACTGAATTGGGAACGCGAATACGATTGTAATTTAAAGTTCAGGGAATGGATCCTGGCCAATGAAATTGTCTCCGAGGAGGAGTTGGCGCAATTGGAAAAGTCCATTAAGAAGGAAGTTCGTCTGGCTAAGAAGGAGGCCTGGTCCGAATTTTTGGCTCCGCATCGCGCCCAGCAAAAAGAATTGGTGGAACTGCTCGATGCTGCTGCAAATGCGAGCCCTAACAGGAACTTCATCCGGAAACTCAAGAACGACCTGATCGCTATTGAGGAACCCCTCAAGAAGGACCTGATGGTGGCATCCCGTAAAGCAGTGCGCTTTTTAGTTGGCGAATCCCATCCGCAGCGCGAGCAGTTAATCGCATGGATCGAAGCCTTCCGCAATTCCACCCAACCCCTGTATAGTTCACACTTGTATTCTGAACTGGACAATAAGGCCACGGCTATTCCGGAAATTTCTCCGGCGTATACCGACGATGCTGAAATGGTAGACGGCCGGATAATTCTGCGGGATAATTTCGAGAAACTGTTTACCCAATATCCTCAGGCTGTCATCTTTGGAGAAGACAGTGGGAATATTGGAGATGTTAATCAGGGACTGGAAGGCTTACAGAAAAAATTCGGGCCCTTGCGAATCGCCGATACAGGAATTCGGGAAGCAACGATTATCGGGCAGGGCATCGGATTAGCTTTACGCGGTTTGCGACCGATTGCCGAAATCCAGTATCTGGATTACATGCTATATGCTTTGCAAACCTTAAGTGATGATTTAGCTACGCTTTTATATCGCACTGTCGGAAAACAAAAGGCACCGCTTATCGTACGGACCCGGGGGCATCGACTCGAAGGAATCTGGCATTCGGGATCACAGATGGGAGGCCTGATCCATTTGTTGCGTGGCATGTACTTCCTGGTACCGCGTAATATGACGAAAGCAGCAGGTTTCTATAACACCCTGATGAAATCAGACGAACCCGCCCTGATCGTTGAAAGCCTTAATGGGTATCGCCTGAAAGAGAAAATGCCGAATAACCTGGGAGAACTCTGCACCCCTATTGGTCAGGTGGAAGTAATCCGTGAAGGATCGGATATCACCATCCTTTCCTACGGTTCCACCTTGCGCATCGTGAACCAGGTAGCCGCCGAATTAGAGGAGGTAGGGATTTCGGCAGAAGTCATTGATGCACAAAGCCTGCTGCCATTTGATTTGGGGCATCAGGTAAAAGAGAGTATTCGCAAAACCAATCGATTCCTCGTGGTCGATGAAGATGTTCCGGGAGGTTGCGCAGCCTATTTGTTGCAGAAAGTGATTGAAGAACAGGGAGCTTATCGCTATCTCGATTCTCCCCCGCATACCTTAACTGCAAAAGCACACCGTCCGGCCTATGCCAGTGATGGAGACTATTTTTCCAAACCCAGTGCGGAGGATATCTTCGAAAAGGTCTACAGCATACTCCACGAGGCCAAGCCTGAAGCGTACCCAAAGCTGTTTTAAAAGTATTCTTTTTACTACCTTGATTTGCGATTATGGGATCTTACCTGCTCGCATTTCCTGAGTTCAATATATACAGTACCGCGCTCCTGATTCTGGTAACTCAGGGGATACTTCTGGCGGTATTATTGTATTATCGGGCCTATAACAAGCAGTTATTATCCGATTTCCTGTTGGGCACCCTGCTGTTGATTACCTGCTACCATCGCACCACCTACACCATTGGATTCATGGGATGGTACGACACATTCAGAAATACCAAGATCAACTATTACCTGATTCCGCTGACTTTTGCCGTAGGACCGCTTATTTATCTTTACCTGAAAGCAGTGACAACTTCGGCATTCCGATTCCGGAAAACAGACTGGTTGCACTTTATTCCGCTAATTGTTTTCATAGGCTACCGCATATTTATTCTGGTTTATGACAGCGGTCAACCCGGATTTGATACGCAACAGAATGGCGTGTTGATGCAAAACTGGAATATGGGAGCGGTGGGCAACTTTTTCTCAATCATTGAAACGCTTCAGCAGGCCATTTACCTCGCCTTCTCCCTTCAATTATACTATGCCTATCGCAAGAAGCTCAGACACTATTTCTCGAATACCTACTCCCTGGAATTGCGTTGGATGCGGAACTTTCTATTCATCTATATCCTGCTTTTTCTTTACGGAAATATCCAGCAATTTCTGGACTTACAAATACAATCCTTAACCTGGATTCAGAAATGGTGGAAGGACTTCTTTGCAGCCGTCGCAATACTCTATATGGGTATCCGGGGCTACTTTACTCCCCCGCATCGCCTCTTGGGTCTGGATTTTAACCTTTCCGACCTCAAGACGTATCCCAGGGAGGAAATCATAGCTACCGACAAGCAAGAATTAACCCAGTTCATGGAATCCCGGGAAGCCTTCCTCCGGCCGGATCTCAACCTGGAGGAATTGGCATCGGAACTCGGGATCTCACGGGTCCAACTTTCCCGAACCATAAATGCGGGGTTTGGTATGAACTTCAACGATTTTGTAAACAGCTACCGAATTGCCCGTTTCAAGGAACACCTCAAACAAGGAGATCACCGCAACCACTCCCTTTTGGGATTGGCCTTTGAGTCCGGTTTCAATAGCAAAGCCACTTTCAATCGGGTTTTTCAAAAACTCGAGGGGAATTCTCCTTCGTCTTATTTGAACTCCCTGAAATCCTCTTAAAATCCTCCTGAAATCCTCCTGAAATACGTCTCAAATCGTATTTGAGACCCTTTTCTTATGATCTGAGCCGGCTTGGTGCGGGCAATGCCGCAGTTTTGTTTCGAAAGAAATCCTTTAGATATGAAACTATTATTGAAATCCCTCATTACTCCAATCTGTCAACCCCATTGGCTTGCTGACCTGATTTTTGCCGCAATCCGATTTATCTGTGGCATGTTACTGGCCTTAGATTTTGGTGCCAGTAAATTCGGAATGCCCTGGACCCCGGAGGGCCAAAACCTCGACCTATTCGAAGTCGCCGCCTGGTTTCCCCAGGATGTGGCAACCTACGGAGGTATTTATGCCGCTATGCCTGTATTCTTCGCCTGGATGGGCGCTTTCAGTGAGGCGGTTGGGGGCTTATTCCTTGCCTTTGGCTTAAAGACCCGCGTCGCAGCCTTCCTAATTACCTGTACCATGCTTACGGCGATTTTCATGCAGAAATGGGGTATGGGCACCTGGGGAATGCTTCCGGCAATGGGCTTTCTATGGGTTGCCCTATACAACCTTTACCTCGGTAGCGGTCGCTTTGGCCTTGATTATCTCCTGGCTAAGAAACTATCCCCTGCCAAATCCTAATTGTAAATACTAAATCAAAATATCATGCAATCAAAAATTATATCCTTTACCGTCTTGTTGGCCTTAGTACTTACCACTTCGTGCGTGCAGGAAACCCATGTCAAGGAAATCCATTTCCAGGTCGATACTGGATCGGATGAAAGTATTGGTGCGGTGGGCATTCGCGGGTCCCTTCCTCCCCTATCCTGGAATGAAACTATTGAATTGTCTGATCCCGACGGAGATGGCATCTTCACCGGCAAAGTCCTGGTCGACACCGGACACAGCAGTATGTCTTTTAAATTCGTTGCCGAAGATGGCAGTTATGAACTGGCGAATCAAAATAATCGGAATCTCGAATTCGAGTATCAACCGCAAGTAATTAGGTATTCCACCATTTGGAATAATCCAGAAGCTACTGTTGTTGTGGAATAGTAATCCGGTACCTGGAATTGGTAATTATCGTAAGTTTATCCCAGTGCCATTATCGGGATTGACACAATGATTATTGAACAACTCCTCCGGGAAAAATACGGAATCCACCCCCTTGAGATCAAACGCCAGGCGGGATATCAAAACGGGACCTTCAAGGTTCGACTTAAGGATGGGTTGCGAATTGCCAAAACCTACCGCAAAGCACCATGGGTTAAGGATTTACTGGAGGTCGAAAGCCAAATGCTTAGGCGGCTATCGCAGACTTTGCCCACGCGGTTCCCGGTAATTATCCCGGACCTTCAGGAAAATACCTTGCTCGACCTGGGCGAACAGTATTTTCGATTACTGAGCTTTGTTCCCGGGACTTTCCTCGCGGAGACCGACCATAGCCCCGAACTACAAGCTAGCTTTGGAGCCTTTCTCGGGGAACTTACTGCGCAACTCGCAGACCTTCCCCCTGGAAATATTGGTGCGCTGGAGCGCTCCTGGGACCTGCAACACCTGGAGAAAGTTCAGGCGCTTGTGCCAGCTGTAGCAGCTCCGGAAGATCGTAGGGTTATTTCCTATTTCTTGCATCAGTTTCAGCAGGAAGTCCTCCCCCGCCGATATGCCTTGCGCAAATCTGTGATCCACAACGATTCCAATGACTGGAATGTCCTTTGTAATGGGCATGAGGTAAGCGGCCTTATAGACTTCGGAGATTTGTGCTACTCATGGACTATCAATGAGGTTGCGGTTGGGCTCACTTACCTGCTGATGGACAAGGAAAATCCCCTTGAAGTTGCCGCTAACGCACTAAAGGCATTCCACCAACAGTTTCCACTCCTCGGCCAGGAAATGGATTTGTTGTACTATTTAATAGCCGGACGCTTATGCATGAGTTTATGCCACTCTGCAAGTAAAGCAGACAGTAGTGAAGACCCCGAATATATTCGAATTAGCGAAGCAGGGGCCCGGAAATTATTACACCGGTGGATCAGCATCACCCCGGAACGGGCTGCCGATGTCTTTCGGGAAGCCATAGGATTGCATGCTCAAAAGGTTATTTCCGCTGGCGAATACCAGGAACGCAGGTCAAGGGTTTTGGGTAAGAGTCTTTCTCTTAGTTATCAGCAACCTATCGGCATGCGACGGGCTGCGATGCAGTATATGTTTGACGCTGCAGGAAATACTTTTCTGGATGCCTATAACAACATCATGCTGGTGGGGCATTGCCATCCCCACGTAACCGAAGCTGCAGCCCGTACTTCAAGACGCCTCAATACCAACACACGTTATTATTACGATGAAATCCTCGATTATGCGGAACACCTGTTATCCTGGTTTCCGGATCACCTGAGCCAGGTATACTTCGTCAATTCCGGGAGTGCGGCCACCGACCTGGCGATACGCATGTCCCGGGCGCACACCGGTAAAAATAAGATGCTTTGTCTGGATCGTGGCTATCATGGAAATACACAATCCGGCATTGAAATTAGTCCCTACAAGCACCATAAGGATCAGGAGTACCCCAATGCTGTAGTCGGTCCTTTTCCGAAGAAACCCGCCAATAGGGATTGGGATTCCTGGTACGGGGATTTACTGGAGAACTACCGTAACTTAATCCAAAGGAACCAAAACGACTTGTCGGGTTTGATCGCCGAACCCATCATGGGATGTGGCGGCCAACTGCCCTTGCCAGAGGGATTGCTGAAAGCGTTATATACAGAAATACGCAACTTTGGCGGGGTTTGTATCAGTGATGAAGTCCAGGTAGGATTCGGGAGGTTGGGCCAATGGAAGTGGGGCTTCGAAATGCATCAGGTCCTTCCGGACATGGTGGTGCTGGGTAAGCCAATGGGCAATGGCCACCCCATAGGTGCCGTAGTTACAACCCGGGAAATTTCCGAGTCTTTTGCTCAGGGGCCCGAATTTTTCAGCTCATTTGGCGGTAATCCCGTTTCCTGTGCTATCGGTAAAGCGGTTTTAGAAGTTGTGGAAGCGGAAGGATTACAGCAACAGGCAGCAAACGTCGGTGCGTACTTAATCCATGAATTTGAAGGCCTGGCCGCAAATTACTCTTGGATTAAAGAAGTCCGGGGGAGCGGACTATTTCTCGGCATTGAATGCTTAGCTGGTCCAAAGCAAAATGCCACAGAATTAGCTGCCTATCTGTGTAATGAATTGCGAAACGCGCATATCCTTACCGGCCTGGACGGACCTGGAAACACAGTACTGAAAATAAAACCCCCCTTGGTTTTTAACCGTGCAAATGCTGATCAACTTGTCGAGGAAACCAACAATGTTATGAGAAAAATTAATCAGTTTTAACATATTATTGATAATTTAGCAATAACTAAACCACGTTATGCTTTTATGAAAAGTTCCCTACAAACTGACATTGGACTCCTGTTACTCAGAGTAACGGGTGCCGGTTTAATGCTAACTCATGGTATTCCAAAACTTAGCATGCTCTTTGCAGAAGGCCCCGTCCAATTCGGGGATCCTATTGGTATTGGCGCTGGTCCTTCTCTTTTCCTGGCGGTGTTCGCAGAATTCCTCTGTGCCGTTTTAGTACTTATTGGTCTGAAAACACGCTGGGCCGCTATTCCGGTGATCATTACTATGGCCGTGGCTGCCTTGATTGTCCACGCTGCAGATCCATTTGGGGTCAAAGAAAAAGCACTACTCTTCCTGGGGATCTTTATTTGTATTTTCCTGCTAGGTCCGGGCAAGTTCAGTGTAGACCGGAAATAAAGACATTCACACGATCTTGAAAAGCAACTCCCGCAACAAGTCTTGCGGGTTCAATGCCGTTGCCCCTACTCCTTTACTCTTAAGGTCCATTTCACGAAGTGTAGATACGATACGGCTTACCCTTTTCATAGGATAGTTCCTTGCCGCATCCTGGTATTCGCCCACGAAATACGGATTTATCCGCAAGGCATTGGCCACGTTCTTTGGGCTGTGATCGCTGAGGCCGTGATACTGCAGCACCTGTGTGAAGAAATTGTGTAACAAGGCCACGGTTACCACAAAGGGGTTTTCCCGGGGATTTTCTGAAAAATACTTAATGATCCGTGTTGCCTTAGGGATATCCCGGGTAGCTATCGCCTTCTTCAATTCAAAGTTGTTGTAGTCCTTACTGATTCCGATATGCTGTTCAATATGCCCCGGGTCTATCTCCGACCCTTTTGGAAGAATAATCTTCAGTTTTTCAAGCTCATTAGAAATACGGCTCAAATCCGTTCCCAGATATTCTACCAACAGGGCAGCTGCCTTATGAGAAATTTTATATCCGCTTCCCAACAGGACCTTCCGAATCCAATCGGCTACCTGATTCTCGTAAAGCTTCTTACTTTCAAAAACCACCCCGCCGTGCTCCGTAATTTTCTTGGCTAATTTTTTGCGCCGATCGATCGACTTGTATTTGTAACACAAGACCAGGATCGTACTCGGTTGCATGTTTTCCACATAAGGAAGGAATTTCTCCATATTACGGGACAAATGCTGTGCTTCGCGGACAATGACTACCTGATGCTCCGCCATCATGGGAAAACGCTTGGCCTGGCTGATGATATCCGCAACCCCGACATCCTTGCCATAAAGGACTACCTGGTTAAAGCCACGCTCTTCCTCACTGAGGACATTCTCAGCGATGTACTCCGAGATCTTATCGATATAATAGGTCTCCTCTCCCATCAACAGATAAAAGGGCGCAAGTCGTCCTTCCCGTATATTGGCGATCAGCTGTTTTACCTCGTTCATTTGGAAAAAAAGTGGCTAATTTGCGGCATGGAAGCATTGAATTTTCCGTCCTATCCGCTACGCATCAAAAATAGGGAAAATAAGCTGCTGGTTTTTGATGTAATCCGTAAAAAGTATGTGCACTTATTACCCGAGGAATGGGTGCGACAGCATTGCATTCATTTCCTGCTTTCCGATCTTGGATATCCCGGAGGCAGGATGCTGGTAGAACGCGAAATAACCGTTGCAGGCCTACACAAAAGGGTAGATTTGGCAGTATGCGATGCTGAGGGCCAGGTTCGGGTTCTCGTGGAGTGCAAGGCGCCCGGAGTTACAATAACCCAGGCGACCTTCGATCAGATTGCCCGATATAACATACAGACGAATGCTGATTATCTGATGGTTACCAACGGGCTAACTCATTTTTACTGCCAGATGGATCACGAGGCCGGCGCCTATCATTTTTTGAAAAAGTTGCCCGACGCAGCAGAACTCTTCCAGGGGAATCCAAGAAAGTCCTGACCATGCGGGAAATTATTATTTACTTTGCGCGCCCAGGCAGCTGTATATGAATTCAGAAGACCTTGCTGTAGTAATCCTAAACTGGAATGGACGTTCCTTGCTCGAACGGTTCCTGCCATCGGTAATTGCCCATAGCAAGGGAGCGAAGATTTACGTGGCCGACAATGCCTCTTCTGACGATTCCGTGGAATTCATCAAATCGGCCTATCCTCAGGTGCAAATTATCCGCAACGAACGCAACGAAGGTTTTGCGGGAGGATATAACCTTGCACTGAAAGCGGTGGAAGAGCCCATATATTGCCTGTTGAATTCGGATGTCGAAGTCTGCGAGGGATGGATACAACCCATTCTCGATTGTTTTGCGCAGGATGCGAACCTGGCTATTGCCCAGCCCAAGATTAAGGATCTGAAACGACCTACCCACTTTGAATATGCCGGTGCGGCCGGTGGATACCTCGATCGCCTGGGTTATCCCTTTTGCCGCGGAAGAATCTTTCAGAGCCTGGAAAAGGATGAAGGGCAATACGATGATATCCGGGAAATCTTTTGGGCAACCGGGGCTTGCTTGTTCGTCAAGAAAGACGTGTTTCGGGAATTAGGTGGTTTTGATCCGGATTACTTTGCCCACCAGGAGGAAGTGGATTTTTGCTGGCGTGCACACAATGCTGGCTATGCCGTCCGCTACGTGGGGCATTCACAGGTACTTCACCTGGGGGGATCTACCCTGAGCAATATGAATCCGCGTAAGACCTTCCTGAATTTTCGGAATTCCCTCTATTCCCTGCTTAAAAACCTGAGATTAAGGGTTTCCCTCGTACTCATTTTTACACGGCTATTATTGGACGGCCTGGCAGCTCTCGTCTTTTTCTTTGAAGGTAAACCGCGGCACTCCTGGGCTGTGTTAAGAGCCCATTTGAGTTTTTACCGGCATTTTGGATCCATGTTTCGGAAACGGGAAAAGGCGCAATTCACAAAAAAATACTATTGCACAACATCCATAGTGTGGTCTTATTACGTAAGTAAAACAAGGGCGTTTAACAATTTAGTAAAAGATTAACGAGTCGCCTGGTTATAGTCGATTTTACTTTTATATAATTTTGTTAACGAATTCGTACCCCACGTTGATAACAACTTTAACTCACAAATAGTAATTATGAAAAAAATTATTCTTGGATGCCTGGGAATGGCCATAGCTTTGTCTTCCTGTGTTTCCCAAAAAAAGTATGCAGAACTGGAAGCCAAGCAAAAGGAAACTCAAGACCTTTTGAATTCAGCCACGGTTAAGCTCAACAGCTGCCTGGAGGAAAAGGCAACCGCAGACGCACGGATGCAAACCCTGGAAGAGCAAAATGCATTTCTAAAAGCCAATAACCAGGAGCTCATCAATAACATGGGTAACCTCACAACGCTAACTGCCAAAGGAGCAGACAACCTCGAAAAATCCCTGGAAAGCCTTCGCGAAAAGGACCTGACTATCCGCAAATTACAGGATGCTGTTACTCGTCGCGATTCTGTAAACCTGAGCCTGGTACAAAGCCTGAAAGGGGTACTGGGTAACCTCGATGACGAGGATATCGAAATCAGTGTTGAGAAAGGCGTAGTATTCGTTTCCATCTCAGATAAACTCCTCTTCTCCAGCGGAAGCTATAATGTAAATTCTGCTGCCAAAGAAGTTTTAGGCAAAGTAGCCAAGGTAGTTAACAACAAGCCTGATTTTGAGTTTATGGTAGAAGGACATACCGACAATGTTCCTTACAGCTCTGGTGTCCTGTTAGACAACTGGGATTTGAGTGCAAAGCGCGCCACATCCATTGTACGCGTACTGCAAAACGACTTCGGTGTGGATCCTGCCCGTATGACTGCTGCAGGTCGTAGTTACTATGTACCGCTTGCCAGCAATGATTCAGCTGCAGATCGCGCTAAGAACCGCCGCACCCGTATCGTAGTTCTTCCAAAACTGGATCAGTTCTACTCGATGATCGAAGAAGGCATGGACGATCCTGCGATCAATAACTAAACCGAATTCCTTCCAAAAGGAAACAGCAATAAATAAAGAGGCCCGGATTTCCGGGCCTTTTTTAATTCAGGATACTCAGGTCTCCTTTGCCCTCCCGTATCACTTCCGGTTCATATCCCGAGAGATCGATTACCGTAGAGGCAACATTATCTCCATAACCTCCATCGACCACAACGTCTACCAGGTTCTCCCATTTTTCATATATGAGCTCCGGATCGGTGGTGTATTCGATTACATCATCCTCATCCCGGATGGAAGTGGAAACGATGGGCCTGCCCAGTTCAGAGACCAGGGCATGTGCAATGGCATTATCAGGCACGCGGATTCCCACGGTCTTCTTGCGTTTAAAATCTTTGGGGAGATTACTGCTACCGGGGAGAATGAAGGTATATGGACCCGGAAGGGCCCGCTTCAGAATTTTAAAGGTCGGCGTATCTAATTGCCGGGCATAATCGGAGAGGTTGCTCAGGTCTGCACAGATGAAGGACCAGTTGGCTTTTTCCAATTTCACCCCTTTTATGCGTGCGAGACGTTCCAGTGCCCGACTATTGGTAATATCGCAGCCCAGGCCATAAACCGTGTCGGTTGGATAAATCACCAGGCCGCCATCCCGAAGCACGTCAACGACTTTCCGTACCGCTTTCGGATTGGGATTCTCCTCATATATTTTTATGAATTCAGCCATGGAATACCCTGGTCAGGATTTCAATACCTTTAATTTAGCAAATCGCAACAACAATTTCTTGACATTTCCCTGTTCGAATCGAATTTCGGCTTTGCGATCGCTCCCTACTCCTTCGATTTTCAATACCTCTCCCCTGCCAAACCTGCTATGGTCTACCAGACTTCCCGTTTCCAGCGTGGCCAATGCCGGATCCGCCGCTGAAGGTTCCCCCAGCTGGGGTTTAATCCTCCGTAATTTTCGCAATTGCTCCTGATTGGGCTTATGAGAGGTCGGAGGTTTCCCGGGAACAGGTTTGCGCTGGCGAAGTCTGCTTTTATCTACTTCCCCGAAAATATCCCCATCTAAAAGGGGTTTAAACCGATAATTTTCTACCGGGGTAATGTATTCCAGATACTCCTCATCGATCTCTTCTAGAAAGCGACTGGGTTCCGCATCGATTAGTTTTCCCCAGCGATATCTGTTTTGGGTATAGGTCAGGAAGGCCTGTTTTTCGGCCCGCGTAAGCGCCACGTAGAACAGACGGCGCTCTTCCTCCAGTTCACTTCGGGTATTCATACTCATGGCCGAAGGGAATAGATCTTCCTCCATACCCACAATGTATACATATGGGAATTCCAGGCCTTTGGCCAGGTGTATCGTCATAAGTGCCACCCGATCTTCATCCCCAACTTCTTTATCCATGTCGGTCGCCAGGGCTACATCTTCCAGGAACTCTGTAAGATCCCCTTTGGCATCAGCCAACTCTTTCTGGCCCTCTACAAAGTCTTTGATCCCGTTGAGCAATTCCTCGATATTTTCCATTCTGGTTATCCCTTCCGGGGTCCCGTCTTTCTTGAACTCCTGAAGCAAGCCGGTTTTACGGGCTACATGCTCGGAAAGCGTAAAGGCATCGGCCTGTTGATTCATAATCTGGAAACTGCGGATCATGGTTACAAAATCCTCCAGCTTGCGGCGCGTACCGGCATTAATCCCATTGGGATGCTGCTCCAGTTGGCCGATCATATCAAAAATGGGAATCCCCCGTTGATTGGCCGCAACAGTTAGCCGGTCCATAGTGGTTTGCCCTATTCCCCGTGCCGGGAAATTAATTACCCGTTTCAGGGCCTCTTCATCGGCCGGATTAACGATGAGTCGCAGATACGCCAATACATCTTTGATTTCCTTTCGTTGATAGAAGGAAAGCCCGCCGTAGATGCGATAGGCAATGTCCCGTTTGCGCAAAGCATCTTCAATGGATCGGGACTGGGAATTTGTTCGGTAGAGTACCGCGAAAGCCCCATTGGGTAACTGATGCTGCATCTTATGCTCAAAAATGGAGGAAGCGACATAGCGCCCCTCTTCAGCGTCGGTTGGACTTCGATGGACCTTGATCTTCCCGCCGTGATCATTGGAGGTCCAAACTACTTTTTCGAGCTGGTTCTTATTTTTGGCGATCACGCTGTTCGCCGCCCCTACAATATTCTTGGTAGAGCGGTAATTCTGTTCCAGGCGATAAACGCTTACGTCGTCGTAATCCCGTTGAAAGTTCAGGATGTTGGAGAT
Organism: Robiginitalea myxolifaciens; assembly: GCF_900115205.1. GTDB lineage: Bacteria > Bacteroidota > Bacteroidia > Flavobacteriales > Flavobacteriaceae > Robiginitalea > Robiginitalea myxolifaciens. The sequence goes on from NZ_FOYQ01000002.1 coordinate 347,451, forward strand.
ATTCGCCCCACGAAAAGAATAGATACTCTGAGCATCATCCCCTACCACACAGATATTCTGATAGCGATCCGCCAGGGCCCGCACGATCAGGTACTGGGAGTGGTTGGTATCCTGATACTCATCGACCAGAATATATTTAAAGCGCTCCTGATACTTCATCAGCACCTCGGGGAAGCGGGTCAGCAGTTCGTTAGTGCGTAGGAGCAGGTCGTCAAAATCCATGGCCCCCGCCTTGAAACAGCGCTCTACGTACTCATTGTAGATCTCCCCCATCCTCGGTCTTTTCGCCATAGCATCGGCTTCCTGTAACTCCGGATTTTGGAAATAGGCCTTTACCGTAATCAGGCTGTTCTTATACGAACTGATTCGCTGCTGGATCTGTTTGTATTTGTAAATATCCTTGTCCAGGCTCATTTCCCGGATAATTGACGATATAAGACGTTGGGAATCCTGGGTATCGTAGATGGTAAAGTTGCTCGGGAATCCCAATTTGTCCCCATCAAATCGAAGCAAACGGGCAAATACCGAGTGAAAAGTACCCATCCAAAGGTTCTTGGCTTCGGAATTCCCCACGATATCGGCTATCCGCTTCTTCATTTCGCGGGCAGCCTTGTTGGTAAAGGTGAGCGCCAGGATATTAAAAGAATCGACCCCCTGATTCATCAGGTGGGCAATTCGGTACGTCAACACGCGTGTTTTCCCGGAACCCGCACCGGCGATAACCATGAGGGGACCATCCTTGTGTAAAACAGGAGCTTTCTGAGCGTCATTAAGTTCGTTGAGAAACATTTATGGAGGCGGTAATATAGCGCGTGAAGTTAGCCAATTCTCACCGCAACCTCAAACGGATAAAACTGGGATTTATAAACAAAACCCAGTACCTTTAACTACTCATAAATTCCTGTAAGGAAATACCAACTTAGATTCTTATGAAAAGACTTTTACTCCTCCTGCTCTGCTGCCCTTTTACTTTTCTGAACGCACAAGGCTACGGGCTGGATTCGGATTACCAGGAAATAGAAAGTAAAGTAATCGAATGGAGAAGGGACATTCACCAATATCCCGAACTTTCCAATCGAGAATTTAAAACGGCTGAGAAAATAGCGGCCCACCTCCGATCTTTAGGAATTGAGGTTGAGACTGGCGTAGCCCACACCGGTGTGGTTGGGATTCTCAAAGGCGATATGCCCGGAAAGGTGGTAGCCCTGAGGGCTGATATCGATGCGCTTCCCGTAACCGAGCGCAACGACCTCCCCTTTCGTTCTGAAGTCCGAACCGAGTTTCTGGGGGAATCCGTTGGGGTAATGCATGCCTGTGGCCATGATACCCATACGGCTATCCTTATGGGTGTTGCGGAAATCCTGAGCAACAATAAAGACAAAATCCGGGGCACAGTCAAATTCATTTTCCAGCCCGCAGAAGAAGGTCCGCCTCCGGGAGAAGAGGGTGGCGCCTTGTTGATGGTTAAGGAAGGCGTATTGAAAAGCCCGGACGTCGATGCCATCTTTGGCCTGCACATCAATTCTCAAACCCCGGTTGGCGTCATTCGCTACAAGTCCGGCGGGGCCATGGCTGCCGCCCAGGAATTCAATATCAAAGTACAGGGGAAGCAGTCCCACGGTTCACAGCCCTGGTCGGGTGTTGATCCGATCCTGATCAGTGCCAAGATTATTGACGGGTTGCAAACGATCATTAGCCGGGAATCCAACCTCACCAATGAAGCCGCCGTTATCACCGTAGGAAAGATAAAAAGTGGGGTCCGCTTCAATATCATTCCGGAAAGCGCTGAAATGCTGGGCACGATCCGAACCCTGGACTACGATATGAAGGATCATATAAACCGCAGGATGGAAGAGATGGTTACTACAATCGCACAGGCTTATGGCGGATCTGCAACAATAACCATCAAAGACGCCACAGACATTACCTACAACGATCCCGATCTGGTTACCAAAATGCTGCCTACTCTGCAACGGGTGGCGGGCAATGAAAACGTACAGACCCAAAAGGCGATAACCGGGGCCGAAGACTTTTCTTATTTCCAGCGGGAAGTCCCTGGCTTCTTCTTCTTTTTAGGAGGAATGACTCCCGGAAATACGGAGTCCTTCCCCCATCATACTCCTGACTTCAAAATAGACGATAGTGGTATGCTTTTAGGGGTTAAGGCAATGACAGAAATTACCCTGGACTATCTAAGTGCAGGCGAATAGGAAATAACAAACACTAGTACGCGATTCTATGATCAAAATTACTCCCCTTCAAATTCTCATTATCGCATTGGTTTTAATGGGGACGGGTATTCAGGAGCTACATGCGCAACGCAAGAGTGAACTGCTGGCCACCATAGACAGTCTGCAAAACCAGCTTCGGATCGCCAATGACTCTATTGCAACAGCCAGGGCCAGCGAGCGAGCGAGCCAGGCGCAGGCGCAGTCTTATGAAAACCAGGTGAATGAACTTAAGGATGCGAACGCTACCCTGCTGAAAAACCTGGGGAGCTTTGCGGAAGTCAGTAATAAGAATACTGCGGCCCTCACTAAAGCCCTTTCATCCCTGGAGGAACGGGAAGCTGAACTCAAAAACATCGTGGACACCTTCAGCACCCATGACTCAACGATTATCGCTTTATTATCAGATGCCAAACGCACCTTAGGTCCGGACACCAAAATAGCGGTAGGTTCGGGCAGCCTGGTAATTACAGCGGGCCTGGAAACGCTCTTCGGAAGCGATACTGGCGTAGAAGTGGTCGATGCGTCAAAACCCTGGCTTGAGGGTGTAGCTAACTTACTTAAGGCTTATCCGCAATTCAGCGCAACGATAGAGGGGCTATCCATGACCGGGGAGATAAGTATGGCTGCCAATCAGGCTACCGCTGTGATGAATCACTTTCAACAAGGGCTGGGGATTGAAGCCACGCGCTTAAGCGCACGAGGCCGAGATGGCAATTTCAGTGAAGGCATAAACATCTTACTGCACCCGGATCATAAAGGCTTTTACAGCCAGGTTCGTTCCGAAATACAGCGGTAGATATACTATTTGGCGTTGCCTGCCGTTCTGATTTTCAAACAAACCAAGCTAAACTGACATGACCGGAGACGATATCTTTCAACTCTTTGCTTATCTCTTACCCGCCGTTGTAACCGGCGCCATCGCATTTTATTTCTTCCGCCTGCATACCCGAAATGAGGAAGGTCGCAGACGCTACCTCCTTCACAAGGACAGTCAGAAAGATGCTTTACCAATTCGCCTGCAAGCTTATGAGCGTATGGCATTATTCCTTGAACGCATTTCGATTCCGAGCCTGGTAGTACGTGTAGCTCCCAAGTCTTCGGATAAATCAGGTTATGAGAACCTGCTTATCAAGAATATTGAAAACGAATTTGAGCACAACCTTTCCCAGCAAATCTACATGTCAGATGAATGCTGGAATGTGATCAAGGCAGCCAAAAATGCCACGATACAAGCCATCCGCAAGGCTGGAATGAGCACCTCTGAAACGGCCGAAAAACTTCGGGAAGACATCCTGAATGAAACCATGGATAAGGCCTCTCCTTCGGCTACCGCACTTTCCTACGTGAAAAAGGAAATCGGTGAACTCTGGTAATCCGGGTTAATCCGGTTCCAATTCACTGGAACGCTCACTTTTTGTTGCTGCGTACAGGTAGCCACTCTCCCACCATTGTGACATTTGCTCCTTTTCGAAGATGAGCGAATTCGTTGTCAGGATAGTTGGTGTAAAGTAGAAGTTGATAATCGCGTCGTTATTATTTGCGACAAACTTCCCGATCTTAATGTTCTGTTGTTCGATTCTGTCGAGCATAAAGCCAAACATATTTGTAAGCAGGGAGAAAGCGTTTCTCGAAGGCATTCGGTTTAACTGGGTAACCTCGGTATGCAGAATAATAGCGTCCACCTGGGTGGCTCCGCGTCGAATGGCCTCTTCAATAGGCACCATAGTGCCCAGCCCGCCATCGGCGTACTCGCAACCATCCTTTCTCACCAGGCTCATAAATGGGATATAATTGCAGGAGATCCAGATCCATTCACAAAAATCATCGTAGTCAAAATCACGGATCGACTTGTATTCGACCTGGTTCAGGCTGAGATTGGAAACGGTGACTACCAGGTCGGCCTGGCTGGATTTCAGCTCTTGAAATTCCTGCGGTGTTATCGAATTCCGGATAAGTTGCAGCAAGTTCTTGCTTTCTCCAAAGGTCTTGCTTCCATTCATGAAATTCCGCAAGACGTTCCAGTGGTTAATTCCAATAGTGGCAATGCCGTACTTGCGACTGATGGTGAATGGGCAATTACTGAATATGCTTTTTTGATTAACAGAAGTATATACCCCGCGTATCTTGTCGATCTTATGCAAGGCGAGGTGGCTTATTAAAAGACTTCCGGTCGAAGTCCCCAGGTACATATCGTATCCGCCGTGTTTTTCAAGTAGAAATTGTGCAACGCCTCCAGCGAACGCGCCTTTACTTCCACCTCCCGAAATAACCAATGCTTTCATAACTCCGCTATTTTCTTTCGCAAATAATCCGGTTCGAATTCGGCCCGATTCGAGGATGTTCCCGGAGTTTTGGGAATAGCCTTGAGCAATTCCTCCCAATATAACTTATCGGGTCTGGCAGCTATCTGGCGATCGAGCAATCGCCGGCAATAATTGCGGAACTGCCAGGAATGGTGTTCGGAAGAAAGTACCAATTCTATTAGTTGTTGTTTTCCGATAAGCTCCAGCTGTTCCAGTAAGGCGTATCCATTCTGACGCACCTCTATCGGCTGGCCGGGTGCCGTGCTAAACTGTAGGTTTTGAATGTAATCCATTTGTTCCGATTGTGATACGTAACCTGCTGTATAAACGGATAATACCCACCATAATTGTTGGAATGTTTCCGAGTTAAGACTCCCGTTATTCCGGGTATAGTTCAAGATGTTATTCCGTTCAAGGGGAAAAGCAACCCAAATAGCAAAGAGCGCTTGTTCCCTGAGGTCGTAGCTTGAAGCATTCAATAAACCGGTCGCCCATTTCAGGGACCATTCGGGCAGTGTTCCAAGCGCTGCCAGGGCCGAAGCATTCACTTTGGGGTTTGATGATTGAAACACCAGCTCATAATCTGCCGGGGTGAGCTCCATCTTGTACTTGCCTATCAGCTGAGCGCGATACGCTGGCAGGTCAAACGTGTTCCAGGCTTGGCTAAAACCTGTATTATTCGCGTCTTGGTTGCTATTGGTGCCTGTACGATCCAGGGATAAATAATAAGAAACAGACGGCGACTGCTGCGCCAGGTAATTTTCAGCCCACTCCATCGGGAAGCCCTCCGAATCCAACCATTGTAGCTTAAAGCCATCAAGAGGTTTTCCACTTGCTTCCTCCATGACTGAAAGGAATTCCTCAATGTTGGCATTCCGAAAGGCGTACTGCTTTAAGAATGCCGTAATCCCCTTTCTAAAATCCGCCGAGCCTACTGCTTCCTCCAGGGCAAACAATGCCCAGGCTCCTTTCTCGTAAAAGATCAGGGAACCGGCATCGGGATCGGTCAGGGCCTTCCCCTCCCCTTTTTCGGCTTGAAATTCCAATTGCCGGGCAGTTTCAAAAAGTCGCCACCAAACCGCCTGAGCATCCCGGATTTCCATTTCCGCCTTGTACGCATAAAAAGTTGCAAAACCTTCGTGCAGCCAGTGTGAGCGCCCATCTTCTTCCGTAACCAGGTTGCCAAACCATTGATGAGCCAGTTCGTGGGCATTGACATTGAAATAATCCCTGTCGGACCGGGAAATACTATCTGTGAGGTAGCGATCTGAGAAAAATGTGGTGCCCGTGTTTTCCATCCCCGCATACATAAATTCCTGCAAGGGAACCTGCTTATAGTTTTTCCAGGGATAAGGTACCCCCAACGCATTCTCGAGATAATCGAATATTTCTATACTATTTTGGTAGGTAGTAGTGCCCTCAAAAGACTTCCCTTTGGGCAAATACCAGTAAAGGGGGATTCCGCTTGCGGATTGCCCGGCACGCCTATTGAAATGTCCGGCTGCGAAGGCAAGGAGGTAGCTGCTCATGGGCTTTTCCATCCGGTAATACCAGCGTCGCTTTTCGCCGGCGATTGACACGGAGTCCAGTACCCCATTTGCTATGACCTCAAAGACCGAATCCATTTCGATTTGCATGCTGAAAATTACTTTTTCGCGCATATCGTCAAAACTGGGAACCCAGCGACTGCTGTATTTTCCCTGGCCTTGTGTCCAAATTTGTTCATTGCCCGGAATACTGTCGTAATAGCCTACCCGATACACAGTTTGGTCTGGAATTCCATAAAAATCAATACTCAAGTAATGTAAGAGCGTATCCCTGGGGCTTGGAATAGCTAATTTGTTATTTTCCGGGTGGAATTCAAAGTTGGTCTGCTTCCCGTCTATTTTAACCCAGTTAGTCCATACCATCCGAGTATCCAGATAAATAGAATCCAAATTTCCCGAAGAACGATAACTATAGGTAACATCCCCTTGAACGGCTGGACTGTCCGCATGGAGCACGAGACGAATATCTCCGGTTAGGAAATCTGCCCCGTATTCTTGTGCACCAAGGGAATTCTGGCTAGCTAACCACAACAAAACAGCACCACAAAGCTTCCAAAAATTCATGACTGGAGTTCTGACTCAAATTTAGCCAAATGCCCGTTGCAGAAGAACAATCGAAGGCGTAATTTAGTCCTATGCCACCGGATATGCTGCATACGCCCATTACTTATCTCAAAGGCGTTGGCCCGGGCCGCGCAGAACTTTTGAGCAGGGAACTAGGTATTGCGACCTATCAGGATTTGCTCTATCATTTTCCAAACCGGTTTCTGGACAAATCCCGCTATTATCGTATTTCCGAATTGCAGCCGAGCTCAGCCGAAGTCCAGGTAATTGGTAAAATAGTGCACTTAAAAACCGTAGCTCAGAAAAAGGGGAAGCGCCTCATTGCAACTTTCCGGGACGAAAGCGGTGAAATGGAATTGGTTTGGTTCCGGAGCCAGCAATGGTTTATGGACCGCCTGAAATTAGGGGAGCCCTATGTGGCCTTTGGTCGCGTAAACCGATTCGGGAACACCTGGTCCATGGCCCATCCGGATCTGGAACTCCTCAAGAAGCACAGGCAGAAAAAACAGCTGCGGATGCAGCCGATCTATCCCTCGACCGAAAAATTGAGCAAACAAGGCGTCACGAATCGGGTACTGGCAACTTGCGTGGCAGAATTATTAAAACAGGTGCTGGAGACCTTACCTGAAACACTGCCACAAGGGCTAAGGGACGAACTGGGATTGGTTGGAAAACAGCAGGCGCTGGTACAGGCCCATTTTCCGGACTCCAACAACAACCTGGCCAGAGCACAGGCGCGCTTGAAATTCGAAGAGCTCTATTACATCCAGTTAGCGCTACTGCGGAAGAACGCTTCGCGCAAAAAACGCATTAAAGGGTTCGTCTTTGAGCAGGTGGGGGATTTATTTCGTGATTTTTATACGCAGGCACTGCCCTTTGAACTCACAGAAGCTCAAAAAAGAGTGCTTCGGGAAATCCGTTCCGACCTGGGGAGTGGGGCCCAAATGAATCGCCTGCTCCAAGGGGACGTTGGCTCCGGTAAAACAATCGTTGCTGTATTGACCATTTTGTTGGCCCTGGATAACGGGTATCAGGCCAGCCTTGTTGCCCCTACGGAAATTCTGGCCCAGCAACACTATCGCGCCATTTCAGACTTGCTCAAACCCCTGGGAATATCAGTTGCACTCCTTACGGGTTCCGTGAAAGAAAAGGATCGCAAACCCATATTACAGTCGCTGGCAGACGGCAGTTTGCCTATTCTTATTGGAACCCATGCCGTACTGGAAGATCGGGTTCAATTCAAGAATCTCGGGTTGGCCATCATCGATGAGCAACACCGTTTTGGGGTAGCCCAACGCGCCAAACTCTGGAAGAAAAATGCAAGTCCGCCGCACATTCTGGTGATGACGGCTACACCTATTCCCAGAACCCTGGCCATGAGCCTCTACGGCGATTTAGATGTCAGCAACATCGATGAACTTCCTCCCGGGCGTAAACCTGTACGTACTGTACACCGGACTGATAGGGACCGCCTGAAGGTCTTTGCATTCCTGAAAGAGGAAATTGCCAAAGGGCGGCAGGTCTATGTGGTTTATCCGCTAATTGAGGAGTCAGAAGCTCTGGATTACAAGGACCTGATGGATGGTTTTGAAAGCATGAGCCGGGAATTTCCAGCCCCACAATACCAGCTTTCTATTGTACACGGTAAAATGAAGCCGGAGGCCAAAGAGTTTGAAATGCAGCGTTTTGTTAATGGAGAAACGCAAATTATGGTAGCCACCACGGTCATAGAGGTTGGGGTGAATGTCCCCAACGCTTCGGTCATGATCATCGAAAGCGCAGAGCGATTCGGGTTATCGCAATTACATCAGCTGCGAGGAAGGGTTGGCCGTGGTGCTGATCAGAGTTATTGCATCCTTATCAGTGGCGGGAAACTATCAGATGATGCACAGACACGCCTGCAGACCATGGTGCAGACCAATGATGGCTTTGAAATCGCAGAAACCGACCTGAGGTTGCGTGGCCCTGGGGATTTAATGGGCACCCAGCAGAGCGGAGTCCTGAGTCTGCAAATAGCAGACATTGTCAGGGACTCCGAACTCCTGAAAACAGCCCGATACCATGCACGGGAACTACTATCGAAAGATCCCGAGTTAGGGCATCCGGACCATCAGATGGTGCGTGAAAAGCTCAGTCGAATGGGGGTTATGAAGAACAGATGGGACTATATCAGTTGATATCCTCCCCCTTTTCCAACTTTTCAATATTAGCAGCAATAGCGTTCCTGTTGGGAACATCCGGGGCGCGCCCCTCGGCTATTTTGAGGTGTTTCAGCGCCTTGTCGAATTGCCCAACGGCACTATAACCTCGTGCTAAACCAAGATCTACAGGCCAGGTGTTTTTATTTTGTTTGGCGTTGGTTTGGAAGACCTCAAGGGCGTCCGCTGCCCTACCCTGTGCGATCAATTGCCGGCCATAACCGTGAATCTCCAGGACCGTTCCCATGGCCAGGGCTTCCTGCATAACGGCGTCGGCTTCTGCAGTACGGCCCATTCTATTGAGGATCTGCGCTTTGATGTTTAAGTTGGTGAAGTTCTTTTCACTAAAGAATTGCCCGGCAATGGCTGCATCGATCCAGCCGAGTGCTTCCTCTAAATTTCCATTGTTATTAAGGGCATAATTAGCTGCCTGCTCCCAGCTTTGCCGATTAAATCCAGGCTGGTTTTGCAATTCGCGTCGGATACTTTGCATGACGATATCGCTCACCTCCATGGTGATCCGGAAAGGAATCGCTTTTTCCTCCCACCTCAGGCGAGCTGTTGCCCCGTCGGCACTGATATCGGTGAATTCGTATTGAAGCCATTCGGTATGGGGCGCATCTTCGGCGCGGACATCGACCCTGAGGACATCTTCGGACGGCTCATAAAAGTAACTTCCCCAGGCTCCAGCGTTTTCAGAAAAAATAATAGTCGCCGAATCGTCTTCATTGACAATCATGTGCAAGCCGTATTCTCCCGCGGGAATCGCCTGCCCTTCTATCTGAGCGTCTTCTGAAAAGTGAATTACCGTGTTTTCATTGGCTCCTGCGCGCCAGGGGGAAGCGGTCGCTGTCCCGAAACCCAGGTTGTTCATTCCATAGGGAACAAGTGATCCCCATATTTCCCGATCGTTAACCCGGGGGCGCGAATACGTGATGGACACATCACTAATCCCGATTCGTTGGGTTACCGTTGCGGCCTGACTTCCTCTGGGAAGGTTGAGTTGACTATTAGCCGGAATGGTAAAAAGAAGGCAAAAAATAAGCAGTGCGCAGACCTGCGCGAGGTACGATTTTTTCATGATGTTTGTTTTTAAATTGATTAGATGTTCAAGGTAGGTATCTTGATTTGGCCGTCTTGTTAGTGATTTGTTAAACAGAATCAGCTCCACGTTAAATGTGCAGGTAGTCACTTGGGCATCGTAATTTGAGGCAGACAAAGTTTTTGCGTGCCGCATGCAGTTTGTACTTTCGTCTATTGAAAAAGTCTGTATTTACAACACTTATCAGGGAATTTTAATATGAGCACGACACTATTTGACAAAGTTTGGGATTCGCATGTTGTCCGCAGTATTCCGGAGGGGCCAGACGTCCTCTTTATTGACCGTCATCTGGTTCATGAAGTAACCAGTCCGGTAGCCTTTTTAGGATTAAAAAACAGGAATATTCAGGTCTTGCATCCGGAGCGCACCTTTGCTACTGCTGATCACAATACGCCAACGCGTAATCAGCATCTTCCGGTTCAGGATCCCCTTTCGGCGAAACAGCTGCAGGCCCTGGAGGAGAATGCCGCAGCCCACGGCATCCCCTATTGGGGACTTGGCCATGAGAAAAATGGAATCGTCCACGTCATCGGCCCTGAGAATGGGATTACCGTACCGGGTGCAACCATCGTTTGCGGAGATTCCCACACTTCTACCCATGGAGCCTTTGGGGCAATAGCCTTTGGCATCGGTACCTCGGAGGTAGAAATGGTATTGGCCACCCAATGTATCATGCAGCCCAAACCCAAGCGAATGCGGATCACCATAGATGGAAGCCTCAATAATGCTGTAACGCCTAAGGATGTTGCACTCTACATTATCTCAAGACTTACCACTTCGGGAGCAACAGGATATTTTGTGGAATACGCCGGAGAGGTGTTCCGCAATATGTCTATGGAAGGCCGGATGACCGTGTGTAACCTCAGTATAGAAATGGGAGCCCGTGGAGGCATGATTGCCCCGGATGAGAAAACCTTTGAATATGTCAAAGGCCGTGAATTTGCACCCAAGGGTGAAGCCTGGGATGAGGCTATGACCTACTGGAAAACCTTGAAATCCGATCCGGACGCCATTTTTGACAAAGAGATTCACTTCCAGGGAAGCGATATCGAGCCCATGATTACCTACGGTACCAACCCGGGGATGGGTGTTGGAATTTCCCAACACATTCCCGAGGCGAGCACCGTTCAGGGAGGGGCTTCAACCTATCACAAATCCCTGGACTACATGGACTTCAAAGAAGGGGATTCCATGTTGGGCAAGCAAGTAGATTTTGTATTTCTCGGAAGCTGCACTAACGGACGCATCGAGGACTTCAGAACCTTTGCGCGAATCGTTAAAGGACGCCGGAAGGCAGACCATGTAACGGCCTGGCTCGTTCCCGGATCGCATAAGGTAGAACAGGCGATTCAGGAGGAAGGCATCCTGGATATTCTAACAGAGGCTGGATTTGAACTTCGGGAACCCGGATGTTCGGCTTGTCTGGCAATGAACGATGATAAAATCCCCGCTGGCAAATACGCAGTGAGTACTTCGAACCGAAATTTTGAAGGAAGGCAGGGGCCCGGTGCCCGCACACTTCTCGCGAGCCCCCTGGTAGCGGCGGCGGCGGCGGTAACGGGGAAAGTAACAGATCCACGGACCTTACTGGAATTAGAAACCGCCTGATTAAAGGACCAAAACCAGAATCTTAAAAGGTTCAATTCCGCTTTGCGGAATAAATAATTAGAACAAATGGCATACGATAAATTTAAATCCCTTCAGAGTACAGCGGTTCCACTGCCCATCGAAAATGTGGATACCGATCAGATTATTCCCGCTCGTTTCCTGAAGGCTACCGAACGCAAAGGATTTGGGGACAACCTGTTCCGGGATTGGCGTTACAACCAGGATAACACCCCTAAGGAACAATTTGTACTCAATAACCCGATTTACAGTGGAAAGATCTTGGTAGGAGGAAAAAATTTCGGCTCCGGATCATCTCGGGAACACGCCGCATGGGCCGTATACGATTACGGATTTCGCTGTGTTGTTTCCAGCTTCTTTGCCGATATTTTTCGAAACAACTGCCTGAATGTGGGCGTGTTGCCCGTTCAGGTCAGTGCTGAATTCCTCCAGCAAATATTCGAAGCTATCGAGGCAGACCCCAAGACAGAAATCCGGGTAGACCTTCCCGCCCAGGAGATTGAGATCCTGGCTACGGGAGCCAAAGAATCTTTTGAGATCAACCCTTACAAAAAGGACAATCTGCTCAACGGCTTTGACGATATTGACTACCTGCTCAATATCCGAGAAGAAATAGCCACTTTTGCTGCCCAATCGCCCTTATGACAAAACGTTCCATCGAAATAATGGATACCACCCTGAGGGATGGGGAACAAACCTCAGGCGTATCATTCACCGCTTCGGAAAAACTTACCCTCGCACGGCTTCTGCTACAGGAATTGCGTGTAGATCGGATCGAGGTTGCCTCCGCGCGCGTTTCTGAAGGTGAATTCAACTCCGTTCGGGAAATAACTTCCTGGGCGCGGGACGAAGGCTTATTGGGAAAAGTAGAAGTCCTGTCATTTGTAGATGGTGGGGCTTCCCTGGAATGGATGGAAAAAAGTGGAGCCCGGGTGCAGAACCTCCTTACCAAGGGTTCCCTGAACCACCTGAAATACCAACTCAAGAAAAAACCTTCCGAGCACTTCAAGGACATTGCCAAGGTCCTGGAACAGGCAAAGGAAATGGGTATTACCAGTAATATCTACCTGGAAGACTGGAGTAATGGCATGCGGAATTCGGAGGACTATGTCTTCGAATATCTGGATTTCCTGAAAAGTCAGCCTATAAAACGCGTGTTACTCCCCGATACCCTCGGTGTACTCACCCCTGGGGAGACTTTCGAATACCTCGACCGGATTGTAAAACGGTATCCCGATTTCCATATCGATTTTCACGGCCACAACGATTACGATTTAAGTGTGGCCAATGTCATGCAAGCGCTGCGTGCCGGAGTGAATGGACTTCACCTTACCGTCAACGGGATGGGAGAACGTGCGGGGAATGCTCCGCTGGCCAGTGTGGTTGCCGTTATCAACGATTTTATGCCGGAAATCGCCATTGGCGTGCATGAGAAATCCCTGTTCAAAGTAAGCAAACTGGTATCGGCATTTACCGGTATCGGCATCCCTTCCAACAAACCAATAGTGGGTGACAATGTATTCACTCAAACCGCTGGAATACATGCCGATGGAGACAACAAAAAGAATCTTTACTTTAATGATTTGATGCCCGAGCGCTTCGGGAGAAAACGCAAATATGCGCTCGGTAAAACTTCGGGCAAAGCCAACATACAAAAGAACCTGCAGGAACTCGGGCTGAGCCTTTCCGACGAGGAGCTTAAAATGGTGACGGCGCGTATCATAGAGCTGGGCGATAAAAAACAACGGGTTACCCAGGAAGACCTGCCGTATATCATTTCGGACGTGTTGGGTACCGGAAGCGTGCCCCAGAATGTGTTTATCCGCTCTTATGTCCTGACCCATGCCAAGGGCCTGCAACCTTCGACCACCGTTGCCGTAGAGATAGAAGAGAAACTTTATGAGGAAAATGCTCAGGGCGACGGACAATTCGATGCCTTTATGAATGCCCTTCGTAAAGTCTACAGTGGCTTGAAGCGCCCCTTACCTACCCTTGTGGATTATGCAGTCCGTATTCCCCCGGGCTCAAATTCAGATGCTCTTTGTGAAACCGTTATTACCTGGCGGGACAATCAGAAGGAGTTTACTACCCGAGGTCTGGATTCCGACCAGACTGTTTCGGCAATCAAGGCTACTGAGAAAATGCTGAATATCGCCAACCTCGCCAATTAGCCTACAGGAGGTAATCTGTACTTATAAAATTGGAGGCCTTGGTGTCCAGGAGCTTTTCAACCGTTTCGTTGTTGAGCGTATTGTCCTTAAAGGCCACGAAGGTCCTGATGGAAAACGAGCGAAGCGCATCGTGCACACTCAAGGTAGATTGAGCTGAATCCTTGCGTCCCGTAAAGGGGTACACGTCCGGACCACGCTGGCAGGAACTGTTCAGGTTTACACGGCAAACCAAATTCGCAAGCGTATCGATCAGTGGTGCCAGGGTGTAGACATCCTTTCCAAAAAGGCTCACTTGCTGACCGTAATTGCTTTCTGCCATTTCGTCCAGCGGCTCCTCAATCTCTTCAAATGAACGGATCGGTATAATCGGGCCAAACTGCTCCTCCTGATATACGCGCATGTCCTTTGTTACCGGATACAGAACGGCAGGCCAGATAAAATTATCGAACCGCTGCCCTCCTTTTTCATTGAGGATCTTTGCCCCTTTAGCGAGGGCATCGTCTATAAGTTCTTGAATGTAATCGGGTTTACCGGGCTCAGGCAGCGGCGTTAGTTTTACGCCTTCTTCCCAAGGGTTACCGAATTTGAGGGCATCTACTGCCCTGGTAAATCGCTTCAGGAACTCCTCTTTGACTTCCTCCTGTACATAAACCACTTTCAGCGCTGTACAACGCTGCCCATTAAACGAGAGTGTTCCTGCGATACATTCCTGAACCGTAAGGTCCATATCGGCATCCGGAAGGATTATGGCCGGGTTCTTGGCCTCGAGCCCCAGTACCAGTCGCAATCGATTGCTCTTGGGATGCTGGTCCTGCAATGCATTGGCCGACTTGCTATTTCCGATAAGCGCCAGTACATCTACCTTCCCGGTTTTCATAATCGGGGCTGCAACTGCCCTGCCCCGACCGAAGAGAATATTGACCACACCTTTGGGAAAGCTGTTCTGAAACGCTTCCAAAAGTGGGGTAATCAACAAAACCCCGTGTTTGGCAGGTTTGAAAATAGTTGTGTTCCCCATAATTATTGCAGGGATCAGCAAGGCAAAAGTTTCATTCAGCGGATAGTTATAGGGGCCCAGACAGAGTACCACTCCCAGAGGTCCACGCCGAATATGGGCATATACCCCATCGTGTTTCTGAAACTTGGCCGAATTCCGATCTAACTGTCGATAATCTTCCAGGGTATCGTAGATATATTCAACAGTACGGTCAAATTCCTTTTGGGAATCCGGAAGGGATTTTCCGATTTCCCACATCAATAGCTTTACAATCTCCTCCCGCTTGGATTCCATCTGCCGCACGAATTTCTCCATGCATTCGATCCGGTCCCGAACCTTCATGGTGGGCCAGGCTCCTTTCCCCTTGTCATAAGCGCTCAATGCAGCCTGCAGGGCTTCGTTTGCTTCGGCCTCCCCCATATCCGGGATACTCCCCAAAAGTGTTGGGGCATAGGATTCTTCGGAGGAAATGGTTGAATAGACTTCAGTTACTGCTCCGGACCAGGGCTTCAATTCACCTCCAACGAGGTATTGCCGCTGGTCAATCGGATTAACAATCTTAAACTCTTGCGGGATTACACTCATACAATGGGTTTCATGGCTGTCATAGAAGCGCGTAACCGGGCTCCTACAATCTCCACAGGATGTTCCCGTAGCGCCTTGTTTACAGCAATTAAACGGGCGTTATCCACCCCGTTGTCACGATCCGATCCAAAGGTCTCACCGATAACTGAGGTATCTACCCCTTTCATAAAATCAGTAAGCAGGGGCTTACAGGCATGATCAAACAAGTAGCAGCCATATTCGGCTGTATCGGAGATCACCCGGTTCATTTCGAAAAGTTTTTTACGGGCAATAGTATTGGCTATCAATGGCGTTTCATGAAGGGACTCGTAATAGGCCGATTCTCCAATAATACCGGATTCAGTCATGGCCTCAAAGGCCAATTCCACTCCTGCCCTAACAAAAGCGACCATAAGAACGCCTTTGTCATAGTACTCTTGTTCACCAATCTCCACATCCCCGGCAGGAGTCTTTTCAAAATTCGTCTCTGCGGTTGCGGCGCGCCAGGTTAGCAGGTTCTTATCGTCGTTGGCCCAATCCTCCATCATGGTGCTCGAAAAATGACCACTCATGATATCGTCCATATGCTTGCGGAACAAGGGTCGCATGATATCCTTCAATTCCTCGGATAGTTCAAAGGCCTTGATTTTGGCCGGATTGGAAAGCCGATCCATCATATGGGTGATTCCCCCGTATTTCAAGCCCTCGGTAATGGTTTCCCAGCCGTATTGAATGAGTTTGGACGCATATCCGGGATCTACCCCTTCGGCAATCATCTTGTCAAAACTGAGGATAGAACCCGTTTGCAGTAATCCACACAGAATGGTCTGCTCCCCCATTAGATCTGATTTTACTTCAGCTACGAAGGAAGACTCCAGAACGCCAGCGCGGTGTCCTCCGGTGGCAGCTGCATAGGCTTTTGCCTGGGCCAAACCTTTTCCTTCCGGATCGTTTTCCGGGTGAACAGCGATGAGCGTGGGTACTCCAAAACCGCGTTTATATTCCTCCCGGACTTCTGAACCCGGGCTTTTTGGGGCAACCATAATTACAGTGAGGTCCTTACGGATTTGCATGCCCTCTTCCACGATATTAAAACCATGTGAATAGGACAGGGTAGCTCCTTGCTTCATCAAGGGCATAACAGCCCCAACCACCTGGGTATGTTGCTTATCAGGCGTAAGGTTAATCACCAGGTCGGCCTGGGGAATAAGCTCTTCATAGGTGCCAACAGCAAAACCATTCTCTGTGGCATTTTTATAAGAGTTCCGCTTTTCATCGATAGCGGCTTGTCTGAGTGTGTAGGAGATGTCCAATCCGGAATCCCGCATGTTCAGGCCTTGATTTAATCCCTGGGCCCCACATCCGACAATTACGATTTTCTTGCCTTTAAGTGCCTGGACGCCATCTGCAAATTCCGAGGACTCCATAAATCGGCATTTCCCCAGTTGTTCCAGTTGTTCGCGTAGTGATAGTGTGTTAAAATAATTAGACATGGTGTTGTATAAAAAACGCTTTAGGTGGTTTGTTCAAATTAAGCATGCTGGAATTCTTCCAACATGGCCGAGATGCGCATTTCGGTCTTGGTTACCGCGATACGGCCGGAACGTACAAATTGCATGATGCCAAAAGGCTCTAATTTCTGATGCATTTCGTCGATCTCATGCCTGCGGCCGGTCTTGGCCAGCACAAAAAATTCCCGGCTAACCGTTACAATTTGTGCATGACTGTCTTTGATAATATTCTGAATCTGTCGCTCGTCAAAGAGCAGGTTTGAAGCTATTTTAAACAGGGCTGATTCCTGATAAATGGTCTCGTCGTCCCGATGGTAGAACGCTTTAATCACTTCGACCTGCTTCTCAATCTGAGAAACAATGTGCCGGGTCCAACGTTCGGTCGTATGAACAACAATTGTGAATTTTGATATATTCTCAATCTCTGATTTAGAGACATTTAAACTTTCTATATTAATATGTCGCTTTAAAAATATCCCGGAGATCCTATTGAGCAAACCTACCTGATTCTCTGAATAAACCGAAATCGTAAACCACTGATTTTCCATTACTGTTGCTTTGAATTCGCTTGAATTATTTTAGGCGGATATCCGATACGGAAGCTCCGGAAGGAATCATCGGAAAAACATTATCCTCTTTCTCTACCTTAACTTCCAGGAAATAGGCCTCGTCGCTCGCTATCATTTCGGCAACCGCTTCGGCAAGGTCCGAGCGCTCCGTAACGCGGCGGGCTTTTATGTGGTATCCCTCTGCAATCTTAACAAAATCCGGATTGGTCATAATAGTCGAAGCATAGCGCTTGTCAAAGAAAAGCTCCTGCCACTGGCGTACCATCCCCAGGAAATCATTATTGAGCACCACGATCTTTACCGGGGTTTTTGTTTGGAAAATAGTGCCCAACTCCTGAATGGTCATTTGGTATCCTCCATCCCCGATTACGGCAACGACTTCGCGTTCCATAGCACCCATTTTGGCGCCTATAGCGGCCGGAAGAGCAAATCCCATAGTTCCCAACCCACCAGAAGTTATATTGCTCTTAGACTCCTTGAATTTCGCATAGCGGCAGGCGACCATTTGGTGTTGCCCAACATCGGTTACTATAACCGCCTTGTGTTCGGAGGCCTTGTTGATCTGAGCGATGACCTCGCCCATGGTAAGCCCCTCTTTCTGTGGCAGTAGATCGCGTTCGATTACCGCAGCATATTCCTCTTCGTATTTCTTGTCGAATTCAGCTTTCCACTCCGGATGGGAATTCTTAGCTACAAGGGGAATCAATCGGGATAAGGTGTCCTTGGCATCTCCCAGCAATGCCAGGTCTACCTCCACATTCTTATTGATTTCCGCAGGGTCGATTTCAAAGTGAATGATTTTGGCCTGCTTGGCATAGGTTTCCAGATTCCCGGTTACCCGATCATCGAACCGCATCCCGATGGCTAACAGCAGATCACATTCGTTTGTCAGTACATTGGGGCCGTAATTCCCATGCATACCAACCATGCCCACGTTCAGCGGATGGTCCGAATCCATAGCGGATAGGCCCAGGATAGTCCAGGCGGCGGGAATACCTGTCTTCTCGACAAACGTCGTTAATTCCTCCTCTGCATTTCCAAGTATAACTCCCTGTCCATAAATTATATATGGCTTTTTAGCTGAATTGATCATTTCAGCTGCTTTGCGTAGGGAATCCTCTGAAGTCTTAGGCGCAGGATTGTAGCTTCGCACTCCTTTACAGGGCGTATATACGAAGTCTAGTTCATCGAACTGCGCATTTTTAGTGATATCGATTAACACCGGTCCGGGTCTGCCGCTTCGCGCAATAAAAAACGCTTTCGCCAGGATGTCCGGAATTTCTTCGGCTCGTGTAATCTGATAATTCCACTTGGTCACCGGAGTAGATATCCCAATGATATCCGTTTCCTGAAAGGCATCGGAACCTAAAAGATGACGCGGCACCTGTCCGGTAATACAAACCACTGGGGTAGAATCGATCTGAGCATCGGCCAAACCAGTTACCAGGTTGGTCGCACCCGGACCTGATGTAGCCATAGCTACGCCAACCTTGCCCGCTACCCTTGCGTATCCCTGGGCGGAATGAATAGCCCCTTGTTCATGGCGCGTTAAAACATGGTGTAAATCGTCCTGAAATTTGTAGAGCTCATCATACACCGGCATGATAGCCCCTCCCGGGTATCCATAGAGGACATCAACACCTTCCGCAATTAGGCAGTGCATGATTGCTTCAGCTCCGGTAACGCGTATGCTTTTCGGGCTTTCAGTTGTCTTTTTCAATTCTTTTACAGGTTCCATAAGTAGTATGGATTAAAATTCGTCGGTTACACAACCCTCCGAAGCAGAGGATACAACTCGTGCATATTTATAAAGGCTCCCCCTACTGACTTTGAGCGCAGGGGCGCTCCATGCTGCTTTTCGCTTTTCCAGTTCTTCTTCGGACAGGGCTACTGATATGCTATTGCTTTCGGCATCAATGGTTATGATGTCACCGTCGCGAACCAGCGCTATCGGGCCACCAGCTTGAGCCTCAGGGGTAACATGCCCCACTACAAAACCATGGGTTCCCCCTGAAAACCTGCCATCCGTGATCAAGGCCACATCTTTACCCAGGCCAGCTCCCATAATGGCGCTTGTAGGCTTCAACATTTCCGGCATCCCGGGACCTCCCATAGGCCCCTCATAGCGAATAACCACCACATCGCCTTTTTTTACTTTCCCTTCACCGATACCGGCGTTTGCTTTGAATTCATCCTCAAAGACACGCGCAGGACCCTCAAATCTCAGCCCTTCTTTCCCGGTAATCTTCGCAACGGCACCTGTTGGAGACAAATTTCCGTAGAGAATCCGAAGGTGCCCGGTTGGTTTTATAGGATTGTTCACAGGACGGATTACATCCTGATCCGCGCTAAGGTCGGGTACACTTTCGAGGTTCTCGGCAAGGGTTTTACCAGTCACTGTAAGGCAATCCCCGTGCAGCATGCCTTCCTTCAGCATAAACTTGAGCACCGCAGGTACGCCCCCGATACGATGGACATCCTCCATAAGGTATTTTCCGCTGGGTTTGAGATCCGCCAAAAAGGGTGTCTCATCACTAATACGCTGGAAATCATCGAGCGTAAAATCGACATTTGCGGCTTTGGCAATAGCCAGGAAATGAAGCACGGCATTGGTGCTCCCTCCCATAACAACAATCAGTCGAATGGCATTTTCCAGAGACTTTTTATTTACGATATCAAGTGGTTTGATATCCTTTTCAAGCAACAAGCGTAAGGCTTCTCCAGCCTTTACACCATCGCTTTCCTTTTCTTCGCCGACTGCAGGGTTTGAGGAGCTATATGGCAATGACATACCCAAAGCTTCAATGGAAGAAGCCATGGTATTTGCGGTATACATCCCCCCGCAAGCCCCAGCCCCCGGGCAGGCATTCTGAATTACGGCTTTATACTCCTCCTCAGCCATATTCCCAGCAACTTTCTGGCCCCAGGCTTCAAAGGCAGAGACTACATCGAGCTTTCTGCCGGCATGGCAACCAGAGGCAATTGTTCCTCCGTATACCATTACCGATGGCCGATTTAATCGCAGCATGGCCATGAGGGCTCCTGGCATATTTTTATCACAGCCAACCACTGTGACCAGGCCGTCATAATTCATAGCCTGGACAACTGTTTCCATGCTATCTGCAATAATATCCCGGGAGGGCAGCGAATATCGCATGCCATAAGTTCCCATGGAAATCCCGTCGCTCACCCCTATGGTATTGAAAATCAAACCTACGAGATCTTTGGATTGCACCCCGCGTTTGACATGTTTAGAGAGATCGTTCAGATGCATGTTACACGGATTGCCCTCATATCCGGTACTGGCTATCCCAATGAGCGGCTTTTCCAAATCTGCATCGGTGAGTCCTATCGCGTGGAGCATTGCCTGTGCAGCAGGCTGTGTCGGGTCCTGGGTAACATTTTTACTGTAGGTATTCAACCCCATAGGAAGAGACATTTTAATTCCAGTATTCAAAGATAAAAGTTTGCATTAGGCACAATATTTCCCATAGCGTCTGCCAATAGGGTCAGCAACACTGTTAAAGAAATAAATGTTTGTTATTCAGTGAATTAGATAAGTTAAAATACCATATTCAATCCGCTGCGAAAAGATCAAAAACGGAAGCGCAGGAGGTAAAAATCAGTTGCTGAGAGAATTCTCGCGGAAATTGAACCGAATCGTATCCCCGGCTCTTTTTTGCGCCAGGATACAAAGCGAACGTTCATCGAGTTGGAGAATACGAGGGTACCCGCCGGTAGTCTGACCATCGCGGGTCAGCACCATAACCTGCCCGGCCGGGGTATATTGTACCGATCCCGGGAGCGTGGCCGAGGTGATCAACTTATGGCTATGGGGGTCCAGGGTTTCCGCAAGCCGGCATGCCATCCGGTCAAAATCCTTGCTAATGGTAAAAGGCGACTCCAGGAGTTGCTTCCTGGAAGCTTCGGATAAAATTTCGAATTCTGGTCCTGGGTATGCCGTTAAATCGATCTCCCGGTACAGATCACTGGAGGATATTTTTAGGACCTTGGGCTCGTATTGGGTACTGGGATCAAAAGCCAGTCCATCTCCTTTTGCCAACTGGCCCTTTTCAGTTACCGGAAAATAAAATGAACGACTGCCCAACACCTCAGGAGTGTGAATTCCACCGCGGATTCCTATGTAGGCCCTCAGCCCTTTCTCGATATTTCCGCAACTTAAAGTACTACCTTCATTTACAGCATATACTTTATTCATTTCTAGCTTTTCATCATTCAGAAAAGCTTGCATATCGGCTCCACTGATTGCCAGAAAAGTATCCGCCTCAAAATTGATTTCAGGGCCAAACATAGTACACTCCAAAACTGCATCGGAGCTACTGTTTTCCAACAAAGCATTAACTCTTTTGGCAGCAATACTATCGCATGCCCCGGACACAGGCACCCCATAATGGCGATAGCCCACGCGGCCCAAATCCTGAACACTGGTCATAAAACCGGGTTTACTTATCCGCATCATGGGCAATCCGTTTAGAAAAGTCATAAATACCAACCTGTCCTTCTATGCGATGCAATTCATGCTCAGCGGCACTTACCGCCCGAAATCGCACGGTATCTCCAATTTGGATAAAACAAGGTGGCTCCCTTTGGGCATCGAATAAAGGAATCGGGCAATTCCCGATAATATTCCAGCCTCCTGGCGATTGTTGCGGATAAATACCTGTTTGCACCCCAGCCAGGCCTACAGATCCTGCGGGCACCCTCAATCTCGGGGATTCCCGTCGTGGTAGAACCAACGCCTCAGGCACTCCTCCCAGATATACGAAGCCTGGCAGAAAGCCAATGCCGTAAACCGGGTAGGACACAGAGCAATGCAAAGCGATAAGTTCGGCAGGACTTAGCTTAAGCCGGTTGGAAACCTCTTCCAAATCGAGGGCAAAATCTCCTTCGTAACAAACGGGCAGCACCCATTCCCTCCCTGATTTTTGTTTATGGCCTGCAAAAGCTTGCCATGCAGTATTGATCTGTTCGGCTACTGCCGCCAGGTCAGGTTCCTTCTCCGGGGAAATGAGCGTTAGGGAGTGATAGATGGGAAGTGCCTCCCATTTAGGTTGGTTCAGGTAGTTTTTGATCAGGAAATCGCCAAAAGCGCTTATCTCACGAATCAGTCCAGGAGAGATGTTTTTAGGCCATTCCAGTAGTAAGGCCTTGGTTCCGAAAGATTTAATGCGATAGGGGTAACTACTCACTTGGCAATTGCTATCCGCGCTAAAGGCAGTTCCCGTCTAAGATACATCAATATTTCCAATGCTCCCGGGGTGTCGCCGTGTAAGCAAATAGTCTTTGGCTCCAGTGCATAAGTAGAATTTTGCCAGGTATTCACCAGCCCTTGACGAACCATTCGGACAATCTGCTCCAGAACCACTTTGGGGTTCGTTAGCACCGCCCCTTCGAGCTTCCTACTGACCAAACTCCCGTCTGTATTGTATGCCCGGTCTCCGAATGCCTCTTCCCAAATGGTGAAGCCATGAGACGCGGCGAATTTGGCAAACTCACTTCCGCAGGGCGCAAAGAGTATAGATGTGGGTTTATAAGGTTCGAGAGCCTCGAGGTATATTTCGGCCAGTTGCGTATCTGCAGCCAAATCGTTGTAGAGGGCTCCGTGTGCTTTAATATGATGCATCCGGGTTCCTGTTCGATCCGCGGCAAGCTGATAGACCGCTAATTGTTCCTGGATCGTTTGGGTCAATTCTTCTTTACTCAGGGACATACTCCGGCGCCCAAAATTTTTTCGATCCGGATATGAGGGGTGGGCTCCTGCCCTAACCCCATGTTGCTTTGCCAGCTCCAGAATTTCTATCAGGAGCTCCGGAGAACCCGCGTGGCCTCCGCAAGCAAGGTTGCATGAGCTTATAAGAGGAAGGATTTGGGCTTCATTCCCCACGCCTTCCCCAAGGTCACAATTGATATCTATGTGTAATGGGCGTTCACTCATGAAACAAAAATCCGATAAAGTGTTCGCAGCGCCAACAGGCCAACCAGGATTACTATGATTAAACCGGCTATTACACCAGTCCGGGAACTGCGAAATTCCCCCAGAAGCTGTTTATCCGAGGCCATCCTCCAGAACAGGAAGGCAACCAGGGGTAATAGCAGCGCATTGGCAACCTGAGCCAAAAAGATCACTTCCAGTGGTCTTATATTCAGGGTAAGAGATAGCAGTCCTATCAGGAGGACTCCTCCCCAGGCCAACCTGAACTTCCAGGAACGATTATCGGGCGCCCACCCAAAGCTTTGTTGAATTACATAGGCAGCTGCAAGCGGGGCTGTAATCGAAGAGGTTAACCCTGCAGCGAGCAACCCGACTCCGATGGCAACAGTTGCAGCAGTACCATAAATGGGACTCAATGACTTGGCCATATCCAGGACGCTTTCCATTTGCTGCATACCGGTTCCGGCCCCGGTAACCAGTATCGCCATACTAACGATACCTCCAATTAAAACCGAGCCGATAATATCCCGCCGCATAGCACTCAGGTTTCCGGCGCCCTCCCATCGTTGGCGCACCAGTGCGGGATACAGGAACAAGTTGTAGGGAACTACGGTTGTGCCGATCAATGCCATAACCGTCATTATCGTATCCCCGGTAACTTTTGGATAAAACAAACCCGCGAAAAGCGCAGACAAATCCGGGCGGACAAGAAGCGCCGTTAAAATAAAGGACATACTCATGATCAGTACCAGTGCGGTAAAGATCCGTTCCAAAAGCTTGTAGGACCCCATCCATAGGATAATGCCAGCCAATAGGATTACGATAAAGGGATAGTAAGCAACAGCCCCTGATCCAAATAGCGCTTCCAGGCCCAGGGTTCCGCCCGCAATGTTCCCTGCTTCATAGGCCGAATTCCCAAGGACTATCGCCAAAAGTATTAACCCGATCAAGGCTTTACCTGCGTATTTCCCAGGGATCATAGATTCCAAAATTGCGGGAATTGGACGTGTGCTGGTCAGGCCAATCCTACCGGAAATTTCCTGGAGCACTATGGTAATAATAATAGAAAGTAATAAGGCCCAAAGCAGGGAATATCCAAAACTCACTCCGGCACCCAGGCAGGTTGCCACTGTTCCCGGGCCAATGAAAGCCGCAGCTATTAACATTCCCGGTCCGGATTTCTTCATGGGCGGATAAAGCAGTTGCTGCTAAAGATAATCAACCGGTGGATTTCGATCGCAAAGTGTGCATTTTATCGAGTTTTTTGCAGTTCGTCTAAAAGTAGGGTGTCATACGTCGAAAGGATATAATAAAGCAGACCAAGGCGGGTTATTAACTTCCCAAAACCCTCGTAAACCTACTTTACCTATGACCTGTGTCGAATGCAAATCCCCCCTTAGTTACCTCGACCATCGTAAGTCCATGGACAAATTCCAGGCGGAGTTGTGTCCGGCGCATCTCAAGCGTATGGAGAAATTCTTGGCACAGAATGATATTCCGGAAGAAACAATCATCCTGTACTACGCGCTCAAGGAAAAAGGTATCAAACCTATGATGGCCTGGTGGGATGGTAAACGTACGGTAGATTTAGCGATATCCCGGGTTAAACTGAATATAGAAATCGAGAAAAGCTTGGAGCCGCTTACAAGTGAAAAAGCGCTGCAGGAGCTAGAAAAAACAATGCATTCCTATAAAAATGGTTTTACAACCATTCGCATCCCCTATACCTTGATACGCAAAGATCTCGGCCGCACCGTAGAGAACATTCAGGGAATCATCGATGGCCTAAGAGTCAACATCAAAGTCATTTAAAAATCAGCTTATGGAATCCCCTTTTAACTACACCCATCGCTCTTATCGTATGAGCCAGTTTATTCTGGGACTACTCACTATGGCAGCCCTTGCCATTATGCTGAACATTAGCCCTTTAGCGTCACGCCTGCTTTTCGGACTTCCTATTGTCCTTTCCGGATTCCTGGGGATAGTCGGTACCTGGTATGTGATTAAAGGACTTGACGAACCCCTTACCGAAAAGAAAGTAATCGCCATTACCGTAAACCTGGCCATGGTTGTATTAATCCTGGCAATCCTGGTGAGCAATACAATCTTTTAGAAGATTGCAATTCCCGCAGTCTCATTGCATTATCTAACTTTCAACTAAGTATTTCGTATCTTTTTGGTGAAAAGAGACACGAAATATGAATACCACCAACCGCCGAAATTGGCTTAAATCCGTCGCATTAGGAGGAGGCTTTACCCTTATGGGTGGACTCCCGGTTTTGCTGGCCACAACACCTTCCACAACTCAGGCACCCTTTGCCAAGTTAAACGCCAACGAAAACCCCTATGGCCCATCCCCTTTAGTTCGGGACGTCCTGAAAACCGGGATGGATGCGGGTTGCCGTTATCCTTTTGCCTATCTGAAACCTTTGGTTAAGGCTATAGCCGAAAAAGAGGAAGTTTCCGAGGACTGCATTGTAGTTACTGGAGGTTCCACGGAAGGGTTAAAAGCCACAGGTTTGGTATATGGTATGGGCGGAGGGGAGATTATTGCCGCCGACCCTACGTTCCAGGCCCTGTTGAGTTATGCAGAGACTTTCGGTGCCTACGTGCACCGGGTGCCCCTGGATTCGAGTCAGACCCACGACCTGGAAGCCATGGAACGGCGCATTAATTCAAAGACCCGACTGGTATTTTTGTGCAATCCGAATAACCCCACGGGAACCTTACTGGATGCCGGGAAACTTCGAGATTTTTGCCTGAGTGTGGAAAACAGAACCTTGGTTTTCAGCGACGAGGCGTACTATGATTTTATAACAGAACCCGATTATCCCTCAATGATAGAACTCGTTCGTGAAGGACGAAACATAATTGTTTCCAAAACGTTTTCAAAAGTCTTTGGTTTAGCCGGTTTGAGAATAGGTTATTTGGTTGCCCGCCCGGATATTGCGCTCCGGTTACGGGAACGGCTCATGGCCAACACCAATACGCTAGCTATCCTTGCTGCAGAAGCTGCCCTGAAGGACGACTCTTTTTACAAGTTTAGTCTTCAGGAGAATACAAGGGCCAAGCAGTATCTGTATAGCGAGTTCGACGCTATGGGATTGGAGTACATTACCTCTCATACCAACTTTATTTTCTTTAAAACCGGACGCGATATACGGACGTTAATCCCGCAGATGATGGAACATCAGGTTCAGATCGGTCGCCCCTTCCCTCCCCTTATGGACTGGGCGCGAATCAGTACTGGAACTATGGAGGACATGAAGTCTTTTGCCTCTGCCCTCAAAAAAGTGCTTGCCTGATCCTTATATCTAGAGTAGGTATTCCCGGTCCAGTCCGCGGTATTGAATAGCTTCACCCATGTCTTCCGCCCTGATCTTCTCAGAACCTCCCATATCGGCTATAGTGCGTGCCATTTTGAGGATCCGCTCATGTGCACGGGCCGAGAGGCTGAGCTTGTCAATCGCGAGATTTAATAGTCTGCGTGGTGCCTCCTCAAGGTTACAGTAGCGCTTGAGCTGCTCAGCACCCATCTGCGCATTACTGTATATTCCGGACCCCTCAAATCGACTTAATTGCACTTCCCTTGCGAGCTGCACGCGCGCCCTGATAGCAGCGCTGGATTCCGAGGGTTTTCCTGAGGTTAAATGCTCAGTGGGAACCGGGTTAATTTCAAGATGCAGGTCGATTCGGTCAAGAAGCGGACCGGAAATCTTCTTGAAATACCGCTGCATTTCGCGGAAAGCGGCAATTCCTTCTTTTTCGACATCTACATAATAGCCGGAAGGGCTTGGATTCATGCTGGCCACCAGCATAATGCTGCATGGATAAGTGAGCGTATACTTTGCCCTGGAAAGCGTTACCTGCCGGTCTTCCAGAGGTTGTCGCATCAATTCCAGCACGCTGCGTTTGAATTCTGGCAATTCGTCCAGAAACAGCACGCCATTGTGCGCCAGAGAAATTTCACCGGGTTGCGGGTATGCACCCCCACCGATCAGGGCTGCTTGGGATATAGAATGATGTGGATTTCGGAATGGACGTTGGGTTGTCATGCCCTTGTTCGGCTTGCCCGATGCGCTATGAATCCGGGTAGTTTCCAGAGTTTCTTCCCAGGTCATGGGAGGAAGTATTCCAGGCAATCGCCGGGCCATCATGGTTTTACCGGCTCCCGGCGGACCTATCATCAGGATATTGTGACCTCCGGATGCCGCAACTTCTAGCCCCCTTTTTGCCGCGAGCTGCCCCTTTACCTCAGCAAAATCAGGACTACCAAAAGGGGACTTACTTGCAGCTGTTTGCGCTTGCCCATTCAAGGGTTTAATTTCTGAATGACCCCGGAGTAATGCCACCACCTGATCCAGGTGATCCAATCCGTAAACGGCAATTCCCCGGACTACTGCAGCCTCCTTCGCATTGACTACAGGCAAGACACAAGCCTTAAACCCAGCTTTGCGGGAAGCCAATGCTACCGAAAGCGCTCCTCTGACCGGATGCAGGCTACCGTCCAGGCCCAATTCTCCCATAATAACATAGTGCGGTAGGTCCGGAAAATTAGTTTGCCCGGTTGCTTGTAAAATACCCAGCGCTATACAGAGATCGTAGGCTGCCCCTTCCTTACGAAGATCAGCAGGAGCCATATTAATGGTGATCTTCTTACCCGGGATGCGAAAGCCGCTTTGGGCCAGGGCCGAAGCAATGCGGTAATTACTTTCACGGACAGCATTATCGGGTAATCCAACTAAATGATAACCAATGCCTTTAGAAACGTTTACTTCAACAACTACATGAGTAGCTTCTATTCCCCTTAATGCACTGGCATACACCTTGGCCAACATACCATTTGAATCTGAATATCAGTTCAAATATTACTGTTGACTATGCAGAATCAAAGCAGGGATGCGATGGGAGCCGGCGGAATTATTCCGAAGTTCGGACAGGAGTTAAAACCAGTCGATTGATCTCCTTCTCCTGTATTTCGGCAGGATTCATGAGCATCTTCCGGAATTCCCCGCGAATATAGAGTTCGGACTGGTCGTCGTAATGCGGACTGAACGGGTTGCCCGATTGACCCGTTGGCAATATGCTTTGGCTATTCTCTATATCTGAAAAATCGATGACCCGGCGTGTGGAAGGCCCTGCATTCACCTTGAAATAACCTGTAGAATCGTAAGGAAAAGCCAGGTTATTTACCACCTCCCGACTTCCGTGAATCGGATATGGGCCGATATTGAAAATTGGTCGCAGGGCGGCAACTGCTCCCAGCGGATGTTCAAATTCTATGGTGTGGAAATTCTTCCATTCCCACTTATCCGGGTCCTCGCCCGATTGATCGATTACCTGTTCCAGGGCATCTTTGAAACTCTGCTCAATAATGGCCTCCGCTGTTTCTACCGATTCGGTCTGTACATTATCCCACCAGGGCCACTCCCTTTCCTTCACTAGTCGTGCAAGAACCCGCTTGTATATGTGGGTCGATAAGAGCGCCTTAAACCCTTCCTCCCCTAACTCATCCTGGAAGACAGCACGAGACAACTCATAAACCCAGCGGTGATATAGCACAGGCTCTGGACTCTTCAGGGCATGCGAACCATCCCAACTGTTGAGCATATCCAGGAATTCTAATTCGGTTTCATTTAAGGCATCTACAGGAACTGCACGGGCGAGATCTGAAATGATTTCCGGATCAACCGAAGAAGTCACGTCGACGATCATTTCCGCAACACCCTCGCGATCCCAATCATCCCTACACTCCAGCAGGTCCGTAATTCGACGGGCCCTGTTTTCAGGTAAATAGTACCCCGGAATATACCCAGCGCTGGTACTTTCCGGTTGATTATTTGCACTGTAGACGTATCCCGCCTCCGGATTTATGGCTCTGGGATTTTCTGAAAAGGGAACGTCGCTTCGCAGGGAATCCAGGGAGGCCTCCATGACCAATTTGGTGCTAATCGAATCGGGAAAACGATATAATTTGGCGGCAGCCCACCAGGCCACATTGCCTTCAGCATCGCCGTACATCATATTCAATCCGGGCGCATGTATTTTGGATACAGCCTGCTCAAAGGCCTGGAAATCCCCAGCATGACTTATTCCGTAAAGCGCTTGAAGGACTTCATTTTTACCCGAGGTAAATACCCAGGACATGACTACAGGTGTTTCCTCTTTCAGATCAGGAAACAGATCATTCACGACCGGGCCAAGGTCAGAGGTGCGAAAAGAGAAGGCCACGGCGTCCTCCCCTTTGACCTCAATCATCCTTTTTTCCTCTTTGAAAGACTCCCACTGCCCGTTCCTGCTATACTGACTGGGATCTTCGGGATTTACGGTTTCGTAAAAGAAATCAATATCATCATTCTCGAACATCGTCATCCCATAGGCATTCTGCCGGTTGTGCGCCAGAATGGGAAAAGGAATCCCTGCCAGGTGATAGCCATAGCGCTCGTATTGTGGACTTTTAACGTGTGCTTCGAACCAGACTGATGGTTGGGCAAAGCCAATATGGGGATCGTTTGCAAAAAGAACGGCGCCCGTACTGGTTTTAGCCGGGGAAAGCACCCAGGAATTACTACCCTCAAGCGCGGGCAAGGGTAATCCACCAATGATTTGATCTATTTTTCGGCTTACCCCGGTTAGCGAAGCTACCTCATCGCGCGGTTGGGGTAAAACCAGTTTGGCCTGCAAATCGGTGGCGGCTGCGCTGTCACCCGGATTTGTAATGGGGATGGTTTCGGTACAATTCGAGCAGTCCTCGAGTAGGCTGTACACATAATCCGGGCCTAACCGGTTCTTAATGTCTTCCAGTAAGGGATCGGTTTTATGTGCCATAGCAAAACTAAAAGCCATGTACCCGAGGGAATTGTATATGTCCACAAGCTCAAAGGGCTCTTTGTCCAGACCGGTAAGGTAATATTCCAAGGGCGTGGGGCCTTCTGCGATAAAAGTATTGACCCCTTCCAGATATGCTGTGGATAATTGATACTCCCGGGATAAGGTATCGGCCTTGGCGAGATGTCTTCTGCTGGCTTCATCAATTCCCAGGGTCAGAAAGAGCCGGTCGGCATCCAGGGTTTGACTTCCAAAGACTTCGGAGAGCCTTCCCGGAGCGATTCTGCGCAGCAACTCCATTTGCCATAGACGATCCTGTGCATGGACGTAGCCCAGGGCACGGTAAGCATCTGGTTCACTGTCGGCAGTTATATGGGGGATTCCATAGGTGTCGTAAGAAACGGTAACAGAAGCAGCGAGCCCCTGCATTTCGAGTTCCCCGTCATACTCGGGTTTCAGATGTTGAACAAAGAAATATCCCGCCAGCACAAGCAACAACAGCAAGGCCAGCAATACTTTAAATATCCTGCGAATGGTTTTCAAAAGCTCGATGGTTGTATCCCCTAAAGATACGGCTTTCCCTATTGAATCGTCGCCGTTTGCCTGGCCGATTGAAGCCATTGGCGATAGGTCGCCACGTCGGTATTCTGGATGGGAGGCGCAAGGAGTTCGAGATCAGCACTTAATTGAATGTAGTATGGCTGCGATATGGCTCCAAAATTTACGGTTTGGAAGGTTCCCCAAAGATCTCCGATATCTTCTATGGGTCTCGTTTTACCATTGGGGTAATGGAAAATGAACTGCGCTTCCTCAGCCAGTTCTTCCCTGTCGTCTACATAAAGGGATATCAGAACAAATTCGTCCCGAAGCAGTCGGTATACCTCCGGGTCGCTCCATACCTGCTCCTCCATCCGGCGGCAATTCACACAGGCCCATCCGGTAAAATCCAGCAACATGGGCTTGCCGGTTGCCCGGGATACTTCCCTGCCAGCTTCAAAGTCTTTGTAACATTCCAATCCCAGGGGACAATCACTTGCTCCTGCTCGTAAGCTATAAAAGTCCGGTGGAGGAAAGCCACTCAATTGTTTCAGGGGTTGGCCGGTAACAAGTCCATACCCTAAATAGGCCGAAAACAGCAAACAGGCCAGGGCACCCAAGCGTCTGGTGATACTGATGCCTGCCGGACCTTCTGATTTTTTAAACCGAAACCAGCCCATAAGGTAGGCTGCTAGCCCCAGGGTAAGTAAAATCCATATCCCCAGAAAAATTTCCCGTTTGAGCAAGCCCCAGTGTCCGACCAAATCGGCATTCGAGAGGAATTTCAGGGCAAGCGCCAGCTCCAGGAATCCGAGGACAACCTTCACGGTCTCCATCCATTGTCCCGACTTCGGCATTTTTTGCAGCCAATTGGGGAATAGTGCAAAAAGAGCAAACGGGAGTCCGAGGGCCAATCCAAAACCCGTCATACCAGCCGTCAGTTTTAGGGCGACATCCCCCTCCGAAAGCGCAGTACTGCCCAGCAACCCGCCCAGAATAGGTCCGGTACAGGAAAAGGAGACAATGGCCAGGGTGAGAGCCATAAAAAAGATACCAGGAGCCCCGCCTAATCGCTGGGAAGCACCATCCATACGGGCTGCCCAGGAAGCGGGCAGGGTAATTTCGAAATAGCCAAAAAAGGATATGGCAAAGAGCACGAAAATCAGGAAAAACAGCAGGTTCACCCAAATATTGGTGGCCAATGCATTCAAAAATTGCCCATCGGCGGAATCCATAAGGTGAAAAGGCAAGCTGAGCAAAAAGTAGATCAGCACAATGAACATCCCGTAGAGTACCGCATTTCCAACTCCCGAGGCTTTAGCGCCATTTTTTCGAGTGAAAAAGGAGACCGTTAACGGAATCATTGGGAACACACAAGGCGTTAACAGGGCAATGAAGCCTCCAAGTATACCCAGCCCAAAAATCCCCCAGATTCCCTGTCCGCCACCGAGTACTTCCCCGGCACTACCTTCCCTG
Source organism: Robiginitalea myxolifaciens (assembly GCF_900115205.1). Classification (GTDB taxonomy): domain Bacteria; phylum Bacteroidota; class Bacteroidia; order Flavobacteriales; family Flavobacteriaceae; genus Robiginitalea; species Robiginitalea myxolifaciens. The sequence continues at coordinate 379,628 of NZ_FOYQ01000002.1, forward strand.
AGCATCTCCGGATTTTTAATTTGCAGGCGCAGGGCTGCAGATTTTAAGCTATCCGAGGCAGAAATATTGGCCTGAAGGTTTTCAGTATTCCCGATGGGCTCCCCGCCTGACAGGTAAAAATCAAAGGTGTGCTCTCCAGGAATACATACTTCATCACAGACCTGGTACTCAATGGTTACCCGGATTGGTTCAGTCCCAGAATCGAGAAGGCGAATATCCTGTGTCATCCGCGCATTATTCTCAAAAAAGGTTTCATCGACCCCAAAAATGTCATTGTAGGCCTTCCTTGTGGGGCTCTCGACGAGGGTATCCAAAATGACATACCGCTCCCCTACACCTTCAAAACCGAAAATCATCGGCATCGCCCCATCTTCATCGGAGTGCTTGCAGTACAAATGCCAGTTTTCCTCAATGTCGGCTGTGAAAACCAATCGATAGGTGCTGTCATTGATCTGCTCGAAGCTTTGATCCCAGCGTACCGGTTCCTCAGGAAGCCCAGTTGGAATCAATTGCCCAAATCCGGTCAGGGAAGTGAAGAAGATGAGTATCGTTGCTATTCGTGCCGCCATTCTAATTTTATAATCTGCCGGGTAGCTTCGGTAACCTTAAACCGATCGTCTCCCCGAAGTCCGGGTAACCAAACAATTCGGTCCCCGCATCCCAAAATCCATTGGGCCTCTTTTTGAAACTGACTTAATTTCAAGTCTTTAAAAAACTTGGAGACCTTCTTGCCCCCACGCATACCTATGGGGCAAAAATAATCCCCCTGGCGCCATTTACGCAGCCATAATCTTTGATTTAACGAAGCTTTATCAAGGTATAGTACATTAGGATCGGGGTCCTTTTGTATGCTTGCAGGCGTCATTTTTGCCTCTACCAGCGTTATTTTAAGTCCTGGAGGGTAATTCCCGGTCTCCCACAGATCAAACTGAAATTCCTTTATCGCTTCACTGGCCTTTGACTTCAACAGCAGCGCTTTCCGATCCCGCAACAGGCGATGCGTAGGGGATTGCACCTCTTTCCCGGACATACCTTCCAACAAATCTTCAATCGCCCGGTAATCCGTAAAACCATATGGAGCGAATAATTCAAATAGATAGGGACCGCGGGGTGAAAGCGAAGCCAGTTGCTCCAGGTTAAAGGCAAGACAGTCCGCCTCCTGTGTTACCAGGGAGGCTTTGATCCCTTCAAGATGCTTTAACAGAATTTCCCGAGCCCCCTCTAAATGCTCCAAACTTTGTAAAAATGCAGGCAAAAGCCCTGGCAGGGTTTCCAGGAGAGGTGGAACCGCATGGTGCCTGAGACGATTCCGGAGATAGTTATCGGTAGCATTGCTGCTGTCCTCCCGGTATGCCAAGCCGTTTTCTGAAATGAATTCTTCCAGTTCTGATCGGGTTACTTGCAATAACGGGCGTAAAATACGGCCTTGTCGTTCCGGAATTCCGCATAAGCCACCAAGGCCAGCACCCCTGTTCAGATGCATTAAAAAGGTCTCCAATTGATCATTGGCATGGTGAGCCGTTAGCACCCATCGGTAACGCGTTGTAGCCAACAAAACCTGAAACCAGTGGTATCTGAGATTTCGGGCACTCTCTTGAACTGAAAGTTTATGTAGATTTGCGTAATAATTTGTATTAAAAGACTTTACAAAATATTCCGTGTTAAACTTCCTGGCCAGATTCGCTACAAATTCTGCATCGGCCTTACTTTCCGATCCACGCAATCCAAAATCGGCATGGGCCACACCAAAATCCAACCCGGTCTGCTTACATAAATGCACCAGAGCCACGCTGTCCAGGCCGCCACTACAGGCAACCAAAACCGGCTCCTTTGCGAGCTCAGGAAATTTTTCCTTCAGCATGTTTGTAAACGCTGCTATCATTATCGGAAAGAAAAAACGCTATTGCGAAATTAGGCCGAAGTTCTTTCAGATCAAAGAACCTTACCCTCCAGAACTTCTCGCATGGCCCGGGCTTTTAGCAGGCACTCGCGATATTCGCGCAACGGAGCGGTTCCGGCAGTAAGCGCACTTCCAACCGCAAAACTCGCCAACCCTTTATTGGCGTCATAGACTATGGAGCGAATGACCACATTGAAATCCATGCCCCCTTCCGGGTCCATATAGCCCAGGGCCCCGCTATAAACACCACGCCGGAATTGTTCCTCCTGTTCAATAAGGTTGAGTGCCGAAATTTTAGGAGCACCCGTCATGCTTCCCATTGGAAAGGCATCCTTAAGCAATTCAATATTTCCCTGTGCGGGGGAAATTCTAGACGTAACCGTGGATATCATTTGATGCACTTGTTTGTAGGATCTCAATGCACACAATTCAGAGACCTCCACGCTGCCTTTCAGCGCGCTCTTGCTCAAATCGTTACGGACGAGGTCCGTGATCATGATATTTTCGGCCCGTTCCTTGGGATCAGCGAGCAACGCAGCAGCCAATTCCTGATCCTCTGCTATATCCGAACTGCGCGGAGCCGTGCCTTTCATTGGCTGTGAGATCAGTTGAGTTCCGACTTTGCGGAGGAAGCGTTCCGGGGAAGCACTGATAAGGTAGCGCTGGCCAAAACGCAGGAACGAAGCGAAAGGAGCTTGCGATATTTGATTCAGTGCCATAAAGGCCCGTAAGGGATTCAATTCCGGGGTTTCCGCAAAAAACTCCTGGCAAAAATTTACTTCGTAAATATCGCCGCGACCAATATGCTCCAGCAGGCGCTGCGCGGCGTTGAGGTACTGCTCTTTATACATTCCCATGCGAATCCTGCAGGATGGCGGGTCGCTCTCCCACTCCGACATTCCGGAAGCCTGGATTGCTTCCCAATCCTCGCGGATCTGCCCGGCCAAATGCAGCGGATAGCGAAAGATCAATTCCGCTTCCCGCACCTCGATGATTTTTTCCGGTTGAAAAAAGTATAGTTCGGGGAATCCCATTCGATCCGGATTATCCGAGCTTAGTGCTTCCAGGTCATTTTTGAGGTCGTAGGAAAGATATCCGAGAATCCAGTCCGCTTTATCGGCATAAAAGGTGCCGAGTTTGTCGAAGGCTCCTGGAACATCCGAGGCCAAATGCCCCAGATTACCAACCGCCAAAAGGGCCTCAAAAGCCCCGTATTTATCGCTATGCCTGTTACTATCCAACCAGGCGAAATGCGCCTGCTTTGAACTCCATCGGACGAGTTTCTCCTTTACCGCAGCGCTGGGAAGAATAGAAATTTTATGGGCGGTTCGCTGCATTAAATGGAAGAGAGAAATTGATTGAGTTTTTCCCTGAAGTCAGTGGCCAATTCCTGATCCGTAATACCCTGTTCGTCTGAAAACGTATGGTTGAAAGAGGGCAAGCCAAATTCCCAAATATTTTCCGTGCCAAATCGCTTTAACATGCTCGCGACAGCTGCCCGGGAAGAACCGGCCCCTCCCCGTCCGGGTGAAGTGGAAAGCAGGAGGATTTTTAATTCGCTGCCAAAATTCTTGTCCTTGCGGCTTAACCAGTCTAACAAGCTCTTGGTGTAAGCCGAAGGATTCCCATTATGCTCATTTACTGAGAATACCCAGGCTTTACTGGACTTTAATTTCTCATAAATCGCCTGGATTTCTCCTGGGATTCCCGAGGCCTTTTCAACGTCAACATCGTATATCGGAAGCTTAAGCGTGCGGAGTTCAATAAGTTCTGTTGGCTCCGAGGTTATGCTTTTCAGGGCGTATTTTACGAATCGATGATTAATTGAAGTTGCGCTGTTACTACCGGCAAATCCAAGGATTACGGACATATGAATTGCTTTTAGACGAAAATACCGCATTTCCCATTTTTCCCACCTCATTTTGACTAATTTTGCCCCCGAAAGATCCAAACGGCTTGTTTTGAAGTATATAGGCTAGATGATGTCCAAACAAACAAAGCGACTCTACTTTATCGACGCGATGCGTGCCTGGGCCATCCTGATGATGCTGCAGGGCCACTTTATCGATGGTCTTTTGGATCCTGTATTCCGCGATCCGTCGAACACGGTATATTCGGTCTGGAAGTATTTTCGCGGCATAACCGCCCCAGTTTTCTTTACAGTATCCGGATTTATTTTCACCTTTTTGCTGCTGCGTGCGCCTAATCAAGGGATAAGTAATCCGCGTATCCGCAAAGGGGTACGTCGCGGTCTGGAACTTCTGGTGATAGGTTACCTGCTGCGCACCAATATCTTTGGAATCCTTCAGGGAAAGATTTATCCCGGTTTTTACCTGGTAGATGTGCTGCACTGTATCGGCCTCTCCTTATTGCTCATCATCGGACTCTATCTTCTTGCGCAGCGCCTGCGCGCCGGGTTGTTTCCGCTCCTGCTGCTCACCACCGGATTGGTGTTGTTCCTATTTGAACCTGCATATAAAGTCTGGGATCTCAGTTGGATGCCAAGCGGAATTGAGAATTATTTTTCCAAGGCCAACGGCTCCGTTTTTACCATAATTCCCTGGGCCGGATATGCCGCGATAGGAGCTTTCCTCTCCTGGATCTTCCTGAAGTTTCAAAATACCAAAAGGATTTTCCTATGGAGTATTGCGGTCAGTCTAATTTCCGGATGGTGGTTAATCGCACAAAGCTCAGCGTTTTTCAACTGGTTAGGACAGGCTACAGGCCTGGAGCTCTTTGAGCAGATTGTGGCAAATAACTATCTCTTTATCAGGCTGGGGGATGTAATGCTCGTCTTCGCTGTGTTTATCTTACTTCGAAAATTAATGGAGGTACGCCTCTTTCTGCGGATTGGGCAAAATACCCTGAGTATTTATGTGATACACTTCATTATACTCTATGGAAGTTTTACAGGGATGGGGCTCTATCGCTACCTGCATCATGATCTCAGTCCTGCAATAGCAATTCCAGGAGCCTTATTGTTTATGATTGCCTGTACCTGGTTTGCCCTGGTTTACGACAAGCATGAGCTTGCAATTAAATCCGGGATAGGCGAATTCTCCAAACGCGCTGTAAAAGAAATACAGGCTTTGTTCCAGGTTATTGCTCAACGATTGAAGCTCGTCTGGTCCAAGTTACTCCAGATGCTGGGTAAAGCTTAAATATGTAGCGGGCGATCTTCCGTCGCTGCCAATGCAGCTTCCTTAACTGCTTCAGCATAGGTCGGGTGTGCATGGCTCATTCGGGCAATATCCTCAGCGGAAGCCCTGAATTCCATAGCCGTTACCGCTTCGGCAATAAGATCTGCAACCCGGGCTCCTACCATATGGACGCCAAGCACTTCATCGGTTTCCTTGTGCGCCAGGATCTTGACGAAACCGTCGGTATCCATACTTGCTCTGGATCTTCCAAGTGCCCGCATCGGGAACTGACCACTCTTGTAGGGTACCCCTGCTTCCTTAAGTTCCTCCTCGGTTTTTCCTACCGCAGCTACTTCCGGCCAGGTATAGACAACTCCTGGGATCAGGTTATAGTTAATGTGCGGTTGCTGGCCCGCCAAAATCTCGGCTACCATCACACCCTCTTCTTCCGCTTTATGGGCGAGCATTGCCCCGCGGATTACATCCCCAATTGCATAGATATTGGCCGCAGACGTGCGCATGTGGTCATCGACTTCTACCTGCCCGCGATCGTTTAACTTAACCCCGGCCGCCTCGGCATTGAGTCCATCGGTATAAGGTCGCCGGCCAACGGAAACCAGGCAGTAATCCCCCTTGAATTCCACATCGGCGCCTTTTTTGTCTTCGGCTCCAACAATGACTTCTTTGCCTTTGCGGGTCACCGATTTTACTTTATGGCTCAGGTAAAACTTCACCCCCTGCTTTTTCAGCACCTTGGTGAGTTCGCGGGATAAAGCGCCATCCATTCCTGGAATAATGCGATCCATGTATTCCACCACACTAACATCGGCCCCCAGGCGATTATAAACCTGACCCAATTCCAGGCCAATAACCCCTCCACCAATGATGATCATGTGTTTGGGCACTTCTTTCAAGCTCAGGGCCTCGGTCGAGGTTATAATTCGTTCCTTATCAATCTCAATAAACGGGAGGGTCGAAGGTTTCGAGCCTGTGGCAATGATGATATTTTTAGCCTCGATGGTCTCTTCCGTTTCCCCTTTAATCATAATATGGGTGGCGTCTTTAAAAGAGCCCAGGCCGTGGAATACCTCCACTTTATTTTTGTTCATGAGGAACTCAATCCCCTTGGTAGTCTGATCTACAACGCCCTGTTTGCGGGCAATCATTTGCTTGAGATTCACCTTAACATCGCCAGGTATATCGATCCCATGTTCTTCAAAGTGCGTAATCGCATCATGGTAATGATGGCTTGAATCCAGAAGGGCCTTGGAAGGAATACACCCCACATTGAGACACGTACCGCCAAGGGTATTGTATTTCTCGATTAATGTGGTCTTCATACCTAACTGAGCGCATCGTATTGCGGCTACATATCCTCCGGGACCTGATCCAATCACGGCGACATCAAATGATTTCATAAACTGAATTGTTTTTATGGATGCGAACACCCGTCTTTATTCGGTACAAAAATACGAATGTTTTTAGTTCCTGACGGCAGATTCCGGAGTGTCTAATGGGATTTCCGTGGTGTGTTTTACCGTACGGATCACAAACGCACTCAGGGTACTTCCGATATGTTGGATGGCCGTTAATTTTCCCACCATAAACTCGCGATAGGCCTCCATGTCCTTTACATAAACCTCCAGCAGGTAATCGTAGTCCCCTCCGATATGGTAGCAACTCACTACTTCCCGCAATTTATTGATCTCCTTTTCGAAGGCTTCGACCTGAGGTTTTATGTGTTGGTCCAGTTTTACATGGCAATAGACCTTAAGGCCGCGCCGGGTTTTTTCAGGATTTAGCAGGGCCACATATTTCCGGATAATACCGCGATTTTCCAGGCGCCTTACCCGTTCATAGACTGCTGTAGGTGAAAGATCGCACTGCAGGGCAAGTGCTTTGGTGGTCTGCTTTCCATCTTGCTGCAGGCTGTGAAGCAAGATCAAGTCTTTTTCATCGAGTTCCATGGAATATTTATCTACTAAAATGAGAAAAACGAATAAAATTAGATATTTATTCTACTTAATATAATAAATATAGTTTTAATATCTACAAATATAACTTAGCACAGAAAATATAGTATATTTTATCTAGTTTTACTTAAAAATTTAACCATGGGATATCGACCAGCAGACGCCATTCAGGATTTACAGTACTTCGGGGAGTACGGAGGAGTAAATCCTTCTATTTCAGATTCTTCCACCTACACCTTCCTTTCAGCGAAAACCATGTTCGATACTTTTGAAGGAAACACAGAAGGGTGCTACCTGTACAGTCGGCACTCCTCCCCTTCAAATCTCTACTTAGGGGAAGCCCTTGCTGCCCTGGAAGGAACAGAGACCGCAAATGTTACTGCCAGTGGAATGGGCGCCATTACGGCCGTAATCCTGCAATTGTGCAGTACAGGAGATCATTTAATCAGCAGCCGGACCATCTATGGAGGCACCTATGCCTTTTTGAAAAATTTTCTTTGCCGTTTCGGTATTGAGGTGAGCTTTGTGGATATCACAAACCCTAAAGCCGTCCAAGAAGCAGTGCAATCCAATACGCGCATGATTTATTGCGAGTCCGTAAGCAATCCGCTGCTGGAAGTAGCCGACCTCCCTACCCTCTCCAAAATAGCCGATGAGGCGGGTGTTCCTTTAGTGGTAGACAATACATTCTCCCCATTGAGCATTTCCCCGGCAAAGCTGGGTGCCAGGATCGTTATTCACAGCCTTACCAAATTCATTAATGGAAGCAGCGATGCGGTGGCAGGCGTGGTTTGCGCTGATAAGGAATTTTGCCTGGCCTTAAAAGATGTCAACGACGGGGCAGGCATGCTACTTGGAAGCACCCTGGATAGTATTCGGGCCGCCTCCATCCTAAAAAACATGCGTACGCTTCACCTTAGAATGGCCAAACACAGCTACAATGCGCATTATCTGGCCGAGCGATTCGAAGCAGATGGCCTCAGGGTAGTGTACCCGGGACTTTCCTCCCATCCCGGTCACGAAGCATTCACCAAACAGATGCGCGCTGAGTACGGCTATGGAGGAATGTTAACCCTGGATGCCGGCAGCCTGGATAAGGCCAATGCCCTGATGGAGATGATGCAGGGGGAGAATTTGGGATACCTGGCCGTTAGCCTCGGTTTTTATAAGACACTCTTCAGTGCTCCGGGCACCTCTACTTCTTCCGAAATCCCGGAAGACGAGCAGCGCGAAATGGGGCTCAGCGACGGGCTGATCCGCTTTTCGATTGGCCTGGACCAGAACATTGAACGCACCTACCACAAAATGAAGGAGTGCATGGAGAAACTTGGGATCCTAACCCCAGTTAACGCCATGAGATAATTTCTGCAGGTTGCAGAATGCGGGGCAATATCGTATTATTAGGGCCTTTAAACATTCCCTATGGCCGCCGCTAAGCCCAAGTACCGACAGGACGAAAATATCGTAGAAAACCAATCACTCTCCATTTGGGAAGCCCTGATCCCCGTGCTTGCGCTCGTCGGGATGCTGGCTTACAACGTGTTTGTTTTCGGCGATAATGCCGTGGGCGGCTCCAACCAGTTTATCCTCTTGATGGGTGGCGCTGTAGCTGCAGTTGTTGGTGCTTTCAAGAAAGTAACTTTCAAGACCATGCTTTCCGAGGTGGCCGAAAACATTCGTTCTACCTCCGGCGCCTTGTTAATACTGCTCATGGTAGGGGCGCTGGCCGGAACCTGGCTGATCAGCGGGATTATTCCCGCCATGATCTATTATGGCCTGCAAATCCTGAATCCAACGATATTTCTGGCAGCCTGCTTGATCATCAGTGCGATTATCTCAGTAGCGACCGGGAGTTCCTGGACTACAGCCGCCACAGTAGGTATAGCTTTAATAGGTATTGGGGACGCCCTGGGTATTTCCCTGGGAATGACGGCTGGCGCTGTGCTCTCAGGCGCCTACTTTGGGGATAAGATGTCTCCCTTGAGCGACACTACCAATCTGGCCCCGGCCATGGCAGGTGGAAATCTGTTTTCACATATCCGCTACATGACCTGGACCACGATTCCAACAATACTTGTGGCGCTACTGGTCTTTATCATTATTGGTTTCACCCTGGATACCAGCGGTGAGGCCGACACTTCCAGCATCCAGCAAGCAATAACCGGGGTCTTTACGATCAATGGCTGGTTGTTCCTTGTGCCATTGGCGGTTATCGGTATGATCGTGCGCAAAACCCCGCCCCTGGTTGCCCTTCTTGTGGGCACCCTGTTAGGCGCTGTTTTTGCCCTGATCTTTCAGCCCGGTGTAGTGGCGCAACTTACCGGAGCAGATACGCTGGATTTCGAATCCGCATACAAAGGCATCATTAACGCAATCACTATTAAAACATCCATAGCCACCGATAATCCCGCCCTGTCCGATCTTTTTTCCGCTAAGGGCATGAAGGGAATGCTGGATACGATATGGCTGATTGTTTGCGCCATGGTATTTGGTGGAATTATGGATGCCATTGGCGCCTTATCCCGAATAACCGAATGGTTGCTGGGGATGGCCAAAACAACCTTTGGGCTCTTCGCTAGCACGGTTGGAAGTTGCCTGGCGCTGAATATTACAGCTTCTGATCAATACCTGGCCATTGTAGTCCCCGGCAAAATGTTCGCTAAAGCCTATGAAGACCGGGGCCTGGCTCCTGAAAACCTGAGCCGAACACTGGAAGATTCAGGAACGGTTACCTCGGTATTGATCCCCTGGAACACCTGCGGGGCCTATCACAGTTCGGTGCTCGGGGTATCTGTTGCGGATTACTTCTTCTTTGCCATCTTCAACTGGCTGAGTCCGATAACAACACTGGTCTTCGCCGCCTTTGGAATCAAGATCAAGCAACTCCTTCCTAAAAAATCCTGAGGCTGGGAATCCGCTTGACCAGCAAGGCATTATTTTATTACTTTCGGAGGACGTAATATTAATTCCCAAAAACGAACGCTATGGCAAACATAACCCTGGGCGGAAATCCCGTCCACACCTCCGGAAACCTCCCTCAAGTAGGATCGAAAGCCCCTGAAGCAATACTTGTAAAAACAGATCTCAGCAAGATGTCTGTCAGTGATTTACAAGGTAAAAAAGTATTGATGAACATATTTCCCAGTGTAAATACCGGGGTGTGTTCCAAATCGGTCCGGCAATTCAATCAGGAAGCAGCAGAACTGGACAATACCGTAGTAGTTTGCATCTCCCGGGACCTTCCATTTGCGCAACAACAATTTTGTGCGGCAGAAGGGATAGAAAATGTTGAAATGCTATCCGATTATATCGCAGGTGCTTTTGGCAAATCATACGGTCTGGAAATGACAGACGGGATTTTCGAAGCACTGCATTCGCGCTGTGTAATTGTTCTGGATACGGATGGAACCGTAAGATACACCGAGCAGGTTCCTGAAATCGGGGAAGAACCTAACTACAAAGCGGCGCTGGAGGCGCTGATGGATGGCTAAGGAATCTTTTGTTCAAAATCGACTGAAAAGCGTGGTTTACGCCTTGCGTGGGGCCTGGATTCTGGTGCGAACCGAAAGTAGTATTAAAATCCAGGTGGTCATCGCATTTGTCGTAATTCTGGCGGGATGGTATTGTGAGATATCTGCCACCGAATGGATCCTTCAACTACTGGCCATAGGACTGGTTATGGGCGTGGAAGGGGTAAATACCGCTATCGAAAAACTATCCGACTTCGTACAACCCAACCACGACCCACGCATTGGTCGAATTAAGGATATTTCTGCAGGGGCGGTAATGATTTGTTCCCTTATCGCTTCCGCTATCGGATGCATAATCTATCTCCCCAAGATATTTTGACCCAATTTCACCCGCTGGCTTAGGGGGTAAATTTGTAATTTAGCCCCTGTCTACGCGAATCCTATTAATGGCCCGAAAGAAAGCGACCAAAACCAGAACCAAAAAGAAAGCTTCCAGACTGAGACCTTCCAAGCAGAATAAGGTGATTCTGGGGAGCTTGCTCATTCTGATTAGTATAGCGCTGTTTTTCAGCTTTATTTCTTTTTATCTCAATTGGCAAAGCGACCAAAGTCTGCTTACGGAATTCGCAGACCGCAATCGGGAAGCCAAAAACCTGCTTAATAAATTCGGGGCGTCCGTCAGCCATTTTTTCATGTTCAAAGGCTTTGGGCTGGCCTCTTTTATTCTTCCGGTTTTGCTCTGCCTGAGCGGGCTTTACCTCTTTTTGGGAATTCCACGTAAAGGACTCACTTCTAAATGGATATGGGGTCTGGTGATGATGATTTGGACGTCTATAGGCCTCGGTTTTTTTGCGGCTGAAAGCCCTTTGCTGGGCGGACAAATCGGCTTCGAAATGAACGATTTCCTGCAGGATTATATCGGAAAGATCGGCGTACTCCTGCTCCTCTTGTTCTGCCTGGTGGTTATCCTGGTACGCTTTTTTAATTTTGATCCACAAGAGTTTGCGCGTGCATTGAATCGGGGAGCTACTGCATTGGTTCCGGAACGCAAACCCAAAGCAGTGGTGACCGACCTCGATGACACGGACAGTGAGGAAGAAACTTCCAACCCCATTACCCTGGCCTCAGAAGAAGCCGAAGAAGATGCCACAGATCTCTACACGCATAAAACAGATATTCCTCCGGTAACGCCCGAAGAACCTTCGACCGAAGAACTCCCGGATACCGGATCCGAGCTCAAGGTTGAGGTAGAACAGCAAGCCAATGAGGAAGAGGAAGATACCGATGTCGCCGCACAGAAACTGGTCGACAACTTCGGGGAATTCGATCCGACCCTTGAACTCTCAAAATACAAGTTCCCGCATCTGGATTTACTGGACACCCACGGGGCCAGTGGCGGAATAACCATAAATCAGGAGGAACTCGAGGAGAATAAGGATAAGATTGTAAACACCCTTAAGAATTACAAAATAGGCATTGCCCAGATCAAGGCAACCATCGGGCCTACCGTGACCCTTTACGAAATTGTCCCCGAGGCGGGTATACGGATTTCCCGGATCAAGAACCTGGAAGACGATATTGCCCTTTCCCTTGCAGCCCTGGGTATCCGTATCATTGCCCCTATACCAGGCAAAGGGACGATTGGTATTGAAGTCCCCAACAAAAAACCGACCATCGTATCGATGCGTTCCGTTATCGCCTCGAAAAAATTCCAGCAGGCCGAAATGCAGCTTCCCATTGCTTTTGGAAAGACAATCAGCAATGAGACGTTTGTTGTAGACCTCGCGAAAATGCCGCACCTGCTCATGGCGGGAGCTACCGGGCAGGGTAAATCCGTTGGTCTGAACGCCATTCTGACCTCCCTGCTCTACAAAAAGCACCCGGCAGAGGTGAAGTTTATCCTGGTAGACCCGAAAAAGGTAGAGCTCACATTATACAACAAGATTGAGCGACATTTCCTCGCCAAATTGCCGGATACAGAAGAAGCGATTATTACCGACAACACCAAGGTAATCCATACGCTGAATTCCCTCTGTATTGAGATGGACAACCGTTATGAGTTGTTAAAATCGGCCCTGGTTCGAAACATTGCAGAGTACAACACCAAATTCAAAGCCCGTAAACTCAATCCCAATGAAGGGCATCGTTATCTGCCGTATATCGTACTGGTAATCGATGAATTTGCCGACCTGATTATGTCTGCAGGGAAAGAGGTGGAAACCCCGATTGCGCGTTTGGCCCAATTAGCCCGTGCCATCGGTATCCATCTGATCATTGCCACCCAAAGGCCTTCGGTCAACGTGATCACCGGAATTATCAAGGCAAACTTCCCCGCCCGAATTGCATTCCGGGTAACTTCCAAGATCGATTCCAGGACAATCCTCGATACACAGGGGGCCGACCAGCTTATTGGCCGGGGTGACATGCTTTACACACAGGGCAACGATATTGTTCGCCTGCAATGCGCCTTTGTCGATACCCCTGAAGTGGCTAAGATTACGGACTATATCGGAAGCCAGCGCGCTTACCCGGATGCCCATCTTTTACCGGAATATGAAGGCGAAGATTCTGGCACAGGAATTGATTACAGTATCGAGGAACGCGATTCCAAGTTCAGAGATGCTGCTGAGGTTGTGGTCACCGCACAACAAGGCTCAGCCTCCCTGATCCAACGCAAACTCAAACTGGGATACAACCGGGCCGGTCGTATTATAGATCAGCTCGAAGCTGCTGGAATCGTAGGGCCATTTGAAGGAAGTAAGGCCCGGCAGGTATTGGTATCCGACCTGGCCAGCCTGGAACATTTATTGAACAACGAAACCAAAAGCGACTCATGAAACGTCTCTTGATTATAGCATTAGCATTGACCTTTTCCAATGGGGTATTTGCGCAGAATTCGGCCAAGGCAAAAGCCTTGCTCGACGAAGTTTACGACAAGGTTAGCAGTTACGATAACATCTTTATCGATTTTAAATTTGAGCTGTATAACCAGGAAGCCAATGTCCGTCAGGAAACCCGGGGAGACCTAACCCTTAAAGGGGACCAGTATTTGTTGAATTATTTAGGAGCTCAGCAATTGTACGACGGCAAGAAGGTGTACACCGTAGTCCCTGAAAATGAAGAAGTCACCATCGAAGATAAGTCCGAAGATGCCGGGACAGTTAGCCCCAGCAAGATGCTGACCTTCTATCGGCAGGGCCACAACTATGCCTGGGATATCCTCCAGAATGTGCAGGGACGTAAAATCCAGTACGTAAAGCTTACCCCTATTGACAGTAATTCGGAGGTTGCTTCCATCTTATTGGGAATCGATGCAGAAACCAAACACATTTACAAGCTCATCGAAACCGGTCAGAACGGCACAAAAACCACGATCACTGTTAATTCTTTGAAAACCAACCAACCCCTCTCGTCGGCCTTGTTTAACTTTGACGTCGAGAAATACGAGGAGGACGGTTACTACATCATACGGAATTAGCAGGTCCAGACCTGTTGTTTTCTCGGTAATTCCTTACTCGAAGCAGATAACTAAGCCTTGCGCATACTCGATCAATATATACTGAAGCGATTCCTTACGAATTTTTTCAGTTCGTTCCTGATCCTGATGTTCATCTTCATCTTCCAGACGATCTGGTTGTTCATTGATGATCTCGCAGGCAAAGGGCTGGATTTGATCATTATCGGGAAGTTCCTGTTCTACCTGATGCCAAACCTCACAGAAAAGGTACTACCCCTTACCGTGTTACTCTCCTCCATACTTACTTTCGGAGCCTTTGCCGAAAATTATGAGTTTGCGGCGATGAAAGCGTCCGGGATTTCCCTGCAACGCTCCATGGCACCCCTGATCGTTTTTGTTTCCCTCTTGGGCATTCTTACGTTTTACTTCGCGAATACGGTTATTCCAATATCGGAACAGAAGATCTACAACCTCAGGCGAAATATTGCCTCCCTGAAGCCCGCTGCGGCCATCACAGAAGGAGTTTTCAGCGATTTTGAAGGACGCAGTATTAAGGTGGAAAGAAAATACGGGGAGAACGACCGCTTCCTGGATAACATTATCATCCACGAAAAATCCCGCCTGCAGAAAAACGTAACGGTTATCAAAGCAGCAACCGGGGAACTCATCAGTTCCGAAGGATCAGACATTATTCAACTGCTGCTTAAGGACGGCTATTACTATCACGATTTGGTGAACAAGTCCGGGACAACAGATAGAACCTTTCCCTATGCCAAGGCCGATTTCGAAACCTATGTCATGAATATTGCCCTGCCCGATAATATGGAGGACATCGAGGCAGATCGCAATGTGGAAACGGATAAGATGAAAAATGTGAGTCGGTTGTTGGTGGATATCGATTCCATCCGAGATCACAATCTGGAACTCGCCACAAACTTTTCGCGCTCTATTAGCAACCGGGTCGGTGCCTTCCCCCTTTCTGAGGAAACAACTCCCGTAGATAGCTTACAACGGGACAGTACGGGTCGTGCGCTGGAAGGAATGAAAGTGAGCCTGGACAGCACTAAGGCTGCTTCCAAGCCTACGGTCGCCCAACGCGCTCCGAACGCCGCAAATTCGAATTTCGGGCAGGCGAATCAACAGCGCCCGGGACAAGCGAATCGACAGCGTCCGGGACCAGCACGGCAATCGGCCAAACGCGAGGTCTCCAAAGTAGGCAAACCCCAGAGCTTGAGTATGGAGGACCCCAATCCTCATCGTGAAGTTTACCCCGACTCCCTGTTGACAGGTTTCAAAACATTCGAGCAGGGACAATTGCTGGACAACGCAAGAAACAGTGTTCGGAATCTTCTCAATACCGTGCAGGGTAAACGAGACGAACTGGAGCTTAGCTATAAGCGATACAACGTGCACATTCTGAGCCTGCATAAAAAGTTTGCCCTCGCCCTGTCATGTATTGTGTTGTTCTTTGTGGGAGCTCCCCTCGGTGCTATTATCCGAAAAGGTGGCCTGGGACTGCCCATGGTTGTGGCCATTGTCCTCTTCCTCGCCTATTACTTTTTTGGCGTATTTTCGGGCAACTACGCCAAGGAGGGCAATATCCATCCCGCGCTCGGCGCCTGGCTTCCAACCATGATCATGCTTCCGTTGGGCATCTGGTTAACGCGTCGGGCAACTGCAGATCAGGGGTTAATGAGTTTCGGACATTTTATAGACTGGTTCCGGGAGCGCTTTTCGCGGAAGAATAAGGCGAAAGCAGCGAAATAGATTTTATGGAGAAAAAGATACGCTTGGATTCTATCGAATCCGCAATTGAATCCATTCGAGAAGGTAAAGTGGTAATCGTTGTCGACGATGAAAATCGGGAGAACGAAGGAGATTTTATTGCTGCTGCTGAGGCGGTAAGCCCCGAAATGATCAATTTCATGGCCCGTGAGGGTCGCGGGCTCATTTGTGCGCCACTGACCGAGGAGCGATGCGTAGAATTGGATCTCACCATGATGGTAGAGAACAATACCGTGCTCCACCATACTCAATTTACGGTTTCCGTAGATCTCATTGGTCATGGATGCACCACTGGAATATCGGTACACGACCGGGCCAAGACCATCAAAGCCCTCGTGGATCCCGAAACCAATCCTCACGAACTGGGACGTCCGGGTCATATCTTCCCCCTGCGTGCCAAAAACGGAGGTGTCCTGCGACGTGTTGGACATACGGAAGCGGCTGTAGACCTGGCTAGATTGGCAGGATTCCGTCCTGCAGGAATTCTGGTAGAGATCCTGAATGAAGACGGAACCATGGCTCGCTTACCCGAATTGATGGAGGTTGCCGAAAAATTCGATCTGAAACTAGTTTCCATCGAGGATTTGGTGGCCTATCGTATGCAACACGATAGCCTGATCCGGAAAATGGAAAGCTTCGACGTCGAAACCCGGTTTGGGGATTTCCGACTCCATGCTTATAAACAAACCACAAACGAACAAATCCACCTGGCCCTTACCCGCGGAAGTTGGAAAGTGGGCGAACCCGTGCTCACGCGCATTAATTCCACCCTGGTGAACAACGATATCCTGGGTACTTTAACCAATAATGCGGATAAAAAACTGGACGACATGTTCAAGACACTTGGGCAGGAAGGAAAAGGAGCTATCGTCTTTATTAATCAGGACAGTAATTCCCTGAACCTGCTTTCCCGAATCCGGGGTCTCAAGGAAAACCAGGCCAAGGGCATCCTCAAGGCACCGGGGATCGAAATGGATAACAAGGATTTCGGAATTGGCGCGCAAATACTACACGATCTCAACATTCAAAAGATCAGGCTAATGACCAATAGCCAGCAGGCCAAACGTATTGGTATCGTGGGGTATGGCCTGGAAATCGTAGACTATGTGGCCTATTAGGTTTTGGTGATTTCCAATAAAACCCGACGCATGCTTGCCGCACGTTCGGACAAGGCTGCTTCCGACCAGTTAAGCTTAATCAGTACAGAAAGGTTTCTTCCCATCCAATGATCGGATGCCGGGAACTCCCGGGTCGAGAGTTCTTTCAGGGCTGTCACTGTGGAATCGGGTAAGGCATGTAAGGAATGTCCCTGCTTTAGATGCTCCCATTTACGATGGTAATGCCAGTTATTGTCGTACCAGTAAAAGACCCCATCTACTCCGGCTGCCACAAGGGCCTGCTGCGCCTTCCTGGCCCGGTTTTCATCCGGGAGGAAGAAATTCAGAAATGAATAATTCTGCACCCCGGAATTCGGCACCTTCCGCAAGGTGATGCCTTCGATGTCCGCTATCGCTGCCTCCAATACTTTAAAGTGGCTTTCCTGTATCGCCAGAAACTCGTCGAGACGGCTTAGTTGTGCCAGGCCCACAGCTGCATGCAGCTCTGAAATGCGGTAATTAAACCCGAGAAAGGGATGCTGTTCTGCCCCCCGGTCCGAACCGATATGATCGTGCCCATGATCACTGAAAGCCTGAGCCTTTTCATAGATGGCCTCTGAGTTGGTGATGAGTCCCCCACCCTCTCCACAAGTAGTGGTTTTAACAAAGTCAAAGGAGAAGCAACCAATATGGCCCAAGCTTCCCAGGGGTTTCCCATTATACGTGCCCCCTATAGCCTGGCAGGCATCCTCCAGCAGGATAAGCTGGTGCTTTTCAGCAAGAGCGAGCAAGGGGTCCAATTCGGCCATGGAACCGCACATATGCACAGGCATTATCGCTTTGGTTTTCGGTCCAATGCATTGCTCCACCGCCAGAGGGTCGAGCGTTAAGGTGTCGTCAATGTCACAAAGCACAGGAATAGCCCCCACAGCGAGCACAGCTTCAAAACTGGCTACAAAAGTGAAGGTCGGCAGGATAACTTCGTCTCCGGCTCCAATCCCAGCACTCGCCATAGCCACAGATAAGGCAGCCGTGCCACTGCTTACCAAATGGGCATGGCTGGTTTGCATCCGGGCGGCCAACAATTGCTCCATTTCCCTTGCCTTCCAGCGGTCGTTTCGCATTCCATCAAACCCGTAACGCATTAATACCCCTGTATCCAGCACTTCCTGTATCGATTCCCTTTCGGCAGCCCCAAACTGTTCAAATCCCGGCATGATTGCGCTTTTAATTTGTGCGTAAATTTAAGGGAATAATTATAGCTCAGGGAATCCATATCTTTAAAGCAAATGGAACCATTGGAAGCAAACGCGGAAGTGCTCAATTTCTATGGCTGGTGGGAGTTTTCTACCTGTCTTTTTGCATTTGCCGCACTGCTTGCAATCTGGTGGCACATCGGCAGGAAACAAGGCGATAAAGGGCAGGTCTGGCTGGCATTTTCCATTCTCTGTTGGAGCGCGAGCGGGCTGCTCGAAGTTTACCTCGCTTCTAATCCGCTGGAGGTCTCCTGGCCAGAGGGTGGAAAATCCCTGCTTTCGCTCATGAATTCCCTTTTTATCCTGAGCGCACTTCCCTGGTTTCGATTTCTCCCGAAACCTTTAGAAGCACTAATCCGATCGCCCTATTGGGTATATTTGATCACCATCCCTTTTGTACTCGCACTGCTTCCGACCTTGCGCAAGATTCTGATGGGTAGTGAAGGCCTGATCCAGGAGTTTGATGTCTACTATTCCCTGTTTACACTTCTGATTTTAGGAATGGTCCTATGGGAATCCTTCCGGCGCCGACGCCTGAAAGCCCTGGCTATTCTCTCTCAGGTCTGTATCTTAATCACCCTCCTGGCACAGCTCTACAAACTCAGTGACTCCCGCTTAAATCTGTTGCTTTTTTCCGCCTTTTTCAAATCCTCCCTGATCATGATCTTTTTTGCATTGGCCCTGAGCTGGGTAAGGGAACTTTCGGAAACCCACCTCCCCTTGGTAGAAAATCTGAAACTGACGCTTTTCAGCAATCGGCAGGGAGATCGGATTAAAAAGGAGGTGGAAGTCCGTGGACTCCCGAATCGCGATCGCGTGCAAGTAAGCCTAACACCATCGAATTATGAACTGCTATCGCGATTTATCAGGGCCCGCACAGAGCATCCGCAGGGTTGGCTGGAGATCAGGCCCAAGAATGCACCAGCAAAAGATCGGGAGTACGATATTCAGGAATACAATGAAATCCGCCGGCTGCTAATAAACTTCCTGGACGAATTGTACGGTCCGAAAGCCTGGGACAAGAAAATTCATTTTGATCCGATGAAGTCCTTGCTTTTTGAACAGTCAAAAGATCGCCAACGCCTGATACGCTTGCGTCTATCCCCGGATTCCCTGAAGATTTCGTAGGGCGTATCAAATCATTTCGGACCCTCCTTGTTTTCCGACAATTCTGAATTTCTTCCGACAAATGCCCTGTAACTGACTCATTGCCGGCATCTTGGATGGAAAATTCAAGTATATGCACACGGCTTTTTCTTTTTCCTTTCCACGCCTGAGTTTAAATACAGGAGGCATCGACGAGCGTATCAATGAGGCATTCATGCCCGTAGCGCTTTGGTGGGAGCAATTGGTATTTACAGAAATTCCCATAGCTGGCATAGGTGTGCCCATAGTTTTGATCCTATTGATCTTTGGCGCTGTTCTTTTTACGCTTAGATTCCGATTTATCAATATCCGGCACTTTGGTACTGCCCTGCAGGTGGTACGCGGTAAGTTCGATGAACTGGAACG
Organism: Robiginitalea myxolifaciens; assembly: GCF_900115205.1. Taxonomy (GTDB): domain Bacteria; phylum Bacteroidota; class Bacteroidia; order Flavobacteriales; family Flavobacteriaceae; genus Robiginitalea; species Robiginitalea myxolifaciens. Next base: position 399,218 of record NZ_FOYQ01000002.1, read on the forward strand.
GGATGCAGCAGGGAATCAAGGGGAAGTCAATCACTTTCAAGCCCTTACCACGGCAGTATCAGGTACTGTAGGATTGGGCAATATTGCCATGGTCGCGGTTGCTATTTCCGTGGGGGGGCCGGGAGCCACGTTTTGGATGATCCTGACCGGATTATTGGGGATGTCCTCAAAATTTGTCGAGTGCACGCTGGGGGTTAAATACCGGGATATGGATGAAAAGGGAAGTGTGTATGGCGGGCCCATGTATTATCTCTCCAAAGGACTGAAAAGCCTTGGGCTGACGCGACTTGGAAAAGTCCTTGCCGGGATATTTGCACTCCTCTGTGTCGGGGCATCTTTTGGGGGAGGCAACGCCTTCCAGTCCAATCAGGCCACTGCCCAGCTAGTTAGTCGATTTGGCTTGGATGGTAGTGCCTCAGGAACTTTGATTGGGGTTATTTTCGCAATCCTGGTTGGCATTGTGATCATAGGAGGCATCCAGCGAATAGCCAAAGTTACAGAGCGAATTGTTCCTTTCATGGCCCTGCTTTATGTCCTTGGCGCCGGATTCATCATTCTTTCACAATGGGATAACCTGGGGACAGCTCTTGGTTTGATCCTGGAAGAAGCTTTCACTCCCAGGGCCTCGGTCAGCGGCGGGTTTGCAGGAGTCCTGATCCAGGGGCTGCGCAGGGCAGCTTTCTCCAATGAGGCAGGGGCCGGTTCGGCTGCCATTGCCCATGCCGCAGTGAAAACCCGATATGCAGCCTCCGAAGGCCTCGTTGGTTTATTGGAGCCCTTTATAGATACCGTATTGATTTGTACTATGACCTCCCTGGTTATTGTGTTATTTAACCTGGAGGGCAACTTTATCTATGGGGACGCATTAAACAATGAAGTCTTACTACAAAGCGGAGAGCGCATCGGTGGCGTAAACCTCACCTCCATGGCCTTTGAAGCGGCTATCCCCGGAGCCTCATATGTCCTGGCTATTGCGGTTTTGCTCTTTGCCTTTTCCACCATTATTTCCTGGTCGTACTACGGACTGCAATCCTGGAATTACCTCTTTGGAAGAAGCCAGGTTTCCAGTATGGCGTATAAGGTATTGTTTCTGGTATTTACGGTGCTGGGTGCCGCGGTAACCCTGGATGCGGTGATTAAATTTTCCGACGCCATGATTCTGGCCCTGGTCTTTCCCAATATGATCGGTTTACTATTGCTTTATCCTAAAGCCGGTGAAGCGCTTAAGAAGTACTTATCAGCGATAAGGGGCCTGGATACCTAAAAGCACCTGCGCTGCCTCAGTTTCTTTAGAATCTTTTCCTACAGTTTATGTAGCTATTTACTATCCATTTGATAATCAATAATCTATGGAATATTTCGTATCTTCTTATCCTCATATCTTCCGCAAAATCCATTACGCTTTTGCCGTGCTAGGCAATACCGACCGGATATTCGTATCCCCTCCCGCAAGAACGCCCCAATGAGCGCGGTAAGCAGCTATCTACAATAGCTTAAAAACAACCAACGCAATTAAGATGAAAAAACTATTCGCAATGCTGTTGCTAATACCCGTATTGGCAGCAGGTCAGGAAATGCAGGAATACCCGCTTTTCACCAACATCATGTTAACCCCTAACCCGGCCCATATATCTCAGCTGGAAGCCGGTTTAAAGGAACACAACGAAAAGTTCCATAAAGACGGACCCACAGGGGCCCGGGTTTACTGGATCATGAACGGTGTGAATTCCGGAAAGTATGTCTGGACCATGGGACCGCACTTCTGGTCGACCATGGACGAAATGGATATGGGTCCCGAGCATATGAATCACTGGAATTCTGCAGTAATTGCCCATACAGAAGGGACGGCTGTAACCCACAGTTGGCGCTATAACCCGCAATGGAGCAACTTTTCCAGAGATTTTAATGTGAAATACCTCAACGTATTCATCATTGATATGAAGCGCTTTGAAAACGAATTATTCATGAGTGTTCTGGAACGGGTACGAAAGGTATATGCCGAAAAATATCCAGATCAGATCTACGGGATGTATTTCAATGTAATGCCTGGAGACGATGGAATGGATTTTGCCTGGATCGACTTTATTGATTCCATGAAAATGATGAATCAGGGCGATGAATTTCCAGGATATTTTGAAGAGGTACACGGCGAAGGAACTTTCCCAGCCTTCCTCGAAGACGTAGCAAAATCTACGGTCAAAGATCACGGAGAAATCTGGATGTATATGGAAGGTATTAGCGGTCTGGGCGCCGAAGTTCTGGCGCAGGACAGGCAATAGTCACTATACAACAGCTTAGTGGTTTTGTAGGAGCCTACTGATTTTGCAGCAAAAAGGATTTTGCAACCATAAAAAAGCCCCGCAGTAAGCGGGGCTTTCTTTCTGCCAGTTCCCATGGCTTCTATGGCTAAACACCCGGGACTGGTCTAGAAGCTAATCCCACAAAGCAACTTATCATTAACTCGCTAAATCGAGTTCTTGTAATTTATTCAGGGCTTCCGCTTTGGAATTGACATCCAGTTTCAAATAGATATTCTGGATATGAAAATTCACGGTAGAAGGACTTACAAATAGTTTTTCCGCAATCATCTTATAGGTAGCCCCCTGACAGAGGTATTCGACGATTTCGTTTTCTCTTTCCGAAAAGCGTTCATAGGATTTACGACGGAACATGTCAATGACCTTCCGCGCAATATCACTACTTATCGCAGCGCCTTCATATTTAATGGCATCCAGTGCATTGAGTAACCTATCCTTGCTGATTGGTTTGGTCAGATAACCCACCGCACCATACTTAAAGGCTTCCTTGATCTTTTCGAACTCATTTTCTTCGCTCACCATAATGACCTGGGCACTGGCGTCCATTTTACGGATTGCCTGGAGTATAGAAATGCCTGATTCCTCCGGGAGACGCATTTCCGAAATCACGATATCCGGGCGCATACTATTGAAATCTTTAAGCGCCTCTGAAGCCGAACTATACAGGCCGCAAAGTTCGTAGTCGCGATAGGTGTGAAAATAATACGGATAGGCTTCCAGCATCCTGGGATCGCTATCGATAACCATAACTTTTAGAGTAGAAGTATTCATATTTTGGAGAATTTGGGGTTGTATTTTTGATTCTTTTGGGGTTTGAATTGGTCAAGGGATGCCCGGGGCACGTGCTTTGTAGCACGCACCCTGGCACAGTCAGACAGTATCCTTTTACTTTTGGGGCACTTTGGCTGCGGGGCACACAGCTAAAGAAAAGCACAGGATTACATCCGTGGACAACGTTTACTTTGTCGCTCAGGCATCCGGGAATCCGGCCAGTGCATCCGGACGGAATTTCCTTAAATAATAAAGGTGTCGGAAGGGGTCTTGAAGCGTACCCGTTTCAGCAGGGGTGTGCGATGATTTCGGGTTGCCTTCCTTTCGGGGGTAAAAGTAGGACATGATAAAAACAGATTTGGGTTGTACAAAAACAGGTTGTAATGTTTTCAATGAAAATGTACGAAATACCCCCATTTCCACCCAGCAAATGCAGCTTTTTTCGATCAAGTGCAGTCCAGGTGTGCACTTGGTCGAATTTTCGTGTTAAAATAGACTGAGTGGTCTGTAATTCAAGAGCTTCAAAAATTTAAAAAGACCACCCGAAAAATGCGTTTTCAGATGGTCTTTGTGGAGCAAGCGTAAGTGAGATGAACCTCACCACTTCGTCAGAGGAATGTGTTTCCTAGTCCAGGAAATCCACTTTAGCCGTTGCCACTGGGTTATAGACTTCCATAATCCATTTCTCCTCCGCGTACTTGCCGCTTAAATTGGAGTTATGGGCCAGATCGGCATCCTCTTTAGTATTAAAATCGGCCAGATATACATAATACAACCCGTTCTCTGTGTTATAGAATTGCTTCGGATTCAAGCCTTTCTCCTTAAGTGATTTCACGAAGGCATTGAGATACGTCTTATTACTGTAGACGTTCGCAATTATATAATAACCAGATGACACCCCAACGATATCCGACCGATTTTTGGATCGTATAGGAACTTCCTTAAAGTCTCTTTTTAGATTAGGTGTCTTTTGGGTGTTGACGGGAGCTTTCTGGGTAGGCACCGCCGCTATGGCAGTCCTTGCTCCACCTGCAGGCAGGCGCTCCTCCGGAGTTTGGGTTTTGGATTCAGGACAAGCTGTTTGTCCGTTGCACTTTTCATTTCTTATTGTTCTCACAAGGGTCTCAAAGCGTTTTTCGAACTGCGCGGTACGTGCAGCCTCAATCGAATCCTGGCGCAGGATCAGTTCGTCCAGAATTAATCGGTTCTCAAATGCCAGGGAGTAGGAATTCAGGGCATCTTCCTTTAAGGCAGCCACATCGGCATCTGCCAACTTTGTCTTTGCCTTCCTCTTGCCGGACCTGGCCACCCGGGAATCCTCCTTATTATTATGGGCGGCTTGCCATCCTTCCCGCAATTCATCGGTAAGCGCAGGATTGGTGTTGGTAGTCGTACTCGCTTTAGCGGTTGCATCCAAATCGGCAAGACCTTCCGGATTACTGCCGGAATTTTTAGCCACTGTACCCTGGGTGGAAGCCAGACGATCGGCTTCCACCTCGGCCCGCAGCTGGGAAATTTGTTCCTCGTAATTCCGGATGATATCATCGATGCGCTTATCCTGGCTCAGGTTAGCGTAGTCTTTCAGGCTTTCTTCCTCATCGCGGAAGGTATACGCCAGGCTTATTTCATGATTCCAACCCAGATTGGATCCGGTATTGGTCACGTCCTTCTCCATCAAATATCCTAAGGACATCGTCTGACTCAGGTTGAAACCGAGCCCCATAGATAAACCATAGGTGGCATCATAGGTAGACTGGAGCCATCCGTAGTGGGGTAAATCCACCAGGAGGGAAGCGATATAGGCAATGCGGTCTTCCGGCCCCTGCCCTACCTGGACCATGGGCATAATACGACCGTCCTCGAATAAACCCGAAGTGGCATTAAGCGGTTGCGTATACTGCAAGGCGGTTTGCAGGTTCGCTGTTTCAAACCCTGTAATTAACTCATTACTGGTTTGGTTGTACTTAATGAGTTCCTTTCCATAGAAAGCGAGGTCAAATCGCCCAAGGGTTAGCGCAATACCTGGTTGCACTGCAATTTTACTTTCCTTTCCGGCGTCCTGCAGGGTGGGATCCGTCTCTGGTGTAATAATACGGGATTGATCCAGGCCCTGACTTACATAGGTAATATTCGTACCAAAGGTAAGCTTGCTGTTATCGCCCAGTTTAATGGCTCGGGCGTAATTCGCATTGAACCCGAACTCCTGAACAACTCCCTCCCATTGTCCATAGATTCCAATACCCAGTGCAGTGCGCTCATTGAGCCGATTGCTGAATCCCAGGTAATAGTTCTGAATGTTATCCTCAAAGGAAGCATATTGATTCCGGTGCAGGATATTTAGATAGGATTTGTTCTCGCGTACCAGGGAAAAAGTAGGGTTGATCAGGAATCGATTAAAAAACAATTGATTGTGAAAGGGACTCTTAACACTGAATTCCCTTTCGGTCTCCGTTTGCTGCCCGGTAACTTCCGGGGCCAGGAGGAGCGTTACTGCCAGTAGCAGCCCGCTCAGGGTTCCGTTAATAAACTTGCTCGCTTTCATCGGGTTGTAATTTGGAGCCGCTGGGGTAAACGGCCGGTATTTTGGGGGTATAAGCCGGGGGGAATGGGGGGTGACCACTTCCCCCGGCGACACTTCCGGGTATCCCGGAATAAAGTTCAGTTTAGCTTATAATCCAATCACAGGCTAATCTTCGAAATGCGTATTGGCTACTGTGCTTCGGGGGTTTACCGAGAGGATATCCATGAAGTCGTGGCGGTTATCCGCAAGACCGTTACGCTGCATTTCCTGATAGGTAATTACCAGCTCGCGCACATCATCGCCTCGGGTACCGCGGTTGGATACTACGGAAGCCATTCCGCTATCGGTGTTCAGATTGAGCGCCAGATCATCTTCTGCACTATTGAAGGGGCTTCCGATGTTCACGGCAAGGCCTACACTGCTGGGGGCTACCCGAGCGGCGTATAAATCCAGGCCACCAAAACCATCTCGTCCATCTGAAGCGAAGAAGAGCACATCGTCTCCTACCAGGGAGGGGAACATTTCATTCCTTCTGGTATTTACCTTGTCGCCCATATTTCGGGCTACACCGAGACTACCATCGCGCTGAATATCTGAAACATAGATATCGTACTTCCCGAAAGAACCTGGCATGTCGGAAGAAAAATAAAGGCGTCGCCCGTCTGCCGATACAGCTGGATGCATTGCAGAAGCATACTTGGGCACCACACCCAATTCCCGGATGTCGCTCCACTTCCCATTTATTTTACGGGCACTGTAGAGTTTATGCACCAATTGCTTTTTGGAGAATAATCCAGTAAGCGGCTTCATAGGTACAGCCTTGCTGAAGTAAGCCATTTGCCCGTCGGCCGTCACGGCCACCGGCGGGAGGTAGGCATCCTGGATCCCAATCCTGTCGGATTGCAACTGAGCCAGGTCGGCCTGCGGAATGGCCCGTAGGGCATCAAGACCATCCGTATCCCTTTGGTGACCAGAGCGGCCAAAGTCGGGCATTTGATAATTTGCTGCCAAATCCTGAGTGAGCTTGGCTACGTAAGAGGTATTGGTCACGCGGTAGTCGTCGCGAACTTTGGAGTACCAGTCCCGTCGGTCGGCAACATCGCGATGGGCAACGATACCTGCCTGGTGCTGAGCATATTTATAGCGTTCCAGGTAGCTAAAAGCCACCGCCTCAACACCCTGCAGATCAATGAGCTTCTGGTACCAGAATGCTGCAGTTTCGTAATTCTCGGCAAGGAAATTGGCATTTCCGAGATCCTCGTAAATCTCATCGTCGGAATAGCCGAGCTTTACCAGTTGTAAGTAGTTCTCGATTCTTTTGTCTGCCTCACTTCTCAGTTCCTGACCAGAGCGAGTCATCCTTTGGTTTTGTGCCTGAAGAGATATCATTCCCAGAAGCAGGCAACCCAAGAGGATTCTGATTTTTAACATAGGGTTCATAACACACAGATTTGGGGTTTGGAGCTGACAAAGTTTTACAGACAGGCCCCGAATGTGTTATTAGTTTTTCACAGGATTTGGGTAAAAACGGGTGATTTTTTGTTAAAAAACCAGATAAAGGCTATGAGTTTTTCACAGTTTCGGGTAAGTGCTTAATACTTTCGATGAGCGCATAGGCAACACTCAAAAGGCCTTACCCTCTGAATTATTCACAGGTATTTCACCGTAAATATTTACCTTTCATCGATAGTACTATGGATAGGATATTTCGATTTAAGCCAGTTTTTAGCCTCTTCCTTATTCTGATGTTGGCTATTTCCTGTGAATTTGCTGACAGCGGTAAGCTGTCGAGGCCTAATATAATTGTATTCATAGCAGACGATGTCAGTGCAACGGATTTAAAGGTTTATGGTAACCCTATTGGTCATACACCAGTTATTGATTCCCTTGCACAAAATGGGATTACCTTTGAACGGGCCATATTAACTACCAGCTCCTGCAGCCCGAGCAGAGCCAGTATTATTAGTGGCCGGTATCCGCATAATACGGGTGCCCCTGAACTTCATACCCCCCTTTTACCCTCCATAAAAACAGTAGCTGGAGATCTGAAAAGCTCGGGATATTTCGTGGGCGCCAGCGGAAAGTGGCACCTTGGAGAAGCGACCCGAAAAGACTTCAATACTGTAATGGACACGGCAATCGGGCCTGGAGGTGAAGACCGGTGGTTGGAGCTGTTGGATTCTATTCCTGAACAGCAACCCTTTTTCCTTTGGATGGCTTCTTTGGACGCGCATCGCAATTGGGATCGGCAAGGACATCCCGCTATCCCGAATGCCGAGGCTATTGTCCCACCTCCTTATCTCGTGAACGATTCCCTGACCCGTCATGATTTGGCCGCCTACCACGATGAGATAGCACGCTTCGATTTTCATATCGGACGCGTACTCAATGCGTTGAGGAACACGGGAAGGTTGGAGAACACCTTGGTCATTGTAATTGCCGATAATGGAAGGCCTTTTCCCAGGGACAAGACGCGGATGTACGACAGTGGTTTACAAACCCCGCTGATAGTATCCGGGGCTGGTATTGGCAATAGACCCCAACGTTCCAGGGCCCTGATATCTATTATAGACCTTGCCCCTACCTTGCTGCAGATTGCCGGACTCCCGGTTGGTGAATCCTACCAGGGCATGTCCTTTAAATCAGTGTTGCAAAATCCTGCGATTTCCCATAGGGACTATGTATTTGCCGAACACAATTGGCACGATTATCAGGCGCATGAACGCATGGTTCGTTCCCAAGAGTACTTATTGATCGAAAATAACCTTCCGGAGAAACGCCAATCCAGTGCAGCCGATGTCCATACTGGTGATAGTTTTAAATCACTGCTTCAGTGGGGCCTCAATCCGGAAGCAATCCCTTCAGAATACAGGGACCACTTCATATACCCCCGACCACAATACGAGTTGTATCACACAACCGAAGATCCTCATCAATTGCACAATCTGGCAGAATCCCCTGAATATAGCGCTGTTTTGGAATCGCTAAAACAAAGACTTAATAACTGGAAAAAGGCAACTGCCGATACCCCGGCTGTGAACTTAACTCCGGATCACTACGACTACTACGGCAGTCCGCTGGATTCACTTAAGACCTTCAATAGCGTTGACCGCGGCAAACTGCCCGGTGAAGATCTGCGTGCCAGTAAAATCGTATCTAACGATAGGGATTTACAAGAATAACCTTCTGAAATTAGTGTCGTACTACCTGGCAACCACAATGTGGTACCCCAAAGCTCATGGTGTCTTCATGCCAGGGAAAGGCCTGGTTGTTTCTTCCCTGCTCCCAGTAAAACGGTCCTCGCTCCCGGGTGTGGTTTCCGGTTTCGTTTAGGGTAGAAGCGTCATATAGCCTGCCGTTGACCATCGTGTATCGCACTGTATTCGTGTTTTCGATATCCTCCAATGGGTTTCCATCCAACACAATAAGGTCGGCCAGTTTTCCGGTTTTCAGGGAGCCGATTTCCTTTCCGGCTCCTATATATTCCGCCCCATTGATTGTAGCGGCCCTAAGGGCTTCCATATTGCTCATTCCTCCCTGATGAAGCATCCAGAGTTCCCAGTGTGCACCGAGTCCCTGTAACTGTCCATGTGCCCCAAGATTTACCTTAACACCGGCATCGCTTAAGTGCTTGCAGGTCTCTGAAACCAGTATATGCCCATTATCGTATTCCTCCGCAGGGACTTTTGTTCTATGCCTGGATCGGGCATCTACAATTCCTCTTGGCGTAAACGTCAGTAACTTCTCATTCTCCCACACGTTGTCCCGCTCATAATAAAAGAACTCCCCGTTCATACCTCCATAATTTACGATCAAGGTTGGGGTATACCCCGTATCGCTATTGCCCCAAAGTGTAGTGACGTCTTTATATACCGGTGCAACGGGTATATTGTGTTCCACCCCGGAATGCCCATCCATTACCATACTTAAATTGGTGAAGAACGTAGAGCCTCCTTCAGGGACTACATGCACGCCCAATTCCCGGGCAGCCTGTATCACCTGTTGGCGCTGCTCCCGCCGAGGCTGGTTATAACTTTTTACGGATTGCGCCCCGTAGGCCTTAGTACGCCGGATGGCCGATCGCGCATCTTCCAATGAGTTAATGACCGCCTTGAAATCACCATCCGCCCCATAGAGGATAATACCTGTTGAGAAAATACGCGGGCCTACCATGGTTCCATTGCGGACCATTTCGGCCAGGGAAAAGATGGTTTCCGAATTTGCCGAAGGGTCATGCGCAGTCGTTACTCCATAGGCAAGATTGGCATAAAGTGGCCAATGTTGCTGCGGGGTTAGCCCATGGCGGAAGGCTTGTAAATGGGCGTGGGCATCCACGATCCCCGGCATTATGGTTTTACCGCTCGCGTCAACGATATGTGCTGCTGACGGAATATTCACTGCTCCTGCCGGTCCGACGGCCTCAATTCGATTATCCCGGACTACCAGGGTCCCATTTTCAATGACCTCATCTCCTTCCATTGTAATAATGCGAGCACCGGTAAATACCGTTACACCTTTGGGTACATCGGAATTTAATTCGAGCCCAATAGGCATGCCTTTCTCCTTTACAGGAGGAATACTATCCGGGGAATCCGGGAGGAAGGTAAACCGATTGGCTACGGCATTTTCAAAATATTGATCCCCAAGGGTCCATAATATCTTTTGACTATCGCCGGACCAGTGAATATTGATTCCGGCGTCTTTACTAACCTGAGACACGGGTACATATTTGGACTTGTTATCCAGGTCCAAGGTTTTACCAGAAGCAGGCCAGGGTGCCAGGAATACCTTGTGTAAATGAGAAAATGCGATCCATTTACCGTCGGGGCTGGGTACAATTCGGTTGGCGTATTTTGTTTTAACGTGCGTGCGTTTATCTTCCCCGTTCAGATCAACGCTATTCAGCGATTTGGTAAGGTTACCAAAATAGGTGCCTCCGGATTGATAGAGAATTCGATCCCCTTTTGGATTGAATTGTGGGTAGGCCCCCTCCCCGATTACTTTTTTGAGCGCTCCTCCCCGGGCATTCACAGTATAAATCCCCGCTTCCTTGGTAAAGGCGAAGCCCTGATCCCCATTACCGGATTCCCGAACAAACACAAGGCTATTTCCATCAGCGGAAAAGGCAGGTGTGCGGTAAATTCCCTTAACTGTGGTGAGTTTGGTGGAATTTCCGCCTGAAACCGAGATGGTATGCACAGCTCCTTTTTCCTTATCATCCCAGCTTACATAAGCAAGCTGCCTGGAGTCCGGGGAAAAAGCAGGTTCAAAGGCAAAAGCCGGACCGGTAGTGAGTTGTTTGGGCTTCCCATTGGGCAATCGTTTGGTCCATAACTGCCCGACTGCATTAAAGGCAAGAGTTTTACCGTCCGGGGAAGTTACTGCACCCCGGATGACCCGTGCGGTGAATTCTTGCGGTGCCACCGGTATCTCAAAGTGAAGCGCCTCAGCAATGCTAAGCGTAGTGGAAGCTTCGAAGGGTATATTGCTCACTTCCAGGCTGGCCACCTCCAGGCGATTGAGTTTTCCACCCGCCCAAAAAATGAGGGCACTATTGTCCGGAGTCCAAGAAAAGTTCGGGTAAGTGCCAAAAATAGCCCAGGCTTCTTGTTGGTCTTTATTCAGATCCGCATAGAGCGGCCACTCTTCGCCGGTTTCCAAATCGTGGATATAGAGTACCGTCTTGGTGCGAACCCTGCGTACAAAGGCCATTTTTGTGCCGTCAGGGGATATTTCGGGCCGCGCTGCCCCACCGGGACCACCTGTAACGGTCAGGGTTTCCCCTTTTTCCCGATCGTACCGCTTAATGGCGTAGATCTGCTTATTGGGATCCTTATTGTATTGAAAAAACCCGCCCGGATACACATCCTCACTGTAATAGACATAGCGGCCATCGGGTGAAAGACTGGGTTCGTTTACGTCCTGCTGGTCGTTCTTGCGCTTGGTAAGCTGTAAACCGGAACCTCCGGTAATGTGGTACATCCATAATTCCCCTGCACCGAGAGAACGCTGGGAAGTAAAGTGTTTTCTGGCGATCAGGTACTGCCCGTCAGGGGTCCAGGTTGCATTGTTCAACAGGCGGAAGCTCTCTTTGGTAACCTGCCGCGCATTGCTGCCGTCCCGGTCCATGACCCAAATGTTGTCTCCGCCCCCTGCGTCACTGGTAAAGCTAATATGCTTCCCGTCCGGACTAAACCGGGGCTGAACCTCGTAGGGAAGTCCCCCACGTAAAAGCGTAGCCGTACCTCCGGAAATCGGTACGATAAAAATATCACCGACCATATCGAATACAATGTGAGTTCCGTCCGGGCTAACATCGAGGTTCATCCAGGTCCCCTCGTCGGTTTGCAGCGGAACCTCTTTAATATTCCAATCGCCCTCAGGCGCAGCTACATTCCATTTCGCGTCTTTCTCCTGAGCAGACAGATTTGCAGCCAGCAGGAATACGAATAAAAGCAAGCGAACGCTTACAATTTTTGATTTCATCGGTTGGTGAAGTTTAGGTTGTGTTGGTAAAGTACATAAAATCAAGAAGTTTTATTCAAGGGCATTCATACAACTAATCGAACGAGATATACAATCCCCCTTATTAATCCTTTAATAATTAGTACTTTATCCTCATACCAACCCAACTAACACATGCAAAAAGTCTTTTCTCGCCAGACTTTTACTTCCAATCCCCGCTTGTGGCAGGGCTTGACGCTACTAGGCGTCCTGCTATTTACTATCTGGAGATCCTCTTACGGCACACGCCTGGATTCTTTTGCCAATGACGAACCCTTTCATATTATTTCCGGAGCCTATTATGCCGAAACCGGAGATTACCGATTGAATCCAGAACATCCTCCCCTCTCTAAATTATGGGTGGGACACTGGATAAAAAATGATATGGAGTTGCGTCCGCTGGAGGTGCTCAACGACAAGGAACATGAGCGGCATTGGCTGCAGGAAATCATGTATTACGAAAACGACGACATTGGGATACAGCGGAAATCCCGGGCGGCGATGTACGCTTTTCATTTTATTCTCGGCCTGTGTATCGCCGGCTTGCTTTGGCGTTTTTTTGGGTTTCAATGGGCCCTGATAAGTATGCTATGGCTCGCTTTGGAGCCCAGTATTAGTTCGCATCAGCCTCTCGTATTAACAGATTTACCCCTATCGCTGACCCTTGTCCTTAGCGCACTTACAGCCGGTAAACTCGCAATGACCTGGAAATGGGAATGGGTAGTCGCCTTTGGCCTTGCCGTGGGAAGCGCCATGGCCGTAAAGCATTCTGCGTTACCGGCAATAGCCGGGATAGGGCTGCTGTTGCTCGGTTTTGCCCTGATTCCCCTGGTTAAGAAATCCTGGAAAGAAGCCGGGAGTCGTTTGGTACGGATCCTCGGAGCCTCGATTATCGGACTTGGGGTGTTATGGGCTGCCTATGGCTTCAGCTATGAAGGATCTATCGAGGGGAAAGACCAGTTTAATCGAAGTCTGGAGCTCAAGATTTCAGACCTCAATAAGCCCATATATCGGAACCTGGTGACCTTCATGGACAATTCCCGCCTTTTTCCCAAGGCTTATCTCTGGGGGTTTGCCGATACGATTCGGGCAGGCATGGAAGGCCGTGGCGATGACGAACACAAATTCTTCGGGGAAGTGGTTATGGGCAGAGCTCCCTATTTATACTTCCCTGCTGTTTTGTTGGTGAGAATTCCGCTTGCGCTTCAACTGGTTCTGTTATTGGGGCTCGGCGTGTTAATCTATTGCGCAATAAAAGCGCGTAAAGGGGAGGGTTCATTTACCAAAGAACAATGGGTCATTATTGCATTCGTCGGCACTTTGGTAATTATGCATGTGCTGGCCCTGGCTTCGGGGCGTACTTCCTACGGGGGCGTACGTCATGCCATGCCCATTACCGCGGGGCTGGGTATCCTGGCCGGAGCCTCCGCTTTTTTAGGTTTGCCCAGACTGGGTATCCGAAATCGACTGATCCCTTACGGCCTATTGCTCATAACCTTTGTTATGACGGTCACTGAGAAACGGATCTACGAGTATCACAATGAAATCGTAGGGGGTACGGAAAATGCCTATAAGTTTTTCGCCAACGAAGGCTTGTATCTTGGGCAACGCTTTTATGAAATCCGGGATTTCTTTGATGGGATTCATGTGGATAGTACGGAAAATATCCAAAGTTGGAGTTGGCTAATGAAGGAAGAGGTAAATGCTTCCAAACTCGATGTAGAGCGGGGTATTGTTAAAGATATTTTTGACGATTCCAATTCGGAAGGTAAGGTCAAGGGTTATTTTATTATTGAATCGTGGCTCTACCACCCCTGGCCAAACTGGGATCCCGCACGCCTGGATGCGCTCAAAACAGTTAAACGACTTGGCAATATCAGTATCGCCTACGGGGAACTGGCCGATCCCGAAAACTGGGCATTCTCCATGAGTGGAAAAGTGTTTGAATACCTGGCCGAAACCCGGGAGCCGGATTGGGATCTGGTGCGCAGGCGCATGGAGAAAGTGGTAGAGATCATGCCTTGGCGTAGCAGTGATAACACGGTTCTGGGGAACGCCTATCTGAGATTAAATCAAAAGGAAAATGCACTGGCAGCCTATACCAGAGCATCTGAAAACCTGGCTTCGGACGATCCGTATCAGGAACTGCTGAAGAATCAGATAGAAACGATACGTAACGCAACAGAACTATCTGATATTAAGACATTAAGGCCTGCTGTATTAGAGTGAAACTAAAATAGATGTCCTACTACTTCACTGAAGTTGTATCCGGAACTTTGAATCGAATAATTCGTTTTTGCCGACCCCATTCCCGGGCTTTGGAAACGTCAGTCCCCATATACAGATCTACATGATTCCTGAACCTGCGGTTCATCTTGTCCTTCACGAGGTAAGTTCCTGGGAGACCTTCAATTTCTACCTCCGTGTTGTGCTCAAGGCCTATAGCCAACAGGTCCCTTGAGATGGCGATGCACTGCATGCCTTCTTGCAAGGTGTCGCCCCAGGCGGTTATCGTTGGATCTCCATCGGTTTGCCAGGGCACAGAATTGAAAGCAGAAACCGTTACCTCTATTTCCTGCCAGACGTACTCCTGATCTGGCTGACAGGAGTTTAGGAAAAACAGCAGTAGCAGACCTGAAGGTATTATTGATTTAAAGTACACGGTTTTTAAGGCTAAAAAATTGAGTATCCTACTATTATGGCGGTTGTTTGATACTCTGAAAACCAAAATTCAAACCTGCTTAGGATATCTCTTGTTGTTTGATAACGTAGTTCCAAACTCAATTTATCATTGTGTTTATAACCTATCCCAAAAGCAATATTATCAGCAACGCTTATTTCTAAATCATTAGAAAAATCACGAATCACCCTCGATTTACCTATACTGTAATCTAGGACGTAAGCAGCATTGATAAAGATTTTGGATTGCTTATTGATAAAGAAATAGTGCCTTACCCCTACCGGTATTTCAATAGATTTATAATCAACACCGTCTATTGATGAGGAGGATTCTTCTAAATCAGATTTAAAATACTGATAAGTGGGTTCAGCAAACAGTGCCCATTTACTGTTGTTAAAAGGTAAAATAAATTCAACCTCCATCCCTAGCCTTAAGGATGTTTCAGCGTTAAATTCTTCTTTTATATCAGATAGATTATTTTGAATGTTTAGGGTGGTAAACCGTATGCCCGGTCGAATGTTCAGGTTGAATAAATCTCGATTCTTTTTAATCTCAAAATACATATAATCTGATCCGGCGCATTCATTATAATTTATAAAATAAGGTGTCAAATCCTTCTCGTGGTATTCTAGACTCTCAACCTTACTAATTCTAGAATCAGGGCATTTTATAGTGTTCCATAACTGATTTCTAAATTCATTGTTTCTATTTATTCGTTCGCTGGTAACAAAGTAGGATTTGTAGACCAACTGCTTCAAATCGGTTTCTTGTGTATTATAGAAGAATCTTACTAAATCCCCATTTTCGTATCTGTAAAGGCTGGCCCTGCCTTCGACAAGTACTTCCAGGAATATCGTTTCTTCTTCATAGACAGGATTTCTTTCATAAGTCATCATTTCGAAATTCTCACTTGATTTATCGATGTTGACAGTACGGCGGACGTACTTAGCGATACTATCTATTTGAAACTCCTTTACATCTGAAATGCCAATGGTTTTGGATTCAAGATTTTCTTTCAATCGGTATTCAAACTCTGTAGGATTGTCCTTCCAGTCTACATTCCTGATATAACAATCCTTCCTTTGCCCTGAATTATCAATATAAAAACCCTTTTCATAGGATATTTGTCCGTAAATATTTGAAGTCAAAAGACAAATGATTAGTACTAAAATGATCCTTTTCATGGCAATTTTGGGTTTGAAAAAACTGAAAGTAAGATTATTCTTCAAGGTTTACCTACTTTATCGTTGAAAGTATTCGGCAACCTGATCTTCTTTTTACTTCCATCCCTATTACCCGAGTATGACGAAGAACTCGCTTTACTAGGTATGCAAGAAAGGTGTCCTGCAATTTGAAAACTTAGCCATGCAGGCAAAGGGATTTCTCGCTTCACTCGTGATCCCGGGCCGAGCGCTCGCAGAAGGTCCGGTGGAGCTTCTGCAGCGAGGAGCCAGCCGGTGCGCTGGAAATTGAAGGATTAGGAAATCCTTTAAAGGATTACGCCGCTAACGCGACGTGATCCCTTGAGGGGAGTCCTGCAATTACAAAGCGCCCTGTCATGCTGCGCATGACCGTCTTTTCTGTTTAGTTTTGCTTACAAAAACAGGTTTTTGACGCAAACACAAACAAAAAAGCCCCGCTTATCGCGGGGCGCTTTGTTTGCGGAGGAAGAGGGATTCGAACCCCCGGAGGTGTGACCCTCAATGGTTTTCAAGACCACCGCATTCGACCACTCTGCCATTCCTCCTGAAATGCGGGGCAAATATATGGCTTTTTTGTAAGTGGGCGCAAAGGAGAATCGATTTTCGGCCTGCTTTTCCCGAAGAAGTTCGGTTCCCTTGCATTTCGGCGGAATGCACTTAATTTCATATCTTCCGTATTCCAATTAGCACAACGAATGAAAGGATATAAAGCAGCAGTTCTCGGACCCATTCCCAGGGATCATATCACCACCCATCGCGGAGAGGTTATCGAGAAATATGGGTGCGCAACACATACGGCCATTGGCATGTCCCGTCTGCTGGGAAATGACGGTGAAGTCCACTTGATTTCTCATGTCCGCAAAGCAGATAAGCCCGGTGTTTTGGAAATCCTTTCCCCCTACTCCAACATCAATACCACCGGGATTCGCGATGGTGCAGATCAGGGAGATGTTATTCAGCTCAAATTCGTCGATCAGAACAACCGTTTGGAGAAGCAAACCGGATTTATGAATCCGATCGTCGGAGAGGATTTAGAAGATGTGCTCGATGCCGATGTATTCGTCTGCGTTCCGATTACCGATTACGAAATTCCCCTGGAGACCCTGAAGTTCATCAAAGCAAACAGCAATGCGCCTGTAATATTCGATGCCCATGGGCCTACGAACATTGTTACTACAACCGGAGACCGGCTTATCCGATATTGGATTGATCGGGATCTTTGGTTACCCTATATCGATGTGCTGAAGATGAACCTGGAGGAATCCCGCTGTTGCTGGTTCGAAAAAGAGTATAAGGTGGAAGACTTGAAACCTTTCCACGATGTTAGTGAAGCCCATCTGGACGACCTGGCCAATCACGTACTTTTCAAAGGGGTGAAATCCCTCATTGTAACCCTGGACGCTGGCGGAAGTGCCGTTTACTTTATGAAAAACGGGAAAGTCCACAAGGAAATCGTTCCTTCTGTACCGGTTACGGATGTGGTAGATACTACGGGTTGTGGAGATTCTTTTGCCGGGGGTCTGGGCTTTGGGCTGTTGGAAGAGCCTGAGAACTTTGTCCGGGCGGCCAAGTACGCCAATGCCCTGGGCGCTCAACGTACACAGGGGCGTAATTTTGACGTGTTCCTAGATCGGGGTACTACGGATCAAATGCTCCACAAGGCCTACGGATCTATCTGATTCCTGACCGCATAGATTTCCGTATTTTTGAATTCCTAAATAAAAATTGATGAATAAGTATTGCATTTGTCTTGCTGCGCTTGCTCTTTCCTGCAACACCAGTAAGAACACGGCATCCACCACTCCGGATCAGCCGGAAGTCGATGCCTCCGTAACCTATGCCGCCACGATTACCGAAGCGGAATTACAGGAACATTTATACACCTACGCCTCAGACGAATTTGAAGGCAGGGAGACCGGGGAACCCGGACAAAAGAAAGCAGTCGAATATTTGAGAGAAGCTTATAAAGGGATGGATATTCCAGCCGCTGCCGGAACTTCAGGTACTTATTTCCAGAAGGTTCCTCTTGAAATGTCCAAACTTCCCGAGGGGCGAATCGTCCTGGATGATGTTATTCTTACCAATGGCGGAGAATTCCTGGCGTTTTCGCCCGGTACCGGCACCTATTCTGAAGTGGTCTTCATGGGATATGGCATTGATGAGGAACAGTATTCCGATTATGACAATGTCGATGTAAATGGCAAGGTGGTGCTCACCCGTTCCGGAGAGCCACGAGGCGATGATGGCAATTATATCCTTACAGGGACCCTGGAAGCTTCGAAATGGAGTAATGTATCGGAAGCAATCAATCGTCGCGTAGATGCGGCCCAGGCTCATGGAGCCAAGGCCCTGATGTATGTAGACGATCAGAACTTCAAGCGGTATAAAGGCTATTTTGATAATATGCGACGCAACAATAGCGGGCGTATGAATTTGGCTTCTCAAGAGGAAAACACCCAATTTATCCTCCTCAATGGGGATGTGGCCAATACCGTATTCGGGGAGTGGTCCAAAATAGAGGTTGGCAGTAGTATTGCTGCAGATCTTGCCCTGGAAATTGAAAGTGAAAACCAGGCCATTGATTCCGAAAACGTAGTCGCTATTCTGGAAGGATCGGAAATCCCAAATGAGTATGTCGTGATTTCCTCTCACCTGGATCATATTGGTTTAGAACCCGATGGGGAGGTAAATAACGGCGCCGATGACGACGGATCCGGTACGGTTGCTATGCTGGAAATTGCGGAGGCCTTTAAGGAGGCTGCCAAAGCAGGTATCCGTCCCCGGCGAAGTATTGTTTTCCTCCATGTTACCGGGGAAGAAAAGGGGCTGCTAGGCTCGCGATACTACACGGATGTCGAACCCCTGTACCCCCTGGCCAACACGGTTGCGAATCTGAATATCGATATGATCGGACGAATCGACCCCAAACGCGAGGGTTCCCGGGAGTATATTTATCTGATCGGTTCCGATAAGCTGAGTACAGAACTACACGAGCTGTCGGAGGAGGTAAATTCGAAATACACGGGGATGGAGTTGGATTATACCTACAACGACGAAAACGACCCCAACCGGTTTTACTACAGAAGCGACCACTACAATTTTGCCAAGAACAACATTCCGATCATTTTCTATTTTAACGGGACCCATGTAGATTATCACCGGCCCGGGGACACTCCGGATAAAATAAATTACGATTTACTGGAGCAACGGGCGCGTTTGGTATTCCACACAGCCTGGGAAGTTGCCAACCGCGATGCGCGTTTGGTTGTTGACAAAGCGGCCAAATAATCGCAGTTCAGTAGCAATACAGTAATGCCATAAACAAGAAAGCCTTCAGCAAAAACTGAAGGCTTTTTTTCTTGGGTGGAAGACCGGGTTCGAACCGGCGACCTCTGGAACCACAATCCAGCGCTCTAACCAGCTGAGCTACAACCACCATTTTAGCGGTGGCAAAGTTAATAGAATTCGAAGCTGTGCGCAAAATTATTTCTGGCATATTTTGATTCGACCGGGAGGGTATTTGCGCCTTTTTCAGGCTCAGTTTCCAACTTCCAGAATTCCATTTTTATCGACGAACTGCACGATTATATCGACCAGACACACAAAAATCCACCTTTCACAACAAACTTTACGCCACACAATGGGTCAAGGGTAAATTTAGCCTGTCTGATTTTGACGCATGAAAAGCCTTTGGCAACCTATACCAGTTCTCCTTTGCCTGTGCCTCCTGTTTCCGGGAATTTTTCCGGGGACTATGGATGTACTCGCCAATGAAACCGACCCCCGAGCTGAACTTCGAAAAGAAATCCAGAAGTTGGAGCGGTCCATAGACTTCAATCCACAGGATTCCACCTATATCAACAAACTCAACGAACTGGCTAAAGAAATCCGGTTCTATCAGGCCGATAGCCTCCTGCAAATAGGCGAATTGATGCTGGACCTCAGTGAAGCTGCCGATTACCAGGCAGGAAAGAGTAAGGCAAATATGCGACTGGCCGATTATTATTCAGATCGCGGTCAGAATGCCAAAGCGATTCGATACTACAAAAGAGGGCTCACCCTGGCCGAAGGAGATGAGCATCAGATGCTTCGCCTTAAAGGACTCAACAGCCTTTCTGGCGAATTTGCTTATAAAGGAGATTACGGTAGCGCATTGAATGGTTATCTGGAAGCCCTGGAATTGGCTCAGGAATTGGATGAGTTAATCATGCAATCGATAATCCTGGAGAATATTGCCAATTTATATTCCGAACAAAAAGACTACGAAGCCGCGCTGGCCTATTATAAAAAGGTCAAGCGCTTAAACGATTCTATTGATAATGAGGTGATCAAGGCCGAAACCATGAGCAATCTGGGATCCTTGTATGCCGATATGGGGAACCTGGAATACGCCATGTTTAACGTTAACCAGAGTATCGACATCTTCGAAGAGCACCGGATCATGGATTGGCTGGCCTACGCCTATGAGACTAAGGGTAAAATCTACCTGAAGAAATACAATTACAAGTGGGCGCTGTACTGGTACAACCAAAGCGATATGTTGCATCTGAGCCTGGACGATCAGCGCGCTCGCATTGATTTGCTTAATGGAATGGCACAGGCCTATTTTGGGAAAGGCAATGATAGTCTTGCTTCGGTTTACGCCACGGACGCGTTCAGAATAAGCAACGAGATCAATTTCACCAATGGAAAGCGGGATTGTGCCAAGACCCTCTATAGAATCCACAGGAATCGGGAGGATTACGCTACTGCCCTGGCCTATCATGAGCTATTCCAGCAATTATCGGACTCCCTGGCCCGAAGCGAAAACCGCCAGAGCCTGAATCTGCATAAGACTAAGGACGAATACGAGCGGCAGAAAGCCGAACTCATTGAGAACAACGAAAAGGCCCTGGCCAAGCAAAAGCGTTATATCCGCATCGGTTGGGTAATCCTTTTGATTGCCACCATTATTATCTATTTGGTGTGGCGCTCTAAAAAACTACAAAAGCAGCTGACTGCAGAATTGCAAACCAAGCAGGAGTTCCTCGAAAAGCGTAAAGCCGAACTCCAGGATATCAGTGAAACCAAAACCAAGCTCTTCTCCATTATCGGTCACGACCTGCGCGGACCCATAGGTGCCTTACAAGGCTTGTTGAAAATGTTCAAGGACGGCGATCTGAAACGGGAAGAATTCCTGACCTTAATGCCCAAGCTGCGCGGGGATGTTGATCATATCTATTTTACCCTGAATAACCTGCTCTCCTGGGGTAATTCCCAGCTGGAAGGCAGCATAACCAAGGCTCAGGAAATGGATATGCAAACTGTTGTACAGGACAATATAAACCTGCTTTCCGAACTGGCCGAACGCAAATCGATTCGCATTGTTTCCAAAGTGGATGGATCTGTACAAACCTGGTCCGATCCGAACCAGATCGACATTGTGATCCGAAACCTGATCAGCAATGCCATTAAATTTACCCCACACAACGGGATGGTAACCCTCAAAGCCCGGGAACTCGAAACGGAATGGGAAATCTCGGTCCGTGATACCGGTATGGGAATGGACCGTATTACTTTAGGTAAACTCTTCCAGGATAAGACGCATCACACTACCTACGGAACAGATAAGGAGAAAGGTACCGGCCTGGGGCTTTCCCTTTGTAAAGAAATGGTCGAAAAGAATAACGGCCGAATCTGGGTGGAAAGCATTATGCGAAAAGGAAGTACCTTCTACTTTACCCTGCCCAAGGCCTGTATGCGGGGCCAAAACAATCCTGAAAACGCCTTAGGAAAAGCGGTTTAAATTAAATCGCTCAGTTGCCGTACTGCAGGGAGGCGCGATACATTGAAGCCCTCGGCATGTTCTACCCCTATTAAACGTCCCAAATCCCGTGCCCGGTATTCTACGCTGTCGGTGAAATTCTTGCTGCTTATCGGTGTTTGAGGTTCCTCGCTGTTGGGATCGTAAAATTGAGACGCATAGGCGCCAATTGCCGCTAGTTTCTGATCCATAAATCCACTGACATCCAGAGCAAAATCAGGAGTCAGGTTCTTCCATTGAATATAATGGTAAACATTTTTGGGCCTCCAGGCCTCCTGGGCGTCCCCGTTGTGATTTGTAGGAATCTTAATCAGACCGCTCAAGAAACAAGCGTCACTTACGAGTTCGCTTCCGCGGCCGTGGTCAATGTGGCGATCTTCCACCGCATTGCAGAGTACGATGTCAGGGCGATACTGTCGGACCTTTTGAATAATCGCCAACTGGTGCTGCCGATCATTACGAAAAAAACCATCGGCAAATCCCATATTCTCGCGGACGCTTAATCCCAGTATTTCGCCTGCTTTAGCTGCTTCTGCATCCCGGATTTCAGCGGTGCCCCGAGTGCCCAGTTCACCCCGGGTGAGATCGATAATCCCAACTTTTTTTCCCTGCGCTATTTCTTTGGCAATGGTAGCTCCTGCCCCGAGTTCCGCATCGTCGGGATGGGCCCCGAATACCAGTACATCTAACTTCATGCGAGGCTGTGTGTTGCTTTACGTAATGCTTGCAGCAAATCTTCCTTTAAGTCTTCAATATCCTCTATACCGGAGGAAAAACGAATGAGGCCTTCTTCAATTCCGGCTGCCTTGCGTTGCGCTTCGGTCAACAGGGCATGTGATGTCTGCGAAGGAAGTGTCAGCGTACTCTCGACTCCGGCCAAACTCATGGAAGCCTTAACTAATTTGAGCGAATGGGTGAATTCACCAAGGTCTACCTCAGGGGCCAATTCAAAAGACAGCATGCCCCCAAAAGCCTTCATTTGCTTTTTTGCCAATTCGTGATCCGGATGGTCTTCCAGTCCCGGATAATATACCCGGTTTACTTCCGGGCATGTTTGCAGGAAACGGGCCAGCTCCAAGGCATTCTGGCTTTGCGCCTTAACGCGAAGCCCCATGGTCTTGATACTACGCTCGAGGAGCCACACCGTGTAATCGCTCAGACTTCCTCCCATATTTTTGGCTAACTGGAAGATACGGTCAATGTGTTCCGTACTTCCCATTACCACACCAGCGCAGATGTCGGAATGTCCTCCCATGTACTTGGTAGCCGAATGAATAATGAGGTCAATCCCGAAGTCTGCCGGATTTTGGTTTACCGGGGAGGCAAAGGTGTTGTCGATCATCGTAACAAGACCTTTTTTCCGGGCAAGCTCCGCCACTCCCTCCAAATCAGTGATTTGCATCAGTGGATTGGAAGGGGTCTCGAGGTAGAGAACCCGGGTATTTTCACGGATCGCCTGCCGGTATGCGGCAACCGTTGGTTCGGCTATGAATGTGTATTCGATCCTGAACTTGTCGAATTCCTCCCGGATCAGGTTCTGCGTACCTCCATAGGAATGCTCTGAGAGCACCACATGATCCCCGCTTTGTACAAAGGCGAGTAAGGCGGTACTTACAGCGGCCATTCCACTCCCGAAGATCAGCGCCGTTTCCGTGTTTTCCAGGGCGGCCATTTTGCGGCAAAGCGCCTCTTGATTCGGGGTATTGAAGTATCGCGGATAGCGTTTAATATCCACATCCTCATAGGCGTAAGAGGTACTTACATATATGGGAGATACCGCCCCGCGAAATCGCTCATCCTCGAGGTTTCCGCTATGCGTGCAGCGCGTATTGATTCCCTTGTGTTTGTTTTCCATACATCCGAAAATTAACCAGTCGTAACTCAGATTAGGTCCGACATTCAAAAATAGCGATTCCGGGGCATTTCACCTGAAATTCCGGAATCGCCTGAGATAGCGTTGGTTTACACCTGGAAGGACTTCCATTTCCCCTTGCGAAAAGCCAGCAGCGCCAGTACGGTAAGTAAAACCTCGGCGAGGGTTATGGCCAGGAATACTCCAATAGGGCCATAATCCAGAACTTTTGCCGCGAAATAGGCAAAGGGGAGTTGGAATAACCAGAAAGCTACCAGATTAATACGCGTTGGGGTTCGTGTATCCCCGGAACCGTTGAAGGCTTGAGTAACCACCATTCCGTAGGCATAGAATATGTAACCCGCCGCGATAACCCGCAGGCATAATGCCCCGTTCTCCACTACAGCGGGTACGTCGTTGAACCAGCCCAGGATGGTGGGGGCAAATATCAGGTAACCGATAGATACCAATCCCATAAACCAGGCATTGTATTTTCCGGTTTTCCATACGGAAGTCTCTGCGCGTTCCGGTTTGCCCGCTCCCAGGTTTTGACCAACCAGGGTGGCAGCCGCATTACTCATACCCCAGGAAGGCATCAGCGTAAACATCATTACCCGGATGGCAATGGTGTAGCCGGCCAGCACCTCGCTTCCGAATTCGCTCATTAATCGCATGAGGAATACCCAACTGCTGGTTCCGATTAAGAATTGTGCAATTCCCCCAAGAGAAACCCGTACCAGATTCCACATAACTTTCAGATCCAGCACCCAATTCCTCAGGGTAACTTTTATTCTGCTCCAGCCTAAGAACAGGATCGCCAGTTGGACGAGCACCGCGGTACCCCGGCCTATATTGGTAGCAATAGCAGCCCCTTTTACCCCGAATTCAGGGATAGGCCCCCATCCGAAAATAAAAATAGGATCGAGAATAATGTTTAAGCCATTGGAAAGCACCAAAACCCACATGGCCACGGAAGCATCCCCCGCCCCCCGGAATATCGCGTTGATCAGGAACAGCAACATTATGGTGATATTTCCCCCGATCAACCATTGGGTATATCCGTAGCCCTCTTCAATAAGATCCTGCTCTCCACCCATTAACTGGAGGATATCCTTGGCATAGATATATCCGAATATACCGACGGTAATCGCCACGACACTCCCGAGGATTATGGCTTGCACAGCGGCTATTCGGGCTCCGGTGACGTCTTTTTCACCAATGCGGCGTGCAACAACGGCAGTTGCTGCCATGCTTAAGCCAATGGCTACTGCGTAAAGTAAGGTGATAACAGATTCGGTCAGGCCTATGGTGGCTACAGCATTTACGCTAACCTTGGACACATAGGCGATGTCTACAACGGCAAAGACGGATTCCATCATCATCTCCAGAATCATTGGAATGGAGAGCATGAAAATGGCTTTACGTACGCTGCCTTCGGTGAAATCCCCATGAGAACCCTTGAGGGCCTGAAGGAAATACTTGAAGTATCGTGATTTAAATGGATTGATCGACATGATTAAGAAGTTTGTGGTAAAGGATTACCGGAAACTGACGTCTTGCCGCAGGATTAAGGGGCATTGAAGTCTGTATTTCCAGTCTTTTCCGGGAAGTTCCGGAAGGATCGCGAAGGGCTTCTTAATCAATCATAGTCCGCAAATATTGCGAAAAAATCTGAATCCGGCCTAAAACCAAGCTATTTTTTATGGTAATGCACCTGGTATCTCCAACGACTGAGGACGCCCAGGATGAGCACCCCTAACAGGGTGTACCACACAAAAGAAGGGGTAATCACCTGTGCTCCGCTTGCATAACTGTGCAGGCCGGCTAGGTAAAAGTTAACCCCGAAATAGGTCATCATTATGGAACTGAAAGCGAGTATGCTCAGGAAGTTAAAGGTCCAGTTGCCCCGGAGTCCGGGAATCAATCGGGTGTGTATCACAAAAGCGTATACCATTATGGAAATGAGCGCCCAGGTTTCCTTGGGATCCCAACCCCAGTAACGCCCCCAGCTTTCATTGGCCCATTGTCCGCCGAGAAAGTTTCCAATAGTCAACATCACCAGGCCTACGGTAAGCGACAGTTCGTTGATAACCGTTAGTTCCCGCAGATTGAGCTTCATGCGCTCCCTGTTCTTTTTCGTAGTGAGCAATATTAGAATTAGGGAGACTACCCCGAGGATCATACCCACGGTCAGCGGTCCATAACTTCCCACAATCACGGCCACGTGTATCATTAACCAGTAGCTGTCCAGCACCGGTTGCAAGTTCGCAATGGCGGGATCTACCCAGCTCTGATGCGCAATCCAAAGCAACATAGAAGTTACGAAAGCCGAAGCGGCAATAGTCATATCGCTCTTTCGGCCCAGCGCCAGCCCCATGGCCATTGTAGCCCAGCTTACATAGAGAATACTCTCATATGCGTCGCTCCAGGGCGCGTGACCTGATATATACCAGCGTAGCACCAGGCCAATGGTGTGCCAGAAAAACAACAGCCAAATCACCCCTTTGAAGAAGAAATTCCCGATATCCCAAATTCGCCGCTCCCGGAAAATCTGGAAGACCAGTACAAAAAACAGCAACAAGCCGCTGAGGGCATAGTATTTATAAAGCCGGTTAAATATGTCCAGCTTGTTGTAGACAACTTCTGTTTCGATTCGGTTATCGGAGGGGCGGACGGCACTTCCGTGGTTCAATTGATTCTGCCGGAAAGCAGCCAACAGTTTGTCCGCTTCTGAATAATCCCCGGTCTGTTGCGCCTGCTGCAGAGTCATCAGGTAAAAATTCATGGAATTGCGGATGAAGTTGGAATACAAGGTATCCCGCACCACGTAGTCTCCTGTAGCATAATCCGGAGCAGAAATCCATTTGTTATTGGAGTCGTCAATCAGGGGGAATATTTTGAGGATTTCGCCGCTCAAAGCACGGTTTAAGAGCCCCAGGCGGAAGTAGGCATCCTTAAAATCCTGTTGGAATTTGTCCGGAGTATTCGTGGCAAAGGCCTCCCTGAGAACGGGATCCAGTTTGTTTTGTGCATTCTCGTCAAAGAATTCAATGAGCCTGACATATTCCCGGTCCTTGGGAACGCCTATCATGCTTCGGATACTATCGTTTTGGGTTTTCTTGTCCAGCGCAATAAACTCTGCAACAGTCCAGAGGTTGGGCTGCATGAGCATAGACAGCAATACCTGGTCCGAACTGAGTCCGTTGTAGGTGCTTTTAAAACTGATCTTCCGAAGTAACTCGGAGGAAAAGGTATTCACCGGCTTCATCCGTCCTCCGTCGTCCTGGATCACGAGGTGGCCAAAGGCTTCAGCCTGCTCCAAAGGTATGGCCGTTGCAAGAATAAGGGAATCGATGAGTTCCTTTGGCGGGAGTTGCCGGTGCAAATGATCCTGTTCAACAGCTGGGTTCAACGCGGCTGCTTCTGTTTGCGAATTCGAAACAGGTGGTGAGTTGACTGGGATCGCGGCCTGGGGATCCGTACCCTGGGTTTGTTGAGCCTGTACCTGCGTTACTCCCAGCAGCATACCCAGAAAGAACAGACCAGCAGCGGCCTGTCTTGCTTTTTTCTTCTTCAGTTTTTCCAGCTGCGCCCCGAGATCTTTAAATCGGGTTTTCCCAAAGAACATAATGCCCATAAGCCCTATGTACAGCAGGAAATATCCAATGTAGGTGATCCAGGTCCCCCACCAATCGTGATTCACCGAAAGTACCGTGCCTTTTTCGTCAGGGCTGAAGCTCGCCTGGAAGAATCGATACCCCTTATGGTCGAGAACATGGTTCATGTATATGTCATAATCAAACGGACGCTCTCCGCCCAGGCTGTCCCGTACCGTTATCTTACTCATAAAGGAGGCATACCCCTGCTCGGTTCCCGGATATTTCTCCGCAATAAAATCGTTGAGGGTAATGCTGAATGGCAGTTCATAAACCTTGGAACCGTAGGAACCGCGTACCTGCAATCCCCCTATGGTACTGGGCTCATTGTACTCGGCCCTTCCCTTACTCCCCAGGAGCTTTAACTGTTGGGTCTCCGAACCAATGGTGACGTCGACCAGCAAGGCATCCAGGTCATTGTCGGTGCGCTCATTTTCAGGGATAGCTACCACATCATACCGACCGCGCACCGGGGGATCGGGAAGCACAAACTGCTGACTCCCAAGGGTGTATAAGGATCGCATTTGTAACTGCTGAATACTATCTGCGGCCACTACCCCGCTGAATTGATCTGCCATCCGCATAAAGCTTCCGGCAAAAGGGGATTCTATACTTTGTATGCTATCGTTAATGATAATATTGACAGCTCCGGCCTGCCGGTTGTTATAGGTAAACAGGATGTTGTGGATATTCGCAATTTCCCCTTCCTTCAGGTAGTGTTCATGCCGGGTTCCTCCTCCCGATTCAACCACCTTCAGGTATTGGTCTCCAGCCGGATCGGGTACAATTCCCAATTCCGCACCCTTTACGAAGCCTGCGTAATCAACGCGGACAGGAGTCCCGTCGAAATCGGTATTCCAGGGCAGTCCTGATTTAAGCGCTTCTTCGGTAACAATGATTTCCTCCTGCAAGGGTTTCCGCATGGTCTGCCCATTCATTTCCCCATCGACTAATAACGTCAGGTAGGTTTTATCCGAATAGAAAACCCGCTCCGTTGCGCCTTCCCGAATAGGCATCATGCCTTCGAAACTTATATATCGGGTAATGGCCGCTCCTACGATTATGAGAATCCAACTCAGGTGGAGGAGTAAGACGGGCCATTTTTTCCATTGGAGCAGTCGATATCGCTGGATATTCCCGAAAAAGTTGACAACGAAAAGCACCATAATACCTTCGAACCACCAGGTATTATAGATCCATACTCGTGCCGTTTCTGTACTATACCAACTTTCTATAAAGGTCCCGAAGGCCATGGCTACAGCCAATCCAAGGAATAGCACGGCCATAAATCGGGTAGAAAACAAGAATTTCTCGAAGGCTTTCAGCATAAGATTCAGACGCAATTTTGAGTGCAAAAATAGTGCATAATGGCGTATTTTTGCTACCTGTGCAACGGATTGCTATTATCGGAAGTGGAAACCTCGGGGTAAACCTGGCCTATTCGCTGGAAAAGGCAGCGGGTTTGGACTTTGCAGGGATTTACGGGCGGAAAGAACGAGACTTCCGTGGTTCTGACTGGCAGGTTAGGATTCAACGCCTGGATACCCGTCTGCCTCAGGCCGATTGCTATTTCCTGGCGCTTCCAGACGATTCCCTGGCAAGCTTCACCGCTTCTTTTGATTTCGGGGATTCCCTGGTTGTCCATCATTCCGGGGCAAAGGCATTGTCCGAGATTGAATCAGCAAAGCATACGGCGGTATTTTATCCTTTGCAGACCTTTTCTGCAGACAGGATTATAGGTTTAGAGGATGTTCCGGTCTTTCTGGAGGCCACATCGGCACCAACGTTACGCGATCTCGAAAACCTTGCAGGCGCTTTAGGCGCTAAAACACATCATGCGAATTCTGAGCAACGATTGCGTTTGCACCTGGCGGCAGTCCTTGCCAATAATTTTAGCAACCACCTGATTTATTTGGCTCAAAACATTTTGGAAGGGTCCGGACTTGCCGGGGATAGTCTTAATCCTTTACTTGAAGAGACTTTTAGTAAAGCATTAAAAATAGGCGCTTTTGACGCACAAACAGGGCCTGCCCGCAGGGGTGATGAGAACACCATCGCCCGGCATCTCGGATTGCTGGATACCCCGGCGCTTCGGACGCTTTATCGCCATTTAAGTGACAGTATCATTGAAACCTATTCCAACAAAAAGTAACAGCACACCATGAACTATAAAGAGAAACTCAAGGACGTAACCACTTTTGTTTTTGATGTCGACGGCGTTTTCACCGATAGCTCCATCCTGATCACCACCTCAGGAGAACTGCTGCGGAAAATGAGTGTGCGCGATGGTTTTGCCGTGAAAACAGCTATTGATAAAGGGTATCGGGTTTGCGTTATTAGTGGAGGTTCCAATGAAGGCGTCCGCCAGCGTTTAAAAGGATTAGGGGTTACCGATATCTTTCTGGGCGCGGGTTACAAGGAAGAAGTACTTCGTGACTACATACTGGATTATGAACTGAAGCAGGGGGAATTGCTTTATATGGGGGATGACATTCCGGATCTTCCTGCTATGAAACTTTGTGGAATTGCCACCTGCCCGCAAAACGCGGCACCTGAAATAAAGGCAGTGAGTGATTACATTTCCCATTTCAACGGCGGCCAGGGCTGTGTCCGGGATATCGTTGAGCAGGTGCTCAAAGTTCGTGGCGACTGGGAGAATCACTTTAATGCTTCTAACGACTAATATCATGCATATCATACTCGGCTCAGCCTCCCCGCGCAGAAAAGCCTTGCTCGAAGCTTTGGGCTATTCGTTCGAGGTGCAAACGCAAGACGGACCCGAGGACTACCCCACGGAATTAAAAGGCAGTGAAATCACAGATTTCCTGGCCCAAACCAAGGCGAGCCGGATTATGACGGATGTTCCACCCAACACCGTACTATTGACGGCGGACACCATTGTATGGATGGAAAATCGCGTACTGGAAAAACCACGTAGCTCCGGGGAAGCCCGCCGAACCCTGCTGGAATTATCGGGTAAGACCCATGAAGTAATTACCTCAGTTTGCTTTCGAACTTCCTCCCAGACGTGGGTATCCCATGCGATAACCGAGGTCGAATTCGCTGCATTGAGTCAGGAGGAATGCGACTACTATATAGAGGCCGGTAATCCTATGGATAAAGCGGGAGCCTATGGTATACAGGAATGGATTGGGATGATTGGAGTTGTATCTATAAAAGGCTCCTACACCAATGTCATGGGCCTTCCTACCCATTTGGTTTACAGAACCCTAAAAGAGCTGGCAACCGCCGGATTTTGAGTAACTTTAGTAAAAACTGCAAGATGAGACTGAACTATTTGATACCTGTAATAATCCTGGCACTCTTCTGGAATTGCACAGAAACTCCGGAACAATCCGAAGTTGTCGATGCCCCCGAAGAAGCAGCTGCCAAACCCTTCCCCCTGAGCGCCGAATTCAGATCGTATTGGTATGCCGGGCAGGCGGAGCTCACCTCATACGAGCTCAGTCAGGCGAGATATGGAGAACTTCGGGATGGGGAAGCTGTACTGATATATGTAACGGAACCGTTTGACCCGGTGAAACAAGTCAAAGACGATCGTACAGACAGCAGTACAGTATCCGTACTGAAGTTAAACAGAACCAAGAAATTCTTAACGGGCCTTTACCCCTATTCCATAATGAGTAGCATCTTTTATCCTGTTGGGGATCATATGGGTGCCAGCAAGATTTCGACCTCGGTTCAAGAGTGGTGCGGACATGTCTATACCCAGCTAAATCGCAGGGACTCCTTGCAAGTAATTGGGCACAGTTATTTCGAAAGCGAAGGCGAACAGGATTTTAAGCTTCCTCTTGAAATTACGGAGGATGAACTCTGGATGCGCCTGCGCATTGCACCGGAAAGACTTCCCCTGGGCGAACTTCGGGCCGTTCCTTCTCTGGAGTATCTTCGCCTTAAACATCAACCGATCCGCGCATATACCGTACAGGCTACCCTGAGTGATCCCGGAGCACAGCGTACGTACACCCTGACCTACCCTGAGCTGAACCGCACCCTGCAGATCCATTTCGAAGGTGAGTTCCCTTATGGAATCAAAGGGTGGTCAGAAACCTATCCGGACGGTTTTGGTGCGGGGGCGAAGATGCTGACGACCACCGCAACACGCAAGAACCGACTACTAACCCCCTATTGGACTAAAAACAGTAACGCCGATGTTATTCTTCGCGATAGCCTGGGCCTCGACTAAGCATATGGAGAGCTTCCTTTCGAACTACCAAAATGAATTACTCACCACCCTGGTGTGTATTATAATCATATTGATTTCCAGAACCCTGGCACTCAAGACTATTCGCAGAATTGGCAGGATAAGCAGCCTCAATGAAGTGCGTACCCGATTGATCAGCAAGTATATACTCATTATGCATAGTGTATTGCTGATCGTAGCGCTGGTCTTTATCTGGGGGATAAATATCAAGGACCTGGGATTGATTTTCTCCTCGGTTTTTGCGGTGATTGGCGTTGCCCTGTTCGCTACCTGGTCTATTCTCAGTAACGTAACTGCGGGAATTATCCTGTTTTTTAGTTTTCCCTATAAAATCGGCGACCGCATAAGAATCCATGATAAAGAATTAGAGGAAAAGGTAGACTATACTATTGAGGATATCCGGGGATTTCACGTTCATCTGCGCAAACCTGGCGGGGAGCTCGTTACCTACCCAAATAGTCTTTTTCTTCAAAAAGCGGTCACCCAGCTTCCCCCAGAAATCGACAGTGAGTTCTAGACTTGCGATTTTGTTTAATCTTCGATGTTAAAGAAGTTTTAAAGCTACAGCGCCTGCGGTCAAAATCTCCCTATCTTTGAGGTGAACCACCGCTAACAAGCCAGACATGATTGCCATCCTGAAGAGGGCCACACTGTTCTTTGCGTTTCTTCCACTTCTTCTTTCGGCGCAACGTGCGTCTACCAGCAGTTCAGTAGATCTCTATAACGACCTGCAAAAATTAAACTTTCTCGGGTCAGCACTTTATGTGGCAGCCCACCCCGACGACGAGAATACGCGCCTCATTTCTTATTTGTCTAACGCGGTACATGCCCGGACAGCCTATCTTTCGTTAACTCGCGGAGATGGAGGTCAAAACCTCATCGGTCCGGAATTACGGGAGCTTCTAGGCGTACTGCGGACTCAGGAATTGTTGGCAGCTCGAAATGTAGATGGTGGTGAACAATTTTTTAGCAGGGCTGTGGATTTCGGGTATTCCAAACACCCCGATGAAACCCTCAACATATGGGAAAAAGACGAGGTTCTTGCCGATGTAGTCCGCATTATTCGTCAATTCAGGCCGGATGTAATCGTAAACCGATTTGATCACCGAACTCCGGGAACTACCCACGGGCATCATACAGCTTCGGCTATGTTGAGTACCGAAGCCTTTGCACTTACCGGAGATTCCAACGCCTATCCCGAACAATTGGAAACCCTGGATACCTGGCAACCCAAGCGTATCTTTCACAATACCTCCTGGTGGTTCTACGGAAGTGAAGAGCGCTTCCTGGAGGCGATGAAGGAACGGGATTTAGTGCAATTAGACGTCGGTGTCTATTATCCTGAACGCGGGCTTTCCAATAATGAAATTGCCTCAATGGCCAGTAGCCAGCACCTTTGTCAGGGCTTTGGGCGTCCGTTGCGCAGGGGCTCGGAAGGAGAATTTCTGGAGCTTATCGAAGGAATGCCACTCAGCGGTAACGACCTTTTCGAGGGAATTGATACCAGCTGGGGGCGGATCGCAGGTGGTTCGGCCGTGGGAGCAATCCTCTACCCCATTGCAGAGAACTTTAATTTTGCCAATCCTGCAGCGCACTTACCCAAACTCCTGGAAGCCTATCAAAAATTAAGCGGTTTAGAACCAGGGTTTTGGCGGGATCGTAAATTAATAGAACTCAAAAACCTCATCGTTGGGACTGCTGGGCTGTACCTCGAGGCCTCATCTCAGGAATCCACCGGGGTCCCTGGCGCAACAGCCAGAGTTTCCATAGAACTGATAAACCGCAGTGAGGCTGCGGTAAAACTTTTGGGGATAACTGGCAACAGCGGAATGCAGGTCGACACCACCCTGAACCTCACCCAAAACAAACGCCATGTGCTTCCGGTGACGCTCAACATTGACAAAGACCAACAACTTACAGGGCCTTACTGGCTACGAGATGCGGCCACCCTGGGTATGTACAATGTTCCTGAGGAAGGTCTTATCGGCAAACCAGAAACTCCGGCAGCCTTCTCCGTTGATTTGAATATTGAGATTGAAGGTAATTCAATGCACATAAACTTGCCGGTAATTCACCGGTATGCGGAGCCCGACAAAGGTGAGCGATACAAACAATTCGACATAGTTCCGCCTGTTACCGCTGGATTTACAGAGACAGTTGTGATCTTTCCCAACGAATTGGCACAACCCGTGCAAGTTAGTTTGAAGGCACAGGCAGCCGGACAACAGGGCACCTTGAAATTGAATATCCCGGAAGGCTGGTCCGTAAATCCGGCTCAATACAATTTTAGCCTGGCCACCGCAGGAGAGGAAAAGGATTTCACCTTTGAAGTCCTTCCCCCTAATAATGCAAGCGAAGGGAGTATCCGACCCGAAATCCAAATTGAAGGCGAAATATATGACCGGGAATTGATAACTATAGCCTATGATCATGTACCAACCCAACTGGTACTCATGCCAGCACAGGTTCGCGTAGTACGCCTGGACGTTCAAAAGAAAGGGCAGCATATCGGTTATATTATGGGAGCGGGTGACGCAGTCCCTGAATCTCTGGAAGCCATTGGCTATACGGTACATCGCCTTGAAGTAGACGATATCAGTGCCGAAGCCCTTCAGGGTATGGACGCTGTTGTGCTGGGTATCCGGGCCTACAATGTATTGGATGACCTTCCTTTTAAGAATCCAGTGCTCCTGGAATACGTAGCGCAGGGAGGAACCATGATTACCCAATACAATACCTCCGGACGCGGCCCCCGGGATTTTTCTTCCCTGAGTCCTTACGCCTTACAATTGTCCAGGGACCGGGTTTCGGATGAAAATGCGAAAGTGAGCCTGCTTGCAGGGGACCATCCCGTGCTGAATTTCCCAAACAAAATTACAGAAGCCGACTTTGAGGGCTGGGTACAGGAACGCGGACTGTACTTCCCCGACAGTTGGGATAGTCAGTTTACGCCTATTCTGGGTATGAATGATCCCGGGGAATCTCGCAAAGACGGTAGTCTCCTTGTGGCCCCCTACGGAGAAGGTCATTACATTTACACCGGACTGAGCTTTTTCCGGGAACTGCCCGCCGGAGTACCCGGAGCCTTTAAGCTCTTTACCAATATGCTGTCTATCGGAGCAGAAGAACCAAAAGAAGATCGTGAAATTAAGGGATGAAATGAAGGAAAAAATGGTATGGAAGCGCGAGTATACGCTCGTGCTCATCCTCAATGCCATTTATTTTCTGGTGTTCTATTTTATCATGACCTCAAACGCCTGATATGGGATCTTTAGACTGGATCATACTTGCTGGCACCTTACTTTTTATCGTAGCCTATGGGGTATGGAAAACCCGGGGGAGCCAAAGCGTAGAAGACTATGTGCAGGGCGGCAAGAAAGCCAAATGGTTAACCGTAGGGCTCTCGGTAATGGCTACTCAGGCCAGTGCGATCACATTCTTATCCACTCCGGGGCAAGCCTTTCACGATGGGATGGGCTTTGTTCAATTTTATTTTGGGCTGCCACTGGCAATGATTATAATTTGTCTGGTTTTTGTTCCAATCTACCATCATCTCAAAGTCTATACCGCCTATGAATTCCTGGAACGACGGTTCGACTTAAAGACAAGAACCCTGGCAGCTGTCCTGTTTCTTATCCAGCGTGGACTCTCTGCGGGAATCACCATTTTTGCGCCTTCGATAATCCTATCAGCTGTGCTGGGATGGGACCTGACAATCCTGAATATCGTAATCGGGATATTGGTAATCATTTACACCGTCTCCGGAGGAACTAAAGCGGTCAACGTTACCCAGAAGCAACAGATGTTTATCATCATGCTGGGGATGTTTATGGCATTCTTTTTCATTCTCGGGTATCTGCCCACCGACCTTACCTTTGGCAAAGCCCTTAAGGTGGCCGGGGCAAGCGAAAAACTGAATATCCTCAATTTTGACTTCGATACGGATAGCCGGTACACCTTCTGGAGCGGAATTACTGGGGGAATGTTCCTGATGCTGGCGTATTTCGGAACCGATCAGAGTCAGGTTCAGCGTTACCTATCCGGCAAGTCCGTGCGCGAAAGTCAATTGGGACTTATTTTCAACGGAATCCTCAAAATCCCTATGCAATTCTTTATTCTGCTGGTCGGGGTTATGGTTTTCGTTTTCTATCAGTACAATCCTTCTCCCCTGAACTTTAACCCGGCTGCGACTCAAAGTGTCCTGGATTCGGAATATGCCGAGGAGTACCAGGTGCTGGAAACCGCCCACAGGGAACTGGAGGTGGAAAAGAAGATGGCGCAGGAAAACTTTTCAGCTGCCCTTGACCTCAAGGAATACACGGCAACCGTAGATGCCAAGCAAAAGATCCTCGAGATAAACCGCAAGGAACAGAATAACCGGGAGGCTGCCCGGGAAATGATTGCGAAAGCAGATCCTGGAGCTGAAACGAATGACAAGGACTATGTCTTTATCCACTTTATCCTGAATTACCTGCCACGGGGATTGATTGGCCTGTTACTGGCCGTAATTCTCTCCGCAGCCATGTCGTCAACCGCTTCCGAGCTCAATGCCCTGGGTACGATTTCCGCCCTTGACCTGTACAAGCGAAATACACACCAGGTAATGGATCAGAAACACTATCTCAAGGTAAGCCGGTTCTTTACGCTGCTTTGGGGCGTTATTGCCATACTCATTGCCTGCTTTGCCAATCTGTTCGACAACTTAATCCAGCTAGTGAATATTATTGGTTCCATATTCTATGGAAATGTCCTGGGTATATTTTTGCTGGCTTTTTTCGTACGCTATGTACGCGGGAATTCGGTGTTTGTGGCAGCCCTGATCACTCAGGTCATCGTGATAGTAATCTGGTACCTCGACTGGATGTCTTACCTCTGGCTCAATGCCGTAGGTTGTGTTGTAGTTATGTTGTTGGCGCTCATCATAGAGAGTTTTGACCGCCTCTTGCAACAGGAGCCTGCCGAGCTATAAAAAAACCCGGCCTTTGAGCCGGGTCTTTGATCCTGTATTTATGTCCAATTACATTGCGCCCCACTCTTTGAGGCTGTCTTTGTTCATTTTGATGTAATCGTTGTTGCCCGCATCTTCGGCCGCGGCCAGGGATTTTTTGGCGGCTGCAATAGCGCCTTTGGTATCGCCCATAGCAGCATAGATCAATGACTGACGGCGGGACATCCAGAATGCCTTTGGATTGGCAGCGACTGCCTTGTCAATCCATTCTTTGGCCTTAGCCAGATCCATCCCTTCGTCGTGGTAGTAGGAAGCTGCCTGGAAATAATCATTGGCAGAAGGTCCCGACATTACCGCTTCAACGCTGGCCTGGGCCTTGGTTGCCGTAGGAACTTCAAAAGGGACACCTACATATACGTTTTCCCAAAGCATACCAATGACAGCACCGTTATTGGTAAGGTTATCGATTGTGATGGTAAAGGTTTGCACCGGATCCTCCATTTTGTATACCTGGGTTGTGGCAGTGGCGGCTACTTTGCTATCATCCCATTTACGGGGCAATCCGCCATTATTTGTATCCGTGTAGAAATAGACTTCCCAGCTATCCATACCTGGTTTGGTGTAGATGGCGTACGTCCCTGCTTCCAGAGTCGTTCCTGACACGGTAACCGGATCGCTGAAGCTAATGGTCGTATTCATATTGGCTCCCGTACGCCAAATGGCATCATAAGGGACCAAATCTCCGAAAATAGTACGCCCGCGCATCGAGGGGCGGGAATATTCTACTGTAACCTGGGTGAGGCCAACGGTTTGTTTCATCATCGATGAAGGACTGGGTTGTGGGACCTGGATCTGTCCCCAGCTCATCAGACCGCTCAAAAGTGCGGCCGCAAGTAAGAAAGTTTGTTTCATGGCTCTTGAGATTTATCACCTCAAAGCTATGAAGTTGCGATGCTGCGGTTTGTTAAAGAAACCTTAAAAGAATCAGTATCTGATGAACGGCCGGGATAAGGTTTGTTCCCGCAGGTAAAGGGTAAAATAGTATATGGAAGTACCCAGGCCTGATACATCCATTTCCGCAATCCGAATTTCCGGCCCTTCCTCATATCGAATCCGGCGTCCTGCAGAATCGTATATAGCCCTTGCGAGCAGCTCGTTGGTGCTACCGTGAGCATATTCCAAGAGGCCACTGAAGGGTCTGCCAAATAGCCGCAATTCATCACTGGCTAACTGGGGTTGATAACCTCCAAATCCAGGATTGGGAGCGCCACCTCCTCCCGGTTCTTCCCCACCGGGTTCTTCTCCTCCTGGTTCCTCCCCTCCCGGCTCTTCTCCGGTAGGGTCACCATCTGCAAATTCTACCCGGAATACTGAGGCCTGGAGGCTTACAAAAGCATTGGTAAACGACTCGGTACTGAACAAATAGATACCAGGAGCTGATGCCAGAAGTCCTTCGGCCTGGCCAAAGCCAATTTCCAGTGGTTCCCGTACAGTTTCAGTTGGGAAAAGCAGGCCATCTGCGCCGAGCGGAAGCCGAACCATAAACGGTTGCAGTTGATTACTGTAGCCGAGAAGGGCAATCCCGCTTCCATCGGAAAACGGATGTCCGGCAGTGATTAACCCGCCAATAGACAGTTCGCCGATACGCTCCGCCTGATAATCGCCAGGGACTTTAGGCAACCTGTAGATAACCGTTCCCCCAGACTGCCATTGTTTGGTAAAAATCAAGAGGTCATCGCCGCGAACCACCAGCGCCTCGGCATCCCAATCGCTATTCTGGCCCCCGCTAAAATCCGTTTGATCTTCGTAGCTATAGCTAATGATTTCAGGGGTCACCGAAGTTCCTGAACGTAGGGCGTCCAAAGAAACGCGTAGTATTTTCAAATCCTGGCGCTGTCCCAGGTTATTCCCGATATCTCCGATATAGATGAAATTGTCGTCCACGGCAATGTCCTCCCAATCCGTATTGGTCACCCCTGTGATCTCAATGGTTCTTAGAAGCGCAAAATTATCGGCATCCAGCTCATATAATACGGCCTCATTCCCACTGTCGTTATGGGTAATCAAACGATCGTCAAGGCCTAATAATCCCGAGCTCTCTCCTACCTCTTCCGGGAGATTGCCCAGCAGGGTTACCTGAGGCTGACTATAGGCTAAGGCACCTAGTAGACCAAAGCTCCAGAATAGCATGTACGACGCCGATCTTAGCATGCCGAAAAGTTACGAAATGCTCCGGGATCACCGCAAAAATTAGTCCTTCGCAGTCTATTCTCGATAAAGGGTTTACGGGTATTTTAATTTATGTTTAACCTTAATTTCTTTTAGTTAAACAAAATCCACTGTAACTTGCGTGTGTTATTAATCATCCATGGGTCACTACCAAATTCGCGCCGCTCAAAATCTTTCCTGCACTCCTGCTGAAGCCTGGGAATTTCTCAGTAATCCCGGTAATTTACAGCGGATTACCCCACCCAAGATGAAGTTTGAAATCCTGGACGGGTTGGCAGAAAACATGTTTGCCGGGCAAATCATTCACTACAAGGTTTCCCCCTTCAAAGGATTTAAAACTCATTGGGTTACGGAGATTACCCATGTTAAAGAAGGCGAATACTTCGTCGATGAACAGCGATTTGGACCCTATGCATTCTGGCACCATCAACATCGCATAGAAGCCATATCGGGAGGAACCCGGATGGAGGATATCGTAAATTATAAATTACCGCTAGGGCCGCTTGGCGATCTAGCCCACGGGCTTTTTGTCAAAAGGCAGCTCAAGGAAATATTTGCCTACCGCGAGGCGGAATTACTCCGTCGCTTTGGAAAGGCCGAAAGCGGAACGGATCAATTATCATTTAAAAAACTATAGGAATACATGTCTAAAAACGTACTTATTATTGGGGGAACTTCCGGCATTGGAAGGGAACTTGTAGAATTACTAAAATCAGATTATAACGTCTACACGGCTTCC
This sequence comes from Robiginitalea myxolifaciens, assembly GCF_900115205.1. Taxonomy (GTDB): domain Bacteria; phylum Bacteroidota; class Bacteroidia; order Flavobacteriales; family Flavobacteriaceae; genus Robiginitalea; species Robiginitalea myxolifaciens. The sequence continues at coordinate 438,666 of NZ_FOYQ01000002.1, forward strand.
CGGGACGGTAGTGCCCTGGAAAATACAGGTATTCCGCATATTACCCTGGACGTAACAGGCGAAATACCAGAGGGTAATGGCCTTCCGGAACAACTCGACGGTTTTGTATACTGCCCCGGCAGTATCAACTTGAAACCGTTCAAAATGCTCAGCGAAGATGCCTTTCGCGAGGAAATGGAAATCAATTTCTTTGGACTCGTGAAGGTGCTCAATAAGATTATGCCACGATTCAATGAAGGGGCGAGCCTGGTGTTCTTCAGTACGGTAGCCGTTAAAAGTGGTATGCCCTTTCATACCAGCGTGGCAGCTGCCAAAGGAGCCGTGGAGGCCTTTGCCCGGTCTTTGGCCGCCGAGTATGCCCCTAAGCTACGCGTGAATGCAATCGCACCTTCACTGGTCGATACACCTTTGGCAGGCCGCCTGTTGAACAACGAGCAGAAAAGAGAAAAAATGGCGGAGCGTCATCCGCTACGTCGCACGGGAACCCCAGGAGATATTGCTCGTGCTGCTGCCTTCCTGCTTAGCAAAGAGAATGATTGGATTACCGGTCAAGTTCTTGGCGTAGACGGAGGACTCTCGACGCTGAACGTGAATTAGGATGGCGCAAAAGGTTTCCATATTCTGGTTCCGACGCGATTTGCGACTCGAAGACAACCATGGCTTGTATCGGGCATTGAATTCGGGCACGCGAATAATGCCAATCTTCATATTCGATCCGGAAATCCTAGATGAATTGCCAAAGGACGATGCGCGGGTCAATTTCATCATGCAAAACCTGCAGCAAATGCGGGATCACTTGCAGGCAAAACACGGAAGTTCGCTAGCTATTTATCATGGAAAACCTGAGGATGTTTTTGGTGAGCTTATAAAGGAGTGGGATGTTCAGGAAGTGTTTGCCAATCGGGATTATGAGCCTTACGCCCGGAAACGGGATAAACAGATCTGGGAATTGCTCGACAAACATGACATTCCCTTCAAAGGTTATAAGGATCAGGTAATTTTTGAAAAGTCCGAGGTTGTAAAGGACGACGGGGATCCCTATGTGGTCTACACTCCTTTCATGCGAAAATGGAAAGAGGAGTTTAAAAAAAGTGGTTATGAGCACTATCCCAGCGAGGAATACCTGCAGAACTGCTATGAACATTCGTTATTACCAAATCTCGCATTAAGCGATATTGGTTTTGAAGAATCTGCCATTAAGGTTCCTGAGTTCAATCTCTCCAGGGATTTAGTAGCCAATTACGAGGATACCCGGAATATTCCGGCAAAGGATGGCACTTCCCGGTTGGGCCCCCATCTGAGGTTTGGTACTATCTCTGTGCGCCAGGCCTTGAAAGAAGCCCTGAAGCCTGAGAATGAAACCTTTTGGAACGAACTTATCTGGCGTGAGTTTTTTATGCAAATCCTCTGGCATTTTCCACATACGACGAATAAGGCCTTCAAGGCTAAATACGACAACATAAAGTGGCGCAATAAAGAGGAGGAATTTGACAAGTGGAAAGCAGGAGAAACCGGATATGCCCTGGTCGATGCCGGTATGCGCGAATTAAATGAATCGGGCTATATGCACAACCGGGTACGCATGTTGGTCGCCAGTTTTCTTTGCAAGCATTTGCTGATCGACTGGCGCTGGGGGGAAGCCTATTTTGCTGAAAAATTACTCGACTATGAAATGGCCAGCAATGTAGGCAACTGGCAATGGGCCGCAGGTAGTGGAGTGGATGCCGCTCCGTATTTCCGGATCTTTAATCCAATTACCCAATTAGATAAATTCGATAAGCAGCGGACCTACGTTAATCATTGGGTGCCTGAATTTGGTACCGAAGCCTATCCGGAAAAAATGGTAGACCATAAAATGGCACGCGAGCGCTGCCTGGACACCTATAAAACTGCCCTGAACTAAGACAAAATTCCTTTTGAAGTAATGCTTTATTCAGGTGTGAGTCCGGAAAGCTGCATTTCCAACTCGGCCTGGGCAGCCAGTCGGCGCTCCAGAATTCTTATGTAACGCAGCGCTTCCCGATTGCCATAGATCGCATAGGCATCTTTAGCCCAGCTATGGGCGGCTTCCAGGTCGCCATTTATCTCATTGATGATAGCCATATTGTAATGGGCACGTCCGGCAATTTTGTCTTTGGGATGCGCGGTTTCGGCTTCCCACAACTGTGCCGCTTCATTCCAGGCACCCGTCTGTGCCAGTCGCTTGCCGCGTTCAAAAGAATCGTTACCCCGGACAAAATAATCACGTCCCACGCGGATTCTGGAAGGCTCTAAACGGCTGCCATGAACAAATCCGGTCTGGCGTGAAATATCGAGAACCCGTTCCTTGCGATTCCTGATGGATTCAAGGGCTTCTACCGGATTTATTCCCTGACCACTGACCCGCAGGTAGTCGGTGTATTCCCACTGATCTACAGGCAGGGGTACCTGGGGGAGATAAATGCGCCATCCACTCCTCAAAGCGGTGGTAAGATCCAATCGATGCATGGGAACCTTTACTGGGATGCCCAGGGTTCCCGTTACTTCCCGCATACCAATTTCGGCCCGGACCTGTGTAGCTGTATCATAATACGCCAGCGAAAAAACAGCGTCCAATCCATAGGTTGCACATAACTCGCGCAGTTGCTCCCGGCTGAGGGCAGCGGGCATGGCCAAAGTTCCTTTTGCCAGCTGAGGAAGGCTGTCCAGAATCACCACGGCTTCGAAGCGGTTCGATGTACGCAAGCGATCCGCTAATCCTTGCAGGGCTGCCTGGGATCCATCCCGATCGAGCTGCATGCCTTCTGCGCTCAGAATGGCATCTATTTTGGCCAGGGTACCCTTTCCTTCAGAGGGAATAGATCGATTGATAATCCCAACACGCTGAACATTCTTCGGTAAACTAACCACGGCGGGTTCAGTAACTGTCATACTCAGCCGGTGGGTAGCACTACATGAAAATAAAAGCAGGGACAAAAATCCCAGATACACTAAAGATCTCATTTGGGTGACTTTGGACTTCAATGGTTAAAACGAATCTGAAGCAAAAAATTGTTTTTTTTCGACCAACAGCAGCGGTTCGGCAATCCCATCCCTTTTTGATATCTTTAGAAATATGAAAAAACCACTCCTCCCTCTCCTATTGCTCGCCTTGTTTAGCGTATCCAGTTACGGACAAAAAATGAGCAAAACCAAGAAAGCCATCGTTGCCTCCATTGAAACTCATAAAGCCGAACTTATTTCCATAAGCGATTCGATTTGGGCTTTAGCCGAAACCGCGTTCGATGAAGATATCAGTTCAAAATTATTGGCCGCATATGCCGAGAAAAACGGTTTTACCGTTGAGCGTGGCGTTGCGGAAATGCCCACTGCATTTGTAGCGACTTATGGCAGTGGAAAACCCGTAATTTCCGTTCTCGGAGAATTCGATGCGCTTCCTGGAATATCCCAGAAAGCACAGCCGACCAAGGAAGCCCGTGTTCCCGGCGGTGCAGGCCACGGATGCGGACATAATTTATTCGGGACGGCCAGCCTGGCATCGGCCATTGCGATCAAGGAACGCATTGAAGCTGGCGACCTTCAGGGAACCATAAAATTTATGGGCACTCCCGCAGAAGAAAAGTTCTTTGGGAAAATCTGGATGGTTAAGGCGGGTATTTGGGACGATGTTGATGTCAACATTAGCTGGCACCCCAGTGCTTTAACGAAGGCAGATGTTCAAAGCAGTCTTGCCTTAATCGATTTTAAAGTAGAGTTTTATGGACAGGCCGCTCATGCCTCTTCAGATCCGTGGAACGGGCGCAGTGCTTCCGACGCATTAGAGCTCTATACTACCGGGATCAATTATTATCGTGAACATGTAAAACCAACGGTACGAATCCACTATCACATTCAAGATGGCGGTCAGGTAGTCAACGTAGTTCCCGATTACTCCAGGTTATGGGTACGGGTTCGGGATACCAAGCGCGAAGGCATGATGCCGGTTTACGAGCAGATTCAAAAAATGGCTGAAGGCGCGGCAATTATGGCCAATGTTGAATACAAGATCTCCCTGATTTCAGGAATATATGAAATACTGGTTAACAGGCGAGGTGGGGCAATAATGCAAGAAAATCTGGAATTACTCGGGCCTATTGAATACACGCCAGAAGAAATAACTTTTGGCAAGGGAATTCAAGAAGCCACTGGAAAGCCACTAGTGGGCCTGGACAGTGAAATCAGGCCACTGGAAGAAACACAGGAACACCCCATGGGAGGATCCACGGATGTTGGAGATGTCAGCTGGAACGTAGCCAATATCAACCTGGGAGTCACCGTTGCCCCCAAGGACACTCCCTGGCACTCCTGGGCTGTAGTAGCCTGCGGGGGAATGAGTATTGGACATAAAGGCATGCTACAGGCCGCTAAAGCCATGGCCATGACCATGGCTGATTTATTCGAGGATGATAAACTGGTAGAAGAAGTAAAGGCAGAATATATAGAGCGCAAAGGAAATACGGTTTACGAACCCATGATTCCGGAAGGTCCTCCGCCAATCAATGGCATCGAAGAATAAAATTGCACGAGTCTCAGGCGCCCAAATAACTAAAACAAATTACTATGGAACTTAACATAACAGACAATCCTGATCGAAAGCGATTTGAAGCCGTAGTCGGTGATCAGACGGCTTTCATAGAATACATTAAAACCCGGGAAAAAATCTACCTTACCCATACCGAGGTACCACAGGAATTATCCGGAAAGGGTATTGGAAAAGCACTGGTGAAGGGGGTTTTAGAGGAGGTAAAGCGCCTGGAACTGGAGCTTGTTCCCCTCTGCCCATTTGTCGCGCTATACATCAAACGAAACCCGGAATGGAAAGCGCTGGTTATGCGAGGTATAAATATCGATTAAATACGAATTATCCATGTCAGAAATAGTCAAAGAATACGCCAAGGGAGAGGACTTCGCAGTAATCTGGAAGCCCAGGAAATGTATTCATTCCGAGATCTGTGTCAAGACCTTGCCAGAAGTGTACAAGCCCAAGGACAAGCCCTGGATACGGCCGGAAAATGCAGCGGTTGAGGCCTTAAAAAAACAGATCGATCAGTGTCCTTCAGGAGCATTGACCTATCGCGATAGTGGTGCTTCCGCCGGAGATGAACCCCAGGCAGCAGCTCAAATCAAAGCCAAGGTAATCCCGGGAGGACCGGTCTTATTCGAAGGGGATATTGCCCTAGAGGTAAACGGCGAAAACCGGAAACTGGAAGGAAGTAATGCCTTCTGCCGTTGTGGTGCATCCACTAACAAACCTTTCTGCGATGGCAGTCATCGAAAAATAGATTTTGATTCCTAATGGCAAATAATCCAATAGAGATATTTCCCCTGGGGTTTCCGTGGAATACCCCGGACCCCTTCCTCTTCTGCGCGTATCACTACGATCAATACCCGGAAGGGAATAATGATTTAGGACCAGCTACAGGGGTATCTGGTCGGGCTTTGGGCAGCGATTTTGATCCCAATAATGCCTGGAGAATGTATCACGGAAAGACAGTTCCCGGATTTCCTGCCCACCCGCATTGTGGTTTCGAGACCATAACTATTGTTACTGAAGGATTATGCGATCATTCTGACTCACTCGGAGCAGCCGCTCGCTTTGGGCAGGGCGATGTGCAATGGATCACAACCGGGGATGGACTCCAGCACTCGGAAATGTTCCCCCTGGTCAATCAGGATAAGCCCAATCCCCTCGAATTATTCCAGATTTGGCTCAACCTGCCTGCAAAAAGTAAGCGGGTTTCCCCGTATTTCAAGATGTATTGGAAAGAGGAAGTTCCTGTGGTTCAGAAGGGAAATAGCTCAGTAACCCTGGTAGCAGGTAGTCTCGATGACGTCCAGGCACTTTCCCCACCACCCGACTCCTGGGCAGCAGCCCCTGAAAACGAAGTAGTTGTCGCCATAATCGATCTCGCAGCTGGCGAACAGCTGGAACTACCTCAATTGGGCGATATGGCGAATCGGAATCTTTATTTCTTCGAAGGGGAATCTCTTACACTTACGTCCCATTCCGCTGATGATAGCCAAACTCTAATGAAAGGTCAGGGCGTTTCCCTAAATAATGAGTACAGAACCCTGGTGGGAGGAAATGTGCTAAGCCGGTTGTTATGGCTGCAGGGATGTCCGATAAACGAACCGGTTGCCAAGTATGGCCCTTTTGTTATGAATACCCCGGAAGAAATCCAGCAAGCCATGAATCGTTTTCGCCGGACCCAATTCGGAGGATGGCCCTGGGATCAGCACGATCCTGTGCATCGGCCAGATAAAGGTCGCTTTGCCCAATTCCCCGATGGGGAGTTGGTCGAAAAGTAATCGCCTGGAATTCTGAAGGTTAAACCCGGGTAATCCGAGCTCCGATTGCCTGCAAACGCGTGTCTATGGCTTCGTAGCCCCGATCGATCTGCTCGATGTTGTGTATGGTGCTTTCACCTTTCGCCGACAATGCTGCAATGAGTAGCGATACCCCGGCGCGAATATCCGGTGAGGTCATGGTGGTTCCTTTCAGGGAAGATTTAAAATCATGTCCGATGACCGTTGCGCGGTGGGGATCACAAAGAATAATCTTCGCGCCCATATCCAATAACTTGTCGACAAAGAAGAGGCGGCTCTCGAACATTTTCTGGTGGATGAGGACTTCGCCACGTGCCTGGGTAGACACTACCAAAATGATACTCAGCAAATCCGGCGTAAGACCTGGCCAGGGAGCATCGGCAATGGTCAGGATAGATCCGTCGATATAGTTCTGGATTTCATAACCTTCGGTATGGGCTGGGATATAGATGTCATCCCCTTTTCGCTCCAGGGTAATCCCTAATTTTCCAAAAACTGAAGGAATAAGTCCAAGGTTTTCCCAGCTTACATTTTTGATCGTGAGCTCACTGCGCGTCATGGCGGCCAAACCAATCCAACTGCCAATCTCAATCATATCCGGCAACATGCGGTGGTCGGTTCCCCCTAATTTTTCCACCCCTTCGATGGTTAGCAAGTTTGAACCTACCCCGCTAATTCGAGCACCCATTCTGTTCAGCATATTGCAGAGCTGCTGCAGGTAAGGTTCGCATGCCGCGTTGTAAATAGTAGTAGTTCCTTCAGCAAGAACTGCGGCCATTACGATATTAGCGGTACCCGTAACTGAGGCTTCATCGAGCAACATGTAGGCACCTTTCAACTTTTTGGCTTCTACCCCGTAAAAGTATTCCTCCCGATTATATCGGAATGCTGCGCCCAGTTTTATGAATCCCTCAAAGTGGGTGTCTAGACGTCGGCGCCCAATTTTGTCGCCTCCGGGTTTTGGGATATATCCCTTTCCAAAGCGGGCCAGTAAAGGCCCTACCAACATAATGGAACCGCGTAGTCCACGACCATCCCGTTTAAAGGCTTCGGATTGCAGGTAATCGAGGTTTACCTCATCGGCTTTGAAGGTGTAGGAACCCTCTCCCTTTTTCTGGATTTTTACCCCCAGGTTTTCCAAAAGGGCAATGAGCTTATTGACATCGATGATGTCGGGAATGTTGCTGATTGTTACCGCTTCGGCGGTTAACAATACGGCACAAAGAATTTGTAGTGCTTCGTTTTTGGCTCCCTGAGGAGTAATTTCCCCCTGAAGGCGATGTCCACCTTCAATTTTAAATGTACCCATGGATTAGTAACGCTTTTTACCCCGGCTTCCGCGCTGTCCTTTTTTCTGAGAATTACTTCGGTTGGATTTGTTGCTGCGCTGCTTCAGGAACTGTCCGCTCTCTGTCAGGTTTTCACCATCAGCAGCCAAATCGATTTTTCCGTCGCTTAGCTCCAAAAGATGGGCAAAAATCACCTTGTCGTCTACCGTATCCTTATTCCAGTTCAGGTAACACTTTTTCATGTGGTTGGCGATAGCATATTCAAGGCCTGCCCGCTTGTCTCCTGCTTCCCACTTCACCGCCACGTCGATCATCCGCTTGATATTGTTTCCGTAAAAACGGTATTTCGGGTGGTTTTGAGGATAATCCAGGGGTTCGGGACGCGCTTCCAGGACTTCCTTACTCAGGACGGGATAAGGAGAATCAACATCCAACTTAAAATCGGACATGATAAATAATTGATCCCAAAGTTTATGCTGGAAATCGGGAACATCTCGCAAATGAGGTTGCATGTTACCCATTACGCTTATAATGGCCTGCGCCATTCGATTTCTTTCTTCGCGGTCTTCTAAAGCGACAGCGTGATCTACCATTTTCTGAAAATGGCGGCCGTACTCAGGAATGTGCAACGGTGGCCTTTCCGTATTATACTGGAGGTTGAAAACTTCGTTCAAAGTATATGTGCTGTAATTAACAATGAAGTAAAGCAAGGGAGTAGCTATTCCCTATGCGCTTTCAAAGAAACAAAATTAAAGCGAGAAACCCATGCAATCAGAGGGATATCACACCTTCTACCACGGAAACCTCCCGATACTTTTCGATAACCTCCTGTGGATTCTTCATGCGGACATTTACCGAAAGACTGGTGTATTTACCATTCCGGGATTGCTTGGATTTAATAACCGCACCCGTATTGTCGAAGATCCGGCTGATTTGTCGGGATTTATCCTCGTCGGTGGGGATAATAAACTTATACAGGTAATCCGAAGGCCATTGCGTGGAATTAGTGAGTTCCTGTTCCAGCCTGTTATAAAAGTCTTCGGGATTTTCTGTTGCCATTCCTTTTTTTTGCAAAGATACTGTATGTAATTACAGCTTGAAAATCGCCACAGTGATTTCCCGCTGCATGCGAGAATAACTAAATTTGTTTAATGGATCGGAATAGACCCAAACGCATTGTCATAACCGGTGGTCCCGGAACCGGAAAAACAGCCGTTATTGAGGAACTGGAACGCTCAGGCTATCACTGCATGCATGAAATTATCCGGGACATGACCCTACGGGCAAAAGCAGAGGAAGAAGCCACTCCAATTACAAATCCCCTGGCTTTTGTGGCTGATCCACTCGCCTTCAACGAAAAATTACTGGAAGGGCGGCAGGCGCAATTTGAGGCAGCAGCCACTCTGAAAGAGGATTTGGTTTTCTTTGACCGCGGCCTGCCGGACGTCATTGCCTATATGGATTATTTTAAACAGGAATATCACAATGCTTTTACCAGGGCCTGCCTGGAGATGCGCTACGATATGGTTGTTGTCCTTCCCCCCTGGCGGGATATCTATCGACAGGACGACGGAAGGCTCGAGGCATTCGAAGAAGCCGTGGACATTCACAACCAACTGGTTACCACGTATCAGCAGTGTAATTATGAAATTACCACCTTACCGACGGGTACTGTTGTTGAGCGTGTATCTGAAATGCTCTCCCTGGTTACCAATCGCTTTAATTCAGAACGCCTTCCCTGAATGACCCAACCGGAAGAAATACTGGAGAAATACTGGGGGTACACCACTTTCCGGGGTTTACAGAAACCCGCTATTGAAAATGTACTTGCCGGAAAGGACACCTTACTCCTAATGCCTACCGGTGGGGGCAAATCACTATGTTATCAGGTTCCGGCTTTGATGCTGGAAGGAACCACCCTGGTCATTTCCCCACTTATCGCTCTGATGGAGGACCAGCTCAGCCGCCTGAAGCAGCAAGGGGTAAAGGCTATGGGCTTATTTGGAAGCATCACGGAAAATGAACTGATCGATCGCCTGGACAACTTGAGTTATGGCAATTACGACCTGGTCTACCTAAGTCCGGAAAGATTGAGACAAGAATTGGTGCTGGAACGCATTTCACGATCCAAGATATCGCTGATTGCGGTAGATGAGGCGCATTGCATCTCGCAATGGGGTTATGACTTCCGGCCGGCTTATCTGGAATGCGCCCGATTGCGGGAATTACATCCGGACATTCCATTTATTGCACTTACTGCCACTGCTCCCGAAACGGTACGGCTGGACATCCTCAAGCAACTGGAGATGCCTGAGGCAACCGTGCTTTCGGATTCTATGTTCCGCGAGAACATTTCATTTGAAGTACTGAAAACTGAGGATAAGCGCTATCGCCTGAAAACCCTCTGTATGGCTGCCAACGGCAGTGCAATTATTTATGTTCGGAGTCGCAAAGCAAGTGTCCTGCTTGCCGATTATCTGAAGGATTCCGGATTAAAAGCCCTGAGCTTCCACGGCGGAATGGATTTGGACAGCAAAAAGAAAAACTTGCAGCTGTGGCTAAAGGATTCCGACAGTATTATGGTCGCAACCAATGCCTTTGGGATGGGTGTGGATAAGGCCGACGTCCGCCTGGTTGTCCATTTTCACATCCCTGAGACTTTGGAACACTATTATCAGGAGGCCGGACGGGCCGGTAGAGACGGCCTTCCGGCACGGGCTGTATTGCTCGCCGGACCCGCTGATATTTCAGACAGCGAGTCGTATTATCTGGGAAATCTGCCAGGCACCCGAGACCTGATCCTGACCTACAGGAAGCTTTGCAACTATTTTGAAGTTGCCTACGGCGAATTGCCCGAGGGGGTTTACCCTTTTCGGTTGGAATCGTTTTGCAATCAATACAAACTGCCCATATCCAAGACACTGAAGGTTCTGGAAGTCCTGGATCGGCAAGGCGTGATTGGGTTGAGTCGCCAGTATTCGGCTCAGGCTAAAATCCAGTTCATTTGTAAAAAGGAAGCCCTTTGGGGATATTTTGAGAAATACCCCTTGATGAAGGAACCCATACAGTTGTTACTCCGGACCTATGGCGGCCTTTTCGATTTTCCCACGGCTATCAGAACCCTTGGAATAAGCAAAAAACTATGGATCTCTGAAAGTGAATTTATTCAATGGCTGGAACGATTGGACCAGGACGAAATCCTTAACCTGGAACTCAATACATCGGATTTGAATCTGCTATTTCTCGTGCCTCGGGAAGATGAGCGAACTATTCATTTGTTCTCCCGGGACATTGAAAACCGAAACCGACTGCGAATCGCTAAGGTCAACGCCATGTTGACCTATGTTGAAGAAAGTTCCCTTTGTCGTCAACAGCAGATACTGGCTTATTTTGGCCAACCACAACCGGAACCCTGCGGAATCTGCGATGTTTGCCAGCCGCGTGTCGCCAATTCCAACCTAAAAGCCAATAGAACCCAACTGATTCATCGGCTAAGCCGTAATTTGGCCCATGGCCCGAAAACCTCAAGAGAGTTGATAGCGAGCAGCGAGGTGCCCGAGCAGGAAATCCTGGCCACCCTGCAGGAAATGCTACAAGAAGGCAAAGTTGCCATTAGCGATAGTAATACCTATTATCTTACAACCAAATGAATGTACTGAAGATTGCCTTTATGGGCACCCCGGAATTTGCGGTCGCTTCCCTGGCCGCATTGCTCGAAGCTGGGTACGACGTAGTTGCCGTAGTTACGGCTCCGGACAGGCCAGCGGGACGCGGTAGAAAACTCAGGCAATCTGCCGTAAAACAATATGCCCTTTCAAAGGAGTTACCCGTTTTACAACCCACCAACCTGAAGGATCCGGAATTCCTGGATTCCCTTGTGGCATTCGGCGTTAATCTTCAGGTTGTAGTGGCCTTCCGAATGCTTCCCGTTGCCATCTGGTCTTTCCCGGAATTCGGAACGTTTAACTTACATGCTTCGCTCTTACCCGACTATCGGGGAGCTGCCCCCATAAATTGGGCAATTATAAATGGCGAGACTACTACGGGCGCTACTACCTTCTTTATTAATGAAAACATAGATACAGGGAACATCCTCCTGCAAGAGTCCCTTGAAATTGGACCTGAGGAGAATGCCGGGGAGTTGCATGATCGCCTCATGGAACTGGGTCAGGAATTGTTGGTTAGAACTGTTGGCCTTATTGAACAGGGCGAAGTCAAGGCAAAAAAGCAAAACGAGGCCGATCCTGATAAGAAGGCTCCAAAACTAAATCGGGACAATTCTAAGATAAACTGGAACCAGCCCGCCGAGACGCTTCATAATTTAATACGGGGACTCAGTCCTTACCCCGGGGCCTGGACCCAAATGTGGAATAACAACACAGATGGGATGCAGTGCAAAGTATTTAAGGCGACCCTGACGGATCGCAAGTCCGGGACGGATCCTGGCCAACTTATTCTGGACCATGGGAGGTTGTTCGCTGCCACCTCAGACTTCGATCTGGAGCTCCTCGAAATTCAATTAGAAGGGAAACGCAGGATGCAGGTTTCGGACCTGTTGAATGGCTTCGAATTAAAAGAAAATGCCTACTTACTCTAAAGGCCCGGAATTAAAGGGCTCAACGCAAATTGACCAAAATCCGGTCAGTTTATCAACAATGGCTCTAAGTTATCAACAAAAACGCTGATTTGCCCCGGTTTTACTTGTGTTGCACGCAAATCCGTATAAATTTGTTTGCGCTTTGCAATATGTATAACATCTATTAACGAAATTTAATTATGAACAAGACTGAATTAATCGATGCCATGGCAGCTGATGCCGGTATCACCAAGGCAGCCGCTAAAAAGGCACTCGAGTCTTTCCTCGGGAATGTTGAAGGATCACTGAAAAAAGGAAACCGAGTTTCACTCGTAGGTTTCGGATCCTGGTCAGTATCTCAGAGAAACGCCCGCGAGGGTCGTAACCCATCTACGGGTAAAACCATTCACATCCCAGCCAAGAAAGTTGTTAAGTTCAAAGCGGGATCTGATTTGAGCGATGCTGTAAACTAAGCAGTAACTACTCGATCCAAAATATTGAAGCAGCCCCGGGATACTCCCGGGGCTGTTTCTTTTCCACTACTTTGGGTTGTGTATTGGAGGAATTATGCTATTTTAGAACTAACTAACCCTCTTATTTGCATGCTTAGCGAACCGCAAAAAGGAAATCTGCTCATCGCAGAGCCAGCGCTTACAGGAGATGTCTCCTTTAATCGCTCGGTGGTTTTACTTGCGGAACACAACGAAGAAGGGTCAGTAGGTTTTATCCTGAACAAGCCCTTGAACTACAGCATGAGCGATCTCGTAGACGAGATCGAAGTCCCTTTCCCCGTATTTAATGGGGGGCCGGTAGAACAGGACAACCTTTATTTTATCCACAACGTACCCCATTTGATTTCGGATTCCATTGAAATCTCCGACGGAATTTTCTGGGGTGGCGATTTCGATACTACGGTAACCCTGATCAATACGGGGCAAATCAGTCAGAACGATATTCGTTTCTTTCTGGGATACTCGGGATGGGCTTCCCTCCAGCTCAATCAGGAATTGCTCTCGAAATCCTGGATTGTAGCTTCCAATAAATATGAGAGCGATATCATCCGCAAGTCTACCCAGGCCTTTTGGAAAGAAAAGATGATGGAACTTGGGGGCGACTATATGCTCTGGTCAAACGCCCCGGAGAATCCCAGCCTGAACTAGAATCGAATTAAGATTCTTGTCCCGCTATTTGTTGGTTTAATTCATTGAGAACCCGCTCAGCAACCTCATGTCCATAGGTCGCCTTTCTGTAGGCCGTAATGGGCCGGATGCCACGAATTACATTGGTAGCAAATAGTTCATCGGCCTGCTGCAGTTCAAAAGGTGAAATAGAGGCCTCAACCCATTGATATTCCGAATCCGTTGCACCAAGCTTTAATAATTGCTTTCGAAGTATACCATCTAAAGCCCCGTCGGCAAGTGGCGGGGTCTTGATCTCCTTCCCCCTGACCAGGAAAATATTGCCATCAAGAGCCTCTGCAACCGATTTATTGTGGTTTAGGAGAAAGCAGGTTTGCATGTCATTTTCACGGGTGTAGATACCGGCCAGAACATGAACGATCTTGTTGCTATGCTTTAAGCCGGTGAGCTCATCGGCATGGAGGTAATAGTCTTTGTAGAGGTCGGCCCGGTTGTCCCCGGTTTCCAACTCATAAGCCGCTTTGGACAGCGGCTCGTGCTCCACTATGTAGCGAATTCCACGATCCTCAGGGGTATAGCGGCCACCTTCCTTCCGAAATACGGTCAGGCGTATTCTCGCGGGCTGAGTTGCCACACCATCGGCCTGTAAACCCTTGCGAATTTCCTCCTCCAGGAACTCCATGGTAAAACTCATAGGGATCTCCATTCGGAGGCGCCGCATCGAGGACATCAAACGGAAGTAGTGGTCTTCCCAAAAAAGCAATTCAGCTCCGGTATAACGAATAGTCTCAAATAACGCATCGCCATAGCGCAGCCCGCGATTTTGATGATTCAGGAAATGGGAATCGGCGGGAAGTAAATCGCCGTCTAGATTTATGGTGGACATTTACGTAGAACCCAGGATTTGCTTCAGGTCGGATACCTGATTGTCCCACAACATTTTAGCCTCTTCCACCTCATCCTCTTCGGCAAAGTCTGTAATAAAGAGCGATACATCCTTGGTAATCTCGTCTACGATTATCCGCATCTCAAAATAGGAGTCATCTTCATTGTATTCCCAGGCAAAACGAACAAATTCATCGGATTTGCGCTTGAGCATGCGGGCAACCTCTTCCGCCCCATCCCAGATAAAGGTGAATTTCTCACCCCGGGAGTTGACGTTGTCCGCAAACCATTCCGAAAGCCCGGATGGTGTAGCGAGATATTGGAAGAGCAACTGGGGAGAGGATTGAATAACAAACTCCAGTTCAAATTTCACCTTGTCTTCCATTATAATTGGGATTTTTAGCTCGCGGGCAATATATCGAATTATGCATGATTAAAAAATAATTGAAGAAAAACTTTTTGGGGGGATCGCCTTGGGGAAACAATGGAGAAAAACTATATTTGCAGCCGCTTTTATACACCACGGCGAGGTAGCTCAGGTGGTTAGAGCGCAGGATTCATAACCCTGAGGTCGGGGGTTCAAGTCCCCCTCTCGCTACGCATATTCAAAGGGCTTTCAATTATATTGGAGGCCCTTTTTTTATTAGGATAATTACCGCTATCCGCTTACCACTACATCCTTCTCATAATAATTGTGGATTTGAATCAGGATTAGCCCAAAACCGACCGCCGCCACTATCAGAACGGTACTAATCAGTCCACTAACCCCAAAGGACAAGCGAATTAAAATGGTAGATACGATGAATCCTGAATTACGGATAATCTTGTGGAATTTATCTGTATAGAAAAATGACAGCAGGAGAAGAACAACATCCACAAGAATAAGTACCGTAAAAAACTCATCGAAGAATAAATTATTGATGGATTGAAAGGATGGCAACTGATCTGCAGTAAATGAAATCTCGTTAAGCCAACCTGCTAACGTTATAAGAGCCAGTACAAAAAACAGGGGAACCAGAAGGGTAGCAATGATCTTTTTTCGCCGGATAAACCGCGTTAGTTTACTATCCATTACCTGCGTTGAAGTTACCTTTCGCTTACCGCGCTTTTGAAACTGATATATTAGATAAAACAGTAATAACGAAGCGATTACATCATAAGTGAATTGTAAGTCGTCTTTTATTTCAAACCAGTTCGAAGTAAGTTCCAACGAAGCCAAATCCTTAAATAGCTTCCTGATTATGATCAGGGTAATAATCTCATACTGCTTGGTTATATAAGTTGTGAAGGATTTGGGTAAATAATATACGAGTAGGTAAACCTCATAAATCAGTATAAACGAGAATGGGGTATAAATTGCAGATATTGGATTTTTGAGCAATTCCGACTCAGCAAACCAATTTACGATTCCATAATTCGTTAGGAATATCAAGGCTAAATGAAGGACGAAACTAAGTACAGCAACACGCAGGATTATCCGTTCTATCCGTTTTTTGGTTTCTTCGGATAGAAACAGCTTAAATAGTCTATCAGAAATATTCACGGCTAATTACTCGCCCTGGGCCTCAGGCGAAGGAGAAGCCGAATTTCCAGCCCGTTGCCTGCGCAGGGCCTCTAGTACTTCTGGATCAAATCTTACCCCATTGGTATGCATATCGGCCATGGGCAGCTGGCTGCGAAGGTCTTTTTTCTTTTTCATCGTAACACTTTATTAGCAATTACTATCCAAATTTTAAGATTACTTTGATAGTATTGCTATTAAAGATACGGATTATTGTTTAACTTTATCATCTATTCATTAAACAAAACAAAGAATAAGGCCAAATTGACTAAGGCATAGAATAATGATGGGGTAGATTTTAAAAAACTATCTTTAATACGGATGCGTGTTATAAAGCCCAGTACCATGAGCATGGAAAGTCCCATACTCCCCAAAAGTGCCAATGGAAGAAACCATAAACCTATCAATAAAGCCAAAGCTCCAGCAAGTTGAAGGATTCCGGTCAGTTTTCTGTATTTACTCAGGCCATATCTCTTAAACTCAAGCATCATATAAGGAGAATAGAGGCAGGTAACTCCGAAGAATAAAAAGGAGATGGCCGAAAACAGAAGTAAGGTCAGGGCTAAAGGTCCAATGGAATTCATAAATCTTATAAATTAACTATATAAACTCGCAATCATGGAATACGTATTAACCGGGATTAAGGTCTTTATTTTTCTGAGCATTATTAATGTTTGGTTCTTTCGTTTTAACAAAGCTACGACCTGGCGTGGTGGTTCTGCAAAAAGTATGAAAGAAGAATTCGAAGTATATGGCCTATCCGAAACACTTATGTACCTGGTAGGAGCCCTAAAAGTAATATCCGCAATCCTGATCCTGGCCTCGATCTGGTTTCCATCGTTAACTATACCTGCTGCCGGAACCATGGCTGTGCTTATGGCCGGCGCAATAAGCATGCATGTAAAAGTTCAGGATCCCATAAAAAGATCTTTTCCAGCCTTTTCTTTTTTAGTACTCTCTGTAGTTTTAATTTTTGCCGGTTAAGCATTCCTAGTACGTACGCAGTTTTTAAAACGAGAATTATACTTCCATCAGAACAACTTAAATTTTTCGGGTAGTATTTTTTGTACTTATCTTTAAAGGTCATTGTGCGCGACATGAGGCCTATTTTAACTGGTATTCTTTCCCTTATTCTCCTAACCGGTGTTAGCTGTGTCAGTAACTTCGAGGAACCTCAGATCGACCTTTCCGCCTATGAATTAACCCCGGGCCTCGTATTACAAAACATAGCTTCCGAACCACTGATAGAAGCCCCTGTGGCCCTGAATTTCGATTCTCAGGGCAATATTTGGGTGCTGGAGATGTCGGGCTATATGAGGACGCTGGAGGGCGTCGATGAGGAAGACCCCATCGGGCGGATCCTGGTACTTGAAGATAAAGACCGGGATGGCGTTGCCGATCACAGCAAAGTATTTTTAGACAGCCTCAAACTGGCCCGCGCTTTCACCCATGTTTATGGTGGGCTGCTTTATGCCGAACCGCCTTATCTGTACTTCACGGAGATTACTGAAG
Source organism: Robiginitalea myxolifaciens (assembly GCF_900115205.1). Lineage (GTDB taxonomy): Bacteria > Bacteroidota > Bacteroidia > Flavobacteriales > Flavobacteriaceae > Robiginitalea > Robiginitalea myxolifaciens. Next base: position 455,973 of record NZ_FOYQ01000002.1, read on the forward strand.
ACTTGCTGCCCGGGAAAACGGAAATCGTGGATTCGGCCTATGCAGTAGGTGGAAATGTGGAACATCAGCCCAACGGGTTATTGATGAATATCGATAACTGGATTTATAGTGCAAAGGACTCCAAGCGGTATCGAAAGCAAAAGGGAAAATGGATCAAAGAATCCACCTCCTTCCGCGGTCAATGGGGCATTACCCATGATCCTTACGGCCGCCTGTACTACAACGACAATTCCAACCAGCTGCGCGGGGATTACGTACTTCCCAACCTGGTCAACAAGAATCCGAGATACGAGGTTCAGTACAGTATTGGCAATAACGTAGTGGCGAATCAAGCCGTTTACCCGCTGCAGGCCACCGCCGTAAACCGGGGTTATATTCCCGGGGTTCTTCGGGAAGATGGGATGCTCAACAATTTCACAAGCGCCGCGGCTCCGCTGTACTTTGAAGGTTCTGGTTTACCGGAAGCATTCTCGGGGGATTTCTTTGTATGTGGACCAGAAGTAAATCTGGTTAAGCGGAATCGGGTCGGATTTGACTCCTTACAGACCAGCGGGGAACAAGTATGGAAGGACCGGGAATTCCTGAGAAGCTGGGACCAGGCATTTCGGCCCGTAAATTTGGCCAACGGACCGGATGGAGCTCTTTTTCTGGTGGATATGCACCGTGGTATTATTCAACATAAAACCTATCTGACAAGTTATCTCCGGGAACAATACATCTCCAGGGGGCTGGATACGGTTAGCGGGATGGGTCGAATCCTTAGAATTTCCAGCGATTCTCTACCCTATCGACGTGTAGATCTCACCTCCTTGTCGGCAGTAGCTCTGCTAGACTCCCTGGCTTCGGCCAATATCTGGATTCGGGATAATGCACAGCAGCTTTTAATCACAAAAATTAATGCAGGTTCCACTGAAAAAGGCCTATCCGAATCAGGTGTCGAAACCACTGCGCGACTTCAGGATATTGTAAATACAGCCGGCAGCGAGAAAACCCGGATTCACGCATTGTATTCCCTGGAGGGCATTGACCAACTCCGATTGGAAAAGCTAGACCTCAAAGGATTAGCGGAGTATCCCCATTATACGTCCCATATTTTAAAATTAATGGCGGAGCGGGACTTTAAGTTATCTGTCGGGGCACTGGAAACGCTTTTACACGCCAGGAATGAAATTATTGATTACTACCTGGTTCACTATCTGGCCCGGACTTTAGCGAAAAATGGAACAGGCACTGAAGATTCATACCTCAATTACCTCACTGCACTTTTGAACCGGCATGCGGAAACCCCAATCTACGAGGATGCCCTCTTTTCGGCCTTGTATCCCAATGAAAAACAGTTTTTCTTAAACCATGAAAAAGCACTTAGTGAGGGATTGAGCCAGCGCCTGGATTCAATATCCCAGCTCCAGATCCCGGAAAAAATCAATTTTTCTGTTGGCGAAGACCCGCTTACCCGTGGACGCATCCTTTTTAATACGCATTGTGCTACCTGTCACGGACCGGATGGTAAGGGGATACAGAATTTAGCTCCCCCTCTGCTCCAATCGGAGTTCGTTTCCGAATCCAAGGAGCGTCTGGTGGCGTTGATGCTTTATGGCTTGCACGGCCCCATAACGGTTAATGGCACCGCCTACGATTTTCAGGTCGCTATGCCGGGGATCGGGAACAACAAAGAACTAACCGACGAGAATATCCGGGATATTGGAAATTTTGTGCGCAATGCCTTTACCACTTCGCCTCAAAGTATCCGAACCACTACCATTGATAGCCTCAGAAAAATTGACCGAACCTATGACCAGACCTTTACAGCAGACCAATTGCATGACCTTTTTGACTCGAATTAGCTTTTTCTTCTTCCTGGCGCTCCTATTGGGCAGCTGTGGCGGTTCAGAACCCGATTGGCAGTATTTAGTCAAAGACCCCGAGCTTACGGCCTGGGAGGTGCGCAATGGCAAAGCGTCCTACATTCTGGAGGACGGAGTAGTTATCGGCACTACCGTAGCGAATTCCCCCAACACTTTTTTGTGTACCCGGAAGCAGTTCGATGATTTCATTTTGGAGTTTGAGGTAATGGTAGATCCCAATATTAATTCGGGCGTGCAATTCAGAAGTCACAGCAGACCTGAATACAATGACGGACAAATACACGGCTACCAGGCAGAGATCGATCCCAGCCCCCGCGCCTGGAGCGGTGGGATCTACGAGGAAGGGAAACGCGGCTGGCTCTATACCCTGGAAAATAATCCAGAAGGCCGCACCGCCTTTAAAAATGGGAGCTGGAACCACTATCGCATCGAAGCTTTCGGAAACCAGTTGGCGATTTGGGTCAACGGTATCAATACCGCCAACCTGATCGACGAAGCCGAAAGTTCCGGATTCATCGGATTACAGGTACACAGCATCCCGGACGATTCCCTTGCGGGAAAGCAAATCAAATGGAGGAATATCCGGTTACTAACTCAAGGGGCCGAATCGTTCAGGTCGGAAACCACTGCGCCCTTGATTCGCAAATAGCTATTTTGGCTAACTTTAGTATAAATCCCTGCAATGAGCAATCGTATTTCCGAACGCGTAGCCGATTTTTTGGGTCGCTTCCCCCCTTTTAACGAATTTACCTCCCGGGATCTGGAAGCTCTTGCCCTGGAGGTAGATATCGTATATAAAGAGAAGAGCAGCTTTATTTTCAAACAGGGCGAAAAAGTACATTCCAGTTTCTATGTTGTCCATAAAGGTGCGGTAGAGCTCAGACATAGCAACGATGGATCCATCATAGACATCTGTGATGAAGGGGATATTTTTGGCTTACGTCCGCTTGTCGCAGGAGAAGATTACAAATTACAGGCACAGGCCCGGGAAGAAAGTATCCTTTACGCCATTCCCATTGCGGTATTCCGACCTTATATTCAGAGCTACGAAGAAGTCGGGAACTTCTTGTTGGAGAGTTTTGCTTCAAACACCCGAAACCCCTATTCCAAGGAACACAGCGGTAAGCTGCAACTCACGGTAACTGACAATCCGGTTACATCAGGAATAAACACCTCGTATACCGCTGTTATTCCCCTCGAACCCAAGAAGAAAATTATCCGGTGCGAACCGCAGACTCAAATTCGCGAGGTAGCCGAGCTAATGACCCACCATTCAGTGGGATCCGTGCTGGTCATGAATGGGGACATCGCTGTGGGCATCATAACGGACAAGGATCTAAGGAACCAGGTGGCAACTGGTAAATTTCCGATCGATGCGGCGGCTGAGAACATAATGAGTAGTCCGCTGATTACCTACCCCAGCACACTCACCATAAGTCAGGCCCAACTGGCCATGATGAAAAACGATATCAGCCATCTGATTCTTACAGAAGACGGAACCCCGGATAGCCCGGTTAAAGGGATGCTTTCTAAATACGATGTCTTGCTGGCCCTGGGGAATAACCCCGAGGTACTGATGCGAGCCATTAAGCGTACACGAAAGATCAAGCGGATTGTCCCGATTCGAAAACGTGTTGTTCAGTTACTTCAGGGCTACCTGCAGAATAATTTTCCCATGTCATTGACGACCCGGTTGATTTCCGAACTCAATGACGCCTGCATCAAACAAGTCATTGCCCTTTCCTTAAAAAAGGAAGGACCTCCCCCGGTGCCATTTTCCTGGCTATCGTTGGGAAGTCAGGGACGCGGAGAGCAACTCCTGCATACGGATCAGGACAATGCCATCCTTTTTGCCGATGTTCCTAAAAAAGAGTTGCCCGCGGTCAGCAACTATTTCAAAAACTTGGCCGAACGTATTAACCGAGGCTTAAGAACCATTGGTTATGAATACTGTCCCGCCGACATGATGGCCTCCAATCCCGCCTGGTGCCAGAGTTTGGGCGCCTGGAAAACCCGGGTTACCGAGTGGATCAGTAATCCGGGCAAAGAAGAGGTCTTACTCTCCTCTATATTTTTTGATTATAACCATACCTACGGCGATCCCACACTAGTTCGGGAGCTGTCGGATCATATTTTTAAGACCGCTGAGTCCTACCCTATGTTTTATACCCATTTGGCGGCAGGGGCATTGCAAAACCCTTCCCCCACTGGTTTTTTCCGGCAGTTTCTGGTGGAACAGGACGGAAAGCATAAGGACTTTTTTGACCTCAAACACCGCGCCCTTATGCCCTTAACCGATGCTGCAAGGGTGTTGATTTTGTCCCATCATATCAAAAGTATTAACGGTACGGCGGCCCGTTTTGAAAAACTGGCCGAATTGGAACCAAATAATCGGGAATTCTTCCTTTCCTGTTCCTACGCGACCAAAGCTTTGCTAAAATTCAGGACAAAACAAGGGCTGCTTCACGGGGATTCCGGTCGGTTTATAGCGTTGGATAATTTGAGTAAGGAGGAAAAAATTAAGCTTAAGCGAACCTTTAAAACCATAAGTGAACTCCAGGAGCTCTTGACCATACGCTTCAAGGGTGCCACTTTACTTTTATAAATGGCTGGCGTAGCGGGTACTTGGAGGAAAATGCTAAGCAGGTTTTGGGAGAAGCCATTACCTGAAGGGATTGCAGCGGATTTACAAGCTGTGAGCTTTGTAGTACTCGATACGGAAACAACGGGTTTTGACCCGGAACGGGATCGCATTCTGAGCCTGGGTCTATTGAAGATCAAGGGTACCCGAATTGCGATTAATCAGGGTGTGGAATTATTTCTGGAGCAAGAGCATTTTGATCGACAGAGTGTTCCAATCCATGGGATACTAAAGGAAGGACGTCACAAGCGAGTCCCTGAGGCCGAAGCGATGGCACTTCTCGACACCTACTGCAAGGATGCAATCCTGGTTGGACATCATCTGGGTTTTGATCTGAGCATGATTTACAGGGCACGCAAAAGAAATGAGCTGCCCGAACTTAGGAACCCGGCATTAGACACTGAAAAGCTCTATAGGAAAAGCCTGATAAAAAGTCCTGTTTTGAAAAAGAAAGAGCATTACTCCCTGGACGAATTGGCAAAGGCTTATGACCTGAATTGCAAAGATCGGCATACCGCACTCGGGGACGCCTATATTACAGCGATGGCCTTCCTGCATATCCTCAACAGACTGCAAAGCAAAAAGGATTTATCTACCCGACAGCTCCTACAGCTAGGTCAAATCAGTTCATTTTAACGGATTCGTGTATTTCATCGAAAAAATTGATGATTTCATCTAATTCTCCCGTTGTCTTTTTAAGTTTATGCTATCGGAAACCAGGTGTTTTCATGATCAGGCATCCCAAATCGCCTGAATAATTGACGCCCCTGGGGCCTGAAGGACTCAAATTTTCTTGTAAAAGGTGGGTCCATCACCCAAAAACCTACTTATGCACCTGAAAACTACCCTGCTGGCGATAGCTTGCCTATTGTCGGTAACCCTTACACATGGCCAGACTACAATTCTTGGCGAACTCAAAAAATGGCACACCGTCCGCATACAATTCCAGGGTCCTTCGACCAGTGAATCCGCAGCGGTAAATCCTTTTCTCGATTATCGCCTCAATGTAAAATTTACTGCCCCCGACGGACGTCAAATCGATGTTCCCGGATTCTATGCAGCCGATGGAAATGCCGCCGAGACAAACGCCAGCTCCGGCGCCATCTGGGAAGTACGCTTTAGCCCGGATCAGATAGGATCATGGAGTTATTCCGCTTCCTTCCGCACTGGTTCAGACATCGCTATTGACCTGGCATCCAATGCAGGTACGGCAACTTCATTTGATGGTGCCAACGGTAGTTTCTCTATAGGTGCAAGCGATAAACCACTACCCGACAACCGCGCCAAAGGACGCCTTTCCTATGTAGGGGAACGCTACTTACAATTCGAAGAAAGCGACACCTATTTCCTGAAAGCCGGAGCCGATTCACCCGAAAACCTGTTGGCCTGTGCTGATTTTGACAATACCGTTGGTAGCAAAACATGGGGGCCCCATGCACAGGACTGGAATAGTGGAGACCCAACCTGGGATGGCGGCAAAGGCAAAGGAATTATAGGTGCTGTTAACTACCTGGCAGACAAGGGTATGAATGCTTTCTCTTTCCTAACCATGAATGTTATTGGAGATGGGAAGGATGTTTGGCCCTGGGTTTCCAGTGCACACAGTGGCCTGGATGGTGCCGGAGGTCAGGATGCTGAGAACAGAACCCGTTACGACGTCTCCAAACTGGAGCAGTGGGAAATCCTGTTCGCACATGCAGATAGCAAAGGCATGTACCTTCACTTTAAAACCCAGGAAACCGAGAACGATCAACTGCTTGACGGGGGAGACCTGGGCACCACGAGGAAACTCTATTACCGGGAACTGATCGCACGATTCGGGCATCACCTTGCCCTGAACTGGAATCTCGGAGAGGAAAACGATATTTTCGCCGAGCTCTCCGATCCGAATCAATCGCGCATTAAGTCGTATGCGGCTTATGTTCGGGACCTGGATCCCTATGATCACAATATCGTGATCCATAGCTACCCTTCCCAAAAACAGCCTGTTTACGGGCCACTACTTGGAAACGAGGATTTTACCGGAGCTTCATTACAAAGTAATATCAATAACGTCCATGACGATGTGAAATACTGGATCGATCAGGCAGAAGCCAGTGGCAAGACCTGGGTTGTTGCTAACGACGAACAGGGAGGCCACCAGGTCGGTGTTGCTGCCGATGCCTCGTATTCCGGAGATAAGGGAGAGCAAGCCGATAACCGGGACGAAGTAAGACACCGAATCCTTTGGGGTACTTTGCTAGCCGGAGGTGCCGGTGTAGAATACTACTTCGGGTATCAGACGGGCGAAACCGATTTAACGGCAGAGGACTGGAGAAGCCGGGCCACCAAATGGGACGATGCCCGCCACGCCCTGGATTTCTTTAACGAACACCTTCCGTTTTGGTCGATGTCTTCTAATGACGGCCTTACCGGGAAATCAGACAACTACTGCCTGGCAAAATCGGGTGAGATTTATGCCATTTACCTGAATGGAGGAGGTACGGACCAACTAAACCTCAACGGACAAAGTGGCACCTATGAGGTATTGTGGTATAACCCGGCCAGCGGAGGGTCCCTGCAAACCGGGAGCGTTAGCAGTATTGAAGGTGGTGGTTCCCGCAGCCTGGGAAATGCCCCTTCCAGCCAAAATTCGGATTGGGTAGTACTGGTACGCAAAACTTCAGATTCCGGCGGCGGTTCCGATCCCGGAGATGGCGCATGCCAGGGAGCCTATCAGGAACAAAATGGCCTGGTAGTTATCGAAGCTGAAAACCTCAATACCACCTCCGGATGGGTTCAGCGCAGTGCCGCCAGTGGTTATACCGGATCCGGTTACCTGGAATGGATCGGTGGTGATAACTTCGGAAGCCCCGGTAATGGTACTATCCCGGTGCCTATTCAGATTAATACCCCTGGAAAATATCGCTTCCAGTGGCACTCCAAGGTAGGACAGGGAACCAACCCTACCGAACATAATGATTCCTGGCTCCGCTTTCCAGATGCCTCCGATTTTTACGGAGAAAAGTCGGGAAGCAGGGTATATCCTCATGGGAGTGGCAAAAGCCCGAACCCCGAGGGTGCCGGTTCGGCCGGATGGTTTAAAGTTTACATCAGTGGGTCTACTGCCTGGAGTTGGGCCACCTATACCAGCGACAATGATGGCCACTTCATCTATGTGGAATTCGATACCCCGGGTACGTACACCATGGAAATCTCAGGCCGCTCGAACAATCACCTGATAGACCGTATTACCCTTAGCCTTAACGATTCAGGGGCAACAGACCTTAATTTAGCCGAAACCCCGTGTGATGGCAGTGGCAATGAACCCGTTGCAGTTTCCGGGGTTACGGTTAGCCCGGAAGTAGTGAGCCTGTTTATAGGACAGTCTTTGCGGCTATCAGCGGATGTGCAGCCTGCAAGCGCCTCCGACAAGCGTGTGACCTGGAGCAGTTCTGATGCCAGTATTGTCAGTGTGAATACCAATGGAGAGATCCTGGCTCTTGCCCCGGGGCAAGTAACGATCACCGCGGTTACTGCCGACGGTGGATACAGTGATACCGCCCTGGTAGATGTTAGTCCTCCGGACGATCCCAACGATCCCGGAGACGATCCTGATGACGATCCCGATGACGATCCGAACGATACGCCTGGCGTACTCCCGGTAATGAATGGCACAACTGCCACTGGACTGGAAGGAAGCAACCTTGTTTTCGAATTTACCCTGGATAAGGCAGTCTCAGAACGGGTTGAAATCCCGCTGATCTTTGACGATATCACGGCAAGGCGAAACGATTACGAGCCACTACAGGAAATTCTGGTTTTCGAGGCTGGCGCTACCCTGGCGATCCTCGAGGTTGCCACCGTATCCGATAACCGCATCGAAAACAATGAAAGTTTTGAGATTCGCGCGACCGACGACTCGGGAAGCCTGGGTGTCCAGGTACCTGAAGTGTTGGCAATAGGCACCATTGTTGACGATGACCAGCCCATGAAGGTGTCTCCGAACCCCGCAACGCCTTTTAGCCAGGTAGCCATAGCCTATGTTCAGGAAGGAAGTTACCAGCTGGAGCTATTCGATACTTCAGGGAACCTGCAGCAACGGCTTACTATTGAGGTCCGGGAAGGTGAAGAAACATCCTTTGAGCTGGGCGATTTAGCGCGCGGCCTCTATATCGTGAACCTAACAGGCAGCGATTACTCCTATACCGCTAAGCTAATGGTACGATAAGCCTAATGCTCCGCTCGAAAGGACTGCAGGAAGGTTAGTACGTTATCCTCAATGCGTTTATGAATATCACCGGTCTCGGCCCGTTCAAAGGTAAGGCCGGTGATTTGTTCATATAGCTCAATGTAACGCTCCGATACCGTGGCTATATAGTCATCCGGCATTTCCGGGAGCGTTTGCCCTTCCAGCCCCTGGAAATTATGTGAGATTAGCCATTGTCTCACAAATTCCTTGGAGAGTTGCTTCTGGGGTTCCCCCTGGGCCTGTCGCTCCTCATATCCAGCTTCGTAGAAGTAACGGGAGGAATCCGGTGTGTGGATTTCGTCGATCAACACGATTTTACCATCCGGGGTTTTCCCGAATTCGTACTTGGTGTCAACCAGAAGCAAGCCTTTCTCGGCGGCCAATTCAGTACCCCTTTGAAACAGGGCCCGGGTATATTCCTCCAACACTTTGTAATCTGCTTCACTCACAATGCCCCGGCTAATAATTTCTTCACGGGAAATATCCTCGTCGTGATCGCCTTGCTCGGCTTTAGTAGCCGGAGTAATTATGGGTGCGGGTAAACGGTCGTTCTCGCGTAATCCTTCAGGTAGCGGCACCCCACAAAGACTTCGTTTCCCAGCTTTGTATTCGCGGGCAGCATGCCCGGCCAAATAGCCGCGGATTACCATTTCCACCTTAAAGGGTTCGCATCGAAAGCCTACAGCAACGTTGGGATCCGGACTGGCTAAAAGCCAATTGGGAACGATATCAGAGGTCTGCTGCATCATCCGGGTAGCGATCTGATTCAGGATTTGTCCTTTAAAGGGAATTCCCTTAGGCATTATAACGTCGAAAGCCGAGAGCCGATCGGTCGCAATCATAACCAGTAAGTTGTCCTGCAGGGAGTAAACCTCCCGAACTTTTCCCTTGTACACCCCCAGTTGTCCTGGAAAATTAAAATCAGTTTGGGTCAATGCAGGAGTCATGGTTCTGTGGGTATGAATTGCTGAAGCATTAGTTTTGATGCTCTATAGTCTTGTAGGCATCGATGACTTTTTTAACCAGTTTGTGGCGAATTACATCTTTGTCGTCGAGATAAATCATGGCGATCCCCTTTACATTTTTCAGTATCAAAAGCGCCTCTTTTAATCCGGATATCACTCTTCTGGGGAGGTCGATCTGCCCGGGATCTCCAGTGAGCAGGAATTTTGCATTCTTTCCCATACGCGTTAGGAACATTTTCATCTGGGCATGGGTCGTATTCTGCGCCTCGTCGAGGATAACGAAGGCATGGTCCAGCGTCCTTCCCCGCATAAAGGCCATCGGGGCAATCTGTATGGTACCGTCTTCGATGTACTTTGCCAAACGCTCTGCAGGGATCATGTCCCGCAGGGCGTCGTACAGCGGTTGCATATAAGGATCGAGTTTTTCCTTGAGGTCTCCCGGGAGGAAACCCAGGTTCTCCCCCGCTTCAACAGCGGGTCGGGTAAGGATAATGCGCTTGACCTGTTTGGCTTTCAGCGCCCTTACGGCAAGAGCTACCCCGGTATAGGTTTTCCCGGTTCCCGCGGGCCCGATTGCGAATACCATGTCGTTTTTTTCGACCGCATCTACCAACCTGCGCTGATTGGTAGTTCTGGCCTTAATCAATTTACCGGCCACCCCATGCAGTAACACTTCCCCACTGCTCTCGGAATTCTGGTATTCTGCTTCATCTACACTCTCCAGGATACGATCAATACTGTTTTCGTCCAGGTTGTTGTAGCGATTGTAGTGGTCCGTTAGCATTTTGAAACGCTTCTCGAATTCCTCCAATAGGGGCGGATCCCCAAAGGCCTTTATCTCCGTACCCCGCGCCACTAACTTTAGCTTGGGATAGAATTTTTTGATGTGGTTAAAATTGGAGTTGCGTTCCCCGAAGAATTCCCGGGGGTTGATATCGGTAAGTTCCAGGCTGAGTTCGTTCAAAAATCAGATATTTGCAGGGGTGAAAAACAAGGGTGCAGCGCCCTTAAATTTTGCTTAATTTTGTGAAACAAACTTACGTAAAAATCAGTTTGAGCCTCTAAAAAAAATATCAACAGCACGGGATGCCCATAATCACCCTGACTACGGATTTTGGTAATAAAGACCACTTCGTAGGAAGCATCAAAGGAACTATTTACAAGGAGCTGAAAGAGGCCGTAGTGGTCGATATTTCCCACCATGTTACCCCCTTCCACATCCAAGAATGCGCTTACCTGCTCAAAAATGCGTATAAATCCTTCCCCGAAGGTAGCATCCATATAGTCGGTGTTGATTCCGAGTTAACCCCTGAAAATAAGCACATTGCAGTATATGTAGATAAGCATTACTTCATCACTGCGGATAACGGGGTTATCAGTCTTATTCTCGCAGAAGTCCAGCCCGATAAAGTGGTGGAGATTAACCTGCCCAATAATCCGTATTCCTCCTTTCCCGTACTCGATGTCTTTGTTCCCGTTGCCTGCCATATCTTTCGGGGAGGCACCCTCGAAGTTGTTGGTAAACCATTTAGCGCTCTGAAACAATCCCGGGAATTTGCCCCGAGGATTTCCAACGATGGCAATACCATTACCGGTAGTGTTATTTACATAGACAACTACGGAAATGTGGTTACAAACATTACCAAAAGTCTGGTGGAGGCCTATCGCAATGGGCGCAACCTGACGCTGGAAGCCCGGAACAAAAAACTACGCCAAATCCACAACAATTACTCGGGGATCATCAACTATGAGCTGGACCCTTCTAACCGGAAGGGACCTGGCGACTTATTAGCGCTTTTCAATGCCTCCGGCTACGTGGAACTGGCCATCTATAAAAGTAATCCGGAGACCGTAGGAGGAGCAGCAACCCTTCTGGGACTCAATTACAGGGACACCGTGATCATAAACTTTAAGTAAATGCTGACCCGTATCGTTTGTTTGCAGTTTAAGCAAGAAAATATTCCTAGTTTTGAACGGATTTTTGAAAGTTCCCGGGAACGCATCCGCACCTTTCCAGGATGCAAACACCTGGAGTTATTACGGGAATCCGGGGAGGTAGGAATCTTTTTTACCTACAGTAAATGGGAATCTGAATCGGCCCTGGAGAATTATCGGAAATCCCCTTTTTTCAAGGGTGTCTGGTCACAAACCAAGGCACTCTTTGCGGCTCCGGCAAAGGCCTGGAGTTTGTATAATCATTTAGACGAATAAGCCAGTACATGCGGGCTATTTTTAGAAAGGAAATTGCATCATTTTTTGGTTCACCGGTGGGCTATCTGGCCATGGGTACCTTCTTGGTGCTCAGCGGTCTGTTCCTTTGGGTATTTAAAGGCCCGTTCAATATCCCGGATTACGGATTCGCAGACCTGAGCCCTTTTTTCCTCCTGGCGCCCTGGGTGTTGCTACTGCTGATTCCAGCGGTGAGTATGCGTACGCTAGCTGAGGAAAGGCGCATGGGAACCCTGGAGTTACTGCTGAGCCGGCCCACATCGGCGGCCAGGATTGTGCTTGGAAAGTTCCTTGGGGTATTGACCCTCGTTCTAATTTGCCTACTCCCTACCCTGATTTATGTTCTGGCCATATGGCAATTGGGAAGTACTACGGGAAATCTGGATATGGGTCTCGTATTGGGATCCTATCTCGGCTTGATCCTCCTCTCGGGAACCTATAGTGCTATTGGAATTTTTGCTTCGAGCCTTACCGAAAATCAGATTGCGGCATTCCTGTTCGCCATTGTCCTTTGTTTTGCAATGTATTACGGCTTCGAGAGCCTGAGCACACTGTTTTCGGATGGTGCTTCTGCCCTGGACATTGCCGGTATAGGCTTAAAGGCCCATTATGAAAGCATTAGCCTGGGGGTATTAGACAGCCGGGACGCCGTCTATTTTATTTCCCTCACTTTATTCTTCCTCCTCCTGGCCCTAATCCAGGTAAAAAGATTGCGGAAATGAACAGGGCCGGGCTTTTAAAATATTTACTCATTGCCGTTGGCGGCCTTGTCGTGGTTAACTTGCTGGCTTCTATGTTCTATGTTCGCTGGGATCTCACCGAAGACAAGCGCTTTACACTCTCCGAGCCGGCCCTGGCTACCCTGGATAAGCTGGAAAACCCTATATCCATAGACGTACTGCTCGATGGCGATTTGCCCGCTGAATTTGTTCGATTGCAACGAGAAGCCCGTTTGTTGCTGGAAGAGTTCCAATCGGAACACGAGGATCTCGGTTTCACTTTCCTGGATCCGCGTGAAGATCAGGCGAATCCGGATGCCGTGGTAGAGCAATTGATTCAACTGGGAATGAAGCCTGCCAACGTCACCACAGAAGACAACGGCCGGGTTAGTCAGGAAATGGTTTTTCCCTGGGCTGTAGTAACCCATGGGGAACGCAGCGAAATAGTCCCCTTGTTGCGAAACCGCCAAGGGGCCACCCTTGAAGATCGTATTACGCATTCCATACAGAATATGGAATTTGCCTTTGCCGATGCCTTTGCCAAATTAGGAGTTACCGAAAAGAAACGTGTTGCAGTGCTACGGGGAAATGGGGAGTACGATGATCGCTATCTGAGTGACTTTCTAACCACTCTTAGAGCCTACTACAACATTGCTCCTTTTACCCTGGATTCCGTGGCCACTGATCCAGAGCAAACCCTGCGCCAGCTGCAACAATTCGATGCAGCACTAATCGCCAGGCCAACTGAGCCTTTTAGTGAAGTGGAAAAACTAGTACTGGATCAGTTTATGGTGTCAGGAGGAAAAACACTCTGGCTCACTGATGGGGCTTCCATGGAACTGGACAGCCTGCTGGCCGGAGGCGGTGAAGCGCTGGCTATTGCGAATGACCTGAATTTAAGCGACCTGCTCTTCCGTTACGGTGTTCGGATTAATCCGGATATGGTCGCAGATCTTTTCTGCTCGCAGATAGTCCTGGCTACGGGAGAAGGTCGGGAAGCACAATACAACCCGCTACCCTGGATTTATCACCCGCTGTTGTTATCGAGCAACAACCACCCGATTAATACCAACCTCGAAGCTTTGCGCATGCAATTCGCCAGCTCCATCGATACCGTTGGTAGCCGATACGATAAAACCGTCCTCTACAGAACTTCGCCGAGATCCCGTACAGAGGGAGTTCCCAAGCTGGTAAGCCTGAACATCCTGGACCGCGAACCAGATCCCCAGCAATTCCAACCGGGCGGGTTTCCGGTGGCTGTTTTGGTAGAAGGAAGCTTTAACTCGGCCTATGCCAATCGCATACGCCCCATTGAGCTTCGGGGATTTCAGGAAAATGGACCTGAGAATAAACTCATCGTAATTAGTGACGGAAGCCTGATAGCCAATCAACTCAATCAGGGGCGCCCCCTGGAACTGGGATATGATAAATGGACGGGCAGCTTCTACGGCAACAAGGAATTCCTGATCAATTCCTTCAATTATTTGTTAGATGATCAGGGGCTCCTGGATTTGCGACGAAAGGAAGTAGATATCCCCTTGCTGGACCCGGAAAAGACCGCAGAAAACAAAATGCGCTGGCAATTGTTGAATATCGGACTTCCCCTGCTCCTTTTACTCGGTATTGGACTGACCTTCAATGCCTTGAGAAAAAGGAGATACAGCTAGTTGTGTTGATAAGTTTGTTTTACACCGACAGACATTTAAGATATATTTGTCAATCGGGCTATGTCCTGCCCTGGGTTTAATAAAATCGGGGCTTTAAAAGCATCTCATTTATGAAATTTATAGTATCCAGCAACTACCTTCTGAAACAGCTGCAGGTGTTGGGTGGTGTTATTAGCAATAGCAATACGCTTCCTATCCTGGACAATTTCCTTTTCAATCTGAATAAGAATCAGCTCAGCGTATCGGCTTCCGATCTGGAAAGCACCATGAGTACGGTCCTCGAAGTAGATTCGGAAGACCAGGGAGTTATCGCCGTACCTGCCCGACTGCTTCTCGACACACTAAAGACTTTTCCGGAGCAACCCCTGACTTTTGTGGTTGCTGATAATAACACTGTAGAGATTAGTTCCAGCCATGGTAAGTATGCGCTGGCTTATGCAGATGGTGCGGAATTTCCAAAAGCCGTGGAGTTGGCCGATCCCAGCACAACAAAACTGATGGGCGATATCCTTTCCACTGCGATCGACAAAACACTCTTCGCCGCTGGAAACGACGACTTGCGCCCTGTAATGAGCGGGGTATTTTTTCAATTCAGCCCGGAGCACCTGACTTTTGTAGCTACCGATGCCCACAAACTCGTGAAGTATCAGCGCAGCGATGTAAAAGCACCACAGGTTGCTGAATTCATTATGCCCAAGAAGCCGTTGAATCTGCTCAAGGGAATCCTAGCCGGAAGTGAAGAAGAAGTAACGATCTCATATAACGACAGTAACGCCAAATTCAGTTTTGATAATACCGAGCTGGTTTGCCGGCTGATCGACGGGAAATACCCGAATTACGAGGCGGTAATCCCAAGGGAGAACCCTAATAAACTTGTAATACAACGCGGGCAGTTTCTCAGTTCTGTGCGGCGTGTATCTATCTTTTCTAACAAGACTACCCACCAGATTCGTTTGCGAATCGCCGGAGCGGAACTCAATATTTCTGCAGAAGACGTAGATTACAGTAACAAGGCGGAAGAGCGCCTAACATGTTCTTATCAGGGCGATGATATGCAAATCGGCTTTAACTCGCGTTTCCTTGTGGAAATGCTCGGGAACCTCGATTCCGACGAAGTTAGCCTAGAGATGAGTCTGCCTAACCGTGCAGGAATCCTGACCCCGGCCGATGGCCTGGACGAAGGCGAACAGGTGACCATGCTGGTAATGCCGGTAATGCTGAACGACTAAGGATTGCCTCAGTAAGCCTGAAGCACGAATTAATTCTTCAACCGACAAAAACAAAACCCACAAGTGCGCTACTTGTGGGTTTTTTATGGGTGTAAGATTCCCTTTGACTGACCTCTGGACTTACGAAAAGAACGGAATGGTCAGGAATGTACTCGGAGATTCCCCATTGCTTGCCCGTACCGCATTTACGATTGGCAGAACAAAGCCGAGGATTGCTGTTCCTATGAGGGTGATTATACCCAGACCCAGTAATAAGATAGCCGGGATACTCAGGATTACATATAAGATCAAGCTTAGCTGCAAGTTTATGATAGCCTTGCCGTGCTCGTTCATTCCTTCTACCCTATTTCGGGAGGATAACCAGATAATCAATGGGACTATCAGGCTACCAAACCCAATAAAATAGGTTAATAATTGCGTTAGGTGCGTAATTGTCAGCAGTGGCCGGTCAACCCGCATTCCTTCTCTAGATACTACTTCCATTTTTTGATTGATTAGTGATTGTGCCTCATTAGTCGCAAAAGCGAGTAAATTGTTACAAATCAGCGTACTTTTGCAATAAATACGGACTTTTCATGACCTCAACAGAAACAATTATCGCCCTTGCTACTCCCGCTGGATCAGGTGCCATAGCTGTCCTGAGAATCTCCGGGCCTGAAGCCATAGCTATGGCGGCAAACCGATTTAAGGCCGAATCCGGGCGTTCCCTGACTGAGGTGGCCGGCCATACGATTCATTTGGGCACGATTCGCGAAGGCAGTCGGGTGCTCGACCAGGTCCTGGCGAGTGTTTTCCGGGGACCGCGCTCCTATACCGGCGAAGATGTCGTGGAAATCTCCTGTCACGGTTCTCCCTATATCCAACAGGAAATATTGCAATTATTCCTTAAGGACGGGTGCCGGATGGCGCAACCCGGGGAATTTACGCTCAGGGCTTTTCTGGCTGGAAAAATGGACTTGAGCCAGGCCGAGGCTGTTGCCGATTTAATCGCTTCCGAAAATCAGGCGAGCCATCAGATAGCCTTGCAACAGATGCGCGGTGGATATAGTTCGGAAATACAGAAACTCCGGGAGGAGCTGATCCATTTTGCTTCTATGATTACCCTTGAGTTGGATTTTTCCGGGGAAGATGTGGAGTTTGCAGAAAGGGACGAATTCCACAACCTCCTCAATAAGCTCTCCGGACTATTAAAATCACTTATCGATTCTTTTGCTATGGGAAATGTCTTTAAAACCGGGATTCCGGTTGCCATAGCAGGAGAACCAAATGTGGGCAAGTCTACCTTGTTAAACGCATTGCTCAAAGAAGAAAAAGCTATCGTTAGCGATATCGCAGGAACTACCCGGGATGCTATAGAAGATGAAATCAGCATAGGCGGAATCGGATTTCGATTTATTGACACCGCCGGAATACGGGAAACCTCGGATACGGTAGAGAATATCGGAATACAAAGAACCCATGAAAAAATGGATCAATCCCGGATGATCCTTTATCTCCTGGACGGTGCCGCGCTTCAGGACAAGGACAGATCGTCACTAAAAGAAGCCCTGAAAGCCCTTCAGGAGGCGCATCCTCAAAAGCCCCTCCTTGTTCTGGTCAATAAGGCCGATAAAATGAGTGACGAGCAGAAAAATTGGGTGCAGGAGGATATCCCCTCCCCTCTGCTCATTTCTGCCCGCACCGGTTCCGGTCTGGATGCCCTTCAGGAGGAATTGCTGAATCATGTTAACCGTGGCCTGCTCCAAAATCAGGATCCCGTTGTCAGCAATTCCCGCCACTACGAGGCATTGCTCAATGCACAAAAAGCGATCGACGAAGTTAAGCGTGGATTGAGCGAGGAAATCCCTGCGGATCTGCTTTCCGTAGACATCAATCAGGCATTGCATCATTTAGGGGAAATCACCGGGGAGATTTCGTCCGATGATTTGCTGGGCAACATTTTTGCCAACTTTTGTATTGGGAAGTGATTCTGATTATGAACTTTTAGCTTTAAATCCGCATTTGTCCTCAGATTAAGAATTGATCATTTTTGGTGTTTTTAGTTCGTTTTTAATGTTTTTTGCTCAAAAAAGCTTAAAAAACACATAAAAAAGGCCAATTATTTGCATTTTTCAATAAAAGCTGTTTCATATAATAAACCAATGTATTTATTGTATGCGGCAACTAAAGATTACAAAACAAATAACCAACCGGGATTCCAAATCCCTTGAAAAGTACTTTCAGGAAATTTCCAAGATTGACATGATCACTGCCGAAGAGGAGGTGGAACTGGCAGTCCGAATCAGACAAGGCGATGAGGCAGCCCTGAAAAAACTGGTCAATGCTAACCTCCGTTTTGTAGTTTCCGCCGCCAAACAATATCAGGGACGTGGCCTGCGATTATCCGATCTGATCAATGAGGGCAACCGTGGGCTGGTGAAGGCAGCCAGACGTTTTGATGAAACCAGGGGGTTTAAGTTTATTTCCTATGCCGTCTGGTGGATTCGTCAATCTATTTTGCAGGCATTGGCACAACAATCCAGAATGGTGCGCCTGCCCCAGAATAAATTACAGACCATCCGAAAGATATTAAAAGTACATTCCCGGCTGGAGCAGAAAAACCAGCGTCCTCCCTCTCCTTTCGAAATCGCCGAAGAACTCGACATGAACGTCGACAAGGTCAAGAAAACCCTGAAGAGCTCCGGAAAACACATTTCTCTGGATGCTCCTTTGAAAGAAGGAGAATCTTCGAATCTGTACAGCGTCACTCCTTCAAAGAATACCCTAAAGCCCGACCGCAAGGTGATGCAGGAATCCCTGAGTACGGATATCAGCACTGTACTGGATACACTGCCCGATAAAGAAGGTGAGGTGGTTCGCATGTACTATGGCATCGGCAAACAAAATGCTATGAGTTTACATGAAATTGGGGAAGTCTTTGATATAACCCGTGAGCGCGTGCGGCAAATTAAAGAAAAAGGCATTCGTCGATTGCGCAACAAAACCCAGGCAGAAAGTCTGCGTGCTTATCTTTAGATGCGTATCTTATCGCATGAAGTTGTCGCACCTATGGATTCTGCTGTTTTTTTGTAGCAGCTTTACCCTCCCGGCTTTTGGGCAGGAGGGGGAATCCAATTCAACGTCTTCTCAGGACTCGATTGCCAATTTGGAACTCGACGTTCTCCCGGTAGTGGTGTATTCACCGGAAACCGGAGTAATATTTGGAGGGATCGGTGTTGGCACTTTTCGTTTCAATAGCGAATCAAAGGACAGCTTCCCATCTGCTGTTCAATTGGCTGCAGGCTATACCACAAAAAATCAAATCCTCTTTTGGGCTCCCTACGAATTGTATTGGGATGATGCGAAATGGCGCCTTTTCGGGGAGCTGGGCTATTACAAATACGTCTATAACTTCTATGGAATAGGAATTGATAGCCGGGAGCAGGATCTCGAAACGTATGAAGTGTCCTTCCCCAGGGTCAGGATTAACGGATTGCGTGAATTGTTTCCAGGGTTTCTCGCGGGTATTGGATTTGAATTCGACGCATTCTACAATCTGGAGGCAGCGGAAAATGGAACGCTGGCCAATGCCGAGGTATTGGGAAAGGAAGGCGGTATAATCTCCAATTTGGGTGTCCTTGCGGTATATGACAGCCGCGATAATATATTCCAACCAACCCGTGGCTTCTTCATTCAAGCCGGGGCCTTCAGATCCCTGGAGTTACTCGGCTCAGAGTTCACTTTCTCCAAATTCAATGTCGACGCGCGTTACTACCAAAGATTGAAAGGACAACACATCCTGGCTGGAAATATTTTCATTGCCAATAGCGGGGAAGGAACTCCCTTCTTAAGTATGAATAATCTTGGTACCAATCGAAGCCGTGGTTTTGATAATCGGCGATTTCTCGACAACGGAGAATTAAATTTTGCCCTGGAATATCGATTTCCCATTTTCAGGCGCTTCGGAGGGGTAGTTTTTGGCTCATCGGGCACAGTAGCCCCCACTTTCTCAGATCTCTTTAATTCCAAATTTCGCAATGCCGGGGGCGTTGGGCTGCGCTATGTACTCAACCAAAAGGATGGTATCCGGGTTCGGCTGGATTACGGCTGGACCCGGGAAGGAGGCAATTTGTACTTCACGGTGCGGGAAGCGTTCTAAGGGATATACTCCCTGAAATCTTTTGGTGAATTACTTTTCTCAGAGGTCGATAAAATTATCCAGTTCCAGGGTCCAGTCATAATTGGAATATTCAATAGAAACCCCTTTGGTGTCTGGGATCAGACCTTTATCGCTGAGGATTTTCCGGGTTCCTGATTTCCCCCCAAAATCCCCGCGAAACCAGCTAAATAGTGAACTAACGGTGACGGTATTTGAGGATTCATCGAAGCGAGTGGTTCGCTCGAGATATTTTCGGGTTCCCATTTCCAGTTGTTGCTCCAGACGGCCCGGCGTGTACACAGCAACCGGCGGGCAGTCCTTAGCCCCACAGTTCAAGGCAAAATGAATGCGAAAGTCGCGTTTCTCCACCCTTAGCTTGCGCTCGAATTCTCCCGGGAACCATTTGCGAACATATCCAAGACCCAGGTTCCACTGTGATTTTCTGAGGATTCCATGCTCAATCGTTTCAAAAGATACCTTCCGCCCGGCTATTTCAAGCATCTCCTCGGAGAAGAAACTTCTGCGATCCTCATAAAGTTCAGGTTTTGCCTTAAGTACTACCTGGATATATGCATTGTATATATTGATCCAAAAAGCATAGCGTTCGGCATCGGTTTGCAAGCCCAATTCAATTTCTTTGAGCTCCATTTGGGCCAGTCGTTCCGTAAATTGGGTTGTAGGCTTATCTTCCCGAATAGCTTTGAGAAAATCCTCCGAAAGGGTATTGAGTGCCGTAGTTTGCGTAGCTGCCTGGTCCAGGATGGATTTCTTTACCCCACAATTACAAAAAAATGCCAGGATAAATACGACCAGGAACGCGATCTTCAGTAAACTATTGAATACCTTCATAAGTATATAATGGTGGCGATGCGTCCGATTGGTCGGAAATGTTGTCCTTTCATTGCAAACCACTGTCAATAATACGGCCTTTTGATCTCAATTATCATTCCGGTATACAACGAAGTTGCCAATCTTATGAAACTTCTTCCCAGCCTCAGCCAACTGGCCAAGGGTCATGAAGTCGAAATAATTTTGAGTACGGGCACGTGCACCCAGGACTATTCGGGTTGTCGGCAGGTGGCTCCTAATCTCAGGATTTTACAGGGGAAGCGTCGGGGTCGGGCTAAACAGATGAACGACGGGGCACGCGACTCCAACGGAGAAATACTGGTTTTTCTTCATGCCGATGTACTGCCTCCACCTGGATTTTTCGAAGCCATTCAACAGTGCCTTGCTGAAGGAAATGATGCCGGCTTTTTCTCCTATCGCTTTGATTCCGATAGTGCATTGCTGAGGATCAACGGACGCTTTACCCGAAAGGACGGTCTGTTTACGGGTGGCGGAGATCAATGTTTATTTATCCGCAGCGCAGTCTTTGAACGATTGGGCAAATTTGACGAAGCTCAGGTAATCATGGAGGATTTTGAATTCTTCCGCCGAATGAAGAAGCATGAAGTTCCCTATACTATCGTAAAAAAAGACTTGCTGGTTTCGGCTCGCAAATATCAGTCGAACTCCTACCTGCGCATAAACCTGACCAACCTCCTTCTAGTGATACTCTTTAAGTTAGGTGCCGGGCCGCAGCGGTTAAAGGCAATTCACGATCGATTACTGCGTATGCCGTATCAATCCACCACAGATAGTATGATTCCCTGACATCGGCCGCGAGAGTTAGCGTATTGCATGATAAGATGTACTTTTGCACCGAATCAATGAACTATGCTCGGATTTTTCAGTAAGAAGATTTACTTGGCAGATTATCTGGAGGACTTTGTGGATATCCACAACCATGTGCTGCCCGGAATCGATGATGGAGCAAAGAATACTGCAGATTCCCTGGCGCTAATCCGGGCGTATCAATCGGTTGGCATAAAGAAAATAATTGCAACTCCCCATATTTTTGCTCCGCTGTACCCGAATACGCCGGAGCTAATCCAAGACGCGCATGAGCGGTTACTATTGGCCATGCAGGAGGAAGGCATTGATTCCTTTGAAATAGAAACGGCTGCCGAACACATGATCGACACCAAGTTCGAAGAACTGATGGAAAACGATCACCACATGCCTTTATCAGGAGGTTATATGCTATCGGAGATGTCCTTTCTGCAACCTCCGCTGAACTTCGATGAGGCAATGATCGCCATCAACCGCAGACGACTAACCCCAATCCTGGCCCATCCCGAGCGCTATGTTTTCCTGCAGCGACGGCCTAAGAAACTGATAAAACTCAAAGAACAGGGGATTCTCTTTCAAATTAATCTGTTGTCCTTGGCTGGCTATTACGACAAGGAGGTGGAACAACTCGCTTGGAAACTGCTCGACCAGGGGATGGTGGATTTCCTGGGTTCTGACATCCACAACATGCATCACTTTAAGGCGATTAAAGAACTTACCTTAAAACCGAAGCGCCTGGAGCAACTCCTGCCGCTAATCGGGAAATCCATTGAGGTATTCTATTAATTAAAAGAGGTGTTCTATTAAATAAAAAAACCGCGGAAATCCGCGGTTTTTTTGATTGGTTTTGATCCTGAATTTATAGGTGCCCACCCGGCTACGGGTTGCGTACCATTAACTTTAGAATTTGGTCTTCTCCCCGATTGAACTCCAACCGTACAAAGTAAATACCGTAGCTGTACATGCCTACCGGAATGTGGTATGCTCCGGTAATTCCCGGCAGGTCCGGAGATTCGAATAATGGTCCCGGATCATTGATTTCACGCATCAATCGACCTGTGTAATCAAAGACGCTGATCTTGGTAAGGATTATGGTCGGGTCCTGGGCATTGATGCGCAGCACGCCGTAAAGCTCCTCCCCGGATCGGACCGCAGGGTTGAGTATCGTTGCTTCTACCTCGTCTCCAGGCCCTTCAGTCTCAACGAGTACGATTGCCTCATCAAAAGCGGTGAAACCATCATCGTCCGTTGCGGTAAGCCTGAAGGTATAGCTTCCGGCAACCAGGTCAGAAGCCGTCAGGCTCGTGGTATTGGCGTCGGTCAGGGTAGCTGTCGAAGGACCGGCTTCCTGTGTCCATACAACCGAAACCACCGTGCCATCGGTATCTGTCGCGGAACCATTCAATACAATCGTACTGGTAGGCAGGGTGATCTGTTGATCAGGTCCTGCATCGACGATTGGAGGCAGGGCTCCTTCCGGAAGGACAGTAACAGTTACTTCGTCAAATCCGGTTTGATCTTCGTCGTCAGTGGCCGTTAATCGGAACACATAAACTCCTTCCACCAAATCCGCAGCAGTCAGACTCGCCGTATTGGCATCGGTCAGGGTAGCTGCAGCTGGTCCGCTTTCCTGAGTCCAGAGGTAGGCTACAATAGCACCTCCATCAGGGTCTGTAGCCGAACCGTTGAGCACAACTACATTGGTAGGCAGCGTGATCGTCTGATCGGGACCCGCATCTACCACTGGTGGCTGCGGGGCTTCCGGTAAGACTTCTACCGTAACTTCATCAAAAGCCGTTTCTCCCTCGTCATCTGTTACCGTCAGTCGGAAAACATAGGTGCCTTCAACCAGATCTGAAGCGGTCAGGTCCGCCGTGTCTTCTCCGGACAGGGTTGCCGCTGCTGGCCCGCTTTCCTGGGTCCAGGCAAAGGTTACAATATTTCCACCATCCGGATCACTCGCCGTTCCGTTAAGGACTACCGAATTGGTCGGCAGCGTAATCTGCTGATCCGCTCCGGCGTCGACAACCGGTGGCTGGGTTCCTGATGGTTCCACTACCACGGTTACATCGTCAAAGGCAGTTTCCCCTTCGTCGTCGGTTACTGTCAATCGGAAAACATAGGTTCCCTCGATTAAGTCGTCGGCCGTTAAATCGGGGCTATCCGCACCTGTTAGCGTAGCTACACTTGGCCCGCTTGGTTGGGTCCAGGCATAGGTTACAATAACTCCCCCATCCGGGTCAGAGGCGGTACCATTAAGGGTCACCGTATTTGTCGGTAATGTAATTTGCTGATCCGGTCCTGCGTCCACTACCGGTGGCAAGGAGGAAGGTGGATTCACCACTACAGTTACCTCATCAAAGGCCGTTTCTGCTTCGTCATCGGTCACAGTCAGGCGGAAAACATAGGTGCCTGCTTCAAGACCTGAAGCCAACAAGTCAGGCGTGCTCGCGCCAGAAAGTGAAGCTGTGGATGGTCCGGACTCCTGTGTCCAGGCATAGGTTACAATAGTACCTCCATCGGGATCGCTGGCCGTTCCATTGAGCAATACATTGTCTTCTGGCAAAGTAATTTCCTGATCAGCCCCAGCGTCGACCACTGGTGGTGCCGAAGCCGGTGTCGTAACCTGGATCAATACCGTATTCGTATCGGAATTGCCATCAATATCACCAACAGTCAGGGAAACCAAATAATCCCCTGGTGCGGTGAAGGTGTGTTGCGGATCTGCCTCAGTAGTTGTAGGGCTTCCATCCATGAAATCCCACAGATATGAGGTCACACCCACATCGTCCAGGGAGTTACTACCCGTAAACTGGACCGTAAGCGGAGCTTCACCAGACAGCGGATCTGCCTCCGGTACAGCAATCAGGTCTCCCGCTTCCCCTATGATCCATTGGAAATTAATGGTTTGGGTAGCCGGCGGAACCGCATCGTCGCTTACAGTAATCTCCACATCGTACGGACTGTTTGCCGCCGCTCCATCGGTCTGCCCGGTCCTGGAGGATTCTGCAAATCCGTTCAGGGTAGCATCTCCTACGTTGCCAAAAGTATCGAATTTGTACAGGGCAAATCGATCAATCGCATGGCCTGTAGAGCGTTCCGAAATCTGCGCGGTGTACGTACCGGCAGCTTCGAAATACACATAGACATTATGTGGATCGTTATCACTGGTCAGGGCTTGCCAATCATAGGTTTCCGAAGCCCCACCGGAGCGATAGATTTTAAAGTATCCATTGTTGGAATTCCCTTCAGGGATGGTTCCTGCAGATTCGCGTCCACTACCAACCGGGAAAACGATATCGGTTTGTGCACCCTGAAGATTTGCAATCAGGGCAGCCTCACTGGCAGGTGTTCCCTTAAATCCAAAGAACCAGACGCCATTATCATTGGGGAATTTTAACCAGTTGTCGTTTTCTTCCGTGGAATTACTGCCACTGTAGAAACTATTCCAGTTAAATCGATAGACCCCAGGTGTGGTAATTTGGATATCGTAATTCATCGTACCTCCATTAGGCGAACCTAAATGGTCAGTACCTGCAATTATTCCAGTTTCCCCATCGATGTTGGTAATGGTCCAGGTGGGATCCAAATCCACGGATTCTGCCTCCGCTACGACCAGTCCTCCGGATTCGATAAAGGCACCGTTGGCCGTAGACCCTTCGAAAATGGTTCCGGTTATTACTCCGGTATTTGGATCTATAGTAAGGTTAGGTGGAAGCCCGTTTGCGCTGTATGTCAATGCATTAGAGCTGCTCGCCTGAATAGGCAAGGTAACTGTATCCCCTTCGTAGTTGAACTGGTTCCCAGGATTGGTAACTTCCAACTCCGTATCCGCATTATTGGATAGGACAATAGTCAATACCTCTCCATTATCGTAATCAATGGTAACCTGAGCCGAACGATCTGCACCCGTACCATTCAAGGTAAAGGTTAGCACATGGGTTTGACCGGGGTTTAAGAGGGCGTTATTCAGATCGCCCGCATCAAAACTAAAGTCCCCAGCATTCGCACCACTTACGGTGATGTCCCGGATAAACTTACCGATGTTTCCACCGACCACGCTCAAATCAATATCCTGAGTTTCGCCATCGGCAAAGATTACAAAACTCGGCGCATCCAGGGTACTGGCTACGCTGGGTGTTCCCTGTGGATTGTCGGCGCCCAGGTATTCCATGTTCTTTTGATTGCTGGGTCCTCCCAGTATGAGGGAGCCCGCTAGAATAAACACGCCTTCTCCGGAAACAATCGCCTGGGTTCCGTGACGCTCAAAATTCATATCGGGTAGTCTGGTCCAGGATCCCGCAACCGGGTCATAGGCCTCGGTGATCGGCAAGGCATCCGAGGTATTTACCCCGTAGACTAGCTGATTTTGAACTTCCCCTCCAATGACGATCAACTGGCCCTGGAAGCTTACCGTAGTGGATCCCCCACGAGGCGTGGGCAGATCTTCGGTAAGGGTAGACCAGGTCCCGGTGTTAAAGTCATAGACATCAACTTCGGCAATAGTTGGCGCAAATACCCCGCCGGTACCTCCGGACAATCTTCCTCCGGCCATATAAAGGTTATCTCCGATTATTCCGGAATGGAAGTGATCCCGGGCTCTTGGCGCATCGGCCAGAACGGTCCAGGTTCCGGTAGCCGGATCGAACTCGTCGAACCAGGGAACCCATCCACCATCGTGACCATCGGTATTACCGCCACTGATATAGAACTTATTGTTGTAGATAGACAAACCGGTAGAACCTCTGCGACGGGCAACTGGGATCTCAGGACCTTCAATCCAGGTTTCCGTTGCCGGATCAAACATCCAGATGTGCTCTGCAGCGGCTTCGTTCGGGAAGTTGTTATCGACAAATGCCCCGATAATCCAAATAAGCCCTTGATACTCTACCGCCTGGAAGTGGTTGAAATCAAAAGGCGCAGAATCAATAAGGTTTACCCAGGTATTGGTGGTGTAATCATAGACATCGATAGTCTTGCTGTTCTCACGTCCACCCATGAGGTAAAATTTGTCACCAGCCTGAACAAAAGAACACTCGTGGCGTCCGGTATAATTCAGGGCTTCGTCTTTTTCCAACCACAACAAGGTGGTATTCACGCTCCAGGTAAAGACCTGGGTAGCAGGTGCTGAACCGGGACGCAGCACGGTAACGACCGTTTGGTAATTTCCGTCCCCATTGGGGCCGCCAATTCCAGCTGCCTGGTCAATCGTACCACTAATCAGGCCGCTTACGGCGTTGATTGTAATTCCTTCGGGTTGCCCGGCTATATAGTAACGCAGGGGTTGTCCATTGTCCCCTCCGCTCGCGCTGGCGCTGAAACTGATGATTTCTCCCGTATTATTCTGCTGGTTGGGTATGCTGTTTAATACGAGGTCCGGCAGGGCATCGTTAATGGCAAATACTTCGATACCATTGAGAACTGGGTTCTCCACAACATGCTCAAAGAGTATATTCAGGGTACCGTCATTTACCGTCACGGGATAGGATAAAACCCCTCCTGTCAGGTGGCCAAAGGAAGCAATGACATCGAAATCATCTTCTACTAAGGCGCCTTCAATGCTGATATCGAAAATGCGATCTCCAACCTGGGAATTCCCTTCGAAGAAATTGGCGATGTAAAGATTCACCCAATAATCCCCGCTCCCTAAATCCATGGTATATTCCATTTCCGGAGCCGCGGGTAAGTCAAACCTTTCGGTGCCAAAGAGTGTTTCGTAGGTGTTCGCATCGATATAAGCAGGCACGCTTACATCCCGATTCTCATTGAGCAGGCCGCTCGTTGCCAACACGGAACCTGTATTCACAGAATAATTTCCACCATTCTGCAATCCACTTTGTGCATTGGCTTCCCAATCGGGAGCGATATCGGTACTGGTAATTCCAGCTCCGCCCGCATTGATGCGGAAGGCAAATGCCTCGAATACCTCCCATTGGAAATTAATAGTAACAGCATCTGTGTTTGTGCCGTCGGTATCATCTATTGAAATGATGACATTATAAGGGCTTCCTGAAGCTGCTCCAGCCGCTATGGTTCCCCCGATTTGACCATTGGTCGGCTCGATGGTAATTCCAGGAGGAAGTCCTGTTGCCGCATACTGCAGGTTTCCATCTCCCCCATAAGCCGTTACGCCGAGACTTCCACCTAACTGCTCCCCTTCATTATTGCTCTGATCGGCGATATCGAACACGTAAATTGGCGTATCGTCGTCAGGAGCATCCAAAATTTCGATCGCATTAATCAGTGGATTCTCTACCTGGTGGAGGAATGAAATGTCGATGTCTCCATCCGTAATATTGATAATGTGGGAAATCACAGTACCCGTTTCATGTCCATAAGTAGCAGACAAATCCAGGTCCGTTAAGAGTGGCAGGGCCGCTCCCTCCAAAGTGACATCAAAAATACGTTGCCCGGGATCAGAGGTTCCCGAGAAGCTATTCCCAACATAGAGACGAACCTCATAATTTCCAGGCTGGCTTACCGGGAAAGAATAGGAGAGATTCGGTGCTCCGGGTATATTGTCGTAACGCTCTGTTGCAAAAACCTCCAGCGGAGTAGTCGTTTGGTTCACGGAACCGTCTACCGGCATTGTGGTCGAAATAAACTGTTGGTTCGTACCTGCTTGTGACAGGTAGGCGGAAGGATTTGTAGGCGTGTCTTCTTCCCAGGCCAGATCCCCGTCTATAGCCGCTAATCCAGGGCCTCCCGTGTTAACGCGATACAGCACAATAGGCCCATCTGTAACCGTTACCTGGAAGGTGTCTTCCACAAAGAAACCATCGGAATCCGTTGCCCGGATAGTTATCTGGGAAACTTCGGCCGTTCCGGGATAGGTCAGCGTAAGGATGTTACTGCTAATAGAAGCTCCAACAGCATTATTGGTATTGGTCTCAACGGTGTAAGTGAGGTTGGCGGTACCTCCATCGTCGTCGAAATAGTTGTCTAAATCTATATCCTCGTCTGCCGCGTTAATGGTGCGCAATAAATCGGGTAACTCCAGGACAACTACAGGTACTTCCCCAACAACGTTGAGGAAATCCCAGGTTCCTTCCAGTTCTACCCCAACGGTTCCGGAAGTTCCCGTAAATCCTACTGCTAGATCCTGATTGCTGTTCTGGATGGCATTGAGAATACTTCCCTGAGCCGTAATCGTGCCAATGGTTTCCCGTGCCGCTCCATCCTTGGAATACTCAAGCAGCACCTCTCCATTGGAAGGATCTACTTCAAAGTAGAATACCATTGACGCGGTCGGACGCTGTCCGGTTGGAATATTAACCGTAATAGGGGTTTGAGGAACATCGTTAATTTCCTGCAAGGCCGTAATACCATCTGTAGTAAGGACAACCTTTATATAATTACTTTGGGTTCCATCTCCAATGAAGTGCCCCAGCTCTCCGCCAACGGCGGCAGTATTCCCGTAAAGTTGTAAAGGCCCGTCAAAATTCAGCAAGTTCCCGATAACGGTGAATTTACCGGTAGTTTGATCGACCTGGACACCATATTGATACCCCTTTTCCTGGGTATTGGTCGCACCGAGGGCCGTGCCGGAAGTCATGTGGGAAGTCATGAGTCCTGGCGCACCACCCAATACGTCATTCGGGTTGGGATCTCCCGGATCATCGCGTCGGTCCAGCCAAAGCAGCCAGTTGGCGCCGGTATCCCCGTTGTTCATTAATCCGGTCATCCCCAGTCCGAAGATTCCACCCAGCCCCTGCTGGTCGTTGAATAAATCGTTACGGACCGGAAGGGTAAAGGCATCGCTGCCGGTAGTGGCTGGATCTCCTAATTGAAAGGGATCGTTGGCATCCAAGATACCATCAGCGTCATCGTCCGTATCGTTCAGATCGGAAATCAGCGGCGCTCCGGCAACCTTGTCGAAATCGTCTGGCTGAGACCCTCCGTTACAGGGATCCGTGCCGTTATCTTCTTCGTCCTGGTTGGTGTAGCCGTCGCCATCGTAATCCGCATTCGGATCATATCCGGGTTCACCCGGTTCGATACAATCCACAAAATCCTGTGGCTCATTGACAACGATCTTTCCGTTCAGGGTACCCGCCCAAACCGTACCGGGAAATACTTCTAAATCTCCATTACACTGGATGGCCAGTGCATTACCACCGATCCCAGAAAAGAAATTCGAGGTAAGATTCAGCAGTGTTCCGTCGGGATTAAGTTCTACCCGGCGAATATTTCCACCGCTATGACCTGCCATGAGGTTACCCTGCAGGGCTCCACCATAGTTGGAAGCTGTGTATTCATCGATACCGTTGGTATTGGTTCCCCAAATAACAATTTCTCCGTCGACAGGACCGTCGGGATTGGCAATGCCAGGGCCTCGCCAGTCGCCCTCTACCGGGTTAGCTGAAGGAACAGGAGGCCAGTTTGCCGGGAGGGCAATACTGGGGTCCGTAGTAGATCCGGGGGTAGAACCATCCGGATCATAAGTCTGTGTTCTGAACACCGCTCCGGCTAAACCAGAAGCTGCCGGGGCTGTAAACAGACCGGCACCGTTTGGATTTGCCCGGGTTGGATTGGGGTGTCCCCCGTAGTAAGACCCGAAGGTATAGGTTTCTAAATCCGTGGTCACCAATTGCAGGTGATCCAGGTTATTGATTTCTTCTCCACCAGATGGGGAATCACTTCCCGGTTCTGCCGGATCGTAATTATTGGTTACAGAGCCTCCCCCTTCATTTTCTGGAAATCCACCCCAACCCTGGTTTGCGCCATTGTCGGTAACGTAGAGCGCCCCGCTTTCAGTTACAACGAGGTCATAGGCATTCCGGTATCCCGGAGATAAAATCTGTACAGGTCCTGTTGGGTCTACAATCGCCTGGTTGAGGCCATCGTTTCCACCCCAGGGATCCCCAACGTCGATTCCATCATATCCCGGATCGTCAGGGTCTGTAATACCGTTTACGTTTGCTCGCGTGGGATCGTCCAGTGTGGGAAGATCGTAGATATAATCCCTGCCGTCACCATCGGTGAGGATAGGCATGCTGTTGATCATATCCAGGTTAATGGAGATCACAGCACCGGATAAAGCGTATTCACAGGTGTACACGAAGTTGGTGGAAGGTGCTCCCCCATTGGTAATTCCACCTGAAGCAACTACCAGGTAATTCGTGCCATTGATGTTTGTAATCTGAAAGGCGTTCGTAGCGTGGTTTTCTTCTGATCGCGGTAATCCTCTTACCAAATCAACCACATCCCAGCTCGCTCCGTTCCAGCTCATTCGGGTAATGATCCCGGAGTTCGTATCGAGGTCCACGTCCCCGTTTCCTCCTCCTTCTCCGGAACCGATCCGGAAATCACTGGAAGAAACATAAATCACCGGGTTAAGTGCAGTCCCTCCTACCTCAATACCAATGGTTTCCCGATTATTACAATCGGTAGCCGTACCGCTACAGGGCGACCCGTCGTCATCGTGGTTGACAATGGTTTGCACCCCGTTGAGGGTTTCCAATCCGGTGACGATGTAATCGGTGGGACCGTTTCGCTGTACCGTGTAAATTTTGATGGTTCCCGGGTATTCCGCAACGTAAAGCCGGCCATCAGGGCCAAATGTAAGCCCGGTTACCCCGGAAGAAACATTGGCAAAACCATTGAAGTCCAATTCGCTTTGCGAGAAATTGAATTGAGAATAGCTTTTAAATCCCCCAAGCAGCATGAATGCAAACGCGATCAGGACGTAATGCATACGCTTGGAACGGGCAGAAGTAGTGTTTCTCATGATAAGAAAATTATATAGCAATTTTTAAAGTGCCCCCAAGTAACCAAAGATAACTCAGGGGGCGTGCATCGGAAAATCAGGTCCCGTATATTCGATTAAGCGGGGATGATTGACGTTCAAATACAACCGGTGCAAATTTTGCGCAAAATTCCATGTTAATTCTATGACTTATGGCAGTTTACAAGGGAATTTTTTCAACATTCTGAAGCTGGTTTGTGAATACCAGTTGTCCAGTCAATTCCCTAATCCATAATTACAACTTCCACCACTTCTTCTGAGTCTTGGTGTAGCCGTAACCATATTTGCCGCCATACCCCAGATTTGCGCTTTTCACGTCGTTTACGAGAAAGGCCAGACCACTGATCTTTCCTTCCTTCTGGAGTTTAACCGGGAATTCTACCGCCTGCTTTTCAGTTACTCCCGCACGGGTCACATACAAAGTATGATGCGCCAGCGAGCTAATTAGCAGGGTGTCAGTTACCACCATTAATGGAGCAGTATCCATTACGACATAGTCGTATTTGGCAGAGGCCTCGTCTACGAGTTCCTTCATGCGATCGCTCATCAACAGTTCTGTGGGGTTCGGGGGGATTCGCCCAGAGTAAATGACATCGATGGTGTTCTTATGGACAAGCATGGAATTAACGATATCCTTCATCTGCAGTTTTTCGTCGTACAGATACTCGGTAAGTCCAGCGTCCTTATTGCGTTGATATTTGCCTATTTTATCTACTTTATTTCCAAGGAAATAGGTGTAAAGCTTCGGATTCCTGATATCCGCTCCAATCAATAGTACCTTCTTGTTTGGGCTGGATAAAATCAGCGAAAGGTTGGTGGAAATAAAGGTTTTCCCCTCACCCGAGGTACTGGAGGTAATCAGGATAACATTGTTATGGGAACTCCCTCGTTTAGACCGCATCAGGTAATCCACATTAGTGCGGATAATCCTGAGAGCCTCAGCGAGTACGGATCGGTCCTCAGAGGCGATAAACTTCTGTTCACTGCGTCCGAGCTTGGGAATTTCTCCCAGTACCGGGACATCCCTGGAGATTTTTTCCAGGTTGTACATGTTGTGGATCTTGTTGTCCAGCAAATCCCGCAGGTAGATTACCGAGAAGGGAATCAATAGACCCAGGAGGAACGAAGCGAGAAGTGTTAAGTTTCTTCTAGGGGACACCGGGCCATCGCTAATAGGAAAGGCCGGATCGATTACCTGGGATTGGGGGGAAGCAGAAGCCACAGCGATCTGGGCCTCTTCCCTTTTGGTAAGCAGATACAGGTACAGGGATTCCGTTGTTTCCTGTTGACGTGTAATATCCCGCAAGGCACGCTCATTTCCTGGTGCAGAATAAATTCGGGACTGGATAATCCGCTGCTGCCCGCTCAGGGTATTGACCTGCATGCCCAGGCTGTTTACCGTACCGCCCAAACTGGACGAAATCGAGGATTTCAAGGCCTCTAATTGCTGGTTGAGGTTTTGCACAACAGGCGAACGCTCCGTTGAACTTTTCAATAAGCGTTTCCGCTCCTGAACTATCCGGTTATACTGGGCAGTTGTCGCCGCAATGGTAGGATCGTTCAACCCTACGTTGGTGGGAAGAATATCATACCCGTCTTGCTGGTCTACCACATCCTTCATGCCGGAGGCAATGTTCAATTGTGTTTGCGTGTTGGCCAGTTCCTGACGGTTGGCAACGCCAACATTGAGGTTTATGTTAGCCTCTGAAGCGATATCGGTAAGGCCGCGACTGGTTTTTAGTTCCTCGGCATCCTCATCTACTGAGGTAAGGCTGGTGGCTATATCCGCAATCCGGTCATTGATGAATTGTTCGGTTCGGTCGGCTATTTCTTTTTTGTCTTCAACGGCATTTCGATTATAAATGCGAATCAGACTGTTCACAATATCCGTCGCCTTTTCCTTAATAGGATCCTTCAGGGATATGTTAATGATATTGGAGTATTCGTCGGCCGGTGAAATATTGATTTTGGCACTATAAGCGCTGGCGACTGTATTGATCGGACGTACACTTATTTTGAGGGTTCTGTCGATAAACCGGTCGAGATGTTCCAGGTCAGGCGTCACTACAATGCCTCCGATAGGAGTCGTCATATTAGCCCCAAAAGACATTTCCTTTCTGGGCCCGCCTTCTTCTTCGGTATAGGTAAATGAATTCGGCGTTTTGGGCTCTATGTAAAAGGTAAAGGTTGCGTTATTGACAACGGAGTCCGGGGCAATAAAACTGAGGTTTATGGGACGATTATTGTAGAGCTCGGATTCAATAATATTACCCTGCAATTTAATCTGGGTATTGAGACCTAATTCACGTACCACTTCTACGAAATTGGAACGCGACTTCATGACTTCAATCTCGTCCTCTACTTTCACGTTTCCTGTGCCCAGTAAGTCCAGTTCAAGAAGTTGTGAACCGCCGCCAGAGCTCTTCTCGTCAATGATTTCTACTTTGGCGCCCACGGCGTACTCCGGTATGGTATAACGTAAATACACCCAAGCCAGCGCAACGGCAACCACTACGCCCAGAACAAACCATTTCCAGTGACGTATGTATTGATTGACGAATTCTCTCAGATCAATATTCTCAGACATTTAAAGTATTTTAAGTTCAATCCCTTTTTGGTTGGGGCCTTGGGATGGTATTAATTCCTGGTAATAAGAATTACAGTAGAGGTTATTAAGACCGATACAATAGAAACTGCAATCGACGCACGATTATCCAGACTGGAGGAAGTTGCAGCAGAACGGTTTGGCTCTATGTAGACCACATCGTTCTGGGTAAGATAAAACACGGGGGAATTCATTACGTCCTTCCTTCTAAGGTCAATAGTATTGTACACTTTGGTTCCGTCAAAGTCGCGAATGACCTTGACGTTTTCGCGTTGTCCTTTTATGGTTAGGTCCCCTGCCAGGCCAATAGCCTCCAGCACGGTAATCCGTTCCCCGTTTACCGGATAGGTTCCCGGACGATTAACTTCTCCAAGGATGGTAACGGTAAAGTTTTTCAGGCGGATATTGATGATAGGATCAACGAGATATTCCGAAAGGCGTTCCCTCAGCATAACCCTGGTCTCCTCAGGTGAAAGTCCTGCAATCTTAATTTTACCAATCACCGGGAAATCGATTTCCCCCTGATCGTCAATAAGGTAATCTACCTGCTCCGGACGAATCCCACCTTCGGCAGCCCCTCGGAACAAGTTGAAAGGCGCACTGGCTTCCGGATCCAGGGTGGAAACGTGAATACTTACCAGGTCGTCTATTTTGAACTTCGGGGTAAAGGTGTTCTTGTTGATCAGTGTTTCAAAACTTCCGGCATCCTGGAAATAGACAACGTCTTTTTTGGATCCACAGGAAGACAAGATGCCCAGCGCAAGCAAGGCAAGGATTAACTTATTTTTCATCAGTGTTTATTTTCAGGTGATTGTGTGGAACGCATGTAAGCCTCGTAGACGGTTCGTCGCTGGGCTTTGATTTCCTTGCCGGGTTCCGGAAGGGCAACTTCATTCCCATTGGAGTCTAGTTTGCAGAATTCCGAATTATGGCTCACGTACTCAGGAACAATTTCCTTCATAAGGCGTACGGTATCACCATTAAAGAACATATTGGAGATGCAAAGCTCGTCGATTTTGGAGCGCACCAGGGCGTAATCCAGTTCCCGAACCTTGCTGATCATAATCTTCTTGTGGTAGGTTGGCAAGGTATTTTCCCCATTAGCCAACAACTCTTCGTAGAGCTTCTCTCCGGGTCGGAGCCCTGTGATTTTGATATCGATATCATCAGGGTAACGCAGGCCGGAAAGCTTGATCATGTTGCGGGCCAGGTCGAATATCTTCACGGACTCGCCCATATCAAAGATGAATATCTCCCCGCCTTTACCCATGGCAGCCGCTTCGAGTACCAACTGAGAAGCCTCAGGAATGGTCATGAAGTAGCGGGTAATCTCCTTGTGAGTTACTGTCAAAGGACCACCGTTTTCGATTTGTCGTCGGAAGAGGGGGATTACGGAACCGTTGGATCCCAATACATTCCCGAAACGCGTGGTAATGAATTTGGTGCGATGCTCCTGATGCATACAACTGATATACATCTCGGCGATACGCTTGGTAGCTCCCATGACATTGGTAGGATTCACCGCCTTGTCCGTAGATACAAAAACAAACTTGTCTACTTTATGGGTGAGCGCCAGATCTGCCAGGACTTTCGTGCCGGCCACATTGATTTTGATTGCCTCGTAAGCATTGTACTCCATCAGCGGCACATGCTTGTAGGCTGCAGCATGGAAGACAATGTTAGGCTGGTGCTCCTGAAAGAAGGAATTCATACGGTTCTTATCCCGGATATCCGCAACGATTGGCACAAAGTTGTGGAAGCCGTTTTGCTTGAGTTCCTGCTGCAAATCATAAAGTGGCGATTCTGCCTGATCAATGATAATCAGCGCCTTGTAATCGTAATTCGCGATTTGACGAACAATCTCACTTCCGATAGAACCTGCTCCCCCGGTTACCATAATAACCTGGTCTTTCAGCTCATTCGAAACTCGGGATTTCCGGATATTGATGGGGGTACGGTTGAGCAAATCCTCGATCTGTACCTGCTTAATCTGGGAGAGCTTAAGTTCCCCGTTGATCCAGTCTTCTACTGGCGGGACTATCTTAACCTGTACCTGGAAATCCACCAGTCCCTCAACAATTTCCCGCAGCCGGTGCTGTTCGATATTATTGATCGAGACAATGATCTCGTCGATATCGTTGCGCTGCATGAAATCGCGGTTAAGGATTTCGGTTCCGTAGACCCGGACGCCATTGATGCTTTTCCCTACTTTTTTATTGTCGTCATCGATATATCCGAAGACGCGCTTATCGCTGGCCGAGTGGCTTGTAAGCGCATTATAGGTAAGGATCCCTGCCTCTCCGGCCCCATAAATCAGAACATTACGGGTAACACTGAATTTACGTACGAAACTGTGAAAGAGGGATTTAAATACATACCGTGAAGCCGTCAGGGCGATAAAGCCAATTAAGCTGTGGATAATGATGATAGATAGTGGAATCGTAAAATCGACGAGGATACCCAATTGCCGATTGAAGATTACCATGAAAATCGTGAATATGCTGGAGACGCAAATCGCATTGAAAATGTTATAAACATCCCGCACCCCGGTATGGCGCACGACTCCCTTATACGATCCGGTAATGAGGAAGGAAAGGGCTCCGATAAGCGCTACGATGGGAAGCTGTAGCCATAGATTATCCGTTTCAAAATTCCAGGTCAGGTTAAACCGGATTAAGTAGGAAAGGATAAAAGCAACACTGATCAACAAGACATCGATGGCGAGAACCAGCCATCGCGATGCGTATCGATGAGAGTTACTAATAATGTAATTTTTAATCATGGGGTGTAAGATTTGGTAATCGCCGCAATAACGCGGTTTAAGTCGGTAACATCCAGGTTAGACCCGCTGGGCAGGCAAAGTCCGCGCTGAAACAATTCTTCTGATGTACCATCGCTGAAAGCCGGGCAATCTGCAAAAACAGGTTGCAGGTGCATGGGCTTCCATAGGGGTCTGGACTCAATGTTTTCGGCTTCGAGGGCCAGACGCAATTTCTCCCTGGCCTCGTAGGAAGGCGTCAGGATGCAGCTAAGCCAGCGGTTAGAAAACATGCCTTCGGGTTCCTGCAGGAATTCAATCCCTTCGAGTTTCCCGAGATGCTCCAGGTAATATTGATGGTTCGCCCGTCTGGATTCGACGCGCGCTTGTAAAACTTCCATCTGACCCCGTCCAATTCCGGCCAGGACATTACTCATCCGATAGTTAAACCCTATTTCGGAATGTTGGTAATGCGGCGCGGCGTCGCGGGCTTGGGTGGACAGGAAAACAGCTTTTTCCTTGTGCTCCCGGGTATGGGCCACAAGGGCACCCCCACCGGAAGTAGTAATAATTTTATTGCCGTTGAATGACAAAACGGCCAGATCGCCAAAGGTGCCACAGGGCACATCGTGGTACTTGCTTCCCAGGGCTTCGGCACTATCCTCCAGAACTGGAATTCCATAGGTAAGCGACAACTCGCGTATGGCTTCTGCTTTATAAGGCATTCCGTAGAGGTGTACCGGGATAATGGCCTTGGGTTTCTTGCCTTTCGAAAGGAAATGCTGGATAGCTTCCTCCAGTAATTCAGGAGACATATTCCAGGTATCCTTTTCACTGTCGATAAATACGGGTTGTCCTCCCAGGTAAGTAATCGGATTTGCAGATGCGGAAAAAGTAAGGCTCTGGCAGAGAACGATGTCTCCGGGACCTACTCCGAGTAGCTTCAGACCAAGATGTATGGCTCCTGTACCGGAACTTAGGGCAGCCACGTGGACGCCTCCGGAAAGATAATCCTCTATCGCTTCCTCAAAACCCTGAACATTGGGGCCTAATGGGGCGATCCAATTGCTGTCAAAAGCCTGCTGAACATAGTGCTGCTCTGTGCCGCCCATGTGGGGAGAGGAGAGCCATATTTTTGAGGCCTTTACAACCGTATTATTCATTTTCTGGTCGATTGTTAAGCGGCTATCAAAGATAACCTTAAATTTCAAAGGGGTCCGAATTTTGAAGCCATGTTATTAACAGGTCTTCAACAGTTTAGGAGCTCCCTGGTTTGATTGGAATTTTCCTTAGAAAGTTAAAGATAAAACAAGCCTGAGGCCTCCGGCGAATCGCTCCTTTTAATTTCGTTTAACCGAATGGGAAACCCGTTAAGCTACATTCTCGGGCAAGTCCTAAACCAACTGGCAAATACCTGAAACGACAAAATGTGTTCTTCATCCGAAAAAGTACGCTATTGAGGGAAGCGGGGCAAATCCAAACCGAAGGAACTGTATAGCTAGTAACATTATGTGTACTTTTGGTTCATATTCCCAATCGCAAAAGTTCAGACATGCGCATTTTGGTTACCGGAATGGCCGGATTTATCGGATTTCACTGTGCACAGGAACTCCTCAAACGGGGCCATGAAATAGTTGGCCTGGATGCCATCAATGACTACTATGATCCTCAATTAAAATTTGATCGCCTCAAGGAGTTGGGCATTGATGAAAAGGCTGCCGGAATCTACAATCTTCCTGCCGAGAGCGATATTTGGGGGAATAAGCTCGTATTCTATCGCTTAAACCTGGAAGACCGGGAAGCACTCCCCAAGTTATTTTCCACACATCCCTTTGATGCTGTATGCAATCTAGCCGCCCAGGCGGGGGTTCGCTACAGTCTGGAAAATCCAATGGCTTACATAGACAGCAACATCGTTGGTTTTGCCAACTTGCTGGAATGCTGCCGACACAATAATGTAGCGCACCTGGTTTATGCCAGCAGCTCGAGCGTATATGGTTGCAATGATTCGATCCCCTTTCGGGTCGAAGACAATGTGGATCATCCCATAAGCTTATATGCAGCGAGCAAAAAGAGCAATGAATTAATGGCGCACACCTACAGCCATCTTTATGGCTTAGCCACAACAGGGCTTCGATTCTTTACCGTATATGGCCCCTGGGGTCGGCCGGATATGGCCTATTACCTGTTTACCCGATCAATATTAGACGATAAGCCCATAAAGGTTTTCAACCACGGGAAACAAGAACGTGATTTCACGTATGTCGATGACATTGTTGCTGGAATGGTGCGGATTCTTGAGGAAAATGTTGCACTGCGCCCTAAGGAGGAAAAATACCTGCTCTTTAACATTGGGAAAGGACAACCCGTAGGCCTGATGGATTTTATCGGTGAGATCGAAAAACAATTGGGTAAAAAAGCTACCCAGGAGATGATGCCGATGCAGCCCGGGGATGTTCCGAGAACCTGGGCGAGTACCAGCGGGCTCGAACAACGCTACGACTACAAACCGGCCACCGAATTGAGTGAAGGTGTCGAGGCCTTCATCAAATGGTATAAGAATTACTATTCCATCTAATTTGGCCGGGGTTCCGCTTTAATTTGTCAGATTTTGCATGCAAATCGAGGAATCCCTGATTAAGAGTGTGCAGTTCATCGAGTTTTTTATCAAAAAAACGTTAAAATCACCTTCTTTTGTCGTCCAAAGGAGCAATTTCATCCGTAAAACACACGATATATTTTTTGGTATCGTGATTTGACCGGATAAGTTCCCTGGAAATTGTTGACAAATTTTTGCATGCAAAAGTGCATTTCGTCGATTAAATCATAATTTTTGCCGATTAATTCAGTTACCTAGTAGAGCAAACATACCTAGCCCCAAACCCTAATCCGACTCATGAGATTTCACCCCACGTGAATCTACTGGAGCACAATACCTGCTTTTGCATTTTTAGTCCTTTGTCTTGTACTGGGATGTTCAAAGGACCCTGATATAATCAGCGACGCAAAATTTTACGAAAATCAAAAGGAAGTAACGCCGGAAGAAGGCGAGACTAGCGAAGAAACCACCGAGGAGACAACCTCAGAGACCGCCGAAGAAACTACAGAGGAAACCACTGAGGAAACCACCTCAGAGACTACCGAAGAAGAAAGTAATGCGGGAATGGAAGAAGGCTTCGAAGCCAGAACCACGACCTTCCCTCCTACTGATGACGCCTACCTGCAAAGTGGAAAGGGCTACAATGAAACTTTAATGCGCCTGGAGGAAGGCAGCCGGACCAGTTATTTGCTCTTTGACTTATCCCCAATTGAAGCCATCGGCGGCTACATAACTGACGCTTCCTTTCAGTTTACTATCATGACCGATGGGGGTGACGGAGAAATTCAGGTATATCAGGGATTAGAAGGGGAATGGGACGAAACGGAGCTCGATTTCGACAATGCGCCCGGTTCAGACGTTTTACTCGGACAAATCAATGATACCTTTATCGCAGGAAGTACTCAGGAAATTGTACTCAGTGCTGCAGATATGATTCCCGGTAAAACTACCTTAATCCTGTTCCATGCCAACGGAAATGATCTGGCTATAGCTTCCAAAGAGCACCCCTCCAAAGCATTCCCAAAACTCGTTGTGACCTATAATGCCCCGGAAGAGGCAGACCCCATCACCGTAGCCGATCCCACGTCTGGAAGTGCTGGTGAGGAAGAAGATACGGGCTCTGGATCCACCGAGAACCAGGCACCTCAGGCCGTTGTCAACGCCACCCCGGTCAACGGGCAGGCACCTCTGGAGGTATCGTTTGAAGGTAAAGACTCTTCTGACGACACAGCAATTGCATCTTATGCCTGGGATTTTAAAGATGGGTCCACGTCGACTTCGATCAATCCCACCCATACCTACACCGAGCCGGGAACCTATAATGCCAGCTTACTTGTAACCGATGGCAATGGGCTTACTGATGAAGCCATAATCACTATTACAGTACAGGAAGGGGATAATCAGGCGCCGGTTGCTCAAGCATCCGCTTCTGTAACTTCAGGAGAAGCCCCCCTGAACGTACAGTTTTCGGCAAATGAATCTACCGATGATAAAGGTATAGTCCGTTATTACTGGGATTTTGGAACCAATGACCCGTCATCGGCCAAAAATCCCAGCCGAACCTTTACCGAAGCGGGAGAATATAGTGTTACCTTAACTGTAACCGATGCTGAGGGGCTAACCAGTACGGATAACCTGACCATAACGGTTACCGGGTCTTCCTCAACAAATAATCAGTCTCCGGTAGCTCGCATTTCAGCAAATCCTACCTCAGGACCTGCTCCTTTGACCGTTAGTTTTGATGCCACTGCCTCAACGGACGATTCCGGGATTGTATCGTATTCCTGGGATTTTGGAAATACTGAGACTGGAAATGGTCAAACGACACAGAATACTTTTAATACCCCGGGCACTTATACCACTACCCTAACGGTTACCGATGACCAGGGAGTTACTGGAACGGCTACAATTTCCATTACTGTTGAATCTTCGTCCGGAGGTGGAAGCAGCGGAGGAAGCGGTGGCGGCAGCGCACCTCCCGGTTATTATGTAACTCCTAGCGGAAGCGCATACGCCAGTGGGCTCAGCGAAAGCACAGCCTGGAGTCTGGAACATGCTTTTGATGCGGCCCAGCCTGGTGACATTGTCTATGTCAAAGCCGGAAACTACGGAAACAAACAGATTCACGTGAATCGCAGTGGATCCTATGGCAATCCAATCAAGTTTATTGGGTACACCAATACCCCGGGTGATATCGTAACCTATGGTAGCTCGTCTTTCAATTACGGAGAGCAGCTCAATGCCTCAAAAATGCCGCTCCTTCGAGGATCTGCACCTTCTGGGGAAGGATCTGGTACCGGATTCTATATCACCGGTTCATACATTCATGTCGAAAACTTCCAGTTTACCGAATATGAATTTGGTCTGCAGTCTATTGGGCAGTACAATGAGTTTAAGAATATCATCGCAGTGAAGATCGGGGATTACAACCCCTCTCATTCTTATCCATCTGCAACCTCTAATGCCTTCCTGAATTACTCCGGGAATGGAATCTGGCTGGCAGGGAATAACGTTAAGCTGGAGAACTCAATCGTCATCAATGCAGGGGCCAAGGGGGTAACCCTGAAAGACGGGGTTGGAATGAGTGTAAGTAATGTTGAGGTCTACGCAGACAACAACATTAATCCAACCGATTACTATTTCCTGATTGCCGAAGGTGTAAGGAACTCGAACTTCAACAACATTTATGTGAAGCGCGTAGGACAATTGGAGCATCGTGGCCATGGAATTACCTTTAAAGGAAACGGCCAGATCACCGGGAATACCCTGAACAATTTCGAAATTGTGAATACGCAGTTAGGGTTGCAATTCCCTCAAACTTCCAACAACACCATTCGCAACGGAAACATTCTAAAAGAGTCCCATATCGACAGTAACTCTCCAGAAGTAGGTGGAATGAGGCTTGCCAACGGTTCCAACAACAATACCCTGGAGGATATAACCCTGACGAATTGCTCGATTAAATTCCAGGATTGGAACGACGGTGCTGCGGGAGATGTGGACGATGCAAGTGATAACAACACCTTCAATCGGGTTACCGTTAGAGATGCCTTCTCAGGAATTGCCTTTGGATACTTTCAAACTGCAAACCATGCGAGTAGCGCCGACAACAATAGGTTTAACAATTGCCGGTTTATAAACCTGGATTACCTTTTCGAGGTCGATCGTGCCAACAGCAACACCGTATTAAGTGGCTGTACGATCCAGGGAGTTAACAATTTCAAGATTGAACGAATTCAGGGAGGTCCATCCTACAATTTGAACGCTAGTTTCCAGAATTGTAGCTGGTCAAACGTCGGATTTACGCCGCCTAATTAGGATTTTCTGCAAAAAGTTTAAAGCCCCCGAACGTATCGGGGGCTTTTTTTGTCTCCAGCAACATAGTCCTTATTTCAACGTTATTTGTTGAATTTCAACTTGAATCATTTCACGAAAAGATGTAAATCCCCATCTTTGTCGATAATTAACAAGGAATATCTCAACCCAGTCTTATTAATGAGTAAAGT
Organism: Robiginitalea myxolifaciens; assembly: GCF_900115205.1. GTDB lineage: Bacteria > Bacteroidota > Bacteroidia > Flavobacteriales > Flavobacteriaceae > Robiginitalea > Robiginitalea myxolifaciens. The sequence goes on from NZ_FOYQ01000002.1 coordinate 498,547, forward strand.
AGCACTAATTACAGGAGTAACAGGACAGGACGGCGCCTATCTCAGCGAATTTTTATTGAAAAAAGGGTACGTAGTCCACGGTCTCAAGCGTAGAGCATCGTTATTCAATACGGATAGAATCGATCATATATACCAGGATCCACATGTTGAAGATCGCAATTTCATTCTCCATTATGGAGATATGACCGATAGTACGAATCTCATCCGTCTGATCCAGGAAATTCAACCCGACGAAATCTATAACCTGGCCGCAATGAGTCATGTAAAGGTTTCTTTTGAAGTGCCGGAATACACCGCCAACGCCGATGGTATCGGCACGCTCCGTATCCTGGATGCCGTGCGTTTGCTTGGATTGGAAAAGAAAACCCGTATTTACCAGGCTTCTACCTCCGAGTTATATGGTAAGGTTCAGGAAGTACCTCAATCCGAAACAACTCCATTTTACCCAAGAAGCCCTTATGCGGTGGCTAAAATGTACGCGTATTGGATCACGGTAAACTATCGGGAAGCTTACGATATGTTTGCCTGCAACGGGATCTTATTTAATCACGAATCCCCGATTCGGGGGGAAACCTTCGTTACCCGGAAAATTACGCGAGCTACAGCCCGAATTGCCATGGGATTACAAGAGAAGTTTTATCTCGGCAACCTCGATGCGCAAAGGGATTGGGGACATGCCAAGGATTACGTTCGTATGATGTGGTTAATCCTCCAGGCAGACCAACCCGAAGACTGGGTAATTGCCACAGGTAAAACCACCCCAGTTCGTGAATTTGTGCGTATGAGTTTTGATAAAGTGGGCATTGAGCTGGAATTCAAAGGCGAAGGAGTTAATGAAACTGCTGTGGTGAAATCCTGCAGTAATCCAAAATATCAATTACCTGTTGGAAAAGAAGTTCTCGCTGTGGATCCTAAATATTTCAGACCTACCGAAGTAGACTTGCTTATTGGTGATCCAACTAAAGCAAAAGAAAAACTAGGCTGGCAAATCGAATACGAGCTGGAGGACTTAATCGAGGATATGGTAGAGAGCGACCTGAGGTTAATGGAAAAAGAACAATACCTCAAGGATGGCGGCTACCGTATCATGAACTATTTCGAGTAATTGCATGAATAAGGATAGTAAGATATACATAGCCGGTCATCGTGGCCTGGTTGGCAGTGCAATACTTAAAAGTCTTCAGGAGAAAGGGTACCAAAACCTCTTACTGCGCACAAGCTCAGAGTTGGATTTGAGGGATTCCGCTCAGGTTGCAGAATTTTTCGCCAAGGAAAAGCCAGACGTTGTTTTTCTGGCAGCAGCCAAAGTAGGCGGTATCGTTGCCAACAATACCTATCGCGGTACATTTATTTACGACAACCTGATGATACAAAATAATGTCATCCATGAATCGTATCGTTCCGGTGTTCAGAAACTTCTTTTTCTGGGAAGCACCTGTATCTATCCCAAAGAGTGCCCGCAACCCATGAAGGAAGAATACCTCCTGACCGGGCCATTAGAATATACCAATGAGCCCTACGCAATTGCCAAAATTGCGGGCATAAAGCTATGTGAGAGTTATAATCTGCAATATGGTACAAATTACCTCTCTGTAATGCCTACCAATCTCTACGGGCCCAATGATAATTTTGATCTGGAAAAATCCCATGTATTACCGGCATTAATCCGGAAAATCCACCTGGGTAAAGCACTTGAAAATGCCGATTGGGAAACCTTGCGTTCCGATTTGAAAAACCTGCCAATCGAAGGGGTGGACCAAAACAGCACAGATGCTGAAATTACGGGCATCCTGGAGAAATACGGTGTAAAACTTAAAGATGGCCAGGTGCACGTAGAGATATGGGGATCAGGTCGCCCGAGACGTGAATTTCTCTGGTCTGAAGATATGGCAGATGCCTGCGTGTTTATTATGGAGCAACTCGACTTTGCTCAAACCTGTCCGGATTCTGATGAAATCAGAAACACGCACATTAACATCGGTACTGGCAAAGACATTTCAATTGCCGAGCTGGCGGAACAAATCAAAGCTGAGGTTGGTTTTCAGGGATCGCTTTATTTCAATTCCTCTAAACCCGACGGAACCCTCAGGAAACTAACGGATGTAAACAAACTCCACAACCTGGGCTGGAAGCACGTCAAGGAATTGGAGCAGGGCATTCGAGACATATACTCCTGGTATACCAGCCAATCCCGGTGATGCATTGCTAATCGCCAATCGCTGAACGAAAGACAAAGGACCTAATGGGTTTTGGAGATAAACTTTTCAAGGGTACAGCATGGAGTGCTTTGAACCGTATTTCCACCCAGGCTACCCAATTCCTGTTGGGTATCATCTTGGCCCGGATACTCAGCCCGGAAGAATATGGGGTGCTCGCCATCCTGATGGTATTCATTATCATTTCTCAGGTTTTTGTCGATAGTGGATTTACCAACGCCCTGATTCACAAACAGGATCGGGACGAGGACGACAACTCCACCGTCTTTCTCTTTAACCTGGGCATTGCACTGGCTTGTTATGCCATCTTGTGGTTCTCCGCCCCGTTTATCGCGGATTTTTATGAAGTCCCTTTGCTGGTCGATTATTTACGGGTACTAGCCATTACCCTGATAATCAACGCATCCTTTGCGGTACCCACTACCCTGCTGACCATTCTTCTGGATTTTAAGACACTGACGAAAATCAACGTGATTTCTGTCGTTATTTCCGGTTTAATCGCCATATATATGGCCTATAATGGGTTCGGCGTCTGGTCCCTGGTCTGGCAATCGCTGATACGCGCAATCCTTGCGGCCTTCCTAACCTGGATTTACTCCCGTTGGAAGCCTATTTGGAAATTCTCAAAAACTTCTTTTAAGGGGCTCTTTTCCTACGGATCAAAGCTGCTGGTTTCCGCCCTTTTGGCCAATATATTCAGCAATCTGAACGCTATTCTAATCGGTAAATACCTCAGCGCCAATGCGCTCGGATTCTTCTCCAGAGGGGTTCAGTTTTCAACCGTAGTGTATAGTTTGTTCAGCGGTACGCTGAATAGTGTATTACTGCCCGGGCTTGCGCCTTTTCAGGACGATACGAAATTGCTAGTCTCCCACTCCAAGAAAATTCTGAAGATATCCGGAATGGTTGTATTACCCATTTTATTGGGACTTGCAGTAGTTGCAGAGCCTTTAGTCCGCTTTGTGCTTACGGAAAAATGGATGCTCGCCGTTCCGGTGATGCAGATCTTTTGTGTGGCGCGTTCCATCACCATTCTCTCGGGCCTCAATTTAAACCTCCTCTATGTTATCGGGAGGACCGATCTTGTCCTCAGGCAGCAATATCTCGGAATTGCTATTCGGGCGACCCTGGTGATCATAGCCCTGCCCTATGGGATTGTCATGATAGCCCTGGCCGAACTACTGGCGACGGGAATTCATTTCTTTATCAATTCCTACTACGTTGGCAAGTTATTGAAGTACAACGCTTTCCAGCAAATTATCGATATCCGTTGGATTCTGTTGGCTAATATGATAATGGTAATTTTTTCGTTATTGTTAATGCAAGCGAATTTCAGTGACTTGCTGGCGATAATCATTATCCCTATAGCCGCTGGAATACTATATTGGCTGCTGATCCGGTTTTTCCCGATTCCTGAATATAAACTAACCCTTAGCAAGGTGACCAATTTAAGAAAGAACTTATAGCCTGGAGTTCCAACTGATCCGACGATGATAAAACGCTTACTTCTTTCGCTTCCTTTTGTTCCCGGCATAGCGCAATGGTGGCTGAAAACCAGGCTAAAAGGCCAGGTTCAGGTTATTTTCGGCCAAAAATCCTTCATTGGGAAATCGGCCAGTTTTGAAGGGAATAATGCACTGGGCGCAAATTCTTCCTTCCACAGCAGCCATCTGGGCTATGGGAGTTACATTGGAGCCGGCTGCGCTTTTACCAATACGCACATCGGTAAATATTGTTCTATTGGCAACGACGTTACTGGCGTTTTCGGAAAACACCCAGCGGAAAAATTCGTAAGTACCCACCCTGCATTCTTTTCAACCCGCAAGCAGGCCGGATTCACCTACGTAAAAGAACAGCAATACACCGAATTTGAACCCCCGCTTGATCCAAATACGCCCTATTCCATTAAGATCGGGAACGACGTTTGGATTGGTAATCACGTAAGAATAATGGATGGGGTAACCATTGGAGACGGTGCAATAATCGCTACCAATACCCTGGTCAGAAAGGATGTTGAACCATACAGCATAGTGGGAGGAAGTCCCGGCAAACATTTGAAATACCGCTTTGAACAAGACCAAAGAGAATTTTTAATTGGTTTCAAATGGTGGAATAAAGATCCCGAATGGATCGCTGCCAATGCGGATAGGTTTCGGGATATTTCTTCTTTTATCGGTACGTTTGAAAAATGAGCAGCCGAACTCCAATTATAGTGATCGCTTACAATAGGCCGGATTCCCTGTCGAGGCTGTTGAAGTCGCTGAACAGGGCTGTTTACAGTTCCAAGGACATCCCCCTGATCATTAGTATTGATCGCGCCGAGTCCAATGGTGATGTCCTCACGGTTGCCGAATCCTTTTCCTGGAAGCACGGGGATAAACAGATCAATTATCAAGAGGTTAACCTGGGCTTAAGAAAGCATGTCCTTCAATGTGGCGACCTGAGTCAGGACTATGGATCCGTAATACTTTTGGAGGACGATCTTATTGTAGCGCGCGATTTTTACAATTATACCTCACAAGCGCTTTCATTCGCTGAGAGCCGACCCTATATTTCCGGGGTTTCCCTGTACAACCATAAGCAAAATGTGCTGTGCCAGAAACAGTTCAGTCCAATGGAGGATGGCTACGATAACTGGTACTTCCAGTTCGCTTCTTCCTGGGGACAGGCCTGGACCAGTTCGCAATGGCGTGGATTTCGCGAATGGTACAAGGATCAGGGAGTTCTGGAGGCTTCCGATGATTTACCAGCTTATGTTTCGGCCTGGTCAGAAAAATCCTGGTTGAAGTATTTCATACAGTACCTGGTGGAAACCAAGACCTACTTCCTGTATCCAAAAATAGGTTTGAGTACCAATTTCGGGGACTCGGGGACCCATGTGCAGGAGAGCAATACGGACTATCAAATCCCGCTTTTTGAAGGGGTTGAGAAGCAATATCAATTCAGTGACCTCGATAGTTCCAAAAGTGTTTACGATGTTTTCTTCGAAAACGAAAACCTCAATGAAGCTTTAGGAGTATCCCAAGAAGAGCTAACGGTTGATCTTTATGGCACCAAACACAATCCACAAACCCGGTATTTACTTTCATCACGAAAAATCGAGCGCGATGTAATTAAGCGTTTCGGCAGAAAGTTAAAACCCCGTGATGCCAACATCATCCATGAAATTTCGGGAACAGACTATTTCCTTTACGATATGGAGAAAGCCGGGCAGCTCCCCGATTCCGATTCAGACCTGGCCAAAGAACTCTTCTATGAAACCAAAGTGCTGTACCTCAGGGAAGTTATCCGACTTGCCCGATTTTTGGTGGTTAAGAAATTGAAGCGTTTTTTTTCCTGAAGCATCTCAGGAATTGATTGGCATAAGCTCACCGGGACTACCCAGAAGTTTACATTACGGTAGTGGCCTGAATGCCGCCGATTATAGCCGCTACCTGACTAAAGGAACTGTGGTGAGACCCGTAAAGTCTGGATGTGGCCGCAAGGCAGTATAAGTCAACAACGGCATCTTTTACAGCTTCCGGGCTATCCCTTTCGTAGCTGGAAACTGCATTGAAGCGAATACGATCGCCGTATTTATCAATAAGATCAGTTTTGGTTGCCTCGTCATCTGTGGAAATAAAGAAAGTGGTCTGGCTATCGTTAGCAATTTCTTTTTCGATTACTCCCACAAACTTTTCTGTAGTACTAAACTTCTTGGAGGTCTCGTGATCCGATTTGCGTATATGCAATCCTATAGTCCTCGTAAAAGAACTCGTGGTTTTGTCGATTCTCTCCTTGAGTTCAGCTGTAGGCTCAAACTTCTTGTAGGCATCCAGCACCGGACTCAAACGGTAACAAGAGGTTATGTAGACATTCTCGCCGGCATTTCCTTGAAACAGTCTTTCCACATCCTCCTGAACCAACGGATAGAGCCTCGCGTCCATTTCATCGACGCTATGGGAGTTAACGAAACTTCCTGAATCGTAAAGTTTTTGAAGATCGTCCTTCCAGATTATCCGGGATTCCGGAATGGCTTTGACGGTTTTAAGTAATTGACTTTGATTTCCCGTCAACTTCCTGCCCTTGAGATAATTTTTTAGCAGATTCCCTGGAGAACGATATAAATCCGGGAATCCTACGGGGGCATCGATGAGATTAATCGTTACACCCCGGGTATCCTTAAGCTCAAATAATTCGTCAAAAGGAGCTGTTAACGCTGCATTATTCACCCAAAATACGGTTAGTTCCCGATTGTACTTTTCGCAGAGGTCTATTACCGAATCTAAAGTTCTCAAGCGATTACAAAGGCCTCCCAGGGGTTGTAAGAAAATCATAGTATATTTTGATCTAAGCGAATAGCAATCGCAAAGTTGGTTTTTTAACGAGAAAAATGGTAATTAATTGTCAGGGATTTGCCTGAGGGAGATTCCCTTCCACCCTAATGTTTCGAGTTGTCGGAATTATTGGGTTTTCCATCGTTTTACACACCTTTTTAGGAGGTAAAGCAATTTTATCGGAGTATACTTGTTAGTCAATTGTACCTATTCCATAGCGACCTATGTTAATATCCCATACCAAAAAGTTCATTTTTATCCACAACTACAAAGTGGCTGGAACCAGTATCCGTACGGGCCTGAGAAACTATAATTCCAAATCCCCTATTAAGAGTTCTTTAGGCACGAAACTAGGCATGCTCATTGGGAAGTACCCGAAAATTTTTTCCAGTCAGTTCGACGGGCATATTCGGGCCAAAGATTTGAAGGCCAAACTACCAGCTGAAGTCTTCGAAAGTTATTTTAAATTTGGCTTCGTTCGCAATCCCTGGGATTGGCAGGTTTCCCTATATGAATTTATGCTGAAGGACAAAGATCACTATCAACATGAATTCATCAAGAATCTGGGGAGTTTTGAAAAGTATTTAGCGTGGCGGATCGAGAAGGAATTGCGTTTTCAAAAAGATTTTTTCTACGATGGGGATCAGTTGCTGGTGGATTACGTTGGTAAACTGGAAACCCTTAACGAAGATATGGAGGCTATCGCCACGAAATTAAATATCAAAATTGAGGTGCCTCACTTAAAGAAGAGCAGGGACAACAAAAAGTTCCTGCATTATTACACGCCGGAAACGGTAGCCCTGGTGGCGGATGCCTTTAAGAAAGACATAGAGGCATTTGGCTACACCGTCCCTGAAATCTAGGCAAATAGCCCATTGGAAAATACTTCCGTAAATATCAGCTTTTTTAAGGGTGTTGGAATCTTCAACATTCTGTTGATCAGTGGGTTAATCATTAATTTGTTTAATTACGGATTTCTTTTGGGATACCTGTTGATTCCCACAATGTTCTTGTTCCGGGGTCAGTTTGCCTCTAAGAACTGGGATCGTACCGGAATGTGGTTGATGCTTTTTTGTGTAGTTCACGCCCTGTTTTATGCGGTAAACCCGCTTAAGGGAATCCAATATATCCTGGTCTATGCCGCCATTCCCGTAACCATGTATTTCTGGGGGAAGTATATGGTGCATATTCTGGGTACAGGCAAAAAGCTATACCTCCTGCTGATAATGATAGGCGTTGTTTTGGCCTCTCCGGCGTTGCTGTCCGTTTTGCTGAACATCGCAGAAGGTGGTTTTGTTCAGGGAGATCGAAATATTCCGATGTTTTGGAGTGAAACCAAAATGAACGCAACCGGGATGGCAGCCTACTTCATCTTTACAATGTGCCTACCAGCCATTCTTGCAACCAGTAGGGATCGGATTAAAATCAGTTATAAAATAGTCCTGGCTATAATCTATGTGCTCAGCATGGTATGCGTTCTGAGATTGGGAAGCCGGACTCAACTAGGTATTACTGTGCTGGCGTTTTTGACCGCCTTGTTCTATGTTCTACCCAGACAGAATTTTAAGCGTAATCTGGCCTTGATAATGGGTATCATGGTGGGGATTATTGTTATCGCTAATAAAGTATCGTTTGACCTGGACGCCAACTGGCTCAATAGTTTTTCGAGGCGTATCGAAAAAGGGGGAGCAGGCGAAGTTGCCAGTGGTGGCGGCCGAACAGATCGCTGGGCAAAATCCTTTGAATATATGATCAAAGAGCCCTTGGGTTGGGATGTAACCGAATTCGGGCATTCTCACAATCTGTGGTTGGATGTCTACAGATCAGGAGGCGTTATTGTGTTTGTTCTCCTCCTTTATTTTACCTTCCGGGGCTTTAGGGATGTTTGGAGGGCAGTTCGAAGCAACAAGGAGAAAATACCGATAAATGTCATTTTTGTTACCTACGGGCTTTCCTTCTTTCTGCTTTTTATGGTTGAGCCAGTAATCGACGGATCATTTACCAAATTTGCATTGTTCTGCTTGTTCATAGGAATTGTGAATAAGTATAAAAGCCTACAAAATCCAGAATGATACGCGTCCGCTATCTCAGTGCCCTCTGTTCAGAAGCCACACTTCAGTATATTTTTGAGACTTCCACACGGAAACCTCAACTTGCCGCGCAAAAGTTTCATCGCCTGCTGGCAGAAGGTATGGGAATGTTGGCCTCCGACTGCACGGTGGAGACCTACAGCATAATTCCTGTAGTCCGAAGGAATCACTCCCGTATTTGGTGGCGCCTTCCAGGAGAAAAATCCAGGGGAGTCCAATACCGATATGTACCCTTTATCAATCTCCCGGTTTTAAAGAACCTGGGGGCGTTCCTGGCGTATTTCTTTTCCAATATCTTCTGGTTGCTCTCCGGACGAAAGGACCAGCGCGTGTTGATCTGTGATGCGCTGAATCCCACGTTGAGCCTGGCAGCTATTGCGGCGGCTAAAATCACCGGCCGCAAATGTCTCGGGATTGTCACGGATATCCCGGGGATGATGGTCACCTCTTCAGAATCCCGGCAAACCTTCACCGGTAAACTCTATAGCGTGGTAACTCGTTCTGCGCTTGCCAGGTTTTCCGGATATATCTTACTTACGGAAGCCATGTCGGCAGTTGTAAATCCCAAAAACAGACCCTACATTATTGTTGAGGGGCTGGTGGACATGAATATGTCTTCGGTGGAAAACGATCTGACCAAAAAAGCTTCTCCCAGGGTAATCCTTTACGGCGGGGGGCTCTTCGCAAAATATGGGGTTGAGAATTTGGTGCTGGCCTTTATGAAAACCAGCGATCCCAATACCGAACTCCATTTATACGGATCAGGGGCCATGGAAAAAGATCTGGGCACTTATTCAGCGCAGGATCCCAGGGTCATTTACCATGGTCTGGTACCGACCAATGTAGTGGTTAACGCTCAATTAGAAGCGAGCTTACTGGTAAACCCCCGTCCGTCCTCAGAGGAATTTACCAAATACTCATTCCCGTCGAAAAATATGGAATACATGGCATCGGGTACGCCAACCCTAACCACTCCCCTGCCTGGTATGCCCCCGGAATATAAGCCCTTTGTTTATCTATTTGAAGGGGAAGATCCTGAGCAAATGGCCCGGAAACTAGAGGAAGTTATGTCTCAAAGCGCACAGGATTTGCATGAATTCGGGAAACAGGCCAAGGCCTTTGTGCTTACCCATAAAAACAATAAAGTCCAGGCGCACAGAGTACTGGAGTTCGCCAGGCTAACTATGGGAAACAAAATACATATACCTTCAGTATCATAAGACTTGTACAAATAGCGTCTTTATGAAAGTAGCGTTAATCCTTCCCAACAATCCTTCTAATGCTCCCTACCTCAACTATTACCTGGAGGTAATCCGGAAAACGGGAGCGGATTATAGTTTGTACTACTGGGATAGGACCGGAAAGGAAGCAGGTAAGCAAGTCTTCTCCCGAATCCCCAAACACCGCTACCCCTGGAACAAGTTTATCGACTATCTGCGATTTGCAAAATTCATTAAAAGGTCCCTGAAAGCTGGCAATTATACCCGGGTGGTGGTGTTTACCCCGCAATTGGCGATTTTTCTCCAAAAATTTCTCACCGGGTCGTACCGTGGAGAGTTTATGCTTGATATCCGGGATTTCTCGGTAATGATGAATCATTTTCCCGGACGTTTCAAGCGCTGCTATCAAGGCGCCGACCATATCGTCATTTCTTCTCCTGGTTTCAAGGAGTGGCTTCCGCCGCACAAATCGCTGATAACCGGACATAACGTAGGGGCTGAGCTGGTACAAGAAAATATGTCGCGAACCGGGAAGGACTACCCAAGTCCCGAAAAATGGCCGCTAGTACTAACAACAATAGGACAGATAAAGGACTATGATTCTGACCATCGCTTCGTCGCGGAACTTTGCAATAATGAGGCCATACAAATGAATTTCATTGGTTCGGGCCCTACCCTGCAAGCGTTAAAAGATTTTGCGGAATCCAGGGATTGTTCTAACATTAGCTTTTACGGACAATACAATAAGCCCGATGAAGAAGCCTTATTGGCCGATACTGACTTCCTGAACATCCTGATCAGCAGAACAGAATTCAACAAAGGAGCCAGTTTGCTAAGTAACCGCTTATACTTATCCGCATTGTATCGCATTCCCTGCCTGGTGAATTCGGAAACCGCCCAGAGCGAACTGGTGGCTAAATACGGCCTGGGAATCGTCATTGATCAATACTGTGAAGTACCTGAAAAAATAGAAAACTTTGTACGTGATTTTGACGCGTCAGTCTTCAATACAAATTGCGAGGTGTTCCTGAAGGATATCTCGGGGGATATTGACCATTTTCAGTCTGCATTTGCCGATTTCCTTCGGTCCCAGCCCTAAGGGCTTCAAATCCCGCAAATCATCGAAGATTCGTGGTGATCATCCGATGCGGGGTTTTTGGCCCGTTACCAAATCGTGCATTCGTCCAATTAATATGTAATTTATCAAAGGAACATCCGTTGATACCTCAAAGAAGCGTTACTTTGTTGCGCTTTGTCTAAAAAGCTACAATTTTCAGCTACCTTGTAGCACAGAAAATATAGGAATTGTAACCCCAGAACTGAATAAAACCCTTACACTTAACCATGTTCAAGGATAAAACCTTACTGATTACAGGCGGAACCGGATCATTCGGAAACGCCGTTCTCAATCGCTTTCTCGAAACCGATATTAAAGAAATACGCATTTTCTCCCGCGACGAAAAGAAGCAGGACGATATGCGAAACCAATTAAAGAACCCCAAGGTTAAATTCTACATTGGGGATGTTCGCCAATACGAGAGTATCGACAAGGCCATGCGTGGTGTAGACTACGTCTTCCACGCTGCAGCCCTGAAACAGGTGCCTTCCTGCGAGTTCTTCCCCATCGAAGCGGCCAAAACCAATGTCTTTGGAACGCAGAATACCATCGATGCGGCAGTAGCCAACGGCGTGGAAAAAATTATCTGCCTGAGTACCGACAAGGCGGCCTACCCGATCAACGCAATGGGGATCAGTAAGGCCCTGATGGAGAAAGTAGCCGTAGCTGCTTCCCGGAATATCCCGGAAAACAAGACTACGGTTTGCCTCACCCGATATGGGAATGTGATGGCCTCTCGGGGCTCCGTAATTCCCTTGTTCGTAAAACAAATCAAGGAAGGGTTGCCGCTAACGGTAACCGATCCTACCATGACCCGCTTTCTGATGTCACTGGAGGATGCTGTGGACCTCGTCCTTTTTGCTTTTGAGCACGGCAACCAGGGGGATCTTTTTGTAAACAAGGCTCCTGCGAGTACCATCGGGGACCTTGCCGAAGCAATCCGTCAGCTTTTTGAAGCGGAAAACGACATAAAGGTCATAGGAACGCGTCACGGGGAGAAACTCTACGAAACCCTGTGTACCCGCGAGGAAATGCAGAAAGCCGTGGATATGGGAGAATTTTACCGTATTCCGGCCGATAACCGCGACCTGAACTACAGTCGTTATTTCTCGGAAGGGGAAGTAGACATGAGCAAAATCGAAGATTATCACTCGCACAACACCAAGCGATTGAATATGGAGGAGCTCAAGAAAACCCTTACCGATCTGGAGTTTATCCAAGAACAGCTTTAAATGCCAGCATCGCGCATTCAGGGAGCGAAATTTGAAGACCACCGGGGGGAAATGGTTTTTTGCAACGACCTGGACCTAAGCGCAGTTCAACGCTTTTACCGAATCAAACCGGCAAATACCACCCTGGTTCGGGGATGGCAGGGGCATCGCAAGGAGTCTAAATGGTTCCATTGCGTCCGGGGAAGTTTTGTGCTCAATACAGTACGTGTTGAAAACTTCGAGTCGCCGGATGAATCCATTCGGCCGGATGTCTATAACTTGCAGGCAGATTCTCCCGAGGTCGTATACGTAACCGGGGGCATGTGCACCGCCATAAAAGCCGCGGCACCGGATTCAGAACTGCTGGTGTTTTCGGATTGCAGTGTTGCGGATTCAACAGCGGATGATTATCGGTTTCCCCTTGAAAAATGGGAGTTTCGCGAAAATGAATAGGTCATGAAAATAGGAATTACAGGACAACACGGATTCGTAGGTAGCCATTTGGCCAACACCCTGGCCCTTGATGAATCCCTGGAACTTATTCCTTTTCAGCGGGATTATTTCGAGGATTCCGAAAAACTCCAGGCATTTGTAGCAGCCTGCGACGCTGTAGTACACCTTGCTGCCATGAACCGGCACCCCGATCCGGAGGTCATCTATGCGACCAATGTAGCACTGGTAGAAAAGTTAATCGCAGCTTGTAAGGCCGCGGATCACACGCCTCATATCCTATTTGCCTCTTCCACCCAGGAATCTAAGGAGAATCGCTACGGTGAATCCAAGCTCGCCGGAAAAGAATTATTCAAACAATGGTCTGAGGAAACCAACGGGCGTTGCACTTCCCTGACCATTCCCAACGTATTCGGACCTTTTGGAAAGCCCAACTACAATTCTGTGGTGGCCACTTTTTGCCACAAAATCGCCCATGGCGAAGCGGTAGAAGTTCACCAGGACAATGAGATAGGCCTGATTTACGTCAATGAACTGGTATGTGAAATTATCGAAGCCATGGGACTTATTCCCAAGGCCTTCCCTTCCCCGATCACGGCAACCGAAACTGCGTCTGAAACCGGGAAGGGCGCTGAGAATACCTCGGCAAGTTTCCGGACCCATGCGATTGCACCGCGCCATTTCTATAAAGTGACAGAAATCTTAAACCTGCTCCTGCAGTTTCGTTCAGATTACATGGAGAACGGGGAATTTCCGGATGTGGAGGACACCTTTACAAGGGCCCTCTTCAATACCTTCCGTTGCTATATCCCGACAGATCATTATCCCGCGCCTTTTACCTTGCACACGGATCCAAGGGGAAGCTTTGTGGAGATTGCCCGAACAGGCAGCAAAGGCCAGTTTTCCTATTCCACCACCGTTCCCGGCATAACCCGGGGCAACCATTTTCACACGCGAAAAGCTGAGCGTTTTGCCGTTATCAAGGGCAAAGCACAAATTCAACTCAGGAAAATCGGAACCGACGAGGTTATTACCTACGAGCTTAGCGGGGAGGCACCCGCTTACGTAGATATGCCTGTTTGGTACACACACAATATCAGCAATGTCGGACAGGAGGAACTCATTACCCTCTTCTGGATTAACGAACCGTATAACCCGGAGGATCCCGATACGTTCTTTGTAGACGTTGTTCAAAAAGATTAACCATACCCAATAAAAGATCAATCATCGTGAAACCCCTTAAAGTCGTAACGGTAGTAGGAACACGCCCGGAAATCATCCGCCTGGCCTGTGTGCTCAACGCCCTGGATCGGCATACCGCCATTGACCATACCCTCATTCATACCGGACAGAATTACGATTACGAACTCAACGAAATATTCTTTGAGGACCTGGGCATTAGAAAGCCAGATCATTTCCTGAATGCAGCAGGTGCCAATGCCACGGAAACCGTGGGTAAAATTCTGATTGCCATTGATCCGCTTCTGGAATCGATCAATCCGGATGCCTTTTTGGTCCTGGGGGATACCAATAGCTGCCTCTGCGCGATTCCGGCCAAAAAGCGCAAAATACCCGTCTTCCATATGGAAGCTGGAAACCGCTGTTTTGACCAGCGTGTTCCGGAAGAGACCAACCGCAAGATTGTGGATCACATTGCCGATATCAATCTCACCTATAGCGATATCGCACGGGAGTACTTACTCCGGGAAGGTTTGCCGCCGGACCGTGTTATAAAAACGGGAAGTCCGATGTTTGAGGTGCTGGGTCAGTTCCGCAACAAAATCGAAAACTCCGACGTTCTGACGCGTTTGAACCTGGAGGAAGGAAAATACTTTGTGATATCCAGCCACCGGGAAGAAAATATCAGCAATCCACGGAATTTTGAAGGCCTCATTTCCTCCCTGAACAGTATCGCGGAGAAGTACGGGTATCCGGTTATCGTATCTACGCATCCGAGAACACGTAACATGCTGAATTCCAAAGATGTTAAGACGCATGAATTAATTCAATTTCTCAAGCCTCTGGGCTTTAGTGATTACAACGCTTTGCAGTATCATTCCTTTGCTGTCCTCTCGGATAGCGGAACAATCTCCGAGGAGTCTTCTATCCTGAACTTCCGGGCCCTTAATATCCGGGAAGCGCACGAGCGTCCTGAGGCCATGGAAGAGGCTTCGGTAATGATGGTTGGCCTTCAGCCGGAACGCATTTTACAGGGGTTGGAAATCCTGACCGCCCAAAAGCGCAACCCGGAACGTAATTTCCGACAGGTGGCCGATTACAGCATGCCTAATGTGAGTGAAAAAGTAGTTCGCATTATACTTTCGTACACAGACTACGTCAATCGGGTGGTCTGGTCCAAAAACTCCTAAAATGCGCATCCTGTTCCTTGGCCTTGCGGTACCCAACATGAATGAGTACCACAACATGTATACGGAACTCATGGTAGCATTCCGCGAACAGGGGCACGAGGTAGTGATCGTTGGCCCGGCCTATGATGCACAACATACCGGTGTGCAGCAGGAGGATGGATTTCAGGTCTTGCGAGTGGCCCAGATAAAGGGTTTTGGCCCGAGATTAATTCAGAAAGGCCTGACTACCGTTTTGATGCCTTACACCTATAAAAGGGCCCTGAAGCGCAGTGGCATCGATCTGAACTTTGATCTGCTGATCCTCCCTACCCCTCCCATTACCCTTACGGTTGCTGCCCAATGGCTCAAACGAAAGACAGGGCTTAAAGTTTATCTCGTCCTTCGGGACATTTTTCCGCAAAATGCCGTGGATTTAGGCATGATGCGGCCGGGAAGCCTATTGTTTAAACACTTTCGTCGCACCGAAAGAGCCCTTTACAAAGTCAGTGACTATATCGGTTGTATGTCGGCAGAGAATATGGCTTATATCCGACGACACAACCCTGAAGTCGATCCGGATAAGCTGCATTTATTGCCCAATTGGGGGGTTAAAAATGACTTATTACCTCCCGAACAGCTGGATGAAGTAAAAGCCCGCTTTGGTCTAGAGGGCAAATTTGTGGTCCTTTTTGGGGGAAACATCGGAAAACCACAGAAGATGGAAAATGTACTTGCCCTGGCCGAGGCCTGCTGTGAAATAGACGATATGCTCTTCCTCATTGTGGGTGGAGGCGTGGAAAAAGAGAGCCTGGATCGCGAGGTTGCTGCAAGAAAGATGAGCAACGTCATGGTCTGGGACTACCTGACCCGAAGTGGGTTTTTTGAATTGATGCAGGTTGCAGATGTAGGGTTAATCTCGCTGAGCGAAGATTTTACCATTCCCAATTACCCCTCCAAGACAGTTACCTATTTCAACGCCCGCAAGCCAGTACTTGCGGCCATTGACCTGAATACGGACTATGGAAGGGATTTGGAAGAAGTAGGAGCAGGTTTCTGGGCGCACGCCCCGGATACGGAGGCGCTGAAGCAAAAACTCTTACAGCTGTATGAGAATCCTGACCTGCGAGAGACCATGGGCAATAAAGGCTATGCCCATATGGTTGCTGAATTGCAGGTGGGCAGGGCTTATGAAAAATTGGCCGCATTTACGGCTAGCCAGGGCTTTCCGCTGTCCTAGCAAGGCCTTTTCACTGGCCTAGTCGCAGGAATCGGACCATTCGTCTAGTTTACTTGACTCATAGCGCCTTAAATTAATTACTTTGTTCTCAGCGAATCTTTCGTACCCAACATGTACAGAAAATACTTCAAACGCCTGATCGACCTGCTGATATCGGCAAGTATGTTACTCATACTGAGCCCGATACTGCTTCTCATCTCAATACTGCTCTATTTCGCGAATTCGGGGAGCGTATTCTTCCGGCAGGAACGTCCGGGAAAGGGCGAGAAAATATTTCGAATTATCAAGTTCAAGACCATGAACGATAAGCGGGATGGCGAAGGTAAGTTGTTACCGGATAGTAAGCGACTAACTCCCGTGGGCCGGATAATCCGAAAGACCTCCCTCGATGAGGTTCCGCAACTAATCAATGTATTCAAAGGAGACATGAGCCTGATTGGCCCGCGTCCACTATTACCGAAGTACCTGCCTTTCTACACGGAAAAGGAACGATTGAGGCACACCGTACTACCGGGAATTACCGGTTTGGCGCAGGTATCCGGGCGAAACCTCCTGGATTGGGATGAGCGACTTCAGAAGGACGCCGAATATGTGGAAAAGCTCAGCTTCCCCCTGGATATCAAAATTATTATACAAACTGTGATCAATGTGATTCGCTCCAAGGACAACGTTGCGGATCCAAGTTCTATAATGCTGGATTTAGATGAACAAAGAGGGCAAGCTAAAATGGGCCATCCTAACCTCGCGTTGGGGACGGAACGCTAAAGACCTGATCGAAGCTTACGGCGGAGGGCAGCTGGAAGGTTCTGAAATCTCCTTATTAATCTACGATGGGCTCCCCAGTGGGGCCGCCGAAGCCGCCGAAAGTCAGGGTGTGGAGAATATCCGCGTGCAGTTGGCGGATTTTCCATCGAAGGCGGCATACCAGCATCATTTGACCCAACTATTACAAGACAGGGAAATTGATTATGTGCTCCTGCTCAGCTTCAAGTACCTGGTACGTGAAGAGCTGCTGAAGGCATTTCCGGGAAAGATCATCAACATACACCCATCGCTGTTCCCCAGCTTCCTCAACACCCATAAGGCTATTCAGGAGGCCCTGGACTACGGCGTTAAAATTACCGGAATTACGACCCATGTGATTGATGAACAGGTCGATGCAGGCACCATTGTTTGTCAGGAACCCATTCGCCTGGATCCTGGGGAAACTTTTGAGACAGCCTATCCGAAATTCGCTAAAACTGCGCAAAAGATCCTCAAGGATACTATTGCGGAGATAGAAAAAGCCCAAGGCGGCAGATAACGTCCCTATGAGAGTCCTCTTACTCTTAAGTCGTATTGAAAAAAGCGGCGTAGCGTTACATACCATTGACCTGATCAAAGGTTTGAAAGCAGGCGGGCACAGCGTATCGCTGATTTCGGGTGGGAATACCGACCCGGACAATCCTTATCTGGCCAATATATATGCGGAAGCGGCAGCTTGCCTCGATTCGTCCCGGGTTTTTATTACTCCTAAGGGCATACTTCCCATAAAAATTGTCCAGGGAGTCCTGGCTACTGTGCAAATTCTCTGGTGGCTGTTGCGAACCCCTCACGATGTATTACACGTGCAGTCCCCCTACCTCACTTTTCTGCCTTGGTTATTGGGAAAACGCTTTGTGAGCACGGTGCACAATGTTCAGTTGCGTCCAAAGATCAATTATAAGAACGCTACGGCGCTTATTGCCATTAGCGAGGAGTCCAGGAATTTTGCCATTGAAACCCTTGGTGCCAAGCCTGCGTCTGTGCAGGTTGTATGCCATGGAATCCCATCCCGATTTGCTGAAAACAGCCCGGAATCACTTTTGTCCGGACTACGGAAACGCTACGGACTCCGTGATGATCGCTTGCTCATAGGTTTTGTGGGACGGATTACCCGCGAAAAGGGCCTGGATGTCCTTTTGGGATCTGCCGCCAGCCTAAAGCCGCAGCTACGGGACCATATTCAACTGGTTTTTCTGGGAGACTACTACTCGGAGGCCGATCAGAAATGGCTGGAAGACTTACTGCCTGAGGCACGCGAAACCCTGGAAATTATCCAGGTTCCTTTTCAGGATCCTAAACCGTTCTATGAATTATTCGACGTCTTTGTGCTGCCGTCCCTATCAGAGGCCTTCGGGCTGGTCTGTGTGGAAGCCATGATGAGCGGTTGCTGCACAATACGCACCGATACCAATGGTGCCCTAGATCAAATTACCGATGGGGTCGATGGCTTTATTTATCCCAGAGCAGATCAGGGCGCCCTGCAATCCATTTTATCGCAGGTATTGGGCAATGCATCCCTTAGGGATGACGTTAGTAGCAAGGGGAAAGACAGGGCCCTTAACCATTTCACCCTGGAAGCAATGACTGAAAAGACCCTGAAGGTCTATCAAAAGTTAATGTAATGTCGCAAACGAGCATTCGTTTACATACTGAAAAACAAGCATGGGAGAATCTCCTGGGGCGTGTGGACACCTATGATTTTTACCACACTTTTGACTATCACCAGATCTCCAGAAATACTGGGGAATCCCCTGTTTTACTGGAATATTCGGCTGGGGATGCCCTGATACTCCTTCCGCTGCTCCTTCGGGATATTCCAGACAGCGATCTGAAGGACGCCACTTCTGTATACGGCTACGCCGGACCACTTTCCAACCTGGGAGAATCCCCTGAGGAATCGGTGGTTGCCACATACAAAGTAACCCTGGAGCACTACTTGCTGGAAATGGGTGTCGTATCCATTTTCACCCGGATGAATCCGTTCATCCCCGGACAAAACGAGCTGTTGGAAGGCCTGGGAACCCTGCGTCCACTGGGCGATTTGGTAAATATCGACCTGACTCGCGACCTCGCGGCTTCCAGAGCGGCCTACCGTCGGGATACCAAGAGCCGGGTAAACAAAGCGCGTCGTAATTTCAAGGTTAAACTGGCCGAAAGCCGGGAAGATGTCCTTAACTTCATCGAAGTGTATCTGATGACCATGGAAAAGCTCGATGCCGATGACAGCTATTTCTTTGACCAGGAGTATTTTTTCAATTTCCTGGATTGTGACGGTTTTCAAACAGATATCCTGCTGGCCTTAGATCTGGAAACAGATGCCGTGGCAGCCGGGTCCATGTTTGTGAAATCGAATGATATCATTCAGTATCACCTCTCAGGTACGCACCCCGATCATATGCGATTGGCACCGTCCCGCTTACTTATTGACGAGATGCGGGTACGGGGAACAGAGGAAGGATTCCGGTTTTTCAATTTAGGGGGAGGCTACCAGTGTAAGGCCGATGCCCTCTTCGATTTTAAATCATCATTTTCCGACCAGACCTATCCCTGGATAATCTGGCGTTATATCGTAAACCCCGCGGAATACGAGAAGTTAACCCAGGCTTCAGGCGTGGGCGAAACACAATTTTTCCCGGCTTACCGGGCTCCTAAATCATAAGCAACTAAGATGTTAGTATTTATAGTACCCATAAAAAGCGAACAGGTAAGTACCAACTGGAAGGTTTTTTCAGTTCTGGTAGACCGAACCCTGCGCTCCATTTGTAACCAAACCTCTGAGGATTTCCGGGTAATAGCGGTTTGCCATGAAATTCCACCCGTCGATTTTACCCACGACAAATTGGAATTCCTTCAGGTAGATTTCGATCCGCCAACAGACGATATGATCGCCCGCACCACCCCTCAGGAGGCAGATCCTAAACACTATCGCAATGCCGCTAAGGAGGCCGACAAGGCTCGCAAGATCAAGGCAGGGATGGAGCGATCCAAGGCTTATGATCCGGATTACATCATGGTTGTTGACGCCGATGATTGTATCCACAATGGCCTGGCGCAATTCGCCTCAGACGCCAAAGACAAACCTGCCGGCTGGTTTATTAAAAAAGGGTATATCTATAACGAAGGCAGTAACCTGATCTTTCTCAATAAAAACACCTTTAACGTGCTTTGCGGAACCTGTCTGATCGTTCGTGCCGATCTGGCGCCTCAATTGGTCAACGAGAAAGGAGAATTACCGGTGTTCAGCCATGAGTGGGAAGCACTGCCCACAGGGGAGTCGCTGAAGCCCCTGCCTTTTGCAGGTGCCATATACAGCATTGGGAACACAGAAAATTACTGCAGTACCCCGGAAGCTGTCAAGAAAATGAATTCCTATCCCATTTTCAGCAAGTCCTTTGTTGAAAATGTCGTTCGGAAAATGGCCAAGTACCGACTAAAACTGGTGACCCCGGGCTTCCGGGAACGCTTTGGACTGGAACGCCTGGAACTGGAAGCTGCCGTAGCCCAAACACAGGAAGCCTGAGCTTATGTCGGGGCAGCAACATAAGGCAAAAATCTGGTGCATCGGCGCCAATCTGGAATCCTTTCACAGTTTAAAATACCTGGTAGACCAGGGTTGTGAGATTACCGGCTTGATAACCCTGCCCAGCGGCCCCAATCCACAGGTTTCCGATTATTACGATTTACATCCTTTTTGCGAGCAACACGGAATTGAGACCCTGGACAGCACGAATGTGAATAGCCCGGAGACCCTGGAATCACTTGGGGCAAAGGAGGCTGATTATTTGTTTACCCTCGGATGGAGCCAAATATTCAGGGAGGATTTCATCCGTTGTTTTAGCGCATTTATAGTAGGGACACACCCCAGTAAGCTACCCTATGGGCGTGGTCGTGCCCCCCTGCCCTGGACTATCCTGGAAGGGTTGGAAGCATCCGCCGTAAGCTTTTTTAAAATTGACACGGGTGTAGATACCGGGATGCTGCTATTCCAACGCGATTTTAATATCCCCACCCGCGCCTATGTTGGCGAACTCTATGACATCGTTGCCCGGGAACTATCCCTGGGCTTCCTTGAAATATACAAGCAGATCAGTGAAGGGGTGCCCTTTGATTTTCTGCAACAATCCGAGGAAGGAGCTACTGTACGCGGTAAAAGGACTCCGGCCGATGGCCTGTTGAGCTTCGATCGCAGCGCCGCCGATATGGATGCCCTGATTCGGGCTGTTTCCAAGCCCTATCCCGGTGCCTATACCTACTACAAGGATGAAAAAGTCATCTTCTGGGA
This sequence comes from Robiginitalea myxolifaciens, assembly GCF_900115205.1. GTDB lineage: Bacteria > Bacteroidota > Bacteroidia > Flavobacteriales > Flavobacteriaceae > Robiginitalea > Robiginitalea myxolifaciens. The sequence goes on from NZ_FOYQ01000002.1 coordinate 519,838, forward strand.
GGTGCGGGAAGACGAGGAAGGAAAATTTTCGGGGACCCGAGGGCAAATACTAACCCGAAAGGGTGGGGAAATCCTGGTTCAATTTGCCGATGGAAACCTTTGGTTGGGTGGAGCGACCCTGGCCAACGGGGAAATTCCCGAACCCAAATTCTTTAAAATCGGGGACAAACTGGGCTATAGTGTCCAGGACGAAATTTACAAGCTAAAAAAAGGAATAAAGTGATTGATTCTTTTCAGAAAATACTGGTAATCGCAGCCCACCCGGACGACGAAGTCCTGGGCGTAGGCGGAACGATACCGCTTTTGGCCCAGGCAGGTAAAACTGTGGATGTGCTGATTTTTACCGATGGCAGTAGCACCCAATACGCCGGGGATGATAAGATCCTCGAACATAAGTTCAAGGAGGCTGAGCTTGCCATGAAAACTATGGGAGCTAATCTCCTGCCGAGGATGACTTTTCCTGACATGCGCCTGGACACGGTGGCCCATGTCGATAAAAACTCCGCCCTTGGTGAAATTATCCAAAAAGGGCAGTACGACACGGTTTTTGTCCAGGATCACACCGATGTTAACCGCGACCATAAGGAGATTTATGACAGTGCCGTGGTGGCCTGTCGGCCAGTGCCGGGTCAATGTGTACGTTATTTACTGAGTTACTACGTGAATTCGTCCACCGAATGGGGAAATATCCTTGGTGGCCAGTGGTTTAGCCCAAATGTTTTCGTTGATATTTCCGAGACCCTGGAGATAAAACTGAAGGCTATGGAAGCTTATCAGACCGAACTTCGGGATCATCCCCATCCACGCAGTCTGGAAGGATTACGTACGGCCGCTGCGTATTTCGGCAATACTGTTGGCTATCAATATGCAGAGCCATTCCGGCTGATCTTCGCGCGATAAAAATTACAATCCATTAAGCATAAAAAAACCCGGTAGCCCAAATACTACCGGGTTTTTGATTGTCTGGCAATCAGGAAAAATTGTTATTCGTACGCGCTGATCGTAATCTCGCTACGTCGGTTTACGGCATGTTCTGCAGCTGTACATCGGACTCCATCGGAGCAGTGATTTAGTAATTCGCTCTCACCCTTCCCTTCGGCACTAAGCCTGCTTTCGTCGATACCTGCTCCTATAAGATAGGACAGCGTTTTCTCGGCCCTGCGTTGCGACAACCAGAGGTTGTAGTCGGCATTCCCCCTGGAATCGGCATGCGCCGTAAGGGTAAACTTCAGGGTATTGTTGCGATTCATAAAATCCACGACCCGGCCCAGTACTTCTTTTGATTCGGTATTGAGGTAAGAGGAGTTCAGGGCAAAACGGACCTGACCTAATCCAGCCAGTTCTGCAGCTAAATCGGCCCGGCGCTTGGCTTCGGCCTGTCTTGCAGCTTCAGCGGCGGCTAATTCGGCTTCGCGTTGCTGTCTGAGGCGCTCTTCTTCCAAACGCATTCTTTCGGCCTGTGCAAGGCGTTCTGCCTCTGCAATAGAATCCTGACGGCGTTGGAGCGCTTCTTCCATTTCACGAATCAAGGCGAGCTTCTCCTCCCCTTTCTTACTGAGTCCTTCCACAATCCCAAATCGGCGTACTACGCCTGCAGCGTGCTGTATGTGGTTGGTCGTTTCCTCAGAAGCATCCCATTTTCCTGTAGAATTGAGGTCAACTCCCCATTTTTTAGAGAACCAAAGTCGGAATCCAACGGTACCGTTAAATGTTACCCGTCCTACGTTTGAGGCATCGGCATAACCGATCCCAACACCGAGGTAAGGGTCGAAGAAACTAGTTTCCCCGACGAGTTTATTCAGATCATAACTCAATCGGGAGTCGATAGCCCAATAAGGAATCTCCTCGGTAACGACTTGCTTTTCTACAATATTCCCTTCCATATACCGGTTGTAACTTCCGATAAGCTCGAGGCCGAGACCACTTTGGAAATATCGTCCAATACTAACACGCGAAGGAAAAGGAACAATATTCCATTTGTCTTCGATAGAAAGGAGATTGTTGAATCCGTCTCCGGAATCGTCAACGGCGTTAAATCCAAGACCAAATATCCAGGATTCCAGGACTATAGAGTCCTTTGCAGTAAGGGTCGGAATCTCAGATTCCGATGTAATTTCATTTGTCTGTGCAGTAGCGATTTGTAGGCTACTCAGGCCAATTAAGCCTGCAAGGGCATAGGTAATCAGTTTCATATCAATGATTTGGGTACTGTAAAATTAAGGGTGTCTCCGCACAAAAGGTGGAGGATTCTGTAAATAGCGTATTTCGTCGATCAGCTGCCGGAAATAGCCCCTGCAAAGGCAAAATGGGCCAACCCAAATTACCCCCCGTCCGATTATTGGTATCAATTTCCGGATAAGATTATTCTCACTAAGGACTCGGTGGATTCCTTCCTTGCTGTGAATTGCGAATTAGACGATCATCCCTGCTGCCACAGTCTCATTGGTGGCATCATCGACAAGTACCAGGCTTCCTGTGGTGCGGTTCTCGCGATAAACGTCTACCATCAGGGGCTTGGTCGTACGAATACGCACCTTACAGATATCGTTCATCTGGAGTTCACCATCTGCAGGCACCCGGTTCAGGGTCTGGATATCGATCTTATGAACGATTTCCTTGATCATCGCCTTTTGGTCGTTGGTAGTGTGGAGGATGCTATATTTCGCCCGGGGCTGAGACGGCTTGTTATTCAGCCAGCACAACATCACTTCAAGATCCTGGGTTGCTTCTGGCTGGTTATTGGTTCTCACAATCATATCCCCGCGGCTGATATCAATATCATCCTCCAGGGTTATGGAAACGGACATCGGAGCAAATGCTTCCTCCAGGCTGCCATTAGGACCGTCGATAGCTTTGATCACGGAAGAGAATCCGGAAGGAAGTACACTTACTTTGTCGCCAGGTCGAAAAACCCCACTGGAGATACGTCCGGCATAACCCCGGTAGTCCAGGTGCTCCTTACTTTGTGGTCGCAGGACGGTCTGTACCGGGAAACGCGCGTCTACCTTATTGATGTCACTGCTGATGTGCATGGTTTCCAGGGTATGCAGCAATGGGGCACCCTGGTACCAGGACATATTTTCGGAACGGTTCACCACATTGTCGCCATTCAGGGCGCTAATGGGAATATATCGGATATCCGAGATTAGCATTTTCGAAGCAAACTCTTCAAAGTCCTCTGTAATCGCACGGAACGACTCCTGGGCATAGTCTACCAGATCCATCTTGTTCACGCATACAATTACGTGAGGGATATTCAAAAGAGAAGCGATAAAAGCATGCCGCTTGGTTTGTTCAATGACTCCATGACGCGCATCGACCAGGATCAGGGCCGCGTTGGCCGTTGATGCCCCGGTAACCATATTTCGGGTATATTGGATATGCCCGGGGGTATCCGCAATAATAAATTTACGTCTCGGGGTGGTGAAATAGCGGTAGGCCACATCGATGGTGATCCCCTGCTCCCGTTCGTCCCGAAGACCGTCTGTAAACAGGGCAAGGTCTACCCCTTCGTGTCCTTTCTGCTTACTGGTGTTTTCAACCGCTTCTAATTGGTCTTCGAAAATCGATTTAGAATCGTACAAAAGCCTTCCTATGAGCGTACTCTTTCCGTCGTCCACGCTTCCCGCTGTGGTAAATCGAAGTAATTGACTGTTGTCTATTTTCATAATAATCTATTCAAAAGGCCCATTAATGCTGAAAACCGGGCCTTTACCTTTTTGTATTAATTCTATTTTACTGATGCTCTTTAACGGTACGTAGTTCCTTTGCAAGAGCAGAATTCGATCCCCTTGTCGCTTCGCAATTCCCTGGATCTCAAAATTTTCTTCAAAACTACCCAATTTTTTAGCCCTTTCGGAAAGATAGAAGCGATCTTTCTTGTTGTATGTGAAACGCACCCTGTAATTATCACGTTGAAAAGCCTGATAAGAGATATCAAAGAACACGGCGATATGATCATCGCTCTCTTTTAATATCCCAATGGAATTCAGTTTCCGATTAGGATCTATCTGGTGATTCGGCTCGTTATAATAATCGCAAGCCGATAGCGAGCCAGAATTGAGCACGGTTTGAGAGTACCGGTTAATGTATTGTTCATAGGTATCACTACCCTCACGCCCGGCTAGTTCGAACGAATTTTCAATTTGAGCGGCCAACCAGTTACTTGCTTTCTTTGCACCTTTGAAATTTAAATGACCCTTATTCGCAAAATCATTAAGGCGTAAGTTTAAGCTGCTAAGCGAATCCGTAAAATTCAAATAGCTAACTTCCTCCTGCTCCAAAAAACTGGCCAGTTCCGAGGACTTGCCATTCAGAATCTGAAAATAGGGGGCTGTAACTACCAGTAGCTTAATATTATGCTGCTTACATAACCTTATGAACTCAGATAAATCGCGTTTAGCCGCTGGAGGGAGTGTTATTTCATAAGGTGGAATCTTCGGGGCAATCAATTCGATTTTGCCGTCATTGCTTATCTCTGATCGCAACGAACCATCTAAATTATTTGGCTTCAACTCCCGCTGGAAACCAACGAAACCATTTTTGTAATAACTATTTACGTTGGTAAAGGCATATGAGGCGTTAAAGGGATTGACCTCCGTCCAGTTATTGTGGTTTCTGACTACCGGAAATGTCGAAGCAACTAAATTCTTCCTGCCAAAGATGTTTCCCAGGTTCTCAATAGCTTGCAAATCCAGGGATGAATTATCATAGACCTGGTACTGGCCTAGTTTCTGGTTGTCGTTTTTATATCCCTCCAGGTTCATATGATTTACCTCGAGAACCAATAATTCCGGCAATTTTTTGCGGGATAAGACTTCCTTCTCAAATAAATATAGCGACGTCTCCAGCTTTTGCGCTCCACTTGCCAATACGAAAGATTTCGTTTTGAATTTGCGGTCAAAAATGAGCGGGAAGAATGTGTTGTATGCATGGGAATTCCCCATAAAGAGGATATCGACAGAGTCATTGCTTCGGTGGATTTCCCGGAAGTCTTCCATGCGCTTTACATGGATGTTTTTATCCTTGAAATACCAGTTACCAAGCAAAAGTGCCGCTACAAAAAGCGCTCCGAGTACTGCTATTTTAAGGATCAAGCGCTGCATTAGAATTGGAAGTATATAAATTCTGGGGGCTGTCCTGAACCATACATGCCAAAAACGACAAGGATCAGCAACAAAATTACATAAGCCGACCATCTGAAAATAACGGACTGCTTGTTAAAAAATGTCATGAACCCAAATTTAAGGTCGTAAACCTCATAAGCCAGTAAGACGACGATAAACAAAAAGAGGACCCTCAGATCTACTGCGGTAACCCCAAGTCCCATAGCCAGGGCAGGATCAAAAAGCAGTGCATAGTTATTATATCCCAATCCATTTATGATATCCATTGCGTCTGCCAGGGAATTTGCCCTGAAGAATATCCAGGCAAAACACACCGCTATAAATGTGAGCAGTGTAAAGAACAACGAATTTGAGGTCGTTTGTTTATGGAATCCCAATCTGGGCAGGACCGAACTCTTTACAGTAGTGGATGCCTTCTCCAAAACAATAAGTAACCCGTGAACCGCTCCCCAAATAATAAAGGTCATCGCAGCCCCATGCCAAAGGCCACTAATCAGGAAAACGGCAAACAGGTTAAAGTACGTGCGCTGTTTACCCTTTCTGCTTCCTCCCAGCGGAATGTATACATAATCCCGGAACCAGGTGGAAAGGGAAATGTGCCATCGCCGCCAGAACTCTGTTATGGATTTCGAGAAGTAGGGAGCATTGAAGTTCTTCATCAAATCAAACCCCATAGTCCTCGCCGTACCAATCGCAATATCCGAGTATCCTGAAAAATCACAATAAATCTGGAAGGCGAATAGCAGGGTTGCTATGGTATAGTCAACGCCAGCGTGATCATGGACATTATTGAAAACATTATTCACCACTACCGCTGCCCGGTCGGCAATGACCATCTTTTTAAAAAGGCCAAAAGCGATCAGCAATAGCCCGGAGCGCACAAGTTTATATTCAAACTTATGGGTTCTGAAAAATTGAGGGAGGAGATGCGACGCCCGCTCGATGGGGCCTGCGACCAACTGTGGGAAAAAGGCAACGAAAGTAAAGAAGGCAAGCCAGTCTTTGGTTGGAGCTATCTTCTTTCTGTAGATATCAATGGTATAACTCAGGGTCTGGAAGGTATAGAAACTAATTCCCACCGGAAGAATAACATTGAGTCGGGCTACATCGAATTCGCTTCCGAAAAGTCGGAACGTATCGACGAATGTTTCAATAAAGAAATTCGCGTACTTGAAATAAACCAGGAAGCCAAGATTTACGAGAAGGCTAATACCCAGATACTGCTTGCGCTTCCTCTCTTCTTTAGCCTTGTGGAGCCTTTGACCAACCCAAAAGTCTACCAGGGAACTTATCATAATAAGCAGGAGGAACCGCCAATCCCACCAGCCATAAAACAAATAGCTCGCAAGCAATAAAAGAACATTCCTGGGAGTCTTATGTGCGGCTGTTAGCCAGTACAGCACAAATACAATCGGGAAAAAGATTGCAAACTCAAAGGAATTGAACAGCAAAACTCAGTGATCTAATTCTAAAAGTATCCTTGCTTTTTACGGTCTTCCATGGCCGTTTCGCTGCGCTTGTCGTCCGAGCGATTCCCACGTTCGGTCTGGCGCATTGCAGCGACTTCCTGAACAATTTTCTCCAGGGTATCGGCATCGGATTCAATCCCACCGGTAATGGTAATGTCTCCGAGAGTTCGGAAACGGATTTTCTTTTTGTGGATCGTTTCACCTTCGTCCATAATCAAATATTCCGATTTTGGGATCCAGGAATTGTTACGCCAAACAACTTCCCTTTCGTGAGCGAAGTAAAGGGATGGGATTTCGATATTTTCCCTTAGGATATAGTTCCAAACATCCATTTCCGTCCAGTTACTGATGGGGAAAACACGGAAATGCTCTCCTTCGAAGTGTTTGCCATTAAAGAGGTTCCAAAGTTCCGGGCGCTGGTTTTTCGGATCCCATTGCCCGAAATCATCGCGATGGCTAAAGAATCGCTCTTTGGCCCGCGCTTTTTCTTCGTCGCGGCGTCCTCCTCCGATGGCACAATCCACTTTATTATCTTCGATAGCATCCAACAGGGTAGTAATCTGCAGGGCGTTCCTTGTAGCATTTTTACCCCTTTCTTCGGCCACCCGGCCTTTGTCAATAGATTCCTGTACCGACCCCACAATCAGGCGTGCGCCCAGATTTTCGATCAGGGAATCCCTGAAGGCAATAGTTTCGGGGAAATTATGGCCGGTATCCACGTGCATCAGGGCGAAGGGAATTCGGGCCGGATAAAAGGCCTTTTTGGCCAAATGGGTTACGACAATAGAATCTTTTCCACCTGAGAATAAAATGACGGGGTTCTGGAACTGCGCCCACACTTCGCGCAGGACATAAATCGCTTCTGATTCCAGTTCGTCCAGGTAATTCAGATAATACTTACTCATTGTTGAGTTTTATTTGTTGTAATAATACGTTATAAATGGCTTCTACAGATTCCGCAATGCTTTGTTCGTGAGTAACTTCCACGCTGGGATGCTCAGGAGCCTCATAAGGGGCAGATACCCCGGTCATATTTTTAATTTCACCCGCCCTGGCTTTGGCGTATAATCCTTTGACGTCCCGGGCTTCACAAACCTCAAGGCTTGTATTGACAAACACTTCGCAGTATCGCTCCGCGCCTACCAGATCCCGCATGGCCTCCCGATCGGCCCGGTAGGGCGCAATAAAGGCAGCGAGCGTGATGAGGCCAGCATCGACAAATAACTTCCCGAGCTCCCCGATTCTACGAATATTCTCTGAGCGATCTTCCGGGCTAAAACTAAGGTTATTGTTAATCCCCTTACGGACATTATCCCCATCCAGAACATAGGTCCTGAGCCCTTTCTCGAACAAGTACTGCTCTAAGGCATTGGCTATTGTGGATTTACCGGATCCGGACAGCCCTGTCAATAAAACAAAGATAGCCTTATTCCCCTGAGCTTTCTCCCGGTCTTCTCTGGTAACCTTATAATCGTGTGGGATAATATTCTCACTCATGGGTCTGTGATTTTCTTCTTCTGGTTCCCAGGCCAAAGTTAGTACTATACCAGGCCCTTTCGTGCAGGTAGTATAGGAGCATTTTGCTGATCACCTCTACCATGCCTATTTTGAGACCGGTAAAGGGGTTCCCGGAGATAATCCAGGAAAGTATAATGGTATCCAGGGTTCCAATAGCCCGCCAGGAAAGCGTTTTGAGGATGTGTCGCTTGCGGCTCTCCGGCATGCGTACCCGGAACCAAAGGCGTTCGTGAAAAAAGTACAGCACCATTTTACTCAATACCTCTGCAAGGCCAATTTTGAGGCCTGTCAACGGGTTTCCGGTAATGATCCAGGAGATCAGGATAGTATCCAGCGTCCCGACGACCCGCCAGGTAATGGTTTTGGCAATATGTCTCTTTACGGTTTCGTCGGACATCAGCTACGAACCAGAAAATAAGGGTTCAACAAATCTTCCTTGTTGTATTTCAGCGGTTGTTGGTCGCGCTGTGAGATTACCTGCAGCCCAACGGCTTCGCAAATCGCACTTCCGGCCGCAGTGTCCCACTCCATGGTAGGAGCGTATCTTGGATACACATCTGCTTTACCTTCTGCTACCAGGCAAAATTTAAGGGAGCTTCCTTTGCTCACAATTTCTATATCCTGGTATTTGGTTTTCATTTCGGCTATGAAGTTTTCCGTATCGGCATTCATATGGGAACGGCTGCCTACTACCCGCAAAAGTGCATTATCCGTACCGGATGGGTTAATGCGATCGCCTTCCTGGAATAACTCCACTTTGAGGCTATGGTCCTCGTCCAGTACCGTTTTAAAGGCCTTGCCGCTGGAGACTACTGCGTAATACAGTTCTCGGGTAACAGGGACGTAAATCACCCCAAATTCGGGTTTACCTTGTTTGCACCAGGCTATATTTACCGTAAACTCTCCATTTCTCTTGATGAATTCCTTGGTTCCATCCAGCGGATCAACAATCCAGCAGCTTTCCCAATCCTTACGGTCGGCATAGTCGATCTGCTTATTTTCCTCACTGATAATCGGGAAATCAGTGCGTTCCAGGAATGAATTAATCACTGCATTGGAAGCGCGATCTGCATTGGTAAGTGGGGAGTCGTCCGTCTTGGAAGTGATTTCAATCGCTTCGCTGGAATCGTAGATTTCAAGAATTGCTTTACCCGCGAGTACGGCTGCTTCGAGGGCTAAGTTGTAAGCGTCAGTCATTTCAGAATAATTTCTTAACTGTTTCGGATGTTAGTACCCTTAACAGTCGGGGCAGGTTATTATTATAATATACCCGCAGAAAAACTGATGCAAAAGTCCGAAAAATCTCCGATTTATAAGGGGAAAGGAAATGAATTTTCGTGCTAAGGAGCGGAAATGCCGGGAAGGTGTGGGCTATACCTCCTTCAGGCGTGCTGCATAAACTTCCTCATAGACTGCTTCATACATGGGAACTACACGTTGAATGTCAAATCGGGTAGCCACTTCGTAAGCGCGTATTTTGAAGTCGGCCAGGGTTTTATCTTCCCGTAGAATTTTCAGGGCATTTTCGGCCATATCCTCAATAGCTCCGACATTGCTAAGGTACCCGGATTCGCCATGGAGGTTTACTTCGGGAATTCCCCCTGCATTACTGGAAATTACAGGGGTTTTGTTGATCATCGCCTCGAGGGCTGCGAGCCCAAAACTCTCTTTTTCGGAGGGCAAGAGGAAAAGGTCAGAGAAACACAGGATGCGATCAATCTCATTGCTGTTTCCGAGGAATACCACCTGCTGCTGGATTCCCATCTGATCCGCCATGGCTTCGGCCCGCTCTTTCTCCGGGCCTTCCCCTACGAGAATCAGTTTCGCCGCTATTTCATTTTGGATGCGGTAGAAGACCCGCATCACATCTTCAATGCGCTTAACTTTTCGGAAGTTACTGATATGGGTTACGATACGCTCGTCCTCCTGAGCCATCATGGTTCGCTGGCAATCCGTGAAATTCTGATTTACCTTGCTTTGGTCAATGAAGTTCGGGATAACCTGAATCTTTCTCTTGATGTCAAAAAACTCCAGCGTATCCTGCTTCAGACTTTCTGAAACGGAAGTAACCGCATCGGATTTATTGATGCTAAAATTCACGGCCGGGCGGTAAAACGGGTGATTACCCACCAGGGTAATATCGGTCCCGTGTAGCGTGGTTACCATTGGAATATGGATCCCTTCCTCCCGAAGCATTTGCTTGGCCATGTATCCCGCGTAGGCATGTGGAATAGCGTAGTGCACATGGAGGAGTTCAATGCCATGAAGCTTTACCGTGTCGACCAGTTTGCTGGAAAGGGCCAATTCATAGGGCTGATAATGAAACAATGCATACTCCGGTACGTGAACTTCGTGAAAGTGGATATGATTACTGAGGAGTTCCAGCCGTACCGGTTGTTTATACGTCACAAAGTGGATCTCATGCCCCCTTTTGGCGAGGGCAATGCCCAATTCGGTAGCGACTACCCCGCTTCCTCCGAAAGTCGGGTAACAGACTATGGCAATTTTCATAGGATAAAATTACGGCTATTTTCCCGCTCTAATTAATAAGGGAATCATAAATAGCCTGTTGGATGCGGGTTCGCAGGGCCGAACGCACCAATAAATTGTTCGAGGCAGAGGGGTACGTTCTGTTCGACAAAAACACATAAACAATCCCTTCATCGGGATCGGCCCAGGTATAGGTCCCGGTAAATCCGCTATGGCCAAAGCTCCGTGGAGACACACATCCACAGGTTGGGCCTTTGTCCTCTAACTGAGGTTTATCAAAACCAACCCCCCGACGGACTTGCTGCTTACAGAAGTAGCATTTATTGAACTTTTCTATGGTCCGGGACTCCAGAAAACGATCCCCGCCATAATAACCTCCCTGCAGGTACATCTGCATGATCTTGGCCACCCCAACGGCATCGCTGAACAAACCCGCGTGTCCTCCTACTCCACCCTGCATAGCTGCACCCATGTCGTGTACATAACCGCGAATGGTTTGGTATCGGTAATAATTGTCTTCTTCGGATGGAACAATTACCTCTGGATCAAAACGATTCAGGGGCAAATAGGTAGTCCGCGAAGCCCCTAGAGGTTCGTATAATTCACTGGCTACCAAATTATTGAGTCGTTTTCCTTTTTGCTTTTCGATGTATTTTTTAAACACATAATACGCTACATCGCTGTAGCGATAGCGATTGGATTTAAGGTCCTGACGGGCGATACGGTTGTAGATTGAATCCCGATAGGCATTGGTCAGGTAAAGCCCTTTGGCTACGGGAATTGAAAAACCTGCTTCCGGCTGCTCCCGATAGAATTCGCGGGAAGGTTTACGATCCTTGCTCAGGGTATCGATGTAAAAAGCTATCCAGGCAGGTAATCTGCCGTAATGACTCAGGGCCTTGAGCACGGTAACATCCTTTAGTGCTGTTTCTTCAAACTCCGGGAGTAGGGTCGAGAAGGTATCATTGAGGCGAATCTCCCCGTCTTGCTCCATTTGCATCAATACCGGAAGTGTGGCCAGAATTTTGGTTAGCGAAGCAAGGTCATAAATATCGGACTTGGCTACAGGTTTTTCCTTTTTGTCGGTGTGGTACCCAAAGGCTTTGTGATAAATCACTTGCCCGTGTCGGGCTATAAGAACCTGGGCTCCCGGATACATTAGGGAATCCAGGCCGTGATTTACCAGGGTATCTACCTGAGCGAGCAGCGTTCTGTCCATCCCTACCCGTTCCGGCAGGGAATACCCCAGTCGCTGCAATGCCGGGGTGCTTACACTGGTGCCCACAGGAAATTTGGGATGCGCCGTTACCGGCAGCCTTCCATTTCCAGGAAAGACCCCAAACAGCAATTCCGCTGCCGTTTCCTGGCCAATAACACTGTTTTGGTAACCCAGAACTAAGGCATCTACACCCCCAAAATCTTCAATATCCCCCAACAAGTAAGGCTTCCCGAAAACAACCAGCGCTGTATTGGAACTGCGCAGGGCAGCCAAAGAGGCTATCTTTTCACGATCTGCCGCGCTAATCCGATCTTTAGACCAGGGGGAAGCGTTTGATCCATGCCATCCTACAACTAACAGATTATACGCTGCCAGGGGCCTGGGACCCTTTATTTCTCCGCTGGCATTGACGCGCAACAGATCAACATCCGCATAAAATCGCATCCGCTCCAAAAAGGCCTCGTGATCTGCCGGACCGGTTGCCAGATAAGCGATGCGCTTGTTTTCCAGATTGCGAATCGGCAACAGCTGTACCGGGTTTTTCAGAATGGTTATGGCCTCCTCCATGGCGCGCTCATAGGCCAGGCTGTCTTCGGGCTTATGCAAGTCTTCCTGTATTCCCTCCAGGGCAACCTTAGGTTTTTTATTCAACCCAACCTTGTACTTGGCCTTCAAAATTCGCTTTACAGAAGTGGCCAGGCGGGTTTCGGATATCATCCCGCTGCGATAAGCTTCCAGGACTGCAGCCCAATCGGCCTCCAGGTTGTTGGGCATGAGCAACATGTCGTTTCCTGCCAGAAAGGCCTCCAGCGTTGGATTAAGCGCTTCCTCAAACCCGGTAGCTCCTTTCATATTGAGTGCATCGGTAAATACAAGGCCCTTATACCCCATCTCTTTCCGCAGAACGCCCTGGATAACACTTTTAGAAAGCGAGGTTGGGCGTACTTGTGAACCGGTGAGGGCAGGGACATTGAGGTGGGCGATCATTACCGAAGAAAGCCCGCCCGAAATAAGTTTTGGATAGGGATATAGCTCCACACTGTCTAATCGGGCCCGATCAAAGGGAATGGTAGGTAAGGTGGAATGCGAATCGGCAGCGGTATCCCCGTGTCCCGGAAAATGCTTGGCGCTGGTAAGTACTCCGGCCCGGTGCATGCCGCGCATAACCTGATAGGCTTGTTTGGTTACCCATTTCGGGTCCTCCCCAAAGGACCGGTTCCCAATGATTGGGTTTGCCGGATTAATATTAACATCGGCAACAGGAGCAAAATTAATATGAACCCCCAGACGACGGGCATGCAGCCCCATACGATAACCAATAGTTTCCAGGACGCTGGTATCCCGGATAGCCCCCAGCGTACTGTTCCAGGGAAAGGCAAAAGTTGAATCCAGGCGCATGGCCAACCCCCATTCCGCATCCTGCCCGATAAGTAATGGTGTTTTAGATGCTTCCTGAAAGGCATTTGTCATCTGAGCCTGCCGAACCGGACCTCCCCGACTGAATATAATACCACCCAGGTGGTACTCCTTAATGCGTTCTATGGCTTTAGCCTCTGCAGCATCCCCCTGGCTGCTTGCCACCATTACCATAAAGAGCTGACCAATGCGTTCCTCGGCACTCATGGCCTCGTACGTGGCATCAACCCACCGCTGCTGGGCTACACTATCCGGGGCGAGGAAAGGATCCGGAATCGCATTATCCTGACCCCGTGCATTAAGAGAGGAAACGCAAATGAGCAAACACAGGACCCAGGTCTTCATGGGATGGCCCGTGTTAATTGGATTAAAAACGGATAGTATTGGGTAAAAGTTCACCTTAGAAAAACCGTTTATGCCAGCTTTCGCCAGCGGGAACCTCCCAGTCTTCGAGATACTCCTGCTTGGTGGCCACCAGGTTATTGAACACGACGGTTTTAGCCGAAACAGCTTTGTTTTTTGCCATTTCACTGAATTCCTTAAGCGGCTTGTAGGCGATATACTCCCCTTGACGGAAAGTCACGTTCATGCGGTCCAGAAGAATAAGATCCAGGCGTTGTTCCAGTTCCTGTATAAAACGAACAGAGGCGTCTATGGAACATCCGGAAGCACCGTGCTGGCTCTGGTCCAGACCAATAACAATAAAACGTCGGTAGGGTAATTGGAATCCTGCTTTTAAAGAGGCGCCGTGGGCAGTCCATAGCTCCAGAAAAGCTTTCATATCGCTTTGCAGCGCTTCGGTTTCAGCTTCGGTAAAGGGCCTGCTGGCCTGATAGACCCAGATTCTGGAGGAATCCGGGAGTTGATCAAATTCGACTAACATCTCGCTTCATTATAGTTCCCGCCTGTAAATAAAGAGTAAGGCCCTAAAGATCCGCGGCATCGGCCAGGAGTTCTGCCAGGTCCATTACCTTTATGGAGGCTTCTTTTTCTTTGTTTTTTATGCCGTCCGTGAGCATGGTGTTACAAAACGGACAGGCAGCTGCTACAACTTCGGGTTGTGTTTCGAGCGCTTGTTCGGTGCGCTCGATATTGACATCCTTGTTACCCGGCTCCGGCTCTTTAAACATCTGTGCTCCCCCGGCCCCGCAGCAAAGCCCTCGTTGTTTGCAACGTTTCATTTCTACCAGTTCCGCGTCCAGTTTGCGGATCACTTCCCTGGGAGCTTCATAGACCCCGTTGGCACGGCCCAGGTAGCAAGGGTCGTGATAGGTTACCCGTTTGCCGCGGAAAGTCCCCCCTTCTATCGTGAGCTTACCGGATTTCACCAAATCGGTGAGTAGCTGGGTATGGTGGAGTACCTGGTAATCCCCTCCTAATTCGGGGTATTCGTTTTTCAGGGTATTGAAACAATGCGGACAGGTTGTGACGATCCGCTTCACCCCGTACCCATTCATAACCTGGATATTCATCGCAGCCTGCATCTGGAACAGGAATTCGTTCCCCGCCCGCTTGGCCGGATCTCCGGTGCAACTCTCCTCTGTGCCGAGTACTGCAAAATTCACGCCAGCCTTTTGTAACAACTTCACAAAAGCCTTGGTAATCTTCTTGGCCCGGTCGTCAAAACTCCCGGCACATCCCACCCAAAAGAGGATTTCGGGTTCTTGTCCGGCAGCAGTCATTTCGGCCAGGGTAGGTATTTTTGTGGATGACTCCATAGTTCAATTACATTTCGTTCTGCCAGTTCAGACGATCCATTTGGTTAAAGGGCCAGGGGGCTCCATTATTTTCGATGTTACCCATCATGACATTGAGTTCCTGGGAGGCAGCCGACTGCTCCATAACGAGGTAGCGACGCATCTCCAGAATAATAGACATGGGATCAATACTCACCGGGCAAGCCTCAGTACAGGCATTACAAGTAGTACAGGCCCAAAGTTCTTCCCTGGAAATATAGCCGTCGAGCAGTACTTTCTCCTCCCCTTGAGCGGGTTTACCATCCAATTCCCGGCCTTTGGCTTCCAGCCGATCCCGCACGTCCATCATAATCTTACGGGGGGAAAGTTTTTTTCCGGTTTGGTTCGCAGGACATTCACTGGTACAGCGTCCGCATTCCGTACATGTATAGGCGTTGAGCAATTGTATCCGGCTCAAGTCCTCAACGTCCCGGGCCCCAAAAGTCTCCGGTGGAGGAGCATCTGCAGCGGGTGCCGCAAAAGGATCAGCAGAAGGATCCATCATCAGGGCCACCTCACGCTTAACAGATTCCAGGTTGGTCATTTCACCTTTGGGCTGCAACTTACCCCAATAGGTATTGGGAAAGGCCAAAAGGATGTGCAGGTGCTTGGAGTAGTAGAGATAGTTCAGGAAAAAGAGGATTCCCAGGATATGCAGCCACCAGGCGCCGCGTTCCACCAGTATCAAAGTACTTTCCGACATGCCCGACATAAATTGCGCAATCCAGCCACTCACCGGGAAAGCTCCTGCCTGAGTGTAATGGGCCGCACCCATCTCCTGAAGGCTGTAATCCGCAGCATTCATGGTCAGAAACAGACACATCAGGACCAACTCAATGTAGAGGATCCAATCGGCATCCTTTTTGGGCCATCCTTTCATTTCAGGTTTCCAGAAACGGGCCAGTTTAAGCGCATTGCGACGAAGCCAGAAGAGCACGACGGCTACAATCACCAGGAGGGCCAGGATTTCAAAGCTGCCTATGAGTACGTCGTATACCGGACCCAGGAAAGCAAAAACACGGTGCGTCCCGAAGAGCCCGTCGATGATGATCTCCAGGACTTCAATATTGATGATTACAAAGCCGACATAAACAATAACGTGGAGGATTCCGGCAATCGGACGTACAACCATTTTCTGTTGGCCGAGTGCAATGCGGGCCATTTGGCCCCATCGTGCAGCACGGCTGCCGCCAGGCTCGGTTGGCCTGCCAAGCTTAATGTTGCGTATGAGTTTGCGGATATTGCGGGTAAAGTATCCGATCCCCAGAACCAGGGCGACCAGAAACAACAGGTTGGGTAAATATGTCATCATTGAGGAGACTGGTTTTCCGCCGGATCATTCTCTGGAACCGTATATTCCTTTTGTTTCTTACCAAAAACAGAGACATTGACATAGCGCTTAGGATTCAGGCGGAAATCCTGAAGCAATAGATCCAGCTCCCGGGAAGCATTGGCCAGGTTTTCATACAAGGCCTCATCCTGCATGAGTTTCCCCATTGTGCCTTCCCCCTGCTCCATTTTAGACATGACCGCATTAAGGCTTGACAGGGTAGCTTCCATATTTCGTATCGTCTCGCCGAGCCCGGCTTCGTTAAGACTATCGGAGAGTTGGGCAAGGTTGCCCGAAACCTTATTGAAGTTTTTAAGCGTACTGTCTAGCTGGCTTCGGTTCGCCACCAGCAATTCATTCAAACCATCGGCGCTTTTCTGAAAACTCGCTACCAGCTGATTCAGTCCGCGAATGCTCTGTCGCAAATTTGAACGCGTCCCCTCGTCGAGGACGTCATTAAAGTGTACCAGCAGGGAATCCGCATTGGTTACGGCACCCTCTACCTTCATCTGCAGCGGACTGAGATTCTGTTGCACCAGTTCGGTGAGTCCCGGTTGGATATTCGATGGCAGGGTGTCCCGGTTCTGGGCCATACGATCCTCGTCGAATACCGGTTTAATTTGGATGCCTTTTCCCCCGATAATTCCGGTATCGTATAATTCAGCAATACTGTTCCTTGAAAAATCGAAGCCGTCATTTACGGAAAAGGTTACAATGAGTTGCCCGCTGGCATCCTTGAAACGGATATCCTGGACCTTCCCAACGGCATAGCCATTAATGCTAACTGGCGTGCCAGGCTGAAGCCCACCGACATTGGGATAGACGGCATAGAATATCTTGGAGTCATCAAATAGCGGAGAGGCTTTCAGGTAGGTGAACCCAAGAATGAATAAAAGGATACCGCCTATGACGATTATTCCGGTCTTAATTTCTCTGGAAAGTTTCAAAAGGCAGCTTTTACGTTTCTAACAAAATTAGAAATATTTTATTCAGCGAGAAATTACTCTATCGCATCTTTCAACGGAATGCGAACACCATCCCGATACGCTACAACGTAAGCGGATGTAAATCCATTACGGACCGCCACTGCCTGTAAGGCTTGCGCCTGATCATATGAAGCCGTATCGCCATATAAAACCCGAAATAAATCCTGGTACTTTTCCTTACTCAGGGGTTTCAGGCCTTTGTAGTCGAGTGGATTCAAGCTGGGATCCCGACTAACGGCCAACAATTGAACTTTGAAAGTGATTCCGCTTGGCTGAGCTTCCTCTTTTTCGGGCTGTTTCACCTCAACAGGAGTGTCTTCCACCTGCGGTTTGTCGACAACCTCCTCAGTCTTCGCAGGAATTTCCGCGGCTGTCTCTTCTGTATTTGCAGGCGCTTTATTTACGGAAGCTTCTTTTACTGGGTCTTCCTTTTGGGGAGCTTCTTCTGCAGGAGCTTCCTTTATGGGAGCTTCATCTACCGGAGTTTCGGCAACCGCAGGAGGATCGTTATCGATGATCATAGCCGATTCCGGTAAGGCGCCGGAACGAACACTTTCGCGGTATTCGAGTATTGCACCTGCTATGGCCTGCCCCATTTCGGCCTGCCCTTTAGCCGAATTCAGGTACTTGCCCTCGTTTTTATTCGTCAGGAAGCCCGTTTCTATCAATACGCTCGGCATAAAGGTTTGGTGCAAGACGATAAATCCGGCTTGCTTTACCTTGCGATCGTTTCGTCCCAACTTCCCTGTGAATCGGTCTTGCATCAGTTTACCCAATAGGATACTTTGATCCAGGAATTCCTCCTGCATAATCGTTAATCCTATAACAGATTCGGGGGAATTGATATCGTAGTCGGCATAGCGCGTCTCGTAATTATCTTCCAGATAGATCACCGAGTTTTCTTTCTTGGCTATTTCGAAATTCTGCTTGTTGGCATGAAGTCCGAGCACAAAGGTTCCGGCGCCGTGGGCATTTGACGTGTGAGAATCGCAGTGGACCGATACGAAAAGATCGGCCTTGGCTTTGTTGGCAATCTCTCCGCGGACGTAGAGGTCAACAAAGGTGTCGTCGTCGCGGGTGTAGATGACTTTGATCCCGCCCTCACGCTCCAGGGCCTTCCCTACCTCAAGCACAATACTCAGGGCAATGTTTTTTTCCAGATACCCATTTCCCAGGTTTCCAGGGTCATGGCCGCCATGGCCAGCATCCAGTACAACAGTAAAAGGAGGCTCACCGCTATTCGGCCCGCTTTGCGACCATAGTGTCGGCATGGACCAGAGCAGGGAGGCAATGAGAAGAATGATAATCTCACTGCGCCATTTAATTTGGGGGTTTTCTTTCAATTTGGGGCGGGTTAAAATTCTTCTAATTGCTCCGGCTCGCCAATAAAAATATGTAAGTTTGACCACGGAATCCGGAGCTATTGCCTACAAAAATAGGATTTATCGTCTTGCAATCAAATAAACATCTCCTTCTTTCCCTCGGCCTGATGCTCCTTTGCCTGGTCGGATTAAGGGCTCAGGAAGACCGCTCTGTAGTCTTGCCGATTATGCCGGTTGGAGATACCCTTCAGGCGCCTGATTTTACAGTGCTCATGCAGCAGGATTCCATCAGCGAAACGGCTGTTCAGCAAGATACCCTTCCCCCTGCTTCCGGTGCTTTAACGGACCAGGTGCGCTACAAAGCAAAGGATTCGATCCGGATGAGTCAGCGCGAACAGCGTATTTATCTGTATAACGAGGCCGAAATCTATTATCAGGACATCGAGTTAAAGGCGGGAGTCATCGTTTTGGACTATGTCAAAAACGAGGTTTATGCAGGGCGCTTAAAAGACACCCTTGGCAACTATTCCCAGCTGCCATTTTTTAAGCAAGGCTCTCAGGAGGTTACCCCTGATTCCATCCGCTTTAATTTCGATACCGAAAAGGCAATAATCTGGAATTCCCGAACCGAACAACAGGCAAATGCCGGAGCCCTGGGAAGTGAGGCCATGAAAGTCTATGCCGAACGCACCAAAAAAGAGAACGACTCGGTCTATTTCATGAGCGAGGGGAAACTCACTACCTCTAAGGACACGATTAATCCGGACTACTACATCAGAATTCGCAAGGCCAAGTTTGTGCCGGGTAAGAAGGTAATCGCAGGCTACAGCAACCTTTACATCGCAGACGTCCCTACCCCTATTGCGCTACCCTTTGCTTATTTTCCGCTGGGTGTCGGACGAACGGCCGGAGTGCTGATCCCAACCTTCGGAAATGACCCCCAACGCGGGTATTTCCTTCAGAATGCGGGCTATTATCTGCCTATTAGCGACTATGTGGACCTTTCGTTTAATGGGGATATCTATACCAACGGGAGCTATGGGTTTCGGGCACAAAGTGTTTATGCAAAACGCTACGCTTTCCGGGGAAATGTGAATTTTAATTTTGAGAATCTGATTACCAGCCAGAAGGGCTTTTCCGATTATGCGAGAAATACAATCTACCGCATCCAGATCAGCCACAATCAGGATCCCAAGGCCAGTCCGAATTCGCGCTTTTCGGCCTCAGTGAATATTGCCAGCAGCCAGTTTTACCGGAATTCCCTTTTGCAACAAAACCTACCCAATACCCAGGTCAATAACCTGAATTCATCTATTTCCTATTCCAAGACCTTCCCCGCCTACCCCCGGGTAAATGTATCCCTGACCGCCACGCATAGTCAGAATACCAATACGGAAGCGGTGAACGTAACCCTGCCTACTGTGCAGGGAAGTATGGAGCGTATTTTCCCCTTTGCGAAACGGGAGGGGATCAAAAAAGGAGTCATCCAGAATATCAACCTCCAATACGATTTCAACGGGCAGAACAGTATTACCACGAATATGGACGATTTCCTCACCGGGGCCATGTTCGATAATGCCCGGCTGGGTGCCCGACACCGGATTCCCATTTCGACCAACTTTAAATTATTCAAATACATCAGTGCCACTCTGGGGGGTAGTTATGAAGATATATGGACCTGGGACACTTCCCAAAGGCGCTTCGATGAGGAGTCGCAAACTATTGTACGCGACACCATAGACGGTTTTGACCGATTCAATCAGTACAGCCTCAATGCAGGCTTGGGTACCACGCTCTACGGAACCTTTAATTTTGGCGAAGACAAGAAAATACAGGCCCTGCGACATACGATGCGCCCGAGCATAAACTATGGCTGGGCACCTTCGTTTGACCAGTTTTATGAGGAGGTTGTTAATGAGGCTACGGGCGAAGAAATATTCTACACCCGCTTTGAAAATACCCTCTTCGGCACCCCGAGGCAGACCCAGTCCAGCTCCCTTTCCTTTACGTTGGCGAATACGCTTGAAGCCAAGGTCCGTGATAAGGATTCCACGGCGACCGAACCAAAAAAGGTCATGTTCCTCAATAGCCTGAACTTAAGTACCAGTTATAATCTGGAAGCGGATTCCCTGAAACTGAGCCCGGTAAACCTTACCGGGGGTACGGACCTGTTCGACAGGAAACTCCGGGTGAACTTTGGGGCCAGCCTGGACCCTTATGCTATCGACAACAATGGCAGGCGAATCAACACCTTTAATATCGATGCCGGGGGAGGCCTGTTTCGCCTGACCAGTGCCCGGCTCAACCTTACCTATTCCCTGCGATCTTCCGATTTCCAGAACAAGGATCAGGATGGCCAGGTAGACCCGGATAATCCGTATGACGGGGATACCTATGTCGCGGCCGGAGGAGGACGTACCGATGGCCTGTTTGGATCGGCCCGTGACCTGAATCAGGGGGCTTTTGATGACCGGGATCCGGACGATGTTCAAAACCCTTCCTGGAGTTCCAAAATACCCTGGAACCTAAACCTTACCTATGCCCTGAATTACACCAACGTAAACCGGGAGGGTCGGATTTCTAATAACGTATTGATGTTTTCCGGGGATATCGAACTATCTCCCCGGTGGAAAGTCGGAATCAATTCCTCCTACGATTTTGTACTCAAAGGTTTTGGGATTACCAACCTCCGTTTCGATCGGGACCTGAAAAGTTTTAAATTGAACTTTGACTGGAGCCCGTTTGGACGCTTTGAACGCTGGTACTTCTTTATCGGAATTAAAGCCAGCATCCTCAAGGACCTCAAATGGGAGAATCGAAGCCAACCCAATAACTTCAATTAAATCAACATGAAAAAAATAATCAAAACCGAGAAGGCCCCAGCACCAATTGGCCCATATAACCAGGCTGTATTAAAAGGAAATACCCTGTTCATTTCCGGGCAAATTGCCATTGACCCGGCCAGTGGTGAGTTAATCCAGGGTTCTATATCTGAAGAAACCGAGCAAGTAATGAAAAACCTCAACGCCATCCTGAGCGAGGCGGGAATGTCCTTCGAAGATGTCGTGAAGACCACGATTTTCTTAAAGGATATGCATCAGTTTTCCGAAGTCAATACCGTGTATGGCTCTCGATTTGAAGCTGAGAATGCCCCAGCTCGGGAAACCGTGGAAGTCGGAAACCTACCCGCGTTCGTAAACGTGGAAATTTCCATGATCGCGATACGCGATTGATCGCGTTTCGTAAGACTTCGGGGTGAAGCGTATTAAATCGTTTGCTTGTGGAACTCCATCAGTCCTTCGATAGGACGTTGGCGAATTACCCCCAGAATGAGGTCATTGCGCTCTACCACTGCCGATAGTTCTTCCCGCAGGTAGTAGGCAATACTCCCGACAAAGTGAATGGGCACCTTGGTGGCCAACTCAAACTGCATGATGTGGTTGTTGATGAACTGCTGGAAGCCCTTATCGATAACGCCCTTGCAGTAAGGATGTTCCTTGTGCTCAACAATAAAGCGAGCGAAGGTTGCCAGATAGGTATTCGGGTTAGGCTTTTTGTACAGGTGCTCCTTGATTACATCCGGATCCAGGTTGTATTCCTTATCGAACAACAACGCCAGGTCCTGAGGCATCTTATGATAGTAATAATCCCGAACTAATTTGCGCCCAAAGAAATTACCGCTCCCGTCATCCATAAGGATGTATCCCAAAGAAGTAACCTTTTGAAACATCTGGTGGCCGTCGTAATAACTGCAATTGGAACCGGTTCCCAGAATACAGACGATCCCCTGGCTACCTATTTTTGTGGTGGAATAAATCGCTGCATAGGTATCCTCCTTTACCTCGATTTTGGCATTAGGGAAAAAGCCGGAAAAAATCTCGCGAAGCCAGCGACGCATGCGTTCCGTTCCACATCCAGCACCGTAAAAGTGAACGCGCTCCACTTTTGAAGCGTTCTTGGCCAATTCAAAGTTATTGGCCAGGCGCTCTTCAATAACCTCACGGCTCAAAACTTCGGGGCTAAGCCCCAAAGTCTGAGTCATGAAAAGTTGATCGCCTTTGGAATCCAGCGCGATCCAATCGGCTTTGGTTGCCCCGCTATCGGTTATGAGAATCATAGGCTGTTTACGTGCAGCGCCAGGTCGACCAGTTTGTTGGAATAACCCGCCTCATTGTCATACCAGGATACCACTTTAAAGAATTTGCTATTCAATTCAATTCCGGCACCAGCGTCGAAAATACTGGTACGGGCATCGCCAACGAAATCCTGAGAAACAACGGCCTCCTCAGTGTACCCCAGAATTCCTTTCAAGGGACCTTCAGCAGCTGCCTTCATGGTTTTCTTGATATCCTCATACGAGGTCTCTTTTTCCAGACGCACGGTAAGGTCTACAACGGAAACGTCCGCAGTAGGAACCCGAAATGCCATCCCGGTGAGTTTCCCTTCAAGAGCCGGGATTACTTTGGTAACCGCCTTGGCTGCTCCGGTAGAAGCTGGAATAATGTTGAGCATCGCACTGCGCCCACCTCGGTAGTCTTTCTTGGAAGGTCCGTCTACAGTAAGCTGGGTAGCTGTAGTAGCGTGAACAGTAGTCATCAATCCTTCTTCGATTCCATAGGTGTCATTCAGGACTTTGGCCAGAGGGGCCAGACAGTTAGTAGTACAACTTGCGTTGGATACAATGGTATCAGAAGCTTTTACATCCTGGTGATTCACCCCCATTACGAACATAGGAGCGTCTTTGGAAGGAGCGGAGATTACGACTTTCTTGGCACCTCCATCGATGTGCTTCTGGGCCATATCCAGGGTAGTGAAAATTCCGGTACACTCCGCAACGATTTCAGCCCCCACTGCATCCCACTGCAATTGGGAGGGATCGCGCTCAGCAGTAATGCGAATGGTTTTACCATTAACTACCAGGTTTCCATCCTTTACATCCACAGTTCCATTGAAGCGTCCATGAACGGAGTCATACTTCAACAAATACGCCAGATGCTCTACATCCAGCAAGTCGTTAATTGCAACGACATCTACGTTGTCCCGTTCCACGGTTGCGCGGAAAACCAGGCGTCCGATTCGTCCAAATCCATTAATACCAATTTGCAATGCTGCCATTTTTTCTGTGTTTAAATTATACGGTCATGATATCGGATACCCGAATGAGTTCCCTATCAATTTTTGTGTGTCCCTTGATGGCCTCTTCGATGGGCGTCAGGGTCATTTCATTGTCAATAATGCCAACCATGAGGTTGGTTTTGCCACTGAGGAGCGCCTCTACGGCTACTACCCCCATTCGACTGGCTAAAACCCGATCGTATGCAGTAGGACATCCGCCTCGTTGCATGTGTCCGAGTACTGAAACCCGAACATCATAAATAGGCAGGTGCTCCTCCACATATTCCTTGAGTTCAAATACATTTTTACCGGTCTTATCTCCTTCTGCTACAATCACAATACTGGAGGATTTACCGGATTTCTTACTTCGCTTCAGGGAATCCAAAAGGCGTTCAAGCCCCAGGTTTTCCTCAGGGATCAGGATTTCTTCAGCTCCGGCGGCTACCCCTGCATTCAGGGCGATGTGGCCTACATCCCTTCCCATTACTTCAATAAAGAACAGGCGGTTATGAGAACTTGCGGTATCCCGGATTTTATCTATGGCTTCCACAACGGTGTTGAGCGCCGTATCAAAACCAAGGGTAAAGCGGGTCCCGAAAATATCATTGTCGATAGTCCCCGGGATTCCCATTACCGGAAAATCGTATTCTTTGTTGAATATGGTGGCGCCCCGGAAACTTCCGTCTCCCCCAATCACGACAAAGCCATCGATCCCGGCATTTACGAGTTGTTGGTGCGCCTGGGCACGCCCTTCCGGCGTTCTGAATTCCTCACAACGCGCGGATTTGAGGATCGTACCCCCTTTGTTAATAATGTTATTTACGCTTCGGGCATTCATGGGAACGAAATCTCCTTCGATCATCCCCTGATAGCCACGATAAACGGCGAGACATTCAACATCCAAAAAGGCGCATGTTCTCACCACGGAGCGAATCGCGGCGTTCATTCCGGGAGAATCGCCCCCAGAGGTTAAAACCGCTATTTTTTTGATCGTCTTAGACATGCAAAAATTTGAATGGCAAAATTAACAAACTTTGACCAAATAATGAATGCCGGAAGGGCAATCTTAGCGGTCCGGGTACACGAAAACGTTTTCGTAACGATTTTCACGTTTGACTGCTAAAAATTCACATCCAAACGCGAATCCTAGAAAGGTTTTTTGTTTTTTGGGATAAATCGTATCAAACTATCCCTGGGAACCAGGCTGTCATTCGGTTGCAGAACCTGGAGGGAATCTGAAGGCACAACACGCTGATCTTCTTTCGGTTGCGTCCCGAAAATCTTTCTGAACAACTCCCCGGTCGTATTGAAGTCTACCTCATAGGACAACCCTACCCCCTGGGTGTATCCCTGGCGGTCCCCGATGATCTGTTGCATATCGTTCTGCCGGTTAAAAATCCGCATACTCAAGGTCCCCGGATCGTTGAGCAGCAGCTGCACCTCGGCATCCCCCGCAACCGCTGATTGACTCACGCCACCAACAGGAACACCAAAGCGGCCATTGAACAGGATTCGATCGGTTATCCGCGTAGAAACACTGAGCCCTACCCGGTCCTCCTGGAGGACTTCAGCGTTGGGATCGTTGTATGAGGCCTCATAGGACAAGGCTACATTCAAACGGTCTGCATTTGCCCCAAGGGCTTTGTTAAACCAGTTGGTTGTTGCCGAGCCTATCAGGCTACCCGCAAGGGCGTTTTGATTGAGTCCGCTGGTTTGGTTTACAAAGGTTCCCTGTGCCAGCAGGAACAGCGCATTGCGTTCCTTCACGGTTGGATCCTGCAATTGATATTGCAATTCGGAAGCTACAATGGAACTAGCCCCTGGAAAGGCTACGTCGAATTCTACCGTGGGTTGCTCCAATTCTCCCGTAAGGCGGACGATTACCTCTGTGGGAATACTGCGCGCGAAGCCGTTATCCAGCAAGGGGGCCGGGTTGGCATTGAGCGAGTAGACCGCTTCCATATCCAGCAAGGCATCCAAAGGCTCACCATCCCAGTTAATTCGCCCGTCAGGCTTAACCTTGAAGGTCCGGTCAATGATCCCACCGTATTTCAGGCGGTAGGTGCCTTCCGTAGCTACGAAGTCACCCCACATATTGAACTTCCCGTTGGTATTGATCTCCATGAATATCAGCCCAGCCCCTCTTCCTTTCAAGGAGCTCCCGGTTTGCTGATCGATCACGATTTCTACTTCGGCATCGGGAGTTACATCCAGGTCAAAATTGAGCTCTAATCCCTCGTATTCCCGTAACACACGGCCTTCCTCCTCTAGCCTGCGCTGATCCTTCTCGATAAAATTGATAAAACTGTAGTCGCCTACGGTCGCAATGTCGCTGATGGGTATTTTAAGGGAAGTCCCGGGTCCTGTTGCCCCCACAAAATCTATTACAAGGGCATTGGTTGGCCCCCTTATTTGCCCTTGCCCTACGGCATAGGCCTGTCCGTAATACAGTTCGTCCTCGTCGAATTCGGTGTTGAGCAATAGGAAGCGTTCCCCCTGGGTATCGACACTTAAGTCCAGATTCCAATCATCAAAAAACTGATGGCGAATGGTACCATCGAGCACCGCCCGTGTCGACATTTCGGTATCCGTTAGTCGAATATTTTGGAAATCAAAGCTCTGATTCTCCAACCGCACCCGTGATACCGGTGCAAAATCGTAATTCACATTCAGATACGGGATCGCCAGGCCCGCCCCGTTCAGCGTTAGTAAACCGGACATTTCCGGGTTACGTATATCCCCGACGATGCGCGCAGTCCCCTTGAGATCCCCGCGTATCTGATCAATTACGCCTTCCCCCAGGGCATTGAATGGATGCAAGGGGAAGTCCAGGAAACTCGCCGTTAGGTTGGCCGAGGGATATTCCCCCTGGTTCAGCACGGTGCCAATGATCGAAAAGACTTCGCGATTCTGATTGGTAATGCGGGTATTGACACTAAATTCCGTGAGGTTCTTGTTGCCGATAATCCCGATGTCCAGCTCGCCCATCGGCACGTTATTCACTCCAAAATCGCTGATATTGAGATTCCCTATCGGCAGGTAAATATCGTCTTCCTGACGCACGTTAAGCACACCATTCACCTCCCCGCTGAGTTTGAGGCTGTCGATGGCAGGGGTAATCTTATTGAGGGAAACGATTTTAAAGCGCAATTCCAGGTCCTTATAGGTGGAATCCGCGAGCTCACCGCGCAATAAAATTTCCTCGCGGGCTTCATTGTTCATGACAACCTCTTGTATCATAAGGCTGTCGAGCGTCCGGTTAATAATAACCTTGTTTCGGTCATTACCCTCCCGATTCAGTACCCAGGTATTTCCCTTGAAACTCACGTCGGATCGCTTTAGTCCAATTACGGACTTGTTCTCCTTGTTAAAGGTGTGATAGAAGTTAAGGTTGTAGCTGTCGTTGTAGGTGCTACCCCCTTTGAATTCGGTTCGGAAAAACAGGGTGTCGTTCAGGGTTGTATTGATAAGCTCAAAGTCCCTGACATCGTAGTACACCGTGCGTACATCCTGCACCGCAACATAGGTATTGAATAAGGGGTTCTTATTATCGACGCGAATATCAATGGAATCCATGGAGTTGCCGAAAGCAGCAATGGAAGGTGAGCGAAAGTTGAGTTTAAAGTCGCCGGCATCGGCATCGATATTCCCTCGAATAAAGGTATTGGGACCAAACGATACTTCCGGAAGGAATACCTCAACAATCTTGTTATAAATACTGAAATTAAAGTTCAATTCCTGCCCTGGAGAAATCTCGTAGGGTCGGTAATTGGTATAAATGCTACCGGCAGAATTCTGCAATAGCCTTCCGAGTTCCCGGGTCTTGAACTTCCCGCGCATGTAGCCGGTGATAATATCCGGAGAATTGATCTCTATGGTGCGTACGGTGTCCTGATCAAAACTGGATACAATTTGGAAATCCTCGAAGAAATAGGTGTTGTTCGCGTTTCGGAACTGCGTTTGGCTAAAGCGGATATCCCCGCTGAAATTATCGGGATCATCCCCGATTATATCCATGGCCACATCCCCTTGGAATACAGAAACAGAATCGTCTATAAAATTCAACGCAAAGAGGTTGGCGTGATCCACCGAGGCGTTGAAATTAAAGGTACTCGGGTTACTGCCAAAGTCGGCCAGCCCTTCAAAAGTAAAAATGAGATTCGGATCTTTGCTATTGAGGGAACCGTCGAATAACTGATCTTTTACTATCCCGGAAACCGATATGTCCTTATAATCGTAACCGTTGTAGGCAAGGGTATATACCTCCCCGATAATCTCTGTATTCAGGGATTCCTGGGTAAAGCCTGTCCCTTCCACATTGAGGTCAAGAGAAGTGCGTCCTAAATTCTTATCCCGGGTAAATCGGGCCAGGTCAAAGTCGATCAGGGATACGAAACCTGCATAAGTAGCCTTTTCGGCCTTATCCACATCATTCATATTCAGGTCCGCATAAGCGCTGCCTAAAGGAGAGTTAATGTTGAGCTGTGCATTTACCGAGGTTCCCGTTACTTCGGCCTGCCCGCGCAGCGTAAATTGCCCTAACCGCTGTACCGACTGCGGAACAACAGGCCCCAGAATCTCAGGCATTAAGCCGCGCAGCTGATAGTAACTGCTAGTAATGTTTCGAATTTCGCCGTTGATCACAAAGGGTTCCTCGCGATCAAAAAGGTTTTTGAACTCATAGGTCCCGCGCATCCCGGTTTGGTCACAGACCAACAATAGATCAGATACGGTTAATTCATTGAGGGTTCCCGAAAATCCGGCACTCAGGGAAGCCACCTTCCCACTACCAAAAATTGGGGCGAGGACATTTACTTCATCCAGGGAAATAGTGCTTTCATTGAATTGGGCATCGACCAGCACCTTGTTGGTAAAGTCCACCAGGTCTTCCCGCTTGTATGAAAAAGTCAGGTTCCCGTTTATCACAGAGCCCGGTGATTGCAATCGCAGTGAATCAAAACGCATTTGTTCCCTACTGTAGGAAAAATTCGTCGCCATGTCCTGCATTTCGAGTCCTCTGGGTGAACGAAATTTCAAAGCGGTTATGGCTGCGGTTACTTCGGGGCCCAAAATTGTAAAGTCATCCGCATCGATTTCCAGATTCTTGAAATCCAAAATTTTAGAAGTCTCTAAGTTTTCATCCGTCAGCAGGAATCGACTGTTGATTATGGAGATGCCGGTGGTGTTGAAATAAAATGGCGGAGTGCCGGGAGCCCGGGGTTTGCCGTCGTCGAGCTGATCTATAAAGATTCCCAGGTTTGTATCGGGAGCGTCCTTGTAGGTTTTCAGGTTCAGGTACAGCCCATCGATATCAATATCTCCGAATTCCAATTGCCCTCCGGCCAGCTCTTTAAGGTTGAGGATGGAGGTGTTGAGCTCTTTAATATGCGCCAGGGTGTCTCCCTGGTAATCCTGAATGTAGATATTTTCCAGGGCAGTGTCCCAGCTAATCAGTGAAACCCGCAACCGATCTATGCGAATGTCTGTGCCGTAGGTTTCATTAATCTCATTGGTGGCCATTTTTGCCAACCGGGTCTGTACCCCGGGCAGGGAAAGAATAACCGTCCCCAGCACGCAAATTACCAGCAGGATAAGCAGGAAGCGAACAAGTATTTTGCGGACTTTTCTGATGGGGCTTAATTTTTACCTTTGCACAACCAAATTTCGTTCCAAATGCCTGATGTGCGTGAACAACCTGTAATCCTTTCTATCGAGTCCTCCTGCGATGATACTTCCGCAGCGGTCCTCAAGGGGGCTCAGGTGCTCAGTAATATTGTAGCCACACAACAAATTCACCAGGCTTATGGCGGGGTCGTTCCCGAGTTGGCCTCCCGGGCGCATCAACAACATATCGTTCCTTTGGTGCATCAGGCGCTGGCCACAGCAAATATCGACAAAAAAAGCCTATCAGCCATAGCATTTACCCGGGGTCCGGGACTTCTTGGTTCCCTGTTGGTAGGCACTTCTTTTGCGAAATCCCTGGCGCTTTCCTTGGATATCCCGCTCATTGAAGTAAATCATATGGAAGCCCACATCCTAGCGCATTTTATTGAACGGGAAGGGTATACCCCTCCCCCTTTTCCGTTTCTGGCGGCTACCATTAGTGGTGGGCATACACAAATTGTTCGGGTAGATGGGCCTTTTCAAATGGAAGTCCTCGGGGAAACCCTGGACGATGCCATAGGAGAAGCTTTTGATAAGAGTGCCAAACTGATTGGCTTTCCGTACCCGGGCGGGCCGTTGATCGATAAACACGCACAGGCGGGTGATCCCCTGCGTTTTGAATTCCCCATTCCCAAAGTGGATGGTCTGAATTTCAGTTTCAGCGGATTAAAAACCAGTATCCTGTATTTCATCCAAAAACAACAGGAAAAAGATGCCGGGTTCGTGGAGCGCGAAAGAGATCACATTTGCGCATCCATTCAACATACCATCGTCAAAATCCTTATGCAAAAACTCGAAAAAGCGGTAGCCGAAACAGGCTTAAAACACATCGCTATAGGAGGAGGAGTGGCTGCGAATTCCGGGATCCGGGGCGCCCTAAAAGAAGCTGAGGAAAAACAGGGCTGGACTACCTACGTCCCCCCAATGGAATACTGTACCGACAACGCTGCAATGATAGGAATTGTCGGTTATTTCAAGTATCTTGAAAATCGCTTTTGCGGACTCGATGTATCGGCCAAAGCGAGGTATTCAATCGGAAAATAAACAGTCTATGCCCTATAGTGAAGCGTTGGAAAGCCGGCTTAATCAATTGCTTCTGGAACGCGGTTCGGCCATTCATGAGGACATGGAACTAAAAAAGATGTTCGGGGGGCTGGCCTACATGTATCGCGGTAAAATGAGTATTGGTATCGTAGGAGAATCCCTGATGGTACGCGTACCCGGACCATTGATGGAACAAGCCTTAATGCTGCCGGGAGCCCGCCCTATGGAGTTTACCGGCAGACCCATGAAGGAATTTGTCTTCGTAGACCCGGAGGGATACCGGGACACCGCCGCAATTAATCAATGGATAGACTGGGGATTGGAGCATGCCCGCAGTAAAGCAGAAGCGCTCAAATCCAAAGCTTCCCGATGAATTATTTCTACCATCCCGAGCTGGACCACAGCGTAAATCAGTTTTCCTTTCCCCCTGCAGAGAGTCACCATATCGTAAAGGTGTTGCGGAAGAAAGCCGGGGACAAGCTACTGATTACCAATGGCCAGGGATTGCTTTTTCATGCGGAAATCCTCGAAGCGAACAACAAGCGTTGCATGGGGAGGGTACTCAATTCGGAGAAAAAGCGACCCAAAATGTTCGACCTGCATATGGCAGTTGCCCCCACGAAAAAGATAGACCGGTTCCAATGGTTTCTGGAAAAGGCCACCGAAATTGGCGTAGATCGGATTACCCCGTTAATCTGTGAGCACTCTGAACGCCGCAATCTCCCGATGGATCGCATGCGACGAACCGTGGAAGAGGCCATGAAGCAAAGCCTCAGGACCTACCTGCCGGTTTTGGAGGAGCCAAAAACTTTTGCGGAATTCCTCCAGGGCGAGCAACCCATATTAAAGTTTATTGCCCACTGCAGGGAAGGGGAAAAAGCAGACCTGAAGCGTCGGGTGGCGGCCGATAAGGACGTTGTTGTCTTAGTTGGGCCAGAGGGAGACTTCAGTGAGGCGGAAGTAGAACAGGCCATCAGTAGCGGTTTTGTTCCCGTTTCCCTGGGGAATAGTCGCCTGAGAACAGAAACCGCAGCATTGGCTGCCTGTTTTACCGTAAACTTAATCAATCAATAGCCTTGCAAATAGTGTCAGACATAGTACGAAGATACCTGGGCGTAGTTTTGCTCATTGCCGCGTCTAACCTTTGTGCGCAGCAGGTGGCGGTACTAAAATACGGAGGAGGTGGGGATTGGTATGCCAACCCAACAGCGCTTCCGAATCTCATCCAGTTCTGCAATGCAAATATTGAGACGGATATAAATACTGCTTCGGCAACAGTAGGTGTCGGAGAGTCCTCGATCTTTGAATACCCCATGCTTCATATGACCGGGCATGGCAATGTAATTTTCACGGCGGAAGAGGCCATGAACCTCAGAACCTATTTGCTGGGCGGTGGCTTTTTGCATATCGACGACAATTACGGAATGGCCGAATTTCTCGATAAGGAATTGCGTAAGGTTTTCCCGGACCGGCAATGGGAAGAGTTGGGCGCAGATCACCCGATATTCCAGGAACCTTACTCCTTTCCCGATGGCCTCCCGAAAATCCATGAGCACGATGGCGAGCGCCCACAGGCTATGGGATACTTCCACGAAGGCCGGCTGGTATTACTGTTTACAACAGAAAGTGATCTGGGCGATGGCTGGGAAGATCCTGAAGTTCACAACGATCCGGAAGCCGTCCGCTTGAAGGCCCTGCAAATGGGAGCCAATATCATAAATTACGCCTTCAAAAATTAAACTTATGAACTCCCGCACCCTGGCCAATGGAATCCTGAGGGCTGTCTTTATTCTGGCAGGCATTATTTTACTGGGCTATTTCCTGTACCTGATCCGATCCGTAATTGCCTATGTACTGATAGCAGCGGTTGTTGCACTTATCGGGAGGCCTGTTGTACTTTTTCTCAGGCGAAAGCTCAAGTTTCCCAATACTGCAGCGGTATTGGTGGTAATGACCTTGCTCCTGCTGGTAATCGGCGGGATCATTGCGCTATTTATACCCTTGATCAGCGAACAGGGCAGGAATCTATCCCTTCTCAATATTGACGACTTACAAAGTGACCTCAACTCCCTTTATCTGCAGATCATGGACTATATCGGAGCCAGCCCGGAATCCCTGAATTCGGTAATCGCGAATAGCGAACTCGATAAAAGCATCTTAGCTGGTGTAGAGTTTGGGTTTATCCCCAACTTTTTGAACTCCATCCTGGGTATTCTGAGCAACCTGAGCCTGGGACTGTTTTCGGTGCTTTTCATTTCATTTTTCTTCCTGAAGGATAGTCGATTATTCGAGAATAGCCTACTGAGTTTTGTCCCGGATCAAAACGAAAGCCGCGTAATGAAGTCCATTGAAAAGATCAAATCGCTGTTATCGCGCTATTTCGTGGGGTTGATTGGGCAAATACTGGTGCTCTTTATAATTTATACCATTGTACTCTTACTAGTCGGAATAAAAGATGCCGTGGTAATCGCATTCCTCTGCGCGCTGTTCAATATTATTCCCTACATCGGTCCGTTGATCGGGGGGATCATTATGATCGTCCTCACCATGACCTCAAATCTCGGTTCAGATTTCAGCTCGGTAATCCTTCCGGATGTTGGTTGGGTTTTACTCGGATTGACCATTGGACAGCTCGTGGATAACTTCCTTTCCCAGCCCCTGATTTTTTCCAACAGCGTCAAATCCCATCCGCTGGAAATATTTCTGGTTATCATTATCGCAGGGCTCTTGTTCGGGGTAACCGGGATGATCGTAGCCATCCCGGGATATACCGCAATTAAGGTGATTTTAAAGGAATTTTTAGCGGAAAACAAGCTGGTTAGGCGCCTCACTAAAGATTTATAGCTATACTTTGTATAAAAATATATTAAATACTGGTGTACAGGATTTTATATTAAATAATTTATCGGCTGACATCCTGTCAGTTTCCTTAAAAAAGAGTCCCTTCGACGCTGTTTCCTCTTCCCAACTGGCCCAGCAACTAAAAGGGCACCAAACCCTGAAATCGAAGGTCCCATCCTGGTACGGTAAACGCAATCTCATCCTCCCGCCTAGCCTAAATCTAGAACAAACTTCTTCCGAAATAACTGCACGCTACAAAGCCGGTCTCGTCGCCGGAAACACCCTCATGGACCTAACAGGTGGGCTGGGTGTGGATGCTTATTTCCTGTCAAAAAATTTTGCGCAAGTCTACCATTGTGAACAGGACGAATCCCTTTCACGTATTGCGGCCAATAATTTTGTTGCTCTGGGGGCATCACATATTCAGGCGATACATGCCAACGGTCTTGACGTTCTCAAGGGTTTTCCGGAAAAGCCATTGGATTGGGTCTATGCCGATCCCTCGCGCCGCAACGCTCAAAGGGAAAAAGTAATCCGCCTGGAGGACTACGAGCCCAACATCTTGGAACATGATGAATTAATCCGCAGCAGCTCCCGTAATTTTTTACTGAAGACCTCTCCCATGCTCGATATTAGCGAAGGTATCCGACAATTAAGTAACCTTCGGGAAATTCATATGGTTGCAGTTAACAATGAAATGCGAGAACTCTTATGGTGGTTGCAACCAGGCAGCCAGGCTCCTGTTCGCCATATTGCTGTAAATATTACAGCAGACACTACTGAACGCTTCGAATTTACCGAAGAAGAACTACAGGAAGCAGGAGTTGCGACGGGCATGCCTGAGAACTATCTATACGAACCCAATGTCGCATTAATGAAATCGGGAGCCTTTGCCTTAATCGGGCAGCGCTATGGATTGCGCAAACTCCATCAACACACCCATTTATATACTTCCGGGGTACTACTCGATTTTCCTGGTCGCCGCTTCCGGGTTGAGCAGGTAAAACCCTATAAACCGGGCAAATTGGGCGTCTCAAAAGCAAATATCAGCATCCGCAACTTCCCCGAGACTGTTGCCCGGATTCGCAAGCGAAACAAAATAGCCGATGGCGGGGATCGCTACCTGTTTTTTGTTCGTCTGGTCGACGATAGTCTTGCCGTTCTCTTTACTTCCAAGGCCTGATCTTGCTTTTACTTCCCCCTGGCATTTTGGTTAATTAACTACCTTTAAGCAGATAGGCCAATAATTGAAACTTGTTGAAAAACCACCAACCGCACTTCAATATCAATCGCCGACGTTTCCTTAAAGGAGCGACTGCAGCAGCGCTGCTTTCTTCTTTTGGCACTTATGGCCTGGATCTCATTTACCGGGATTCCCCATGGCGGGTAGGGTTAATCGGGGCTGGATGGTATGGCACCATGGATCTCTGGCGGCTATTGCAAGTGGCTCCATGTGAAATCGTTGCTATTTGCGATGTGGACCGGAGACACCGGGAAACGGCAGCCCTTCAGGCTAAGGCACGCCAACCCTCCGGGAAAATGCCGCGTACCTACCGCGACTATCGACGCATGCTGGACACCCACGAATTCGACATTGTTCTGATTGGAACTCCGGATCATTGGCACGCCTTAACGGCAATCCACGCCATGGAACGCGGGGCTAACTTATATCTGCAGAAGCCTATAAGCGTAGATGTATTGGAGGGCGAAGCCATCCTATCTACCGCCCGAAAGTTGGGGCGCAAAGTGCAGATAGGCACCCAAAGAAGAAGTACCCCTCACCTGGTCGAGGCCCGGGAGAAGATCGTCCGCCAAGGTTTACTGGGAACGATAGGGCATGTTGAAATTTGTTGTTACTACCACATGCGGGCAAATGGTAATCCACCGCTACAGGAGGTCCCGGAGTTCCTGGATTATGATCTCTGGACCGGACCAGCTCCGATGCGTCCCTACGACGGCCTGCCTCACAAGCGCTGGTGGCGCACCTTTATGGAATACGGCAATGGTATTATGGGGGACATGTGTGTACATATGCTCGATGCCGTGCGCTGGATGCTGGATTTAGGTTGGCCGGATCAAATAAGTTCCGAAGGAGGCATCCTGGTTCAAACCGAAGGCAAATCCAATATCACGGATACACAGACAGCCATTTTTCACTATCCCGATTTTAAGATTCACTGGACGCATCGCAGTTGGGGTACCCCGGAAGACCCGGAATATCCCTGGGCTTTTAAAATTTTTGGTGAGAAGGGAACCCTGGCGGGAGATGTTATGAAATATGAATTTACTTCCTCCCAGGACGACACCATAATTCGGGGCGATGTCCTTTATGAGCGTGAAAAATATCCTGCTGACCTGGAAGAAAAGGATATTGAATTACATGCTGTGCCCGCGACCCGAAGACATCTCCTGGACTTACTCACAACTATAGGAACCGATAAGGCTCCGGTTGCCAGTATCGAAGAAGGCCATATTTCTTCTGCCAGTTGCATTCTTGCCAACCTGGCCCTGGAGATCGGCAGGCCGGTAGCTTATGATCCCATAAAACATATAATTCCCGGCGACACTGAAGCCTCAGCGTTGCTTATGCGAGCGTATCGGGAAGGTTGGGAACACCCCTATGGCAAAAGCTAAATTCTACGTGCTAATTCGCGGTAGGACAGGGCCATACAAAGTTAGCAACCGCGTCACGGGAGGCAGCCCCGAGATTATAGTGCCACCATTCTGTTCGAATAGACCAAAACCCATGCGCCTCCATCGTTTCCTTTAGAACACGCCTGTTTTCGAGCACTTCTGCAGGAAGATCCATATGATCGTGATGCGCGCGAGGTCCGAAGAAATCAAAATCAGTACCCATGTCCAGGGGTTTTCCTTCCAGGGTTTCCAGGGTAATATCCACCGCACCTCCCCTATTGTGAATCGATCCTTTGACCGGGTTGGCCACATACTGCGGGTTCGGGACTAATTCCCACATCTTATACTGCACTGAATTGGGTCGATAACAATCGTAAAAGCGAATTCGATACCCTTTTTCCTTAAAGACGGCATTGGCCTGCAATAATGCTTTGGCCGTTTTAACCCGGGTGTAGCATTCGCCACAAGGATACACGGTTTCCTCAAGGAAGTTATTATCGGTTGCGTAGCGCATATCGAAAGCAAAGCCGTCGCTATAGTCGGCCAGACGTACAAAGGCTGTATCCGGCAGGGATTCCAAAGGAGGAGTTTCTTCTTGTGCAGAATTAGCCGTTGCATCTACTCTCGTAGAATCCTGGACAGACGCTTCCTGTGTTGCTACTTCGGGGGCTCCTTCACCGCTATTTATTGTTTCCTGCTTCTGAGGCGCATCCTTGCACCCCAGCAGGCTTATACTGATGATTACCCCCAGCAGTAAAACCCTATTTTTTATAACCATTTCCATTTACAGTACTTAACTAATCCCGCCGCTGCGCAGCCAGCCACTCAAACAACTCCGGATCCCCGTAGGCTTTGTCCCAAACATTATGCCCCATCCCCTCATATACAGTAAAACGAACATTGCGACCCAACGCTTCGAGCTTATCGGCCATTTCCAGTGATTCCGAAAACGGTATCACCTCATCCTCCGTACCGTGAAACATCCAAATAGGCATCTCAGGATCCAGCCAATGGGCGTAGGGCGCAGGTGCCATGCCGCAAACCACCGCCATAGCCGCAAAGTAATCCGGATTTTGCACGGCCAGTTCCCAACAGGCCGAAGCCCCACGACTCAATCCGCTCAGGTAAATCCGGGAGGGGTCTATATGGTTCTTATCCACAACTTCGCGGACCAGTTCCATAACAGCCCTGGTATTCCACCAGGTTCTGGCCTCCCCGTGTTGTGGAGCCAATACCAAAAAAGGCAAATCCGGCCCTTCGAGCAATCGCTTCGGGGGTCCCTGTGCTTTTAACTGTTCCAGAGAATTCCCCGCATCTCCACCCCCATGGAGGAAAACAAGCAATCCAAATGTGCGCTGATCTTGCCCAGGGGTTTGACCATCTTCAGGATAATTCGGAGGGTAGTAGAGATAATATTCCAGCTTTTCCCGGACTTCGGTGAGTTGTTCCCCGCTTACGAGTCTGCCTTGAGACTGACTGGAACAGGAAGTAGCCAGGAGGAAGGTAAACGCAATGGCAGCAATGCATCTCATACCCCGAAGATCGGGAATCAGGGGTAGAATTTATGCCTCGGGCCAAAAAAATACCGGTATTTCATCATTTATGGGCCTCACTAACTCAAATAACCCTTTCCCTCAAGACAAGGGTAAGGCTGCCCATTGGACGTTGCCTGCCCCTACCCGGCTGGCTATGTTTGAAGCGTACTCAAAAAAATTCAATGATATGAAAGCATTATTCAGCCTACTCGTTTTACTTGTTGCCTTGGGCGGGGGCGAGGCCCCCACCCCGACTACAACAGCAGAAATAACCGGAATCGTTACCGACAGTGATGGCCTCCCCTTACCTGGTGTCAATGTTGTCGTTAAAGGAACTACCGAAGGTACCCAAACCGATTTCGATGGCATGTATTCCATACAGGCCGCTACCAGTGATATCCTGGTATTTACCTATTTGGGAATGAAAGCCCAGAAAATAAAAGTGGGTAAAAACCTTGTAATCAATGTGCAGATGCAAGAAGATTCCACGGCTCTCGAAGAAGTCGTTGTAGTGGGTTACGGCGTGCAAAAAAGGAAAATGGCAACCGGAGCGGTCACTTCCGTTTCTGCTGAATACGACGCGGTCCGGAACCTACAGGGTAAAGCCTCTGGAGTCAATGTTACTCCCGCGAACGGCTACACCTATCACCACGCACCACCTCCTCAAGTTCAAAACAATGAATCCTATGAGGAGATCAATGAGAATCGGTTTAAACGGGTAATGCTAAATCCATTATCGACATTCTCCATAGACGTTGACCGCGCTGCCTACAGCAATATACGCCGGATGATCAATGCCGGGCAGACCATTCCTGAGGATGCTGTAAAAATCGAGGAGATGATCAATTATTTTGCCTACGATTATCCACAGCCCACGGGGGAAGATCCTTTTAGTATCACCACCAACCTGGCCGTTACTCCATGGAATCCCAACACACGCCTGGTCCGCATCGGTTTACAGGGAAAGGCCTTTGATCAGGAAGAACTTCCGGCATCGAACCTTACTTTCCTCATCGATGTCAGTGGATCCATGAACAGTTCCAACAAGCTGCCCCTGTTAAAGTCTGCCTTTAAGTTGCTGGTAAATCAATTGCGACCACAGGATCGCGTTTCCATCGTGGTCTATGCAGGTGCAGCGGGTACCGTCCTTCCTCCTACCCGAGGTAACCGTAAAGCAGAAATCCTTGCAGCATTAGACGGATTGCAGGCAGGAGGATCAACCGCAGGGGGCGCTGGGATTGAGCTGGCGTATTCCCTGGCCCGTAAGCATTTTATAAACGGAGGGAACAACCGCGTTATCCTGGCCACAGATGGAGACTTCAATGTCGGTGCCAGT
Organism: Robiginitalea myxolifaciens; assembly: GCF_900115205.1. GTDB lineage: Bacteria > Bacteroidota > Bacteroidia > Flavobacteriales > Flavobacteriaceae > Robiginitalea > Robiginitalea myxolifaciens. The sequence continues at coordinate 558,619 of NZ_FOYQ01000002.1, forward strand.
AGCGATAAGGCAATGGAAGACTTGATTGTAGCGAAGCGCGAATCGGGAATATTCCTGTCGGTACTAGGTTTTGGTATGGGGAATTACAAAGATTCCAAACTGGAGACCCTGGCCGATAAGGGCAACGGCAACCACGCTTACATCGACACCATGCAGGAAGCCCAAAAGGTTTTTGGTGAAGAATTCGGGGGAACCCTGTTTACTATCGCCAAGGACGTTAAAATTCAGGTGGAATTTAACCCGGCAAAGGTCAAAGCGTACCGTTTAATTGGCTATGAAAACCGGTTGCTTGCTGCTGAGGATTTTATGGATGACACTAAAGATGCCGGGGAACTGGGAAGTAATCATAGTGTAACTGCACTCTATGAGGTCCTGCCTGTAGGCACAGAAAGTCCATTCCTTAAGCCGATCCCGGATCGTTCGTATACCGAAGTTGCCGTTGACAAAAAAAACTCAGATTCTTCCTGGTTCACCGTTAGGTTTCGCTATAAAAAGCCCGATGGTAAAAAGAGCAAGGAACTGGTTCAAAAGCATCTTGGAGAACCTGAAGGTTTAAGTGAGGATTTCTCCTTTGCCGCATCTCTGGCCTTATTTGGCATGCAGTTGCGTGATTCCGAGTTCGCCAATAACTCGGATGTTAAACAAGTGATTGCGCTGGCTTCTGCAGGTAAAGGAGCCGATCCGGAAGGGTACCGTGGCGAATTCCTCAGACTGGTCCGCACCCATGGGGGCAATGACACCGCTGCTGCACAAGGTTCGGAAGAGTAAGTTCTTACAGGCAAACTATTTGGAGCACCTTCTTTACGGAAGGTGCTTTTCTTTGCAGGATCATTATCTTTAGCTAACTAATGAAATAATAATGCGTACTTATTTGCGGCTATCGCTCCTTTGTATTTTGTTGGCCTTTCCTGTTTTTGCGCAGGGGCAAACTAACGGAACAATAACCCTGGCATGGGATACGTCGGCTTCCATGGCCGATAATGAACCCATCTACGCCTTTCGCTACCTTGATGGCGTTTTTGCTTCAAATCCAAATACCGGGGTCAGGCTACTGGAATTCAATACCGGGGTGAAAGAAACCAATTTTCGGGTTTCCGATGGGGATTGGTCAACCTTAAAAGACTATCTGAAAGATCTGAAGTACGACGGTATCGCGCTATACGGGATACTATCCGACTACCTGGGGACAGAAGCTACCTATATCTACACGGACGGTGATCTGTTACTGGAAGGCGATAAACTGGCCGTTGAAGTCGGGAACGTCATTATGAGCCGGGCTACCGGAGAATCCCAACGCTGGTTAGAGCGGGCCGCTTTGATCTATCGGGGGGAATACGTACAACTTAAACCCAAAGATTCTGAAATCAATGCTAGTTCCGGAGGAGCTATTGCTAACGCTGAAGACCTATCCCTGATCGAGGGTACGGTGTACATCGATGGTACCCCCTCCCGAGGGGTCCTGGTGCAAAGCTTAAAATTGGGGGAAGAACAACGAACCGGGCCTGAAGGTAAATTCTCTATGAATTCCTCCATTGGGGATACCCTGTTTTTGAGTGGACCCGGGTTGGAATCACGAATGATCATTACAGGTTCGGACAAGTTGTATAACTTTTATCTGAACAGCAAAGGCATTGATCTGGACGAAGTAACCGTTACCGGAGAGCGGCTTGAAGAACCCGAAATGGTACAGACAGCCATTGCTCCCCGGGATAAGCGACGGGTGGGATATGCCGTACAGACCATTGGAGACGAGGACATTGACGAGATCGAGACTGACATTGTTCAAACCCTGCTCAGCGGGAAGTTTACCGGAATAGAGCTAGCACGAAATGGCCAGGATGCCTCACAGTTTGTGACGCGCCAGATGAAATCAATCGTATTAAACAATTATGGCTTAATCGTGGTAGACGGCACCCCTATGGGCAGATCAGATGGTGGCGGGCATACCAACAACAACGCAGGAGGCGGAGGCGGTGCCAAACGCGTCTTCGACACCTCCTACCTCGACCCTGAAAATATCGCTAGCATGACCCTGCTCAAAGGATTTGTAGCGACTAATAAATACGGATCCCTGGGAAGCGGGGGCGTATTGGAAATTACCACTAAGAATGCCGTTTACGCCAAGTCGGGGCAAAAGCCAGAGGATGCGCTGAAAGTCAAAGGAAATATTTATGAAGATGGTTCTGATCCAGCTTTGGTGAATTTTTCTGCCTTAACGGAACTACTAAGAGGAGTGCCCGCATCCAGGCGGATCGATCGCTACTTTGAACTGCGTGCCGGGAACGAAAATGATGTGTCATTTTACCTGGAAGCCTATGATTTTTTCAAAGAAGATAAGCCGGTAGATGCGCTGCGCATCCTTAGCAATGTGATTCAACTGGCACCTGAAGACCCGGAAGCCTATTTTATGGTGTCCCTGGGAATTCAAGAACTGTTGTATGCAGGAGGATCGCGTCCGGGATTTGGTGGAAGTCGTTTGCAGAAGTCTACTGAAGTCATAACTCCGGCAGGTCAGATCCTCGCAACGACCTTGGAAAAATTGGACCCGCAAGCCTTTCAGGGTAAGGTACACCAGGCCTATTTAAAAAGTGATGCACACTTATTTGAGGATAATATCAAGGGATTATCCCGCGATTATCGCTCGCTTAAGGCTACCACAGGATTATCACGGGATTATGCCACAGACCTGGGTAAAAGTGTAGCCTACCTCGCCTCGGTCCGCAGTCGGGACCTGGGTAATGAAAAGCCAACTATTGGGGTTACGGGGTCCTATCCGGCCCGAATTGTCTTTGAATGGAGTCGTCCCGGGGCGCAATTCGTTTTACAGTCCGTTAATCCTCAAATGCGTTATTACAATTGGGATCATACCGAATTGGGTGAGGTAAACCGTTTGCGTGAAGAAATGCAGACTGGGATTTCGTTGCGCAGCTTTGACCTTGCTGGTGCGGGTAGCACGGGTGAATGGATATTCAATATCGAAAATGCTGAGGATCCCGCCTTGTCCGATACCCCACTCATGGTGGGATGCAGGGTATACTACAACTATGGAAGTCCTTCGGTACGTATGGAATACCACACCACTACTTTAAGGCCCGGTGAGAAAAAACAGGTCCTTCGTATTCCCGTAAATTAAAAGACTACCGATTACGCTTCTTCGGCTTCCTCCACATCTTTGGAGAGATCCAATTTTCTGAAGAAGGGTGAACTCCAGGCCGTAACACCGACCGTAAGCATGGTCATAATCCCCCCGAAAACCACGGCGGGAACCGTTCCCATTAGCTTCGCCGTAAGGCCGCTTTCGAAAGCTCCAAGTTCATTGGAGGATCCCACAAAAATGGAATTGACCGAAGCCACCCGGCCCCTCATATTGTCCGGGGTCTTTAATTGCAGGATCGTCTGGCGGATAATCATCGACACCCCGTCTACGGCCCCACTCAGGAACAAGGCGCCTACCGAAATCCAGAAAATCTCGGATATTCCAAATACCAGGATACAGGCTCCAAAGGCGAAGACGGCCCAGAGCAGTTTTTTCCCGGCATTGCGGTGCAGGGGGAAACGCGTAGACCCCAGCATGGTCAGGGAAGCGCCCACAGCTGGTGCGGCCCGTAAAATCCCAAAGCCTTCCGAACCTACCTTCAGGATATCCTGGGCATAAATAGGCAGCAGCGCAACTGCCCCTCCAAAGAGCACCGCCACCATATCCAGAGTAAGGGCTCCGAGGATTGCTTTATTCCCCCGAACAAATTGCAATCCGTCTTTGAGACTTTGCAGGACAGGCTCCCCCAGTTTTGGATTGAGTATTGGTTTGCGCTTAATCTTCAGCAGCAAGAGTAAGGCCAACAATGAAAATCCGAAGATCAGACAAAGGGACCAGTGCACCCCGATCCAGGCAATCGTTAAACCAGCAAGCGCTGGCCCCAGCACTGAAGCTACTTGCCAGGTGCTACTGCTCCAAGTGGCAGCATTGGGGTAAATCCGTTTTGGTACAATCAGCGCGATCAGCGAAAAAATGGTGGGTCCAATAAAGGCACGGACCAATCCACCGCAAAAAACCAGGGCGTAAATCCCAGCGAGCAATGAGCCTTGATCCCAGGAAGCCACCCGCTCCGGATCGCTCAGAAAAAATAAGCCCAGGCTAAGGACAGAAAAAGCGATGATACAATTGATCAACAGGTTTCTTTTCTCCCTTTGATCCACGATATGGCCGGCGAACAAAGCCATTAAGACAGCCGGGATAATTTCCATTAGCCCAATTAAACCAAGGGACAGGGGATCTTTGGTCAGGGAATAAACAAACCATTCAATGAGGATGAACTGCATGGACCAGGCGAGTACCATGGCAAATCGAACTCCCAGGAAAATATTGAATTCCCGGAATCTCAGGGCAGCATAGGGATCCTGTTTGGCCGACACTTCAGGTTGGATTTGGGCTTAAAAATACTGCAATCTTAACAAGTAAGTAAACCGACAAGAAAAAGGGCACCCTGCGGGATGCCCTTTCAACTTCTGGTTTGTTTGTTGGTTATGTTTATTCCGTCCGAAGACTTTTTACCGGATTCTGCCGGGCGGCTTTGAGCGCCTGGAAGCTTACTGTCAGCACGGTAATTCCAAAAGCTCCTAACATGGCCAGGCCAAATATCCACCATTTCAGGATAACGCGATACGGATATTCCTGTAACCATCCATTCATGACGTAGTAGGCAATAGGAACTGCGATGAAACAAGAGATAGCGACTAATTTCAGGAAATCCTTGGAAAGCATATTCCATACGTTAAAGGCAGAGGCCCCCAATACCTTGCGCACCCCGATTTCCTTGGTCCGTTGTTCCGCAACAAAGGAAGTCAGTCCAAAGAGGCCAAGGCAACTGATCAGAATGGCCAGAGCAGTAAATATTCCGGAAAGCGTTCCGATACGTTGTTCTGAAGCAAATTTCTCACCGTATTCCGCGTCTACGAAATCGTATTGAAACGGGATTGCCGGAAAGTTGTCCTTAAAGATCCGCTCAACGGTTGCCAGGCTTTGGCTTGCACTTTGATTCGGATTCAACCGCAGGTTATAGTAACTGAAATTATTATAGCGGTCATAGACATACCAGCCTTGTTTCACCGGCTCATATGGAGATTGGGCGATCATGTCCTGAACTACTCCAATTATTTTCATATCCGGCCCGGGATCCTCTTCATCGGAATCGCGAATAATCGTACCTACCGGATTTTCCAGACCCATATAGGCGACAGCAGTTTCATTGATCAGGATTCCCATGGAATCCGATGCGATATCCCGAGAAAAGTCCCGCCCTTCCAGGATTTTGAGATCAATGGTTTTGGCATAGTCCACCGAGACTTCGGTCCAGGCAAAATCCTCCTGGAAACCATCGGGCTTCCCTTCCCAGGTATAACCACTTCGGTTAGACCAGATGCGAGTGGTCGGGCTACTGGAGGTGGCCATTTCCACCACGGCTCCGGAGCCGATGAATTGCTCCCGCATGAGTTCGGTTTTGTCATTGAAATCCTCGCTAAAGGTGGGAATCTGAACCAGGCCATCCATAGTGTAACCCACTGGTCTGTTCTTAGCGTGGTTGATTTGTTGCATCACGATAACGGTTCCAATAATAAAGGCCACCGAAACGGTAAACTGCAGCACCACAAGGATTTTTCGGGGCAAACCGGAATACTTTCCTGCCTTAAAAGTCCCTTTGAGCACATCTACGGGCCGGAAGGAGGACAAGTATAGTGCTGGGTAGCTCCCGGCCAAGAGCGAAGTGAATACAATCAAGCCCAAAGCCAGTCCCCAAAACAAGGGGGATTCCCAGGGGAATGCGATCTCTTTGCGCGCCAGGTCATTAAAGCCATCGAGCGATAGTAAAACGATAAGGACGGCCATGACAAAGGCAAAGACAACTACGAGCAGCGATTCGCTTAAGAACTGATTGATCAGTTGACTGCGTTGCCCGCCAATACTCTTGCGAATCCCTACTTCCTTCGCCCGCTTTTCGGAACGTGCCGTGCTCAAATTCATAAAGTTGATACAGGCCAGCAGGAGAACAAAAATCCCGATGATCCCAAAGAGCCAAACATATTTGATCCGGCCACCGACCTGCTTGCCATCTTCGAAATTGGAACGCAAGTACCAGTCGTCCATGGGAAGCAGCATAAGTTGCGGATTAAATTCCGCTGTGTCCTCATTCAGGTCTTTTTTGACATTACGGATGCGCTCGGAAACAGTCGACATATCCGCATTGTCTGCAATTTGCACGAACATTTGCCAGGAATTATTCCCCCAGTTATCCTTGGAGTTTTGTATCCATTCAGCATTGTTTACATAGTGGTCCCATGGGATAATATAATCCGTATCATTGAAGGAGTTGTTAAAGGGAATGTCTTTGTAGACGGCACTTACATTGAGGTCGTACTGATTGTAAATTCGCACAGTCTTGCCTATTGGGTCCTGATTACCAAAGAGGGTTTCCGCTGTAGATTCTGCCAGCATGATAGAATTGATTTCACGCAAGCCATCACGATCTCCTTTAATTACCTCGAGGTTTAGGAACTCAGGGGCCATTCGCTGCATATAGTTCCCGGTACGCGTGATATTCAGATCCCCAACCCTCAGAAAACCCTGCTGCGTCCAGGACGACATCATGATATGCTCAAAGTTATCGGCAAAACCATCTCGGAGGGCTGGTTCTAGAGGTAGTGGGATGGCAGGTCCCGTTCCGGTATTCCCATTAAAAGTCTGAGATTGAAATACCTGGGCTATTCTATCCTTGTTGTTATAATAGCTGTTATAGGTAAGTTCGTCATGGATCCAAAGGCCTATGATCAGGGCTACGGCGATCCCAAGGGCGAGACCTCCTATATTTATCAGGGAGTACCCCTTGTTCTTCAACAGGTTCCTCCAGGCGGTTTTTAAATAGTTCTTAAACATGATGTGTGCTTTTTCGGGTTACCCCAGTGATTTTCGATTGATGAATAAACTCGGCATGCGATGAATAAACTCCTAAATCGCTGCTCCTACAGGGCGATTTTGATTCTGGGTAACAATCTGACCATCGAAAAGGTGAACCACCCGATGGGCGAAATGCGAATCGTGGTCGGAGTGGGTTACCATTACAATGGTTGTCCCATCCTGATTGAGCTCAGTAAGCAGGTTCATGACCTCTAACCCATTTTTGGAATCCAGGTTTCCGGTAGGCTCATCGGCCAGTATGAGTTTAGGCTTGGTAATAACGGCGCGGGATATCGCAACCCGTTGTTGTTGCCCTCCGGACAATTGCTGGGGGAAGTGATTGGCACGGTGTGCCATCTTCATACGTTCCAAAACTTCCGTAACCCGCTGTTTGCGCTCACTCTTACTGATGTTGAGATAAATCAAAGGGAGTTCCACATTTTCGAAAACGGTAAGCTCGTCGATCAGGTTGAAACTTTGGAAAACGAAGCCCAAATTCCCCTTTCGCAGCTCAGTGCGCTGGGATTCTTTGAGTCCGGAAACTTCATTTCCGGCGAAATTATAGGAGCCCTCCGTTGGGTTGTCGAGCATTCCAATAATATTGAGCAATGTGGATTTACCACAGCCCGAAGGGCCCATAATGGCCACGAACTCGCCGTCGTCTACTTTAAGGTTTACGTTGTTTAGCGCCAGGGTCTCTACTTCCTCTGTGCGAAACGATTTCTTGAGATTCTGAATAGTTATCATCGCTTTTTGATTGTTTGAGTTTTTTAATTCTTTACTTAATGATTACGCGGTCGGCTTCCCCGAACGAATCGTAGTTACTGGTAATAACACTTTCCCCACTTTCCAAGCCGTCGAGGACTTCGAAATACTGCGTGTTTTGTTTACCCAACCGAACTTCCCGGCGAATGGCTTCACCCCCATTGGGAACCACTACAAACACCCATTGTCCTCCCGTACTTTGGAAGAATCCTCCCTTGGGTAGCAAGACAGCCTCACTGGATTCACCGAGTCGTAACTTCAGGTTATAGGTTTGTCCGGCGCGGATGGTTTCTGGTTTATCGCCTGTAAAGACAAGGTCTACACGAAATCGTCCACTGCGAACTTCGGGATATACTTTTCGAACCCGTAGCGGAAATTCAGTGCCATTGCGCTCCAGGGTAGCCGAGAGATCTCGCTTGACCCGATCTATATAGTGTTCGTCGATGTTGGCCTCTATCTTAAAATCGGTGAGGACATTGATCTGGCCTATGCGTTCCCCTTGTGTAATATTCTGTCCTATTTCCGCATCCAGGAAACCCAATTGCCCATCTGCGGGGGCTCGCACATTGAGGTGGTCGAGCCGCTGGTATACCATAGAAAGGGTTTTCTGCATTCGCACCAGATCCGCGTCCAGTCCCCGGAGGGAAGTCTCACGCAGTTGCTCGTCATTTTCGGTTTGTACCTTGAGGATATCGTACTGCTTCTGAGCTAATTCGTAATTCTCTTTGGAGATAAGGTAGTCCTCCCGCGAGATTAATTCATCCGCAAAGAGCGCCTTGTTCTGATCGAAGTTTCGCTTGGTCCGTTGCAATTCATTACTGGCGGTTGCCAGGGAACGACGCCCGTCTACCTGGCGCTGGTCAAAGGTTAGTTTTGTTGAGCGTAAATCGTTTTGCTTTAAGGCCAGGTTGCTCTCGCTGGCTAAAATCTGTTCGTACAGGTTCATATTCTCCAATTTCAGGATAATGTCCCCTTTTTTAACGGTAGCTCCTTCTTCGATCAACTTCTCGGTAACCCTTCCCCCTTCATAAGCGTCCATATAGATGGTCGATATGGGGGCAACATTCCCGGTGATGGTAATATAATCGTCGAATTCGCCGCGGGATACCTGAGCTATGGAAATACGATCTGCCTCGGTTCTGTAAGTGCTTCCGCCATCCGATAACAGCAGTTTATAGCCTACGAATAGCAACGCCACTCCGGCCAGCGCATAGACAATGTGCTTGCGCCGTATCCCTTTTTTCTTTTCTATTTTGATGTCCATAATTTCTGTGTCGTTAGCGAATTAGCGCGATTCTCGGGTCATACCAAATACCGGTAATCCCTGGTAAAAATCCAAAGTGCTTTTGTTGATTTCATACCGAAGATGCACCTGAAGGTTTTCGTTTTGGGCTGTCGCATAGAGATTCTTCGCTGTAAATAGCTCAATCCCATTGATTAAGCCTTTTTCAAAGCGTTTCTGGGCCGTAGCAAAGGCTAGTTCCTGTGCAACTACCGTTTGCTCGCTTTGCTCCCTTTGTACCTTGAGGCTTTCATTTTCCTGAATCAATTGCATCACGGTTTGCCGCAATTCCTGCTGTTGGATTTTCTGTGTATTCATCGCGCGCTGATACGCGATTTTTTGTTGCTTCACCTGTGAACGGCGCGACCAGGCATTGGAAATCGGAATATTCATAGAGAATCCGACAAATTCCGAAGCGTTATCCCTGAATTGATCTCCAAAAGGAACGGTCATCCCTAGGGAATCTACGGTTGTTTCAAAATACCCTGTCCGAAATCCGGCCACAAGACTTATGGAAGGGTATAAATTCCCCCGGGCGGCGGCCAACTGTTTGCGGGCCGCTTCCACCCGAAATTCCTGGGCAGCCATTAACGGTACGGTCTCTAAAGCCGTTTCAACCAGGACGTCGGAATCCGGTAAGGTCTCAGTACCGATTAACCCGGGATCCAGGGTCGTTTCGATTTCCAGGGTACTTACCCCTTCAAGGTTCATTTCCTGGATCAGGTTCAGTTTGGCTGCTGCCAGTTGATTCTGCGCCTGGGTCAGGTTTAATTTATCGGTGAGTAAGAGTGATTCCGCCTCGTAGAGATCGGCCCCTGCCATTAAGCCGAGGTCTATTTGCCGCTGTACCAGATCATAATTCTGCTGGGAAACACTAACCTGCTCCTCCGCTATAGCGGTAAGGCCATTAAAAAAGCGGATATCGTAAAAGGCTTGCATTACGCGAAAGGCGAGCAAGTAATTCTGATGCTCCTTTTCGCTGAGGGAGGCCTGATAGAGCCACTTATTGGCCCGGATGGTGTTCCATTTCTGAAATCCCTGGAATAAATCTATAGAACTATTGAGGTTATAACTGTTGGAGAAGAAATCAAGAGTCACAAACGTACCGGTATTGGGATCTTCCGCACGTCCATAACTAACAAAGTAATCCGCAGAACCGCTGGCAGTTGGAAAAAGATTTCGGATCGACTGGCGATAGGTTTCCCGATCCGAAGCGACATTGAAGCTGAAATCCTTTACCTGGACATTGTGCTCCAGGGCATAGGCAACACAAGCCTCCAGGGTCCAGCGCTCCGGGAGGGATTCATTGGCGGTTTGCTGGCCCAACAAAATCCCTCCGAGCAGACTGAACAGCAGATTGATGATTGGTCGTTTTTGATTCATGCCATTTTATATACTATTGGCGTGCCATAAAATCAAAATACTGTATATCAGTGTTTTAATAAATCTTAAAGAACCGACGGCTCTGGAAGATGTAAAAATATTGTACATTGGGTGTAAAATAATTTTACGTTGCACAACGTGCTGCTGGCATGACTTCCGCCCACATTTTAATCATTGACGATAATAAAAGTATCCTTAGCGCACTGGATCTGCTCCTGCGCTTTGAATACGATGCAGTAGACTCCATTTCGAATCCCAATCAAATTCCATCGCTGGAACTGGATCGTTACGATGTGGTGCTGCTGGATATGAATTTTTCGGCCGGGGTGAATACCGGTAATGAAGGCCTATACTGGCTGCGGGAAATTAAGAAACGATCGCCGCAGACCACTGTAGTAATGATGACCGCCTATGGTGCTGTTGACCTGGCCGTGAGTTCTCTTAAGGAAGGGGCGGCCGATTTTATCCTGAAACCCTGGAACAACGAGAAGCTGCTGGCTACCGTCCGCGCTGCCCTAGAACTTTCCCGTTCCCATAAGACCATCGATGAGCTCAAAAGAAAGGAAGGACAACTCAAGCAGGTGATTAACGAAGACCGCCATTCCATAGTCGGACAATCCAAGGCCATTGAAGCTGTGCTCAAGTTAACCCGAAAGGTGGCAGCCACGGATGTGAACGTATTGATCACCGGGGAGAACGGAACGGGTAAGGAATTGATCGCCCGTGAATTGCATCGGGCTTCGAATCGCAGGGACGAGGTATTTATTAAGGTAGACATGGGTTCCATAGCGGAGAACCTATTGGAAAGTGAGCTTTTTGGCCATGTACGTGGGGCTTTTACAGATGCCCGGGAAGACCGGACAGGTAAATTCGAAGCAGCCCATACGGGAACCTTATTTTTGGACGAAATCGGAAACTTAAGCCTACAGGCCCAATCCAAACTCCTGACTGCCATCCAAAGCAAGTCTATCGTAAAGGTTGGTTCCAATAAATCCATCGCCGTAGATATACGCCTGTTGTGCGCAACCAATTGCAACCTGGAACAAATGGTTCGCGAAGGCGCCTTCCGGGAAGATCTGCTCTATCGCATCAATACCATAACCATTGAAGTACCCCCTTTACGGGAGCGGGGGGATGATATCCGGGTGCTCGCGGATTTCTTCCTCCGAAAATTCAGTGCCAAATACGACAAATCCGGAATACGGCTGAGTAATGCAGCACAGCAAAAGCTCTTGAATTACTCCTGGCCTGGAAATATCCGGGAATTGTTGCACAGTGTGGAACGCGCCGTAATCCTGGCAGAAAACAACAGTATCGAACCCGAAGATATTTCCCTTGGGACAAGCGGCGCTCGAGAAAGCACTTCGGCGAATATCCCTAAAACCCTGGAGGAAATGGAAGTAGCTATGATCCACAAAGCACTGGACAGGCATCAGGGCAATTATACAGCTGCAGCAGAAGAGTTGGGCATTACCCGCCAGACCCTATACAATAAACTCAAAAAGTTTGCACGCTGATGGCCAGTCGGAATTTTTACATCCAACTCATTTTCAGGGTATTCGGCATAGCGGCTGCCGCGATCCTGATGGCGTATTCCCAGGGAAACCAATGGTGGATAACCTTTGGGATTTCCCTGGCCATTCTATTTGGGCTTGTCCTGGATCTGATTCGTTATATCAACAGTACAAATCGGAAAATCGCCTATTTCTTCGACGCAATCCGCAATGAGGATTTTACCCTTCGTTTTCCTGAAAGAGTTGATATTGAGTCCTTTAAAGAGCTCAATCAAAGCTTAAACCGCGTCAATGGCCTGATCCAGGAGGTACACATTCAACTTCAAATCCGGGAGAACTATTACCAGGAAATATTGCGACAGGCGCGTATTGGGATACTCACTTACAACCAAAAAGGGCATATCCTTTTTTCCAATCCCACCGTAGAAAGGTTATTCAACCATAGCCCTTTGAATCACGTCCGGCAGTTGGAACAAATCGATCCGAAACTCTATGCGCTCTTCAGCAGCTTTGAGCCCTTTGACCGAAAGCTCTACCAGCTGACCAATGAAAGGGAACAGCATCAGTTGGCCCTGAAATCCACACCCGTGGTATTAAAAGACGAACCCCTCTTGCTGGTGGTTGTACAGGATATTCGCTATGAGCTAGATGAGAAAGAAACCGAGTCCTGGATTCGGCTGATTCGTGTGCTTACCCATGAGATCATGAATACAATTGCCCCGATAACCTCTATATCCGAATCCGTCCTGAAGTATTTCCAAAGCGGGCAGGAAAATCCAGCCTTATTCGGAGAACAACGCAAACTGGACGGTTCCATCCGGGGATTAGAGGTAATACAGGGGCAAAGCGCTAACCTTATGGAGTTTGTGGAATCGTACAGAACGTTGTTGAATGTCCCGAAACCGATCCGACAGCTCATCCCCCTGTCTGAATTATTCCAGAAACTTCAGATAATGGCGGAAGGAAGCAATGACACGAATACTCCTATTTCCTGGGAGATAGCGCCCGAAGATCTCGAAATTTACGCCGACGAGAAACTCATTACCCAGACCATGCTCAACCTCATCCGCAATGCGCGTCAGGCACTGGGACAGCAAGCCGATCGGCAAATTCGGGTCCGCGGCTACTTCAATGGAGCGGGGCAAAAAACAATCGCAGTTGCAGACAATGGCCCGGGAATACCCGAAGAACTCAAGGACGAAATCTTTGTCCCGTTCTTCACCACCAAGGAAAAAGGCAGCGGAATTGGCCTGAGTCTTTCGCGTCAAATCATGCACTTGCACGGGGGCGAACTTAAATTGGTTTCAACGCCCGATTCCGGAACGGAATTTCGGTTGGTGTTTTAGTACAGGTCCAACAGGCTGTTTTCCCGCTTAAAGCTCTTCAGATCCTTCCATTCCTTCACAAAGCGTCCCTTACTGTATCGGGAAGCGGATGATAGCTCTCCTTCGGTGTATTTGAGGCAGTAGCCATTCTTCATCCCATCTTCTAATTGGCATTTGTGGGCGGGCTTGCCCTGCGCATCATAGTAAATCCACCAGTTAGAAGGCCTTCCTTCATTGTAGTGCCCCTCGCGTTCCAGGGTCCCGTCATCCGCATAGAAATACCAGTATCCTTCGCGCACATGATCGGCAATCCACCCGGCGGCCTTAACGTTGCCATTGGGGTAATACAGGCGGACGTATTCGCGTTCCTCCTGTGGGGAAGCTCCCACCAAAAGCAGCAGAAAGCCAATTCGTATAAACCAAAGTATTCCAGACATACTTAAAAATATTGGCCCACCCCAAAGACTATTCCCTTGGCGGCATCCGGGGTGATCCCATGCCCGTAGTCTATTCGGAAAATGGCGTTAAAAATGCGTTTGTGAATAAATCGTAATCCGATACCAGGATAAATGCGCAGGTTATTGCGTTCGGTAAGGTCCCCAAAATCACCTCCCGGATTCCTCCAGCTTCCGCCATCCACAAAGACATTCCCCTGCAACACAAACCAATCCTTTTCAATAAGGGTATGGCGGTATTCTGTATTGAGAACTATAGCCGCAGTGCCCCGGTCAATGGTATTCCCTACGCCACGAATATTCAGGTTGTTATCTACCGCAAAGGGTGCAAAAGGGGTAGGATCGTTATCGGCTAGCCCAAGGCGTAAACGGTTCGCCCAATTGCCCCGTTGCCCCACGCGGGCGAAATACAAGAAGTCATTGAAACCAATCCAGAAATCGGGAAGTTGCCCCGAATCCCGGCTATGGACATATTGCACATTGAGGATGCTCCGGAATCCGGACAGGTAATGATAATGGTATCGCAGGCCATTGTGATCAAAAATGAATTTAACCAGCGACTTATTCACCTTTAAGTCCTGAGGCACGTTTGGATCTGTTGCCCCTTGCAAATAGGCGTAATCCTCGGTAAAGTAATTTATTCCAAGTTCCAGGCGATTCTTAAAGTTGATCTGGTAGAGCCCCAGTACTTCAAAAGATCGGTTGCTGTAACGGTAATCCGCTGTGCCTGAATCCAGAAAAACAGGCTCTTGGGTAACCAGCGAAGTCCAGTTAACTGCCAGGCCAAGGTGCCTGCTAAAAAGGAAGGGTGCCCGGAATTGCAGGCCGTAGGAATCAAAGATGTCTCGTTGGTAAAATGCGCCCAAAGTAATGTTCCGACCAAAGGCGTTAAACTCCTGTAAGCCAATCCGAAAAGCGAATTCGTCGTTATCTGAGGTATAGAAATTGGCAAAGGGAATCAGGGTAAAGTTCTCCTCCAGTAGAAACAGCAGGATGTCCCGATTTTCCCCGCGTAATTCAAATTCCACATGGGCCAGGGATGGTAGTCGTTTTAACCGTTCTACCTCCTGCGCTATGATCGCGGCGTCCACAGAATCGCCTTTGCGGATTCGCACTACCTTGCGGAGTGCCGATGTCTGCGTGCGCCGGTTCCCTTCAAAAGCTATCGAATCGATTAGGATCTTTGCATCATGCTGCAGACCGTAGGAGCTGCTTACCTCCTGGGCAACACAAGGCACGGTCTGCAGTAAGCTGCTGACAGCAAGTAATATAGGATAAACATGTCTGCGGATGTTTACAATCATTAAGTCTTGGATACTATGGGGTCAGATACTGCATGTTCGTTTTAGAAAATTGCCCTAAGGCCAATATTAAAGGTCTCCCCCAGCCCGGTATTGGACCCACGTACAAAATTGGTGTACAAGGCCTCAATGTTCAGGGCGTCGGTCAATTGATATTTCATTCCTCCCCCGAGGGCCGTAAAGTCTTGTGGAAAATCATTCCCCAAATCGATGCGCTGGGAGTGCTGGACAAGGGCGAGTACCGTAAACTTGGAACTTGGAAAAAAACTGAGGAAAAGCCCCGGGGTAAGATTAAGGCTGTTATTGGCAAAACTATCCTCGGGTTTCCCAAAACTCAGTTCGCTATTGAGTTCAGAAAACAGTTGCCATTTCCCACCCGCAAAGGTATGGTCGTAAAAGAAGCGGGTTTGCCAGATAAAACCATTCTGATCCAGGAAAACACCATTCTCAGTTTCGTTATCTACCAATGGGAAAAAGAGCGAACTCTGGATGGAAAAATTACTAACCGCCGCTATGGGTACAAATTTTACGGACGGTGCAATAGAGGTAAGCCCGGAACGTGCCGTGCCTTCCTCCCCATCGAACTGAAATACTTCCAGGGCGCCCCGGCCTCCGATTACGTTGGATCGGAATTCAAGGATCCCCCCGATATTCCATCGCTTATTTTGACCGACTCCCGTATAGAATTCCAGGGTGGACGTAAAAAAAGTCTGCCGGGGCTGCTTGCCATCGGCGAAGGTGCTCTCGGTTTCGGTGTACAGGTTATTGAACCACTTCAGGTCCCATTGTCCTTTTCCGATGAGTTTCGAGGGGGTATACTGCTGAATATTACTTTGAGCTGGCGCGTTCTCCTGGGAGGTATCATCGGGTGTCTGCTGGGACCAGGCTATACTGGAGGAAAGCACCCAAATGGCTACTACTAAAGACTTGTTTACGTAATGTTTCATGAGGTTATCGTTATGCGATTTCAAAAAGGGGCCTGGGCACTTTCTGGTTTAAGTGCGGGTTAGAGGTATTTTATGATTGAATTATCTGAGATCTATTGAACATCGTTCAATGTCCAGTCGTAGGCATAGAAGCCTGTTTTAGATTTTTCGGGCAAAGGGGATTCGCGATATTGATTGATGAATTCAATAAAGGATTTTCCCCCGCGCGTAAAATCCTCCCCATACCATTCGAAAATTTGAGAGAGGAGTATGCGTTTTCCTTTGGCCTGGATAAAACCGGGATTATTCAATGCCAGTTCCGTTTGTTGCTGCAACTGCATCTCCAGCATATCGGGCTTGTAGGCGGAGGGGATTATGGGTGGACAGCCCAAACCGGCACAAACCAAAACAAAGTGAAAACGAGCCTCCTGCGGATAAACCGGTCGCAGCAATTCGTTTTCAATGGCGTTCAGGGTGTACTTTCCACCACCCAGTTCGTAACGAGTCTTATCAAAAAATCCGGGGATATCCAGGGGGGATTTAACGGGATAATGATCCACAATCCCCCTAATTACCGCGAGGTTATAGGCATTGATCCAAAAGGCCTGATAGTTGGCGGGGTCTTCGCTAGAAACGGTAATTGCGGCCGCCTTTTCCAACAGAAGATTCAGGGCTGCTGGGTTCGCTTTCACTGCAGCGTAATCTACACGGCCATCGCGTACATGGTTCGAAAAAAAGGCATCGGCCTTCTCAAAAAAGGAGGCGGGAGCCTGGGCGCTGGCGAAAATCGGGGCAGCCAGCAGCGTTAGGCATAAAAGAAATCTTGTGATCATCGCTTGTAAATAGTAGGTGTTTCACCTTGTTCATTACAAAGAGACGGGTATCAGATCACAAAAGGTTCACAGATTTCTGGAATTTTGGTGAGAACTCGATCAGGAGCAAACCTCTTCGGGTTTAGTCCCCTTTTAACCGGACGAGGATACGATTGTTACGAATATTTTTCATGGCCGCATTCAGGGCCGAAAGCTTCGGCTGTTCATTATTGCGAATGACATCCTGGCTAATGCGATAGCGCGATTTCAGGGTTAATTCATTCCCGTTAACCAATTTCAGATCAAAGACATAGGTACCCAATTCGTTCGCAAAATTCACGTTGTAGGTCTCCTGGTTCAGGACTTCGATGGCCTTGGGAAATTTGAGGATGAGCAAAATATCGTCCGTATACTGGTAATCCAGATAGAAATTCATGGCCCCTTCGCTTTCATCGCTTTCCAGTTCGTTGTGATCGAGCAGGTTTTCCAGGGAAATACTTACCATATTGTCGTTCAGATAGGAGACCCCGCCGATAATGCGACCGGTCCCCGACATGGTATAAGCAAATGGCTGGGTATCCTTCAGGCGGGTGGAAGTAATGGTGTCCAGTTCAAAAATTTCCTCCTCTCCTTCGTATTCCTCCAGCGCATTGTAATATTCACTGACCTCCTCGTCCTGTTCCATCAAGCCCAGAAACCCTTTAACATCCGTATATATTCCCCCTGAAACGGACATGCGATATTGGGTGGGAAAACTTTCTTTCTCTTCTCCGAGATCTACGTAATAGGTCTGCTTGGCAAAATTCTGACTAGCCTGGGCATCGGGCAATCGAATAACCTGTACCTCAACCGAATCTACCACAGCCATCTCCATATCAATTCCAATGAATTTATCCTTTCGGGAGCGTTCAATTTCACCGAAAGGTTTGGCGATCACAGCCTCTGTGTTATAGAGTTCCGTAGGAATCTCATTTATGCGATACATGGCCACCTCATCGTGCGGGTAGACCAGGTTAAAATTCCCATCGGAATCCTTGTAGGCAAAGAAAATGTGGTCAAATTCCCCACTGCGTATAAAATAAGGGTCTATGGCTCCTGTGCGTTTACTTCGGGCAAACACCGCCCAATATTCGATTTCAAGTTCTTCGAGCATTCTGCGGTATAATCGGCGTACGCTAATTGGGTTGAGCCGGCCTTCTTTTAAGAAATACCCACTGGATTTAAGGATTTCGTCGCGCTGGGCCGGTTCCATGGTCATGGTGGTGAGAATTTCCTCATGCAGAATCTCAAATTGCCTGAACCGATCTAATTGCTTAGCATCTCCCAGGGCATTTCGTTTCCAGCGATTGTAGTAATTAAAGTTTTCCCGATCGAAGGAGAAGGGCTGGGTTACGATATTGAAACCCTTGTTGTAGATCTTTTTCCAGGAAGGTGGCTCCTCGTCTTTATCTTCCACCGAATAGTAGGCATAGGGTAACTGACACGGGATACAGGTATTTTGGTTTTCGGAAATGGCGCCGACCGTGTCCATGGCAAATACCATGTAGATGAGGGTGTCATTGGTAACTACCTGGGGCTCGGCCATCTCGTTATACCCTTTGAACCGAATGGAATTCTTTGTTCCGGTCTTCACGGAATACTCTGATTTCAGGATAGGAACGTTGGCCTGGAGGTAAACAAAGTCGTAGAGGTCGTCCGAATCTGGGTACTCGACGTAAGTGTATCTGGATTCAATGGTATCCCCAGGCTCCACCCCGGGGATAGGGTAATTGATATCATCAAAACGGTTTCGGGTATTCTTGCGCGCAAAAGCCTTTGCTGAATCTAATTCCAGGACCCGCCCATCGGCCTTATAGGTGGTTACTTCAACCTCTTTAAGCTGATTCGCCTGATCTGCACTAAGGCTCAGGTAGGCATACTGATCAACCCCCGTACTGGTTTGCACCACCAGTTTGTTACTAATACTCACATACCGCCGGTAACGACCCCAGCCCGGAGTGTAAGTTACATCGGTAAAGGAGTGGAGTAAATAGGCGTCTGCAGTTTCGCACTGGCGCTGAAATTCACTGTCCACAGGGGTTTCCTGGGCCAGGATTGCAGAACTGCTGCAGAAAACAAGCAGTACAAGGAAATACCTATACTTTCTTCTCAAGAACAATGGGTTCATCAACGGTTTTTTTAAAAAATTCCAGGCCCTTATTGATACGTTCAAGATTTTCCTTATCGGCTCGCTGATAGTCTACCGAAAATTCATAGCTATACTCTACGACCCGCTCGGATGGACTGCTCATACGAACTTGCAAGTCTATTCCCTCGGCGCTGTAGTTTTTCTCCCGTGGTTCAAAAGCGGCGAATGGGGTTTCCATTTGAACCCGGATCACAACCCGCTTGCGAAAAGTGCTGCCAAAATGGGTGCCCTCGAGGATTTGGTTTCGCTCTATTGTCTCAAAAAGGCGGGGTACAAAGTCCAGGAAAAGAAACTCGCTGTTTGCATCGTCAAAGCGTTTTCCATTGACCGCTAATTTCCCGGAAATAGAAAAGTCATTTTTATTGTTGACCGCCTGTAGTTCAGAAACACTTTGATTGCCAAAAACGGATTCATAATGGACGGTACCCGATGCTGTAAATTCCCTGGGGGCCATGGTTGCATAGGAGCGCTTGAGGAAGTTCCCGGAAATTCCCCCATAAACAACTTCAAAACTCCCTTGAAGTTCGAGGTTGGATGCATTTCCTTCAAGAGAGACCTGATATTCTATGCTGTTTTCCTCAGGGCTTGCCCCGTCGGCCTCAATCCATTCTCCCCCGGCTTCATTGACTAATAGCAGGGTTCGGTTTTGAATACTTTGGACCGGCGTTGCGGCGATATGGATGGGATCCGTAGGGTCCAGAATAAAGCGCTCGCCATCTACATAAGCCAGGCATACCACATGGTCGGCCGAACTCAGGGATGGGAAATCGCAATCTGTGATGTGATTATAGGTTGCCGCAAGGGCAATATCGCTCTTAATCCCCTTGTAATTCAGGGCCTGTGAAAGCAAATTGGAAAGATCCTTACAATCGCCTTCCTTGTTGGCAAATACCTGATTGGCATGCCTGGGGATAAAGGCCCCCATGCCTATTTCCAGGGCTACATATTTAAAGTTTTGCTGGATGTACTGGTAAATGATTTCCATTTGCTCCCGGGGATCGGATATCCCTTCAGTAAGCGCGTCGACCTGGGTGGCAACCGTTTTATTGATTCCCCTTCGTGTATTGACTTTTTCCAGATACCAGTCATTGAGGTAGCGTTTCCCATCCCTGCCGTAAGCTGCCGGGGGGAATATCATGCGCATTAGGGGGTCCCTTGAATTGCGATAAATCCCAAAGAGGGACAAGGGATTGGATTCAATTTCGTCTGGGGTAAGCCGAATCTTCCACCGGGTGCCCGTTTTGGTAACTACCGAATCCATCGAAAAGTTCCTGAGCGCATCGCTATGGATAATATCCCGGACCAGGGTTCGGGAGGATGGGACATTCAGGGTATAGTCCAGGGTGTCCACATCCCGGTAACTGAATAAGGGCAAACTGGAGAGGTACATCAATTCGTCGCAGTGGACTGCATAGTTTATAACCGCTCCATCTCCTGGAGGTACAATGATGGATTTGATGCGCTTACTGGCGATTACATCCAACTCCACATCCCGGGTTGCTATAATGGGTTCTTCTATTTGCTTTAATCGGCGCCCTTTGCGTTCAAACACTTCGATTTCTTCGATTCGCTCCAGTTCATGATCGTAGAAAATAGGATATACCGCAGGATTCTCGCTGGCCTTAACCTGGACCCGGATGTTCCGAACAAAGGAACCATCCTCCTTAATCACTATATTTTCAGATTTCTTCTGGATATGGACATCCTGGGCCTGCATCTGCAGACCTCCCGGGAAGAAGCAACAGCTTAAGAATAAGAGGATATAGGTATTCTTCAAACTTGGGTTAGGTTGTGGCAAACGTGATTTGGAAGTCCACTAGCACTTAAAGGTAAAAGGTATCCCCGGAATCTGACATTTTAAATGTTGTCCGGTACAATTTTTACGATAAGACTTACAAACGCAAGGAAAATATAGTACAAATTGCGTGGAATCCCGCGTATTTGGCTTACTGCCCAGATATACTTAAGGATTACTCGAGTAAGAGCCTCATTATTTCCTCGGCGGCTACCCTACCCTTTTCCCGAAGGAAATCCCTAGGGGTGTTATCGCCCAGTTCAAAAACAATGGCGGGCATCCCATGTGCTGCATAGAAGTGGTTTCTGGAAACCATGGTTGGTTCCAATTTTTTCGAAGCGCTGATATTGGTTTTCTTCTGGGGGAGTCTTTCGCTGATCGCGTTTATCCAATCGTAGACGATCTGCCCCTTATCTCCTGTAATTAAGGTGTCCAGCGGGTAATAGATATCGTCCCAAGTTGAATGGAAATCGGCTCCGAAAACAAATTGATAACCGGCATCGCTCTTCCCTTTGAGAAAATCGCGGACCGCTCGGGTTTCCGGCTGGTTGAACTCCTGCCAGTCGCGGTTCAGGTCAATTCCTCCTGAGTTATGGCGCCAGTGACCATTATCCACCCCATCGGGATTCATTAAGGGCGCATTAAAAATCGTATACTCCTGGCGAAACTTGCGGGCCAGCTCACTATCCCCTGCAAGGGTTTCCATAAAAGATTTCATGGCTAAAAAGCCTGTGACTTCCGGGGGGTGTTGACGGGATATAATCATAAGAGCGCGTTTTGCATTAGCTCCGTTGACCTCCATCAGATTCATGGCTCGTCCTTCCCTGCTTTTACCAATTTCGTAGGTGGAAATAAATGGTTTTTGGGAAAGGGAGTCGATCCATGATTTTACCACGCTTGAGGTATAGAGTTCCTGCGCACTAATCCAGGTAGGTTCTGAATCTACTGCTACCGTTATTTCTATGGCTTCGGGCGCCGCCTTTATCCCAAATTCCCCTTCCCCGGGGTTGATGAGCCGGAAGTTTGTGCTGTCCAGGGTTTTAAAATGGACACCATCCCGGCTTAATTTCGGATAGTATCGACTACGGCTGCCATCATAGGTAAACTGAAGTTTGATTTCCTGTGGCTGCGAACTCCAAACTTTGAAAGCGTACCAGGGACTGGGATTGATCGGGGTATTCTCTGCGGTAATCCAAAGGGTATAGGCATTTCCTCCGCTATGTGCCACTCCGTTAAGACGTCCGCCTTCAAAATCATTGGTAAAATAAACGGTACTGTCCTGGAAAGTCCAGATCCCTTTCCATTGTCGCTGAACCGGCTTGGTGAGCGTAGATACGACGGGGTTGGGACCCTGGCCCTGATAGCCGGTAGGCGCTTTCGGAGCATCGCTTTTTGCCGATTTGCAGGCAGCTATACCGCAGGATAATAGCACTAAAACAAGGAAGACACGTAAGGCGTTTCGGAACATGGAAGCGGAAGTTGGTTCGGTTGATGAAGGTATGAAATAATGGAAGGAATTCGCGCTGGCGGCAGCAGGATTACTCGCTGGTGCCTGCAGGATTACTCGCGGGCGCTCGTGATCCTTGGCAATCGCTCCTGCAAATACGGTCGAGCATTCGCAGGATTACGCTCGTGCCTCGCGTGATCCTTTGCAATCGCTCCTGCAAATACGGCCGAGCATTCGCAGGATTACGCTCGTGCCTCGCGTGATCCTTTGTACTCACTTCTGCAAATACAAACCTCGCAAGGCATAAAATGCCTTGCTGGTTTTTGTTCCATCGCCCTTTACAAAAGTAAGCTTTTGACAGGTCTCCGGAACAAAAAACCCCGCAACTTGCGTTGCGGGGTTTGTGCTTGATGTGATCGCGGCAGGATTCGAACCTGCGACCGTCTGCTTAGAAGGCAGATGCTCTATCCAGCTGAGCTACGCGACCGGTTAGAAGGCCCCAAAGATACTAATGTCTCTGAGATGGGGCAAGCATGGAGCTATTCCTCCCGAAGATTATATTTTTTCAACAAATCACTCCATCCTTCGGATTGCAAATAGTCTACCAGCTCCCTGTTGATCTCATCGAAATGAGGCTGTGATTCAGGCAGCAAAAAGCTGCGGTACTGCTTATTGAAAGTAAAGGGAAGTTTCTTTACTTTCTCCTCCAACTGATTGGTCAATATCAGATAATCCATTGCGGTTTTATCGTGGACCAGAACATCTATTTCCTTTCGGGTTAAGGCACGCAGCGCCTGGGTGGGGTTGCGGTAGATGCGATAGGGAACAACTCCCTGCTCCCTAACAAATAGCTCGCCGTCGGAGGCCCCGACTACGCCAACACGTTCAATGGTCTGCAGGTCTTCAAGCCCATCGATCTGGGATTCCAGTGTATTTACCGTCAGGGTCGAGGCAATGGTAGCCGTAAAACTGGAGATGATTATAATCGCGGTAAACATCCAAATGATACCAATGGTCTTCCCCAGGTGGGTTTTGGGTGCTTTATCCCCATAGCCTACGGTAGTCATGGTCACGGCAGCCCACCAGAGTCCATCGAACAAGCCCATAATCCCCGGGCGAAACTGATACTTGTTCTTCCTTCGTTCCACAAACCACAGCAGGGTTCCAAATACCAGGAGTATCAGGATCAGGAGCAGGACAACATTCAGGAAATCCCGGGAGAAGAAGTTGTTGATGAATATTTCAAATTTATTCTGATTGCTGGCTGTAGTGACCACCCCTATTCCCGATATAAAGAATGGCTGGCTAACCTCAAATCGGTCGAGTCGCTGGGCGGTAACCGCCATAGGGTTAATACTCAGATCGAGTTCCTGGTAATCCAGGGCACGAACTACGCCTACGCCATCACTAAACGCCTGGTAAGTAAACGGCCTGTTCGTTTCCCGGGCAATGTGTTCCCAGAGATCAATGGAGATACCGGAAAATCCCTCGGCGTCGCGAATTACAAAGGGTGGATTTTCGAAAACTCCAATGCGCAGGGTATCTGCCTGCTGCGCCCCTAAGGTGGCAGGAATAAGCCCTAAGGTCAGCAGCAACAATACTATGTGGTAGTTTCTAATCATTTATTGCAATTCGTCGTTAACCGCTGCTCCCAGATAGGAACCCAGGATCTGTATCAGGGTATAGTCCAGCGGAGAGAATGCCTCAGGTTCGTGTCGGTAAACGCACAATACGGCCGGACTTCCTTTTTTCTGGTGGAAGGGTACCAATACCCTTGAGGCAAAGCCACGATCGCTTTTACCGCCGATGTAACGGGAGGCTTCCGTGTCGTAGTCGGATAGCAATAACGGCTTACCGTTTACCATCACATAGCTCGCCAGATCGTCCTTTTCATTAAATTCCACCAGCCTCTTTGTTTTCTCCGGTTTCGCGCGTTCGAATAAATGGTACACCACCTCATTCTTCTTTTTTGCAGCGATTTCAAAGGCATCGATCCCTGTGGGCAATTCGATCAGTTTTGTCAGGGTGGGCCAAAAATCTTCCCAGGAACCATTTTTAGGCATCTGCCGGATCAGGCGTTCCAGCATATACACATTAGTCCCGGTGCTCTTTAGCTCTGCTTCCTTTTTTACAATCTCCGACTGCTTTTGATCCAGGGATTCTTCCAGACCGCTGATTCGTGTCAAAAACCACCGGCGGAGAATAAACCAAAAGAAGAGGAATCCGATAAGGCCGAGAAAGAGCATGCCCCACCAGCTGGTATACCATTTTCCGCTTACTGCTACCTGTACTTTGCTGGGTTCACTCCAGGAATAACCCCCGGGTTGCTGCGCCCGAATCCATATCTCATAGGCTCCCGGAAGCAGGTTTTGAGGAAGTATGCGCGCCTCCTCGGCCATAATCCAGGCAAAATCACCTACCTCACCAACGGGAGTATCCTGCAAAAAGACTTTGTACTGATAGCTTACACCACTGCTTGGAAAGGTTAGTGTGGTCATTTCGAGCTGAAGCTGCTGCCCTTCCCGAATCTCAAACTGGGTGTCGCTGAAGATTTGAGCGTTGTCCAGGGTAGCCGCCCGAACTTTCGGTACCTGTGTAGGTAGTGGTGCTGGAAGGGTCCCGGCAGAATACACCAATCCCTCGGCTGTACCTACCCATAACTGTTCCTGATTATCCAGAGCCAAGCAGCGGTAGGAAGCCACTTTAGAGGGGGTGCCACTTTCCTCGTCAAATACCACAAAATCGCCCGTTGGAGAAAGGTGAATTAATCCGTTGGTGTCGGTCGCTATCCAAATCTGTCCATTGGGCATGGCAGTAACCGCCCGTACTTCATTAGGCGTATATGGTCCCAGGTTTACCTGGCGGACCGTTTCGGTGTCGTATTTGAGTAGGCCATCGGTGGACGCCATCCATACGATACCCGAATCGTCTACAGCGATATCGTGCACCTCGAAATTACTGCTCACCTCAAATGAAAAAGGCAGGCTCTTATTCTCAAAAACATCTGCCTCCCAATTATATTTATACAAGTACGAATCCTCCCCTATCCCGGCAGCATACAGTTCTTCTCTTCCACCTTCGCGAATTACTAAAATGCGGCTCTCGAACCCTTTCTCCCTGCCGTACATGGATACCTTGCCCCCGGCATCCAGTTTAGCTACCCCCAACAGCGGCTTATCCGAGGTTGCCTGACAAAACCAAATAGCATCCTGGTGATCCCTGGACATAAAAAATATGCCGCTGCCCCGGTCCGAGAGATCATACCTGTTGACCAGGATATCGTTCCGGTAATGATAAATCACGCCTCCTGTGGAGCCATACCAGGTGTCTGGTCCCTTGGACGCCATGCCGGTTATCCCATTTACCGCTGCTACCCGGTTATAGGTAATTTCACCACCCGTATTTAAAATGCGATGAACCGGACCCTGCGATAACAGTATTTGATCGTCTTCCGTTGTGTAAAGCCCCGTGACATTATCGTATCCCAGGCCGGAGATATTCTGGAAGAAACCCGTCCACAAAAGGCACAACCCTTTTTCTGAGCTTACCCAAATTTGAGGTTTCTGGCTACCGGCATTTACGGTAAACTGTATGTCGCTTACTCCCTGTAACGGCAGTTCCTCAACACGATGGGGGTCATTGGATCCAAAAACTTTGGACAGCGCATAACTGCTGCTTTGACTGTCAAAAGTGTAAAGGGCAGAATGGCTTGCTGTATAATGGACGCCGCTGTTATCACGAGTGATATAGTATAACTCCTGCTGGGAAGCAGAAGATTTAATTTCAACAGGAGTTTCACCGGAAAGTGAAATCTCTGTAATCCCCTTACCTACAATCCATATGCGGGAGTCTTCCACGTAAAAGTGATTGGCATCGTCGTAACCTGCGAGCTCTTCGAACTCAGCAGCTCCTTTTTCGGCAAAAAAGAGTCCAATTTGCGGATATAATGCCCAAATAGTGCCCTTCCCGTCCTCACCAAAAAAAGGCCCTTTTGTTTTAGTTTGTTTTACGGGGTGGTACCTGCGTTTCGCTTCCTGTCCCGGGGTATATAAAACTATGCTTCCGTCCATGCGGCCCGACCATAAGCGGGCTTGAGAATCTTTAAAGAGTGTTGTGGGATACTCCCGTTCAAGGGTATTGGCGAAGGCGGATATTTCTGGGCCAGATTCACCGGGCTCCAGTTTATAAATCCCGGTGTCATTGGTAAATAAAAGCGTGGAATCGTTCCACCTTTCAAAACTGCGTATTGTTTTGCTGCGCAAGGATAGGTTGAAGTCTTCATAGCTTTTCCCGTCGAATCGGAACAACCCATTATCGGTAGCCGACCAAACATAGCCTTCAGAATCCTGTACAGTCTGATTTACGCGCTCAAAAGGAAACGCATCTCCCTGGTAACAACGATATTGGAATCGTTGCCCATGAGCATTTCCAAGCATCAGAAATACAAGCAGAATAAGAAATGGCCCTGGGAGCTTCATGGGTTCGAAGACTATCCCTTAAATATATAAAAAGTAGTTCTTCGCGCTTTTAATACCCAAAGTCGGGCATAAGAGCTGCCAATCAGTACCCGATAATGTAACGGCTTTTTCTCGGGAACAGCATTTTGAAGGCTTTGGCAATAAGCATACAGAGCGCCAGGGTCCCTGCAGTGAGCAATAAGAAATTGCCCCAATTGGCTGCCTTTGCAAGTTCAATGATCCCGCGGCTATTCAAATACATGAGGAAGGTAAACAGCAAACCGTGGAGAAAATAGATGGCAAAACTCATATTAGCAATGGCCGAAACCAATTTGTTTTGCTTGCTGCCCATTCGCTGGAACAGGATAAGTAACAGAACGCACATGACCAATTTGTGCAACAGCATAAAATCCACGCCATTGTATTCCAGTGGAGGTTTGGCATAGGTTCCTATTCCATTGCCATAAACCTGCATACCATTAAAGAATACCAAAAGCATAAAGAGTATCGGAATTCTCGGTTCCAGATTTTTCCGAATGCCTTCCCAATGGATGGAACACATTATCCCAAACAAGTACACCGGGGTAAAAAACAGCACCGATTGTAAATTCTGAACCAGCAGCGAATCGGGATAATACTTCGGACGCTGGAGGAACAAGGCTAGGAGGATTAAACCGCTCAATACCACCACTTGCAGGGGCCACTTGAGACGTGTAAAGCGAAAATGCAGCGGCGCAAAAATATAGAGACACATCGCGAAAGGGATGTACCAATAGGCCAGCGCAAATTTACCGGTCCCCAAATACTTTAGTGTTGCGGTAACCTCTTCTCCCAGAACAAGGGTTTCATGGGTTGAGAAATACTCCGTCCCCCCCGGTTGGCTTCCTGTAACAATCCGAAACAGGATAGGAACGGTCCCCAGTATTAAAAATGGGAGTAATAAGCGATATACTTTGCCCTTGTAAAAGGTTTTAAAATCATAGCGGGGGACAAAGATGTGATTGAAAAGATATCCGGAAATAAATACAAACAGGGTGGTTCCGCCGAGGAAGAGATTGGCCATAAACCGTTCCAAAAATCCTTGGGTCGGGATTTCCAGGACGGTAAATACGTGCCCCATTACGATAATAACTATCGCAAAAGCGCGAAACGTATGGATATAATTCAAAAAGGGTTTAGCCAAAACGCAATAGAAAATGAGACGATACCCAGGTAACGACCGGCTGCAAGTAATTAAAATTCAGGGGGAAAGCCCAATTTGCAAGCCAATGCTCGCCCAATGGGGAATTTTTATAGGCAAACAACGCCTGGTCTGCCGATTATCCGATGAATTAACCGGCTTTTTCGATAATTTCCTGGACCACTTCCGGATTGAGTAAGGTGCTGATATCCCCCAAATTACCGGTTTCTCCTGAGGCTATTTTCCTTAGGATCCTTCGCATGATCTTCCCACTTCGCGTCTTGGGCAAACCAGAGACAAATAAGATCCTATCCAGTTTGGCAATGGGTCCGATCTGTTCGGTGATTTGCTGGTTGATCTCCTTGTAGAGGTTTTCGCGGTTTCGGGTCTCCCCGGTCTCCTTTAAAATAACGAAGCCATAGAGTGCATTCCCCTTCACGTCATGTGGAAAGCCAACAATGGCCGACTCGGCCACTGCAGGGTGCTCATTAATCGAATCTTCAATTGGTGCGGTACCCAGGTTGTGCCCGCTTACAATTATTACGTCGTCTACACGACCCGTAATCCGGTAGTAGCCCACGGCGTCACGCATGGCGCCATCTCCGGTAAAATATTTGTTCTCGTAGGCCGAGAAATACGTGTCCCGGTAGCGGGCATGGTTCCCCCAAATGGTACGTGCCATGGAAGGCCACGGGAACTTTATGCACAACCGTCCACTTACCTGGTTTCCTTTGATCTCAACCCCATTTTCATCCATCAGAGCCGGCTGGATCCCAATAAAGGGCAAGGTGGCGTAAGTTGGTGTTGTGGGGGTTACGTAAGGAATCGGGCTGATCATAATTCCTCCTGTTTCCGTTTGCCACCAGGTGTCCACGATCGGACTCTGTTTATGCCCCACATTGTTGTTATACCAGTGCCAGGCCTCTTCGTTGATGGGCTCTCCAACCGTTCCAAGAACTTTCAGGGAACTCAGATCGTATTTCTCAACGTACTCAAGGTTTTCCTTGGCCAGGGCACGAATAGCCGTGGGTGCCGTGTAAAACTGATTTACTTTATGTTTTTCGACAACTTCCCAGAAACGACCAAAATCCGGAAAGGAAGGCACCCCCTCGAACATCAGCGTGGTAGCCCCATTGGCCAATGGGCCATAAACAATGTAGGAATGGCCGGTTATCCAGCCGATATCGGCGGTACACCAGTAGACATCCTTCTCCCGGTACTGGAATATGTTTTTAAAGGTGTATGCCGCGTAGATCATATAACCCGCGCAGCTGTGGACCATTCCCTTAGGTTTTCCTGTTGATCCGGAAGTGTAAAGGATAAAAAGCGGGTCCTCGGCTTCCATGACCTCAGCCGGGCAGTCTGTCGGGGCACTGTCGAGTAAGGGTTGCAACCAGTGATCCCTTCCGGGCTCCATATGGATGTCGCTTTCGATCCGTTTGGCTACCAATACGGTTTCAAGGTTCGGGCATTCTTCCAGCGCCTTATCCACAATTCCTTTCAGGTCTATGGTTTTGGCCCCGCGATACGATCCGTCGGAGGTAATGAGCATTTTACAATCGCAATCGTTGATCCGGGTAGCCAGGGCAGTAGCAGAGAATCCGGCAAACACTACAGAGTGAATGGCACCGATCCGGGCGCAGGCCAGTACAGAAACAGCCAGTTCCGGGATCATAGGAAGGTAAATACAGACGCGATCTCCTTTACCAATACCCTTGGATTTCAGGACATTGGCCATGCGGCCCACCCGCTCATGAAGCTCGCTATAGCTGATGTGCTGTGCAGGTTCGCTTGGGTCATTGGGCTCAAAAAGAATAGCTGTTTTATTACCCCGAGTGGTTAAGTGCCTGTCCAGGCAGTTTTCGGTAATATTCAGTTGGGCACCTCCAAACCAACGCACTTCGGGTTTGGTAAAATCCCATTCGAGGACTTTGTCCCATTTTTTGCGCCAGAGGAAGTGCTCCTCGGCTATTTCCTCCCAAAAACTCTCCGGGTCGCGTACCGATTTACGGTAGACCTGAAAATACTCTTCCAGATGCTTGATATGGTAGTTGCTCATAGCTTTTAAAGGTAAGGATTATAGCAAAATCATAAGCGGTCCATCCCGACTTAATGATCTCCGGGTGGAGGGGCTCCTGAAGGAACACGGATGTTTTCGACAAGCTGTTGGACCCGCTCCGGAGGAGCAGGAGTAAAGTAATTGACCGTAAGGGCGACAGCAAAATTCACCAACATAGCTACAGAACCGAAACCTTCGGGGGAAATGCCAAACCACCAGCTTTCCTTTAGTCCTTCGACGGCTTCCTTCCCCCCGTCAAAAAGGCCGAATTTAAATTTGAGCATATAAAACAACATCAGGGAAATCCCGACGACCATGCCGCTTACTGCTCCTTTACTATTCATTTTCTTATAAAATATCCCCAGTAGGATGGCCGGAAAAAAAGAGGCTGCAGCCAATCCAAAAGCAAGGGCCACCACTGCAGCGACAAAGCCTGGTGGATCTATCCCGAAGTACCCGGCGACCACTACGGCAGCCGTTGCGGCCAGGCGGGCCGCCCATAGTTCTTGTTTTTCACTGATGTCCGGACGGAATACCTTTTTGATTAAGTCGTGGGAGATGGAAGAGGAAATCACAAGAAGTAGTCCGGCCGCGGTAGATAATGCAGCTGCCAGCCCTCCGGCGGCCACCAGCGCAATCACCCAGGCAGGTAAATTGGCTATCTCCGGGTTAGCCAAAACCATAATGTCTTTATCTACAACAAGTTCGTTAACCGCAGGATCCGCAACATATTGGATAATACCATCCCCGTTGCGATCCTCAAAAGTCAGCAATCCGGTTTTCTCCCATTTACTGAACCAGGCAGGCACCTCGTCGTAACGGGCCCCACTGGCCGTACGTATGAGATTGGTTTTGGCAAAGACAGCCACAGCAGGGGCGGTGGTATACAACAGCGCGATAAGCAACAAGGCCAGGCCGGCCGACTTTCTGGCGTCCCTAACGCGTCGCACGGTAAAAAATCGGACAATAACATGAGGCAACCCTGCCGTACCAACCATCAGCGCAAGGGTTATGGCGAAGATATCGATGCGGGATTTTGAACCTTCCGTATAAGCCGAGAATCCCAATTCCTGGGATAATCCATCGAGCTTATCCAATAAGTAGGTCCCGGATCCATCGGCCAGGGTATCCCCCATACCCAATTGGGGAATGGGATTTCCCGTCATTTGAATGGAGATAAAGATAGCGGGAACCATAAAGGCAAAAATCAGGACACAGTACTGAGCCACCTGGGTATAGGTAATCCCCTTCATTCCCCCTAATACCGCATAAAATAAAACGATTACCATCCCGATAATCACACCTGTGGTAACATCCACTTCGAGGAATCGCGAAAACACCACCCCTACCCCGCGCATCTGTCCGGCGACATAGGTAAAGGATACCAGAATAGCACAGAGCACCGCTACGATCCGCGCCGTCTGCGAATAATAGCGCTCACCGATAAAATCGGGCACAGTAAACTTGCCAAATTTGCGCAGGTAAGGTGCCAGCAATAGTGCCAGTAAAACATATCCTCCCGTCCATCCCATCAGGTATACCGAGCCATCATAGCCATCAAAAGCAATGATTCCGGCCATCGAAATAAAGGAAGCGGCCGACATCCAATCTGCTGCAGTAGCCATCCCGTTGGCCAGTGGAGAAACCCCGCCACCAGCTACATAGAACTCACCGGTGGAACCGGCTCGGGACCATATTGCTATACCGATATAGAGCGCGAAGGTCAGGGCGACCAGGACATAAGTCCAGATTTGAACGGTCAAGGCAGAACTGGGTTGGTTACTCCCTGACTAAAGTAGAGAAACTTGTGGGCAGAACAAAACTACCTGATCCGAATCACCTGCCAATAAAGTCTAGGCAGGCTGTTGCGGGGCTACAAACGTGGGTTTCATGGACTCAAAGTCCCGCATCTCAATTGTATTTTTTGGTATACGGATTTGGAATTGCGTCCCCTCCCCCATTGTGCTGGCTACCTGAATCTGACCCTGCATGGCTTCTATTTGAGTCTTGACAAGGTATAGTCCAAGGCCCTTACCCTCGGTATCCCCACTGAGGCGTCCATACATATCAAATATTTTCTTGCGAGACTCCGGGGTCATCCGCATTCCCTTTCCATTATCATGAACCTCAAGAGCATATCCCCCAAAATGCTCCTTAGTACAAATCAGGATTTCGGGAGGAACACCTGGCTTACTGTATTTGATGGCGTTAAGTACCAGGTTGTATAGAATATTTACGTAATAACTCTTGACCCCAGGCAAACGCTTTACCTGCAACTGCACATCTAATTGGGCCCTGGCTTCCGCAATATCAACAACCAGTAAGGTAAATACGTCCTGAATAACTTCTTCCAGATCAACGTCCTCGAATTCTTCCGATTTGAGTTGACGCAGCGAAAGCGAATGGTTCAGGTCGCGAATGGTCGTGTCCAGGGTTTCACAAGAAACGCGAATGTGCTCAATAACCTCATCGTTCTGAACGTGGTTGCCCGGTTCATAGATTTCGTGTAATCCAAGGATATTGGCAACGGGACGCCGCAGGTTATGTGAAATTACGTGGATGAAGTTTTGTAATTCCTTATTCTGATTGACAATTTTTTGCTGTGTAACCATTTGTTCGGTGACATCTATGGTGGTTCCGGCCATCCTCACCGGTTTGCCATTTTCGTCGTAGAATGCTCGCCCTTTTTGGTGTACATAGCGGATTTCACCCCCGTTGATAATGATTCTATGGACAATATCGTGGTCGATCTTTTCTTCGATTGCCCGTTCCACGTCAAAATTAAACGCCTCCCGGTCATCGGGGTGGATCAACTCCATGAGGTTCCCGTAGTTGGCCTCGTATTCCCCTTTCTTTTGTCCGAATACACCGTACAATTGATCGGACCAGGTAATTTTATCGAAAACCATGTCCCAATGCCAATTGCCCATTTTACTGATTTCCTGGGCTTCGAGTAATTGGTTTTCGCTTCGCTCAAGCTTTGAAAATATCTTTCGGAAATTCTGGTAGATCGGAGCCAGCAAATATTGATAGCACAAGAGTCCAACAACCAACAGCAAAACCATGCCACTTACTGTAAATACACGGAAGTTGGTAAGGTCGGCCTCGTATTGTTCCTGGTAGGAATCCACAATAAAGTCCATTCCTGTCAGGTATTCTGATTCCCATAAAGGAATGGAATCCTGAAGGATTTTCGGGGAAATATTCTCTTGGGCGGTGACCGCTATTAATTTGGCCTGGTAGGTAGTAATCCTATCGTAAATACTATCGAGTTGCCGGCTATTGAATAAGTTGCTTTCCTCAAAGGAATTTCCCTCTTGCAGCATCTTATGCGTTGCCAGCCAATTGTCCAGGTGGAATGCAAGGTGTCCGCTGGATGAGTTTCCATATAGCTGTTCGTGATATATGGATTTAGTGACCAGGGGAACATAGGTCCGAAGTCTACCGGCTTCATTGATGAAGCGTGCGTCATCTTCGATGGTGCTTACAAAATGCAGTAGAGCGAAGAGTACACCCAGGCAAACAACAAACATGCTCACCAGCTGAGACTGAACCATATTTCGGATAGGCCGGAGATACTTCTCGACCTTGGTTCCTTTTTTCATAACCAAGTTTTGCGGTCCCTTGGTAAAAGGACCGTTATGCTATTAGATAGCTTGGCGGGAAACCATGTTGTGTACGGCCAGGAAATCTTCAATATCCTGCAGTCTCAAGGGTTTACTGATAAATCCCTTTACGTATTGGGCGTAGGTAGCGGCCTGATCCTTGTCTTGTTCTGCTTGAGAAGAAGTTACAATCAGTACTTCATTGTTGGTAGGAAATTCTTCGAGCTCCATGAACTCCAAAAATTCGAAGCCCGTCATTTCCGGCATATTGATGTCCAGGATAATCAGCGTCCTTTGAAATTGATCTTCGCGGAAGCGCAAATCGTCTAAGGCTAGTTCAGGATTCGTGAAGCTTTTAATCTTGTCTTCTAATCCAAGTTTGCGGAAGTGGATGGTATTGAGAGTGTTTACCAATTCCTCATCGTCTACCAGGTAAATCTGCTTGTACATAGTCTTTGTCTTATTGTTGGAATACCGAAATAAGACAATGAAAGCCCTGATTTAGAGAAAATGTTGTGTTTTTCCTACTTTTTTGGGTGAATAGCCCTTATTCTGATGTTTGTCTTGTAAGAAAAACCCTGTGCGGCCCGTAATCCCGGCTAATCGCCTTCACCAAAGCCATACTTGGCATCCAGGCGGTTCATGCGATAGACGTAGACGAAAATCAAAAGGACGAAAACATAGATGGAGCCTTGCTGCGCAAACCAGAAGCCCAGGCGAAAGCCGCCTACTTGAAACTGGTCCATCCAATCCCGCAACAGAATACCAAAACCATAGGAAACCGTGAACCAGATGCTCAGGAGAAGGAGTACAAGACGAATATTAGCGCGCCAATACGCTTTTGAATTAGCAGACATGGTCCTAAGGTACAAAATTGGAAGCCTAACTGGTCCCCATCAGGAAATACTAATCCAACTCCAAAACTACAGGACAGTGATCCGATCCCTCCAATTCCTTGTGGATAGAAATCCCCTTAACCCGGGGAAGCAATTCCTCGCTGACCAAAAAATAGTCGATACGCCAGCCGATATTCTTTTGACGGGCATTAAATCGGTAGCTCCAATAGGTATAGGCCTCAGTTTCCGGATTAAGTTTGCGAAAAACATCTACCAGTCCGGCCTGTTGCAGCCGATCCATACCATCAATCTCGACCTGAGTAAAGCCGGCAGTCTTGTTATAATTGGATTTATCGTTTTTCAAATCGATTGCCTGATGCGCTACATTGAGGTCTCCGCAAAGGATCAGGGGTTTTTCCTCTTGTAATCCCTTAAGGTATTCGAGGAAATCTGCGTCCCATTCTTCCCGGTAATCCAAACGCTTTAAACCATTCCCGGAATTGGGCACATAGACGTTAACTAGGTAGAAGTCTCCAAAATCTGCACATTGAATACGCCCCTCTTTCGAGAGTTCCCCTTGCTCAGGATGGGTGATTTGCTCAGGGGCAGCCTTACTGGCAATAGCCG
Organism: Robiginitalea myxolifaciens; assembly: GCF_900115205.1. Lineage (GTDB taxonomy): Bacteria > Bacteroidota > Bacteroidia > Flavobacteriales > Flavobacteriaceae > Robiginitalea > Robiginitalea myxolifaciens. The sequence goes on from NZ_FOYQ01000002.1 coordinate 593,525, forward strand.
TTCCGGAATAGCCTTTCCGCTCTGCCTCCCGGGCGTGAATCGTATAATCGCCGAGGGATTGTAACAAGTCTTCCGTCATGGCGGCCTCCGCCTTGGTTTCCTGCAGACAGAGAATATCCGGGGCCAGCTCAGCTATTTTTGCTTCAAATTCCTTTTTTAGAATGGCGCGAATTCCATTCACATTCCAGGTCACAATTTTCATGGATTCAGCTTTAAGAAAATGGATGTCTAAATTAAGGAAGTCCTGAGGATTCCTTTAGCCTTCCCCTCAAATTCTTCCTATATTTCAGCTTGTAATCCCTAACTCCTTCCGATCTCCCGTATGTCCAATAAAAATCCCTATCCCCTGACGCGTCCTGATACCTTCCTGGAGGGACCTCAGGACCGTTTTAAAGAATTGTGGTTTACCTTAAAGGTAGGTTACCATTTTATCCGTGGATTCCGAAAGTTACACTTTGTGGGGCCCTGCGTAACCGTTTTTGGTTCGGCCCGGTTTAAACCGGAGAATCCCTATTACCAGCAAGGTGTAGCCGTGGGTAAAGCCCTTTCGGATATGGGTTTTACCGTAATGACAGGAGGAGGTCCGGGGATTATGGAAGCCGCCAATAAAGGGGCTTTTGAAGCAGGAGGATACTCAATTGGATGCAACATAGTCCTGCCTAAGGAGCAGCACGAAAATCCTTATCTGCATAAATGGATCAATATCCCCTACTTCTTCGTTCGCAAATTCCTGCTCCTAAAATACTCGTATGCCTTTGTGGTGTTACCAGGAGGAATGGGAACACTGGACGAACTCTTTGAATCGGTTACCCTCATGCAAACCGGCAAGATTAAAGACTTCCCAATTGTGGTCGTTAGTAAGGACTACCACGCCGAAATCCTGGACCACGTGGATGTCATGGTCCAGGAAGGAACCATCTCGCCTGAGGACAAGGATTTGCTGTTCGTAACAGATTCCGTGGAGGATATGGTTCAGCATCTAAAAGTGAATGCTGTAGCCCGGTTTGGACTGGTCCGAAAGCAGCCAAAATCGCGATGGTGGCTTGGCGAGTCGCGATAGAAGAAAAAAGCTTTTCAAAAAGTTGCGACTGAGCAGATGAAAAAGTACATTTGCATCCGCATTTTGGCCTAGCGCTCTTTTGTGTCTGACTTGGCTGGAATCAGGAGAGGTGCCGGAGTGGTAACGGAGCAGATTGCTAATCTGTCGACGGGTAACCGTCGCCTGGGTTCGAGTCCCAGTCTCTCCGCAAAATCCTCGGGGTGTAGCGTAGCCCGGTTATCGCGCCTGCTTTGGGAGCAGGAGGTCGCAGGTTCGAATCCTGCCACCCCGACAAAAGAAACCCTGACGACAAAGTCGTCGGGGTTTTTTTATTTCGGGAGGATTCGAAGCTGGCTTCGAAAATCCGAACGGAATGAAAAAACCCGATTTCTGCCGCCAGGCAGAAGTCAGGGTTTCTTTTAGTCTCCTCCATACTCAGGATCACGAGCGAAGCGAGTAATCCCGTCTTTTTATTCCTCCGGAATCCCAATACACATGAGCGTTTCGCCAGTTTTTACCGGTGGCGTTCCGATTTTGTAGAGAATCAAACCACTGGCAGGGGCCTTAATTTTTTCGAGCTTTTCCCCAAATTCGTCGGTAATATATCCGATTTCCTGATCCTTATCGACCCTATCACCCGCCCGTAAATTGCTGTAGAATATCCCTTGCTGTGGCACCCGGACATATACCTGATCATTGTATCGATTTAAAACTGTGGGTAAAACCAGGTCTGTCTCGTACATCCCGAGCTCGCGCATGACGTTGTAGATGCCATTCTTATTAAGCGCTACTGCCCCTTCCTGAACATTCCCCAGGAGCCCGGCCTCAAAACTCAATCCCACCTTTCCGTCCTGAACGGCTTGCTTAAAAACGTACTTAGCCGGTTCGGAATCCTTCAAAGTGTACGGGTAGGACACCACATTGGGAAATCCACTTCGTTCCGACAACACAGCAGCTAAAGCGGTTTGGGCTGATTTCCCTTCGTGATTGTAATAGCAAACAAAAGGAACCAGATCCTCACTGGCATCACCCCCATGAATATCCAGAAAAACATCTGAAACCGGGATAATGTTTGTGGTTATATAGTGGGCGATTTGCTGGGTCACAGTCCCCTGAGAATCTCCGGGGAAACTACGATTCAGGTTTACCCCGTCTGCCGGATTAATGAATAAGGCGCGACCATAGAAAGCCCCGGTATTAGTAACTGGCGATAAAATAAGCGTACCCGACAGCTGCTCCGGTACAATTTCCTTAAGAATTTCCTGAACCGCAATGATCGGCGGGTATTCGTAACCATGTACCCCGGCTAAAACCGTGAGGGTCGGTCCCGCTTCCTTTCCCCTGATAATTACAACCGGCAGGCTTATCTCGTTATCCAGACTATCGCGGAAGTCAATGGTGAACTTCTCAACGGAGGATAGCTGGGTAGACTGATACTTCTCAGTAAAGCTTACCTGGGCCGAAGCAGTAAAGCAGAACAACAGGATTACTATTTTAAGGATGCTCTTGTGGACATAGGTAAGTCTCATAGCTTCGTCAAAGGTGTAGCGTCTTTAATCAAGACAATAAGGTCGAATTTAAATAGGAAGTTCTGAACCTGGTCGCTGAACTTACTCGCCTGTGATCGTAGCTCCTCGGTCTTAATTACCACATACTTCTTAGCACTTCCTTCGGCCAGATTAAGTATTTCATCGGGGATATATTTGCTTCGCTCAATCGCGATACTGTCTTTATCTGTCTCTACCGGGTTGGATCGATTCTGAAATCCGGTGATTCCGGCAGCCAGTATATTCAGGGAGCGCATCCCATTGGCATTGGCCAATTCCGAGGCCATATTCCCAATGTCATAAATTCTGGTAAATGTGAGTCCCCGCCCAGCGTGATTATATCCAAGTTTAAATACGGCTTTAGGAAGGGTTTCGGTAGTCTGGGCCTCTTTGTAATACTCCATGAAATTGTGTTTCATAAGTTGCCCACGAATTTCATTGTTCCAGTAGTATTCCCCTTTAAACTGATAGCCATAAATTTCCTTGGTTTTCCAGAGGTCCGCTATCAAGCCCCGCTCCCAATCTTCAGTGGCCGCAAGAAGTAGGGAATCATGTATTTCTTTAGAGTATTGGAAGATATACGCCGCCATGAAGTTTTTGCTTGTTACGGCTTCCTTGTAACCACTATCAGCGCGTTCCAGCTCTTCTTTAGCCAGCTCAATCAAAGTTGGATTATCGGAATTTTCGACTAGCGTCCAAAACGCCATTCTAAAGCCAGCCATCAATGTCTGATCAATACCCCAAAGCTTTCCCCCTTGCTTTCCGACATTCGTGAGCAAGTTGTAATCTTCCCGGTTGTTGTAAAAGGCAATACTCCATGGATATTTATTTTCAAACTTTGTGGCCTGCCCAAGGGGGTCATCGGAATCCAAAAACTCAGTGAGCATTTCCGCTGCTAAAGGATCGGTTTCGATCACCAGCGTATTGTAGCCGAACGGTTGCGACATATCGTATAAGGAATTGGTGATTTCACCAACCTCTACTATCCCATGGGTTTCCCCGAGTAGGATAAATTGACTGCTTGAAATCTTATCCTTGAGATAATCGGCAATTACAGGTTCCTCAAAATCATTGGCGAAAATGGTGTGTGCTTTCAGTAAGCTGTCCTGTTGGGCCAAGCATTTAGTACAAAAAGCCGTGAATAGTACGGCAGTAATTAATCCTCGTGTTTTCATCGGCTTGAATCCGGTTTAGGGTTACAGTCTTGAAATAGCTATCTTGAGCTTGCTTCTTAATAAGCTTCCATAAACAACATCATTTCAATATTTATGAAAACTAACAAATATTTACCCGCCTTTCAAACTGGTTTCCTGGCCGTTGCATTCCTAAGTCTTTCCCTTTCCTGCAAGGGCGAAGCCAAAAAGGCCGAAAATGAGGAAGAAACAGTAATGCAGGAGGAAGTATCCGATGAACCTTCAGGAGGTCTGGCACTATATACCGTCCGCGATGCAATGGGAGAAGATCCCAAAGGAACTTTGATGGAAGTAGCCGCCCTTGGGTATGCCAATATAGAAGCTGCAGGATACGATAACGGTACCTTCTACGGGATGGCACCCGCAGCTTTCAAGAGCTTTCTGGATTCCGTTGGGCTAAATCCGGTGAGCACCCATCAGGGCAGTGTAACCCTGGATAACGCCGACGCCATGATTGCCGACGTTAAGGCTGCTGGTTTTAAATATTTTGTGGTTCCCGTCCCACCCATGGGCATGTTCAAATTTGATCCGGCTACCCGTACGCTATCCATGGAAGGAACCGCGGAAGAACTGGCTCAAATCCTGGAGACCCTGGGCCAGAAGTGCAAGGACGCTGGTCTGGAATTACTCTATCACAACCACGACTTTGAGCTGATCGAGAACGAAGACGGGGTGGTTGTACTGGACTACTTACTGGAAAACCTCGATCCCGAACTGGTCAACTTTCAAATGGATTTGTACTGGATGACTGCCGCCGGAGCAGACCCCCTCGCCTATTTTGAAGCACATCCCGGCCGATTCAAGGCTTGGCACGTAAAGGATATGGACGACCAGGGCCGGTTCGCTCCCGTAGGAGAAGGCACTATAGACTTTGGGCGTATCCTGGACCAAAAGGACCGCTCAGGGATGGAGTATTACTTCGTGGAGCAGGATATGACCTTTGATGGCTTGCAGCCTCTGGAAGCCATTAAAATAAGCAAGGAGGCCATTGGTGAAATTGGTTTTGAATAAAGAATTTTCCACCGTGAATATTCTGTGATAAATGACAGGTAGTTTTGCTTAAAACATAATTACCTGCGGATGACCTCTCGGCACCACTCGGTGTCGGGGGGTTTTCATTTTACCATAAATCGCGTGCGTACCGAAATCGGCTTTCCATAGGTGGTAAAGCCTTCCAGAACTACCTCAAACGTTCCGGTCAAATCGCTGGTGAAGCCTTTCAAGAAGAGTTCCGGGCCATCGATAGTAAGCTCGGGTTCCCAGAGCAGGATATTTCGAAAATCCGGAACACTTTCGTATTCAGAACCTTCAACGCCGTGCTGTTGTCTGAAATAGAGTTTCTGGGGCTGGGGCAGGTCCAGGGTTGTGTTCAGGGCATTAGGCGCCTGATAGTTCTCAGCAAAGTCGCCCTCGAAAGTCTCGAAATACACAACTCCCTGGTAGGGCAAACCTCCCAAAACCAGCGGGTCACGTAATACTTTGATTCGCTTGATCAGGCGGGCATCAAAATTCCGTATCAAATCTACGTCGGGAATATAAACCCCGTCGATCAATACCAGAGCCGGGTCCGTATTGAATTCCTCATCAAAGGTTTCAAAATCCTGGGCTACACGAATATATGATCTACCTGTTGGGGTTTTGCGGTAACCCACCAGGTTCAGGATTTCCACAAGGGTTTCCTCCAGAGTCCGGAATCGGGTATACTCATCGAGATTGGTTATCTCCGGAAGCGCTCCCAAGAATGGGTCTTCAAGTTCAGGGGCCGGAACCGAATCTGGTTTAACACTGAAAAATGCATTTTCCAGTTGATTCTGAACACTGCGAGCCACAATAGCCTCCCGGTCTCCCGCTTTCAGTGCAATCTGCTCATTAGTCAGGTCGCTAAAATCCAGTTTAGGTGCGGATTTGTAAACAATCTCAAGGGATTCGTTGGAGGGTGCCTGTATGATTAATTGTCCGTTGGAATAAGACTCTCTCAGATACCCGTAGAAATTACCTGCATCATCGGTATCCAGTGCCTTTAAGACATATTGCTGCCCGGGAACCGACAAAAAGACCTCCTGTCCGGAAACCGGTTGGCCTTGCTGTAGTACCTGCCCATAGATTAATTCGCCCCGCTGTTCCGGTAGGGCCACAGAATCCCCTACCCGCTTCGGTAATTTTGGAACAAGTCCGGCAGAGGCGACTGCATATTGCAAGGCACTCATCACCGCTGGGCCCTCCAGTTCTTCCACCTTTTTGATGGTAAGTGAATACGATCCATGTCCCAAACGGCCTTTGAAATTCCGAAGTTGCAGGTTAAAAGGAGAACGCGGGCCATACACGGCGGTATCCATTGCCATTTCGATCAGTCCGCCTTCCGTGGGTGCGAAAGGGGGCCAATTTTCCCGTGCTAGTGTAAAGCTCACCCGTGTTTTTAGGCTATCGCTTGCATCTGGAAGTATTCCAGCCCGTTTCGTATTATAGGGATTGATGATTTTTACCGTTTGGTGGAAGGTCTGGTCAATGCCCCCATTTTGCATCCACCGGGTATAACCGACCAGGGTGTATTCCCCTGAGAGTAAGTCGGTATTGACAAAGAAGTCGCCATAAGCCATTCCCTTGTTCAAGCGAAGCTTTTGGGTAAAGACTTCCTTACCCTCCGGATCGATCAAACTCACGTAAGCGACACGGCTGATCCCACTTAACCGACCCGTTGCAGCATTGAGGTTGTAAAATTTATAATAGAGGTACTCCCCTGAAAAAATAGTCGCCGTAGACAGATGCAGGTAGGCTTTTTCCATAGGGACCTGCTGCAGCGTAAGTAAATCGCTGCCATCCTTGATTTTGTACTGGCTTTGCAGGGCACCGCAGCCCGCAATAAGCAGGATACTAAGTAAGGTTATATGTTGTTTTATTCGCTTCAAACCAATTTCATTATTCTTCCCAAAAATCAGGCACCACATTATCACCAAGGGTACGGCAGTCCCCGCAAACCTTAGGGACAAACGTATATGTTCCAGGGCATGTTCCGATGCCCTCTCCATTTATGCCTGTAAACGTAATCAAGTCCAAATCGATATTCTCCACTAAAGAAAGTGGACATCCCCCACCGAACATTCCGGAAGCACAACGCGAGCGATGGGCATCCGGTGCCGAGCGATCCTCGCAAAAGAAGGGAAAAGGCGGCGGAGCTTCACCCGGAAAAAAGTCTGCATAGTCAAAAAATATCCGTTGTTCAGAAGCATTGGCGGCTTCCACATAACCCAGAACAATTTCGTCTGAGCCATCGGTTCGCGAGACATTGGCAGTCAGGGCACCCGGTTGTATCTGTGAAAACAAATTCTGGGATTCGCTAAAGTTATTCAGGGTTTCATAGTAGCCATAAGCATCTGCGGACTGTACCAACTGCCGCACCAGAATGCTGTAGCGGTGGGTGATTATAAAATCATCCCTGGGAATAAAACGAATCGGTTGCCGAGTAAGGGAACCAGTTGTACCCGAGGTTGCCTGAGGTTGAATAATCCGGTCCGAAGGACGTGTATTATAGCACACCTGCCGTTCCACTTCTCTTCGGATTAATTCCAGGTCATAGGTGATTACGGGTAACGCACAGGGATCGTAATTGGTGAGTTCGAATTCCAGTTCGTTCCAACGGGGGGCGATGATTTTATAGGTCTCTTCATAGGTATAGCGCAAACGCGAAGTAGCTCCCGAACCCGGTATGGCATCGGCGTATATCTGAATTCCCTCTACCCCGAAGTCGTTTGTAATGCGCTCGGCGCGTACATTGGCTACCGTGGCTACACCTTCTATACGCAATGGATCCGAGCGATAATTCTGTCCGCCGGTTGCAATTTCCAGCTCGTAATCCACACCCTGGCTCAGGGCAAATTGGGAGTTAGACAGGTATTGGCCAGGCAGGGCTTCGGTAAAATCATATTGGCTTCCATCTCCTCCTCGCAATACGATGAGTGCCCCCTGCTCCCAGTCTACGGAATCCCGTTCGCCACGCAGTGTGGGGAGTAACGGGACAAAAGTAGTGTCAGTTTCCAGGTCTACCCGGGAGGAACTTCGACTGAGTAATACCTCCTGAGTTTTGAGCTGATCCGTCAAAACGGCTTCCACAACCAACAGCCCGGCCCCGTCATTATCCGGTAATTCTTCCAGCGGTAATTCTTCAACACAGCCCAGCAATAGCATCAGGAGCAGAGAAGGAGTAAACAGACGGAATAGTTGCCGAACGATGCGTCCTATAATGGCCTGTGTTTGGTCCTGATGATCCATATACAGTATCTCTTTATCCTCCATCAAAACTTAAAATTATAGGTTATCGAAGGCACGGGAATCGCAAAAATTGAGCTTTGTAAAGCTTTAACCTCTCCCCCTTCAGAAACAAAGAATACCGAATAAGGGTTATTTCGTCCGAGAACATTGTAGACCGAAATCGTCCAAAAACTGTGGGCCAGTTTATTCTTGCGATGATTCCCCTCGATATTGATACCCAAATCCAGGCGATAAAAATCAGGTATGCGAAAAGCATTGCGCTCACTGTAGAACACGTAATCTGTATTATTCAGGCGGAAGGTTCCAACGGGATAGGTAATGGGCCTGCCCGTCTGGTAAACAAAATTCATGGATACGCTGTAGCGGCGGGTAAACCGATAATTAGCGATCAGGCTAAAATCGTGCGGCTTATCAAAGTTTGACGGGAAGAATTCCCCATCATTGATGCGTTCTTCTTCGAACTCCCCGTCAAAACGATACAGGGAACGGGAGTAGGTATAACCCAGCCACCCGTTTAACTTGCCTTTGTTCTTTTTAAGGAGGACCTCAACCCCATAAGCTTGCCCATCGCCTTGCAGTACTTCAGTCTCGACGTTTTGATTCAGGAATAATTCAGAGCCCGTTTTAAAATCGAGCACATCGACCATCCATTTATAATAGCCCTCGACGCTGAATTCATAGGTGTTATCCTGAAAATTTCGGAAATACCCCAGGCTGCCCTGATAGGCTTGCTGAGGGGCTATATTAAAATCACTGAGTTTCCAGGTATCGATTGGAGATATGGTCGTATTGTTCGAAAGGGTATGGATAAACTGGTAGGCATTGTGCAGACTGAATTTTACCGAAGAGGTCTCATCGAGAAAATAACGGCCCGCCAGGCGTGCTTCGGGTCCTCCGTACCAACGAATGGGTTCGAGGGATCCGTATTCCGTAGTTCCACTTACACTGGCATCACTTCGAGGCTCCCCTTCATTGTATTCCCGCTGTGTAGCTTCACCCAGGGCCGTGTAAAATGGAAAACGCAAGCCCAGTTCCCACTGCCACTTCTCAGAAGGGGTCCAGGTATCTCCTATAAATAGTGCGCCTTCAAGAGCCTGTTCCCGGGGTATCAAAATATCCGGGAGCGCATTGTTGGCTCCCTGAGCCTCCCGGCTACCCGGATTCACGGAATAGAAGTTAGCCGCGACCCCATAGGTTAAGCGGTGCTTATCCCCTAAAGGCCTTTGTAAAAAGTATTTTAACTGGGTTTGGTTAATGCCATAATCCAATTCAAAATCGGTATTTGATTCCCCGTCAAAATCAATCCCAAAACGATAATCGCTATTCCCGGCAACCAAAGTCCCACGGGTGTTTTCGCTTATTTTATGGTCCCATCGCAGCGAAAGCAAAGCGTTGGAATATTGATAGAGGGAATCCTGGGTAATGCTGAAGGCATCCCGGGAAAAATACCCGGTTGCTCCTATGGCTCCATCCTCCCCAACCAAAGAATGTACCCGCACAATACCGTCAAAAAAGGAAGCCTGGCTGTTCTGTAAGGACTCCTCATCCAGGGAACGCAAAATCCAGTCGGCATAGGCCCCGCGTGCTCCGGCAATCAGGGAAGAGCGTTCCTGCTTTAAGGGGACTTCCAGTGCCAGGTTTGCGGTAACCGGCCCAATTGAGCCTTCCCCACTAATTTTTTCGGTGTTGCCATTGGTGCTGCGTATATCAAAGATGGAACTTAGGCGGCCGCCATATTCTACTGGGGGTGCTGCCTTATAAATATCCAGTCGGTCTGTGGTAAAGGGATTCAGCGCCTGAAAAATCCCGAAAAAATGCGTCGGGTTATAAATTACCCCGTCGTCAAGAAGGATCAGGTTTTGATCTGTTCTACCCCCGCGAACATTAAAGCCTGAGGAACCCTCCCCGGCGGAGGAAATTCCCGGTAAGTTTCGGGCTACCTGCAGGATGTCTCGCTCCCCCAGCACCAGGGGAATATTCTTGGAGGCTTCGGATTCAATAGTTTCCGTTCCACTCGTAGCTTCCTCCACGTTCGCCGCCGCATCTGCCTCAACCACTACCTCATCGAGAAGTTCAATTCCTTCCTCCAATTCCAGATCAAGCGTACCATCGCCATAGATAACCACCTGACGTTCCATGCTGGCAACACCCATGGCGGTAGCCGACAAGACGTGATATCCCCGGGGTAATTGCAATTGATAATTCCCCTGGGCATCGGTAACCGTACCAATTCCCAGATTCCTAACGCGTAGTGCGAGATCCGGAATGGGCTCCCCAGTGTCGGATCTCAGGGCCCTTCCGGTTAAGGTATAAGAAGCAGCTAAATCATCGGCACTGGCCTTGCCAATTCGCGCAATTCCCAAATTACGCGTCCTTTGCCTTGCGCCATCGTTTAAAAACACCGGGGGTGGAAGCTGGGCAATTTGGCGGGCTTCCGGTGTTGCCTGCAGACTATCTGCCTCGGCATCAAAAAATCCTTCCGGTAACTGGTCATAAACCAAGGTGTTTCTGAGCAGATATACCCTTTTCTGTTCCCGGTCCACAAAAAAGTTTAATTCAGTATCTGCCAGCAGATCAGTAAGAATATCGCGAATGTCGTCGCTAGCCGAAATATCAGCGACTTCAATACCCTCAAGCCAGGTATCCAGATAGAAAAAAGTAACGCCCTTTTCTGCTTCCAACTTTTTGATAATAGTAAGCAGGTCGCTTGCTTCCTGATCAGTTTTGCTTTCCTGAGCAAAGCCCATAGTGGGGAGCAGACTCATAACAAGCACCATGCAAATTATCGCAGCCGTAAATCGGTAAGACTTTTTCAGTGGTTAGGTAGTTTTTGAATTAGCAATTTTTAAACCCACCTAAAAGGTAAGTAAAATTTGTATCTTCCACTTAGATGACCAGCGCTCAAATTTCAGATTGCGTAAGCCAAATGCAGCAAGGAGACAAAGCAGCCTTTCGCAAGCTATACGATATGTACGCAATAAATATTTGTGGTGCTATTAACCTGATAGTTTCTGATACAAACAAATCGGAAGAAATTTGTCAGGACGTTTTTCTTACCGTCTGGCAAAAATCAGCGCAATACAATCCATCGAAAGGCCGGTTTTTTACCTGGCTCCTGAACATTGCCCGCAATCGGGCCATCGACCATGTGCGTTCTTCCACATTTAAACAGGAAAAACAAAACCTAAGTGCGGATTTACTCGTAGGTATTGCAGAAGATGGTGCCTTTGAAGATGAAGTGGTACATCCTCAAGAACATAATTTGAAACAGCTTATTGAAGGATTAACCCAGAAATGCCGGGAAATCATAGCATATCTCTATTTCAGGGGATATACACAGAAAGCCGTCGCCGAGGAGTTGAAAATACCTCTTGGGACGGTTAAGACGCGCAATAGAGATTGTATTGGGCGACTGCGAAAAAATTTAAATGAACGAGATGGACGTCAGTAAATACATAGCCTCCGGGATTCTGGAACTCTATGTTGCCGGTGCGCTTTCTGAACAAGAAAATCAGGAAGTAGCGGCCCTGGCCCAGGAATATCCGGAGATCCTCGCAGAGGTTGAAGCCATTGAAGCCTCTATTCGTGAATTGGCTGCATCTTACGCATCCGGCGCAGCACCGGATTTTGCAGCCTTGGAATCCCAACTGACATCCCCTTCCGTTAAACAGTTGAAGCCAGGCGAGCCGGAACCCCGACGTTTCCGTCTTTGGGCGTACAGCGGTTGGGCAGCTGCCCTGATCATAGGTGCCGCTTCCCTCTACCTTTTACAAGAGCGCAATCGAATGGCTGGTGAATTAGATGGATTGCAGGAGGAAAATACCCAACTGGAAACCCAGATATCGCAGGCCCGCGAGGGACTGGAAAACGCCAATGCCACCTTAAAGGCTTTGGGCGAAAAAGGAATTCAGCTCGTTCCGCTTACCGGACAACAAGTTGCCCCGGAAGCATATGCCCGGGCCTTTTGGAATACAGAAGCTAATCGTGTTTATATCGATGCCAATGGATTACCAGAGCCTCCTCCAGGCATGGTATATCAGGTTTGGTCCTTAAAGCTCGATCCGCTAACCCCAACCAGTCTGGGGTTATTGGAGGACTTTGCCGCCGATACCGATAAAATTTTTGCCCTGGCTAACCCGAATGATTCTGAAGCTTTTGGGATAACCCTGGAACCTGCAGGGGGAAGTGAATCCCCTACCCTGGAACAGCTATATACCCTGGGCGCAGTTTCCTCTTAATTTCTTCGCTATAGCGCTGCATACAGCTTTCTTAAGAAATCCGACCAAGGGTTAAATCCCAGTTAAAATTGTAAGCCCAACGCAACTTTACGAACTCATAAGAGTCTAAGTTGTAGAAAGTTGTTAGGTTGGTTACGAGACCGCCCGGATGCTGAAAATTGCACCGGGCGGTTTTTAGTTGCTCCTATATCTGCTTGGAGATAAGCTTGAAGATCTGCTTACTTAAGGAAGGTCTAGAACCGAATCTACCCGGACCACCCTGCCCTCAGCGTTAATTGCCAGGGCTTTTATCCTGACCTCACCGGCAGTATCAGTTGGGGAAAAACTAAATGTTACCTCCCCGTTCTCGTCGGTTTTGAGCTCCGGATTCCAATAGACGGTTTGTTCGCCTTCGTGTTTTTTACTGCGATTCCCGGCGGAACTCATGGTTTCATCGAAATCTACAGGCTTCTTATACCCCTGATAAGTAATAGACCCGTCTTTCCGATTCAGGAATCGGGTTTTACCGCCGCTAATGGTATAGATCATCAACACCCCGGCAGCTTCGGCCTGAGGTCCGAACCTTGAAGTCTGGGCACGGTCGTGCGTATATTCAATGCGTTCAATATCCGTTGCCGGGACCAAAAAGAAAGGGGTGTCCCAATCTGCCCGGGGTTCTGGATTGGACTCGGGAGCAAATTCCAAAGGACTAATGCTCATGCGTCTGCCGTCTAATACCCAAACCGGTTGGCTCCTTCGCCCTCGTAAACTGATTACCTGAGGTGAGGTCGTACCTTCACCCAAAATAACCAAACCGGGTAATTGCCGCACTAAACTAAAGGTGGGTTTAGGGTTTTCCGGGTCCTGAAAAACGATATCGCTCTCCAAAGGAATCACACCATAGGCGCCTAAGGGAGTAATTTGCGGGCGCTTCTTACGCGCTTCCACTGTAGCCTCCTCCAAGGCGATCAAGCGTTTGGTATCGTATCGGATCTCGGAAAAATCTCCGTCCCGGTTTGCAGGTTCCCGACGGTATTTCTGAGGTTTGCCCGAAGCAATCCGATCACTTTTTGGAGTCTGTCCTCTTGCCAGACTTTTACCTTTTGTTTCAACCACATCAAATAAATCGGAACCATCAAAGTCCGAAGCAAGCTGCTTGACCTTGACTAGCCTTCCCATTTCAGACTCGGCCTCGGTGCGAAATACCAATTGCACTTCCCCTTCCAAATCGAGATTGTCCAGCGTAAAATATCCTCCTGAATTGGTTTGAACCTCCCGGATAACAACACCGTCATCAGTAGTGGCGGCCACTTGAATACGCGTATTCTGTAGCAGTTTATCATAGAGATTATACGCCCGGCCCCGGAATTCCAAACCCGATTGATAGGGATAGATAATCTCAGTTAATGGAAGCTCAATGCTAGTAAAGTTCTCCGTTGCAATGGCACGAAGGTCATTGATAAACTGACGATCGCGATAATTCCTTTGAATAAGGTTCGATTCGAATCCTCCGGAGGAATCTTCAGTACCCTGAATGGCAGAAACGGCAAACTCGGATGCGACCGGTTTCCCATTAGAATCCAGAGCCGTCAGCGTTACTTGTATGCTTCCATCCGATAATACCTGGCTTTCCTTTAATGCAATAGAATAGCCATCGTTTTGATCCTTAAGCACGTCTATGTAGGTGCTCGAAAGTTCATTTCCGACTTGATCGCTAACCACCACTTGGGTTTTTCCTGCCGGTAAATTCGCTTTGGGAACTTCCAGGAAACGCTCCTCTCCCTGACTTAATCGAAGACTTTCTCGAAACAATTCAAAACCACCGTTGCTGCCAGTGATAAAGACATCTGTGGGCTCTTGTATCCCACTTTGGGTAATAGCGAATTTGTAGTTCTTTTTATTCAAAGAGTTAACGGCAATAGAATATCCGCTGTCCCGAACATCCGCTAAGGGAAGTTCCTGGCTTCCGCTTATAGTAAAAACATATTCGGAATTCGCGTCAGGTTCCAGGTAGGCCATCGCCAATCCCTGATCGTAAGCAATAATAGGAATTCGCTGATCTGATTGTAATGACCGGATATATCCTACGGCCTTCCCTGCAGGCAATTCAGAAGTTGAATAGGTAAAAACAATGCGCTTCTTGATACCCGCTATTAGCTCCCCTCCTTCCGGAAAGTACCTGGGTGGCTCCAGGGAAGAATTGACTTCGTTTGGCACAGCACTGTCCTGTGATGCCTTGTTATTCCGGGCTTCGCTAATCTTTATCCTGAAAATTTCCGGAGCGGCTGGTCCATAATTCCCCATCCATTGCGTGTAAAAACGCAGCTCATAGGTGCCGGCATCCAGGTTTTTTGGCAATGCCGTACCTCCCTGTACCTTCCCGGATCGAATCGGAAAACGTTCAGATTCTATGGTTTCCCCTGCAGAATTCCGAATATCCAGGTGTAGCACGCGGCTCAGTCCGCCTAATCTGTTATTGGGGCCGCTTTGCAGTACGCCCTTGAAAAATAACGGGTCCCCGGCTCGATATGCTGTGCGATCGAGTTGCAGCACCAAATGCTCTTTCCATTGGTAAAGCGAATCAATCGCTTCGGTATTTTGATCCTCAATGGTAAGATCGATATCCGCCTCGGCTCGAAATTCCCGAACATCGGGTTGGCCGAATACCTGAGCTGAAAATGTAACTGCTAATAAATAAACCAAATACTTCCTCATAGCACTAGTTTTAATCCAAGCTGTTGTTTAACTCCACATTTAAGGCTCCCGGTTGCCCATCCTGAGTCAGGGCCTGGGCTTCAATGCGAACCGCCTCATAATCCCCGGGGCTGGTAAACCGGACCACCGCCTCTCCGTTTGCATCGGTCTGGATGTTTGGGTTCCAGTAAAGGGTTGCTGGTTGTTGCTTGCGGAGTTTGCGGTTGTCCTGGCGGTATTCCAAATAATCCTGGTAGGTAAGGCTGGATTCAAATCCTTTAAAAGTGATCATCGCGTCCTTCCTTCGTATATACTCTCCTCCTGAACCACTTCGGGTATAAACCGCAAGAATTGCACCTGTACCTCTACTTCCATAAATGGAGGCATCGGAATTTGACAATACCTCTATGCGCTCTACATCTGTAATTGGCACCAAATCGTAAGGATCCTGATTAGCGACTAACAACAAACCGTCCACAACCCATCTTATAGGTCCTGGGGGAGCACCTATGACATTGATATTTGGGGATGTGAAAATATCTCCCGAAACATAAATCCCGGGCACGCGTTGCAAGAGATCTCCAAATGATATGGCAGGTTTATTGGGATCTTGTCGGACAACCTTCCTGAGCTTAATTCCATAGGTAGAAGGAGTTTCATTGACTACCTCCTTTTTCTTGGCCGTAACCGTCGTTTCTGCAAGTTGGATCAGGCCTGTTGTATCGATCACAGCCCAGGGCGTCGTTTCTATTACTTCGTTTTTCTTCCGTGTCAATGGCGCAATTTTCTTCTTGAAAATCTCGTCGTGCAACTGTTCGAAGCGAACCAGGCTACTTTTGGTATCTTCTCCCTTTGTCCTGAATATCAAGGGAACTTCACCTGCAAAATCTATTTCATCCAATTTAAGAATACCGGAGCCATCTGTTTCTACTACAGAAATAAACAGATCTTCATCGGTAGAAGACATAACCTGGACTTCTGTATTACGGAGGAGTTCATTATTCAGGTCATAAACATATCCTATTAATTCCAGCCCGGTTTGTACCGGGAATTCAATGGCTTCAGGATATGTGGATATTTGATCCTGATCGCTGGAAGCCAATAACCGTAAATCTTCCAGAAACAGCGATTTACGGACAACCCCGACATCGGCGCTGGCCGGGACGGGCCGCAACATATCGACCAGGTTGGGCTGACTCGCTTGCTCATTTCGGGTTATGGCCAGGGAAATCTCGGTTTGCACCGGATTTCCGTCGGCATCCGTCAATTTGACTGTGTATTCGTTCTCGCCCCCTTGATTCAGATTTTGTCGGGTAGGTACTAATTCAAGGTTTAAGGCTTTAGACACCTCGATGTGTACTGGCCGGGAAGCTTTAACCGCTTCCTCCTCATTCCGAACTTCAAAAGTCAGCAGACCAACTGGGAGTGCATTTTTAGGAATTTCGAGATCGGCCTGACCATTGCGCTGAAATTCAATTTCCTGTTCAAATAGCTGCCGATCTCCCCTTTTTCCTACTAGGTAGAGCCGCTCCTGATTGCCAACTCTGTGGATTCGTAAACGAACACCATCGGACTCCAGACTATTGACTCGTAAGCTAACCCCTTGGTCAGAAGCATTGGGCAGGGCATAAACAGCCCCATTTTCCAGAACGAGCTCATAATTGGCACCAGATTGAGGGGTGTAGGTTATCATCCCTAAACCTGCTGCATAGTTCTCCAATCGGGAAATGGTTTTTCCCTGATCGTCACGTACTGTCCCGTTCCAACTTACCGGATTGCCGTTGGCATCGGATGCTCGAATCACGAGTTTATTATTGACTCCAGCAATGAGTTGGCCCCCTTCCGGGTAAAATGTAATTCCAGCAGCCTGGGCGAGGTTTTGGGATGAGCTGCTAACTTCCTCCCCATCGGTAATTCGTATCTGCCGGCTGAAATACTGGTCTTTGCCGTAATTCTGCATCCAGCGGGTATAGGCCTTAATGGTGTAGGTTTCCGGGTCCAGATCGTCGGGAATCGGTATGCTTCCCCCTGCTGTACCCGCTTCCAGGGGATAATAGTAGGAATTCAGGAGTTCTTCATTAGTATCCAACAGATCAACACGCAGCACTTTACTCTGGCTTACCCGTAATTTCCTGGGGCCAGTCATCGCATATGCTTTAAAAAAGATATAATCCCCAGCCTGGGCCTCGAGCCGGTCGGTGTGCAGGTAAATACGTTCCTCCCAATTGATCAGGGAATCGATGACTTCCTGGGATTGCAAAAGCGTTTCAGCAGCTCCGATCCAGGATGCCTGTTCCTCAGGTTCTGAATATTGTGCGGTTAAAAATAAGTTAGCGCCACACAGGGCAAAAAGCAGGGTAAAGATCCTTTTTTGCATAGCTATCAGTTTTGTTAAAAGATAGTATCCAAACGTGAGAATCGGATGGCAATTAGGAAAAGTTTAAGAGGGCTACTCCGGATATTCCACCCGTAAATGATAGATGTTCGTCAGGCGTTGTTTGAGGACTTTTTTGACCGTCTCAATTTCCCGGAAAGTAATGTCGGCATTGATGAATTGTCCGGCCTGAACCTGCCCGCCAACAATCTTGTCTACGAATTCCTCAATGATGGTATAGCTAGGATTTACGAGGCTTTTCGAGGCTGCTTCCACAGAATCGGCCATCATCAGAATAGCGGTTTCGCGGGAGAACGGAATAGGTCCGGGATAGCGGAACTTCTTCTCTTCCACTTCCTCTCCCTGCATTTCCTTTGCCTTCTTGTAGAAATAGTAAACCATGGTAGTTCCGTGGTGCGTCCGGATAAAATCGATTACACGGTCAGGAATTTTATACTTGCGTGCGAGTTCTATTCCCTCGATAACATGGGAGAGGATTATCCGTGCACTCTCCTGGGGATCCAGTTCGTCGTGCGGGTTTATGTTGGTAATCTGGTTCTCCGTGAAATATGTGGGATTGTTCATTTTCCCCACATCGTGATACAGGGCCCCTACTCGGGTAAGCATGGCGTTCGCGCCTATTTCATTTGCTGCCGCCTCTGCAAGGTTAGCCACCTGGAGGGAATGGTTGAACGTACCAGGGGCTTTGGTGGAGAGTTCTTTCAGCAATTTGGAATTGGTATCGGACAGCTCCAGCAGGCTCACATCGGATACCATCCCAAAGATCTTCTCATATATATAGATCAGGGGTTGCACAAAAAGGGTGAGCATCCCATTGAGCAGGAAGAATCCAAAGTTTACCCAAACGACATTCTGAATATTTCCCTCGTGGATAATGTGAAAGGCAAAATAGCCCAGGATGTAAATAAGGGTAATCTGCCCAACTGAAATAAAGAGGTTGGCCCGCTTGTACAATTCGGAAACAGTCAGGATAGTAACGATACCTGCCATTATTTGCAGGAAGATATACTCAAAGCTATTCGGCACTACAAATCCAAGGATCAGCACCGTAAGTACATGAACAAATAGTCCCAACCGGGCATCGAAAAACGTCTTTAGAATTAAAGGCAGCACGCATAGCGGAACTACAAAGACGTAAGCATCGTCGTATTTGATCACCAGGTTGGTCAAAAAGACCATGATCAGGATATTGACAAAAATAAAGGTGAGCTTGACGTTATTCTGGTAGACCTGTGGCCGGTATTTCTTTAAGAATAACAGGAGCATCAACAATACCAGAGCCACCAATATGGTGTATCCGCCCAGGATCAGGTACTGATTGTTTTCTGACCATAGTTCCGACTCATACTCCCCACTTAAGGATTGGAGAATATTGAAATTCTCGGCTTCCACAACCTCTCCGCGGGCGATTACCAGTGCGCCCTCATCTACATTACCCCGTGTTAAGGAGATTCGGGATAGCTCTTCTTCTAACTCCCTGGCGGTTAACGCTTCGTCGCGGCTAACATTGGGCTGGACTACACGAAAAAACAAGTCCTGATAGCGATTGGTAAACGAAGCATATCCCGCTCGTAATTCCTGACGTAACCAGGAATTTATGTCCCCCATTCGCAAGAGCCGGTCTGCGTCCATCCCACTGGCCTCATTATCGCGAACCAGGTAAATACGATCTGTGTTTGGGGGTGCATTGCCATCCCATATCCCGTTTACATACAAGCTGTCTAGCAAGGCCAATCCGCGTTGTCGCAATTGGTTCCAACTGCGGGTATCAAATTCCTGCGGGTTGAAATATTCCGAGAAACTACGGTCAAATTCCTGATAGACCTGCTGTTCTATTTGGGTATCGAAACGGTAGTAAGGAATTTGCTGTGCGCGGATTTCTTCCCGCTCACGCTCTAGTTCCTCTGCGCTTTTATTGATGGAAAAGTCAAAAGGAGCATACAGGTTTTCGTATTGCCAGGGTTTTCCCTTTTGAAATTCGTACTTGAACTGTCCTCCGCGGGGAAAGAAAAAAACAATGGCTGCCACCGTAACCAAATGGAGCACATACTTATATATCAGGGATTGGGAACGGTAAAAAGAATCCAGGCTTCGGGCCATGTTCGCGCTTATTAATCCAAAAATAGGAAAATCCCCTGGCTTGCCCGCGTCGCGGATAGCTACAACCGGAGGATATTTAGTATTTTCGCCCCATAAAATCCCAAGAGATGAAAGAGGTTGTCATTGTATCTGCCGTACGAACTCCAATCGGGAGTTTCATGGGTAGTCTTTCTACCATTCCCGCGCCTAAACTAGGTGCCATTGCCATAAAAGGTGCACTGGACAAAGCTGGTCTGGATCCTTCAGCAGTAGAAGAGGTCCTGATGGGTCATGTTGTACAAGCTGGTGCCGGTCAAGCCCCTGCCCGTCAGGCCGCGATTTATGCCGGGATTCCTGATACCGTCCCATGTACCACTGTAAACAAGGTTTGCGCTTCAGGAATGAAGGCTATTATGCAGGCCGCTCAGAGTATTGCCCTGGGGCATGCCTCTGTTATCGTTGCAGGGGGAATGGAAAATATGAGCCTTATCCCCCATTATATGCATCTGAGGACCAGTACCAAATTCGGTCCTGCCAAAATGGAAGATGGGATGCAGAAAGACGGTTTGGTAGATGTTTATGACCAACAGGCCATGGGAGTTTGCGCCGATGCGTGCGCGGATAAATACGAATTTAGCCGGGAGGATCAGGATGCCTATGCCATTCAGTCGTATACCCGTTCCGCCGAAGCCTGGAAATCCGGGCATTTTGCGGAAGAAGTGGTCCCGGTACCTGTTCCCCAACGCAAGGGAGATCCGGTACTTTTTTCGGAAGATGAAGAGTACAAAAATGTATTCATGGATAAAATCCCGAAGCTGCGACCTGCCTTTACCAAAGAGGGAACAGTTACGGCCGCTAACGCCTCTACCATTAATGATGGGGCAGCTGCACTGGTCCTGATGAGTGCAGAAAAGGCTGAGGCAATGGGGATTAAGCCAATTGCCGCAATTCGCGGCTTTGCAGACGCTGCACAGGAGCCCAAGTGGTTCACTACGGCGCCCGCTAAAGCCCTGCCGCTGGCTTTGGACCGTGCTGGTGTAAGCATTGAGGATATCGATTACTTCGAATTCAATGAAGCCTTCAGCGTGGTAGGATTGGCCAATATCAAACTACTCTCTCTGGACGACTCCAATGTCAATGTAAATGGGGGAGCCGTTTCATTGGGACACCCCCTGGGTTGTTCGGGGGCGAGAATTACCGTAACCCTCGCACATATCTTAAACCAGCGAGAGGCCCGATACGGGGCAGCTGCTATTTGCAATGGAGGTGGAGGAGCTTCGGCTCTGGTGATCGAACGCTTATAATCGAGCGAAGCTAGCAGGATGCGCTACGGAATCTGTCCCTTGAGTTTAGTACCCGTATTCGAAGAACGGGAACAGGGAAAAATGCTCACCCAACTCTTATACGGGGAGCTGTTTAAGATTCTGGACAGTCGCAAAAACCATTATCGCATCCGGGTCCAACTCGATAAGACAGAGGGTTGGATACGCAAGGATCAGGCAGCGGAATTAGAAGAAGCTGTATGGGAAGAAACGCTCAAGTCTTCTATGGGCGCTTGTACGCAGGATCTTTTCAGCCATATTATCAATGAAGAAGGCATCCTCTTCCCGGTTGCTATTGGCGCCAATGCAGTACGTGCATCGCTAATGGATCATCGGTTCGAAGGAGATTCCTCCATCCCGGCAAAGGACCGGGAGCACCTTATCTCTCAGGCTTTATTACTGCTGAATAGCCCTGAAATGCCAGGGGGCCGTTCTCCTTTGGGAATAGACGCTGGGGGATTTACCCAACTGGTTTATAAGTGTTGTGGTTATGCCCTGGATCGAAACCCTCAGCAACAGGCCCTGCAAGGCGATGCCCTGAGTTTTATCGAGGAAAGTGAGCCCGGGGATTTGGCGTTTTTCGATGGCCCGGACGGAGCGATAGATCATGTGGGCATTATCATGAAAAACAATTACATCATTCACGTTCACGGGCAGGTGCGTATCGATCGCATTGACCATAGCGGCATCTTCAATACGCAGCTCCGCAGGTATACCCACCCTTTGCGGGTAATCAAAAAATTGCTGTAAAAAGAAAACCCCAGGTAGTTTCCCAGGGTTTCTAATTGCTTGGATTAGCGGATAAACCTTATTCTCCGAGGAGTTTTTTCATCCTCATGAAGTTTTCGTTATCTCCTAATGCACCATAGATATTCTTAAGCTGGGTAAGAATTCCCTGGTTTTCAGGATTGTTCTTCAGGGCCTCTTCCAGGATGGTAGCACCTTCCTGAAACAGCGCGTCTTTTTTCGCCTTTAGCTCATCGTATTTAGCAATGTCGTCACGGGATGTTCCGAGTTCATTCATTGCATCGATAAGGGAGTTCCCTTCATTCACATAAGTGGTAGAAAGGTTCAGCTGGGCATTGGTGTACCCGGGGTTAATCTCAATGGCCTTTTTAAAAGAAGCCCGTGCTTCTTCCATATTGCCCTGCTCCATATTGATTACACCAATATTGTAGTGCAGATCGGCATTGTCTGGCTCCATTTGAGCTGCCTCAGTCATTAACTCCTTGAACTTGTCCTTATCTCCCATTTGGTAATAGAGATTGGCCTGGTTCAGGACGAGGTTTACATCGTCAGGATTATCGGCGCGGGCCTCCGCATAGGCGGCAAGCGCTTCGTCATTCTTTCCTAACTGATTGTAAATAAGCGCAATGTTCTTGACAATTTCAGATTTCTTAGAGGGTTGCTTTTCCTCAGTAGGATTGGTATAAGTACCGGATTTAACCATGAGGTCGCGCTGTTGCTTACTCATTTCCTCCGCTTCTCCGGTTTCTACATTAACCGCTTTGTATACTACAGAACTACCATCGTATCCAATTTCTTTCAGCTCCTTGTAAAAATCCAGGGCGCGTTCGTAGGTTCCACCCTGAACCGCACTACTGGCTGCATAATACAGGTAGATAGTGTCGGCGGGATTAATGGAATAGGCCGTGTAAAGTTTCTCGGCCGCAGCTTCGAAATTATTGTTGCCGTTATCAGCAACGGCAGCGTTAACCAGCTCGGCAGACAGGGATTGCATTACCTGTTGTGCTTCACCACTGTATTTGGCTTTACCACTGGCCTCCTCAATCTCAACCACTTTTTTCAAAGCTTCTACAGCTCCTGCGAAAGCTTCGGTATCTCCCTTCTTTCCAAGGTCCGCTTTGGCTTTACCCATAACGACATAGTATTGCGCCTGCATTTTGGGATCTGCACTTGCAATAGTACCTGAAGCGCCCTCGAGGGCAGCAACAGCCTCAGCCGATCTACCGTCTTTGAGCGATTTCTCAGCTGCTTTGATTTCGTCTTTTTGTGCCATTCCCACTGTAGATATTAACAGTGCAAAAAGCAACATCAATGTATTTCTCATGAAGTTAGCGTTTGTATTAAAAATTTAGGATTTACAAATATAAGGCATTCCAGATGAAGGAATTGCGTGATTAATCTTCTCCGGATTCCTCTCCGGAATCTTCAGACTCCGTGGCAGTATTATCAAGAGCCGTGCCATCTTCGGTCTGTACCTCGATGTTATGGAGCTCTGTTTCGTCCAGTTCGTCTTCGTCTTTCATGACCTTGGCAACCGCGGCAATCGAATCATCCCCTTTCAGGTTGATCAGGCGAACCCCCTGGGTTGCACGCCCCATGGTGCGCAGGTCTTCAACACTCATTCGGATGGCGATCCCTGATTTGTTGATGATCATCAAATCGTCGGAGTCGCTCACGTTTTTAATGGCGACCAAACCTCCGGTTTTATCCGAAATCGAAATGGTTTTTACCCCTTTTCCACCCCGGTTGGTGATGCGGTAGTCTTCAATGCTCGATCGCTTTCCATATCCGTTCTCGGAAACAACCAGGATGTCCTCATCGAAGTTGTGGACACTCACCATGCCGATGACTTCGTCGTCGTCGGAGGCAAGGGTTATACCGCGTACACCGGAAGCATTTCTTCCCATTGGACGCGTTTTGCTTTCCTCAAAACGGATGGCTTTCCCGGACTTCAGACCCAGGAAAATCTGGCTGGAACCGGTCGTGAGTTTTGCTTCGAGCAACTCATCTTCCTCTCGTATGTTAATGGCGATGATCCCGTTCTGTCGCGGACGGCTGTACTGCTCCAGCGAAGTCTTCTTAACCACCCCTTTCTTGGTAGCCATAATAACATAATGCGAATTGACGTACTCCTCGTCTTTCAGGTCCCTTGTGCAAATGAATGCCTTAACCTTGTCGTCCTGTGCAATATTGATCAGGTTCTGGATGGCACGACCTTTAGAAGTTCGGGAACCTTCTGGGATTTCGAATACCCGCAGCCAGTAACATTGCCCCTTCTGGGTAAAGAAGAGCATGTACTGGTGGTTCGTACTCACAAAGAGATGCTCAAGGAAATCCTCGTTTCGGGTGGCAGAGGCCTTTTGCCCTACACCCCCACGATTCTGAGTTTTGTATTCCGTAAGTGGCGTACGCTTGATATACCCGGCGTGGGAGATGGTAATAACCACTTGCTCGTCGGGGATCATATCCTCGATACTGAGGTCTCCTCCGGCGTAATTGATTTCAGAGCGACGGGTATCCCCGTACTTTTCCTTAACCTCTAGCAATTCCTCCTTGATAATATCCATACGGCGTTCCTCACGCTCCAGGATATCCTTCAAATCCGCTATTCGCGCAATGGTTTCGTCGTACTCAGTGCGCAATTTATCCTGTTCCAGACCCGTAAGCTGTCGCAAACGCATCTCGACAATGGCACGCGCCTGAACTTCTGTCAGTTCAAAGCGCTTCATCAGATTCTCGCGGGCCTCCTCTGCGTTGGATGAGCCCCGGATAATCGCAATTACCTCGTCAATATTATCGGAGGCGATGATCAGCCCTTCTAAGATGTGCGCCCGGTCTTCGGCCTTTTTAAGTTCATACCGCGTTCGTCGCACAACTACATCGTGACGGTGATCTACGAAATGCCCGATGAGCTCCTTTAGGTTTAGCAATTGCGGCCGGCCTTCTACCAGGGCAATATTATTAACACTGAAGGAGGATTGAAGCGCGGTGTATTTATATAAGGTGTTCAGAACGATATTGGGGATGGCATCCCTTTTAAGGATGTAGACAATCCGCATCCCCTTTCGGTTGGATTCATCGCGGATATTGCTGATCCCCTCGATCTTTTTGTCATTGATCAGGTCGACCGTCTTTTTGATCATGTCGGCCTTATTTACCTGATATGGGATCTCAGTAACGATGATGCATTCCCGACCCTGAACTTCTTCGAATTCGGCCTTGGCGCGCATGACAACACGTCCCCGTCCTGTCATAAAGGCTTCCTTAACCCCTTCATAACCGTAGATTATTCCCCCTGTGGGAAAATCGGGGGCTTTCACGTGTTCCATGAGGCCTTCCACCTCAATATCCCGATTGTCTATGTAGGCGATCGTACCATCGACCACTTCTGAAAGGTTGTGCGGCGGCATATTGGTAGCCATACCCACGGCGATACCGCTGGTACCGTTCACAAGGAGGTTTGGAATACGCGTTGGCAGTACTACGGGCTCCTCCAGGGAGTCGTCGAAGTTCAATTGGTGGTCTACGGTTTCCTTGTCGATATCGGAGAGCATCTCCTCGGCAATCTTTTGCATACGGGCCTCCGTATATCGCATAGCTGCCGGGCTGTCCCCGTCAATAGAACCGAAATTCCCCTGTCCATCGACCAGCATGTAGCGCAGGCTCCATTCCTGGGCCATACGCACCATTGTATCGTAAACCGAGGAGTCCCCGTGCGGGTGATACTTACCCAAAACCTCCCCGACAATACGCGCAGATTTCTTGTGGGAACTATTGGCACGCACTCCCAATTCGTGCATTCCATAGAGCACTCTTCGGTGAACTGGTTTTAGCCCATCCCGCACATCTGGCAGGGCACGTGACACTATGACCGACATCGAGTAATCGATGTAGGCCGATTTCATCTCATCCTCTATGTTAATGGGGATCAATTTTTCTCCTTCCGCCATCTCTTAAATCTATTCCGTTTTTGAGGTTAAAATATCATGCCAATATACGGAAAATCGAAGCCTTTGCTGAAGGTCCCAAGGCATTTATTAAATAATTTATCAACATCAAAACAGGGGGTCAGGGTTAATAAATTCGTTGTTAATTTTTTGGTAAAGCATGGGTTTTTTCGTCATTTAGGAGGGCTTTATCGAATATAGGTATGGTATTTGACGTTCTAACAGATACTTTTACTAATTTTAAAACAGAATCTGGAGGAGTCGTATGGATGACAATTTTTCACCAAGAGTAAAGGACGTAATTGCTTACAGCAAAGAGGAAGCGCTTCGCTTAGGCCATGATTTTATCGGCACCGAACATCTTATGTTGGGTTTGTTGCGCGATGGAAATGGCAAAGCGATCAGCATCCTTGATGCATTGGAGGTAGACCTGGATCATTTGCGCCGGAAGGTGGAAATATTGAGTCCGGCAAACCCGAATGCCGGGGGTCATCCTAAAGATAAGAAGAACCTGCACCTGACCCGTCAGGCAGAAAGGGCTTTGAAAACTACTTTTCTGGAGGCCAAATTGTTTCAGAGTTCTTCGATCAACACGGCGCATTTGCTGCTGTGTATCCTCCGTAACGAGAACGACCCAACCACCAAGTTACTCCACAAGCTCAAAGTGGATTACGACGGGGTTAAAGAGCAATTTAAAAGTATGATCACCAGCGACGACGACTACACCGATAGTCCTACCGCGGAATCTTTCCCCAGCGACTCTGACGAAGGCGGAGAATCCAAGGAAGGATCCTTTAGCGGTGCAGGCACCCAGAAAGGCAATAAAAAATCCAAGACCCCTGTCCTGGATAATTTCGGTCGGGACCTGACGCGCCTGGCCGAAGAAAATAAATTAGATCCTGTAGTCGGGCGGGAAAAAGAGATTGAGCGCGTAAGCCAAATCCTGAGCCGTCGTAAAAAGAATAACCCCCTGCTCATCGGAGAACCCGGAGTGGGAAAAAGCGCCATCGCAGAAGGTCTGGCGCTGCGCATCATCAATAAAAAGGTTAGCCGCATCCTCTACAACAAGCGTGTGGTTACCCTGGATCTTGCTTCCCTGGTTGCAGGTACCAAATACCGCGGACAGTTCGAAGAGCGGATGAAAGCCGTTATGAACGAACTGGAGAAGAACGACGACGTTATTCTCTTTATCGATGAGATCCATACCATAGTTGGGGCTGGTGGGGCTACCGGAAGCCTGGATGCTTCCAATATGTTCAAACCAGCCTTGGCGCGTGGGGAAATCCAATGTATCGGTGCCACTACCCTGGATGAGTATCGGCAGTATATCGAGAAGGACGGGGCCCTGGAGCGACGTTTCCAGAAGGTCATGGTAGAACCTACTACGGTAGAAGAGACCATTGAGATCCTCAAAAATATCCGTGGGAAGTACGAAGACCACCACAACGTAAACTATACCGATGAGGCGCTGGTTGCCTGTGTAAAGCTTACCAACCGTTATATGACGGATCGCTTCCTCCCGGACAAGGCCATTGATGCCATGGACGAGGCAGGTTCCCGGGTACACATAGTAAATATGGATGTCCCCAAACAAATCCTGGAGTTGGAGAAACAACTGGATGAAGTGCGGGAACTCAAGAATAGCGTAGTCAAGAAACAGCGCTACGAAGAAGCGGCTAAACTGCGGGACGACGAAAAACGCCTCGAAAAGGACTTGGCCGCTGCCCAGGAAAAATGGGAGGAGGACAGTAAAATGCACCGGGAAACGGTAGATGAGGACAATGTGGCAGATGTGGTCTCCATGATGAGTGGCATCCCTGTTAACCGGATTGCGCAGACCGAAAGCAATAAGCTCGCGGAACTACCCGAGCTGATCAAAGGGAACGTTATTGGCCAGGACGAGGCAGTAGCCAAAGTTGCCAAGGCCATCCAGCGAAATCGCGCCGGGCTCAAGGATCCGAACAAACCCATTGGAAGTTTTATATTTCTCGGACAGACCGGTGTGGGTAAAACTCAGCTGGCCAAGGTGTTAGCTAAAGAATTATTCGATTCAGAAGATGCGTTGATTCGTATCGACATGAGTGAATACATGGAGAAATTTGCCATTTCCCGTTTGGTAGGGGCACCTCCCGGATATGTAGGATACGAAGAAGGCGGGCAGCTTACTGAAAAAGTTCGCCGCAAGCCCTATTCCGTAATCCTCCTGGACGAGGTGGAAAAGGCGCACCCGGATGTGTTCAATATGCTGTTACAGGTGCTGGACGATGGTTTCCTGACAGATAGTTTGGGACGTAAGGTGGATTTCCGCAATACGATCATAATCATGACCTCGAATATCGGGGCACGTCAGCTGAAGGATTTTGGACAGGGTGTTGGTTTTGGTACCTCGGCCAAAAAGTCCCAGGCAGAAAGTCACCAGAAGAGTGTCATTGAAAATGCGCTGAAGAAGGCTTTTGCTCCTGAATTCCTGAACCGGATCGACGATGTTATCGTCTTTAATCCATTGGAGCGTGAGGACATTCATAAAATTATAGATATCGAACTGCGTAAGCTCTTTGCACGCATCAAGGATATCGGATATGATCTCAAGCTTTCCAATAAGGCTAAGGATTACATCGCCGAAAAAGGCTTTGACAAGCAGTATGGAGCACGTCCTTTGAAACGGGCGATCCAGAAATACATCGAAGATGCCCTGGCAGAGGAAATTGTCAACTCCAAGCTTCAGGATGGGGACCAGATCTCCATGGACCTGCACAAGGACGAAGACAGGCTCACCATTACTATTAAAAAGCCAAAGGAGTCCTCTCAGGATAAATCCTCTAAAGAGGCTTCCTGATCCCGTGTAATCCATTGATTTGGGTTCGATTCACGGAATCGATGTAGGATAAAACTTTAAAAGGAGTCGTAGGTTACGACTCCTTTTTTTATGCGCTCTTCTCCCCCTGCGTAGGAAAACCGGGACAAGTCCGTCAGTGGCCTGCCGATTATGCGATATTTAGGTCGATTATCTAAAATTTTTCCTTTCCCCCTGCCTTACAGATACATTCGCCTTAGAGACACTAAACTATTGGGAATGAAATTGGGACCGACACGCAAAACCGTGATCGTCAAAGAATACATCCTGGACGTAGGTAAGATTCAGGTATTCGAAGATTACATGGTGGCGCTTTTCGACGAAGGCGCGACACTTACCCTGGAAAGGGCCTATCAACTTATCGGAATTTCCGAGATCCACTTCAGAGGAAAAAACTACGGAATTATAAATCTCAGGCGAAATTCTATCGCAGTAGAACCGATCATCTATACCTATTTAAGGGAACTGGAGAATTTAAAGGCTTTTGCTATTGTATCTACCAAAGATGTGGATATGCATAACTTCAACATCGAGAAGATGTTTTACAAGAAAGCCATGAAGTTCTTTATCGATTCCAAGAATGCCATTGCCTGGGTCAAGCGGAGGGTAAAACAGTAGTTATCCTTTATTCTTCTTTGGCCGCTTCTTCCTGTGGCGGACCCGATTCGGCCGTTTGGAAAAGCGAAACAAAGGCGGGACCTATTCCTGAAATTATATCCCCGGCCGTGAGGGCCTCATAGCCCAATTTTTGTACCCCAATATCTGCAGATAGTCCATGCAGGTAAACCCCTGCCAATGCGGCCTGAACAGGCTCGTATCCCTGTGCGAGCAAGCCGCCTATCATCCCAGCCAGCACATCCCCGCTCCCAGCGGTTGCCATACCCGGATTCCCGCTGGTATTGAAAAAGCCGTGATGTTGGTCCAGGACCAGGGTATGGGCTCCTTTCAGGACTAAAATACAGCTGTACTGTTTCACAAAATTCCGGGCCTTTTCCAACTTATCCGCGTCGCTGGTCCAATTTCCTACCATCCGGGCAAATTCACCGGGATGCGGGGTTAAAATACTGCCCGCTGGCACGCTATTAAATCCCTCCGGGTTTTGGGAAAGGATGTTCAGGGCGTCTGCATCCAGCACCACGGGTTGCTTCCATTGTTTTAGCCACGGAACAAATGCATCCGCAGTTACCTTAGCGGTACCTAAACCCATCCCGGCCACCAGGGTAAATTTCCCGGCTTGAGGAAAATCCGTCAGTTGCTTTTTGCCCTTGCCGGTTCGGACCATTACTTCGGGCAAATTGCCTTGCAGGATATCCACCCCACATTGCGGGGTCCAGGCGGTAACTTTTCCCGCACCGCTGCGAAGCCCTCCGCGCGCCGCGAGTTGTAAGGCTCCCATAGTCCCATAGGAACCGCCAACCACCCACAGATGACCAAAACTACCTTTGTGCGTAAACTTCTGACGTGGCCTGTAAAGGGAGCGGATCAGCCCGGCGCCATAGCCAGAAAACTCCGTTTGTACTGCGTCCGTATATTCCCGGGCCAACCCGATATCCAGTACCGTCCACTGGCCTACCGCTGATCCGGTTTCCGGAAGAAAAAAAGTGAGCTTTGGGGCTCCAAAGGTCAATGTATGTTGAGCATGTACCATGGATAACCCATTTTGCGCCGGATCAAAATCACTGAAATCCGCTGGCATCCCTGATGGCAGATCAATGGCCAGAACAAACAATCCGCTACTATTGATTTGATCGATAACAGATTTCATCCAGGGATCGGGGACACGACTCAGCCCAATGCCAAAGATGGCGTCGACCAGAATGCCCTGGGGATCCATAGCGGGTAAGGCCTGTCCGGATTCCAGGGTCGTTGGCCATACTTTGCGCTGTTTAAGTGCCTGGAGGTTTTCCAGGAAATCAGGCGACCGCTTTGGATGGTAGTCTACGATAAACACCTCGATATGATAGCCATGCTCCGCTAAATGTCGGGCGATAACCAGCCCGTCTCCCCCATTATTGCCAATCCCACAGAGCAGGTAAATAGGAACCGGAGAACCCTGCAAGCGTTGGTGGATCCATTCAAAGGCCCGGGTAGCCGCGCGCTCCATGAGCTCCAGACTGCTGATTTGCTGGATTCTGGTAGTCTCTTTATCAGCCTTATAAATCTGTTGCCTGCTTAGTATCTTCATCTTCTTTTAAACATTCTTCTTGCGTTAGCCCCATTTCTTCCTCAAAATAAGTCGAATTTTTAACAAAAAGCGTGGAAGCTTGTGGAGTCCGCAAAAATTTGAGGGGGTTTGTCCGCCCTTCCCAAATAGCCTAATTTTGGCCGGATAGGCCCGTATTATAATGAAAGTCCTGAAATTTGGTGGTTCTTCGGTGGCACATGCCGATGCCATTCGCGCCACCCAGAAAATAGTAGCCAGTTGCGAGCAATCTGTATGGGTAGTGGTATCCGCCTTAGGGGGAATCACGGATTTGCTGTTGGAAGCCTCTCTGGCTGCCTCCAGGAAAGACGCCAAATACCAGGAATTACTCAAGGAAATTGAAGTTCGGCACCTGGAAACCGTAAAAGCCCTGATTCCTCCTGGAAATCAGGCAGCTGTGGTAGGTGAAATTAAAGGACAGATCAACCAGTTGGAATCCTTGCTGGAGGGTGCCTCCCTCATTGGAGAAATTACCCCGAAACTTCAGGACGGCATCGTAAGCTACGGCGAACTGCTTTCCTCCTTTCTGGTCGCTGCTTATTACCGAAGTGAAGGAATGGAAGCCGGTGTAAAGGATAGCCGTGAAATTATCCTGACCGATGAGCATTACGGGAGCGCCCGGGTACAGCAGAGCGCCACATTCAAAGCTATTGCTGAGCTGAAAGCAGCTACAGAAGGAATACTTGTTTTTCCAGGTTTTATTGCCGCTTCAGCTTCGGGAAATACCACTACACTGGGACGCGGGGGATCTGATTTTACCGCGGCACTTTTGGCAGCAGGGGCCGAAGCGGAAATTCTGGAAATCTGGACCGATGTCAGTGGCATGTACACTGCCAACCCCAGGACGGTGAAACAAGCGCGACCCATCCCCTTGATTTCCTACGAGGAAGCTATGGAACTTTCCCATTTTGGAGCAAAGGTCCTGTACCCTCCAACCATCCAACCGGTATTGGAACGCGCTATTCCCATTGCCATTAAAAATACCTTTGCGCCTGAGTCTGCAGGGACCTTAATACACGCTGATGGCAATCCTGAAGGGCGTACGGTAAGGGGAATCAGCCATGTGCCTGACATAGGCTTACTCTCCCTTGAAGGACCCGGGATGGTAGGGGTTCCCGGGATCAGTATGCGTTTTTTCCAAACGCTGTCCGAAGCCGGGATCAACATCGTTTTTATCACCCAGGCCTCTTCTGAGCATTCCATCTGTGTTGGGATTTCACAAAGCCAATCCAAACAGGCCGAAAAGGCAGTCAATGCGGCTTTCGCCTATGAAATCGAACGTGGTAATATCCATCCTGTCGTCAGTGAAACCGGATTGGCGATCATTGCCCTGGTTGGGGATCAAATGAAGGAACACCAGGGGCTCAGCGGAAAGATGTTCAGTGCCCTGGGGCGAAACAATGTCAATATCCGCGCGATAGCCCAGGGAGCATCGGAGCGAAATATTTCCGCCGTGATCGATCAGGCCGATGTCAAGAAAGCGTTGAACACGCTGCACGAGGCCTTTTTCGAGGAACAGGTTAAACAGTTAAACCTGTTTATTGTCGGAGTTGGAAATGTCGGGGCCCGGCTGTTGGATCAGATTCGCCGACAACAGAAGCTGCTTAAGAAAGAAATGCAGTTGCAATTGCGGGTTGTGGGATTGTCGAATTCGCGCAAAATGAATTTCAAAACCTCCGGAATAGACCTGGAATCCTGGGAGGAATACCTCGGGGAGGGTGAAGAGGCCGATCTAGAGTCATTCTTTCAGCGCGTGAGCGCATTGAATTTGAGGAACCCGATCCTGATAGACAACACGGCCAGTGAGACGGTATCCAGCACCTATGCCAAATACCTGAAAAGGAGTATTTCCGTGGTAACCTGTAATAAGCTGGCCTGCTCTTCGGCCTACGAAAATTACTCCCAATTGAAATCGCTCTCACGGCAATATGGTGCCTCCTTCCTCTTCGAAACCAATGTCGGCGCTGGCCTGCCGGTTATTGATACACTGAAAAACCTGGTCCTATCGGGAGATAAGGTGCGTAAAATTCGGGCAGTACTCTCAGGGAGCCTGAACTTTGTTTTTAATACCTATAACGGGGAAAAACCATTCGCCGAGGTAGTCGGCCAGGCCATGGCGGAAGGATACACGGAACCTGACCCCCGCATTGATCTGAGTGGATCGGACGTTATGCGGAAGATCCTGATCCTGGCCCGCGAAAGCGGCTATTCCCTGGATATCGATGAAATATCCAACGAAAGTTTCCTCCCGGCCAAGGCGCAGGCTGCCGAGAGCATTGCTGACTTCCTGCAGGCCCTCGAGGCAGAGGAAGACCATTTTGCCAAGCGCTATGAACAAGCAAACGAATCAGGCGCCCGCTTAAAATACGTGGCGGTATTCGATTCCGGAAAAGCAAGTGTAGGGCTTGAAGCCATCCCGGAAGGTCACGATTTTTACAATCTCTCGGGCAGCGATAACATCGTCCTTTTTTACACGGACAGATATCCGGAACAACCTCTGGTGATCAAGGGTGCAGGGGCAGGTGCGGATGTAACCGCATCCGGACTTTTTGCAGACATAATACGC
Source organism: Robiginitalea myxolifaciens (assembly GCF_900115205.1). GTDB lineage: Bacteria > Bacteroidota > Bacteroidia > Flavobacteriales > Flavobacteriaceae > Robiginitalea > Robiginitalea myxolifaciens. Next base: position 626,594 of record NZ_FOYQ01000002.1, read on the forward strand.
GTGGGAAATAAATGAAGCCTCAACCATGAAGAAGACGCTCCCTACATCCCTGCCCTATAACCAACCGCTGACCGTGCTTTCCCCGGCCACTATTGCCAACCTGAGCTGTGGCTTCGATGTACTTGGACTGGCGCTTTCCGGTGTGGGCGATACGCTGACGGTAAGCCTAACTACAAATCCGGGGATAGAAATTTCCAAAATTGAAGGGGCGGACCTCCCCAGGGAAACAGATAAGAACGTTGCCGGGGTAGCCCTGAAGGCACTGCTGGAAGCCATCCCGGATTACACGGGGGGCGTAAAACTTCAAATCAGCAAAGGAATCGCACCCGGTAGCGGGATCGGAAGTAGCGCAGCGAGCTCGGCCGGTGCCGTCTGGGCTGTAAATCGTTTATTGGGTGAACTATTCACGCCCGCCGAACTCACTCAATTCGCAATGGAAGGGGAACGCCTGGCCAGTGGTGCTGCCCATGCAGACAACGTGGCCCCTGCCCTCTTCGGCGGGATCACCCTGGTACGCAGTTCAAATCCGCTGGATGTCGTTGCCATTCCTTGCCCTGATGCCTTATATGCCTATGTATTGCACCCGGAAATCGAACTTAAAACTTCAGATTCGCGCAAGGTCCTGAAAACCAGGATCAGCCTTCAGGACGGGATTCGTCAATGGGGAAATGTCGGTGGCCTGGTGGCCGGGTTTTTCCTGGAAGATTACGGGCTCATAAGCCGTTCGCTGGAAGATGTGATTATTGAACCGGTTCGCTCCCTGCTAATTCCCGGATTTTCGGAAATGAAAGAGGCTGCCCTGAAATCAGGTGCCCTTGGCTTCGGCATATCCGGCTCCGGGCCCTCTGTTTTTGCTCTTTGCCAGGGGGCTGATAATTGCCAGCGCGCCGGAGCTGCCATCTCAGAAGCTTTCGAGGGTATTGGTCTCTCCTTTAATACCTATCAGGGACCGGTTAATTCTCAGGGAGTTCAAATAGTTTCTAACGAATAACAAAGTAAGCTAAGCAGACGCTTAACAAGCCATTTGACAGATATGTCTTCGATCGAATACAGAAGCCTGAGCGGACAATCTCCGCAAACCGATTTCCGCACTGCGGTCCTTCGGGGTCTTGCGCCGGACAAGAGCCTGTATTTTCCGACTGAAATACCTAAAATCAGTGCGGATTTCTGGAAGGCATTACCAGGATTAAGCCCTGTCGAAATAGGCCTGGAACTCATGGCACCCCTGGTGGCCGGATCGCTGGAGAATTCGGCATTACAGCAAATTCTAAACGATACACTCAGCTTTGATTTCCCCCTGGTGGCTGTTGGGGAACATTGCTATTCCCTGGAACTATTTCACGGTCCCACTATGGCATTCAAAGATGTAGGGGCCCGATTTATGGCGGGATGTCTGGAGGAATTCAATCGGGGAGCGCAAAAGAAAACCACCGTTTTGGTAGCGACCAGCGGCGATACCGGAGGTGCGGTGGCCCGTGGATTTTTGGGTGTGGAAGGTGTGGAAGTAGTGATCCTTTATCCCAGGGATAAGGTGAGTGACATCCAGGAACGCCAATTAACCACCCTTGGGAAAAATATCAAGGCGCTACGGGTCGAAGGGGATTTTGATGCCTGCCAGCATATGGTAAAAGAAGTCTTTCTGGATCCTGAGCTTTCTGCTCTTACACTGACCTCGGCCAACAGTATCAATGTGGCCCGTTGGATGCCACAGCTCTTGTATTATGTACTTGCCTATCGCTCCTATCTCAAAATGTATAATAAGAGCCAGGCGAACTCCCGTAATGAGCTGCCTGAGCCAGTATTTTCTGTGCCCAGCGGAAACTTCGGAAACATTTGCGCAGGAATCCTCGCCCATAAAATGGGACTTCCGGCAGCACATTTTGTCGCCGCAACGAACAGCAACGATACGGTTCCCCGCTATCTGGCTACCGGGAAATATGTCCCGCATAAAACCCAACCGACTATTTCGAATGCCATGGACGTCAGCGACCCGAGTAATTGGGTTCGGATTAACGAATTATTCCATGGAGATTTGGAAGCGGTTCGGGAAAAAATATCGGCCTTCCGGTTTACCGATGCGCAGACACGCCAGGCCATGCAGGAGGTTGCCAAGGCAAGCGGCTATATCTGTGACCCACACGGGGCAGTCGGGTTCCTTGGGTTACAGGCTGCCCTAAAGGCCAAAGAAATTACTTTAACTGCAAGCACTCCGGGTATTTTCCTGGAAACGGCCCATCCCATTAAATTCAGACCTGAGGTCGAAAAAACCCTCGGAATCAACCTTGAAATCCCTCCGCAGATCAGTGCAGTAATGAAGGGAAAGAAAGAATTTGACAGTATCGATACCTATGGGCAATTACGGGAATTCTTGCTGACTTCCTCCTGATTCCATTACCCCATTTCGCCTTCCCGAAACGAAGTATTTTCAATACCTTTGGACGATAAAATTTTGGTCCATGAAAGAAACTGCCTTAACCGCTGTACATCAGTCACTTGGCGCAAAAATGGTTCCCTTTGCCGGCTATTTAATGCCGGTTTCCTACGCCGGGGTAAATGCCGAACACGAGTGTGTTCGCAAGGGTGTTGGGGTCTTTGACGTAAGCCATATGGGGGAATTCCTGGTAGAGGGTCCCAATGCACTTGACCTGGTTCAGAAAGCTTGTTCCAATGATGCCTCTAAACTGGTTATCGGGAAAGCGCAGTATAGTTGCATGCCTAATGCCGGAGGCGGAATTGTCGACGACCTGATTGTCTATCGGGTAAAAGAGGATACCTATATGCTCGTAGTCAATGCGGCCAATATTCAGAAAGACTGGGATCATATCTCTGAAATCAATGAACACGTTGGGGCGGAGCTTCGGAATATTTCTGATGATTACTCCCTACTGGCCATTCAGGGACCTAAGGCTGCAGAAGCCATGCAGTCGCTAACTTCAGTTGATTTAACGGCTATCCCCTTTTACAGTTTTGAGGTCGCTGACTTTGCGGATATCCCTTACGTGATTATTTCTGCAACGGGATATACCGGATCGGGAGGATTTGAAATATACTGCAAGAATTCCGAGGTGGAGCAGATTTGGAACAAGGTTATGGAAGCAGGAGCAACATACGATATTCAACCAATAGGGCTGGCAGCCCGGGATACGCTCCGATTGGAAATGGGATACTGCCTCTACGGCAACGATATTGACGACACTACCAGTCCCTTAGAAGCAGGACTGGGGTGGATCACCAAATTTACCAAAGACTTCACCGGTAAAACCTGGCTCGAAACACAGAAGGAGATGGGGATTAGCCGCAAATTGGTAGGATTTGAACTGCTGGAGCGGGGAATTCCAAGAAAGGACTATATCATTGCCGATGAAGAGGGGCTTGGCATCGGGCAGGTAACCTCCGGAACCATGGCACCCAGCCTGGGCAAAGGAATCGGCATGGGATATGTTCCGGTAGCCTTTTCGGAACCAGGGACCGAGATCTTTGTACAAATTAGAAAAAACCTGCTACGCGCTGTAGTTGTCAAACCACCTTTTTATAAAGGGTAATCCTTGGAGAAAAAACGCATACTTATTTTTGGTGGCACTGGATTTCTGGGTCAGGCACTCTATAAGGAACTAGGACCCTATTTTGACACCTACGCCACCTATTGCAATGCGCGCAGGGCCTTTGAAGGAAATGGACAATTCGTCCATTACGACATGCTGGAAGACGACAGTTATGCCCTCCTGGAGGAAATTAAACCGCATGTAATTATTTCGGCGCTTCGCGGAGACTTTGGGGCACAGATCCAGGCACACACCCATATGGTAGAATACCTGGGCCGACACCCGGGACAGCTGATTTTTCTTTCTTCTGCCAATGTCTTTGACGCCTACAGTAAATATCCCTCATACGAATACGACAAAACCCTGTCGGAGAGTATCTATGGGCGCCTTAAAATCCGCATTGAAAACATGCTCCTTAGACTACCACAGTCCCGCATGTTGCTGGTACGGCTCCCGATGGTATTCGGAAACACTTCCCCCCGGGTCAAAGAAATAGAACAGGCTTTGCAAAACCGCGAGGCCATTGAAGTATTTCCGAACCTGGTTATGAATGTTACTTGCGACGACAAGCTCAGTCAGCAAATTCATTATATGATCAATCGCAGCCTGAGTGGCATTTACCACCTGGGCTCACGCGACCTGGTCCACCACGAAGATTTTATTAAGGAGGTTTGCCATCAATTAGGCACTACCTTACCTTTACTAAAACGGGTATATACTACGAACGAAGAGCGCTATCTGGCTGTTTTGCCAAAGCACCGGTTACTTCCGAAAAACCTGCAGTTCGTTTGTCAGGATGTTATTGACCTGATGATTCCCAGGAAATAGCGATAGCGCACATTTTACTGCTTTCAATCTCGTACATTTAAAGAAAAAGACATGTCTGACTTTAAAGACTTGAAAGCGCTGTATATCAATTGCACCTTGAAGCCTTCTCCACAACAGAGCCATACCGAGGGCTTAATGGAGGTTAGTAAATATATCATGAGGTCCGAAGGGGTTGAAATTGATTCTTTCCGTGCTGTAGATCATGTGATCGCTCCGGGGGTCTACCCTGATATGACAGCTCATGGCGCTACTGAAGACGCCTGGCCAGAACTCTTTGAGCGGGTAATGGCAGCTGACATTCTTATCCTGGGATCGCCTATCTGGCTCGGCGAACGCTCTTCTATATGTACCCGTGTCATTGAACGCCTGTATGCCATGTCTGGTAAAGTCAATGAAAAAGGACAATACTTGTTTTACGGTAAAGTTGGGGGAACGATTATAACGGGTAATGAGGATGGGGTAAAACACTGCGCGATGGGAATTTTGTATGCCCTGCAACACATTGGCTATAGCATTCCTCCACAAGCCGATAGCGGTTGGTTAGGCGAAATAGGACCGGGGCCGAGTTACCTGGATCCTGAATCTAAGGCTAAGGATAATGAATTTACCAATCGCAATACCACCTTCATGACCTACAACCTATTGCATCTGGCTAATATTTTAAAGGGTTCAGGAGGGTATCCAAATAAGGGTAACTCACGGGAGGAATGGGAAAATGGCAATCGATGGGCTTTTGAGAATCCGGAGTACCGAAGTGGAAGTTAGCCCCCGCGAAAAAATATCTTTTCCATAGCAAGTATGATACCTTTAAACTCATGTTTGATTTGTATTTTCGTCCAAAAGGAGATATCGTATGGAAGCTCTTACAATTAATGAGATCACAGATAAACTCAAAGATCTTTCGGGTTGGGAATTTCAGGACAATGCCCTGACCACAACCCTGGAATTCCAGGATTTTCGGGAAGCTTTTACCCTGATGACGCGTATAGCGTTTGAATGTGAAGCACAGAACCACCATCCGAACTGGACTAACGTTTATAATCAATTGGAAATCCGCCTCAATACCCACGACGCGGGTGGCGTTACGGAGAAAGACTTTAAACTTGCCGCAACCATAGAGGCCCTGATCCATACGTCTTAGTGGATTTTCTATTTTTGTGCATCCTCAAAAATTAAAACATGGGAAGAGCATTTGAATTCCGCAAGGCTCGGAAAATGAAACGGTGGGCGGCCATGTCCAAAGCCTTCACCCGAGTAGGTAAAGACATTGTAATGGCTGTAAAGGAAGGAGGGCCGGATCCGGACCACAACTCCCGCCTGCGCGCCGTAATACAGAATGCCAAGTCCTTGAATATGCCCAAGGACAACATTGAACGGGCGATTAAACGGGCTTCTGACAAATCCCAGGGAGATTTTAAGGAAGTGCTTTTTGAGGGGTATGCCCCTCACGGTATTGCCATACTGATAGAAACGGCTACGGACAATAATACGCGGACCGTTGCTAACATCCGATCTTATTTCAATAAATGCGACGGAAGTCTGGGAACCTCAGGTTCTGTTGAATTTATGTTCGATCACACCTGTAATTTCTGCGTGAATCCGGAAGGAATTGACCCGGAGGAATTGGAACTTGAATTCATAGACTTTGGGGCCGAGGAAGTCTTCGAAGACGAAGATGGCTTGCATATCTATGCACCTTTCGAGTCTTTCGGTGCTATCCAGAAAGAATTGGAATCCCGGGAAATTGAAATCCGCTCCTCTGGTTTTGATCGTATCCCGCAGGTAAGTAAAGCCCTGGGGGAGGAAGAGGCTGCTGATGTTGAAAAATTATTGGAACTCATCGAAGAGGACGACGATGTCCAGAATGTTTTTCACAATATGGAGGAATAATCCTGTCTTAAGTCAGCGATACCGCTTGAATAATGAAAACATAAAAAAAGCCCCTGCGATCGCAGGGGCTTTTTTGTTCAGCTAGTACAAGCATTGCGCTACGGCGCAGGGGTTGGCTCCTCCCCTGCCGTATTGAAGTTTGCAGTTAGTATCGAAAAGTCTACAAAGGTAACACTGCCCGATCCATTAAAATCTGCACCGGCGATGTACCCAGTATCTGCACTGGTGAGATTGAATGTACTCGCCAATATAGAAAAGTCTATAAACGTTACCAGGTTGTCACCATTGGCATCACCCATGGGTAATTCACCCATGGCAGCAGTACCTCCAGTGGCATCCACGACTACCGTTTCAACAGCCTGGAGTGAATTCGGATACTTCACGGCTACCTCGTAGGTGCCAGGTGCAATTCCCGGAATACTCATATTACCGGAAGCATCTGCCGTACCTACCAAATCATAGATGAGGGCACCATTCTGATAGAGCTTCACCGTATAATCCCCACTATGATCGGTACGGGATTGCAAGGTAGCGCTGACATTTAACGAAGTGTCCACAAAATTCGGATCGTAGAGCACCGTTACAATGTTCGACGTCTGGCTGGTTGGCCAATCCGGCAAATAGGCAATCTCCGAAGTCACGGCTACAAAATGGTTGAGTCCACCATCAGGCGTAGCCCCGCCTCCCGGAGTTACCAACATAGTTATCGGAATATCCAGGGTTCCTCCAGCAGGGATTTGACCTGCGTAAAGGGTTTTACCGGACATTGCCTCATTGGCATAATACGTCTCGTCAGGAACGTTAAACGGTGGATCCCCAGAAGCGATATACAATCTGGAATCCATTTGCAACAGGGAAACGAAGTCTCCGGGCGATCCTGTAACCTGAACTACCTGATTCAGATCGTTGACTATGGCCGGGCCAACACCAACCCCTACCATCGAAATGCTTGGGGTAGCTGGCGCCGCAGCCTCTGCAATCATTTGTCCGCCTCCAAGACTACCGTCCTCATAGATTTTACCAACCAGAACAGAACTATCACTGTAGGTTATGGTAATGGTTGCACCGATCAATTCATAACCCGATACTGCACCAGCAGCGCCTGCACCGGCAACCCCCTGGATACTATTCGGATCGACATCGACCGTAAACTGGAATTCTTCTCCCGGGTCAAATTCGGTAAAGTCCAGACTTATGATATCGAAACCTCCGTTTCTGGGTTGGCTGAACGGATCAACGCAAGGATCCGTAGGAACGGTAAATCCTGTAGCGACAGAACCAAGATTTGCTGTCAGACAGCTTGCAGTTGCATCTCCCCCTGCCCCTACCGGGTCAAAGACCATATCCGGAAGGATTCCAGTACTCAGGTCAATGGTTACATTAGTGATTTGCAGTCCGCCGGTGGCCGTATTGGTAATCTGGAAACTATTGTTGCTATACGTGCTGGCGCCCAAGTCTCCATCGGGTGTGATTTCTACAATAGCGGCAGGTGCAACAACGGCATCCGGATCGTATTCCAAGACAATTACATTTGAAGCCAGGCTATTTCCTCCGCCAGGTTCAGTAGTTACCGCAATGAAATGGTTCAGGCCTCCATCAGGAGTACCAGGAGCCCCAGGCGTCTGAGTGAGCACCACAGGTACTTGTGCGGTCCCCGTACCGTCCAGAACCGCAGTATATAACTGCTTGGTCATGGCCTCATTGGCCTCAAAGAGGTCTAAATCATAACCTACGGTAGGATTCCCCGGATCAATGTACAAACGACCGTCCACGCGGAGCAGACTCACAGTCTCTCCTGGGTTACCGGTTACAGTAACCAGTTGGTTTGCGTCAGTTACCAAACGGTTGGCAGTAGAACCGTCGATCTGTATCGCAGGTACAGCCAGCATTTGTGAAGCCTGATTGATCAGGACGTCGGAACCTCCAACAGAACCCTCGTCGTATAAGCTCGAAGTATAGGTAACCCCACTGGCAAAAGTTATGGTAACTGTAGCCCCGATAAGTTCAAATCCGGAGATCGAACCGGCATCCCCGGTGCTCAGATCGCCCTTAATACTGGTTGGATCCATATCCACCCCAAAGGCAAATGCTTCGCCCGGATCAAAGTTGGTGAACTCCAGGGTCATCTGATCGTATCCTTCGTCGTTGTCGACCCCGTTATGTGGAACATCAAATACGCTCTCACAATCATCGAAGTCCGATCCGCCATCGGCAGGTACCGTAATACCCACATCTCCAACGGAATTAGAACCTTCGGTCAGGCATTTCGCGCCGTTATCTCCAGCGGTTCCCACCGGATCAAAGACAACATCCATCATATACCCTGTGAGGGTATTTATCGTAACCTGGGTTATGCGATCATCCCCGGTATTCTGGATCAGGAAGGAGTTATTCCCAAAAGTAGATGATCCCAGACCTGCCCCGGCGGTAACCTGGACAAAAGCCTCTGGGTTTCCTACCGGTACCTGGGTAACATTCCAGACGAAACTCACTTCGCTGCTCAAGGCAGGATCACAGTTATCCGTAACGGTGACCGTGATATCGTAAGGACTGTCTGCAGAAGCACCCGGTGCCCCGATTGGATTCTGGGCAGATTCGGCCAAATTCAGGTTTTTGCCAAAGTTGGCATTGTACTGCGATTCCAGGGTCAATACCATCCTATCGATCACGTGATTGCTGGATCGGGCAGAAACCAGAATATTATAGGTTCCGGCCTCATCGAAGCGAACAAATATGGGATGTCCGTCATTGTCACTGGTAAATGTAGACCAGCCCCAGTTAACCCCCTGGCTCGCATAAATCTTGAACCAGCCGCCAGAGCCCGCACCATTGGGCGCTGACCCGGTACAGTCGTTTTCCGCGGAGTTAAATCCTTTTGGACAAACCGTACTGCCGGTTTTCTGACCGTAGAAAGCATCGCCTTCGATCTTTAACCAGGTATCATTGTGTTCCGTTCCGGAATTCCCAAGACCAACCTGGTTGTGCCATTGGAAACGATACACCCCGGGTGTGGTAATTTGTACCGGATAAGTAAGCAGCCCATTACCCGGACTACCCAGGAATTGGCCACCTTCCCAAACGATAAAGTCATCCCCGGCTGCTGTACCCGGACTATTAATATCAGGAGCTGTGGTATTCGAAGCGTTTTTCCAGTTTCCGCCTATAGCCCCGTTATTTTCCATCTCTATAACCACCAGGCCATTGTCTTCGATAAATGCTCCTGGTGTTCCTGATCCCGTTCCGGCATCCAAGGTACCGCTAATCAATCCGGTGGCCGGATCAATGCTCAGCGAAGGCGGCAGACCAGTTGCTTCATACAAAAGCTCCCCACAGTCTTCGTCATCTGAAGCGAGAATCTGCAGGTTAACGAGATCGCCATCTACACCCTGTTGGGCGCCTGGATTGGTTACCAGTGGCGCAAAATTCCCAGAGCCTCCGCCTACAGTAGCAATTTGAATTCCCTTAAGGGCAGGATTCTCCGTTACGTGGAGGAAAACCAGATCTACTGTTCCATCTGAAATAAAGCTGTAGCTTAAGGCAAAAGCGCCTTTTGGCCCGGTAGTCCCGTACGGATCGATATCATCGAATACAGGAGGAATAACCCCGTCTACCGACACGTCAAAGACGCGTTCTCCCGCAGCCGTGATTCCGCCAAACAATTCAGCAAACAACAGCGTAACCTCGACCTCGGTCCCAGCTGCAACCGGGAACGCCCAGGTCATTTCTGACTGTGTTGGGGTATCGGCGGGATCCCATCTTTCCGTATTGAATACAGCGGATGGGGCTCCTGGAATCGAAGCCAGCGATGGATCGGTCATGATAATGGGTCCGGCATGGGCACTTCCGGCATCGCCAGTATAGGTCCCATTGCTAGGGGTACCCCCTACCAGATATTGTGAGTTACCAGCAGCTCCGAAGACACCGGTATCGGCACTCCAATCCGGTGTAGAGGCATCTGCAGCGGCTATAGCCGGACCTCCGGCATTAACGCGATACAGGATTGTGGGCTCCACGGCCCCGGACAGTAAGCCAACCTGAAGGAAGCTACCATCTCCATACACCAGGGTCATGGTGGCAGATTCGTCTACCGCCGCCCCAACGTGCTCAATTTCCAGATCAAAACTTCCGCCTACGGGTATAAAGTGGAAACCACTGCTAGCCACCACAAAACTTCCGGAATTGGTCCCGGAGAATTGGATATCGGAGAGAATGACCCCGGTATTTCCACCGGTATGGTTTATTGGTATAGTCGCAGTCCCTCCCAGAGGTACATTCAAGGAATTCCCCGCGCTTAGCTGACCTGCAGTCAGGGCTGTACCCGAAGGATTGTCTGTTCCGTAGAACTCCATATTCTTCATGGTTCCTCCTCCTCCCTGGGAGCTGGAACCAGCGGCGACATGGATTCCGTTTCCGGAGACAATGGCCTGGGTTCCGTGTCTTTCGGTAATCAGATCGGCACGTGGGGTCCAGATTCCTGAGCTAGGATTAAAGGACTCCGTGGTCTTGACCGCATCGTTAACCGGAGTACCACTCAAATCAGAAGCAATCTCACCCCCAATAACGTACAATTCATTTTGGAAGACGCCAACCGAGGCAGCAGCCCGCGGTGTTGGCAGATTCTGCCCTGCGGGTAAGGTAGACCAGGTGCCTGAGGTAAAGTCAAAAACATCTACCTCGGCAATCAATGGCTCAAAAACCCCTCCGTCACCACCGGAAAGTCTTCCTCCGGCAACATAGAGCTTGTCTCCAATTACACCGGCATGGAAGTGGTCCCGAGCCCTGGGAGCGTCCGGAAGTTGGGTCCAGACTCCCGTTGCGGGATCGAACTGGTCGAACCATTCGATATAACCACCATTGTGGCCAATAGTATTTCCGCCGACAACATAGAATTTGTCGTCATAGACCACCAATCCGGCTGAACCGCGTTTGCGACCGGCAGGAACCGCAGGTCCCTGAATCCAGGTGTCCGTGGCCGGGTTGTAAGCCCAGACAAAATCGGCAGGGGTTTCATTTGGGAAACCATTGTCCTTAAAGGCACCTATAATCCAGATAAGTCCTCCATATTCAACGGCCTGGAAGTGGTTAAATGCTGCGGGAGCATTCGCCAGCCCCTGAGTCCAGGTTTTAGTTTGATAGTCATAAACATCGAGGGTTTGCGAATTTTCCCGCCCACCGAAGAGATAAAACTTATCCCCTGCCTGAACGAAGGAGCATTCATGCCGGGCAGTGTAATTCTCGTCATCGGTCTGATCGGTCCATTCCAGAGAAGCGGGCGGATCTGCAGGGAGTATTTCGATCCCCTTGATGGCGGGATTCTGGATCTCCATGATAAAGTCGATATCGAGGTTCCCATCGGTAACTTCCACCAGGAATGATTCAACGGCAGCCGTAGCCCAACCATAGACTTCGGTCTGGTCGTGGTTATCGAGGACCAAAGCCCCTTCGATCACCACATCAAATTCCCGAATATCGGCAGCCTGAGCTCCGGTCCATACTTCAGCGAATAGGAGATTCACTGTATAGAATCCGTTAGCCACAGGGAAGTCCCATTGCATGTTATCGGGTACAGCCAGCGTATTGTAGCGCTCAACCAGGAAAATATCATTGGGATACCCCGTTGTATTCGTAAAAGCACCTGGTTGCACCACCCCGAAGGTGATGTCTTCAGCAGCTGTATTTACATAAGGCGACGGCGTTCCAAGCACTGCAGTGCCATTTGCTGTTCCCGCTGCCTGATCTGCCGCCCAGGGCGTGGGATCGGCATCGGTGCTTGCTGTAGAAGCACCTCCTGCATTCACACGATATAAGGCAGTTCCTGAGACACTCGGATCCAACACCGTCCAAGTGAAGTTGGTGTTAACTGGGGTACTTCCCGGTTTGGTTACCGTGATGGTAACCGCGTAAGGGCTGGAAGCAGCGGCACCGGCAGAAATTGTACCATTGATGTTTCCAGTGGTAGGTTCCAGGACTAATCCGGGAGGAAGTCCGGTTTGTGCATAGCCAAAGTTTTCACCAGGATCTCCCCCGGAAGCATTGATAATATCCACATTAACCAGATCACCCTCAAAACTGGATTGATTGGCTATCGGATCTACAGCCAGCGGCGCGGTAGCCCCGCCAACGGTGAGGATTTCGATTCCATTAACCAATGGATTCTCCACCACGTGCTCAAAGAGGATATTCAATGTACCATCGCTCAGGGTTACATTGTATTCCAACATTCCTCCTGTCTGATGTCCGAAGGTGGGGATCAAATCGAGGTCGTTCTGGACCAAAGCCCCTTCGATGCTGATGTCAAAAACCCGTTGGCCTGCAGCCGATGTTCCGCCGAACCCATTCCCCATATAAAGGCGAACAATATAGTCCTGATTGGGAAGGGTAATGGACCATTCCATTTCCGGATTGGCTCCGGGGTCCCAGCGTTCATTAGCGAAAATTGCCTGGGGCACATACGCCGGAACAGAAGCATCCCGCCCGGTGATGTTGTGGGTAGAGTGGTTACCGGTATTTACCGACCAGGCAAATCCGTTAGAGGTGCCGTTTTGTGCGCCTGTTGCCGTAACGCCCACCCAATCCGGGTTGGGGGCATCTGTTGCTGAAATCGTAGCACCATTGGCCCGAATTCGCACGACTGGGATTGGTTCGTCGGATACGGTCACCACAAAGGTTTGTTCGATAAACAAGCCAGATCCATCAGTTGCCCGGACCACTATGGTGGAGGAAGCCTCTGATCCTGGAAATACCAGATCCAGTGAATTATTATTAACTGTTGCCCCTATCGAAGGATTGGAGTTGCTTTGGACGGTATAGGTAAGATTGGCGTCTCCTCCGTCATCGGCAAAGTACTCATCCAGGTTGAAGCTGGTAGGGGAAGCGCCGACTAAGACAGAAACATCCGGAATCGCCTGCTGAACTGTGGGCTGACTCGCCTGAACATAGAGGTAATCCCAGGTGCCTTCCACTTCGGTCCCGGGTGTATTCGAAGAACCGATTAGTCCTACGGCTAAAGGGGTATTGGTATTCTGGATAGCTGCAAGTATACTTCCCTGCGCGGTGAAAGTTGTCAGGGTCTGCATGGTTCCTCCGTCTATCTTATACTGCAGGCTTACCTCGCCGGACGTAGGAGTGACAACAAAAAAGAGAACAATATCGTTCGTAGGCCTATTCCCTGTGGAAATGGCCAAATCTACCGGAGTTCCAGGGGAATCCCCGACCTCTTGTAAGCCCTGTAAGCCATTTTGGTTCAGGACAAACTTGATATAGTTGCTCTGGGTTCCGTCCCCGATGAATAAGCCTATCTCTCCATTAGCCGGAGCAGAGGTTCCGTAGAGCTGCAAGGGATCTGTAAAGTTGAAGAGCCGGCCTTCTACGGTAAAACTGCTCAGGCTTTGGTCAACATTTACGCCATACTGGAAGGCTTTTTCCTGGGTATTGGCTCCACCCAAGGCAGTACCTTCAGTCATTTGCATGGTCATGGCCCCTACGGCACCCCCGAGAATATCGTTTGGATTAGGACCCCCGCCAATGACATCGAGCCATTCGAGATAGTTGGGGTTTACCGCACCATTATTCATAAGCCCGGTAAATCCAAGACCCAGATATCCCTGTAAATCCAGGTTATCCGAAAGCAGGTCGTTTAAAACCGGAAGATCAAAGGCATCGGATCCGGAATCCAACGGATCCCCGAGTTGCAAGGGGTCATTGGCATCCAGGATACCATCATTATCATCGTCTTCGTCGTTCAAATCCGAAACCAATGGACTGCCACCGGCAGCCTTGTCAAAATCATTGGGTTGAGATCCACCATTACATTGATCGGTTCCATTGTCGATTTCGTCCTGGTTAGTATACCCGTCCCCATCGATATCTCCGTTGGGATCCCAGCTGGGGTCCGCAGGATCAATACATACAATAGAAGGTTTGGGCTCCAGAATCACAATGTTGGTATTGAAAGTGGCTACCCAAATGGTTCCCGGGAAAGGATCTGAATCACTGTTACAGGTAATCCCGAGGGCGTTCCCTCCTAAACCGGAAATAAAATTTTGCGATAGGTTTTGCAGACTCCCATCGGGATTCAACTGCACGCGGTGGAGATTTCCACCACCATTTCTTCCGGCGATCAGATCGCCTTGCATACTTTCAGTTCCCGTAAATATGGTCGAGGTATACTCGTCAATCCCATTACTGTTGTTCTGCCAGGTGGTTACCAGTACATCGTTGGGACCATCTGGATTGTTTACCGTAGGTCCTCTCCAGTCGCCTTCATCCGGATTTGCCAACGAAGGGGGTACTGGAGGCCAGTTGGCCGGAAGTCCTATAGATGGATCATTGGTGTATCCTGCGGCGACCCCGCCCCGGGTGCCGTCCGGGTCGTAAATCAGCGTTCGGAACACAGCCGTAGCCGGATTATAAGAGTTCTCTTCGGGATTGGTAAAAAGCCCGGCACCCGTTGGGTTTGCACGAACAGGAGTGGGATGCCCCCCGTAAAAGCTACCAGGTACATAGGTTTGAATATTGTCCGTGGCCATGGTCAGGTGATCCTGATTGTCGACCTGTTCGCCTCCTGTGGCTGAACTACTACCTGGTTCCCCAGGCAAATAATTGTTCGTGACCAGGGAATTCCCCATCCCATCTTTTAGGCCCTCGTTCTCCGGTAAACCTCCCCAACCTCCGTTGGCTCCATTATCGGTTACAAAGAGTTTTCCATCCTCGGTGATTACTAAATCGTAAGTGTTGCGGTACCCGGGTGAATAGATTTGTACCGGACCTCCAAGGACGATCATGGCCTGGTTCAACCCATCATTTCCTCCCCAGGGATCTCCAACGTCGATTCCGTTATAACCGGCAACGTCGGGATCCGTAATCCCGTTCACATTCGGGCGCGTAGGATCATCAAGGGTTGGAATGTCATAGATGTAATCGCGAACACCATCATTCAAAATGGACATTCCCTCCAGCATGGTCAGGTTTACCGATAATACCGCAGCGGACAGCGCATATTCTGTAGTCCAGGCGAAGTTATCGGAAGGTGCCCCGGCATTGGCATGCCCTCCGGAGGAGACAATCAAAAAGTCTACCCCTCCGATTGTGGCAAATTCCAAACCATTGGTCGCGTGGTTCTCTTCAGATCGCGGTAATCCCCGCACAATATCAACCACATCCCAGCTCACACCATTCCAGGTTAATCGGGTAATTACCCCACTGTTGGTGTCCAGATCCTTGTCTCCACTGGGGCCCCCAACACGTGAATCACTGGAGGTTACATAAATAATCGGATTTGTTGGCGTACCGGCCATAGTCAGACCAGTTGCCTCCCGGTTATTTCCACTGGTGGAACTTCCATCGTCATTATGGTTGGGGATATCCTTGACAAACGAGAGTTCCTCAGAAGCGATTACTTCATAGTCGTCCGCGCCAACCTGTTGAATAGTAAAAATGTCAATTGTACCATTCAGATTTAGTACATACAGCCTTCCATCAGGTCCGAACATGAGGGAAGTAGCATTATTGACTCCTCCATTACCATTAAAGTTGAGGGTGCTCTGTCCAAAAGCTTGCGCTTCAAGGGTTTGCATACCCCCCAGCAGGCCAAAAAACAGGCCTGCCAATAGTACAAAGAAAGTGCTGGGGAAGCGTCGCTTCCGCGTTGTGGGTGGGGTGTAAAGATTCATAAAAGAAGTCTTTGCGAGTTGGTTTTATATTTTAATATCTACTTATTAGAATCGCTTCCTGATAGGAGTTGCCTTCATCGTCCTTGGTGCGTACATAGTACATACCGGAGGGCAATTCGAGCACCCTTAGGTCGTAAGTCCTCAGGTTAGTACCCTGGGCAGCCCGTACGGTTTTCACCAGCTTCCCGGAAGTATCGAAGATCTGGAAGGTCTCAATACGCGTGGGTACATCAAAGGAAATACTAACCTCAACATCGGCAGGCGTTGGCGAGGCGGTCATTGGAAGCATTTTGGATACTGCCTCCCTGGCTGCGCCACTTCCCGCTACTACGGAGAAGTTTACCGTCACATCCGGAGCGGACGGGCTAATGGCATTAGCCGTAAGGGTATAATTCCCGATTGGGAATGGTTTCCCCTGAATATCCACTCCGATATCCCCGAAGAGGGAGTGCGGTGCTGGTCCTTCTGAACGATTCTCGTTTATTGGCCCGCTGAGGTTAAAGAATACACCATTTGGATTCAGACTCGCATTGTAAATAACACCCAGTGGGGTATTTCCAATGTCGTCCTTGAAGATCACCATACCGTCGGTAAGCGCAAATAACTCCGTATCCGTAGTGGCGTCTAACACTATCAGGACTGCTTCTCCCAATTCTGAAGTCACTGTGATATTCTTGGAAGCTGAAGCCGAGCAACCTGTAGTACCATCGGTATAGGAATAGGTGATGGTATAGGTTCCTGGACCCACTCCGG
The DNA here is from genome assembly GCF_900115205.1 of Robiginitalea myxolifaciens. Taxonomy (GTDB): domain Bacteria; phylum Bacteroidota; class Bacteroidia; order Flavobacteriales; family Flavobacteriaceae; genus Robiginitalea; species Robiginitalea myxolifaciens. Next base: position 643,278 of record NZ_FOYQ01000002.1, read on the forward strand.
GATTGAACATGCCTCCGGAGACTCCGGTTCCGGAATAGACTCCTCCTGCCGGGCTTCCACCAGTGAGCATAAAGGGTGCGTCTGATTCCAGCACGGGTGCGAAATTGGCAAGCGTAACTACAGGCGCTGCAGGATTACTGATACTTGTGGTTACTGTATCGGTACATCCGTTAGCATCTGTAACGGTAACGCTATAGTTACCCGCTGCCAGTCCACTGGCCGTTGGGCTATCCAAGCCGGCATTATGACTCCAGGAATAACTGTAGGGAGTTGCACCTCCGCTGACCGAAACCATAATGCTTCCATCCGTTCCTGAGCAGGTGGTTGGATTGGTTTTGCTGGCCAGGGCTGCATCAAATCCGATACACTGTGGATCCTGATCCACTATTGAGAAATTCACAGTAATGTCAATTCCAGCCGGACTAACTGCATTGGCAATTAGGGTATAGTTACCCACAGGGAATACTTTCCCCTGGATATCCACTCCAATATCTCCAAAGAGCGAGTGCGGTGCAGGTCCTTCGGAACGCATCTCATTAATCGGGCCGGTGAGCTTAAAGTTTACTCCACCTGGATTCAGATCTGCATTGTAGATAACACCCAATGGGGTATTTCCAATGTCGGACTTATAAATCACCAAGCCGTCAGTAAGGGCGAATAACTCGGTGTCCGTGGTGGCATCCAGTACAATCAGAACTGCATTCCCCAATTCCGAAGTAACCGTAATATTCCGAGTTGCACTTCCGGAACAACCATTACCATCTGCATAAGTATAGGTTATCGGGTAAGTACCCGCTCCAATGGCCGGGTTGAAGTTACCCCCGGAGACACCCGGACCACTGTATGTTCCCCCTGCCGGACTTCCACCGCTAAGGGCGAAAGTGGCATCGGTATCCAGTACATTGGCAAAAGGAGCCAGTGTAACAGTGGGTCCTGCCGGATCGCTCAGGGTAAAGGAAACGATGTCGAGACATCCATCCTCATTGGTAACGGTAACCGTATAACTTCCAGCTTCCAGTCCTTCGGCCACAGAACCACTCAGGGAGTTATCATGACTCCAGGAGTAGGAAACTGCGCTATCCGATCCACTCACATTTATCTGCGCAAAACCTTCGTCACCGCCACATGAAGTCGGATCTCCGCTGTCCGCAAGGACAGCATCGAAATCGACACATGCAGGATTCACATCGGTGAATGTGAAGGTTACATTTCCTGGGGCGCCCGGAGTTCCGGTGCCGCCATTTCCTGTATACGCAGTTCCTGTGAGGTTATAGGTTCCAAGGGGGAATACCTGGGCATTATAATTTCCTGCGGCATCGCCATAAAGTGCATAAGGAGCAAAACTTTCTGTCTGCGACTTATTGAGCGGTCCACTGATTTGCATCACAACACTTTCTGTGGTTGGTCCTTCAACCGCGCGAATGTTAAGATTTGCTGTCGGCAGACTGTTCACATCGATCAACATACCATCGGTAATGGTGAACAGGTCTACATTGTCATCGGCATCTACCAGTATGAATTCCACAATCTCCAAGGGATCCGGAGTCGGATCGTCGACGCTGACATCGAAGGAACAAGTCATGTTGTTGCCAGCCTCATCGGTTGCCGTAATGGTAACCGTATTGGCGCCGCTGATAATAGTTCCAGGTGCCGGGCTTTGAACCAACACAGGAACTCCGCCACAATTGTCCGTAGCAGATACCTGCGGAACATAATTAGCAAGGGTAGCAAATCCGTCCTCATCCCCAACAACCGTTTGGGCTCCAAGGCATACGAGGAATTCAGGATCCACATCATCGTCAACATTGATTGTCTGCACAAAGGATGTGCTGTTACCAGCTGTATCCGTAAACGTCCAGGTACGCTCAATGGTAAATTCATTGGCCGTAGCGCCCGGAGTCAGGTCATCAGAAGGCATCTCCATCAGGGATCCATCGCAATTATCGAGTGCTGTGAGCATTGCCGCAGCCGGCACCTCACTGGCACACTTCAAATCCAGGGTCATTGCTGGTGGATTCTGAACTACCGGTGCCAGGTTGTCGATAACTGAAATATTGAAAGAACAACTGGCGGAATTTCCAGTGGCATCTGTAACGGTGAGGGTAATCAAGTCGCCATCTGCAACCAGGCTACCAGCTACCGGAGACTGCGTTACTACTGGGTTTGGATCCAGGTCGTCACCAGCGGTCACCGAACCGGTAAAGTCTGGCAATTGAGCAGTACAATTGGCATCTGCATCTAAAGCTGCTATCAATTCAGGACATTCGATGGTAGGCGTACCATTATCTGGATTAACTGTGATAACTACTGTATCGGTTGCTGTTGCTCCAAGATTGTCTGTCACGGTTAAAGTGACATTATTCACACCCTGAGCAAAAGCGAATACAGGTGAAGCGCCCGTTGCTATTTCCGTGGTGCCAATGGTCCATACATAGCTAACAATACTCCCTTCATCACTACTTGCAGAACCATCGAGCGTTACCGCTTCCGTACCATTTCCGTCGAGATCAACTACGATCTGGTCAGGACCAGCATCAGCATCGGGTTGTGCATTAATGGTTACTGAATAAACGGTTTGACTTGTATTGTCTTGAGCAGTAACTGTGTAGGGAACAGGACCAGCAGAGAAGTCTTCGGCGGTTCCTGAATTTGGAACTACGCTGGCGAATTCTGAGATAGTTACACTTGGCTCAAGAGCAGTAAGTGGGGTACCGAAAGGAAGTAATACTGTAATATCAGTTCCAACGATATCTCCGTCTACCCCGTTTACACTAAACGCGGTTATCTGGCTTGCCGTAGATGGCGTAAAGGCAATGTTCACAAATTGCGTACATGTACCTGTATTTCCATAAGCATCCATCGAAGTCCATACGATCTTCGTACTTCCGGTTGGGAATACATAATTCGCAGGCTGATCCGTCAAATTAAACGTGGTCATATCCGGTCTGGTTGCAACCCCAGTCAGGGTAGGGCTGGAATCACATTCATCCATCACAGATGGAGGAGTAATATCCACGCCCAGCGAGACTCCGGAGGGACTACTTAGATTAATGTCAGCTTCACAGGTTACCACTGGCGCGGTGACGTCATTTACGGTCACCGTAGTTGTACAGGTATCCATATTCCCTGCATTATCCATAACAGTCAAAGTAACCGTCTGGGTCCCAAGAGAGCTGCAATCGAATGTATTCGGGAAGACACTGATGGAAGCAATGCCATCGTTATCCGAAGAACCACCATCTACTGACGCGGCATCAAGGGTTGCCATGCCGTCCGGTCCAAGGTTAATGTTGATTTCATCCGTGATACACGAGGCGACCGGATTGGTATTATCAACAACTGTTACCGTTGCAACACAACTATCCGTATTTCCGCTGGTATCAGTAACAGTAAGTGTTACTTCGTTTTCTCCCAGATTTACTCCAGTGAATGTATCAATATCCAGGGACAGGCTGGCAATTCCTTCATCATCGGTAGATCCACCGTCGATTTCCGAAGGCAAGATCGTTACCGATCCATCAGCACCTAGCGCTACTTGGATATCTTGACACATCGCCATAGGATCTGTCAGATCAGGTAAATCAACAGTAAAGGTTACCAGGGCGGTTGCCTCTGCATTTGGAAATTCCTGGTGGAATTGGTCTGCAACAACTACAACTATCGTGTTAAATCCTTCAACAATTCCATTCCCAGCTCCATTTGCCGCAAGCGCTCCACTGTTCTCATCGAAAACGAATTGGGTATCGCTAATCTTGAAAGCACCTGTTAACGCAGAACTAATACGGGTATTACTATCAGGAGCTCCAACATTGGCTGGATTGATGTAAAAGTGGAAATGCTCGGCATTACCGAAGAGTACATCGGTAGGATCAACCTCTACATTTACGGTGAGGCTTGTTAATTCTTCACTCTCAACAGGCGCAATAAATGTGACCTCAGGGGCGCTTACATTTACGGTAAACGTATCTGAGCCGGTTTGTCCATTGGAGTCAGTAACCTCGGCGTTAACCTCAGTTGATCCCGGACGAACAAAAGTGATATCCTTATTAGCCCCGGTACCACCAGGAGCAATCGTTTCTTGGGTATCATCGGTAAACCAGGAAAGATTCGCTGAGATATCCCCATCGACATCGTCATTTGCTGTTCCGGAGAACGCAATCGGTACGCCTCGAGAAACATTAATATCGGTAGGTCCGGTTATTACTACAACCGGAGCTAAGTCGTCGACGATTTCCACAGTTATTTCTTCTGTAATTTCAACCCCGCAGGCATCGGTGATACTGGCCGTAATGGTGTGTACGCCAATCGAAAGGGTCGCCATTACACTTCCTCCACTACCCAGCGAACCGTCCAGGTCAGAAGTCCAAACGATATTAGCAGTGATATCACCATCTTCCTCGTCTGAGGCAGTTGCCGAGAGCGTCACTATGGTACCGTCAACACCACCTGCTGGATTGGCCAGGACATCGGCCAGGACAGGATCAGCATTATCCACGTCGATCAAAATAGATTCTGAAGCCATGGAAGGCGTTGCATCTACTACTTCCGCGGTAAAGGTATCTGAACCGGTAAAAGCTGTAAGGTTTAAGGTAGCTCCTGTTTCGACTACCTCTCCCAAGCCGTTTCTCCATACGATAATAGAGCTGAGATCGCCTTGTTCTGTATCACTGGCACTGGCCATAAGGGTGATATCCTCACCATCCCCTTCACAGTCAATTACAGGCGTCCATTCTGCAATTTCCAGGGTAGGCGCTGCATTGGGCACAAAATCGGCTGTTGGCGTAATACAAATACCGCTGAGTTTAGCGCGATCTACCTGTGCCGATAAATCAATATTCAGAATACCATCGGAAACCGTTACGGCAAACGTTTTGGTAACACCTTGTAGGGTGCCGTAGGTATCGAACAAGTCTACTCCTGTTTCTGTGGTGCCTTCGACGTCGATATCGAACAGCCGATCACCGGTTCCCAATCCAGAACCGCCTCCTGGAGCTCCTACATAGATTTCAGCCATATAGAGCTCCACGGTAAATTCACCATTCCCGGTTGGGAAAGCAAAACTGAGCGTTCCGGAAGCCGCGGAGGCATTCTTTTCGCTCTGAAACATCATTTCTTCTCCACTACCCGGCAGCGTACCGGAAATAGGATTGGTTGTATTGAAGTTGGCCTGGAAGTCAGTAACAAAAGGATCGTCGTTTCCGAAAGAACGGCCAAAAGCAGTCACATCGGCCTCGTTCCCCACATTTACACAAATAGGAGTCGAGATTACCTCCAGAATGGTCCAGTTAAAGGTCGTTGTTCCCGTGTCCATCTCATCGTCGGTAACCGTGATCGTTACCGCATACGGGCTATTGGCAGCGGCACCAACATCAATGGTCCCACTGATCGCACCCGTGGTAGGGTCAATCGAAAGACCAGGAGGAAGGGTTCCGTTATCGCTATAGGTAACGACTCCACCATCTGGATCTGTCGCTGTTACGGAAAGACCCATCGGGGTCTCGCCCTCCAAATTCTGTTGATCTTCTAACTCCGCAGTGAAGAAGGGGTCAAAAGAAGCAGTGAATTCAATCTCTTCGATGTTAGCTCCTCCATTGAAACTCAATCGAAGTACTTGAGGTCCTGCATTTGTGAAGACTACAGACCCAGTCTGATTGAAGTAATTTTGCCATCTATCAGGTGTTGGACTTTGAGGTACTGAAACATTTCCAATACTCGTGAATACCCCATTGTTTTCCTGGAAATCAACTATGGTTGTTCCCGCTGAGCCTTTGGCAGCTTTGACTCTTACATCATATGCACCTGCGGTTGGAACATTAATCCAATAGTCTACGAATTCACCACTGTCTATCCAACCAATGTTTTGGGCTGCAGTGGCCTCAATGGCTACAGTAAAGCCGGCAGTGGCATCGGGATTACCCCCGTACCACGGATCCGGGTTGAAGAAAGTCCTGGCCAGTATGACTCCTGGCAAAGGTTGCGAGACATTGATCCTGAAGCTTTCAGTCTGTGGCAGATTAACCCCATCATTGGCGGTTACTACAGCCCAGTAGGATCTACCTGATCCTACTGCCGGAGTCCACTCAAATGTATAGCTCCCTCCCCCATTGTCGTTTAAAGTTCCCACGGCTTCGAGTTCGGTGGGGGTAAAAGGATTTGTTCCTCCTTTACTGATATCAAATATTTCGATACTCGCAGCAGGATTAAAATCGTCGGTAACAACAATTGGAATACTTATTAACTCACCCTCATTGGCAAATACGTCGTCTATTGAATCAATCGCTGGCGGATCATCGCCTTCAGGCGGATCTACGGTAAGGGTAAATTGCTCAGTTACTGGTGAGCTGGTTCCATCACTAATAATAGCGTTTACGGTATAAGTACCGATATCCCCAATCAATGGGGTTCCTTCGATTTGCCCGGTAGCCGGATTATAACTTAGGCTGGCAGGCAACCCATTTAAGGTTACCGTCAGCGGATCTGATTCCGGATCACTCACATTCACCGGTGCCATTGCGGGCTCACCCACGGCAACAGTCAAATCTCCGATGTTGGTTATTGGGTGCAGGTTTGCTCCTGGACTTGCTGTCACGCAAATACCAGAAAGCTTTCCATTATCTACACTAGCAGGACCAATTTGAAGGGTGAGCGAACCGTCAGTAACTGTAACGTTGTAAGTTCTGATAATGGCGGTTTGGTTCGAATTGAGCCCATCCTTAACTGGGTCAACTAAGTCATATTCATCGAGAATTGGATTTAATTCGTCTTCCAGGAAAACGTCAAAAACACGGCCCCCAGAACTCGGATGAAATACCTCAGCAAAGTATAAATCGACTTGATAAGTTCCATTTTCTACTGGAATTTCATAGGTGAAGGCCGGATTGGTGCCCCCGGCACCGCCATAAATTTCCTTTTGAAATAGCAATTCTTCAGGAGATCCTGAAGCTGTACCTCCAATTGAACCGCTATAATTCTTAAATGCTTTACCATTGGTTCGGGAAAATTCTGAGACCGTCGGAGGTGCATTATTTAGATCCCCAATAAAATCACGCCCAAAAGCGACCAAGTCCACATTACCTGAGGCAATACAAACCTGAAACGGTGGTATCTCTTCAAAGGAAACACTAATGCTCTGAGCAGAAGTAACATTCGTAAATTCATAAGAGCCGGCAATCGCAACCGGGCTACCATTTACCAAAACCTCGGCAACCTCAAAGCCGGGGTCTGGTGTAAAGGTGAATAATTGACTGCCACCGTCCATAACCTGGACAGTACCATCCGGACTAATGGACCCGCCGGGACCTGAAGAAGCGGTTATATCAAATAATGTTACCATGACTTCTTCCACAGTTATATTTTTCATTTCTGTGGAAGTGAAGCCATCATTGTCTGTTACGGTTAGGCTTACCGTGTAAGTGTTCGGCGCAGAATAAGTGTGGGTTGGTGCCGATTCCGACATCCCACTCACCACGGGACTCCCATCGCCAAAGTCCCATTCGTAATTGTCTATTGTTCCGTCAATATCGGTCGAGGTACTTGTAAATTGAACCACTTCGTTAACCTCTGCCGGATTCGGCACTATGGTAAAGTCCGCTACCGGAGGGTTACCAATGGTAATGGTTGCTCCAGTCGCAGCGTCAAGAATGTTCGCGAACGACGACCCAATAATCTGAGTAGCTGAGAATTGGTCGAAATCAAAAAATTCCAGGTTCACTACCCCTGCCTCTGTAGCAATGAAATCTATAACCAGAAAATCCACAACTGGAGTTGAGATAAATGTATTCTGGATTCCCGCTCCATGTCTTACGTTTCCAGCGGTATTATCAAATTGCTCGGCAATAGGTCCATTAAGATCTAACGGTCCAGCTTTTGTTACACCTTGAACCTGCAATTTGGTTTCATCAAAAGAAATATTCGCATTGGCGCTATTGTAAGAGAACCCATTAGAAACAATCTGAACGGTTACAGAAAATTGCTCATTGACATCTACCGTAGCATTTGCTGGGGTGATAATGAAATCAGGTCCCGTTTGCGCCTCCAAGGTAGCGCCTCCTCCAAAAAGGAAAAGTGCGCCCAAAAGGGTCAGCAAGGTTTTTGGAATTCTTCTTGGTGGAACCTTCTTAGGGTTTCTCACATGATCTTCGACTGGAATTGTCTGAAGCTTGGTTGGTCCGGAAATCCGGGTTCGTACGTCATAGAATGCTTGACATAGGCGTACTAATACTTCCATTAGGGTTGAGGTTTGTGGGGTTTGTATGCAATTTTTTGGTTGGAACACCTAAAGCATACCCACGCATCACATCCCTGATGAAAACCAATTGTTTTTCAGAAATCCGTAGACGGAAGGCAGAAGCCAAACGGAAAAAACCGGAAGGATTCTTCGAGTAAAATTTCTCCATACGCTTTAGTGCTCATTGTGCACACAGCATACAAAGCTATGTTCGGAAGTAAGAGTGGGGCGACTTCCAAAATAATTACGGGGGAAAAAAATTGTCTTGTCATGAGTCTGACAAGGAATCCAGAGCAGGGCTCCGATATTCAAATGTTAAACTAATACTAATGGTATGAAGATTCGACAAGCTGCAACCGTTTATCGATAAAAATCCTAAATCCTCGATAAACGACACATGGGTGTTTAAAGAAATACAAGGCACCATGAAACAAGATTGAAAATCCGGCCAACGTTTAACCATTTCTTTTACATGGTCTGAAAAGCCCTTATTTTACAGATATTACGAAAGGTGGAAGAAAAGTCTTACTTCAAGATCGCTCCGCAATATACCCCACTACACCATCGTAGAATTTGAGATAATCCGGGTAGTCTATGTCGAAATCACCGGTAGGTTGCTGGGGTTCTGAAAATTTCACTTGCTTCTTGCCAAAATCGAATGCAACAAAGACAATAGGCACCTTTGCCTCAAGGGCGATATAGTAGAATCCGCTCCGCCATTTCTCAACTTTCTTGCGCGTACCTTCCGGAGCTAATGCCAGGCGGAAAACCTTACGGGAGGCAAAGATGTCTGCAACAGCCTTTACGGTATCACTGCGCTTACCGCGATCTACGGGTGCGCCTCCGGTCCATCGGAAAAACCAACCAAAAGGAGAATCAAAAAGGCTTTTCTTTCCGACGTAATTAATCTCAATACCCAGGATAGAACGCACAACCAGTCCCAGCGGGAAATCAATCCAGTGGGTGTGCGGCACCACGGCAACCACGCATTTCTTTAAGTCTGGAAAATGACCTACGAATTTCCAGCCGAATACTTTATGAAAGAGAAATGAGGAGAATTTACGCATTGCCGGATCGCTTTGGAACTATATTTTACGATATATAGCTTCCAGAGTTTCCGCATCAATTTTAGACCGCCATTCTTTGCCGAGCGCATTTTCCCAAAGCGGGGCCATGTCCATAGCAACCCGGATCATTGTATCCATCTCTCCTTCGCTGATACCGGCGCATATTCCTTTAGGGAGGCAAACCTGATGAAGCTCCATCATCCGCATGAAGTCGGCGACTCCCGCGCTATAATAGGGTTCAAGATGTTGAAACACCAGGCAATTCCCAAGCCCATGAGGTATTCCCAGTACGTGGGAAAGTCCATAACTCAACGCATGCGCGATTCCCACCTGCGAATAAGCAATACTCATCCCGCCATGCCAGGAAGCCATCATTAGTTTCTCTTGTTGTTCGGTTTCCGGTAGATCTCCGAGAAAGACTTCATGGCAAAGACTAAGTGCTTTTTCCCCATAACTCTGGCTGAACGCATTGAGGTATGTCCCGTTTAAGGACTCAATACAGTGAATATAACAGTCCATACCCGTGTAAAACCATTGGTCCTTAGGAACCCCACGGGTAAGTTCAGGATCGAGTACAACCTGATCAAATGGGGTATAATCCGAGTTAATTCCCAGTTTACGCTCCGGACCTGAGAGTACTGTGGTCCGGGAAACTTCGGCCCCCGTCCCACTTAAGGTGGGTATGCCTACATGATAGATCCCCGGCTGGCGGATCAGATCCCAGCCCTGATATTGCGCCGAGGTTCCCGGGTTGTTCAGCATGAGTGCAACGGCCTTGGCCAGATCGAGTAGTGTTCCCCCGCCGATGCCTACCACCCCCGATGGCTTGTATTCAAAATCGTTCTGGATACGATCCCTGAGGGCATCGACCTGAACTGTTTTGGGCTCTTCGTCGGCCGAAATGAAGATAATCTGATCCTCAAAAATAGCCGGAATACGTTGCATCAAGGGGCTATTCTCAAAAATGTCGTCTACCAGAAATATTACAGGAGCCTCAGCATGTTTTCTTCGGGGCATGAGGATATCACCCAGTTGATCCAGGCTACCTGCTCCATAAACCACCCTGGGGACCATCGGGAAATTCCTGTAGGTACCCCGATTCTCTGAGGATTTCAGCTGCCTTGGATTTTCTTTCAAACTCATTCTGGTCTTAAACGTAATTCAATAGTTCTGTGAGCTTCCCAAGGGTAAGGTGACCATTGGAATGCGACGCAGGGTCTACTTCTTCATGGGCCCAGGTAGTGTGAAACGGCACATGCACCGCCTTGGCCCCTATCTCTTCTAAAGGTAGAACATCCGAGCGCAGGGAATTCCCTACCATTAAAAACTCCGCAGGAGGAATTTCCAGGTGTTCCAACAGCCTCAGGTAATTCCCGGGCTTCTTGTCACTGAGCACTTCCACGTGGTGGAAATAATCGAGCAGTCCTGATTTTTCTAATTTCCGTTCCTGATCCAGCAGATCGCCTTTGGTAAGAACCAAAAGTCGGTATCTTCCATGAAGGGACCGCAGCACTTCCTCTACCCCATCGAGCAATTCCAATGGGTGCTCGATCATTTCTTTTCCAATTTCAAGTATGCGATTGAGCACCTGAGTACTCACCTTGTTGCCACTCAGCTCCAGGGCAGATTCAATCATGGAAAGCACAAAGCCCTTTATCCCGTAGCCGTAAAGCTTCAGGTTGCGCATTTCCATTTTAAACAACTCCTGATCTACCGTATTTCTCGTTTCGTAATCCTCGAGCAAACGGCCAAACTCCTCCTCCGCTTCCCGAAAATAGGTTTCGTTTACCCAGAGGGTATCATCGGCATCGAAGCCTATGGTGGTGATATTGGAATAGTCTATTGCCATGCTGCCTTTGCTCGTTCCAGGTCTTCCGGGGTATCGATTTCAATCCCGGTGACCCGGGTCTCTACCATACTAATGCGTTTCCCGTATTCCAGATAACGAATTGCCTCAATTTTTTCAGCGGCCTCAAGGGGGCCTATGGGAAGCTTTCGAAAATCCATCAATGCCGATTTTCGAAATGCATAAACTCCCTTGTGTTTAAAGTATTTAGCGACTATGTCCGAGGCTCTGGGATAAGGTATAGGTGCTCGCGAAAAATACAATGCGAACCCACGTTGATCGGTGATCACCTTTACGGTATTGGGGTTTTTGATTTCCTCCGGATCGGTAATAGGAGTCATCAAAGAGGCCAGGTCTACTTCCCCTTCAGTGTCTTTGCGAAATACATCCAGCAATTTGGATAGGCTTTCGGTTTCGGTAAATGGCTCATCGCCCTGAACATTGACCACAACATCGACCTCCAGGTCTTCTACGGCTTCCGCAATCCGATCACTTCCGGTCTCGTGTTGGCCCTTGCTCATAATAACAGATCCTCCAACACCAGTTATGGCTTTTTGAATTTCCTCATGGTCTGTAACCACAATAACCTCATCGAAAAGACCTGTGGCCAGGGTAGCCTCAAAAGTGCGCACAATTACGGGTTTCCCTCCGAGATCCTGCAGGAGTTTGCCGGGAAATCTGGAGGCCGCATAGCGGGCCGGAATCATTGCGATAGCTTTCATTTCAGGGACAAAGGTACACTTTCTGCCTATTTACGGCGGGGCCTCAATTTTCGGTAAATCCGGAACACCAGGACGAGTACCAGGATCACCATGATTATGGCAAATGCAGGGGCCAGTATCGAAGCCAGACTCAAAACGGTAGCCGTTCCGGTTTCTACCGTGGCGATGGCAGGATTTGCCAGGCCGCCTGTGGTTACGGAGGATGCCAATCGGCCGCCTGCCGATGCTCCTTTGATGGCTGTTGCGGTTCCACCTCCGGCAATAATGGCCAGGGACCAGGTAACCATCGGGTCCAATCCGGCAACGGTAGAGACCATGGCTGCCGTTCCCGCTAGCGCGGCCAGGGGTACGGCCACCGAATCCAGCAAATTATCTACCCAGGGGATAAAATAGGCGAAAAGTTCAACCAGGGAGGCCACCCCAAGGGTTATCACGGCTGCCATACTACCGATCCATTCCCAGTTCTCGTTTAAATCCCAAAGACCATTATAGGCCGCCAGGCTGAGCGCAAATAAGGGCAGGAATACCCGGAATCCTACAGAGGCGGCAAGTCCTATTCCCAGAAAAATACTGATTATGGTCTCGGAGGTCATGGTAGTGCGTTTCCCCTAATTTAAGCTATTCGTCTTCCAGAAAAAAATCGGTTTTGAATCCAATAAGGTACAGGGTCTTTCGCGCCCGGGTAACTGCGGTGTAGAGCCAGCGATAGTACTCGCGATCTGGCGGGCCCGACAGATATGGCTGCTCCACAAACACCGTTTCCCATTGCCCACCCTGGCTTTTATGACAGGTGATGGCGTAGGAGAATTTCACCTGCAGCGCATTGAAAAAGGGATTGTTTTTAACTCCCATAAACTTGCGATAGGAAGAGGTTTCGTGCTCATAGTCTTCCATGACGGCCTGGTAGAGCTTATTCCCTTCCTCATAACTCAGGGAAGCCGATTCTGAAGCTATTGTATCCAAAAGCAAAACCGTTTCAAAAGGAGCCATCCGCGGATAATCGACCATCCTGACCTTTACTTCTGCGAATCGAAAACCGTAAAGTTCCTTGATGGCAAAAATTTCCAGAACTTCCAGGATGTCCCCGTTTGCGATGAAACCAGCCTCGGAGCTACTTTTGATCCAGAAGTAATTATTCTTGACCACCATCATGTAGTCTCCCGGAGCAATCTCCTGCTCCAGAAATAACAACCGACTTCGGATATTTTCATTGTACTTGTTCGCCCGCTTGTTAGAGCGGACAATAATGGCGGTTTCCTCCTTTCCACTCTGATCAAATGCCCCGTTGATGGCATCCTGGATCTCATAACCATCGGTTAAGCGCACGATATCCGGGAAGTCGTTCAGGTGGAAGCGAAATGGTCCGGGAGGATCAGTATCGAGGGCCTCGCGGAGACTGGTTGCATTCATCAGGATCCCGGAATCCTCGGATTGACGCACCACTTCGTCGAGTTCCCATTCCACTACAGATTTTCCGTAGTTGAGTTCCAGGGTGGAAGCCTGAAGGGCAGGACTCAGGCTGAGCTTTACGGGAGGAAGCTGGGCGGTGTCCCCGATGAGGATTAACTGGCATTTAAAACCCGAATAAACGTAGGTCATCAGGTCGTCCAGTAAGGCGGTCTGCTGATCGGAACTCCCCACAGGGCTATCCGGGATCATTGAAGCCTCATCGACAATAAATACGGTATTCCGATTCCGGTTGGGCGACAGGGTGAACTTTACCCCTCCCCCCCGCTGCTTTTTGGGGAAGTAAATCTGCTTGTGGATGGTCAGCGCCTGTGTGCCCGTGTAGTTAGACATTACCTTCGCCGCCCGACCCGTTGGGGCGAGGAGTACTGCTTTCTTCTTTGTATGCCACAGGTTGGTGATGAGGGTTCCCAGCAAAGTGGTCTTCCCGGTACCCGCAAATCCCTTTAAAAGAAATACTTCATTGTTTGCCCCCTGCAGCAGAAAGGTCGAAAGCATCCGCAGGGCACGATCCTGTTTTGGAGTTGGTGTATGCGGAAATTTCCCGCACAATAACCCGTAAAAATCGCTGGAATTAAGGGGTTTCATGAAGCTTCAAAGATACTGAGCTTTTTGAGCCAAAACCTTTCGCGATTCAAAAAAAATTGTAGATTTGTGAGAACCACTATTCAAAACTAAGACTGCGAAAATGAAAACCGGACTTCAGATACTTTTATGGATTATTTGCATTGTACTCGGATACCTTATTTATCGTTCCGTTACCGGACCTATTGAATTTGCCGAGGTTAAGCAAGAGCGTTTTTCCAAGGTTATTGACAAGCTGAAGGATATCCGTAACGCCCAGGAGGCTTACAAATCCGTAAACGGCAGCTATGCCGGGAATTTTGAAAGCCTGATCCGATTTGTCGATACGGGTCAATACGTTATTACCACACAACGGGATTCCTCTTACATGGAATTCGATCAAACCTACGGAATCGATTTGCTGCGCGAAGTAAAGATTATCGATACCCTTGGTTTCGTATCTGTCAAAGACTCCCTCTTCAAAAACAGCGATCGTTATAAGAACCTGATGGACGTGCCAGGTGCCGACGGAGAAACCTTTACCATGAAAGCAGATTTCCTGGAGCAAAGTGGCTATCGCGCTCCTGTTTTCGAAGCTAAGGTCGAAAAGAAGGTATTGCTGTCTGATCAGCCGGAAGATTTGGTTGCCCGTGAAAACGCCCAGGTTAGCGTGGAAGAGGTAAACGGATCAGAAATTAAGGTGGGATCACTTTCGAAAGTAAGTACAAGCGGTAACTGGCCGCCGATCTATGACAAAAAAGAAGATCAATAAGGAGGACTCGGGAAACGAGGACAACGCTTATCATAAATTGTCCATTCAGGTTGGTCTGAATGGACTTTCTTTTTGTGTGCTCGACACTATTGCCCAGGAGTTATCCCATAGCTTTCGCGTTCGCTTCCCAAAAGAAATTAGCCCGTACGACCTGCAGAAGGAACTGCGCGATCATATGCGTGAGGAAGGGGTCCTGGAGTATTCTTATTCCGAAGTCGTTGCCATTCACAGGAATTCATTGTTTAGCCTGGTGCCCCAGGCTTTTTTCGATGAGCATCAACTGAGCCATTACCTGAAATTCAATGCCAAGATCTATCCTACGGACCACCTCGAATACGATTGGGTAGAAGGCCTTGAAGCGGCAAATGTTTACGTTCCTTTTACCAATGTAAACAACTACCTTTTTGACGAATTCGGGGAATTCGAATTCAAGCATTCAGGAACCGTGCTTTTGGAAACCCTCCAGAAGTTACCCAGCAGTGCGCAGGGTACCGTTTGCTTTGCACATCTGTCAGAGGCCCAGTTAGACCTGGCTATATTCCGGAATAAAAAACTGCATTACTTTAATAGTTTCTTCTGCCAGACTCCGGAAGACTTCATGTATTACTTGCTCTTTGCCCTCGAGCAACTCAATATTGCGACGGAGGAAGTGAAGTTGCGGCTTTTGGGGGAACCTGAAGAAGGTGACCCTATCTATGAGCTGGCCTCCTCCTATATTGACCACCTGTCCGTTTTCCTGCCTTCGGAGCAGCAATTCCCGTTGAATACCTCGGACGAATCCATCGATTTTACCTTAATCGGCTCGCTTTGATCCGTATTATTTCAGGAATACATAAAGGGAGGCGAATCGCAGCGCCGAAAAACCTGCCGGTAAGACCGACCACCGACCGCGCCAAAGAAGCCTTATTCAATATCCTTTCCAACGAATTGGACTTCTCGGCTATTCGTGTACTCGATCTTTATGCAGGCACCGGAAATATCAGCTATGAGTTCGCCAGCAGGGGTTGTTCGGATATTACTGCTGTGGACGCCCATCCTGCTTGTGTGGCTTTCATCAAGAAAACGGCTTCCGCGCTGGATATGCCTATTGTTGCCTTGCGGGCTAAGGCAGAATCCTTTCGTCAACGATCCCGGGCCCATTACGATTTAGTATTTGCCGATCCGCCTTATAATATTACTCCCGAATCCCTGGAAGAACTTGTAGCGGCAGCCGGGGAGCAATGCCTGGTAGTCATAGAACACACCAAGGAAGTAAACCTGGAACACCTTAATGGCTTCCGGGAAGTAAGGCGATACGGAGGAAGCGCATTCAGTTTTTTTGATTTATAAAAAGCAGGCCGTAAGCCGGATTCTGTAGCCCCGGGACCAAAGCCCCGGAGTGCCTGTCATTTATCTGGACTTCGAATTGCTCCGAAGTTCTATCCACCTACCCGCCAGCTTGGACGTGCAGCCCTTAAACGCTGGCCTACATGGTGTTTCACCGCATAGAGTTTACCGATTTCACTACAGCCGAACTGTACATACTTTCTGTTGCACTGGTCCTCGCCTTTCGACGGACGGGCGTTACCCGCTATACTGCACTGTGGTGTCCGGACTTTCCTCCCCGAATTACTCCGGAGCGACAGACCGGCCTGCTGGGGCAAAGATAGTCCGAATTGTTGATAAAAAGCGGCTGAGCACCGCCTGCAGAGGCCTGAAAAATACCCTGGATATGTATATTTGTAAGTGATCAAACTCAGTGATCCGCCGGAGTCTATGGAGCCATTTATCGTTTCTGCACGAAAGTACCGCCCGCAACAGTTTAAAGATGTTGTGGGGCAGCAGGCTATTACGCAGACACTCAACAATGCCATCGAGAATGATCACCTCGCTCAGGCACTGTTATTCTGCGGCCCACGGGGTGTTGGAAAAACTACCTGTGCCCGGATTCTGGCCAAGAAAATAAACGAAGACGGAACACACCAGGAAGGCGAAGATTTTGCATTCAACATCTTTGAATTGGATGCCGCTTCCAATAATTCGGTCGATGATATTCGCAATCTGATTGATCAGGTGCGCATACCACCGCAGGTTGGGAAGTACAAGGTGTACATCATCGACGAGGTACACATGCTTTCCCAGAATGCTTTCAATGCCTTTTTGAAGACCCTGGAAGAGCCCCCCAAGCACGCCATCTTTATCCTGGCTACTACAGAAAAGCACAAGATAATCCCCACTATCCTTTCCCGCTGTCAAATCTTTGATTTTCGGAGAATAACGGCTAGTGACGCTGCGGAATATTTGCAGTATATCGCCAGGGAACAAGGGATCGAAGCCGAGGAGGAAGCGTTGATGATGATTGCCCAGAAAGCCGACGGAGCCATGCGGGACGCCCTATCGATCTTTGATCGCGTGGTTAGTTTTGCCGGGAAGCAGCTTACCCGGAAAGCTGTGGCAGAAAACCTCAACCTCCTGGATATCGAAGTGTACTTCAGAACTACCGAGCTCATCCTTCAGGAGGATATTCCCGGCTTACTCGTCTATTTCAACGAAATCCTGTCTCAGGGGTTCGAGGGACAACACTATATTGCCGGTCTGGCCTCTCACTTCAGAAATCTCATGGTTTGCCGCCACGATAAAACGGTAGAAATCCTGGAGGTCACCGAACAAACCCGTGACAACTATCGGCAGCAAGCCAAAATGTGCTCGGATTCCTTTCTTATTCGAGCCACAGACCTGGCCAATCAATGTGGCCTGGACTATAAGTCCAGTAAGAACCAACGCCTCCTGGTAGAACTCTGCCTGATGAAATTGGCGTCCCTGAGCGCTGCCGAAAAAAAAAAGCCCGGTGAAGACCATTTCCTGAGTGAAAAAATCGAGATCCTCCCCGCTTCCAGCTTTACCCACAAACCAGCAAGCCCTTCTACCCCGTCTACCCCTTCATCCACTGAAGTAGCTCCGACCAGCCCCCCGGTGCAGGATTTGGCAAATCCCGGAATCGAAGTCCAGGAAGCTGAGTCCCAGCCGGTGGCTCACACAGCAACAGCAGCGGTGACATCAGCGGAACCCACAGCATCAGCAGCTGTAACATCGGAGGAACCCACAGCATCAGCCGAAGTGACGGCCGTCAATAGCACACCATCAGAACCCATTGCGGCCAGGCCGGAAGTAATGCAAGCCGACGTAGCCCGGGAGAAGCCTGCGGTTGTTCCTACTACCCGTAAACAAGTCTCCGGCCTTTCCCTGTCCGGGCTCCGGGAGCGCAAGGCCCATCAGGCGCGCAAAATGGAGGTTACTTCTGAAGAAGTGGATCTGCCTAAGGACCCAGTGGAAGAAGAAGAGCTCTTAAAGTACTGGGAGGCCTATATCGCCAAAGTGGAGCGAAAAGGCCGGAAGATCCTCGCCTCCAACCTGAATGCCGATTCCCCTAAACTCAAGGGAGATGACGTCATCTGGATCGAGCTCCCAAATTCTACCATGAAGAAGGAGGTTGAACGCGAGCAACAAGACCTTATGCGTTTCCTTCGCAAGAAATTGAACCACTACGGGCTGAACCTGAAAATTACGGTCAACGAAGAGGTTGCCAAGCAATTTGCCTTTACCCCACAGGAGAAATACGAAAAACTCCGGGAAAAGAATCCGGCAATTGATTTACTCAGAAAGACTTTTGATCTGGAGCTCTAAGCTCAGGAATGCTACTTGGTAGTAACGCGGATTCTCCAGCTAAAGATCAGGAAAACAAGCGCAGCAATACCCAGGCCAAGGGATTCCCGTCCCCTTTCGACATTGGTCGTTTTCATTTCCATGTCGCCAACACCCACTCCTTCGTAGGTCTCCGGCCAGAACATAAAAGCCCCTACCAAAAAAGCAATTCCCAGAAGTAAGCTTACCCAATAAGGTAATTTTCCCAGGGCAAAGAGCAGGGAACCCAGGGCTGCAATCCCATAAATCAGTATCCACATGAAACTATCGGGATCGTTTATCTGCACGTAAGCGGCCCAGGCGAATAACAGGACCATTAACCAGGAAAGGATTTTAAAGAATGATTGCATGGGGCGTTTGTTTATTCAATATTGGTTAATCAACCGATTCGGATACGGTTTTCAGAATTAGATCGTATACATCCTGAGCCCGGAAGGTTGTTAGTTCCGGAAGCTTCTGATTTGTTATAAAGATAGGATAATCCAAAGAATCCTCGGGAATCCGGCCATGCGAACCGCGGACAAGTTCTGCCTTCAGGGGAATAAGGTCCATAACCGTCCTGAACCCCATCTTTTTGCGCAGTAATTTCAAGGCCACTTTCGGAATAACCAACGGATCTGCAGGGTCCGTAAATAGTTCAACCGGGTCATATCCCGGTTTCTTATGGATATCCACAGTGCGCGCAAAATCCGGAGCTACAGCATCGTCTTCCCAATAGTAATAGGTAAACCAGGAGCGCTCATCGGCTACGGCCACCAGATCCCCGCAACGGGAATGCGCCAGGCCCGCCTCACGGATTCCATCTCCAGAAAGGACTTCCCCTACTCCGGGAACCTCTTCCAAAATTTTGCGAACTTCCTCGGTCTTAGACGGATCTTTCAGGTAAATATGGGCTATCTGGTGGTCGGCTACGGCAAACACCTCGCTAGCCCCGGCATCGAGTAACTCCAGCCCGCGTTCTCTGCGTATTCCCAGCCAGCCCAGCTTTCGAAAAACGCGGTTCAGGTGAACCGGGCGATCTACGTCTGTGATGCCATATTCAGATAAGAGAATAATTCGTACCCCTGCATGCTGATAATGATCGATAAGTCCCCCTACCACCTGATCAATTTCGGACAGGTCCTTGGAAATCCTGGAAAAATCAAGTCCGTACCGCTGCAAGTTGTAATCCAGGTGCGGCAGGTAGATCAACGTTAGTGTCGGATCGTACTTACGATCGGTGGCGACACTGGCGTCGGCTATCCACTGCGATGAACGAATGGTAGTCTTAGGCCCCCAGAAATGAAAGAGGGGGAATTGTCCCAGCGCATCCTGCAATTCATCGCGCAACTCCGGAGGAAAGCTATAAGAATCCGGAATCTTGCGTCCATCCGCCAGATAATTAGGTCTTGGGGTAACGCTGTAATCGACTGTGGAATACATATTGTACCACCAGAACATGTTGGCACAGGTAAATGCCGGGTCTTTTTCTTTAAGTACTTCCCAAATTTTCCGGCCCTGGACTAAACGGTTAGACTGTCTCCAGAATTTTACCTCACATTCGGTTTTGAAGTACCACCCGTTTCCAACAATTCCGTGGTCTTTCGGTAATTTACCCGTTAGGTAGGTCGATTGTGCGGTGCAGGTTACACCTGGAAGGACGGGGGCTATATCCGCAGCGTCACCGGCCTCCAGAAAAGCTTTGATCCTGGGTGTGGCATCGCCAATCAGCCTCCTGGTAAGGCCCACCACATTGATGACAACGGTTTTATTCATGATTCCCGGATCGTTTAAGATTGCAATTGCGCTTTTAACCAGTGTAGTTCCCTCACGATACTCTTCTGCAGGTTCTCCTTGAGTCCTGCAGGAAGTACTTCCCAGGTGTAGGTTTCCACCTCCAGATGGTTCGTTACAGGATGATGTTTCAGGTACTCCAGCACCTCGACAATCTCGTTTTGCGTAGCCTCAAGGGTTTCGTATCCCGATGCAAAAATCGGTACATGGAAATGCGCGCGAAACTCGCTATTCCAAATCCCATCCGCTTCGGATGCCTGGGCTAAGGCCGACTTAAATGCAGGCAGATCATTAAAGGTAGCCACCCCAGTATCGGTACGATGGGTTACCTGATGCAGGTATACCGGCTCATCAAAGGATTCGAGGGATGTAAGCACCTGTTGTCGCTTAGTTGAAGGAAATCGAATCTTTAGGGCAGCGCTCACCTGGATTTTTCCTGTTCGTATTCCGGCCTCTTCAAGCCGGGGAAATACGAATTCCGGCTTTTCAAAAGCCAGGGCAAAATGGCAGACATCGTAACAAACGGCAATATGTTTTTTAAGTACTTCTGCAGCTTCCTTTGCGGTTATCCCCAGCTCTTGCTGTAACAAAGGAATACCTTCTGGCAACAGGAATTCAGCAAAGAAGCGCAGGACCTCCGCCGTATTTTCCAGGAGGCCGTCGGGCTCCGGCTCAATATCCAAATGGAGATCCTGGCCATGATCCCTGTTAAGCTCATGTAGCAGCAGCGCTACACGGGCCATGGCCCGGGCACCCTGGGTCAAAGCCTGGTCTGCCTCCTCCGCGGTCTCAAACCAATGACGATAACTTATTGGGGAGGTAGAAATACCTCCATCAACTCCGTCGGGTAACAGGCGCGATAACTGGCGGAATAATCTCAGGGTGTATTCGAGGCGTTCGGGCTGTGTCCAATCCGGATGGTGCACCTTGTCTTTAACACGTGTCCCATGGAATGATCCAAAAGGGAAACCGTTGAGTGTAAAAACATATAATTGTTCCCGGGTTAGCCAAGCTTTGAATTCCTCCAGCTTATCGGCCTCTCCGAGTTCTCTGCTGGCACGATCCGAGAGTCGCAGGCCTACTCCCATAGGGTTTCCTGCTGCAATATCCCGACGTATTGCCGGAAGATTCGACTTCAGGGCAGTATAGGTGTCCTCCCAGGATTCCCCGGGATGAATGTTCGTACAATAGGTAATATGAAATTGATCCCCGAGAAACATTATCCGGGGCTTTGGGTAGGTACGCGTGCGCTTAAGTAATCGAGGGCTTCGCGAATCAACGTCCGATCCATTTCATGGACATCCTCTTTTTCTCCGATTCCTTTGAGGAGGGTAATGGTCAATAATCCTCCCAGGTGTTCCTGAAATTCGGTCAGGCCGTTCAGTACTTCTTCCGGAGGGAATTTCTGAAGTTCAGGAGGGTTTAAATTGAACCCTAGCGCCTCAAGGACAGCCAGTATACGGTCCCGCTCCACAATACCAATCCTTCCGCTTAATTGGCTATAGACAACATCGAGGGCCATGCCAACGGCAACAGCTTCCCCATGACGCAATGAATAATCGGTGAGATGCTCCCATTTGTGCGCCGCCCAATGCCCGAAATCCAGGGGACGTGAAGAACCACTTTCAAAAGGATCTCCCCCGTCGGCAATATGATCCATATGTAGTTCAGCGCAGCGATAAATAAGCTGGTTCATAGCTTCCATATTGCGACTAGCCAGGGCGGAAGCATTTTCCTCAAGCCATTCAAAGAAAGTCCTGTCTTTGATCAGGGCAACCTTTACCGCTTCCGCAGTTCCCGCTACCCAATCCCGGGTTTCCAAAGAGGTCAAAAATCGGGAGTCATTTATAATGGCCTGGGGAACAGCAAACGTGCCTAAAAAATTCTTCTTCCCGTAGGCGTTTATACCATTCTTTACCCCAACGGCTGCGTCGTTTTGCGCCAGGACAGTTGTTGGCAATCGCAGCACCCGAACACCACGGTGCGCTATGGCTGCAGCGTATCCCGTCATGTCAATTACCGCACCACCTCCAAGGGCGATCACGGTGGAATGTCGGCATATCCCATTGCGTTCGATGGCATCGACAACTTGATTCACGTGAGCATCGGTCCTTTTGCTGGCTTCTCCGCCCGGAACAATCAGGGTTTCCGTATGGGTAATCTGGTCCGGAAATGCCCCGCAGTATACACGTATTTCTTCAGCTAAATTTTCCCAGGCTGCAGCCACCCCGGAATCTACCACAAAGAGTAGTTTGACCGGTAACTTGGCGGTATTCTCGGCCAGGGTATCGGCCAACAAAGAATTATCCGGCCCAAATATGTTCTCGGTGAACATTAACCGGTGCTGGTAACTTACTTGAAATTTTTTTACAATGCGCTGCTCCATAAATAAGATCAGGTCACGTCAAATTGGCGGGCAATCCAAAACGATAACGCCATCAGTCCCAGGACAGCCAGTCCGAGAACCCAGTGGCCATAGGCAGCTGCCCAGGTGGCATCCAGGGCTACAATGCCTATCACCCCGGATTTTACGGCCTTACGGATAGCCAGGGGTTCCGGATTTCCTATGGCCGCTATTAACGGTCGGATTACCAATATGCCAAAAAAGGCCAGAAAAGGAAGGCAAATTGCCCAAAGACCCGTATCTGTACCTGCCAGAATACCAACGCCAAAAATAACGATAGCGTATAAAACAAGCGCGAAGATTAAGCTGGATTTCCTGCCTCCCCAAACTTCTCCCCGACTCACCAGGGTGACTGCAAAAATGTAGACAACGGGGATCCACAGGAATCGCCAAGGGTCAAAACCGGGAATCAGACTCATCCCAAGCCATAGATTCAATCCTCTGCAAATACCCATAGCCAGTGGTCCCAGGACCTCGACCTTTTTAGCCACTGCATCGTAAAAAACGATTGTTCCCGCCAGGAAGGATGCGATTACTCCGCTCCACCAACCTTGCCAGAAAGCAAAACAGATCCCTAAAGCCAATAATCCAAATCCTAAAAGGGCTGCTCCACGCCGGGTAGCTTCCCCGGAGGGAATGGGACGCTCTGGTCGCTCTACGGCATCGAGCCGTGCATCGAAAAAATCATTGAGGACCACTCCACCTGCATAGAGGCAGACCGAAGCTAGCATGAGCTTTACCAAGGGTAGTAGCTGCTCGGCAACCCAGAGTTGTGAAGCCTCCGCCAAAAAACCGCATATCGCCGCCCCCGCAATTACATCTGCCGCCGCAGTGGGTAAATTCGGCAGCCGCAAAAGCCGGATATATGCAGCGGTCCGCGACATTTTGTTAACTGATCTGATCGGAGTCTACCCGAGGTTCCTGCCCGCGCAACACGCTATTCTCGTTAAAGAGCTGGCGTTGGTCTATTCCACCTGCATCCTGCCAGTCCGACTCCTTCATATTGCTATTGCGGCTAAAGGCTTCCAGCGCATTGGCATAGCAACTACGGTGAACATCTGAAGGATCAATTCCTTCCCTTAGCATTAAAGAAGCCGTTTTAGGTACGGCAAGCGGATCACTAACCCCCCAGTCGGCTGAGCTATCTACGATGATGCGTTCACTTCCGTATTTGCGAATTACTTCTACCATACGCCTGTTTCCCATTTTGGTCTTAGGGTAGATGGTAAAAGCTGCCCAGAATCCGCGGTCCAGGACCTCCTGAACCGTTTCTTCATTATTGTGATCAATGATCACATCGGCCGGATCCAGACCGTGTTCTAAACAGACCTCCATACTTTTGATAGTACCGGCTTTCTTATCCCGGTGCGGGGTATGCACCTGTACCGTCATTCCGAATTCCTTAGCCAGATCCAACTGTGCACGGAAAAATCGATCTTCCGCGGGAGTCTGATCGTCATAGCCAATTTCTCCAACCGCCACCACGTTGTCTTTCTGAAGGTAAAGCGGAAGCAGTTCCATCACCTCTTCGGCCAGCGGTACGTTGTTCGCTTCCTTCGAATTCAAGCCAATGGTGCAGTAGTGTTTGATCCCAAACTGGCTCGCACGAAACGGTTCCCAGCCTACCAGGCTACTGAAATAATCCTGAAAGGAACCAACCTGTGTCCGGGGTTGTCCCAACCAGAATGCAGGTTCGATAATCGCGACCACTCCTGCAGCTGCCATTGCCTCATAGTCGTCCGTGGTGCGGGAGGTCATATGAATATGGGGATCGATAAATTTAAGTGATTCACTCATGTTTCAGGAATTTAAAGTAGTCCAGGTAAAAGGTTCTTTTTCGTATGTTTTTGCCAGGGGATGCCCGGCGATCAATTTTTTGGCTTGCGGATTATCAGAAGCCAGACAGCTCAGGTATCCAGCACGCTGTTTCGCAGGGTTTTCACTTTGAAGCAACCGCTCCATATCCCCAAGTAAGTCTTCATTGAGAAATTGTCCGACAGGTTGCCAGAACATCGGATCAACATCCCGGGAAGCCGCCCAACGTTCATGGGCATAATCCGAAATTATTCGGGCTAATGAGGCGTTCGCGCGATGTGATATGTCCGTTATTCGCCCCAAGTTCCGCTGCATAAAGGCAGCTTTCAGGTACATCTGATTCCATTGCTGTTCATTGAAATGGCAGGCCGGGTAAGGATTGTCCAGGGCAATGGCATCAAATACGGTGGCGATATTGGTTCGCAAGGCCTCGACGGCTGCAAATGAGAATGCTTCGCAACCCGGCAATACCGGCAAAAACCGCAAAAAGGCCACCAGTTCGGAGGTGTCGGCAAGCTCAATAATTTTGGCCACTTTATCGGAATAGAAGGCTTCATTGGATTCCAGCACCCCAACCAAAAGATAGATACGGGCCAATTCCCGCATCCCGGGCCTATGCATCAGGAGATATCCGGGTAAAAAGGCATCGGGATCCGTAGGCTTAACAGCCTCCCAATTAACAGCGGAAGCTGAAAATTTACGACCTATCAGGGTGTATGTCATGTAAAGCTTTCGGGTATCAGGATCAGCAGAGAGGGCGGCAAGCTGTTGTTCCAGCCAGGACCAGTTATCCCCATCGCCATTTTCCTTTAGTATTCCCCCAATAAAATCAAGCTTTTCAGTCATAGTACTTTTTAATCCGGAAAGTGCAAGCGAATCCCAAAATCAGGAGCAAAAATAACCATTAAAATCCGTAATCCCATTCTCCCGGACCTGGGGAAAAGTCCTGAAACTCCTTACTTTTGTCTGAACGAAATTTTTAAGCTGAAAGTACATGCTGGGCCTGAAATTGCCAACCGATCCCCGATGGGTCGATATCGCCTCCAAAAATATCGACGACATCCTCACCGACCATGCCTTTTGCGAACAAAAGGCAGCCAGTACCGCAATCTCCCTGATCGTTAACTTTCCCGAATATCCCGAATTGGTTTCTGAAATGGTAGCCCTGGCAAGGGAAGAGATGGGGCATTTTAAAATGGTACACGATCGCATCCTCGAGCGAGGGCAGACCCTGGGGCGCCATCGCAAGGACGATTATGTTATTGCCCTGATGAAGTGCTTCCCCAAAGGAGGAGATCGCGAAATTCAGCTGGTTCACCGATTGCTTTACGCGGCCCTGATCGAAGCGCGGAGCTGTGAACGATTCCGGCTGCTTTCGGAAGCCCTTGAAGACCCGGAGTTGTCCGAGTTTTACCACCGTTTGATGGTGAGCGAGGCTGGTCACTACACCTTATTCCTCAAATTTGCGCGGAAATATGGCGATCGCGAGGTGGTAGATCGCAAGTGGCAGGAATTATTGGATTACGAAGCGGAGATTATCAAAAACCTCGGCAATAGCGAAACCATCCACGGGTAATTCCATAAGCATTCGCTTTAGGTACTACAATCGGCCTAATTTCCTCAGGTAGTAATCGTACATCTCAAACTGGGATCTCAGGGGTTCGCCTTTGGTAGGACGGTACTGATTATCCTGGTTTTCGTTGAACAAACGCGCCTTGACATTGTCCTTCCAGCTGATATCGAAAGTGTCGATCAACTCCTGTTTGATATCCTCCTGATAAATAGGGCACCCTACTTCTACCCGATTATCCAAATTACGGGTCATCCAGTCTGCGGAAGAAATATACACCTCAGGATC
This sequence comes from Robiginitalea myxolifaciens, assembly GCF_900115205.1. GTDB lineage: Bacteria > Bacteroidota > Bacteroidia > Flavobacteriales > Flavobacteriaceae > Robiginitalea > Robiginitalea myxolifaciens. The sequence goes on from NZ_FOYQ01000002.1 coordinate 669,474, forward strand.
CCCGTCATTACCGAAGATAAAAACCCGTGGATGCTCCAGAAACTTGTCGACGATACTGATGGCCCGGATATTTTCACTCATCCCTTTCACCCCGGGAACCAGGCAACAAATCCCCCTGATAATCAGGTCAATTTTGACGCCCGCATTGCTGGCCTCATATAACTGATCGGCCATATCGTAAGACGTAAAACTGTTCATCTTAATCCGGATCGCGGCAGGTTTCCCTTCCCTGGCGTTTTGAATTTCACGTTTGATGAGCTTGGCAAATCGGGAACGCGTATAGTGCGGTGAAACGATCAGGTGCTTGTATTTCTTGATCTTATAGGTCGTTTCAAAGAAGTCAAAGACCTTGTTCAGTTCTTTTAGGATGGGTGCGTGAGCGGTAAACAGCGTATAATCCGTGTAAATGCGGGCCGTGGATTCATTGAAGTTTCCGGTACTGATAAATCCGTAACGCTTGAGCCCGTCGCCTTCCTCCCGATCTATTACACAAATTTTGCTGTGGACCTTTAATCCAGGCACACCGAAAATAAGTTTTACCCCTTCGGCCTGTAATTGTTCGGCATATTCTATGTTCGCTCGCTCATCGAAGCGCGCCTGCAATTCGATTTGCACGGTCACCTGTTTCCCGTTCTTAACGGCATTGATCAGGGATGCGGCAACCTGGGAATTGTCGGCGAGCCGGTAAACCGTAATCTTAATACTCCTGACCTTTGGGTCAAGAGCAGCTTCCCGAAGAAACTTTATGATGTAGTTAAAAGTGTGATAAGGTGCGTATTGCAAATAATCCCGTTCCGCAATAGAATCAAACAGGCTCCCCTCCATGCTCAGGCCTTTTACCGGCAGGGGTTTGATTTTATCGTACATCAGGTCCGAACGCCCCAGGCTTGGGAAGCCCATGTAGTCCCGGCGGTTATGGTATCGCCCTCCCGGAATTACGCTGTCAGTATCCTGAATATTCATTTTATCCTTGAGGAATTTCAGGGTATCGCTTTCAATCGAGCGGTCGTAAACAAAGCGAACCGGCTCGCTGATTCTTCGGTTATCTACACTGGCCGATATCTTTTCAATAAAGCTCTTACTGAGATCGTTGTCGATATCCAACTCGGCATCGCGGGTAATCTTAATCATGTGCGCGCTAATGGCCTCGTAGGAAAACATATTGAAGATGCTGCGCAAGGAGTACCGGATCAGGTCGTCCAGGATAATGATATAATTCTTTTCGCCCTCTGCCGGCAGGACCACAAACCTGTCGATGTCTTTAGGGATTTCTATGAGGGCATATTGCTTCTGACCGTTGCCTTTGCCATTTCCGGTATCGATGAGTACCATCTTGACCGCCAGGTAAGCCGCAGTATCTTTTAGTGTCGGGAATTTGGTATGATCATCCAGGATTATGGTCATCAGCTGTGGGCTGACATTTTCCATGAAATAGCGCTTGAGGAAATCCTCCTGATGCTCCTGAATTTCGTCTTCGGTAATGATGAAGATATTTTCCTTCTCCAGTTCGTCCTGGACCTGATCCAGGATACGGACACTTTTTTCCTGTTGCTCAATCACGATCTTCGTGATCTCCTCCAGGAGGTCCTTGGCTTTTTCTCCCCCCAACACGCTCTTACCGGATTTTCCGGCCTGCACAATGCGCTTTACAGTCGCATATCGCACCTTGAAGAATTCATCCAGGTTATTGGAAAATATACCCAGGAATCGCAGCCGCTCGATCAGGGGGACCCGTTGATCCTCACTTTCCTGCAACACCCTTTCATTAAATCGCAACCAGCTGATTTCCCGGTTGATGTATTGGTACTTCTCCATAATTATCGCAATGCTTTTGGAAACAGGGTCCGATCGGTCAGACCTTCGGTAATGCTGCTCCAGGTATTCGTTTCAAATTTCAGGTGGACAAATCCGGCTGTGGGAATATTGTCAAAATAACTATTCCCCCATGCATTGGCCGTGTCGGTAATGGCGTGATTGTGCCCGAAAAGCATAACCCGGTCCAGACTGTTGTCCAACCCCTTTACAAAGGTGCGAAGCCCGACTCCACCAAAATCGTACAGGGATTCTGTAACTTCCAGGAGGTTTAAGGGGAGTTCAAGCTGCCGCATGATTATCATACAGGTATGAAGTGCCCGATTCGCAGGACTGGAAAATACAGCCTCTGGAGGGGCGAGTTCCGCGCTAAGCGCTGCCCCAATACGATGAGCATCGCGAATACCCCGCTCCTGCAATGGGCGATCCCGATCGCTTACCTCGTATTCCCACGAGGATTTTGCATGTCTTATGATTAGTAGTTCCTTCATTTAGAGTTATGGCGAAAGCCGCTCTATAGTCCATTTGGATTCCTGTTCCGTTCGGTATCTGATCCTGTCGTGTAACCGATTCATTCGCCCTTGCCAGAATTCAAATTCCCTAGGGGTTACCTGATAGCCACCCCAATGGTTCGGACGGGGAATTTCCTTGCCTTCATAATTGCGCTCCAATTCGGTAATCTTAGTTTCGAGGAATTCCCGGTTGGGGATAACCGAACTTTGGTCAGAGGCTATAGCCCCTAGCCGACTCCCTCGCGGTCTGGAATGGAAATAGCGATCCGACTCCTCTCCGGAAATGGGCCGGGCCTCTCCGCTGATGATTATTTGTCGTTCCAGGGCCGGCCAGAAAAACGACAGGCAAACTCCAGGATTTGCAGCAATGGCCTTCCCTTTATCGCTCTCGTAATTCGTAAAAAACTGGAATCCTTCGTAGGAGAATTGCTTGAGTAACACAATTCGTGTCCTAGGGAAGCCATCAGTACCAACCGTTGCCAGACTCATGGCATTCGCTTCTTCAACCCCGGGATGTTCCTCCGCTTCGGAGAACCAGGATTGAAACAATTCCATTGGATTGGACGGGACGTTAACCTCGTTCAGACTATCCTTCTCGTATGATTTCCTCAGATTTCCAAGATCCTTATTCATGAGCTTTCAGCTACCTTTTATACGTTAGCTAATCTATTGGAAAGATAATCAAAGTTCGGCCCAGTCAAAAACCTTTCCATCCGCTGCCAGCTCGGTATTCAGGAATTCCTGTTGTGCCTCCTTGCGGAAGGAATCCAGGGAATTGTATCGGGAGGAAAAGTGTCCCAGGATCAAGCGATTAACCTCAGCGGCACGAGCAATTTTACCTGCCTCCAGTGCCGTGGAATGGCCGGTCTTGGCGGCCAGGGCTGCTTCCGTATGCAGAAATGTCGCTTCGTGATACAACGTATGGACTCCGCGAATATGCCCTGGAAGCTCGGGATCAAATGCCGTATCCGAACAGTACGCATAGCTTCCCGTGGCAGCGGGTGGCTCCGTGAGTACCGCATTGGGTATGGTCCTGCCATCTGCAGCTATTGCATCTGCACCCTGTTTAATCTTCAAATAATAGGCCCGCGATATTCCGTGGGATTCGGCGACTTCGGGCTTTAATTTACGAAGACCGGGAAGTTCCCGGAATAGGAAGCCCTGAGTGGGCACGCGATGTTTAAGTGGAAATGTCTTAACGGTGAATCCTTTGGCTTCCAGTAAGGTATCGGAGGTACCTTGTTCAAGTTCGTGGAAATGAAGCGGATAATTGATCCAGGATTCCCCTAATTTTAAAAGCAGAGTAATCGCCTCTTTGATACCCTTGGGACCATAGATATGAAGCGGTCGTTCCCTGCCTAACAGGCGAAAAGTGGATATCAATCCGGGCAGGCCAAAGAAATGGTCCCCATGCAGATGGGAGATGAATATATGTTCAATACGGGTGAATTTGAGACGGAGCCGGCGCAATTCCATTTGGGTTCCCTCCCCGCAGTCTATAAGAACCGGTGAATTCCCAATTTCAAGCACCTGCGCACTGGGTCGCGCCAGTAATCGTGGCGTTGCCGAATGACAACCGATAATCTGCAGGCGCATTCCCGCCATCAGAGCTCCAGGTCGCGTTCGATTTCCTCCATCTCAATAAGGTCGCGAGCTTCCTGAATGGTTGGCACCAAACTGATTTCTTCAGGGACCTCGTCATACCCCAGGGAGTCGCTGACCAGTACAAAAGACTTTCCCAGTTCCTTGTGTTCCCGGGATAAAGGCAGGAACTCCAGGACCCGGTCAGCGGTGAGCGCCTCCAGGCTAAATAAATTCATAATCAGGTGATCGTTCTTCAGGCCCGGATAGGCTTCGGCTAATTTGCTTAGAAAGGTGCTCACGGAAGGACTTTCCTGATGCACCAGGGTAGTATCCCCGTCGCGGTCGAATATCATGAGCTTATTGTTTTATCTGGGAGGCCAGCAGATAGATCACTGCCATTCGTATGGCCACCCCATTTTCCACCTGATTCAAGATAATACTTTGTCCTGAATCCGCAACATCACTTGTAATTTCCACCCCTCGGTTTATAGGTCCAGGGTGCATGATTACAATTTCCTTACTCAGACTTTCCAGCAATTTGCGGTTGATACCAAATTGCCGCGTGTATTCCCGGGTACTCGGGAAATAACTCATATCCATCCGCTCATTCTGGATGCGCAGCATATTGGCTACATCACACCACTCCAGGGCGTTGCGCAGATTGGGTTCCACGGTAACCCCGAGGGATTCCACATGCTTGGGCATCAGGGTCTTCGGACCGCACACCTTTACTTCGGCTCCCAGCAGCTGCAGGGCAAATATATTGGAAAGGGCTACCCGGGAGTGCAAAATATCCCCAACGATAACGACCTTCTTTCCCCCTACATCTCCAAGTTTTTCCCGTATGGAATAGGAATCGAGCAAGGCTTGCGTAGGATGTTCGTGTGCCCCGTCCCCGGCATTGATAATCGAAGCCTTAACATGCTTCGAAAGAAAGATCCCGGCACCGGGATTGGGATGGCGCATCACAACCATATCTACCTTCATAGACAGGATATTGTTTACCGTGTCGATCAGGGTCTCCCCTTTTCGTACGGAGGATTGGGCCGCGGAGAAATTGACCACATCTGCAGAAAGCCGCTTTTCGGCCAGCTCAAAAGAGAGTTTGGTCCGGGTGCTGTTTTCAAAGAAAATATTGGCAATGGTAATATCCCGGAGGGAAGGGACTTTCTTAATGGGTCGGGAAAGGACTTCTTTAAAATGGTCTGCTGTCTCAAAAATGAGCTCTATATCCCGTCGATTGAGATACTTAATTCCCAGTAAGTGGCGTACGCTTAACTCGCTCATGGGTTATTGACTGATCAAATATACGGCATCCTCACCATCGTTCTCCACCCAACTCACCTTCACTTTTTCTTCGTTTATCGCGTCGACCTGCCTGCCCCTGTAATTGGGTTGGATCGGAAGGTGTCGGCTAAAGCGTCGATCGATCAGGGTAAGTAATTCTATTTCTCTGGGCCTGCCAAACGACTGGATCGCCGTTAAGGCTGCCCGGATGCTGCGCCCGGTGTATAAAACATCGTCGATCAGCACCACGCGTTTTCCCTCTACCAGAAAAGTGATATCCGTACTGCTGGCTGCCAGGGTTTTATCGCCCCGTCGAAAATCATCGCGGTAGAATGTAATGTCGAGAAGTCCGAAGGGAATGTCTTTTACTTTGTACTCCTTACGCAGTAATTCAAGCAGGCGATTGGCAAGAAAAGTTCCCCGGGGTTGCAGTCCAATCAGCACGCTATCGCTGAAATCCAGGTGGCTTTCCAGGAGTTGGCACGCCAATCGATGCAGGATAATGTCGATTTCTTTCGCGGAGAGCAGCAGTTTTTTCGTCATAAAGACTCGGCCCTGAAGGTTCGGGAACAAAAATAGGTATTTCTATAGAATCGCCTGGCCCACTTACCCGGGAACAGGCCAAAAAAAACCCCGGAAATTCCGGGGTTTAATTGTTTTAGATTTCGCAACATTATTTCTTCTTAGCTGCTTCCATCTTATCCTTAAGCGCTTGAAGCTGCTCGTTGGCATCTCCAAGAGTAGGCTTGGCTTCATCCGCAGCAGAGGCCGCTTTGCGCGCCTGCTGGCGTACATTGCGTTGCTCGGCTTCACGGAAGATAGCTGTGTGACTAGCTACTACGCGCTTATAATCCTTGTTGAATTCAATAATCTTGAATTCCGCTTCTTCTCCGCGTACCAATTTCTTCCCATCCTCTTTTTCGAGGTGGCGTTGTGGGATGAAAGCTGTGATATCCGCGTTGAATTCTACCAGCGCTCCTTTGTCTACGATCTCACTGATCGAAGCCGTGTGCGTAGTTCCTTCGGCAAATTCACCTTCGTATTTATCCCATGGGTTCTCCTGAGTTTGCTTGTGTCCAAGGCTCAGTTTACGTCCGTCAACGTCCAGTTCCAGAACTTCTACTTCCAGGGTATCCCCTACGCTGCAGAATTCGGATGGGTGCTTGATCTTTTTGGTCCAGGACAGGTCTGAAATGTAGATCAGGCCGTCGATTCCTTCTTCCAGTTCTACAAATACTCCGAAGTTGGTGTAGTTGCGAACAATCCCCTTATGACGGGAACCTACAGGATACTTAGAAGTGATATCGGTCCATGGGTCCGGAGTGAGTTGCTTGAGTCCGAGAGACATCTTGCGATCTTCGCGATCCAGGGTCAGGACTACCGCTTCCAGTTTGTCGCCTACATTGACGAAATCCTGTGCAGAACGCAGGTGGGTAGACCAGGACATCTCACTTACGTGAATCAATCCTTCCACACCTTCGGCTACTTCGAGGAATGCACCGTAATCGGCGATAACAACAACCTTACCTTCTACCTTGTCTCCTACTTTAATCTCATCGCCCAGGGCATCCCATGGGTGCTTCTCAAGCTGCTTGAGACCTAATTGGATACGGGACTTGTTGTCGTCGAAATCCAGGATTACAACATTGAGCTTCTGATCCAGCTCCACCACTTCGCTTGGGTGGTTGATACGGCTCCAGCTCAGGTCGGTGATGTGTACCAGACCATCTACACCTCCGAGGTCGATAAAGACTCCGTAAGAAGTGATGTTCTTGACAATACCTTCCAGTACCTGGCCTTTCTCCAGCTGGCTGATGATTTCTTTTTTCTGCTCTTCGATATCGGCTTCGATAAGCGCTTTGTGAGAGACTACTACGTTTTTGAATTCCTGGTTGATCTTAACCACTTTGAATTCCATGGTCTTCCCTACATAGGCGTCGTAGTCGCGGATAGGCTTAACATCGATCTGAGATCCTGGAAGGAAGGCTTCGATTCCAAAGACATCGACAATCATTCCTCCTTTGGTGCGGCACTTTACGAATCCGGTTACCACTTCCTCTTTGTCGAAGGCATTGTTGATGCGTTCCCAGGCCTTGATGGTGCGGGCCTTGCGGTGCGACAATACCAGTTGTCCATTTTTATCCTCGCGGATATCGATAAGGACATCTACTTTGTCCCCAACTTTCAGGTCAGGATTGTAGCGAAACTCATTCAGGGAGATAACCCCTTCACTTTTCGCATTGATATCGATAATTGCCTCGCGGTCGGTCAGGTGAGTAATCTTTCCTTCAACAACCTCGTTATCGGCAGTATCAACAAAATTTTCGGTTACCAGGTCTTCGAATTCCTTGAGTTTTGAATCGTCGACCCGCTCAATCCCCTCTTCGTACTTTTCCCAATCAAAGTTTTCGAGAAATTCCTGGGGATCTACTTGTTTAGCCGGGGCATCTGCTGTAGCCGCTTCTGCTGCCTTAGCAACCTCTGGCTTGATAATTTCTTCAGACATGTGCTGAATACTGTTTGTATTCCGGGGTACTTCAGGAGTTCGCAATTTCCTCGGAAGGGTTTTTTCGTTTTTGTTTTCTTCCCTTTTCCTCCTGATTCTTAGCTAAAAAGGTCTGCAAAAGTACGACGAATCTGCCGCTTTTCAAAGCTTTATTTTTAATACTGAAGTACACTGGGCAAAAGCCCTGGAATTTGTATCTTGATTGCTCAAAATATTTAACCATTAAATTCTATAAAAGATGAGCGTGAAATCAAAATACCAACCGGTCCTGACCCTGGGTGAACAACTGGGAATTAAGGACGGAAACGTTAGCGAAGACGGCGGTGTGCTAAAGATTAAGGGCGTAGCCGGGACGCAGTACGAAAAGAACCTGCTTTGGGACAAAATCAAGGAGATCGGCGGTCAGTCTCCCTCAGATATTAAGGCCAACATCACCGTTGAGGACGAATCGGTGTACCACCGTCATGTAGTCAAAAGCGGGGAATCCCTGAGTAAAATTGCAAAGCATTACTACGGTGACCCTATGAAATACAAGGAAATCTTTCAGGCAAATACCAACATCCTGAATAACCCTGATATGATTCACCCTGACCAGGTCCTGGTTATCCCCAACCTTTAAAATCAAAGGTTAAAAGAACATTTCTTTTCAAGGGAAAACGAATAGGACGTCCTAGTGGCGTCCTTTTTTTATGCCTGCCATTACCTGGTTTACCAACTCCCTTACATACCCGTATTGCTCCTCCAGGGTCATCTGGCTATTATCTACGACAAGGGCATCCTCGGCCTGTTGCAATGGGGAAATTTCGCGGGTGGAATCCAGGTGGTCCCGTTGCCGGACATTCTCCAAGACCTCGGCGTAGCTCACCTGGTCTCCCCGTGCCCGAAGCTCGTCATAGCGCCTTTCGGCCCGGATTTCAGGACTGGCCGTCATGAATATTTTTAACTCCGCATCAGGGAGTACCACCGTACCGATATCACGGCCGTCCATAACCACCCCGCCGCGTTGCCCCATCCCTCGTTGCAGGGCAACCAATTTCTTACGCACCGGACCCAGTGCTGCTACCGGGCTTACATACCGGCTTACCTCCAGGGTTCGGATTTCCCGTTCCACGTCCCTGCAATTCAGAAAAATATGGGCTTGTTGCCCATCGGCTGCTTTTCGGAATTCCAGATCAATGTGATCCAGGGAGTCGAGCAGGGGTTTGTGAGCGGATTCTTCATCCAGCAATCCGTTGGAGAGTGCATAGTAGGTAACGGCGCGATACATGGCACCGGAATCGATGTAGATGTAGCCGAGATCCCGAGCCAGGCGACGAGCCAGGGTACTCTTCCCCGTGGAAGAGTAACCATCTATGGCTATGGAAATCGGCGGCATACTCAAAGGTATGGATTTAGGGTTTACCTGTGGTGCCCACCAGGTTTTTTGGTCGGGCTACCTTCCGGGAAGTTACCGCAATATCAATTACCTGTTGCATATCCCGTACATAGTGGAATGTCAGGCCTTTCAGGTATTCCGGTTTGATCTCCGCAATATCCTTGCGGTTATCCTCACACAGAATAATTTCCTTGATTCTGGCCCGTTTCGCCGCCAGGATTTTCTCCTTGATTCCCCCTACGGGTAAAACCTTTCCACGCAGCGTTATTTCCCCGGTCATTGCGAGGCTTTTCTTGACTTTGCGTTGGCTGAATAAACTCACCAGGGAAGTAAGCATAGCAATTCCCGCACTGGGACCGTCTTTCGGTGTGGCGCCTTCCGGAACATGGATATGCACATTGTAATTTTCAAACACGCTGGGATCAATCCCGAATAAGTCGGCATTCGCCTTGATATACTCCAGGGCAATCGTGGCGGATTCCTTCATTACTTTCCCCAGGTTCCCGGTAATGTTCAGAGCGCCCTTACCCCGGGAGAGGATGGACTCTATAAAGAGTATATCCCCGCCAACGCTGGTCCATGCCAGACCGGTAACCACACCGGCCACATCGTTGTTTTCGTATTTATCCCGCTCAAGTCTCGGTGGGCCGAGGACCTCTTCGACGATCTGGGGAGTTACCTTTACGGTGTATTCCGTTTCGGTGGCCACATTGCGCGCAGCATAACGCACCATTTTGGCGATTTGCTTCTCAAGGCCCCGTACTCCGGACTCGCGGGTGTAGCCTTCAACTATCTTCTCCAACTCCCGCTTGCCAATCCGAAGGTCTTTTTGGGTTAGCCCATGCTCCTTGAGCTGTTTGGGCAGGAGATGCCTTTTGGCGATTTCCACCTTCTCTTCAATGGTATATCCGGTGACATGAATAATTTCCATGCGATCCCGAAGCGCCGGCTGGATATTAGAAAGGTTATTGGCCGTAGCGATAAACATGATCTTGGACAGATCAAAGCCCACTTCCAGGAAGTTGTCATAGAAATCACTGTTCTGCTCAGGATCGAGCACCTCCAGCATGGCAGAGGACGGGTCTCCCTGGTAACTACTGGACAGTTTGTCTATCTCATCCAGGATAAAAACCGGATTCGATGTTCCAGCCTTGCGGACGTTCTGGATAATCCGACCTGGCATGGCTCCAATATAGGTCTTCCGGTGACCCCGAATTTCGGCTTCGTCCCGCAGCCCTCCTAGTGACATCCGCACATACTCCCTGCCAAGGGCTTCCGCTACTGATTTCCCCAAGGAGGTCTTCCCCACCCCGGGAGGACCAAATAAACACAGGATAGGCGACTTCATGTCCTTCCTCAACTTCAGGACAGCCAGATACTCGATAATTCGCTTTTTGACATCCTCCAGGCCATAGTGGTCCCGATCGAGAATGCGTTCGGCCCTTTTGAGGTCGAATTGGTCCTCGGAAAATTCATTCCAGGGTAATTCCAACATCAGGTCCAGGTAGTTTCGCTGAATAGAATATTCGGCTACCTGAGGATTCATGCGCTGTAATTTCGCCAGCTCCTTCTCAAAATGCTCCCCGACTTTTTCGGACCATTTCTTTTCTTTACCCCGGGCCTCCATCTCATCGACTTCCTCATCGTAAGACATCCCGCCGAGTTCCTCCTGGATGGTCTTCATTTGCTGGTGCAGGAAATACTCCCGTTGCTGCTGATCCATGTCGCTGCGCACCTTGGACTGGAGTTCATTGCGCAACTCCAAACGCTGCAGCTCCGTATTCAAATGCTTGAGTACAGCCAGGGCACGTTGCTGCAAGTCTCCGATTTCCAGGAGTTTTTGCTTCTCCGCGACTTCCAGGTTGAGATTGGAGGAAACAAAATTGATCAGAAAGGAATGACTCTGGATATTCTTTATCGCAAAGGAAGCCTCACTGGGAATATTAGGGTTATCCTTGATGATCTGCAGGGCCAGGTCCTTAACCGAATCAATGATAGTGGTGAATTCCTCACTCTCCATATCGGGTCGGACTTCCCTGGCTTCTCGGATCGTAGCCGTTAAATAAGGTTTCTCGGTGAGGACCTCAGCAACTTCAAATCGCTTTTTCCCCTGGATGATCACTGTAGTGTTCCCATCTGGCATTTGCAGCACACGCAGGATACGGGCAACCGTCCCCAGGGTATGTATGTCCTGAACACCCGGATTCTCCACTTCCTCATCCTTCTGACTGACCACCCCGATTACCTTAGAACCGTTATTGGCATCGCGAATCAGGTGAATAGAACTATCCCTGCCGGCGGTGATCGGAACCACAACCCCTGGAAAGAGTACGGTATTCCTGAGTGGCAGGATAGGAAGTGTTTCAGGAAGCTTCTCGTCGTTCATCTCCTGTTCATCCTCTGGGGTAAGCAGGGGGATTAACTCGGAATCCGCATCGAGATCCTGAAGCGACAGTTTGTCAACAGATATAAATTTTGATGTAGCCATGTTTCTTTTTTCAGTCATTCTGTCACATTCGGACAGGCAGCTCAAGAGGTAATATGGGTTTTATATTTTATTAAACTACTGATTTAAAGTGGTTTATTACTAAACACCTTCCCCTTATCTCCTTCTCAGGGACAATTCCTGTGCCAAGAAGCCCTGGCACCTTCCTCCTGCCGGTTACAAAAATTTAGATCCAACTGTAACAATCTGTATTTTATACCATCTATAAGGCAAACAACAAACTTTTTGAGCCAACCTGTTGTACATACTGATGTGTTGCTGGAATCCTGCCTGAAAGGCGATCAGCTCGCTCAAATGAAGATTTACGATCGCTACTATCACGCCATGTATAACACGGCAGTACGAATCGTAAAGGACACCGCAACGGCCGAAGATATCATGCAGGAGTCCTTTTTGAGCGCTTTTACAAAGCTGACGAGCTTTAAAGGTGAGGTGACCTTCGGAGCATGGCTCAAGCGCATCGTAATTAACAACAGTATTTACCACTACCGGCAACAACAAAAGAAGCAGGAAGTGGGATTGGAAAGTGTACTGTACAAGGTCGAAGATAAGGATGGCGCTGGAGCGGATCACGGAAGTACAGAACTGATGGCTCAAAAAGTACTGGAAACCATGAAAGAGCTCAAAGACAGTTACAGAATTTCTTTGACCTTACACTTGATCGAAGGATACGACTACGAAGAAATAAGTCAGATCCTGGATATGAGTTACGCAAACTGCCGAACGACGATTTCTCGAGCCAAGGCAAGCCTGCGTAAGAAATTAGCAATAACACCAAGCTTATGAAACGGAAAAATACACTGGAAGGATTATTCGAAGAGCTTCAGGGAAATTTAGATCTCGCACAGCCGGAGGCCGGCCACCGGGAACGATTTGCCGAGCGTCTGGCCCAGATCGGGGCAGCAACGGATAATTCAAATCCTGAAGATGGCGATATCCGGTCCTTGCATGCCAGCGGCGGCAAGCGGATTCCAATCTGGAGAAGACCCCTTTCCATTGCAGCCTCCGTTGCACTATTGATCCTGGCTGCGGCAGTAGTCTTTAAGCCGGAACCCAGTCTCGCACAACAAGTAGCCGAGATTGCTCCGGAGGTATCTGAGACAACCGACTATTTCGCCAATGTCGTGGAGCAGGAAATCAGGGCCTTGCGCGAGGCGTCCAGCCCTGAAACCGAGATGCTCATTGAGGATACCCTGGAACAACTCCAGAAACTGGGAGCCGATTACCGGCAATTAGAACAGGATCTGGTAGCCGGGGGTAATACCAAACTCATCCTCAGTGCCATGATTACCAATTTTCAAACCCGCATTGACCTGTTGGAAGATGTGATGTCTCAAGTAGACGAAATCAAACAGTTTAAAAATGAATCCAATGAAGCTAATATCCTTTAAACCTGTCTTTTTACTACTCGCTTTTATAGGTAGTATGGCCCTGGGCCACGCAAATGACTTCAAGGGCAAACACACTAAGGAGAAAACCATCCGCAAAGAATTCAACGTTAATTCGGATGCCTTACTGAAAATCAACAACTCCTACGGGAACCTGGTGTTGAACTCCTGGGACCAGGATAAAGTCCTGATCGTTGTTCACATTACCACCAATGGTAATAACGAGGAAAAAGTTCAGCGTAAGCTCGACGAAATTGACGTGAATTTTGAAGCAAGTGCCTCCATGGTATCTGCAAAGACCAAATTCGGCGATAAAGATTCGTGGAATTGGTGGGGCAAGAACAACAACGTGAATATGCAGATCAACTACACGATCAGCCTTCCTGTTAAGAACTCCGTCCACCTCAGTAATGATTACGGAAATATAACCCTGGACCGGGTAGACGGCCATGCCAAGATCAGTTGTGACTATGGCCGGCTGGAACTGGGAGAACTCAGGGGGCGTGGGAATCAGTTGTCTTTCGACTACACTTCAAATTCCCGTATTGCCTTTATGAATTCAGGATCTATCGATGCGGATTACTCGGGCTTTACCATTGAAAAAGCTGGTAACCTTAAGATCAATGCCGATTACACCAATTCAAAGGTCGAAGCCATGGAAAACCTGGAATACTCCGCCGATTATGGAAGTATCGAGGTAGGTGAGGCTGGAAATGTCGATGGCTCCGGAGACTATGTAAATATTAAACTGGGAACCATCCACGGCAATGTGGATATCTCAGCAGATTATGGAACCATTCGTATCGATCGCCTGGCAGCCGACGCGGGTAACGTAGACCTGAGCACAGACTACACCGGAATCAAGATCGGGTACGACCCCGGATATAATTTCGATTTCGAAATCAGCACCGAATATGCCGGAGTAAATGGCAAGGACGATTTCACTATCAATATCAGCAAGGAAAAAGATAGCGAGCGCTATTACAAAGGCTACCACGGCAAGTCCGGAAGTGGCAATATGGTTCGAATCTCCAGTGAATACGGAGGAATCAGCTTTAAACGACAATAACTAGCAATCAAAAGAAACCGATCATGAAAAAGAAACTACTCATTCTCGCAATCCTAATCCTGGGCACTTCCGTAAGTCAGGCCCAATGGGGTAAGCGCGTCAAAGGAAACGGTGACGAGACTACGGAAACCCGCGAAGTAGGCACCTACGAACGCCTGAGCGTGTCGCATATTTTTAAAGTTACCCTGGTTAAGGGAGCCGAAGGGCGCCTGACCATTGAGGGCGAAGAGAACCTCCTCCCCTACGTAATTACAGATGTAAGCGGCGGACGATTAAAGATCACTGTAGAAAAAGGTGTTCAATTACAAGCCAGCAAAGGCTCCGACGGAATCCGGGTTCGGGTGCCGGTTACCGATCTGGATGAGATCACCGTTAGTGGCGCAGCAGATATTTATTCGGAAGGGAAATTCTCTTTTGACAAATTGCGTGCAGAATCATCAGGAGCCTCTGAATTGCACCTGGACGTCTCGGCCAGCGAAATCCGGGTTCAGACCTCAGGAGCCTCAGAAATGGATTTGGAAGGCAGTACCGGACGCCTGGATGTCCGCAGTTCCGGTGCCTCCAACTTCCACGCCTATGGACTAATTGCAGATCATGTTGAAGCTCAGGTTTCCGGTGCTGCCGATGTCCGTGTGAATGCCTCCAAAAGCCTGAATGCACAGGCCTCCGGCGCGGGAAACATCCGATACAAGGGCGATCCCGAAAAAATCAATAAGCAGTCCAGCCGGGCCGCTAGCGTAAAAAAATCATAACACTAAATAGAGCTATCAACCATGAAAAGATTAGGAGTATTAGTAAGCATGTGCCTGCTTGTGGCCTGTAACCTCAATGGCCAGTGGGGTAAAAAAGTAAAAGGAAACGGAAATATCGTTACCGAAGATCGCCAGGTAGGCGATTATGACCAGGTAGCCCTCTCGGGATGGTTCGACCTGGAACTGGTATCCGGATCTGAAGGAAACATTACCCTGGAGGGAGATGAAAACCTTCTGGAGCATATTAAGACCGAGGTAAAAGCAGGAAAGCTTGTTATCAAAACCGAAAAGGGTTATCAATTGCAGCCATCCTCCTGGAAGTCCGGCGGAATTACCATTACAGTACCGGTGGAAGAAATTGAGGAAGTTACGCTCTCAGGATCCGGAGATATTGTCGGGAAGACCGTTTTGAAAAGCGACAACTTCCGCACCGCCGTATCCGGTAGTGGGGATGTGGTCCTGGAAGTAGAAGCCGATGATGTGGAAGCTACCCTTTCCGGTTCCGGGGATATTAAACTGAGTGGCTCGGCCCGTTATTTTGAGGTTCGGGTTTCAGGCTCGGGTGATATCGAGGCATTTGATCTGGATGCCGACCGTGTAGAAGCAACGGTCTCCGGTTCGGCCGATATTAACGTTACCGCCAAAGAAGAATTAATGGCCCGCGTATCGGGTTCTGGGGATATCCGTTATCGCGGTAATCCATCCAAGGTAGACACCAAAACTTCCGGATCGGGAGACGTGACCAAGCAATAAAGAAATTACAATCAGCGAACAGTCGACCCCGGAGCAGCATTATGCCGCTTCGGGGTTTTCTTTTGGAACGCGCATGAGCAACAAAATTCCAATTAGGAAGAAGGTCCCCAGTATTAATGTGGCGGGACGCATGCTGTTATTCCACTGGGACACCAATCCGAATATGGACATCCCGATGATGATCCCAATCTTTTCAGTAACATCGTAAAAAGAAAAGAAGGAAGTGGTATCTGTTGTTTCCGGTAAAAACTTGGAGTAAGTGGAACGCGACAGGGCCTGGATACCGCCCATGACCATGCCCACAAAGCCGGCCGCAATGTAAAACTCCATGGGGCTTTTTACGAAATAGGCATAAATGCATATCGCAACCCAGATCGCGTTGATAATAACCAGGGTGGTGATATTGCCAATGCGGTTCGAAAGTCGCGCGGTGAGCGTAGCCCCCAGCACCGCAACCAATTGAATGATCAGGATGCTGCCGATAAGGCCCATGGTACGCTGATCATCAGATCCCCAGTCAATTTCGGATTCCCCGAAGTATGCAGCAATGAGCATTACGGTTTGCACCGCCATACTGTATACAAAGAAGGCGCCCAGATAGCGCTTGAGCCGGGGAAGGCCCGTAAGTTGTTTCCAAACCCCTCGTAATTCCCGGAATCCATTGAGGATAATGCGGTGGCGCTCCCCGTCGCGCCGGTACCCCTTTGGGAGATAATAGAAGGAATACTGGCTGAAACCAATCCACCATATCCCCACACTTACGAAGGAGTATTTCATGGCAGTGATCGCAGCAGGCGATTCCGGGCTGTCGGTAATCCCGAATACGTCGGGCGCCAAAACCATCGCCAGGTTAATCAGGAGTAACAGGACACTACCGATATACCCGAGGGAGAATCCCCAGGCACTGATCCGGTCTTGTTGTTCAGGAAAGGCGATATCAGGTAAATAGGAATTGCTCATTGCAAAGCTCACCCAGAAGCCAATAACCCCCAGAAAATAGAAGACAAGGCCCACATAGATGCTTTGCAGGTCGAACCAGTAAAGACCAATGCACGATAATCCTCCCAGGTAGCAGAAGAATTTCATAAAAACCTTCTTATTCCCGAGGTAATCGGCAATTCCGGAAATCAGCGGAGTAATCAGGGCAATGACCACAAATGCAGCTGCGGTAACATAACTAATCAAAGGGGTGCGCGCAATTGCGCCCCCAAAAACGGCTACCTGCTCTACATTGGCCTGCCGAAAAATCGCACCGAGGAAAATCGGAAATACAGCGGATACGACTGTAAGACTGTATACGGAATTGGCCCAATCATAAAAGGCCCAGGCATTTAGCAGTTTTTTGCTGCCTTTCTCAAGGGGAAGCCGGGCCATTCAGCGGACTAGTTAAAGGTAGTTACCCCAAACTTTCGGGCTTCCTCTTTAGCCAAAGGCGCCCATTGCGTAAGGTTATTAATCCGCGTATCGTTGGATGGGTGTGTACTCAGGAATTCCGGCGGGGCGGCATTACCACTATTGGCCTTCATGCGTTTCCAGAGCTCCGCAGCTTCGTCGGGATTATAACCGGCAATGGCCATGATTTGCAGCCCGATACGATCCGCTTCTGTTTCATGACTACGGCTGAAAGGGAGCATTACACCTACGGCACTCCCTATTCCATAGGCTTGATTAAACATATTTCGTTTTTCAGGGTCCTGAATAGCAACATTTCCGGCTACGGCACCGATTTGTTGCAAGGTTCCTGCACTCATGCGCTGTGCGCCATGATCGGCAAGGGCATGGGCTACTTCGTGACCCATGACCACGGCTATTCCGGTTTCACCCTGGCAGATCGGGAGGATTCCAGTATAGAAAACGATCTTACCTCCTGGCATACACCAGGCGTTTACGGTCTCGTCATTAACCAGGTTGTATTCCCACTGGTAGTCTTTTAAGTATCCTGGATACCCGTTAGCGGTAAGCCAGCGTTCTGCCGCATTGGAGATACGCTTCCCGACCTTTTCTATGGTCTGAGCCTCGGAAGTACCTTCGACCACATTATTCTGCTCGAGGAATTGGTCGTATTGGGCAAAAGCCATGGGGAAGATCTGGCTGTTGGGGTAGAAATTCAGTGTCTTCTTACCGGTAAAGGGGTTGACCTTACAGGCCACCACTGCCACCAGCAGCAAGAGCACCATTGAAAACTTTTTCATGATGTTAATTTCAAGGATTAGTGTGTAGGGGAATTTACAAAAAAATCAACGCCCTATCAGGTGCAGTACATTGAAATTTTTATCCACCTCTATACTGTTGTCCCCATTCAATCGCACCGATTCCAAAGGCACTTTTTCGTTGTCTACCTCAACTTTCGAAATCTTGAAGGGCAAGCCATTCAGATTGATTTTGAAGGACTTATATGGAGTAATGTAGGTGCCGTCTTTGAATTGCTGGATGATGAGTTCTTTGGGCTTTCCGCGTAATCTGAAGTTTCTAACGCTGTATCCCCCTTTCTTGTAATCATATCCTTCCCCGGCGTCTTCATAGATGGTGGATTGCTCATCGCCTTCCTTGTAATAGACACTCAGGGTGAGTTGCTCAATAGTCTTCTCTCCAACGTACTGTTGAACAGGATATTTAGGGATAATCGCTCCCTCCTTGATGAATAATGGGATTTTATCGATGTCAGAGGCCACCCAGCGCTCACTGCCGCCAGTTACCAGTTCCCCTGTCCAGAAATTATACCAATTTCCACGCGGAATATACATGCGTCGTCCTTTGGCATTGGGCTCTTGAATCGGACAGACCAGGAAATGGTCTCCGAAAACAAATTCGTCGGTGCGGAAATGCGTTTGTGTATCCTCCTGATCGTAATAAACAAGGGACTTTAACATGGGGACCCCTTCCTTGGCATAGCGCCAGAACATGGTGTACAAATAAGGAAGCAACTGGTACCTCAGCTCTATAAATTTCCGCACGATTCCGGTTACTTCGGCATCGAAAGACCAGGGTTCCTGATCCCCGTGATCCCCACTGGAGTGGACACGGCAAAACGGGTGGAAAACCCCGAGCTGTACCCAGCGCGCAAACAGTTCCCCATTGGGCTGTTCGGCAAACCCACCGATATCGGATCCCACAAAACTGTATCCGCTCATACACATGCGTTGCACCTGCACGTTTGCGATCCAAAGGTGCTCCCAGGTAGCCACATTATCCCCGGTCCAGGTACAGGCAAAACGTTGCGTACCGGCGTAAGCGGCCCGGGTAATGACAAAGGGGCGTTTTGGGAAAACATATTTCTTGACGCCGTCGTATGTAGCCCGCACCATCTGCATTCCGTAGATGTTGTGCGCCTTTCGATGTGAACAGGGGTTACCGTCATAGTTGTGACGCGTATCCAGAGGAGCTGTCTTCGTAGGCACCTCCATGACCGCAGGTTCATTCATGTCATTCCATACCGCGTGCAGCCCGGAATCCTTGATAAAAGATTCGTAGAGACCAGCCCACCACTCCCGGACTTTAGGGTCGGTGTAATCGGGGAATGCACAGGGGCCGGGCCAAACCTTACCGGTCATTACCGGTCCGTCGGCACGCTTGCAGAAATAATCATTCTCCATCCCCTCTTGATAGACGCTGTATTCCCGGTCTACCTTGATCCCGGGATCAATCATTACCACTGTCTTAAAGCCCTCCTCCTCTAATTCGGAGATCATGCGTTTGGGATCGGGAAAATGTTTCTTATCCCAAGTAAAACAGCGGAAGCCGTCCATATAGTCGATATCCAGATAGAGGGCGTCACAAGGTATTTTGAGCTTGCGGAATTTCCGGGCAATTTCCTTGACCCGCTTTTCGGGATAATAGCTCCATTTGGACTGGTGGTACCCCAGGGACCACAAAGGCGGAAGTTCCGGGGTTCCGGTAAGGTCGGTATACGCCTGTACTACCCTTGAAATAGCAGGACCATAAAAGAAATAGTAATTCATTTCTCCCCCATCGGCCCAGAAACTAGTAATGTTGCGGCGTTCGTGGGAAAAGTCAAAGTGCGTTCGGAAGGTATTGTCAAAGAAAATACCATAGGCGCGATTGTCGTGCAATCCAATAAAAAAAGGGACTGCCTTGTAGAGGGGCTCCTGATCCTTTCCGTAGGCGTACTGATCCGTTACCCAATTGTGTACCCGACGGCCCTTGAGGTTGGTATGCGTAGCCTTATCCCCCATCCCATAGAAACTTTCTGAGGGTTGGGTAATCTTGCTCATCTTAACGGTATTCCCGCCGTGCTCGTAGTTTTCCTCCCAATGGAAGCCGAGTTCGTCTTCATTGAGGATATTCCCTTCCAGGTCAGAAATCTGGACCCTGAGGGTTTTCTTGTCTACCAGAATCTGCAGCTTACTGGTAAAAATGCGGTAGTCGGTGGTCGTTTCCTCTTCGAGGAGCTCATTGAATCCGCGGGAAGCGTCCGGGTCAATAGCGTAAGAGAAATCCGGTTCAAAGGTATGTTGCGTGGCGTAGCGGAATCTGAGCACACTGTTTCGAATCACAGTGATTTCCAAAATAACCCCGTTCTCGGTAGTCAGGTAAAACTTATCGGAGTCCTTCTGGTAATCGGTAACCTGATTCGGATACAGGTTCCCTTTGTATTCCAGTTCGGTATTGGTAATCATAGCCGGTTAGTTTTTAACCAGACAAAAGAAAGACATATCCGGCAGAAAGCGAAACCCGGCCAACGACAAAATATGAACTACAACGATTGCGGGCCGTTTTTACCTGAAAATAACTACCCCAAGCGGAGGTAAATCAACGCAAATAGACTTCTCATAAGCATGCCAGGGCTCTTTTTCGATAGCCGCTTCGCCATTAATCATTCCACTTCCCCCATATTCCTTAGCATCGCTATTGAAGAGTTCCTTCATCTTTCTCGATTTGGGAACTCCGATACGATAGCCCTCACGGGGTACCGGGGTTAAGTTGCAGGCAATGACCAGGGTATCTTTATCCTCATGGCCCATGCGCACATAAGTCAGGACAGAATTTTCAGAATCCCCATAGTCGATCCATCGGAAGCCCTCATGGCTGAATTGCTTTTCATACAATGCCGGCTGGGTGCGATAGAGCGTATTGAGATCGCGGATTAAATTTTGAATCCCTTTGTGGAAATCATACTGCAGCAAGTGCCAGTCCAGGCTTTGCTGAAAATTCCATTCAGAGGATTGGCCAAATTCCCCGCCCATAAACAGGAGGTTTCCACCCGGGTGGGTAAACATATACCCATAGAGACACCTCAGGTTGGCGAATCGTTGCCATTCATCCCCAGGCATGCGATACAACAGGGATTGCTTGCCGTAAACGACCTCGTCGTGCGAGAATGGCAGCATAAAGTTCTCCGTGAAAGCATAGGTCATGCTAAACGTAATATCGTTCTGGTGATGTTTGCGGTAAATGGGTTCTTTTTTGAAGTATTCCAGGGTATCGTGCATCCATCCCATCATCCACTTCATCCCGAATCCCAGGCCGCCCAGGTTTACCGGTTTGGTTACTCCCGAAAATGCTGTTGACTCCTCGGCTATGGTCTGGACCCCTTCGAAATTCCCGTAGACCTCCGTATTGAGTTCCCGGATAAAGGAAATCGCCTCCAGGTGTTCGTTGTTGCCGTACATATTGGGCTCCCACTCCCCATCTTCCCTGGAATAATCCAAATAGAGCATCGAGGCAACCGCGTCTACCCGTAAACCATCGATGTGGTATTGATCCATCCAAAACAGCGCATTACTGATTAGGAAAGCGCGCACCTCATTCCGTCCATAATTAAAAATTAAACTCTTCCAATCGGGGTGGTATCCCTTGCGTCGGTCGGGGTGCTCATACAGGTTGGATCCGTCAAAATAACCCAGGCCATGGGCATCTTCCGGAAAATGAGAAGGAACCCAGTCCAGGATCACGCCTATCCCCGCTCTGTGCAGGGCATCTACCAGGTATTTGAAATCTTCCGGCTTACCAAAACGCGAGGTCGGGGCAAAATACCCGGTTAGCTGATACCCCCAGGACGGGTCATAGGGGTACTCCATAATGGGCATAAACTCAACATGGGTAAAATTCAAGTCTTTGACATAAGCCACCAGCTCATCTGCCAGTTCAATATAGCTCATGAATTTATCCCCGTCATTGCGTTTCCAGGAACCCAGGTGTACCTCATAGACCGAATAGGGCTTATCCAGGCCATTGTGCTGCGCCCGGTTCTTCATCCAGGTAGCATCTTTCCAGCTGTGCTTGGCTTCCCAAACAACCGAAGCCGTTTTAGGAGGATGCTCGCAATACCGGGCAAAAGGATCGGCCTTTTCTGTTTTGGCATCCCCGATATGAGAATGGATTTTATACTTGTACAAAGTACCCTGATCCAGGCCGGGAATAAACCCTTCCCAGATTCCGCTTTCGTCCCAGCGAACATTCAGGGCATGCTCCCCTTCCAACCAGTAGTTAAAGTCTCCCACAACGGAAACAGCCTTGGCCGAAGGTGCCCAAACGGCAAAATATACCCCCTTCTGCCCATCGACCTCTGTGAGGTGCGAACCGAGTTTTTCGTACAGGCGGTAATGCTTGCCGGATTTGAATAGATTGATATCAAAATCAGTAAATAGGCTATGGGGAATTACTTGACCCATGATTGTTTGGTTTAGAATGTTGGTTAATGATCTTCCTCGATAATACTGCGAATTCCTTCCAGCGGGATCACCGCCCAATCCGGTCTTGAATTCATTTCGTACCCAAGTTCGTATACCGCTTTTTCCAGCATGCAGTATTTGAGGAGGAATATACGTTCGACACTATATCCGATGTTGATATTGTGCTTTTGAATTAGTTCGATATAGGTTTCCAGAAAAACCCCGATAAAGTAACGGTAGAGTATTTCTCCTGCTTTAAACAGCTTTTCCAGGGGTTTATTATAATCCTTCTGGTGATTGAATATGGTGGCGTACACCGCGTAGTGGAAGGAACGGAAAATTCCGGCAATATCCTTCAGTGGCGGCTGTTTTACCTTGCGGTCGCGGATTGTACTTTCCGGTTCACCTTCAAAATCCAGGATGTAAAAATCGTCGCCATTGACCAGGATCTGGCCCAAATGATAATCCCCGTGTACACGAAGGCGTTCCCCTTTGAGTTTGGTCCAGTCAAAATTCACGAACCGCTTGCGAATCTCATTCTTGCGTTCCAAGAATTCCCGGGCTAATTCCAGGGACAGCCCTTTGAGGCGGCCCATATTGTTCTCAACGATATTCAGCCGGTTCTGGAACATGTATAACATGCGATTCTTGAGCCATACCTCATAGTCCCCGTTAAAATGATTGGGAACAAAGGCGGTGTCTTCGAACTCTGAGCCCAGCGCAATGTGCATCTCGGCCGTACGCTGCGCCAGTTTCTGTAATTTCAGAAAAATGCTCAGCCCCGCCCAATCGATGATTTCAGGAGGCACGTCGCGAATGCTCAGGCGAGTAAAGAGCCTTGTTTCCGGCAGCCTGTCGATGTTGATTCGCTTGTATTCAAGATTGGCGAAAATCTTATGAAGCTCCTTTAAGGTATACTCCCAGGCATCCCCTTCATTGGGCACCAATTCCTGCATCAGGGCAATGGTCACATCGACATTGTCGGTGTCTTTGATGCTCAGGCTACCCTGGTATGCCGGGGTATTCTTATATCCCTTGCGCTCTGATAAAAACCGGCTCATCTCATAATCGGGATTCTTATCGGCATAGATGCGCCTGAAGAATTTGATCACCGACTTGCCATTGATTATAATGGAAGTGTTGCTCTGTTCGAGCCCCATAAACTTGGAGTCCTCATACCCCCCGGGCTCAAAAAGCGTACTCTTGTGGTAGCGCACCCGGGTTGTATCATTGGGTTCGGCAGAAGCGATGCGTTCATAAACCAGTCGCCGGAAGGATTCCAGGTTTACCGCATCGATGATCCATCCCTGCTGATCCCCCATGGTAATGGGTAAGATGCGGTCCTTTTCCGCCAGGCTTTCGTCCGAGACAAAGGCGATAGGCAGGAAATAATGCTGATAAAAGGCTTCTTCGAAGTTCACCTCCAGCAAGAGACCATAATAGACTTCCTCGCGCTGCTGGATCCTGAAATATTCCTGCAGCTCGATATACTTCATGGTGCTGGCCTTACCCCCATACCAGCGCTGTTTATTGACATAGTCCTGCAAAACATCCGAAAGGAAAACTTTTACAAAGGCCGCATCGTCCATAAGTTGTTCCCAGGGGACATCGCATTTATAGGGTGCCGATTCTACAGGAGTTTCCGTTTTTTTAGCCATGGGTATTCTTTACGCTAATTTTGAGGTGGACTGCTTAAGGTACGCCTTTACAGCGAACATCATTGCCTTTTAAGCTGAAAAATATGGATCGGCAGTGATGGGTTCAATTCCACGAAATTCCATTCCTCCTGCCAAGTGTAATTGGTTTGGGTCATGTGATCGAAGATCCCCAGGGAAGTAGGGCCATGTAGTTCCATCGCCTCCCAGGGCAAACGAACGTGACCCTGCTGCACGTTTTCGGGATCCAGGCTAATTACAATCAGCAATTCATCTTCACGCGCGTCGTCCCATTTGTAAAAGGCGAGCATTTGATCGTTTTCCAGACCGCAGAAATAGATGTTATTGGTTTGCTGCAAGGCGGCGTGTTCCCTGCGCAGGTGGTTAATCCGCCCGATAATATGTGTGAGCTTGTTCTCCACATTCCAATCCCAGTGGCGGATCTCATACTTCTCCGAGTGGAAATACTCTTCTTTGTTCTTGAAGGGCTCGGAAACCATTTGCTCAAACACAGGACCGTAAATTCCTATATTTCCCGATAATGTGGCAGCCAGGCCGTAACGAATCATATGCATGGCCGCCCCGGCATTCTGCAGGTGGAAGGGATTGATATCCGGGGTATTTGGCCAGAAATTAGGACGGTAATACTCCCGCATTTCCGACTGGGTGAGCTCGATCATATAATCGATGATTTCCTGCTTGTGGACGCGCCAGGTAAAATAGGTATAAGATTGTGAGAATCCCTGTTTGGCCAACTGTTGCATTACCCTGGGGCGGGAAAAAGCCTCAGCGAGGAAGAGTACGTCCGGATGCTTCTTTTTGACTTCTGCAATTAACCAGTGCCAGAAATAATAGGGTTTGGTATGCGGATTGTCTACACGGAAAATTTTGACCCCGTATTCGACCCATTGCAGGGTAACTCCCAATAATTCTTTCCACAGGTCTTTGTAAGCCGAACTTTCAAAGTAAAAGTTCACAATATCCTGATATTTCTTGGGTGGATTTTCGGCGTACTGCATGGTCCCGTCCGGGCGTTTGCGGAACCATTCCTGATGCTCATTTATGTAAGGGTGGTCCGGGGCCGCCTGGAAAGCCAGATCCATGGCTATTTCCAGTCCCTGATCATTGGCAGCCTTGATCAGGTCCTTAAAATCCTGCTCTGATCCCAGCTCGGGATGCAGTGCGCGATGCCCGCCATGCCGGGAGCCAATGGCCCAGGGCACTCCGCAATCCCCTTCTTCGGCATTGGTGGTGTTGTTCTTTCCTTTTCGGTTTACTTCGCCTATTGGGTGTACCGGAGGCAGGTAAACCGTATCAAAGCCCATCTTTACAATTCTGGGCAGCAGTCGGTGGCAGTCCTGAAACGTACCATGCTTCCCGGCTTCCTCCGCGGCAGATCGCGGGAAAAATTCGTACCAGGTGCTAAAATTGGCGCGTTTGCGATCTACATAAACTTCCAATGGATCGGTTTCATTGGCCAAAAAGCGTTGGGGGAATTCCAGGAATAAACGTCTCAAATGATCGGAGGTGGCTTCCTGAGTAGCCTCGAGATAGCGGCCTTCATCGGCAAAGGCCTCCTTAACCCCGCTGAGGTAATCCTGCTGGCCTTTTCCCGCTTCTTTTAACAGGAAATCTATGTATTGTATCCCGTCGAGCAATTCGCTTTTCACATGCTGCCCGTCTTCCAGTTTCGCTTCAATTCCGTGTTGCCAATTCAACGCATAATCGACCCATCCCGATATTTTATACTGATAAAACCCTTGTTTTTCGACTGAAAACGAAGCCTCCCACCGGTCGTTCCCCAGGGGTCGCATACGCTGGCTGGCCCAACTGCGTGAGGCGGAATGCTTGTACAGCACTTCGGCCTGCATGATATCGTGGCCGTCAGGTAAAATATCGGCACTGACTACTACAGATTCTCCTGTAACCCGTTTGATAAAAAACTTACCGCATTCCAGGCTGGGACTTATGTTATCAATTACTACGCGCTCTTGTCGGAACATTATAAGGATTTGTTGGTACGCCCTAAATTTAGGTAATTCTAGAAACTTTAAGAACCCCATTTTAGCCGGTTATCCAAGTCAATCACCACATTTGAAAACTGGAATTTGAAATTTGAAATTTGGAATTTCCCAACTTTTGGCACGCTATTTGAAACTTAGCCTAGAAAAGTCGGAGATACCGGCGACCATCATTGAAAAATCACAGATTATGAAACAGTTTAACGCTTTACTCAGCTTTGCCTTCGTCTTTTTTCTAATGTCCTGCGAAGGCCCCGTAGGTCCTCCCGGCCCTCCCGGTTTTGACGGCCTTGACGGCCTCGACGGTGCAGATGGGGTCAACATCCTCGGTACCGTTTACGATATCACGGGAGATTTCACTGCAGGGAACAACTATAGTTTTTTCTCCGTTTTCTCAGAGGATGCCCCTGAACTGGAAGTTTTCGAAACCGATGTGGTTCTGGTCTACATCTTGTGGGAAACCGTCGATGATCCAGGTGGTGGAGCTCCAATCGATGTATGGCGCCTCCTAACCCAGACCAGATTATTGGATCAGGGAATATTACAATACAATTACGACCACACCTTTTTGGATGTGAGTATTTTCCTGGAGGCCGATTTTGATTTGGCTACCCTTGCCCCGGGAGACACAGATAACCAGACTTTCCGTATTGCTGTATTGCCGGCAGACGGATTGAGCCAGGCCCGACTTGATGTAAGCAACATGCAGGCTGTACTGGACTATCTGCAAGTAGAAGAAAGCCGTGTTCCTGAAGTTATAAGGAATTAGAACTTTACCTGCTTACGGCACCCCAAATACAAATGGCATCCCCGGAAATTCTTTCCGGGGATGTTTTTTTTGTTCCGTATTTTTGAAAGGATTTACTCGAGGATCCGAACTTATTGAAATACAGTTCTTATACATCGGAATCACGATGATTGCGATCCGCGAAAAAAATAAAAATGCCATGAGAAAATTATTATCCCTCCTGTTACTTTTTGGCCTCTGGAGCTGCCAGGGCCAACAGAAAAAAGCCGCACAACCTGCCGAAGAAGAAGTGGCAGCCGTCAGCTATCCCGTTACCAAGACCGATGCCGAATGGCGGGCCGAGCTAACGGACCTGGAATATTATATCTTGAGAAGAGCGGGTACCGAAACGCCGTTCAGCAGTGAGTTGCTGGAGGTAAAGGAAGCCGGAACTTTTGTCTGTGCTGCCTGCCAGACCCCACTTTTCAAGAGCGAACATAAATTTGATTCGGGTACCGGTTGGCCGAGCTTCGATCGTGAAATTGAAGGCAATGTAGCTTATGATGTGGACTACAAGATCGGATATAAGCGCACGGAGGAGCACTGCGCCACCTGTGGCGGGCACCTGGGACACGTTTTTGACGATGGCCCAAGGCAAACTACCGGGAAACGTCATTGCATTAACGGAGCAGCCCTGGATTTCATTCCTGCTTCCGAGTAGCTATCCACAAATTGCCAGTCGTTTCGTACCTTTGCCGCGCAACCTCGAATTACGAACTTCATGAGCACATTTGACGTCATTGTATTGGGTAGCGGACCCGGTGGATATGTAACTGCTATACGAGCTTCACAGCTCGGATTTAAAACCGCAATCATCGAAAAAGAAAACCTGGGAGGCGTATGCCTGAACTGGGGATGTATTCCGACCAAAGCCTTATTAAAATCGGCCCAGGTATTCGAATATCTCAAGCATGCCGGGGACTACGGGCTAACCGTGGAAGGAGCTGACAAGGATTTTGACGCCGTGGTTAAGCGCAGCCGAAGTGTTGCGGACGGGATGAGCAAAGGGGTTCAGTTCCTGATGAAAAAAAATAAGATCGAGGTAATCGAGGGATATGGGACCCTTAAGCCTGGAAAAAAGGTAAGCGTAAAGGATGCCGAAGGGAAAGAAACTACCCATGAGGCCAAGCACATTATCATAGCAACCGGGGCCAGGAGCCGCGAATTGCCAAGCCTGCCCCAGGACGGTGAAAAAATTATCGGTTACCGCGAGGCGATGACCCTCAAAAAGCAGCCCGCGAAAATGATTGTTGTGGGTAGTGGTGCCATAGGCATAGAATTCGCCTATTTCTACAATTCCATGGGTACTGAAGTTACCGTTGTAGAATACCTTCCCAATATCGTACCTGTTGAAGACGAAGATGTCAGTAAGCAACTGGAGCGCAGCTTCAAAAAAGCGGGCGTAAAAATCATGACCAGTGCAGAAGTAACTGGAGTTGATACCTCGGGCGAGGGTGTAAAGGCCACCGTAAAAACGGCTAAAGGTGAGCAGGTCCTGGAGGCGGACATCGTCCTCTCTGCTGTGGGAATAAAGACCAACATCGAAAATATTGGCCTGGAAGAAGTGGGTATTGCTACTGACCGGGACAAGATTCTGGTCAATGATTACTACCAAACCAATATTCCGGGATACTATGCTATCGGTGACGTGACTCCGGGTCAGGCCCTGGCGCACGTAGCCTCTGCGGAAGGTATTCTTTGTGTTGAGAAGATTGCCGGAATGCATGTGGAAGCTCTCGATTACGGGAACATTCCAGGATGTACGTATTGTATGCCGGAGGTTGCTTCAGTTGGACTTACCGAGAAACAAGCGAAAGAACAGGGTTATGATATCAAGGTTGGTAAATTCCCATTCTCTGCAAGTGGAAAAGCCAAAGCTTCCGGAAACGCAGATGGTTTCGTTAAGGTGGTTTTTGATGCCAAGTACGGGGAATGGCTGGGATGCCATATGATCGGAGCCGGGGTTACCGACATGATCGCCGAGGCGGTGGTAGGCCGTAAACTCGAGACTACCGGACATGAAATTCTCAAGGCTGTTCACCCGCACCCAACCATGAGTGAGGCCGTAATGGAAGCGGTAGCAGACGCTTACGACGAAGTAATCCACCTGTAATTCCATGCTGAAAATCTTTCGGGCTATTGCACTGCTGGAAGGAGTGAGCTATTTAGCGCTCTTCGCCATTAGTATGCCCTTAAAACACTGGTCTTCCATTCCCGGACCGAATAAGGTTGTGGGATATGTTCACGGGGGATTATTCATCGCCTACATTGTGCTGGCTGTAGTCCTTTGGATGGAACGCAAATGGGGAATAAAGAAGTTGGCCTATCTCTTATTGGCCTCCCTCCTGCCCTTCGGCACTTTTTACCTGGACCGCGAATGGCTCTCTAAAGTAGCGCAGGAAGATCGTAAAAGGGCGGCAAACTAGTCCTGCTCCAGGAAACTTCGGATCGCCAGGGCGTACCCTTTAAGGCCAAATCCGAAGATCACTCCCCGGGCCCCTGATGAAATATGGGATTCATGGCGAAAGGGCTCCCTTGAAGCTATATTGGAGATATGCACCTCCACTACCGGAGTTTCAATGGCCTTGACCGCGTCCCCCAGCCCTACTGAAGTATGGGTATAGGAAGCGGCATTGAGGATAATCCCCTGATAGCTAAAACCAACTTCCTGTAATTTATCGATCAGTTCACCTTCAATGTTGGACTGAAAGTATTCGAGTTCAACATCGCGAAACTGCATCTGAAGATCCCGGAAGTAGTCCTCAAAAGTCTTGTCGCCATAGACTTCCGGCTCACGCTTACCGAGCAAATTCAAATTGGGCCCATTGATGATGATTATCTTCATGAGCCCAAATGTACTAAATAGTAAGTTCCTTAAAAGAAATAAACCAGTCCGACTGTAAATTGCTGGGCGCGCAGGGTAAGTAAGCCTGAACCCGGCCCATCGTAGCGGTTCGTCATTTCAAAAGAATACCTCGCCTGAACGGTGAGCTGATCGGTCGCATCAAAGCCGGCTCCAAAACCGAAATCTACTCCAACGGTCTTTAAAGTATCTTCGATACTGCCGTTGTAGTCATCGTCGATCAATTCAATGGCTGCTCCCACTTTATTTTTGATATCGTCCAGAGTGGTCGAAAAACTGAATTGCGGACCAGCCTGTAGATGAAATGGACCGGCAACATAGAATTTTGCCATAACCGGGAGCATCACAAATCCGAGGTCTCCTGCAGAGCCATAGAGCAGCTCGGGTTGGAGGTGAAATTTATCAGTAGCTGGAATGTCCGCAGCCAATCCGATATAGAAACCCGTGTTATTGGTCGCTGTCAGACTGCTGAGGGTAAAGTCAAAGTCTACATTGGAATTGAGGAGTCCTCCGCTGATTCCGATTTTGGGTGTTCCCTGGGCAAAAGAAAAGGCCGAGGTCATCAAAACCAGTGCGAATAGGTAAATTGATTTTTTCATTTTCAATAGTGTGTTACTTAGGATTAAACAAGATAGCCAATTGAAAACAAAATCCGGGCCAAAAATCCAAAAGGAACTCTCAGGCCCTGAAAACAGGGGCAAATCAGGTAGGTAACAAAATAAAAAAGCGAAGGAAATCCTTCGCTTTTATTGATTAAAACCCTTTACTTTCAGATATGGATTACGAACCCTACACGGATTTCAAAAATCCCCTCCTCAGTAAACTGATCGTTCAGACTGAAATTGTATCGGAGACCAGGTTCAATGCTCACACTATTGGAAATAAAGATGGCGTAGCCGCCTTGCATTCCGAGATACAATGGGTTTTCATCAGCATCCTGAATACTACCTCCAGTTAAATCTAATTGTACCGGAATCGCACTGTTGATGTAATACTTAGCCCCTAGTTTGTAGGTGAAGAGACTGAATCCATCCAGGTCAGTATATCCCAGGCCAACTTTAATGGCAAGGTCATCGATCACAAAATAACCAGCTTCTCCCCCCACAGCCCAAATAGTTGATCCGTCTGAAGTGGACAGCCCAAATGAGGTATTGGCCCCATGGGCCAGGCCATCTCCCCCAAAACCGGTGTTGGCTTCAATGAGCCACCGGCCTTCTGATGTTGCCCCGGTATCATCCTGGGCGTTTACCAATAAGCCTCCTGCCAGGAAGGCCAATACTACAATTACCTTTTTCATGTTGTTTCGTTTAATGTTGTTCTTAAAATTAGGAATATTCCCACGCAAATGAGGCTTTAAGCAAGAATTTTCGACCAATGATGCCAAATTTCTCTGTATAAATTGCTCATGCACATTTCTCTTGTCAAAAACCCAATGAATCATTCCCGCTCATTGAATTATCTTTAATCCGTGCAATGGGAAACAGCAATTAAAGACTACTTGAACTACCTGAAACTGGAGAGGGGTTTGGCGGAAAACACCCTTTCGAACTATCGTCGGGATGTTCACAAACTGGCGCAGTTCCTCCGCATTGAAAAGGATGAATCCGAGGCGCGGAAATCGTATCTTGCCGGCCCCTTGCAAATAGATCGGATTCAGATTGAAGCATTTAACCATAGTCTCGCAGAAACCTTGCATCCCCGCTCGCAGGCCAGGATCCTCTCAGCGCTTAGAGGTTTTTTTGATTACCTGCTTTTTGAGGGATACCGACAGGACAATCCCATGGAATTGATTGCCTCGCCCAAGATTGGGCGTAAACTACCCGACACCCTTTCAGTGGCTGAAATCGACCAGCTCCTTCGGGCTATTGACCGTTCTACGCCAGAAGGGGAACGCAACAGGGCTATGCTCGAAACCTTATATGGGTGTGGTCTCAGGGTATCTGAATTGTTGGAATTGCGTTTGAGCGACCTGTATTTTGATGAAGGGTTCCTGAAAGTCACCGGGAAGGGAAACAAGCAGCGTTTTGTGCCGGTTGGAAGCCACAATCAACAGTGCATTGAGCTCTATCGAAGGGAAGTTCGCCCGCATTTCAAACCAGTTAAAGCTTTTAGTGATCATCTTTTCCTGAATCGCAGGGGCAAAAGTCTGAGTCGGGCCATGGTTTTCGAAGTAGTTAAAAGGCTTCGGGAAAAAGCCGGAATCCGAAAGAAAGTCAGCCCCCATACATTCCGCCACTCCTTTGCAACCCACTTGCTTGAGAATGGAGCTGATATACGTGCAATCCAGCAAATGCTGGGACATGAGAGCATCACTACCACTGAAATATACATGCACGTAGATCGCAGCCATCTTTCCGATATACTTCAGCGCTTTCACCCTAGAAAAGGGTTTGATTCGTAAAACGCTTTGTATATTCGGGGAAGTCATTATTTAAGTATTACCAACCCGATATAACATCATGAAAAACGTAATTCTGACCACCGCATTACTCATTGCTACAGCCTCTTTTGCTCAAAAGGACGCCTTGAATCGACTCAACGAAAAGGCTGCGGACTACGAACAAATAGCTTTGCAAATTTGGGACTGGGCCGAAATGGGCTATCAGGAAAAGCAGAGTTCCGCACTCTTGCAGGAAACACTGGAAGCAGAAGGATTTACCATAACCCGGGGGGTAGCGGGCATCCCTACTGCTTTTGTCGCCGAATACGGTAGCGGCGGTCCGATCATCGGAATCCTGGGCGAATACGATGCCCTGCCCGGTTTGTCGCAGCAAGCGACCGCCGCCAAAGCGAGCGCCGGCGGCAAGGCCGGACATGCCTGTGGCCACCATTTATTTGGCACCGCATCCACAGCAGCAGCTATCGCTGTGAAGGATTGGCTCAAAACCAGCGGGAAAGAAGGAACCATTCGCTTCTACGGCTGCCCGGCAGAAGAAGGGGGATCCGGAAAAGTCTATATGACCCGGGCCGGACTTTTTAACGACCTGGATATTGCACTCCACTGGCATCCCGGGGATCGCAACAGCGCCGGGGCCGGAGCAGCATTGGCCAATAAATCTGCAAAATTCAGATTTTACGGCGTAAGCGCCCATGCCGCAGGTGCGCCTGAGCGCGGACGTTCTGCCCTCGATGGTGTCGAAGCGATGAACGCCATGGTCAATATGATGCGTGAGCATATCCCGGAACGCGCCCGTATCCACTATGTAATCACGGACGGTGGGAAAGCCCCCAATGTTGTACCGGACTATGCCGAAGTTTACTACTATTCGCGCCATAGCTCTCGCGATGTGGTAATCGATATTTTTGACCGGATTGTCAAGGCCGCTGAAGGAGCAGCCCTCGGAACAGGCACGACCATGGACTATGAAATGATAGGCGGTACGCACGAACTGCTGCCGAATTTAACGCTGCAGGAAGTAATGCAGGATAAACTCCTTACGCATGCCGGAGTAACCTATTCCGATTCTGAAATGGCTTTTGCTCAGGAGATCGCGACCAGCCTCGGACTGGACGGGGTGAACATGGAGTTAGCTTCAGGGGTACAACCCTTTACTACAGAAGGAAGAGCTTATGGCTCCACGGATGTAGGCGATGTGAGCTTTGCCGTACCAACAGGAGGGCTGCGGATCGCCACCTGGGTGCCGGGAACCCCTGCCCACAGTTGGCAGGCTGTTGCGGCCGGCGGTACAGGAATCGGGACCAAGGGAATGATGGTCGCTGCCAATACCCTCGCGGCAACCGCCATTGACCTTATGCAAAACCCCAAAACAATCGCCAAAGCCCGGGAAGAGTTCGAACAACGAAGGGGTGCCGATTTTAAATACATCCCGCTCCTGGGAGATCGGGAACCCGCTCTGAACTACCGGAATTAGGAGCGCTACCGGAAATCGATCCGTTTATCCAGTTTTAATCCTCCCCGGAGTGTAACGTTCCGAGGGTTAACGCTACTTATTAGCCAGAAACTAAGCCCTAACCACTAACAACTCACGCCAACCACGTGACCCAGGAACTCGAACATCAGTTTGTTACGGAGCTGGAACAAAACCAGAATATTGTGCACAAGGTTTGCAGCTTGTACACCAATAACAGGGATGCGCATAACGATCTCTTTCAGGAAATCACCATCCAACTCTGGAAAGCATATCCCAAATTCCGTGGCGATTCCAAATTCAGTACCTGGATGTACAGAGTAGCGCTGAATACCGCTATTACGCTGTACAGAAAGTCAAAAAAGCAACCGAAAACACAAGACTTTGATTCCGTGGTTTATCGTATTCAAAGTGAAGAATACGATCCCACCGAGCAACAACAAATCAACCTCATGTACGCGGCCGTAAAACAGCTGGGCGATATTGATAAAGCCCTGGTATTCCTGTACCTGGAGGATAAAAATTATAAAGAAATCGCAGAGACCTTAGGGATAAGCGAAGTCAATGCGCGGGTCAAAATGAACCGCATAAAGACCAAACTCAAGGCGATTCTCAATCCATGAGACCATGATAGACGAATTGGATTTACTTAAAAAAGATTGGCAGAAGCGCGATTCGGAAATGCCAAAGCTTTCCTATGACCAGATTCACCGGATGATTTGGAAAAAATCCTCCTCAGTGGTGCGCTGGATTTTTTACATCAGCATCATTGAGTTTATTGTTCCTCACCTGCTCTACCTCCTGCCTTCGTTCCGGGATGGCATGAATACGGATATTTCCGGAGCATTGGGCATTCAGCCCATTCTTATTGGGCTTAGCGTAATCCAATACGGTGTCGCCATATATTTTATCGTACAATTCTACAGGCGTTACAAGGAGATCTCCGTGCTCGACAATGCGAGTAACTTAATGGACAAAATCATGCGCACCCGGAAAACGGTAAAACACTATGTGCTGTTCTGCCTGGGGATGATCCTCATCTTCTTTATGATTTTTATTCTGGGGCTTTACTTCAGCGATAACCTGGTAGAAAGCCTGCAACTGGGCAAAGAACCGGATATGGATCCGGCCCGATTCAAATGGATGGTGATCGGAATAATGTCGGTAGCAGCTATTGTATTTACCGTAGTTATGGGAGGAATATATTTCCTGCTTTATGGACTGCTTACACGAAGGTTACTCTTCAACTACAAGGACCTGAAGCGGATGGAAGGCTAAGTCTTATTCGGCCGCCACTGCCGTTGCTTATTCGATTGTTCGTAAGCCATTAATTCGGTCTCTGGAATCACTTTCAGGAATGATGGGTGCTGCTCGATAGCGTATTCGAGTTTCTCGATTATCGCTTCCACGCTTTCGTTATCATAGTCAATCTCCAGGGGTTTCTTAACCACCATAGACTGCAGTATCCCCTTTTTCTTGATAAATAAGCCTTTCTTGTCGAAGGATCGGCGGAATCCGTCGATGACAACGGGAACTACCACCGGCTTGAATTTTTTGATGATATGCGCAGTCCCCTTTCGCAATGGTTTCCATGGAGTTGTTGTTCCCTGGGGGAAAGTTATTACCCATCCATCATCCAGGGCAGTACCGATATTGGTGATATCGCTCATCTTAACCTGGCGTTGCACATCCTGTCCGTCGGCGCGCCAGGTACGCTGAATGCTGATGGAACCGGCATAGGCCAGGATTTTTGTGAGCAGGCTTTTCCCCATGGTCTCACTGGCAGCCACATAGTAGATATTGAGCTTGGGATTCCACAAATACCCCACATTCTTAATAGAATCTTCCCGCCCGGAGAGGCTGGCATTAAACACGTGGAACATGGCCACTACATCCGCGAAATACGTCTGGTGATTGCTGACAAAGAGGACATTTTTATCTGGCAGGGATCGGATTATTTCCGAACCCTCAATCTCCAGCCTGTTAAAACCTTTGTAACGCTGATGGGTCAATAATCCCATAATGCGGATCAACCATTTCTTTAAAAACAGGATATGTCCGAAAGGATTCTTCTTGAAAAGAGCCATAGGGGACTAAAGTACAAATTTCACTGAGTTTGATACAAGCCGGGGCCCGATTTACACTGCCCTGCGGGATTTTCCGAGCCCCTAACCCGAGGTGGCTGTTCTCAGGAGGGATTTGAATTCGTTGAGAATCATTGCGGTAGCTCCCCAAACCATATGTCCATCGAACCGAAAAGCGGGCACCTCAATTTCCCGGGCATAGGAGGTGGTAAGACGTTCCGTGGAGGTGGAGGATTCATTGAGGAGTTGCGCCAGGGTTATTTCGATTATCCCGGCAACTTCTTCCTCCTGCAAGATGAATTGCGGGCGTGAGTTAGCAATACCCATATAGGGATTGACTACAAAATTACTGGGTGGAATATAAAGGGACGACAGCGATCGCACCGGCTGCATTAACTCAAGGGGGACCCCGACTTCTTCTTCCGTTTCCCGCAGGGCGGTTTCCAACAAATCCCTGTCGTCGTCTTCGAAACGCCCTCCGGGTAAGGCTATCTGCCCCGAATGCACCCCCGGATAAGAGGGTCTTTGGATCAATACCAGGGTAGCTTGCTTTGCTGTCCCCGGATAGCAAAGTGCCATAACCCCGGCCTGCCTTGCATCCTCAGGGATTTTGGTAAACCGCTGGAGTTCGCGCTGTCGCATTTCCGGCATCATCCCCTGATGCGCTTCCCGGCCGGGAAGTGGCAGATTTTTTATTTTTGACAGCAAATCTTCTAAATCCCCGTATTGCATGATTAAAATCCGTTCTGCTTTATTTCTGTCATTTATCTTTTTTGCCAGCCTGGGTTGCGGTGAACAAAATAAAGAAAAAGAAAGCAATGAAGCCGTTGAGTCGTTAGCCCGGGATTCCGCAACTGCCATTGAGGATGGGCTGGAAGTTACCGCGGTGGAAAGTGATTCTACGGCCGAGGAGGAAGCCTTTGTCTTAAACGAAGATAATGCCATCGATTTCTTCTTCGATTACCAAAAGGAATTAAAAGTCAATAAGGTGCGCATCAAAACCACCATGGGGGATTTTACCATTGAACTGTTCGATAATGTGCCTTATCACAAATCGAATTTTATATACCTCACGCGCCAGGGCTATTTTGATAGCACCATGTTTCACCGCGTGGTTCGGAACTTTATCATTCAGGGCGGAAATGCCGATAACAAAGAAACAGCTCGAAAGCGTACCGAGATCGGGCGTTACCTGCTTCCACCCGACACCCGCAAAGGCCACCGACACCACCGCGGTACCGTGTCCATGCCTTCGAGTGAAATCGACAACCCGCACATGCTCGCTTCCCCCTATGAATTTTTCATAGTCGTTACAAATCCGGGGTCTTATCACCTGGACGGAGAATACACCGCCTTCGGACAGGTTGTATCAGGAATGGATGTGGTAGATGCCATTAACCAGGTGGAAACCGATTCCGGGGAATGGCCCATGCAAAATGTATATATCCTCAAGGCCGAGGTGCTGGAATAGGGATTTGAAATACGACCCTTCGGCATTTCAAACCGTATCCAGGGCTTTACTCCCTACCGCGATAGATATTCGGGAGGGCTATCCTGAACTTAACGGCAACCAGGCGAATAAGGACTACGGCTAAAATGCCCCCCAAATAGGTCCAGAATCCCGGCACCCCCAGAGCTTCCAACAAGAAGTATAACGCCCCTCCGGCGATACAGGCGGTGGCATAGATTTCCTTGCGAAAAATAACCGGAATCTCATTGCACAGGGTATCGCGCAGCACCCCGCCGAAACTCGCCGTCATCGTACCCAAAATAATGCAAATCCCTGGCGATAATCCAGCTGCCAATCCCCGCTCAATACCCACTATAGTATACAAGCCAATTCCAAGGGTGTCAAATAGGAAAAGCGAACGCCTCAGGGAAGCCAGCCGGCCTTGCAGCAAAATCGCGACCACAACCGTGATGATTATGGTAAGGAGGTATTCCGGTTGCAGCATCCAACTTACGGGTACCGTGCCGATCAATAAATCCCGGAGCGTTCCTCCTCCAATTGCGGTAACTGAGGCTATGATCAGGACGCCAAAAAGGTCCAGGCGTTTTTCCATAGCCACAAGTACCCCGGAAACCGCAAAAGCAACGGTACCGAGTATGTCGAGGACCAAAATAAAATTTTGCAGTTCCATACCTAACTTCCGGTATAGTAAGAGTAATCCTTTAAAACGGTGTCCAAATAGGGCTTGTCGTAAAGATCAGATTGGGATTCCAGTATGGTTTCGACCCGCTCGCGCAGGGCGCGTAGTGTTTTGTGATCATTGGTCCTTCGGGCTACATGGTAGGTTTCCTTAATCAGACGAACATCCCGGTCGGTTAAAATGGTAACATTCGTAAATACCGGAGTATAGTCTTCGGCTACCTCCTCCAGGATGGTGTGGCTTACCTTGACCTTCCGCTTGTTATTAACGACAACCGTCCCTGCCGCAGCATCTCCTACCCGTTGCAGCGTATCTGAAAAAATGATGGCGAGCAGGCCTATGGCGCCAAAGAAAAGCCAGATATCGAGTATGCGCAGTAACCAGCGAACCAAATAATTGCTCCAGGTTACCGGGTCGCCATCACGGCGAACCACCCGGATTTTCAGGATCATTTTACCAATAGTTTGCCCATTGAACAAGCTGTGCATCAGCAAACTGTAGCAGGCGGCCGGCAGAAATAACAGCGAGGAAAAGCCCCATTGGGTCCATCCATCTTCCGAGATCCAACCCACCAATTTCGCCACCTGATCTATGAGCAGAGCGTATAGGAAAAGGATAAAACCATCGATGAGAAAAGCCAGGATCCGTTCACCAATTCCGGCCAGGCTGTAATTGAGCAACACATTTTGGGTGGTGCGTATTTGAAGGTTTGGCATTAAGTGCTATTTTTAGACGTATAAGCTAGAACTGCCTATGCGCGAAGCCGCTTTTGTCAAGCAAAATAAGGAAAAATGGATCGCATTTGAAAAAGCGCTGGACCGTTCCGCCAGCCTTAGCTCGGACCAGCTTGCCGACAGCTATATTCAGCTTACCAACGACCTGGCCTACGCCCAAACCTATTACAGGGATAGCAAGACCCTGGAATACCTCAATTCCCTGGCTTCCCAGGCACACCAAAAGATATATCGGAACCGGAAAGAGCGAAAAAACCGCCTGCTCGGATTCTGGCTGGAGGAGTTTCCCCTTTTTTTCAGGCAATATCAGCCCACGCTGGGGGTAGCCTTCCTGATTTTTGCCGTGGCCATGGCAATCGGGTCGCTATCGGCATTAAATGATTCGAGTTTTGTACGCCTTATCCTGGGCGACTCCTATGTAAACACTACCCTTGAAAATATAGCCAACGGGGATCCCACGGCCATCTATAAGAGCGGTGGTAAACTGGGTACTTTTCTGGGGATAACCATCCATAACATTCGGGTAGCTATTATCGCTTATGCCCTTGGCGTAATTACCAGTTTGGGAACGGCTTACATCTTGTTTTCCAATGGGGTCATGGTTGGGGCTTTTATTACCTTTTTCTACTCCCAGGGGGTTTTCCTGGAAGCCAACAAGCAAATCTGGCTGCACGGTAGTTTCGAGATTTCCGTGATCATTGTCGCCGGTTGCGCAGGCTTGATAATGGGTAACAGCATCCTTTTCCCAGGGACGTATTCCAGGAGGATTAGCTTTATGCGGGGTGCAAAGGATGGGATGAAGGTACTAGTGAGTACGCTCCCATTTTTTGTGGTAGCCGGCTTCATTGAAGGATTCATTACCCGGTATTCCGAAATGCCCACAGCCCTCGCCTTATTGATCATTTTCCTTTGCTTCAGCATTGTTATTTTCTACTATATCATTTATCCCAGAATTCTCTACCGAATCCATGAAAGGAAATCCCTCCCACCCCTTTAACGACTTGTTGGAACGCCGGGAATTTGGCGATCTCCTGACCTTGTACTTTGAATTCCTCAAGAGGAACTTCAAGGCATTCATACAGGTTTTTATCCGCTACAACGGCCTGCTGATGATTGGACTCCTACTGAGTAGCTACCTTTTAGTCTCCGGGTTTTCAGGACTATTCAATGTATTTGGGAACCAGACCATGGGGGTAACCCCAGAGGGAGGCGAGAATTACGGTGCCCTGCTGGGTTTTGGAATATTATTGTATTTCGTGATTGCCATTATTGCCACTACGCTGAATTATGCCCTGGCAACGGGCTATATCGTTCACTATCAGAACACGGAAGGAAAGCGCGCAGGCGCCCGGGATGTCTGGAATCTGATCAAAAAGCGAATTGGGAGCAGCCTGCTCTTTATGCTCATGGTATTGGTGTTGCTCGCCGTTGCTATGTTTATCGGAATATTCCTGTCTTTTATTCCGCTGGTTGGCCCCTTGCTCTTTTACGGGATTTTGTTCTTTATGAGCGCATGGTTAGGGATGTCCTTTACCGCTATGTTCGCCCACGACAAAAACCTGGGCGAAGCCCTGGGCGAAGGCTGGGACCTCTTGTTTAAATCGTTCTGGACCTGTATTGGCGTAAATTTTATCCTGGGAATTCTGAATTTTATACTGATGATGCTCCTGATGACCATCCCCGGAGTACTCATCGGCGCCTATGCGTTCCATCAGTTCCAAATCGATGGGCAGCAAACGGTGGAATGGCTGGATACTTTTGTTTTTACCCTGGGCGTGGGGATTTATCTGATCATGGGGATCCTCAATCAAAGTCTGACTCAGTGGGTAAACGGAATGTTGTACTACGCCTTGCATGAAAAGAAATACAACACCAATACGCGGCGCAAAATCGCCCTTATCGGAAATCAGGACGCGGGGTGAATACAACTTCCTCACATGAAGATTCGTGGCAGCCATTACTGCAGCAGCCCGATAGTGCGCAGGTCGCTCCCGATTCCATGCGGCAATTTGATTCCGGGTGGAAGGAAAACTATACCGGCGATGAATTCAATTACGATCGCATAGAAGGACAGGCACAGAACTATCTCAGCCGATTTATTCGCTGGGTGGTAGAATCCCTGGCGGAAATATTCGGGGTCGATGTGAGTGCCGAAACGCTCTCGATCATGGAATTCATAATCTATGCGTTATTAGGGGTATTGGCCCTGTACCTCGTGGTTCGAAATATTTCTCAAGCCCCCCTGGGCCAGCTCTTCAGCAAACAGGAGCCCGAGATGCCAGGCGCTGTCTGGCAGGAAGATGACCTGCAGGAAATTGACCTGGATGCCCTGCTTAAGGAAGCGCTCGATTCCGGAGACTATCGCCTGGCGGTGCGGTATCAATTCCTCCGCCTGCTTAAGAAACTCAATCGGGAAGGTAAGATCGATTATCATCCGGAAAAGACGAACTGGGATTATTTGGCCGAATTATCGGATAGTCCGCTGAAATCTCAATTCTCGCGAGCTTCCCGAATTTATGAATATGCCTGGTATGGAGAACAGCGTTTAAGCGCTGCCGCCTACGGAGGCGTTGTTTCGCTCTTTGAGAGCGAGAACGATACTGTTAAATCCAAGCAGGGCGCCCATGAGTAAGGCCAATAAAATAATTGTAGCCCTTTTTGGGTTGGCTGTTCTGGGAATTCTGATCGCAGAAATAGCAAGGCCCCAACCCATAAACTGGCGAGCCGACTTTACGCGTGCGGGAAAAGGGCCATTCGGTTGTTTTGTCATGTATTCTGAATTACCTGGCCTATTTTCCAACCGGGATATTGAGCCGATAGGTCAGGACCTGTATTATTGGCTAACCCACCGGGATACCGTCAATAATTCCTCCCTGGTTGTCATCAACAATCAAACAAATTTTGATCCCGCCCTCACCCGGGCCCTTTTAGCGCATGTGTCCAAAGG
This sequence comes from Robiginitalea myxolifaciens, assembly GCF_900115205.1. Classification (GTDB taxonomy): domain Bacteria; phylum Bacteroidota; class Bacteroidia; order Flavobacteriales; family Flavobacteriaceae; genus Robiginitalea; species Robiginitalea myxolifaciens. The sequence continues at coordinate 710,760 of NZ_FOYQ01000002.1, forward strand.
AAACACGGCCTTTGTTTCGAGCGCCTATATCGGCCCCACCCTCGAAGACACCCTTAACCTCCGGTTACAAACCGGATACAGCCTTATTGAGCAGGGAATAGAACTCGAATTGGCATACGATGGTTTCAGTCCCGACCGCTTTAAGTATACCAAAGGCTACCTGCGCAATTATTTTGAGCTCACGGACAGCACCAATGCAGAAGTTTTGGGTTGGCTTCATTTGCCCGAAGAAGAAGAATCGGACTGGGAAGGGGATACCGATTTGGACTCCTTGCTTACAGATCCCTTCGGTGATGAATCCCTTGATGAGGTGGAATTGTCCGAATTGGAGTCAGCTCCATTGCTGGAGGCACCAAACTTTTTGCGGATCCCATTTGGCCAGGGCACGCTGCTGCTGCACAGTACCCCGTATGCCTTCGGCAACTATTATATGCTTGGCGGAAATGAGGCCTATGTAGCCGGGGTACTCTCCTATTTAGAAGACCAAACCATATACTGGGACAACAACCTGAAAAGCGGGCGTCGCGTGGTAGATTCCCCCTTGCGCTTTGTATTGAGTCAGGCTCCGCTGCGTTGGGCCTACTACATTTTGATAATAACCTTGCTGTTATTTGTACTGGTGCGTTCACGCCGCGTTCAGCGCATCATTCCCGTGGTAACACCCCTGGAGAATACCAGTATTGCCTATACCCAAACGGTGGGAGACCTTTATTTTGAGCAACGGGATTATGCAGACATAATCGCCAAACGCCTGAGTTATTTCAGGGAAATGCTCCACAGCCGTTTTGGAATCACCCGACAACGCGAAGGCGATGAAGCCCTCGAACGCCTCGCCCATAAGTCCGGTTTAGATCCCGAATATATCGCACAAACCTTTGCATTCATACACCAGGTAGAAAAGAAAAAATACCCGGATAATAACGATTTGATCAAGCTCCACGAGCTGCTTAAACCTTTTAACTCATAACCCATGGAATCAACACCTCAGCAACCCACCCCGGAAAATGAAAAGGATCCCATCGCCTTCAATAACCGCGTTGACCTCGAAAAACTTCAGGCCTCTGCTGCTGCCTTAACGGAATCATTAGGGCAAGTGATTGTCGGCCAAAAAGATCTGGTGGAAATGTTGCTCATTGCTCTTTTGGCCGATGGACACGCTCTGATTGAAGGGGTGCCGGGCATTGCAAAAACCCTGAGTGCAAAAATGCTTTCGCGGGGATTGAATATCGGGTACAGTCGGATTCAGTTTACCCCGGACCTCATGCCCAGTGATATTCTGGGAACCTCTGTTTTTAATGCAAAAACTACTGATTTTGAGTTTAAGAAAGGACCGATCTTTTCAAATATTATTCTGATCGATGAGATCAACAGGGCCCCGGCCAAAACACAAGCTGCACTTTTCGAAGCCATGGCCGAACAACAAATCAGCATGGATGGTCAAACCTATCCCTTACCACCACCCTTCCTGGTAATCGCCACCCAAAATCCTATAGAACAAGAAGGTACCTACCGCCTCCCCGAGGCACAGCTCGACCGGTTCCTGTTCAAAATACCCATCACCTACCCGAATCTGGAAGAGGAGGTGGAAATCCTGCGGAGGAAGCACGCCCTTCAGGGCCAGGAGGAATCCACCTTGATCGAACCCATACTCGGACCTGAAGAAATTCAGGCGTACCAGGCGAGTATCCAAAAGATTATCGTCAAGGAAGAACTCATGCGCTACATTGCGGAAATTGTGAATCGCACCCGTGAAAATGCCAGTCTGTACCTCGGGGCGTCCCCTCGGGCTTCCATCGCTATTCTGCAGGGTGCCAAGGCGCAGGCTGCCCTGAGAGGTCGGGACTTTGTGACTCCCGACGACATCAAACGGGTTGCCCCTTACGTGCTCTCCCACCGCATTGTCCTTACTCCCGAACGCGAAATGGAAGGCGCAACCACAATGGAAGTTATCCGGCAACTACTCGACAGTGTCGAAATTCCGCGATAAGCCTAACTAGCCCATGCGTAAACTACTGCGACAGCTCTTTTTGAGCAAGCGATTTTTCCTCCTGAGCAGCCTCCTGGTGTTTGGGTTTATCCTGGCCTTTGTCTTCCCGGGATGGTTCGGGATATTTCGCTGGTTTGCAGCCCTGTTGGCTTTACTGGTCCTGCTCGACTGTGCGCTTTTGTTTGCGGCAGGAAAAGGGATTCACGCGAGCAGGGAATTACCGGAGCGTTTTTCGAACGGGGATCAGAATCCGGTTCCGATTTCTTTGCAGAATCGGTATTCATTCCCAATTGATTACGAGCTTATCGAAGAACTACCCGAGCAATTTCAAGCGCGGGATTTCAAGTATTCCGGAAAATTGAAATCCGGGGATGCCCGGAAAATTACCTACGAATTGCGGCCCACCGAACGGGGGATCTACACTTTTGGGAGGCTCATCGCCCTGGTTAGCTCTCCTTTGGGCCTGATACAAAGGCGTTTTTCCTTTCAGGGCGGGGAATCCGTAGCGGTATATCCTTCTTTTCTGGAATTGCGCAAATACGAATTACTGGCATTGTCTAATCGCCTTTCCGAATACGGACTAAAAAAGATCAGACGCATTGGGCACACCATGGAGTTCGAGCATATCCGGGAATACGTCAGTGGAGACGACGTGCGAAACCTGAACTGGAAGGCCACCGCCAAAAAGGCCGAACTGATGGTTAATCAGTATCAGGACGAAAAGTCCCAACCTGTCTATTCTGTGATCGATACGGGTCGGGTCATGCAAATGCCCTTTCACAGACTCTCCCTGCTGGATTATGCCATAAATGCGACCCTCGTCCTCAGTCGTGTGGCACTGAGAAAACAGGATAAGGCGGGAATGATGACTTTTAACCGAAAAGTAGACAACCGGGTGGTAGCCAATCGTCGCAGTTCTCAGATGCAACGCATCCTGGAAACGCTCTACCACATTAAAACTGACTTTGCCGAAAGCGACTTCGCCCGCCTGTATACGGATATTAAACGCAGCTTACCATTCCGCAGCCTGCTGTTGTTGTACACGAATTTTGAAACCCTGGATGCGCTCAATCGGCAGCTTCCTTATCTCAAAGCCCTGTCCCGGGATCATTTGCTGGTAGTGATCTTCTTTCGGAATACCGAGCTGGAAACCTTCAGCACAGAGGAAACCGACGCCGTTCGGGGTATCTTCCAGCAGACAATAGCCCAGAAGTTCATCTTTGAGAGGAAGCGAATTGTCCGCGAACTAGGACGACACGGAATCCAATCCCTCCTTACCCGGCCCGAAGACCTTACCGTCGCCACCCTGAACAAGTACCTGGAACTCAAGGCAAGGGGCTTGTTTTAAATCGAAAGTTGATTTCGTACCTTGGGATTTTAATACCCGCCACGCGGGTCAATAAAGCCAACCATGAAACCGATACTGACGTTGCTGGCAATACTGCTTGCCCTTTCTGCTTTATGCGCCCAGCAATACCCCGAAATAAATGAGCAACGCCTCCAACAGACCCTGGATTCCCTGGCCACTTTTGGTCGCGATAACCAGGACCGGCCAAATCGGGTCGCTTTCAGTGACGGTGATTTACAAGGCAGGGAGTATGTTATCAGCCTTATGGAGGCCGCAGGCCTGGAAGTTCGGATAGACGCAGCTGCGAATATTATCGGAACCCGTGCTGGTCGCAATCCGGAACTGAAGCCGCTTGCCCTGGGGTCCCATATTGACATGGTTCCCCTGGGTGGGAATTTCGATGGTTGCGTAGGATCTATGGGAGCCATTGAAGTGGCACGCACCCTGAATGATCGCGGAGTCCTTACCCGACATCCCCTGGAGTTCATCATCTTTTCGAATGAAGAAGGTGGCGTAATGGGAAGCCGGGCCATGGCGGGCAAGCTCTCGGAGGATGCCCTTCGGGTTCGCAATAGTACGGGATACAGTATGGCAGGAGGTATTCAACGCCTGGGTGGGGATACCCTCACCCTGGAGAGTGCCCAGAGACCCAAGGGTGCCTTTAGTGGATTTTTGGAACTCCATATAGAACAGGGGGCTATCCTGGACCGCCGCGACCTGGATATTGGAGTAGTGACCGGGATCGTCGGTTTAAACTGGTGGGATGTTACCTTTCAGGGAATGGCCAATCACGCAGGCACAACACCCATGAACCTTCGAAAAGACGCCTTGCTGGCAGCCGCGCGATTTGTACAGGCAGTGAATGAAGAGGCTTTGAAAATGGAGGGAAGTCAGGTAGCTACTGTTGGACGTATCGAAGCACAGCCAGGCGCGCCTAATGTAATCCCCGGAGAGGTGAAATTAAGTCTGGAAATCAGAGATTTATCTGCCGAAGTAATCCAGTCATTGTATCGAAATATCCAGATGCGTGCACAAGATATTTCCAGCGATTCCGGGGTACAGATCAATTTTGAAGCCCTGGATACCACCGGAATTCCAGCCCTGACCGACCCGGATATTCAGCAGACTATTGAAGAAGCGGCCCAGGAACTGGGGTTGAGCACCCTGAGAATGCCCAGTGGGGCAGGTCACGATGCACAGGATATTGCGATAATCGCTCCTGTGGGGATGATATTCGTGCCCAGCCGTGGCGGTATCAGTCATTCCCCGGATGAATATACTTCTCCGGAAGATTTCGCCAATGGCACACAGGTCCTGCTCAATGCACTACTGGACCTTGACTCTTCCCTGGAGTAGCTCGGGAATTTTTTTGTATCTTACAGAGAATCAGGTAACTCCGAGATTTTCTTCCCCCTGGAACCCGGGGAACCTAAAAACAACCAATCATGAAATTCAGGCAATCCATTATCGTGGGGGCGCTTCTGGCCCTGGCGTTAGTACTGATTAATTTTTTACCAGAACGAACCGTAACTCTTCCGAAAAGAGATATGGCTTCCATCGGAGCCATAAAGTGCACCGTCGCTAAATTTTTGTTGGAAGACGTAGACCACACCCGGCAAATTGCTCCCCTATTCGATAATCTGGGGAATTATACTTTTGAAGGTTACAGTGGGAATGCGGAGGCGAAGCCATTTTTTGATCAGGGCGTGCGCCTCACCTTTGCATTTAATCATGCCGAGGCCCATCGTTCCTTCCTGGAGGCCTCCCGACTGGATGCCGAAAGCGCCATGGCCTTTTGGGGCCAGGCCTATGCCCTTGGGCCCAACATCAATGACCAGTTGCCCGATCAACAACGCAAAGAGGCCGCCTGGGAAGCCCTGCAACAGGCACTAAGTCTTAAAGGTGGAGCATCTGAAATGGAACGCGACTTAATCTCGGCGTTGGAAGCGCGCTATAGCGATGATTGGGAACGCGATCAAGAGGAACTCAATGCGAATTATCTGTTGGCCATGGAAGCGGTTCGGGAGAAATACCCCAACAATGCGGATGTCCAAACGCTCTATGCCGCAGCGGCTATGAATACCATGCCCTGGAATTATTGGGATCTGGACGGGAATCCTTCACCCAATACCCCTGCAGCGAAAAAAGCTCTGGAACAGGCAATTTCGCTAAACCCGGAACACCCCGGGGCACACCATTATTACATCCATATGGTCGAACTCCCCTATCCGGATACCGGGGTTCCCAGTGCCGACGCCCTGGGCAGTCTGATGCCCGGAGCAGGCCATCTAGTGCATATGCCTTCTCACATTTATATCCGTGTAGGACGTTATCAGGACGCCGTAGCAGCGAATCAGCAAGCAATTCTCGCCGACGAAGACTATATATCCCAATGCTATTCGCAAGGGCTCTATCCGCTGGGTTATTACCCGCATAATATCCATTTTCTCTGGTCCGCATCGAGTATGATCGGTCAGAGTCAGATTGCTATAGATGCCGCCAAAAAAACAGCTGAAAAAGTACCAAAGGGAGAAATGGTCGAGCTCCCTTTCCTCCAGGATTTTGCGGCTACTCCCTTGTTGGCCTACGTCCGTTTTGGCAGGTGGAACGATATCCTCACCTATCCCGCACCTGATAGCGAAATCGTGCATTTGCATCTGATCCGACACTATGCGCGTGGTCTGGCTTTTATTCGAAAAAACAATGCGGATGAAGCCAGGGAAGAGTTGGAAGCCATTCGGGTTATTCTCGAAGATCCGGGTTCTGCCGAACTGATGGCGGCTTCTCAGAATACCACGGATAAAATTGCTGAGGTAGCTTATGAGGTGGTTGCCGGGGAATTAGCGCAGCTGGAAGGTAAGCATGAAATGGCGCGCAATCATCTGACCAATGCGGTGGCGGCCGAAGAAGCCCTGACCTATACCGAACCCTCTGCCTGGCACATTCCACCGAGGCAAAACCTCGGCGCGATTCTAATGGCCCAGGGAGATTTCGAAGCTGCCGAAAAGACCTATCGGGCCGACCTGGAACGGGTCCGGCAAAATGGATGGTCCTTATATGGGCTCTATCAGAGTCTTAAAGCACAAGGGAAAAACGGCGAGGCAGCAGCTGCCCTGGCAGCCTACGAAGCCATCTGGAAAGATGCGGATGTACAATTGGAAAATTCGGTATTCTAAAAGTCGAGCCGGGCTGCCTTGTCTCGAGCGGTACGGAATTCGCGCAACATGTTCGCTACGATCTGCGCTGCGGGCAGGATGTCGTGGATTATAGCCGATACCTGTCCGATTTCCAACTCGCCTTCTTCCAGATCGCCTTCGAACATCCCTTTTTTAGCGCGGGCACGTCCGAGGATTTCTGCAAGCTGCTCCGGGGTCGCTCCCCGGGCATAGGCCGCCTGGATATCGCGGTAGAATTTGTTTTTAAGCAGTCGGACAGGAGCCAGTTCCTTTAAGGTAAGGTGGGTATCTCCTTCTCCAGCTTCAACTACCATACGTTTGAATTCCGGGTGAGAGGAAGCTTCCTCGCTGGCGACAAATCGGCTACCTACCTGCACCCCATCGGCCCCAAGGACCATGGCAGCTAGCATCGCCTCTCCTGTCGCGATCCCTCCCGCGGCTATCAAGGGAACGGATACTTGCTCGCGAACAGCGGGAATTAAGGTAAGGGTGGTGGTCTCATCCCGACCGTTGTGCCCCCCGGCTTCAAACCCTTCTGCCACTATCGCATCAACGCCGGCATCCTGAGCCTTCATGGCAAATTTTAGACTGCTTACTACATGAACTACCGTACAACCAGCAGCTTTCAGGGTCGCTGTCCAGGTTTTGGGATTGCCGGCAGAGGTAAACACTATAGGAACCTTTTCCTCCTGGATGATGTCCATGATTTCTTCCAAATCCGGATAGAGCATGGGCACGTTTACGCCGAAAGGGTTATTGGTGGCTTTCCGACACTTTTGAATGTGCTCCCGCAGCACATCCGGGTACATGCTTCCAGCGCCCAGCAATCCTAATCCTCCTGCATTGGAAACGGCCGATGCCAATCGCCATCCACTAGCCCAGACCATGCCAGCCTGGATAATGGGGTAGTCAATAGCAAAGAGTTCGGTTACCCTATTTTTCATGATATTACTCCAGATCCAAGAAGTTCTTCTCCCCGATACCAGGCAACAAACTGCCCTTCCGTAATTGCGGATTGCGGGTTTTTAAAGTCCACATAAAGTCCCCCGCTCACCCGGTACAAGGTGGCCTCCTGTAATTCCTGACGATATCGTATTCTGGCGAGTACTTCCATTTGCCCGTCGAGTTCCAGAGCCATATCCTCACGTACCCAATGCAGTTCCTCCTCCTTTACAAAAAGCGTCCTGCGGTACAGTCCGGGATGCTGCTTGCCCTGGCCGGTATAAATGATATTTTTCGCTACGTCGGTCTGTATCACAAACAAAGGTTCTGGCGTTCCGCCTACATCCAGGCCTTTGCGTTGCCCGATCGTGAAGTAGTGTGCACCCTGATGCTTCCCAACGATTCGCCCCTGATCCGGGGTAAATTCAGGCTTTTCAGCATGAAAGGCCAACTCTTCCTCCTGATTCTCAAAATCCGGCAGGTGTCTGGAAAACTGCGGGGCGTCCCCAGGTACTTCGACAATATCGCCAGGTTTGGGCTGTAGCTGTTGTTGCAGGAATTCGGGCAGGCGCACCTTCCCGATAAAGCAGAGACCCTGGGAGTCCTTTTTACCAGCAGTAGCCAAATCGTTTTCCCGCGCTATGGCCCGCACCTCGGATTTTTGCAAATGCCCGATAGGAAAGAGGGCACGCCCGAGTTGTTCCTGATTGAGCTGGCACAGGAAATAAGACTGATCCTTTTGCGGATCTTCCCCGGCCAGCAAACGGTGAATCGTTTCCCCTTTGGAATTTACAAAACTCTCCTTGCGGCAATAGTGCCCGGTAGCCACGAAGTCCGCTCCCAGATCCAGGGCCAGTTTCAGGAAAAGATCGAACTTAATTTCCCGATTACAGAGCACATCGGGATTGGGAGTTCGACCCTGTTCGTATTCCCGGAACATATAATCTACAATACGCTCCTTGTATTCTGCACTGAGATCTACTGTCTGAAACGGAATCCCCAATTTTTCAGCTACCAGCAGTGCGTCATGACTGTCGTCCAGCCAAGGGCATTCCCGGGATATGACCACGCTGTCGTCGTGCCAATTCTTCATGAACAAGCCAATAACTTCGTAACCTTGTTGCTGGAGCAACAAAGCACTGACGCTACTATCAACGCCACCGGATAACCCGACTACAACTTTTTTTCGTTCCATAGTTTATCTCGGCAAAATTACGAATTATTGCGTCCCCTTCCATTTTCTCATAACCCGATTTAGCGCGCAAACCAGGCGTTAAAGTTTTGCAAAGCTTGATCATTTTGTTTAATCTTTTATATAGTTTCGTTAAACAATAAATTGCTAAACCTTTAAAAAATTGCTATGAAAAAGAAGTTTAAGTATTTCACTATCCTATTTCTTACCCTTGGGTTGGTTTCCCTGAATTCCTGTTCTGATGATGACGGGGATGGAGGCGAAAATTCGGACCCAACGATTGTACAACTCGCAGCCGGAAATGCTGACTTGAGCATTTTGGTAACTGCACTTACCGAAACCGGACTGGATGCGACGCTGGCCGGCGACGGACCTTTTACGGTTTTTGCCCCGACTAACGATGCCTTTGCTGCATTCCTTACCGATAATGGTTTTGCCAGCTTAGACGACGTCCCGAACGACGTGCTCACCCAAGTACTGTTGAATCACGTAGTTGCCGGGGAATTTTTCTCAAACGGCCTTTCTACGGGCTATGTTCCCTCCTCCTCCACCGCCGGACCTGGTGGAGCCACGCTAAGTCTTTTTATTGAGGCGCAGACAGGAGTAACTGTCAATGGCCAGTCTAACGTTTCTATTGCTGATATCGACGCTTCCAACGGAGTTGTCCACGTGGTAGATGCCGTGATCGGACTGCCTAATGTCGTAGATCATGTGGTAGCAAATCCTAGCTTGAGCAACCTCGTTGAAGCCCTTACTGCAGGAGGAAATACAACCTTCACAGGATTGCTTTCACTCGATGGTCCATACACCGTTTTTGCACCTGATAACGCGGCCTTCGCCAACTTCAATAATCCGAATGGCAATGACATCAATAACATCCTGGCAAATCATGTAATTGCCGGAGTTGCTGCCTTGTCAACAGGACTATCTAATTCCTATGTGAATACCCTCGGTGAAAATGCCGATGAGGATTTACTCTCCCTGTACATCAATACCGATACCGGGGTAGTCCTCAACGGAAGCAGTACCGTAACAACCGCCGACATCGTTGGAACTAACGGGGTAATTCATGTGGTTAATGAAGTTATCGATATCCCGACAGTGGTAAGTTTTGCCGTTGCTGATCCAACGTTCGCACCACTGGTAACCGCTCTGACCACGGCAACACCTGCAACTGATTTTGCGACCGTACTCAGCGGAGATGGCCCATTCACAGTATTCGCACCAACCGATGCAGCATTCCAGGCATTGCTGGATAGCAATATGGATTGGACTACTGTCGAGGACATTGAAGAAGGGTTGTTAACTTCCGTACTGAATCATCATGTGGTATCTGGAAATGTACGCTCTGGAGACCTTACCGATGGTATTATGCCGATGACACTGGAAGGAGATAACATCACCATTAACCTCCCCGGTACCGGAGATAATATCGCCGATGTAACCGACGGAGCTGGAAATTCAGGAATCGGAATTGTCGTAGTAGACGTACAAGCTGGAAATGGGGTGATCCACGTTCTGAATCAGGTAATGATCCCCGACACTATGAATTAGAGAATACCCGGATCGCAAAAAAGATCCCGGAGTTCCAAAGAAAAGGCCGCCCATGTGCGGCCTTTTTTTATTCATCGCTGTGACCACAAAAAGCGGGCAGCTCCCAACCGAATATTTGGCCTTGGCAACTTTTAGTTTGATAGCCCTCAACAGAATTGCATCTTTAGCTTCCCAAATCTTACCATACTTAACCAACCAAAAAAACCCAGGAATCCAGTTCCCGGGTTTTTTTCTTTTCGGATAGTTCAGGACTCCGAAGTAATTTTAATTTTCTTCTTCCTCGTCTTCGAGAATTTCCACGATCTCAAAGCCTTCGTCTACTTCCTGGTAAACAGCATTATTCAATTCGTAGGAGGGCACATCAGAGAAGTCGAATTCCTCAGCATCTTCAGGAAGATCTGGAACTACAGCTCCTACAGGGGTTTCCACTACCTCATAGTCCTCTCCTTGCTTTTGATAGAAAACGCCCTCGGAATACCAGTAGGGACGATTTCTCACCACAATACGAATCGGGGCAACGGTAAGGGTTCTTACTCGAAATCCGATAGGAGGAAATGTTCTTACATATACGCCTCGTCTTGAGACATAATACATCCCCCTGACGGGGTAATAGTTTACACTTCGAAAGGCAACTACGCGAGTGCCTGCAGGCAAACGTCTCAGGGTGCGGCGAGCAACACGGCGGTTAACTCTTCTGTTGACGCGTTTTCTGACGCGGCGGTTTTTGCGTCGTACCGCAGACCTTTTGGTGCGGTCTACTTTAACAACTGTGGTCGTCCGACGTGCGGAATTTTGTGCTTCAACGGTAGCGGGAACACAGAAAAGCAAGGCCAGAAGGGTTAGGCCAAAGAATAATGTAGATTTCATAGCTTGTTATATTGGTGACTGCTCTTGGATAGTTTAAAACGACCAAGGTTTAATCACATTGCCAGGAAATCGACGAAATGCGCTATTTCTTCTTTTTTTGTTTTTCCGCTTCCTCCATCATTTCACGCATCTTCTTCTGGAAACGATTCTCTTTCTTGGGCTGCTTTTTCTTCTGCTCGATCTGAGCGTGGATTTTGTTCTCGTCCAGGATTACATTTTTGATCACCAGCATAATACCTATGGTAATCAGGTTGGAAACGAAATAGTACAAACTCAAACCACTGGCGTAGTTATTAAAGAAGAACAACATCAACAGCGGGGAGAGGTACATGATAAACTTCATGTTTGGCATCCCGGGTTGCGTCTGCATTTGCTGGCCAGTAGTCATCATCATATAAAAGAAGATGGCTACGGATGCCAGGATTGGGAACAGACTTACGTGATCCCCGTAAAAAGGAATAGTAAAGGGCAATTGCGCTATGGTATCATAGGAACTTAAGTCCTCAGCCCAAAGGAATGATTTCTGCCTGAGTGCAAAACTCGTCGGGAAGAACATAAACAGCGCATAGAATATCGGCAGCTGCAACAGGGCGGGGATACACCCGCTCAAGGGGCTTACCCCAGCTTTGTTGTAGAGCTTCATAGTCTCCTGCTGCCGCTTCATGGCGTTGTCCTTATGCTTTTCATTGATTTCTGTGATCTCCGGCTTCAGCACCCGCATCTTGGCCTGAGAGAGATAGGACTTGTACGTCACGGGTGACAGCAAAATACGCACGAGGATGGTCATGACTACGATGGCGATACCGTAAGGCAGGAAGGAACTCAAAAAGCCAAAGAACGGGGTAAACAGATACCGGTTGATCCAACCGAAAATCCCCCATCCATAGGGTATGGAATCGGCCAGGGCCAAATCTTCATATTGTTCGAGTGTGTCGATGTCGGTTGGCCCGTAATACCAGTGCATGCTACTGGCCAGTTCTCCAGCAGACTTCGGGAGCTCGGTAGCAATTCCAAACTCCTTGGTAAATTCCGTCTCCCGACTTTCTTCCTCGACCAGGTTGGCCGACTTCAGGTCTACCGAAGCCAGCGGTTGGTTCACAGCCAGGATGCTGCTGAAGAAATGTTGCCGGAAAGACATCCAGCGAACATCGACTTCTGTTTCTTCGTCCAGATCACTACTCTCGGATAACTTACTGATATCTTCTCCTTCGTGCCGGTAGGTGAGTCGGGTGTAGCGGTTCTCGTACATAACGCTTTTGTTATGTCGAATCCCCTTCATTTCCCACTGCATAGGTACTCCATCGCCCGATGCGAGTACGGAAGCAAGCCCCTGGGAACGTATGTCAAAATCGAGCAGGTATTCTCCAGGTTTCAGGGTATAGCGGAATTCGAGGAATTGCTGCGGACCCGCTTTCGCTTTCATTGACAATACCTGATTCCCGTTGTCCTGGGTCAGTTCAGGTTGGAAATACATATCCCGGGTTTGGAGTACCCGGTTATCGTTGGTGGTCAGGACTAGATTAAAACTCGCATTTCCATCTTTGATCAGGTATACCGGGATGGAATCAAAAGTAACATACTGCTTCATCCGGGCCTCGGTGATCTGCCCACCTTTATTGCTTATCTCCAGGAACAGCAGGTCGTTTTCCAGGGTGGTTTCACCATCGGTGGTTTCTGTAAAGGCAAAGGCCCCTACCCTATTGCGATATGCGGCATTTGCCGCGGAGTCGGAGAGTACAACAGTTTGCTCTGGCTGTACTTCCGGGATTGGATTATTCTGGGCCTCCAGTTGTTCCAGGGAGTCCTGTACCTGCTCCTGTCGCTCCTTTTCTGCCGCCAATTCTTCCGGGCTGGGCTTGGTCATCCAGAACCATCCTATGAGGATGAGGAAAATCAGCACAAAGCCAATAATAGAGTTCAGGTCTAATTTCTTTTCTTCCATTTATATGTAATCTATAGTCGAATGCGTTTTTGGTCAGGCGCTTTTGTTTTGGCCCAGCTCCAGGGTCTCAATTTCCAATCCAAAAACCCCACTTATGCCAAACTGGCACTACTATGCTGCTCTTGATGTTTAACAGCAGCCTCTACAAGACCCACAAATAAGGGATGTGGAGTGGCTACAGTACTCTTGTATTCCGGGTGATACTGAACCCCGATAAACCAGGGGTGATCCGGTAACTCAACAATTTCTACCAGGCCTGTTTCGGCATTGATCCCGGAGAAGACCATTCCGGCCGCCTCCATCTGCTCCTTATAATCATTGTTGAATTCATATCGGTGTCTGTGGCGTTCCGAGATGGTAGCCGCCTTGTTGTATACTTCGGAAACCAGGGTATCCTCGCTCAATTCGCAATCCCAGGCGCCCAAACGCATGGTACCCCCCATGTTCACAATGGTCTTCTGCGCTTCCATCAGATCAATAACCGGATGCGGGGCATTTTCGTTCATTTCCGTGGAGTTTGCGTTTTCAAGACCCAGGATATTCCGAGCAAATTCGATGACGGCCATTTGCATCCCGAGACAAATCCCGAGGAAGGGAATCCCCTGCTCGCGCGCATACCGCACCGCTTTAATTTTTCCCTCAATTCCGCGCTCCCCGAATCCGGGAGCTACGATAATCCCGTTAAGCCCGGCCATTTTCTTTTCGAGGTTATTCTCGCTGATGTGTTCGGAATGGATAGAAACTACCTTTACTTCCGCTTCGTTACTTGCCCCTGCATGAATAATGGCCTCCAAAATACTCTTATAGGAATCCTGCAGCTCAACGTATTTGCCAATCAGCCCAATGGTGACTTTCTTTTTCGGGTTTTTAAGCCGGTGGATGAATTCATTCCAGGAATCCAGGTCAGGCTCCGGCAATACAGGCATCTGTAGTTTTTCCAGGGCTACCCGGTCCAGTCCTTCCTCTTGCATCATCAGCGGAACCGCGTAGATGGTATCTGCGTCGATGGATTGGATTACTGCCTCTTTTTTAACGTTGCAGAAAAGCGCCAGTTTTTGTTTGATCTCCTCAGAGATTTCATGCTCCGTTCTGCATACGAGGATATCTGCTTTGATCCCACTCTCCATCAGGGTTTTGACAGAGTGTTGTGTGGGTTTGGTTTTGAGTTCTCCCGCAGCCGACAGGAAGGGCACCAGGGTTAGATGAACCACAATGGCATTGCCATCTCCCAGTTCCCAGAGCAACTGACGTACAGCTTCGATATAGGGCAGGGATTCAATATCCCCCACGGTTCCGCCGATTTCGGTAATCACCACGTCGTACTCCCCGCTATTTCCCAATAACTGGATCCGTTCTTTGATTTCATTAGTGATATGCGGAACTACCTGAACCGTTTTCCCCAGGAATTCGCCCCGGCGCTCTTTCTCGATAACGCTTTGATAAATGCGCCCGGTGGTCACATTATTTGCCTGAGAGGTTCGAACATTCAGGAAGCGTTCGTAATGCCCCAGGTCCAGATCGGTTTCTGCTCCGTCATCCGTCACATAGCACTCCCCGTGCTCATAGGGGTTGAGCGTACCCGGGTCTACGTTGATATAAGGATCTAATTTTTGGATGGTGGTTCTCAGGCCTCTGGCCTGCAGGAGTTTCGCGAGGGAGGCGGAAATGATTCCTTTCCCTAAAGAAGAAGTTACTCCCCCCGTAACAAAGACGTATTTCGTAGCTGCCATTTGCGGATTGTTCGTTACGGGATTCAAAGATACAAATTGCCGTAAGAACTGCTGCCCTCAGCAGAGGGTTTTCTCAGAAAGCTGTTAAGAGTATGGGGGAAACCTAAGATATCCCGGATTAATCCTGCGCCAGGATCTCTGCGATTTCGCGGTTCCATGCCTGTTGTGCAGCACGGTTGCGGGAATAATCCGTTTCCCGGTCATAGCGATTCTGAAATTCGGACAATTCCCGATTGATTTCCTGAAACATGGCCCGGACTTCGGCCTTTACGTTCTCAGAAAATGTCCTGGATCGCAACCGGCGTCTGAATTCCCGGGCAAATAATTCGGAAATGTCAAAATGAAGCTGTTCATGGCTCAGTACATTGTCGTCGCAAACCGCAGCGTGGTACCAGGACTTATCCGGATAAAAATAAGTGTCTACTTCAAAATCCAGCAAATATCGCCTCCCTGAAGACCGTGTCTTGTACCGATAACTGATCCCGCTGGCTGTGGTCGCTGCTATGCGCGTGCTCTCCGGTGGAGTAGCCTTGAAGTTGGACCAGGACAAGCGATGGCCGGGCTCCCAGCGAATTGCTTCCCGTTCCGCTTGGGCACTAAGCGAGCCGCATAGCCCTGAAAAGGATACGAATAACAGTAACTGAATGGTGAAGTTGCGCTTCCCCTTGCCCATTTGCTTCCCGGTTATAGCCTGAATTCAGGCTGTTTACCAGATAACGGGGAAAGGTGGAATTATAGTGTCCAGGAAAAGGTGATATCCCGTTCAATGTCGGGGTGCAGGCTCTGATGTACCGGGCAGGTCATTCCGGTATTCTCCAGGATCTTGCGTTCTTTATCACTGGCAGCAGCAGGAAGTTCCAGCTGAATTGCTATCCTGGAAATACGCCGGGGGTTCGACGCCATAACTTTAGTAACAGAGGCTGTTGACCCCTTGAGGTCCAACCCCATATCTCTGGCCTTGATTCCCATGACCGTTAGCATGCAACTTGCTAATCCGGTGGCAACGGTATCCGTAGGACTAAAAGCCTCCCCTTTCCCGTGGTTATCGGTTGGGGCGTCGGTAATAAAACTACTCCCCGATTTCAGGTGGGTGCTTTGGGCGCGTAACTCGCCCTGATAGAGAACTTTTGAAGTCATGGTTTGTCTACTTCAACAATGCGCAGCCCGGAATACATGAGAATATAACTCGACATATTGAAATATCCGGATTGCAGCGGTTTAACATAATTGAATCTGTTTGCACTGTATTCCAATTCCCCAAGCTGGTCTGCTACCTCAAACAGGTCAGGCTTGTAGGCCAGGCGCAACACTAAATCCATTGCCAAGTCAAAACCACGGGCTGCAAATCGGTCGGGTTCCCCCCCGAACCGACGGCGATACCGGCGAATAAAGCCTGGATCCATCTGCTCCTTGTTTACTGAAGGGAAGGTGAACTTCAGGTTGGAGAGGTGGGTAGGAGAAATTACAGGATTATCATAAATGCGATTTCCGTTGGTAGTCAACATTCGGATTGCGGTGGTATCTGAATTCGCGGAATTCAAAATAGACACCACACTGGAGGCGATCTTAAAATTATCGGTCTCTACAAATACCCAGTTTTCCTGTTCCTCCGAAAGCTTGTTGTACAAATCATCGACGTTCAGGCTAATATTTTCCTCCTCTTGCCGCAAGTCTACCAACTCGGCATCGGGAAAGCGCTCCAGGATCTGTGTTTCTGATTCAATGCTCTCCTGGTCGGAAATAATCAGGATTTTTTGTTCCTCCCGTTCCCCATCAACGTAATCGAGCAGACTTTTACGCAGGCGTTGATCCGAGGTGAAGGTGTAAAATATATTCTCCTCCGGAACTTCCAAAGACACCCGGGTAGGTGCGATTACAGGTATTTCCAGTTCTGAGGCCCTTGCGGCAACCTCACGGATGGATTGCGGTTCGAGGGGACCCACAATGGCACTCAATCCCGATAGTTCCTGAGATAGCATTAAGCTGCGTACGTGCTCTGTTTTAAGGCGGGTATCGCGGGCGATCAGTTCAGCAGAGACGCCCATTTCCCTCAGGGAATCCATGGCTACAAGCATTCCTGAATACAATCCGAGGCTGTATTTCAGGGCATTGTTGTTTTCTATCCGCTTCCCGGTCTGCTCTTCATCCTGTAAATTCAGGCGATCCAATCGGAATGGAAAGAGTACCAGGAGCTTAGGCACATTCATTGGGTTTATGCTGTCCTTGAGGTTGAACTGGTCCAGAACAACCGCATTCTTAACAGCCAGGTCTTCGGCCCGGTTCCCGGGGATTCTCAACACCATTCCAGCCTTGAGCCCGAGACGCAAATCCGGATTCAGTGCGATGAGTTCGGTCCAGCCGATACCGAATTTCCGGGTCAGGGAAAACTCGGTTTGCTTGGGTTTAACTTCATAAAAAAGAAACTCGGAATCTTCGGTGTTTTCGGGTTGTACAGGCTTTTCCGGCAGGCGGATTTCCATACCCTCCTGTAACCCGCCACGGTCCATGATCTCCGGGTTCAGCCGTACAATTTCCTCCCGGCTTATTCCGTATTCCTGGCTAAGGCTAAAAAGCGTCTTTTGGGGAGGGACGGTATAGGATATATAAATCTGAGTCTGTTGATTTTCAATGGTCTCACCCGGCTTTACAGGAACGCGCAACTCCTGACCAATAGCGAGGTAAGAAGTACTTCGGGGTAGTTCCGGATTGAGGCTGAGCAAGCTGTCCATGGAAATTCCGAATTCATGTGCAATGCTCCAACGGGTTTCCTGTGGCTTTACAATGTAAGTGCCCAATTGCGCTTCCAACTCCAATTCCTCCCGATATCCCTCCGGATAAACCGGGATCCGGAGCACCATCCCACGCTGCAGGTCTTTTGAATACAACTCGGGATTGTATCTTTTAAGTTCGGATTCCTCGATCTCGTAGCGTTGGGTAATCCCGAACAGGGTTTCCTTTTTGCGTACCCTATGGGTTTTGAAGCTAACGGGTTGGAATTGCCCGGTGGTATCCTGAGAAGAAATCGCCGGCCGGCTTACTGTCGAGGTAGCTTCCTGAGCAGGGATCACCAAAATGGTATTGGGTTTCAGGGTGGATTCGCGATCCAATTCCTTGTTGTACCTCAGGATTTGATCTACTGATACCCCGTATTCCCGCGAAATGGAAGAGAGCGTTTCCCCTTGCTTAACCGCATGCGAGCGAAACTGCTGAGCCTTTACCCCACATCCCAGTAACAGGAAGAAAACAGCGCAAAGCGCAAATTTTGCAGGCCATTTCATGCTATTCCCATTCTATGGTCGCCGGAGGCTTGGAGCTGATATCATAGACCACCCTATTGACACCCGGCACTTTGTTTATGATTTCGTTTGAGGTCTTTTGCAGAAATTCATACGGCAGGTTTACCCAGTCTGCGGTCATGCCATCTGTACTTTCTACTGCACGTAAAGCTACGCATTTTTCATAAGTTCTCTCGTCTCCCATGACCCCTACACTCTGAACGGGAAGGAGCATGGCCCCGGCCTGCCAGACCTTGTCGTAAAGGCCCCAATCACGTAACCCCTGAATAAAAATGTGGTCTACTTCCTGAAGGATGGCTACCTTATCGGCAGTGACTTCCCCAAGGATACGAATCCCCAGGCCCGGACCCGGAAATGGATGACGTCCCAGGCGTTCCCCCGGAATATCCAAGCTGGCTCCCACGCGTCGCACCTCATCCTTGAACAACATCTTAAGGGGCTCTACAATCTTCAGTTTCATATAGTCGGGCAGCCCACCAACGTTATGGTGGCTCTTGATAGTGGCCGAGGGACCTCCACTGGCCGAAACAGATTCGATCCGGTCCGGGTATATCGTACCTTGGCCCAACCATTTGGCATCCGTTACCTTATGGGCTTCTTCATCGAATACCTCGATAAACACCCGCCCGATAGCCTTTCGCTTTAATTCCGGGTCTTCAACGCCTTTCAAGGCTGAAAGGAACCGCTCAGAAGCGTCAACGCCTTTTACGTTGAGTCCCATCCCGGAATACTGGTCCAGTACTTCGCTGAACTCATTTTTTCGCAACAATCCATTGTTTACAAAAATACAGTGGAGGTGGTCGCCTATGGCTTTGTGAAGCAGTACGGCTGCCACCGTTGAATCCACCCCGCCGGACAGCCCGAGGATTACCTTTTCGCTTCCTACCGTTGCCTTAAGTTCGGCAACAGTGCTTTCTACGAACGCGTCAGGTGTCCAGGTCTGGGCTAAGCCTGCAATGTTAACCAGAAAGTTTTCCAACAAGCGGGCTCCATCCTGGGTGTGATATACTTCAGGGTGAAATTGAATCCCATATATTTTTTCGCTCTCGATTTTAAAAGCCGCATTGGTAACGTCTTCCGTGCTGGCTAACAATTCTGCTTCAGGAGGAAGTTTTTTAATGGTATCGCTATGGCTCATCCAAACCTGCGATCCTGAAGAGATGCCGTTAAAAAACCGCCCCTCTTTTATTTGCGATAATCTGGCCCGTCCATATTCCCGGGTATTGGACGGTGCCACCTCACCGCCACTGAAATGCGCTATGTACTGTGCCCCATAGCATACGGCCAACATCGGCTTGTGCCCGCGGATGGCACTTAAGTCGGGATGGGGAGCATCTTCGGAAAGCGTCGAGAAGGGAGAACCGCTCAGGATTACAGCCTTAAAATCGTCGAGGTTTTCAGGTAGTTTGTTGTAAGGCTTTATTTCGCAATAAATATTCAGCTCGCGAACTCTTCTGGCGATGAGTTGTGTGTATTGTGAGCCAAAGTCAAGGATGAGAACGTTATTTTGCATGGGCAAAAATAGCAAAATCCGCGATTCCCTACCTCCTGATAATAAAAATTCTATATATTAAACATACAGTCTAGGTAGCATATTATATTGTACTGGTATAAAGTATTTTAAACGCTTTCCTACAAATTGTTTTAGGCGATTTATGAAGCGATTAATGTACGCGCTGCCCTGCTTCAAACTCCACCCAACAAAAAAACCCCGGCCTTGGAGCCGGGGTCTTTCTTTCCCCTGTTCTCACAGGGTCAAAACCAACCTAAACACATGAACTAATTATGACACAAGTTACTTTTCGGAAGTTTCATAAATCCTGTCCCGCCGCAATTGGGGGCTGCGACGGAAAACAGGATTTACTTCTCTTTCTCAGCAACTTTTCAACTATGAAACAACCAAACATTATTTTACCCTACCCTGAAAGGTGATTTTTTTTAATTTTATTTAAAATGATGGTATGACCGGTGCAATTTGGAATCAGATTATTGAAAGCTTAACCGAGGCAGTAAAGCAGTCCGACCATCCCTGGCGAACGGGCTCCCTGGCTACCCAGGGATTGGACAATATGCCCCGTCAACGCACTATTGTGCTTCGCGAATTTGACCCGGATTCTGTTCGGCTCTGTTTTTACACCGATTCCCGCTCCAAAAAAATGGTCCACATCAAAGAAGACAAACGAGTTAGCTTACTGCTCTATAATCCAAAAGAATTGGTACAACTGCGATTGGAAGGCATCGCCATCAAGGAATCTGACGAAAAACAGAATGCACGGAGGTGGGCGGCTATCCCGGAATCTTCACGAAAGGATTATATCACCCATATCGCGCCAGGTTCAGAGATTCCCGGGCCGGATAGTGTAGAATACCTGCACGACGAGAAGTTCTTCGCCAGCATCTACATCCAGCCCCACAAGATTGAATACCTGCAACTCAAGCGCCCAAATCACCTGCGGGTGCGATACAGCAGGGAAGGTGACGTTTGGAATGGTGAGTTCTTAGTGCCCTGATGCCCTAGCGGGGATACTCGAAGACTGTAAAGACCAATTCAAGCGGATTGAGTCCTTCGAGCAACGCGGGTACCCAGTTATCGCCCAACTCCAGATAAAGCTCCGCAAAATTGCGATTGCGTTCCTGCAGCCCCTGTCCCGGAAAAAGATCATTCTGTAATTCAACCATCCGGTTTACCTGATCTTTTAATTTCCGCTTTTGCGCTTTTAACAGCCGTTTTTCGAGGTGATCCAGGCCATTGAGCTGTTTCTTTTCCTGTGCGCGAACGGCCCCGAGAAAAGATGGATCGGTCTGAGCAGCCAATTCATGCATGGCTTCGAATTGCTCTTTCAGGTGCTTGCGCTGCGGGCTAAAGTCGATATCAATATTGGAAATCTGCCTGATTTTGCGGTTAATCAGGGTATTTTGTTTCTGGAAAAGCTCCTGGATACTCAGATTCAACTTACCAGCCTTCTGGACCTTCTTGTCAGAAATAAACAGGGCCGAATTTCTCAGGAGCAAAATAGGAAACGGGATCGCACTCTTTTTGAAATACCCGTGAAGCTCAAGCCAATAGGCAAGCTCTCCCCCTCCACCGATATAGCAGAGGTTAGGCAAAATCACTTCCTGATATAAGGGCCGTGTAATCACATTTGGGGAATAGCGTTCGGGGTGCTCCTCAAGATCGGCAAGTAATTCCTCCTTGCTAAAGGAAATCGAAGTATTGAGCACGCCATACTGTTCTCCCTCTTTCACGATGCGTTCCCGACTGCCCTCAGTTAAATAGAAGAGGTTGATTTCTCGGGGGTTTACCTGAATGGGATAATTCTGATCTACTTTCCCCAACGCCTCAGCATCCCGGCTAACGGTGTCATAGGCCATGTGCTCCAGCAGATCCTGGCGCATATGCGGGATAAATAATTTCTTCAGTGCTGGCCGGTCTGCATCGATAATGACGAGTCCCTCAGGACCGAAGAGTTCATTGACCAGATAGCGGGTGGCGGACGCCAGGTCCATATCCTTCAGGTAAGCCGATGTAAATAATTCCCGAAGGCGATCGGCAGCTTTGCCCTGGCCCAGCTCTCCGGAAAAGGCCTCAAGCACAGCCTGCAGCCCATCGGTATCCATCCGGCCAACGGCTCCGCCACTAGGGCGATTCCACCGGAATTCCTTCCCCGTGAAATTGAAATGGTTGATCTCCTCGAAATCGTGATCCTCCGTTGCCATCCAGTAAACCGGCACAAAGTTATATTGCGGATAGGCCTCACGCAATCGCCGGCACAACCCAATAGCCGTGGCTATCTTATAATGGAAATACAGCGGTCCAGTAAATAGGTTCAGCTGGTGTCCGGTAACTACGGTGAATGTTTTGGAATCCGATAGGGACTCAATATGAAGCAGGGTCTCTTCGCTAACCTTTAGCTCCCGATACTGATCCTGAAGTTCGCGAACCAATACCTCCCGATGTTCCTGGGGAAAACTGCCTTGCTTTTCTTCGCATTGCGCCTCAAATTCTGCTAAGGCAGGAAAACGGTTATAGAAGGGTTTCAGGGAAGCCTTGCGATCCAGGTAATCGGCAATCAATCCAGAGAAATAACCGGTGTCTTGGTAGGGAATTTTGTGCAGCTGCATCGAAGTGGTTAACCTGTCAAAGATAAACAGCCCTAAGATACGGCCTTTTAAAAATTTCGTTAAGATCAAAAAGTCGTGATGAATCCTTAGTTTTGAATATGAAAAAATTCCTACTACTCTTCCTCTCGCTGACGCTGGCGTCCGCACAGGCACAGGACCTGCAGTCCCCTGCAGAATTTTTAGGCTATGAACTGGGTACAAAGTTTACCCCGCACCATCGGGTGATGGATTATTTCGAACACGTAGCTCAGGCGGAACCTGCAAGGGTACAACTGAAACAATACGGGGAGACCTATGAGGGTCGTCCGCTAGTGATCGCAACACTCTCCACCTCGGAGAATATGAGGAATTTAGAGGCTATTCGATCCGAACATTTGAAAAGCCTGGAAGGCAGTGGGCAGGCCGATAAAGCGGTAGTCTGGCTCAGTTATAATGTCCACGGAAACGAAAGCGTAAGCACGGAAGCCTCCATGGAAACGATCTATCTCCTGCTTACCGAAAAAAGTAATTACCTGGATAATACGGTGGTGCATATAGATCCCTGCATTAATCCGGATGGGCGCGACCGTTATGTGAACTTTTACAAACAGTTTCGCAACACTCCTTATAATGTAGACCCGAATAGCAAGGAACACCACGAAGGCTGGCTCAGCGGGCGCGCCAACCATTATATGTTTGATCTGAACCGGGATTGGGCGTGGTTGACGCAGGTGGAAAGCCAACAACGTCTTAAGGCTTATAATCGATGGATGCCGCATATCCATGTCGACTTTCACGAGCAAGGCGTAGATGCCCCGTATTATTTCGCACCAGCAGCAGAACCCTATCACGAGGTAATCACCCCCTTCCAAAGAGATTTTCAAGGCACCATTGGTAAAAATCACGCCCGGTATTTCGATGCCAATGGTTGGTTTTACTTTACCCGGGAAGTCTTTGACCTGTTCTATCCGAGCTACGGGGATACCTATCCCACGTATAACGGAGCCATAGGGATGACTTATGAACAAGGTGGAAGTGGACGCGCAGGCCTGGCCGTACTCAATTCAAACGGAGATACCCTGAGCCTGAAGGATCGGATTGCCCACCATCGCACAACGGGTCTGAGTACCGTCGAAGTTGCCGCTTCCAACCATACCCAGCTCAATGAAGAATTCAGAAAATTCTACGGGCAGTCCAAACCCTATGAAAACAAGACCTACGTCTTGAATGGTAATGACGACCAAATCGCCGCCCTGGCTCAACTGCTACAGGCTCATGAGATTGAATTCGGGCAGGGACGCTCGGGAAGCATCCGGGGCTTTAATTACAGAACCGGGAGTAGTGGAAATCAGACAGTGAGCTCCAAAAGCCTGGTAGTACCGGGAAATCAGACTAAGAGTACCCTGGTGAAGGTCCTGTTCGAACCCGATGCCAAGCTGGTCGATTCCCTGACTTATGATATTACGGCCTGGTCACTGCCCTATGCCTATGGCCTTGAGGCTATGGTTACCGAATCCCGCATTGCCATGGACACCTATTCCCCTGATGCAAGTACTAGCAGCGCTATAACTGCAGGGGCTTATGCCTACCTCGGAGACTGGAACAGCATGAAAGACGCACGCTTTCTTTCCAGCATCCTGCAGCAGGGTATTCGCGTAAGGCGTGCCCTGGCTCCGTTTGATCTGGAAGGAAATCAATGGGAACGCGGAACCCTGATTATTACCCGTTCCGACAACGCACGGGTGGAAAATTTTGAAGCCATCCTCAGCGCTGCGGTCCAGGAACATGAAAAACCCCTTACTTCAGTAAGCACTGGATTGGTCAATGGAGGTAAGGATTTTGGATCCCGCTATGTTCAGATGATCCCAGACACCAAAATTGCGGTACTAACCGGAGATCCAACCTCAACCCTGCGGTTTGGAGAGGTCTGGCATTTCTTTGAACAACAGCTGAAGTATCCCGTTAGCGTGCTCGATGCCTCCTACATTGACCGCGTATCCCTGGACGACTACGACGTACTCATCCTGCCCGATGGTTGGGGTTATCGCGGATTTCTGAATGAAGGAAGGAAAAAGGCAATGGTGGAATGGGTTCGTAAAGGGGGACGGTTGATCGCAATGGGCGGTTCACTGAGTGCCCTGGGCGGAGAAGGAGGTTTTGGCATTTCAGCCACCGAAGGCAGTCCTAACGACGGGGACCCCCTGCAATCTTTTGAAGCGTCCCGCAGGGATCGTATCAGCAGCGCCATTACCGGGGCAATCTTTAAAGCGAAGGTAGATCCCACCCACCCCCTGGCCTTTGGATATGGGTCGGATTATTTTACCCTCAAGGTCAACGGCGGCGGATTTGCTTACCTCAAAGGTGGTTCCAATGTGGTTACCCTGGGTAAATCCCCGAAACCAGTGGCAGGTTTTGCCGGAAGCAGAGCGCTGACTCAACTTCCTGAAAGTCTGATTTTTGGAATGGAGTATTCCGGAAGGGGCTCCGTGGTATACTTTGCAGACAATCCCTTGTTTCGCGGATTTTGGGAAGGCGGAAAACTCTTTTTCGCCAACGCCCTTTTTATGGTCGATTAATTCAGGAGGAAGCCAGCGTTTCCAGGGCACTGATGAAATGATCCAATTCACCGGTAGTGGTGAATACATTGGGCGTAATACGACATCCGTGTACCCCGGCACCGTCAATAGCCACGGTAAATACGCCGTGTTCCTCCAACAAGCGTTTGGCCAGATCAGCGGGTTTGATGCCCGCAATACCCACATTGGCAATTCCACAACTGCGGTGTTCATCCTCGGGGGTATTGATGATGATCCTATCTCTGCCACGCAAAGGGGTTGTCCAGTACCGTTGCAAATACCGCATGCGTTTTTCTTTGCGCTCCAATCCCATAGCCTCCAGATAATCGAGGGCGGCTCCAACGGCGAGATCTGTGTGAACCGGGTGGGTTCCCGTATGATTCAACCTTCGAATATCTCCGGGTTCCGTGGGGTGTTCTGCCAACAGGGGCCAGATTTTATCGATGTGTGACTTGCGCACATACAGCAGGCCGGCTCCCAGTGGTGCAGCCAGCCATTTATGAAGGCTTGAGCCGTAATAATCGCAGTCGAGTTCGCGCATGTCAACAGGGATGTGCCCCACGCAATGCGCGCCATCCACCATTACTTCCACACCTTTACTGTGTGCCATGTCACAGATTTTTCTAATGGGCAGAATCTGACCGGTAATATTGATCATGTGGCATACCATTAGCAAGCGCGTTTTAGGCCCGATCGCATTTTCGTATACCTGGACAATCTCCTCATCGGATTGTGGATGTAACGGAACGCTTACTTTTCGATTGACTATTCCACGGCGGCGGGCGACTTGCTCAAATTGCATTTGCATGGCCCCGTAATCCTGCTCTGCATAAACGGCCTCATCCCCGGGTTCCCAGGGGAAGCCCGAGATGATCATATCTAACGATTCCGTTGTATTGCGGGTAATAGCCAATTCACCAGGGTCACAATTGACCAATCCCGCCAGGCGAGCCGCAACGGCATTTTTATTGTTCCATTGCACCGTCCGCATGTAATAGGAACCCTCGTAATTCACCATACGAATTTTCTCCAGGTGGGCCTCCAGAGTTGGCACAGGGATGATATTGTAGTAACCGCTTTCCAGGTTGATGTAATCGGGCTTTAGACGGTAATGCCCCCGAATTTCCTCCCAGTAGTCTTCCTCTCCGCTCTTCCCTGGTTCCAATTGGCTTAAAACCTGTAGGTTAACATCATGCCTCAGGGAGGAACCCTGAGCAGTTGCCTGAGCAGTTAAAGCAGGCCAGATAAAACTTGCACCCAGAGCTCCCCTGCCTGCTGTTTTTAAGAATTCACGCTTGTCCATATGCTACTAAAGGTATTAAATGCGCAGCAAAATTTGTATCTTTAATGGTCTTTAACGACGCACTAAATATTCACCGCTATGAAGAAATTATTAGGCCTTTGCACATTGTTCGTGCTCGCTAACATTATCCCTGTTCATTCACAGGAAACCAGTGCTGACGACTTTCGGCAATTTCGCGGGGAGGTAGTCGACGCTGAGACCGGAGATCCCCTGGTCTTTGCAACCCTGGCCTTAACTGCTGAAAATATAAGTACGGTCACAAATTCCGATGGTAAATTCCTGCTGAAGGTTCCCAATGACATTACTACGGGTACGCTGAGTATCTCCTTTCTCGGCTATACTTCCAAATCAATGGCCCTGGAGGATTTACAGGAAAACAACAACCGTATTGCCCTAAATGTCAATGTACTGAATCTGCCCGAAGTAGATGTGGTTGTTCCGGCCAATGCCACCGTGCTGGTCAAGGAAACGCTGCGAAACCGAGGTAATGTATACTACGATGAGCCTTTGACCATGACCGGCTTTTACCGGGAGACGATCCGAAGAAGAAGACAGAATGTTTCCCTTGCCGAAGCAGTAGTAAACATTTACAAAGCGCCCTATACCGCTAATCGAAGGGATGCCGTGGAATTGTATAAAGCGCGAAAGAGCACCGATTATAACAAATTAGACACCGTAGCCCTGAAATTGCAGGGCGGCCCCTATAATGCCCTCTTTGTAGATATCATGAAGTATCCGGAGTATCTTTTTGCCCAGGAGTACATCGATGATTACGACTTTTATTTCGAGCGAAATACGCGAATAGACGATCGGCTGATCTTCGTGATAGGATTTAAGCAAAAGCCTGAAATCGAGGAACCGCTGTACCAGGGCAAATTGTTTATCGATGGGGAAAAACGCATTTTGACCAGTGCTATCTTCTCTTTGAACATCAACAACGAGGAATTGGCCAGCCGGATGTTTGTCAGGCGAAAACCTGCCAATGCCGAGGTAACTCCAACAGAAATCGCCTACAGGGTCGATTATCGAGAGAAAGATGGGCGCTGGTATTACGGTTACAGCAATGCCATGCTGGAGTTCAAGGTAGACTGGGACAAGAAATTATTCAATTCCATCTACAGTCTGAGTCTGGAGATGGCGATTACGGACTGGGAGCTCAACCCGGAAGGGGATATTCCCCGTTATCGGGACCGGCTTAAATCCTCGATTATCCTCAGTGATGAGGCAGTCGGTTTCTCCGATCCGGATTTTTGGGGAGCGTATAATATCATTGAGCCGGATAAATCCATAGAGTCGGCTATTCGTAAGATACAACGACAACTGCGGCGTGAGCAACGCCGGGAACAGGCGCGATAATCCAGTTATGAACAAATGTTCATAATTGAGGTTAATAACCTGTAAATTAGTTTCTTGTCTATTTTTTGGCAAATTCGGTCTGATCGTCTACTTTCAACAATGTAATCAAGTAAGGGTATCCGGTCCAAGGATGCAGAGAAAGGTTACTGTGAAATTGACGTTCTTTCATATCGTTGTCTAATCCCGGAAATAGCTTAAAAAGGTCAAACTTTTAAAGTGAACGCTGTGGAGGAGCCCTTTCAGGAGGCCGTTGTTTCCTGGAAGCTGGTGGGAACTTATGCGCTACATGGATAACCCCGGTTAGCTGTGCAGGACAAAAGAACCGGCCAACGAGAAGAAATTAGAGGTAGTGGAGAAGCATTAGTGAAACTAAGACCTGTAATTTTAAACGTCAAATAGCCCAAAGGCAAGATTGCAAAATCGGCGCCAACCGCGAAAGCAACCGGCGATTCCTGAAGGTTATTTCGAAAGCCATGTCAACGCCATTCGCGCGATGAGATGGCTTTCTCTTTTTTGTATATTTGCTCCGCTTTTAAGACAACCTTTTTTCATGGCAAAAATACGATACACCCGTACCGACGAGGCGCCAGCCCTGGCAACCGCATCCTTCCTACCAATTGTTCAGGCCTTCGCACAGAGCGCTGGTATAGAGCTCGAGCTCCGCGATATAAGCCTGGCAGGACGGATCCTGGCAACCTTTCCGGACAATCTCACCGAAGAACAACGGGTGTCGGATGATTTGGAATTCCTGGGGCAACTGGCCAAAGAATCGGAAGCCAATATCATAAAATTGCCAAATATCAGTGCCTCCATCCCACAACTGGAAGCAGCGATCTCGGAACTGCAAGCCAAAGGTTACGCCATCCCGGACTATCCGGCAGAGCCACAGAATGAGGAGGAGAAAAAAATCAAAGCGCGATACGATAAAATAAAGGGAAGTGCGGTGAACCCCGTGCTCCGCGAAGGAAATTCGGACCGGCGTGCGCCTAAGCCAGTCAAAAACTTTGCGCGCAAAAACCCACACAGCATGGGTGCCTGGTCGGCAGATTCCCAAAGTCATGTGGCGACTATGGGGCAGGGAGATTTTAAGTCGAACGAAGTATCCCGCACCCTGGATCAGGCAGGTTGCCTGCGAATCGAATGGGTTGGAGTGGATGGCACCTCCAAAACGCTTAAGGAAAGTGTCCCGGTATTGGCGGGGGAAATCGTCGATGCCAGCGTCATGGAAAAGGACGCCCTCCTGGCATTCCTTTCTAAAGAAATCGCCGATGCCCGTGAACGCGGTTTGCTTTTCTCGGTTCACCTGAAGGCTACCATGATGAAAGTTTCGGACCCGATTATTTTCGGACATGTGCTGCGTTCGTACTTCAAAGCAGTGTTTGAAACCTATGGGGAAACGCTTCAGAACCTAGGGGTAAACGCCAATGATGGCCTTGAAAGTTTGCTTGCTGACTTGGAGCAACTACCGGAAGACAAGGCAAATGCCATCCGGCAGGCCATTTCCGATACGCGTGCTTCAGGACCTTCCCTGGCCATGGTTAATTCTGATAAGGACATTACCAACCTGCATGTTCCCAGCGATGTGATCATCGATGCCTCTATGCCAGCTATGATCCGAAATTCGGGTAGAATGTGGAATGCAGACGGGAAGGCTCAGGATACCAAGGCCGTGATTCCCGACAGCAGCTACGCCGGGGTTTATCAGGCAACCATAGAGGATTGCAAGAAAAACGGTGCGCTGGATCCGCGAACCATGGGCACCGTGCCCAATGTAGGTTTGATGGCTCAGAAAGCCGAAGAATACGGCTCTCATGACAAAACCTTTGAAATCCACGCTCCTGGAAAAGTACAGGTGGTTCATACGGCCACGGTTGAAGTAATCATGGAGCACACTGTAAATGCGGGCGACATCTGGAGAATGTGCCAGGTTAAAGACCTGCCGATCCAGAATTGGGTTTCCCTGGCGGTTGAACGTGCCGAACTCTCTTCGACTCCAGCGGTATTCTGGCTGGATGCTGAGCGGGCCCACGATCGCGAACTGATCGCTAAGGTGAATCAATATTTACCAGAGGAAAAACGCAAAGCTTTAGACATCCGAATCCTATCCCCCGAAGCTGCCACCCACTACACCCTGGAACGAATTCGGCAGGGAAAAGACACCATCTCCGTAACCGGAAATGTTTTGCGGGATTACCTCACCGATCTATTTCCGATTTTGGAAGTGGGAACCAGTGCCAAGATGCTATCGATTGTTCCACTGATGAACGGCGGAGGCCTCTTCGAAACCGGCGCAGGGGGTTCTGCACCAAAACACGTAGAGCAATTCCTGGAGGAAGCCCATTTACGTTGGGATTCCCTGGGGGAATTTATGGCCCTGGCCGTATCCCTGGAGCATTACGGACAGAAGAATAACAGCCCTGCAGCCATAGCGCTGGCCGGAGCCCTGGATGAAGCCACGGAAAAGTTTCTGGAAGAAAACCGGTCTCCTTCCAGAAAGGTAGGGGAACTGGATACGCGTGGCAGCCATTTTTACCTGGCGCGCTACTGGGCAGAAGCCCTGGCTTCTCAGCAAGAGCATGTCGATCTCGCCGACCGCTTTGCCCCTATTGCTGAGGGATTGGTAGGCCAGACCCCTAAGATACTGGAGGAACTCCTGGAAGCCCAGGGAAGTACCCAGGACCTGGGAGGGTACTATCTGCCCGATCCGGATAAAGTATCCCGGGCCATGCGACCGAGTCATACGTTCAATACCATCCTCGCCCAGCTTAACTAGGCAGGAATTTACCGAACATAGCAGTACTCCCAGGGTAATTCCCTATTTTTAGGAAAAAGAATTGCATGGGGCACAAACGCTTTTGGGTTCTTCCAACCCTACTGATATGTTGCGTATTTCAACTTGCAGCGCAGCAACGATACACATTAAGCGGAACAGTTTACGAGGCAGGATCCAACGAGACCATGATCGGGGTAAACATCATTGTTCCCGAATTGCAAACCGGCGCGGTTACTAACGAATATGGATTCTTTTCCCTTTCCCTCCCGGAAGGAAGCTATGAGGTAGTCGTTCGTTTTCTGGGGTATTCCGATATCCGCCAAACCATCAATTTCAATGCCGACCGACGCCTGGATTTCAACCTCGTTGAAGAAGCTGAGCAGTTAGAGGAAGTTGTAGTAACCGATGATGCCACCCGCCTGGATATTCGCCAGCCCCAAATGAGCGTGAATACCCTCAAGGTAGAGACGATCAAAAAAATCCCCGTAGTCCTGGGGGAAGCCGACGTAATTAAATCCTTAATCCTCCTCCCGGGGGTTACCAATGCGGGAGAAGCATCCTCCGGTTTCAATGTGCGGGGAGGTGCAGCAGATCAAAACCTAATCCTGCTCGATGAGGCGGTGATATTTAATTCCTCCCACCTCTTTGGCTTCTTCTCGGTATTCAACCCGGATGCGATCAAAGATGTTAAACTATTCAAAGGCGGTATTCCGGCTCGTTATGGCGGTCGGGTTTCCTCCGTTCTCGAGATTTTCCAGAAAGAAGGAAATTCCAAAGAATTCCATATGAATGGCGGAATTGGAGCCGTAGCCAGCAGGCTACTCGCCGAAGGTCCTATTGTAAAGGACAAAGCCGCTTTCCTGGTTGGAGGAAGGGCTTCCTACGCCCACCTTTTCCTCCCCTTGTTTGATATTGACAACAGGGCCTACTTCTATGACCTGAACACCAAATTCAATTACCGGGTAAACGAACGCAACAGCCTCTTCTTGTCGGGCTATTTTGGTCGGGACCTGTTCAGCATCAATGATTTATTTGTAAATACCTACGGGAATGCCGTGGTAAACTTCCGGTGGAACCACTTGTTTTCGGATAAACTCTTTTCCAACCTCAGCTTAATTTACTCCGATTACTATTACGGGTTGGAACTGGATTTTGTAGGCTTCGAATGGGATTCAGGCATCAGGAATTTTAACCTGAAGTACGACCTGAAACACTATATCAATGATGGCTTGCAAATCAATTACGGGCTCAACAATATCTATTACGTCTTTAACCCGGGAAAGATCACGCCGAATTCTCCGGAATCCGGGATCGTAGAAGAGCAGCTGACCCAGAAATACGCCAACGAAAATGCGATCTATGTAGACGTAAACCAGGAGATCAGCCCGAAACTCAATGTGAACTACGGTCTTCGGGTAAGTCAGTTTAACCGGTTGGGACAGGATGAGTTTTTTGTGTATGAAAACGACAATCCGGTAATATTTAATCCTTTTAGCCTGGTTTATCAGGAAGCGACCCCGATTGACACCCTCAGTGCAGACCGCTTTCAGACCCTGGAAAAATTCCTGAACCTGGAACCCCGCGCTTCCGTTTCCTACGCCTTTAACGACAGGACTTCGGTAAAGGCCAGCTACACGCGAATGGCCCAGTACCTGCACCTGCTCTCAAACACCAATTCGCCTACCCCGCTGGACGTCTGGACCCCTAGTGGCCCGTATACCAAACCACAACTTATCGATCATTACGCCGTTGGCTATTTCAGGGATATCGGCCAGGGGAAGTACAGTCTGGAAACCGAAGTGTTTTACAAGGAAGTCCAAAATCGGATAGATTATATCGACGGGGCTAACCTGATTGCCAATAACGCCATAGAGCAGGTAATTCTCAACGGTGAGGCTCGTGCTTATGGTTTGGAATTCCTCCTGAGGAAAAATGAAGGGCCTTTAACGGGTTGGATTGCCTACACCCTGGCAAAATCGGAGCAACGTACGCCTGGTCGCACTACCCTAACAGCTACCGGAATTGAAGTTGAGGAAACCGGAATAAATTTCGGGGACTGGTATAACACGCCATTTGATAAACGTCATGATATTGCCGTTTATGGTAACTATGAACTCAATGCCAAATGGAGTTTTAATACCAACTTTATTTATCAAACCGGCCAACCTACCAACTATCCGATTGGTCAATTTCAGTTCGAAGGCCTGGTGGTCCCTTACTTTGGTCTGAGAAATCAGGAGCGCCTGCCGGATTACCACCGATTGGATATTGCGGCTACCCTTACCCCGAAACGGAAACCGAATCGGAAAGTACAGGGTGAATGGGTCTTCAGCATCTATAATGTTTACAACCGCATGAACGCCGCTTCGATCAATTTCCGACAAAATCAGGATACCGGTCGCAATGAAGCGGTGCGTACTTCGATATTCGGAATTGTACCCTCTGTGACCTATAATTTTCGATTCTAAGCTATGAAGAAGGAAAACGCAACAAAGGGAGTACTGCTTGTCATGCTTTGCCTGCTTGGCCTGATAGCCAATAGCTGCGAGGATGTAATTGAAATAGAAGTACCCACGGAGCCACCCCGGCTGGTCGTTGAAGGGCTGATACGGGTAGATGTGGACCAGCAATTTGCGCCCGTAGAAATCCGCTTAACACAAACGGCAGGATTTTTTGAAGAAGTACAGCTGGTTACCGACGTGGACGAAATCTTCATTATCCTTCAGCAATTCGAAAACGGCGTTCCCAATGGGATGTCGGGACGTTCCAGCCTGGCGCAGAGCAGCCCGGGTAGTGGGATTTACATCCCGGACCCCACCTTTGACGAGGACCAGCGCATTGCGGTGGATTCAATCACGCAAAACGACATATTATATACCCTGGTTATCGAATGGCGCGGGCGTAGGTACGCCGCACAGACCCGATACGTGCCAACAGTCCCATTAGACGATCTGGCACAGGGGGATCGCACCCTTTTCGATGACGAACAGACCGAGGTAGTCGTAGAATTTACCGATAACGGAGAGCGGGACGACTTTTATCTCTTTGATTTCGGATTTGGAAATTTCCTTCCCTCCGAGGATACTTTTTATCAGGGGCAGCAATTCAGTTTCTCTTATTTCTACGATGAGATTTTTGAACCGGGTACGGAGTTAACCATCGGCATTCTGGGGGCAGATCAGGAATTTTACAACTATATGAATCTATTGGTCGGGCAGGCAGAGTCGGACGATGGCCCTTTTCAGACTCCGGTTGCCACGGTCCGCGGAAATGTTTTTGACGTAACCGACCTCGACAATATTGATGATTTTGATAATGCGAACCAGGCTGAAATCTTTCCATTAGGGTATTTTGCTGTGGTACAAGAGTTTACAGCCAACATCACCATAGAATAGTACAAATGTCGGCGCGCAGATTTTACTTATTGTTGCTCCCGTTACTTGCAATCGCTTTTGCTTCCTGCGAGGATGTAATCGAGGTGGAAGTCCCGGAAGAAGACCCGCGCCTGAATGTCGAAGGATTAATTCGGGTAGATACCACCGAAGAATTCCTCCCTATCGAAATCAAATTAAGTACCACGACGCCATTTTTCGGGGAATTTCAGCCCGTTAACGAGGTCGAAGAAATTGTGATTATCATTCAGGTCTTTGACGAAGAGGGCAATTCCCAGGGTACAGGTACGTCGGTACTGGGACGTGATGAAACCCGCGAAGGCTATTACATTCCCGTGGTTATCGAAGGAGATGTGGACGAGCGCGTTGGGATGGGAATCATTGAATTTGACGTCCTATACACCCTGGTAATCACTTGGGAAGGAAGGCGGTATGCCGCTCAGACCCGATATGTACCCGCTGTGCCCATTGCCGAGGCCAGCTTCGGGGGCAATACGCTTTTCGACGAAGATGAAACCGAGATCGTTGTCCGATTTACAGATAATGCAGATCCGGGTGACTACTATATTTTCGATTTCGGGGAAGGGGAATACCTCCCCTCAGAAGACGAATTTTACAACGGTCAGGATTTTGAGTTCTCCTATTTTGTACAACGGGAACTAACCACGGAAGATCCGCTGGAAATTAAAATATTGGGGGCAGACCAGACTTTTTACAACTACATGCTGCTCCTTACCGAACAATCCGGGCTGCTTGAAAATCCGTTCCAGGTTCCAGTGGCTACTGTTCGGGGCAATGTTTTTGACGTTACTGAACTGGACAACATTGAAAATTTTGACAATGCTGGCTCCCCCATGGTCTTCCCCCTGGGTTATTTTGCAATCGTTCAGGAGTTTACCTATACCGTTCCGGCCGAATAGTATCACATTTTGAAGGTTTCCAGATTTTTATTGTTCCTTAGCGTTAGCCTGCTTTTTGCGGCCTGTGAAGATGTGGTGGAAGTGGAAGTCACAGATTCACCCCCCAGACTCCTGGTCGAAGGCCTGCTTCGGGTAGACGAACAACAAGCCTTTATCCCCGTGAGGATACAGCTTAAGGAAACCGCTGGATTCTTTGAAGAACTTACCCCTACCCAGGCCGAGAACATCTTTATCCAGGTGGAGCGTTTTGAGGATGGACAGCTCATCGAATCCTTCAGTTCGCTCCTGGCGGAAGAAAGTCCGGGAACCGGGCTCTATGTGCCGGATCCGAATGCATTTGGAGACCAGCGGATTCCAACGGTCTTTCTGAATGCCGAGGTTCGCTTTACCTTGAATATACTCCATAAGGGAAGGAACTATGTAGCACAAACCTGGTACCAACCTGTAGTTCCGATCGATTTTGTATTACAAGGCAGAAATACCCTTTTTGAAGGAGATGAGACCGAGGTAATAATCACCTTTTCTGATCCGGGTACGACCGACGATTTTTACTTGTTCCAGTTTGACCCGGGGGAGTATTTGGTAACCGAGGATCAGTTTTATCAGGGACAGCTATTTCAGTTTTCCTATTTCTATGAAGATCCTATTCCAGAGGGCACGCTTAAAACCATTCGGATCATGGGGGCGAGTGCGGAATTTTACAATTACATGGATTTACTCATCGAACAAAGTGAACTGGAAGGACCCTTTCAGGTACCCGCAGCCACAGTAAGGGGAAACGTTTTGGATGTTACGGATATCGATAACCTGGAACGTTCTAACAACGCGGATCGGCCCGAGGTATTTCCCTTAGGATATTTCGCGGTGGTGCAGCAATACGAAGAAGAGCTGATTATCCGCTAAATCACAATCCTTCGAAATAGTTTGCCACTGCTGCTTCGGTAAGTGCTGCGGCGTTTTCCATGTTCCAGGCTAATGGGCGATCCCGCTGCCCGACCTCCAGGACCGTATGCAATCCCGCGGCTTTCCATTCCGCTGCACCCAGGGTACAACGTCCGCAAACGGCAACAACGGGTGTATTAAACTGTTTGCCAAGATCCACTACGGCCTGGATCCATTTTCCCTGTAAACTCTGTGCATCCAGACTTCCTTCCCCCGTAACAATAAAATCCGTTTTATCAGAAGCCAGGGCCGCCTCCGCCCCGGTCTGCCGTAAGATGTATTGGGCCCCACCCAAAAACGCTGCCTCCAGAAAAACCTTCAGGCCATAGGCCGTTCCTCCTGCAGCCCCACATCCCGGAGTTTGGGCAGTATCGTTACCCAAATCCTGTTGTACTACGCGATCCAGATTCCGCAACCCCTGATCCAGGCTGCCTACCATATCGGGATCAGCCCCTTTTTGAGGGGCATAGACATAAGCCGCTCCGTTTTCGCCATAAAGGGGGTTATTCACATCATTTACAGCATATATCTGACACGCTTTCCAGGCGTCTGAAACCAAGCCGGCATCAATACGCTCAATACGTTCGAGGTTCTGACCCGAAGGGCTTAACAAGTTACCCTCCCGATCAAAAAATCGATATCCAACGGCATGAGCCAAACCCATGCCTCCGTCACTGGTAGCGCTACCCCCAAGACCGACATAGATTTCCGTGGCACCTCGGGACAGCGCATCTGCGATCAACCGACCTGTGCCCTCTGTATGCGCCAATAGGGGATTGCGCTCATGGGGTTCGAGCAGCACCAATCCAGAGGCCTGTGCCATTTCTACAAAGGCAGTTCCGGATTCAGGATCGAACAGGTATACAGCTTCTACCGGCCTACCCATTGGATCCGGGACCCTGAGCGATATGGTTTCCAAGGTTCGAATGGCCCCAACCGCCTCCAGGAATCCATCTCCCCCATCTGAGGCTGCAAACCTGGGAGTTTCGGCCTTCGGATACGTCTTGCGAATCCCTGCTACCACCGCATCGCTGACCTGTGCCGCTGTCAGGGATCCTTTGAATTTATCGGGAAGTAGTAATACGCGCATTAAATCAATGGGAAATTAGAATTTGACGTACCTTCACGGTTAAAGTTAAGCTGTCGTACTATGGGCAGCAAAAGAAATTAAAGAATAATGCCAACAGACCGGGAAAAACTGCTTAAAGGATTCAGGAGGCTACTGATTACTGTATTTCTGATGTTTACGGGGCCGGTTGTGCTCTACCAGGCCTTTAAAAACCAGGACCACCCCTGGTACATTCCCGTTCTGATTATCGGGGCCATCCTTGCCCTTGGGGCGATGGCCATGGGATTCTGGGGCATTAAGACGCTTGTAGACGCCTTTTTTGCCAAGCCCAAATCCAAATCCTGAGCTACCACCGTGATTTTATCTGACTTGGCGCAGCCGAGGTTGTTCGGGTCGCAGGGAGATATTATCTTTGCCGCCTACATCCTTTCCCTATGATTGAGATTACCCTGCCCGATGGCAAAGTTCTGGAATATGCCAGTGGAATTACTCCTTACGAGGTAGCCCGGGATATTAGCGAAGGTCTGGCCCGAAATGTGATCAGCGCCAGTTTCAACGGAAATACGGTGGAAACCGTCACCCCTCTTAAGGAGGATGGCGCGCTGGTGCTCTATACCTGGAACGACGAGGCGGGCAAAAAGGCATTTTGGCATTCCTCTTCCCACGTACTTGCACAGGCCCTGGAAGAGCTGTACCCCGGAGTTAAGCTCACCATAGGTCCGGCCATCGAAAATGGGTTTTATTACGATGTCGATTTCGGAGAGCACACCGTCTCCGAGAAGGATTTTGACGCGATCGAAAAGAAAGCCCTGGAAATAGCCCGTGGTAAGCACGACTTTAAAATGCGGGAGGTCTCCAAGGCAGATGCCCTGGCCCACTACAAGGAAGAAGGCAATGACTTCAAGGTGGAATTGATCGAGAACCTGCAAGACGGGGATATCACCTTTTGCGACCACAGTACCTTTACAGACCTCTGCCGCGGGGGGCACATTCCCAATACCGGGATCATCAAAGCCTTCAAAGTGCTGAATGTTGCCGGGGCGTATTGGCGCGGTGACGAAAACCGGCCGCAACTAACGCGCGTTTACGGGATAAGTTTTCCGAAGCAAAAGGACCTGAAGGAATATCTGGAACTGCTGGAGGAAGCCAAGAAAAGGGACCACCGGAAACTGGGTAAAGAATTGGAATTATTCACCTTCTCCCAGCGGGTTGGACAGGGGCTGCCGCTTTGGTTGCCCAAAGGAGCCGCATTACGGGAACGCCTTGAAAATTTCCTGAAGCAGGCCCAGAAGAAAGCAGGATACGAGATGGTCGTTTCCCCGCATATCGGGCAAAAAGAACTCTATGTTACCTCCGGCCACTACGCGAAATATGGAGAGGACAGCTTTCAGCCGATCCACACCCCGAAAGAGGACGAAGAATTCCTCCTGAAACCCATGAACTGCCCGCACCACTGTGAGATTTACCGTGCGCGACCTTTCTCGTACCGGGAACTGCCCAAGCGCTATGCGGAATTCGGGACGGTTTATCGCTATGAGCAGAGTGGGGAATTACACGGGCTTACCCGGGTCAGGGGCTTCACCCAGGATGATGCCCATATTTTCTGCACCAATGATCAATTGGATGCGGAATTCAAGAATGTTATCGATCTATCCCTCTATGTCCTCGGTTCCCTGGGATTCGAGAATTTCCGCGCTCAGGTTTCGGTACGCGACCCGGAAAATCCTGAGAAGTATATCGGTTCTTCCGATAATTGGGACAAGGCGGAGCAAGCCATTATCAATGCCGCAACAGAGAAAGGACTCGATTTTGTGATCGAACCTGGAGAAGCCGCATTCTATGGACCCAAACTGGACTTTATGGTTCGGGATGCCCTGGGACGCCAATGGCAGCTGGGTACCATCCAGGTCGACTACAATTTACCAGAGCGTTTTGACCTGACCTACAAAGGCAGTGATAACGAATTGCACCGGCCTGTAATGATCCACCGTGCACCTTTCGGAAGTATGGAGCGGTTTGTGGCATTATTGTTGGAACACACGGGTGGAAATCTGCCGTTGTGGCTGGTTCCTGAACAGGCTATCCTCCTGCCAGTCAGCGAGAAGCACGAAAAATATGCGGAAAAAGTTTTAAATTCTCTGGAAAATCGCGAAATTCGCGCCCTCGTAGACGCGCGCAGTGAAACGGTCGGCAAGAAGATCCGGGAGGCAGAGTTAGCAAAATATCCCTTCATGATCATCGTCGGTGACCAGGAAGCTGAAGAAGGTAAAATTTCGGTGCGTCGGCACGGAGGCGGGGATCTCGGATCCCTTACGGTGGAAGCCTTTGCCGACTTGATCCAAAAAGAAATAAATAGTACCTTAAAGACGTTCGAAAGTAAGTTAAATTAAAATCGAGAAACCATAGCAATACGTAGAAGACGCCGGCCGCAGCCGAGACGGGAAAATAAAAACCCGCACAATATCAATGATAAAATCACGGCACCCAAGGTTCGCCTTGTAGGTGATAACGTGGAGATGGGAGTATACAGCATTCGCGAAGCCCTCGAGAAAGCTGAAGAGATCGGGTTAGACCTGGTTGAAATTTCCCCTAGCGCAGATCCACCGGTCTGCAAGATCATGGATTACAAGAAATTCCTGTACGAGCAAAAGAAGCGGGATAAAGCCTTAAAGGCAAAAGCTTCCAAGGTCGTAATCAAGGAAATTCGTTTCGGACCCAACACGGACGATCACGACTACGATTTTAAGAAAAAGCACGCAGAGAAGTTCCTGAAAGAAGGCGCCAAGTTAAAGGCCTATGTATTCTTCAAGGGACGTTCGATTGTGTATAAAGATAAAGGGGAAATTCTGCTGCTCCGCCTGGCCCAGGAATTGG
The DNA here is from genome assembly GCF_900115205.1 of Robiginitalea myxolifaciens. Taxonomy (GTDB): domain Bacteria; phylum Bacteroidota; class Bacteroidia; order Flavobacteriales; family Flavobacteriaceae; genus Robiginitalea; species Robiginitalea myxolifaciens. The sequence goes on from NZ_FOYQ01000002.1 coordinate 750,100, forward strand.
AAGATTACGGGAAAGTAGAGCAGATGCCCAAGCTGGAAGGAAAGCGAATGACTATGTTCATCGCTCCCAAGACAGTTAAGAAATAAATGGATTGTAGCTTCTGGCCTAAGCGAGAGTTACATGAAATTTAATAAGTGAGAAAGCGAAATTAAGAATCTGTAAACAAGCGAGACAATGCCCAAGATGAAAACCAAATCCAGCGCCAAGAAGCGATTTAAGCTGACGGGTAGCGGGAAAATCAAACGGAAGCACGCTTACAAAAGCCACATCTTAACCAAGATGTCTAAAAAGCGTAAGCTCCGTCTGACGCATTCTACATTGGTACATCCGTCCGATGAGAATAGTATTAAAGAACAGCTGCGCCTGAAATAAATCGCAGCCGGTAAGTTTAACCCTGGAGTCAGGCCATAAAAGCGTTCCACAAAGGAGCCGCCTGCTACAAAAAAACAAGAAACAAAATGCCAAGATCAGTAAATTCAGTAGCCTCTAGAGCCCGCAGGAAAAAAGTCCTGAAGCAGGCCAAGGGGTATTATGGCCGACGTAAAAACGTCTGGACCGTAGCCAAAAATGCGGTTGAGAAGGCGATGCAATACGCCTATCGCGACCGAAGAAATAAAAAACGAAGCTTCCGTGCGCTGTGGATCACGCGTATCAACGCTGGTGCCCGCCTGCATGGAATGTCTTATTCCCAATTTATGGGAGCCGTTAAGGCAAACAACATCGAATTGAATCGCAAAGTGCTTGCAGACCTGGCCATGAACCACCCAGAAGCTTTTAAAGCTGTGGTGGACAAGGTTAAGTAGGTAAACGCCACTCTCACTTAGAATCCCGGTTCCCATGGAGCCGGGATTTTTTTATTCCGTAAATCTGGAGAAATCACGTATTCAGCGCTGCTCGCCAAACAGGGTAAGGACAAGGCGCCTTCCCGATGCCCGATCCCGGTGTTCACAGAGGTAAATACCCTGCCAGGTTCCCAGTTTTAAGCTTCCATTCCCAATGGGCACCTGTACGGAGTGTCCCACCAAAGAAGATTTGATGTGCGCAGGCATATCATCAGGTCCTTCTAAGGTATGCACGTAATAGGGAGCATTCTCAGGAACCATCTGGTTAAAATGGCTTTCGAAATCCAGGCGTACATCCGGATCTGCGTTCTCGTTCAGGGTAAGCCCGGCCGAGGTATGCTGAATAAAAACCTGCAGGAATCCCGTTTTGATTTCACGTATTTCCGGCAAAGCCCTGAGAATTTCCCGGGTGATCAGGTGGAACCCCCTGGGAAAAGGTTGCAAACGTATATCTTTCTGAATCCAAGGCATAGGGATCAAAATTGCGACTAAACATCTCAAGCCGCCGATTAAATTTGGATTAAATCAATTCCTTCCAACAACGAAAGTTACGGATAAAAAATACCTTTGCTAAAACCATTCGCACTATGGCCCAATTCGAATATCCGCTTCCCGAAGACCTGAAAAAGGTACGCCTGGTTATTACCGATATGGATGGTACCCTCCTGAATGCCAGGCATGAGGTAAGCGATCGATTTTTTGAATTATACCGCAGCTTAAGTGCACGGGGCGTCATTTTTGGGGCGGCCAGTGGCAGGCAATACCAGAGCATCGTTCAGAAGTTGCCCGAAATCCGAGAGAACATGGTGATCATTGCGGAGAATGGCGGCCTGGCAACGTATCAGGGACAGGAATTGGTTTCGACTCCCCTACCCCTTCAATTGCGTAATGAAGTACTCAGCGCTCTGGAGAATGTGCCTGGAACCTATGCCGTACTCTGTGGCAAGGACAACGCCTATGTCAAACCCCATCCGGACAATTTCCTGGATAAACTCAGGGAGTATTATACCGGTTTCGAAATCCATGAAAACCTGCATGCATTCCAGGGGGAAATCATGAAGATCGCTGCCTACCATTTTGAGAGCTCAGAGCAATATATCTATCCGGCGGTTAAGCAATTCGAAACAGACCTTATGGTTAAGGTATCCGGAGCCCACTGGGTAGATCTTTCCCATGTTGACGCACATAAGGGCTTTGCCCTGAAAATTGTGCAGGAGCATTTGGGCATTGCCCCGGAAGAGACAATGGTCTTCGGAGATTACAACAACGATCTGGAAATGATGTCACGGGCCGACTTCAGTTTTGCTATGGCCAACGCCCATCCGAATGTCCTGGATGCAGCCCGGTATCAGACAGCAAGTAATGAGGAACGCGGAGTGGATCAGGTACTGGAAAAACTAGCCGAAGCGCTTGGGTAACTCACTTATTGAACTGTTACCGCAATGGCCTGGAATCAAGTCTTCTGCTTTTTCTTGCGGGCGGCCGGAAAGAGCACGTTGTTGAGAATTAATCGGTAGCCAGGGGAATTGGGATGCAATTCCAACTCTGTTTTCGGATCCCCTACCCGATGCTGGTAGTCCTCCGGATCATGGCCCCCATAGAAGGTAAAGAATCCGCGTCCTACTATACCATGGATATAGCGCGCTTCCCCATTTAATTTATTTTCCCCCAGTACCAAGACCGTTGGCTTTACTTCGTCCCGTGTAAAGGCTGTGGTTTGCCCCATAAAGCCTTTCACCAGTGCTGTATGATTCTGGCAGAGCATGGTAGGCACGGGATCCCACTTGGCCGAAAAGTCCATTAGGGAAAAGTAATCGGATTCCCGGGGGAAGTCATTGCGTTTAGAGGTCATATCGATACTCGAAAACTCATATCGCAAGGGATTGCGTTCCAGGGTAAAATTCCGAAAGGCAAAGGTTCGCCCGTAGTCGAGTCGGTTTTGGTAATTCGGATCTGAAGGATCTCCGTCGAACATAGGTTCACAAATATCCACGTCCTTAGCTGCCAGGGCAATATCAAAGCTGTCCGTAGCCGAACACATGGCGAACATAAAACCTCCACCGATAACATAGTTCCGTATTTTTTCGGCAACCGCACTCTTGGAATCGCTCACTTTAGAAAACCCAAGTTGGGCAGCCAGGGCTTCTGCCTGACGTTTGCCTTCGATATACCAGGGAGCGGCCCGATACGAGCCATAGAATTTTCCGTACTGGCCGGTGAAATCCTCGTGATGCAGGTGGAGCCAATCGTATATCGCCAGCTTATCCTCCATGACTTCCTGATCGTATACGGTAACATAAGGGATTTCCGCATAGGTGAGTACCATAGTCACCGCGTCGTCCCAGGGTTGATTATCCTTGGGGGAATACACAGCGATTTTAGGGGCTTTCTCCAGGATCACCGCCTCCTGATTCTGGGATGGGCTGGCAATGCCATCGAGAATGCTCTGCGCCTGGGCGTCTGACAGGACTTCGAAACTAACCCCGCGAATGCGACACTCGTTGCGTATGGGTTCCCCGTCGGGCAGTAAGAAGGAGCCGCCGCGATAATTCAACAGCCATTGCACCTTTTGTTGTTTGCTGAGCACCCAGTACGTAATGCCATAGGCCTTCAGGTGATTCTCCTGGGTTTCCGCATCCATGGGTATCAGGATTTTGGAGGCATGCATCGGCAGGGTCAAACTGCAGAAGACCAACAAAATCAGTATTCGAGAAGAAAAAAAGTGCTTAAAAAGGTACGTCATTGTCATCCGGATCTGCACCAGGGTCATCGTTCATGCCGCTTCCGAATGCCTGGTCGGCACTAGGTAAATTGCGGGATATGAACGGATTTTCCCCGTCTGCATTCATCTTCGACTGGAACTCAAATGGTGAGTCGAAGTCATCCAAATTATCAAATTTCCCAAGTTGGGCAATGAACTTTAACCTAATATTATCGAGTCCCCCATTCCGGTGTTTGGCCACAATAAACTCCGCCTGCCCTTGAGTTGGCGTGCGTTCCTCGTCGTCCCATTCGTCTATTTTGTAGTATTCCGGACGATAGATAAAGGAGACAATATCCGCATCCTGCTCAATAGCTCCGGATTCCCTCAAATCGGAAAGGATAGGGCGTTTACTTCCCCCACGGGTCTCTACCGCACGGGAGAGCTGGGATAGCGCAATAACGGGAACATTGAGTTCCTTGGCCAGGGCTTTCAGGTTTCGGGAAATCGTGGAAATTTCCTGTTCCCGGTTTCCTCCTTTCTGACTGGCACCACCGGTCATCAGTTGCAGGTAATCTATAATGACCAGGCGAATCCCATGTTGGGAAGCCAGTCGCCGTGCCTTGGCACGCAGGTCAAAAATCGACAGGGATGGCGTGTCGTCAATAAACAAGGGGGCTTTCTCCAGGGACTTAACCTTGACATTGAGTTGCTCCCATTCGTGTTTCTCCAATTTCCCGGTTCGCAACTTCTCTGAGGACAGACCCGTCTCCGAGGAAATCAATCGCGTAATCAACTGTACGGAAGACATCTCCAGGGAAAAGAAAGCTACCGGGATTCCTGCGTTTACCGCAATATTCCGGGCCATGGACAGGGTCAGGGCGGTTTTACCCATACCGGGACGGGCAGCGATAATAACCAGATCACTGGGCTGCCAACCGGAGGTGAGTTTGTCTACCTTGTCGAAGCCTGAAGGTATCCCACTGAGGCCCTCCTGATTAGAGATTTCCTCGATCTTGCGCTTGGCCTGAATAACAAGGTTCTGCGCTGTTTCGGCAGAGCGCTTCAGGTTCCCCTGAGTAACTTCGTATAATTTGGATTCCGCATTGTCCAGCAGGTCAAAGACATCCGTCCCTTCCTCGTAGGCTTCCTCGATGATCTCACTGGAAATCTTAATCAGGGATCGCTGGATATACTTTTGAAGGATGATGCGGGCGTGGAACTCAATGTGGGCCGATGAGGCTACTTTTTGAGTGAGTTTTATCAGATAAAAATCCCCTCCGGCCAGGTCGAGCTTCTCATCCTTCTTTAATTGGGCAGAAACGGTTAATAAGTCTACCGGTTCGGAGGATTCGAAGAGTGTAAAGATGGCCTCGTAAATATATCTGTGGGCTTCTTTATAGAAGACATCAGGGTGCAGAATGTCGATAACTTCGTCTACCCCTTTTTTGTCGATCATCATCGCCCCCAATACAACTTCCTCTAAATCAACAGCTTGAGGTGGTATTTTCCCTTTTTCCAGGGGAATTACCGAAGCTTTTGAGATGCGGTGAGCCGCGATGGGGGTGGATTTTTCCATAGGGGTCAAAAGTAGGGAATTAACCTTAAGTTAACAGAGTTACCCTGGGCCCGATGTTCACCGGTAATGAACATTTACCCTGTTAATAAGTTACAACTTTCTGTGGAAAACTAAAAAAATCCGGAATGCCAGAATCCGGATCTCCCAGTGTCATTGATCTTAAGGATTTTACCCCTTGAATACGCCCATGTTGGCGTACTTCTCCATACGTTGATCCACCAATTCTTTTGGTGATAACTTTTTAAGATCGCGAAAATGCTTCTGAATTTTGTTTTTGACGATCTCAAAGGTCTTGTCCCGATCTGCGTGCGCACCCCCGGAAGGTTCTTTGACGATCTCGTCGATCAGCTTCATTTTCTTCATGTCTTCAGCGGTGAGCTTCAGGGCTTCCGCTGCCTGCTCCTTATACTCCCAGCTGCGCCAGAGTATGGAACTACAAGATTCCGGAGATATAACACTATACCAGGTGTTTTCAAGCATCAGCACCTTATCGCCGACACCGATTCCCAGCGCTCCTCCTGAGGCACCTTCCCCGATAATCAGTACAATAATTGGCACCTTGAGTCGGGTCATTTCCAGGATATTCCGTGCGATGGCTTCCCCCTGCCCTCTTTCTTCGGCTTCAATTCCGGGATAGGCTCCCGGGGTATCGATAAAACAGACAACAGGAATATTGAATTTCTCTGCCGATTTCATCAGTCGTAGTGCCTTCCGGTAGCCTTCTGGATTGGCCATCCCGAAATTGCGGTACTGACGTGTTTTGGTATTATAACCTTTTTGCTGGCCAATAAACATATAGGATTGATTCCCGATTTTTCCGAGCCCCCCGATCATAGCCTTATCGTCCTTAACGGTACGGTCGCCATGTAATTCCAGGAAACTCCCGCCGCAAATAGCGCGGATATAGTCCAGGGTATAGGGTCGGTTGGGATGGCGGGAGAGTTGAACCCGCTGCCATGCGCTCAGGTTCTTATAGATCTCCTCGCGCGTTTTCTCGAGTTTCTTTTCGATCTGTTTACAGGTTTCGGTGACGTCCACATCACTCTCCTCACCTATCAACTGGCATTTTTCCAATTGTTCTTCCAGTTCCTTGATCGGGAGTTCAAAGTCCAGATATTCCATAGTTGCGAGTGGTTATTTCCGAGTAGATTGTTAGTTGTTGGTAGGCAAAGATAACGGATATTCGAAAAACCCTATCGTTTTGCTTTGCTGAGTAAATAGTATCCGATAAAACCAAAAATGAGATTGGGGATCCCTACCGCCAATAGCGGAGGAAAGCCCGACTGTTCGGCCAGGGTACCGAATACCTTATCCATAAAGATGTATATGAACGCTACGCCGATTCCAAAGGCGAGGTTCACCCCCATTCCCCCACGGCGCTTCACTGAGGAAACCGCGACGCCAATTACGGTAAGGATAAAGGCGGTTATCGGCAAGGCCCAACGCTTGTACTTTACCATGATGTAGGTATTGACATTGGATGCCCCTTTACGCTGCTGGTCCCGGATAAACTCATTTAACTCAAAGAGGTTCTTGGTTTCGGCGATATAACTTACCGGGGTTAGGTCGTCGATCTGGAAGGCAAACAAGGTATCCAGGCGACGTCTGGTCTCCAGGCGCTCCGTTTCCCCTTCCACGATACGTTTGGTGTAGGTGGTTAACCGGTATACACTGTCCTCCTCCATCCATCGGATATTGGCAGCAGATATCTTGTAATCCAGCTTTCCATCTTCCCCGAAATGTTCATAGGTAAAGTTGTAACCAATCTGACGTTCCGGGTCAAAACTGCTGACGTACAGATAGTCCCTATCCCCAAGTTGATTAAAAATATTATCCTTATCCCGGTCCTGTTTACCCTTTTTGAGGTACTTGTACTTGAATTCATTATACCCTTTACTGGCAGATGGAACAATGAACATCCCCATCATAAACATGAGTACCGCGATGATACTCGCCCCGATCCAGTAAGGCCGTAAGAAGCGCCAAAAGCTAACCCCGGAACTAAGGATGGCCACAATCTCGGTGTTGTTGGCCATTTTCGAGGTAAAAAAGATTATGGATAGAAAGAGGAAAATGGGAAAAAGCAGGCTCCCGATATAGATGGTGAAATTCCCATAGTATATCAGGATCTCTACCAGTGGCGCCTCATTGTCTATCATCTTGCCCACCTGCTCGGCCAGGTTGAGCATGATCCCAATAGGAACGAATAACAGCAGCATCAGCCCAAAGGTGAGCAGGTACTTCTTAAGGATATATCGATCTATTATGGTCATGAAGCCAGGCTGTGGTCTTGCTTTCCGAATAGCAAATTATAAACGTTTATCCATTTGTTTTACCATTTGATCCTTCCACGGCCGGAAACTGCCGTCCAGAATCCTCCGGCGGGATTCGCGAACCAGCCAAAGGTAAAATCCAAGGTTGTGAATGGTCGCAATCTGCTTCCCAAGATATTCATTGGCGGCGAACAAGTGCCTCAGATACGCCTTGGAGTATTCCTGATCCACAAAGGTGTGCCCCATAGGATCCAGGGGGGAAAAGTCATCTTCCCACTTCTTATTCTTGATATTAATGGTCCCTTCTGAGGTAAAAAGCATGCCATTCCGGGCATTGCGCGTAGGCATTACACAATCGAACATATCGACACCCAGGGCAATATTCTCCAGGATGTTGATCGGGGTACCCACACCCATCAGGTAACGGGGTTTCCCAGTTGGCAGGATATCGCAAACGGCCTCCGCCATTTCGTACATCTCTTCGGCCGGTTCGCCTACGGAAAGTCCACCAATTGCATTCCCCACGGCGTCCGTACCCGCAATATATTCAGCGGATTGCTTGCGCAGGTCGGTGTAAACAGATCCCTGGACTATTGGGAAAAAAAGTTGCTGATACCCGTACAGGGGCTCGGATTCCTCAAAATGCTTTATACAACGATCCAGCCAGCGGTGGGTCAGGTGCATCGAGCGCCTGGCGTAGTCGTACTCACAGGGATAGGGGGTACATTCATCAAAGGCCATGATAATGTCTGCACCGATTTCCCGCTGAAGATCCACCACAGATTCGGGGGTGAACTCGTGCAGGGAGCCGTCTATATGGGATTTAAACTTAACCCCTTCCTCCTTTATTTTGCGCCGCCCGCTCAGGGAATATACCTGGTAGCCCCCACTGTCTGTAAGGATAGGTCGGTCCCATCCCATAAATTTATGCAGGCCCCCGGCCGACTTCAGGATTTCCGTTCCCGGACGCAGGTACAGGTGGTAGGTGTTTCCCAGGATAATGTCCGGATCGATCTCATCCCGTAGCTCCCGCTGGTGGACACCTTTAACGCTGGCTACCGTACCGACAGGCATAAAAATAGGGGTCTCGATAGTCCCGTGCGCAGTTTTGAGGAGACCTGCCCGGGCCTTACTGCCCGGATCCGTATGTTTGAGGGTAAAGTTCAATATTCAACAGAAAAATCCCGGCCAAAGATACGCATCTCAGGGGCACTACCTCTTAAAATGTGCCTAAAGTTGGATGGGTGAAAAAGCGTTGATAAGTTGTGGTACTGCCCATTTGTAAGACCGGGGGATTGCCCTTACTTTTGAGCAAACCAGTACAATACTATGGCCGATACAAAAGATTTAGATGCCCTGGTGGTCCAGGTGCGCCGCGACATCCTCCGGATGGTTCACAAAGTCAACTCCGGGCATCCCGGCGGATCCCTGGGTTGCACCGAATTCCTGGTAACCCTTTACCACGATATCATGGAATTGAAATCCGGTTTCGATATGGATGGAAAGGGTGAAGATATATTCTTCCTTTCCAACGGACATATCTCCCCCGTGTTCTACAGCGTTTTGGCACGTCGGGGGTATTTTCCGATTGCAGAACTCGATACCTTCCGCCTGATCGATTCCCGTTTACAAGGCCACCCGACCACGCATGAGGGATTGCCTGGGGTTCGGATCGCTTCCGGCTCCCTGGGTCAGGGGATGTCTGTAGCCATCGGTGCCGCACAGGCCAAGAAACTCAATAAGGACAACCATTTAGTATATAGCCTGCATGGGGATGGAGAACTGCAGGAAGGCCAAAACTGGGAAGCCATAATGTATGCGGGCAGCAAAGGGGTGGATAACCTGATTGCCACTATAGACCGCAATGGGCAGCAAATCGATGGGCCAACCGAGGAAGTAATGTCCCTGGGAGATCTGCGCCCTAAATTTGAAGCCTTTGGCTGGGACGTACTGGAGTTGTCCGATGGCAATGACCTGCAAGCTGTACGCGAAGCCCTCTTGGAAGCCAAGTCCCGCAGCGGCAAAGGCAAACCCGTAGCCATTATTATGACTACCGTTATGGGCAATGGGGTAGACTTTATGATGCATACCCACGCCTGGCATGGGAAAGCCCCTAACGATGAGCAATTAGAAACCGCTTTAGCACAAAATCCTGAAACCCTCGGGGACTACTAACAAACTCAAGACATGAAAAAATATACGGATCAGGGAAAACAGGATACGCGTAGCGGCTTTGGTGCCGGAATGACCGAATTGGGAAGAACCAATCCTCAGGTGGTTGCCCTTTGCGCCGACCTGGTGGGTTCCCTTAAAATCGAAACCTTTATTGAAGAAAATCCGGAGAAGTTTTTCCAGGTTGGGATCGCGGAAGCTAATATGATGGGAATTGCCGCAGGCTTGACCATTGGCGGTTACATTCCCTTCACCACCACTTTCGCCAATTTCTCTACAGGAAGGGTTTATGACCAGATTCGCCAGTCCATTGCCTATTCCGACAAGAATGTAAAAATCTGTGCTTCTCACGCCGGCCTTACCCTCGGAGAGGATGGCGCAACCCACCAAATCCTGGAGGATATCGGGATGATGAAAATGCTTCCCGGCATGACGGTAATCAATCCCTGCGACTTTAATCAGACCAAGGCAGCTACCCTGGCGATCGCAGAGCACCACGGCCCGGTTTACCTTCGCTTTGGCCGGCCTAAGGTTGCCAACTTTACCCCGGTAGACCAGGAATTCCAAATTGGAAAGGCTGTTATGCTGCAGGAAGGTAGTGATGTAACCATCATCGCCACCGGACACCTGGTTTGGGAATCGCTTTTGGCAGCCGAAAGACTGCACGAGCAAGGGATTTCGGCCGAGGTAATTAATATCCACACGATTAAGCCCCTGGACGAGGCGGCGATCCTGGCCTCAGTGGCCAAGACCGGATGCGTCGTTACCGCCGAAGAGCATAACTATCTGGGCGGACTCGGCGAGAGTGTAGCCGGCTTACTGGCCCGTAAGCACCCTACGCCTCAGGAGTTTGTAGCCGTTCGCGATAGCTTTGGAGAAAGCGGGGTTCCTGAAGAACTTATGGCCAAGTACGGCATTGACAATAAAGCAGTCGAGAACGCCGTTTTACAGGTGTTAAAACGAAAGGCCTAGTTAGTCTGGCATCTTTCTTGCAGTAAGGGGAATTCGTAACCCGGGGCTGCGGCAAGACTGCGGGCCCACAAAAACGAACACCTATGAAACGCTTACTGCTTCTTAGCCTATTCGCGCTATTTACGTATTCTGCATCAGCCCAGGCCGGCTCAGGCTTTGGTATCAAAGGCGGATTAAACTACAATGCAAACGGGGACTATTTTGAATCGGCCGGGGAGGCCGCCCGAAACCCGGATCGCAACGTTGGATACCACCTGGGAATCTGGGGGAAACTGGGGAACGATATTTACCTGCGTCCCGAACTCGTCTACACCCGAACCAAATCCGATTACAATGGGGATGACTTCGATATGACCAAGCTGGATCTTCCTGTCCTTTTAGGAATTAAAGTTATAGGCCCCCTGCATGTGTTTGCCGGACCCGCCTTCCAGTATATCCTGGACACTGAATTCGATGGTATCTCCATCGACGATGTGGATAATGATTTTACCGTGGGTGTAAATATCGGCGCCGGGATTAACCTGGGAAAGCTGGGAATTGATTTACGGTACGAACGTGGTCTCGGAGATAACGAAGCAAACTTTATCAATACCAACATTACCACCATCGGAGCGAGTCGTATCGATACAAGACCCGATCAGTTGATCCTGAGTTTGTCTCTGAAATTGTAATTCCGGAGATCCCCTCCAGGCTTTGCCTGATCGAAAAAGCTAAAAAAGAAAAGCCCCGGTATTCCGGGGCTTTATTTTTTATGTGCTATAGTTTTAGGAATCGGCATCCAGGTGGTCTGGCGTTCCATCGCCATCAGAATCTCTGAAGGTAACCACTCCGTTAACCACATCTACTTCATCCGCGGTAGGAATCCCGTCTGCATCGTCGTCGGAGTCCTGAAAATCCGCTATTAACTGACGGAAGTTGGCGCGTTCCCAGTCCCTATCGGTGTTGTCATTGAGGTAGTCCCCGTCTCCATCGACATCCTCCATGAAATTAGGAACGGTGTCGCCATCCGAATCGGTGTTTTCGATTACCCTTCCAACATCTACGGTAAAAATCAACGGGCTGAATGCCGGGACTTGTCGGGTATCATTAAAATAGCCCAGCCCAGAAGGAATGATTAACAAACCTACCCCGTTGTTGGTGTACTCCGTTGTTCCATCCGGATTAATGACAAAACTATCCTCCGTGGCGGAACTGAAATGCGTCATAGCCTCCCGATATCCCCTCAGGAAGAATGGGAGAATTTGCCAGGAGTAATTGGGTATGGCATCAAAAGCAACCCCGTCGAGAAAGGTACCGCGATAGCGCAATAATACCGAATCTCCGGTTGTGGGCTGGATACCCGCGCCTTCCCGTGCAGAGAGGTAGTAAAAGGTATGCGGTACATCCACATCGGCCTGGTCCAGATCTAAGTCCTCAGGGCTCAGGACAATGGTTCGGGAATTGACCTGCTGGCTCAGCGGTGTTTTATCGGCATTATCGCCGGCAATCGTATCGATTACGATCTGAAAGTCGAAATCTGCAGGTGGGTTTTGAAATTCCTCGTAGTTGTAAAAGTGCGTCTGGAGGAATTCCTGGATAGCCGCTTCATCTTCCTCGGCAACCTCAGCAAGATCCCTTGGAGGGACTACTGTACCGGGTACACCACCGTCATCGTCATTATTACAAGAAATCCATAAAGCCCCTAAGAGCAGGGTTAGCAGGGCATGCTTCAATTTCATAGCCATTCCATTGAGGGTCGCAAGATACAATTTTCCACTATTTTTGCCTTCCGCCTTAACAAAGAATTATCCGCATGCGGATCGATAAATACCTTTGGTGTACGAGATACTTCAAAACCCGCAATCAGGCGACCGAAGCCTGCAAGAAGGGTCAGGTGAGTATCAATGGAACCCCTTGTAAGCCTTCCCGGGAAGTGCTGCCTACGGATAAAATCCGGCTGCGAAAAAATCAAATCAATTTTGAATTGACCGTCCTGGATATTCCGCCTTCACGTGTTGGAGCCAAGTGGGTTGGAATCTTTCGCGAGGATACCACGCCTGCTGAATTGCTCGAAGAGCAGCAGTTAATCCGTAAAAGTCAGGAATATTATCGCCAGAAAGGTACGGGCCGCCCAACGAAGAAAGACCGCAGGGATTTGGACGAATATCTAACGGACGAGGACAAGGAACATGAAGATTAATTCCGAGGACTATTGGTCGGAACGTTATCGTAACGGCTCCACAGGTTGGGATATGGGTGGGCCCGCACCGGCACTAACTGCATATGCCGACCAATTGACCGATAAATCCATCCGGATTTTGCTTCCCGGTGCCGGGCGTGCTTATGAAGCCGAATACCTTTTTCGGGCAGGTTTTACTGCGCTCACGGTCATTGACATTGCCGCGGAGCCCCTCGCGGATTTGAAGGCCCGCGTTCCGGAATTTCCGGAATCCCAACTGATTCCAGCCGATTTCTTTGAGTTTCAAGGGGGGCCTTTTGATCTGATCTTGGAGCATACCTTCTTTTGTGCCCTTCCTCCTGCCCTCCGGTCGGAGTACGTACGTAAGATGGCAGCTTTACTCGCTCCGGATGGTAAACTGGCGGGATTGTTCTTTAGTTTCCCCCTGACCGAACAAGGACCGCCTTTCGGGGGTTCAGCGGCAGAATACCGCGCATTGTTTTCCCCTTACTTCGAAATAAAGACCTTGGAACAGGCGACAAATTCCATTCCACCCCGAATGGGCAATGAACTCTTTTTTATCTTTGAATTACCGGAGCAACAACTTTGAAAAGTTGTCGCATCTTTGTTTTACACAAGCCGCACAATGGAGAATCAAATCCTCAACCACCAGCAGATTCAATACAAGATTCGACGCATCGCCTATCAGATTTATGAGAGCAATGTGGATGAGGAGGAAATAATCCTGGCGGGAATCGAAAGTGGGGGACTCGAATTTACCCGGAAGATCAAGGCCGTGCTGGAAAAAATTACCCCGGCTAAAATTACCCTGTGCAAAGTGACCATGGACAAGGAGGCTCCCCTGGAAAGTGGGGTAACCACCTCTTTGGCACCAGAAGCCTATCAGAATCGCTCCATCGTTTTGATCGATGATGTGCTGAATTCCGGCAGTACCCTAATTTACGGAGTGCATCACTTCCTGAAACAGCCCCTCAGACAACTGAAAACCGCCGTCCTGGTAAACCGCAACCACAAGCGCTATCCGGTCAAAGCTGATTTCAAAGGACTCTCACTATCTACTTCACTACAAGAACACGTTCGCGTAGATTTCTCTGCTAAGAATTACGGGGTATATCTGGATTAATTGCTTGAGCTTTTAGTCACTCTGCCCGCGTGATACCAGTCCTCTGACTGCTTGAATCTAGTCCTCCGCCTGCTTGGTTTTTGCACTAAGGATAGTAAGGATTTGCTGAACCACTTCCTCCGCTGATTGCTCCTGAATGCGGATAACATGGTGGGCTTTATCGTAAAAAGGATTGCGCTCAAAAAGGTGTTTCCCGATAAATTCGGGCAACTCTTCCTTATCCAGATGCGCAATCAATGGCCTTCCCTGCTGTTCAGGTTCCAGTCGTTTTACCAACTGCCCTACGCCGAGTTGCAGGTAAAAGACATGAGGCGTTTGACCGAGGAGCAGGTCCATATTGCCCGCATAGCATGGCGTACCCCCGCCAAGGGCCAGGATTCCTGTTTGGTGCTGCTCGAGAAACTCTTTGAGTAATTCGTGTTCCCGTTTACGGAAATACAATTCACCCCGCTGCTCAAAGATTTGAGGAATCGATAGGGCTTCCCGGGATTCGATGTAGTTATCCAGGTCGGTGAAATCCAATCCGGTAGCCTCGGCCAAGACCCTTCCAACCGCAGATTTACCACTTCCCATATACCCAACAAGTACAATTTGCATGCTGCTAACTTTAGCCCTTTGGTCGTAAATATCCGCCTTTTTGTACAAAAGGGAAATTTATCCCGCTTTCACTTGAATAATGATAAATAGATACTATATTTGCACTCCGCAAATCGACCGTATCCACGGTCCTTTTTTTGCGACGACCTGGTAGCTCAGTTGGTAGAGCATCTCCCTTTTAAGGAGAGGGTCCTGGGTTCGAGCCCCAGCCAGGTCACGATCAAGCGCAAAACCCCGCCAGAATTGGCGGGGTTTTTTGCGTTCAGGAGTAAGGCAAAGCTTGCTTTAGGCTTGCGTTTGGACGCAAAAAACCGCCAAGCGAAGCTTGGCTGGGTTTTGCATTTGCAGTACGGGACGGCTGGGTCCAACGAGCGCAGCGAAGTTAACCCCAGCCAGAGATCTCAGGCACGGCCATGGTGAGGCGAACCTAGTGAGCCAACCCCAGCCAGAGCTAAACCGACGCTTTTCACCCTTTTTCCTAACTTACTCTGGTATCAGTGCACGTACCATGAAAGCAGTAGTTTATGAAGCATACAAGGGGAAGCTACAAGTCAATGTAGTTCCCGATCCCGAGCCTCCTGCTCATGGCGTAGTGCTTAAAATCAAAGCAACCGGATTGTGCCTAAGCGACTGGCACGGCTGGCAAGGTCATGATCCGGACATTGTTTTGCCTCACGTTCCCGGTCATGAGCTGGCAGGTGAAATTGTAGCGCTCGGCAGTGAGGTCAAAAACTTTAAACTGGGCGACCGGGTTACCGTTCCCTTTGTCGGTGGCTGTGGTAGTTGCTATCAATGCCATTCAGGAAATCAACAAGTCTGCGATAACCAATCCCAGCCCGGGTTTACACATTGGGGATCTTTTGCCGAATACATGGCCCTGAACCAGGCCGATTTAAACCTGGTGAAATTACCCGACAATATAAATTTTGAAACCGCGGCCATACTGGGTTGCCGATTTATAACTTCCTTCAGGGCAGTGGTAAAACAAGGCAATCTGAAAGGTGGGGAATTCGTAGCCGTACACGGTTGCGGCGGGGTCGGATTATCCGCTATCATGATAGCCAATGCAGTCGGTGCTCAGGTCATTGCTGTGGACATCAATGACAAAACCCTGGCATTGGCAAAAGAACTTGGAGCTATCGCGGTAGTAAACAGCAAGAATTCGGGAGATATCGTAGGCGAAATTAAAGATCTAACCCAGGGTGGGGCGCATGTTTCACTGGATGCCTTAGGACATCAGGAAACTTGCTTTAACTCCATTGCAAACTTGAGAAAAAGGGGGAAACACATCCAGGTTGGTCTCATGGCCGGTGCCCATAAATATCCTCAAATACCCATGGACCGGGTCATTGCAGATGAACTTGAGATTTTGGGGAGCCATGGGATGCAAGCCCATAAATACAAGGAAATCTTCGAAATGATAGCAGCTGGTAAACTCAGCCCTCAACGCCTGTTGGAAAAGACCGTTTCCCTGGAAGATTCGGTGCATATACTGCCTAAAATGAATGAATTCAAAAGTAGTGGCGTAACTGTTATTAATTCTTTTGAATAACTACAGAATAGGCCATCCCAAAATTGCGATTCAAAATCGTTTCAAGTAGCTCTTCAGACATCACTAAAAGAAATCCCATTAATTAAAAAGTGGTTTAGTGGGAACGAACTAATAGATCTTTCGTCTTTAAGAAGAAACTTATACCAACACAAGATGAAAAATCTACTCCTAATTCCTCTGGGGACCTTCCTACTATTGAGTTGCAACAATTCAGAAAAAAAGGATAACGCGCTACTTGACGAAAGAATCTCAAAAATTGAAAATGGCCTTGAGTCTAATTTGCAAATACAATACGGGGATAGTCTAATTAAAAGCGTTTACAACCTAGAGGACCGAATGCGGGAATTGAAAATACCTGGATTGAGTATTGCCGTACTTAACGATGGAGAAATCGAATGGGCCAGAGGTTATGGGATAGCGGACAGTCTTGAAGATCGTAAAGTAGACACTGAAACGCTATTTCAGGCCGGCTCCATAAGTAAGCCAATCGCAGCCACCAGGGCACTCCAACTTTCAGAGCAAGGATTACTTGATTTGGATGAGAACATAAACACCTATTTGACAAGTTGGAAATTACCGGACAATGAGTTCACAAGAAGCGAAAAGGTTACCACACGCAGAATCCTCAATCACACCGCAGGACTTTCGGTCTGGGGATTTCCAGGCTATGCTAGGGGTGAGACAATTCCAAGCATTCCAGATATTTTAGACGGAAAAGGAAATACCGATTCCGTCAGAGTTTTTAAAGAACCCGGGGAAAGTTGGCGGTACTCCGGCGGTGGATATACCATAATGCAACAACTCATTGCAGATTTAGAAAATGAATCTTTTGATGTTATCCTACGCAACGAAGTTTTGAATCCGCTTAAGATGCAATTCAGCACCTATGAAAATCCTTTGCCCGAGAAATATCACAGTATAGCGGCCTCCGGTTATCGTGAGGATGGCACAATAGTCGATGGTCAATGGCATATATATCCCGAAATGGCAGCGGCAGGGCTTTGGACCACTCCATCTGAGCTCTTGCTTTGGGCTCAAGAAGTCCAAAAAATTCTGATGACGCAAGAAGCGGGTTTGTTAGATGTGGAAACCATTAATGAAATGCTTACTCCCAATGAGGACTCTCAAGGCCTTGGACCCTATGTTTTAGATCTTACTTTCGGGCATGGTGGAGCTGATGAAGGTTTTCGTGCGGAACTTCTGGTTTGGAAAGAAACAGCAAATGCCGTAGCTGTAATGGTTAATTCTGATCAGGGAAGTACTATTATCAGGGAATTACTCTTAAGTGTGGTACGGGAATATGGTCTTCCAGAGTACGCGCCGCGCAAACGTATATTTAAGCGACAGTCTCATGATAGCCTTTCAAGATTTACCGGCAAATATGATTTCAATGATAGCGGTCAAGCAAGAATTGTTGTCCGGGACGACGGTCTGGAAGTCACAGGAGATCTTTTTTCAGATGTCATTTTCTTATGGCCGGAAGCTGATAGCACGTTTTTTAACAAGGAAACCGGAACTCGCTATC
Source organism: Robiginitalea myxolifaciens (assembly GCF_900115205.1). GTDB lineage: Bacteria > Bacteroidota > Bacteroidia > Flavobacteriales > Flavobacteriaceae > Robiginitalea > Robiginitalea myxolifaciens. The sequence continues at coordinate 767,615 of NZ_FOYQ01000002.1, forward strand.
ATTTTATCCTTAAGGATAATAAGGCCGTCGGGCTTAAATTTTCTAGACTTGAAGGTGAAAAAATTGATTAGCAATGTTGGCAATTTGAAGAATAAGGTACTACTTAAAATAGAATAACATTCAAAGTAGACCTTAGGCCTAATCTAGAAAACAAGATCATTAAACTTTATTACCGCCCTACCCCACTCGGTTGAACAAATATGCCTGCGAGGCGAACACTAACTCCTTTGAGTTGCAACCGGAACGTTTGAACTTCCCGGGTTTGGTTGGGCATGCCAAAATTTCGGTAGACGGTCATTTTTAAATAGCTGGGGGAACGTTTTTTATTCCCTTTGTAGGTACAACGCACTTCCCACTGCCCGGGAAGCGACCCATCCAAAAAGAACTCCTGAGAAGAATAACCGAGTAATTTCTCCTGGTAGATCCGGTCTGCATCTGACTCCTGGGAATGGATCCATTTGTGATATTGATTGCCCGGATTTATAAACTGCAGATCAAATTCCGCCTCAGCGTCCGTCCACGCAAATACCAGGCGGGTTCCCCCGATTTCGGATTCCACTTTGGGGCCTTTACCTGGCATATTGGCCGAGGCAGAGACCAGTTCGTTCCGCATCAAAAGCTCAAACTCGCTACTTTCCGCTCCCTCTGGATCTGTTTCCGAATCTAAGCGGTTGGTAAAGTCGATATATCGCATCAATAGCGAAGCCGATTTTTCGAACTGATTCATGCCGTAATACCCTCCGGCCAGGTCCATATAGCTTTGGGCATAATCCGGGCGCAGTAGGAAAATCTTTTTGTAGAGCTCGCGGGCCATGGATTTTCGGCCCTGATCTTCGTAGAGGTAGGCCAGGGACTTCAAGTTTACCGGATGGTCGGCGAAAATGGCTTCATTTTCCTGTATCAGTGCATCCGCCGGTTCTTCCCCCCAGCGATCGTACAGCATTTCATAAGCCTGCAGGAAAAAAGCAGCATCACGGGAATACCCCGCTCGATATTTTTCGATAACCTCAAGTGCCTGAGGCAATTCACTGGACTGTGCCAGTTCCACCCAATAGGAAGGTGCGTTATTCAGCACATCCTCTTCATCTAAAAAGTCGTCTGTGGCAAAGTTGCTTCTGAGTCGGGCCTGATCGTAATTTTCACCGGTTCCTTCCTCTCGTAAGCCATGGGCACCATTTACAGCATTGATGATTACCACGCCCCCGGAGGCAATTTGCCCGTATCGCCATTGTGCCTGTAATCCCGGAATTATCCCGATACGCTTGATAAGGGGAAGCGACAACCAGAATGGTGTTTCCTCGAAGATCATTCCATCTATTTCGTAAATCGGCGAGGAGGTAGCGTTTACCGAGGCGAATCCTCCACGTAAGATCAAGCGGCGTTCTCCGTCCGGAGTAGTGAGAAGTCGCGCACCAGGAACCCTGCCTACAATTACGCTGATAATGTCAACGGCTCCATCGTTGATTTTATCTTCATCAATAGTATAAAAATGATAAGCCGAACGCTCACTATCCAGGTAACCAAAGGTGGTATTGATAATGGTTGGCTTGGTAAAATACTCCATAGCCAATTGTTCCTGCCTGGACAATTTCTTCTCCGTTACAACTACCTCATCCAACTCATTTATCGTACGTTTCATCTCCACATTAAGTCGGGACGTAACGTCTTCCACAACAATTCGCAGGGAGTCTACAGCGGTACCTGTGAATAGTAAAATATCCCTCGGATTCGCATAAATCTCATAGATACCTTCAGAATCGCTGTAGGTAACTGCGCTCGGAGAATCGCTTTCGATGATGGCAAGGCCGCTGGCCTGTCCTTCAATTTCGACTTTAATTCCCGCAATTACATCAAATCCATCGGTAATGGTTCCGTGTACTCTTTGGCCGTCCTGTGCCATGGCCAGGGCTCCAAAGAATAAGATCAATACACTGAGTAACGGTTTTCTCATTGAATACGATTTTGATCTGGCTATTGAAGGCACCAGAGGTTGGGGAGGAACTTTTGTTAAATTAGGAATATTCCTTCTAACAGGATACGCTGGTTATACATCCCGGGCGGCATTTAACAACAGATTAACTATCTTACACAGGCCTCCCCCCTTCAATCTTTTAATAAACCATACCAATAATGAAAAGGACATTCCAACTACTAACCCTTGCCTTTGTTTTCCTCATATTCAATACCCTCGAGGCTCAGGAAATCGATTGGAAAGAATTTCCATTGGAATTAAATCCAGCCCAGCAGGAGCACATAGTATTTGGCCATCTGGATCTCCCGGAGTACCCCGCGGCAAACGGGCCTTTTAAGATGGCGTTCGCGGTGATTCGCGAGAATCTTGAAGCGCCCAAAAAGAATGCTTTGATCATTATCCCCGGTGGGCCGGGAGGAGACATTGCGCAATATGCTCCGGGGGTTATGCGCAGTGCATTCTTTGAACTCACGGATCAATACGATATTGTCCTGGCAGACCCCCGCGGCACAGGATACTCTGAGCCAAAGGCCTGTGATAATTTGGATACGCCTTTATTTCAATATCCGGGGATTTGGAAAAAAGAGCGTAAAACAGTTGAAGCGGCACGGCGGGAAGCCTTAGAGGCATGTAAAAATTCACTTGCGGAACAGGGAATAGACCTCAATGGCTACAGTTCCAAACAACTGGCTCGGGATATTGAGGTGCTGCGTCGGACATTGGGATATGACCAATGGGTAATTTATGGACACAGTTACGGTTCCTATCACGGACAGGCCTTACTACAGCAATTTCCCGAAACCATTAAAACTGCAGTGCTCAGCGGCATTGTTGCCCCAGGTAAAAGAAGCCTGGAGTACGATTTCGAAGGATTTGCCAGTAGCTTAAAAGCGCTCCTGGACGAATGCGCCACCGATTCCAATTGCAACGAGAGCTATCCGGATTTGGAAGACCAGATTTTTGAGGTATTAAATCGGCTTCGGGATGCTCCCATGGAAATCGATGTTTTGGATGGGGATGAAACCCTATTGCTTAACGACTATGTATTCCTGGGGGCCATATTCCAGCTCATGTATGGTAAGAGTACGCTTGAAATCATCCCGTTACTGATTCAAACGGTCAACAATGAAGAAGCATGGTTGATGCAAAATCTGGCCGAAGGGCAACTTCAGATGTTTGCCGGCCTGCGCAATGATGTCAGCGTATTTGTAAACTGCAATGACAGTCCCGATAATTATGCGATCCGGAATTCGGATGCGTACAACGATCCGTTCGCCAGCAGATTACACGACCATTGGTTTAACACCTATTTCCCGGATCGGATTGATTGTGACCAACTTGGAATTCCGGAGCCGGAAATACCCGGAATCGAGCGGTCGACAGTAGTAGTTGATAGCCTCACCATGCAGACGGACACCATTCCAATCCATTGGGCCGCCGAAGTGCCGATATTGATACTTGACGGGGAAATGGATCCAGTAACGGCCCCCATGAAATCGGAAGTTCTGCTCCAGTTTATGCCGCATGCCAAGCGGTACACCGTTGCCAACCGCGGGCATGACGTCAGACCGGGCGCTATGGATTTTATTGTGGATTTTATTGAGAATCCTTCGGGCCTTACTGAAGCTTCCCCGGGACCTGAACCTCAGGCCATGAACTTTGTGAGCGGCGTAACCCTCAATCCAGGAGTTTCTTCCCTGGCTGTTGCGGCTGCGTCGGGTATCCCAACCATAGCCTACGTAGCCGGTATTGGGACGGTTTTTCTGGTGTTAGCCCTGTTACTGGCATTGTTCGTCGGAGTGAAGTCCCTGTTAACCCGATCGGAGGCCGGGATACGCCGTCGCATTTGGCTTTTACTTGGCGTTAGCGTATTAACAGCAGGTGGGTTATATCTCGCCTTTATATCTGCACTTAGTATTAATCCCATGTTACCGCTTTTCGGGCTTCCTGCTCACTGGAGTTGGGCCTTGTACCTTCCCTGGATATTGCTGTTTGTCCTGCTTTGGAATATCGTGCGTTCTGTGGGAACCCAGGAGTCTTCCAAGGCTGCTTGGTGGGTAAAGACCCTCTCCTTCCTGGGTGCTATGATCCTCCTGGCCGTCTTGTTTTCTCAGGGCATTCATTAAAGGAAGTATAACGAGCGCATTGTTATTAAATCCTGTATCTTTTTCCAATGAAAAAGTATGTCCTGATCCTCCTGGCTATTATGCTAAGCCCAAAGCCTGCCAATGCCCAGAATGCAGAATCCCAAACAAAAGAAGTACCCTTAAAAATAGCGGTAATAGGGCTGACCCATACGCATGTCCACTGGATCTTTGACAGTGAAAAACGTGGCGGATTCGAGATCGTAGCTATCGTTGAACCGAATCGGGATTTAGCCCGTCGCTATGCCGAGCAACACGGTTACTCCATGAATCTGGTGTACCCTGATTCCCAAAGTATGCTCAAAGCCGTTACCCCGGAGGCGGTAACTGCCTTTGGTACCATCTACGAGCATCTCGAGGTCGTCGAAACTTTTGCTCCACTGGGGATTCATGTGATGGTGGAAAAACCCCTCGCGGTTAGTATGGAACACGCCCAGCGCATGGCCGAATTGGCACGGACCCATGGTATTTATTTGCTTACAAACTACGAAACTACCTGGTACCCGAGCAATCACCTTGCGTATCGGAAAGTGGTACAGGAAGGAACCATTGGTGATATTCGGAAAGTGGTTATCCGCGATGGTCACCGCGGACCCAAGAAAATTGGTATCAATGCCGAATTTCTGGACTGGCTAACCGATCCAATGCAGAATGGCGGAGGTGCACTGACAGATTTTGGTTGTTATGGAGCGAACCTCCTTACCTGGCTCCATCAAGGAAGGCGTCCGGTAAGTGTCACGGCTCTTACCCAACAGTTACAGGCCGAGAACAATCCAAAGGTCGAAGATGAGGCCATTATCCTGGTCGAATACCCTAATGCCGTTGGTATCATTCAGGGTTCCTGGAACTGGCCCATTGGCCGCAAAGACATGGAAATATACGGGCTCACCGGTGCCGTATTTGCCGACAATCGGAATTCCCTGCGTATCCGTATGGCAGAGGGTTATGACGGCTTTAAGGAGGAAGCCTTTGAGCTGGAGGAACGCCCGGCCCCGATCAATGATCCCTTTACCTATTTTGCCGGGGTGATTCGCGGAACTATTCCTGTGGCCCCAGCCGATTTAAGTGCCCTGGAGAATAACCTCGTTGTGGTGGAAATCCTCGATGCAGCAAGAGAAAGCGCAAGCAGCGGGCAAAGGATTTACCTTAACCAAGAAAAATAGATCGTCCTAAATTAATATCTGTATTCTGGGATACCATAGACGTTATTTTTCTAATACTTTTCGAACCAACCAAAATGCTCCTGGATAATTCGGTCTTTTTCACGCTGCACAAATTCCAAATAGGCAGCAGCCGTCGGTGAAAGATTCTTGGATTTCAACCAAATCAGATTCCAGTGGGTGATCATGGGTAAGCCTCGAACCGGTATGATTTCCAGATCTCCGTTCCCTAGGGCATTCTTAATCCCAATCAGCGGCATAATGGAATAGCCCAATCCCGCAATAAGCGCCTGCTTTAAGGCTTCGTTACTGGTAAGCTCGATTCTTTTGGGGTTCTCGTAATTGTACTTGTTCATAAAAGTTTCCATGGCCATCCTCGTGGCAGAACCAGGTTCACGAAACAACAAAGGTTGCTTCCTGAAAATATCTGCCTTGGAATAATTGGCCGGAAGTTTCCTGCGCGACCCGGTAACCAGATAGAGCTTATTCTGCATGAGCTCTACCCGATTTACTTTGAGGTGTTCCGGCAAAACGGAAACCATGGCAAAGTCTACCGCGTTTTCTTCCAGGCTTTCGACTACGCGCGACTTATTGGTAACATCCATGACCAGATCTACCCCCGGATTGGCCTCCATAAAATCCGTGAGGAAATAAGGCATTACATATTTGGCGGTTGAAGCGGTGGAAATTGTGAGGCGGCCGGCAATTTCACCTTCAAAGGCATGGGTCTTATAGTTAATCGCCTCTACCTGGTGGATAATTGACTCGGCGGCTTCTGCAATTTCTCTACCAAAATCGGTGATGTATAAGCGTCTTCCTACCACTTCGGTCAAGGGGATACTAAACTGATCCTGAAAATTTTTTAACTGTATACTAACGGCAGGCTGGGTTAAGTGCATGGCCTCTGAAGCCTTGGTAATACTCTGATAATGAGCAACATTATAGAATATCTTCAACTGATGCAGGGTGTAATTCATAAAATATATTAATGTTAACCATGCTAAATATAAATATTATTTAATTAAAATTCTATTACATCTTTGCATCAAAATTCAATTTAACATGGCACATAGTACAACAGATTTTAACACATCACAGCAATCGCAAAGCACTGAAGGTTCCAGCTTGCGCAAGGGTGCTGTCCTGAGCAAAGGAGGCGCGAAGCGAGTTGCAATAATCGCAGGCCTGGGAACATTGCTGGGGCTTTCCTGGAGTGTGGATCAACTCTTCTTCAAAGAACTAGTCCTGATCTCTGCAGTTATTTCCCTGCTGATCCTGGTAAACTGGCTTGGCGACAAGCAAGAAGGACAGATTTCCTAACGATTTAATCAGCGAACACCCGCTGCGATTTCAATCTGAAAAAAACTAAGCGTTTAAAACAAATTATCATGGCTGTACAAACTAAAACAACTGAAAAAGTTCAAATCGTAAAAGGAGGTTTTACCCCCTCAGAAGCTAGCGACTTATTGCTGAGCCTTCTGGACGAGAAAATCAACTTTCACAAATTGCAACGCCTGCGTTGGTGCGAGGGTTACTTCAAAGCCGATACTTCCTATGCGGACACCCGAATCGCCCAACTTCAAGAAGAAAAAGATAAAGTTCGAGAGTTTATCCGACTGGCCCGAAAAGAAGGTAAATGCCTGACCATAGACGGAGTCTTAAACCTCTCCTTCGAAGATCAAAACGCCGGAAAATAATCCCGGCATTTTTTTTGAACCAATCGTAAAGAAGATCTGAAAATCTAATGGATTTACACCTTCTGGTCGATAATCTGACCAACCCTGCCCTTCTGTTCTTTTTTCTTGGGATTATTGCGGTACAGCTGAAAAGTGACCTCGAAATCCCTCCGAATTCATCCAAGTTTATTTCTCTGTACTTGCTGTTTTCGATTGGTTTCAAGGGAGGGCAGGAATTGTCACACAGCCCCTACGAACCGGAAATCCTCTACTCGTTGATTTTCGGGATCCTTCTGGCCATAGTTGTTCCGATCTATACATTTTTCATCCTTAAGCGCGCGATGAGCATTCCCAATTCGGGGGCCATTGCGGCAGCTTATGGTTCGGTTAGTGCGGTGACCTTCGTCACAGCCATCGCTTTTCTGGATATGGAACAGATTACCTACGGCGGCCATATGGTGGCGGTTATGGCTTTGATGGAAGCACCTTCGATTGTAGTAGGCGTTTTGCTGATGTCCCTTTTCGATAGGACAAATACCGAGAAAGTACATATGCCCTCCATATTACGGCACTCCCTCACCAATGGCAGCGTGCTGCTCATCCTGGGAAGTTTGGTAATTGGTTTAGTGGCCAGTGATGCTCAGGCCGAAGGGATCAAGCCCTTCACTACGGATATCTTTAAGGGATTCCTGGCTGTCTTCCTCCTGGACATGGGTATCAGTAGTGGGCGGAAAATCGGGGACTTCCTCAAAAAAGGATGGTTTGCGCTTATGTTTGCCATTATAATTCCCCTTATCAATGGTTCGGTAACCGCTGCGCTGACCTCAGCATTTGTCGAAAGTACGGGGAATCGCTTCCTGTTTGCCATCCTGGCGGCTAGCGCCTCTTACATTGCTGTGCCCGCTGCGATGCGGATTGCTGCGCCTAAGGCAAATCCAAGTTTATATTTACCGATGGCCCTGGCCATTACCTTCCCCTTCAATATAACCTTGGGGATGCCCATTTACCTGTGGCTGATTCAACTGTTCCCCTGATAACCGTTATTGGCCCTGTTGGGTGAAAAGATGCAGGGCCAGGGTTACCAACCCCAGGCTAACGATGATTATCAATACAAATCGGCGGAATTGCTCCTGGGTTACCCGGTCCAGGATGCGCTTTCCGATATAGGTTCCAATGACGCTGACCACCGCCAGTATTGGGATCAGGTAGAGATCGTGCTTGTGGATATATCCGTTAAGACCATAGACTACAGTTCTGCTCAGGTCTATCCCAAAGTCGATAAAGGCGGAAGTGGCAATAAAGGTTTCCTTTTTGAGGTTAAATGCCGCCATAAAGGCCCCTCGTATGGCCCCGCCTGTGCCCATTAACCCTGCCAGAAAACCGGAAGCTGCCCCACCGGCAAACGCATTCCGGTTGGTAGGTTTCATTTCGTTTTGCTGCTGGATTAAGTAAAAACCCCCGAAGAGCAGGAGGAAAATCCCAAGGCTCAAACTGAGATATTTCGGATCTACAAACTTGCTCAACCAGGCACCCACAATTACAAACAGTACCGCAGGGATTCCCAGGTACACCAACAATCGCTTATCGATCCCTTTGCGGAAAAAGCCAATTTTGGTGAGATTGCTGGACAGGTGGAAGACAGCCGTAATACCTAAGACCGATTGAAAATCCAGGAAATAGCTCGCCATCGGCACAAAAAATACCGAAGACCCAAAGCCCCCAACCGTCCCGAGAATCTCGGCAATCAGGGCCAGAATAATAAACCAGGGCAGGTTCCGTAGCAGCATGGCTGAAGTATTTCAACCAAGATAAAGCGCCCTGCCTGAGGGAATAATGATTTTTGTCAATAAAACGTTTGGCAGCTATCGGGGAATCGGAGTATATTTGTGCCGCTAAATTCCAGGGCCACGTGGCGGAATTGGTAGACGCGCTACCTTGAGGGGGTAGTGTCCTCAGGACGTGCTGGTTCGACTCCAGTCGTGGTCACTTAAAGCGCAAACCCCGCTCGATTGAGCGGGGTTTTGTGTTTAGAAACGACGTCAAGAGCTTGCTCTTGAAAGGCGTTGATGAACACAAAACCGCAATGCTGAAAGCATTGCAGGGATTGCATTTTCACTCGGGAGCGCATTCTGGAGCACCGAGCAAAGCGAAGGTACTCCAGCGCTTTTAAGGAATGGCCTACTTAACTTCAAAAGCCCACGCACCTGCTGGCTCTTGAAGTAGGTCATAACAAATTCCTGGAACCAAATTCCAATCCCCAAATTCCATAAATTAGCCTTGCCTAAGCGGAAACATGAGTAAAAAAGTAGTCATAGTTGGAGGAGGTATCATGGGGCTCAGCAGTGCCTACTACCTTCAAAAAGCCGGACACCAGGTTACCATTGTGGATCAGGGAAGCATGGATTCCGGGGCCTCTTATGTGAATGCCGGATACCTGACCCCGAGCCATATTGTTCCCCTTGCTGCTCCCGGCGTCATGGCCAAAGGGCTTAAATGGATGTGGAACAGCAGTAGCCCATTCTACCTCAAACCGCGCCTGGATTGGGATTTTTTACGTTGGTCCTGGGAATTTTATCGCAGTTCCACCCGTGCCAAAGTGGCCCGAGCCATTCCGTTAATTGCAGAAATCAACCTCCAGAGCAAGGCGCTTTATTCGCAATGGCTGGCTTCTGGAGAATTCGGATCATTCCAGCTAGAACACACCGGCTTATTAATGCTCGCAAAATCAGAGGCCTCCCTGGAAGCAGAGCGGCAGGTCATGCACCGGGCTGGTGAACTTGGATTGGAGGCTCGGGAACTGGATCGAAGCGAATTGCTCGAGGTTCAACCTGGCCTGCGTGATGAGGTCGCGGGAGCCATCCACTTCCTGTGTGATTCCCACACAACCCCGGTACAGCTCATGCCCAGAATACAGGAAGCTTTGAAAAAATCGGGGGTGGAATTTGAACCCAACGTCCGGATCACCGGATTTAAAAAGAACGGTGAAAAGGTAAGCGCAGTGCTGGGTGAGAAAAGCAATGGGCAGGGAGATGCTGAAGTTGCCTTTTCGGCAGACGAGGTTGTACTGGCCAGCGGGGCCTGGACACCGGAACTCATGAAGACACTCGGACTTCGCCTTTCTCTTCAAGCTGGAAAAGGGTACCGCATCGACTTGAAAAGGCCTACTCCAATAACCCTGCCTGCCGTCCTAATGGAATCAAAAGTGGCCATTACGCCTATGTCCGGATTTACCCGTTTCGCAGGCACCATGGAACTTTCAGGAGTTAACCATAAGATCCGCATGAATCGGGTACGTGCTATTGCCGATGGTGTTGCCTCCTATTACAAGGACCTGAACGCCGAGGAATCCGAACTACAGGAAGCCTCATGCGGACTCAGACCAGTATCCCCTGATGGTTTGCCCTACATTGGCCGGCCGGGAGGTTGGAAGAATGTGATCCTGGCTACCGGACACGCGATGATGGGTTGGAGTTTAGGGCCGATAACGGGTAAATTGGTGTCCGAAATTACCGATAATCAAAAACCCTCTGTTTCCCTGGAAGATCTGCACCCGGATCGGCGATTTTAATAATACTTCAGGATTTAGAAGAATTTAACGCTCAACTACCCCGCGGATCCCCAGAATTTTGGTATGTTTGTTTAAGTTTTTCCATTAAAACATGAACAACGTAAAAAAGTCCTTCGGTATTCGCGATCTTGAAAACCTAACAGGAATCAAGGCGCATACCATACGAATTTGGGAAAAACGCTATGGGTTGCTCTCTCCTGAGCGCAGCGAAACCAACATCCGCTCCTACAGCCTGAGCAGTCTTCAAAAGCTGCTGAATATTACTCTGCTCTACAACAACGGCTATAAAATCTCCAAGATTGCCGCCCTAAAGGAGGAAGAAATTAAGGAGGAGGTCAAGACCCTGGTTAATCAGCAAACGAGTAATGATCATGCCATAAGTGCCTTTAAACTGGCCATGATCAATTTTGATTTAAGCCTCTTCCAACAAACCTATAGCTCACTGCTGGCCGAAAAACCCTTCAGGGAAATCTTCTGGGATGTCTTTATCCCGTTGCTCACCGAGATCGGACTGCTATGGCAGACAGATACCATCGGTCCGGCCCATGAGCATTTTATCACCCACCTGATCAAGCAAAAGATCCTGACGAGCACAGAAAAGATACAGATCCGTGAAGCGGTTACCAAAGATCGTGTGTTCGTTCTTTTCCTCCCGGAAAATGAAATACACGATATCGGGCTGTTATTTGTGAACTACGAATTACTCGAGCGTGGTTATCATACCGTCTATCTCGGGCCCACCATTCCCGTAGAACACCTAAGGGATCTGTTTACGTACTACGATGACCCGGTATTTCTCTCTTACTTTACCGTAGACCCCAGTCCGGATCAGATCGCGAATTATCTGAAGTCTTTCAAAGAAAACCTTTTGGACGCGGCTCCTTGCGAACTTTGGATCCTCGGAAGACAGACAGAGACGATGCAGCAGGCGGATCTCCCCGAAAATGTGCGTACCTTCGAGAGCATTGAAGCCCTTATTTCCCAGGTCTGAAGCCTGCGTTCATGAGTAAGAATATCGCTATTATCGGTTCCGGATTCTCCTCGCTATCAGCAGCTTGCTATTTAGCAAAACAGGGGCATCAGGTGCAAATCTTCGAAAAAAATGAACAGCCCGGTGGCAGGGCTTCTCAGTTCAAACGCGACGGTTTTACCTTTGATATGGGCCCCAGTTGGTACTGGATGCCCGATATTTTCGAGTCTTTTTTCAACGATTTCGACAAACAGGTTTCCGACTACTATCACTTAGACAAACTGGACCCCGCCTATCAGATTGTTTTTGCCGATCAGGTAGTGACCATTGGAGATTCCCTGGAAAAAATTGCTGCTGAATTTGAACGAATCGAACCGGGAAGTTCCCCTGCACTCTACCGTTTTATGGCAAAGGCGCAGAAGAACTACGAAATTGCTATTGGCAAAATGGTGTACAAGCCCGGCAGAAATCCCCTGGAGTTAGTTAGTCCGGAAACGGCCATGCGGGTTGGGCAGTTTTTCAGTACCATCAGCCAGGATGTCCGCAAAAAATTTACCAATCCCAAACTGGTCTCCATCCTGGAGTTCCCTGTTTTGTTCCTGGGAGCCAAGCCTTCAGATACGCCTTCCTTCTATAGCTTCATGAACCATGCTGATTTTGGTTTGGGAACCTGGCATCCCCGGGGAGGAATGTACAAAATCATCGAAGGTATGGTTGCGCTCGCGCAATCGCTAGGGGTTAAAATACATACCCGGGAAACCGTAGAAGAAATTATTGTCCAGGGAGGTCAGGCCAAAGGGATTACCACAACAGATGGGGAAATCCAGGCAGATCTGGTACTTAGCGGAGCGGATTATGCGCATAGCGAAACCTTGCTTCCCCCTTCCTGCAGGCAATACAGTCCTCAGTACTGGGAGAAGCGAACTTTTGCACCCTCCTCCCTGCTCTACTATGTGGGCTTCGATAAGAAAATTGAAGGAGTACGCCATCATAATCTCTTTTTTGATACGGACTTCGAACAACATGCCCGGGAGATTTACGATCAACCCCAGTGGCCTAAGGAACCGTTGTTCTATGTCAATTTCCCTTCAGTTACTGATAATTCTATGGCACCAGAAGGCAAAGAAGCTGGTTTCTTTTTAATGCCCCTGGCCCCGGGTCTCGAGGATACCCAGGAGCTTCGGGAAACCTATTTCTGGCGCATGATCGACCGGTTGGAGCAGCGAACTGGCCAAACTGTGCGAAATAATATTATATTTAAAGAGAGCTTTTGTGTTTCTGACTTCGAAAACCGCTATAATTCCTACAAGGGAAACGCTTATGGCATGGCCAATACGCTGAGGCAGACCGCCTTTTTAAGGCCTGGGTTGCAGAGTAAGAAAGTCAAAGGCCTCTATTTCACCGGCCAGCTAACCGTTCCAGGGCCAGGGGTACCGCCCTCGTTAATCTCTGGAAAATTAGTAGCCGAATTGATTCAAAAACAGTATGCTTAATTCCCTAAGACTATGAAAGCTCTTTTTGATCATGTTAGCGAGGGATGCAGTAAGCTGGTAACCAGACGTTACAGTACCTCGTTTAGCCTGGCAACGCGAATGCTCGCGGACAGTATCCGTCAGGATATCTACAACATTTATGGCTTCGTGCGCCTGGCCGACGAGATCGTGGATTCCTTCCACGATTACGACAAAGCTGACCTATTTGAGCGCTTCGAAAAGGATTTGGAGCAAGCTCTCGAAGAGAAAATCAGTCTGAACCCTATTCTCAATGCTTTCCAGGGGACCTATCACAAATATGGGATCCCGATGCATCTGGTGGAAGCTTTTATGAAAAGTATGCGCCTGGACCTGCACAAAAAGGATTATCTGACTCAGGAAGAATACCGGGAATATATTTATGGTTCGGCCGATGTGGTTGGTTTGATGTGCCTCTGTGTTTTTGTCAAAGGAGACAGGGAGCGCTATGAACAACTTAAAGAATCGGCTATGGCCTTAGGGTCTGCCTTTCAAAAAGTAAATTTCCTGCGGGATCTGAAAGCAGATTACGAAGGTTTGGATCGCAGTTACTTCCCCAATGTCAATCTGATGGAGCTGGATGAAACCTCTAAGGCAGCTATTGTTGCTGAGATCGAGGAAGATTTTCGATTGGGATATAGTGGCATCTTAAAACTACCGGCAGAATCTAAATTCGGGGTTTATATGGCTTATCGTTACTACAATAAGCTCCTGGGGAAACTCAGACGCACCCCTTCGTTGGAAATAGCCAATGCCCGGATTCGGGTACCGAATTATCAAAAAGTTGGGCTTCTCGCCCGTTCATACGTAAAATACCGCTTAAACCTGGTCACATGAGTATCGCGATCTGGATCCTAATTTTCATAGCTACCTTCTGCATCATGGAATTTATGGCGTGGTTTACCCATAAGTACATCATGCATGGATTTCTCTGGTCACTGCACAAAGATCACCACAAGAAGGATCACGATTCCTGGTTTGAACGCAACGATGCCTTCTTCATTTTCTATGCCGTTGTCTCCATGAGTTTTATCATTTCAGCGGCGGAATATGGCTTCACTCCAGGTTGGCCTTTAGGCTTTGGAATCCTGGCGTACGGAATAGCCTATTTCGTGGTCCACGATGTTTTCATTCACCAACGCTTCAAACTTTTTCGAAACGCCAATAACCGGTACGCCCGGGGGGTGAGACGAGCTCATAAGATCCATCACAAGCATTTGGGAAAAGAGGATGGCGAATGCTTCGGGATGTTAGTGGTCCCCTTCAAATACTTCAAAAAATAATTCATGCCCCAGGCTTGCGTAATCGGGGCCGGAATCGCGGGTTTGGCCGCATCTATCAGGCTTCGCTCCAAGGGCTATGAGGTACGCGTATTCGAGGCAAACCCCTATACCGGTGGAAAGTTGCACGCCGCCAAATACGGTGATTTCCGATTTGACCTGGGACCTTCCCTCTTTACCCTTCCCCATCTGGTAGACGAATTATTCGACCTGATGGGTGAGTCGCCCAAAGACCACTTCGAGTACCATCAGAAATCCACCTCCTGCCACTATTTTTGGGAGGACGGCACACGTTTTCAAGCCCCTGCGGATCGGGCAGCATTTTGCCAGGAAGCCTCACGGGTATTCGGCGAGGCCGAGGAAAACGTATTAGGCTATCTGAAGTCGAGCGACCGAAAATACGAACTGACAGCACCCGTTTTCCTGGAAAAATCCCTGCATCGCTTAAACACCTATACGAATGCCAAAACCCTGAAAGCCCTGGCCCTGAGTAGCGGACTTGGCATTTTTAAAAGCCTGCACAAAGTAAACCAACAGCGCTTCACCAATCCGAAAATGGTCCAGCTCTTTGACCGGTACGCCACCTACAATGGTTCGGACCCCTATCGCACTCCCGGAATTATGTCCATGATTCCACATCTGGAGATGGGAATTGGCACGTTTTACCCGAAAGGAGGCATGCATCGCATCAGCCAATCGCTGTATGAACTGGCTCAGCGCCACGGGGTCAAATTTCACCTCGGGACCCCGGTCACAAGATTGCATCCGGAGGGAAATCGGATAGGAGCTGTTGAAACAGCCTCGGGCAATTATCCATGCGATTTGTTTGTTTCAAACATGGATGTTGTGCCAACCTATCGGAAGCTACTACCCGGAGTTGCTGCCCCCGAGCGCACCTTACAACAGGAGCGCTCCAGTTCGGCCCTTATTTTTTACTGGGGGATATCCGAAACCTTTCCGGAATTAGACCTGCACAATATTTTCTTCAGCGAAGACTATCGAGAGGAATTTCGTCACCTTTTCGAAACCCGGGACCTGGCCAATGATCTAACGGTCTACGTGAATATCACCGCCAAAGAAACACCTTCCGATGCCCCAAAAGGTTCTGAAAATTGGTTCGTAATGGTGAATGCCCCTGGGGATTACGGGCAGGATTGGGCAACCTTACGCGCCAAAGCCCGCCAACTCATTTTGGATAAGCTATCTCGCATCCTCAAGCGCGATATCGCTTCCCTGATCCAAACAGAAGCTGTCCTGGACCCACCTGAAATAGCCAGGCGAACCAGTTCCTTCAGAGGGGCGCTTTATGGCGCGGCCAGTAATGACCGAATGGCTGCTTTCTTAAGACATCCCAATAAACATTCACGATTCGATAACCTATATTTTGTAGGGGGATCGGTCCATCCTGGTGGGGGTATCCCCTTGTGTCTGCTTTCGGCCAAAATCGCGGCAGCGGCCATTCCAGAATGCAGAAATTCCGCTTGAAACTGATGCCGAATACCAAAAACCATAGCATTTCCTTAGTGTCCTTTGGGATCTTCCTGATCTGGTTGTTCCACCTCAGTGGTTTGGTGGGCATTCTTATAGGATATGCCGATTGGTTCATCCCGAAAACCCCGCTAAATCTGCTGCTCAGCGGGATTATTTTTGTTCTTGCTTTTCCGATTCTCCGGTTTAAAACGGGTTTACTATTTCTTGGATTTGCGCTTATCGGTATGGCAGTGGAATGGATTGGCGTACATAGCGGATTACTATTCGGTTCCTATGCCTATGGGGAAAATCTGGGACCCAAAATTTACGGGGTACCGGCCCTAATCGGGTTAAACTGGGCCCTTTTGGGATTCGCATCCGGTGCTGTTGCCAGCAGGCTGGTGCAGGGTCGGATATTGCGCACTGTTATCGCCGCGGGCCTGATGACTTTACTGGACCTCGCGATAGAGCCCCTGGCACCGGTATTTGATTTCTGGGAATTTGAAGGTGGGGTGGCTCCCTGGACCAATTACCTCAGTTGGTTTTTAGTGGCTTGCGGGATGCAATACTTGTATCAGCGTTGGAAACCTGAAAACGGCTATCTCATTTCCCTCCATCTGCTCAGTGCGCAAGCGGTCTTCTTCGTAGTGCTGAAGCTAACGGATTTCTTATAGTCCTGAAGCCCCGAAATCGGGCACATTAGGCCAGGAGCCCAGACTTTTAAAAGGCGTAAATCGAGCGAATAATTCCTCCCGGTACCAATCGTGTTTTCGGGTTCGCTGGATAGCTCCCTGATGGTTCTGGGTACCATAGGCATAGGACTTCATAGCCGCTGCGTCCTTCCAAATACTAAAGGTAGCCATCTGTATGAGGGGAACCTCCCCGATCCCTTTGTGAAATATTAGCCCTGGGGCGTTATTCAGGGGTTTTTGTGAATGGGGAACGTATTTCCAAAAACGGAAGAGATGACGCTTTTTTATCGTAGCCCTGGTCAGTACTGCCATCTGATTATTGAGATGTGACTTCGCTACTGAAGGTGCGTCAGCCGATGTTTCGCCAAAAGGGTTTTCGCCATCCCACGCCCCCCTGACTTTCACCAGGTTGAGATACAGGTTAAGGTGAAACTTAGCCCGGTTGGCATATTCCAAAGCCAGCGGATGCACCCGGAAATAATCATCTGCAGCTGCCTCAGACTCCCATACTTGCAGGATAGCGTAAACATTCCAATCCGGGAAAATGCTGTATCCAGACGCACCGGATCCCATGAGTTTGTAAAACGTCAGGCCTGCTACTTCTTCCAGGGGCTCGCGAGCCACTTTGTTTTGCTTAAGCGCCCAGAGTATATCCTGAAAACCTTGGAAATGGTACAGGGATATAGTGGTAATTCGAGGCATTCGTTTCAGGGTGTGGATAAGAGGTTATCCAGTAATTCCCGAACACTACGGCTGTCCCAATCCGAAATTCCTTCCTTGGCAACCACTATGTAGCCGTCGCGATCAATTAGAAAGGAACGGGGCGGGTCTCCTTCCGGGAAGGGACTCGGTGTGCCGATGATCTTGTAAGTTACTGGAAAGGTAAACCCGTGTTCCTCCATGAATAACTCCACGGGTTCTCGCTCTTCATCGGTAATGATATAGAAGTCTACCCGGTCGCCATAATCCTCGTACAAGTCCTGTAGCGTCATTAGCTCGGGAAGTGATGGCAATCTCCAGGAAGCCCAAAAATTGATCAGGGCAACACGGCCGCGGGAACGGTCAAAGTTGAAGAATTCCCATTCAGCGTCCTTCAATGTCCAGTCGTAAGTCGGTATTAATTTTCGCTCTTCAGCCGGGATTTCGTCGGGAGCAAAGGCAAAAAGTTGCATAAGCGCAATCTTGCCCCAATGCCCAATTGGCGTGACAAAAAAGGATAGTACAAGGCCAATCAACAAAATATTCAGCCAGGTCTTTCTGCGCGTTTTGTTCATGGCCGAGTAGTCTCAGCGATTACGAAAACGGGCTCAGGCATTTTCCTTCTTGATCACGTTCAGTGCTGATCCTTCCCGGAACCAATTGATCTGCGCCTCGTTGTAAGTGTGGTTCACCTTAATTTCGTCCTGACTTCCATCGGCATGGACAATTTGAAGGGTCAACGGCTTATCTGGCGCAAAGTCTGCGATATCGATCAGGTTAAAGGTGTCGTCTTCCTGAATCTTGTCGTAATCGGCCTCATTAGCAAAGGTAAGCGCTAGCATACCCTGCTTTTTAAGGTTGGTTTCATGAATACGGGCAAAGGATTTAACCAGAACTGCAGCTACCCCTAAGTGACGCGGCTGCATGGCAGCATGCTCCCGGGACGAACCTTCTCCGTAATTGTGGTCTCCCACTACAATGGTCCGGATACCGGATTTCTTGTATGCACGTTGGGTATCGGGAACCCCGCCATATTCACCAGTGAGTTGATTCTTGACAAAGTTGGTTTTCTTGTTGTAGGCATTGACTGCCCCGATGAGCGTATTATTAGCAATATTATCGAGGTGTCCGCGAAATCGCAACCAGGGACCCGCCATGGAAATATGGTCGGTAGTACATTTCCCAAAAGCCTTGATCAATAATTTCATGCCCTGCAATTCCTCATTTTGGATGGGAATAAAGGGATCCAGTAGCTGGAGCCGTTCAGAATCATCGGCAACGATAACCTTCACAGAACTTCCGTCTTCCCGCGGGGCAATGTAGCCCGCATCTTCTACTGCAAAGCCTTCCGGGGGTAATTCATACCCTCTTGGCTCTTCGAGGCGAACCTCTTCCCCATCTTCGTTGATCAGGGTATCCGTAATCGGATTAAAATCAAGGCGGCCGGCAATGGCAATGGCTGTAACCAGCTCAGGTGACCCTACAAAGGCCAGGGTGTTCGGGTTACCGTCTGCGCGCTTGGCAAAGTTTCTGTTAAAGGAGTGAACGATCGTGTTTCTTGGACCCTGAGAAGCCTTGTCTCCGTAGCGGTCCCACATCCCGATACACGGCCCGCAGGCATTGGCAAATACGGTGGCTCCAATAGCGTCAAAAGTATCGATGAACCCATCGCGTTCGATCGTATAGCGGACTTGTTCCGAGCCCGGCGTAATCGTAAAATTCGATTTTGTTTTCAGGTTTTTCTCTGAGACCTGCTTGGCCAGAGATGCGGCCCGGCTTATATCCTCATAGGAGGAATTGGTACAAGATCCGATCAGACCATATTCCACACGCAATGGCCAATCATTTTCCCGAGCGGCTTCCGCCATTTTGGAAATAGGGGTTGCCAGGTCCGGAGTGAAAGGCCCATTGAGATGAGGCTCCAGGGTATCCAGGTTAATTTCGATTACCTGATCAAAATAATCCTCTGGTTTTTGATACACTTCTGGGTCAGCAGTGAGGTAGGAGGCTACTTCATTTGCGGCATCGGCCACGTCTGCACGTCCGGTTGCCCGCAGATAGCGATCCATTGACTCGTCATATCCAAATGTCGACGTAGTTGCCCCTACTTCCGCCCCCATATTACAGATGGTACCCTTTCCGGTACAAGACATAGAGGTAGCACCTTCGCCAAAATATTCGATAATGGCACCGGTACCTCCCTTAACAGTCAGTATATCTGCAACTTTCAGGATTACATCCTTAGGTGCCGTCCAACCAGACAGGCTGCCCGTCAGTTTTACCCCGATGAGTTTCGGGAATTTTAATTCCCAGGCCATTCCCGCCATTACATCAACGGCATCAGCACCTCCGACACCAATGGCTACCATTCCGAGGCCACCGGCATTTACAGTGTGCGAATCCGTCCCGATCATCATACCCCCGGGAAAGGCATAGTTTTCCAGGACTACCTGGTGAATGATCCCAGCCCCAGGCTTCCAGAAGCCAATGCCATACTTATTGGAAACAGACTCCAGGAAATCAAATACTTCGTTACTGGTTTCATTGGCGCGGGCCAAATCCTTATCAGCTCCAACCTTAGCCTGAATCAGGTGATCGCAATGCACGGTAGTCGGTACAGCCACCTTAGGCTTTCCTGCGTGCATGAATTGCAATAATGCCATTTGCGCAGTAGCATCCTGGCAGGCAACCCGGTCAGGGGCAAAATCGACATAATCCTTTCCTCTTGTAAAGACTTTGGACGGGGTTCCGTCCCAAAGGTGTGCGTAGAGGATTTTTTCCGCCAGGGTCAGCGGACGGCCTACCAAATCCCGGGCAGCATCTACCCTGCCGGGCATGTTTTGGTACACCTTTTTGATCATATCGATATCAAATGCCATAGTGACTTGTGTTTTTCAGAGTTACGTTGAGGCTCAAAAATACAAAATCAGGCAGGGATTTAAAAGGAAAAACAAGGGGAAAGAAAGCGAGGGCAGCTCCTGCGAAACCAGTAGCTCCAGATGGGTTATGATGGAGTGAAAAACGCCTGGGAATTAGAGCAGACGGTCAATGATAGCTGCGTCTGAAATCCCCTCAGCTTCGGCCTTGTAATTACGTAGAATCCGGTGTCTGAGAATACCGTGAGCCACAGCTTTCACATCGTCTATATCCGGAGAAAAACGCCCGGATACGGCGGCGTGTGCTTTGGCAGCCAATACCAGGTTCTGAGAAGCCCTGGGGCCCGCACCCCAATCCAGATAGGTATTTACCAGTTCTGAGGCCCCTTCTGTACCCGGACGGGTGCGCTGAGCCAATTCAACAGCGTATCGCACGACATTGTCGGGAACCGGTACACGTCGAACCAGTTGTTGGACTTCGAGAAGTTCCTCGGCTGAAAAAAGGCTGTTTACAGTAACTGTTCGGTCATCGGTAGTAGTTTCCACTACCCGGATTTCATCTTCCAGGGAAGGATATGTAAGGCTTATAGCAAACATAAAGCGGTCGAGCTGGGCCTCTGGTAGCGGATAGGTTCCTTCCTGTTCAATTGGGTTTTGCGTAGCCAGTACAAAATAAGGGCTGGGCAAGGCATAGGATTTACCCGTAATGGTTACCGCCCGCTCCTGCATGGCTTCCAAAAGCGCTGCCTGAGTTTTAGGAGGGGTACGGTTGATCTCGTCGGCCAGGATAATGTTGGCAAAAACAGGTCCTTTTACGAAGTTAAAGCGCCTGTTTTCATCCAGTATCTCACTTCCGAGGATGTCACTGGGCATTAAGTCCGGAGTAAACTGGATCCGCTTAAAATCCAGACCCAAGGCCTGGGCAATAGTCTTGACCATAAGCGTCTTGGCCAAGCCAGGCACCCCGATCAGCAAAGCGTGTCCCCCGGTATAAACCGACCAGAGAATCTGATCCACCACATCCTCCTGCCCAACAATTACCTGGGCGATTTCCGCTTTGAGTTCCCGGTGTCTTTGAACCAGGCGCTCTATGGCTGCAACATCGGACATACTATTGCTTTAGCCAGTTATTGGAAAAATCACAACTTTGGTTCGCTGCGCTAACGCTGATGTAGGTATCCTCAATATGTTCGGAAATCCAGTCCCGTATGGCTTCGAATTGTTTATTCCGCAGTGCCAGCTCCTGGATTTTCAGGTAATCCCGGGCAAAATCGGCAGGATGTTCATCGTACCGGTTGGTAACCATAAGAATTTTATAGGACGGTGGTCCCCCGCGGGGATCATCTTCAAAAATGGGATAGGAAATTTCGTTGTCCTTCAGGTTCCGCACCTGGTTGTACAAAGTTGGGTCCATCTTGGTCAATTCGAACTTGGAGTCGAAGTTTTCCGGGTTGCGCAATTGCCCACCTTCATTCTTGGTCTCTTTCTCATCCGAAAAATTCTTTGCCGCCTCGGCAAAGGTGTAGCGTCCATCGAGGATCTGCTGGCGGATGGAATCCAATTCTACCTTCGCGGCCTCCAGCGCCTCCTTGGGAATTTCCGGGCGGATCAGGATATGGCGCAAGTCCAGTTCCTGCCCGCGAACTCGCTCGATATAGATAATGTGATAGCCGAATATAGTTTCAAAAGGTTCTGAAATCTCGCCTTCGCGCAGGCTAAAAGCAACATCTTTGAACTCCTTGACAAAACTGGTCTGTCGATTGATACTGTAGAAGCCCCCGTTTGATTTAGAACCCTCGTCGTCTGTGTTCAGAATTGCCTTTACCCTAAAACTCGCCCCATTGTCTTCCACATCTTGCTTTATCCGGCGCAGGCGATCGATAACCTTCTGCTTCTCCTCTTCTGGAACTTCCGGTTTCTTGACGATCTGGGCAATTTCCAGCTCCGCTCCGAATACCGGCCGCTCGTCCTCCGGGATATCGCGGAAAAACTGCCGGACCTCCTCGGGTGTTACCTCAATTTCCCCCACAACTTCCTGCTGCATGCGCTGAGAGAGCATCTGGAGTTTATTGATCTCGTACAATTCCTCCCGCAAATCTTCCACGGTTGCCTTTTTGTAGAATTCCAGGACCTTCTCCATGGATCCGAGTCGCTGCTCGAATTGTTGCAAATACCGATCGCTCTGGGCATAGACCTCATCGTCGGAAACCAGGATACTGTCCTGAACCGCCTGGTGGGCATAGAGGCGGTCTTCCATAAGCTTTCCCAACAGACTACAATTGTCTACGTCTTCCTCTGTAGCCCCCTGCAATCTAAGATCGTAAAGCGTCTTTTCGATGTCCGAATCCAGGATTACGTAATCGCCTACTACAGCAGCGATCCCGTCGAGCTTCCTGCGAGGGCCTGCCTGGGGAGTTGTATTGAGGGCAACATCCGAAGGCTGCAGTTCCTCCATGGGAGGTTCTACTTCCGGATCGGGAATGGAATCTAGCACCTGGGCCTGAATCGAAGTCGCCAGGGTCAAAAATGCAGTGGTGCAAAAAATAGTCTTAAGGATTCTCATAAATCTGAAATTCGTTATTGCGAACAGCTTCGTCGATCAAGTCTGTCTCAAGGGCACGGAGGTACCTCATTTTTCGCCTGTTGAGCAAAACCTGAGAAAGTGTCGGACGGATGTAGGATAAAGGCGCAATTTCATTCACCGGGAGTACATCCACTATATAGGCCAAATATACCCCCCCTTCATCCTCCAACTCAATAAATTGTGATTTTTTTAAGTAGTCCCCCTCATTTTCCAGTGTCAGGGGCGGTATTTCCTGGATCACCCGGGTGGCAGGAACCCAGAGGGAATCGTTGAAGTTTAGTTTTCGGAATTGTACCCCAACGGAATCCAGGAATTGCAGGTCCTCATCCTCAAAACTTCTGAGGCGCCGGGTAACTTCGTCCCGATTCAGGAACTGCGGGGGCATTTCGATAAACCGCAAGCGAACAACCTTTTCCTTCAATCTGAAATTCTCCTGCTCCTGCTCGTAGAACGACCGCAGTTCAGCATCCGTTACAAGTGTATCGCTTTGAGCGACCAGGGCCTCCTTATAGGCTCTGGTATATAAATCGGCCCGGTAGTCGGCGATCAGGGATTCAAAGCGTTCAATTTCTTCTTCGGAAAGATTTATCTGGGCTTTTTGAAGCATCAACTGCTGAATTCCCCAGGTGGTGATCAGGTTGCTCACCAGGGCTGCGCTGTCCTGCGGACTCAAATCATCATCGATCCGCTGGGCCACATCTTCTTTATACAAATACTCCTCCCCGACACGTGCCAAAGGCGTCTTCTCAGGTTTTTTCCGCCAATAGGACTCACAGGCTGTAAAAGCCAGCAGGCACAGTAAGACGATTACGGGCAATGCATACCCCGGGGCGATGTCGGTTAGCTTGCGCATCGCGCAAAAATAATGAACTCCCCCGCTCGTGCAAACCGATCGGTAGCAGATTAACAGATTTTTAGGCCGGCTCACGTGGAATTGAACTTTATAAACTCATGGACAGGCGATACTTTTCGTAAATTGCAGAAAGCCTTTATCATGAAATATCAAACGGAAATAGTCATTGACCTGCCGCGCAGCGAGGTTTTGAAACTCCTTATGGACCAGGATAACATGAAACACTGGCAGCGCGGGCTTATGGCCTACCGTCACCTGGCTGGCAACCCGGGGGAAGAAGGGGCCCGGATGGAACTCGAGTATCAAATGGGAAAACGGCATCTGGTGATGGTGGAAACCATTCTTAAAGTAGACTTGCCGGACCAATGGCACCTCTCCTACGACACCAAAGGCGTTCACAACATCCAACGAAATTATTTTAAGGAGGAATCGCAGACCAGCACGCGTTGGATTTCTGAATCCGACTTCCAGTTTGGTAGTTTTATGATGAAGGTTATGGGCTGGTTAATGCCCGGCGCTTTCAAGAAACAATCCATGGTATACGCTCAGGACTTTAAGAATTTTGCCGAAAAAGGCACCTCTGTGGCCGAAGACAACCAATGAACAACAGCTACCAAACCAACCGGGGCAAGATCCCCTGTTCCCTTGGCATAATTTATAGCCTGTTCCTGCTCCTGCAGGCTTGCTCCGGTAATCCGGCACCTTCAGGAGATCCCCTGGACGACATTCTCAGCACGGACGATGCGTTGTTGCAACGGGTTCTGCAGGATCCGGATTCCTATGAATTGCAGATTCGGTACACGCGAATAGAACGAAAGGGAGATAGCGTGGCCTTCCAAGAATACGCTTACCGAGTTTCGGACAGCAATTATTTTTACCCGGCCAGCACGGTGAAATTTCCGATTTCCGTCCTGGCCCTTGAAAAACTCAATAGCCTCCCGGAGTACAACCGCAAGATGGATTTCTACTATGAGGGCGACTCCGTGCAACGATCATTTGAAGGGGATATCGAGGAGATCTTTGCCGTAAGCGACAACCATGCCAGCAACAGGCTTTTCGAATTCCTGGGACAAGATGCTATCAATGAAGGGCTCACCCGTCGGGGCGTTGCACCGGTACGTATTGCCCACCGCCTGGGATTTCGATGGGAAGAAATGACTACACGTCCAATTATTATTGCCGTGGCCGACTCGGTGAGCACCCAATTGCTTCCAATCGGCAATGCCCCAATACAACCGCTCGATCTACGCGGAAGTCTGAAGGGCAAAGGATTCATGGCCGGGGATTCTCTGAGAACAGAACCCTTTGATTTCAGGTTGAAAAATTACCTGCCGCTAAACAGCCTGCACGGCACATTGCAACGGGTGATTTTTCCTGAAAAATTTCCGGTATCACAGCGTTTTGCCCTCAGCGAGGACCAACGGGAGTTTTTGATGGAAGCGATGCGAATAACCCCTAGGGAACTGGGTTACGACCCCGAGACCTATCCGGATGGCTATTGCAAATTTTTCATTTTTGGAGATAGCGAGGAGCAAATTCCCGCGTCGGTGAATATCTATAACAAGGTCGGTTTCGCTTATGGCACCTTAACGGATGTCGCTTACATTCAGGACCTCGAAAACGAGGTGGAGTTTATGCTTTCGGCAACCCTGCTGGTGAATGAAAATGGGATATTCAATGATAATACCTACGAATTCGACACCGTAGGGATTCCCTTCTTAGCCGCTCTTGGCCGTGCCGTTTATAATTATGAACTGGCACATCCGCAGTCCGATTAAGAACTTCTCCGGAAGTACGCCTTTACCGATTATTTTGCCACGTGCACCGCTCGAGTCTCTCGGATTACCGTAACCTTTACCTGTCCGGGATACGTCATATCCGTCTGGATTTTCTGGGAGATCTCAAAGGAAAGCTGAGAAGCTTTTTCATCACTCACCTTCTCGCTTTCTACGATTACCCGTAATTCACGCCCGGCCTGAATGGCATAAGCCTTCTGGACGCCCCCGAATCCAAATGCGATGTCTTCGAGATCCTTTAAACGCTGGATGTAGGAATCCAACACCTGGCGACGGGCTCCGGGTCGTGCCCCGCTGATTGCATCACAAACCTGCACCACAGGGGCAATGAGTGATTTCATTTCAATTTCATCATGGTGTGCTCCGATAGCATTGCAGACATCCGGTTTTTCGCCGTATTTCTCAGCCCACTGCATCCCGAGGATGGCGTGTGGGGTTTCGATTTCGGTCTCACTACTGGGTACCTTACCGATATCGTGAAGCAGGCCGGCCCGCTTGGCCATTTTAGGATTCAAGCCTAATTCTGCCGCCATGACCCCACATAATTTTGCTACTTCCCGGCTGTGCTGCAAAAGGTTCTGACCATAGGAAGAACGGTACTTCATACGACCCACAACCCGAATCAGCTCGGGATGCAACCCATGGATACCCAATTCAATAACCGTTCGCTTACCAACTTCCAGGATTTCCTGCTCGATCTGCTTCTCGGTTTTTCGGACTACTTCCTCGATTCGCGCGGGGTGAATTCTGCCGTCCGTCACGAGTTTGTGCAGCGAAAGGCGGGCAACCTCCCGGCGTACGGAATCAAAACAGGAAAGGATAATGGCCTCTGGGGTATCGTCTACGATGATTTCCACCCCGGTTGCCGATTCCAAGGCCCGGATATTGCGACCTTCACGTCCAATAATGCGCCCTTTAACGTCGTCGGATTCCAGGTTAAAAACAGACACGCAGTTTTCCACGGCCTCCTCCGTTCCAATACGCTGAATGGTGTTTACGATGATTTTTTTGGCTTCCTGCTGTGCGGTCATCTTGGCCTCCTCCAGGGAAGACTGGAGATAACTCATGGCATCTGCTTTTGCAGTTTCCTTAAGCGACTCGAGAAGTTGCTCCTTGGCCTCTTCTGCAGAAATGCCTGAGATCACTTCTAATTGCTGTACCTGGCTGGCGTGCAACCTTTCGAGCTCCTCCTGTTTCTTCTCGTAAAAGTCCCGCTTTTTCTCTACCTCATCCAGGCGGGTAACAAGGGTCTCGTTGAGTTTTTTGTTTCTGGCCAATTCGCTGCTGACCTGGGATTCCTTATCGCGCGTCCTTTTCTGCGCCTCTTCGATTTTTTTATCCCGGTTTATAATGACCTTCTCGTGTTCCGCTTTAAGTTCAATGAACTTTTCTTTGGCCTGAAGTATTTTGTCTTTTTTGATGTTCTCACCTTCGCTACGGGCGTCTTTGAGGATGGAAGCTGCTTCCTTCTTGGCGGAATCTATGGTCTTTGACGCCTGTCCTTTTTCGAGCAATTTCGCAATTGCGAAGCCTATGAGTAAGCCCAGAGCCAGGGCAATAATACCCGTTGTTATATCCATTGGTGTTGGTTTAATATTCAGCGGCCCGGACAGCAATGGCCATCTCAAACAATAAAAAAGCCCACATCGGTTGAGTTTTGTACAAACTCCTATAAACAGGTTTAGGGCTACCAGGCTGATCAAGGATCCTTTCGAGAAGGCGTGCTTTTACAACCTAAACTCACCCTTTCTAATTGAAATAGTGTTGAGTTTGTCAAAAAATAATACCAATGTGGGCAGTATCGTTTGCGTATGTAAATGAACTTAAAGCTGGCTCAATTCAGATCCAAGCATTTCTCCTAAGGCCTTTAACCGGCCCAGGGCTTCTTCCTGGTCTTCATCTTTATCTATGTCGCGCTGCTCGTATTTAGAAGCAAACTGTAAGGCACACATGGCCAGTACATCCTGCTTGTCGCGCACGGCATAATTCTGTTCAAACTTTTTGGCGAGTTGCTCAATGTTCTTTGCCGCTTTCCGGAGTCCTTCCTCCTGGGAAGGGTCTATGGTTAACGGGTATACGCGATCCGCAATGGATAGCTTTATTTTGAGCCTCTCGTCCATATTTAAACGCTCTGGTTATTCTGA
Organism: Robiginitalea myxolifaciens; assembly: GCF_900115205.1. Taxonomy (GTDB): domain Bacteria; phylum Bacteroidota; class Bacteroidia; order Flavobacteriales; family Flavobacteriaceae; genus Robiginitalea; species Robiginitalea myxolifaciens. Next base: position 795,010 of record NZ_FOYQ01000002.1, read on the forward strand.
AAGTTGAACGATACAATGGTCCAACTCCCGGATTAACGCATTTATTTTGAGCTTGGCTTCTCTTTTATTTGTTTCACTGCCCAGCATCGATTCGGCCAGCTTGAGGGATTCGTACTTCTCTTCCCAGACTCTGGCGGCGCTCAGGGCCTCCTGATTGGCGCTTTTAAGCTCCTGTAATTCCCGTTGCAGATCAGAATTCCGCTGCTTAAGTAACTGTACTTTATGCAGCATTTTGCTAATCTTGTTTTCCAGGGAATCAACGATTTCGACCCATTCGCTCACGTTGCTTTTCCTTCGATGCGTTCTAACAAAGATAAGAAACCTGATCGAATACTCTCACAAATTCCAAGCATCAAATTCCGGGCCGAGCGACCAAAATTGGTCCGGTGGACCAATTTTAGTGAGGAGCCAGCAGGTGCGCTGGCCATTTAAAGCTGCTTCAGCAGCAAATTCCAAGAACCAATTTCTAACCAACTGTTTCTCTTTTGCGCTTCGAATCCCTAATTTTGTCCGAAAGCGACTCAAATTTGCCCCAACTCTACAACATGATGCGGCTGGTAGCACTTGTGCTTTTCTTTTGCAGCCAGCTTACATTCGCCCAGGTCCAGCCCCAGGATACTGATTTCAGATCACCGGTAGACATTCCGTTGATCCTCGCCGGTACTTTTGGAGAACTACGATCGAATCATTTCCACGCCGGACTGGACATAAAAACACAGCAGCGACAGGGGCTTCCGGTATACGCCATTGCTGATGGAACGGTTAGCAGGATCAAGATTAGTCATTGGGGATACGGAAAAGTGCTCTATGTAGCCCATCCCAATGGATATACTTCGGTATATGCTCACCTGCAGAAGTTTTCTCCGGAGATTGAAGCCTACATCCGCAAACTTCAATACGAAAAACGCTCCTATGAAATCGAGGTGTTTCCAGATTACGGCACCCTCCCATTAAATAAAGGAGAATTGATTGCCTACAGCGGGAATACCGGGGGATCTTCCGGACCCCATCTGCATTTTGAAATCCGAAATAGCGCCAACGAACGCCCGCAGAATCCATTGTTGTTTGGGATGGAAGTTCGGGATGCAACCAACCCAACGCTGGTAGATGCTTATGCCTATCCATTATCCCCGGATGCCCAGGTCAATGGCAGTGCCAGCCGCATAGAAATTGCATTTAGCAGGCAGGCCGATGGCACCTATCTGTCGGATACACTACAGGCTTCAGGAAGGCTTGGTTTTGGGGTTAAAGCCTATGATCGTCAGGATTTGGCCGCCAATCACAACGGGGTATACCGGGTTATTCAGCGTGTTAATGGTACCCCATACACCGATTTGGTTTTCAATGGCTATTCGTTTACCGAAGACCGGCAGATTAATACTCTGATCGATTATCCCTACTATGCCCGGCACAACAGCAGGATTCTGAAGTGTTTCAAAGATTCCGGCAACCGCCTTAGCCTTTATGAAAACGATTATCAGGATGGCATGGTAACCATTCGTCCTGGCAGCCAGTCGCTGGTTGAGATTGAACTTTCCGATCAGGCCGGCAATGCCACTTTATTGCGCATCCCGGTTACCGGCAAGGTACTTCCCGTACAGAATCCGAAGCCCGAAGTGCAATCGGCCTATTTTATTCGGGCCAGTAAACCCTCTAGTTTTGATCTCGGTAAGGTTAAAGTTTATTTCCCGGCAGAAAGTTTCTATGAGGACACCTCCCTGGATCTGCAGGTCGATGGGGATAACTTCAAAATCCACGAAGCCAACATCCCCCTGCATCGCAACTATACCCTGACTTTTGAGGTGGATGACATTCCTGAAGCGGAGCGTGCCAGCACATTTATTGCGCGGCTCGACGGTCGTGGAAGGCCACAGTACGCGAGAACTTTTCGAAGGGGCAATACCTTCACGACCCGTACCCGTAATCTGGGGACCTATACCCTGGCACAGGATACCGTGCCTCCAAAGATCAAACCGCGGAATTTCAAGGCCGGGCAATGGCTAACAAACTATCGTTACCTGAGTCTCACAATCTCAGACGACCTCAGCGGGATTTCCAGCTATTCGGCTACCATCAATGGGCGTTGGGTCCTGATGGAATACGAACCCAAACTCCGAACCATAACCTATACCTTCGACGATAAAATCGGAGAAGACCGGCAAAGCAAGCTCGAAGTTGTAGTCACAGATAACTGCGGTAACAAAAGCACGTACGAAGCCACAATATTCAGACGGTAATCGCCTGTTTTAGTGCCATTTCCGCTTGACCTGTTAGCGCATACTTCCGTACCTTTACAAAATCATTAATTACACATCCGAAGTTGCGTATTACCGTCATTTTAGTGTTGCTGCTCTTTACCGCATTCCCTCAAATAGGAAATGCTCAGAAGGATATTTTTCTCAGCAATCGTTTTGAACAACTCAGTGAGGATCACAAGATCCTCGCGATCCTCCCCTTCTTTTCCCGATTAGACCTGGACGAAGAACTCAGCGAAAGCGAGCTTAAACGCCTGGAAGAAAAAGAAGGATATGCAGTACAGGAGGCCCTGGAGCATTATTTCGGCAGGGGTCGCAAACGCAAAAAGTTTACTGTTGAATTTCAGAATGCCGATGACACCAATGCGCTGTTGCGTCGTAATAACATCGACTACAGCAATATAGACCGGTATACGATCAAGGAACTGAGTGAATTGCTGGGAGTCGACGGAATAATTAGTGGAAACCTTGACGTAAACATCTTGCTTTCAGATGGGCTGCCTTCGGACTACAGTTTCCTGGATTATATTCTTGGAGATGCCAACTACGGTCGCATTGGAATTAAAATCAGCGATGGCAATTCGGGCAAATTACTCTGGAAATACGAGCAGGAAATTAGTCGTAAATCCGGCAAGAATACCGAGGAACTCATCGATAAGATGATGAAAAAAGCTACCCGGAAATTTCCCTATGACAAAGAAGGCCGTCGTGCCTTGCGCTAGCCCAACGCCGATTCGGGAGCTTTGCAAAACTCCTTTAAAACAGCAATAGCATAATCCAGGTCTTCCCGCTTGGTGTAATGGGAAAAAGACATGCGCAGGGATGGCTTCTGTTTTTCTGCCTCGCTTAATATCTCATTGAGTACATGAGAGCCTCCGGTACTGCCCGACTGGCAGGCACTTCCCTTGGAACATGCAATTCCCTGCAGATCCAGATGGAACAAAAGCATTCGCGCTCCACTTTCATTTAAGGGGAGCCTGAAATTAACCAGGGTGTAAGTGCTTTTTTCGAGATCGCCTGAGCAACCGTTGAATTGCACCCCTGGGACTGCTTCCTTCAAAGCTTCAATAAAATAGGTTTTCAGGCCTGAGACATAGGCACTTTCCTCCTCCAGCCGGTCATAGGCCAAATCAAAGGCAGTTTCCAACCCGACAATATTGTGGTAGGGCTCTGTTCCGGCCCGATAACCTCGTTCCTGAGATCCACCCATTATGAGCGACCCTAAGCCCGTTTGTTTTCGGATATACGCAAACCCTACCCCTTTAGGACCGTGGAATTTGTGGGCGGCAGCGGTGGCGAAATCGAGGGGAAGCTCCTCCAGATTCATGGGATAGTGGCCAATGGACTGTACCGTATCGGAGTGAAATAGCGCATTGTATTGCGCACAAAGCGAACCTACTGCCTGCAGGTCGAGCAGGGTTCCTATTTCGTTATTCACATGCATCAGGCTCACCAGTTTTTTACGCTCATCTTCGGATAGCAAAGCTTCCAGGGCGGCGAGATCCGGATTTCCCGTTGCATCTACAGGCACAAATTCCAGACGAATATCATATTCTTGCGCCAGTGCCTCTGCGGTATGCAATACAGCATGATGTTCGATACGTGAGGTAATCAGGGTCTGAATTCCCAAATCGCGAACGGCGCACCGCAGGATCATATTGTCGGCCTCGGTTCCCCCGGAAGTAAAAATGATTTCTCCCGGCTTAACACCCATACGTGCCGCAATGGATTTACGCGCTTTTTCAATTCCCGTCCTTGCCTTTCGTCCAAAGGCATGGGTTGAGGAAGGGTTTCCGTAGCAATCTGCCAACGCATCCTGCATGGCAGTTATCACCTCTTGCCGCAGCGGGGTTGTGGCCGCATTATCCAGGTAAACATGACGCATAATATCCTGTTTTTGTACGGGAAAAATAGCCTTTTTCTCCGGCTTCAAAAGTATCGAATTCTCGCTTCCTTTCCTAAAATTACCCTAAGCCCGGACATTTTAATGAAGGCTTTGTGATATCTTTGGAACCATGAGAAAAATCCTGTTCTCCATTTGTTTTATGGTCCTTGCCGGATGTTCGGAGGCCGATTTACAAATAGAGGAAATCAATTTCGACGATGAGAGCGTAGCCTTCTGTGGTACCTTGAGCACAGAGACAGAGTTGTTTTTCAAAATAGACGGGACGGAAGCCCTGATATTAAATCTGGGAACCGGATTATTGCGCAATGAAGCTTCGGACGGCACCCTGACCAGCGCCGTTCCCGGCAATTCACAATTGACCTATCGGATTTTTACCGATAACGTGGCTGCCAATTATTTTTGTGATGACATTCCACCTGCCACCCCCAGCGTCCTCGAGGAGATTACTGCAACGGAAGGGGAGGTTCGCATCACTACCATTCAGGACCAAACCGACACCCTTCGCTTTGACCACACCATTGAGCTGGCCGGAGTCACTTTTGTAAATGCTGCCGGGGAGCGTCTCACCAATCTTACAGTTACCGATTTCGGGACTATCACAACATTTGCGACATCCCAATAGCACTAGCCTTATCTGCCGGAAGCCCTTTAGGAGAAAGCAGATTGGGGAATAAATACTTCGAGCGCACCCTGTCCGAAAGTACGGTAATCGGCCTGGTTAAAAGAGATTTCCGGATACCGGCGCAGCAGCGTTTCTAACTCCGATTTGAGCACCCCGGTTCCCACTCCATGAATAAAAACCAGGTGCTGAATTCGCTTGCGCAAGGCAAATTCAAGCATCCTCCGGGCCTCTTCTATTTGCCGGTCCAGCAATTCATATGCATCGGGAAAATTCTTTTGGGGGAATAACTTTTCGGCATGCAAATCTACCACTACAGGCGGATCCTGCCCCTTTTTCTTCCGGGATTGGGTTGGATTTTTACGTTTAGGGGAGTCCCCCTCCTTAAGGGAAGGATTTACCGTCCCCGACAGATGTTCCCGGGCAGCGTTATCGGGTAAACGTATTAAATCCGCCGACGCAACTTCCAATTCAAATCCATCCGAAGACAAAAAGGTAATGCTCGTGTCGTCAATGGCAATAACCTTTCCCTCGAGTGGTTCGTCCAGCAATTGGACCCTGTCCCCTATTTGGAATGTGTTATTCATGCCCGAATGCAATAGCCGCAACGCATTTGAAAAACAAAAAGTTTTGTTTCCATTGCTCAAAAATAGTGGTATTTTCGGGGGAATAACACAACCTTTCGATGCTGTTGACGCATATTACATTGGGGTTGCCCACAGAAGATCAAATGCTTCCTTGCCTGAGCAAACAACTTCTGGATTTGGAGTGCCCGGGCTGTGGGTTACAGCGTTCCGTGGTGCTGTTATTGCAGGGCGAAGTCAAGGCCTCTTTCCTGATGTACCCGGGACTCTATCCCCTGATACTGCTATTTGCGTTAATCGTATTCGATCGTATTTTTAACCTATCCTTCGGACAGCGCGGTATTGCCTTTTTAGGACTGCTGACCGTGGGAACCATACTGACCAACTTTATCATTCGCTTAATCCTATAATAACCAATACTTATGGAACAGGAACAAGAACAAAAGAAATTACCTAATGTTACCATTGCAATAGTCCTTCCCATCCTGGGTTACCTCTGTTGTTGTCTTGGAGGGCTGCCCGCAATCCTATTAGGTGGAGGCGGGATGCTTATTCTGAAAAAGAGCTATGCCTCTCTGGGGGAAGACGCTGTAAATGCCTACAACTACAAAGAGTGGAAAACCGCAAGGATCTTGAATATCATTGCACTGGTCCTCGGGGTATTAATGCTGATTCGCTGGATTTACGTCATCTATACCGGTGGCGGATGGAGCGAATTCTGGTCCATGGTCATGGAGCAATACCAGGAAGCCTTAGAACAATCTCAACAATAACTTAAACCAACTTTTATGTCAGATCAACTTGAACCACAAAAGCCCTCGAACTATCTGGCGCTCGCCATTATCTGTACCGTGTGTTGCTGCCTGCCCGCAGGAATTGTAAGCATTGTATACGCTGCGAGGGTCAATGAGACCTTTGCCCGGGGTGAATATGAACTCGCCGAGAAATATTCCAGCAATGCCAAAACCTGGGGTATTGTTGGCCTTGTGGTAGGTGGAATCGGTGTTATTATTTATCTGGCACTGTTTGGCTTTGGATTCTTTGCCGCATTGATGGAGAATGGTGGCCAGTTTTAATACGCGTAAATACTATATTTTCGGGGCAGTCGGAATTTTACTCCTGCTGCCCCTTTATTATTTCTGGAATCCCGAAGGAGGGGCCTTCCCAGCCTGTCCTTTTGAGCGTCTTACCGGACTTTTTTGTACGGGATGCGGGAGCCAGCGCGCCTTGCACGACTTGCTGCACGGCGATATTGCCGGTAGTTTCGGGCACAACCTTTTGTTTCCACCAGCTATCCTTCTCCTGGTAGGTCATTTCGGAAATCGCATCTTGTATGTAAAGGGGAAGTCGCTGTGGAAAAGCCCGCTAGACGGGCGCTACGCCCCGGCCATCCTTCTTGGGGTTGTACTTGTTTTCACTGTGCTCAGGAATATCCCCGGCCAACCCTTTTCCTTTTTGGCTCCTTAGATCCGGATCAATTGGCTACTTCGCTCATAAATTTTAAGCGATAGAGCCGCAACTCATCATCTTCGTATTCCCCATCGAATTCTTCCATGGCTGCATCGATATTATCCGATTCCGCTTCCAGGAAATAATCGTGGATTTCTTCCTGCTGGTCCTCATCCAGAATTTCGTCGATATAATAGCTCAGGTCGAGCTTTGTACCGCTAAAAACAATCTGCTCCATGGCCTTGACCAGTTCTCCAAGCTCGAGGCCTTTGGCAGAGGCGATATCATCTAAGGGTAGCTTGCGATCTACATTCTGAATTATGTAGAGCTTCAAGCCGGAATTGGCCCCGGTACTCTTGACGACGAGATCTTCGGGCCTCGTAATATCGTTCTCTTCGACGTACTTGGCGATTAGCTGAATAAAGGGCTTGCCGTATTTCTTTGCCTTCCCCTCGCCCACTCCGTGAACGTTCACCAGTTCGTCCATGGTAACCGGATATTTGAGCGCCATATCTTCCAGGGAAGGGTCCTGAAAAATTACAAAGGGAGGCACCCCGAGCTTGTCTGCTTCAGCCTTTCGCAGTTTTCGAAGCAGGGATAACAACTGCCCGTCGCCCGTTCCTGCCTTGGGTTTCGCTCCCGCCTTGACCCCGCCTTCGGCGTCGGTTTCAAAGCGATGATCACGGGTCATCATAAAAGAACCCGGCGATTGCAGAAATTCCTTTCCCGCTTTGGTGACATGCAGGATGCCGTACTGCTCAATTTCCTTATGGAGTAATCCCGCCACTAAAACCTGGCGAATCAGCGCCATCCAATAATGCTTGTCACGCTCCGATCCACTGCCGAAAACCTCTTTTTCTTCAGTTTTATGAGCAGAAATCAGGGCGTTGGATTTTCCAACAAGAGTTTTGACGATCTCCTTAGCTTTAAACTTTTCATTGGTCTGCTTCACCGCCTGCAGCAGCTTCACCACTTCGTCACCGGCTTCTTCTTTTGGTTTGGGATTGCGGACATTGTCGTCCATATCCGCTCCTGCTCCGTTGACCTCATCGAATTCCTCCCCAAAGTAATGCAGGATAAATTTGCGCCGGGACATGGAAGTTTCGGCATAGGCAACGATTTCCTGTAACAAAGCATTTCCGATCTCCTGCTCGGCTACCGGCTTTCCGGCCATAAATTTTTCAAGCTTTTCGACGTCCTTATATGAGTAGAAGGCCAGACAATGTCCTTCGCCTCCATCCCGGCCGGCACGACCGGTTTCCTGATAATAACTTTCAATACTTTTCGGAATGTCGTGGTGGATAACATAGCGGACATCGGGCTTGTCTATCCCCATGCCAAAGGCAATAGTTGCAACTACCACATCCACTTCTTCCATCAGGAACATATCCTGATATTTGGAGCGTGTCTTGGCATCAAATCCGGCATGGTAAGGAACAGCGCTGACCCCGTTTACCTGTAATACCTGGGCGAGTTCCTCTACCCGTTTACGACTCAGACAGTAGATAATCCCGGACTTCCCGCTGTTCTTTTTGACAAACCGAATAATATCGGCGTCGACATCCTGATTCTTGGGGCGAACCTCGTAGAAGAGATTAGGCCGGTTAAAAGATGCCTTAAATACCTTGGCCTTAGGTATCCCGAGGTTCTTCAGGATATCCTCCTGTACCTTAGGGGTAGCCGTTGCGGTCAAAGCAATCAAGGGAATATTATCCCCAAGCCGATTGATAATTGATCTGAGGTTGCGATACTCTGGCCGGAAATCATGGCCCCATTCCGAAATACAGTGCGCCTCATCGATGGCGACAAAAGAAATATGGACCCCTTTCAGAAATTCGACATAATCTTCCTTGGTCAGGGATTCCGGTGCAACATAGAGTAATTTGGTGACGCCGTTTGAGATATCTTCCATGACCTGCCGAACCTCGGCCTTGGTCAGGGAAGAATTCAGAACATGGGCTATTCCCTCGTTCTCTGAAATCCCGCGGATCGCATCGACCTGATTCTTCATAAGCGCGATCAACGGAGACACCACAATGGCCGTTCCCTTTTCGATCAATGCGGGTAACTGATAGCAAAGCGATTTCCCGCCACCGGTTGGCATGATTACAAAGGTGTCATTGCCCTGGAGGATGTTTTGGATTACGTCCTCCTGCAGTCCTTTGAACTGGGAAAATCCGAAAAACTTCTTTAAAGATGCCTTGAGATCGATTTCTTTCAATGTCATTCCTCAGGGGGTTTTACCAAAGTGGCGCGAGGGAGCCTTTATCTTCATCAATTGCGTGATAATAGCAGGCTTGGCAATTGAGGTGAATTGCGCAAGGGCGGCGCAAATTCTTAATCGTAATTGCGTATTTTTGTTTTCTTAAATATAGTGGTTTCTTTTTGAAAACGCTTCAATTTTATGTCGTTTTTAAGGATATCCACCCCCTGCTAAACCAGCCCTCGAGCCTTGAAAGAAAGTAACGCTATTCTGGAACTGGCCCGGCGTACCATCGCCGCGGAAAGCCAGGCCATTGCCCACCTCTCCGAACTGCTTACGGATGATTTTGCTGAAGCTGTACACCAAATCCTACAGGCAAAAGGCCGGGTGGTCATCACCGGAGTTGGAAAAAGTGCAATTATCGCTTCCAAGGTAGTCGCCACCCTGAATTCCACAGGAACCCCGAGCATCTTTATGCATGCCGCCGATGCCATCCACGGCGATTTGGGAACCATCCAAAAACACGATGTCGTCATCTGCATTTCAAAAAGCGGGGACACCCCGGAAATCAAAATGCTGGTGCCGCTCATTAAGAAAGGCGGGAATACCCTGATTGGTATGACCGGCAATCCGGAATCCTTTTTGGGACTGCAATCCGACTACGTCCTGAATTCCTACGTGGCCGAAGAAGCTTGTCCCAATAACCTGGCTCCTACCACAAGTACCACTGCCCAGTTAGTTCTGGGCGATGCCCTGGCAATTTGCCTATTGGATCTGCGCGGCTTTGGCAGCAGCGACTTTGCCCGCTTCCATCCTGGAGGGACCCTGGGTAAGCGACTCTACTTGCGTGTTAGCGATGTAGTAGCTCAGAATCAGGTACCCCAAGTATCCGGAGACACCCCCGTCAAGGACGCCATTGTTGAGATTTCCAAGAAAATGCTGGGCGTTACCGCAGTGCTCGAAGGCGAAGAAATCACAGGTATCATTACGGATGGGGATATCCGTAGGATGCTGAACAAACACGACAACATCAGCGATTTAAGCGCCCGTGACATCATGACCAGCAACCCAAAAACGATCGACGGGGAACAGTTGGCCGTTAAGGCCCTGGAGCAAATGCAGGAATTTGGTATTTCCCAGTTGCTCGCCGTAGCCGATGGAAAGTATCTCGGTGTTGTCCATTTGCACAATCTGATCAAAGAAGGCATCCTCTAACAAAATATTCATGGCTCAAAACCAAAAAGACCCCAATGAAATGTCCTTCCTGGATCACCTGGAAGAGTTGCGCTGGCATTTAATCCGATCTACTCTGGTTATTGTGATTATTGGCGTTGTGGCTTTTTTAATGAAGGATTTCATTTTTGACACCATCATATTCGGGCCAAAAAAAATGAGCTTTCCAACCTACCGTTTGTTCTGTGATATTGCCACAAAAATTGGTCTGGATTCTGCATTTTGCGCAGATTCCCTCCCCTTTACCATTCAAAACCGGACCATGGCCGGGCAGTTCTCTGCACATATCTGGACTTCGATTTGGGCTGGTTTTATTGTTGGTTTCCCCTACCTGCTCTACGAGATGTGGAAGTTTATCAGCCCCGGGCTTTATGAGAAAGAACGCAAATATTCCCGCGGGTTTATCCTGGTAGCCTCCCTGCTCTTCTTTTTGGGTGTATTATTTGGGTATTATGTGGTAGCCCCCCTGTCGATCAATTTTCTGGGAACCTACCAGGTTAGCCAGGAAGTTGCCAATGAGATTGATATCAGTTCTTTCATTTCCACAGTGCGGGCATCGGTTATTGCCTGTGGGATCATGTTTGAACTGCCTATCATAATCTACTTCCTGACCAAGGTAGGCCTGGTTACTCCGGATTTTCTAAAGAAGTATCGCAAGATTGCCCTGGTAATTGTCTTGATTCTATCTGCGGTGATCACACCACCCGATGTGGCCAGTCAAATCATTGTTGCCGTACCGGTACTCATCCTGTATCAGGTGAGTATCTACATTTCCAAGGTGGTTATCCGCAGAGAGGAAAAAGCCCGAAAAAAGGCCGCTAAGGCATAATTAACATTAAGGACACTATATCCCATGTCAAATCCTGTCGAAGAATTCAGCGCCTATCGCGAGCGCATGAATGAGAAACTACTCGAGAGCAATAGCAAATTAATAAAGCGCATCTTTAACCTCGACACCCATGCCTATGCCCCGGGGGCCCTGGACGTTAAAACCAAGGAATTTCTCGGGTTGGTGGCTTCGGCTGTTTTACGCTGTGATGACTGTATCCGCTACCACCTGCAAACCCTTCATTCCAATGGAGCCACCAAGCAGGAGGTAATGGAGAGTCTGGGGATTGCGACCTTGGTAGGAGGAACCATTGTTATTCCCCATTTGCGTCGCGCTTACGAATTCTGGGAAGCCCTGGAAGCACAAGAGGCAGGTTAAAATCTTGTCAAATCCAATCACGGTACACCTTAAAAACTGTAGGTTTGTATCCTGGGTTCGCACTGTAAACAAAGACAATACATGCAATTACGCGCTGAAAATATCATGAAGTCCTACCGGGGTCGGAAGGTGGTGAAGGGAATTAGCCTGGAGGTCAATCAGGGGGAAATCGTGGGGTTGTTGGGTCCAAACGGAGCCGGTAAAACCACTTCCTTTTACATGATTGTCGGATTGATCAAACCCAATGGGGGTCGCATATTCCTGGACCAAACGGAGATCACCAAATTCCCCATGTACAAGCGGGCGCAATATGGAATCGGGTACCTGGCCCAGGAGGCCTCTGTTTTCCGCAAACTAAGCGTAGAAAAGAATATCCTCAGCGTACTGCAACTGACCAAGCTCAGTAAGAAAGAGCAGCATATGCGTATGGAAAGCCTGTTGGAGGAATTCGGTATCGGCCATATCCGCAAAAACCGGGGCGATTTACTATCAGGAGGGGAAAGGCGACGGACCGAAATCGCACGTGCCCTGGCGACCGATCCTAAATTTATACTTCTTGATGAACCTTTTGCGGGGGTAGATCCTGTAGCCGTAGAAGATATCCAGCGTATTGTTGCGCAGCTCAAAGAGCGGAATATTGGAATCCTGATTACGGATCACAACGTTCAGGAAACCCTGGCGATAACCGAGCGCTCCTACCTGATGTTCGAAGGGGGCATCCTCAAATCGGGAATACCAGAAGATCTTGCAGCAGATGAGATGGTGCGCAAGGTATACCTCGGGCAAAATTTCGAGCTGAGAAAGAAGAAATTACACTTCTAGAACCTTTTTATCAGCAGTTTACTGACTTTCGTCTCCCTTGGATTTAGGTGTCCCCAGGGAGAAGAGAATATACGCCAGGATAACCAGGGGGATCCCCAAATACTTCAGGGTAAGGATGAGCACGGCAGCCACAATCAGAAAGATGTATTTCAAGCCGTTCTCTTTGAAAGACCACCCGCGAAACTTTAACGCAAACAAGGCAATCGGGGCATTGAGCAGCCAGGCAGAAAGCAGGGTCAATCCCACCAGTAACCAGGTATTGAGCAGTAGTCCGTTAATGGCCTCACTCCCATTGTACATCAGAATCAGGGGAAGGGAAATAATCATCAGCGCATTGGCTGGTGTTGGCAGCCCGATAAAGCTATCTACCTGATTCTCATCGATATTAAAACGGGCCAGACGCCAGGCCGAGGCCAGGGTTATTCCCAGCCCCAAGAAAGGGAACCAGGCATCCATAAAATGCTCGCGTCCGAGGGCATCCAGAAAAAAACTGCCGGAGTTCCACCCGCCAAAGACCGACATTCCCAATAACTGACACATGACCAGCCCAGGGACCAGCCCACTGGTAATCAGGTCTGCAAGGGAGTCTAATTGTACTCCCAATTCGGATTGCACCCCGAGTAATCGGGCTAAAAGTCCGTCCAGGAAATCGCAAACAACGCCGAGGATAAAGAATATCGCGGCCCATTCCAGGCGCCCCAATACGGCAAAAACAGCCGCAATAGAACCAAAGAACAGGTTCAGGAGGGTTATGAGATTGGGTAGGTGTTTCATACGGTATGAAAATACAAACTTTCACCCGATTCAAGTTTGGTAAATATTTTTCATCTTTGTGAAGCCCTCGAAAACCACCCTATATTTCCCTCATTACATGAAGCAGTATTTGCTCGTTTTACTTTTGTCTTTCACGGGCATGTTATCCACGATATGTGCCCAGGACATCCAACTCGGGCCGGAATCGCGAATCAGCGTGCTCACCTGTGGTCCCGGAAGTGATCTATACTCCAAATTCGGTCATACGGCATTCCGTGTTCAGGATCCTGCACTGGGCCTGGACTGGGTATACAATTACGGCACCTTCGACTTTGACCAGCCAAATTTCTATCTCAAATTTGCAAGGGGCCAGCTCGACTATGCCTTAAGCCGTCAGCAATTCCCCAACTTCCTTTATGTCTATCAACTGGAAAGCCGTTGGGTACGAGAGCAATGGTTAGACCTGCAGCCTGCCGAGCGCCAGGAAGTCTTCGAATTTTTAGAGGAAAATTATCGCCCTCAAAACCGGTTCTACAAATACAGTTTCCTCCGGGAAAATTGCGCAACCAAGATTCCCGATATCCTGCAGCAAAGCCTCAGCGGGGAACTGCAAATAGCATCCGACGAGGAAAGGCTGGACAAGACATTCCGTGATCTGATTCAATCGAACCTGCATACCAACAGTTGGTCGTCCTTTGGTATTGATCTGGCACTGGGTGCCCGGATCGATCGGGGCGCTACCGCTAAAGAGCGGCAATTCCTCCCAGAATATGTAATGGAGCAACTGACCGGGGCCGTGTATAATGGAAAGCCGCTAATCGCTTATGATAGGGTAGTTCTGGATCTGGAATCCCCCGATACACTACTATATTTTACGGCCACCCCGCTTTTTTGGTTACTGGTACTACTCATACTGACCATTGCCATTACCTGGATCGACTTCAAAAACAAAAGCCGGAGCAGGCTAATGGATGGGGTACTCTTCCTCCTTACGGGATTGGCCGGACTGTTTTTATTCTTTCTATGGTTCCTGACGGACCATCAGGATACGGTCTGGAACGCTAACCTGCTTTGGGCTTTTCCGGCTAACCTCCTGCTGGGATACCTGCTTTTGGTCCGGGCTGAGGCCCCGGCCTGGGTTCCTAATTACCTTAAAGGTTTAGCGGCTGCCATCGGGGTTTGCGCCTTGCTTTGGCTGTTCGGTATTCAGGTATTCTCCCCTCTGGTACTGGTGATTTGGCTCACCTTGTTCCTGCGTATTGCCTTCCTGCTCCATCACTATACTTCCCGAAATTGAATTTACTGAGTGCGGAAAACCTGAGTAAATCCTATGGGGAACGCCAACTGTTCTCAGGCCTGAATATTGGGGTTAATCAGGGGCAAAAAATCGGCTTGATCGCCCGAAATGGAAGCGGTAAATCTACCCTTTTACATATTCTGGCCGGCCGGGATTCCGCCGATACCGGTCAGGTAGTCTACCGGAAAGGCTTGCGTTTGTCCTACCTGGAACAGGAGCCGCAATTAGATCCTGAATTGACCATCGGCCAAACACTCTTCGCTTCGGATCACCCAGCGTTGAAGGTTCTGGAAGCCTATGAAAAAGCGCTGCAGCATCCTGAAGACACCAAGGCCTATCAGCGGGCCTTTGATGCCATGGAACGAGCTGGAGCCTGGGATTTGGAAACGCGATTTAGCCAAATCCTCTCGCGACTGCAATTGCACGATCAATCTCAGAAAGTCGCCGTACTGTCCGGAGGTCAAAAAAGGAGACTCGCCCTGGCCCACGCCTTGCTCGAAGATCCTGATCTCCTACTCCTCGACGAACCGACCAACCATCTGGATCTGGAAATGATCGAATGGCTGGAGTCTTATTTTGAGAATCAGCCTATAGCCCTGCTCATGGTTACCCACGATCGCTACTTCCTCGATAGAGTCTGCACCGAAATCCTGGAGTTGGAGGGAAATGGCCTGCACACCTATCCTGGTAATTACAGGGATTATCTGAGCGAAAAGGAGGCGCGTCAGGCAGTAGCAGCGACCACCCAACGTAAAACGCGCTCGCTCTACCTCAAAGAACTGGAATGGATGCGACGCCAACCCAAGGCAAGGACAACCAAATCCCGGGCCCGGATTGAGGATTTCCACGAACTCAAAAAAAAGGCGCTCAGTCGCGTTCAAAACCGGGAATTAGAATTGGAAATCAACATGGAGCGTCTGGGTTCCAAGGTTGTGGAATTCCATAATGTAGGTCTTGCCTTTGGGGACAAAGTGCTTTTTGAACACTTCAGTTACAACTTTCAGCGCGGGGAACGCGTTGGGCTCATAGGCCCCAATGGAAGCGGAAAAAGTAGTTTCCTGAACCTGGTCACCGGGGCCTTGGAACCCGGAAAAGGTAAAGTAGTCCGAGGGGAAACGGTTCAGTTCGGATACTACACCCAGCAGCGACCAAGTGTTGCCCCCGGACGTCGGGTGATAGACATTATCCGGGATTTCGGGGATTATATCCCCTTAAAAAAGGGCAGGGAACTCAGCGCCCAGCAATTACTGGAACGCTTTCTCTTTGATCGCAAACAACAGTACGATTATGTGGAAAAACTCAGTGGGGGCGAACTTAAGCGCTTAATGCTGTGCACGGTACTTATCGGAAATCCGAACTTCCTGATCCTGGATGAGCCGACTAATGACCTGGATATCGTTACCCTCGGGGTTCTGGAATCATTTCTGATGGACTTTCCGGGCACCCTGCTCATTGTTTCGCACGATCGTTATTTCATGGACAAGATCACGGATCACCTTTTTGTCTTTGATGGCCTGGGAGGTATTCGGGATTTCCCTGGAAATTACAGCGATTACAGGGCTACCGGCTTCCCGGAAAATTCCGGCGAAGTTCAAGACAGTAAGCCTGCATCGGAAACAACTGCTTCAAATTCCGGGGCAACCGACAGCAAGCAGTCAACCGGGGCGCGAAAGGGTAAGCGTAATTATGCCCAGCAACGCGAATATCAGGAGCTGGAAAAAGAAATTGCCAGCCTGGAGGCACGGAAACTGGAAATCGAAAAGGGATTTGCCTATCCGGATATCGACGGGGGCACTATGGATGCCTTGTCCGTAGAAATGTCTGCACTGATCGCGGATTTGGAATCAAAGACCGAACGCTGGTTTGAATTGGCAGCCATCGAGGAAGGATGAAAGCAGGCCTAAGCATAGTACCGGAGGCCTGGAGAAGATTCTCATTTAATCTCAGGGCAAAAAACAGGCACGGCACCCATTCCCCATTCATCTATGAATTCCTGGATAAGTCGCTTTACGCCGGACCCCGAACCGGTAATCCTGAGTTGCGTTTAAAACAAGCCGCCGAACCCTATTTTACATCTCTGGGCCACACGTTCCTGAACTGGGAAGATTCCGCGACGCAACTTAAAGCATGGCTGGAGGATCAGCAGATGCAGCGGGAAAAGGTTGTCCTTTACTGGGATGGGATTCGATCCTCTTCGGAGAACTATGAGGATTGGAAGGAAATCCAGGCGCATCCCAATATTGGACAAATTCTGGAAACCTATGGGGCGGCATTGCTCTTTTTCCGCACCAACCAGGTCCGGGAACATTTTAAAATACGTTTATAATCGCTATTTTCGGGAGGATGGAGCAAGGCATTTATTACATACTCGCAGGACTGTTATTTGTTTACCTCGTTATTGGTATTTATAACCGTAGAAAAGGTAAACAGCGTAGGAATCGCAATTTTATGGAAGGACGCCGTTACCGGGATCGCAAGGAAACCGGGAATCACCAAAAATCGGACGACTCCAAGGAATAGGCTATGAAAATATACACCAAGACCGGGGATGCCGGAACCACCGCCCTTTTTGGGGGTACCCGGGTACCCAAACACCACATTCGTATCCAGAGCTATGGTACGGTCGACGAATTAAACTCCTGGATTGGACTGCTCTATGACCAGATTGAATCCGATTTACTGCGCAAAGAATTAGAGCGTATTCAGGACCGACTCTTTACTCTGGGATCCCAATTGGCCACTGAACCTGCAAAAGCAGATAAATTAAGCGCTCGCAGGGCAAATCCCTTACCGGAAGTAACGCCATCGGACATCCTTGCCCTGGAGGAAGCCATGGATCGGATGGATGCCAGCCTGGAGCCCATGACGCATTTTATCCTTCCCGGTGGGCATCCCATAGTAAGTCAGTGCCATGTTGCCCGAACGGTCTGTCGCCGGGCGGAGCGCATGAGTACCCTACTCAATGAGCAGGAACCTATTCCGGAAGCCGTACTCAAATACCTCAACAGGCTTTCCGATTACCTCTTTATTCTGGCACGAAAGTTGACCGCTGATCTCGGAGTGGTTGAAAGAAAGTGGATGCCAGACGCCAATCAGGAATAAATCCGCAATTTCATCGTTCTAGATTTGCTTAAACGGCAATAATTTCGTTAATCTCTCAAAAAGATTCTGTATTTCTTTGCCGTTTACGCTTAAAATTTATTTTTGCAAAAATTTAAATACCATCTGCTAACATGTATTGGACATTAGAACTTGCATCCTATTTGAGTGACGCCCCCTGGCCTGCCACCAAGGATGAACTGATCGATTATGCGATCCGGACGGGAGCCCCGCTTGAGGTTGTGGAGAATTTACAATCCATGGAAGAAGAAGGCGGAGAAATTTACGAATCCATCGAAGAGATCTGGCCGGATTATCCTACGGAAGAGGATTACCTCTGGAATGAGGATGAATACTAATTCCCTGGCCAATAAAGCCCCAAAAAGTCTCTTCGGAGGCTTTTTTTTTATGTAATTTTGACAGGCTTTTGCCAAATTTTAAGGGGTTGTCAGCCTTGGAATACCTTTTGTTGTATTGGGAATAACCTTTTAAAACAAACAGGGCGCGCAGCAATACCGCCGTCCACCTGAAACGATTCGAAAATTCCACCTGTCAAAGCGGATCCGTGGAATTCCAAAATATACACTTATATGAGTTTTTTAAATTCAGTCCTGAAGGCCTTTGTTGGAGATAAAGCCGAGAAAGATGTCAAGGCCCTTCAGCCCATTGTTGAAAAAATAAAGAGTTTTGAACCCGCACTACAGGGGCTCTCCCACGATGAATTACGCGGGAAAACTCTGGAATTCAAGGCCGCCATAAAAGAGGCAACCGCCGGGGTCCAGGAGCAAATCGACGCCCTTAAGGCAGAAGTTGAGGAGTCTACCGATATCGATAAGAACGAATCCCTTTATGCGGAAATCGACGCCCTGGAAGAAGAGGCCCACAGCATAACCGAAAAAACCCTGGAAGCGCTGCTCCCGGAGGCTTTTGCAGTCGTTAAGGAAACGGCGCGCCGATTCGTGGAAAACTCCACCCTTACCGTTACAGCGAGTGAATTTGACCGCCAGCTTTCCGGAACTATGGATTATGTGAAGCTCGAAGGAGAGCAAGCCCATTGGAGTAATTCCTGGGACGCGGCCGGGAAGGAAGTTACCTGGGATATGGTGCATTATGATGTTCAGCTCATCGGGGGTATTGTCCTGCACCAGGGTAAGATCGCCGAGATGCAAACCGGGGAAGGGAAAACTCTGGTTGCCACCCTACCGGTTTATCTCAATGCATTAGCGGGCAAAGGCGTGCACCTGGTAACGGTTAACGATTACCTTGCGAAAAGGGACAGCGCCTGGATGGCACCCATTTTTGAATTTCATGGCCTGAGCGTAGACTGTATTGACAAACACCGTCCGAACTCGGAAGGCCGGCGTGCAGCATACAACGCGGATATTACCTATGGAACCAACAACGAGTTCGGTTTCGACTACCTCCGTGACAATATGGCACACACCCCTGGGGATTTGGTTCAGCGCCCCCACCATTACGCCATTGTAGATGAGGTGGATTCCGTCTTGATCGATGATGCGCGAACTCCTTTGATCATCTCCGGACCCGTTCCCGAGGGAGACCGCCACGAGTTCAATGAACTGCGGCCCAAGGTTGCCGAGCTCGTCCAAAAACAACAACGCTACCTGACCGGGGTACTGGCCGAAGCCAAAAAGAAGATCGCCGAGGGCGATGCCAAAGAAGGGGGATTCCTCCTGCTTCGTGTCCATCGCGGATTACCTAAGAATAAAGCCCTGATCAAGTACCTCAGCGAGGAAGGTACCAAACAGCTGCTGCAAAAGACGGAGAACTTCTACATGCAGGACAATAACCGAGAAATGCCCAAGGTAGATGCAGAATTGCTGTTCGTTATCGAAGAAAAAACCAATCAGATTGAGCTAACCGATAAGGGGATCGAATACATTAGCGGCGATCAGGAAAAAGACTTCTTTGTACTTCCGGATATTGGGAGTGAGATTGCTGCCATCGAGAACCAGGAACTGGAAATCGAAGAGGAGGCAAAGCTTAAAGACACCCTATTCAAGGATTTTGCGGTGAAAAGCGAACGCATCCATACCATGACCCAGCTCCTCAAGGCCTACGCGCTTTTTGAGAAAGACGTGGAATACGTGGTGATGGACAATAAGGTCATGATCGTAGATGAGCAGACCGGGCGGATTATGGACGGGCGGCGTTATTCCGATGGTCTCCACCAGGCTATTGAGGCCAAGGAAAACGTGAAGATCGAGGCCATGACCCAAACGTTTGCCACGGTCACCCTCCAGAATTATTTCCGAATGTACCGCAAATTATCGGGTATGACCGGTACCGCAGTTACCGAAGCCGGGGAATTCTGGGAAATCTACAAACTGGATGTGGTGGAGATCCCTACCAACCGGCCCATTGCCCGTGACGACCGCCACGACCTGATTTACAAGACCAAACGGGAAAAATACAATGCGATAATCGAGGAAGTAACCCAGCTGAGTGCTACCGGAAGGCCTGTGCTTATCGGTACTACCTCTGTGGAAATATCGGAACTCCTCTCGCGCATGCTCAACCTGCGCAAGGTTCCTCACAATGTCCTCAACGCCAAGCTCCACAAAAAGGAAGCGGATATCGTTGCCGAGGCCGGTAAGGCCGGGGTGGTAACCATTGCAACCAACATGGCGGGCCGGGGTACAGATATTAAACTCTCCGACGAAGTAAAACAAGCGGGAGGATTGGCGATTATTGGTACAGAGCGCCACGATTCCCGACGGGTAGACCGCCAATTGCGCGGTAGATCCGGTCGTCAGGGAGATCCGGGTAGCTCGCAATTCTATGTGTCGCTGGAAGACAACCTCATGCGACTTTTCGGCTCCGAGCGCGTAGCCAAGATGATGGACCGCATGGGCCTGAAAGAGGGAGAAGTTATTCAGCACAGCATGATGACGAAATCCATAGAACGCGCCCAGAAAAAAGTAGAGGAAAACAACTTTGGAATCCGCAAGCGCCTGCTGGAATACGACGATGTGATGAATGCGCAACGGGAAGTAGTGTACAAACGCCGTCGCCACGCCTTGCAGGGAGACCGACTGAAAGTCGATATCGCCAACATGATCTACGACACCGGTGAGGTGATTGCAGAGACCAACAAAATGGCGGAGGATTACAAGAATTTTGAGTTTGAACTGATCAAGTATTTCTCAATTACCGCCCCCGTAACGGAGGATGAATTCAAAAAGATCCCACTGCAGGACCTGGCGCGAAAAACTTACGATCAGGCCTATTCCCACTACCAGGAAAAGATGGAGCGGGCCGCCGAGACTGCCTTCCCGGTAATCCGGAATGTACACGAGGACCCGGCAAGTAGCTTCGAGCGTATTGTGGTCCCCTTCACCGATGGCATTAAAACCCTGAAGGTCGTAACCGATCTGCAGAAAGCCTACGACAGCAAAGGAAAGCAACTCATCAACGATTTTGAGAAGAATATTACCCTTGCAATTATCGATGAAAGCTGGAAGACGCACCTAAGGAAAATGGACGAACTCAAGCAATCGGTTCAGCTAGCCGTACACGAACAGAAAGACCCGCTGTTGATCTACAAATTCGAGGCTTTTGAGCTGTTCAAGTCCATGATTGAGAAGGTGAATAAAGAAGTGGTGTCTTTCCTCTATAAAGGGGAATTACCCAGTTCAAACACCGGACAAATCCAGGAAGCACGTCAGGTTAGAAGGCCCAAGGAAAAACTGCAAACCAGTAAGGAAGAAATCCCGAACAGCGACGAACTGGCCGCCCGCAGCCGGGCTGCAGGCCAAACCCAGGGACAACGACCTCAGATTACGGAAACCATTACGCGGGACAAACCCAAAATTGGCCGTAATGAGCGGGTAACGATCAAGAATGTCATGTCCGGGGAAAACAAAACCCTGAAATTCAAGCAGGCTGAGCCCCTGATAGCTAAGGGGGAATGGGTACTGGTCGAAGATTAGTCCCGTTGTTGGTAATCTCCTAAAACATATTTAGCTTTACGTCCTGAATAGGTTCAGCGGGCTCCCCCTTTGTCGCTGTACTACCGATTCAAGCCGATGCAGGACCAGCCTTTATACCTAAAAATGAAGAAGCAGGACAAGTTCCGGGAGCGCCTGAAGGACAAAACCGAGCTTTTCCTCAAAGTAAACCACATTGGCACGCTTTGCTGCCTGGTACTTGCCATCCTGTGTTACTTCCTCCTGAAGATCACCGCAATTATCCCCTGGATCCTTCTGGGGTTCGTCGTATTGAATTTCATTAACCTCTATGCGTTCCGAACGCATAAGAACCTGACCCTGACGTACAATATTGCCTCGCTTATGGGCCTGGCCGGATCGGTAGCCATTGTTTTGTATAGTGGTGGAATTAACAGCCCGTTTATCTTTATCCTGGCTGTGCTCGTCTTTGCCGGCTATGTCACCACGCGGGTTTACGGGCGGATATACCTGATCGTGAGCCTGGTATTCCTGGTTTTGATTTACTCACAGAGTGTAGAGGGATTCAGCCGGGTATCTAATGTTGTACCGGAGAATTCCCGGGAGCTTTTTGCCTTATTCAGCATTATGCTTTCAGTATACCTACTCGGTGGCGTGTTCGGCAGGAACTTGTTAAGTGCGCACCACAAACTTTACCGCTCCAAAGGGGAGATCGAACAGCGGATGCAGGAAAAGGAAATGCTGCTGAAAGAGGTGCACCACAGGGTCAAAAATAACCTGCAGACGGTATCCTCACTCCTGCGCATGCAAAGCCGGGAGATCGACGACAAGGATATACAGAACCTGCTGCAGGGAAGCCAGAATCGCGTGGTTTGCATGGCCATGGTGCACGAAATGCTTTATATGCGCGACGATTTGGCCAAAATCGAATACCGCTCCTATGTCGAAGACCTGGGTGCTTACCTGATCAAATCTATTAAAGGGCCTAAAAGTAAAATCCGCCTGAATATCGACATCCCGGACATTGAGTTAGGGATAGATACGGCGATCCCACTGGGACTATTGATAAACGAAGCGGTAACCAATGCCCTGAAATACGGATTCAAAGACCTGGACGAGGGCGAAATTACCATTGCGCTCGAACGCGAAAACAAAACAGAATACATCCTGCGGATCGGGGACAACGGAGTTGGATTCCCGGAGGAAATAACTCCGGCTTCTACCAAATCCCTCGGCTTGAAACTCATCCACAACCTCAGCCGACAACTCAAGGGAGATGTAATTCGGGATTTCTCCAAGAAAGGAACCAACTACATCATCCACTTCCAGGAAGCGGCCCAGGCACCCTTCCATACGCTCGCCTAAAGATTTTCTATCTTTAAAGCTCGGACCAACCCGAGAACCTATGAAAAAAATTACACTGCTGCTCCTGCTGTGCAGCTTTTCCGTTACTGCTCAAGACTATTTTCTAAAAAAGTACGAACCCTATAATTCGGATGTTCCAAGCCCTGAAACTTTTCTGGGATATGGCGTTGGCGAATACCATACCCGCCACGACCGTATTGTAGCTTACCTGAACACCCTGGCCACCAGTTCGCCCAGAGCGGAGATTGAACTATATGGCTATACCCACGAAAAAAGGCCTTTGGTAATCCTCAGGATAGGGACGCAAGGAAACCTGCAAAATATTGAAGCGCTTCAGCAAAGGCACCTGGTCTTCACCGATCCGCAACAGAGTGCTGCCAGCGACCCGGAGCTTCCAATTTTTATTCAATTGGGGTACAATGTCCATGGCAATGAGCCCTCCAGTTCTGAGGCCGCCATGCTTACCGCCTACATTATGGTTGCTTCGGAGCACCCTGAAATTGCCAAATTCCGGGAGCAATCGGTAATTTTCCTGGATCCAACGATCAACCCGGATGGACGCGACCGACATACGCAATGGGCCAACACCTATAGGGGCAATCCCCTGGTTACAGATCCTCAGGATGCTGAACATAATGAATACTGGCCGGGAGGACGAACCAACCACTATTGGTTTGACCTGAACCGCGATTGGCTGCTCGCAATTAACCCCGAGAGTCGGGGAAAGCTAAACTGGTATCACCAGTGGTATCCGAATGTGGTTACGGATTTCCATGAAATGGGTACGCAAAGCACGCACTTTTTTGAACCTATGAAAGCCAACGGCTCTCGAAATCCAATTATGCCGAAGGAAAACTATGAAGACCTCAATAACAAATTTGCGGAATACTTTGTAGAAGCGCACGACAGCCTGGGATCCCTGTATTTCTCTAAAGAAGTTTTCGACGGAACCTACCCCGGATACGGTTCCTCCTATCCGGACCTTCAAGGTGGTCTGGGATTGCTTTTTGAACAAGCGAGTTCCCGGGGACATGCCCAACGAACCGCTTTTGGGAAAATTACCTTCCCTTTTACCATTCGTAATCAACTGGTCTCCGGGATGGCTACCATAAAAGCTGCCGTTGAGAATAAGGACTATCTACGCAATTATCAGAAGCTCTTCTTTACCAGTGGATTGCGCAACGCCGCGGCTTCCCGAACGCGGGCATACACCTTTGAACTGGAAGACGATGCCAACCGCTTAAAGGCCTTTCTGGATAAACTCCTGATCCATCGTGTAAAGGTATATCGAAACGGAGATCGCCGATTTACAGTACCTACAGATCAACCGCAGTATCGCATGGTGCAAAGCTTCTTCGAAACGTATTCCACCTACCGGGATAGCGTTTTCTACGATGCGTCGGCCTGGTCGGTAGCGAACTTTTATAACATAGCGTATCGCCCACAGCGCAGCTTTAATTCCGGGCAGGAACTCACCAGTGTGGAAGACCTCTTCCTTCCCGATGCCGTGCAACGATCGGATTACGCCTATATCGTCAACGGCAATGATTACAATACCCCCGCGCTGATACACTATTTACAGTCCCAGGGGCTGGTTGTAAGCAGTGCTTTCAAACCCTTTACCACAAGGGTAAACAGTCAGGAAAAGTCCTTTGATTACGGTGCGGTTATCATCCATGTCCCTTCTCAGTCCAAATCGGCCGATGCCGTATTTCAAATCGTGCAGGAGGGGCAATCGCGCTTCCAGATTCCAATCGATGGCGTACGATCGGGTTATCATCTCAAAGGGGTTGATTTAGGTAGCCGCTACATGAATCCCCTGCGTAAACCAAAAGCAGCGATGCTGGTAGGTGAAGGCACCCGATCCTACGAGGCTGGGGAGGTATGGCACCTGCTCGATACCCGTGTTGGGATGCCCATAACCAAACTTCCTTTACGCGATTTTGATCGTATCGATCTGAAAGGATACAATACCCTGGTGATGGTAAGCGGAAACTATCGATTTTCCGAGACCCAGCAGGAAAAAATCAAACAGTGGGTACGGCAAGGGAATACCCTCATTACCATAGGTACAGCTACTTCTTATGTGGTTGATAAGGAATGGGTGAAAGAATCCCTGGTCAGCGATAAAAAGGACAGCACAGCTACCGTAGAACGATTGCCATATGGGGATGCCGGTGAAAATTCTGGCAGGGAACGTGTTGGAGGTATTATCCTTAAAGCCGATCTGGACCTCAGCCATCCCCTGGCCTTTGGTTATACCCGCTCCGACCTGCCGGTGTACAAGAATAATGAAGTGTGGCTCAAACCAAGTAAAAATGCCTATAGCACGGTAGCTCAGTACACGCCAAACCCACATATCGATGGTTTTATTTCGCGAGAGAACCTGGAGGAAAATGCCAAAGGTTCTGCATCGCTCGTGGTGAGCCGCCTCGGCGGAGGCCGGGTAGTACTATTTGCCGACAATCCTAATTTCCGCGGTAGTTGGTACGGTACAAACCGCCTGTTCCTGAATGCAATTTTCCTGGGGAATCATATCCGCGTACCGAACTAGGCAAATTCCAAATTCCAAAACCCAAATTCCAACTTCCAAAATCAAACCACCAACCTGATATTATGAGAACCACAATACTTCTTTTTGCGCTGCTAATAAGCTCGGCGATTTCAGCTCAAAGCAATTTCTCCGAGGGCCCCTATGACCAGTTGATTATCCGGGGGGCAACCCTGATAAATGGTAACGGAGCGCCACCCATAGGCCCGGTAGACATTGTCATTGAGGGAAATACTATTGCTCGGGTTCAGGTTGTTGGATATCCCGGAGTGGCTATTAACCCGGATCGCAGACCGCAATTGCAGGCCGGCGGAAAGGAGATCGATGCCAGTGGCATGTATGTCTTACCCGGATTTGTAGACATGCACGGACATATTGGGGGAACCTCACAGGGAGCGGAGCCCGATTACGTCTTTAAACTCTGGATGTCTCATGGGATAACCACCGTAAGGGAACCCAGTGGAAGAGGCGTCGATTTTACTCTGGACCTGAAGAAAAAGAGTGCAGCAAATAGTATCGTAGCCCCGCGTATCCTGGCCTATACCGGATTTGGACAGGGGCATGATGGTCCAATCTCAACCCCCGAGCAGGCGCGCGAATGGGTGCGGGAAAACGCCCGTAAGGGGGCGGATGGTATAAAATTTTTCGGGGCTCCTCCCGAAATTATGCAGGCAGCGCTCGAAGAAAATAAAAAGCTGGGACTGCGATCGGCCTGCCATCACGCCCAGATGGATGTGGCGCGGTGGAATGTCCTCAATTCGGCACGTGCCGGCCTGACCAGTATGGAACACTGGTACGGCTTACCGGAAGCCCTTTTTGAAGACAGGACGGTACAGGATTATCCCCTCGACTATAACTATGCCAACGAGCAACATCGTTTTGAACAAGCCGGTAATCTATGGCAACAGGCCGCAGACCCGTATTCCGAGCATTGGAATGCGGTAATGAAGGAACTCCTGGACCTCGATTTTACCCTGGATCCAACCTTTAATATTTACGAGGCAAGCCGGGATCTGCATCGGGCCCGAAGGGCCGAGTGGCACGAGGATTATACCTTGCCATCGCTTTGGCGCTTCTACGCCCCCAGCAAGGTAAGCCACGGTTCCTACTGGCATTATTGGGGTACAGAACAGGAGGTTGCCTGGAAGGAAAATTACCGGCTGTGGATGACCTTTATCAATGAATACAAGAATAGAGGCGGCCGGGTGACTGCAGGATCAGATTCGGGGTTTATTTATCAGCTTTATGGTTTTGCCTACGTTCGGGAACTGGAATTGCTAAGGGAAGCCGGATTTCATCCCCTGGAGGTTATCCGGGCAGCGACATTTAACGGGGCAGAAGCCCTCGGAATGTCTGATAAAATAGGTACGGTAGCCGTTGGCAAACTAGCCGATCTTGTGCTGGTTGGTGAAAATCCGTTGGAGAATTTAAAAGTACTTTACGGAACAGGTGCCATTAAACTCACAGAGGATAACGAAGTTGTTCGAGTGGGAGGAGTACGCTATACCATCAAAGATGGAATTATCTACGATGCTCCAGCCCTGCTGGCCGATGTCAAACGCCAGGTAGACGAAGCCAAGGCCCGGGAAAATTTCCAACTGAAACAACCTGGGAAAGAATAATCGTCGATTAAATGCTGGGAGGCAGGTAATTACTTGCGCACACGCACCGCTTTAAGCTGCTTTTTCCTGTTTCGAAACTGTATGGCTGCTGCGGAGAAAAGTAATGCTAAGGTCAGGAGTATCATAGGGTAAAAGATTTGGGTAGGGACAAAAAGTAGATTTTTGAAGTGAGAAAGTAATCCAAATCCCTCAAAAACAGTTCTTTATTCGGCATACGGTTAGTATCTTCGGTAAAGATCACCTTTTGCTATGACCAAGAGAATACGTTTTGTCCTTTATCTGCTGGCGATGACATGCCTGGTCATCCCGGATTTACACTCCCAGGAGAAGCGACTGGAAGTGGCTGTGTACGAATGTATTAGAAATGCGTATCCCGACCAGGGCAAAGCTCTGGACAGCCTGGTAGACCAGTACGAGAATGAATTAGTGGCACAGGGATTCCTGGAGGACCGCTCCGCAGAATCCTACTATAATCTTTTCCAGCGATTAGCCTCAGGCTCCCGGATAGAACGAGACTTAGGCCTTGAGTTTGTCTTTCGAATGGAACGCCTTCCCGCTATAGATTCCACCGCATCCCTGAAATGTCAGGAAAATCTGATCAACTATGATCCGGGACCGGAGGGCGGCGTAAAACTGGCGCTTTTTGAGCTAACACTCTATGGCCCACAGGCCTCAGAAAAGACGCGCTCCCAGCTCGCACAGGTAGTTTTGGACTTGCTGGAGATAAGGGATTTCAACTTACCCTTATATCGCTTGCAAACCTATTGGATACTCGACTTACAGGAACCCGCAGAACTACCGGAGGTAAGTATTAACAGCAGGCCTAATTTTCCTGCAGAAGGGTCCAGCACCTTACGCCTGTACTACACCCAGGAAGGACAAATCCTGATCGATAATGTTCAAATCGATCCTGGCTGGATCAAGAAACGCATAGAAAGGCACTTCCGCGATTACAAATCGGAAACCGTCTTTGTGGTTACTGTAGACCCCGATCTTCGATTTCGCGAATACCTGCGGGTGAAAGACCAGTTACTGGGCGTTATTAATACGGTTCGCAACGAATATGCCGTTGCCACCTTCGGAAAGTCTATTGCCAATCTGGACGAAGATGAGAAGCGGCAGGTAGACACCGCCTACCCTATCCAGGTGGTATTTCCGAATTAAAACGGGTTTATTTTCAATAAGCGATGCGGACCGAACTCCAACCCCTCCTCAATCAGATTCAAAGGTATGTTTCCCTCACCGAGGGTGAAATCGAGAAATTGCTCGCAATTTGTGAAGTGAAAACATTCCGAAAACGACAGTTCCTGGATCAGCCCGGCTTTGTTAGCGGGTACCGCAATTACATTCTCAAAGGCGCATTCCGGTCCTATTTCATTGACCCTGAAGGAAAAGAACACACCGTTCAAATCGCTATTGAGGATTGGTTTGTCAGCGATTTCTACAGTTATATCACCCAAACTCCGGCAACTTTGTTTGTAGAGGCTCAGGAAGATACTACCCTGGTTCAAATGGCCTACAAGGATATTGAAGGCCTTTGTAAGGAAATCCACGCTTTGAGTGAATATTTTCGGATAACCACGGAGCGTGCCTTTGCTTTTTCACGGCATAGAGCCCTTTCCGGGATTTCCATGTCGGCTGAGGCGCGGTACCTGGAATGGGCTGCGAGGTATCCCGAAATGGATCGCCGGATTTCCCAGAAAGTAATTGCCTCCTACCTTGGAATGACCCCGGAATTTCTAAGTAAAATCAAGAAAAAGATTAGCAGCGAGTGCTAGTCCTTTTCTACGAGTCCTAGTCCTTTTCTATAAGATTCGAATTTCTCGGAACTCCCTCCCCACTATTATCTTAAACTAGTTCAAGCGGTTTTCCTGAACTACTTCATTGGTATCCGCCAGCTTGTTGGGCATTTTTGTCGGGTACTTGATCACTTGATCAATACATCATAAAAAACATCTGTAAATATTATGAAACAGCGAAGTTGGTTGATAACAGGAGGATCGAGTGGTCTGGGCAAATCCCTGGCCCTATGCGCAATTAAGGCAGGGGATACCGTCTATGCAACGTTCCGGTCGTCTGAGCAGGCCCAGTATTTTGAAGCCCAATACCCGGGACGGGCCATTGGTCTGGTAGTAGATTTGGGCATGCCGGAGCAGGTAGCCTCCTTGATTCAGAAATTGGGGAAAGAAGGCATAGTCCCTGATATTCTGGTTAATAATGCCGGTATGGGATTCGTCGGGGCCATTGAAGAAACAACCCAAGAAGAGGCCCTGCACCTGTTTCAGGTAAATTTCTTTGCGATGCACGCCTTAACCCGGGCGCTTCTTCCAGGCATGCGGGCCCGTAAATCCGGGCAAATTGTACAGCTTTCTTCTCATAGTGGGGTTCATGCCTTTCCTGGATTCGGCATGTACAGTGCGAGTAAATTTGCCATGGAGGGTTTATCCGAAGCGCTGAAGGCCGAACTGGCTCCGCATGGCATTGACGTAATTCTGGTGGAACCCGGACCTTTCCGAACACAATTTGCCTCCCAATTGCCGGAGGCCGAGATGCGGTTGCCTGATTATGAAGAAACTTCGGGTGCTTTTCGAGATAAATTGAAGTCAGTAAGTGGAAAGCAGGAAGGCGATCCCGAAAAGGCTGCCAAACTGATTTACCAAACCCTGAGCACTGATAAAAGGCCTTTTCGCTTGATCCTGGGGCCAACTGCCCTGAAGACAGTTACCCTAAAGCAGGAGGCGCTGGAAGCAGCCTTGAAGGCTTCACAAGCTCATGCCTCGGAAGTGATTTATTAAAAAAAACCACCAGTTTTCACTGGTGGTTTTTATATCCTTTAGTCTTTGGAGAGGAACTCCTCAAAACTATCGAGTTCCAGTTCGTCTCCGCCTTTTACCTTAGGCTTAAGCGCGGCGAACTCTTTTTTAGCGGCCTCAAATCGATCCCGGATAAGCTTGAGATTTTCCAGGTCTGCTGCCGAAGGGGCATCATAGCTACTGGCCACCTTGCTGTACAAATCGCCCATTTTCTCACGCAATTGGGGCTCAGCACTGCCCACATAGTTATCACCAGTGGTAATCACCAAACTCTCCTTTAAGGTATTGAGCTTACGCAAATCTCGGGTATCCCCGGCGGCCTCTGCCTGGGCAATATAGGCATCCACCTCATAGACCATATAAGCCAGGGACTCCGTCATGTTGTAGAGTTCCATAGTGGTCTTATGCTTGGCTTCGCGGGCCTCCGCTGAAATTCCATTGTCGGCGTATACCAATTCGAAGGGATACTCATAGGTCTGGCGTCCCTTGTTGATGACCGCCTTATAGGAACCGGCTGGTACCGTGGGTGAGGTAAAGCCTCCGAAAGTAAAGGTTTTACCCTTAGCCATTTTTGGTTGCCTGCGGGTATACCCCCATTCCACTATATTGATTCCCTTGGCCTTACCGGGCTCCAGGTCGAGGATTTTGTTTCCTTCCATATCCTGGATTTCCATGGTCATTTTCCCAAAGGTGTGCCGGCTTTTCATGAAATATTTGATCTGTGCATTGTCCGTAGGATTGGATCCGACAAACTCCGTTGAGGTCGTTGAACTTCCGAATCCTCCGGTTTCATCGATTACCGTGGGCTCCCCGCTGAAAAAGTGCAGGGTCTCCCCCATCACTGTTGCGTTTAATTGACGCAAGGGTGAAATATCATCGATAATAATGATTCCCCGCCCATGAGTTCCCAGAACAAGGTCATTGGTTTGCTCCTGTAATTCTATAAAATGTACAGCTACGGGAGGAACATTGTTTCGGAATGGCGTCCAACTCAACCCGCCGTCGAGCGTAACAAATAATCCAAATTCAGTCCCGAGGAACAACAAGTCCGGATTCTCAAAATCCTCCTGGATACTCCGGGTAAACCCTTCTACCTCGTCGGTGATGATCGACTTCCAACTGGCTCCAAAATCCGTGGTTTTATAGGCGTAAGGATTCATATCGCCACTTGTGTGCCCCTCGAATACCGCATATGCGGTTCCCGGGTTATGAACGCTGGCTTCAATATGATATACCCAGGTATTTGCGGGAAGGCCAGGGATATTGGCAACGGTATTGGTCCAGGTTTTACCGCCATCGCGGGTGATTTGTACATTCCCATCATCGGTTCCCACCCAGATTATATTTTCATCCAAAGGAGACTCGGCTATCGTAAAAATTGTGGTGTGATTCTCAGCACCGGAGTTGTCCGTAGATAATCCACCGCTGTCGGCCTGGTTCTGTTTGGCCGGGTCGTTCGTGGTAAGATCCGGGCTAATGACTTCCCAGGTATCGCCCATATCTTCAGATTTATGCAAATACTGGCTGCCCATATAGAAGCGATCCGGTTGATGGGTGCTTACCGCCATGGGAGGGTTCCAGTTAAACCGAAGATCTTCCGCCCCAGCTGAAGGTTGTGGTTCGATGGTCTTGACCAAACGGCGCTCCGTGTCGAACCTCCAAACATTTTCCGCCCCTTGCATTTCGGAATAGATTATCGGTTTTGTAGGGTGTTTCAATACGCGGAAACCATCCCCGGCCCCTACGGAATTCCAGTCCCGGGCAGAGATACCTCCGGGGGAGTCCGAAGGTCCGTACCAGGAACCGTTATCCTGAAGTCCTCCATAAATGTTATAGGGTTCTGCATTGTCTACACTGATTTGGTAAAACTGCGATAAGGGAAGATCCTCGCAAATTTCCATGGTGTTTCCTCCATCCCAGCTGCGATACAGTCCCCCATCGGTACCGGCATAAAAAATATCTGAATCTGAAATGCCAAATGCCAGATCGTGGATATCGGAGTGCATGTTTCCGAGGTTGCGGAAGGTTTTACCACCGTCTCTTGAGATAGAGCCGCTAAGTCCGGCCTTAACCACAACATTTTCGTCCCGTGGATCTACCACGATACGGGAGAAATAGAACGGTCTAACGGTAATCTCAAAATCATTGTTGAGTTGCTCCCAGCTGGCACCGGCATCATTTGAACGGTACAAGCCTTTACGCGTATCCTCTTCGGCTTCGATTACCGTATAGAGGACATCGGGGTTTGAGGGAGCCACAGCGATCGCCAGGCGGCCCAAATCTCCCTCGGGAAAGCCGTTATGAATCTTATTCCAGCTTTGCCCCCCGTCGGTAGACTTGTACAGGGCACTGTTGCCTCCCCCTGAGGAAAAGGACCAGCCTGTCCTGCGAAAATCCCATAGGGAAGCATAGAGCGTATTGGGATCTGTCGGGTCCATTGCCAGGTCCGCTGCGCCCGTTCCAGGCCCCACATACAGGATTCTTTCCCAGTTGGCGCCTCCGTCGGTAGATTTATAAACGCCGCGTTCTTCGCTATCGCTCCATAAAGCACCCAGTACACCTACGTAAAGTGTATTAGGATCCTGAGGATGAACAATGACATTGGCAATGCGCTCGCTGTTTTCAAATCCAAGCGATTCCCAGGTGGCTCCTCCATCTTGGGATCGGAACAGGCCGCATCCAATAGATACGCTATTTCGGGTCCAGGTTTCACCGGTTCCCACATAAATTGTATTGTCCGGATCGCTGGGATCCAGGGTAACCACGCCGATAGACTGGCAGTGATCGTCAAAAATCGGAGCGAATGTGGTTCCGGCATCACCGGATTTCCAAACGCCACCACCGGCAGCACCAACATACATAATGCGATTGTTGGACGGGTGTAGTTCCAGGTCGTTGATACGACCACTCATCAGGGCGGGTCCGATATGGCGAGCCCTGAGGTCGCCAAATAAATTGTCTACCCGCAAAGTGTCTCCTTGCTGGGCATACGAAGTTGCAGGCAGGCATAATAGCAGACCTGCCAGGATTCCTAGTGTTCTCATAGTGGTTTGTCTAAAAGAAAAAAGGCAGGCCGTAGCCTGCCTTTAGCAGTAATTTTACTTGTCGGTGACTTCCTCTGGGAAGGCGAATATGGCTTCATCAACTTCGGGATTCAGCTCAATAGTAGTCATGCTGATAGGCTGTGATGGACCATTCTTTACACCTTGGCTCATTGAAAAAGGCATGTAAATTCCATCTACTTCCTGGTAATCAGAGAAAGTAATGTATTGCATCTGTCCTTTAGCAGGTCCCTGATTAATCTGGGATTCCAGCGCCAACGGAACAAAGTTTTCCGCATCGAAATAGTAGAATGAAATGTCCTCAACGGTCTCCCCTTCGATGGTAAGTGGTTCCTTAACCAGCTTAATCTTAAACGTTTCGGTTCCTTCGATGGTCTCGGTTCCCATCAATTCCACGGTATATCCTTTTTCCTTATAATCCAGGAAGGCATCCGGGAAGTCGTTGGTATTCAATTTAAAATTGGCAGTAGTTTCTGCATCGCTTTTTTCAGCTTTTCCAGTCTGGAAATTCGTTCCCCAAAGGCTTTCTCCATCAAAGACCCCTTGTTTGAATTCCTGTCCCTGTAACTTTATGACAGTAGCCTGGCGCCCATCACTCATCTGATAGATTTCCAGGGGTATTTCCATTCCCCCCTGATTAACGCTGGCCGTCATCTTCATTCCCTTAATGGCTTTAAGGTTCTCCTTTCCACCGATATTCTCGAAATACGTATCGAGGATTTCATCGGCGGTTTGTGCCTGAGCAGGCATCGCAATCGCCAAAGCGATTACCATGATTAATTTGTGTAATGTTTTCATTGAAAATTTTTTGGAAGTGTTTTATTGAAATAGTCTCTGGACTATTGGTGTGATTAAAATAAGAATTGTTACAGAATCACCGGAAAATAAATCGGAAAATACCGAAAAGTTAATCGAAGCTTAAACTCCCTCTTTGCGCAATACCTCTAACGGTGGGCTCTTTACAACCGATTTAGAGTTTGCGCGTCCAATCCAGACAACCATTAGTGTGATCGCAGGAATCACAATCAGGAATGGGATCAGGGACGGATTAAAGGACACCTCGAACAGGCTAACCGCCAGGAGTTGGGTAGCGAGCAGGGCGAGCAGGGCGCCCATAATACTGCCGATGAGTCCAAGGAAAACGTATTCCAGGGTATTGATTCGGATAATCTGCCGACTATCCGCTCCGATCGTTCTCAGCAAGACCCCTTCCCGCATGCGCTGAAATTTACTGGTCCGCACGGCACCGAGCAAAACAATTAGCCCTGTGAGGATACTGAAGAAAGCCATAAACCGGATGATCCAACCTATCTTATCCAGAATGTCCCCTACAGCATCCAGGATTTGACGCACGTCCAGAGCTGTGATATTCGGAAAGCGTTGCACCAATTGCTGCTGCAGTCCGGCAGAGGCATTTGCATTATCGGCATAAGTGGTCATAACCTGAAACTGAGGGGCTTCTTCGAGAACGCCTCTGGGAAAGACCATCGAAAAATTGAGTTGCATGCGGCCCCAGTCGACTGCCCGGATGCTACCGACCACAGTAGGCATTAATACCCCCTGTACATTAACCATTAGGGTATCCCCTATCCCTACCAACGCATCCCGGGCAACATTGTCCGATAAGGAAATGGGTACCGGGCCATCGCCGGAATACTCCGAGACCCACTCCCCGGATTGCAGGGATTCAGAAGCGATTAAGGTGTCGCGATAGGTAACCCGGAATTCATGGCTCAGGATCCATGGATTTATGCGCGAAGTGGTATCCCTGCGAATACTTTCTACCGATTTCCCGGCAATCTGGTCGAGCCGCAGGGTCACAATAGGAATGTTTTCCATAACAGGCATTCCTGCTGAGCCGATTATCGCTGCCACACCTTCCTGCTGACCGGGTTGTATATCCAGGAGGATGAGGTTCGCAGCCGGGGTCTGATCTTCGATTTTAGCACGTGCCAGGAGCATATCCTGAGTAAAATAAAGCGTGCTGATCAAGAATGTGCCCAGACCAATGGCTAGAATCAATACCAGGGTCTGATTATTCGGGCGGAATAAATTCTGAATCCCCTGACGGGCCTCGAAACTCCATCCCTTAGGAAAATAGCGTCGAATCAGACGCATCAATAACCAGGTGAGCGCCCCTAGAATTAAAACAGCAACAGCCATCCCCACCACAAACCACAATGCCTGCATTGGGCGCTGGAGCAGCAAATAGGCCACTCCCCATAAAATCCCAAAGATGAAGACCATAACGGTGAGGCTGACGCGCTTTGAAACCGGGGGACTTCCCTCATCGATGCGCAGCACCGCCAGCGGGCTCACAAACCAGCTTCGGATCAGCGGCAACAACCCAAAGAGCAAAGACATGCTAATCCCCAGAAACAAGCCAAAGCCCAGGGGTTTCCAATAGAAATCCCATTGTAACTCCACTGGCAGGAAATCGGCTATGAATAAAGGGAATACCCCTTGAAGCACATACCCCAGAACACTTCCCAAAATACCGCCCAGGATACCGATCCCGATAATCTGGATGAGGAAGATCCGAAAAGTATCGGCCCGGGATGCCCCCAGACATTTGAGGATAGCGATGGAATTTCGCTTATCCCGCATGTAGATATGCACCGCACTGGCAATCCCCATACAGCCCAGTAGGAGCGCTATGAAAGCGACCAGCTTTAGAAAACGGCCTACATTGTTGAACCGCCGGCCCAGACGTTGGCTGGTATCCGTATGCAGGTCCATGTCTGCATTGAGATCATCCAGAATCGGATCCCAGCGATTGTAGATATCCTGAAGGTTAGCACCTTTATCGGCTTTAAAGTAAATGTTGTATCCTACACGACTGCCCGTTTGTATGAGTTGAGTTTCCGGAATCAGGCGGTAGGGCAACCAAACCACTGGTGCCACCGAAGTAGCCACCTGAGTATTCCCGGGCGCCTGAATGATCTTACCCTGGATTGGAACCATGAGCTCCCCTATTTTTAGCGTATCTCCTACCTGAAGGTTAAATTGGGTCATCAGTGCAGCATCGGCCAGCGCTCCCCCATCTTCTTTATAAAAACGCGAGGCCTCAGCAGGCTGTGTTTCCACCCGTCCGTAGTACGGATAGCCGGGTTCGATCCCCCGTACCCGAACCAGCCGTGTACCCGGCTTTTCAACAAAAGAGATCATGGAGACAAAATTCACTTCCCGAGCCTGTCTTCCCGGGATTTGGGCGAGGGTATCGTTTAATATTTCGGATGGTGCAGATTCGGTATCCACCAAAAAATCGGCTCCCATTAACTCCCTGGATTGACCGGATATGGTATCCTCCAGGGTTAGGCCAAAACTCTGAATGGCCACCAGGGCTGCAATACCGAGTACGATAGAAGCCATGAATAAGAGCAACCTATTCAGGCTGGAGCGGGCGTCTCGCCAGGCCATTTGTAGGTGCCAACTATTCAAAGGGAAGCCGTGTTAGGTTCCAATACGCGCCCTCCCTTTAATCGCAACTGCCGATCGCACTTATTGGCGAGGTCCATATCGTGGGAAACGATAATCAGGGTGGTCCCGGCCTCCTGATTGAGGTTAAAAAGCAATTCGGTGACGCGATCCCCGGTTTCTGCATCGAGATTCCCGGTGGGTTCATCGGCAAACAGGACTTCTGGCCGGTTGGCAAACGCACGGGCCAATGCAACCCGTTGCTGTTCTCCCCCCGATAGTTGGCTGGGATAATGGCGAAGGCGTTCTCCCAGGCCTACTTTGTCCAATAGGTCCATGGCAGTATTTCGCGCAGATTTGTCCCCTTGAAGTTCCAGGGGGACACTTACATTTTCCAGAGCGGTCAAAGTGGGTAGCAACTGGAAATTCTGAAAGATAAAACCAACCTTCTGACTTCGGAGTTTGGCCCGACCATCTTCGTTGAGACTTGAAAGTGAGGTGCCACAGAGTTCTACCGTACCCGAATCCGGCACATCTAATCCCGCACAGAGGCCGAGAAGCGTGGTTTTACCGCTGCCGGATGGCCCGACTATGGCAAAAGTACTCCTGGCAGGGACACTAAAGTTGATATTATCGAGGATAGTCAGCCGGTTCTCCCCACTGCGGTACGACTTATGCAGGTCGCTGACGTTTAATATATTTGACATAGGCATGAAGAACTGGCCGCTGCCTGGGCCGCGGCGCTTCAAAACGCTGAAATTACGGATAAGCCCCCCATAACTCCAATTCTACGCCATGCAAAGCTTCTTAAAATTTCGTTATTTTTTCTTCCTGTTGCTGCTCATCAGTTGCGGGGATAACCCCAAAAAAGAATCCGGGAATACGTCAGATGAAGCTTCGGGTGCGGAGGCCGTAACTGAAGTGGAGGAGAAAACCACAGATCAGGCCGATAATGCAGCCACCATCTTATTCTTCGGAGATTCCCTGACCGCTGGTTACGGCCTTGAACCAGAACAGGCCTTCCCTGCCCTAATTCAGGAAAGACTTGATTCTCTGGGAAT
Organism: Robiginitalea myxolifaciens; assembly: GCF_900115205.1. GTDB lineage: Bacteria > Bacteroidota > Bacteroidia > Flavobacteriales > Flavobacteriaceae > Robiginitalea > Robiginitalea myxolifaciens. Next base: position 832,257 of record NZ_FOYQ01000002.1, read on the forward strand.
CCCTATGCGTGTTGTCAATGCCGGTTTGAGCGGGGAAACAACTTCCGGAGGCGCTAACCGCCTGGATTGGGTACTGCGGCAGCCTGTTTCCGTTTTTGTACTGGAACTTGGAGCCAATGATGGATTGCGCGGTATTCCGTTGAGCGAAACGCGCAAAAACCTCAGCTCGATTATCGAACGGGTTCATGAGCGGTATCCTGAGGCGAGGATTGTTTTGGCAGGAATGCAACTGCCGCCCAATATGGGTCCGGAATATACCGGAGAATTCCGACAGATATTCCCCGAGTTGGCAGCCCAGTATGAAGTGGCCTTGATCCCTTTTCTATTGCAGGGTGTAGGTGGAATCCCGGAATTGAATCAGGACGATGGTATTCATCCTACTGCAGCAGGTCACCAAATTTTGGCGGACAATGTCTGGGAAGTACTGAAAGTGGAATTGGAAAAGAGCTAAATCCTTATTTCCCTGATAGCTTCAATTTAGTTGCTGATTAAGCAACTCCTTTATCACGCTTGGTAGAAAAAGAAAGCGCCTTCTTTACACGGGAATCAGCACGACGATACAGACGGGCAGTTTGCTTATCGTTAGCTTCGATGTTTTCCTGAATTTCAGAAACGGAAACCAACTCCATTTGGATGGCGTCGATCTTCTGATCGTTAGCGCTATTCTGAGCTTGAGCGAACTGAACTGAAAAAGTAAAAACGATAATGGCAAAAACAGCTTTCATAATTAAGGATTGTTAGCTGTTACTTGAACGGGGCACAAGCCGTTTAACCGGGTGGTCATTCGGCGAACAACCCAGTATTTTCGGTATCTGACAAAACTTCCGTTTATCGGTAAAAATCTATCGACGAACGGAACATATGGCCAAAACCCCTTATCGGAAAAAGGTGTTTTTAACCGATGTTTTTACCGTTGAAAAAGGGTTGAAAAACTCCGAAATACCCCTTTTGGACACTTCTGATACTATATGGGAATGGGATGGTGTAATCTGGAAAGATTCGGTCAGCGCCCGGCCTGCCTGAAATACTCCGGCTAGTGCAGTAATTATCGTTCAATGAACACCCATTTTGTGTATTTCGTCTATAATTGCCCTAAAGCATTGACACTGAGCCATAATATGTTTACATTAATCCGTCCACAGGTAATACTACCTGGAATTCATTAAAACACTAGCTTATGAAATTGATTAACCTTCAGCGAATGGCCCTGATGTTCCTTTTTTTAGGATTTCTGGCCGCCCCAATTACCTCATGCAGTAGTGATGATCCCGAAGAACCGCCCATTACCTCGCCGGATCCCGACCCAGATCCCGATCCTGACCCGGATCCCGATCCAGATCCCGATCCCGATCCAGATGTAAGTACTACTTCCATCCTCAGGCTCAATAGCGGAGGTCCTGAAGTAGCGTTCGGTGATGTTATTTTCCTGGAGGATACGTATTTCTCCGATGGAAATTCAGAACCTTTCACCAATCCGGATGTCACAGAAATTGCCGAAACGGATCAGGATGAGATCTATCTGACCGAACGCATTAGCTCGGCCATACGAGGTACGTATAGTTACGATATTCCGGTCACCAATGGTGATTACCGCGTAATCCTTCATTTTGCCGAAATATTCTGGGGACAGCCCGGTGCCGGCGAAGCAGGTGGAGAAAACAGTAGAATTTTCGATGTTGCCGTAGAAGGCACCACCGTTCTGGATAATTACGACTTGTTCGCCGATGTCGGAGGTGCAACCGCCACTACAAAAACCTTTATCGTAACGGTGACAGACGAAGAGTTAAACATTGTCTTTAGCGCCACCACGGATTATCCGAAACTTTCAGCATTGGAGCTGGAAGGAGACGGAGCGGTTCGAAATTAGATAGCAACTAGCTAACGGAAATTAACATTCCGGTAAGAAAGGGTTCGTTTTGAGCTTTGTATTTTGCATCGAATTATGCAAAACAATGCTATGAAACGATCCCTTTTGTTATTGCTGGCCCTGAGTACTGCATTTGCCTGCCAGTCCAAAACCGACAAAAAGTCTCAGGAAACTGCAGAAGCCGTACCGGCAAAAGAAATTAAGACTTCTCTTACTGCTCAGGATTTATCAAAATACAAGAAGGCCTATTTCGCAGCCGGCTGTTTCTGGTGCGTCGAAGCTATTTTTGAAAGCGTTACCGGGGTAAAAGAAGTTTACTCAGGCTATGCAGGGGGGACCGAAAAAGATCCTACTTACCGGGATGTAGGGAGTGGAAGAACCAGCCACGCTGAAGCCGTAGAAATTTATTACGATCCACAAGAGGTGAATTTTTTCCAGCTGGTACAGGTCTTTTTTGGCTCACACGACCCAACCACGCTGAATCGCCAGGGACCTGACCGTGGCCCTCAATACCGTTCGATTGCCTTTTATTCAAATGAAGAAGAGCAAAACATAATCCTCGCTTATATGGATGCGCTGCGGGAAAACAATGTTTACGATCGTCCTATAGTAACTGAAGTGACCCCTTTGGATACCTTCTACATGGCGGAAGAATACCACCAGGACTACGAAAAAAGAAATCCGAACAATCCCTACGTTCAGAATGTTTCCATTCCCCGGTTAAACCGGTTTAAAGAGAATTTTCCGGACCTGCTGAAGGAAGATGCACACTAGTGGAATACCCCTAGTTCGTGTAGTTTTTATTCATTGATAGCCACTTTACTGTAGGAAGCATCAATTAAGATAGATTTGGCGGCGTCTTTGTTTCCGCTATAACCGCTTTTCCAACCTGAGCTTCCGGCTTGTTTTTTATCCCAAACCACAGAAGTTGGAATGTCCAGGGAGGACTGATTGTTCTTGAGCGAAATGCGATAGGCACTTCCCGGCGAATCACAGCTGAAATCCCCATTCTGGACCATCACCTTCATCTCCTTGAAATCATCGGAGATACTGCCGATGCGGATAACCCCCAGATTGTTTTCAATACTGGCTTGCTGGAGCAGCCTCGTGATAGTTACATCCGAAGAATTCGCCGAGAGATTAAGTCTGCGTACCAGATCCAGTTGTACGTTGTCTGAGAACTCGGCATTTAACTTACCGGATCGCCACTGACCCACCGAAATGGGAGAATACCGGGCAATAACCCGGGTATTCTCTCCTTCGATCGTAGATGCCAGCAGTGTGGCATAATTTAAATCGGCTTTGATATTGACTGCGTTATCGGCCAGTTTTACTTCACCATGCCTAACGTTGAGCTTTAAACGAGCTCCTTTGGGCATTTTGATCTTTATGGTCTTTTTAATGGTGAAATTGCGGTTCTTGCCGGCACCCTGGAAGTAATAAGCACGTGTCCTTGCCTCGCCGGAACGCAAGCGCTCCCGGGCCTCTGCCAACTGGGCCTGAGCCTGTTCGCGCAAACGCTGCGCCTGCTCCCGATGCTCCGCCCGGTTCTTATGTAATTCCTCCTGACGACGCATCAGCTCCTCGATACGTTGTTCCTGCTCAGCCGAACGGGCTTCCATACGGGCCTTGCGTTCCTCTGAGCGAACTTTAAGACGCTCCTGCAGGGCTTTGTTGCGCTCTTCTGCACGTTTTGCCCATTCTTCCATACGCTTTTGGAAATCCTCATCGAAGCCTTCCTTCATTTCGGCCTTCCACTTTTTCATGTATTCCTCTCCATCCCGCTCATAAGCCTCGTGATCAAACCGGGGCATGCGCGGCATAGCTGGCATGGGCGGAAGGTCCGCAATTTCGGTCAATTCCTCCATCTCCATCAATTCCGGGATCTCCAGGTTTTCGATGATTTGGGCGATTTCCGGCATTTCGAACTCCGGGATGTTTATTTCCGGGATTTCAATCTCGGGCATCTCGAAATCAAAATCCATATCACTATTAAAGCGATACCCCCAGGGCGAATCGGATCGGGTGCTGACGGTGATTTTAGCGCTATTGCCCATTATTTCAATTCCGTTGTCTTCGAAATACTGAGCTGCCTCCTCCTCGGATGCCCCTTCCAGCGTAATGATCGCCTCTACCTGTACTTCGTTTCGATTCCAGGTTTCGAATTCGATATCGGTATGACTGGTGTTCAGGTTCACTTCGACATCCGAATCGACGTCGAATTTTTCACTGTAGGTTTTACTTTGCTGGCCAAAGGCGACTCCGCCAGCGAAAATAGCGCCTATTAGCAGTGCCTTATGCACTGAGATTCGTAACTGTTTCATTTTTTGATTGTTTAATTTCTTCGAGTTTTTCGTTTAATTGTTGTAGGAGATTGAGCCGCAGCTGCAGATTGCGAATCATTGCATTGATGGTCTCCTCATTGGGTCCGATTTCATTCAATTCGCGACTCAATTCAGAATAGGCCTCATCTAACTCCTTAAGACGAGCCATAAAGTCATCGACAACTTTTTTATTGTCATCTGAAATTTCCAGATTTGCCAACTCCAGATTGATGCTGGCTGTATAATACGTTTCTACCTTCTTCAAATCCGGCGACAGATCTCCAAGAGAAACCCCGGGAACAACCTCGAGGGTATCTGTGGATACCACTTGCTGGCTAGGCGGGTCGCTAAGGGTAGATGCCGGTTGTCTCAGCATCCAGATACCAAACCCGAGCAGGCCAATACAACTCGCGGCAATACCCAGCCAAAGCAACGGGCTGGTCCGGCGGCTTCCGATTTCGCGAACGGGAACCTCCGCCGATTCTACTCTGTCCTCCCCAGCTTGTGAGAAGGCCTTTTCCAGGCGGTTTTCGAAACGGGATTCGTGGCCCTCGGGCATCTCGAAGCTCCGTTTGCGTTCGTCGTTGAATAAGTCTCTAAGATCCTGCGACATGATTGTTATCGTTAAATTGTTCTAACACATAGCTCTTCCCCCGCATTAAACGGGTCCGGCATGTGGTTTCCTTTATCCCAAGTATTTCGGCGATTTCGGAATGATCATACCCTTCTATCAGATAAAGCTGTACGACTTCCCGGTACTTGTCGGGTAAAGCGTCGATAGCCGAGCGCACCTCTTCAGGGCCTACGGGATAGTTAACTTCCCAGTCGGCGTCGGCGGTAACCGGTTGCAGTCGATGTTCCTCGATATCTACGAAATACTGCTTTCTCGCTTTCAAAAAATCCAGACAACGATTGACTACAATACGCTTCAGCCATGCCCCGAAACTTACCTGCCCCTGGAACTGGTCCAGTTTCTGAAAGGCTTTTATAAAAGCTTCCTGAATCAAATCCTCTGCATCTGCTTCGTTGCGTACCATCCGCATCGCGACACAAAACATGCCCTGAGCGTATTTGCGATAGAGCTCCATTTGTGCTTTGCGATCGTGCCTGCGGCAGTGGTCGATCAACTCCTCTTGTGTTCCGGCCGAAAATTCCAGCTTTGTTGGTTTAAAAGTGTTGTTATCCTAAAGACGATTCAAAAAATGCGACGTTGCAAAAGCCTGTATTTTTTTTGAAATTTTTTGCAAACCGGGACAGGCGTTCCTCCCGGCCTCCTGTGATTTCGTACCTTTAAGGCTAAAGGTCAGTTTTATGAAGGTACTCAAATGGATCGGCATTGTATTGCTGGCAATTGTTCTCCTGACGTATTTCGTAGGTATACCCTATCTGCGGGAACAGACTAAGAAATACAGTCCCGAAAAGACCGCCCAGTACAGTAATAAAGGCGTTGAACTTGAGGTAACCTATTGCAGTCCCTACAAAAAAGACCGGAAAATATTCGGAGGGCTCGTGCCCTACGGGCAGGTATGGCGTACGGGTGCAAATGAGCCCACTACTTTTACAACGAATAGGGAAATTGAAATTGCCGGTACGCGATTAGCTCCGGGGACATACTCCCTGTGGACCATTCCAAACCCCGATCAGTGGATCTTTATCCTTAATGAGGAAGTACCCGATTGGGGGGTTACGCTTATGTCGGGTGGCGAGAAAACCTCGCGTGATCCGGAATCCGATGTGGTAAATAGTATCGTGGCCGCAGGCGAATTGACCGCTCCGCAAGAGCAGTTACTTCTGGAATTCAGAGCAAACAACTCCGGACTATATCTGAGTCTTAGCTGGGACCAGACCGAAATACAGGTTCCTATAAACTATTAATTGATGGCTGATATAGATTCCTGGGCAGCTGCAATTCAAAGCGGGGACCGGGCGGCCCTGGCCCGTGCAATAACCCGGGTGGAGAGCCGGCGGGAGGAAGATCTCCAAACCGGCCAACAACTTATTGAGGCCTGCCTGAAAATTAAATCCAACAGTTACCGAATAGGGATTACCGGGGTTCCCGGAGCCGGAAAAAGTACGTTTATCGAGCAGTTGGGTATGCGCTATATCGCTGCCGGGCATCGGGTTGCTGTATTGGCCGTAGATCCCAGTAGCAGCATTACCAAAGGAAGTATCCTCGGGGATAAAACACGGATGCAGGAATTAAGCCGTGCCGATGCTGCATTTATTAGACCTTCCCCTGCCGGGGATTCCCTGGGTGGGGTGGCTCGAAAAACCCGGGAAACCATTACGCTCTGCGAAGCGGCTGGTTACGATATAATCCTGGTGGAAACCGTTGGGGTTGGACAGAGCGAAACGGCCGTGCACGGGATGGTGGATTTCTTCCTCTTACTTAAAATTTCCGGGGCCGGAGATGAGCTGCAGGGAATTAAAAGAGGTGTAGTAGAATTAGCCGACGCCCTGGTTATTAATAAGGCGGATGGCGAGAACATGGCTGCGGCACGAACCGCCCAAACGACCTTTAAGAAGGCGCTGCATCTGTATCCTCCCAAACCCAACGGATGGGACCCCAAAGTGCTTCTGTGTTCCTCTCTGGAAGGATCCGGATTTGATGAAATCGAAGCACTGTTGTCCCGATATGCGGTGGAGAACCGCACCTCAGGCAGCTGGAATAAAAAGCGGACTGAACAAAACATCGCCTGGATGCAAAATACCCTGGATTCCGGAATGCAACGGATCTTTCAGGAATCCTCGGTAATCAGGGAAGAATACCAAAGGCTCCAAGAGCAGGTCGCGCAAGGGAACCTCAGCCCCTTCCGGGCTGCGGAGATGCTGCTCAAAAAGATTACCTTTGAGGCCAAATAACCAGCTATGGAGGTTTTAACCTCATCCTTGTTGTCTGTTGTTGTCCCTCTGTATAATGAGGAAGACAATGTTGGCTTGCTCACTGAGAAAATTCATGAAAGCCTTCAGGGATATTCTTATGAGATCGTTTATGTAGACGATTTTTCTACGGATAATACGCGTTCGGTAGTCAATGGTTTGGCCGATCCCAAGGTTCACCTGATTTGTCTTAAAAAGAATTACGGGCAAAGCCTGGCATTGGCAGCAGGACTGGATTATGCTTCCGGGGAATACATTATTACCATGGATGGGGATTTGCAAAACGACCCGGGCGACATCCCTAAAATGCTGCCTTTTGTACTCGACGGATCCTATGATGTCGTTACCGGAATCCGGCAGAAGCGCAAGGATTCTCTGGTCAAAAAGATTCCTTCTAAAATCGCAAATTTCCTGGTTCGACGGGTCACCAAACTGGATATCAAAGACAATGGGTGCGCCCTGAAGGTGTTCACCAAAACCATAGCCAAAGACCTGAACCTCTACGGGGAGATGCATCGGTTTATTACCCTGCTGGCCCATTTGGAGGGAGCCCAGATTAAGCAGGTGCCGGTTCGCCACCACGCCAGGCACGCAGGTGTTTCCAAGTATGGCCTGGAGCGTGTCTTTAAGGTCATTGCGGATATGATGCTCCTGCTGTTTATCCGCAAATATTTCCAACGACCAATTCACCTTTTCGGAATTTTCGGGGTGTTGCTGATCTTGCTGGGAATCGCGATCAATATGTACCTGCTGATTGTGAAATTCGGATTTGGACAGGATATTGGTACACGTCCCTTGCTGATTTTTGGGATGATGTTTATCCTTGGGGGAATTCAGCTATTCACCATAGGGATAGTTATGGAGTTGCTCATCCGTACCTACTATGAGTCCCAAAGCAAGCGCCCCTATCGCGTCAAAAAAGTCCAGATAGGTGGCCAAACTGCGTAAAAGGGCGCTAACCGCCCTGAAGATCCTAATCAGCGCCGCGCTGCTCTTCTTTGTATTTCGGCAGATTCCACTTCAGAAAGTATGGGAAACCCTGAAGACTAGCAACCTGCTTTGGGTATTTACAGCACTAATACTTTTTGTTGTATCAAAAGTCCTAGCGGCCTTCAGGCTCAACCGCTATTTCCATGAAATCGAAGTACCCCTATCGACCCGGGATAATTTGAAACTCTATTTGCTGGGGATGTTCTACAACCTGTTCCTTCCCGGGGGAATCGGGGGTGATGCCTATAAAGGAGTGGTCTTGCATCGTAAATTCGGAGCTTCGGGAAAGAAATTGGCCGGGGTACTGATCCTCGATCGGGTAAGTGGTTTGATTGCTTTACTAACCTATGCGCTAATCCTGCTCTTTGTATTAAATCCAGAAAGCATCAGTGCCTTCCGTTGGGTTGTGCCTATTGCCATAGGGTTGGGATTCCTCATTTTCTATTATGGTCACCGTTGGTTGTTCGCTTACCTTCAAAAGGCATTTTGGGCGGCCTTCGCCTTTTCCGCATTGGTGCAGCTGGCCCAACTAGGTGCTGCCTTTATGCTACTTATGGCACTTGGGGTGGAATCGCAATTCCTTCCGTACTTACTACTTTTCCTGGCCAGTAGTGTCGCAGCCATACTCCCCATTTCCATTGGAGGTGTCGGACTGCGCGAATTTGTCTTTCTCTATGGTTCTAAATGGTGGGGACTGGAAGAGCCCGTTGCACTGTCCATAAGTTTACTTTTCCTGGGTATTACGCTTGTTGTTTCCTTTTTTGGCGTGGTGTTTCAAATAAGAGGATTAGGACTAGAAGGACCTTCCCGGTCCGGGGAATCTAGCGCTTGAGACGAAGTAAGTATCGCTTATTAAGCACCTTTGTCCGCGTTTCCGGGTTTAAAAAACGGGCCTGCAACCGCGTAATGCGAAACTGGTCGGCTGCGAGAACTGTATCGGCTTCGAGTCCCATTTCCGAAATAGTTGCCAGCTGCTTGCGACTGACATAGATCCATTCGACCTCATTGCTTTCTTTGAGCTGCTCCGGGCTGGTTATCCGCAGCGGGCTTCCGCTATAAAAATCCATGGCCCAGGTATGCCCGTCGCCCAACTTGTAAATAGGTCCGGCTTCTGGAGCGGTTTTTTCCAAACTACGGGCAATCTCCGAACCTGCCTGAAACTCCAGCAGGCGCGGGTAAAAGTGAGCGTTCATTACGGCATTGAGCAAGATTGCGCTCGCCAGACCCAATCCTGCGATACGCAAGGGCAGTTGGAATTCTCTGTTATAGCTAAACCACAGCAGTCCTGCTACCCCCAGGCTCAGTAAGATTCCAAGATGGGACGGCAGCGGAAATACCCACAGACTAATCCCCCCTATAGCGATCAATACCAGGCAGGCAATGACGATCTGACCCCATTTCAAAAATTTCATCAGGCTTTCGCTTCTCCAGGAAAGCAGATAGGAGGCGGCCAGAACCGCAAATATGGGTATCGTTATATTCAGGTAGTGTGGCAGTTTAAACTGAGCAAAACTTATCAGGATAAAAATCAGGGTTATCCCCCCTGCAGACCAGGCTTCTTCGGGCCGTTGCGCATTGCCCCTGAAGGCCTTCCACAGTTGCTTTACCCGATGCCCGAAAGCCGTTATCCCAATCAGCGTCCAGGGCAGAAATACCCAAAGGAACGTATGGAAGAAAAAGAAGTAATCACTGCTATTCTTGCCAACTCCTTCCCCGCTCAATCGCTCAAAACTCTGTTCCCAAAGGATAAAGAGTACCCCGCTGCGATTGTCCCGACCGCGAATAACCTTTTCGGGATGTAAGTCGAATTGCTGATAATAGGCATACAATACCGGGGAAATAACCAGCAGAAAAATCAGTACAGCCGGAAGCAGACGCCAATTCAGCAGTCGATTCCACTTGCGGGAATAAACAAGTTCCGCAAGAATTGGTAAGCCGATGACCACCAGAGCTATTTGGCCCTTGGTTGAAAAAGCCAGACCTGCCCCAAGAGCTCCCAGGAACAAGCCCCGGGTACTCCCTAGCTTCAGATATCGCAATAATTGCCAGAGCGCGAAAGCAGCAAAGCCCGTAAGAACAGCATCGGTTCGCACATCGATTACCGATAGCACTATCGTTTGGGCACTCATGAAAATGAGCGCTGCCAACCGGCCGGCATCGGCTGAGTAGTACAGCCTCCCCATCCCAAAACAACTGAAGGCAGCCAGCAGGGTTGCCAGCAGGGCCGGGATACGATAGGCCCAATCGGCAATACCGAACACATTATAGGAAGCGGCGGCGAGCCAGTAATGCAGATGGGGTTTGTCCAGGTACTCTTCAACCCCCTTCACCAGGCTCAGGTAGTCGTCTTGCTGCACCATTCGCTGTGCCATTACAGCAAATTGGGCAGAATCGTTTTCCATCAGGGTATTGAACAGCCCCAGGATGTAGACCAGGAGGATTCCCAGAAAAAAGGTCCAGAAAAATCGTTTACTGATCATGGCATCCACTTATGCATGGCCAGGGTATAGAGCCGGGCAAAAATCCACCCGAACAACAAGCCGACCAGAAGACCGCTCAGGACGTCCAAAGGATAGTGAACGCCCAAATATATTCTGCTGTACCCTACCAAAAAGGCCCAGAAAACCAGGATCCAACCCCAGGGCTGCAATTTGCCCGCCCACAGGGTGGCAAAGAAGGCCGCTACCGCAGCACTATTGGCTGCATGGGCAGAAAAATATCCATATTTCCCACCGCAGGAAGCCTTTACCAAACGCACCAGGCCTTCCAGATCCGCTGCGTGGCAGGGTCGGGGACGCATTACCCCATCTTTAAAAAAATTCGTGAGCTGATCCGTACAGGTAATGAGCAAGGCAATCGATACCAACAAGAATCCGGTGCGTTTCCAACCTAATTGTTTAAGGGACACCAATAAAAGAAGGAGATAAAGCGGTATGGCCGCCCATTTGTCGGAAAGGGTGAGCCAGAAGGTATCCCAGGCAGGATCGCCCATTCCATTGAGCCACAAAAAAAACTGGCGATCAGTATCTAACAGGGATTCCCACATCTCAGGCGTCGTATCTGCTTACCTCCCGATCATAGAAGTCCATGGCTTCCTGAATCAAAGTCGTTGATTCGTCCTCCAGGTCTTTGCGGTCGGATTGGGCAAATTCCTCCAGCCATTCTACCTGGTCGTCCTTGAGATTAATGATGAATCTTGGATACTCCGTGTGGATTACAAAGATCTCCTCGGGGAAATCGGTGTTATCCGCTAATAAAAATTTAGGAAGGTCCATAGTTCTTTAAATAATAGGTCAAACCATTGCCTCACTGGACACTAAAAGTCGGTTGGTTTTATATCGAAATCGAAGATACAACATAATCGCGGAGGCGGTTAAGCCCGCCAGGAGGCCGATCCAGATTCCGGTACTTCCCAAATCCGTCATAAGGCCCAGCATGTAGGAAATCGGGAAACCGATGACCCAATAGGCAATAAACGTAATCAGCGTTGGGATGCGAACATCCTGCAAGCCCCGCAGCGCTCCAAGTATCACTACCTGCAGCCCGTCCGATATCTGGAAGACGGCCGAGACCAACAGCAATTCTGCTGCAATAGCCATCACCTCCAGGTTGTCGACCCGGTTCAGGGGATCCTGGGGATCAAGATAGAGATGTGGCAGCAAGTGGCGGCCAAAAAAGAAAATCAAGGCAAAGCCCACCATAAACAAGGCCGACATCCAGAAAATAGAATGGGCGATTCGCTTTAGTTCCGGATAGTCCTTCAGCCCTTTTTGGTTGCCCACCCGAATCATTGCTGCCACACCAAACCCGGTGGCAAACATAAAGGTCATGCTACTTAAATTCAGTGCAATCTGATTGGCTGCCTGAGGATTTTTACCCAACACCCCACTCAACAGGATCGCAGCCGTAAAAATGGCGACTTCGAAGAAAAATTGTAGGGCAGAGGGAAAGCCCAGGTTCATGATTTTACGAAAGCGCCCTTTCTCAATGACGCGAAATTTGATGTCCGTGATATAGGGACGGAAGAATTTGCGACGCTTAAACAAGCCCCAGAGGATAAAACACATAGCTATCCGGGCAGCCAGGGTACCTATAGCGGCACCGGTTACCCCAAGTTTGGGAAATCCCAGGGCCCCAAAAATGAGCACGTAATTAATCCCAATATTCACAATGTTCGCCAGGATTGTGGCATACATGGGATAACGGGTCTGGGAAAGCCCTTCCGAGAATTGCTTCATCGCCTGAAAGATTACCAGGGGAATCAGGGACAGGGCAACCCAGCTCAGGTATGGCATGGCCAGGGCTACCACTTCGGGGGGTTGTTCCATGTAATGGAGTAATGGTCTTGCCAACATAATGGCCACGAACAAGGCAATACCCAGGATGGTGCATAAAAGCAGGCCATGTTTAAACGTACGCTTGACCTCCCTGGGGTTACCGGCGCCATCAGCTTCTGCCACCAGCGGAGTAATGGCTGTTGAAAATCCTATTCCCAGGGACATGGCGATAAAGATGAAGCTATTCCCCAGGGATACTGCTGCGAGTTCGGCAGTACCCAATCGGCCCACCATGATATTGTCTGCAAAGGCAACGAAGGTGTGCCCCAGCATCCCCAGGATTACCGGGCTGGCCAGTTTAAAATTGGTTTTGAATTCCCGGGTGTACTGCTGCATTATTCCAACTTCTTGGCAGCTTCCCAGTATCGGTCCATCTCCTCGAGATCCATATCGCGCAGGGCTTTGCCCGCTTTACCCGCTTCGCTCTCCAGGTATTGAAAACGACGGATGAATTTTTTATTGGTGCGTTCCAGAGCGTTCTCCGGATTGATACCCAGAAAGCGAGCATAATTAACCATGGCGAAAAACACGTCGCCCATTTCCGCTTCCAGGGCTTCGGGATCTTTGCTCTGGCGCGCCTGCTCCATTTCCCGGAATTCCTCCTGAACCTTTTCGAGCACCTGACCGGGGTTTTCCCAATCAAATCCCACGCCTGCTACTTTTTCCTGTATCCGATTGGCCTTAACCAGGGCGGGTAAACTCATCGGAACGCCTTCCAGTACGCTTTTTTTACCTTCTTTGAGTTTAATTTCCTCCCAATTCGCTTTTACTTCCTCCTCGCCACTGACCTGGGTGTCTCCATAGATATGCGGATGCCTGCGAATGAGTTTTTCGCAAATACCGTTAGCGACATCAGCAATGTCAAAATCCCCCGTTTCGGAACCTATCCGCGCATAAAAAACAATATGAAGGAGCAAATCGCCCAGTTCCCGAGAGATTTCAACCCGGTCGTCCTCCAGGATGGCGTCGGCTAACTCGTACGTTTCTTCAATAGTCAGGTGCCGCAGGCTTTGCAAAGTTTGCTTGCGATCCCAGGGACAGCCTTCCCGGAGCTCATCCATAATGGTTAGTAACCGATCCAGGGCAGCGAGCTGAGCGGCGCGCCTGCCTGCCTGAACGGCTATTGGATCTTGATGGGAACTACCTTCTTTCATAGTATTCTTCTTTATGCACCTTCTCGATGACTTAGGCGCAAAGGTACGAGAATCGCGCTTTGGGCATCCGGAGCATTTGGCGTAATTTAAGGCAGCTAAAAAATAGTACTGATGACCTTTCCAAAATCGAGCTGCACCGCACTTTTGATCCTCTTGCTAGCTGGTTGTAGCCAGCCGGAATCTTTTGATACCATTATTCGCGGGGGAACCATCCTTGATGGCAGCGGATCTGCCGGGTATAGTGCGGATCTGGGGATTCGCGGAGATACCATTGCCGCTATTGGCGACCTCAGCGCGGCAAAAGCCTCCACTAACATAGATGCCACGGGCTTACACGTGGCCCCGGGATTTATAAACATGCTTAGCTGGGCGAACGTTTCCCTGCTTATCGATGGCCGGTCACAGAGCGATATCCGCCAGGGGGTAACCCTTGAAATTCTGGGGGAAGGGCGTTCCATGGGACCCTGGAGCGAGGAAATGAAAGCTACACAAAAGGCGAGACAACAGGATATTACCTACGAAATTGCCTGGTCTACTTTAGGCGAATATTTGCAGCATCTCGAAGATCGGGGAGTGAGTACGAATGTCGCTTCTTTTGTAGGGAATGGGACGCTGAGGGAGTACGTTATGGGCTACGAAAAAAGGGAACCTACCCAGCAAGAACTAAATCATATGAAAGGGTTATTGCGTCAAGCGATGACCGAGGGCGCTGTTGGGCTTTCCACCTCACTAATCTATGTGCCCAGCGGGCATGCGAGTACGAAGGAAATCACAGAACTGGCGCGCGTAGCGGCTGATTTCGGGGGAATGTATATTTCCCACATACGCAATGAGGAGGATAGTTTGCTCTATGCAGTCCGGGAATTGATCGAAATAGCAGATGCTGCAGACATCCGCTCAGAAATCTACCATTTTAAAGCATCTGGTCAGGATAATTGGGGACTCTTGGATAGTGCCATTGCCCTGGTAGAAGGAGCCCGGGATCGCGGATTGGAGGTTAGCACGGACATGTACATGTATAACGCGAGCTCAACCGGACTCAACGTGCTCTTGCCGGCCTGGGCAAAAGACGGCGGGCATAGCAGTACGATGAAGTTAATGCAAGACCCGGTGCGCCGCAGGCAAATGATCGCAGAAACCAAATTTCATGTTCCGCCGGAAAACATACTATTGGTAGGCTTTCGCAATCCGGAGATGCGGGACCTCATCGGTAAGACTTTGGCCGAAGTTGCTGCTGAACGCGGTATCGATACCGCCCAGGCTGTGACCGACCTCATTTTCGAAGACAATAGTCGCATTCAGGTAGTCTATTTTTCCATGAGCGAGGAAAATGTGGAGCGTAAATTAAAATTGCCCTATATGGCCATCTGTTCGGATGCCGGCTCCTATACCGCTGCTGGTGTCTTTCTCGAACAGAGTACCCATCCCAGGGCCTATGGCTCTTTTGCGCGCTTACTGTCCCACTTCGTAAGGGAGCGGGGAGTAATTTCCCTGGAGGAGGCCATTCGCAGACTCACCGCTTTACCTGCTACCAACCTTGGCCTGGACCGCAGGGGCCAACTGCAACCCGGATTCTTTGCCGACGTAGTGGTATTTAACGCGGATAGTATTCAGGATAAAGCCACCTTTGAAGAACCCCACCAATACGCCACCGGCATGGAATATGTGTTGGTTAATGGAGGAATTGTTCTTGCTGAAGGGGAACATACCGGCGCCACACCGGGCAGGTTTGTAAAGGGTCCCGCGGCCCGGAAAGCCCGAACCACAGAAATCGCCGAAAAAGGGGCAAGTCTGAAATTGCTATCGGAGCAGTATAGCTTTACGGAAGGTCCGGCAACCGCAGAAAACGGGGACGTATATTTTACCGATCAACCCAATAACCGCATCCTGCGCTGGATTGCCGATACCGATAGCATAGTTACCTTTATGGAGCCCGCGGGTCGTGCTAACGGCCTGTATTGGGATCGGGAAGGCAAATTGCTGGCAGCAGCCGACGAAAAATTTGAGTTGTGGCGGATTCATGAGGCCGATTCTATCGAAGTTTTAACTTCCCAGTTTGAGTCCAGTAACCTGAACGGTCCTAATGATATCTGGGTGCATCCCAAAGGATGGATCTATTTTACGGACCCGTACTACCAACGTCCCTGGTGGAACCGACAAGCCAAAGAAATCGAGGAGGAAAGGGTATATGTGATCCGGGAACCCGGAGGCGAACCTGAGCTAGTGGCCGATGGACTGGTGCAGCCCAATGGCATCATAGGAACGGAAGACGGGAAATACCTTTATGTAGCCGATATCGGGGATGCTAAGACCTATCGATATACTATTGGTGAAGATGGAAGTCTCGGGGACCGCAAGCTCCACGCCGCCCAGGGGTCTGATGGTATGACCCTAGACAGTGAAGGCAATCTCTACCTCACCGGATACGGAGTCGATGTCTACAATCCGGCGGGAGAATGGATACAGCACATCCCAATCCCGGAAGACTGGACAGCCAATATTACCTTTGGGGGGAAAGACCGGAAAACGCTCATTATTACTGCCATGGACGCTGTTTATACGCTGCGCACACAAGTACCTGGAGTTCGCTAAGTGAATTGAGTTTAACGCTTAAAACGGGCACTTTTACCCGTGAATCTGTTAACTTTCCAAAGTGAATATGAAATACCTATTGATTTCCATTGCAGCACTCCTGATGATTCAACACACCAAGGCGCAATCCGACAGTATACCTTTACCCTACGAAGTAGCCAGCGACACCGCCTGGGTCGGACAGGAGAGACATTATTTTTCCGAAATATGGGATACGGATGTCGTGACCAATGTTTCGACACCAAGTCTTGAAATCTTCCGGCCTGAACCGGGAACAAACAACGGGGTAGGTATAATAATAGCACCCGGAGGGGCCTTATTTGGCCTAAGTATTGAAAATGAAGGCAGGGAGGTAGCCCGATGGCTTAACCAAAGAGGTTATACGGCATTCGTCCTCAAATATCGACTGGTACCTACCGGCGAGGATGGGGTACAGGAAATTTCGGCCCTTTGGGCGGAAGACGTCCAAAAGGTATTAGAACCGGTGGCCAGAGTACTTCCGTATTCGATTGAGGACGGCCTGGCTGCAGTGGCCTGGGTTCGGGAACGGGCAGCGACATTTGCAATTGAAAGGGATAAAATAGGATTTATGGGTTTTTCTGCGGGTGGCGCTGTGACTATGGGTGTGGGTTATACAGGAAGCGACCAACAACGTCCCGATTTTCTGGCTCCTATTTACCCATGGACCGATGCATATGCCGTGCGGCCTGCACCGGAAAACCCGCAACCCATCTTTATCGTATGTGCTTCAGATGATGGTCCTGAGTTCGTAAAGGGAAGTGTGGATTTGTATTCCTCCTGGCACAAATCGGGGGCTATTGCTGCCCTCCATATGTACAGCAAAGGCGAACACGGTTTTGGGATGAAAAAACAAAACCTGCCCTCCGACAGCTGGATATCCCGCTTTCACGAATGGGCCGAGCTTCATGTACTTTCCAATTCCAAAAAACCCAATAAATGATGAAACGATCTTTGCTTGCGTTCCTGGTAATGTTCAGTCTGAGTGGTGCGATCTGCGCTCAGCAAACGGAAACGGTCCAGGAATTTACGGAGGAAGTGCAGCAATTGGGGTTGCGCCTTGATAGTATTTACGACCCTTCGCGTGAGGCTATCGTATTTACCGGAAGTTCCAGCGTAAGACTTTGGAAAACACTGGAAGAAACCTTTCCGGAGCAACAAATCCTCAATACCGGATTCGGGGGATCCCAATCAGAGGATTTACTCTATTTCCTGGACGATTTGGTACTGCGCTTCTCACCTTCCCAAGTTTTTATTTACGAGGGCGATAACGACCTGGCCAACGGGAAGAGCCCCCGCGAGGTCCTCGAAACCCAGGTGGAGATCATTAACCGAATACGCAGTGATTTTCCCGATATCCCTATTGTACTTATCGGGGTTAAGCCCAGTATAAGCCGTTGGAATTTACGCGGCAAGTACCGACGTCTGAACCGTCACCTGGCGAAGCTGGCCGGCTCTTACGAAAAACTGGTTTTTGCCGATGTCTGGACCCCCATGCTGCATATGGGGAAAAAACTCGATACTTCTCTCTTTATCGAAGATGGACTCCACATGAATGCCAAGGGATATGCGATTTGGACCAATGTCCTTGGGCCATTAGTCCTGCAGCCCTGAAATTATAAAGACAAGTTTAGAATCTAAATACCACCCGTTAAATAACAAACGCAACCATGTACCGCAAAACAATTCAGCAAGTAATGAAAGTACCCTCCTTCGGAACCAGCCTGATCCGTAGTCTGGCCATGCTCGGACTTTTCCTGGTAGTTACCGCTTGTATGGAAGAAAAAAGGCCTCAAATAGTGTACCCGGAGACCGATCTTTCCGCTTCCCCCTTTATGCCGATACCCGATGAAGTGGTGCCCACAGGGGATGCTTTTGGTATTGACCGGCACACGGGAATTTATGCCCCGGCCGCAGATGGGGAACTCCTCGAAATTGCAGATTACCTCGCTGACCGCTTGCAGAGTCGGACTGGCCTCCGCCTGCCCGTTAACGGTTCAGCAGAAAACGATATCCACCGGGCCATATATCTGAATACGGATACAGAAAAAGGGCCAGAAGACTACGATATGTACATTACCCGAGATTCTCTCCTGATCAATGCGGGTAGTGCAGCTGGAGCTTTTATGGCCGTGCAAACCCTGCGACAGATATTGCCTGAAACTGCCAATGATACCCTGGCCGAATTTCCGATATGGGCGGTACCGACCGGAAAGATCACGGATGCCCCGGAATTTGCTTATCGGGGTTCCATGCTCGATGTGGCCCGGCATTTCTTTTCCGTCGAAGACGTAAAAAAATATATCGATATCATGGCCTATTATAAAATGAATGTGTTGCACCTTGGGTTGACCAATGACCAGGGCTGGCGTATCGAAATTAAATCCTGGCCGCTGCTGGCAGAAGTCGGGGGAAGTACAGAGGTAGGCGGTGGACCTGGAGGTTATTATACCCAGGAAGAATACAAAGATATCGTGGCTTACGCCGCCGAGCAATTCATTACCATTGTACCCGAAGTGGATATGCCCGGCCATACGAATGCCGCTTCAGTGGCCTATCCTTTCCTTAACGGCAATGGCAAAACCCCTGAACTGTATACGGGTACCCGGGTTGGTTTCAGTACCTGGGATGCCCGAAAGGATACGGTCTACAGTTTCATTGACGATGTCGTACGGGAAATCTCGGCGATCACTCCAGGGCCTTATTTTCATGTAGGTGGAGACGAAACCCACGTAACGTCCCAAAGTGATTACATCTATTTTATGGAGCGGGTAGAACCCATTGTGCGCAAATATGGGAAACAAATGGTTGGTTGGGACGAAATGGCCATCGCCAAGCTCGATTCTAGCAGCATTGCCCAATTCTGGGCTAGCGAGGAAAACGCGCAAAAAGCTGTAGCTCAAGGGATGAAAGTTATCCTCTCCCCCGCTAAGAAAGCTTACCTGGACATGCAGTACGATTCCCTGTCCCCCCTGGGTCTGCATTGGGCAGGATATATCCCGGTGGATACCGCTTACCAGTGGAATCCTGTTTCCTATACCGCCGGTTTGGATCGCGACGACATCCTTGGGGTCGAAGCCCCGCTTTGGTCCGAGACCATCAGTGAGCTTTCAGAGCTGGAATTTCTCGCATTTCCACGTTTATCTGGCTATGCAGAACTGGCCTGGAGTAAAGAGGAAAATCGAGATTGGGAAAGCTATCGCTTGCGACTTGCAGCACAGGCGCCTTATTTCCGGCGAATGGAGATCAACTACTACAAATCACCGCTGATTCCCTGGCCGGAGATGGAACTTCCGGAGCCAGCCATTAAAGACTAAGACTTGGCTTCCTCACTTTCCGGTTCGGAAAAATCGTCGAGGCCTTTTTCGACCAGCAGGTTATACCATTGGATTACCTTGCGGATATCACTGGCATAAACGCGGTCTTCGTCATAGTTGGGTAGCACTTCGAAGAAGAATTCCTCGAGTTCCAGCTTATCGGCCTTATGGGAAATCGCTGTTTTTTTACCAGCTTCCCGAGTCTTGATTTTGGAGAATACCTCACGCAAAGGCAGTTCCTCATCCAGGGTATAAATAGCGATTTCTGAGAGCACGCTCACATTTCCGGTCATACCCACGGAGATTTTCTTCCCGTCCAGCAGCGATTCCGCCACAAAACCCGTTCTGGTTTGGGTAATCAATCGGTAAAGACCGGGTTTTCCTCCAATAGATAAGATTCTCTCAAGACTCATAGTTGATCAGTATAACTTAGACGATTGATTTGAGGGTGCAAATATGCTAAAATTATCGCTTGCGCTTCATGGCCGGGAAGCGCATTTTATAATCCACTGAAATCTTACCCTTACTGATGTTGGACAACCTGTTCTTTAACAACCGTTTCTTTAAGGTGCTTATGTGATCGGTAAACAATACGCCTTCGATATGGTCGTATTCATGTTGAATAACGCGGGCCAAAAGACCATCAAAAGTTAGTGTGTGCTCCTGAAATTCCTCATCGAGAAATCGAATGGTAAGCTCGGGTTTGCGACTAACGTCTTCCCGGACATCCGGAATGCTTAAACACCCTTCATTAAAACTCCAGGAATCTCCGGTTTCCTCCAGTATTTCGGCGTTGATAAATACTTGTTGAAAACCTTTGAGTTGTTCCCGCTCGGCATCGTCCAGGTCCGGATCATCTGCGAAAGGTTCTGTATCTACCAAAAAGATGCGGATATCCCGTCCGATCTGGGGGGCTGCCAGCCCTACCCCATTCGCCGCATACATGGTCTCCCACATATTGGCAATAAGCTCTTTAAGTTGCGGGTAGTCTTCCCCTATTGGTTCGCATTTCTTGCGAAGTACCGGGTCCCCGTAGGCTACAATGGGTAATATCATGGTTGCGTTCTACTTAGATATGATTGTAAGATCAGGGTAGCGCTCACCTGGTCCAGCGCCCCTTTTTCCCTTCGTTTTTTCTTTTTCATTCCTCCGCGGACCAGGACATCGGCGGCCATTTTCGAGGTGAACCGTTCATCCTCCCGTTCAATTTTCAATTCCGGAAGTCGCTTTCCCAGTGCAGTTATGAATTCGAGAATTTCTGTTTCCACCGCCGAAAACGAATGGTCCATTCTCCTGGGTTGTCCAACAACCAGGGCATCCAGGCCTTCTTCCCGATAGTACTTCTCAATATAATCCAGGAGATGCTCTGTGGCACATGTCGTCAGACCAGAAGCTATAAGCTGCAAAGGATCCGTAACGGCTATACCCGTCCTTTTTGCACCAAAATCCAACGCCATAATCCTGCCCAAAGCTTTTTTTTGCAAAAATAAACCATAATTAGTTATACCTGTAAACCGGCTCGGGGAATTGAAGTGGGCAAACTATCTTTGCGCAAATTAGCGGCATGAAGGAATTACAAAAACAAATTGAAGCTGCCTGGGAGCAGCGGGAATTACTCAAAGAGGCGGAAACCCAGCAGGCTATTCGCGAGGTAATCGACCTCCTGGATAAGGGGGAACTGCGGTGTGCAGCGCCCAGTGCCGACGGATGGATCATCCAGTCTTGGGTTAAGAAGGGTGTTGTGCTTTATTTCCCCATTCAGCAGATGGAAACGCTGGAAGCGGGAATTTTTGAATACCACGACAAAATCCCCCTTAAGCGGAATTACAAGGAACGCGGAATTCGCGTAGTTCCGCATGCCGTTGCCCGTCATGGTGCCTATATCGCCCCCGGGACGATCCTGATGCCCAGCTATGTCAATATCGGGGCCTATGTAGACACGGGAACTATGGTGGATACCTGGGCCACGGTAGGGAGTTGTGCCCAGATCGGGAAAAATGTTCACCTGAGTGGTGGCGTGGGAATCGGCGGGGTACTGGAACCGCTGCAGGCGGCACCTGTAATTATCGAGGACAACGCATTTATTGGTAGTCGTTGCATCGTGGTCGAAGGGGTTCGCGTAGAAAAAGAAGCCGTTCTCGGGGCGAATGTCGTACTGACCGCCTCAACCAAAATCATCGACGTTAGTGGGTCCGAAGCGGTTGAATATAAAGGCAGGGTCCCAGCGCGTTCAGTCGTAATCCCCGGAAGTTATACCAAGGAATTTGCGGCCGGGTCATTCCAGGTTCCCTGTGCCCTTATTATCGGTAAGCGCAAAGAAAGCACGGACAAAAAAACTTCCCTCAACAATGCCCTCAGAGAGTACGACGTAGCCGTCTGACACTCCCGTTATTCCGGGGGATTACACCGGATAGAAACTGGTTTATTGTAATCTTTATCCTACTTTTGTCGCCGGGAAACCAATTTGGATATAATTTTTAAGTGGTTTTCCTGTTATAATAGGGGGTCGAACCCAAACGACACCAGTTGTTATGAAGGATAGCAGGAAAGATACCGGATTAAGCGTTTTGATGATTACGTACAACGAAATCAGCAATATCGCCCGTTGTTTGAATGCCGTGGATTTTGCCACTGAAATTATTGTTGTCGATTCCGGAAGTACAGATGGCACCTATGAATATTTGCTGAATCGCCCCGGAGTCCGCGTAATTCGTAAACCCTTTCGCAACTTTACTGAACAAAAGAATTTCGCGCTGGATCAGGCCCGTCAGCCCTGGGTTCTCTTTGTCGATGCCGATGAGGAAGTGAGCCCGGAATTGGCTCGGGAGATCCGCGAGGTAATTGCCCGAAATGATCAAAGCGTAAGTGCCTATTGGTTTTACAGGAAGTTCATGTTCAAAAATATCCCCTTGCAGTTCAGCGGCTGGCAAACCGATAAGAATATCAGGCTCTTCCGCAAAGACTGCGCGCGCTATTCCACCAACCGACTGGTTCACGAAAAGCTCGACATCAAAGGAAAAACGGCAGCCCTGAAAAACCAGCTCCTGCACTATTGCTACAGGGATTTTGCTTCTTACAAACAGAAGATGGTCCTCTATGGCCGACTTAAAGCTCAGGAGGTACTGGAGGGTAAGCGCAGACCCAAGATGGCGTTGTTACTCTTGAAACCTATCTGGAAATTCTGCTATAACTATCTCTTCCGCCTCGGTATCCTCGATGGAATGCGCGGGGTAACCATTTGCTATCTCGATGCCTACGGCTACCTCGTACAATTCAGAATGCTCCGAGGAGCCCGTGCCAGAAAAACGAGTACCAGCACCACTGTGCGCAGACCCTTACCCGCTTCCCAGGTGCCTTACCCCCTGCCCAAGGCTTCCTGACAGGCACATACCCGCTTGGGCATACCTGCTGCCTAAGCCTGCCCTTTGCTTAGAATTTAGTTAGTATTTTTGCTGCTCTCGATTAATTCGGGTTAGCCAACCAATGATTAAGGAATACCGCTATAGCAAGGGACTTTTTAATGACTATAACAGTCAGAAGGGTGGCTTTGAGGTTTTTCTAAGCGACCTGAGGCATTTGCTCCTAAACTTTCGAAGTGCCCTGGCGCACGGGGGCAAGGCAAGAAAAGTCATTTGCTACCCGTATTATCCGGGCAAGTCTTCCACCCTCTTCAAGATTTTATCTACCCTGAAAATCAGTGTGACCAATCGGGTCAGTCGGAGTTCCCAACCCGATTTATACCTGAATTGGGATCTCAATACGTACCGGCAACAGGACGCTACCCTCAAGAATCTGATGCAGCATAACCGGGTATGGAATGCCAGATGTACGGATATTAGTAAAGACCGGGTAGAAAGGGATTTCCAGGAAGTATTCGGATACAGCACCACAGTGGATCCCCTAACCTTCGCTGGGAAGCTGGTGGTCAAACCCAATTTGAATGCGGTCGAGGAAGGTCAAATCCTGACCGGTCCCCTTTCAGAAACCAAACCGGACTACTTTTATCAACGCCACATAGATACGGCCAATGGGAAAGGGGAAGTAGTCGATGTGCGGGTCCCGGTAATCGGAGGTCAGTGCATAGACTTTGTTTACAAGAAGTACCGCGCGGATAACAACCAGACAAAAAACCCGATCACCCGAACGGAAATGCACGAGACGGCAACAGTCTTTAACCCATCAGAGATTGAAAAGATCAACACCTTTATAAAAAAGGTTTCCCTGGACTTTGGAGAACTGGATGTCTTGCGCAACAATTCCGACGGACTGATTTTTATTATCGACGTCAATCCCACGCCGACAGGTCCCAGCGGGCTTTCCAAAGAAAACCGGGCCAAAGCCCTCAATCGCTTAGGCCATGCCTTATTGCCCTACCTCCATAAAACCCGGGAACTATGAGGATAGGATATGACGCCAAACGGATATTTCACAACAGCACCGGCCTGGGAAACTACGGCCGGGATGTTGTCCGCATTCTTACAGAATACGCCGGAGATTGGGAATTGGTGCTTTTTAACCCGAAACGTTCCAAAAGATACCCGGGAATCCTGGAGTTACCACTAAGCGTTGCCTATCCCAAAGGTTGGTTTTGGAATCTCGTGCCTTCCCTTTGGCGTCTTTGGGGAATCTCCAGACAAATCCGAAAGGAAAAGCTGGATGCCTATCACGGGCTTTCGGGGGAGCTTCCAATGGGCATCAACAGACTGAGAATTCGAAAATCTGTTACGGTTCACGATGTTATTTTCCTGAGCCACCCTCATTTCTACTCCCGAACGGATCGGTGGATTTATACCCTGAAAGTCAAATATGCGGTGCGGATAGCCGACCGGATTTTGGCGATTAGCGAGCAGACCAAAAAGGATTTGGTCGATTATCTGGGGGTTGATCCGGAAAAAATAGAAGTGGTCTACCAGGGTTGCAATGATATATACAAGCAAAAACAATCTGCAGCGCAGATCGAAGCCGTTAAGCAGAAATTCGGTCTCAAGGGGGAATATCTCCTGAATGTAGGGACCATCCAGGAAAGAAAAAATGCGCTGACCCTCCTGAAGGCTATTAAGGATACTCCTTATAAGCTGGTACTGGTAGGGTCTCCCAAATCCTATGAGCGCAAAGTCCGGGAATACATCGCAACGAATAAGATGGAACAACAGGTTCGTATCCTCAGTAATACCGGAAAAGAGGATTTGGCTGCCTTGTATCAGGGGGCATCCATCTTTTGCTATCCTTCGCTGTGCGAAGGATTCGGCATCCCAATAATTGAGGCCTTATTCTCAGGAACACCGGTAATTGCCAGTGCAGGGGGTTGTTTCCCGGAAGCAGCCGGACCGTCGGCAGTCTATGTACCCGCCACAGATCCGGAAGCATTTCGAAAAGCGATTACCAATTGGATGGAAGCTCCTGAAAAGCGCAATCAGGCGGCATCAGAAGGACTGGACTATGTCCAGCGATTTACCGATGAGAATGTAGCAGCCAACCTCAAGCAATTCTATAAAAACCTGATGTCGTGAGCGGAATTTGCTTTTTCAATACAACTAAGGCCTGGGGCGGAGGCGAGAAATGGCATCTCGAAGCGGCGACCTATTTGTGGAAGCAACAGCAAACGGTTTTACTCGTAGCCCACAGCAAAGGAGCACTATATCAAAAAGCGCAGGCTATTGGCATCCCCGTTCACGGTTTAGAGAGTGGAAACCTAAGCTTTCTGAATATTCTGAAAGTGTACCGCCTGAGGCAATTCTTTAAGCGAAATGCTTTTGGGGTGGTTTTGATGAATCTGAGTCGGGATGTGAAGCTGGCCGGTTTGGCCGCACGATGGGCGGGCATACCCCGCATTATTTACAGGCGAGGTAGCGATATCCCAGTTCGGAATACCTGGCTTAACCGGTTGTTATTCGGAAAAGTAATTTCAGAGGTCCTGGTAAACTCAAATGCCACGGCAACTTCCCTATTATCCAATAACCCAACGCTATTTCCGAAAGAAAAAATTAAGGTTGCCTATAACGGGCTGGATTTTGAGGGTATGGCCCAAAAGCTACAAACCAAGGCCAAACAGAGCGTGCCAGGCTATGACTTTGGAACAGGTAACCCGGTTCACCTCGTTAACCTGGGACGCCTGGAGGCTCAAAAGAATCAGGGCTTTCTCATCGATGTAGCTGTAGAACTGAGTCGCCGGGCCCTCGATTTCCGAATGCATATAGGCGGGGAAGGACGCCTTCGAAAGGTATTGGAAGATCGGATTAACCAAGAAAACCTTGAAGACCGGGTCAAACTACACGGTTTTATCGATTCCCCCCTCGATTTCCTGTCTGGCGGAGATATCTTCCTCTTGCCTTCCCACTGGGAAGGATTCGGTTACGTGCTGGCCGAAGCAGCCTACGTCCGTAAACCAGTGGTAGCTTTTAACAGCAGCAGTAATCCCGAGGTTATTCCCGATGGAAAAGCGGGTATCCTTACGGCCCCTGGCGATTGCATGGCGTTTTGTGATGCGGTACAATCCCTTATAGAATCCCCCGAAAGAAGAGCGACAATGGGTGACTATGGCCATGGCTACGTGACCCAAAATTTTGAACGAGAAAAAATCATGGCCGATATAGCGGCATATTTGAGTAGTGAAGACTGAAGCCTCCAAAATAAGCGCCCTGCTGATTACTTTCAATGAAATCGAGCACATTGCTGCGGTACTGGAAAACCTGTCCTTTGCCGATGAAATCATTGTGGTGGATTCCTTCAGCACCGACGGGACTGCAGAAGTAGCAGCCAAAGCCGAGGGGGTACACTTGATTCAGCGCCCCTTTGTGAGTTTTACTGATCAAAAGTCTTTTGCGCTGGAACAAGCCGGCCATCCCTGGATACTGTTTACGGATGCCGATGAGCGAATCCCGGAGCGGCTTAAGGAAGAAATCCTCACTACAGTAGGAGAAGTTGAGAATCCTGCTTCAGCCTATTATTTCCGCAGGACCTTCATGTTTAAGGAGGAGGTACTGAGGTTCAGCGGGTGGCAAAGCGATAAAAATTTCCGATTGTGGCAGAAAGAGCAGTGTCATTTTGACCCTGAACGGATTGTACATGAGACCCTTATCGTTAATGGCCCCACCGCCGTGCTACAAAACAAACTCATACACTACTCTTACAGTTCTTATGAGGATTATAAGGCGAAAATGGTCAAATACGGCCAGATGAAAGCCCGGGAGGAATTTGCCCGTGGAAAACGCTTTCTGTGGCCAGCGCGATGGCTCAGACCCTGGTACAAGTTCTTCAATCACTATTTCCTGCGTCTCGGCATCCTCGATGGTAAAAAAGGCATCATCATTTCCTACCTGAACGCTTTAGGCGTTCATGCCCGGTACAAAGAGCTCATTCGTCTGCGTCGCGAAGGGGATTAGCCAGTCATAAATTTCCACCTGTGTAATCGAAGTAATACCTTTGCAATTACATGGAAAATGGCAAGCGCGAACATTACGAAAAGGCCTTACAAGCTCCCATTTTTACCAAGATCAGCGAGGTAGCTGCTGCCCTTGATCTGGAATGCTACGTCATCGGCGGATTTGTCCGCGATTTTTTCCTCAAAAGAACAAATAAGAAGGATATCGATATTGTCGCCGTGGGGAGCGGGATTGCACTTGCCCGTGCCCTAAGTGAAGCTTTACCCGGCAGACCAAAGGTTTCGGTATTTAAGAACTTCGGGACTGCCATGCTTAAATTCGAGGATGCACAGATCGAATTTGTCGGAGCCCGAAAGGAAAGTTATAGTCGCGATAGCCGAAAACCTGTGGTAGAAGATGGTAGCCTGAGGGACGACCAGCTCCGCCGGGATTTTACCATCAACGCCCTGGCCCTGTCCTTAAATCCGGAAACCTTCGGAATGCTGCTGGATCCTTTCAATGGCCTGGAGGACCTGCAGAAAAAATGCATTCGCACACCTTTGAATCCGGAAACGACCTATAGCGACGATCCGCTTCGTATGATCCGCGCCATTCGATTTGCCGCGCAGCTCGGATTTACCATAGAGGAAGTATCCCTAAAGGCAATCTCCCAAAACAAAGAACGGCTCGGGATCGTTTCCCGTGAACGCATCGTAGACGAATTACACAAGATCATGCTCACCTCGCAACCCTCGATAGGATTAGGACTACTGCATCAGACCGGGCTGTTGCAAAGCATTCTGCCCGAGCTTACTGCATTACAGGGCATTGAGGAAATTGAAGGGCAACGGCATAAAGATAACTTCTGGCATACCCTTGAGGTAGTGGATAACATTTCCAGGCATACGGATTCGCTATGGTTACGCTGGGCGGCGCTCCTGCACGACATTGGAAAAGCGCCAACCAAGCGCTTTGATCCGAAAATCGGCTGGACCTTCCACGGGCATGAGTTCCGGGGTGGTAAAATGGTGCCGGGAATTTTCAAGCGGCTCAAAATGCCGTTGAATGATCGGATGAAGTATGTTCAGAAAATTGTCCGCATGAGCTCACGGCCCACAGCGCTTTCCGGGGAGGAAGTAACGGATTCTGCGGTACGCCGGCTCGTTTTCGATGCGGGAGAAGATGTAGACGATCTGATGACGCTTTGCGAAGCCGATATCACCACTAAGAATCCCAGAAAGCAAAAGCGCTACCTGGCCAATTTCCAAAGGGTGCGCGAGAAAATTGTGGCTGTGGAAGAGCGGGACAGAATCCGGAATTTTCAACCTCCGGTAAGCGGGGAAGAGATCATGTCTACTTTTGGCCTGTCCCCTTCCCGGGAGATCGGTAAAATCAAAGAGGCCATCAAGGAAGCTATCCTGGAAGGAGTTATTCCCAATGAGGTGGATGCTGCGCGAAAATTCATGTTGGAACAAGGCCGGAAGATGGGCCTAAAACCAGTAGATCAATGAAATACTTTTTAAAAGCTAATTACCGCCGAATGGCCAAATTGTCGCTGGCACTGGTGTATCTGGTAATTCTTGCGGGAGCTGTGGTTCGTATGACGGGAAGCGGTATGGGCTGCCCGGACTGGCCCAAATGCTTCGGCTATTTGATTCCCCCTGTTGAGGCTTCAGAACTCGAATGGCAAGCTAACAGTGACTATGAATCCGGGCAGGTGATCATCCGGGAGGAAGCCCTGCTTCTGGCCCGCGAAGACTTTCAATCCGGGAATACATTTAATGCGGCCAATTGGGGACCCTATACCCGCCACGATTATGCCGAATTCAACGCGGTGCATACCTGGGTGGAATACATTAACCGGCTTTTGGGGGCACTTTCGGGCCTGGCAATTCTGGCCATGGCAGTTTGCTCCCTGGGTTGGTTAAAGGAGAAACCTGCCTGGACCGCGCTGGCCTGGATTTCCGTTGTAGCCATTGGATTTCAGGCATGGTTGGGCGCCACGGTGGTTTACTCCGTGCTGGCTCCGGTGCGCATTACCCTGCACATGTTTATGGCCCTTCTTATTGTGGCCCTCTTGCTGTGGATAGTATTTACCAGTGAAAAAATCGAAGGACGGGCTGCACAACCGGCCAGCCGGAACTTGTTTCGACTTTGGGGCCTTACGTTTTTCGTAAGCCTGATGCAGATACTCATGGGTACCCAGGTACGCCAGTTTGTAGACCAGCAGGGCGAACTATTTGGGGAACAGGCCCGGGAATTATGGCTCAGTGACCCCAGCATGATCTTTTATATCCACCGCTCTTTTTCGATCCTGGTACTGCTCCTTCATTTCTGGGTAGCCTATCTGATGTTTAAGAATCAATTGAAATATCCCAAAATCAGGCCGATCCTCGGACTACTGGCGCTGCTAGTGGTAAGTGGAATAGCGATGAACTACTTTGCCTTCCCGTTTTCCAGTCAGGCCTTACACCTTTTCGGGGCCGCCCTCCTGTTTGGTTTGCAGTTTTACCTGCTCCTTGAAATCCGCAGGGATGTACGCTTTTTTGTACCTTTGCCAGAATCCCAAAATCGGGCGAAATGATCTACAAAATCCGTGTTATTCTGGATGCGCAGGAAGATATTTTCAGAGACCTGGAAATTGAAGAAGAAGTTAGTCTGGAAGACTTTCACACGGCTATCACACAGGCTTTTGGATTCCTGGGAGAGGAGATGGCTTCCTTCTATACCTGTGATGAAAACTGGCAGCAGGAAGACGAAATTCCCCTCTTTGACCTGGGTGATGTCCCGGACGGCAATCGCATGAAGGACATCCGTATCTGCGATGTATTGCATGAAGCCAGGCCAAAACTGCTCTACGTGTACGATTTCCTGAACATGTGGACCTTCTTTGTGGAATTGGCGGACATCGCCGAGAAAGAAGACGGTCGCTCCTACCCCAATTTGCTGTTCAGTTTTGGAGAGGTTCCGGATTCCCCGCCTGAAAAACGTTTTGAAGCTGAAACCGAAGGGCCCGACGAAGATTCCTTTGGGAGTTACGACGACCTGGATTTTGAAGAAAACTGGAATTAATAGCCTCCAGATATTCCTTCCCCCTGAATTAATTACGAATTACACCGCCAAAGCAACTAATACATGCTCAACTTATTTTCTGCCCAAATCGACACCCTTACCCTGCATCGCGTAGGGAATCAGCACCGTGGAGAGGCCCTATTCCTTTCCGACCAGCCAGCGGCCCTCAACGATGAGTTAAGTGCACTGCTCAAGGAATATTTCTTTAAACCCTTCCGCGAAAAAGAAGAGAACTATTATTGCTTTACCCATGAAGCGGCCCTGGAATTTCATCCGATATATGAGGCGGCCCGGCAGTTCTTTGAAAAACCCGACAGGCTCGTGGAGGTAAGCCGTGAAATTGCCCGGCACCTGTACGCGCAGTCCAAACACCCCCATATTAAAAGTGGCGAATGCTATGTGGTTTACCTGCGTGACGTACTGGTAGACAATCAAAAAACCGATGCCCTGGGAATCTTCAAAAGCGAAATCAAACAGGATTTCCTGCAATTCAAGGAGCGGGATTCAGACCTTGAAATGCAAATCAAACAGGGGGTTAACCTCAACCGGCTCGATAAAGGCTGCCTGATATTGAATCGCGAGGCAGAGGCAGGCTTCAAGGTACTTTCAGTAGACAGCAATCGCTACGACGCCAAATACTGGATCGAAGAATTCCTGGGCCTGGCCCCGTTAACCGATGAAAACTTTTACACCAAGAACTACCTGAAGTTCTGCCAGAATTTTGCAAAGGAGGTCGTACTGCCTGCGGAAGACAAGCAACAAGAGGTGCTGTTTATGAATCGGGCAGTGAACCACTTTGCTAAAAACGACGATTTCGAGGAGAGCAAATTCCTCAACGAGGTACTGGAAAATCCTGAATTAATCCCAGAGTTCAAGCATTATAAAACCGAGAAGGGACCAAAATACAGTATCGAAGATGTCAGCAATTTTCCAATTGCCAACAAAGCGGTGAGCGACACCCGGAAGAAGATGAAAAACGTGATTGACCTGGATACCAATATCCAGATCAAACTAAATTTCATCAACCCGGAGTCTGCTGAGAAATTTGTTGAAAAGGGATGGGACGAAGAGCGCCAGATGTACTACTACCTGGTGTACTTCAACCGGGAGCAGAAAGCTTAAGCGGTAAAGGCCCTAAGGCATCTCCGGCTGCTGAATTACCACGTAATCGTACTGGATTTTCCAGCCGGTTTCGGTTTTGACCCAGAGGACCATGTAGTCCCCGACCGATTGCATGGAAGGCATCGGACTGTTCTCGTTTGCTGTGAAGGTTTGCACCCCGCGACCGCGTTCTACTGCCTGATCTCCCATATATTCAAAATCCAGGACTTCCAACTCCAGATCCCAATCCCCGATGGCAGCAGCTTGTTGTTGAGCGGCAATCCAGTCTGCCCTGCTGCGGATTGCGGGTTGCCCGGAAATGATCTGAACCACATCTTCCATAAAGTAGGCGCCAGCCTCCTCGAACTTACCCTGACTGGTAAGGCTGGGAATGGCCGCATTCGCTGCTTCAATTGCTTCTAGCGCTTCGGCGCGTTCTTGTTCCCATTGCGCCGCCTCCGCTGCAGGATCAATCATCTCTTCCTGAGCTTGTTCGCCGCAACTTATCATCAGAACACAAGCCATCAGGCTTAAAAAAAGGTGTGTAGTTTTCATTATTAAAGGTTTTCGGTTATTTATTAAAAGTATATAAATCAGACAGATACATCTTCGTATTATGTGTAACTAGATAAGTATTGCCTGTAAGCGGTTACTCAGCTCAAAGTTCAATACGCTTTTCTATTATCTGGCGCATGCTGACGTTTTCGTAATTCCGCTTCACAAAATCCAGCGCCAGTTCCAGGATATCTCCCATGGTCTCACATTTCTTAAAATGAACGTCCTTGGTCAGTTCAAAAATTTCAGATTTGAGTCGCTCGATATTCTCGGGCAGGGAAATCGCATCGGTTTTAGCGATTTGAACCATCCGCCGAATGCGTTGCCCGGAACTCAGGATCCGCTTGGCCACGATCGATCGCTCCTCAACCTTGTATTGGTCTACAGAATCGCTGAGTAATTTATTCTTTACCAGCCCCACCATAATGTTGTTTTCCTTGAAAAACTGCGGACGATAGACCTTGAGCTTCCCTTCGAAGCATTGCTGGTCAAAGTCAATAGCGCGAATGCGGTAGACCACATGGTCAAAATCGTGAACAGGCACGATTACATAGTTGTAGGAGCGCATATCCCCCAATAATCGGATCATGCAACGCTCATTGAACTTTACAAATTCCTTGGCCAGTTGGGCCTTCTGCCCTTCGGTACATTCGGGGAGCATTTCCTTAATAAACGTATCCCCGGGAATACCCGCGATATGTTCCTCGATCAGGGTATCCTTATAGACCAGGAAATTCAGGTTGTAAGGGGAAAGCATATGCTCGAGTTCCAGCCCGTAAATGCGGGAGGCATCAGTACGTTTTACATAGAAATACGTGAAGTTGTCGTTCAGGATATTCCGCACCTTAATGCGAAAAGGTTTGGAATTCCCAAAGGTGCAATAATCGACGGCATCGACATTGAGGTATTGAAAAATTCGGTCACTTCCGTCGGAGTGCAAAATGGAATAGACCCGCTTAAGGCTGAAATCGATCTCCTTGCGTTCGGAATCCGAGTAAAACACCCGTACCCAGAGACTGTCTTCCCCCTTCTGATCGTAGACTACGACAGAGCCTGCGAACCGCAGCAGGTCCTCATAAAATATGGGGATTTCGATTTTGCGATTATACTTATCCAGATAGGCATCTAAAGCCGGAATTATGGGATAGGCCGGCTTTTTTTTGGACATGAGTTTCTCTTCGGACATGGGTGGAATTCTCCTGGCTTTGTAACAAATTAAGCATTAATTCGTCAAGTAAGTATTCGCAATCCGATAAACTTTATCCTTTGGACACTATCCTAACCGTAACCAACCTGACCAAAAAATTCGGATCTCTGACCGCTGTCAAGGACCTAAGCTTTACCATCGAAAAAGGTAATGTTTACGGCATTCTTGGACCCAACGGAAGTGGAAAATCGACCACCTTGGGAATCGTACTGAATGTAGTTAATAAAACCTCCGGATCCTTTTTCTGGTTCGACGGCGAGACTTCCACCCACCAGGCACTTAAGAAAGTAGGGGCAATCATAGAGCGGCCCAACTTCTACCCGTATATGTCGGCAGAGCAAAACCTGAAATTGGTGTGCCGGATAAAGGAAGTTCCGGAATCGCGGATCCAGGAAAAACTGGAGCTCGTTGGCCTTTGGGGTCGGCGGCATAGTAAATTTAAAACCTATTCCCTGGGGATGAAACAACGGTTGGCTATAGCCTCTGCCCTGTTGAACAACCCCGAAATCCTTATTCTGGACGAACCTACCAATGGCCTGGACCCGCAAGGGATCCACCAGATCCGGGAACTGATAAAAACCATCGCCTCACAGGGCACTACCATTTTACTGGCATCCCACCTGCTGGACGAGGTCGAAAAGGTTTGTTCTCATGTAGTAATCCTGCAAAAAGGGGTAAATCTCTACAGCGGTAAGGTAGATGGAATGTTCGCCTCCCATGGCTTCTTTGAGTTAAAGACAGCCGATATGGACGGCTTAAAGAAATTCCTGGAAGCTCAAGGCTCGTTCTCCCACTTTGAACAGGAGAATGGCCTGCTGACCGCTTACCTGGACCAACCCCTGGAAGCTGCCGATCTCAATGAGATCTGCTTTAAAAAAGGAATTCCATTAAGTCATCTGGTCAAGCGCAAAGAAAGCCTCGAACAGCAATTCCTCACCCTTACCAATAAACAAAACCAACCGTGATAAGACTCCTGCATATAGAATTCATCAAGCTCTGGAACAACCGCGCCAGCCGATTTTTGATCGTCGCCTATTTTGGCCTGATCGCCCTGATTGCACTGGTTACATCGATCAAAATCGATTGGGGTCCCCTCAAATTCAATGTGGCGGATATCGGTATTTTCAACTTTCCGTATATCTGGCATTTCAACACCTTTATGATCGCGTTCCTGAAGGTATTCCTGGCCATTGTAATCGTTTCGATGATATCCAATGAGTACAGCAATAAAACCATCAAACAGAATCTGATCGACGGGCTTTCCAAAAAGGAATTCATAGCCTCCAAGGTATGGACCATCCTGGCCCTGGCGGTAGCCTCTACGGTATTTGTGTTCCTGATATCCCTGATCCTGGGATTGATGCATTCGGATTTCAATGAAATCTCCATCATCTTTTCCGACCTGGAATACCTTATCGCCTATTTCGTAAAGCTGTTCGGATTTTTCTCCTTCTGCTTCTTCGTAGGGATGCTCGTGAAACGCTCTGCCTTTGCCCTGGGGTTCCTTTTTATCTGGTTTATTGGGGCCGAATTCTTTCCCTGGGTATATATGACCTCGAAGTATTCTGTGCAGACCGCAGACCAGGTCTCCATGTTCTTTCCTTTCGGATCCATGTGGCAAAGTTTGTCAGAACCCTTTACCCGATTATCGGTCATTCAGAATGCCGCCAGGGAAGTTGGTGAGGAAATCGTCAAGGACTACTCCGTGGATCCTGTACAACTCCTTATTGTTCTGGCTTGGGCAGCGATCTTTATCTGGGCTTCTTACGCCCTTCTCAAAAAGCGCGACCTCTAACCGAGGCTCTGTAGCCGTTTAACGTTTGTTTGGATTAAAATAACCGGATATTTCGTAATTTATGCCTATTCTGGAAGCCCCAAGCGCTTACCCGAATAGGAAAATGAAGAAGTTGCTGTGTCTTGCCGGTTTGTTAATCGGCCTGAGTTCCTACGCTCAGGAATGCCCCGATTTGCTGAACCCTTTACCCGGTAGCACGAATGTTCCGGTAACCGAAACCATCAGTTGGGAAAATATTGTCGGTGTTACCGGATATACCATTTCCCTGGGAACTACGCCTGGCGGAAATGAAATTCTCAGGAATTCGGTTGGTGCGGCCACCAGCTTTACCCCGCCCTTAGGACTTCCGGACGACACACTGATTTACGTTACGATAACCCTGTTTATTCTCGGCCAACCCGATATTATTTGCGATTCGTTTTCCTTCCGTACCGAAGATGTAACGACTCCCCCGGGATGTACGACCCTGGCCGGACCGCTGGACGGGTCTACTGGCATTCCCGTAGGGACCAATATTCGCTGGGACTATAGCCCTACGGCGACGAGCTATAGTATTGCCATTGGGTCAACGCCAGGTGGTACCGATATCCTGCCGCTAACCGATATTGGAAACGTATTGTCATATAATCCTCCGGCCGATTTACCCGAGCTAAGCGATATTTACGTTACCGTTATACCGAACAACGAAAATGGCCCGGCTACAGGCTGTATCGAAGAAACGTTCAGGACAGGTGCACTGGCCACCTTACCTACCTGCAGCAGCCTGATCTCTCCTGCTGATGGCGCCTTGAATGTACCCCTCTCCCCGAGAATTGAATGGACTCCTGTACCTGGAGCAGACGGATATCGGGTCTTCATAGGAACTTCCCCAACGGTCAATGACGTTTTGGACGGTTCGAGTTTCTCTACCACCAGCACCAACGTTATCGATTTTGACCCTAACAGTATTTATTATATCCGCATCGTCCCCTTCAATGCTGCCGGCGAAGCGATTGACTGCGGACAGGAAGTATTCACCACCATCCTCGGCTGCGGTCCTTTCTTTGACGCAACCACCGGGGAACTCGTGGATTTGAGCCCGGAACTGGACTTTCCCGAGGTCATTGGAATCTGTGCTGATGACCCAAGCACAGTTATCACAGCATCTAATGCAGCCGACGGGTATCGCTGGTTCCTTCTGGAACCCGGGCGCGAGACCCTGATTCAGGAAGGCCCCGATTTCGATGTTCCCGGCGAGGGGAATTATCGCCTGGAAATTTACGATAACAACACAGGGCCCGGCGGAGATTTCGAATGCAGCAGTTCCCAGGAATTTACAGTTGTCGCTTCTTCGGCCCCGCAAATTGATGCGACCAATACAACCCTGGGAGCTGGGGTAATACGCATTGAGATAGAGGTTTCCGGTCTGGGAGATTATGAATTCGCTCTCGGGGATCCGGCGGGACCCTATCAAAGCAGCAACACCTTTTCCAATCTGCCTGTAGACTCCTACCGGGTATTTGTGCGGGATATCAATGGCTGTGGAACCGTTGAAGTCCTGGTGGAACCCGACCTGACCCTGGAGGGTTTTCCCGAATTTTTTACCCCCAACGGGGATAATGTCAACGATTTCTGGCAATATATTGTCCCACCATCCGGAATCAACCCGATTACCCGGATTACCATCTTCGACCGCTACGGAAATCTCCTTGCGCAGATAGACCCCAACAGCCGCGGTTGGGATGGAAATTCCAACGGGCAACCGGTTCCTCCCAACGATTACTGGTTTATGGCAGAAGACCGAAACGGAGGCAGCGTACGCGGTCATTTTACCTTAAAAAGATAGCTTCAAACCCATAGGGCTTTCGTATTTTTAGGGTATGAAATTCAAGGTCGTTTCAGAGTTTTCACCAACCGGGGATCAACCCGAAGCCATCCGTCAATTGAGTGAAGGTATCCGGGAAGGAGATACCGCCCAAACCCTGCTCGGGGTCACGGGTTCGGGTAAAACCTTTACTGTGGCTAACGTGGTGGAATCCGTGCAGCGGCCCACCCTGGTTCTGGCCCATAACAAGACCCTGGCAGCACAGTTGTATTCGGAATTTAAAATGTTCTTTCCCGACAATGCGGTGGAATATTTTGTGTCGTATTACGACTACTACCAGCCTGAAGCCTACATCCCGACCAGCGGGTTGTATATCGAGAAAGACCTGTCGATTAATGAGGATATCGAAAAGTTGCGGTTGAGTACGACTTCCTCCCTGCTCTCCGGCCGAAGGGATGTTCTCGTGGTGGCCTCAGTATCCTGTCTTTATGGGATCGGTAACCCCATTGAATTCAAGAAAAATGTCATCCGCCTGGAAAAGGACCAGGTGATTGCCCGCACCAAATTGCTGCACCTTTTGGTCCAATCCCTGTACTCCAGGACTACGGCCGATTTTAAAAATGGAAACTTCCGCGTAAAAGGGGATGTCGTGGATGTTTTTCCGAGCTATGCCGACCACGCCTATCGCATCCACTTCTTCGGGGACGAAATCGAAGAGATCGAGGCCTTTGATCCTTTCAACAATACGGTTTTGGAACAGTTTGACGTATTGACCCTGTATCCGGCCAATATGTTTGTTACCTCCCCGGATATCCTGCAAAATGCCATCCACCAGATCCAGGACGATCTGGTAAAGCAAATCGATTACTTCAAAGAAATCGGAAAGCCACTGGAGGCGAAACGCCTTGAGGAACGAACGAATTTTGATCTGGAAATGATTCGGGAACTGGGCTATTGCTCGGGAATTGAAAACTACTCCAGATACCTGGACGGCAGGGAACCCGGAACACGTCCTTTTTGCCTGCTCGACTATTTCCCGGACGATTATCTGATGATCGTAGATGAAAGCCATGTTACCATTCCCCAGGTCCACGCCATGTTTGGTGGAGACCGTTCGCGGAAGGAAAATTTAGTGGAGTACGGCTTCCGCCTGCCTGCAGCCATGGATAACCGCCCCTTGAAATTCGAGGAATTTGAAGCCCTTCAAAACCAGGTCATCTATGTGAGTGCTACCCCTGCAGACTACGAATTGCAAGAGAGCGGTGGAATCTATGTGGAACAGGTAATCCGGCCAACCGGACTGCTCGATCCCGTGATTGAGATACGTCCGAGTAAGAACCAGGTAGACGATTTGGTGGAGGAAATACAAACCCGCGTACAACTCGATGAGCGTACCCTGGTAACCACCTTGACCAAGCGCATGGCCGAGGAACTGACCAAGTACCTAACTCGGATCGATATTCGCTGTCGCTATATCCACAGCGATGTAGATACGTTGGAGCGGGTGGAAATCATGCAGGACTTGCGCAAGGGAATTTTTGATGTGCTGGTCGGGGTAAACCTCCTGCGGGAAGGACTGGACTTGCCGGAAGTAAGCCTGGTGGCCATTATCGATGCAGATAAAGAAGGATTTTTAAGGAGTAATCGCTCCCTGACCCAAACAGTCGGGCGTGCGGCCCGCCACCTCAATGGAAAAGCCATCATGTATGCCGATACGATTACAGACAGCATGCAGAAGACCATTGATGAGACCAATTACCGGCGGGAGAAGCAATTAGCTTATAACAAAAAGCACGGAATTGTACCGAAGGCGCTGTCCAAAAGCCTGGATAATGCGCTGGCCAAAAACTCGGTTTCGACATTCCATTTCGAAAAGAAAGAGCTCGCCGCCCAGGAACCCGATCCGGCTTATCTTACCGAGGCGCAGCGGGAAGATATGATTCGGACCAAACGCAAGGCCATGGAGAAAGCGGCCAAAGACCTCGACTTTATGATGGCGGCCAAGCTGCGAGACGAAATCAAGGTTTTACAAAACCAGGAATAAAAAAACGCCCTCCGCTATCGCAGAGGGCGCTCCCTAACTAACCAACTAAACAAACCAACCATCACAGGGCCCGTTAGGAGGGCACCTATAATTCTTTGTACGGAAATCCTTTTTCCAATTACAAATTTTTACTTGCCGATCTCGATCAGACGTTTCGGCTTAGGCAGGGCTTCCTCCTTCTTGGGAAGGCTAAATCTCAGGATGCCAGCCTCATAATTCGCTTCAATCGCATCGGCATTTACGGTTTCCGGAAGGGTAAAGGCACGCTTGAAGCTGCCATATCGGAATTCCCTTCGGGTATATCCATTCTCTTTGGTTTCCTCCTTATCCTTCACTTCCATGGAAATCGTGAGCACATCGTGATCTACCTCAATGTTGAAATCTTCTTTCTCTCTCCCAGGAATTGCGAGTTCCAGGGTAAATCCAGTTTCCTCCTCCCGGATATTTACGGCCGGAAAGGCAAAGTTGCTCTGGTCCATGCCCCCGAACCAATCCGGGGTTAAAACGTCGTTCAAAAGACTTGGGAATAATCCGTTGTGTCTGCGAATCAAGTTCATAATACTATTGTTTTAAAAATTGTTTTTACGCTTTGACCTATAGTAGTCAAAGTCCGTACCATAGCAGAAAACTGTCATTTAGACAGTAATATACGCTTAAAAAGTGCCATTTTGGCGTTAATTCTCGTGTTTCCGGAAGATATCGATCAATTCCCTCGGAGGAATGATCAAGTCGGGATAGCGATGCATGGCTGCGAGGACCTCCTGTACTGCTGAAGGTCGCAAGCCCATGTGGAGCCCGATATTATGCAGTTGACGAATTTCCTCAGGATGCTGTTCCTGATCGATGTTCATCAATAACAAGAGTCTGTGGAACTGGAGGATACGTTCCATTTGGGTTTTGGGTTGCCGGGGGTTTACTCCTTCGTCCAGTAAAGCCCTGAAATCGTTTTGATCGATTCCCAACATCCGACTAACCCCTAAGAGAAAAGTGTGTTCGGATTCCTTTATACCCGCATCAGATCGCGCAAATGCAATCATTTCAGATAAAATTCCCAATTTTTCCCGATACGTATTCATGCTGGTTGGCCAGATTCTATACATAGAACTCTAAAAAGCTACTGTTTCGTATGTTGCAGCCCCTCCAAAATCACCAACAAAAAACCCCGGCATACACTGCCGGGGCTTGCCCGCTGCCCTCGGGTAGCGGGAAATATTTGGAAGCGCGATTAGCTGGTAAACCGAACAGGTACTTCGTACGTTTTACCACGCTCAAGACCTTCTACAGAAATTTCCTGATAATTCAGGCGGGCCTTTACAAAGCTTTCCACTACTTCATCTCCAGTGCGTACCGAAAGCACAACGATTTCTCCGTTTTCGTTTACCATAAACTTAACCGAAGCGCTGACCTCCTGGTTTTCTTCGAGCACAATGTTGTTGTTATCCAACAGGTCTCCGATTTTCTGAGCAATTTTTTTGCCTTCCGGACCTTTGACTGCAGGCGAATCAGCCGCAAAGGCATTTACTGATAAAAACGCGGCGGCTGCTAGAGATAATACAAGTGATTTTTTCATGACTAAGATTGTTAAATGATTGATGATGAATGTTTGTACTGTTTAAAAGACGAGTCCAGAAAGTCAATGTTACAAGGATTTCAGTATTTAACAGTATTTTAATTTTTGGGAATGCTTCAATAAAACAGCCTCCCGGTTGAGGAGGCTGCAATAGCTAATGCGCGAAACGACGAATTAATTTGTAATTCTCAAGGGCAGGACATAGCGTTTTCCCTGCAGGGATTCGTCTACGAATACCTTTCGGCCGTCCATCTGGGAATTGATAAACGCCGCAAGATCTTCATGCCCGCTCTCAACAGCGATTACCTCAATACGATTTTCATCATCGAATGTAAATAAGACTTTCGCGGTGAGGGTTCCTGCATCGGGGGAAATATCGTTTTGGTTTAACAAGAACTGAATTTGTTTCAGGAATGAGGTTCTGGGATTCTCTTCTACGGTGGGTGCGGCAATTGCGGTAGCGCTTAACCCAAAGAATAAAGCAACAGCTAAAACGATTGATGTTTTTCTCATGACTTTTTGATTTTGATTGTTTTGATTGAAAACTGATTGATGAATGATGATTCTATTTAACAGACGAGG
Organism: Robiginitalea myxolifaciens; assembly: GCF_900115205.1. Classification (GTDB taxonomy): domain Bacteria; phylum Bacteroidota; class Bacteroidia; order Flavobacteriales; family Flavobacteriaceae; genus Robiginitalea; species Robiginitalea myxolifaciens. The sequence continues at coordinate 872,827 of NZ_FOYQ01000002.1, forward strand.
TGAGCTCACAGATTGTTACAGGCAGTATGTTGCTTTAACAATTAATTAATCTGGTCAGCCGATAGGATAAATAAAAAAGGGCCATACCTTTTAGGTATGACCCTTATTCCAAAATCTGGATTAGAAAAAATTTACGCCAGAACTTCTTTTACTTTGTCGGCTGCCTCCTGAAACTGTACGGCCGAGTGTACCGCGAGGCCGGAATTGTCCAGAATCTCCTTAGCGAGTTCCGCGTTGGTACCCTGCAATCGCACAATGATCGGCACTTTAATAGCGTCTCCCATGTTTTTGTAGGCATCCACCACTCCTTGAGCTACCCGATCACATCGAACAATACCTCCGAAAATATTGATCAGGATCGCCTGAACGTTCTCGTCTTTGAGGATAATGCGAAAGGCTTCTTCTACCCGCTTGGCGTCTGCAGTACCTCCGACATCGAGGAAGTTGGCAGGTTCTCCCCCAGCCATCTTAATCAAGTCCATGGTGGCCATAGCCAGCCCGGCTCCATTCACCATACATCCCACATTACCATCTAAATCAACGTAATTTAAGCCTACCGCCCGCGCTTCTACTTCAATGGGGTTCTCCTCCCTCAAATCGCGCATTTCGGCGTATGATTTCCGGCGATACAAGGCATTGTCGTCCAGGGTTACCTTGGCATCGACCGCCATAATTTTATCGTCTGAAGTCTTCAGGACCGGATTGATTTCAAAAAGGCTTGCATCGCTTTGTTCGTAGGCCTTGTAAAGCGCAGTAACGAACTTGCTCATCTCTTTGAAAGCGGTTCCTGACAACCCCAGGTTAAATGCGATTTTACGCGCCTGGAAGGGCAACAAACCGGTGGCCGGATCAACTTCTTCCGTAAAGATCAGGTGAGGCGTTTTCTCGGCGACCTCTTCAATATCCATTCCCCCTTCTGTCGAGTACATAATCATCACCCGCGCAGTGGCCCGATTCAGTAATACAGACATGTAAAATTCACTGGTCTCCGAGGGACCCGGGTAATACACATCCTCCGCAATAAGAACCTGGTGAACCTTTTTACCTTCCGCGGAAGTCTGCGGGGTTACGAGATTCATCCCGATGATTTGCCCGGCGATTTCCTCTACCTCTTTCAGGTTTTTAGCCAGCTTCACGCCACCGCCTTTTCCGCGACCTCCCGCATGAACCTGTGCCTTGATTACATGCCAACTGGTACCCGTTTCCTGCGTAAGTTGCTTAGCAGCATCGACGGCTTCCTTGGCATTGTGCGCGACCAGGCCGCGCTGAATGCGGACTCCAAAGCTTTCTAAAATCTGTTTTCCTTGGTATTCGTGTAGATTCATATCGGTTAATTCTAGTTTGATACTGGCCGGATTACGCCCGGTACAGGTGGAATATTTCGAGTACAAAAATAGGGAACGAGAAGCACATCCCCTAATCGAGAACGCCTTTTCCAAAAAGCTGAAAAATGGCCGTTTTTGCCGTATTCCCGAGGTCTATTCCAATTTAAAATCCTCAAAGTCGAGCGGATCGTAATTGCGAAAATGGCCATTCATTTCAATGCGTTCCCGGGTAGCATTAAGTTGAGACAGCACCTCAGCCGTTTGTTGCAGGTGATCATTGATAAATTGCAGGCGCATCGCCTCAGAGGTCATTCGGAGTAAGTCAAATTCCTGACGCATACTCAGGCCAATTTTATGGGCCAGGGTAAAACTGTTGAAACGATCCGGATCTATGGGTTCATGAGTAAGATCCATGAGCTTATATAGATCCTGTATACCGGTTATAACGCGTTGCTTTAGTTCCGGGTCGGAATCCCGGATTTGATCGAGAAACTCCACTTCCCCACCGGGATAGGGTTTTCCAGACCACAAGGACTCAAAGCTCTTTAAACGAAACACCTGGCGCGCCGCGCAAACCACATCCCTGGAACCATCTGCGTAGGTATTGACTACCCGGGCAAGCTGAACTTCTGTCCCATAGCTCAATGTATTGTCGATAAAAACAGGTATCCCAAAAGTCTGGGATTCCCGATGGCAATCTTCAATAAGGGCTTTGTACCTGGGCTCGAAAATATGCAGGGGTACGGTTTCTCCTGGAAAAAATACTGTACGTAGTGGGAAAAGCGGTAAATTCATAGTAGTTCTAAGCTACGAAGCACCGGGGAAAAGGACAAGCGGAATGTAATTGTTATTTATACAACAATTTGTTTTAAAATTAATATTTCTAATAAAATATTCGTCGATTCCAGCCCAGTGTCATAGCTTTGGAGAAAATAATGCACCATGGAAAATCAACAATTGCTGGACATTGCCCAAGAGTTTGGAGCCCCTGTTTATGTCTATGATGCTGGTAAAATCCAGTCGCAATACAACCGCCTGACCGAAGCCTTTAGCAGTGTACCCCGTTTAAAACTAAACTACGCCGCAAAAGCGCTTTCGAACCTCTCCGTCCTGCGTTATTTAAAAAGCCTGGGGAGCGGCCTGGACACCGTGTCGATTCAGGAAGTACAATTGGGCCTGCGGGCAGGTTTTAATCCGGAAGACATTATCTACACGCCCAATGGAGTAAGTCTGGAAGAAATTGAGCAGGCTGCTGCCCTTGGGGTCCAGATCAATATCGACAACCTCTCTATATTGGAGCAGTTCGGGCATTTGCATCCAAAAACTCCTGTTTGCATACGTATTAATCCGCATGTTATGGCTGGTGGAAATTCCAATATTTCCGTGGGCCATATCGATTCAAAATTTGGGATTAGTATCCATCAGATTCCGCATTTGCTAAGAATTGTTGAACTCACCGGGATGCATGTCAATGGTATCCACATGCACACGGGAAGTGATATCCTCGATATCGATGTATTCCTCTATGCCTCTGAAATCCTTTTCGATACCGCTAAGCACTTCAAGGAGCTGGAATTTATTGATTTCGGAAGCGGATTTAAGGTACCCTACAAAGAGAACGATATCCAAACAAATGTAGGGGAACTGGGTCAGAAACTCGGCGGACGTTTTAACGCATTCTGCGAGGAGTACGGTCGACCGCTGACGCTCTCCTTTGAGCCCGGGAAGTTTCTCGTAAGCGAAGCGGGGTATTTCCTGGCCCGGGTTAACGTGGTCAAGCAAACTACTTCCACCGTCTTTGCAGGTATCGATTCAGGATTCAACCACCTGATCCGCCCGATGCTCTATGGCTCCCAACACGAGATTCATAACCTCTCCAACCCGGAAGGAAAGGAGCGGTATTACTCCGTTGTTGGGTATATTTGTGAAACAGACACCTTTGGCAGCAACCGGCGGATCCGGGAAATCTCAGAAGGAGATATCCTGTGCTTCCGCAATGCAGGGGCGTACTGCTTTACCATGGCCAGCAATTACAATTCGCGATACAGACCCGCGGAAGTATTGTGGTTGGATGGAAAAGCCCATTTGATTCGCGAGCGGGAGACCTTTGAGGATTTGTTACGAGGGCAAGTCGAAGTTCCCGATTTATTTGAGGCAAAACCTGCAGCACCCGTAGGAGGCGCACAGCAAACAAATGGCAATCGGCCCAAGGGAAACCTTAAAATAAAATCAGCTGCCGAACGTTAGGATTTTATGGAGTTGCGTACTAATATTCGCCTCCAATCCATTAGGCAATTGGTTATGACAAAAAAAATACACTTTTTAGGACTCATTTTATTCCTCCTGGTCGGTACTTCCATGCAGGCTCAGGAAGTAGACTGGTTGAGCTGGGACGAGGCTGTGGCCAAGGCCCAATCGGACAGTGATCCCAAGAAGGTATTTATTGATGTTTACACCGATTGGTGCGGTTGGTGCAAGCGAATGGATGCCGACACCTTCCAGAATCCTGAAGTAGCCGCCTATATGAATGCCAATTTCTACATGGTTAAATTGGATGGCGAGCAAAAAGAACCGATTGAATTTAATGGGAAGACCTATAATTTTGTCCCTCAGGGACGGCGCGGTTACCACGAATTGGCCGCCGCCCTACTGCAGGGCAGACTGAGCTACCCTACGGTTGTTTTTCTGGATGAAAACCTGAAAATGCTTTCGCCTGTTCCGGGTTATCAAAAACCAGACGCCTTTTTGAAGATTGCCCAGTACTTCGGCAATAATATCTACAAAGATCAGGACTGGCAATCCTATAGCCAGAGTAAATAATCCGGCTGCTATCCTAGTTTAAATTGCTGAAACTCGGACTATCTGCTGTAGTTCGGAGATTCTTTGGTAATAGTCACATCGTGTGGATGGCTCTCATTAATTCCACTGGCCGTAATCTTCACAAATCGGGCTGTTTCCTTTAAAGTCTCGATATCTTTCGCCCCGCAATACCCCATCCCGGCACGCAGGCCTCCGACAAATTGATGGATACTCTCATAGAGATCTCCTTTGTAGGGCACCCGTCCAACGATACCTTCCGGGACCAGCTTTTTGATATCGTCTTCCACATCCTGGAAATAACGATCCTTACTTCCCTGCTTCATGGCTTCCACTGAACCCATTCCCCGGTAGGACTTAAATTTCCTTCCTTCGTAGATGATGGTTTCACCAGGAGATTCCTTAGTCCCTGCCAGGAGTGAACCCAGCATAACGGTGTCTGCTCCAGCTGCGAGCGCCTTTGGAATATCTCCCGTATACCGAATCCCGCCGTCGGCGATAACGGGAACCCCGCTGCCTTTAAGGGCGTTGGCCACTTCCAGGACTGCGGAAAACTGTGGAAACCCTACACCAGCAACTACCCGGGTAGTACAAATAGAACCCGGTCCGATTCCTACTTTAACGGCATCCGCCCCGGCCTCGACCAGGTATTTCGCGGCCTCGGCTGTAGCGATATTACCCACAATAACCTCGAGATCAGGATGGGCCTTTTTAACTTCCTTGAGCACGCCCACTACCCCTTTGGTATGTCCATGGGCCGTATCGATAACCACAGCATCCACGCCGGCGTTGACCAGCGCTGCCGTGCGTTCCAGGGCATCGGCCGTTACGCCAAGGGCAGCGGCTACGCGCAACCTCCCGAACTTGTCCTTGTTCGCAATGGGTTTTTGGGTAAGCTTGGTAATGTCCCTGAAGGTAATGAGCCCAACCAGCTTGTTGTCCTTATTGACAACCGGAAGTTTTTCAATTTTATTGGCCTGAAGAATGTCTTCAGCTTCGGAAAGCGAAGTCCCCTCCCCGGTGGTTACGAGGTTTTCTGAAGTCATAACCTCTGAAATAGGGCGGTCGTCGTTGCGTTCGAACCTAAGGTCCCGATTGGTAACAATCCCAATCAGGTGACCGTGGTCGTCCACAATTGGGATACCCCCAATACTGTGCTCGCGCATTCCTGCCTTGGCATCCCGAACCAATGCCGTTTTGGGCAAGGTAACCGGATCCAGAATCATCCCGCTCTCGGCCCGCTTAACCCGTCTTACCTTTCCGGCCTGCTCAGCAATAGTCATGTTTTTGTGCAGCACCCCAATTCCTCCTTCCCGGGCTATGGCTATGGCCATACGCGATTCGGTAACCGTATCCATGGCAGCGGATACGATGGGAATATTAATTCGAATGTTTCGGGTAAATCGGGTCGTGATATCTACTTCACGCGGGAGGACTTCTGAATAGGCCGGGACGAGCAGAACGTCGTCGTAGGTCAGGCCTTCTCCCATGATCTTGGCGCTGTGAGCTTCCATGGCAATTAGAGCTTAATTGCGTGCAAATATACTACATAAATTCTTGGCAGCATGCTCCATGAGCCGCCTTAAAATTAACGTAAGGTCACCGACGGGAAAAAAGTGTTCCACTCCAATGCTAACGAAACCAATCCCTTAGGTGAATTTATTTTTAATTATTCTAAATAAACTTGGATATCGCATCAGGAGCACATAGTTTTGCGGGGTCGATTTTATTTTTATTCAGTCTTAATTACAGCAAGCCTAATGCCGTTCCCTTCCAACAAACTGACCCGTCTGCAAACTGCTATCTTCCTTTCACTGGCGTTTATATACCTGCTTTCTTCTCAAGCCATACAGGCACAGGACAAAGACTCCCTTCCACCCCTGCCCGTCGTCAATCTCAATGAGGTTGTTTTGGAAGCCAAGGTAATTTTCGGAAGCAAATTCGAAGCGAAAAACCGCACCGGTTCCTCCTATTATATCAGTCCTGAAGAGATCCAACGCTTTAACTATACCGACGTGACGCGTACCCTGCGCGCTGTCCCCGGGGTTAACGTTTACGAAGAAGACGGCTTTGGATTACGCCCAAACATAAGTCTGCGAGGCACCTCTCCGGAACGCAGCGCCAAAATCACCGTAATGGAGGATGGTGTACTCATTGCCCCGGCTCCCTACAGTGCCCCGGCGGCCTATTACTTCCCCACTATCGCCCGGATGCAGGCCGTTGAAATCCTGAAGGGAAGCAGCCAGGTACAATTTGGCCCCTACACTACCGGAGGTGCAATTAACATGATCACCACCGAGGTTCCCGATCAATTCGGGGCTATGCTCAATGCGAGTTATGGTAGTTTTCAAAGCAGCAGGCTCCATACCCAACTGGGGGATAGCCGAAAGTATTTTGGGTATTCTGTAGAATACCTCAACTATAATTCCAACGGTTTTAAAAACCTGGACAACGGCGGAGACACCGGCTTTGATAAGAACGACCTTGTGGCCAAGTTTCGCCTGAACATTAATCCCGACGGTAAAACCAAACAAGCCCTGGAGCTTAAATTGCAGTATTCTGATGAAAGTTCGGATGAAACCTATTTAGGGCTGAGTCAAGAGGATTTTGAGGCCGATCCTTTCCGCAGGTATGCCTCTTCGGCCGAGGACCTGATGGAAACCGAACACAGCCAGATTGCCCTCACCCACGTTCTGGATTTTAGCCAGTATTTCCGGATCACAACCACGGCATACCGAAACAATTTCAAGCGAAACTGGTACAAGCTCAATGACCTGACCCTTAATGGGGAGCGCGTCGGGATTGCATCCATCCTGGAGGATCCCGCAGCTTTTCCGGCCTTTTACGATGTGGTTCGCGGCGATGTCGATAGCCCGAATGATGCGCTTGCTTTAAAAAACAATAACCGCGAATATCTGAGCACCGGGGTACAGACCAAGCTCGATCTGCACTGGGCAGGTGAAAAAACCTTTCACGATGTTGAAGTGGGGATACGCTATCACTATGACGAAGAGGATCGCTTTCAGTGGGTCGACGACTATGCCCTGGTCGATGGCGTGATGAACCTGACCACAGCGGGTATTCCCGGAACCGACGCCAACCGAATCAGCGACGCTACGGCCCTGGCCACTTTCGCCATGTACAAAATTAAAACCGGTAATTTAACCCTGAGCCCCGGAGTCCGTTATGAGAACATCCGATTGGGAAGGGTGAATTATGGAAGCAGCGATCCGGAGCGAACCGGCGCAAACCTCAGCGAGCGGGAAAACCGTGTCGATGTCTTTATCCCTGGCGTCGGATTCAATTATAACTTTGAAAGACTTTCTGTGTTCGGGGGAATCCATAAAGGATTTTCTCCTCCCGGAAATCAGGAAGGACAGGTTCCGGAAGAAAGTATCAATTATGAGTTGGGTACCCGTTTCGGATTCGGTGGCTTAAGTGGAGAGGTGGTAGCCTTTTTCAACGACTACAGCAACTTGTTGGGAAGCGATTTAGCCGCAACCGGGGGTACCGGATCCCTGGACCAGTTCAATGCCGGTGAAGTTAATGTCGGCGGGCTGGAGTTATTGCTGAATTACGATTTACTGGCAAACAATTCCAAATACCGCTTGCCCATCACCTTTGCCTATACCTTTACGGACACCGAATTTCAGAACGCCTTTGGTAGTGATGAGGACCTCTGGGGAGAAGTGGCAGCGGGCGATGAATTGCCCTATATTTCCCGCCATCAATGGAATGCGGGGATCAGCTTCGAACACGATCGTTATGCCTTGAACTTCAATGCGCGGTATGCAGGGGCTTTCAGAACGCAGGCAGGAAGCGGCCCCATTCCTTCCGACGAAGAAGTCGCCAGTAATTTCGTGCTGGATTTTGGTGGAAAATACCTCCTGAACGAACACATCAGCCTTACGGCCAATGTCATTAACCTGCTCGATGAAACCTATGCCGTTGCCCGTGTCCCAGCCGGATTGCGACCAGGTCATCCGTTTGGGATCTATGCCGGAATAGCCCTGAGGTATTAGTGATCGTTTGGTTTGGATTTTAACAGCCGGGGTTCAGGTGCAGCGGGTTTTGCTAAGCGTATTTGCCAAAGAGTTCGGAAGCCTTGTTGTAGGCAGCTTCAAAAGCCATCCAGCGCACCCCGGTTTCGGCCTTTTGGGAAGTAAAATAAGAGAGCATTTTTTCGGTAGGCATATTCCCGGTAAGGTCGTCCTTGGCCATAGGACATCCTCCAAATCCCTGTACCGCTCCGTCGAAACGACGGCAGCCACCGCGATACGCAGCGTCGACCTTTTCGTGCCAGCTACTGGGATGTGTATGCAGGTGGGCTCCGAATTCCACCTCAGGATGCTCAGGTATAAGCGTGTTGAACAAAGGATAAATCGTGGCTTCTGTGGACGTTCCCACCGTATCGGAGAGGGATAAAATACGAACACCCATACCCACCAATTTATGGGTCCATTCCGACACAATCTCCGGACTCCAGGGATCGCCATAGGGATTCCCGAACCCCATGGAAATATAAACGACCACTTCCTTGTCATGTGCATTGGCTAGTTCCAAGATGTTTTTAAGTACTTCCACGGACTGGTCAATAGTCTTGTGCGTATTCCGCATCTGGAAGTTCTCAGAAATGGAAAAAGGATATCCCAGGTACTTAATTTGCGGAAAGCCCACCGCGGCCTGAGCCCCTCTGAGGTTGGCTACAATGGCCAGTAATTTGGTGGAAGTTCGGCTCAGGTCCAGTTTGTTCAATACTTCGGCAGTATCTGCCATCTGAGGAATGGCTCTGGGGGAAACAAAACTCCCGAAGTCGAGGGTGTCAAAATCACAACCAAGCAACGCCTGCAGGTACCGCGCTTTTTCTACAGTGGGAATCTGCATCTTGATCCCCTGCATGGCATCCCGCGGACATTCAATGATTTTGACTTTCTCTGCCATTGGGAAGGTGCTTACTTCTTGTTGAGGATTGCTCGGTTTATCCTGCGGATCAAGGCCGGGCCTTCATAGACAAAGCCTGTATAAAGCTGCACGAGCGAAGCTCCCGCTTCTATCTTTTCCAGAGCGTCTTCCGCGCTGTGGATGCCTCCTACTCCGATAACCGGAAAGGCGTTGTCACTTTCCTGGACCAAAAACCGAATAACTTCTGTAGCTCGCTCCCGCAAGGGTAAGCCACTGAGACCTCCAGCCTCATTTACGATTGCAGGATCGCTTGCGAGTCCTTCACGGCTTATGGTCGTATTTGTGGCAATTACCCCGTCGATCCGGGTTTCTTTTACAATTTCGATAATGTCCCGTAATTGGTCGTCGGTCAGGTCAGGCGCGATCTTTAAAAGCAAGGGCCTGGTTTTCAAATTGTGTTCCCGAGCTATTGCCGTGTTAGCCTCCATGAGGGTGTTCAATAAACGGGTAAGGGGTTCCCGCTCCTGTAGTTCCCGTAATCCCGGGGTATTCGGGGAACTGACATTAACTACAAAATAGTCTACCAAAGGAAACAGCTGGGTGAAACACTTCAGGTAATCATCGACCGCCTCCTCGTTGGGGGTAACTTTGTTCTTACCAATATTTCCACCGATAAGCACCTGTCCTTTGCGCTGCAAACGGATAGCCGCCGCCGCAACACCCTGGTTATTGAATCCCATACGGTTTATGATACCACTATCCTTCTTTAAGCGAAACAGCCGCTTTTTGGGATTTCCGGGCTGGGGTTTGGGGGTCAGGGTCCCTATCTCGATAAAGCCAAATCCAAAACTCGATAATTCCCGGAAACATCGGGCGTCTTTATCGAAACCTGCGGCAAGCCCTACGGGATTCGGGAACTTCAGTCCAAAAACCTCCCGCTCCAATTCCGGTTTGTTCAATTGATATCTCCACCGGATAACAGGCCCCAGACCGAGCCGGTGCATCAGGCGTATTGCGCTAAAAGAAAGGTAGTGAACCCGCTCCGGATCGAGCAGGAATAGCAAGGGTCTTAGCAGGAGTTTATACATCCGCCGGTTTTACGACAAAAGTACAAATTATCCCCGGTTGGGAGCTACTGAATCCTTTGGCGTTTCTTTGGGTTTTCCCGGGTCTACTTCGACCGAGGGCGGCAGGGGATTGCGCACGGCCTCCCGGCATAATTGCAGGTAAAGTGCATATTGCTTCTGGTTGAAAGTTCCCAGCAATAGTTGATCGTAACTCTTGGCATTAGCCACCATGGCATCCCGTATTTTCCCGTATTTGTTTCCCAGGGCTTCCAATTCATCGAGGGTGTTTTGAGGATGCTCGTCGAGCAATGCCATGGCTTCCCTTTCGAGCGACTCATTAGATGCAGATAACTCAGCTTCCCAGGCGCGCATTTTTTGCGTTTGTTCGGCATTGAGCTGAAAAACCTGCCGAATAATCTCAGAGTCCTTTCCTCCCAGCCCCAGGGTGCAATCCTGACCCAGGAGACTAATACTGGATATCAGAAAAAAACTGGCACACAACAATCCATTAAAACCTGAAGCTCGATGCATTATTTGTAATTTGCAGGGGTTCCAAAAATGAAAACTCGGATTTGGGACCTTTAGTATTTTATTAGTTCCAAAGATATATGAAAGATCTGCTCGGGCGTTTTCTACGCTACGTCCGCATTCATACTACCAGTGATCCTAATTCGGCTTCTTGTCCCAGTACAGATTGGCAATGGGATCTGGCGCGATTACTCGAGAAAGAATTGAAAGCCCTGGGGATGGAGGAAGTTTCCCTGGACGCTAACGGTTACCTGACGGCTACCTTACCAGCTAATGTTCCGCATCCCGTTCCCGTTATCGGATTTATTTCCCATTACGATACCAGCCCGGACTACAGTGGCAAAGGGGTAAACCCAAGGGTCATAGAAAACTACGACGGAAGCGATATTATACTGCATCCGGAAACCCAACGCGTCCTGTCGCCAAAGGACTTTCCGGAGCTGCTGGCATATAAGGGCCAACAACTGGTTGTGACCGACGGGACTACCTTGTTGGGCGCGGATGATAAAGCCGGGGTTGCCGAAATAGTGACCGCGATGGATTGGTTAATTCAAAACCCGGAAATTCCACACGGAAAAATCCGTATCTGTTTTACCCCGGACGAGGAAATCGGTAGGGGCGCGCATCTGTTCGATGTAGAAGCCTTTGGAGCTGCCTGGGCCTATACCCTGGACGGGAGCCAGATCGGGGAGTTAGAGTACGAGAATTTCAATGCAGCGGGTGCCCGGATCGAAGTTACCGGCAAGAGCGTTCACCCCGGTTATGCAAAAGGTAAAATGATAAACGCCGGGCGGGTTTTGCAACAAATGCTCAATGGCCTTCCCCAGCGCGAAGTACCGGAGCACACTTCCGGGAGGGAGGGCTTTTTTCATGTACAGGAGTTTCAGGCAACTATAGAAAAGGCTACGGCCCGACTGCTGATCAGAGACCATGACCGGGAATCTTTTGAAAACCGAAAGAGTCGTCTAGAAGCTATAGTAGCTAGTCACAAGGAAGCTACCGGTGCCGGTATTGTTTTGGAAATCGAAGATCAATACTACAACATGAAGGAAAAGATCATGCCTGTGTTTCCCATTGTTGAAGTCGCAGAGGAAGCTATGGAGGCCTGTGGGGTAAAACCGATTATTAAACCTATTCGCGGGGGCACCGATGGCTCACAACTGAGTTTTATGGGCCTGCCTTGCCCCAATATCTTCGCAGGGGGACATAATTTCCACGGTCCCTATGAATACGTTCCGGTTGAGAGTATGCAGAAGGCAGTTGAAGTTGTAGTTAAAATTTGCGAACTTACTGCTGCAAAAGATCCTTCATCGTGGAAAAAGCAGAAAAAATAGCCGCTTACTTCGAAGCCGAGAGCCCTTTTCGGGAAGGCATTGCCCTCCTCCGGGAACGCGTCCTGGCAGCCGGGCTTGGCGAGGAGCTCAAATGGGGGGCGCCAGTTTATACCCTGGATGGACAAAATGTGCTGGGCATTATGCGCTTTAAACACCATTTTGGCATGTGGTTTTTTCAAGGGGTCTTCCTCAGTGATCCACTCGGGGTGCTTGAGAATGCCCAGGAAGGCAAGACCAAGGCCATGCGCCATTGGAAGTTTACAGCCGTGACCGATATCAACCGAGCGCAACTAGATGCTTATATCGCCGAATCCATCGAGAATACCCGTAAAGGTTTAAAAGTTGCTCCGGCCAAAAAATCTGCAAAAGCTAAACTGCCGCCAGAGCTTAAGAAAGCCCTGGAGGATCCGGAATTAAAACAAGCTTTTAGTGCACTTTCCCCTTACAAGCAGCGCGATTTTGCGGAATATGTGGCCACGGCCAAACAAGAGGCGACCAAGGCACGACGCCTTCAAAAAATATTACCCATGATTCGGGAGGGTATTGGCCTGAACGATAAATATCAAAAATCCTGATGCGGAAAGCACCATAAAAAACGCCGGCTATTTGCCGGCGTTTTTTTTATCGACGGGAGCCAAAAGCGTCCTATTTCGCAGGCGCATTCAGTTTTTTGCTCATTTCCATAGATATGGCAGAGCGATCAAATTTGAGCCTTCCAGCCATAGTCTCCAGGATAAAGGAGGAATCTTTGTCGTTCAGGTCTACTACCTTACCGTGCAATCCGCTTTTGGTAATAACCTTATCTCCTTTTTTCAAAGCCTCGACAAATTTCCGTTCGTCCTTCTGGCGTTTCATCTGCGGTCGGATAATGAAAAAATACGCGACAGCAAATATCAATATCATAGGCAGGAATTGCCCCATCTCTCCCATAGTACTCAGTTCTTAGGTTTGGTAAATACCTCTCTTATTGTGCGGTAGGACCAACTGCCGCCGTGCTTCCAGCAGGGGCAACAAATGCCTTAATGCGCAACATTTCAGATCCTTTGGCTGTATTGGCGCGAATGGTTACCGTTTTGGTTACCTGCCCGCTACCGGATCCATTGAATTTAACTTTGATCTCTCCTTGTTCTCCCGGAGCGATTGGCGTATTCACAGGAGCATCAGGTACAGTACACCCACAGCTGGCTGAAGTGCTGGTGATAATCAAAGGGGCGTTACCCGTATTGGTAAATGTAAAAGCTGTTTCCTGAGGCATTCCCTGGGTAATGGTACCAAAGTCGTGCTCAGCCTTGTCGAAAGTCATAACCGCAACATTACGGGAAGCCTCATCCCGCTGGGCGGCAACTTCCATATTTGTAGCGTCGATTTTTTCAGAGGCCTTTTCCTTGCAGGAGGTCATAAATGTCAGGGCGCAAAGTCCCAGAATCAAAGAAACTCTTTTCATTGTAATTGTTTTTTTAGCATGGATGGGTCAAAAATACGCATATTTCAGGAACTCCTTTGCAGGATTTCGTTAAAGCAAACCCCGTCCTGATTTATTCAAACGCCCGGAGGCCTTGTATTCTTTGATAAGCTTATCGAGGATACCATTAATAAAGATGCTACTCTTTGGAGTAGAGTATTCCTTGGCAATTTCCAGATACTCATTAATAGTTACGCGCTCGGGAATAGAGGGGAAATGAAGCAATTCAGCGATACCCATCTTCAAGAGAATTCCATCGATATCAGCAATGCGGTCCTTATCCCAATTTGGTGTCTTCCCTTCGATCTCCCCCTGTAATTCTTCGGATTTCAACAAGGTGGTACGCAGCAGTTTCTTAGCGAATTCCATATCCTCCTCATTTTTCAGCAAAGCCGGCAGCAGGTAGCTATCGGGGGCATCCTGTGGCATTTTACCCAGGTGCTTTACCAAATAGGTATTGATAAGGGGAAGATCATCTATCCAGGTAATCCCCTCATCTTCAATAAATTCAAATAGCTTGTCATTTGGGGCGATGATATCCTGGTATATACCGATAAGAAATTCCCGGTCCTGTTCCCAGGAAGATTCCGTTTGGGCGTGTTCCCGGTAACTTTCGCTCTGTTCGATTTCCTTCAGCAAAATCTTGACGTACTCTTCGTTCAGGTACCAGTGTTTGAGCTTGCGTTTTTTCAGGGCCGCCGTAAGGGCCTCGTTTTCGGACAAGGCATTCAGCACAGCATTGGATGCCAGACGTCCCGGACCCGGATTCAGTGCCGGATCCTGCTTCAAGTACTTTTTGCGTCCTTTTTCGGCCCGGGTTTGGGCAACGGTTCGCAATTCCCGCAACAAAGCCAGAATCAACAGGTAAAGGGTGTAGGATTGCGCGATACTCTGATTGAGGAACTTCTCCTGTGTCTCGAGTGAGTCGCTTTTGGAAAGGGTTAGGGCATAAATGCACTGCATTACTTTTACCCGGATATGCCTTCTGGTGAGCATGTAAAGAACTTTGCGTCGGTCTGTTGCCGGCAAAAATAGAAATCTCCCACAACATGCCCTAGTGGTTTCTGTTATCTTAGCATTTCCCTAACATCGGGATTGCAGGGGGAAAGCCTATATTTGTCTCAGAACCCCTTGTGGGGTATGAACCGCACCTCCCTTAGATGAAAGAACTCCGGCATGTAAACAAGTACTTTCGCAAGTACTGGAAAAAGCTGTTTATAGGAACCCTGATCACAATTATTGCCCGGGTATTCCAACTGGTAATGCCCTCCTATGTGAGTAATATTATTGAGGTTGTTGAAAAATACGGACAAGGCCTGATTGCCAAAGGGCCTGCCCAGCAGGATCTCCTGCTGTATATCGGGATAATATTCGGCGCGGCCTTACTCTCCGGGCTCTTTACTTTCCTGATGCGGCAAACCATCATCAATGTCAGCCGCTATATCGAATTCGACCTTAAAAACGAAGTCTTTGACCACTACCAGAAGCTCGATCTGAATTTTTATAAATCGAACCGAACGGGAGACCTGATGAATCGTATCAGCGAAGATGTCAGCCAGGTGCGTATGTACGCCGGTCCGGCCTTGATGTACGGAATCCAGACGGTTACCCTATTTGTCTGTCTGATTCCCCTGATGTTTATCAAGGCCCCTACTATGGCCTTCTATGCACTCCTGCCCCTGCCGGTACTCTCTGTTCTTATTTATTGGATCAGTCGGGTAATCCATAAACGATCCACGCGTGTCCAAGCCTTTCTCTCTAACCTGTCTACTTTTGCCCAGGAATCATTTTCAGGGATTTCGGTTATCAAGGCGTATGTAATGGAATCCCAGACCAACGCACAGGCATCGGACCTCGCTCAGGAAGGCCGGGATAAAAGCATGGATCTGGCTAAGGTAAATGCCTGGTTCTTCCCCATGATGATTCTGCTGATCGGGGTGAGTAACATCTTTGTAATCTATGTAGGAGGAATGCAATACTTCCGGGGGGAAATCAGCTCCCTGGGAACTATTCTGGAATTCATCATCTACGTGAACATGCTCACCTGGCCGGTGGCCATTGTTGGCTGGCTTACTTCCATAGTTCAGCGGGCGGAAGCTTCTCAAAAACGCATCAATGAATTCCTCAAACAAAAGCCGGAAATCGAAAGTCCGGAGCAGCCGGAACCTCTGGAAATCGAAGGGGGCGTTGTCTTTGATCAGGTTAGCTTTGTTTACCCGGATACCGGAATTAAAGCGCTTGATAATGTGAGTTTTGAGGTGGCCCCCGGGGAAACACTAACTATCCTGGGGAAAACAGGATCGGGCAAATCTACATTGCTCGATCTTATTGCCCGGCTATATGATACCAGCACCGGAGAAATCCGTATCGATGGCGTTCCCATCACTAATTTGGATTTGGAGGCATTGCGTGCCGCAATTGGAGCAGTACCCCAGGATGCCTTCCTCTTTTCAGATACCATAGAGAACAATATCCGTTTTGGAAAAGAGGATGCTCATTTCGACGAAATTCAGGCGGTTGCACGCCAGGCCGTGGTGCACGACAACATCGCTGGATTTGCGAAAGAGTACCAAACCGTTCTTGGCGAGCGCGGGATTACCCTTAGCGGGGGGCAAAAACAGCGCATTTCTATAGCCCGGGCACTTATCAAAGACCCGGTTATCTATTTGTTTGACGATTGCCTGTCCGCAGTGGATACGGAAACCGAAGAGGCAATATTGGGTAACCTCCGTCAGGCTTCCCGCAACAAAACCACCATCATTGTCAGCCATCGGGTCTCTTCCGCCCTGCACGCAGACAAAGTCATTGTCCTGGAAAACGGACGCATCATCCAACGTGGCAATCACGAGAAACTAATGGCTGAAGATGGGTACTACAAAGACCTATATATCAATCAGCTATCCGGTAAAGAATCGTAGATTTTTTTGCTGATTTTGCATTTTTTTCACATTTTTGGGAAGACACACCTCCCAATGAGTAAGCATTTGAAGTAATGAATGAGAAAAATTCAATGGATCAGGAAGAGATCCATTCCAAGGTGCTACGCGCCGGTAGACGCACCTATTTCTTTGATGTAAGAAGCACTCGCGCCGGCGATTATTACCTGACCATCACCGAGAGTAAAAAGTTCACGCACGAGGACGGTTCTTTCCACTACAAAAAGCATAAAATCTACCTTTACAAAGAAGACTTCGAGGCTTTTAACAGCCATCTTTCTGAAATGACCGAGTTCATTGTTTCTGAGAAAGGTGAGGAAGTAATTTCCGAGCGCCACCAGGCCGATTACAAGGGGCACGAAGCCATTGGAAAAGAGGAGTCTCCTTCGGGGAACAACTTTGTAGACGTAGATTTCGACGACATCTGATCTAACGCGTCAAACCGCGTCAGATTCAACGACGCTAACGACATCTGATTCAACGCAGCTTGATATATAAGATATTGTGCAGGAACACCCCTGCAGGTACAGCAATTCCAGTTATCCAGCCTGTGAAAATTCCGAACAGCACACCCAACAGGATCAGATAAATCGGTGCAGTGATCAGGGCAAAGCCGAAGCGGAATGTGCTCATAAACTCAGGTTCCCAAACTTTAGGTTTTACCCATACCTTCCAAATGGCAACAAGCGGCAGGTTGACTACTTTGAAAATCACATCCCATAATTTCCATAACAACCCTTTTTTCAGCGGAAGCTTCGGGACAGCCGTATCCGGATTTTCGAACCAGGCATTAATGGGATCTGGATTGGAAAAGTCGGGCTGTAAGCCACCCAGCCGCTCCATTGTTTGTTCATAATCCTGATCTTCAGGAACGTGGGTGGTAAGCACCTTTAAAGAGGCCGAAACCGCAGCTTTCATAGCCTTGGAATCCTCATTAAAATCCACCCCTTTGACATAGGCCGCCGCTGGTAGGGGATGCCCAAATCGGTAGGTAACCCGATCGGGAAAATCGGCTCCCCGTTGAAAATTGATACCCACCGGAATCAATTGAAGGTCGGTTTCGGGATATTTCTCCAGGGCATTAATCGCGATTCGTGTAAATCCTTTGCTCAAGGTGCGTACCCGCCGTCCGAGGTTGTGATTGGCTTCCGGAAATAACAACAAGTGTTCTCCCTGATTGAGCAAATCTGCACAGCGATCAAATATCTCCTCATTGCGGTGCAGGGTATCCCGGCCATCCCGTATCCGGTATATGGGGATCATTCGAAGACTCTCGAGTATGTTTTGCAGGAAGCCACCGGTAAAAACGTCCGAGCGGGTTAAAAAATACGGGCGTCGCGCTTTGGCCAGGGCCGCTACGATGAGCGGATCCAATAAGGCATTCTGATGATTGGGCAAAAGCATGGCGGGTTTGTCTCGGGGAACCCTGTCCATATCTACCATACGCAATCTTTGGTAGTAGCAGTAAAACCCAAAACGGATCAACGGTTTAAGACAACCGTAAAAGAGTTCTTTCAAGGCTTAGTTGGTTTTAATGCGACCGGGGAAGACCAAAACCCTGCGATTGCCATCCCTGAGATCAAATGCCATATTCCCCAGAAGGCGGCAATGAGTGCCATTCCTCCCAGGCCCCCAAAGAAAGTAAATATAAGTAAAAGGCCCAGACCCGAATTCTGGATACCGGTTTCTATGGTCAGGGTTTTGATATCGGGTTGTGGTAATCGAAAGAGCCTCGCCAGGGTATACCCACTTGCCAGGGCTATCAGGTTATGTACCAGTACCAGTAGAAAAACCAGGCCCACATAGTCGAGGAAAACATCGAAATCCCTGGCCAGGGCGAGGACGACCAGCAGTGCGAAAAACAGTAAGGAACCGATTTTGAAATACCGGGCCATACGACTCGCCAGAGCGGGTTTCCAATGCCCCAATGCCATCCCAAGCAATACAGGAATCCCCAGGAGCATTCCGACCAGTTGCGCCATTGCCCAGAAATCAATTTGGATAGCCTGGAGCAAGGTTTCGGTAGGCGGATACAAGCTTCCCCAAAAATGAAAGTTTACCGGAGTAATGATGACTGCTCCCAGAGTAGCTATCGCGGTGAGGCAAACGGAGAGCGCACTGTTTCCCCCTGCCCAGTGGGTCATAAAATTAGATACATTACCCCCGGGACAGCAGGCTACCAGTAACATACCCAGGGCAAAACTCGGGTGCGGCTCCAGCAGGAGTATTAATACATATGTTAATGCGGGAAGCACTAAGAATTGGGCAGTTACGCCCAACAAAACGCTTTTGGGACGCTGCAGGACCGTTCTAAAATCTGAGACGCGCAGTTCTAGGGCAATACCGAACATGACGAATGCCAGGGCCAGGTTTAGCATCCAAAGACTACTCTCGTCAAAATTAAGTTTCAGGGAATCTATAGGAAGTTCCAGGGTATTGCTGGTGTTGGTCAGGGTGGAGAAGATAACTTCTGGCGAGGAATTCCACAAGTTTATGCCTAACTTTCGGGATCAATTCAGTGATTCTAAACCATGGCCAGAACACCTTCTAACATGCTTCCCCTGGGGACCAAAGCCCCAGATTTTGAGCTTCCCGATACCGTCTCAGATCAAACGTTGGCGCTCGCTGATCTCGCCGGATCAAAAGGCACACTCATAATGTTTATCTGCAATCATTGTCCGTTTGTAAAACATGTAAATGCGGGATTGGTAGCGCTCGCAGCGGCTTACCAGGATCTGGGTATCTCCTTTATCGCTATCTCCAGCAATGATGTGGAAAATTACCCTCAGGACGGTCCCGAACTCATGAAGGCTACTGCTGCAGAAGAAGGCTACACCTTTCCTTACCTCTATGACGAGACCCAGGAGGTGGCGCTCGCCTATGAAGCCGCTTGCACCCCGGATTTTTTCCTGTTCAATGAGGAGCTGAACCTCGTTTACCGGGGACAATTAGACGACTCACGGCCAGGAAATGGCCTGCCGGTAACCGGAGCAGATATGCGGGCTGCCCTGGACAACTTGTTAGCTGGAAATAGTGTTTCCCCGGATCAAAAACCCAGTATCGGTTGTAATATCAAATGGAAAACAGCGAGCTGATCTCTCTTGCAGCCCGGGAGGGGTACACGCTGAATCTTCGACAACTGGAGCCAAACGATTCGGCCATAGCCACCTATGTGCAAACAGGTCGGTCCGGTTACCGGGATCATTATTGCCACCTTTGGCCTAAAGGAGATCCCTGGCCCTATATCGACAGGAACTTCACCACTCCAATTGTATCGTCAGAAGTTGGGCGGGAAGGCCTTTCCCATTGGTTGGTTTATTGGAATAACGAAGCCGGTGGAATCTGTAAGGTCGATTCAGGCAAGGCGTATCCGGGCTTTCTGAATAGGCAATCGCTTTACCTCGAAAAACTGTATTTCCGCAAAGCCTGCACCGGTAAGGGTATAGGAGGAAGCATGCTGGAATTCCTCAGGGATTTTGCCCTGAAAGCAGGTAAAACGGGAATCTGGCTTGAAGCCATGCAGAAAGGGCCTGCCCTGAACTTTTATCTCAAAAATGGATTTGAGATTATTGGCGAAACTCAGGTGCCCTATCCCGAAGTGGTGCCGGAGGAGCGCCATATGTGGGTCCTCGGTTTAGCCTTTTAAGTAGCTCGTACCCGGTTATTCACCAACCCTTCCTTTTCTTGAGCGCCTTCAGGTGTGCCAAATGATGGGATCCGTGCCAGGCGTAGCGGCCCACATTTTCGGCCAAGGTAGTAACCGCTCCGGTTTCGGGATGCGTGAACGTGCGATCGAGCATTTCCCGTGTTAAACCCCGCAATAACAAAACCAGTTTGGCGTGTACTGCCGACAGATGATCCAGAGATAAATCAATGGGGGCCTCCCGGGTATCGAACAGTTCGGCCCAGGCTTTCTCGTCATACGCTTTAATCATGGGATTATCCTCGGTTAACGCCCATTTAAAGCGGATATAACTATTGTGGTGGCTATCCGAAACGTGGTGGACCAATTGCCGAAGGGTCCAACCGTCGGGGCGGTATGGGGTATTGAGCTGATCATCGCTGAGATCAGCCGTTTCCCGGCGAAAATCCTCCGGCAGGGCGGCTAACTGGTCAATCCAACCCGATAAATGGGTATCCGTAATGATAGCCGGCACCTGATATTTGCCAATGGGATAACGCAATTCTTCCAAATTCATCACAATGTAGCTTTAGTGTTAAAAAAAACCCGGGCAACTGCCCGGGCTTTACTTATGCTATCCCTTCTAGGACAACTTCAAATTTTAGTGGTGCATGTGGTGGGATCACCCCTCCTGCCCCTCGGGCTCCGTAAGCCAAATCCGAAGGCAACAGCAACTGGGCACGGTCTCCGACAGCGAGTAATGCAATCCCCTCATCCCATCCGGGGATAACCTGACCTTCTCCCAAAAGGAATTCGATAGGTTCTCCCCTTTTAAAAGAACTATCGAAAACGGTACCATCTAAAAGGGAACCTTCATAATGGACCCGAACGCGATCTCCTTTCTTTGGTTTTGCCCCGTTTCCGGATTCAACCATATTGTAGCGCAGCCCACTGGCTGTTTTTTCGAATCCTTTGGAGTGATCTTCCAATTGTTTTTCCAAGGCCGCCTTAGCCTCGGCCTCCCGGCGTGCACCGGATGCCTTGAAATCTTCGAAGGCCGCCACAGCATCCCAGGATTCAGCTTCCTGCCCGACACGAACGATCTCCAGAGATTCGATGGTATCGCCCTGTGCAATGGCATCGACAACCTCCTGCCCGCTGGCTACTTCACCAAAAACGGTGTGCTTCCCATCGAGCCATGGTGTTGGAACATGAGTGATGAAAAACTGACTCCCATTGGTTCCTGGTCCGGCATTCGCCATCGAGAGGATCCCGGGGGCATTGTGCTTGAGTTCCGGATGGAATTCATCGTCGAATTGATATCCGGGGTTTCCTGTTCCCGTTCCTGAAGGACATCCGCCCTGAATCATGAAATCAGGAATTACCCTGTGAAACTTGAGGCCATCGTAATAAGGGGCTCCGTCACTTTTTGGGGCATTGGATATTTTACCTTCGGCGAGTCCTACGAAATTTCCAACCGTTCCCGGTGTTTTATCGTGGGTGAGTTTTACCAGGATTTCTCCTTTGGATGTATTGAATTTGGCGTATATACCTTCTTGCATAATCTTAATTTATTGGCCGCAAAGATAGGCATAATTACCCGCTACTCCGAACCGGGAGGAAGGGCTTTTGGAGGATTGTTGTCGAAAAGGTATACCAGCGAAGTCATGGCCGCCGCACCTAGTTCTAACTCCCTGCGATTGACCGCTTCGAAGGTGTCCGCATCGGAATGATGGTAATCGAAATATCGCTGGGAATCCGGACGAAGCCCCGCCAGTACGGTAGCATTTGGTTTTAATGGTCCGATATCGGCGCCACTTCCCCCTGCGTAGAACTGATGGACCAGATACGGTTCAAACAGCGGTTTCCAGGCTAATACCTGATTCAGGAGTTCCGGACTGCAGTCAAAAGAGAAGCCCCTGGGGCTGAATCCGCCCGCATCACTTTCCAGGGCAAGAAGGTGGTGTTCGCCTTTTCTGGCAACTTCTTCGGCATATTTACGGCCGCCTCGCAGCCCGTTTTCTTCATTCATAAAAAGGACCACCCGTATGGTGTGCTTGGGGGTGTAACCGACTTTTTTAAGCAGGCGCAGTACAACCATACTCTGCACACACCCGGCTCCATCGTCATGGGAACCATCGCCCAAATCCCAGGAGTCCAGGTGACCGCCAACGACAATTACTTTTTCCGGGTTTTCGCTTCCTTTGATTTCTCCGATTACATTAAAGGACTCCACATCCTCCAGTTGCCTGCAGCTTTGAGCGAAATAAAATTTAATGTCCGGGTTTAATTTCAGGGTAGTACTCAGGAGTTCGGCTCCATTGGTACTTATCGCAGCAGCAGGGATGCGCTGCGGTACAGGCAAATCTCCATAACTCATGGATCCGGTATGCGGAAAGTCGTCCAGGCGCAGATTCATCGAACGCACAATGACCCCTACCGCGCCAAGCATACCCGCCTCCTTAGCCCCCGAATGCCGTTGATCCACACATCCGGAATACGCTTCAAAGGTATTGATCCGGGTAGGATCCATAGGTCGGTTAAAGAAGACGATCTTTCCGATTATGTCTTCCGGGTCCCGAGATTTAAGGTCTTCAATGCCACTTACCTCTACCACCCCGGCTTTAAGGCCACCGACTGGGGTAGCCACTGAACCCCCAAGGGCGCGAATAGGCACATTGTTGGTATTTCCCGGGGTACTCTCAATGTAGGCAAACTCGGCTTTTCCCCGGACCCATTTAGGGACCATAACCGGTTGTAGCCATACACGATCCAGGCCAAGCGCTTCCAACTCTTTTTTCGTGTAGGTTATGGCTTGTTCTGCCTGGACAGAACCGGATAACCTCCCGCCTATACGGGTGGAAAGGTACCGCAGCCATTCGTATGCGGCCCCATCGGTAAGGGAAGCGTTATAAATTTTTTCCAGCATAGCGGCCTCCGCGGAGGCCATCGTTTCCGCATTTTGCTGTGCCATTCCCACCCTGCTGCAAAGCAACAAGCCTAGGAAGACCAAAGTCCATTGACGCAAGCAGTACATTCCTGTATATTTCATTCTCAAACCCAAGGTTTTATTCATTATCCAATGGCTTACTTCTCCGGGGCCTCCGCTTCCAACTGAGCTCGGTAAGCCTCCAGGTTTTCCTTTATTTCGTCCGCTAATTCAGGCTCCACGACATCGTTATACTGCCGCAGGATTTCCATCATTACCGAAGCCACGATCAAACGAGCGCCCTCCTTGTCGTCGGCTGGTATCACGTACCAGGGGGCATGCTCGCAGGTAGTCCTGCGAATCGCATCCTGATAACATACCTGATAGTCGTCCCATAACTTCCGCTCTTTCAGATCTCCCGGCGAGAATTTCCAGTTTTTCTGTCTGAGCCGGAGTCTGCGCAGGAGGCGCTGGCGCTGTTCTTCCTTGGATAAATTCAGGAAAAACTTAAAAATTATCGTTCCGTTTTCCGCAAGGTGCTGTTCAAAGTCGCGAATCTGACGAAAACGCTTCTCCCAGAAGGAATCATCGATATCAGCTACTGAATTGACATCCGGGAGGAATTCTCCCAGAATATACTGAGGGTGTACCCGGGTTACCAATACATTTTCGTAATGCGTACGGTTGAAAACCCCAAAAGTCCCCCGGGCTGGAAGTGTGATATAATGCCTCCAGATGTAATCGTGACGCCGCTCGATTTCGGTAGGCACTTTGAAACTATGTACTTGCACGCCGCGAACATTGAAATTCTTGAAGACTTCCCGGACCAGGCTGTCCTTGCCGGCGGTATCCATTCCCTGAAGGCAAACCAGGACGGAATATTTCCCATGCGCGTAAAGGGTATTCTGGAATTCGGCCAATTCTTTGCGAACCGCTTTTAATGCTTTCTTCAGCTCTTTTTTGGTTTTGCCAAAATCCTGAAGAGTAGGTTGGTCGCTTAACTGTATGTTTTTGTCGGCGAGATATTGGGCAGCTTTTATTTCCTCCATGGGATGAAGATAAAACAAAATCGCCCTTTTGCGTCGTTTGACGAGAGAATTCCACCGCTTGTCGCAAGATTGAAATGTCGGGAATCTTCAGGTCGTTAGAACATCACTTCTCAGCGAATAAATCGGCTGGGAGGATTCGATTAACCTAATTTTGGAGCACCCAAATCCTGAAATACACCTACTATGTTCCGTACATATGTAATACTTATAAGCCTGCTGGCCAGTTCCCTTACCCTCTCTGCCAATACCCCGGAGGCAGCGTTATCTTCTTCGAATACCGAAAAGAAGTGTACCGACGTGGGGTCTCTTATGGACTTTGTTGGAGAACACATTCGCAAAGCGATGCAGGCCGATGAACTGCAAATGCTCCGCTACCATACTTTTAAAGCCCTGAATACCCTGGTCAAATTTAAGGAACAGGTCGACGGCTGTGGGTGTGATTATGCCCAGCAGGGCATTGAGGAATCCCACGCCGGCCTGAAACTGGCCACCCGGGTCAATACCCTCGATGGTGCCAATATCCTTTTGAAAAGAGCCCTTGACGACGTAAAAGAAGCTCAGGAAGCTTTGTTGGAGCACAATACCCTGCACACCGGAGAATATAATACCGGAATGCTGGCGATGAATACCGCTTCAGCCAAAACCGGGAATTCCGACCGGGCGGCCGAAGTAACTGGCCTAGCTCTGGAGGCTAAAATAGATAGCTCGCTGGTAGCTTATACACGTTCCCTGGACGAAGTGGTAGCTACGGTTCCCTGTGAGGAAGCGCTGGAATTTGTTGAGCGTGTCTACGCCCATTGCGAAAAGCAACTCATGCGAACCGACCTCAGCCCGGCCAAGCGGTACTACAACATCAAAACCAAAGAGATAACCCAGAACGCCCTGGATCAGCTGCGCAGCTGCGGGCGATAACCAGTCTATTTACTGGCGAATAAGCGAACGTCTTCTTCATTTACCTCTTTTCCACCGAGGATGAGCAGCCGTTCTACAACATTGCGCAATTCACGAATATTTCCAGTCCAATCATAGTCCTTGAGCAGGGAAACTGCCTTGTCTGAAAAAGACTTCGGCGCAGTTCCCTGTTCCTGGGCAATCTTATCCGCGAAGTGTTCTATGAGCAGCGGAATATCATCTCGACGGTCGTTAAGTGCAGGGACTTTGATCAGGATTACGGCCAGGCGGTGATACAGGTCTTCCCGGAAGCGACCTTCGGCAATTTCCTCCTGCAGGTTTTTATTGGTAGCCGCCACAACGCGAACATCGACAGAAATATCCTTATCCGAACCCACCCGGCTTACCTTATTCTCCTGTAACGCCCGGAGGACTTTGGCCTGGGCAGAAAGGCTCATATCGCCTATCTCATCGAGGAAAATAGTACCCTTATTGGCCGTCTCAAATTTACCGGCTCTGTCCTTAACGGCAGAGGTAAAAGCTCCCTTGACATGACCAAAGAGCTCGCTCTCGATAAGCTCCGAAGGAATAGCAGCACAGTTGACCTCGACAAACGGGGCTTTATGGCGTTCCGATTTCTGGTGAATCCAATGGGCAACCAGTTCTTTACCAGTTCCATTGGAGCCGGTAATGAGGACACGGGCATCCGTGGGAGCCACTTTTTCGATCATGTCCTTAATTGCAGTGATCTCGGGACTCTCCCCTATCATCTCATACTTCTTACTGACCTTTTTCTTGAGGATGCGATTCTCAGCAACCAACTCCTTTTTGTCCAGAGCGTTGCGTACCGTAGTAAGCAGTCGGTTCAAATCCGGTGGCTTACTGATGTAATCAAAAGCGCCCATGCGCATCGTATTGACGGCTGTGTCCAGATCCCCATGCCCTGAGATCATGATAAAGGGCAATTCCGGGCGGACCTTCCGTCCGGCCTCCAGTACCTCTACCCCATCCATTTTGGGCATTTTGATATCGCAAAGCACCAGGTCGTATTCACCATTTTTGATGCGGTCCAGTCCCTGCACCCCATTTTCCGCTTCTTCTACCTGATACGCATCATTCTCCTCGGACAGGATTTTTACCAATACCCGGCGGATCGCCGCTTCATCTTCTATTACCAATATTTTGGACATGGTTCTTTTTTAGTTTTCTAAATTAATTAAACCTTCAGGGAAATCAGCCGCCTCTAATAATTCAAGTTCTTGCCTGCTTTTGGATTTCATCCCTACACGGATCGAAATGCCCTGGATTTCCATCTCCAGGGTCATATCCAGTTCAAGATTCATGCCAGTCAGGAAACGGGATCCTACGCTATAAGTGGCTGTTCCCTTCCCAGTTCCATTTGCGGTCATTTCATAACCTTCAATTGTAGTGTTCATGACAATAACCTGATCAAGATTGAGGTTGGCAATTCCATTCTGCACATCGATCAAGGTATATTCAGTTACAATATCTACTACGAAAACACTGGGACCAATGGGTATTTCCATAGGAACACTGTGGCTAAAGGATTCCCCCACTTTTAATGCCGTAGGTGGAACCTGGGTGTTTTTGATCAAAGCGCTCACCCCTTTAAGTACAGCAGTAGCAGTGGCTTCGTCCATGTTTGAATTCGCAATGGAATCAAAAACGGGAATTCCACGCTGTACTTCACCAAACAGTAAGGCGCCTGCCGGCAAATCGTAATTATCAGACTCCGTAATCTTCATTTGAAGGGGATAATTAGCTCCTTGTGCATTGCCCGTATAGGTTAGGGATGAATTTGTGATCGTATCGACAGATTCTTGTGGATTTTCGATACCGGCCTGCTCTAAATTTGCCAACATCAGGGAGTCTCCCCTGTATTGCAACAAATTCTGGGTAATCAGTTGTTGCTTGGTCTTGTAGACCATTTTCGGCCTCAAGCCAGCTTCAAAAATTATGGACTCTTGTGCGCTTAGCGATTGTCCTATTCCACAAAGGATAAAAACGAATAGTCCTTTTAAAAAATATTTCATCGATTGTTGCCAACAGGCTTTTTTTTAAACCCTTAACCGGCCTATTCAGACTTATCGCTATCGGGCTCTTGTATTATTTGCAGTGGATTATGCGGATAAAAATGAACATCGCGCTGCGGGAATGGTATGGTGACCCTGTTCTCCCTGAACAGCGCATCGATTTTATAGCGAATGGCACTTTTTATCCGAGGGTCTCCGAAGGAATCGTTGGTAAAAAAGTTTAGTGCAAACATCAGGGCCGAATCCCCAAAATCCTCGAAAATCACATTGGGTTTAGGGCTTTTGAGAACACCGCGCTGTTCTTCCACGGCCTCCAGGAGAAGTTTTGTGACCAGCTCCACATCACTGCCATAAGCAACGCCTACCCGAACTGTTTCTCTGGTAGTACGGTGATTCTGGGTGTAGTTGTAAATAACATCACTGATAAACTTGTGATTGGGAATAACCAGGATCTTATCGTCCCGGGTCATGGCCCGTGTGGTCCTTAATTTAATTTCAAAGACCTTGCCCACCTTACCATCGACTTCCACAATATCCCCGACCCGGAGCGATTTATCGACCAGGATCAGAATCCCTGCAATGATATCCTGAATCAGTTCCTGCAAGGCGAGCCCGATCCCCACAAAGAGCGCGGCCGATGCCGTGATCAGGATCGTAATATCAATACCCGCTGCACTAACGGTAATAATCACTACCGCCACATAGATCAGGTATTTGATATACTTGAATACGGTAATGAACTTGAGTTCGTCCTCCCGCTCCATTTTACGGGTGAAGAGCTTTCGGAGCAACCCCATGATAAAGTTGGCAGCTAAAAGGGCCACAGCAAGGGCAAGTAATAAGCCCACCGTAATATGGATGGATTTTTCTCCCTCTCCGAAATGCAACCCATAATTCAGGATCTCCCGGATGCGTTCCCAGAGATCTTCTTTAATAAATTCCTCAATGATAGGCTCGTCCTGCAAGCTCATGGGCTTAATACTTTAACCACTTATAAAGGTCCTTGTAGGTAGGCTTTTTACCATACATCAGGATTCCCGTTCTGTAAATTCGGGCAGTCAGCCATACAATCCCTATAAAAGTAATCAAAAGCAAGGCTATCGAAGCCAGTAGTTGCCAGAGTGGAACGCCACCTTCGCCTATTCCACCGGGAAGGCGCATGAGCATCACTATCGGGGAAGTCAGGGGAAATATCGAAAAGCCCACAGCTATCGGACCATTGGGATTGGAGAAAACTGAAAAGAAGCCCACGTAAATAGCCAGCATCAGTGGAAGGATTATTGGAAAGATGAATTGCTGGGTATCGGTTTCGTTGTCTACAGCGGCCCCGATAGCGGCATAGATTGAACTATAAATGAGATAGCCCAACACAAAATAGATCAAAAAACATCCGATAAGGAGTCCCATGGGAATTTTCAGGAATTCCTCCAGAATAAGCCGTGTGGTAGCATCGTCGGGCAGTCCTTCCATAGGCATTCCGGGGGCTGGCGTGCCTTTCATGAGGATGGTAGGGTCAATATCCATAAACATCAGGGCCACCACCATCAACAGACTTGCCGAAAATATCCAGATCAGGAATTGGGTAACCCCGGCCAGGGAGGTACCTATGATTTTTCCCATCATCAATTGGAAGGGCTTTACGGAGGAAATAATCACCTCGATGATCCTGCTTGTTTTTTCTTCGATTACCGACCGCATCACAAACCCGCCATAGATAATGATGAACATCATGATCAGGTAACCGAAGGCACCTCCGACGATAGCTTTGATTTCGTTGAGGCCCTTACCGCTGCGCTCGCCGGAAAAGGTTGCCGTCTCAAGTTCATACCCCTTGCGAACGCCTGCATACTGTTCCGCGGTTACCCCTAGCGATTCCAGCCTTCCCGCCCGGAGTTCCTCCTCGAAAAAGCCTTCCAGATCCTGAAGGATATTTGTACTGGGAGCTTCCGCGGTAAAGAAAAAGGCATCGGCTGCAACATCTTCTGCATTATTGCGATCGGGCAAATGCAGGAGGCCATAGTATTCCCCGGCCAGGGTACAATCCTTAGCTTCCTCAATATTGAGCCCCTTTAAATGGATAAAGCGGAGCCCTCCGGAGGTTTGAAAAGACTCCTTGAAGAAGTCGCTCTGATTCAACAGGGCGATACTGCGCTTTTCGTCGTCATTGACTTTAGTGAGATAAGCGATCAAAACGATCATTCCCACCAGTAGTATGGGGCTCAGGAACGTCATAACCACAAAGGATTTATTACGCACTTTGGCCAGGTATTCCCGGCGGATGATTAGTCCGAGTTTACGCATGGCTTTCCTGATTTTTTACGGTTTGAATAAATATATCATTGGCCGAAGGAATCCATTCCTGAAAAGTGGCCAGATTTCCCGAACCCGCTAATATGGCGAGGGCTTCGGCTTTTTGGTGTTCCTCCAGTTTCATTTCAAAATCCCAGCTACCTTCTTCGGCATCGAACCTCGGGTTGGCAACCGAAAAGCGCTGTTCAATAGCAGTTAATCCCTCGGTGGCGGCAGCCGGTTCCCAACAAACGCGATACCGGTTATCCTTATGCGCTTTGCGTATAGCGGAAAGTTTACCTTCCAGTATCAGGCGCGAATTATGGATTAGCCCAATATACTCGCAGAGCTCCTCCACGGATTCCATTCGGTGTGTAGAAAAAATTATGGATGCCCCTTGTTCTTTAAGTTCCAGAATCCGATCCTTGATCAAGGCAGCGTTGATGGGGTCAAAACCACTGAAAGGTTCATCGAAAATCAATAGTCGCGGCTCGTGTAACACCGTTACGATAAATTGGATTTTCTGAGCCATCCCTTTGGAGAGTTCCTGGACTTTCCGATTCCACCAATCCCCGATTTCCAGCTTCTCGAACCAATGCAACAAACGCTTTTTGGCTTCAGCGCGCGAGAGGCCTTTTAGCTGGGCCAGATAAAGGGCCTGTTCCCCGACCTTCATACTTTTATATAGGCCGCGCTCTTCCGGCAGATAGCCGATTTCCGCGATATGCTCAGGCCTAAGTGGTTCTCCTGCAAACAGAACCTCCCCACTATCCGGGTAGGTGATTTGGTTAATGATTCGAATGAGGGTGGTTTTCCCGGCTCCATTAGGCCCAAGCAGGCCAAATATTGCATTTTCCGGGATCTCGAGGTTTATGGTGTCCAGAGCTTTGTGACTTCCAAAGGATTTGCTGACTTCCCGAATAGAAAGCATGTGATTCATCGGCGAAATTTTGGGCGCTTAAAGATAGGGAACTCCAAGGGTAGGCCAAAAAAGAAAAACCCATCCCCGAGCTGATCCTCGGGGATGGGAAAAAATTGCTATGAAAAAGAAAATTAATATTGGAGTCCCAATATTAAATCAAATATACATTTTTATTTTAAATGGGCCTGATTTATTCGTTAGGAGAACATATCCTTCACTTTTTCAAAAAAGGACTTGTCGGATTTTTCTGGTTTGGGCGTGAACTTCTCATCGTCGAGCATGCGCTCGAAAAATTCCTGCTGTTCCTTGGACAGGTCCTTCGGGGTCCAGACATTGACATGTACCAAAAGGTCGCCGCTTCCATAGCCATTCAGGCTTTTGATCCCCTTGTTGCGCAAGCGTAAAATTTTACCGGATTGTATGCCGGCTTCGAGCTTTATACGAACCTTTCCACCCACAGTATCGATTTCCTTGGAAGTACCCAGTACTGCCTCTGGAACACTTATATACAGGTCGTAGTGCAGGTTGTCTCCTTCCCTTTTAAGACTGGGATGCTCTTTAGTTTCTATGGCTACGAGTAAATCCCCTGGAATTCCATCTCCGGGCGCCTCATTTCCTTTGCCGGAAACCTTGAGTTGCATCCCGCTTTCTACCCCAGGTGGTATTTTGATAGCAACCGTTTCCTCTTTGACAATCATGCCCTGAGCATCTGCTTCCGGCGGACGGGAGTCAATGGTTTTACCACTACCCCCACAGGTTTGACACGTTGCGGCGGTTTGCATACGTCCCAGGATGGTATTGGTTATCTTGGTAACCTGCCCGCGACCTCCACAGGTACCGCAGGTTTTGTAAGTCACTCCAGGCGCCTGTACCTTGCGTTTTACTTTGACCTTTTTCTCAACGCCCTCAGCTACTTCTTCCAGATTCAGGGTAACGCGAATACGCATGTTGCTCCCCTTAACGGTGCGCTGACCACCACCAAATCCTCCGAAACCACTGAATCCGCCACCAAAGGCCCCTCCGAAAATATCTCCAAACTGGCTAAAGATATCTTCCATATTCATGCCGCCGCCACCGCCAAAGCCACCACCTTCAAAGGCGGCATGGCCGTACTGGTCATAACGGGCTTTCTTATCCGGGTCGCTTAAGACCTCGTAGGCCTCCGCAGCTTTTTTAAAGTTCTCCTCCGCCTTGGCATCGCCAGGGTTCTTATCAGGGTGGAACTCAATCGCTTTCCTGCGATAGGCTTTCTTGATCTCGGCTGCAGTCGCTCCTTTACTAACTCCTAGTATTTCGTAGTAATCCTGCTTCATGATTTAGTTTCCAACGACTACTTTAGGATGCCGGATAATCCGGTCTCCGAGTCGATATCCTTTTTCGATAACGTCTACAATTTTTCCTTTAAGCTTTTTATTCGGCGCAGGAATTTGGGTTACGGCCTCGTGAAGTTCGGCATCAAAGGCATCCCCCTGCCCTACTTCTATATGGGCCAGCCCC
The DNA here is from genome assembly GCF_900115205.1 of Robiginitalea myxolifaciens. Lineage (GTDB taxonomy): Bacteria > Bacteroidota > Bacteroidia > Flavobacteriales > Flavobacteriaceae > Robiginitalea > Robiginitalea myxolifaciens. The sequence goes on from NZ_FOYQ01000002.1 coordinate 904,451, forward strand.
TTGTTTTTCAGGGTGTCAGAAAATTTGTTTCGGATGAGCTCCACCCCTTTGAACAGATCGTCATCGCCATTGCGTTCCAATTCTTTGAGGGCACGATCAAAATCGTCCATCACAGGCAAAAGGGCCACGATTACTTCCTGCCCAGCTGTCTTGAACAGCTCCATGCGCTCTTTGTTGGTGCGCCGTTTGTAATTCTCAAACTCTGCAAACAAGCGCAGGAACTTATCCTTTTCGACCGCCAGGGCCTCCTGGGCTAACTCCAGTTCCGAACGCTCTTCCACTACGGTTTCCTCAGCGGCCACAGGGTTATCTCCTGAATTTACCTCCTGAGTTTCGGCTTGGTTATCTCCTGTTGCGGTCTCCTGCTCGGGACTTGTAGGCTTCTCAGTATTCTCTGTCATTTCTTATCTCAATTTCGCTTTACAAAGCGATTTAGAACGGGCAAAATTACTGCCATTTCTATAATAATGTCAAAATGTCACCAAAAAAGTCCTGCTCAGGTCAATAAATCTTCCAGGGCAGGCATAAGGTTTGGATAGGTAAAAGTAAAACCGGCTTCCTGGATTTTTTGCGAACTAACCCGCTGACTCCCCAAAACCAACTGCGACCGCTCCCCAAGTGCAGTTTTCAGCACAAAACCAGGTACGTTGGGAAGCCATAATGGCTTTTTCAGAACTTTTGCGGCCGCCTTGGTCAGGACCGCATTACTCACCGGATTCGGCGCCACCGCGTTGTAGATTCCCTCGAGGTCATGCTCCTGACAGAATCGGAAAGTTGCCGCAATATCCTGAAGATGGATCCACGATTGCCATTGCTCCCCAGAACCTAATGCGGCTCCGGCGTAAAAGCGTATGGGGCGGATCAGTTGTGGCAGGGCACCTCCTTTTTCCGACAAAACAAGACCGATACGCACTAGCGAAGTTTTAAGTCCCAAAGCTGTAAACTTCAGGGCCTCTTGCTCCCAAACCTGGACCGTAGTGCTCAGAAAGCTATGGTCTCCCTGGTTCATGTCTTCGGTGTACAGGGTGTCGAGGGAATCCGGATACAACCCAATGGCCGATGCGGAAATCAGATGGGTAACTTCGTGTTGTTTTTTTGCTTCCAAGGCGCTATACAGGGTTCGGAGACTGTCCTGCCTGCTTTGCACGATTAGTTCTTTATTGGATTTTGTCCACGGCAACGATATAGAGGCGCCGGCCAGGTTAATAATGGTACTTACTCCCTGAAGAGCATCTTCATCGAGCTGCCCCTTCGCCGGATTCCAGCGAAAACCCATATAATCTTCAGTATCCCTGATTTTATCCGGATTGCGGGTGAGGTAATTTACCCGGGTGCCGGCCTGGAGCAATTGCCTGCTTAGCTCGCTCCCGATCAGACCGGTAGCTCCTGTGATGAGAACCTTTTTTGACATAGCGCGAAGATACCGGAATTTTAGCGAATCCCGGGCTGCTTATGGCTTGCTTGCACGCAACATTTCGCGCTTCCCCGGGGGTCCCGGGAGGCGTTCCACCTGAAATCCTACCTCCTGCATGGCCCGGCGCACACTGCCTTTGGCTGCATAGGTAACCAGAACACCACCTGGCCGAAGCGCCCTGTACATCGTTTCAAAAATGGCTGCTGTCCACAATTCTGGCTGTACCCGGGCTCCGAATGCGTCGTAATAAATAAGATCAAAGGCTTCCGTCGGCTCAAACTCCCGAACATCTACCTGGAGTTTGCGCAACTCAAAACCCGGGGTGATTTCATTGAACATACCCCAGGCACTTCGATGAAGTTGCTCGTAAATTCGGTTGGCCTTCGGATGTTCGACCTGGCTGGGATAGTCCAACGGCTGCCATTCGTCGGCGGACAGGGGGAAAGCCTCAAGGCCGGTGTAGCGAATCGCTTTGCCTTCCACTTGAGGGTGGATAGCGGTCAACAAGGCGTTGAGGCCTGTACCAAATCCCATTTCCAGGATGTTGAGATTGTTACCAAATGGTAGGTATTCCAACCCCATACGAATGAAAACATGCAGGGATTCCTGTACGGCGCCATGAATAGAATGATAGGATTCATCCCACTGTGAAATCCTCAGGGAAGGTGAACCATCGGCTGTTCGTATAACCTCCCTTTTCATGATTAAAGGTTAAACGGATTAAGGCGTTTCGCCAGCATATTCCAGTACCTGGACGCCACTGGCCTCAAATCCATATTCCCGGGCCGTTCCCTGGATTTCGCTAATTTCCTCAGCGGTAGCTCCACCATCTTCGGCAAGGTGCCTGCGATCTTCTTCGGAAACTTCAGAAATAAACGCACGACCCTGAACCAAAACCTCACTCCCCGCTAAATCCTTGGGAACGAAAAAACCATAATCCTTGAAGCGAACCATTACCGCTTCCCCTTCCGGTAAAGCCAGGCGCATCCAACATCCTTTGGATTGACAAACCTCCAGCACTTCGGCTTTGAACGCGGTTTGTAGTGTATCGGCGAGTTGAATCTCCTTAAAATTATCGTGAAGTTGTGTCGCCAGGAGTACAGACTCCGCGTCCGGGCGTTCTCCATAGATAAATTCCTGCTCAGCAACTTCTGGTTCCTGCGCAACTTCCGGGGTTTCAGCCTTATCCTTGCACCCTGCCAAAACGAGTACTGCCAAACTTAAAAACACTAATTTTTTCATGAGATATGATCGATTATTCCAAGTGCAAAGGTCAGGAATTTTGCGTAATTTTACCCCGTAAAACAGGCCTATGAAAGTTTCTGCATTGGAAATACCCATTACACGGACTAATCAGTCCCGACTTCCGGAAGTCGATTTCAATAATCTTCCCTTTGGAAGCGTCTTTTCGGACCATATGTTTTTGGCAGATTATTACGACGGGGCATGGCAGGATGCGCGGGTAGTACCCTACGGTCCGCTGAGTCTTGAACCTGCCGCCAAGGTATTCCACTACGGGCAGGAAGTTTTTGAGGGCATGAAGGCCTACAAGGATAAGGAAGGACAGGTATGGTTATTTCGCCCGCTGGAAAATCAGCGCCGGTTAAACAAGTCTGCTTCCCGCCTAATGATTCCTGAGCTGCCTGAGGCCATTTTTATGGAAGGGTTAAAAACCCTGTTGCGTACCGATAGTGATTGGATTCCCACGGTTGCCGGGAGTTCCCTCTATATTCGTCCATTTTTATTCGCTTCCGGGAATGGCTTTCACGCCTCGCCTTCGGACCGCTACACTTTTGTTATTGCCACGGCGCCTTCGGGAGCTTATTTTGCCGGGGAGGTCCATGTGCGCATTGAGGAAAAATACAGCCGGGCTGCCAACGGAGGTGTGGGATATGCTAAGGCGGGTGGAAATTACGCAGGACAATTCTATCCTACGCAACTGGCCAAAGAAGCTGGCTTTCAGCAGGTGATCTGGACAGACGATAACACGCATGAGTACATAGAGGAGGCCGGCGCTATGAATATCTTTGTGCGTATTGGAGACACCTTACTTACCAGCCCAACCAGCGATCGGATCCTGGACGGTATTACCCGGAAAAGTATTCTCGAGTTAGCCGAAGCGGAAGGAATTCCTACTGAAGTTCGCAAAATAAGCGTCAGCGAGATCGTAGAGGCTTCCAAAAAAGGCCAGCTAAAGGAGATGTTTGGCGCAGGGACAGCTGCAGTTGTTTCCCCGATCAGCGGGTATGGTTATCGCGACGAACGTTTTGATCTTCCGGAAGTAGCCGATAGTTACGCAACCTTCTTTAAAAAGCGCATTACCGACATTCAGTACAATCGATCAGAAGATCCTTTTGGGTGGAGGTATCCCGTCTCTTAAGAATTTAGGATAGCTGGAATGTTTGGTGGAAAGTACTCGGGTCCTTTCAATACTTTACCATCTTCCCGATAGATGGGTTTACCGTCTGGCCCCAGCTTGCTCATATTACTGCGCTGAATCTCTTCGAAAACTTCTTCGATTTTGTACTGCATCCCGTGTTCGAGGATGGTACCACATAATATGTATAACATATCGCCTAACGCATCGGCCACTTCTACCAGGTCCCCTTCATTGGCTGCTTCCAGGTACTCTTCGTTTTCCTCCTGCATCAGTTTAAATCGCAGTGTATTTTTTGACACCCCCAGATTAGCTGTGGGTTCCTGGAGAATTCCCAGGCCAAAGGCGGTATGGAATGCGGCGACCGCATCAATTTTACTTTTCATGTTCCGAACAGATTGCGTTAGTTTTGTTCAAAAATATTAAGATGCTAACCACCGGACAAATGGTTTTTGGGGCAATTTTTGCCCTGGTATTTATTGTAGTCATTACCCTGATGTATCGCCGCGACCGGGGATGGCAAAGAAAACAATATAAAGGGGTTCTAAAAGTACTTCTGGCCTTTATCAGTTTCTTAATAATTCTGCTACTACTCAAGTATTTCCTAAAAAATTAATAGGAAAATTGCGAAGCTCATAAAAATCACGTTTAGATCGTCTTTGGAGGAATCGTTTAACGTATAGTATAAGAAAACACGTACTTTTGCGTTATACGATTAAACAACTCTGATTGATGGTCACATTCCTTATCGTATTTTTTGCTCTTGTCGGCCTCAACGCCCTGCTTTTATTCCTCAGTAATTCCCTGGTTTATCGCAGTGGTAAATTTAATTTGAGCCTGGATCTCTTCTTCGGAAATCCTGACTCAGGAACTGCTCGCAGTCCTAAAATTTACCCCTTAAACACAACGGATTCTGAGCTTCGAAATGCGGTTTAGGGCACCGGAATTCTCCCAGATGGGCGGATAATTCTCCGCACTAACACCCTTATTACCTACATACCTTAATGCTTTTTATTAGCTTTAGCCGTAGTAATCGCGTATGATTATCTATGAAAGAAGTTATTCTCGTTATTGTCGGTGGGGGACTCGGTAGCGGCCTGCGCTACTGGATCGGTAAATCATTAAATCCAATCTTCGAAAACTTTTACCTGGGTACCTTCCTGGTCAATATCCTGGGGTGCTTGCTCATTGGTTTGGTCTTTGGCTGGAGTCTGAAGAATCAAACGATGGCTGCCACATATACCGCCCTACTTGCCACCGGATTCTGTGGCGGATTCACCACGTTCTCTGCTTTTGGACTTGAATTATTTCTACTCATAAAAGAAGGCAGTTACCTACCCTTTATTGGCTACACCTTACTTAGCGTGGTCCTTGGAATACTCGCAGTTCTTTGCGGGATTTGGCTCATGCGATCCTTTTAAACCGCATTTGAAGCCGGCGTAATGTTTTTCTGACTGCGCCTTGTGATATCTGAAACTTTTATCAACAATTCTGGGTCTTTATTAACAATTTCGCATTGAACTCCCGGGATTTGATGCTTTTTCTTCAGCATTTTGGGCTTTTTGCCTAAAACAATTCAACATATCCTCAAAATAATACGGATATAAATCCATCACCCTAAATTTTTTGGGGGTCATTTTGTGATACTGATAAAAATGTCGCAATGACCCCCTCATTTTTTAGGGGTGTTTTCAAATACATATATATTTGGCCCGATCAACAAATAAACTTTACCCATGAAAAAAGTGGAAGCAATCATTCGGAAATCCAAATTTGATGAAGTCAAGAAGGCGCTTCATCAGATAGAGGTGAACTTCTTCAGCTACTGGGATGTCACCGGTGTTGGAAATGAAAAACAAGGCCATGTCTATCGCGGCATCTCCTACAGTACCTCGGACATTCAGCGCAGGTACCTGGTAATCGTAATCTCAGATGACTTTTTAGAAAAAACTGTGAATACGCTGTTGGAGACTGCCTCAACAGGAAATGTAGGCGATGGTAAAATTTTCGTCTCCGAGATGCAAGAGGCGTACCGAATCCGCACCAAAGAAAGCGGACACGCCGGAATCAACTAACCCAACTCAAAAGACTAAAGAAATTAATTATGGATACTGGATTATTTACAGCTAACAACGTATGGATGATGGTGTGCACCGCGCTGGTGTTCTTCATGCATGCCGGTTTTGCCTTTCTCGAAATTGGACTGACCCGGCAGAAAAACACCATCAACATACTCTTTAAGAATATCTTCATCATCACCGTGGGCCTCCTGCTCTATTACATCGGAGGGTTTAACCTGATGTACCCTGGAGAATTCAACGGATACTTCGGGTTTGCCGGATTCGGGATCGGTACGGATGCTGCCGGCCTCACCCCCGAATACGCAGATGGCGGATATACGTACTGGACCGACTTCCTCTTCCAGGGGATGTTCGCAGCCACAGCGGCTACCATCGTATCGGGAGCAGTAGCAGAGCGTATCAAAATTGGCCCGTTCATGGCCTTTACCATCCTGTATGTTGGCCTGGTATACCCAATCGTAGGTTCCTGGCAATGGGGTGGTGGTTTCCTTTCTACCCTGGGTGGCGATGAAGCCGGATTCTACGACTTTGCAGGATCTACCCTGGTTCACTCTGTAGGAGGATGGGGAGCCCTGATCGCTATCTGGTTACTCGGTGCACGTGTCGGGAAATTCGGAGAGGATGGAAAACCCAAGGCAATCCCGGGTCACAATATTCCACTGGCAACCGCTGGGGTACTTATACTGTGGCTGGGCTGGTTTGGATTCAACGGAGGTTCCGTGCTTTCTGCGGACCCTGCCCTGACCTCTTTGGTATTGGTAACCACATGTCTGGCTGCCGCAGCAGGTGGGGTTGGTTCCTTTATTGTTTCGTCGATTGCCTACAAGAATTACGACCTGACCATGTTCCTCAACGGAATCCTGGGTGGTCTGGTAGGAATCACAGCCGGAGCTGACCTGATGTCGCCTTTTGAAGCTATTATTATTGGACTTATCGCCGGAGCAATCATAGTAGGTGGGGTTGCCCTGATCGACCGCATTCGCCTCGACGACCCGGTTGGAGCAGTAACTGTTCACCTTATCTGTGGAATCTGGGGTACTCTCGCTGTTGGGATCTTCGGAGATAAAGCCGGAATGGATCAGTTCCTGTATCAGCTTGCCGGTGTTGGCGCCGCTGGGGTATTCTGTATCATAACCGCTTTCCTGATCCTCATCGCACTCAAAAAGACTGTGGGTATCCGCGTCAGCAAAGAGGAAGAAGTGGAAGGACTGGACTTACACGAACATGGAATGGACGCTTATGCGGACTTCCGTATGAACCAGCACTAAGAAAACAAACGAACGGAGCGTTTGGCGGAACGCTCCGTTCTACATAATCAATTAACTCGACTAAGACTAAAACCTGCTTCCTTAAGCGGAAGCCAAAACTGTAGCTTATGAAACTGATTAATAATTCAAAGTACTTAAAATTTCTCCTTATTTCCGCGCTTTCCCTTAGCTCTTTTGCTTTGAGCGCCCAGGAGGAAGAAGCCGAAGAAAAGAAATTCGCAATCAGCGGGACTGTCGATGCCTATTTCCGAACAAATATCGGCGCTCCCAACGATGAAGAAGCCATTGCTCCGGGTTCCTCTTTTGCGAACCTGCCAGGCTTTGCCCTGGGTATGGCCAATGTAATTGCCTCCTATGAAGGCGAAAAGGTTGGATTTGTTGCCGACCTCGTATTTGGTCCACGTGGCGAGGACGCTGTATTTGCCTCCCCAATGACCAGTGCCTTCGGAACTGGAAATATTGTAAACCAATTGTACATGTATTGGAATGTTTCAGACGATGTAACCCTGACCTTTGGTAACTTCAACACCTTCCTGGGGTATGAGGTAATCTCACCGGCTGCCAATTTCAACTACAGTACCTCCTATCTGTTCTCCTACGGACCCTTCTCCCATACCGGTATAAAAGCCGATTTTGATCTGGGAAGCGACTGGTCTGCGATGGTTGCAGTAATGAATCCTACGGATTTGACCGAGTTCAACCCTACTGGAGATTACGCCGTTGGTGCCCAGCTTGGATATTCCGGACAGTTCCTGAATTTCCTTTACAGCCAGGGCGGTTTTGAAATCGATTATACAGGAGGATTTGATGTTACAGAGGAATTTTTCCTCGGGATCAATGCCGCCTATTTCGACAATGACGACCTGGGGTTTGCAGGGGTAGCGCTATACCCACAGTACAGCGTTTCCGAAACCTTCTCCCTTGGGCTTCGTGGAGAATATTTCGCTGAAACCGGAGATTTCGGAGCTATCGGCACCGGGGTTGAGGATTCCAGCGTACTGGCCCTGACCCTGACCGGGAGCGCCACTATCGGCGACCTGCTTATCAAACCCGAATTGCGATTAGACAGCGCCTCGGATGATGCCTTTATCGATACTGATTTAGCTCCAACTAAGAGCCTGGCATCTTTCCTGCTGGCCGCAGTATATTCTTTCTAAAAGCGCGTAATTGCGCGCTTCCATTTGTTTCGTTTGGTTAATGGAGAAAGCCCCTGGTGCATTTGCACCGGGGGTTTTCGTTTTTAATAGTAGCGCACTCCGGCCTGTACTTCGGTATCCAGGTGGTTAACTTGCGGGACTATGGGGCAGGAATACTTCACATTGTAAGCGCAATACGGATTGTAGGCCCGGTTAAAATCAAGGAGCAGCGAATCCCCGGAAGGAATTCGAAGATCCATGTAGCGACCGCCTTCATAGGTGGTTTCCCCATTCGTTCGATCAGTAAAGGGAAGGAAAAGGTAATCTTCCATTCCCTCCTGCAGCATCAGGTCGGGACTCTGGTATACTTCCAGTTGGAACGATTCGCCATTCAAATTAAATTTCAATACACCATAGCGGCGTTCCCTTGCCATCCGCTCGGTAGTGGTAGGCATATCAAAAGGCAATGCCTGCGGGCTGCGTTCAAGTCTAGCCCACACCTGATAAGTCGTGTCCGGACTAAAAAAGGGTAATCCATCGAACTTGCGGAGTTCTTCCTGGGAAAGCGGCGAGGTCTCCGGGTCACTAAATTCTGCATTGAGCTCTTCCTGATGCGCCAGGATTGCTTTCAACCCAACCACCGCAACCTTATTTTCATCGGCACGGGTTGTCGCTGTTACTTCTGCCTCGCTGTGGTAGCGCTTGCCATCCCGGCAGGAACCCAAAAACACGAGAAATAAAAGACAAGTGCCGAGATATACTTTCGGCGAAAAAATAGTGCTTCTCATTGTCGAAAAATCAATAGCCTGGCCAGAATCCGCCTTCATCGGGATTTTCGGGAACTTCATAACGCGGATCGTTCAGGTACTTTTCAATAAGGGCGTTGAATTCAGGTCCAATCCGCAACAAGGCCGTATGCTCCAGATCGTAGAGTTTTTGCTTATCGCGATAACCCGTTTTCAGAAGTTCTTCCAGATAAAATAAGGCTGTCCCGTAATCATTGTATTTGGATGTCAGGGAAATGACCCGTAAATAACCTTCCGACGCCGTTGGGTGACTGAGGGTTCGCAACATGCCCAGGAGAATCAGGGCATCTTCATCTACAGGTTTGGCTGCAAACGCAAGGGTTTCATAATCCTCAATGAGGGCATCGATATAGGAATGCAATCGTTTACCCATCAGGCGCTCCTCGTGCTCATCACTTTTTTTGAATCCCTCTATCGCCTGAATTTGATAGCGCCACCAGCCCAAATTATCCAGGTTAAACCGGAGAATGTCCTCCTCCAAATAATAGACAAAATCATCGCTTAAAATCTGCTCCTTCAACTTGAGGTTCCGCAGCTCCCGACGCTGAGAACGGAAACCATCGGATCGCCGGACCGCAGTCCGGGCAGCATTTAATCCCGTTGTTGGCAATAGATCATCAAAGAGTTCTCCCCCCATATCGGCGAGTGCCTCCGAAACAATAAATGCTTCCTGTTTCTGCTCCACGCTTACTTGGGTCAGAACCCGCTCATAGGTCTTTCGGATATACGCAGAATCCTGGGCAATATGGCCTCCTTTCATGGCCATTACCCGCAACACAGCCAAACTTTCAGCGATCAGGTCCTCCCCGGGTAATTCCAGGTCACTTTCAAAGTAGCGCAGGTAATAAGGAATTCGCTTTTCTCGCAGCGAAATCTCTGAGGCCACCGTAGGCAGGTAGTGGTGGTCCCCGCGATGTACCACGCCAACATAGTGAAAGGAAGAACGCAGGGAGAGCAATTCAGGGTTTGGCGGGGCCGATGACAGCGCAAGTACTCCCCGAATCCCCTGGACGAGACTGGGTAAAATCTGGGCAAGTTCGGCGTTGGCCCGCAGTCCGCCAACATAGATCTGGCGGGTATCCACAGGGAGTATTTCCTTTAATTTGTCGAGGCTCCCTGCTACATATAAGACCTTTTGGGTTAGTGGCAAGGTATCGAGCAGGGCAGCATTGGCGGCGAGAATATAGCCTTCGCGTTCGGCCGCCCCGGCCATAAACCGCAAACTTTGCGATGCCGACCCCTCCTGAGTGGTAAGGAACAGCACGGGCCATTTACGGGCCACATCAAAGTTAGTGGGTAAGTATAGCAGCATACGACTGCCTACAGAGTCCTGCAATGCCAGGTCTTCCAGGACCCGGCCTTTGGTCAGCTGTAGTTCTTGGGCACTGGTTAATAATGTGGAGCAACATACCAGTACAATCAATAAAACTATTCTCATACCATTAAGGTATCAAAAATTCGGCCAAAAATGTCAAACTGCCTTAATCGGTGCGTTAGAAATTACTTCGGACAGAATAATATGGGTTCGGGTCTCTCCATATCGAATCAATTGATCTATGAATTCCTCCAAGTGGGATTGGTCCCGAAGTACTACTTCCATGATAATATTTTCGTTCCCGGTTATCCGGTAACAATTGACTACTTCTTCTAATGTAGTTACCTGTTCCAGGAAGGGTTTTAGCTTACCCATAAATGCCTTCAGGGTAATTATGGCCTTGAGTTGATAGCCGCTTTTCTGATGCGAAATCTGCGTCCAGTAACCTTCAATAACCCCACTGTCCTCCAGTCGCTTAACCCGCTCCGCGACGGCAGGCGGAGTGAGGCCTACCAGCTGTCCCAGCGCGGTAAAGGAGATGCGTGCATTTCGTTGCAAAGCACCTAGTATTTTTCGATTTAAGGCATCCATTCGCTATAATTAAAGCAATAATTAATAACTACTTTATTTTAATAAGCAAAATACATTATTTACCTTTTTTTACAAAACGTATTACCCTCTGGAATGAAGTATCTTTATTGAAATTGCTATTGAATCATGTCTTCACCTCGGCTAAATAGACTGCCGGTGTACCGGCAAGCGCTCTCACTACGTACTCTGAGTAGTGAGTTAGCTGCTTTTGTTAGTTACAATAAGGATCTGATGAGCCTGCGGAATTCCCTGAGCCATAGAGATCAACTGGCAGATTGTCTGCTGACCGACGCCACCTTAATTCCAGAGCAAATTGCTGAAGCAGAAAATTCGTCCAGCCTGGCCATTCGCGAGCAACGTGTCCAATTCATCGGAGTGATTACGCGTAACCTCAACGCTTATGTCAAAGGACTGGAGATGGACGGGATCCGTGAACGCGAATACCTCGAGTTATTGCGTCGGGAGGTTCGCATCTTCCGCGTAGCTTTCAAGAAGTGGCGAAAAAGCGTATTGCGCTAAGGCTTTCGATTACATATTTCTGCGGTACTGTCCCCCGACTTCGAAGAGCGCCTGGGTAATCTGACCCAAACTACAGGTCTTGCATACCTCCATGAGCACCGTGAATAAATTTTCATTTTCCGTGGCTGCTTTGCGCAAGCGGTCGAGCTCGGTTTGAGCTTCCGGTTGGTGTTGTTGATGTACCCGTTCCAACGTAGCGATCTGTTGCTTTTTCTCGTCCTCCGTAGCGCGAATTACTTCCGCCGGTAAGATTGTTGGCGAACCCTTGGAATTCAGGAAGGTATTTACTCCAATGATCGGATACTCCCCATTGTGTTTCAGGGTTTCGTAATGCAAGCTTTCCTCCTGAATACGCGATCGCTGGTACATGGTCTCCATAGCGCCCAGCACGCCTCCCCGTTCGGTAATCCGGTCAAATTCCTGCAGGACCGCCTCCTCTACCAAATCGGTAAGCTCGTCGATAATGAAGGAGCCTTGCAACGGATTTTCGTTTTTGGCCAGCCCAAGTTCCTTGTTAATGATCAACTGAATAGCCATGGCCCTGCGCACAGATTCTTCCGTAGGTGTGGTAATCGCCTCGTCATAGGCATTGGTGTGCAGGGAATTGCAGTTATCGTAAATCGCATAGAGCGCCTGAAGCGTGGTTCGGATATCATTGAAATCTATCTCCTGGGCATGCAGGCTGCGCCCGGAAGTCTGAATATGATATTTGAGCATTTGTGCCCTGGGGTCTGCTCCGTATTTGTCCCGAAGCGCCTTAGCCCAAATCCTCCGGGCTACCCGGCCAATAACGGCGTATTCCGGATCAATCCCGTTGGAGAAGAAAAAGCTGAGATTCGGGCCGAATTTATTCACATCCATCCCGCGGCTCAGGTAGTATTCCACATAGGTAAACCCATTGGCCAGGGTAAAGGCCAGTTGGGTAATGGGATTGGCACCGGCTTCGGCGATATGATAGCCCGAAATAGAAACAGAGTAGAAGTTTCTAACCTCTTGCTCAATAAAATATTCCTGTACGTCTCCCATGAGGCGCAATGCAAACTCCGTTGAGAAAATGCAGGTGTTCTGGGCCTGGTCCTCTTTGAGGATATCGGCTTGTACCGTTCCGCGTACCTGTCTGAGCGTCTGCTTGACTATCCGCTGGTAATCTTCTGCAGGAAGAACCTGGTCTCCCGTTATCCCGAGAAGCATCAAGCCCAGGCCGTCATTGCCCTGTGGCAATTCGCCCTGATAAACCGGACGTTGTACCCCGCGTTCTTTGAAGTAGTCCGAAATGCGCTTCTCAACTTCTTTTTCCAAGCCCTGCTCCCGAATAAATCGCTCGCACTGCTGGTCTATCGCGGCATTGAGGAAATATCCCAACAACATGGGCGCCGGGCCGTTGATAGTCATGCTCACAGAAGTCATCGGATCGCACAGGTCAAAACCGCTGTAAAGCTTTTTGGCATCGTCCAGGCAGCAGACCGAAACTCCGGCATTGCCAATTTTACCATAGATATCAGGCCGATGTCCCGGATCCTGTCCGTAAAGGGTAACGGAATCAAAGGCTGTAGACAGCCGTTTGGCCGGCATTTCCAGGCTTACATAATGGAAGCGTCGATTGGTGCGTTCGGGACCCCCTTCTCCGGCAAACATCCGCGTTGGATCTTCTCCTTTGCGCTTGAAGGGATAGATTCCAGCCGTATATGGGAAATGACCCGGGAGGTTCTCCTGCAATATCCAATGCAGCAGATCGCCCCAGCTACTGTATTTCGGTAAGGCAACACGCGGAATTTGTTGATGGCTGAGGCTTTCCGTATGGGTAGCCACCCGAATGTCTTTCCCCCTGACCTGGTAAACGAATTCCGGGTTCTTATACCGATTATGCAGTTCCGGCCATTGGCAAATGAGATCCCAGTAATGGGGATTGAGGTCTTTTCGCTTTTCTTCAAAGAGCTCCAACAAGGCCGTTCCTGCCTGGGTATGATCAGCGGGTATGGCCTGCTGGAATGCCTTGCGATTGATCCCGTCGCTTCCAATTAAATCCTGCGATTGCCCATCCAAACCAGTAAGGGAGCAAAGACTTCTGAAATACCCATAGAGGGAATCCGCCACCATTGCCTGTTCCCGCGAAATACGGTCGTAGCTACGGTTGTTCTCGGCAATTTCAGAGAGGTATCGGGTACGTGCAGGAGGAATAATAAATAGCTTCTCGGAATTACCCTGGGGATCTGATTGGGATTTTCCCGCCCAGTCCAGTCCATCTTGGCGAAGCATCTCAAAGATCGCCGCATATAACTGATTCATCCCGGGATCATTGAACTGGGAGGCAATCGTTCCCATTACGGGCAACTCCTCTGCTTTAGCATCCCAAAGTCCGTGATTTCTCTGATATTGCTTGCGCACGTCCCGCAAGGCATCCTGAGCCCCGCGCTTGTCGAATTTATTGATCGCCACCAGATCGGCAAAATCCAGCATATCGATTTTCTCGAGCTGGGTAGCTGCCCCGAATTCCGGGGTCATCACATACAGGGAACGATCGGAATGTTCAAGGATTTCCGTATCGGACTGCCCGATTCCCGAGGTTTCGAGAATGATCAGGTCAAATCCTGCCGCCTTAAGCACTTCTACAGCCTCCTGTACATATCGCGAAAGGGCCAGGTTTGATTGTCGGGTAGCCAGGGAACGCATATACACCTTGGGATGATGTATGGCATTCATGCGAATGCGATCTCCCAGGAGCGCACCACCTGTTTTTCTTTTGGAGGGATCTACCGATATGATTCCTATGCTCTTTTCAGGGTAATCGCGAAGGAATCGGCGCACCAACTCATCGACAAGGCTGCTTTTACCTGCACCACCAGTCCCGGTGATTCCCAGGACAGGCGCTGGTTTTTCGGGTTTACCCAGCTTATCCCGCAGTCCTTCAAATACTTCAGGGGTATTTTCTGCAATGGAAATCAAGCGGGCCAGGACCTGCGGGTCTTTTTGCTTCATGGCCTGGTCCAGTGCCGTCTGTTCTGGGAAAGGCACCTCGGCAACCGGATAATCGGCCCGGCTCACTAAATCATTGATCATTCCCTGAAGCCCCATCTCCCGGCCATCATCGGGGGAGTAAATCCGCTCAATCCCATAGTCCATCAAGGCCTCGATTTCTTCGGGCAGGATAACTCCACCACCGCCGCCAAAGATCTTTATATGTCCGGCGTTCCGCTCCAGCAGCAAATCGTGCATGTAGCGGAAGTATTCGTTATGCCCCCCCTGATAGGAAGTCATCGCGATAGCATTGGCATCCTCCTGAATAGCACAGTCAACCACCTCAGCAACACTGCGGTCGTGACCCAGGTGGATCACCTCAACGCCGGTTGCCTGAATAATCCGCCGCATAATGTTGATTGCGGCATCATGTCCATCAAAAAGGGAGGCCGCAGTTACGATACGGACCTTGTTCTTGGGTTTGTACGATTCAGGTGCTTTCATTGGCCGGCCTGGATAGGTTCTGGTTTTTAAAGAAAACGTAATAGAAATCCACTTCTTTTGCGGATGCTACAAAAATAACACGATATCGGTCAAGTCCACTGGCAATCTGCTATTTTTATTGCCGTGATTTTAACACTACTCATTCACTGTCCGGATGCCCCGGGCATTATTAGTGCGGTAACCGGTTTCTTTCATAGCCAGGGAGGGAACATTGTGTACCTGGACCAGCATGTAGACAAACAAGCCGGGGTTTTCTTCATGAGACTCCAGGCCGAATTTGCCCGCGATCAGTATGGAGATGATACGGAAGGATCTTTTCTGAAGTCCCTGGAGGAAGATTTCACTTCTACCTGCGCCCGGCAATTTGGAATGGACTGGACCATACATCGCGAGGCCTCCAAAACCCGAATGGCGATTTTTGTGTCCAAATACAACCACTGCCTCTACGACCTACTTGGCAGGTACGAAACCGGGGAACTGCATACCGAGATTCCCTTTATCCTTAGCAATCATGACGACTGCAGACCCATTGCAGAACAATTTGGTATTCCCTATTACCATATTCCCGTAAATAAGGAGAACAAAGCAGAAGCCGAGGCCAGGCAACTGAGCCTGCTTAAAGAACACGACATTGACCTGGTAGTCCTTGCGCGCTACATGCAAATTATCGGACCGGGTCTAATCGGGGAGTTCACCAATAAGATTATCAATATCCACCACTCGTTCCTGCCCGCTTTTGCTGGTGCAAAACCCTATCACGCGGCCTTCAGGCGCGGGGTAAAAATTATCGGAGCTACGAGTCATTACGTTACCGAAGACCTGGACGAAGGTCCTATTATTGCCCAGGATGTGAGTCCGGTTTCCCATAGCCACAGCATTCCTGATTTTATTGCAAAAGGACGGGATCTGGAAAAAATAGTTCTGGCACGGGCCGTTCTCCTACATTTACAACACAAAACCCTGGTGTACGATAATCGCACTGTGGTTTTTGCCTGAAACCAGGGAATTTTGCATGTTTCCTGCAGGCTGCAGGGATAATTTCGAAAAAATCTAAGTTGTTAGATACTAAACGATTGTAAAGCTGCGTTACCATTCAAAGCGGCAGGAATTAAAAGTTTTTGTATCCGCATTATTTGAGTTAGTATTTTTGAGTTAGTTAGTTTGAAAAACCCCACATCCCCAGGATGCGGGGTTTTTTACGTTTATTCCCTACTGTCCCGGAGTAAAAGTTGATCGGGACTTACTTCCTTTAAGACTTTTTTAAGAAATCACATAGCAATTATCTTTAATTTCAAGGGAGCTAATTCATCAATCAAATCTATGAGGCGCAGCAATATCATATCGGGGCCTGGTTCGGTCTTGTTCCTATGGAGCTGGTGCCTCTTTCTTTTGCTAAGCCCTCAATCACTTGTTGCAGAGCGCATTACAGAATCGGAATTTTACACTCCGGATCTCGATCTCGCCTTTCAACCGATCCAGGAAAACCCCGGGCAACTATCCCTAAAAGATACCTTACTACAAGAACCCACAGCCGACGCAGTGGCGTATTATCAGCGTATGCTGGATTTTGGTGAAACTTCTCAAAAGATTCACGCTTCCCGTCAAATGGCTTTTCTCCTGGCCCAGGAAGGTAAAGCCGAAGCGGCTACTAATTTTGTGACCCAGTACCTGAATTGGGAATTTCGCCCTGAGGTCCTTGCCGATAGGAATTTTGACCCTATCCGAAATGAAGCAGCATTTCAGGAAGTAGTGGAGGCCTATTTACCCGAGCACTCCTTCTGGTCCTATTTGTACATCTATATAGGACTAATCGGAATTTTCATTGTGTCGGTAATCTGTTTTCAGCGGAAAGCAGAATTAGGGGGTCGCCTGCTTATCGGAGGCTTTGTCTTTATCCACTCTATTTTTATACTGCATATAGCCCTGGCTGTATCGAACTATCAATACGAAATCCCCCATTCCTACCTGAGCTCAACGGTATTTTCTTTTCTGTACGGCCCCCTGTTATACTTTTATTTCAAGCGGTCCGCCCAGGGATATACTTTCAAAGTAAGGGATCTGCTGCATTTGGTTCCCACCCTGATCCTCCTGGGCTATTTAATTCCGATTTACGGTCTTTCAGCAGCCGAAAAGCTGGATTTGATGCTCAGCCGGTACCGGGATGGCTTAAACCCGTCCGACTCGGCTAACCTGGTACTTATCGTCTCCCTTAAACTGACCTCCCTGGTTATTTACGGATGGTTGATCCGGCGGCATTTCCCGCAGATTGTCGGTAGTGCCAAACAGCCACCCAGAACCCATTGGGAGCAAAACATCTACCGCATCCATGTTGCCTACATTATTTGTTATGCTATCTACGGCGGACTTATCATTTACCGGATCAATTCCGGCCCCTTTTATCATGCCCAGGTAATCAGTATGGCATTGATGGTACTTTATGTAGGGTACTTTGCCAGTCTGAAACCAGAAGTTTTTGGATCTACCCTGGCATTCCAACCCTTACTCTTTTCCAAGTACAAGAAATCAGGCCTGACCCCCAGTTTCTCAAAAGAGTTGCGAGATCAACTGACCAAATTATTCGAACAAGAAAAAATATACCGGGAAAATGACCTGAACCTGGACCGGTTGGCAGACTTGCTGGACACCACCCGGCACAATACCTCCCAGGTGATTAACGAACACTTTAAAGTGAGCTTTCACGAGTTGATCAATACCTATCGTATTGCGGAAGCCAAGGAATTACTGCGTAACGATCCCCAGGGAAATCTTCAGATTATCGACATCGTTTACGAGGTTGGTTACAACAACAAGGTCTCCTTCAACAAGGCCTTCAAAAAGGACACGGGACTTACCCCCAGTGCCTTCCAGGAACGCGCTGCCAAACTCGAAGTAAAGCGGGCGTAAACATTAATCGGCGTCCGTAAACGTTGATAAGGCTTACCCTTCCCCCTGCCACATCCCGATACCTTGAATGAAATTTCGTGCCTTGCTGCACTGTTGTTTCACTCGGGAATAGCCAACCTACTTACTACGCTTACCACACCATTTACCCAGCTTTCCTAAGTGCGCATTGTTTCAAGTCCACGGCAAAACGCGCAACATTATGAAGTATTTAAAAATGACCCTGTGTCTGGCACTATTGCTGACCTTCGCCCCCTTGCAGGCACAGGAACAAAAAACAGTAAGCGGAACCGTTACCGACCAGGCCGGCATCCCGCTTCCGGGGGTTAACATTCTGGTCGAAGATTCCCAACGGGGTACACAATCCGATTTTGACGGGAATTACAGCATTCAGGCTGCGGCCGGGGAAGTCCTGGTCTTTTCCTACCTGGGGCAAGAGACCCAGCGCCTTACCGTGGGTGCCAGTAATCGCATTGACGTTGCCATGCAGGAAGATGCCACCGCCCTGGAGGAAGTCGTTGTGATTGGTTATGGTAATCAGGAGCAACGAAAAATCATCCAGAATGTCGGGATCGTAAAAGAAGAAGCTATTGATAATTTGGTGGTTACTTCCGCTGATCAGTTGCTTCAAGGGCAAACAGCCGGAACACAGATTGTAAATTCCTCAGGTGTCCTGGGGTCGGCTTCTGTAATCCGCGTCCGCGGGGTCAACTCCATCAACTCGGGGAGCCAACCCCTGATTGTTATCGACGGGGTGCCGATTACAGATACGGAAACCAATACGCTTAACCGTGGGGGGAATACGGGGATAAATCCGTTGTCGTACGTGAACCCGAATGATATCGAATCCCTTACGGTGCTCAAGGATGCCGGGGCTACTTCGATCTATGGTTCCCGGGGTGCTAACGGAGTAATTCTGATTACGACCAAAAAAGGACGGAAAAATCAGGCGGCAACCGTAACCCTCGATGTGAGTACCCAATATACCTCAGCCACGGATGTTCCGGAAATTCTTTCAGCCGATGAATTCCGAACCTTTAAATCCGAAGTGGCCAGCATTCAACAGGGCACTACCGTGACCCCAGAAGATTTGAATCTGGGTGCCTTGGGTTCAGGAGGAACCGATTGGCTGGCAGGCGTGCAACGGACCGGTATTTCGCAGAACTACAGCCTGGGGATTCGCGGGGGTACAGAAAACACCACCTATTTTATCGGGGCAGACTTCCAGGATACCGAAGGTTTCATCATAGGTAATAACCAGCAACGTTCCGGGGCCCGTATCAATCTGGAGACCGAAGTGAATTCATGGTTGACCGCCGGGATGAACCTCGGGGTCACGAATACCCGTCTGAATCGGGTAGGTGTTGAAAACAATACATTCGCTCCCTTTACCACGGCCTTCCTTCAGAGTCCGGTTGTCCCGGCATTCGACGACGAAGGCAATTTTGCTCAGTCAGGATCATTTATTCCGAACATCTTCGCCATTGTGGCCCTGGATACGGATGAACTCAAGACCTTCCGGTCTATCGGGAATTTCTACGCCGAAATTACCCCTTTCAAGAATGTTACCTACCGGGCCGATTTTGGGTTTGACAAACTGGAACTGGAGGAATTCCTCCGCTTTACAGATTTCAATACCCCGGGGGGTGCTGCACAACAGTTGAACGTCGCGGAAGATCGCTGGCTTACGAACCAGACGCTTACCTACACCAATCAATGGGGAGATCACAGTCTTACCGCTTTGGCGGGTCTGAACTACGAGGAAACCCTTAGAACCCGGTCTAACGTGAGTGTAACCGGTTTCCTGACCGATGACTTGCGAAACCTCGGGTCCGGATCGACCCCTACGATTCTCAATGGAGATCGCTTCCCTTCCCGTTTGTACGGGCTTTTTGGCCGGGCTTCCTATGATTATGCCGGCAAATATCTGGTAGAAGGTTCCCTGAGAAGGGATGGTTCCTCCCGATTTGGGCGGAATAACCGCTTCGGATATTTCTGGTCTGTAGCTGCGGGATGGGTATTATCCGAAGAGAATTTCCTGGCAGATGCTACCTGGTTGGATTATTTATCGCTCCGGGCCAGTTTGGGAACTGTAGGAAACGATCGCCTGGGTACCTTTCCTTCGCTGGGGTTATTCAACGCGGGCGCCATCGCAGACTATAACGGACAATCCGGGGTTATCCCGAATCAACCGGCCAATCCGGATCTGAAATGGGAAGAAAGCGAAACCCTGGATATCGGGATTCGTTCCACCCTTTTTAAGGGGCGTCTGACCGCGAATATTGCCTATTTCAAGAAGACTACCAGCGACCTGCTCCTGAACCAGGTGCTGCCTCCCCAAACCGGGTTTACCTCCATCTCTCGAAATGTCGGGGAAATGGAAAACCGGGGATGGGAATTTGATATCAGTTCGGTAAACGTGCGTACGGACAAGTTCGAATGGCGCACCAGCCTTAACCTAACGACAATCGACAATGAGGTACTCCGCCTAAACGCAGATGCCGCTACCGATGAACAGGGACGCCGAATCATTGACGGCCCCATTCAACGTGCCATAGAAGGGGAAAGCCTGAACAACTTCTTCCTGATCCGCTATGTCGGGGTTAATCCGGAAACCGGAGATGCCGAATGGCTCGACAAGGATGGCAACATTACCCTGAACCCCGGGTCGGGGGACCGGGTGGTAGCAGGAAGTCCACTCCCTGATTTCTCAGGGGGTATCACCAATACCTTCCGCTACGGAAATCTGGATTTGAGTATTCTGATGAATTACTCCTACGGAAACGATGTGGTCATTGACGGGCTGCGTTTTGCCGACGGTAATGATGCCATTGGAGGTATTGTAAATATCCGCCGTCAGAACCTGGATTACTGGCAAGCACCCGGGGACAGGGCCTTTTTACCTTCCCCAACCAGCAGCACCTTTAACCTGTTCAACCAGCGCTCTACCCTGCAGATGCTGGACGCTTCTTACCTCCGCCTTAAAAATGTAACCCTGGGATACAACCTGCCACAGCGGGCCCTGGATCAAATGGGAGGGATATTCAAAGGGCTTCGGCTCTACGTAACGGGTACCAACTTGTTTACCATCAAGCGGGATGAAATGAAAGGGATTGACCCTGAAGTTACGGATGACATTGATCCGCTTTTCCAGGGAGAATCCTTCTTTACCGCCCCGCAGGCAAAGAGCTATTTATTTGGTGCACGCATAACCTTTTAATCATGCAGCTCCTAATTCATTTAAAAAAAGAAATCATGAAAACAAATCATATACTAGCAACCCTGTTAGGCCTTTTCCTGCTGGTAGGCTGCGAGGACCGTTTGGATGTGGTCCCGGAGGACCAGGTAGCTTCTAACACGGTATTCAATAGCCTGGCCACAATCGACGGGGCCGTAGTTGGGATTTACAGTAAAAACCAGAGTGGAGACCTCAATGGGATGGCCCAGCTTACGTCCGACTTTATGGCCGACGACGTGAATTTTGTAGGAAGCTTTACCTCCCTGCAGGAAATTGATCAGTTCGAAACGCTGGCCACGAACACCTCGGTCGACAACATTTGGCTGGACGGCTACGAGCTAATCGGCGCTGCAAACAATGTCATTGAAAACCTGCCGTTGGTTTTCGATGTTCAGGGCGTCGATGAAACGGTTAAGGCTCAGTTTATAGCCGAAGCCAAATTCTTAAGAGCCCTAACCTATTTTCAGCTTGTTAACCTGTTTGCGCAACCCTATCAGTTCGCTCAGGGTGGAAACCTGGGAGTACCCCTGGTATTACAACCATTCGAAGGGGGAGACATCAGCAGCTTCCAACTCGAGCGATCTACGGTCAATGAGGTTCATGCTCAAATAGAATCGGATTTAATGGATGCCATTGCAGACCTTCCTGCGGATAATGGCGTTCGGGCAGAATCCGGATCGGCCAGAGCCTTGCTGGCAAGGCTATATCTCTATCGCGAGCAGTGGGCGCAGGCGGCCGCCCAGGCCGATATGGTAATCAGCTCCGGAAATTATTCCCTGGCAGCCGATTACGACTTCTATGACGACAACCCGGGTTCTTCGGAGCACATCTTTACGGTGGTAAATACCCCTTCCGACGGACCTCAGGAGGTTGCCGGCTCGGATGAAGTTTACGTGACCTTTTACAATGCAGCTCCCGGCGGGCGCGGGGACGCTCCTTTTAGCCAGAGCTTGCTCGATGCCTTCGCAGCAGAACCGGGAGATCGACGGTTCGATGAGCTTTCTGTTGCGGCTACGGATGCAGGAGGAAACAATACGTTTTTTACCACCAAGTATCCGGACATCGTCAATGTTGCCTCCGACGGAATGGTCCTGAGAATAACTGAAATGTACCTGATCCGGGCCGAGGCCAACTTAAGGGGTGGAAGCAATGTCGGGGATTCTCCGATCAACGATATCAATTTACTGCGCAACCGGGCCGGTTTGGCACCACTCGGAAGCGTCGATTTAGATGCCATCCTGAATGAACGGCGGAAGGAGCTGTGTTTTGAAGGTCATCGCAGGATGGATCTGTTGCGCAATAACCGGAATCTTCGTCCCGGTGGCGGTCCCGAGTCCGAGCCCGGGGCTAACAAGGTGATCTTTCCGATTGTTGAGGATGAAACCACAAACAATCCGAACATCACACAGAACCCGGGTAATTTCTAATTGCCTGTTCGGTTCGATTCCGGTTATTCCAACAGGCTCGCCTTGAGAAGGTGGGCCGTGAAATCCGCACCCCTGGGTGCGGATTTCTTTTTTCCGGTAAACCTATGGCGTAAACCACGCGTAAATAATCCTCGGATACGTAAACGTTTATCCGGTTTTACGCCTTTTCCTGCCGAAGGTGGTTATTTAGAGGTATCAATCAAAAAACGCGATGCAGCTCTGAGGTCTACTTCCCTAAAAGACTTTCGTCTCATTTTTTAGAGTAGTATTTGAATTAGCTATCTGTACTTTGGGGCTGCTTGTTTTTTGATTTCAGTCCCTGGAATAAATTCCATTGAACAACGTCTGAATCACTTCTCCTTCCTCATTCAAAACATCCCAGGTCTGACGCACGCTTCCGTCTTTTTGTAGGGTCCAGGTAATCCGGTGCTGCCGTGAATCCCCATTTGGGTCCTCATAGGACTCCGAAGACATTATCATAGCGCCTTCAGTTACATTGCCATAGAGCTTCAAAACATTACCGGCATTATCTACCCATACCTGTTCCCATTGCCCGGCTACGGTATTGTAATAATTGATGCTATTTCCAGTGGTACCTCCGGAACCTTTCCAATTTTCCCTCAGCAGACATCCATCCTGTAAGCGCTCAATACTATTTGTTCCCAAAAGATTCCCGGTAGCATCCCGAACATTCCATTCTCCTACCCAAAAATCAAAGGCCCTGTGATTCTCATCACAGCACGCACAAGGCTGCTGCTGGCCTTGCATTGGGTTACTCCATAGTACAGTAAATAGAACGACAAAAAAAAGGGGCTGACCCATCCATTTCACGCCTTTAGTTTTCATGACAATTCTCGTTTAAATGATGTGATTATAAGGTAGCCAGAAACTGCTAAAATGAAGTGAAAACCGAACGGGAATTGCCAGGTATTCAGGCGATAATGTTAAAAAAACGACAAATTACACGTTTTTTAGTCCAATCCACATGAAGGCCGAAATCTATAGGGCCGTTTGCGCCGTATATTTGTTATAAAAAGTGAGGCTATGAATTATCAATATTGCAAAGTTGGGGCAAGTACCCCTCCGGCCAAAGGTGTAGAAGGCGTCCGAGTTCTTGAAAACCGCTATCGGGAATTCAAAATGAAAGCGGAAAAAGCGGTTGCCAGCCAGAATCCTCTGAAAGACTTTTTTGAAGGTAAAGCGCGCTCTATGCAGCGTCTGATCCAGGAATGCGCCTAAAGGATCAGTTGAGCATTTTGTTCATCTGAGCCTGCAAGGTGGCAGCCTCCTGCCCTGCCCGTTGAGCAAAATCTGCTCCCTGGGAAGCATATATAATGCCCCGGGAAGAGTTGATCAATAACCCCACGCGTTTATTCATCCCATACCGGCATACTTCCTCCAAGCTTCCCCCCTGGGCTCCAACTCCGGGTATTAAGAGAAATGCTTCCGGAACTACCTTCCGGATATCGGTCAGAAATTCTGCCTTGGTGGCTCCCACCACATACATCAGGCGATCTGCATTTTTATATTGCTGCGTTTTTTCCAAAACTTCCAGGTACAATTGCTGCTGCCCCGCTATCGGCAGGGTCTGAAAATCAAAAGCACCCGGATTTGAGGTCAATGCGAGCAGTACCGCATACTTTCCCTCAAACTCCAGAAAAGGTTCTACGGAATCCCGGCCCATATATGGGGCAATGGTGAGGGCATCACACGGAATTTCTTCAAAGAACGCCTTGGCATATCGGGTAGAAGTATTGCCGATATCCCCGCGCTTTGCATCTGCGATAATTAAATGATCCGGATAATTTTGGTTCAAATAGACAACAGTTCGCTCTAAGGCCTCCCAGCCCTTAACCCCATATGCCTCAAAAAAGGCCGTATTGGGCTTGTAGGCCACGCAATACGGGGCGGTGGCATCAATTATGGCCTTGTTAAAGGCAAAGATTGGGTCTGGCTGTTGTAATAAATGACCGGGGATTTTTTCCAGATCAGTATCCAGCCCTACACATAGAAATGTCCCCTTGGAACGTATCTGATTTTCGAGTTGGTCTAGTGTCATTGAGGCAATATGAGCATCAAAGAATTTCGGAAGCTTCCTTTAGTTTTTCGGTATTCTCGACAAGCATGA
Source organism: Robiginitalea myxolifaciens (assembly GCF_900115205.1). Taxonomy (GTDB): domain Bacteria; phylum Bacteroidota; class Bacteroidia; order Flavobacteriales; family Flavobacteriaceae; genus Robiginitalea; species Robiginitalea myxolifaciens. The sequence goes on from NZ_FOYQ01000002.1 coordinate 929,111, forward strand.
GCTCATCGATAATCTTTTGGATATCCCCGTCAATGATATTCTGTAAATCGTACAGGGTAAGGCCAATCCGGTGGTCGGTTACCCGCCCCTGCGGATAGTTATAGGTGCGGATCTTAGCAGATCGGTCTCCGCTGCTCACCTGCGAATTCCGCTTAGCCGCGTCTTCCTCCTGCTTTTTGGCCAGTTCCAGGTCATACAAACGCGACCGCAACACCTTAAAGGCCTTGTCTTTGTTCTTATGCTGGGATTTCTCGTCCTGACATTGCGCCACCAACCCGGTTGGCAGGTGGGTAAGCCGAACAGCAGAATAGGTGGTATTCACTGATTGTCCTCCCGGACCAGAGGAACAGAAGTAATCGATCCGCACATCTTTAGGATCTATTTGCACATCGAAGTCTTCGGCCTCAGGCAAGACCATCACGGTTGCCGCACTGGTGTGTACCCGGCCCTGGGTTTCGGTTTGGGGGACCCGTTGTACGCGGTGTACCCCGGCTTCAAACTTCAAAGTTCCATAAACGTCTTCCCCACTTACTTCAAAATGGATTTCTTTATACCCACCACTGGTTCCTTCGCTCAGGTCAATGACATTGGTGCGCCATCCCCGGGATTCGCAATACTTCGTGTACATCCGGAATAAGTCTCCGGCAAAAATACTGGCCTCATCCCCTCCGGTACCTGCCCGGATTTCCATGACGACATCCTTGGCATCCTCAGGATCTTTAGGGATCAGCATCATTTTTACCTCTTCCTCCAGCGGGGGAAGGGCAGATTTGGCCTCATCGAGCTGCTGACGCGCCATTTCGACCATTTCGGGATCCGAGCCGTCCTGCAGGATTTCTTCGGCCTCTTCGATACGATTTTGCAATCGGATATATTCCTCTCGCTTGTCGACAATCGCTTTGAGATCCTTATACTCTTTGTTGAGCTGGATATAACGTTTTTGATCCGATATAATATCGGGCTGAATGATTAGATCAGAAACCTCGTCGAAGCGTTGTTTAACAATATTAAGTTTGTCGAGCATGGGTAATAACTTCCCGGCGAAGTTACAATTTTTTGAGCGCTCTGGGAGCAACGTTCCAGCGTGTTTCTATTACTCCAGGGAAAGGTCCAACCCACGGGACCAATACATTATTCCAGTAGCATCAGTGAGGATCGCCTCGGTGTCTCCAAGTAATTCCACCAGGGGGATTCCCTGTTCGGGACCAAGGACACCCAGAGCCAATCCCAGGCATTGGGCCAATTCGGCAGAACTTGCAAATACGGTAACCTGATCTACGCTTCCTCCCGGCCGCCACAGGAGCACAGAGGATTCAATAAGAGGAATCCATTTCAGGATTTGCCCCACATGATTGGGATCACTAATCCCCAAAAGCCAACGCTCTCCCGAAGCCTTCCGACCCCACACCCCTACCAGCCCCCCGGCGTTGATCATACCTCCGGGAACCTGCCGCATGCGCATCATATTACGAACTTGCTCTATCCCGTAACCTCGGGCAATACCGGTGATTTCCAACTGCATCGTTTTTTGCGGGAGACCAATTTTTCCGCTCTCGGGATCGAGAATCAGTTCGCGATAACTGTGGCTGGGCGTAGCCACGGGATCATAAGCCCCATCAGTGATTTCGGCGATACGAAGCGCGCGTTCCAGCAATTGATACACTTCATCGCCCACCTCAACAGGTTTTTGTCCCGCCCGACTATTGAGCTGGGAAATTTCAGAGGTTGCTATGGATGCTGAGGTCAGGTTTTCGATCCGTCGGAAGGTAGCAAAGGCCTCTTCCAGGAGCATATAGCCTTCCTCCTCGCTTTCACAAACCAGGGTAATACCAATTGAAGTTCCGAGGATTACTTCATTGCGATGTACGGCAACATGGGGGTTGTCCTGGGCACAGAGTCCCTGGAATACCAAAATCAGCCATAACCAATAACCTTGCCTGAGGTTCATAGGCAGATACAATTGCAGATCACCCGTTTGGGGTGATCCTGGATTATGGTTTGTTTGGTTGGTTACCTACTCCCGGTCTAAGATCAGGTCGCCTGATACCGGGAATACGTCCGGGTCTTATTCAAAAACCCGCAGTGAGTCCCCATTGAGTTCGGTGTTAAAAATCTTCAGGGGATTCTGGGTAATGTTATTGATCGGGGTACCGTTCTGCGAGAAACGAGATCCGTGAGTGGAACATTCAAAAATTCCTCCCTGGGTCTCCACAAAGGTAACCCCATCGGTTTGTTGGTGGCTGCACACCTGGCTGGCTGCAACAAAGTTGCCTTCCAGATTACGCGCGATAACGACAAAATTTCTGAGTATGAAATCCCCGGGGTTCTCCAGAGCAGCGCCATCCGTTCCGCTTAAATCAATCGTAAAATCGATTCCTTCCGGTACGGGTTGTGTTTCGAATTCCGGACCCTTGGTACACCCCTGGGTACATGGAAAAACCAATGCAAAAGCAGCCCCGGCTCCCAGGCTTTTTAAAAACTCCTTACGTTCCATAAGATTTGGCAATTTTTTGGGGAGGCCGCTCCCAAATGGCAGGGCCTTACAAAAAGAACGGAACTATCGGGTAATTCGTATTCTAGTAGTGAAATTCGCCTTTTTCGCTTCGGATAGTCAATTGGGTAGAATCACTGGCCTCAACACAACCAATAACCTGCGCGGGGATATCAAAGGATTCTGAAATTTCGATCACCCGTGACGCCACGGATTCTGGCAGGTAAACTTCCAGGCGGTGTCCGCAATTAAATACCTGATACATTTCCTTCCAATCAGTCCCTGACTCGCGCTGAATCAATTCAAAAAGCGGGGGAACGGGCAAAAGGTTATCCTTGATCACGTGCACCCCATCTACAAAGTGCAGGACTTTGGTTTGAGCCCCGCCACTGCAGTGCACCATCCCGTGAATTTGTTCCGGACTAAATTCCTCCAGTAATTTTTTAACTACCGGGGCATAGGTCCGGGTTGGAGAAAGCACCAGTTTACCGGCATCCAGGGGCGTCCCGGCGACCGGATCCTGTAGCCCTACGCTTCCAGAATACACCAAATCCGCAGGAACTTCCGGATCAAAACTCTCCGGGAATGTCTCCGCTAAGGTTTTGTGGAAGACATCGTGCCTGGCGGAAGTGAGTCCGTTGCTACCCATTCCACCGTTATAGGAGGATTCGTAACTGGCCTGACCATAGGAAGCCAGCCCCACGATCACATCCCCGGCCTGAATCCGGGCATTGTCGATAACCGCGTCCCGGCGGATACGGGCTGTTACCGTAGAATCTACAATTACAGTACGCACGAGATCCCCAACGTCTGCGGTTTCTCCTCCTGTACTGCGAATGCGAACCCCCCAGGAGGCAAGGTCCTCAATAAGTTCTTCGGTGCCCTGGATAATCGCCCCGATTACCTCCCCGGGAATTTTGTTGGCATTACGCCCAATAGTAGAACTCAGGAGGATTTCATCTGTAATTCCAACACACAACAAATCGTCAAGGTTCATGACCAATGCATCCTGGGCAATCCCTTTCCAAACCGAAAGATCCCCGGTTTGCTTCCAATACATATAGGCAAGGGAGGACTTTGTTCCGGCACCATCGGCATGCATGACCAGGCAATACTCCGGATCCCCGGTCAAAGTATCCGGCACCACCTTACAAAAAGCCTTGGGAAACAAGCCTTTGTCTACCTTGGCGATCGCCTTGTGGACCTCGTCCTTGGTAGCGGAAACCCCGCGTTTTTGGTAGCGTTCGGATGCGTTGGATGCCATAGATTCAGTGGTTTGCGCAAAAGTAAGGGTTTGGTTGGAAATTCACTTCAGTTCCCGACAGCTTCTGCGTTACAATACGGTTACTACTTTACAAAAAGGAGTTCGCGATACCGGGCCAGCGGCCAATCCTCCTGTCCCAGCAATCGTTCCAGCTTATCGGCGTGCAGGCGAATCTGCTCAAAATACGGCAGTACGGAATTGCAATAGGCTCCAGCCCTGTCGGCCACATCCTTGAGTTTATTCGCCTGTTTCCGGGCTTCGGTCATCGCGTCGGTGTGCTTCTTTACTTCCTGCAGATGACTGGCGAGATCTTCGAGCAGGGTAAGCTGTGCTTCGGCAAGCTCCTTGTGAACCGCGCCATATACCTCTTTCATGCCGCGAATATTCTCCAGCAAACGATTCTGATATTTTATGGTAGCCGGGATTACACTTCCATAGACCAATTCATGGAGGACCCGCCCTTCGATCTGGGTTTGCAGGATATAAGTCTCCAATTCCACCTCACGACGCGCCCTGAGTTCCGTCTCAGTCATTACCCCCATACGCTTGAAGGCCTCAAGGGTTTCGGGGGAAGTAAGGACTTCCAGGGCCTGGGGTGTTGCGCGGTTATTGCTCAACTTTCTGCGGCCGGCTTCAGCCGCCCAGGCGTCGCTATACCCGTCCCCATCAAAACGAATGCGCTTGCTGGCTTTGATGTATTCCCGAAGTACATTAAAGATCGCCTCATCTTTTTTGAGCTTTTTCTTTTCGATCAGGGTGTCGACCTCGCTTTTGAATTCCTGCAGCTGCAGGGCAACAATGGTATTGAGGACCGTCATGGGTTTGGCGCAGTTGGTTTTGCTACCCACCGCCCGGAATTCAAATTTATTTCCGGTAAAGGCAAACGGGGATGTGCGATTGCGATCCGTATTATCCAGGAGGATTTCCGGGATCTTACCCACTACATTGAGCTTGAGTTCCGTTTTTTCTTCCGGGGACAATTTCCCGCGACTTACACCTTCGAGCTCATCGAGTACCTGGCTGAGTTGTGTTCCTATAAAGATGGACATGATTGCCGGCGGGGCTTCATTGGCCCCCAGGCGATAATCATTGCTTGCCGAGGCTATTGAGGCTCGCAGCAAGGCTTCAAAACGGTCTACGGCACGGATGGTATTGACGAAAAAGGTCAGGAACTGCAGGTTCTTCATGGGGGTGCTTCCCGGGCTCAGCAGGTTGGTCCCGGTATCCGTACTCAACGACCAGTTATTGTGCTTACCCGATCCATTGATTCCCGCAAAGGGCTTCTCGTGGAAAAGTACTTTTAAGCCGTGTTTTTCGGCAACCTTTTCCATTACATCCATCAGGAGCAGGTTGTGGTCTACCGCGAGGTTGGCCTCCTCAAACACCGGGGCCAGCTCATATTGATTGGGGGCAACTTCGTTGTGCCGGGTTTTGACCGGGATACCCAGGAGTATGCATTCGGTCTCCAGTTCCCGCATGAATTGCAATGCCCGGGACGGGATAACGCCAAAGTAATGGTCGTCTAGCTGCTGGCCTTTTGCAGCCGCCTGTCCCAAAAGTGTACGGCCCGCCAATACCAGGTCCGGACGGGTCGCCGCCAGTTCGGCATCTACAAGAAAATACTCTTGCTCCCAACCCAGGGTCGCGTTTACCTTATTGACGTTTTTATCAAAATATCGGGCTACCGCAGTAGCTGCTGTGTCCACCGCCTGCAGGGCTCTCAGCAATGGAGCCTTATTGTCCAGGGCTTCTCCGGTATAGGAAACAAATATCGTCGGAATGCACAGGGTGCTTCCATAGACAAATGCCGGGGAAGTGGGGTCCCAGGCGGTATACCCCCTTGCTTCGAAGGTATTGCGAATACCCCCACTCGGGAAACTACTGGCGTCAGGCTCCTGTTGAACCAGTTGACTTCCACCAAATTTTTCAATAGCCTTCCCGTCGGGCAGCAAGTCCAAAAAGGCATCGTGCTTTTCTGCCGTGGCTCCTGTCAGGGGCTGGAACCAGTGGGTATAGTGTGTAGCCCCCATGGAAATGGCCCAGGTCTTCATGGCTTCGGCCACCTGATCGGCAATTTTTCGATCGATTTTAGATCCGGTTTGGATCGCATTATTCACACTTTCATAGGCTTCACGCGTAAGGTTCTGAAGCATGCGATCCTGGTTAAAAACCTTGTTTCCAAACCAGTTGGATCGGCGGGAAGTTTCCTCCGGAGAAGGAGAAAACTGACCGTGAATTGAAGAATTTTCCGGGGTATTGAATAAAGACATACGAATTGCTATTAATAGGCAGGACAGCAAAATTACATATTTCACATCATACCCCCGAAAAATTTAATTTTTTGCAATATGCCCCTCAAAAAATAGGGGTGTTAATAAATATTACTTGATTTTTAATAATTAACCCCCCTCTTAGTATAGAGGAGTGATTGAAAATCATATTTTTGACGGTCACAAAAAGAAACCATAAAAAACCATTTGGAATCATGAGCAAAGCAAAATTAGAGTATATCTGGCTAGATGGATATACCCCCACAGCCAACCTCAGAAGTAAGACTAAAATTGAAAGCGACTTTAGCGGAAAACTCGAAGACTGTTCAGTATGGGCTTTCGACGGAAGTTCTACCGAGCAAGCCGAAGGAGGATCTTCTGACTGCCTGCTGAAACCCGTAGCCATCTATCCCGATCCGGGACGCGAAAACGGTTACCTCGTAATGTGTGAGGTTCTCAACCCTGACAGCACGCCTCATGAGTCCAATTCCCGGGCTACGATTGCCTCAGACGTCGACGAAGACTTCTGGTTCGGATTCGAGCAGGAATACTTTATTATGGATACCGCTACTGACCTTCCACTTGGATTTCCTCCCGGAGGATATCCAGGACCACAAGGGCTGTATTACTGTTCCGTTGGTGGGAAAAACACCCACGGACGTGAGCTCGTTGAGCGCCACGCCGATTACTGCCTGGCAGCTGGCCTGAACTTCGAAGGAATCAACCAAGAAGTAGCATGCGGACAGTGGGAGTTCCAGATTTTTGCCAAAGGAGCAAAGGCTGCCGGAGACCAAATTTGGATTGCCCGCTATCTTTTAGACCGACTGACAGAAGACTACGGCTGGTATATTGAGTACCACCCAAAACCTGTTAAGGGTGACTGGAACGGTAGTGGTATGCACGCCAACTTCTCCAATACCCTGCTCCGTACCGCAGGATCCAAAGAGGTTTACGAGAAAGTATGTGAAGCCTTCCGCCCGGTTACTAAAGAACACATTGCCGTTTACGGTGCTTACAACGATGAGCGTCTGACCGGTAAGCACGAAACAGCTTCTATCAAGGACTTCAGCTTTGGAGTTTCTGACCGTGGAGCTTCTATTCGTATTCCAATTATGACCGTAGAAAAAGGATGGAAAGGATGGTTGGAAGATCGTCGTCCGGCTTCTAACGCAGACCCATACAAAGTAGCTGCCCGTATCATCCAAACAGTGGAGAGCGCGGACGTTTAAGCCTTCCTTGCTAAAAATAAACCCCGGCCCAAAAGCCGGGGTTTTTTATTTCTGATGGTCTTACTATAAATACTGGCTCATAAATATTTAGGATAAAGCCCGGAGCCTTACCCCAGGGTCCAATACAAAAAAGCACCATAGGAAAGCAACAGCACCACACCGTCCCGCCATCCCAGACGCAGTCCTTTTGGTAAAAATACCAACGGGAGCATCAAAAAGGAGATTCCCAACATCCAATAAATATCCTGAGTGAGCAGCCGCTCATCGACCAGTTGAATGGGCTGAACCAGTGCCGTTAGCCCCAATACTGCTAACAAATTGAAGATATTGGAACCGATCAGGTTTCCAACCGAAATCGCTTTTTCCTTGCGAATCATAGCGATAATAGAAGCTGCCAATTCCGGGACGCTGGTTCCTATGGAGACCACTGTAATACCTATAATGCGTTCGCTTACTCCAAAATATTGAGCAAGGCCTACTGAACCTGAGACCAACAGTTCCGACCCACCCCAGAGTGCGAGTCCACCGAGTCCCAGGAAGGCAGCTGTTTTATATAGTGGCATTAGCCCCTCCGGCTCCAAAATTCCATCTGCATTTGGAGACTTTACCGGTAGCTCTTCTACTACTGCGGGTTTTTGATAGCGCAGCAGATACACCAAAAATGCAAATAGTGTGGTAACCATGATCCCCCCTTCCAACCGGCTGATCTGACTGTCCACTACCAGAAAACCATAGAACATCAGGGAGGCCAGCATTAACATGGGCCAATCCGTAAAATAGAAACTTCGGCGCACGTCGATGTATCCAATACTTATGGTAACCCCGAGGACTAGTCCCAGGTTGGCAATATTTGAACCGAGTACATTCCCCAAGGCAAGATCGGGGAAACCATCCATAGCGGCCTGCAAACTCACTATGAGTTCCGGAGCAGAGGTGGCGAACGACACCACCGTCATCCCAATTACGATTTTAGGGATGTCCAAACGAAGGCTTAGGGCTACGGCTCCTTTTAATAGCCAATTACCGCCCAGGATTAATAATCCTAAACCGAGTAAGACGTACAATGCGTGAATCACGGCTTGAAATTTTGCTAAAGATAGTATTCCTGCGGCTTGTAAATGCCGTGGGTTAAACACCCATTCCCACCCGACTAAAATAAACGCCCAATCTGCAAAACCGGAGCATGTCCACTATTTTTATAGTTTTTTAACTATTTTTATAGTTAGCCAACGATAGATTTAGTTATATTTGACCCATCATCATCAAAAAACGGGCAGTTGTGGCCGCTGTAAAGGCTGAATTTTCGGCGGCCGCTTCCACCCAATAACCAGGGTAATTCCCGTAAATCTCGATTTATGCAAAAGCTCACAAACAAAGAAGAAGAGGTCATGAAGCTGCTCTGGCAGCAGGAAAAGGCCTTCGTACGCGAATTGCTCGCAGCATTTCCGGAAGGGGATAAACCCCATTACAATACCCTGTCGACTATCGTGCGTCACCTGGAGGAAAAGGGCTATGTAAGCCACGAGGCCTTCGGAAATTCCCATCGCTACTTTCCGGTAATCACCAAAGAAGCCTACCGACGCAAATTCATTGGAGAAACCGTAGCCGACTTCTTTGACAGTAATTATAAAAACCTGGTTTCCTATTTCGCCAAGGAGGAAAAAATTTCAACCGAAGACCTCCGGGAAATCATCCAACTTATCGAAAAAAATAAAAGCTAATGGAAACCCTGGGAATCTATCTGCTAAAAGCAACAGCTATAATGGCCTTATTTCTGGGCACCTACCATTTGTGGCTCAAAAAGGAAACCCTTTTCCGCCTGAACCGGGGTTATCTGCTCACCGGTCTGATAACCTCCCTGTTGCTCCCTCTGGTCAGTATTCCAAGAGAAGTTATCATTCCAATGCAGCGCACGGAATATACCTTGACCGCATTGCCCACTCAGATTGTGGAGATGCAATCACCGGCTCCGATGATCCCTGAAGAACTACCCTTATTTCTTTACGGTGCAATCGCTGCTTTTTTCCTCTTGAAGGTAGCCCGGGAACTCTGGAAACTATTCCGCCTGATTCAACAAACCCCTGCGCGACAATCCGACGGATTCAAACTCATTCCTACACATATTACTGAAGGGCCCTTTTCCTTCTTTCGGTACATTTTTTACAATCCCAGCCGGCATAGCCAGGAGGAATTAGATATGATCCTGGAACACGAAAAAGCTCATGGCGCCCAGTATCACAGTCTGGATATCCTTATGGGACGCCTTACCACTGCTATTCTTTGGATAAGTCCGGTTAGCTGGTTGTACCAGCGCAGCATTCAACAAAATTTAGAATACCTGGCCGACGCCGAGGCGTTGAGGAAGATTCCATCGCCCAAAGCCTATCAGTATACGCTGCTGCGGGTTTCGGGAAATCCCCTCACCCCTGCCCTCGCAACGCCATTCTATAGTTCATTAATCAAAAATCGAATCCTTATGTTAAACACAAACCCTTCAAAACCGTATCGTGTTTTTAAACACTTGCTAATCCTTCCGTTACTGGCCCTCTTTTTAATGGCTTTCTCGCGGGAAGACATATACATCCCCGAATACCTGGATACCGATGTGCCGGAAGCTGTAATTCTGGAGGAACCGACATCTTCAGTACCGCTCAAAGCCGCAACTCCTAAAACTACTGTAGTCGAATCCAAGGCTCAGAAAGACAATACTGCGGCGGTCGCTATTGCGCAGCAGGAAAGCGAATTCAACAAGGTCATTGAAATGACCATTGACAAAGGAACAACCGATGCCCAATTGCGCGAGATGAAAGATAAATTTGCCGCCGATGACATCGATTTCTCCTACACTACCGTTCGCAACGACGCTGGAGATATCACCTCCATAGAAGTAGATATTAAAGGCCCTAATTTCAGTGGCAATTATGCTGCAGAGGAAGAGGATGGCATTGATCCCATGGTTATTCGCGTCGACGACGAGGGCGGGTTATTCGTAGGTACGGCTAAAAGTATGAGTGGTACTGAAATGTACCGCTACCGCAATAGCAGTGATCGATCCCACGCCAATGTTTGGGTGCACCGCAAAGGAGATTCCGACGAGAATGAGGTCATTGAGATTAGGGAGGTCAAGGGAAAAAAGGCCTATTTCATCAATGGAGAAGAAGTCGAAGAATCGGAATTCACCGAAGGTAGTAAGCTCAAAAACGTCATTGTCGAGGTTATGGACGTCGAAGAGGACTCCGACGCCGAAGTGATCATCCACGAGATTAAGATTAAGGGTGAAGACGGAGAAGCCGAAGAGATTATCAAGGTTCGCCCAATGAAATCGAAAGGTTCCTATAAAATAATTCGAGACGGCGATGTACACACTGAAGTCATTGCCGGAGACGGTGGGAATTCCACCAGCACCGTAATAATTACCGACAAGGATCAGGAAGGTGAGACCGTTAAGATCTCAGGAATGGCCAGTAGCGGTAAAGTCAAACTAAAGACAAGCGGCAAAGATCCCCTTATATATATTGATGGGAAGAAGGCCAATAAAAAGGCCATGGAAAAGTTAGACCCGGACGATATCGAAAAGATCGAGGTTCTCAAAGGCGATAAAGCCGAAGAAGCTTATGGCAAGAAAGCCCGGAACGGGGTTGTAGAAATTACGACCAAAAAAGGCTAAATCAAGCTAACCAAACGAGAAAACCGCCTGAAATTCCGGGCGGTTTTTTTATTTCCGCTACCCATTACATCCGCCGGAAAAAAGATGAATTGGCCAAAAAACAGCCAAAATCAGCGAATTTTTCCCTTGATAAGACGAGCATTCCCCAAAATACCCCCTTCAATTCTTACACTATTTGAACTTTAGAGCGAATTGAAGTTTCAATATAGAACTTTAAATAAGGAATAATAGTTTCTTATTTTAATATTAATCGTTATTTCAATTACATTTCTATATTCAATTTCAATAATAATGCTCCAAATCCTTGGTAGAACCTGAACTGCCCCGTTATATTCGAAACATCAAAGAAATCCAAGTATCACAATCTTTAAAACAACAACCATGTTCGCCATCGCCAAATATCTTTTATACTTCGCTGTAGCCCTCGTTACCATTTTAATCTGATTCCCGATGCGTTTCCTATATTTAAGGCGTGAAAAAATCGCTCTTTCGTCTGTTGGCACAAATCAACAAAGCCGTATTGCCCTCCTTGAGCAAACGCAGGCTAGACCTGGCCAAAGCCTCTAAGTGGCAACTGGCCCTTGTGGGCTGGCGCTACTATGTTACTACCAGGGCGCTGGGGGATTAATAGGATACCAGTGCGCGTAGCGGGACATCGCCGAGCTTCTGTCGGCCTCCCAAAAATTCCAATTCAATCAGAAAATTACATTGCACCACTTCTCCACCCAGGGAAGTGACCAAATCGCAAATGGCTCGTGCAGTACCGCCTGTTGCCAGGACGTCGTCATGGATGAGTACACGATCACCGGGGGTAATACTTTCGGCATGTATCTCCAAAGCATCTGACCCATATTCCAGATCATACGTCTGCCGTTGGGTTTTTCGCGGGAGTTTCCCCGGCTTACGAGCGGGAACAAAGCCAACTCCCAGTTTTTCGGCCAGGATCGGGGCATAGAAGAAACCCCGGCTTTCAATACCCACCACTTTGTCGACTCGCAGGTCTTTTACAAAATCCATCAGGGCCTCCCCCGCTTTTCTGAAAGCTTCCGCATCTTCTAATAACGGGGTAATATCTTTGAAAGAAATTCCGGGTGTCGGGAAATCCGGTACTTCCCGGATATAGTCTTTAAAATTCATGGATTTCGTCGGCAGCTTATTTGGCCTTAAATGTAAAAAGAAATATATTTGCATCCCTTTTTAAGGGAACCCAACGGCCTCGTGGCGCAACTGAATAGCGCATCTGATTACGGCTCAGAAGGTTGCAGGTTTGAATCCTGCCGAGGTCACTTAAGCATCGAAAGCTCGCCATTTTGGCGAGCTTTTTTCTTTTCTGACGAGGTGGGAGCTTGCTCACAATCCGAAGTGAGAAAAGTAAAATGCGCAAACCGAAGGTTTGTAGCTTTCGATGTAGACTACGGCACCGGCAGGAAAACCAAGCGAAGCGCAGGTAATCCTGCCGAAATCGTATCAACTATTCCTTAGAAAACAGGTTTTCATATTTTGCTACTATCTCATGAATCTTTAGATATTCTTGGTAGCGTTTTTCGTTGTCCTCGGCGTTGACATTACAAACAACGATTCGGCCCACTTTACTGTCAGCATTAAACTGCAAATCGGTTTGAACCCCGGGATCGCTTCCGGAGTGCCCGATATTCTTACTTTTTGGATTCATGCCAATAAAGATCCTTTGGTCGTCATTATCTCCAGGCAGCATTATATTGGAGAACGGTGGTGGTAAAATCTCGCTTTTCCCCATAAAAGCATTAATGAGTTCCTGCAAAAAACGACTTAAGTCTTCTACACTGGAATAAAGTCCACCATCTGGATAAGTAATCAAGCTATAATCGGGAACAATTTGACCGAGTGGAAAATATCTTGTTGCCATCTGCTGCTTTGCTACTGATTCCAATGACCATGTGGTCGAGCTCATTTGGAGTGGAGTGAAGAGATATTCTATCGAAGAAGCCTCAAGTGAATTACCCGTTGCATATTCAATAATTAATCCTGTCAAAGCTGCATTAATATTTGCATACTCTTTTACCTGACCCGGTTCAGCTTTTAAAAAGTTCTTTTTTTTATACCATTCTCCATCTGGATGAAGAATATTATTTAAAAACTCCTCCAGGCTCATTTTATGATGGGATTTAATAAACTTCTCAAAATCCTGATGAACATTCGTCTGGCTCATTTTGGTGTCGGCAGACACATATGATTTACCGTAGTTTTTTGTATCTGTGATACCTGAAGTATGTGTGGCTAAGTGCTTAATAAGAATTGGGGTTTCTTTTGAGTGAGGGTTGATCACTTTAAACGGCAAGTACTCATTAATGGATGAGGTATAGGTGAGTTGTTTGTTTTGAATGACCTTTACTAAAACAGCACCTAAGACTACCTTAGAAGTTGAGCCGATATTAAGCACCGTTTTCGAAGTGAAGGGAGAACCTGTTTCCCGATTGCTATATCCAAATCCTTCTTGATATAAGACTTCATTTTCATTTACAATAGCAACACAGAAACCCGGCAAATCTGAATTTTCGAAATGTACTTGTAGTTCGGTCGTAATTTGTTCATTGATATCCTGACCAGCCAGGTTTAATGAAGTAAACAAAATCCCAGTAACGCAGAAGGAAAGTACTCTTTTCATGATTGTTGATTCTTTTGATATTGAAGGCCGACCTAATGTCGAATTCTGATCAAAAGAACAGCTTTGACTATTACAATACGTCTCATGCGAAGAATTGAGTCCTGTTTTATGAGCTCTTTCTAAATTCTGAAGGAGATTGTCCGGTATGCCTTTTAAAGATCCTATTAAAACTCGCCTTGGAATTAAACCCGCAATCAAAAGCAATTCCCAATAAGGTCAGGTGTTTATACTGTTCCTCTTTAACCCGCTTTTTAAATTCATCGACCCTGAATCCATTTACATAGTCGTAGAAAGAAATTTGCTTTTTTTGATTGAGCAAAGCCGATAATTCCTTGTCGGTAATACCAAGATTGTCGGCAAGCTCGCCCAGGGTTAATTCCTCTGCAAGGAAGAGTTTATCTTTTATCATCATGGAATCAAGGGCCCCGATTAATTCCTTATCTCCTTTGGTGATTTCTATCTGCTGAGGTTGTCTAATGCTATTAATATCTTCTAATAAGAAATCTGCAACAATGATCTTTGGTTGTTCCACACCAGTATAACCTAGGAAAAGAGTAACTAAAAAAAGTGATACAACCGAGAAATATGCTCCATAGAAAGCGCCCTCAGAACTAAAAATCTCTAAGAAAAGTGAGGCTAAATCTATTGATGTGAACGCAATGCACAATCCAATTAAATAACGTATCCAGGTTATGTCCGTGTTTAGTAAGGAAGAGTATGTTGCTTTTATGGCCCGTTGATATTGGTTGAAATAATATGACCCCGTTAGCAGAAATATTAAAAAAACAACATCCCTGATGATAGCAAAACCTACCTGGTTATTATCTATTAAATCTAAATAGGCAAAAATTCTTCTTTCCGCATACACTTCTATAGTCAGCGGGACTCCTACAAATAATACGACTGCCAGCACTGGAATATAGAGCCACACAATTCGCTGCGGCCAGGGCCTTGCATGCCTGAAAAGCGCATCCAAATAATGAATAAGCAAAGGACCAAGGATCCAAAGGATACTAAACTGAAAAAGAAAAGTTCCTTTGAAAATATCGGTAAGCTGATGCAAACCGCTATAGGCGTGAAGGAAAACTAGAAATATGACGAAAAAAAAGACAATCAGAATCTTATGATGCATTGCTTTACCTTTCTTTTTCAGGCTCCTAAACAATAACATCAAGGTTATAGTAATACCTGCAATAATTATGAAATCGAGTAGCAATTCCATTTATAGATGGTTTCTGATCAAAGGCTTCATGAAGATATTCCGTATCTCCTAAAGTACAAACCCCGCGCTTATAAGTGGCGTATATAAATTCAGTGGAACGCTAAGGTGGGCGATCCAAGTGATCTTAAGCGCCAAAAACTGATTTCACAGGACTTTTTTGCCTTTAGCTATTAACCAAATTGCTGTAATTCAGACCTGACTACTAACCAATAACTGATAATAAAAATCCAAATTTTTGAGCTTGTTCTTGCATACCTAATATTATTATGTATATTTGCCTAACACTATTAGGTAAATGGATAAGAGAATAAAGCGTTCAGCTACTACTAAGAAAAAATGGAAGTATGGAATTGGGGCACTAGTACTGATTGCACTAACCAGTTCAATGCTTTTTTCATCTTATAAATCCACTTTTGAAATTGATCCTGCTGAATTATTAGTAGCCGAGGTAACAACTGCTGAATTCACCTCTGCAATCAGCCTTCAGGGAGTGATAACTCCTAAAGATTTTATAGTAATTGATGCTAAACAATCCGGAAGTGTCAAAAGAATATACAAAGAAGCAGGAGACCCCTTGTTGGCAGGTGATACAATCCTGATTTTGGAAAATTCAAACCTCGAGCTCGAGGTGCTGCAACGCGAGTCACAACTGCTCGAGCAACTCAATGGGCAGCGTCAAACTAAGATTTTACTCAATCAGAATGACCTGAATCAAAAGGAAGAGCTCGCAGAAATTAACTACCAGATCGATCTACAAAAACCTCGCTATGAGCGAAATAAAAAACTATATGCAAGGGGGGTGATCTCATTACAGGAATATGAGGAAATATCTAAATCGTATTTATACTTCTTAAATAGAAAAGAGTTATTCAAAGAAGCCTACAATGCCGATTCTCGCGCGCGAAGCATTGAACTCGGTCAAATTCGATTATCAGAAAAGCGAATAGAGCAAAACCTGGAAGCTGTCAATCAAATTCTGAATCGACTGATTGTACAAGCACAACAGGATGGCCGCCTCGGCGATTTTGAAATCCAACTGGGACAAACCATCAACGAAGGGGATCGAATAGGCGAAATTTATGAGATGGCGCAACCTATTATTCTGGCTCAGGTCGATGAATTGTATATCAATTCGATTGAAACTGGAACTCAAGGCACAGCTACCATTAACGGTAGTGATTATAGTATAAACGTACAAAGAATCATTCCTACTATTACCTCTGGTAACTTTCAAATTGAGCTTTCTTTTGTCGATGCTATCCCAGAAAATCTGCGAAAAGGACAAACCTCGCGCGTACAATTATTTTTAAGTGAAGCTCAAAATAGTACCGTATTACCGGTCGGTCAGTTCTACAACAGCACTGGTGGCAATTGGGTATATAAAATCAACAATGGGGAAGCTGTAAAAACTCAAATACAGTTGGGAAACAAAAATGCAGACTATCACGAAGTTCTCAATGGCCTTGCTGCAGGTGATAGAGTTATCATCTCAAGCTATGATCGCTATAAAGAATTCGAAAAAATTAAAATTGACAAACAATGAATAAGGATGTTTTGATCCGTATGGAAGATGTATATAAATACCATTATACAGAAAGTATGCAAACTGCCGCACTCAATGGTATAGATCTCGAAATTAAGCATGGCGAATTTGTATCGATCATGGGTCCATCAGGAAGTGGAAAGTCCACATTGCTCAATGTTATCGGGATGATTGATAAGATGGACGATGGTCTTTATCAGTTTGAAGATTACCAGATAAACGGGCTTTCACAGAAAGACAGAGCCAGTATTCGTAAAGGGAATATGGGTTTCATTTTTCAAAGCTTCAACCTAATTGATGAGCTAACCACTTTTGAAAATGTAGAACTACCCCTTTTGTATCTGAAAATTTCAAAAGCCGAAAGGAAGGAACGCGTAGAAAAAGCTTTGGAATCACTCGAAATGATGCACCGCAAAGATCACTATCCACAACAATTGTCAGGCGGGCAGCAGCAACGAGTCGCTATTGCACGGGCAATAGTAGTACGCCCCAAATTAATCTTAGCGGATGAGCCTACAGGTAATCTGGATTCAAAAAATTCAGAAGCAGTCATGAATATTATTAAGGAATTACATGCTGCCGGCTCAAGTATCGTGATGGTTACCCACTCGCATAAGGATGCTGCCTATGCAGAGCGTACCATTCAGCTTTTTGATGGCAATATTTTAGAAAATGAATCAAACTTAAAAGCAATATAAGATGGCCACGAAAGCACTCATAGCCGCCTCTACCAAGCCCATGGTTCTAAGCATCTTATCCTATGGTGAGAATTACGGTTACAACATTATCCAGGAAGTAGAACGCATGTCCGGTGGAGAATTACAGTGGACCGACGCAATGCTCTATCCCGTGCTTAAACGGATGGAAAAAGAAAAACTAATCTCTTCCAGATGGGTAAAAACAGAATCTGGACGCAAGCGCAAATACTATAAAATCACGGATACAGGTAGGGCTAAACTGACCGAAGAAAAAACACAGTGGTTAAACGTAAATACCATTTTTGAAAGCTTGTGGGGTAATCAGGATCGTCTGTCTTTGACTGAAATTCAAATTCCGATACAATGAGCACTCAGCCTTTTAATGTAGACAAAGCGATTAGCGACTGGCAAAAAGCCCTGCTCAAATACCATTCCATCGATCCTGAATTCGCGGAAGAACTTGCCTCTGGATTGCGCGACAGATATGATGCACTCCTGAAGGACGGGATTGCGGCTGAGGACGCTTTCGCACGTGCCCGGAAAAAAACAATAGCTGACCCGAATCAACTCGCCCGTGAAATGAGCGACGTCAAAAGCCGTAGCACTGGTTTTTTAGGTGATTTAGCCTTTTTATTGCCTAATTACTTGAAAATCGGTTGGCGGAATCTTGGTAGGAAGAGTTTTTACAACCTGATCAACCTTACTAGTTTAACCATAGGAATTGTCTGTGCAGTCCTGGCAATCCTCTATATCGACTATGAAACCAGTTTCGATGATTTTGTACCCGAATCAGAAAGGATTTATCGGGTTGGACAGAATTTACGATCGCAGGAATACAGCATGATCGGGTTTGAAGATTACAATAGCTCGACTGCTGAAAAACAGCAAATTCATATCGATGCCATAAGGAAAGCTACAGGTGTCGAAGCAGCATGCCAATTTTTCATATTTGACAACCCACAATACATTAATACAGGTGAAGACAGATTGGAAACGACGAAGATCCTTCAAACCAACACGCCTAATTCCTTCCTGGAACTTTTTGGGTGGGAATGGATAGTCGGATCAAAAGAACAATTTACCAATGATCCGAGAACGGTTTTATTTACTGAAAGTGAGGCAGAACGATTTTACGGTATGGACTGGAATGCCGATAAGGTCATAGGTCAATCCATTGTCATTGATACTACAGCCTTTACAATTGCAGGTGTATTGAAAGATGTGCCGTCTAACTCCCATCTTGATTTTAACGTCGTGATTCATCAGAGACGAATTGACTACTGGGGTGCAAGGACTTATGTCAAAGCGGCAAATGGTACAGATGGGACAGCCATTAAAAGGAATTTGGACCTAAAAATTGGGGAGATTAATCCCCGGTTGTCCAGAAGCGAGCTCTTCGGTGGTTTTACGCTAGACCGACTTCAGGATATTCACCTCAACTCAGACAAGCTTTACGAAATAAAACCACCAGGCGATAAGCAGTATCTGTACATATTCAGTATCATTTCCAGTATCATTCTACTGCTGACCATCAGTAATTACACCAATCTATCCATTGCGATGAATGCCAGTAGAATGCGTGAAATAGGAATGCGAAAAATATTTGGGGCCAGCCAAGTAAGCGTTTCAAAACAATTCCTGATAGAAGCCTTACTCATTGCGCTACTATCCACTCCACTGATAATCGTGCTCTTAATTTTTATTATTCCCCGGCTCAATGCCTTTATGGGAGTAGCAATTGCTACCGATTTTTGGGCCCAGGGTAGCTTCTGGCTTCTTTTGATTTCTTTATTGATCCTGGTAGGATTGCTCTCTGGGCTTTACCCTTCAATTTTCTTGAGCAACCGAAAGATTACTAGTCTTTTTAAAGGTAACATGGTCAAAGATCGAAGCAGCTCTTTTACGGTACGTAAGGCCATAATTACTTTTCAGTTTGGTTTGCTAATCGGGCTTTGTAGTCTGACACTATTTGTGAATAACCAGCTTGAATTTATAAGTGATAAAGATCTGGGTTATCAAAAAGAGAACATTCTCTATGTGGATATTAATTCCAACTGGGAGACTTTTACAGCCTTTAGGAATGAGTTGAACAGCATTTCAGGAATCACTGGAGTAGGCACTGGGAGCGATATGGGCACCACTCCCTACAATCAAACTACCTATCGTTTAAAAGACACGGATCAAGTCTTTGATGATGCGTACAATGTTTATTTTGATTATGCCTCCCTGAAGCTATTAGGGATAGAAACAAGTATCCTCGACTACTTGGACAATCCCTTAAACGCACCCTCGAATATTGTATTGATCAACGAAACAGCCGCACAGAAGCTGTCCACTCAGTTTAATATCCCAAAAGAGGACTTAATCGGAAGAACTATTATTGAAGAACCTGAATATACGGACGAAGAAACGGGTGAGGTTGGCTTCCCTTTTCAAATAGGGGGGTTCACAAGCGATATCAATGTGTTTTCCCTAAAAGAAAAGATCACCCCAATGTTCGTTCGGGTCTATCGTCAGTCCGATTACGCGTATCTGGCCTCAATAAGCTACGACGAAAGCATATCAGAGACGGTCTTGCAAAGCGTAGAAGCTGCTTTCAAAAAGGTAAAACCCAACGATACCTTCATGTATGAATTCCTAACTCAAAATGTCAATGCTTTATACGAGCAAGAGCAGAAAATTGGACGTCTTTGTGTCTATTTCAGCGTGATTGCCTTTCTGGTGGCAATCCTGGGTCTAATTGCCTTGACCGCTTATTTGACCACGCTCAAGCGCAAAGAAATCGGAATGCGAAAGATACTGGGGGCTTCAACGCTGGGAATTGTCAAATTGTTCAACAAGGAGTATTTGCCCCTGCTGGTTTTTGCATTCTTTGTCGCCGCACCCGTCACCTACCTGGGGGTATCTAGGTGGTTGTCCACATTTGCCTATCGCATAGATATCAATTTGATGGTATTTCTTTTAGCAACTGTATTAACCCTGGCAATTAGTAGTGCAGCGGTGAGTTTGGTTACGCTTCGTGTGATACGCAGTGAACCTGTGGAAGCGCTCCGAGAGGAGCAGTAACGCATTTTTTTAGATAGTCATTGCATTGCCAACACGTAATAGAATAGTATGAAATCGATAAAGCTTTTACCATGCCTGCTTTTATGCTCAGCTTATGCGGCTTCACAGGATACAATCGTGAAGAATTACCCGGAGACAAATCAGCGATGGGAAATAATATATGAAGATGGCAAAAAGACCAAAGAAACCGTTTACCATAAATCAGGAAATTCCTGGATGACAGCGCGGTATGATTCTGATAATCGAGAAGACTGGCGCTGGTATCATAAAAATGGAAACCTCTTTTTTAAAGCGACGATTATCGACAACAAGATTGAGGGCAAGTATCAGATTTGGTATGAAAACGGCCAACTCGCTGAGCAGCTCAATTTCATTGCGCAGATCGAAAACGGACCCGCTCAGTTTTATCATCGGAATGGGCAACTTGCCATGCGGGGTAACTACAGAGACGGAAGAATGACTGAAGGGTGGGAATTCTTTGATGTAAATGGTAAGCCTGCCAATGGTACCTGGGAATGGAATTTTGCTGCACAACCTGGTAAAAGAAGAATGATGGGGGAACTAAAAGATGGAAAACGTATCGGGAAATGGGATTACCACACGACGGCTATGGGTAAGGAAAAGAAGCGATTTAATGAAGTGTTAGAATGAGGCCAGTTACCTTTTTGTCACTGCTGTTCCTTCTTTTCCACAGTGCCTCCTTCTCTAAGAGTAGATATGAAAGCTCATCCAGAGCCAAAATTGAAATACTGTCAAACTCAAGGTCTGGAACAGCGGGAATAATCAAGTACTACGATTATTGGAATGATCAAACCAACTCCAGTGCCTTATATGTATTCTTTAAACAAGGGAGTCGAAGCGTACCAATAGTGTCGATTAGCCTTGAGAATTTCAACTTCTCAGCAGTCCTCTCCTCCGATAAAAGTGGATTTTTCGTAGTTCCCAATAAGAATACAGAATCCCAAACTTGTATTGACTTTCGGATTTCCTTTCAGGACAGCGAAGCTGATATTTTGCCTCATTGTTTAGAGATGGTATACATTCCCCAGGGAAAATTCTATCTGGGTGATCCCAAATCATTTGAATATCGAAATTCTAAAAGTACAAGTCGGGGATCGCTGGGAGCCCCTTTAAACGCCTTTTTCAAATCGGGGATTAATGGGACCTTTGATGGTACGTATATAGTCGATTCCGAGAAAGAAATCCTCATTGGTGAATGCGATGGATGTCTAAATTATCAGGATGCAGAAATCCCCGGGGTGAATACTTACTCTGGAGACAAAAAAGGTGTTCTGCCAAAAAAATTCCCCAAGGGTTTTTCCTCCTTTTATCAAATGCGATATGAGCTTACAGAACAGCAATATTGCAACTTCCTAAATTCATTATCTCCGTCCCAGGCGGCCAGGAGGATAGATATCAATGATACTTTTCAAGGGGGTACAAGGAGAGACTACGGCAATTTTATAACGTTTAATGAGGGTAAATTCGTAACGACAAGACCCAACCAGGCCTGCAGTTTCATCTCTTGGAATGATTGCCTGGCTTATGCCGATTGGGCAGGACTGCGCATTATGACAGAGTTAGAGTTTGAAAAATCTTCCAGAGGTCCAGTAAAGCCAAAATTTAGAGAATATTCATGGGGCGGCAGTGAAATTGAGAACCAATTTTTTCTCGATAAAAACTTATTTCCCCTGGGAGAAGGCGATTTTTATGTCGACGGTAACATTCACGTAAATTATTTGGGCTTTAATAATTATAAAGATGTTTGCGGGGATCGGGGGAGCGATCCGGACTACGGGGGTTGCAGAAATTTGTCTTCAAAGATGACCTATCGCGGCCCACTGCAAACGGGTATACACGCCAAAGAGAAAAGTGTTCTCAATCGGGTAACAACAGGTAGTGGATACTACGGCACCTTGGATTTAAGTGGTAATGTACGAGAACCTGTAATTCCTGTTGGAAATAGCTATAGCAGACAATATGAAGGCACTGTTGGAGATGGAATTCTATCAGAAGAAGGTAAGTCTAACAGTGTGGATTGGCACTACGCCTCAGGAACTGATTTAGTATTCGGCTACAGAGGAGGTTCCTGGTCGTATCACGAGAATCACGGCAGAATTGCAGACAGGTTTTGTGTATATAGAAAAGGAGTGGATATACGAACGCCTTACTCAGGATTCAGAGGTGTTAAAGACTAACTAGCTCAAAGGAAAATTGAGCACTGCGACCGCATCTGGAGATAGCGCCATAATAAAATCCCCCGCAACTGGAGTTGCGAGGGATGCACTTATCTATTCTCAATTGTTTCAAATGCTTTGCTTCACAACGCCTGCGACACCTGCTGATTCCAAATTCCAGTGGCCTTTGTTTTTGCTACAAATTCTTTGAAATCAGTAGCCATTCGTCCCAGAACCCTTTCTATATCGTGAGAAACATCCTGGTTCTCAGGATTGCCCAACACCTCTTCGAACAGGTAACCGAATAACCAAATGTAGGACTCCGGCAATCCGGCAGCCTGCATGCCTCCTTTGAATTCATCAAGGGTAATGGGAACGTACTTGATTTCCCGGCCGATTCCTGCTGACATAGCTGCAACCACTTCACCCCAGGTCATTTTGCGAGGGCCGGTCACGGTAATCGTCTGTCCGTTATACGAATCATCCACCAGAACTTTTGCAACGATATCCGCGATATCATCCGCATCTACGAATGGAATCTCCGCTTCAGGCATCGGCAGGGCAACCGTTCCAGCAAGGACCGACTCAAGAAACGCCCCCTCGCTGAAATTCTGATTGAACCATGAGGCTCGCACCAGGGTGTAGTTCAAACCTGAATCCGCAACGATTTGCTCACAGACCTCAGCTTCCCGTTCTCCTTTACCAGAAAGCAAAACCACTTTTTCAAGGCCTTGTTTTAAAGCCACTTCTGTTAGTTTCTCAATAGCTTCTCTGGACCCGGGCACAGCCAGATCCGGATAGTAAACGATATACGCCCGGTCCATCCCTTTTAAGGCAGGGGCATAGGTTGCGGGATCGTCCCAGTTAAATGCAGGTTGGCTATTTCTCGATCCAATTTGAATAATATGACCTGCTTCGTTCAGCCTTTCAACTACGCGGCTACCTGTTTTACCTGTGCCGCCGATAACTAATACATTGTGTTTCATTTCACTACTTATTTTGGGTTTCTAATTAATTGCTTATTGAATTTTTGATTTGAATAAAAGTCCGAGGAGTGCAGCCAGAAAGGCGATAACCGCAAAAGCGGTACGTATCGCGTGCAGTCGATTCCAGCGCATTTCATAATACTCCCTGAAAGTCATTATTTGCTCCGCACTCATATTGGCAAGGTCCAGAACATCTAATTGGTTATTCAAAGGGACGTTACCCATTGCGGTAACACCGAAAGTCCCTCCGAAATAGGTGATCGCGGATCCTAACACCAACCAAAAAACCAGCCGGCTCGAATGGAACTCGGTTACACTGGTAATACCAAGAAGAATCAGGCTTCCAAAAAAAATGAGGAAAAAGGCCGGGTTTAAAATGGCCCGGTTTATGGACTGCATGGTTTGCAGATAAGTCAAATCCGGAACTTTTAAAGTACCCGGGATAACCGATACAGACCAGGCGGAAAAGAAGCCTGCTGAAAGACCGGTCAGGGTTACAGCCGAAAAAAATACTAGGGTTTTGAAAGTGAATTCCATGGTGTCCGAAATTTTAACGATGTAAAACTACGGGCAACACAAAGGTCGTGCTTGGCCATTCATGCCATTGTTATGACAGTTTCTGCCAAGTAGCAGAAATTCCTAAAGATTTCGAAAGTGAAGTGGAGAATAACCCGTCCAACGCTTGAATGCGCGACTAAACGTGCTTTGTTCTGCAAAGCCAGTTTCAAAGGCAATTTCAGAGACTGTGCGTCCTGTATTGAGCAATAAATCCCGGGCTACATTTTCCTGGGTCTTGCGTATAAGATCCCGAAAGGTAAGGTCATTCTCCTGCAGCCTCCGGGCGAGTGTACGGTTGCTCATCCCCATATGTTCGCTTACTTGCCGGATACTCGGAATCCCACTGGGCAAGGCATCCCGGATAAGGCCTTCAACATCCAAAGCTACCTTATTGGCCGAAACCACCAACCCAAGCCTTTCTTCTTCCACCCGCTCTACCAGGAAACGGTTTATACTGGCATCCGCCTTCGCCGTTCGGGTTTCCAGGTCACTGGTATGGTAGGTTATCGAATACGCAGGCTGGTTAAAAAGAACCGGACAGCCGAAGGCTGTGGTATAACTGCTTAAATCACAAGGAGGATCGTGTTTAAAAGTAACCTCGATAGGAGAAATTTTAGTTTCGGTCATGGCCTGTAATACGACCACAGTAGCCGAAAGTGTCGCTTCATTGGAAAGCTCAAGGCCTCTGCGGTGGGGTTCCCGAAGTAAATGGATCACCGATGAGGTCCCCAGTTTCTGAACCTTAAAGGCATAGGTGTCTGAGAGCAACTTAAAATAGCGCTCACTGCGTTCGAATATTTCCCCTGCCCAAGAACAGGTACGCCAGGATAGTCCGAGAACTCCATAATCCTCTATCTTCATTTGCTGTCCTACCCGGATGGCAAATCCAGGCCCTAAAGCCTGGTCGAGTATTTCGTGGAGTTCAAAAAAATGATCTGCCGGGACTGCCTGAATGCCCTCCAGCGCATCATGGGGAGTAGGCAATTGTTTCAGCACACTCAATTTCACCCCCTCTGCTAATGCACAGTTGACCATTTTCCGGTACAGGTGAATCGAGATGTACTTCAAGGCACAATTTACTACTTGGGGGTTTACTCCTTCATCAGACTAATCGCTACCCCACCACCGGCTGCGAGCTTAAAGCTGAGTGTGTCTCCCTTACTAATTGAGGCCGATTCGATGGCATAGTCTCCGGGGTTGTCTTTATAATGGGCTTCATCCCCATCCTTATAAACAGTTGCCTTGAAGGAGGTTCCTTCCGGGAGGAAATCAAAATCGATAGTGATTTCGCGCTCGTTTTCGTCCGTAATAGCCCCGACAAACCAATTGGCGGTTTCCCGCTCTTCCCTGGCTATTACTACAAAATCGCCAGGTTCCCCATCCAGGGTCATGGATTGCTCCCAGTTTACCCCAACATCCCGAATAAACTGAAAGGCCGGATGTCCTTCATAATTCTCAGGCAGGTCCGCAGCCATTTGTACTGGGCCGTAAATCACAACATAGAGCGCCAGCTGATGGGCTAAGGTGGTATTGATCTGGTTGTCTGGTTTAGGCTCCAGGCTCAATTCAAAAATACCTGGTGTAAAATCAATGGGGCCTCCCAACATCCTTGTAAAGGCTACCATGGAAAGGTGTTCCGGGGGATTACCTCCATCCGTTGCCCAGGCATTAAATTCCTGCCCACGAAGCCCTTCCCGGGCAATGGCGTTGGGATACGTCCTTCGGATACCTGTAGCCTTTATTGGTTCGTGGGCATTAACAGCCACCTGGTTTGCGGCCGCATGCTCCAGGACTTTGCGATAGTGGTTTACCATCCACTGCCCGTGGTGGTATTCGCCTTTGGGAATAATTTTACCAACATAACCTGTTTTAACCGCGTGGATCCCCAGGGAACTCATTAAGCTATATGCCGTATCTAATTGCTGTTCGTACGTCCTAGGGGCAGCCGAAGTTTCGTGGTGCATGATAAGCTCGACCCCTTTTTCCCGGCCATAGCGTACCACTTCCTCGATGTCATAATCCGGATACTCCGTCACAAAATCGAAAATCCCTTCGCGCTCTTCGAATCCGGTCCAGTGGTCCCAGCCGGTATACCAGCCTTCCACCAGCAAGCCTTTAATCCCATTGGCAGCTGCAAAATCGATATAACGCTTCGCATTTTCTGTATTGGCACCGTGAGTTCCTACAACCTCCTGATTCCCGGTCTCAAAAGTATTCATGCTTTGCGAGCCCTCTAAATCCCAAGTAGAAAGTCCCAGGTGCATTTCCCACCAGATCCCCATGTATTTCATAGGTTCAAACCAGCTGATATCGCCCAGTTTGTTGGGATCATTAAGGTTTACTATGAGTTTAGAATCTATCAAGCCTCCAGCAGTTTCACTGATCTGAATCGTTCTCCAGGGTGTTTGAAAGGGCAAGGCTCGTTTTACTTTATAGTTATTGCGCTCTGATCCTACCAAATTACTGACCATGGCTAGGTTTTCCGGATCTACCTGCAAGGTCATTCCAGAATAGTCGGTTAGGTTGGCCTCGTGAAAACTGAGGTACATGCCGTCATCGGTTTTCATCGTTACCGGTGTATTGACCGCGTTCACCGGGATGTAGGTGGCAGCCAGATCTGGATGATTCCTCATTTGGGTGGCATCAATTTCACTAAACCGCGACTTGGAATATAAGAGCTCGTAGATATCCCAATCCCCAGGCAACCAATATGTGGTATGATCCCCGTTAAGGGCAAACTCAGTTCTTTCCTCGCTGATGAACAATGAATCGACGCCTTCTTGTTCAGGGAATTCATAGCGAAACCCTATCCCATCGTCATAGGCTTTGAAATAGATGGTGAGCGGGCGCTGGGCCCCACCTTTTTCTGCCAGTCTTATAGTTAGCTGGTTGTACGTATTCTGGACAATACGCTGTTCCCCCCACTGCATTTCCCATTCTTCAGAAAATGAACTGTTCGCAACATTAAGGATTTCAAATCCACCCATCATATCCTCCTGACCCTCTAATTCAAAGCCCATTTTTGAAGGGTTGATGATGGCCGTCTCACCACGAGTCACTGTGTAACTCGGGCTCCCTGATTCGTCCAGCTCAAACTTTATGGAAATCTGTCCGTCCGGTGAGGCAACCGTTGCCTCATTAAGCTCCGAACATTGCCAGAACGTCGTTGAAATAGCGATTAAAAGAAGTAGATTTTTAAACTGTTTCATTATAATTCGGTTGATAGATTAGCAATCAATGCCAAATTTGGATAGATTGATTAAGCCACAAAAAATACGAATAAATGATAGAGACATCAAGCAATTGGCACTAAAGTACTATCGCGTTTTCCCGAAGAAACCCGAATTTTAAATCAACGTTTCCTTTTGAACGCTTTTACCTCACAAAATTCAATTTAAATCCAACCAGCATGCGAAAATTTATACTGTCATTCTGCTTCCTTGGCTTTTTTATATGGAGTTGTCAGGACAATATGGACAATTCCCCCAAACCTGAAAATGCCCATTCCGCAACCACCCAGGCTATTGACACCACACCAAGGGTAACAGGAATTGGCGGAATATTTTTAATGGCCGATTCCCCTGATTCAACAACCTCTTGGTATGCGGAAAATCTCGGGATAGCTATGGATCAGTACGGAGCTGTCTTTGAAACAAGAAATGCCAGGGATTCCACGCAAAAGAATTATCTGAGGTGGAGTCTCTCCAACCCCAACGATTATTTCGAGCCTTCCAATAAGGGGTTCGTAATTAATTATCGGGTGCAACATATCGAAGCGCTGGTCGAAAAACTCGAGCGAAATGGGGCGGTTGTTCTGGATAGTATTGTGGAGTACCCTTACGGGAAATTTGTACATATCCTGGATCCCGAAAACAACAAGATTGAATTATGGGAACCTGTAGACAGTGTCCTGTCGGCATTGGGAAGTCCAACGAATAAGTAAGAGAAATGAAAAGAAGAATAGTCCACTTTGAAATAGGGTGTCAGGATATTGAAAAAGCCAGCGAATTCTACAAGACGGTATTTAATTGGGAATTAGAGCGTCATGGAAATTCGGCTGTAATCAAAACCGAAGCGGAACATTCCCTTAGCGGGCATATCAATCAGCTCGGTCCTGAGGATTTACAGCGCTACATAACGATTTACATAGAAACCGATTCCCTGGAAAAAGATCTTCGAGTGATTAAAGAAAAGGGTGGTGAAATCATAGTTGCCCCTGTGCAGCTTCCGGATGGAAGGAAATTCGCCTGGTTTCAGGATATCTCCGGAAATATCTTAGGGCTTATTACTCCAAAGTAAGCGTATTGTAGGATGTACAAAGAACCCCGCTACTGTGAGCGGGGTCTGTTACATAAAGGAAGACATAGGAATCGCCTATCCCAGGAACTAACCTCATTGCTTTTTAAGCGCGCCGAGATAAGTTTTGAAAGTGTAGATTCCCGGTTTAATTGAACTGTCTTTTATGTCTTTTGGGGGTTCATAGACGAGCACATCCTTTTTCCAATAGTACTTTCCCCCTCCGAAACAACGTGTATACGCCTCGTTATAGGCATCTTTATATTCGGCACTTATCGACCCATTATTCATAATGCTGTAGTAAGCATTTCCAAAAGGTTGCTTTCCCCGGGCATTAGTTCCATCATTGCAACCGTTTACCAGGGCCTGCTGGATTTCGTTTGTTGGACTTTGAGCATTCGCGGAATAACCAACTACTACCAAAGCTAAAATCGCTACAATCTTTTTCATTTCACTTGAATTTAAATTAGACTTAAACATTAAAACAGAAATAGCTAGGCGTTGTCGATCAATTGGTTTGGTATGTTGAAATGTCAAAGGATGTTCTTTAGATGGCCAATTCCGTTAGCACCCTAATTTCAACTGTTTCGAATTCGAATGTAAAATATAGGGTAATTTCTTCTTTTTATGTAAGACTTTTCGATATAATGCAGATACATTTTAAAGCCTTGCCCTCCCGTTGCCAAACCGTAACAATTTTTTCTGTCAGACGTCTTTAGGAAAAACACAACCCATGAGAACCGCTATACCAGCCGCTTTAACCTTATTTCTTATTCTTTTTCTTTCCGCTTGTAAGGATCAAAAGGAAACTACACAGGCCGCTGAACCTGTTAATACTGTCTTGGACACCTTGAAAGGGCCATCGGATTTCTATCCAAGCGAGCGCACCAAGGTACTAGTTGTGGGCACCTTCCACTTCGAGTATCCCGGACTGGACGCACACAAAACCTCGGACGATGACAAGATCGATGTACTCGAGGAACCTAAACGCAGCGAGTTGGAAGAACTTATTGCCCACATTGCGAAATTTAAGCCGAACAAAATAGCCATTGAAGCCCGCCCTTCCTGGAATACGATGGGCAAGTTTGAAGCTTATAAAAATGGGGAGCACGCCGATAAGCGGGACGAACGCTATACCCTCGGAATGCGCATGGCCCGGGATATGAATTTGGATACCATTTACTCCCTGGATGCCCAGGCCCTGATCAATGAGCTTTTTGTCAGGGATTCGAATTTGGTAAAATCCCTCACAGGTAAAATTGATTGGGAAGCCCCGGATCCGTACTGGGAACTGTCAAAAAAATGGCTGGATTACGACGATAAGATCATTCCCAAAATGAACCTGTTAGATTACTTCAAAGTCATGAATTCACGGGAAAATCATCTGGCGAATTACGGACTCTATCTAACCGGAAGTATGGGGAAGGCCGAGGGGCAGAGCGCCGACCATCTCTCCATGTGGTGGTACAACAGAAACCTGCGCATTTTCTCGAAAATCGTCGCAATGACCGAGGGTCCGGAAGATCGTATCCTCGTCATTTTCGGCAATGGCCACGCCGCAGTGCTGCGTCAGTTCTTCGAGGCTTCTCCCCAGTACGAGTTTGTGGAATTCGATAGTCTCTAGCCGATTGGATTTGTAGGAGGTGTAATCATTACTTCCGCCTAAACACCAACAATCGCACATCGGCAACGCCTTTTCCGGGTACTTCAAGTGCTTTGAGCACCATCGAATCACGTCCGGCTTCCAGGTGAATAGTCCCTAATTGGAAGGCTTTAAATTCTTTAGTGTAGGATTCAATCCTTGGTACACGATCCCTGTTCATGCCTTGTAGAGGCGGATCATGGGGCGTATCCAAAACCGCCGAAACCTGATTTTCACCATGAGTAAGTTGAATGACTGCCCCTACATCATCAGGCTTTACCGTAGCATAAAGATCCACTTCAAAATCTCCTTCCTCCAATACATTTACATCCCAGACAATGGAATCCCCTAGGCCAGCCCAACCCATAAAAAAACTATCATTCGGGTATTTATTGCTTCTGGATATTGCACCGAAGCCACTGCCATCACGAGCAGGAAGGTGTGTGAAGCTATAGTCCGGATGCCCCAGGGTATAGGGTCTATCCTTAACGCCTTGACCCAAGGTATTTTCTGTCCACAAATCCCTGGCAGCTTGTAACTGTGCTTCTATCTCAGGATACCTGGTGTTCACTTTTGTCAACTGACCCCGATCGCTCCTTATTTCATACAATCGCCCCTGCTCGTCCAGGCGAAAATCCTGTGAGCGGATACTGGTTTTCCCGTTCCAATGGTTGAATATTAAGTGATCCTGCCAATCCTGAGATTCTCCATGGAGTAAAGGAGCAATATTCCTTCCGTCGAGCTCGCTTAGCCTACCGGTATCAAGCCCTGTCAGGTTGGCCAGGGTAGGAAACAAATCCAGCGCACTCGCAATGTGATCCAGGCGTTTCCCGGCCGGTAAGTTCCCTTTCCATCGAATAAAGCAGGGAGAACGCACACCTCCCTCATCAGTAGATCCTTTTTTGCCACGCATGCCTCCATTATAGCGCCATCCATTGGGACCGTTGTCCGAGAGATAAACCACGATGGTGTTCTCTGCCAATTCGAGTGTTTCCAACTGCGCGACTACCCTACCTACATTATCATCGATATTAGACACCATTGCCAGGGCCGCCCGGGTAAAATTTTCATCCTCAGGCTCATCCCCTGCATAGCGTTGGCGCAACTCCCTGTCCCTGAATTTCTCCCAATAAGAATCCGGAACCTGCATGGGGCTGTGAGGCGTATTGAGAGCCAAATACAGGAGGAAGGGCTCTTCCTGATGATTTTCGATATAGGATATGGCGTGCGTAGTAAGATCATCGGCCAGGTAGCCTTCCCCGCGCACTACCTCCCCGTTGTGCTCCAGAATGGGACTGAAGTAATTACCCCAATGTCCCGAAGCAAATCCATAGAATTCCTCAAACCCCCGGGCATTTGGATGATAAGGGGCCTGCATGCCATTATGCCATTTTCCAAAAGCTGCGGTAGCGTAACCCGCATTATTAAAATAATCCGCAATAGTCGGCACCTCCGAATCCATCCGTTCTCCTCCCGCCGAAGTATCAAAAACTCCCAGACTAGTGAAGTATCGGCCAGTCAATAATTCGGCCCGGGTTGGCGAACACACCGGCTGCACGTAAAAATTGTCAAAAACAATACTCTCCCGGGCCAGCCTATCCAGATTGGGTGTCTCAAAGTTCCTATTGCCATTGAAACTAAGGTCACCCCAGCCCTGGTCGTCCGTAAGAATTACGATCACATTTGGCGGTCTATCATCTGAAGTGGTCGAACTCGATTCGGTTTTATGACCCTGACAAGCCGTGAGCCACAATAACAAAAGTCCGAGATAATATATTGGTCGCATAACTAAAGAAACCCCATTCTTGCGAATGGGTCATTTTAGGTTGCCTTCGGGTAATCGATGTAACCTTCCGGGCCCGGGGTGTAAAACTTATCCATTTGGGGATCATTCATCTCCAGGTTATTTTTCCAACGGTAAACCAAATCCGGATTCGAAATAAGGGGTCTGCCAAAGGCAACCAAATCGCCCTTTCCATCCTGTAAATCCTTCTCAGCAGACGCATCGTCGTAACCGCCGGATAAGATGAGTACGCCGTTAAAATGCCCTTGTATATCCTTGCGTATGCCATCTGGTAATGGAAGCGCTCCCAGGGCCTCATGATTTACCAGGTGAATATAGACCACCCCTATCTCATTCAATTTTTTGGAGAGATAACTGTAGGTTTCCTCCTGGCCGTCAAAGGGGCCTACATCGTTAAATGCACCATTAGGGGATAGTCGGATGCCTACTTTTTCAGCACCGACAGCGGCAACTAAGGCTGCGGCTAATTCCAATACGAACCGGCAACGGTTTTCAGCGCTACCCCCATATTCATCCGAACGCTGGTTGGCTTGTGGATTGATGAACTGCTCCACCAGGTACCCATTGGCTCCGTGGATTTCAACCCCATCGAATCCTGCTTCAATAGCATTTTTGGTCGATTGCACGAAATCCGCGATGGTATTTTGGATATCTTCCAGAGTCATTTGCTTTGGAGCAGGAATCTCCAACTCCCCCTCGCCGTCTACATACATCTTGGTCGTTGCAGGAGGAATGGCAGAAGGCGCCAATACCAGGGACGATTCCGGCATATTGGCCGGGTGGGAAATCCGTCCGGTATGCATGAGCTGCATGAATATTTTTCCGCCTTGCTCGTGAACGGCTTTGGGAACTCCTTTCCAGGCTTCGGTCTGGGCAGCATTGTAAATACCCGGGATCCGGGCATATCCGACCCCATTCGGCGAAGGTGCTGTTCCCTCCGTGATAATCAGTCCTGCGCTTTCGGCACGCTCCCCGTAATAGGTCGCCATAATTTCGGTTGGAATATGATCCGGAGTGGCCCGGCAGCGAGTCATCGGTGCCATAACCACTTTATTCTTGAGTTCGAGGTTCGTACTGGAAAAAGGTTGAAACAGTGTTTTGTTTGCTGACATCAGGGAATAACAATTTTTTGGGTTAATAAATGGGTGTCTGAACAGACTTGAATTACTCCTTAAAAGATACCACTTTTAGGAGCGAAGCAAAAGTGATGAAAGCTTCATGCATAAAACTATACTAATGTCTATCTTAAGGCTATTCTCGCAAGACCTGAGAAGCATCATTTTTTTGGAACCCAAATACAAGATCTATGACCGATCCCCGATTTCCCGTACTTACCCTGAGCCAAATCAATATTTTAAAAGACTATGGTCAAACAGAAACCTTTGAGGAAGAGACCCGGGTTTTTGCGGTGGGGGACGACGACTACGATTTTTTTGTAATCCTTAGTGGGGAGATTTGTGTCAAGGACGAGGCCGCTGGAGAAAAGATCATCGTTACACATGGAGTACACGAATTTTCGGGAGACAACAGCATGCTTTCTACCCGCAGAGCCCAGTTTAATGGCTATGCCTCAAAGGGAACTACCCTGTTGCGCATTCGTCCGGAAAAGCTTCGGGAATTAATCGCGGTGCACAGCGACCTCAGCGATATCTTGCTCGGGGCCTTCCTGCAGCGGCAAGAGACCATGTTGCAGGAATTTACCGGGGGGATAAAACTCATCGGTTCCGATTCCTCAAAGGCAACCTATGAGCTTCGGGATTTCATGGAGAAGAACCATATCTGGCACACCTTTCTGGATATTGACCGTTCCGAGGAGGCGCAACACCTGCTGGATAGTTTTGGGGTTGCCATGGACGAATTACCGATTCTGCTCAATCCAGCCGGAGAGATTTGCCGTCAACCCAGTGTGCCGGAATTGGCCAGACAGGCAGGTGTACTTATGGATTTCGAAGATTCCTATTATGACGTTCTGGTAATCGGAGCAGGGCCGGCCGGTCTGGCGGCAAGCGTCTATGCTGCTTCAGAGGGATTATCAGTGGTCACCATCGATGGGAATGCCCCGGGAGGGCAGGCTGGCAAGAGTTCTAAAATTGAGAATTACCTGGGCTTTCCAACCGGAATCTCCGGCAATGACCTGGCGAATAAAGCCTACATCCAGGCACAAAAATTTGGCTGTCACATTTCCATACCGCACCGGGCCAAGTATATCGAATACGATGGGGACGTTTTTACCCTTTGCGCCACCAACGAAAAACAAATCAAAGCCCGTGTTGTAATTGCGGCAACAGGTGCGAATTACCGGCAGCTTCCAATTGATAATATTGAAGCTTTCGAAGGCAGTGGGGTGTACTACTCGGCAACGGGTATGAATGCAGCTTCTTGCAAAAACGAGCTTGTGGGCGTGGTAGGCGGCGGGAATTCCGCAGGGCAGGCAGCCCTTTTTCTAGCCAATCATGCCAAAGAAGTCCACATCATTATCCGCGGCGACGACCTCGGAGCTAAAATGAGTGAATATTTGGTGAAGCGCATTCTGGCTAGTCCCAATATTACTCTCCACAAGGAAACCCATGTGGTTGGCCTAAAAGGAAGCCACCACCTGGAATCCGTTGTATTGGACCACAACGGGGAAGAACAGGAAATTGGAATTTCGAACTTGTTTACCTTCATCGGGGCCCAGCCTTGTACGGATTGGCTCAACGGGGTAGTTGCCACCGACGAAAAGGGTTTCATTTTCACCGGGGCCGATGTACTGGAGCAATCCCTCACCCAATGCAGTATTTACAACATGCGGAAACCACAATCCCTGGAGACCTCAGTCCCTGGTTTCTTTGCTGTGGGAGATGTGCGTAAGGGTTCCGTAAAACGGGTTGCCTCAGCGGTTGGAGAAGGATCAATGGCCATAAGCCAGGTGCACCAGTATTTGGCAGAAAAACGGATGGAGGCAGTCGCGCCCGAACAATAGACCAGCTTTCTGGGCCACACTTTCAATTCCCCTTATTAAAGTGTATTTTGTAAAAAAAATGCTATGAAATCACGGATTCTTTCCCTTGCCCTGCTATGTCTTTTCCTGATCGTATCGTGTTCTGAGGATGATTCGCCCCCACCTCCAGGACCTGAAATCGATTCGGATCTGATCGAATCTGTGGAGGTAAACCTCAACCCATCCGGCTATGCGCCCCTCTCAGCAATCCTTAACCTGGAAACCACAAGTGCAGTTTCGGTGCAGGTCACCGTTCAGGGACGGCGGGGTAGCGCCTCAAACGTGGTCTTCAATTCCTCCGGAGCGGCAACGGATATTAGCATGGACATTTTTGGACTCTACGCGAATTACGAAAATCAATTGGAAGTAGCATTACTGGATAATTCGGGAAATACCCTGGAGTCACAGATCATTGCGGTGCAAACGGCACCCCTGATTGGCGATATGCCGGATATTGATATCGACACGCCTTCCAGCGCGAACGAGCTGGAGCTAAACCTGGTTAATTACTTCGGTTTTGCTACCGAATTTCGACCCCAACGACCCTTTATTTTTGATCAGTTTGGAGATATTCGCTGGTACCTGGATTTTTCCAGCCACCCCAGCATTAGCCAGTTGTTTTATGACAATGGCATGACCGTACTGCAAAACGGCAATTTGCTTTTTGGTGATGGGACCTCTGGTCGCATCTTTGAATCGGACCTCTTTGGAAGAATTGTGGATTCATGGGGATTACAAGGCAATGGTTTCCACCACCATGTAATCGAAAAACCCGACGGAAACCTGCTGGTTACCATTAACGATGCGGCCAAAACCACCGTCGAGGACGTTATCGTGGAGATCGATCGCAATTCGGGATCGTTCCTGAATCGCTGGGATTTGAATAATTCGCTCGATAATACGCGAAGGGCATGGCCAACGGATCTGGCCGACCTTGACTTTGACTGGTTCCATGCAAATTCGGTCGAGTACAGCAGCACAGATAACGAAATCATCGTATCCGGGCGTACGCAGGGAATCGTAAAACTCAACCAGAATAATGAAGTAAGTTATATTTTGGCGCCGCACCGGGAATGGAATACCAGTGGAGACGGAACTCCCTTGGCGCAATTCCTCCTGACTCCCCTGGATGCAGACGACAATCCCATCACGGACCCCGATGTACTGGATGGCACCACAAACCATCCCGATTTTGAATGGTCCTGGTACCAGCACTCCCCTATCCTGCTGCCCAATGGCAACCTAATGGTATTCGACAATGGGGACAATCGGAATTACGTAGATGCCGGGCCCTATTCCCGTGCCGTGGAATATGAAATTGATGAGGTGAATAAAACCATTAAGCAAGTCTGGAGCTACGGCAAGGAGCGCGGTGCCGAAACCTATGCGCGTATCGTCTCCAAAGTGAGTTTTCTGGAAGATAAGAATTCCGTACTCTTTACTCCAGGCTCAGCCGTTCAGGGCGGTACTCCAGGAGGAAAGGTCATAGAGGTCGACTACGATAGCCGTAATGTGATTTTTGAAGCAACAATCACTCCGCCCAATTCCATCTTTAATATCAGTTTCCACAACGTGCTTCGGGTGGATGTGTTCTAAAACTGGGTCTGAAATCCAATTCTGGAAGTGCTATGGGCTTACCCAGCGCAAACCAATCTGCGCAAAAAACGCGCTGCTCATGTCGTTTTCGAACAAGTATGGATCGTCATTGAAAATGCTTCGATAGAAATCCCCGTTGTCGACATTGAAGTCCCAGGCATAGCGCATTCCAGCCTGGGCCGAAAGCCAGATAGTATTAGTAATAGCCTGATCAAAAATTGCCCGGAAACGCAATTCGGACCGGCGTAATTCAGGCTCCCGATTTTCAGCCTCATTGACCAGGGCATTGAGTCGGTAGCTGTTCCCCTGCAGATTCCAGCCCAGGGATAAAATGCTCTTTCGGCTAAAGTTGCGCTTGTAATTAAAGCGGGAAGGCAATAGTACGTCCAGGCCCCACCGTCCATTCTCAGAGCTGTACTGGTAATAGATTACGGGAAAATAATTCAGGGGACCCCCGATGTAGGAACGCGTTATTCCCAATCCCCACATTTTACGATCATTGGGCTTCCACCCATAAATTACGGCCGCAAAGAACCGGGTATGCGACAAGGACTGCATATCGCCCAGGGTGTAATCCCCATTGAGGGAAGCCCCAGCCTGGAAAATCATGAAATTATCAATATCCAAAGGCTTAAATACCACAGCGGCCAGCGAGGTGCTGGTCAGGCCATTCTCGTCTAAAGTCTGTAATAACGGGTTTGTCAGCAGTACGTCTTCCCCATATCCAAATCGGGTGCGCAGGTAATTGAATTGCAGATTTACCGTAATGCTGTTTTTCGATAATACCGGATACTGGGCATCGATCCGAAATTCTTGAATGGCGCTGACCTCGATATCCTGGGCAGGTGTACCTGGAAATCCCGGTATTCCTCCCGCCTGCAAATCGTGAGCCCCTTGAAAATCATAAGCTATGGAAAACAGGTTTTGCGGACCGCCGTTTATAATGCGGGGAGAAGCGAATGCCTTAACCTCTTCGGCGGGTACCAGGTTGTCAAAATCAATGATTTCCTCTTCCGAATCTTCCTCCTGTGCCTTAAGCGTAAAGCCACAGGCCCATAAGAACAAGGAGCATAAAAGCAATTTCCTGAGCATGGCCTTACTTGGTTTTCATACGTACCCAAACATCGGTTCGGCCCACCAAACCAAAGGGATCAATGGAGCCGCGTACTTCGAGTTTGTCCTTTTTCACCATCTCGATGGTACAGTAGTATAAATTTCCGGATTTCGGATCGTAAATCGTGCCGTCCGTCCATTCGTCTTCCTCGAAAACAAAGTCCTTTAGATTGACCATTCTAAGGATTTCATCCCCGTTGGGATCCGTTTTAGGATTGCCACTTTCGTCGTTGGGTTCTTTAAGCCAAACAATCCGGCCATTGTACTTGCCGGAATCCTTAGCCTTGAAAATTTGGATATAGGATGTGCCCTCGCTAGGCATCCAGATACCCAGAATATCGTCGGCCTTCTGGGAAAAAGCCGGAGAGGATAACAATGCAAAGGCGAGCAACAGGAATAACTTCTTGTAACTTTTCATAGCTTATTTCTTTTTTGATTCGGGCTGCCCCTAAATTACGGAATATTGCCAAAGGTTTGGAGTTCGGGTAATTACCCCTACCTTCGCGCCTTTTTAATTGCAGCCGTTGAAGCAGTATCTACGTTTATTCGACTTTTCACAAACCGTACACTATCGTACGGAAATCCTCTCCGGACTTACCGTTGCCATTGCCTTGGTACCTGAGGCGGTAGCCTTTGCCCTTATTGCTGGCCTCTCGCCCTTAACAGGCCTTTATGCCGCATTTATGATGGGGTTGGTGACTTCGATCCTTGGGGGAAGACCGGGAATGATCTCCGGAGCAACCGGTGCGGTAGCCGTAGTCCTGGTATCCCTTGCCGCAAGCCATGGGGTGGAATATATTTTTGCTACCGTAATCCTGGCGGGGCTCATCCAAATCCTGGCTGGTGTACTTCGACTGGGAAAACTGATGCGATTAGTACCCCTGCCCGTAGTCTATGGTTTTGTAAATGGACTGGCAATTATCATCTTCCTTTCCCAACTCGACTACTTTAAGGACGACGCAGGAAGCTGGCTTACCGGACAATCCCTCTATATTTTCGGCGGGCTTACCCTGCTGACCATGTTCATCATCTGGGGACTGCCCCGGCTAACCAAAGCATTTCCCGCTTCCCTTGCGGCAATCCTGACGATTTTCGGAATCGTGGTGGCCTTTGGGATTGATACCAAAACCGTTGGCGACCTGGCCTCAATACAGGGTGGATTTCCTCCTTTCCACCTGCCAGAGATTCCCTGGACATTGGAAACCCTGCAACTCATTGCCCCTTATGCGGCAATCATTGCTGCGGTGGGTTTAATTGAAAGTTTGCTTACCCTGGAACTGATCGATGAGATTACCGAGACCCGGGGACGCACCAACAAGGAGGCTACGGCACAGGGTATTGCGAACCTGCTGTCGGGATTATTCTCCGGCATGGGAGGATGTGCCATGATCGGACAAAGCTTGATTAATATTTCCAACGGGGCCCGGGCGCGCCTCTCGGGAATTGTTGCCTCCGTGGCACTGCTGATGTTTATTATGTTCGGGGCTTCCCTGATTGAACGGCTTCCCATGGCGGCCCTGACCGGGCTTATGATTATGGTAGCTATCGGGACCTTTGAATGGGTGAGTGTTCGTATTCTGAATAAATACCCCATTTCGGATATCATCGTTATGGTCGTGGTTATGCTGGTAACTATCTTTCTCCACAACCTGGCCCTGGCCGTACTCATCGGGGTAATCGTAGCCGCACTGGTATTTGCCTGGGACAATGCCAAGCGCATCCGTGCCCGCAAACGCATAGACGAAAAAGGGATTAAACACTACGAGATATACGGACCGCTCTTCTTTGGATCCATAAAAATGTTCAATGAGAAGTTCGACATCCAGGGCGATCCCGAGGAGGTTATCATCGATTTTCGGGAAAGCCGGATCGTAGACATGTCTGCCATTGAAGCGGTAAATAAACTTACCGAACGCTATCAGAATGCCGGCAAGAAAGTCTATATCACCAATCTCTCCAGCGGCAGTCACAAGCGACTCCTTAAAGCCGACAAAATGATCAACGTAAACGTGATAGCGGCATCGGAATAAGCCAAAATCCCGGCCACAGAAGCAGCCGGGAGTAGTTAGAAATCCTTCAAGGGTAACAGGGAATATCCGGAGTTTTCCTGTACTTGCCGAAGCCTGAAATCAGTCTTAAGTCATTCCCTGACGATTCGAGAATCATATTACCAAATTACCCAGGTATTTTCGAGCTCTATAACCTAAACTAAGGCCTTTATCGATTCATTTAGACTCGCTTGGGTACGGCAATGGCGCTGCAAATTTTTTAGTATTTTCGGATACAAATAGTAGTGCTATGATTTTAGGTGTATCGGAATGGCTAAGCCAGAAACTCGGTTGGAATGTAACTGGGATACGTATAGCCTTTGTGGTCGGGGTTCTTGTTTTTGGCGTCGGTCTCGGGCTTTATCTGATCCTTTGGTTGGTAAAAATGTTCTCCAACTAGTTCGGGAAATTCTGCCCTTTTTCGGAACTATAGGTACTGACACGGTGCCGAAACCCTTATTCCTCTGAAAAGGACCTGCGATATACGAAAAACCGCTACATTTAGTAGTTGATATTCATTTTACTCATATCCATGACATCTAAACGAATCCGAAAGTTGGGCCTTTTGATGGCCTGCTTCACCCTCCCTTTGCTTTCGCTGGCTCAAGAGGAACTTCCCCTTACCGATATGACCGGTTTCGCCGAGCAGGCAGGAAACTGGAAGATCGTTGGAGAAGTGCTTGTAGACCGCAATCTCGACATCCATCAGGAGCAAGCCTCAGCAGAAAGCAGCAAGAAAAAGCGGCGACGCCGAAATAAAGACCAGACTCCCACACCCAAGGCAGTAAGCTATGAAGCGGGAACCGGCATCTTGTTAAACGATCCCAACGACAGTCAGAAAGACAATCTGCTCACTACCTGGGAGCATGGAGACGTCCGGCTTATCCTCCAGGTTATGATGCCTAAAGGATCGAACTCCGGCATATACCTACAGGGACGATACGAATTACAGCTCCTGGATAGCTGGGGCGTGGAGACCCCTAAATTCGGCGATATCGGGGGGATCTATCGCAACTGGGAAACCGAACCTTCTAAAGCCTTTGCGGGAATTGCCCCGATATCCAATCCGGCAAAAGCGCCCGGACTGTGGCAGGATCTCTATATTGATTTCGAAGCGCCCAAATTCGACGAGGCCGGCAACAAAATTTCCAATGCCAAATTTGCCACGGTAGCCTTGAACGGGGTCCTGATCCACCAGAATGTAGAAGTTCCGCTGCCTACCGGCGGAGCAATCTCGAACGAAGAGGCTGCGCTGGGACCGCTGATGATCCAGGGGGATCATGGGCCGGTAGCCTTCCGGAACCTGCGCATCCAGCGCCTAAAACCCTCTGAGGTAACGCTTACCAATCTCAAACGCCAGACCTACCTGGGTCCTCTGGATTTGGCTGCAGGATTGCCGGAAAATGAGCTTTCGGACCCTGTCAGCGTCAGTGAGATTGATATCACGACCGTGGGAGCCGATAATGATTATTGGGCAGTTTATACCGGGACGCTGGAAATCCCTGAGGAAGACAATTATATGCTTATGGTGCCTTATACCGGTGGGGCACGCCTGGAAATAGACGGAGAAGTTGTGGAACAGGCCTATGCAACAGATCGCAGGGGCTGGATGAACGCCCGAAAGGAACTTACTGCCGGTCCTCACCAGATTCGAATAGATAACATGAAAGGTGCTCCCTGGCATCGGGCAATCCTGGGCTTCCAGGTAGGAACTGCTTCGACCAGAGCCGCTATCTTCAACACCTTTGATTCCAATCCAACCGTTGGGAATCTGGTTTCTCCTATACATGTGAATGTCGAAAACGAGCCCAGATTGCTTCGCGGATTTGTTTTCTTCAACAATAGCCGGGAAAAACTTTCCCATACCATTGGGGTTGGTACCCCACAAGGAGTGCACTATGTCTACGATCTGGAATCGGGAAACCTGGTTGGTATGTGGCGAGGTGAATTCCTGGATGCTACGCCAATGTGGCACAGCCGTGGTAACGGTTCTTTCCGGCCCAATGGCGCCACAGTGTGGACATTCCTGAACCAGCCACTGGCTGAGCTCTCGGATATGGCTACTGCCTTCCCCGGGCATACCCTGCCCGAAGGATTCAAATCAAAGGGGTACCGCATTGATCCCGAAACCAAATTACCCGTGTTCCTGAGTACTTACGGCAGTGTGGGTATGGAGCGTAGCATAGTGCCAGCCGATCAGGGTAAAAGTTTGCTGAGCACCATTGAATTTTCTGAAAATGGCCTCAGTGGGTATTACTATAAGTTGGCTGAGGGAAGTATTGAAGAGTTGCCGGATGGCAGCTTTAAAGTGAATGACGACTTTTATCTGGAAATGCATTCCAACCAACAACCGACCATCCGCGAAATCGATGGTAAACAAGAACTAATGGTAGCCGTAACCGGTGAAACCCTGAAATTCAAAACGATATGGTAAGCAGAAGAAACAATCCAAACATGGGAAATTTTCAGGGATTTCTTTGGGCTTTACTGCTTGGAATTTGCAGTCTAAACGCTCAGCAAAGCGCTCCCGAGTCGCTGACGAAGCCAGCCCCGGTGGAAGATGAGTACTATCGCATTACTACGGTGCCTATCCCAGAGGGTATTCAGCTTGAAGGTGGAGGTGTCCTGGCCTTACCTACGGGAAAGCTGATGGTATGTACCCGACGGGGTGATGTCTGGTTGATTGAAAACCCGACCATGGCCGGTAACCGCAATCCGAATTTCAAGAAGTTCGCCTCCGGGTTGCATGAGCCTTTGGGAATAGCCAGAAAAAATAACGACATCTATGTGGTACAGCGCGGGGAACTAACCAAATTGCAGGATACGGATGGAGACGAAATTGCCGACGTATACCAGACCATTTGTGACTGGCCCCTTACCAGCCATTATCACGAATATTCGTACGGGCCGGTAATCGATGAAAATGGAGACTTCTTTGTTACTACCAATGTAAGCTTTACGGATGCCGAATGGTGGCGCGGGGTAAGCGAAGTGCCCTGGCGCGGGTGGACCCTAAAGATCTCTGAAGATGGCTCCATGGAACCCTGGGCAACGGGGATGCGATCTCCGGCCGGATATGGAATGTACGACGGAGAATTCTTCTACACTGATAACCAGGGCGACTGGAAGGGTTCCGGCGGGCTATGGCACGTCCCTAAGGGTGCTTTCACGGGCCATCCGGCAGGATTGGCCTGGACCGATCTCCCGGAATCTCCTGTGAAATTGAGCGAGGAGGAATTCTATGCCCGGATCGACAAGCGACAAGAACAGATCAATGGCAGCTACATTAAACCGGAGAATATTGAGAATGAGGAAGATCCAGATTTTGAATACGAGGTGCAGGAGGATTTTACCGAACTACAGATTCCGGCGGTGGTTTTACCACACGGGCTTATGGGAATCTCAAACTCCGAGATTAAGGAGGATAAGACCGGCGGAAAATTC
Source organism: Robiginitalea myxolifaciens (assembly GCF_900115205.1). Taxonomy (GTDB): domain Bacteria; phylum Bacteroidota; class Bacteroidia; order Flavobacteriales; family Flavobacteriaceae; genus Robiginitalea; species Robiginitalea myxolifaciens. The sequence continues at coordinate 971,849 of NZ_FOYQ01000002.1, forward strand.
GGGCCCTTCACCGGCCAGCTCCTAATTGGGGACCAGGGACAGAGCAAAATTATGCGGGTTATCCTGGAAAAGGTAAAAGGGGAATATCAGGGCGCTGCCATAGACTTCCGCAGCGGCTTTCAATCCGGGGTCATGCGAATGGATTTCGATGCAGCCGGAAACCTTTTTGTCGGGGAAACGAATCGCGGATGGGGTTCAGCAGGAACCACCAATGATGGTTTGGAATATGTAACCTGGACCGGCAAGTTGCCATTTGAAATCAAGACGGTAAGTGCACGACCCGATGGTTTTGAATTGGAGTTTACAAAACCCATAGCCGTAGATCCGGCCGAATATCTGGATTCCTACAGCGGAAAGAGTTATGTGTACAAATACCATCCCGTTTACGGAAGCCCGCAGACTAATGTGGAACAACTAACTCCCAAAGGAATTCAGCTGAGTGCAGACGGATTAAAGCTGCGCCTGGTTTACGATGGCCTGCGCCCTTATTATGTACATGAGATCACCTTAAATGGTATTCGGGATGCCGAGGAAGGTCACCCCCTCCTCCACCCGACTTTTTATTACACCCTGAATCAGATTCCTGAGGGGGAAAAGCTTCCTTCCAGTGCGCTTACCGCCAAGAAGCGACGAAAAGTCGCAACTGTTCGGAAGCGCTCCTCCGGATCCGGAAGCAGTTCAGCGACCTCCAGCGCAAAAAGTAGTTCGGGAACGGCGGGTAAGGTGACTTTTGCGGAGGTAGAACCCCTACTGCAAAAGAACACCTGTATTGCGTGCCATACCACAGAAAAGAAGCTGGTAGGTCCCTCGTACAAAGACATTGCCAAACGGCGCTATACCGATGAAAAGATTGTGGAACTCATCTACAATCCGCAGCCCAAGAACTGGCCGGAATACGCTACACCTATGGCGCCTATGCCCAACGTCCCCAGGGACGAAGCTCTTAAGATCGCAGCTTGGATCAATACCTTACGGGACTATTAGATTTAGATTAAACAAGTACCTCTGAAGTTTCGAACTCAAAACAAATGTTTTGTAGGTTCATAAACTTTTCAGAGGTACTTGTCTAAAAAAATATCTCAATATCCCTTTTTGATATGCAAAGGTCAGCTAGACTATCTAAGAGCCCCATACGCTATTAGGAAGGATAAAGAAAAACCATGAACCCTGAAGTTTAAAAGCCTACTAACCGAAAGGTTTGAGCTTAAGAAATTCAGGGTTCATGGGTTTAGAATTATCCTACTATCTCCGGTCTGTCGGTAATAAACGGCTGATGATAGCGTCTGCGCCCAGTAGCTTTGTAAATGGCATTAGCCAAAGCTCCCATAACAGGCGGAAACGGAGGTTCCCCCATTCCGGTAGGATCGATTTCGTTCTCCACAAAGTGGACATCTATTTTCTTAGGAGCCTCACTGTGTCGGATTAAGCGATAACGATCAAAGTTGGTCTGCTCCGGTGCCCCGTCCTTGAAGGTGAGCTGGCTGTACATCGCGTGGCCAATTCCATCTACTGCCCCACCCTGTGCCAGGTTGGTAGCTGCATCCGGGTTAATCACGATACCACAATCAATGGCGGTACATACGCGATCCACAACAGGTTTATCCCCATCCATAGTGAGGTCCAGGACCTGGGCCACATAACTCTGGTGGCAGAAATAGGCACTTACGCCGCGATGCTTGCCTTCGTGTTCGGCGCCATTCCATCCGGACTTCTCTCGGACCAATTCCAATACCCCGGCATAGCGAAGCGCTTCGTAGTCGTTGTTCTCCCCAACCGGATTCTCCTGGGCTCGTTTGAGTAATTCCAGGCGGAATTCAATCGGATCCTTTCCTGCGGCCTCAGCAATTTCATCGAGGAAGGCCTGCTCGGCGCCCGCGATAAAATTGGAGCGCGGGGCGCGGAAAGCTCCGGTGGTAATATTCGTTTCCACCGTCCAGTCTTCGGCCAGGTAATTGTCGATGGCTCCCGCGGGGAAGCGATTGGCAAATAGTGGACTTTCCGGTATTCCCCCTGCCCGAATGTGGAAAGCCGTAAGGTTTCCTTCTTCGTCCAGAGCAGCGCGATAGGTAGCGAGATACGCCGGCCGGTAGGTACCCTGGGACATGTCGTCCTCCCGGGTGTAGACCAATTTAACCGGTGCGCCTACTTTCTGGGAAATGGCTGCTGCTTCCACCATAAAGTGACCATAGAGTCGACGGCCAAAACCACCTCCCATTCGGGTCATCATGATATCCACATTTTCTTTGTCCAGCCCAAGGCGCGCAGCCACTGCAGTTTCCATCCATTCCGGAGTCTGAGTCGGTCCGAGAAGCTCCGCATGATTCTCCGTAACATTAGCGAAGAAATTCATGGGTTCCATGGTGTTGTGCGCCAGGAACGGACAACTATAGGTGCTTTCAATAACCTTGGCTGCCTTGGCGAAGGCCGCTTCCGGATTTCCATCCCGTCGAACGACATTGCCCTTTTTAGCATTCAGGGCTTCCATCTCTTCCCAATGGGTTTCGGAGTTCTCCGATCCTGCCGGATGGTTAATGGTCATGGGATTTCCAAAGAGGCTCATAGAATAACTTTGGTCCGCTGTTGGCTCCCATTCTACCTTAAGGGCCTTTTTGGCCTGGAAAACCTGCCAGGTACTTTCCCCCAGCACAATAACCAGTTCGTTAAAAGCCGTGTGGTCAAAAGGACCACGGGCATAATCCTCATCGTAAAGCTTTATGGAAAACACATCCCGGATACCCGGCATGGCCTTAACTTCTTCGGCATCGAAGGATTTGAGCTTCATGCCAAATGCTGGCGGGTGTACAGGAGTTGCAATCAGCATTCCTTCGCGTTGTACGTCAATGCCAAAGAGCGGCTTACCCGTTACGATATTCTTACCGTCTACATTTTTACGAGACGTTCCGATGATTTTGAACTGCGAAGGCTCTTTCAGGGCCACCTCTTCCGGGACCTCCATCTTTGCGGCGGCGGCGGCCATTTCGCCATAACCAGCGGAATTACCAGAAGCCTCATGGCTGATTACCCCTTCAGAGGTTGTGATTTCTAAAGCGGGTACCTGCCAGGCCTCAGCGGCAGCTCCTACCAACATGGCACGGGCTGTGGCGCCTGCCATGCGCAGTGCAGGCCATCCGTTGGCGATAGATCGGCTTCCCCCGGCAACCTGCCAGCTAAAGTTTTCGGTATTCAGGGCTGCCTGCTCTACAATCACGTCGTTCCAGTCTACATCGAGTTCTTCGGCCACGATCATAGGCATGGAAGTCTTCACATTTTGTCCAATTTCAGGGTTCGGCGACATGATGGTTACCACCCCATTATCACCAATTTTCAGGAATGCGTTCATCTCGAACCATTCCTTGGGCATTTCCATTACGGCAATGGTCTTGGCCTGCTCCGGCTTACAGGAGTTCAGCCAACTGAAGCCAAGTACAAGCCCTCCCCCCGCTAAACTGGTATTGCGGATAAAGGCGCGCCGGCCAATTTGAGTTTTTACTAGTGTCATGGTGGTGGTTTTATGCGTTTTGAGCTGTCTCGGCAGCAGTCTTTATTGCTTGCTTAATACGAACATAAGTTCCGCAGCGGCAAATATTGCCATTCATCGCCTGGTCGATATCCGCATCCGTGGGATTCGGATTTTTCTTCAATAAGGCGGAAGCGCTCATGATTTGCCCCGCCTGGCAATAGCCGCATTGGGGAACATCTACTTCCAACCAGGCTTGTTGTACCGGATGGTCGCCGTGCTCGGAAAGCCCTTCGATTGTAGTGATTTCCTGGTCGCCTACTGCTGATACAGGAAGTTGGCAGGACCTTGTGGCATTTTCGCCCAGGTGAATGGTACAGGCGCCGCATTGGGCGATCCCGCAACCGAATTTTGTTCCTACCATGTTCAGGGAGTCCCGCAGGACCCAGAGCATCGGAGTAGCCGGATCTACATCTACCTCATGCTTTTCTCCGTTGATTCGTAAAGTGTAATTGGCCATAATGAAAAGATTCTTTCCAAGTTACGAAATAACGGAACCGTCATTGCGGTCCGAACTAATTTGGAATCGATCTAAAGACGCTTCGGGGCGCCTGAAAATTCCACCTGCGGAAACCCCTTTGAATTTGGCAATCAAACAATACTACCGAACATCAATTCGTTACTCATTAATACGGGATTTCCCAATTCATAAGCACTCGCCTTGAGAATACAAAAACGTTGGAAACGATTCATAGGGATACTCATTGCCCTTCCCCTGGTTCTGCTGGGTGGTGCTTTGCTTTATATACAGGGGAATCAAGCAGAAATTATTCAAGCAGAGGTTGCGAAACTCAATGAGACATATCAGGGGCGCATCGCCGTAGGGAATAGCGATTTATCCCTCTTCGGGAACTTCCCGGATCTCTCTATTAAGATTTACGACGTGCAGGTCTTTGAAACCAAGGCCAGGGATGCAGCGATTCTGATGGATGTTAAAGACATCTATGTGGGTTTCAACCTCTGGGATGTCCTTGGGGGAACCATGGATATTCGCTCGCTTTTGGTGGAGGATGGGGTGCTCAATATCGTTATCCATGAAAACAACACCACCAATATTCAGAACGCCCTGAGCAGCGGCGCTTCAACCGATTCTTCCACAACGAATATCCATTTGAAAAAGATTGTATTGCGGAATCTGGATATCCATACCCTGGATGAAGCCTCGGGAACCGATGTGGAAAAATTCATCTACGCAGCCAAAGGCGGTTTTCGCCAAACCGACAGTATTATCTCTGGGCATATCGATACCGAACTGGAATTGAACGTTATCAAAGCGGGAGATACTACTTTCTTTCGCAAGAAGCACTTTGAGATTCACACCGATCTGGTTTTCAATGAAGCATCGGGGGTTTTAAGCATTGAACCCTCGGGAATTGTACTGGAAAACGGGGATTTTGAATTAGAAGGCTTTCTGGACACCCAACGAGACATGTATCTGGACCTGGCCATAAAAGGTACCAAGCCCAATTTTGATATGCTGGTGGCCTTTGCACCTGCCGATGTAATTCCCTTCCTGGAGAAATACCGTAATGCAGGAGAAATCTATTTCAACGCCCAAATTGTAGGCTCCTCGAATAAGGGAAACAGCCCGGCCATCAATGCTGAATTTGGAGCTTCCGAAGCCTTCCTGGAAAATACGGCACGCGCCAAGAGAATTGATGAAATGGGCTTTAAGGGCCATTTCAGCAATGGCGAAAACCGGGATATGAGCACCATGGAATTCTCGCTCACCGACATGACCGCATCTCTGGAAAATGGGGAATTCACAGGCTCCCTGTTTGTCAAGAATTTTGAATCCCCTGAGGTAGACATGAAAGTCAACGCCAACTTTAACCTGGATTTTATCGCGGAGTTTTTTGAGGTAGAGCAGGTTGAAGATGTTACGGGCCAAATAACCCTGAAGATGAATTTTCACGATATCGTCGATATCGATCATCCTGAAAAAGCCTTGCAGCAATTAAACCAGGCCTACTTCGCGGAATTAAAGGTGGAAGAACTCAGCCTGAAATCCGATCGGCTTCCGGCTCCCCTGGATAAATTGAACATTAATCTGGTGATGGACGGCAAGGAAGCCTCACTTGAGCAATTCAATATGATCATGGGGGAGTCCGATGTAAATATAAGCGGATATCTGTCGGACTTACCCGCCATCGTCCACCATACCGATATCCCGGTAGTGGCCCACTTAGATATTGCTTCGAAGTCTCTCGATATAGCCCAATTAACAGGTTTTAAAAGCCAGGATGCCGCGCAAAGCGCGCAGGATTCCACCCGATCGGGTATTGACGAACAAATTGAGAACCTCAGTCTGGGGCTATCCTTCAACGCCTCCGCCCGGGACATAACGGAATCTGAATACTTGCCTCAGGGCCATTTCTATATCGATAGCCTCTTTGCCGAACTGCAACATTACCCGCATACCTTGCATGATTTTCACGCGGACGTCTTAATCGATTCCACCGACCTGGTCCTGGTCGATTTCAGGGGATTTATAGACGATAGCGATATTACCCTGGACGCCGTAATACACGACTATGCCTTTTGGTTCCAACCGGAGCTTGAAGGGGATGTTAAGCTGGATATTGGCCTTACTTCTGAAAGGTTACGCCTTGAAGATGTCTTTTCGTATAAGGGTGAAAACTATGTCCCGGAAGAATATCGCCATGAAATATTTGACGATTTGGGATTGCACTTTACCTCGCGCATGCATTATAAAGATTCCAATCTTCGGTCGGTTGATCTCGCCCTGGACAAGCTGGACACCAAAATGGAATTACACCCGGAGCGCTTTCACGACTTTAATGGAAACATCCACTATGAGGATCAGCAGCTCGTAATCAAAGACTTTCATGGAGAAATTGGCGCCACCACCTTTACCATTGACCTGGCCTATTTCCTGGGCGATAACGAAAATCAGCAGCAACAGGATAATTACCTGGAGGTAAGCGCAGACTATATCGATTACGATGCATTGTTCCGATTTGATCCAAATCCTCCTGCAGCGACCCAAGCCACCTTTACCACCGAAGATGTAGCCGAACATGCCACGGCTTTTAATATCTACGAATTGCCCTTTCCCAATATGCGCTACAAAGCGAATATCGGGCGGTTCAGATACCATCGGATAGACCTTCAGAATATTGAGGCGGCATTGCGAACCACGCCCAATCACTACCTCTATGTAGATACATTGAACATGGATGCGGCAGGGGGAAACATCCGGTTAAGCGGCTACTTTAACGGCAGCGATCCGGATCATATTTACATGCAACCGAACCTGGAAGTTAGCAATGTGGATCTTGAAAAATTACTCTTCAAATTTGAAAATTTCGGGCAGGACCATCTCGTATCAGAGAATCTTCAGGGCGCGGTAACGGCAAGTATTTCCGGCAAAATCCGAGTTTATCCGGATCTGGTGCCGGATCTGGACCAATCCAACCTGGAAATGGACGTAAAGGTTTATAGCGGAACACTAAAGAACTATGATCCGATGTTGGCGCTCTCCGATTATATGGGCGACAAGAACCTGAAAAGCATTCGGTTCGACACCTTGCAAAACAACCTGGCAATAGACAAAGGGAAGATCAGTATTCCGGCCATGACCATTGAGTCGTCCATTGGCCACATGGAACTTTCCGGAACACACGATAGTGATCAAAACATTGACTATTACTTACGGATACCCTGGAAAACCGTGCGCAAGGCAACCTGGCAAAAGTTATTCGGAGGTAACAAAGACTCGATTGTGGATCCCGAACAGGTCGATGATATCGTTAAGGTAGATCCTGAACGGAATACGAAGTTTCTGAATCTCAAGATTCAGGGAACCGTGGACGACTATAAGGTCTCATTGGGTAAGCAACGAAAGTGACTCGCGTAGCTTAAACCACCTGGAATCCATAGGCGTACGGATCGTCTTCAGGATCGATAGTAATAGTATTTTCCCCGTAGATCTTAGCCCACCCACGGATTTTAGGAATGATTGCAGCCTGGGGTCCGATCTCAGCCGTATCGGCTACAATCCCAGTGAAGGTAGAACCGATATAGCTTTCGTGGATAAAGGACTCTCCAAGGCTTAACTTTCCTTTAGCGTGCAATTGCGCCATGCGAGCAGAAGTTCCAGTACCGCAGGGGCTACGATCGATAGCTTTATCCCCGTAGAAGACGGCGTTTCGGCCCGAAGAGCCGGGATCTAATGGCTTCCCTGTCCAGAGGATATGACTCACATCCCGTATCGTGGAATTAAGCGGGTGGATAAAACGGTTAGGATATCGCGCATTGATGCGTTTTCGCAATTCGGGAGACCACTGCAGGATTTGTGCAGCCGAAATATGTTCCAATCCCGCATAATTGGCTTGCGGATCGATTATGGCATAATAATTCCCCCCGTAACCAACATCAAAACGCAAGGGCCCGAGATCCGGACATTCGATCTCCAGGTCTTGCGCCGCGAGATAGCTTGGAACGTTGGTCAGTTCTACCCATTCCACTTTGCCTTTTTCATTCTGATGGTAGGCGATTTCGACCAGACCCGCGGGTGCCTCCATACGAAGCTTTCCCGGGACTTTTGGAATCACCAGCCCTCGCTCAATAGCAATAGTAACCGTTCCTATGGTCCCGTGTCCGCACATGGGCAAACAACCGGAAGTTTCAATGAAGAGGATAGCAAAATCATTTGCAGGATCATGCGGGGGGAAAAGCAAACTTCCACTCATCATGTCATGACCGCGGGGTTCGAACATAAGCCCCTTGCGAATCCAGTCGAAATCGCGCAGGAAGTGCTGCCGCTTTTCGCTCATGTCCTTCCCATGGAGATCAGGCCCACCGCTTTTGACAACGCGAACCGGATTCCCGCACGTATGGGCATCGATACATTGAAACGTTCCTCCTTTGATCATATGTGCGTTTCCTATATTAATGTTTCGCTACGCTAAATAGGTTCTCTGGTGGCTTCCCCATTTACCAAACGGAGTAATCCCATTGGATTCTTGTCCTGCAATTCAGGTGGAAGCTGATCCTGCGGCCAGTTCTGATAGGAAACCGGACGTACCCACCGGCGTATTGACAAGGTTCCCACTGCGGTAAACCGACTGTCTGTAGAAGCCGGGAAAGGGCCGCCATGTTGCATGGCCGGGCAAACTTCCACCCCCGTGGGCACCCCGTTAAAAATGAGTCTTCCTACTTTTTGCTGCAAGGCACTGACTACCTCCGGGTGCTGGTTAATTTCGGTTGCTGCAGCAAGCAGGGTACCTGTTAGCTGCCCGCCGAGGCTATTGATAACCGTGATGAGTTCTTTTTCGTCCTCGCAGGCCACCACCAGAGTAAAAGGGCCAAATACTTCGTGCTGCAAGGCGGGTTCTTCCAGAAATGTTGTCCCGTTTACGCGCATGACGCGAGCTGCCGGTGTATTCGGAGGAAGGCTGCCGTTGTATTCGGCAACGAGTTGCGTCCCCGACTTACCAGACATCTGAGCCGAACCTTCCTGATAATTCTCCAGGATTTTGGGATGTAGCATACAGGCAGGATCTTTGGCACATAGTTCCTTACCCAGGATTTGTGTAAATGCTTCCAATGCCTCGCTCTCCAGCCCGAGGATTAGTCCGGGATTCGTACAAAACTGCCCAACTCCCAAAGCAACTGAATTGGCGTACTGCTCAGCCCACCACTCCCCTTTTTCAGCGAGGGCTCCGGGTAAGGAAATCACGGGATTGATACTACCCATCTCGGCAAATACCGGGATAGGCTCTTCGCGTTGGGCCGCTAATCGATACAGGGCGGTTCCTGCCTTTATACTCCCGGTAAATCCAACCCCTTTGATTTCGGGATGTTTAACGAGTTGCTGCCCAACTTCAATGCCACTACTGTTCAGATTGGAGAAAACACCTTCTGGCATTTGGGTGCGTTGTGCAGCCTTTACAATCGCGCTTGCCACCAATTCTCCCGTTGCAGCATGCATGGGATGGCTCTTAACCACCACCGGGCATCCCGCTGCCAGAGCGCTGGCAGTGTCCCCACCAGCAGTAGAGTACGCCAGGGGAAAATTGCTCGATCCAAATACCGCAATCGGTCCAATAGGCACACTAATTTTGCGTAAGTCCGGTTTGGGAACAGGGGTGCGATCGGGCTGGGCCGTATCGATTACCGCTTCTACCCAGGAACCTTCTTCGATCAGGTCCGCAAAGGCACGCAATTGCCCCATAGTTCGTCCGCGTTCGCCCTTGGCACGACCTTCCGGAAGGCCGGATTCCAACATATAGGTTTGTATGAGCGCATCCCCCAGGGCTTCGATTTCATCGGAAATAGCTCTGAGGAATTCGGCCCTGCGCTTTCCGGGAAGGGTCTTAAACGATGGAAATGCCGCTGCAGCCATTCCAACCGCCTGGTCGATCTCTTTCTCGCTGGCCTCGACAAACTCCCAGGGATTCGCTGCGTTTTCCTGGGGGTTAAAGGTTTGAAAACGGTTATCCCCTGCAGCCGAAGGTTCAAACCCGATATAATTCTTTCCGGTGATCTCGCTCATGATTCTAAAATTTCGGCAGTTTCGGACGGTTTTGCATTCCTTTATCGATAACAGCCAGTACCCGCTCGCGCTCCTCACCCACTAAAGGCAAACGCGGCGGACGCACAGGTTCCGTCCCGATCCCTGTGGCCACCTCGGCCAGCTTAATGTTCTGTACCAATTGCGGGCTAATGTCTAACTCTAAAAGTGGGAGGAACCAACGGTAGATTTCTACCGCTTCTTCCACCCTTCCGGCCTTGGCCAATTTATAGATTGCGACGGTTTCCTCAGGGAAGGCGCATACCAGGCCAGCTACCCAACCGTCAGCTCCGAGCAGCAAACTCTCCAGGGCCAGGGGATCTACCCCGGTTAGGATATTCAGATCATTCCCAAAGGCATTCCTCAGGCGTCCGATATTCATAATATTCCGCGTAGACTCCTTAACCGCACCCACATTGTTGAGTTTGAGTAATTCCTCGAACATAGGAACAGTAACCTCGATCTTGTAATCGACCGGGTTGTTGTAGATCATCACTTGCAGATCGGTGGCCTTTGCAATTTCCTGCAGGTATACCAGCGTTTCCCGATCAGTGGATTTATAACGCATCGGGGGCAGCACCATAAGGCCATCTGCACCCCCTTCTTCGGCCATTTCTGCCATGCGAACTGCCTCCCTGGTAGCCTGTTCAGCAATGGTCATAACAATGGGGAAATCAGGGCCAACTACTTCACGTGTATCCTTGATCAGCTGTGCTTTCTCTTCCTCCCGCAACGTACTGGCTTCCCCCAGGGAACCCCCAAGGACAATGCCTTCCACCCCCGCGGCCACCTGGGCCCGGATATTGGTTTTGAACATTTGGTTATCCAGTGAATCGTCCGTTTTGAATTTGGTCGTAACTGCAGGCATTACGCCCTTCCACTCGAATTTTATCATTCCAGAAATTGATTGGATTTTGCGGTGTTGAAGCTACTTAATTATTCTGAGAACTCGCTACTGATTACAAGCGCGTCATGAACATGAATATCATTAACTTGGAAGGGTTTTAAGTAATTTGATGAACAATTAAGGAGATAAATTTTCCAACCTGGATAGTAGTTACCGCATGAATGTTCCTAATAACCCTCCAACAGCAAGCAGCAATAAGGAACGCTGTCTAGAGTACTTGAAGAAATATGCCGAGAAAGATCTGGGAAGCATTGAAAAGATGTTTGCCGATGGGATTGTGCTGCGCGACTGGAAGATTTACGTGGAAGGGAAGGAAAAAGCGGTGGACGAAACGCGGAAAAACTTTGCAAACGCTGAAACTATTGAAATTGAAGTACTCGCCACCTATGAAAATGAGAACACAGTTGCTGCAGAATTGAAAATAACCGTAGATTCAACGGAGGAGCTGTATGTTGTCGACGTCATCACTATTAATCCCGAAGGGAAAATAACCTCGATCCGGGCCTATTTGGGCAGGGGAGACGATTAGAAATATGTTCCAGTAAATTGCAATAATTGAAGATGTCCAAAAGAAGGCTTTCTATTTACTATCGGCTTTTCATAGTTGCAATCCTGGCTCTGATAGTTGCGTTTAGTTCCGATTTCAGCACAGCTACAACAGACAGCATGGATTGGGTTAGTTTTTCAATAATCCTTCCACTAGAGACCTGGATCTGCCTTATACTACTGATTATTAGTTATCCGGTGTATCGTTTTTGGAAAAAACGTTTGAGATAAATTAATACCTTCATAATTCTGCTTCACTAACTCCAACCAAACTAACTGTATGAAATCGCTAAAAAGAATAACCTGCCTGCTTATTTATTTAATAGGTATCCAGGCCGCTACTGCGCAAACCTACGCCAGGAATGGCATGGTGGTATCGGCAAGTGAAATCGCATCTGAAGTCGGCGTCGATATTCTGAAAAAAGGAGGAAATGCCATTGATGCTTCCGTGGCTACAGCCTTTGCATTGGCGGTCACCCATCCAACTGCCGGAAACATAGGAGGAGGAGGCTTCCTGGTATTTATGGATGCGTCAGGATCCGCAACTACCATAGATTTTCGCGAAAAGGCACCGATGAAGGCTACCGCCGATATGTTTCTGGATGAATCCGGAGAACTTGGTAAAAGTCTGAATCTGTACGGCAGGGAATCTACCAATAACCATATCGGTCTTAAATCCGTTGGTGTGCCCGGAACGGTAGCGGGACTATATCTCGCTCATCAAAAATACGGGAAGCTTCCCTGGGCCCAGTTGGTACAGCCAGCCGTGGACTTGGCCAACAACGGGTTTAAATTGACCTGGGGCCTCTCCCGCGCGGCAGTCTTTTTCAACGGGAACTCCCCTATCCCCTTTCTGCAGGATTATTTCAAAAACAAGGATGGGGAACTCACTTCCTTTGGGGAAGTTTGGAAACAGCCAGAACTCGCCAAAACCCTATCCATTATCCGCGATAAGGGTCACGATGGATTCTACAAAGGGGAAGTGGCGGATGAGATCGCACGCTATATGAAAGCAAATGGAGGAATCATCACCAAAAAAGACCTTCGCAATTATTCGGCTATAGAACGAACGCCGGTTAAGGGCACCTACAAGGGTTACGAAATTTACTCGATGCCCCCTCCGAGTTCTGGAGGAGTTGCCCTGATCGAAATGATGAACCTCATGGAACTCGCCGACCACAGTACCATCGAATTCAATAGTACCGAATATGTTCACCTGGTGGCGGAGGTAATGCGACGGGCTTTTGCAGACCGGGCGGAACATCTCGGGGATCCCGATTTTAATTTGGATACTCCGATAGCCAAACTTACGTCCAAGGAATTTGCCAAACAGCGTTTTGAAAACATTGATTTCTCAAGGGCATCACCAAGCGATACAACGAGATTCGGGCAACTCTACGATGGTACCAGCACCACCCATTTTTCTGTTGTCGATAAAGCCGGTAACGCGGTTTCACTAACCTACACCCTGGAGCACGGTTATGGCTCGGGAATGGGATCTCCCAAGCTGGGCTTTATTTTCAATAATGAAATGGGGGATTTCAATCCTATACCCGGTATTACCACGAGTACAGGTTTGATCGGCACCAATCCCAACCTCATTGAACCCGAAAAAAGAATGCTATCCAGCATGACGCCTACAATAGTAGCAAAAGATGGTAAACCTTATCTCGTTATTGGAAGCCCAGGGGGCAGAACCATCATCAACACGGTTTTTCAGACGGTATTTAATGTGCTGGAGTATAATATGCCCATAGACATGGCAATTGAGGCCATGAAAATCCATCACCAATGGTTTCCCGATGAGATTCGATACGAAAGGCCCTTGTTATCGCCGGACACGAGAAAGAATCTTGAAAAAATGGGCCATAAACTCGCACCCAGAGCTTCTTTAGGTGCATTGATGGGGATTGTCATTGATGCAGAGAACGGGGTTCTTATAGGCGCCCCTGATTCCTCAAGGCCGGATGGTGCTGCTATTGGTTATTAATCACCAAACCTCAACTGATGATTAAATTCTTTCGACGTATCCGCCAAAGCCTGCTCTCCGAAAATAAGCTAAGCAAGTATCTCCTTTATGCTGTCGGTGAAATTATTCTTGTAGTAATCGGAATACTTATAGCACTTCAAATCAATAATTGGAATGAGGACCGGAAAGAAGAGAAAGCAATTGAGAAAGTGCTGAATGAGATCAAAGACGACTTGTTGGAAGACAAAAAAGAGTTGGAGATAATTCTTGCTATGCGAAATGAAGATGCGAGTGCACAAAAACGCATCATCCAGGCGGTACAACAGCACGTGATTTTCAACGATTCCCTTTTTAACGATTTGGGACGTGTTGGTTTGTTCAGACCCTATTTTTCCTCTTCAAAGGGATATGAGCTGCTCAAAGAATTAAATCTCGGGAACCTGGAAGATCGGGAGCTTCGTAATTTGATTTCCAGATACTACGAAAGAGCGATTCCGTCGGTTCAGCAAGAGACGAGCGACGACAAACTTGAATTCGAAAGTTTTTGGTTGCCTTATACCCGTAGGAATTTGAGCGAATGGAAATTTGGGGAATATGCTGTTCCAAGGGACAACAACCAAATCCTGGAAGATGAGGTTTTGCTGGCGTTTTTAAAGACCAACCTGGGAAATTTAAACAACACGACCGAGGCCTATGAAGAGGCCTTGGAAACTTCCAATATTTTGATCCAGATGATTGAATCAAAATACAGTGAGTAAAATTCTTGCTGAATCATTGATAGCGGCGATAAAAGGAGTACATGGAACAGATCCGACAAATCTTTGAGGCTGCAATCGAAAAGAAGATTCGCGATGAGGAATGGGCGATTTTCAGTTCCTAGCTAAGCCCGGAGGAATTTCATGGAATAACTCAATAATTAATATATGAATCTTAAACATTCTACCATACTAACAATCCTTTGCCTGGGAATACAAAATTTCCTGATAGCGCAGGAAAACATAGCGACCAAACTGGGCTATTCCCCGGATGCGAAGCTACTGATTATCCATGCCGACGATTTAGGGGTTTCCCATTCAGAGAATATGGCTTCCCTGAGGGCTATAGCAGAGGGATCCGTAAATTCTGCAAGTGTCATGATGCCTACCCCTTGGGTTACGGAAGTGACCGAATATGCCAAAGCAAATCCAGACACCCATGATTTTGGATTGCACCTTACGCTCTCGTCTGAGTTGAAAAACTATAAATGGGGTCCTGTTGCCTCTGCAAATGAGGTTCCAAGCCTGCTAAATGAATACGGCTTTTTCCATGAAGCCTGCCGTACCGATTTAAATCTTGAAGAAGTTGAAAAAGAGATGAAGGCCCAGATAGAACAAGCATATTCCATGGGCCTTAGCCCCACCCACTTTGATACCCATATGGGATGCCTGGTTCAAACGGAGGAATTACGAGAGGTTTATTTAAAAATGGGGCAGCAATACCAGATCCCTGTTTTTGTCCTTAATCAATTTATAAGTCAGGAACAAAAAGACCAGTACGATGTAAGGGTAGTAGTCGATGAGATGTACACCATGCAACCGGATGACTTTAATTCAGGGGTTGCAGATTATTATACCAAAGTCTTGCAAGGCCTAAAACCAGGGTTATCGCTCATATTGATCCATACTGCCTATGACAATGAAGAAATGAAGGGAATGACTGTTGACCATCCTTTATGGGGAAATGTTTGGAGACAAAAAGACTATGACTTCTTTACGAGCGAGGCCTGTAAAACCTTGCTCGAAGAATCGGACATTAAGCTAGTTACCTGGAGGCAGTTGAAAGAGGCGTATTACGACTAATGGGCACATCCCAAGATGCAAGTGATCCGAAAAGTTTTCGAGGAAGCTATTAAGCAAAAGATTCGCGATGAGGAATGGGCGATTTTCAGTTCTAAGTTAATTCGGGAGGAATTTCGTAAAAAACATACGCTCCTTAGCGTTGGGAAGATTGAACAGTACTTGTCGTTCGTGGAAACGGGTATCATTCGTTATTTCATTCCTAAAATTGAAAACGACCTCACCTTTAATTTTGTCTTTGAAAATAACTTCACGAGCGGTTATGATTCTTTCATAACCCGGAATCCTTCCACCTACCAAATTGAAACACTTACCCCAACGGTATTGTGGCGAATAAGCTTTACAGACCTGCAAACAATCTATGCAGATACCGAAGTTGGAAATGCCATTGGGCGTAAAGCAAGCGAAGAACTTTATCTGAAAAAAGTACGCCGGGAACTTTCATTTATGAATGAGCGTGCCGAAGAGCGCTATCTGAATTTATTCACTGAACAACCGCATCTTCTTAGGCATATTCCGTTAAAATATATTGCTTCTTATATCGGCGTTACCCCACAAGCCTTAAGCCGAATCAGAAAACGAATTACTTAACCCAGGTTCATTGTTTAAAGCGCTGGTCTGAAGGACCTTTGTTTTTAAATCACAGATATGAAACCGCTACTCATTTTAATTACCGTTTTTGTCATTTCTTTTTTGGCACACAAAATCTTCACCGGCAATTTTGAATTTGCCCTGTCCGGAAGAATTGCCCTAGCCGTAATGCTTTTATTCACTGCGCTCGGCCATTTTTTATTTACAAAGGGAATGTCCATGATGTTGCCGGGATTTGTACCCTTTAAAACAGCCATCGTTTACCTTACCGGGGTTCTCGAAATCGCGGCAGCCATAGGGCTTTTCATTCCAAAATTCAGGGTATTTACCGCCTGGTTCCTGATCGTTTTCTTTATAATGCTGTTGCCCGCAAATATCTTTGCGGCGGTTAAACACATTAACTATCAGCAAGGCACTTTTGATGGTAATGGTCCGGCTTATCTCTGGTTTCGGGTGCCTTTGCAAGTACTCTTCATTGTCTGGACGTATTTGTCTGCAATAAAATTTGGGTAAACCCTTAATTTTATAGCATAACCGATGCGGTGAATCATAAATACGCTCATCACATTTTTTGGGCCTTGTCCCTCTTGGCGATTGTAGTAGGTGCATTTGCCGGAAATGCGACCGTAGACGTAAATATCCACGACACCTACTTCGTAATGGAGAAACGATATTTTGCCTATGCGCTTGCTGTACTATTTATGTTATACGGCACAGGATATTGGGTCATTTACAAGGCCAAAAGATACCCCTCTAAGCTCCTGTTTGATTCACATCTGGCGATTACTTTGTTATTGCCATTATTGGCATGGATCGCTTTGCGTATGAAAAGGGATACGTACCCCGGGGAAGACTACCAACAATTCCTACGGGATATGGACTACGATCAGAACTTGATAATGATAGCAGCGGTTCTTCTTTTTATCACCTTGGTGGGCCAGCTACTCTTTCCTGTAAATCTTATATGGAGTCTGATTAAGGGTCAAAAACACAATTCCTAAATTTCCGGGTCTTAGGAGTAAAGCCTAAAATCGGTCGGAAAGACAGGAGAAAATGTTACTTTTCATAAATAAAGTGCTCGATATCATTGAATTGGAAATTGAGGAGTAATTCCACTCGAAAATAGCCAGATCAGTGGGCCTGGTGGAAGTCCCTCATGGACGGTTTTGCCAACTATTCGGGTTATCTTGTAAAAAACAACTATGAAAAAAGGAATACTTATAATTCTCCTAAGCATCTTGGTACATGGGATTGCATCGGCACAAACCGAGTTTGACCTGGACCCTTCACAAAGCATGATCATGACTGGGAAAGGACCCGGTCAGGACGCGACCATTAACCCCTACTTTGGTCAGGACTGTTACGCCATAGTCAAAAATTTGGGCAAGCGGAAGTTTTCATTCCGAATCCAGCAGGATGGAAAAATCATTCAGGAAACGACCGTGTTAAAAGGAGAATCTAAGCGGGTCAAGCTTTTAAAAGATCACGAACTTTATCTGGATCCCAATCCGGAAGGGAAAACCAGAGCAAGCGTAGCTTATGAACCTTTGGAAGAGTAGTGTGAATAGCTGTGGCTTTATGAGATTTTTCAATGCAACAAACATGCTTATGGCTTGCTTGCTGCTTTGCACCTCTGTTGTTGCCCAAACCTATTACGTATCCTCTTCGGCTTCCGGAGGTGGGGTTGGAACGGAAAAGGATCCGTTGACTCTGGTCGAAGCCTTTTCAAAAGCTCGGGCAGGACACACATATTGGGTAAAAGCGGGTAACTATGGGGCCGCCCAACTCAATCTCATGGTTTCCGGGACTCAGGAGAATCCTATCATCTTCGAAGGGTACCGGGACAAGCCTGGAGATTTGCAATCCACTTCCTCTTGCTCAATTTGTACAACTACGGAGCCGGATACCGCGATAGCCCCCACACTTACCGGCACAACGACTGACGGCAGTCCGGATCAGGATCAGGGGATCCGGATAAGTGGGGCATTCATCCACTTTAAAAACTTTGCCTTCCGTTATTATAATCGCCCTTTTGAAAGTTCAGGTAGCAACAATCAGATCAGCAATCTTTACATCTTCCAACCGGGGAATCACAATGTCGCTGAAGTAGCTCAATACTTATTTTCCCCTGCATTTCCCAATGGTGGATATACCGGATACGGGCTTCGTCTGCAAGGAGATGGTATCCAAGTCAGAAATTCAAGAGTGGTCAATGCTGGTGCAGAGGGCGTCCGCCTGACCAATTCCAAAAAGCCCAGGCTGCAAAACATAGAGGTTATTTGCACCACAGGCAAAGGGGTCTATACCAATCATGCTTCGGCCGACGGAAATATTACTGATTATCACTTTCTGCTCGGCCATGACACGGCCGACGGAATCTTCGAGAATATTACCATTACCAATCCGGAAGGAGCAGTGTATCCCGGCCATGGCTTTGCGGTAAAACCACTGGAAGGAAAAGGTGCAACCAATCACCTCATCGATGGCTTTACCGTGACCAATACCCTGATTGAGACCCAATTCCCCGATACGCAGTACATTGTCTTTAGAAATGGTGAGATAAACTCTACCGATACCGATGCGCGGCGGGAAATTCACGGGGCCCGGATAGCCAATGCCTCCCAATTCATAACGATTGAGAACACCGTTTTTAATGGCGCCAGATTCATGTCCTGGGGATGGGATGAAGCCTTATTTGCTTCGGAGTATCAATATGCAGCAAGAGATGTGGCCCTTTTGAATTGCCTGTTTAACAATACCAATGACACCCCTTATTCTGCATTTGCCATAGCCTTTAATTTCCCACGTAACACGTATCTCACCGAAAACATTACCATAGATCACGTTACGGTCTATAACTACTATTACCTCTGGGAAACCTCAAAACCTAACAAGAATATCCGCTTGAGTAACCTGGTGGTCGACGGTATAAAACAATTCAACGTGAAGCGCGGACCCGGGCAACAGTACCCGTTGGATGCTGATTTTACCAACTCTAATTTCTCCAATGGAATTACCCCTCCCCAGGGCAGTGGTATTACTCGTAAAGCACCATTATTTGCAGATCCGAGTAATGGTGATTTCACCTTAGGGAACTCCGATTTACTAAAAAGTTCGCTGCCAACTCCCAATTTCGAAGGAGACTTGGATATTGGATTTCTAAAAAATCGTGAACAATAGTTTATGTCAATAACCAAAGCATATCCTTGCGCTACGTGACCCATATCCGAAATATATTTACAATTGTACTAGTAATCTGTTGCTTCAACATGAATTTACACGCGCAAAACATAGCGGATCTCCGTTGGAAAAACAGGGTCCTGATCGTTCACACCAATGGCGATTCTGCTGTAAAATTCACCCAACAGCTGCGAGAATTTGAAGGTGCAGACAGCGAACTAAAAGAACGAAAACTAGTTCTTTATGCGATCAAAAAGGATCAATTGAGTTTTACGAGTTATCCGGATGGAAAATCAAATTATGAGGCAGAAATTCCTCCAGATTTTCTGGGTAACTATCGCAATCCCAAAGAGGATTTTGAAGTACACTTAATCGGTCTTGACGGAGTAATAAAACTGCGTGAAAAAAACATAGTTACCCTGGAAAAGCTTTTTGCCATTATCGATGCCATGCCTATGCGCCGCAATGAAATAAAGAACTGAGAGAGCCATGCCAGAAATCATAGACCTTAGCCAGGAGATTTTTGAGGGGATGCCAGTGTACAAGGACCTTCCCCAGGTAAAGATGAGCGTACATAATTCCCATGAGGAGTGGAATGGGGAGACAAACCCAGTAACCCGGACTCCAGCAGTCCATAAATTGGAATTGGGAGAACATACCGGTACCCATGTCGATGCCATTAACCATATGGAAATCCAGCATGTTGGGAAGTCCATAGATACCATGCCGCTGGCTATGTTTTACACCGAAGGGATCTGCCTGGATTTTTCACATAAGGATTTATGCCAATTAATCAAGCCCGAAGGGTTGGAAGCGGCCTGCCAGCATGCAGGACTGGATATTCAGGCAGGTGATACGGTTCTCCTTTATACCGATCACTATCGCAAGCATTTTGGAGGAAAAGACTGGGGGAACGGTCCGGGATTAACCGCTGCAGCAACCCGCTGGCTGGGAGAAAAGAAAATTGCCGCTTTTGGGGTGGAAACCATGTCTCCAGGTGTTCCTGGAATCTCCAACAAAGAGGTACACCATATCTGCGGGGAATTGAATTTCACCCATTACGAAAACATGGTCAATCTGCATTTACTCATTGGCCGGGGGCGCTTCAGATTTATTGGCTTGCCTTTGAAAATTAGAGGCGGAACGGGCTCGCCAGTGCGGGCCGTGGCGGTTTTTGAATAAATTCCGAATAGTGTTGAAAAAACCAGGGTAAAGGCCTTAACTTGAATCCTTGGGTTACCGCTTACAAAAAAGTATGAAGCATTTAAAATATCTAATCCGGGAAATTATCTCAGTGATTATCGGTATTCTGATTGCCCTTTCGGTGAGCAATTGGAGGGAGGAACAAAAGGATCAGCAATACCTCAGACAGATTAATAAGTCCATTAATCTTGAATTAGAAGAAAGTCTGGAGGACATTGCAGCCAGTATTCCTAAGCAGCAAACACTGATTGATAGTATTGGCTATTATATGAATGACGAATCGATCTCTATTTTCGAAATCATCACGCGTTCTGGTGGCATTCAAAGACCTACAATCATTACAAGCTCCTGGAAGGCAATCGCAAACACAAAAATTGAATTAATTGATTTTGAACAAATTGCGACGCTAACGGAAATTGAAGAATCCAAGGATTTAATTGAATTGAAATCGGAAAAGTTAGTCGATTACATCTTTGAGAATCTTAAGTCGACGGATCCCGAAAAGAAAGAAATATTCTTTTTATTCAGTAAGGAGATGCTCAGTACTACAAAATATACGTTTACCGAAGTAGAAACCTATCTTACTAAAGTTCGGGAAGAAGAAGTCCAATACAAGTGAACTTGAATAGTAAGCAGCTCTTGTATATCGGTATTTTTGGTATCACCGCCTTGACTATTCTGGTCGATTTTGTTGCTCCCGGCACCTCCTATGAAAAGGAAATTCAGGAAGTCCGTAAGACGCTTCAGCGTTATTATAATGCCGGAGGGAATTACCATTACTCGTATAAGGTGATAACAGCAGATCATGAATTCCTCATTGATGAAGACCTTGTAAAATCAGCAATCAAAGGACAACTTGTCGGCTATACAATATCCCCAATATTTAGTCAGACAAATTGGTGTCGATTGCCCGGTAGTACGCAGAAATCCTATCACTCCTTACGTCTGGCCTCAGGACTAATATTGCCGCTGATATTTCTACTGGTACTATTTATCAGCTTCCGATTCAAGAAGCGCATTGGGACCCTGGTCTTCATACTTCAAATTTTAGTGCTAGCAGATCTCATATTCCTCCTCTCATAAACTTTCCCACTGAAATCAGACAGCAGGATTCCCCCTGATTGAATTAAGCTTTTTACTAACTTACCAGGAACACGTTTCAACCTGACAAAATGAAAAACAAGTTCCTGCTTGCACTACTCCTGCTTTGCCCGTGCGCTGCCTTATTGGCTCAAACCTATATCACCAATGTTACTGTGGTCGATGTAGAGAAAAAACGCCTGATTCCCAATCAAACGGTTGTGGTAACCGGTAACGAGATCACCGACATTAAAAAAAGTAACAGGATCCGGGTTCCGGAGAATGCACAGATAGTCGATGGCTCGGAGGGATACCTCATTCCGGGCATGGTAGATGCCCACATCCACTTCTTTCAAAATGGCGGGCTGTACGCTCGGCCCGATGTGATAGACCTGCGTGCCTACCAATCGATAACCGATGAAGTTGCCCTGACCAAGAGCGATATGGAAGGGAAGCTGAGGCGCTACCTTAAAAACGGAATCACCACAGTGATCGATGTTGGTTCCACCTACAGTTTTTTAGAGCAACGCAAGGAGTTTACCGATAAGTCCCATGCCCCGAACATCTATGTTACGGGCCCGCTCCTGACCACCTATAAACCTTCAATCTATGAAGAATACGGTCCAAATGATACACCCTTTACGCTGACCACAACAGTTGAAGAAGGTATTGCAGGCGTTCAGGAGCAATTGGAACACAATCCTGACTTTATCAAAATCTGGTATATCGCCGGGGCCGATGGTCTCAGTGTTGCTGAAAGCGCTCAAAAGAACTTGCCTATTGTCAAAGGCATTATAGAAGAAGCCCACCGCAATAACCTTAAGGTAGCCGTTCATGCCACCCAGCGCGTGACAGCCCAGCTGGCTGTAGAAAATGGTGCGGATTTCCTGGTCCACAGTGTCGATGACGAAGTACTGCAGGAGGATTTCATTCAACTGATGAAGCAAAACGAAGTAGTCCTCTGCCCTACCCTGATTGTTTCTGCTGGCTATACCAACACCTTTGGGCAACGCCTCGAATTCAGCGCTCATGAACTGCAAAATGCCGATCCCTATCAGCTAGGTTCTCTCTTGGATCTAAGGCACTTATCGGATACCACAGTTGTGGAAGGCTACCGCCAATATGCAAATGCCCCCACAACACTCGCTCGTGGGAAACGAACGGATTCCATCAGTAAAATAAACCTCAAATTACTCTCCGATGCCGGGGTGACCATCGCAACCGGTACCGATGCTGGAAATATTGGCACCCTGCACGCTTCCTCCTATTTATCCGAATTGCAGGCAATGCAACAAAGCGGGATGAGCAACTGGAAAATCCTGGAGGCTTCGACCCTGAACGGCGCTAAAATCTTGGATTTGGAAGACAAAATGGGATCTGTTGCTGTGGGCAAAACGGCTAATTTGGTCCTTCTGAACGCCAACCCCATAGCAGATTTAAAGAATCTGACCCAAATAAACACCATCATTAACAAGGGAGAGGTGATTAACCCGAAGGAGCTCCTGAAAGACAGCCCGGAGGATCTGGCCCAAAGGCAATTAAATGCCTATAACCTCCGGGATATTGATGGCTTCCTGGAGCCTTACGCGGAAGACGTAGAGGTATATTCCTTCCCGAATACGCTGCTTTACACCGGAAAAGAAATAATGCGTCAGCAATATTCTGGGATGTTTGCAAATACACCTAATCTACATTGCGAACTTAAGGGAAGAATCGTTCAGGGAAATGTCGTTATCGACCAGGAACGGGTGCGTTTCGGTTCTTCCTTTGTCGAAGCCATCGCGATCTACCACATTGAAGATGGAAAAATTAAAAAGGTATACTTTGTTCAGTAGTCTGTTATGAAAAAAATATATCTCGTTCTCGCTGTTATAGGGTTCATTGCCCCGAGCATACTTGTGGCCATAGAATCAGTTGAAACCGGAAATATTTTGCTCTATACCCAACCCGCAGCAACCCTGGAGGCCATGTTCAGCAACCGGATTTCTACCATCTTTATGATCGATTTACTGTTCGCAGTACTGGTTTTCTTTATCTGGACGTATGCCGACAGCAAAAAGAATGGTGTACGAAATATTGGTCTTGTCTGGCTACTAACACTACTCTTGGGGCTTGCAGGTGGCTTTCCTTTGTATCTCTATTTGCGGGAAAAGGAAAATTGAAAAACGCGCCAGGACCATTAGACTCCCACTATGAAAAAGCCATTCCCATTTACTTCTCAAAAGGAACGGCGTTTATGGATGTGGGCCTTCTTGACGATGTTGGCGATTTTCGCCACCTTATTTCTCGGGGGTCGGGTTATTGACTTTATGGTGAACAAGCGCATTATTGAACAAAGCACGTTCTACCTTTTCCTGCTGCTTGTATTCGCCTTTATTCTTAGTGGATTTAAAAATCTGAACCGACGATACGAGTATTGGATCTATGCCGGTGCGTTGGCCGTATTTGCCATGGCCGTGCTGCGCATGGGACTCTCGGTGTCCGAACGCTCGCATATGGTGGAATATGGTTTGCTAGCAATTCTGATCTATAAGGCGCTAATGGAGCGCAAAAAACAAGATGACGCGGTGACATACCCATTTCTGTTTGCTATAGTCATCACGGGAATGATAGGTACAATAGATGAGTGTATCCAATATTTCTTACCTTATCGTGTCTTTGACTTCTTCGACATTGGGTTTAATTTTTTCGCTGCATTTCTGGGTGTTTTTATCAGTTTTGGCACCCACAAGGCAACCCACTTTATTGAGAAGTTGAGGACTAAAAAGTAATTCTTCCATGCCAAATGCCCGATACCTCCGAACTACCTCATTATTTCTCTTCTTCATTGCATCCTTAAACTTCTTAGCAGCCCAGACCTATCAGGGTAGTTCAGAAGATATTGACGCAATTCTATCGAATATCAGGAATTTTTCGACCTCGGTCATGAATGGGGATACCCAAGCCATTGGGATGGCATACACCGCTGATGCAAAAATTTTTCCCAACAACAGGGACATTATCACAGGTCGGGAAGCCATTATCGGTTACTGGACCCTCCCTGAAGGTCTAAGCACCAAGTATCATAAAATCACTCCTGAGGAAATAAATGTTTTGGGGGATGAAGCCTATGATTACGGATATTACGAAGGAACCACCCTACGCGCAGACGGATCGGAATCCAGTTGGAAAGGGAAATATGTAATCATTTGGAGGAAGGTAAAAGGGGAATGGAAAATATATTTAGATATCTGGAATGCGATAAGGGAATGAAAAAGTTTATGACTACAAAGTATCTATATCTCCTCCTCCTGCTCATCCTTAGCAGCTCAACATATGGGCAGAACAAGAAGGCGGAAATGATGGAAAAACTCGATTTCCTGGTGGGTGAATGGATAGGGACTACCCGGATATATGAAAATGGAAAAGTAACCCGGGAAGGTGCAGCATACGAAAAGATCTCTTACGATCTGGAAAAGAACATCCTGGTTATTGAGCTCAATACAGAATTCCTGCAACTTCATACAATAGTCCTTTTTAGTGAAGAAGATCAGAAATACCATTATCACCGGTTTGCGAAAAGTGGCGCAGCAGTTTACCCGGCCGAATTGATCGACGGGCAACTGGTAGTGATGCCCAACGAAAACACCCGCTTCTTTTTTAGAAGCACCCCCGAAGGAGGCTTCCGGGAATACGGAGAACGCCGTATCGACGGTACCTGGGTCAAAACCTTTGAAGATACATTTACCAATACTCAGTAAATGAAGCAGGGAAGCCTTTTACCGATAGTGTTCCTGCTTATGTTCTTACAAGGTATTAGGGGACAAAACATCTTCCGCACGGTTTGTAGCGGCGATCAAGTTCGCTTGGACAGTATGCTAACTACTACCTCTATCGACACCCTGGACAGGCGCGGGAGAACCTTATTGCACTGGGCTGTGGCATGTAAGCAATCGGAAGTATTGAATAACTTACTAGACCGGCAAAAGGACACCGAATGGCAGGCCAGGCATGGCGGGGCCTTACTGGAACTTATTGTCTTTTACGATAATGAGCCAGCCATTGAGAAACTGATACAGGCTGGGATTAATATCAATCAAAAGAATACACGAGGAAGCACCGCCCTGGAAATTGCCCAGCGCCTGGGAAAAGAAGAAATCGCGAATGCTTTGCTCCTGAAGGGTGCAGACCCCGGTCTGGTGCGTAACTATGAGCTTAAAGGAAGGTATCTGGGGCAGGTTACCCCCGGGTCAACGCCCGAGCTTTTTGCTCCCAATTTCATTTCTACCGAAGAACAGGAATTTGGCTCTGTCTTTAATCGGGCCGGCAATGAATTCTATTTCGGAGTGGATATTGGTTCCCGCAATGAGATACGCCGCTCGAAGATGGAAGGGAATCGCTGGAGTAAGCCCGAAGTAATCGTTGCTCATGAAAAATATGGTTACAACGATCCTTTCCTCTCCAATGACGAAGAACGCCTGTATTTTATTTCGAATCAGGCCTTAGATGGCGCCGGTGAGCCTAAAGATATCGATATCTGGTATTGCGAGAGAACCGACGAGGGATGGTCGGAGCCTATCAATGCCGGCAGTAATATCAATACCCCGGAAGATGAATATTATATCTCCTTCGCCTCAGCAGGGACCATGTATTTTTCCTCCAATGGCCACCCCCGGAGCGATTCTTCAGATACAGATTCCACCCGTACCGACCATGATATCTACTATTCTGAGTTTAAGCAAGGGGAATTTCAACCCCCGGTTCGCCTGCCTGAATCGATCAATACCGCAGCTTATGAAGCCGATGTCTATATAGCACCGGATGAATCCTATATTATTTTTTGTTCGACCCGGGAGGAAGGATTGGGTGGCGGGGATCTTTACATTAGTTTTAAGGATGCCAATGGAACGTGGTCCGAGGCTATAAACATGGGAGATGACATCAACTCCGACGCCTATGAATTCTGCCCCTATGTGACGCCAGATGGAAAGTTTCTCTTCTATACCAGCAATATGGACATTTATTGGGTGAGTACGACCGTTTTAGAAGGAATGCGGAACAACTAATCGATTATAATGTACCATGAAAAATCATTCTGACCTTTCTGACGAAACCTTTGAGCATCAATTCCGAAGTGGTAGCCTGAATCCCGCGCTATTTTCACATGAAGCCCATTTGAGAATAGCCTGGCTGATGATAAACAAATATGGCATTGCTGAATCGCTGCAATTATTCCCCTTACTTCTCAAAAATTACGTGAGCATCTTAGGAGCAGCAAGTAAATACAATGAAACGCTAACCGTGGCCGCTTTAAAGGCTGTATATCATTTTATGGCCAAGTCCAATAGTAAAGCGTTCCCTGAATTTATCGAGGAGTTCCCACAATTGAATTTTGAATTCAAGAGATTAATGCGTTGCCATTATAGTTTTGATATCTACAACCTACCTCTGGCAAAAACTAATTATCTGGAGCCTGATTTAATTCCTTTTGACTAATCTGTTCAAAAAATGAGATGACGAAATTTACGGATTCATTTTATCCAGCTCCCAAGGGTTTGCCTCATAGTTTTGGTAGTGAGTTGCCCAATTTATCGTATACTTAAGAGTCGCCTGAATTCACAATAAATTTTTACTCGCAATCCCAATTGAAAAAATTCCTCACAAATCTCTGGATCTGGGCGGTTATCGGACTAACCATTCTGGGGTTCGTCTTATTGAACTTTGTTCTTCTGGGGGACGGAAGGAAGGATGTTCCCGACAATATCAAACCATATTTCCTGGGACTGGGCGTTTTATTGGTGCTTCCCATGGTGATTGTGATTGTACGAAACAATCGATTCATTAAAAATGCCGAGAGAAAAGAAACGAGGCGGAAAGAGCAATTAATCCGAACCGGTAAAAAAGTCCCCGTAAACCTGGATGAAGTAAAGATTCATACCAATAGTTATTTGCAGGAAGTGGAAGTGGGAAGCGGCTATGCCCGCAGAAATGAAACCGTAGACGTCGATCACAATGTTATCCTCCTGGAAATACCTTATGCAAATGAGGTGATTAACTACCGAATTGATGTGGGAATGGATCCGGAGCGGCTCAGAATGCATTTGGCAATAAAAGGAGAAACTATCTTATATGTTGATCCGAATGACCCGAACAACCATTATCTGGATTTAAAATTTTTAACCGAATGAGAGGATTCGCAGAACGGCTTCAAGGCGGCCACCCTAATTCGCTGGGCGATACAGTTGCAGTGGTTGAAGAGATACTGGCCAACAATGAGCTGTTCGACGAGTTTTTCAACTGTTATTTCAGCGATGATGAAGTAGTTCGCCTTCGCACTTCAAATGGTATGAAGCGGATCTGCAAAGCAAATAAGTCCTTGCTTCTTCCCTATCTGGACAGGTTTTTGGACGAGATTTCGCAAATTGATCAGGCTTCTACCCAATGGACCTTGTCCCAACTCTTTGAAGTCCTGGTTAGCGATATGTCTGCCGGTCAAATCAAAAAGGCAACCCGGCTAATGAAACACAATCTCGCCAATCACAACGACTGGATTGTTCTGAATCAAACCATGGTAACTTTGTCCCAGTGGGCCAAAAAAGATGAAAACTTAAAAAATTGGATAATTCCGCAGTTGCAAAGACATAGCGCCGATCCACGTAAGTCGGTTTCGGGCAGAGCGATAAAATTGCTAAATACTCTTGATTCTTAGCTAACCAAATAAATTGATGAAACGATTCATTTCAATACTAAAAAAGGTCCTGGGGTTTACCCTTATTCTAATACTGGCCCTACTTGTGATTGGCTACTTCTACATTCAAAATGAAATAGAAAAACTCTCGGGCCAAAAAACACCTGTAGTCAACACTGATGCTATTAGTCCTCTTCAAGGTGCATTAGCCATAATAGGGGTTAATATTATATCCTTCGAAATGGATTCGATTCTACCCAATCAGACCCTCCTTATTACTGGCGATCGAATCGAATTCGTTGGAGCGACCACGGACCTGAATCCAACTTATGAGGTGGTTAATGGCGAAGGCAAATATGTAATTCCCGGGCTTATCGACACACATATCCATCCGTATCAAAGCAAGAACGACCTGTTGCTGTATCTGGCCAATGGTATTACCCATGTCGCCATTATGAATTCCTGGGATGGCTTGTACTTGAAATGGCGTGAAGAGGCCAAAAATGGAGGGCTTAGTCCGGACATCTTTGTAGCCGCTGGGCCGATGAATACCGCCCGCGACATCCGCAGTAAAATTTATGGCCGGCTTGGACCAATTCCAGTTTATAATGATCCTGAGACTACCCAACGCGCCGTCCGCGAATTCAAAGCATTGGGTTATGATGGTTTAAAAGCCTATAGTCTGGACAGGGAAAACTACCTGGCGCTCTCAGAGGAAGCCGAACGGCAGAACATCCCTATGCTCGGCCATGTAACGCCTGCAATCTCCTTATCAGAACTCTTTGAGTCCAACCAATCACAAATTGCACATGTCGAAGAGATTACAAAAGCCATAGAACGGGAATTTGGTGGCCGTTCAAAGATCTATTATGAAAATACAGAAGCTTATCTCGACTTCGTACGGGCAAAGGCCGATGAAATCGCTGTGCTGCTAAAGGATAAAGACATTACTGTGTCTACCACTATCGATGTTTATCCGCGCGCCAAAGCCCAGGATCTCGATCTGAATTCGTATCTCAAGTCTATTGAATTGGAATACCTCAACCCGGGAATATTGGAAGGCTCCATTTTTAATCCCGGGTGGTTACCTGGCGGGAATCGCTATGAAGATCCCTGGAATACGGATCCTGAGGGTATTAAAAGGGCGGAGCTTTATTGGGATACCTATACCGAAGCTGTCAACATAATGACCCGGGCCTTGTTTCGCAACAAGGTCAGGGTAACTGTGGGTACAGATGCTGGTAATCCGGGAATTATTGCCGGGTTTTCGATGCACGATGAAATGGAACAATTATGTAGGATCGGAATCGACGAATTGGACGTACTCAAGGCGGCC
This sequence comes from Robiginitalea myxolifaciens, assembly GCF_900115205.1. Lineage (GTDB taxonomy): Bacteria > Bacteroidota > Bacteroidia > Flavobacteriales > Flavobacteriaceae > Robiginitalea > Robiginitalea myxolifaciens. Next base: position 1,001,218 of record NZ_FOYQ01000002.1, read on the forward strand.
ACCGTACAGGGTTCTCAATGGTTAAATGCAGGATCCGGAGGCATTGCGCAAGGACAGCAAGCAAATCTGGTACTATTGGATGCAAACCCCTTGAATGATATTCGAAACACACGAAGTATTCATGGTGTGTTGATTAAAGGGAAATACCTCTGTAAATCTCAGTTAGATGAACTTCTGGCACGAGTTCGTAATGCCAACCGGGAAAGCAGAAAAGTAAGTATCACCCAATATTTAGAATAATTGAAATCAACAAAGATTCTCACTTGTTTTACAGTCTTCTGCTGCTTTGTCTTACAAGCACAGAAATTTAATCTAGATTTTGAGAATCAGGCCCATGCCGATTCATTGTCGGATGGCTGGATACAATGGGGAGACTACGATCTGAGTATCTCGGAAGACGCATTCTCAGGAGAGCGATCGGCGAAAATTAGCTCCAACAAATCAGGTAACTCGTTTGGTTCAATCGCCTGCAAAATACCCGCCAGGTACGAGGGACGTACCATAAGGCTGGAAGGATACATGAAAATCAAGAATGTAGAAGAGGGCTACGCAGGCCTATTGTTACGTGTCGATGGTAATGGGCAGTCTTTGGTTTTCGATAATATGCGGAATCAAAATGTTACCGGTACCCGGGACTGGCAGAAGTATTCAATTTCCCTGAGTTACCCGAAAAATGGTGAAACGATCATAGCTGCCGGAATATTAACGGGTAAAGGAGAAGCCTGGTTCGACAATTTTACCGTAACTATTGATGGCAGGGATATACAAGGTCTGGCGGAAATAGAACGCAATTTACCCCGGGCTTTGACGGATAAAGAGTTTGATAGTGGTTCTCAGATTGACTTGCCTGAATTAACAAAAGAGGACGTAAATCGGTTGGAATTACTGGGTCGGGTTTGGGGTTTCCTGAAATACCATCATCCGGCTATAGCTTCAGGAAATTATAATTGGGATTATGAGTTGTTCCGGTTTTTACCTGGCTACCTGGCAACAGAAAGCAACGAGGAATCAAACCAATTATTAGTACAATGGATTAAGTCCCTGGGTGAAGTGCCCCGATGTAACCCATGCGCAAAAGTGGATAAAAATGCTTTTGCAGCAATGGATAAACAATGGATAACAGAACAACATAAGGAACTTCGTGACCAACTCCTACATATCTATAAAAATCGGGTAACGGGAGGGCATCATTATATATCCATGGCTCCCAATGTGGGAAACCCAGTTTTTGAGAATGAAAATCCTTATCGGGCTATGTCGTATCCGGACGACGGTTTCAGACTGCTTTCCCTGTATCGCTATTGGAATATGATCCATTACTTTTTTCCCTACAAGCATTTGATGGATGAAGACTGGGATGGAAAGCTTGAAGAATATATTCCCAGATTCGCAGCTGCAGCCAATGAGCTTGCATACGAACAAGCAGTTTTACAAATCATCGGCGATATTCAGGATACACACGCAAATCTCTGGGGAGGCGGGGATAAAATCGATGCATGGAAGGGTGAAAATTATCCTCCATTCCACCTTCGCTTCATTGAAAATCAACTAGTGGTAACCGAATACTACAATACTGAAAAGCAAGATAACACAGGAATCCAGCCGGGGGATGTTATCACTAAGATCAATGGGGTTCCTGTAGCTCAGCTTATTCAGGAGAAACAAAAATTCTATCCTGCCTCCAACCCTTCGACGCGTATGAGGAACATGGCACCGGAACTGCTGCGTTCCAATGCTGACTCCACAGTTATCGAGGTCTCCACCATGAGAGGAGTTAGTGAGAATAAGACTATTGATCTATTTCCCGCCGATAGTCTGAACTTGTTCAACTGGTATCCGGAAAGCGGCCAAAAATCGTATAAGTTATTAGCGGATAATATTGGATACATAACGCTTCAAACCATTCAACAAGACGATATCCCAAAAATCAAAAATGAATTCAAAGACACTCGCGGAATCATTATCGATATCCGCAACTACCCGGCAACATTCGTTCCGTTTACCCTGGGCTCCTTCTTTACTTCCACCCCTACTCCTTTTGTAAAGTTCACTCAGGGTAGTATCGATAATCCGGGACAGTTTACTTTCACCGATGATCTTTACATACCCAGTGAAGGAAGCTCCTACCCGGGGAAGCTCGTTGTCCTGGTCAACGAGCTCACACAAAGTCAGGCGGAGTATACCACAATGGCATTTCGCGCTGGAGACAACACCACAATTATTGGTAGTACCACGGCGGGAGCAGACGGAAATGTTTCTTCCATAGTCCTTCCGGGTGGGCTTCGAACACTTATCTCAGGCATAGGCGTATACTATCCCGATGGAAGGGAAACACAGCGCGTTGGCATCGTACCCGATATCACTGTACATCCAAGTATCGAAGGAATTCGAAACGGGCGGGATGAATTATTGGATAAGGCCATTGAACTGATCTTGAACAATTAGATCCATAAACCAGCTACCCGGAATGAAAATCCTACTACTCGGAGCAACAGGACGAACAGGTCGCTTGGTATTGCAACAAGCGCTTTCTTCCGGATTTGAGGTAAACTGCCTGGCGCGAAATTCCACTAGGATCCAAAAGCGTATTGGGTTGGAAATTTTTGAAGGTAATCCGACCAAAGCCGCGGATATTGAACGAGCAATCCAAGGGTGCGATGCGATAATTAGTGTCTTGAACATCTCGCGTACTTCCGATTTTCCATGGGCACCCCTTAGAACTCCAAAGACTTTCCTTTCCGAGACAATGTCCTCCCTAATTTCAACGGCCAGGAAGATGAACGTTCGCCGAATTGCGATATGCTCGGCGTGGGGTGTGGCAGAAACCCGCGAGGATATACCCCTATGGTTCAAGTGGCTTATTGAAAAAAGCAATATCGGAGTGGCCTATCGGGATCATGAACGTCAGGAGCAAATTCTGTCCGTCACAAACCTGGACTGGACTATCGTACGTCCTGTGGGGCTAACCAATACCCGAAAGGATCAAGAGGTATTGGAGCTATTTGGTGGTAATGATAAACCCAAACTGCTGATATCTCGCAAAACCGTTGCTAACTTCCTCCTCAAAAGCCTGAAACGCAATGAACTAATTGGAAAAAAGGTAGTAATTTCAAAGACTTAGTTTGTTATGTCCATCCAATTAAAAAGCCCAAGATTAAGCATCTCCCCTCTAGAATTTTCAGATCTGGAAGATGTACATCAATTGCACCTCCTTCCGGAGACAGATAAGTACAATACCCTTGGGATTCCAGAAAGCCTGGAGCAAACGGAACAGATCGTAACCGCATGGGTGAAGGAGAACGAGACTCCCGATGACAACAGAACCTTTAAGATCCATTTACGAAGTGATGCTGCCTTTATTGGCCTTATAGCTCTAGCAATGGGGAAACCCAAATTCCGTAGTGCCGAGGTCTGGTTAAAGCTACATCCCAATCATTGGAATCAGGGCTATGCCACCGAAGCCCTGAAAACCCTGATCGCATTCGGGTTTGAAACGTTAGACCTGCATCGGATTGAAGCGGGTTGCGCAGTTGATAATGTTGGAAGTGCTCAGGTCTTATTAAAAGCCGGAATGCAACAGGAAGGGACCAAACGCAGTGTTCTTCCCTTAAAATCCGGCTGGTCCGATGCCCACATTTTTGCAATAATCAGAGAAGATTCATGATCAAAACCGAAAGCTTTGAGCAAGTCGAAATCACTTCAATACATGAGATAAGGGATTGGCTATCAAGAAACTATACTCAAGAACAAAGTGTTTGGTTAGTTACTTACAAAAAGAATACCCCCGAAAAGTATGTTTCCCGATGGGATGTTCTCGACGAGCTCCTATGCTTTGGTTGGATCGATGGAATCCGGAGAAAGCTGGACGATACGCGTACCATGCAACTCATTTCGCCCAGAAAGGTGGAACACTGGGCCAAAACGTACAAAGAAAGAGCTGCACGATTAATAGAAGCTGGTAAAATGCACGAGAGCGGATTGGCCTCCATTCAAAAATCTAAGGCCGCCGGACTATGGAACTTTATGGATGATGTAGACAACCTCATCATTCCTGAAGACCTGAAAGATGCACTAAGCAAAGAGGAAGGGGCTTTATCATTTTTTAGTGCCTTAAACGATTCAAGTTTGCGATTTGCCCTTCGCTGGCTCAAGCTATCCAAAACAGATACCACGCGCCAAAACCGAATTAAAAAATTGGTATTGCTTTCCAGCCAGGGAAAAAAACTGCCGGGTAGTTGACAAGAAGTAATAACTTTAGAAAAAGCGTAATACCAATGAGTTCAAGATATTTATTTCTTATGGCAGTGCTATTGCAAAGTGCCTTCTTGTCTGGCCAAGAGCTCTCTATGGAACCCTATGAATTCATTTCCAGAGCGGGAGATACGGTTTCGGCAGAATTAGGACTGTTCTATGTTCCAGAAAATCGAAACGAACAAGGCATGGATTCCCTTCAATTGGCCTTTGTACGATTTAAAAGCACGAATCCGAATCCTGGTACTCCCATAGTCTATTTGGCGGGAGGTCCTGGGGGCTCAGGGACAGGGACAGCTCGAGGCAGGCGGTTTGAACTATTTATGAAGCTCAGACAGGTGGCCGATGTTATCGCCTTTGATCAACGAGGAACGGGAATGTCACAGCGCTTACCGGACTGTCCCTATCGCGCCGAATTCCAACTCGAAAAGGCAATCGAAAAATCAGAATACGTCGAGAAGGCCATTCGAAATGCCCAAAGCTGTATGGACTATTGGGAAGGAGAAAAAGTAGACCTTAGCGCTTACAATACCACCGAAAATGCAATAGATATCGATGCCCTGCGACAGGCACTGGGCTCGGAAAAGATCTCGATTTGGGGTATCAGCTACGGTTCACATCTGGCTTTCGAATACATCAGACTCTTTGAAAATACGATTGACCGAATGGTACTTGCCAGTCTGGAAGGACCCAATGAAACCATTAAACTTCCTGAAAACACGGAGGAATTTGTAAAACATATCGCTTCGCTTGCTGCAGATAATTTTGGCTCGGAAACGAAATACCCCAACCTGCTGGATACTATAAATGCCGTCCACAATCGCCTCGCAAATCAACCGGCCACAGGCACTTTTATCAACAGACAGGGAAATGTAGATACAGTAGGGATTTCGCTATTCGAGTTGCAAGCCACCATCGCAACTTTTTACCTTAAGAACCCATCGGATTCTAAAAACTTGCCCCAGCTTTATTCCGAAATGTATGCTGGTGATTTTAGCGCTATTGCTGCAAATGTAATGGTGATTAAGCGCTATGTCCTGAATAGTATCAGGCCTATGCCTTTTGCCATGGATATGCAAAGCGGAATGTCTCGTGAGCGGGCACAAAAGATCAACGAGCAAATAAACAATACGCTATATGGGAGCACAATAAATTTCCTCCTCTACGAGATGATGACCGGCCTTGACTTTCCCATGCTCCCTGAAGCATTCCGTCGCATGGAAAATAACGATGTCCAGGCCTTGTTGTTAAGCGGAACCCTTGACGGGAGAACCTATCTCACCAGCGGGAAAGCCCTAGCCGATAAGTTTACAAAAGGGCAACACCTCGTTATAGAAAACGGCGGACACGATTTGTTTATGCAGTCTCCCGAAATCGGCAATACCATACTTGAGTTTTTCAAGGGGAACCGCATAGCTCAAACCCGTATTGTCCTGGATCCAGTACCCTTTAACTAACTCTTGGATTGAAAGGATTATTCGTTTAAGTGTGGTAACTTAGAAGAAAAAAGAATATGGCAAGTCTAAATAGAATAGGACTGAACACCGAAAAAAGCCAGGAACTGGCCCAGCTACTTAACGATTTACTTGCAAATTATTCCACCTTTTATCAAAATACGCGTGGATACCACTGGAATATTAGCGGAGACAAATTCTTTGAGCTGCACCTGAAATTTGAGGAATTATATAACGACCTCTTTTTGAAGATCGATGAAGTAGCGGAGCGAATTCTGACCCTCGGATACAGCCCGCAACACCAATTCACAGAATACCTCGAAAAAGCAGATATACCTGAAAGCAAGGAGGTCACTGATGGCCGAAAGGCAATCGAGCAAATCCTGAGTGCCTTCAAAACGCTGCTTACGAAGCAACGGCACATTCTGGACCTGTCGGCCGAAATAAATGACGAAGGCACCAACGCACTTATGAGCGATTATATCCGGGAGCAGGAGAAGCTTGTTTGGATGTATTCGGCTTATCTGAGTTAATGTTAGCTCCACTAAATAGAACTTAAGCGCGTGAAAATTAAAAGCATATCAACAATTGCATTGATTATAGGTCTGATCCTGTTTACAGGCTGCAGGCAAGGTACTGAGTCAAGCCGTGCGCCTAGTGCAAGTACCCCATCTGCAGTACAAGAGGAAGCCGCAATCCTCGCTACCCTCAATGCGGAAACGGCTGCTGCATTTTCCCGGGACTATGATAGCTGGCAAGCGAAGTGGGTGCATAGCCCTTTTGTGACCAAGACCTATATCGATTTTCCAGAGAATACCTTTACGGAAACCAGAGGATGGGAAGAAGTAGATGGGTTTGTGCGGGAATTCTTTCTGGAACATCCTGACCCGGAACCTGCCCCACAACCTCTCGATGAAATCGCCGTCAGGTTGTATGGCAATGGAGCTTGGGTAAGCTATGAGGCAATGGATTCAATTCGGGGATTAAAGCGGGAGACTCGCCTAATGGAAAAGATAGACGGTCAATGGAAAATTGCCGGGATGCACACGACCATCTATGGGTTTGACAATAAGTAAGTGTAGCAGCGCCTAATGCGCCAAGAGACTATCGTGAGAGTTGACCATATATTCATTTTTACGGATCCAGACGGAGAAATAGCCGATGACTTGGTCAAATTTGGTTTGACAGAAGGTAGTAGTCGTGTCCATGCTGGACAGGGTACAACTAATCGAAAATTCTACTTTGAAAACTTCTTTCTGGAAATACTATGGGTCCACAATCCTAAGGAAATCAATAGTGAGCCTGCACTTTCCAGCGGATTAGGGGTTCGAGCGAAAAATTCAGACCATGGCTTTTCCCCTTTCGGATTATGTCTTGTTAATACCAAAGAAAGTGATGCCTTATTTACCGATGCTTTCCCCTACCAGCCCAATTACTTTCCTCAAGGCATGGCCGTAGATGTACTAAAAAATGAAGAACAATCAGAACTGCCCTGGACATTTCGACTGCCTTTTAAAGGGCCGAAGAAATACGAAAACGAGCCAAAATCCCATCGAAATGGGATAAGCGTGCTGGACAAGGCACTATTCGAATATCCGGAAAGTTCCAGTCAACAATACACCGACTTTTTTAAACATTCGGAGCAGGTATTCTTTAAACCGTCAAATCGGGTTTGGCTGACTTTGTATTTTGATCAGGGCCGACAAGAGAAAATTAAAAGCTTTGAACCACTAAAGTTGACTATTGCATATTGAGCTAGGCAACAATAAAGCGGGAATTAGCGTCTTTTAAATAAGCGCTCATATTCAGAAACTATGAAAACCATATCGAAAAGTCTCGTTGCATTTCTCTTGTTTGGCTTTCAATTATCCGCCCAGGATACTTTTAATCCCGAGACTGCCTTGGCTGATCTTACTGGAAAGAAAAGGAATATCGGAATCGCAGCAGGGTATTCCATTGACGGGGAACTGGTATGGTCAGGGGCTGAAGGCTTTTTATGCGAAGGCGAAAGCGATGCTTTTAGTACTTCAACGCTAACCCGGATAGCCTCGATAGCCAAAAATTTCACGGCAGTGGCCATCATGCAACTGGCCGAAAAAGACGTTCTCGATCTCGAGGCTCCTATTTCCACATACCTGGAAAACCTCCCCCAGGATAAGCAAGGAATTACTACCAAGCAGTTGCTCGCTCATACTTCGGGTGTTTCGCAATACCTGGACGAAAAGGAAATAGAAAACACAAAACATTTCGGGACACTGGAGGAAGCCATGCAGGTCTTTATTAACCGACCCTTGCTCTTTGAGCCGGGCTCAAAGTATTTCTATACGACCTATGGGTATGTTATCCTGGGACGCATCATTGAGGAAACCGCCGATATGAGCTATTGGGAATACATGGAGAAAAACATCTTTGCGGTGGCCGGCATGAACAATACTACAATTGAGGAAATAGGCAAGAGCTATCCCAATAAGTCCTGTCTCTATCACAATAACGGTCGAAAGGCAAAGGCTGGTAAACAAAACGATTTGAGCAATCGAATTCCCGGAGGCGGATTTCACAGTACACTGGAAGACGTTTTGAAGTTTGGAAATGCCTTGTTAGAAGGAAAACTCATTCCCCTTGAGGTCCTGGAAAATATGACTCAGCCCCAGCCTGTGGAATACGATGGGAACAAATACAGTTTGGGTTGGTTTCTCTATGGTCCCGCGCCAATTGAAAATGTAGTCATAGGTCATAGCGGCGGGCAAACCGGCTGTACAAGCCAACTCATGATCGTCCCAAAATCTAAAACAGTTGTAGTTGTACTGTCCAATACCTCGGGAAACTATCCGCAGATAGCGACTTATGCTTCTAATCTGGTAGGCTATTCAGAAAGACAAAAAGCCCCCTGAAAATTCAGGAGGCTCTTGAATTAAAACGGGTTGCAAGGGCCGTTTATAATCCCAAGGCGGTAATTACTTCCTGAGGCAGGAGCACTTTATTTACGATGTGTACCACCCCATTTCGGGCTTCCACATCCTCAGTGGTTACCTGGGTGTGATCGTTGGAAAAATCCTCGAGGTTAATAACCCCGTTGCTTCGGATATTCACCCCAATGTTTTCCCCCTGAAGAGTAGTAACACTACTAACCGAGCTCAGATCTGCCTTAAAGGAAGCGCCGGATACCACATGGTAAAGGAGCACTTTTACCAGGAGGTCTTTTTCGGCCTGAGTATCAAAATCGGCAAGACTGCTGTAGTCTGGTCCTAAAATATCCAGTAACTCCGCGAAGGCTGCGTTGGTAGGTGCGAAAACGGTAAAGGGTCCACCTTCGTCCAGGGTTTCCACGAGGCCAGCATCGGCTTGCACCAGTGCATCGACCAAAAGGCTCAAGTCGTCGGTTTCCGTGGCAATATCAACAATAGTCTTCATTTGCATCATCGCGAGGAAGTCTACGGCCTCCTGGGGCAAAAGTACTTTGTCAATTACATGAACTACCCCGTTGCTGGCTTCAACATCCGCAATGTCTACATGGGCGCGCCCTCCGGAAGCATCTTCTATAGCAACGCCATTAGAATTAATACGAACCGTTACATCTCCTCCGTTTACGGTCGGGATCATTTGTCCGTCACTCAAATCTGTTGAAAAGGCAGCGGTTCCGGAAACTACATGGTAAGTAAGGATAGCTACCAACAGATCGATTTCTTCATCGGTATCAAAATCGTCCAGGCTGTTATAGTCATCGCCCAGGGCATCAAGTAGTGCCACAAAGGCTTCGTTGGTTGGGGCAAAAACGGTAAATGGCCCGTCGCCGCTCAAGGTCTCCACCAATCCGGCGTCGGCAGCAATCAGGGCATCAACGAGAATACTGAGATCGTCGGTTTCCTGAGCGATCTGTACAATGTTTTTGGCTTGCAAGGAAGCTACAAAATCAATGGCAGCTTGAGGTAGTAACACTTTGTCAATGGTGTGGGCAACGCCATTTGAGGCGAGGATATCGGTTCCAGTGATATTGGCATTAACATCAGAAGCATCCCCGATTACAAAAGTATCTCCTGAAGCGATTATCTCCAGGGAATTATCGGCCAGTGCAGTTCCTACTGATCCTTCGGCCAAATCGGCTTCGAGTACTTGCGCAGGAATAACATGGTACAGGAGGATATCTGTTAGCAGCGCCAGTTCGGCTTCCGTATCGAAATCGTCCAGGCTATTGTAATCGTCTCCAAGGATATCGAGCAGGGCGAGGAAAGCGTCGTCAGTTGGAGCAAATACAGTAAAGGGACCATCACCACTTAAAGTTCCGGCCAGGTCAGCTTTGATTACGGCAGCTTCCAAAACAGAAAGCGCTTCGGTCTCCACAACGATTTCTACGAGGTTTTTAGAATCTTCCTCCATATCGTCTTCCTCTCCTGCCAACGCATCGAGGATGGCCTGAGGTACCAACACTTTGTCTATGACATGAACAATACCGTTGGAAGCAGTGACATCCGGAATAACGACTTCGGCATCTACATCGGTTGCATCATTGATGAATACACCGCCTTCAAGGGAAACCGTAAGGATTTCACCCTGAACAGTAGTCAGCTCCTGCCCTTCACTCAGGTCAGTCGAAGCAGCCGCAGCACCAGCAATTACGTGGTATTGCAGAATTGTTGCCAAAATGGCTCGTTCTTCCGGGGTATCGAAATCCTCCAGGGTATCAAATCCATCCAGAGAATTCAGCAGCGCGGTGAAGGCTTCGTTAGTTGGGGCAAATACGGTAAAGGGACCATCTCCACTTAAAGTAGCGATCAGGTCGGAATCTTCATTTTCGTCTGCGGTGGAAAGAGCGGCAACAAGGTTGCTAAGGGCTTCAGTGTTCTGCGCGGTAACAACAATATTGTCGTCCATCTCACGCATTTGATCGTCATCGTCGTTAGGATCGCATGAAAATGCGAAAAGGGTAACTGCCAGGAGCAGTAAGGTCGATTTAAAATTCACAAAGTGTTTCATAGGATTTTTTTAGATAGAATTAGTTACTGGGAAATTGATGGGATGTAAATTGCAACGTTGCTTTTGTTTAATCTTTTTTATAAAAAGTTTAACAAAATGGCCAGAAAAGTCAGACAAATACCCGTAACTGTAACGCTATCGAACTAAATAGGTCTTTATGTAGGCAGAGATAAAAACCAACCAAAATGAAGTATATATCCTTACTAAGCTGTCTACTTATCGTAGTCAGTTGTGCTCCGGAAGTGGCTGTGAAAGAAGAGTCGATAATTCTGGCCGGGGAGTCGGGAAGTCGCCTGGATAGCCTGCTCACTCCGTACATAGTTGGCTTACGAGAACAGACCGATAACAAGGCGGGATTGGTAGTAGGCATATCCAAGGGGAATCAGACTGTTTATGCCAGGTCATTTGGATATGCCGATGCAGAGAAGAAGATTCCTGTCAACTTCAAAACCAAATTCCACATCGCCTCACTTTCAAAACCGTTTGTTGCAGCAGCCATACTCAAACTCGTGGATATTGGAGCCCTCAGGCTCGAAGATAAAATCAAAAGGCATATTCCTGAATTTGTGATGGCAGGTCAGGGGTATGAAAACATATCCATAAGAAACATTCTTACCCACACTTCGGGAATTCCGGCCAACATTAAAACTGCAGATTGGACAGATCCGAGTTTCGGCCCCGGGGCGTTGGAAGAGAACCTGGATCTCTTACGCGATATACAATTAGAGTTCGAACCCGGATCGCAATACAGCTATAGTAATTCGGCCTACGACTTACTGGGATTGTTAATCGAACGAGTAAGTGGGATGCGCTTTTCGGAATTCGTCACCAAAGAAATCCTGGTTCCAGCAGGAATGTCCGAAAGCGTTTACACGAAACCCAAAGATACCCTGCCAGAGGATTGGGCCCTTTCCTATTCCTATGGGCTCCAAACCCAGCCTTGGACCCCTTATCCCTACAACGAGCGGTTGTTCCCGAGTTCCGGCTTGGTGACCAACCTCGAAGACATGATGCTTTGGGCCACACTAAATCTTGCACATGGTGAAATAAATGGTATTGAGGTTTTGGGTAAAGACCATTATGAGAAGATGCTTTCCCCTCAATTTGCCACCCCCTGGGGTGATAATATCGGGCTTAGTTGGTTTTTGCAGTCCTATTTGGACAGGCCAGTGATAATGCATCAGGGACAGGACACCGGTTTTGAAGCTATTATTTATCTCTATCCAAAAGATTCCGTTTCAATCGTGGTCATGGCAAACAGGGATTATTCAAGAACTGGCAGGATAATCAATGCAGCTTCTGAAATATTATTCGCGGACGATCTGAAAACTTATTCAGTCTCCGCTAAATATCCCTTTTCCAAAACATACCGGGAAGGGGGTATCGAAGCTGCACGTCTGAAATGGGCAGAACTCCGTGCCGATACTACAGATAACTATTACGTTGACGACGACGATATCCTAAGTACGGGAGCCATTCTGGAAAATGCAGCATACTGGAATGAGACCAGGGAGGTACTCGAATTTTATAAGGATCTCAACGACCAATCCACCTATGCCTGGCGATTGCTCGGAAATGCCTATTTACACCTGGGAGATACGCTCCAGGCTATTGCACACTATGAGAAATGCCTTGAAATCAATCCTGAGTATGAGAAAGCCAAAGCCGCCCTTGCGCCTTTCCGATAAAATCCAGGTAAAGATTTTTAGTTACAATTCATCCCAGAATTTCTACAATTCGGTACCTTAACTTGTGGATATCCCCGGCTCATGGGCATCTTTAAATAAAAAACATGCCGCACGATTTTACAGGTTGGATTCACACCCTCGCAGCACTGGTCGCTCTGGTGAGCGGCAGCTTAATTCTTGCAAAAACCAAGGGTACCCGGTGGCACAGGAGAACGGGCAGGGTCTACGGGATAGCCATGCTTACGGTTTGCGCCACCTCTTTCATGATTTACAGACTGCATAATTCCTTTGGGATTTTGCACTTCTTTGCGCTGGTGAGCACAATTACCCTAATCCTGGGGATGCTCCCGCTTTATCGTAAGGGAGTAAAGAATGCCATAGTGCGCCACCTCGCCTGGATGTACTGGTCGGTAATTGGACTTTACAGTGCTTTTATCGCCGAGATACTAACCCGCGTCCCACGACTTGTCGGAATCGATACCAATTTTGGAATGTTCTACGGAATAGTAGGGTTATCGGCTGGTTTAGTAGGATTTATTGGCGCCTATTATTTTAAGCGGAAGATTGGGAATTGGGAAGAAGCATATGGTTGGGTTAAGTAAGCCAAAGAGATTCCCTATCTTCAAGGTAGTTCCATCCATATTGCACTACAATGAAAAGCCTGCTCACTTCACTCTTACTCATATTTCCTTTTTTATTATATGCCCAGGAGGATACCTACATCGAAGAATACCTCGAACGCTTTGAAAATTCCAAAAAGTATACCCTATTGGTAGCGGAATTGATGCCGGAAGAGCATTACGGTTACAAGCCCACCCCACAATCGCTCTCTTTCGCCGAACACCTGATGCATATTTCCTGGGCCATGGATTGGCACAGTCAGTCGCTCCTGGGGGAGCGCCCGGCCCGAGATTGGGAAACCGATAATGAACTCAAGGTGCATACCAAATCCAAGGAAGAAATGATGGCCACGGTGGAACGGACCTTCGCCATAACCCATAAATTCATACTGGAATTTGATCAAAATCGGCTTGGGGAACGCCTCGACTATTTTGGACTGGACCGCTCCAAACGCCAAATTTTAATGCTTCTTGCAGATCATATAGCACACCACCGGGCACAGCTATTGGTCTACTTGCGTCTAAATGGAATTCAGCCGCCGCGTTATGTGCTCTATCAGTAAATGATGAACGAATCCGGATTCAATTTTAAGAAGGGGCTAAAGTTCTTACCTCAGATTCTACTGGTCGGTATAGGAATTGGTAGCGCGAATTTCGTAATGCATGGGGAAAACAATTGGTTACAATGGACCATCCAGGCCATGTCGACCAGCTTGATTATTGGCTATGTGCTTGTTGTCCTCGGTGCCAATCGAAGCTGGTTAGAAAGCAATCTGAAACCTTCCTGGAAGCGCTATGCGATTGTGGCTTTGTTCTTTGTCTTAGCCGCCCTGGTTGCCACCGAAACCGAGCAAATCATCCGGTCCTCCGTTTTCAGCGGAGGGGATTACAAGCCGTTATCGGCAGGGAAAATGTATTTATATAATAGTATTATCTCCCTGGTTCTGGGGTTTAGCTTCTTTCAGTTTGACGTCTCAAAAAAGACTTCCGGATCCGAAGCTAGTGAGCAGGATATCCCGCTGCCCGAGGGCAACGATCCAGAAGTCGCTGCAAACGATCCTATTCGCAAAATCCCCATTAAACAAGGCGAAAATATCCATTTCATAGACCTGGATCAGGTAGTTTATTTCGAAGCGCATGACAATTATTCCTTTGTTCATACTACTGGAGGACAACGAAAATTATGCGACTACTCCCTACGCTTCCTGGAGTCCCGGTTGAGCGAAGGATTTTCCAGGGTGCACAGGAAGTATATTGTAAATCAATATCATATCACACAGATTCGTCCGCATTTAAATGGACGTTATCAGATCGCATTCCCAAACCCGGTTGCGCCGATTACAAGTAGTAAGAGCTATACCGCCAACATTCGAAAACTCATAAAGATCGAATAGACCTGACAGAGTGAACCTTGTCGTTAGCCTAATGATTCAATATCCATTCACCAAGAATTGGGTATCGCTTACTTGAATTAAGGGTCACTTACCATATTTCCCTTTCGTACCTTATTGATTTACTGCTATTTGCATGTACTTATACCGTAACTATGGAAATAGCACATAAAGCCAACATTGTACTCCACGTGGTCACAGGGACAATAGCGTTGCTCCTGGGACTTGTTGCCCTGCTCAGCCTTAAAGGCGGAAAAATTCATAACGTAAGTGGCAGATTCTTTCTTCGATTAATAAGCATTGTTATCCTAACCGGTTTAATCGGAGTATTCATTTATGGGAGAAATGTTTTTCTCCTCGTCATTACTGTATTGAGCGGGTATGTTTCTTTTTCAGGATACCGGGTATTACAAAATAAAACCAATCGGATAAAGCGTCTGGACATCCTGGTTGCTCTTACCAGTATTTTGGTACTGACCTACTTTCTGTACTATTTCAAGTCCATTGGAATGATTTGGGCTCCTGTAATTATTTACAGCACTGTAGGGGCATTGCTGTTGGTCGTTACTTACGACATGCTCAAGTTCCTGATCCCTGCGGACAAATATGTTCGCAACAGAATATGGCTTTACGAACACATTTATAAGATGACTAGTGCCTTTTCCGCATTGCTTTCGGCCTTTGTAGGCACGGTCCTGGAGCAATACCAACCGCATAGCCAGTACATTCCTTCTGCTTTGGGAATACTGATTATTATCGGATTTATGATTTACACCTATTTCTATGGCTTAAAGAAATTCCCCAAGCGCTAAGTTCCTATATTGCAGGTAGCCTGATAGATCAATCGGGGTTAACTCATGCTTGATGAACACAAATCGGATATTTTGGATCGGAATAATTGGTGTAAGCCTATTTGTGCTGACGGCGATTGTCGGTGGGTTGTTGATTGAAGGATATAGTCCGGTAAGCCAGCTCATAAGCGAATCTTATGCCATAGACACCGCGTATGGAGGGTATTTAAGGGCCATTGGATACATTCCAAGTGGAATATTGATCGCCCTGTTTTGCTTCAAAGCTGCGCCCTACTTCCGCGGTTTTAAGCTGACCCGGGTCAACATTATTGGTATCGGCATATTTTATGGTTTGGCCACGGTTGTCGTATCCATTTTCCCCTGCGACAGTGGATGCAATACGGATTTAATAGATCCCAGCATTTCACAGTTGATCCACAACCTGATGGGAATACTCACCTACCTCTTTGCACCGGTTTGTATCCTGCTTACAGGAGTTGGGACCAATAAATCCGATCAATTCAGGAAGTTTTCAAGACAAGCGATAATGCTCGGTTTCCTGAGTTTTGCCTCCGTGGGTTTATTGATTGGTGCGGGCGAATCGGATTACGTAGGTTTGATTCAAAGAGTGGTCGAAGCCACCTTTGTCCTTTGGGTGTTCTCCTGTGCATTTGCCTTGCGCTCTGGAAAGCAAATTCAGGGCTGATTGTATTTCTTTATCAGGTACCAGGTTATTACCCCGGGTACAACCAGGGTTTGCCATAGGAAAAAGAGCAGTTGTTCCCATCCTCCCAGTTCAAGCCCTTCCTCCTTCAACACAAAGAGGGAATCCCCTAAGGGTCCTGCCGATAGTATTACAATGCTTACCAGAATCCATCCAAAATGCAAGCCTAGCGGAAGCCATAGAGATTTGGATTTGGCAAAGGCAAAGGCAAACATCCATCCAGCAGCACCAGTCAGCAAAAAGACGTAAATCATCGGAATCAAGCCACGATCAAACATCTGGTAGCTGAACCAATGATAAATACCAAAAGCTACGGCGCTGAGAATACATGCCCATTTAATCCCAAGTCGTCTAATCAAGAGGTAAAGGATGGCACCCCGGAATATGAGCTCCTCAAATAATGCTGCCTTGAAAGTCCACCAGGTGCCAAAAAGAGCTTCACTAATTCCATAATCCGGATTTCTTATGTAGGAGGTGTCCTGAAAATAAGCCTGTCCCAAAAGATTCAAGGCACAGAAAACCGCCATAAGGATCATCGCTACCGAAAAAACTTTAATTCTGTGAAGAGTAGGTGAAATACCAAGCGAGGTGATGTGCTCCTTTGCAAAAAGCCACAGAAGCAGCCAGGAAAGTGCAAATACGACGAGAACTCCTAACATAGGTCCAGAGAAAAATCCTAACTTGATAAATGTAAGTCAAAATAATATGATGCCCCATCCTATGAGAATTTTGCACATCCTAATTGCACTGTTGTTTTCCAACCTGGTTTCTGCCCAGTTCATTAAAGAAAAAGCGATAAACGCGCAACTAGGCTATGGTATAAGTGTCCCCTACAACAGTCTAGACGATATCTCGGATACAGGCTTTTTTGCTCAGGGAGAATTAGTGCTTTCGGCCGCCAGCTGGGTGGAATTTCGGCCTTATGCCGGGATACTGATTACCAATTCCGATGGCCGGGATATCGATGGAACGCCTACCGCAGAGCTTGCAGAATCCAAAGCATTTTTAATCGGCGGCAAGGCCAGGATAAGGGCTCCCATTCGCTGGGTTGCTCCCTACATCGAAGCGGGTATTGGAGCTTCCATTGGTAAATTCGAGACACAAACTTTCTTTGATTCCATTGAAAGAAGTGGGCTGATCTATCACCTACCGGTCTCGTTTGGCCTGGAACTTGGTCGGAATAACAACTTTGATCTGGGATTCATGTATTTCTTTCAACCAACCGTACAACAATTCGCCGGGGCATTCACCATAGGGGTTACCTTTCCTTTGAATAACTAGGCCCGGAAATTAAATGCAGGTAAAGCGATGCTTTTTTGCTGCAAAAATGAATTCATCTCCCAATGAAAAAAACAATAATACTCATAGCGTTGACACTTGGAACAATGCAAGTTGGACTTGCTCAAAAAAAGTCCAAAAAAAAGAGCAAAGAAGAGCGTAAAACAGAGCAGTATCAGCGCTATAAGCAAGCGATGATCGATACCACTTTCTTTTTCCAAACCGAAAAAATAGTACTGCCCTATACCCCATACAACGGTACCGGCGGTTATTTCGCCATCGAACCTTCGAAAGTGCGTATCCAGGAAATCGATTGGGTGAATGCCACTGGGGACAAATCTAGAATACGAACAGTTGGGGTTCTGGAAGGCTATCAAACGCGATGGAACGATCAGACAAGGAGTCTGCAGGCAGATTTCAGTTGTGTGATTAAAGGAGAACGCTACTTGCTCCAAATTTCCTTCAGTATAGACAGTGGAGGCCAGATCGATATTCAAAAGGGAAATGAAAAAATGCGATTCGAAGGTAAAATCAAATCCTGATGGAGCCACATCCACAACTCACTACATTTTTGCAGCCCTACGGCAATGCTATTCAGCAATTAGTCCTGGAACTCAGGGACTTTATTCTGAAAACTGTTCCTCAGTGCAATGAGCTCATTTGGGACAACTACAATGCCGTAGCCATCGCTTATTCCTTATCGGAGCAACTTAAGGATGCTTTCTGCCATCTCTCGGTTTATGCAAATCACGTAAACTTTGGTTTTAACCGGGGATCGGAATTACCTAAAACTTCCTTAGTTTTAAGTGGAAACGGCAAACTCATCCGACACCTCAGCGTCAAAAACATTGAGGATTTCCCTGAAAGTGCTGTGACAACACTGGTCTACGCAGCATTGGGAATAGCCGAAAACAGAAACCCTTCCTTATCTGAAGCAAACTTAGAACCGAAGAGCATTGTAATGAGTATTTCGGATAAGAAAAGAAGACCCACTTAGAACCAGAAAATCGTGATAACAAAGTATCCTATTTCGCTACTGATAATACTCTTAATGATCAGTTGCAACAACGAGGCAAATCCCCCAGCGGTCAACTATTCCGAAGATGTGGTTGCTACACCTGTTCCCTTTGCACCCGGTATAATTGCCACGGAAGATAATAGTGAATTTGAACTGACTTTTTCGGCAGACGGACGTCGCGTTTACTTTTCCCGCCGGGCGCCCGGCGAAAAACAAGCCATATATCAAACCGATTTCGTAGCAGGGAACTGGTCCAATCCAACGCGCGCACCTTTTTCCACAAACCGGGACGAAACAGCCATGATTACGCCTAACGGGAAGTATCTCTACTTTGGGTCTGAAAGGCCCTTACCCGGCAAACCAAATCAGGGTAATTTCGATATGAATATCTGGGTCATGGAACAGACAGCCTCAGGATGGGGTACGCCTGAACCCCTGCCCGAACCCATCAATCAAGTGCAGGTAAGCGGGGAACAATGGCCATCCTCCAACAACAATTTCTTCTTTAGTAACGACAACGAAACCTTTTACTTCACTACCATGAATCGAGGTTCTGAAAGCATTAAACTATATCAAACAACATTAAAGGACGGAGCCTATTCGGAGCCTGAAGTCATTACAGGACTCTTTGATGATGAGAAATTCTGGGTGTATTCCGCAGTGATATCCCCGGACGGTCAGTATTTGGTTTTCAACTCCTATGGAGCACCGGGAGGTGCCGGCGGTGAAGATATATTTGTCTCCAAGCGCACAGAAACCGGTTGGAGTAAGGCTAAACCCATTGGCCCGCTTGTGAATACTACTAATGAAGAGAGCAGTCCACGGTTTTCCAGGGATGGTAAGTATTTTTTCTTTAGCCGGGCCGAGAACCTGGGCAACTACGAGTATGGGGAATGGGGCATCTTTTTTGTTGAGACAGAATTCCTCAATTTAGCCTCCATCCACAATCCATAGTGCATGATCAAATTCTTCCGTAAAATCCGCCAGCAATTGATCGCTGAAAACAGAGTAAGCAAGTATCTGCTTTATGCAATCGGGGAAATCATTTTGGTGGTAATTGGTATCCTGATAGCGCTTTCGATAAACAATTGGAATGAAAAGCAAAAAGACCTGGCGCAGGAGCAACTCATCTTAAAACAACTACGCGCGGAATACCAGAGCAATCTCGCGCAATTAGACGAAAAGGTTCTTATGCGTGAGGAAGGCATTGAGGCCTGCCACCAATTGCTCAGCTATATCGACAATCCGGAAGAGGTAACTTCAGATAAACTTTATGATGCGCTTTGGCATTTGGTGCTCGATCCAACTTTTGATCCCATTAAAAATGATATCGTAGGGTCAGAAAAAATCCGGCTGATAAGGAACCAGGAACTAGTTAGAATTCTTTCTAATTGGTCATCAGATGTTTATCAGGTTCAGGAATTGGAACTAGAATTTCAAAAAATACGAACTGAATTTACCGCGCCCTGCCTGACTAGATTGGGCATTGCCCGAAATGTTAACAATCGTGTTTGGCAAGAGGGATATTCCCCCATCGAAGCTCTTGAGAAGGATAGAAATTTGAATTATAAGTTCACTATGGGGCCTACCCAAAAAACTGTCGATTTGCAAGCCGTGCTCTTCGATGTTGAATTGGAAGGTTTGGTTAGCTGGACCATCTCCTTTTTTGAGAATACCAACCTCCAATCCCAAACCCTGCGCAGCCGGATAAAACAGATGCTGGAAATATTAGATCAGGAGATCGCAGATTGAGTTGTATCTTGTAGGAAAACCGCTAATACTCCCTGCCTTGAAGAATTTGTTTCCCTGCTTCATTTTTTTGCTGTCCTTTACACTAAATGCTCAAACTGAGGTAACATTTTTCGTAGAAGATATTCCTGAAGGGACCGAAAATGTTGGGATCAGGGGGAATACGGCCCCTTTGAGCTGGGAAAGTTCTGCCGTGCTACAACCTTCGGGCACGGGGTATTCGATTCAGCTTACATTTCCCCAGTCCGGGGCAGACCTGGAGTACAAGTTCGTATTGTTTGAAAGGGACAATGACGTTATCTGGGAAAACACGCCCAATCGCAGTCTCAAACTACCGGCTACCGGGGAGCTTATCACAGTCAATGCGAAGTGGAATCGGGAACAGGTCCTGGACATCAGCAAATTAGAACCCATTCCTCCCGAACTCCTCCTGGAGGATTACAAACTCGTGGAAACCCTGGTCCTGGATCTTCATCCGGGCACCTATCGTTATAAATCAAAATCTGAGATCCAGGCAGCACTGGATCGGCTTAAGGGAGCCTTTAGCGAACCCCAAACCCACCAGCAAGCCTATCTGGCCGTATCCCGAATGATGGCAACCCTGCAATGCGATCATACCAAAGCGGGTTTTAATAATCAGACCCCGATCATTAATTCCATAATTCACTACCAACCCGATAAGTTGCCTTTTACCTTTCGGTGGTTTGGCGATGAGATGATCCTAAAAGAAAATGCCTCTCAGCAGAACGAACTGCAGCGAGGCACTGAGATTGTGGCCATAAACGGTATTCCGGTGGGAGATATAAAAAGGGAAATGCTTCCTTATATAGGAGCCGATGGAGCAACGGATAAGAATCGGGAATACAAAATGGAAATAAACGGGTACGATTTCCGGTACAACGCCTTCGATATTTTCTTCCCCTTGCTTTATCCCATAGAGAACAATCAAGTTCAACTGGAAATTAGACAACCCGGGGAAACCGATACCAAAGCTATTACCGTGACTACGTTAACCCGGGAAGACCGGTCGGCCCTACTCGCTTCGAGATATCCGGATTTTCCCGAAACCCGGGACGAAATGTGGTCCTTTGAAATCCTGCCTGGGGAAATCGCCAAACTTACGCTGAATTCCTTTGGTCTGATGGGCTGGAAGGCAATGACTATCGATTATAAAGCGTTTCTGGATGCGGCTTTCTCCGAAATTCGGAATAGTGGTATTTCCAACCTCATTATTGATATCCGGGAGAATAACGGAGGTAACGATGAAATGGCGATAGAACTGTTTGAATACCTGGCCAGAACCATGCCGGCTTACGATCGGGAGGGACGGACGCGCTACAAGTCATTCCCGGAATCCCTGAAATCCCATATCCGTACCTGGGGGGATAATCCCTGGTACTATGAGTTAAAGCCTAAAACGGCAATGACCGAGGAAGGATATTACATCTTTGAGGAGGAGGGAAATCGTAAAAAGAGTAAGAAGCCGATTTATGAAGGGAACACCTATTTGCTTACCAGTCCTGCCAACACTTCCCTGGCTTTTTATACCGCCCTTCGATTTAAAACCCAGAACCTCGGTGTGATGATCGGTGGAGAAACCGGGGGAAACCTGAACGATATCAATGGCGGGCAGATCATTTTTTTAACCCTGCCTCATTCCCAAATCGAAATCGACAGCCCGGTTATGGGAGGATTTAGCCGGGAACCACAACCCAATACAGGAGTAATGCCTGATATAGTGGTGCCTATAAAAAAGGAAGACCTGCAACAAGGCCGTGATGTGGTCCTCGAGCAGGCCCTTGCGCTAATTCAAAAACGCTGACTTATTCTATTATCACCCGGTTTTGTGCCAGGTTAAAGGACATTTTCTGGTGCTTATGCCCAATGAGAAAAGGTACCGGCAAACCATCCAGGACCAGGTCGAATTCCCGGGTAAAATCTCCTATTTGCAGTTCTGTGATTTTGGTGCCCGGCAGTTCTACGGGCAATGTGTAGAGTACATAACTGTATTGCTCGTAGGTCTTTTCCTCCTTTTTGGAATAATCCTTCAAATAAATCTCAGGTGGAATGATATCCACCCCGGAACCTGTATCAAGTACAGTTGTGTATTTCTTTCCCCTTAAGGTAGTTGAAGTTATGGGCTTGCTACCATAGAAAATAAATGGAAGACCTTCTGTCATTTCAGTTTTCTCGTGGAAAACCAATTCATTAGTAGTCCAGTCGAATGTTACCTGTTCTATAAAACCAAGGAAAATGTCCAGACCCATAATCATATCGAACTTTGGCCCGGTGTATTCTCCTCCAGATTCCGAATCCGGAGCGGTATAACTCCCGGGAATATTGGTCATAATCATCGATCCAATTTGAATCTCCGGGATCAATACCGGATGTTTTTCAAAGGTTATTCCAAAGGCAGGGAGCGATCCACTTCGCACTATCGTAGTATCCCGATCCATATTGTATTTACGAACCCATTCTGCATTGATTCCCACTCCTCCTGCACCCGTATCCAACATCACGGTTAGGGTATCTTTTCCATTTAAAATGGCTGTGAACAGATTTTTATCCAGTGGTGTAGCCGTTTTTCCCTCAAGTGCAATTTCCATTGCAGGTTGAGTTGCGTAGAATTGATAGAATTCATTTAATAATTGCGGATCTTCTTTGAGCTTGCTTCCTAGCAGGTTCTGATCGCGTTGATAAACAAGCGCGTACCCGCGAAGCTTATTTAGGAAGTCGTACTGCCCGTCTGCCTTGGTTTCCGCACTCAGGCCTTCAAAAGCCTTTTGATATTCCCCCTTGGCATAGGCTTGCAAGCCAGGTGCATAGCGATCCAGATCCCGAGCGACCACATCGCTGATGTAGGTCGATAATTCCTGAGCCTGGGTAAAGGTTTGGGCAAAAAGTAAAATTAAAGCAACATAGATCTTCTTCATGGTGTGTTTTTTTGATTCGATCACAACTTAAGTGCTGTAAGTAGAGATGTAAAGAGATTCCCGACGAGTTGCCCTATAGATTGATAAGTCGCCTTGCTATCCCCACACAACTGTAAAATTCATAACTTGTAGTAATTGCTTGAAAAATTGCCTGTTATGAAAAAGATCGTACTCACGTTAGGATTCGTCAGCTGCCTGTTATTGTGCTGCTCCCGATCCGCAAACGACCCTATGTCCGAACAATCTATTTTTGAAAGGACTGAGTCGCCGGTTTACAGTAGTCCAATTGGTTTAGCCGGGGATCCATCAATACTGAAAAGCGGAGATTCCCTGCTGCTCTATTATACCGCTGAAGAAGGAATCGCTCTGGCTTATTCTTTAGATAATGGTCAAAACTGGATGCGACCAACCAATGCGTCTTCTGATTTTATCGCATTAGAAAAGCGTCCCGATGCCTGGGATAATGTCCTGGAAACCGTTGAGGTAATTAAAGTCAACGAAGAATTTAAGATGTATTACACGGGCTACCGGGAAGGTGAAGGAGATACCCCTCAAGCCGAAAATTACGAGATAGGCCTGGCAACCTCCCGGGATGGTCTGCGCTTTGAGCGCGTTGCCGAAAGTATCGAGGCTCCCATAATCCAAAGAGATGTTTCCAATGATAATACGTTGGACCGCCATGCTATGACCAGCCCAGGGGTCGTTTATGAAAATGGGACCTACTATATGATTTATGCCGGATGGAATGTGGCTGACAATTGGACAGGCCCGAATGCAGGGATACGCATACTCGGCGCCACCTCTACCGATGGAATACGATGGGAAAAAATCGCAGCCCCGATAATCAGTCCCTCGGAGGTCACCTATAGTCCCGATATCAATGAAGCCACCTTAATGAAATCAGAGGATGGCTGGTGGTACATTGTATTCTCTACAGATAGGAGTATAGGCATCGCACGATCTAATTCCTTTTCAGGGAGTTATCAAATTTACCCTGAGGCTATAGTCGATCCACTATTTGAATGGGATAGTGAAGTTACCGCCCCTGATGGGATCATTGAAAACGGCAAATTCCGGATTTGGTACCACGGTGTTAAAGAACCCGAATACTGGCCCTGGCTTATCGGATACGCCGAGGCAGATTATCCCTTAAATTGGGAATGAAAATAACGTCGATAACGAATCAGATGTCTGAAACAAAAATCGCATATACCCGGAAATTCCTGAGGGTAATCCTATTGCAGGGATTGGTATGGTTCCTGTTCTTTGTGGCAAACCTGTTCTTTACCGAGCAGAAAGATTGGATTGCTTATGCCTGGTTGGCATTGAGTTTATGGTATTTTGGGAATTACTGGTATTGCACTACTCAAAAATACCTCGTCCTTACTGAAAATTACATCCGAACCAATGGCTTATTCGGAAGGCGGATAGCCTGGGACGAGGTGGTACGCATTAAATACTTTGCCGGGGATCTGATCCTGAAGACCACAGGGGGGAAAGACCTCATCATCAATACGCAAATTATTGACCCGGGTTCCCTGGATTTACTCAAGGAGAAACTGCAGCGATTTGAACCAAAGCCTTTGACCGTTTAAGCCTCACGAATTCCATGACCGAAAAACAAAAAATGCTGAATGGGGAACTCTATGATTCCCGGGACCCGGAAATACTGAAGATGTATCACAAAGCCAGGCGGCTCGGGGCCGAATATAATTCCCTTGATTCCGAAAATTTTGAAAGGAGACAACAAATCCTGCAGGAGTTGCTGGGTAGTGTGGGCGAAAAGGTTTGGATAGAGGCTCCTTTTTTATGTGACTATGGGGAAAATATAACCATAGGGAACGGCACCTTTGTCAATGCAAACTGCATTTTTCTGGATTGCAACAGAATAACCATTGGCAAGAACGGGCTCATAGCGCCCTACGTCCAGATATATACTGCCGATCATCCGCTCAAGGCCGCTGATCGTATTCTGGGACCAGAATCGCAAACCCCATATCGTACTTCGGCCAAGCAGGTTTCTATCGGAGATAATGTCTGGATTGGCGGAAACTCTGTAATCTGCCCCGGGGTTAGTATCGGGGACAATGTTACTATCGGAGCCGGCAGTGTGGTGACCAAGGATATCCCGGACAATGTCCTGGCCTTTGGAAATCCCTGTAAAATCCAAAAACAACTGTGATACTTAAGCCGGAAATTAAGGAGCTGATGGAACAAAGCGTGCTTTGCTGGCTGGCTACGGTGTCGGAAGAAAGTATGCCCAACGTTTCCCCAAAAGAGATTTTCACCGCCTTCGGGCAAGACCAGGTCATAATTGCCAATATTGCTTCCCCGCAAACGGTTCGCAATATTAAAACACAACCGCAAGTCTGCTTAAGCTTCGTTGAAGTGTTGGTCCAAAAAGGCTATCAGCTAAAAGGAAATGCGCGCATCGCTACGGAGTCCGATCCCGGGTATCAGGAAATGAAACAAACCCTGGAAGATATGACTTTGGGGAAGTTTCCCTTCGGCTCGATTATAGTTATGGAGGTGGAATCGGTCAAACCCATCCTCGCTCCCAGTTACCTCTTTTACCCGGAGACGCAGGAAGCAGATCAGATTCAGGAAGCCAAAAGACGCTACAACCTGGAAGTTTAATCACTGCCACTGGCTGGAGTTTTCCGGTAGTTTTTCTTAGCTTTTCTTAATAGCTTTAGACAATGCTTAATAAATGCCCTATCGATGCGTAAATCACTGTTCTTTTTTCTATCGCTTTTTTGTTTTTCAATCAGTTCATGCTCTCAAAGTGATAACCAACCGCTTAATAATGAGACTGACTCAGAGCCCACTGCTGCAGACAATCCAGACGAAAACCAGCAAGGAAATACTGCTTGGGAACTGGTTTTTGAAGAGGAATTTGACCAGGGTTTCAGTCGCTGGAATATTTGGAATTCCGGTGCTTTCAATGAAGAAATACAATTCTATCGCGGCGAGCAAATTCAACTTACCGATGGGTTGTTGGAAATTTCTATTCAGCGGGAGGCTGTCACTGGTCCGGCCCTGCCGGGAGACGCCACTCCCAAAGACTTCGAATACGTGTCCGGGCGTATTGAAAGTAAAATGCAATTTGCTCCTGCTAATTTTGAGGGACAGCGCGAATATCGCTTTGTGGCTCGAATAAAGCTACCGGCCGGACATGGCATGTGGCCGGCATTCTGGACCTATGGAGACCCATGGCCTACTCAAGGAGAAATCGATATCCTGGAGTTTCGCGGGGGAGAAACCCAGGAATATATTTCGAATATTTTTTATGGACCTGATCCTGGGATCAATATCAATTCCAATACAGTGGCCGAACATAATATCGGCATTGACTTAACAGCTGATTTCCATATTTATGAAATGGTTTGGAAAGCAAATATGATCGAAATTTATTTTGATGAAGAATTGATTCATACCTACCGGGCGAATGGCTCAAACAATATATCACGGTTCTTTGGTAGAAAGCAAAAAATAGTCCTGAATACCGCGGTAGGGGGATTGTTTTTCGAGGATCGTAATTCTGCGAATTACGCAGATAGCGCTACGATGTTAGTCGACTGGGTTCGCGTGTACAGGCGATAACGACAAGCCTAATGACTGAAATCGGTATACAGGGTATTGAATTCGACGCGCATTCTTCCTACTTGCGGGGTCCGCGACTGGCTCCTCCCCTTATCCGTGCGGCGTTGCACAGCGGCTCCTTTAATATGTACTCGGAAAATCTGACTTGGGTAGAACCTGTGGTTGAAGCAGACTTTGAGGAAGGAAAGTCGGCAGTGATAGACCTTGGAGATTTTGAGGTTTCAGAATACTTCGATATTGAAGAAATCACTACCCGAAATCTCAAGGCCAGGGAGAAACTGTTAACCCTGGGCGGAGATCACTCCATTACCTACCCTATCCTGAAGGCTTATGCCAAAAAATATCCCAGGTTTGACATCCTTCAGATCGATGCCCACGGCGATCTCTACGAGGAATTCGAAGGAAACAAATATTCGCATGCCTGCCCGTTCGCACGTATCATGGAAGATGGGCTTGCCGGGAAATTGGTACAGGTAGGCGTCAGAACCCTGACCCCCCACCAGGCCGCTCAGGCCGAAAAATTCCAGGTGGAAATTCACCAGATGCGCAATCTCGAGCTACAAGCGATCTCCAAATTCGAAAACCCGGTGTATTTGAGCCTGGACCTGGACGGAATTGACCCCGCATTTGCACCGGGGGTAAGCCATCACGAAGCAGGAGGTTTGAGCTCCAGACAGGTGATTGAGCTTATTCAAGGACTCGATGTTGAGATTATTGGGGCAGATATTGTAGAATACAATCCCGAGCGGGACCACCAGGATATGACCGCCTTTCTTGCAGCAAAGCTCATGAAAGAAATACTGGCTAAAATGATTTAGCCTTCTTAGTAATTAAAGCGAACTATGGATTATTCGGCACTTCCAAAAGTAGAATTACACCTCCACCTGGATTGTTCCCTGAGTTACCATGTCGTTAGCCAAATAGATCCTGCGATTTCGAGGGAGCAGTACGAAGCGGAATTCATTGCCCCTGCGAAATGCACCGACCTGGCCGACTACATTACCCGGGCCGACCGGGCAGTAAAACTCATGCAAACCCGGGAGCAATTGCGAATGGTAACCCTTGATCTTTTTGAGCAGTTGGAGGCGGATCGTATTATCTATGCGGAAATTCGATTTGCACCCTTTCACCATGTAGCAGGAGGACTAACGCCCCGGGAGGTAGTGGAAGCAGTAGAACAGGCCACCCAGGAAGGTATAGCCAAAACAGGGATCCAGGCGAACCTCATCCTGTGCACCCTAAGGCATTACGGCGAGGACCGCAGTATGACTACGGTGCAGCTGGTAGAAGCATTTAAGGGCACCCGGGTGGTGGGCTTCGATATTGCAGCCGATGAAGCCGGGTTTCCTATAGATAATCATGTTGAAGCCTTTCGGTTTGCTCATGATAAGGGTATCCCCTGTACCGCCCACGCCGGGGAAGCGAAAGGTGCTGAGAGTATGTGGGAAACCATTGAAAACTTCCGCCCTGACCGCATTGGCCATGGCGTAAGAGGCACAGAGGACCCGAAGTTGATGGATTACCTCAGGGAACATCAGTTTCACCTGGAAATATGTCCTACGAGTAATATTCAGGTAAACGTCTTTGAGCGTATTGAGGACCATAGTGCCAATATCCTCTTCAATCATGGAATTTCGGTAGGGATCAATACCGATTGCCGGACGATCTCCAATACCACACTAAGCGAAGAGTACGAATGTATGGCAAAGACCTTCAACTGGGGCCTGGAGCACTTTAAAAAGTGTAACATCGAGGCAATAGCCCACTCTTTTGCTACTGAAGCCCAAAAAGATCAATTAATGCGGCGCATTGAAGCTGCCTATTAATCCGGAATCCATGGCAAATAAGATTAATTACGCCATATTACTACTTGTATTTCCTTTAGTCCTTGGTTGTTCCCTATCGCGCAAAATGCAAAGGGGAAGCGTTGAACCTGAGAACTTTACGGAAAAAGTAAGCTTTACCACGACCAAGGGTATTATCCTGGTTCCTGCCGAATTTGAGGGGACGGTAAAAAACTATCTCTTTGATTCAGGCTCTCAGTTAACAAGCATTCAAAGAACACAGACAAAGGGTCGTCGGGTTACCGTTCGGGGTGCGAGCAACAGAACAATTCAATCCGGGACGGAAGTGCTGAAATCCTTTAAAATCGGTGACGTTGATTTCCGGAATACCTTCGCTACCAATGAGGATTATGTAGGGCTGAAAGAGCAGATACCCAACTTCGGGGGTATCCTTGGCCGGCCCATTATTGACCGGACAAATTGGCTAATCGATATGCCGAAGCGAGAGTTTGTTATCTCCAGTGAAATATTTCCAGACGAAGGATTTACCGAGATTCCCCTGGAGCAAGGGAGTAGCGGCGCAGATTACACGCGAATAGAACTCGATGGGAAGGTGCATAAAGCTATAGTTGATTTGGGGTCTGTGGCCATGCTCAACGTTCCCATAGACAGTCCATTGGCCTCGGAGCTGCTCAAAACATATGACTTTGAAGACCGCCCCAGGGAACGCTATACCATTGGAGGCTTGCGTTCAATCATTGAAAAAGTTGCCGTCTTGCCCGAGTTGCGCATCGGGGATTTGATATTCAAAAATGTCGAGGTTTCTTTAAACCAAAGCAGCCAGGTGCGCGTAGGAATGAATCTTTTTCATAACGCTATCATCAATATCAATAGCGCGCAGAACTCCATTAGCATCAAGTTCGCTTCCGAAGTTAATTAGCACCGATCAACGCACCGGTCGCGTCAATATCGAGAGACACATTTTTAATCCCTCATGAAAATTACCTAAACGGAGGTTTTCGTTGGGCCCATGAATATTGTTATCGGGGTTCGAAATACGCACGGAAACAGCGGGAATCCCTAAGGTGTTTATAAAGGGAGCAATGGGTTGTGACCCGCCAGTTGTAGGTACCACAGTATACTGTCCAGCCCCGAATTGTTGTTCCATAGCCGCCGATAACCACAATCCAAAAGTAGATTCAATGGGAGTTCTGAAGGGTTGAGAACCAATGCGATACTCGAACTTCATGATTTTCGGATGCGCACGTCTTTCCTCCGCCGAAGGCTCATGGTCAATTACATAAAACCCTTTGCTGATGGCGAAATCCCTCAGTAGTTCAATTTGCTTTTCTGCAGGAGTTCCCACTACAAGTCGCATGTCAATTTCGGCCAGTGCCTGGGACGGGATTATTGTCCGAA
The DNA here is from genome assembly GCF_900115205.1 of Robiginitalea myxolifaciens. Classification (GTDB taxonomy): domain Bacteria; phylum Bacteroidota; class Bacteroidia; order Flavobacteriales; family Flavobacteriaceae; genus Robiginitalea; species Robiginitalea myxolifaciens. The sequence continues at coordinate 1,030,892 of NZ_FOYQ01000002.1, forward strand.
CTTCCGAACCTACCCAACCGGCCTGTAAGCCCCTTACGTTTAAAGAAGGGTATTGCAGGGCTTCATGATAAGACTTGCCAACAGCCTCAGGACGAGCAATTCCTAATCGATTTAACAGCGCTTCCGGTTCCTGATTCAGTTTTATGTCCGTTTTTGCCGACCCGGAATCCTGGGTTACCCCATCATAAAAGCCGGGGATCAAGACACGCCCCGATTCGTCTTTCATGGCCCCCAAAAGCCGGGAAAGCGCAAAAACCGGATTCGGCGCATAATTCCCATATTGTCCGGAATGCAGGTTCTCCGTAGGTCCGTAAACCGTAAGTCGGGCCGTTGCAATCCCCCTGGCTCCGAAGGTGAGATTGGGAAGATTCCCAGGAGGGCGGGTCCCATCCATAATGAGCATTCCTTCTGCCTCAAAGGCGTCCGCATTGGCCAATACCAGGTCAGGAAGGGTTGGAGATCCCAATTCCTCCTGGAAATCCATGATTACCTTGATGTTATAGGCCGGCAGAATCCCATTTTCAACAAGTATGCCAAGGGACTGCAGCAAGGCCACCGCCGGACCTTTGGAATCAGAAGAAGAGCGCGCAAATATTCGCCATTCGGGATTGAAATCCTCCAGGTACTTTTTAATATTCCGGGGATCCCAAGGCAACAATTCGCACTTCCCCGAGGAGCAATCTTTGAATACGGGTTCGAAAGGATGCTCCTGTTCCCATTGATCAGGATCAACAGGTTGACCATCGATTTGTAAATAGAAGAGCATTGTTGGCGCATCTGTAGAAAAATTGCGTTGGGCCAGCAGATGCTTGATGCCATCCTGAAGTAATACCTCAGTTTCGAAACCAATCTCCTGGAATGCTTGTTGACACCAATTTAAATTGCGCTGAATGTCCTCAGGCGAGGAACCGATATTCGGAAGTTTTAAAAATTCGGCTAAGCGTTCGATCCCTTCAGGTAAATAGCGGTCGGCCAGGTCGTTGATACGTTCTGGTGGAAGCTGTTGACCATGTCCTACCACGCCGACTAAAAGGAAAACAAGAGCGACGATTTTGTTCATGAAGTGAATGTACACATTCTTTTCAAAGGGATCCCCCGGTACTGCCGCCTTCCAATTTTATAACCGCGCCATTGGTAGCACTGGACAGCGGACTTGCAAAATACACCAGCGTATTGGCAATTTCCGCGACATCAGCGAAGCGCTCCAACAGCGATGCCGGACGGTCTTCAGTAAAGAAACTTTTTTCGGCATTCTCGGGAGAAGTATTCCTCGCCGCAGCGAGCTGCTCCAGAAAAACTGCAGCCCCTTCGGTCATGGTCGATCCCGGCATGAAGGTGTTTACCGTTACTCCGGAACCCTTGCACAATTGGGCCAGACCTCGGGAAAGCGCATGCAAGGCCGCTTTTGTGGTACTGTAAGCGATCAGGTCTTCGGGAACAAGGGAAGCGCATTCGCTGGATATAAACTGTATTCGACCCCAATCGCGCTCGAGCATCTTTGGTAATAATGCCCGGGAAAGGCGTACTCCACTCATCAGGTTTACCTCCACCTGGCGCGTCCAATCGGCATCCGTTGCTTCGTAAAAAGACTGAGCCGTATAGATACCAACGTTGTTTATGAGAATATCGATTAGCGGTAGGTCATCGATTAATCGCGCAATGGAATCCGGATCGGTAAAGTCAGCAACTGCACCCCCTACCTGCTGTCCTGGAAATTCCTCTTGCAGCAAAGCCACCGTCTGATCGACCGTGGCTTGTTTACGTCCATTAACTAAAACTGCTGCGCCTTCCTTTAAAAAGGCTTTGGCGACGGCCAGGCCAATTCCGGCCGTCGATCCACTAATAAAAACCTGCTTACCCGCTAATCCTAAATCCATCGTTTACCAGTTTCGAAGACCCAGGAGTTTTTCCCCGAGCTCGCTCAAGTTAGCTTTTTCATATCGGGTTTGCTCCCATTTTCTGGGATCACCTGGAAACGCGTATCCCTCCGGAGCGATTCGCTCCCTCCAGGAATTGATTCGCCAATCCCTTAAATCCTGATCGTTTTCCTGAGCTGGCATCATCGAAATATACTGTGCAATGCGAACCTTATCTCCGGAATTATTGGCACGGATTCCGTGTGGTTGTGAGCTATTAAAGATGAGGAGATCTCCAGCCTCCAGTGGCACTTTTACCAGTTTATCTTCCAATCCGGTGATATCGGGTTTGAAATGGTCCCTGTCCTCTGGCTGGGTCAACTTCCAGCTGTCGTAGTTTCGGTATAGCCAGGGAATACACTGAAAACCTCCCATATTTTCATCGGTCTGATCGGCCAGGGCCAAGACCCCCTGCACATTCTGTGGTTTGGTTTCCGGGTCATAATCCCAGTGGATAAATCCTTTGTATTCGTGTCCCGGACGAATCGGGAAGTTCAGGTTTGCCCGGTCTATGGTAACCCAAAGTTTCTCGGTCCCCCAAATATCTACAAATGCGTTATACAAGCGCTCGGTCTGCCGATTGTCCCAGAGGTATTGATTATTGTAAACCTCCACCATTCCGGTTCCCGCCAATTCCTTCATGGCGATATCTGCCCTGGGAGCAGTATACCAGGTTTCAGGATTATTTGGATCCTTTTCATCGAACTCCCAGAGGAAGTCTGCTGTTCTTTTGGCCTGCTCGCGCGGAACCGCTTGCTTTATGACAATGTATCCGTTTTCCTTCCAGAATTTCCAATCTTCCATAGTCAGTACGCGAAGTGATTCTGCAGTGGCCTCTTTGCGCAATTGCTGCTTGCTGCTTTTTGCAGTTGAAGGGTTACCTGGGATATCCGTGTGTTGGTTATCCTTGATCTTTGTTGGGGCTGCTTTTGACTTTTCTTGTTGTTGCATTGCTATCATGATCCTTTCTTTTTGTTTCTGATACAAATTTCAGGACTGTACCCTCCAGGAATTTTACGTGATTTAACCATTATTTGTACTATATTGATATTATTCATATTTTAATGCTGATTTATTAGTAATATAATGCTATATGGAGGTTAAACTTGAGACGATCACCAACAGCATAAACAGTTCCTTCAGCATGATGGTAAATCCCAGGCTGAGCGATTTGTTCTTTTGGCATTTCCATCCGGAATACGAATTGGTTTATATCCGCAATGCGCATGGCAAGAGACACGTAGGAGAACATATTACAGACTACGCGGGAAGTGATCTGGTCCTGATAGGTTCGAACATACCACACCTGAATTTTGACTATGGGGTACAAACCGATTATGAAAAAGTAGTCCTGCACCTGAATAAAGAGTTTGTAGAATCTCATTTTTCGAGCGCCCCGGAACTTCAGCCTGTTGAAAAGCTGTTTCAGGCTTCGGCTCGCGGAATTGCATTTACCGGGCCGGACAAACACGATATCGGGGAACGATTATTTGAATTGGCGCAGAAGGAGGACTTTACACAATTCCTTTGCTTAATGGAAATTTTACGAGATCTGGCGCAACTCAATACCGTAGAATACTTACATGAACGCCCCTACCGCAATACGATCAGCTCACGGGAACAGGAAAGACTACACCTCGTACATGCCTTTATCGATAACAATTACCATCGCAAAATTGATTTGGAGGAGATCGCTTCAGAATGCGCGTTGACCCGAGAGGCGTTCTGCCGATATTTCAAAAAAATGACCACCTATACCTTTGTCGAATTTCTGAATCGTTACCGAGTAAGTCACGCCAAACGGCACTTGATGGCCGGAAACTCCATAAGCGATGCCTGCTATGCTTCCGGCTTTCAAAGCTTGTCGTACTTTAACCGGGTGTTCAAGAAGATTTCCGGCGAGAATCCAAGCGAATTTCGAAAACGGTAATCCCAGGGAATTTTACGTATCTTTTCTCGTGCAGTCCCCCGGCATTCCTTTAATAGCAATCCAACCCAACCAATGCCCTCCATTAAGAATAGAATAGTATCGCTTTATCAGCGCATTTATCGCTGGCTTCAAAAACAAATAACACGGATTACCCCCGGCAGTAATGCCCTCAAAGGAGCAGCAATCGGCGGCCTGGTCCTTGGCGGCCTGTTTTGGTTATTATTCTACTTCCTCTTATTCCTCAATGTGGGGGATCCCTGGCTCGTTGCTTTTTTCGTCGGATTTTTACTGGCAGCCCTCCTGGCATTTTGGGCAGGACACTGGCTATTGGTTCGTATCGCCAAACTCCCTCGCTTTTTCTTGGTTGGGATAAGTCTTGCCGGTTTTATGTTTTCCCTGGCTGCCATAAGCAGGCCCATCGGTCTGGTGTTGTTAGGATTAAGCGCCCTTCTGGGAGCAGCATTCTGGGTTTTGCGCAAAACGGGATTCCGCAACCTTTCGATACCCAAAAAAATCATCACCTTATTGGGTCTTGTCATTGGACTGGGAGGATTTATAACCCTGGGGATTTTCTACAGTAAATCCGGATTTGATGTCAAACCCATAAGCGCTATAGAAGAGCCAGCGGCAACAGACTTTTTTGACTTACCCACGGCCTCGCCCGCATTAAAAGGCCCCTACACAGTAAAGACCCTGACCTATGGTAGTGGAAAGGACCTGCGCCGTCCGGAATTCGGGGAAGCGGCCGACATCATCACCGATTCGGTCAATGGGCTGGCCTTTATTGATGATTGGAGTGGATTTACGGGTTGGTGGCGTACCAAATACTGGGGCTTCGATTCCCGGGCACTTCCCTTAAATGCACGGGTCTGGTACCCGGAAGGCGATGGACCCTTCCCCCTGGCCCTCATTGTCCATGGGAACCACCATATGCAGGACTTTTCAGATCCCGGCTATGCGTATCTGGGGGAGCTGCTTGCCTCAAGGGGAATTATTCTCGCCTCGGTAGATGAAAATTTTATTAATTCCACCCTACTGGACATTTTTGGCGGGCTGGAGGAAGAAAATGATGCCCGGGCCTGGTTACTTCTGGAACATCTCAAGCAATGGCACACCTGGAATCAGACCGATGGCCATATTTTCCAGGGGAAAATTGATACGGATAAACTGGCGCTCATTGGGCATTCCAGAGGTGGCGAAGCTGTGGCTATTGCTGCCATGTTCAATGCCCTGCCCTATTACCCGGACGATGCGGCTCAGCGCTTTGATTACAATTTTAACCTCAAAGGGGTTGTAGCCATAGCACCCGTAGACGGACAGTACGAACCTGGTAAAGCGGGTACAGCCTTTGAAAATGTCGATTATTTGGTAATGCATGGTGCCCAGGATGCCGATGTAAGCTCCTTTGCCGGATCTCAGCAATACGAGCGAATAAAATTCACAGATAGCAGTTACCATTTCAAATCCGGGCTATATGTTGTAGGGGCGAATCACGGACAGTTCAATACCAGCTGGGGGAAGAACGACCTGGTCGGCCCCTTTGAAGGACTATTGAATTTTAAACAGCTCCTGCCGGCAGAAGAACAACGCCAAATTGCAGAAGTGTACATCAGTGGGTTCCTCGAAGCTTCCCTGAATGCAAAAAAGGAGTACCTGCCCCTCTTTATGGATGCGCGACTACTGGCGGATTGGCTTCCCGATACCCACTATTTCAATCAATTCGAAGATTCGGAAACCCGGCTGGTAAGCTCGTTTGATGAGGATTTTGACTTGAGTTCCACCTCCATTCCTTCGGGCAGCATAAGCTCGGAGAACCTGACGGTATGGCGGGAGGAAGAAATACGCCTGAAATGGAACAAAAAAGGGAGTCGTGCGGCCTTTGTGGGATGGCATTATGACCTTGAGGAAGCCGAACAGGATTCCACAGCCGAGACCCTCAGTGGCATTGTTGCGGATAGTGCTATTGCCCGGTATACCCTGGATTTACCCCTTCAGCAACTCGATTCTACAGCTGCCTTGGTGTTCTCCCTGGCAGAATCCAAGGAATCCTCCAATCCCAAATCCCAGGGGAAATGGGTGGCGAATCAAGAAAATGAAAGCGAAGACACAGACGCGGAGGAAGCCAACAATGAGAATTCAGAATCGGGTAATGCCAATGTGAGTGAAGAGGAAGCCGCTGAGGAAGAAGAAGGAGAAGATGATGCAGAAGAGAAAGACGCAGGCGACAAAACCGAGAAAGCAGCGCCTCCGCTAGACCTGACAATACAATTAACGGACAGCACCGGACAACGCCTTTCCTTCCCCTTAAGTCGGTTTACGCCCCTGAAACGGCAGGTAGAGGTAGTAATTGCTAAGGTTGATTTTGCTTTTAAGCGGAAACAGTCTGAGAAGGTATTTCAGAGCTATTATTTCCCGTTGGCGATCCTCTCGGCCTCCAACCCGGATTTTGATCCCACTGCTATCCGCCGAATAGAGTTCGTTTTTGATCGAAGTCCTAAAGGGGTAATAATCATTGATCACGTCGGGTTTACCAAAGCCTTATCGACCGAATAGTTGCGAGACTACAGCAAGTTGAACAGGTAAATGGTAAGCATGCCCCAGCTGGTTCCGGTTACCATGCTTAGAATAGCCAATACTATGGCATGTGGCATAAGCTCTTGCTTATAGGCCGAAGTTACGGCCGGAGCTGTGGAAATTCCCCCAAGGTTGGCCATACTCCCAATAGCGACCCAGGCTATATTCGTCCGCAGCAGCCAGGCGGTCCCCAACATGAATAAGAAATGCAGGATTAGCCAGATAATCACCAAAACCACTAAACTTCCGGGTAGGGACAAGTTGGAAAAGTTGAGTTTCAGCCCCAGGATTGCCATGATCAAAACGATGGTTATACCAGCAATACGCAGGACGAGCTTGTGATTCCAATCGGGGATCAGGTTCCCCAGCAATAAACCAAGGATTGAGAGCACCACCACGCTCATCAGGAAGGACATTGGGATAAAATAACACCCTACCATTACCGCTACGATTACCCCAAGGGTAATGGTATTGGTTTTCCTGAGGCTGGCTTCTGATTTTGGCGGAGGCTCAACAGTTGGTATTTCCGAATCGATACCCCAGGCCCTGTTCAAAGCCTCTGATCGCTTGATAAACTGAAACATCAGGATGGTCCAGATGTTTACCAGGATATTATCCAGAACAAGGATCGACAGGAACAGCGATTCCGGGGTTTCCGCCAGCTCTTTCAGCACTAGCTGACTGGTACTTCCTCCAATCCAACCCCCTACAATCGGGACCAATCCTTTCCAATAGGCATCGGTTAAAAACAACTCTTTCTGCGCTCCATCCATCCACCCAAAAAGCAGCACAAGGAGTACCGGCAGGGTGGCAATCACCAGGGAACCAACTCCAAATACAATAATGGGTTTCATCCCCACGATTCGAAGCTGGCGTAGCGAAAGCGCGCTCATCACGGTGAGAATGGTAAGTGGAATAATCCAGTTGCGACTGAAATCGTGCAGGGCTACCTGGCTCAAATCGATTTGAAAAAGATGGGTAAATCCGGCGGGGATAACATAGGCAAAAAGGATAGCCGGGAACCAATCCAGAACTACTTTCACCCAGCGTCGGTTTACCTTGCCGATCCAGAGAACAAAAGCCAGGGTAGTTATTGTCACCCCGCATGCCACCAAAAGCAAACCTTGGTCACCCATGGGGACAAGGTAGTTAAAGGATTTTGTAAATTGTTAAGTGTAGCTCCAAAATCAAAAAAATCATATGGTCACCCACGCCTTAGAAAAAATCTTCACCCGGGATCTACTCCGTTTAAAGACCGAAATTGAAAGCTACAAGGAGGAAGAAAACCTATGGATCGTAGAACAATCCATTTCCAATTCCGCCGGTAACCTATGCTTGCATTTGGTGGGAAACCTCAACGCGTATATCGGTGAAGGCCTGGCCAGGTCGGGATACGTTCGTCAAAGAGATCGGGAATTCGCCGATAAGCACGTCCCGCGTGAGACACTTCTCAGGCAGATCGACGATACCATTCCTGTAGTTCAGGCCGGGCTGCGCGCAGTGACCGAGGAGCAGATGAAAGGTGATTTCCCTATTCAGATTTGGAAAGAACCTACCCCAATGGAATTTACGCTGATTCATTTGGCGACTCATCTCAATTATCATTTGGGTCAGATCAATTACCACAGGAGATTGTTGGACTGATTCCCCTGCCGCCAAATTTGCGTATCTTATCTCCGTTGCTACCCCACTTACAATTACAATCCAATGAAAACTAACATTTTAGTACTATTCGCGATTTGCCTGCTGGCATCTTGCGGGGAAAGTAATACCAACGTCAAAGAATCGGAAGACCCCATATCGGCTGATTCAGATATGACGCAAACAGAAACCAAAGCCCCTGAAAAAATGCTCCGCCATGTTGTCCTTTTTAAGTTTAAAGACTCCAGCACCCCTGAGGATATCCAAGCCGTGGAGGCTGCCTTCGCTGACCTACCCAACAAAATCCCTGAAATCGTAGGTTTTGAATGGGGAACCAACAATAGTCCGGAAGGTTTGGATAAAGGTTTTACGCACTGCTTCTTCCTCACTTTTGAAAGTGAAGCGGCCAGGGATACCTACCTCCCCCACCCTGATCACAAGGCCTTCGGCGACATAGCCGGTCCGCATATCGAAGATGTTCTTGTGGTGGATTACTGGAATAATTAAATACGATGTAACAATCAGGGCGATTCTTTGACAGATAGGAATCATCAATCAAACCTTCCCATGCTTAACCGAATCCTTTTTTTACTCGGCATCTTATTTTTCCTTATTGGACAAACCCTTCTGGCCAAAGGCCAGGCCTACGTCAATGCTCAGGAACCTATTGACTTTGCACATTGGTTTCTCCTGGTCGGGGCCGTCCTACTGATTCCGCAGGTCATTACGCATACCAAGAAAAATTTTGGGTATGTGGGTGTTCCGCTAACTATTGTAGGAATTGTCGGAATTATCGGAATGTGCGTACTCGATTTTATTTTCTGGAGCTATCCGGATCAGGAAGGTCGCAACGCATTTTATGAACATATATCCAAGGCCCCGTCGATTTGGGATACCTTCATGATCTACGGGTCAAGTTCCAAGGTTTTCAATGTAGGGCTGTTGTTGATTGCACTGGATTACATTAAAACACGTAAAGTGGGCATTGCCGTACTGGTATTTGCCAGCCTAATTTTATGGAACCTCATCCCGGTACCAAACCGACTGGTTTCCGGATATGGGTTAACTTTGGTGGCCTTTGCCCTGATCTATTTCGGTAAAGGAAGGTTATCGGGAAGTGAGGAATAGCAGGAAATAGCATAAATCGATCAAAACCAACGCTGAATATGGGATATAAAAAAACGCAGATAGGCACCTTATTTATAGTATTCATGTGTGTTTTTGTCGCGCTAATCAGTATACCGGCATTTTTGGGTAAAGGAGTACAAGTACTTACTTCCACCCCCTTTCTAGTTTCCTATGGTCTGATCTTCATTATCCTGTTGCTATTCTTTCGCATGCAGTTGGAACTTACACCCGAAGGCGTGCGCATTACCTACGGTATCGGAATAATCCGAATTTTTCTTCCGATTGATAAGGTGCATCGAACAGAATCCATCAGTACCAAATGGTACTGGGGCTTAGGGATACGCTATACTCCTGAGGGTGTTTTGTACAATATTCAGGGACTACAAGCGGTCCGGGTGTATTATGAAGTTGGTGGACAAAAAAAATCGGTAATGCTCGGTACTGCCGCCCCGGAGGATTTGGCCCATGCACTGGAGAAGGCTTTTCCATAAGGCCGATTTACCACCTTAAGCAGGATAATTACTAGCTTAGATGCGGTGAAGCCCGCAAAACATATCCTGCCTGTAATTGTAGTTTCACAATTTCTGTGTACCTCCCTATGGTTCGCTGGAAATGGGGTAATCGGCGATCTGATTAATCAATTTGGACTTGCTCCCAATGCTTTGGGGCATCTTACCTCAGCCGTACAGTTTGGATTTATAGCCGGTACCCTGGTAACGGCGATCCTTACCCTGGCCGATCGCTTTTCTCCTTCGCGATTGTTTATCTTAAGCGCCTTGCTGGGAGCGGGCGCCAACCTTGGGGTACTGTGGGATGGAAACACATTGGGGTCTTTATTAGTATTTCGCTTTTTAACGGGCTTCTTTCTCGCGGGCATCTATCCCGTAGGAATGAAAATCGCCGCGGATTACTTTGATAAAGGCCTGGGAAAATCCCTGGGTTACCTGGTGGGAGCCCTTGTCCTGGGGACGGCCCTGCCCCATTTACTCAAAGACCTGACCACTGCGATCGGCTGGCAAACAGTGATTTTCACGATCTCTGGGCTAGCGGTACTCGGTGGCACCTTAATTTTAACACTCATTCCGGACGGACCCTTTCGAAAGGCCAGCCAGGGCTTGCAACTCAATACGATTTCCAGGGTGTTCAAAAAACCTGAATTTCGCAAGGCAGCTTTTGGATATTTCGGTCACATGTGGGAACTCTATGCCTTCTGGACATTTGTCCCGGTGATCCTGACCGACTTTAGCGCAGGCCGGGATTTGGGCTGGCCCGGGGGGCAGCAACCTTCGCTTACTATCCCCGTACTTGCGTACATTATTATCGGAATCGGGGGAATTGCCTGTGTATTGGGCGGCTACTTATCACTGAAATTCGGTCCACGGCGCATTGCCTTCCTGGCGCTCTTATCCTCTGGGATTTGCTGTTTGCTTTCCCCTTGGATACTATCACAATCCTCTTATTTGCTCTTACTGCTTTTCTTACTTATTTGGGGCATGGTAGTCATTGCAGATTCTCCGTTGTTTTCCACCCTGGTCGCAGGTAATGCAGCGGCCGCCAATAGGGGAACCGCCTTGACGATTGTAAATTGTATTGGGTTTGCCATCACCATAGTCAGTATACAACTCCTGACGGCATTACATACCCGATCGGATTCAACGGCCATTTATCTTATCTTAGGGTTGGGTCCCCTCTTTGGCTTACTCGCCATGAAAACTTCAAAAAAATAGTAGCATTAAAAACTCACAGATGAAAGTATTCTTCGGTTTCACCTTTATGATTTTACTGGGTACAGTATCCCTTAAAGCCCAACATAAATTTCCTTCCCTAAGCCCTCTCGGTACCGTGACCCAGCAGGTGGGAAACACGAAATTTTCCATTTCTTACGAAAGGCCAGCCGTTCGGGGGAGGAAAATATTCGGTGGACTGGTCCCCTGGGATGAAGTTTGGCGTACCGGAGCCGGCGAAAACACCACCATTGCTTTTGATAGAGATGTCCGGATCAATGGCTCCCAAGTACCTGCGGGTAAATACTCCCTGTTTACCATCCCAAATCCAGATCGGTGGACCGTAATCCTGAACCGCGACACCACTTTGTACGGCGCGTACGATTATGATTCCCAGAAGGATATGATTCGATTTGAGGTAGTTCCGCAAACCACCCAACGCTATTACGAATCCATGTCTTTGGACGTTGATGTGACTTCCAATAATGGGATAGTGGCTATTTCCTGGGAAAATACATTGGTGGCTTTCCCTGTAGAAACCAGCACCAATCCGGAAATGATGGCCTATATCGACACCCAGCTACTTACCGGCATAGAGACAATTCCCGATCAGTATAATGATGCGGCCGATCATTTGCGAATGATGGATTTGCGGTGGGACGATGCCTATACACTGACAACCATGGCGCTGGAACGCAATGGTAATCGCGGCTATTCACGGAGTATTCAAATAGGCCTTTATGAAGACAAGGGGATGCTGGATAAGGCCCTTGAAATCGCCAAAATAGCCTTGGAAGAGGAGGAGAGGCAAGAAGAAAAACAATACTGGAGAAACGACATAGCCCGCTTGGAGCAGCTTATTTCACAACAATAGTTTTACTATGAAAATGAATACTCGAAAATTACTCGCGCTATGCTGCCTGGCCTCACTTCTTTTAGCTGCCTTTTGCGACCCCATAGATGAGCCCACGGACATTGACCTGGCGCCCAAAAACTTCCGAATAAGTCTTACCGAAGGTCCTCAGATTGGTTTGACAGATACCCTTTGGATCAGTGCGCGGGCCAGTACCAACTATTTTGATCGAATTAGCGGGGACTCCATAGAATTCCTTGAAAATCCACCCGCCGATGTTATCACTATTATGAGATTGCAGGAAGCTATAGGTCAAAGCAACACCATTCAAGCCGTAGAGGAGTTCGTGATAGTCCCCGAAACCGGAAGCATCGATTTTCTGGGCGCTTGCCCTGAAGCCAGTGTGATCTTCGGCGGGGATTTAAACCAGGGGGAATCCGCATTTCGCTATCGGATAGGATTGGTGCCCTCTCGCACGGGTGATTATATGATCAGCTGGGATGACTTCATAGAATTCCGAAACAGTGATCTCAATTACCCGATCCTTGCAAACTATCCCATTGAGAATAATCCCTTTCGAGTTGGCCTGGAATCATGTGGAATTATCGCTACCATTCCGAATGTGCGGCAACGGCAACGGGAATTTTTCTTTTCGGTAAACTAACTTCAGCGAGGCATATTCGCTGAACTTGTAGTTCTTTCTATTTTGCTGGGATTATCTAAATTGGGGGCTAAACCAATCCTCCGTTAATGGAAACCCAGCTCTACGAAAAGTTCAAACCGCTAAAAATAATTCATGGTGCCTTGGTGCTGGGGGTGTCCCTGGCATACTATTTCATGGGCAATGAACAATTCGCAAACCTCTTTGATTTTCCGGAGGTAGCATCCGAGTCATTGGTATTTATCCTTATTCCGCTATTTGCTTTTTTAGCCAGTCGCATGCTTTTTAAGCAAATTCTTCTCAAGGGAAATGAATTGGCCGATGTTAGGAAGCCGATCAAGTTGGAAAATCACTTTGCTGCCTACCAAACGGCCTGTTTGGTTCGCTGGGCTGTTCTGGAAGGCGCCGCATTTATCCTGCTCTTCCTGAAACCCGAATTCATCGTATTTGGAATATTGCTTATCCTCTATATGGCATTTCTGAGACCCTCAGCGGAAGAATTGAAACGGGAATTGGGTGCCTAATACCATCGAATAGTAACACAATAATGACAATGAGAAAAATTTACCTCTTTACATGCCTCTTGATAATAGCCATAGTGCTTTTCTTCCTTATCACAGGTTCTTCTGTTTTGATGATCGCTTTAGATGAAGCGGGTAGTTTACCCCTGGGTACCTTGTTGACATGGCTGGGGTTAATTGCTGTGCCACTGGCCATTTACTGGGGTAACCAATCGTTCCGCAAGCCGGAAAAACCAGCGGAAATATGGTTTTCCCGCCTGTTGAAATTCGCAATTGTACTCGCTATCCTTTGGGTTCCCCTTGCTTATTTGCTGGCTGGAAACCTCTCTTTCAGTTTCAGAGGTCAGGAGGAATTCCGAGGCAGTGATCGCGCCAGCATTTGGTTCTGGAGGTTGTCCTATACCACGGTTATCTTGCCCGTACTTATTTTGCTGAGCCACTGGATTTATACTATTTTCAGGAAAAAGTAAAGCGTCATGAGCACTACACCGGAGCACGATCAGCGTATCGCAAGCATGAAATTCGGGTCGGTTTATCCCCACTATGTCACCAAGGTGGAAAAGAAAGGAAGGACCGTAGAAGAGTTGCACCAGGTCATACAATGGCTCACCGGTTTTGATGCTGCGAAAATTGAAGCCTTTAATTCCAGCGGGGCAACATTCGAGGAAGTGTTTGATCAGGCCAAACTGAATCCGAATGCCCATTTGATCAAAGGGGTAATCTGCGGTTACCGTATTGAGGAAATCGAAACGCCATTGACCCGTCAGGTCCGCTACCTGGACAAGCTGGTAGACGAACTAGCCAAAGGACGAAAAATGGAAAAAATTCTCAGAACGGCTTAATCGCCAGAACAATGAAAAAAAAGGATCTCGTTAACCAGCTGTTTAATTTCGTGGGTGTTATCCTCGGGGTGTTGCTGGCGTTTTGGATTAACGAAAAATCCATTGCCAACCGTGAGCGTGGAGAAGCCAGGGAGTTAATGCAAGCACTTGCGAATGATTTACGAGAGGATGTTCAGTCTTATGAGGAATATCAAATCCCGGTAAATCAGCAGCATCAACAACAACTGGATTCGTTAATCAGCGCAATGGATTCAGAAAATATCGAACGCGTTAATAAATTTCTTCCCTCAATTTTTCAAGTGCAGAACTACGTACCTACCGCTTCCTCCTATAATTCAATGAAAGCTTCAGGGAAATTGGGATTAGTAGACAATCTTAAGCTCCAGAAACACCTCAGCGATTACTTCGACGGGATGGTGCTGGAAAGCTCATTAAAAAGCCAGGCACAGGTAGACTATCTCATGGAAGAAATGCTACCCTGGGTTGCCGATAATGCAGACATTTCCAACATGGATATTCAATCCGCGACGGAGCTTACGCCCCTGAAGAATCGCGTGATCATTTACAAGCTTCTGGTCGATCAGAAGGTGGATAGCTATAAATATATCCGGGAGGAAGCCGAAATGCTCCTAGAGCAATTGGATTCCCTAGGTGCCCTTCGATAATTTCCCTACCTTTAAAAGGGATAATTAAAGCTACCTATGATACGCCGAGAATTTCTGTCCCTGAGCGGTAAAGCCGGGGCAGCAGCCTGCCTGCCATTTTCAGCCTTCCCCCTGCAAGAATCATTCACCCGACCTGAGCCCAAATTCAAAATGGGGTATCAGTTATTTTCCATACGGGACGAGATGGCAAAAGACCCATTAGCAACCCTGAAAGCGTTACAGGCTATGGGTTATGAAGATTTCGAGCACTACGGCTTCGATGCAGAAAACGGCACCTATTACGGCTATGCGGCTTCAGAGTTCAAAACCATCCTGGATGATCTTGGGCTTTCAGTAAGCAGTGGCCACTATCCTTTTTCCGATTTCCTGGCACAGCCGCTCGATAATATCAGGGATTACACCTCCCGATGTATTGAGGGTGCCTTGGCAGTTGGCAGCAAATACATAACCTGGCCCTGGCTCGCCGAGGATCTGCGAAATGCGGACGGGTTTAAACGCTGCGCCCAATTCCTGAACATGATGGGCGAACAGATTCGTGCTGCCGGATTGGTGCTCGCCTATCACAACCACGGTTATGAATTTGAAGACCTAGGAGGAACCACAGGATATGATATCATCACCAGCGAAACAGATGAGCGTGTGGTAAAATTGCAGCTCGACATGTATTGGCTGGCCCGGTCTTCGGATTATACCCCGCAAGAAATCATCGATAAACACCGAGGTCGCTTTGTGATGTGGCATATTAAGGATATGCATAAGGAAACCGACGATTATACCGAATTGGGAAACGGAAGCATTGACTATACCCAGCTCCTGCCCGACCCGAAATCCTCCGGGCTGGAATACTACTATATCGAACAAGGGGGGAATTTCACTGTCGATTCCATGACCAGCGCTCGCGTGAGCGCGGCCTATCTCAAGGAACATCTTCAGCAATTCCTTTAACACCCTGCTCAAATTCCCTAAACGCTAACATTATCCATTATTTATGATTTCAAAATTCTACGACCTCAAAAATCTCAAAGGTGATTTTTATGGCGGATTAGTTGCCGGGGTTGTGGCCCTACCGCTTGCCCTGGCCTTCGGAGTGCAATCCGGGATGGGGGCTACAGCCGGACTCTACGGCGCGATAGCCGTGGGTATTTTTGCTGCCATTTTTGGCGGAACCGCTACCCAGGCCAGCGGGCCAACCGGGCCTATGACCGTAGTTTCTGCGGCTCTGGTAGCAGCAGCCATTGAGATGACCGGGAGTTTGGAAAATGGAATGAGCATTATTCTGCTCACCTTCCTCCTAGGGGGGTTGTTCCAAATGGTCTTTGGCTTTCTCAATATTGCCGGGTACGTCAAATATTTCCCGTATCCCGTGGTCTCCGGATTTATGAGCGGCGTGGGTCTGATCATTATCATCCTGCAGATCTTTCCTTTTGCGGGCTTGAGCTCAGCCAAATCTACCCTGAGCGTGGTACAGGATCTGCCCAGGCTCTTCGCGGAAGCCAATATGCAAGCTTTACTCCTGGGTGGGATTACCGTCGCGGTTTATTATCTCTTCCCCAAGATTACCAAGGCCATCCCCAGTGCGCTGGCAGCGCTCGTTATAGCAACCCTCGTTGCGTTTTTTACGAAGATGGAAGTTCCGCTTATTGGGGAAATCCCATCTGGATTGCCATCCTTTCAACTCGGTGGGATCCTGGAGGTCGATCCCAGTGCTTACGGTATAATCCTGGAGTATGCGGTGGTCCTTGCCGTATTGGGTAGTATTGACTCGCTGCTGACTTCTGTGATTGCCGATAACATGACCAAAACCAAACACAACAGTAACCGGGAACTTATCGGACAGGGCATCGGAAATATGTTGGCTGCGGCTATAGGGGGAATTCCCGGGGCTGGCGCGACCAAAGGAACGGTGGTGAATATCAATGCAGGGGGAAGGACAAGGGTCTCCGGTGCATTGCATGGCATCTTTCTACTGGCTGTTTTACTGGGACTTGGACAATTGGCTGCCCATATACCGCTTTGCGTCCTGGCTGGATTACTAATTCCCATTGGCTTTAAAATCATCGATTTCAAAGGCTTGAAACACCTGGCGAAGGTTCCGCGTTCCGATGCGGCGGTATTGATTATCGTGCTGCTGATCACCACTTTTGGTAGCCTGATTCAGGCGGTTGGAATCGGCGTTGCGCTTGCCTGTCTCCTCTTTATGAAAAAAGCGGGAGATCTGAGTGAGCAAGGCCTGGAAGTCGGGGCCGTAGCCGACCTGGACGATTCCAAACCCTGGCAGGACGAAATTGAATTTTACGAACAGTATAAGGATCGGGTGATCATCAAACACTTATACGGACCGTTATTTTTTGGGTTTACTTCTTATTTCAAAGACCAGATCAGCGCCCTGCCGAAGTCCGTAAGCGCATTAATCCTGAGGATGGATCGCGTTCCCTATATCGATCAATCCGGATTGTATACCCTGGAGGATATAATCTTTGATCTGGAAAAGCAAAACATCGAAGTCTTACTGGTGGGCTTGCAGGAGCAACCCCGGGATATGTTACAAGCGGTGGATATTATTCCGGACCTGGTTCCGGAGGAGGACATATTTGAGAATATCGCAGGCAGTTTTGACTTCCTCAGAAAAAAACTAAAAGAAACTACAAAAGCATAATTATGAGGCTCTTTCGGTTAACCCTGTTAGTTGCAAGTGCGGTTTTCCTGGCGTGTCAGGGAGAACAAGAAACTGAATCTCCGGCAACCATGTATTTTAATGGGGATATCCTGACCATGGTTGGAGCAACCCCTGAATACGTGGAGGCCCTGGTAGAGCGGGATGGCAAAATACTATTTGTCGGGGACACCAATAAGGCCATGCAAATTGCCGGGAAAGGCCACATAATGAAAAATCTGCAAGGGGCCACAATGCTACCCGGACTCATCGACGGTCATGCCCATTTTGCCAATTTTGGCCTTCAGGCGGTAGGTGCCCAACTGCTGGCTCCTCCAGACGCCGACGTGGCAAACATCCCCAAATTGATCGAAGTTTTAAAGGCCTGGAATACTCCTGAAAACCGATCGCTTACCGGTTGGATTTTTGGTACCGGGTTCGATGATTCCGTGCTGGAGGAAAAAAGATTCCCTACCCGTCACGATTTGGATCAGGTTACCGAGGAATTCCCGATTATGATCATGCACATTTCGGGGCATTTTGCCGTGGTAAACAGCAAAGGCCTTGAAGTTCTGGGAATTACTGCCGAAACTCCGGATCCCGAGGGAGGGATTATTCGCCGGGAAGCCAATAGCCGCGAGCCCAACGGGGTGTTGGAAGAATTAGCCGCGATTCCTAATATGATTGCCGCAATGATGCCCAAGACCCCTGAAGCCAATCAAATGTTCTTCGATGCCGGACAAGAAATGGCGTTGTCTTATGGGTATACCACAGCCCAGGAAGGGCGTGCCATGCAAAACCACGAATTATTAACGGCAATGGC
Source organism: Robiginitalea myxolifaciens (assembly GCF_900115205.1). Taxonomy (GTDB): domain Bacteria; phylum Bacteroidota; class Bacteroidia; order Flavobacteriales; family Flavobacteriaceae; genus Robiginitalea; species Robiginitalea myxolifaciens. The sequence goes on from NZ_FOYQ01000002.1 coordinate 1,048,823, forward strand.
CTCTCAGAATAAACTCAAGATCGATGTGGTTAGCTACATAGACTATATGTTCACCGATCAGTATATGGGTGCGGAATGGAATAGCAAAGCCTACACTAACCACTATCGGATCGGGGGCATGAAGATTACCCTCGATGGCTCACCTCAGGGTCGGACCGCCTGGCGTACAAAGCCGTACCTGATTCCGCCGGATGGCATGGGTTCCGAGTATAGTGGCTACCCGGCCATTCCGGACGACAGTACGGTGCGTTCAATTCTTGAACGGGGTTTTCAAAACGATTGGCAAATCCTGGCACACGCGAATGGGGATGCCGCCATTGATCAGCTCCTGAGTACTATGGAGTCCCTCCACCAGCAATACAAACCGTCTGGAAGAAGAGATGTGATTATACACGGGCAGTATATCCGCGAAGATCAGCTCAACAAAGCTGTATCATTGAACTTAATCGGCTCCCTTTTCCCCATGCATACTTTTTACTGGGGGGATTGGCACAAACAACTTATTGGTGATTCCCTGGGCAACAAAATTAGCCCGGTTCGATCAGCTTTGGACAAAGGCCTGAAAATTACCCTGCACACCGATGCTCCTGTTGCCTTGCCCAATTTAATGCGGGTGGTGTGGACAGCAGTAGCTCGGACGTCGCGAAGTGGGGAAACCATCGGTGCAGAAGAACGCATTACTCCTTATGAAGCCTTGCAATCCATAACCAGCTGGTCCGCATTTCAGCATTTCGAAGAGGACCAAAAAGGAACCCTGGAGCCTGGAAAATTGGCAGATCTGGTAATCTTAGATAACAATCCTTTGAAAGTCCCTGCAGCCGAAATCAAGAACATCCAGGTCATGGAAACCATAAAGGAAGGAGAAACAGTTTACCAACGCTCAACCGAACAGCAATAAAAAATCCCTCGAAATACTTTCATAAAAACCACATAAACGCCAGTTATGAAAATACTCGGAAAACCAATTAAACTTTTTACATCCTGCGGGCTATTCCTCCTGCTTTGGAGCGGGACCACACAGGCCCAGGAAATGCAAACCCAAATAGTCTGGGATACCTGGGGAGTACCCCATATTAGTGCCGATACGCCGGCAGAACTATTCTATGCCCAGGGGTGGGCACAAATGCACAATCACGCCAACCTGATCTTGAAGTTGTATGGTGCCTCACGAGGTCGGGGCGCGGAATACTGGGGGGCCGACAACCTGGAAAACGATATGATCATCCATACCCTGGGCTTTGGCGAATTAGCCGACCAATGGGAAGCCGATCAAAGTCCGGAAGTACGCACCAACATCGAAAACTTTGTCAACGGATTAAATGCCTATGCTACGGCCCATCCCGAAGCTATCGCAGCGGAGAATAAACAGATACTCCCCCTTACGACCAAGGACCTGAACATGCATGCGATGTATGTAATTTTCACTCGGTTCATAGGAGGAAGTGACCTCGGGCGCATCCAGCAATGGCCGGATATGGGATCCAATACCTACGCCATCGGGCCTTCCCGTTCGGCCTCTGGCAATGCAATGTTGGTCCAAAATCCTCACCTGCCCTGGTGGAACGAATTTTTGTTTTTTGAATCGCACCTGAACCTGGCGGGCAAGAATATGTATGGAGCTAATTTGGTAGGTTTTCCGGGCATTGCCATCGGTTTCAACGAACACCTGGGCTGGAGCCATACAGACAATACCATAGATAATGCCGATACCTACGAATTGGAATTGGCCGATGGCGGCTACCTGCTCGATGGGGAGCGACAAGAGTTTGAGGTAAGTGCAGCGACTATAAAAGTGAAGCAGGAAGACGGCAGCCTGGCCACTCAGGAAATCCCCCTGATGAAAACCGTTCACGGTCCGGTTGTCAAGCAACAGGATGGAAAAGTTCTGGCCATCCGAATGGTTGGATTTGACCGACCCGATATGTTCCTGCAATGGTGGCGCATGATCAACAGCACCTCCTTTGAAGAATTTGAATCGGCTTTGAAAATGGCGCAAATACCCTTTTGGAATGTCATGTATGCCGATAAGGCCGGAAATATCTTTTATCTGTTCAACGGCCTGGTTCCCAAACGCACGGAAGATTCCTGGGACTATTGGGATCGCGTTGTTCCCGGAGGAAAATCGGCAGATGTCTGGACCGAGGTACATCCATATGCCGACTTGCCTAAAGTAAAAAATCCGGAAATTGGCTGGTTGCAAAATGCCAACGATCCGCCATGGACCAGTACTATTCCCATGACCCTGAATCCAGATAACTATCCGGGATACATGGCTCCGCAATACATGGGCTTCAGACCACAGCGATCTGCCCGGATGCTGCTGGAAGATGAATCCATTACCCATGATGAACTCGTGGAATACAAGCTGTCGACCCGTTTGGAATTTGCAGATCGCATCCTGGACGATTTAGGGGCAGCGGTAGCTGCGTCTGATTCCGAAGATGCCAAACGCGCTATGGCAGTTCTGGACGCCTGGGACCGCGAGGCCGATGCAGACAGTCAGGGCATGCTATTGTTTTATGCCTGGGCACGAAAGTTTAATGTTTGGCGAAACTCCAATTACGCTGAGGGATGGAGTGCAGAAAAACCAAACACCACTCCGGATGGGCTCGCCAACCCTTCGGCAGCGGTAGAACTCCTGGCGCAAACCGCACTTGAGGTCGAAGGAAAGTTCGGAAGCCTCGATAAACCCTGGGGCGAGTATTACCGTATCGCGTATAATGGAAAAAACCTCCCAGGCAACGGGATCGATGGATCTATGGGGGTATTCCGTGTTGCCTGGCCAGCGAGTGCAGATGAGAACAACATGTACATAGGAGGTGGAGATTCCTGGGTAGGCGTGATTGAATTCGGGGAACAGGTAAATGCCAAGGTCTTGTTGAGTTACGGCAATGCTACCCAACCCGAATCCCCACACTTCGGGGACCAATTGGAGCTTTTTTCTAAAAAGGAGCTAAGGGATGCCTGGTTTACGGAAGCCCAGATTAAAGCGAACACCGCTAAAGTTCAGGTTCGCAGCGCAGACGGATTTACAGATCAATAGCAGACGGATTTACAGATCAATAAAAAAACCGCCCGGAATGGGCGGTTTTTAAATCGGGGGATTTTACTCCGCTAATTTTAGCTAAACCTCTTGGCTTAGTTAGGCATTACTACCGTGTCAATTACGTGGATTACTCCGTTAGAGGCATCTACATCGGTTGCAGTTACCGTGCTTGTGTTTCCAGCTACATCGGTAAGGACTACAGATCCATCCTTGAGGCTAAGGGTTAACCACTCTCCGGCAACAGTCTCTACCTTAAAGGCATTACCGTTGGTTTTGATTGCCTCAATCACATCCGCCGCCTTGAATTCTCCAGCTACTACGTGATAGGTCAGGATTTTGGTCAAGGTTGGCGTGTCTTTCAACAGGGCAGGAATCGTTCCTTCAGGAAGCTTGTTAAAAGCATCGTTGGTCGGGGCAAATACCGTAAATGGACCATCTGAATTCAGGGTTTCTACCAGATTAGCTGCTTTTACAGCTGCTACCAGCGTAGAGAATGCATCGTTGCTTGCCGCTACTCCGACAATTGTTTGCTCCGAAGATACTTCGGAATGAGACTCCATTTTGGAATGGTTAGCCTTTGGTTGGGCCATAGCCACATTCATGCTTCCGATTGCGGCCAGGAGTAAAGTTGCTTTGAAGAATTTCATAGTATTCAATTTTTTTTTGATTCCCTCAAAACTAAGGATTGGATAAGCCCCCAAATACTAATTTTTGTTTAATTATTTTTCATTTTAGTTAAACATTTCACAATCGCGGGTTTAACACAGCCTCCTTTACAATATCCTCCGAAAGCAAATAATTATTTATAAAGCCGCGTAGCAACCAATCGAATTATCAACTACTTTCGATTTACGAATTCTCATGTCATGAAAATCAGCGAAATAGACAATATTGACCTGCAATACCTCCGGTTTGAGGACTACCTGGAAATAAAGGAAGCCATGCAAAAGGCATATGCTTCCATGCCTGAATCCTACTGGAAGGAACACCACATACAAACCCTGTTGGAAAAATTTCCCGAGGGGCAGGTTGTTATTAAGGTTAACGGACAAATTGCAGGCTGTGCCCTCTCGATAATTGTCGACTTTTCCCAGTTCGAGGATCACCATACCTATAAAGAGGTTACCGCCGATTACAGTTTTGACTCCCATACCCCGGATGGCGATGTGCTATACGGGATCGATGTCTTTATTACACCGGGATTCCGTGGCCTTCGTCTGGGCCGCAGGCTCTATGATTACCGCAAAGAGCTATGCGAGAAATTAAACCTTAAGAGTATCGTCTTCGGAGGAAGGATTCCGAATTACCATAAATATGCATCCGAACTCAGCCCGAAAGAGTACATCGAGAAAGTGCGCTTAAAGGAAATTTCAGACCCTGTGCTCAACTTTCAGATTTCAAACGATTTCCACCCAACCCGTATCCTGAAGAATTACCTGGAAGGCGATACCCTTAGCCAGGAATTCGCTGTTTTGATGGAGTGGGACAACATCTATTACGAAAAGGAGAGTAAAAAGGCGGCTACTCAAAAAAAGGTAGTTCGCCTGGGGCTCATTCAGTGGCAAATGCGTCCGTATTCCGACATTAAGGCGCTTTTGCAACAGGCGGAATACTTTATTGATTCGGTTTCCGTATACCGTTCCGACTTTGCGTTGTTTCCGGAATTCTTTAACGCCCCGCTTATGGCCGAACACAACCACCTGAGCGAGGCTCATGCCATACGGGAACTGGCCAAGCATACCCAGGAAATTATCCAGAAGTTCTCGGAATTTTCGATCTCCTATAATATCAATATCGTTGCCGGCAGTATGCCTGAAATCATCGATGGTGCCCTGTACAACGTTGGGTATTTATGCAGAAGGGATGGTACCGTGGAGCGCTATGAAAAATTACATGTAACCCCGGATGAAGCCAAGGTTTGGGGGTTGCAGGGCGGGAATGAACTCAAGGTGTTCGATACCGACTGCGGAAAGGTTGGCGTATTGATATGCTACGATTCTGAATTCCCCGAACTCAGTCGCTTATTAGCCGATCAGGGAATGGATATTCTTTTCGTGCCTTTTCTTACCGATACCCAGAACGGATACTCCCGAGTCCGGAATTGCGCCCGGGCCCGGGCTATTGAAAACGAATGCTATGTCGCTATAGCGGGAAGTGTTGGCAACCTGCCCAATGTCCACAATATGGATATCCAATATGCCCAATCCGCGGTATTCACGCCATGTGATTTTTCATTTCCCTCAAGCGGAATCAAGGCGGAAGCAACACCCAATACCGAAATGATCCTCATTGCAGACTGTGATATAGACCTGCTCCGGGAGCTCCATGAATTCGGAAGTGTAAAGAACCTGAAAGACAGACGCAAGGATTTGTTTGAACTTAAAATGCGTAAGTAGTATGCGATTAGTGATTTTCGTATTTCTCGGCATCCTGTTTTTGAATTGTAAAGAGGTCCAGTCGGAAAGCTCCGTAAATAATGCCCCTGAATCGACCGCGGGAGTTTCGCAGGAGTTCAAGGCAAGGAAAATCAGCCTCTTTGGTCAAATCCGTCCCGGGGCACTGCCGGCGAATTTGGAAATGGAGGTAAATCAAGCCCTGGAACGTTTGGAATTCGTTGAGCCGGACACCAGTTTGGTCCGAGGCACTGATCTGGTTATCGGTCTGAATGGTGAAAACGGGCCGGTAGCTATCCCTATTAAATATCTCTCAGCGCATGAAGTCGCAAATATCAAAGTTGAGGAGGAAGCCTTACTGGTCACCTGGTGTCCTATAGTGGGAACCGCAAGGGTATTTGATCGGGAAGTGGAAGGGAAAACTACCTTCTTTGATTTTGGCCGGGCCATGCGCGGAAACAACTTACTGTTTGTAGACCGTAACACCAACACGGTTTGGAACCAACTCTCAGGAGAGGGTATAGCCGGACAGCTAGAAGGCAAGGAACTCACAATCGTGCCGAGCATCCAGAGCACTTGGGATCACTGGGAACAACAACATCCCGATACGCGGTTGCTTATTAACCGGGACAACAGCAATCCGGTATGGCCCATGTTTATTGAAGAGGTCCCTTATTATAACACCTGGGAACCCGGGGATGGTCCCCCAGGGTCATATACCCGGCACAATACCGGAAACCTGGGATTCGGGATAAGCCTGAAGGGTAAATCCGTATTCTTCCCCCTGGCTAAATTGCAATCTCAGGATTCCCCTTTGGAATACACCCTGGGGGAATCTACCATGATCATACATTATTCTAAAGAAGGGATGACCGCCTGGGCCGAAAATCTGGACGGGCAAGTCCTTCCCGGATCCATTGCTTACGACTGGGCCTGGAAAACATTTTACCCGGCAACTGTAGTGTATAAGGATTAGTCCGTTCGACTGTAAAAGAGTCCGGGGCCATCGCAGGCCCACCAACTTCCCCTGAGTGATGTGCGCGAATTGTCGAAATAAAGGAATTCTACATTGTCCGAAGTGCAATTCGCTATAATCTCTGAATCCTGGTTAAACACTAGTTTAAAGCCTACTTCTTCCCCGGCTTCTATGAGGAAAAAACTTCCGGAAGCGGTTTCGACCTGATCGTCGCGAAGCCTTGTTTTTGTAAACGTATTTCCCCGTTCAAAAACATACGATTCCTGCCATTCCATAGCTGTACCTTCACTTTCAGAACCGGCAAAGCTTCCTGTCATCCGAACCAGCTTCCACCGTTGTGGCAATTCATCAGCGCTAAACCCAAGATCATCTTCCTTGGAATTCTCACAGGACATCACCAATAAAAAGGAGAGAATCAGCAATAAGTACTTCATGGCATTAGATTGTATTCTAAAGATACTTTAAAGTCCTTTGGGTTGCTCAGAATGCTTAATTTAATCCTGTATATACATGAAAACTCTCAGGAGAAATACCAACTTACGAGCTAACCCTTGAATTATGTTACGAGCTGTCCACCCTAAACTTCCTATGCGCAATAAACAGGCCACAATCAATTATTACCGGGACCAATTGCAGTTTGAAATAGCAGGAAGTCCTGACTATGATGATTATCTGATGCTCAAAAGAGATGACATCGAAATACACTTTTTCAGATTTACTAAGTTAAACCCAAGAATTAATTATGGTCAAATCTATATTCGGGTAGAACACATAGAAACTGTTTATGAAGACCTGAAAACACGAGGGGTGGCGATTCATCCGAATGGTCGACTGGAAACAAAGCCTTGGGGGCAATCAGAGTTCTCGCTGCTAGACCCGGATAATAACCTGCTTACTTTTGGAGCCAACGCCGAGTAGCCTGTAATCATGTCCCTGATCAATACCCTTAACTACGAAGAGGTACTGGGCCTGCAATTTCAAAGCGGAGTCCGCGGCCTGGCCAATATGGAAGTCTATATGTATTACGTAGACGGCCTGCTGATCGATACCGGACAGCCAAAAGCCCGGCAATCCGTATTGCAGGAAACTTCCAAACTCGATATTGATCAGGTCATTATCACCCACCACCACGAGGACCATAGCGGGAATGCCCCCTTTATCAAAGACCAGCATACTTGTCCGATTTATGCCTCGAAACCTTGCGTTGAGTTGATGAAAGCACCTCCAAAAATTAGTCCTGTACAACGACTAACCTGGGGGGATCGCCCCGCCAATAAGGAGCTCATTGCGCTGGAAAAGAACGAAATCAAAACGCCAAACCACACCTTTACCATTATACCAGTCCCTGGTCATGCCGCAGATATGATCGCCTTGCACGAACCGGAGCGCAAGTGGTTATTTTCCGCGGACTTGTTTATAAATTCCTATATCAGTTACTTTATTTACAACGAGAGTATTATCGCCCAAATGGAATCACTGCGACGAGTACTCTCGCTCGATTTCAAGGTCATGTTTTGCGCGCATAATCCAAAACTGGAAACCCCCAGGGCTTCCCTTGAAAAGAAACTGAATTACCTGGAGTCGTCCTACGAACAGGTGCGTCAACTCTACGAAAAGGGTCTGGACGAACACAGTATTATCAAAGCCCTCAACTGGAAGGAAATGTGGCTGGTTCGCCTGGCTTCCAAGGGGCAGCTTTCGCGAAAAAACATGATCCGCGCTATTTTACGGGATCTTAAAGCATCCGGGGAATAGCCCATTTATCTTTGAAATCACTACCTTCCTAATTGAGTAAATTCAGAAGTATTATGGACAAAGCCCTGCAAACGATGATTGACAACATGCCTGAGAAGACAGGCAAGTCACTAAATGAATGGAAAGGCCTCTTAAAAACCAAAGGGATCCAAAAGCATTCCGAAGCGGTTAACTACCTCAAGAAAGAACATGGCGTAACCCATGGCTTTGCCAATACCATTGTTAGTCTTTCCAAACAGGACGATGCGGCTCCGGTAGACTTGGTGGAAGCCCAATACAAAGGGAAAGAAAACCTGAAGCCCATTTATGAAGCCCTCATAGCTTTTGCCAGTTCACTGGGCAACGATGTCACCATTACCCCAAAGAAAACTACTGTCAGCGTTATTCGGAAACGCCAGTTTATCCTGATAAAGCCCGCAACCAAAACCCGTATAGATCTGGGATTTAAACTAAAGGACAAACAAGTAGGCTCGCGGCTCGAAGTATCGGGGCCTTTTGGCACCATGTGCACGCACCGGGTTCAGCTTACCGATACCAGCCAGGTCGATAGCGAACTTAAAGGTTGGATAACAGAGGCATATGAACAATCGGTGTAATTTCCGCTTGGTCAATGAGATGGAATAGCCCTTTTTTAAAGTGGGTAATCGTCCTCGCTTTGTTCCTCTATGGCGGCGCCAGTATACTGCCGCATCTATTCCCCAATTACTGGGTATTTGATTTGTTTTCAAACTTCAAAGTACAGCTGGCTTTTGGAGGATTGGTACTCTTTCAATTCTGCTTGAAATACATCAAATGGAAATGGCTGTCTGCTGCTTTTTGTGTGGCCTGTTTACTATGGAACCTATCGTTTGTCCTGCCTTACTATCTTGCGCATCCAACTCAAATTGCAGAGAAATCTGCAGGCTCGCTTTCCCTGGTGAGCATGAATCTCTTATCCGAAAATACAGAAGCGGAACGCGTAGTCGCCTTTCTCAACGAAGAAAAGCCGGAGGTTCTGGTCCTGTTGGAATACACTCCCCAGTGGGATCATTTACTGGATGGGATTAAAACAACCTATCCCTATCAAAAGCTTATCCCACAAGACGGACATTTTGGGATAGCCGTTTGGAGCAAATACGAAATGCAGGCGATTCAAACGCATTTTGGTTACCCAGATATCCCGTCTATAGAAGCTGAAATCCGAACCCCTTCAGGCCCCCTTACCCTGATTGCGACTCATCCGTTGCCACCGTTAAGCCAGAATCAATTTGAGCTAAGGAATAAACAGTTGTCCTTCATTGCCCGAAGGTTGGGCGAATTGGGGGGTCGGGTAATGGTTTTGGGAGACCTCAACCTGTCCTCATTTTCCAGTCATTTTGAAGTCTTGGAAACAGGGGGATTTCGGGATTCGCGAAAGGGTTTTGGGGTACTTCCTACCTGGCCGGCAAATTATACCTGGCTGGGTACCACTATAGATCATGCCCTGGTCGCTGGTAACCTGAAAGTAATTGATCGCAGGGTTGGTCCGAATATCGGATCGGACCATCTGCCAATAATCATTCAGGTAGCTATCCCCCAATAAACATCTAGCTATCCCCCAATAAGCATGTCGTAGTCTGCCGCAGTGCCGATTACCTGTTGAATAATTTCAGGAGCCACGGAACGCTCCTGGGCATTTTCCTCTTCGGCAGCTACCCCAAGGGTCTCAAAAAACTTCCGGAATCCTTTTGGACTATGGATATTGATCCATTTACAGGGAACGTCACTGCTATTCCCAAAGGTGTGCACCGTATTCGGTGGTATATCCACAGACTCACCGGCACGAACTTTTCTCATTTCCCCGTTGATCATAAAGTCCATTTCACCCTCAACGATTAGAAATGATTCCTTATAACTATTGTGTTTGTGCGGGGGAGGACCTTGAACATGTGGAGGAGTTTCGGCCATCATCAAGTCATAATCACCACTTGTATCGTGAGGGGTAACCTTGTGCCCCAATACCCATTTCGTGTTCATTTTTGCTATTTTATGAGATTGTTGTCTCACAAACTTACAGGATTGCTTTTTATTCTCCAAATTTTATGAGATATTTGTCTCATAAAATACAATATCCTCCATGGACAACGCATACCTCAACACGGGCAGGACTAACCAGAAGCAGGAAACCCGGGATAAAATTCTGCGTGCCGCCCAGCACTTTCTGGATCAGGGTATTGACTTTAGCCTGGAGGACGTTGCACGCCAGTCCGGAATTTCACGGGCAACCGTTTACCGCTACTATTCCAATGCAGAATTGCTTGCCGGGGAAGCCGTACTGGATATCAAAACTAAAAAGCCGCAGTTGCTCGCAGAGGAGGTTAAGGATCGAAAATTGGAAGACCAGATTCTTAGTATTCACGATTATTATAATGGATTCGCCATTGCCAATGAAAATGCCTTTCGCAAATACCTCGCAACCACCCTGAGCAGCGAACCGGGTAAGGTAGATCGCGGAGCGCGCCGGGTCAAAACCCTGGAACTGGTATTGCAGGATTCGGACTTCACCAAAGCGGAAAGACAGGAATTGGTCAACATTTTCACAGTACTTATGGGTGTAGAACCATTAATTGTTATGCGCGATGTATGCGGCCTGGACGTGGAGGAATCCCGCAGGCTCCTGCGCTTGGGTTCCGAAATGCTCCTCAAAGGGTTCCTTGCTTCTAAAAAAGTCTAACACAAATTCCTACTCAACAAGGACTAACCGCTAATTCCTTATTTTTATCGTAAACCTTTCTCCCTGGATTCCCAAAAAATTTCTACAGCCCCCTGGTACTACCTCAGCCTCCTGATCCTTGCGGGGGAATCTGTATTTATCCTGCCCTTTGTTCTACCCAGGGTTTTCCGGCCCACTGTGCTTCAGGCATTTGAAGTAGATAATACGCAATTGGGGTTTTGTTTTTCGGCTTACGGTATCGCTGCCCTTATTTCCTATATTTTCGGTGGCCCGCTAGCCGATAAGTATCCTCCCCGCAAACTTATGGGTCTTGCCTTGATTGCCACGGCCGCAGGTGGAATCGTATTCGCCTCCTACCCTAGCCTGTTTACCCTTAGAATCCTGTATGCCTATTGGGGCGTCACCACCATCTTTATTTTTTGGGCTCCTATGATCAAAGCAACGCGCGTTTGGGGAGGAGCCAGAGCTCAGGGTAAGGCTTTTGGATTCCTTGATGGAGGGCGTGGCCTGGTTGGAGCTCTTTTTGGGCTCTTGGGGGTATTGCTGTTCTCCCTGGTAATGGGGGCAGCAGACATCGGCGGAAACGATGATGCCGTTCGCGCTGCCTTCAGGCCGGTTATTTATACCTGCGCTGTTATTGTGGCACTGGTGGGGCTTTTGGTATGGCGTTTTCTAAAACTTCCCCATGTAAAGGAGGAGGAAATCCTTTTACAGAAAATTGAGTGGTGGCAGATCCGTGAAGTGCTCCGGTTGCGATCGGTCTGGCTGCTTATGATCATGATATTATGCGCCTATGTGGGCTATAAGATAACGGACGTGTTTTCCCTTTATGCCAGTGATGTCTTGAGGTACGATGCAGTGGATTCCGCAAGTGTAGGCACCTTTTTGTTATTTATCCGGCCGGTTGTGGGTGTGGCCATCGGTATTCTGGCCGATCGCACGAATACGGCACTATGGTTGTTCATTAGCTTCCTGATCTCCATAGGCGGCGCTGTACTTTTCGCCACGGGCTTGGTGGAATCTTCCATAACGGCGCTATTCTTCGTCAGTACCCTGATTGTAGCTACCGGGGTATACGCCGCACGATCCCTGTATTTTGCCGTTATGAAGCAGGGGCGTATCCCTTTATTGCTAACCGGAACAGCTGTCGGTCTCATCTCGGTTATTGGATACACCCCAGATATTTTTGCCGGACCTGCCATGGGCTATCTTTTAGATGGAAATGGCGTCGTTGGACACCGGAACGTATTCTGGATGTTAACCGCTTTTGCCGCCGTTGGGGCCATAGCGGCACTGGCCTACTATCGCCGCTACCGGCATTCCCCCTGAAAAATTCCCGAATTCGGATTAACTTGAAGGCAAATTTCTCAAAACATGGCCGCCAATCCCGGATATCCCCATAAAGTATTCCTGAACGGAAAAATTGTACCCAGTGCCGACGCCAATATTTCGGTTTTTGACCGGGGGTTTATTTTCGGAGATGGACTTTACGAGGTCATGGCTCGAATAGGAGGAAACTACTTTTACCGGGAGGCCCATCTGAACCGGTTAAGACGAGGCCTTAAGGAAATTGCAATCGATTTTGATGTGGCGGTATTTGAGGAACATATCCCGGAATTATTACGGGTATCCGACCTGGAAGACAAGGATTCACTCCTGTATATGCAGGTAAGTCGCGGTGCAGCTCCGCGCCAGCATTCCTTCCCCGCTAATGTACCCCCGACAGCCATGATGTACGCCTGGGAAAAGTCGCTGCCTGAGATCGAACCACGCCATGCGCACGCCGTGATAAAGGAGGAATTTCGCTGGTCCCGTTGTGATATTAAGAGCACCTCCCTTCTGGGCAATGTAATGGCCAATCAATGGGCCAGTTCGCAGGACGCGTACGAAACCGTGTTTTACCGTGACGGAATTGTTACTGAGGCCTCGCATAGTAATATATTCTTTGTGCGCGACGGCGTTGTATACACCCATCCGGCGAACAACCATATTTTATGGGGAATAACCCGGCAGGTGGTGGTTGAACTATGCGAAACGATGGGGATTCCGTTAAAGGAGGAAGCTATTGCACTTTCTCAAATAACCGCCATGGACGAAGCCTTTCTCACTGGAACCAGCACACAGATCATGGCGTTGAAAACCCTGGGAAATCATGAATATTTTGCATCTGAACCGGGTCCTGTAACCCGTAAATTACAAGAGGGATTCCTGGAACTGAAAATCCGGGATAGTCAGGCTGGTCAGTAAACATCCCGTTTGGGCACTCCATTTGGCGTCCAAGCCATCCAACTGAAAATCAAAAGTTTTCATTATTTTCCGCAAATGAAGCGAATTGGACTTCTCGTACTGCTTTTCCTTTGCCGCGGAAACTTGCTGGCACAGGACATTCAAGGTACGTGGAATGGCTTATTAGAAATTCAGGGTATGTCCCTTAGGCTGGTGCTGAACGTTGCCCCAGGAGAAGATGGCTATGTTTCAACCCTGGACAGCCCGGACCAGGGTACCAAAGGAATACTGGTAGATCGTACGCTGTTTGAAAACGATATTCTCCACTTTGAAGTAGAAAGGCTCAAATTAAGTTATTCCGGGAATTTGAGTTCCGATGGTGTGATCCGCGGAACTTTCTCTCAAATGGGGAGTTCATTCCCCCTGAATCTGCAGCGGGAAGCTATCGAAAAGGTCGTTAAGAACCGGCCACAGGAACCTGAGTTGCCACTCCCCTACTACACTGAAGAATTGCGCTTTCCGAACAATACAGCCGGAATAGAATTAGCGGGTACCCTATCCCTGCCGGATACCACCGGGGTATACCCTGCCGTGGTATTAATTAGCGGAAGTGGACCGCAGAACCGGGACGAGGAACTCCTCGGACATAAGCCCTTCCTGGTGCTATCGGATTACCTGGTACGACAGGGAATCGGAGTGCTTCGATTTGATGACCGGGGCACTGCCCAATCTACCGGAGATTTTGCCAGCGCCACCTCCCGCGACTTTGCCGCAGATGTCGCCAGCGCGATTGAATACCTTACCCAAAGAAGGGAAATAGATAGTAATCAAATTGGACTAATAGGGCATAGCGAAGGAGGCTTAATTGCCCCTATGGTTGCCGCATCCAATCCGGAAACCGCATTTATTATTATGCTCGCCGGTCCGGGGGTCAGCGGCTACGACATAATCCTGGAGCAAACCCGCCTTATTAACGATGCCGATGGCGTAGACCCCTTGGTTTCCGCCAAGAATCGCGAAGTACTTAAAGGCACCCTCAATGCCCTGATGGTTAATGAAGACCTGGAAATTGCCCGCAGTGAGGCCACTAGTTTTTTACAATCCACGCTCGAAAACGACACTTTGCTACTCCCTGAAGGCATGCCCAATGAGGAGTTCATCAATAATCAGTTAAATGTCCTGATTACTCCATGGATGCGGTATTTCCTTATCTACGACCCGGCGGAGAGTTTACGCAAGGTAACCTGCCCGGTACTGGCCATAAATGGGGAGAAAGACCTGCAGGTGCCACCGGGCCAAAACCTACCGGCTATAGAAATGTATTTGAAAGAGGCCGGTAATACGCGATTTCAGATTGCCGAGCTCCCCAACCTGAATCATTTATTTCAGGAAAGTACCACCGGTTCCCCGACGGAATACGCGGAAATTGAACAAACCTTTTCCCCGGCAGCCATGGATCTGATCTCCGATTGGATTCTGGCACAGGTGAATTAAGTCTTCGATGAGTCTTAAAAAACTTCTTGAACTGATTAGCAGAGGGCGCACGGATTACCTTCCGGAAAATCCGGAGCGCTGAATCTTAAGGGGCTTGTTTCGTTTCTTTTAGTACTATCTTAGGCAGGATGAACAAAACACCAATTAAGAAAATTAAGTCCTGGTACACCCGGTTCCAGATTAGCAAATCCCCACAGATGAATTTGGTATGGGGATTTTTCCTTTACACCCTAATAGGTTTCCTTTTGCTAGCCTTGCCCATCTTCCACAAAGGAGAACTTTCAATTTTAGATAGCCTATTTACCTCAACTTCCGCTGTTTCGACCACAGGTCTGGTTACCGTCAACATTTTTGAGAGCTACAATTTTTTTGGGCAGTTCATAATCATGGTATTAATACAAATTGGAGGTATTGGCTATATGACCCTTACAACCTACTATTTACTTTTTACCACGAAACGCATAACACATTGGCATCAGCGCGTTATCGGAGCGGAATTCACGCTGCCCAACACCATTAAAATTCGCGACTTTATTCGCAGTGTAATCACCTTTACAATAATCATGGAGGTACTAGGAGCCATTGGATTCTACTTCGCGTTTGCCCAACATGGAATGACCGGATTAAGGGCCATCTGGTTTTCTATCTTCCACAGTGTATCCGCATTCTGTACCGCTGGATTTGCCTTATTCGATAATAGTTTTGAATCTTTCAGCACTGACGTTTGGATCAATACCATTATTTCAATACTTGCCATAGCGGGGTCACTGGGCTTTATCGTAATTACGGATCTTTGGTATCGATTACGCGGGCGGACCAAAAGGCTATCCTTTACCACTAAGATCATTTCCTATGGATTTCTTGCGCTCCTGGGAATAGGCACCCTATTTTTTTATTTTGGGGAACCGCTAACAGCAGAAAGCAATTCACCCTGGTTGTTGTCCTTTTTTCAGGCCATGACGGCTATGACCACGGTAGGATTCAATACCGTACCGATTGGAGAATTAGGCCTGCCCATATTATTGCTGGTGACTTTTCTAATGTACATAGGTGCTTCGCCTTCGGGAACGGCCGGCGGACTTAAGATAACCACGCTGACTGCTTTAATATCTGTGTTAAAGAGTCGGTTATTTGGCCAACAGCAGATATCTTTTTTGGGCAGGAAGATCCCATTTGAAAGGCTCTATGTGGCCACCTCAACTTTTATATTATATACCGGAATCATATTTCTATTCACATTCCTGTTGAGTTTTACGGAAAGTTTCCCGATGGATAAAATTCTGTTCGAAGTTGCTTCTTCCCTTGGGACGGTAGGATTAAGCACAGGAATTACCGGAGATTTGTCCGTAGGTGGCAAACTTTTGATCATAATCTTGATGTTTACCGGGCGCGTTGGGGTGCTTACATTTGGATTTGCCCTCTTAGCCAGAAGTTCTTCAGAGGAACTTTCGATTAAATCGGACGATCTCGCTGTGTAGACGAGGAAGTAGTATCTTTATATCAAATGCCTATTCCATGCCAAGTACTGGAAACAGCCTCAGAGGAGTGTTGAATTTCTGCACCCAATGCTTAACGGGGTTTTTACTGACCATTTTAGTTTCCTGCGGAGAATCCGAACAACGAAGTTCGATCGATCCGGTAAATTGGGATAAGCGGATGGTCAAACACGCCATTGCAGATTCCCTGATTGAGGGTTCCACCTATCTCTCGGTGTATTCTCAAATTTACAGTCAGGACGAAAATCGGACGCACGACCTTACCGCGACGGTGAGTATGCGCAACACCAACCGCCAGGACACGATTTATCTGAGCAGTGCCGATTACTTTGATACCCACGGCACGTTAATCAGATCTTATTTCTCCAAGCGGATTTTCATCCGGCCAATGGAGACCGTTGAAATTATTATTGACGAGGTCGATAAGGATGGGGGAACCGGCGCGAACTTTATTTTCGACTGGCAAGTCCCCGAGGGCGCCCTACCGCCACATTTCGAAGCGGTAATGATTTCTACCTACGGACAGCAGGGCCTTTCCTTTACCACACAGGGTGTTATTTTGAAGTAGCCGTTAACCCGGCCTGGTTATAGTCATTAACCATTTCCAGCAGGGAATCCAGGAACCGTTGATCGCAATTTGCTGAAAAACTCGCTGGCCGTTGAAATTCAATGCGGAAACTGTAATCCCCATTCTGGAATTTCGCCAGGATCTCCGGATTATCTCCAAAGAGACTTTTTAAGTTGGCGTTGCGGATGTTTTTCGGGTTCTTTCCTGTGTCTTTTTGATAGAGGATTTCAAAGTTGTTAAACATGAAATCACTGTGGGTATCCCCTCCGGCTAAAACGGCATCCATTACCGGTTTGTAGATAAACCCATTGCGGGTGCGGTAACCCCTTCTAAAAATGGTGATGGGGCCAGATGCCACCACCTCCAGGAGTTGGCTTTTCGGGAGCTTGTCGGTATTCTTCGGGGAGAACAGGTTGGCATACTTCACGCGGCGGAACTCTTTTCCGCTTTCTAAGGTAAAGCCTTCTATCTGCTTTACTTTATACTTTTCAATGGCCTTTTTCTTGATTTTTTTACCCTTGGAATAACGAATAAATGCCTTTTCGTCTATGGTTCTTAGGGCCGACTGGAAGAGGTGCGGGTTGCAATAATCCACATAGATATAAGCTTCCCGGGTTTTCCCATTTTTGAAAGTTATGGTTCCCTTTTCATAGCCTGAACACTGATCAGCCGTCAGGGGGGATGCACTGACTCCGGGAAGTACCAGGAGCATTAGCGTAACGATTAGTAGGTTTTTCTGGAAATTCATGGATTCAAAGATTTGGTCAAAATAGAACGTAAACCACTGAATATTATTGCATTAAAGGAGGCTTAAGTATCGCGATCCTACTGTTTTGCTCAAGAAGGTAAATTTTAGCAAATTGCTATAGCTATGGATACTCCTTCAGCTCTGGTGAGTGTATTGCTTTTTGCAGGTGCTTTGCAAGGCATTGTCTTTGGCGTGATTCTCCTTACCGGTAAAAAAGGAAACCGATTGGCCAATCGGTTTCTTGCCCTCTTGTTATTATTGCTTTCGTATCGCCTCCTGGTGCAGATCATGCGCTTGTTTGGTCTGGGATACTACGACGGGTGGTATTACATTATGCTGGATTTGAGCTGGGTAACGGGCGCCTTGCTTTACTTCTATGTGCGGGCCCTCATTCAGAAGGAATTCAAATTACGATCCAGGGACTGGATCCATTTTGTGCCTTTGGTGATCCAGGTGGCCTGCAGCATTTTTGTCCGCTTGCAAAACCTGTATTGGGACGGAAGTCGGGAGAGTCTTTCCTGGCTGGGATATTGGGGATACGTGGTTTGGATGAATAACCCGACCATTTATATTGTTGCCAGTATACTTATCATAGGCTACGCCCAAAAAGCCAAAAATCTTCTGAAAGCGAACCTGGAATCCAAAAACTCCGATCAATTCCGTTGGCTCCTGCGCATCCTCGATGTCTTCAAATGGTACTTCGTATTGGTATTGCTGATCCTTATCTGGGACTTGCTTATTTTCAAAGTGGCGACAGGGGAATCTTATTTCTACTTCACCAGGTTCTATTACTATCCCTTCTTCATTGGCTTGTCGGTATTGACATACTGGTTGGGATTATCCGGGTTTAATAGGAGGAATCAAAAAATCAAGAGTATAACCCACTCCGCAGAAGAACAAAAACTATTTGCCGACTTGGAGAAAAAGCTGAATGCAGCTATGCGAGAAGAGCAATTATTCAAGGACCCGGAATTATCCCTGAGTCGGCTGGCCGAACATCTCGGCATTAAGTCCTATTTGCTCTCAAGATGCCTTAACGAATATCGTTCTGAAAGCTTTACAGACTACGTAAACACATTCCGCACGCAGGAATTGCAACGCTTGCTGCAGGATCCTGAAAAGGATAAATTCACCTTGCTTTCACTGGCCTATGAAGCCGGTTTTAATTCCAAGTCCTCCTTTAACCGGGCCATCCGAAAGCATTTAGGGGTTACACCAAATCAACTCCGGTCTAATTAATCCCGAAAAAATAGGTGTCAATTTCCAAATTGAAGCGACTTATGGTAGCTTTTGCCCATACTTTGGTCCCGAATCAAAAAACCACATCATGTTTAAATTTATCGATTACCTACTGGCCCTGGCATTATTGATCACGCTGGCCACACCTAACATCAGTCGGGCACAAGACTCCCCGGAATCCCTTATTGGCACTTGGCGCCTGGACATGAGTCCGGAAAACTCGGAGGACAACAACTTTGCCATGATGGAAATTACAGCAGTTAAAGGGCGGTCTTTTTCCGGAACCTTTTATCGCGAAGGAGTAGCCATCCGGAGCGGCCTGATCAACACACAAACAGGCAAGGTCTATGGGGCTCTAATCTCAGGGGATGGTACCGGCGAATATTACACCAGTTTTTACCTGGAGGATGGTCGGTTAGTAGGGACTACCCACGCCCCCGGGCGCAACTTCCTTTCTACCTGGATCGCAAACAAGGTGGAGGATGAATAAGCCTACTTCCCTATATTCCCGATTCTTCCTCCTGATAGCTATCGGCTTTGTTACACTTCAAGGTTGGGCCCAGCAAAGTAATCGCAGTTATACCCCAAAGTTTGAGGAAGCGAAGAAGCCAGTTGTTAAAGTACCGAAGGGAGAAGACTACACCTTTGGATACCTGCAGGTACCCGAAAATCGCCAGGAGCCCGGTGGAAAATGGATCAAGCTCCCGGTATATATCTTCCCGAGTAAGAATCCGCAAAAAGCTAAAGACCCGGTGATTTACACCGTAGGTGGACCGGGATATACCAGCATGCGGGCTGCCCAATACATCAGGGCCTATCAATATCGGGAGGATCGGGATTTTATCCTTTTTGAACAACGCGGAACCCAATACGCACAACCCAACCTGGCCTGCCCGGAATGGTCGGCAGCTTTGGCCGAGATTTATGGGGATGGCGATAGTCCCATCAACCCGGATAGTATCCTGGCCGAAGCAGCACTCAAGTGTAAGAAGCGACTGGTTGCCAAGGAAATAAATTTGGACACCTATCGCACCACTGAAATCGCGGCAGACCTCCGCGACCTGGTACTCGCCTTGGGTATTGACCAGTACAATTTGTTGACCCTATCCTACAGCACAAAAATTGCGCAGGTAATGCTTCGGGATTATCCCGACGGGATCCGGTCGGTTGTCATGGATTCCCCCCTACCCCTGGAGGTAAATTATGAAGAAGAAACGCTGGCTAATCTGGTTGAACTCGCCGGGCGGTTGTTGGATCAGTGTGCCGATGATCCCGAATGCAATGCGGCCCACCCGCAACTTAAGAGTCGGTTCTTTTCATTTTTGAAGGAGCTTGAGGCAAATCCCGTATCCGTCCCGCTGCCTGTAGACAGCGCAGCTAGCCGAGATACAGTGACCTATCAGGGCGGAGACATCTTAAGTCTGATTGCAAACGGTTCTACGGAGGAAATGGCCCAGGTCCCCGCTCTTATTGAGCAACTCCTGAATGGGGATAATTCATTCCTTGAAGCAGATGCCGCGAATCAGCAATGGACCACCGGTCCGGGTAATGGGATGGGAATGCGAATTTCGGTCTGGTGTGCTGAGGAGAAACCATTTATCGACCGGGACGCATTGGCTGCACAAGCTGAGAAGTATCCGGAAGCCGCTGGTATTGATCCGGAATTCATCCCCAAAGCGGTCTGTGATTGTTGGGGGGTTACCCCTGAGGACTCCCATGAGAATAAAGCGGTATCCAGCGATATCCCCGTATTACTGATCAGCGGGGAATACGATATTGAAACCCCGGTGAAATGGGCCGCAGCGATGCAATCCAACCTCTCAAATAGCTACCATCTTGTTTTTAAAGGGTGGAAACACGGCCCTACGACCAATTGGGGACAACCCTGTGCCATGGAAGCTGCGCGAGCCTTTTTCAATGATCCTTCGAAAATTCCAAATAATCCCTGTTTTGAGGAAATTGGAGGGATCAACTTCAAAAGCAACTAAACCATCCATTTCGTATCACTTGGGTTATCTTTGGGCGGAGTATTTCTATCTATCGTACAATGGAGCAAAGGCTTTCCCCTTTGTATATCGCTTTACTCTTATGCCTCCTGCTATCGCCACTGCAGAGTTGCAAGGAGGCCGAAGTGTACCAGAAGTCCGGTACTGTTGATCCCAAAAATGCGGGACATTACGTAGAGGGAGTAGACGGAGAGCGTAATCGCCTGACCTCTATCCGTTATTTACTTACCCCCGATGGCAAGGCCGAACAACATACCCTGGAACGGGATAGTCGTTGGTCGGATTATCAATTGGAAGCAATCCGAAGAGGACGTTGGTATAATGGGGATTCCACCCTCACAGTAATTCTGGAAAACGAAATGACGCCGGAGAAAAACCGGGATTCGGTATTACAATCCTATACTCAAAGGCTTCGACCCTCCGAGCGCGATAGTACCCTTATAGATACGCTTTGGGCCGCTCAGGAGGAAAGCGGTAAATTCCTTCGCCTGATCAGCCGCTTTTAATTTACTCCGGAGAATAATCCGATTAGCACGACGGCGGCAGCCAATAGCATTAGCCCTACAAAGGGTTTCCATAAAAATTTAAGCCAGTCTTTGTAGTTTAAACCACTCACCGCCAGGATGGCCATCAGGGCTCCATTGGTCGGCGTGATCATATCCATAAGTACGGCTCCATACTGATAGGCAAGAACAGTAATCTGCCGCGGGATGCCCACCAGGTCTGATAATGGTGACAGTATAGGCATGGTTAGGACGGCTTGCCCGGAATAACTCGGCACTGGTAAATGAAGAATCGCCTGGGAAAATAACATACCTACCACAGATAGACTTTTAGGCAGAGATTCCACCGGATAAAACAATCCCTGTACCAGGGTGTCAATAACCACAGCATCCTGAAGGATACGGGTGATGGCGCCGGCAAGGCCGATAATTATCCCGGCAAAAATCATTTCCTTAAACCCTTCAATAAAAACCGAACCGATTCGATTCAGGGACATTCCAGCGATAAAACCCGAAATAATCCCCAGTGCGAAAAAGCACCCCGATAATTGATTAAAGCCCCAATCCCATTTTAAAATTCCGATAGTAACCCAGACGAAAACTCCGGCTGTAAGGCCCAAAATGGTATATCCCCGGGCTCCCAAAGGTTCGCCACCGGACGTCATGGCAACTTTCTCCGCAGGGTATTTACGGGCCATATACAGCAAATAAAGGATCCAAAGTGTCAGCACCGCAAAGAGTGCCGCTGTTCGAAATCCGGCAGCCGACAATAGCGGTAAGCCAGCCTCCTTTTGAGCAATTAAAACGGCAAAGGGATTCAAGGGACTAAAGGCAGCCGCAATAATTGCCGTACCGAAACTCATCGCAATGGTCAGCGGAATTCGGTAACCCATGGATTTTCCGAACAAAAGGAGGATTGGCGTAAGCGCGATAACTTCCTCCTGCAGGCCTATAGTTGCCCCTGCTGTAGCAAATAACAGTGATAACAGGACAATAGCCAGAGATTCCCGGCCCTTTAGGCGTCGGACAAGGGCTTCCAGGCTTTGACCCAATACTCCGGTCTTTTCGATCAGATAAAAACAACCGCCGATTAGAAGTATCAAAACGATCACATCGGCACGGTCGATTATCCCTTTCGGAATAGCTACAAATAAATCGAGTAAATCCAGAGGCGCTGTTTCCTGATATTCAAAGGATCCGGGAACTACCGTTGTGCGCTCTGTTTCCGGATCAGTAATGCGCTGATAACTGCCTGAGGGGATAAGAAAGGTAAGTCCCCATGCCAGCAGAATAACGAGCAGCATGATGGAAAAAGCATTCGGAAATTTTTTCATCTGGGTTGGTTTGGTCGGCAAGTATAGGTTTGCTGTCCTAAAATTAGGGACTTACAGCAATTTACTACAAACTTCTTCCCAGGAATTCACACGTTCGAATGCAGTGGTGTTTACATTATGCGGTGAAGTGAATATGAGACTGCGACCTACAAAATGTTCCAAATTATGGCTGCGGTCGTCGATCAGTACGTCTCCACGCAGGATGTGTTTGTCCCCGCATAGTATTCGTTTGCTCCAGTGTATAAATGGAAAATATTCGTCGAGCCATTCGTGCTTTTCCTTTAGGGAATCGGGAAACTGCATGGCAGCTGAAGCGATATATACTTCGTACTTCTCAGATAGTTCCCGTAAAACCTCTTGGCTCCCAGCTATGGGATCGAGCTCCCTGAAAAATCCCGGCTCAAAGTAGTGCCTCCATATGGCCTCCCGGTGATCCGGTAATTGTTGCCATACCTCCCCACCCCGGCAAGCTTCCTTGGTCAGGTTCATATTGTAGCGTTCGTTCACACGTTTAATATGAGCGCCATAGGTATCGGCGATCACTTCATCCATATCCACAAATAGGGTCATAGTGCCAGCTTTTTGCGGCAAAGATCGGGAAATTTATACCAGGGGGAAAGGGAGGCTTCCCCTGGGGAAAAATGGTATTGTGAAAAATATGTATCTTGGATAGCGGTTCTTTTAACCACAACACCTAGCTATGAAAAAACTGATTTATCCTTTGATACTCCTTTTGATGTTCGCCTGTTCAGACGACGACGGAGGGGGAACTACCAATCCAAATATCGACCTGATGGTCGGAACATGGAACCTGACCCAACTTCAAATTAATCCGGCTCAGGATGTCAATGAAGATGGGAACACCACAACGAATGTGCTGGATGAGCTTCCCTGCATGAATGGGCAGATTACCTTCCGGGCCGATAATACCTGGAGCTTCCAGGGCACCGACCTGGTAATCACCACCATTACAGGAGGATTGTTTAAATTTTTCTGTGGCGATGCGCTTTCTGAAGGGGGCAACTGGGATGTCCAGGGCAATAACGTACGGTTGGTAAATAGCACGGGAGTCCTGACCCAATTTTCCCTGAACGCGAATGACCTGACTATTAGCAATATAATAGGAGAAACCCTTCCCGGTTTACAGGCGGAAGTTTACACCAAGCAATAGCCAATCTTTAGGTACACCTATTCGTTTAGGGTGAATTCACTTCCCATCTGGGTAGTGGAATCGGTTCCAACAAATACACTGAATACTCCAGGTTCGGCTTTCCATTCTCCTGAAGCCGTGTAAAATGCAAGATCTTCCTGACTTAGGCTAAATCTCAGTTCCCTGGTGGCGCCTGGATCTAATTCTACCAATTTAAAACCTTTTAGTTCTCTTACTGGTCTGGCACGAGAACCAAAATGATCTTTAACGTACAGCTGCACTACTTCTTTCCCAGTCACGTCTCCAGAATTTGTAATCTGAACCTTAACTTCCAGATTTTCGTCTTTGTTTATGCTAGTGGAAGACAGTTCGAAGTCGCTGTAGGTGAATGTGGTATAACTCAACCCATGTCCAAATGGATAGAGGGGCAAATTGCTTTCATCCATGTAATGCGCCCAGAATACCAGATTATTTCCGGGATTGGTTGGACGACCTGTTGAAAAACTGTTGTGGTATACCGGGATCTGACCCACGCGGCGTGGGAAGGTCATCGGAAGTTTTCCTGAAGGATTGTAATCCCCAAAAAGAACTTCTGCAATCGCATTTCCGCTCTCACTTCCAAGGTGCCATGCCTCTACTATGGCAGGAACATTGTCGGCCGCCCAGTTAATGGTTAGTGGTCGCCCGTTCATCAATACCAATACCATATTGGGGTTTACGGCGTATACTTTTTCGAGTAGTTCCTGTTGCAATCCAGGTAAGTCGAGTTCGGTGCGGCTTCGGCCTTCACCCGATTGAAATCCGTGCTCACCCAAGACCATTACAACAATATCCGATTCCTTTGCAAGAGCAACGGCATCATCCATACCGGTGCGGTCGGACTCGTTGATTTGGGTTTCAAAAACAAATAGCGGCTGACCCTGGGTTAGCTGGACTCCCTTTTGAAAATCCAGAACGTTACCTGAATAAGCGGACATCCCTTCTAAGACGGAAACCGCACTACCAGGTTCAGCGGTAAGTCTCCAACTCCCCAAAGGACTATCCTTCTCATCTGCCAGCGGGCCAATTAGGGCAATTCGCTTGCCGGATTTGGGTAAGGGAAGTAAGTTGCCTTCGTTTTTCAGCAGTACAATTGATTTTCTAGCCATGTCTCTGACAATAGCCAGGCGTCCTGGGTCATTGAGAACGGCTTTTTCCCGTGCCTCATCGCTATAGCGATAAGGGTCCTCAAATAGTCCAAGATCATACTTAACCCCGAGGATCCGACGTACCGCATCGTCGATCACTTCCTCCGTTAACTTTCCAGTACGTACAAGTTCGGCCAGCTCTTCCAGGTAAATGCGACTTTCCATATCCATATCAGAACCCGCCTGTGCCGCCAAGAGACCCGCCGTTGGCCGATCTTCAGCATACCCGTGATCTATCATTTCCCCTATCGAACCCCAATCAGAAACCACCATACCCTGGAATCCCCATTCTCCTTTCAGCAAATCCCGCTGAAGGAATTTATCGCCGGTTGCCGGTATTCCATTCAGGATATTAAATGAATTCATGAAGGTTGCAGCCCCGGCGTCCACAGCTGCCTTGAACGGTGGCAATACTACATTGTAAAGCGTGGAAAGTCCAATATCTGTAGTGTTGTAGTCTTTACCGCCCTCAGCGAATCCGTAGGCAGCAAAGTGTTTCACGCAGGCTGCGACGGTATGTAAGTCACTTAAATCATCACCTTGAAATCCGCGTACTCTGGCTTCTGCAATCTTACTCCCAAGATAAGGATCCTCCCCTCCACCTTCCATTACGCGTCCCCATCGCGGGTCTCTGGAAATGTCTACCATGGGAGCAAATGTCCAGTGAACTCCAACAGCCGCCGTTTCTTTTGCAGCCAGAGCAGCCGATGCGCGGATGGCTTCCAAATCCCAGCTTGCGGATTCGGCCAGTGGAATTGGACTGATAGTCCTTAGACCATGGATCACGTCCTGACCGAATATTAGTGGAATTCCCAGCCTCGATTCCTCTACGACGATTTCCTGTATCCTCCGGGTTTCCTTTGCGGTCGTGATATTTAGCATGGATCCCACCCGCCCATTGGCCAAGTCGTCATATTTCACTTCGGCATCACCTCCTTCGGGCACTGGTCCTGTTGCATCCCAAAATCCATTATATTGATTCATTTGGCCCACCTTTTCCTCAAGGGTCATCTCCTTGAGAAGGCTTTCGATAAAATCGTGTTTTGAAAGGTTTTCCACTTCTTGAGAAAGACTAAAATCCTGCGACAACCCAATAAAAGGCAGGTTTGCAAGGACGAGTAAAACAAAGGTTCTGAAGTCTACAAGATACTTGGAATTATCGGAATTTGAAGTAGAGGTAGCGCTCACAGCAGAAATCTTAAAAAAATGGGTATTTGGAAACACTGACGCCTCTTCAGTACCCATTACCGAAGAGGCGATAAATCAGCACTTGGCAGTATTTCTATATTATTCGACCAGGAATGGAATATTAGCCGTCGCCGAATGTCCATTACCATCAGTAGCGTAGACAAACAAGCGATATGGTCCGGGTTCCGGGGCTGTAAATTCCAGAGTTCCACCCGTCTGTCCAACAAATAATCCAGTTACGGCCTGAGGTCGTTCCTCGTAATCGCCTCCATCCCCAAGATCAGTGGCCTCTGGTAATACCTCCCAGCGATACGTCAGGGCATCCCTTTCGGGATCGGTTATTTCGGCAACCGCGTTGTAGGTAGTCCCTGCACTCAGCTTTACATTGTCATAGGCCGATTCTCCTTCTATGGTATAAGCTACAATCTGTGGCGTGCGATTCTCTGGCCAGGTTCCATTCCAGATTTTGTGCATCACGTCTACGGATTCCGTTTCCTGTCCGTCTTCTAAGAAGATCCCATACCAGGTTGGCGTGCGTTCTTGTTTATTACCCCAAAGGAATACATAGGAGCCGATGCATTGCATACTATCGGCTTCAATACCTCCCTGGTAACGTTTCATATAATTAGCGGCTTTTAGGGAACTGTGCTCTTCGATTGGCGCACCCCAGGATGTTTTCGGTACTTCCCAATGGCCAGTGGCCCCCCATTCGGTGACCATATACGCTCCATCCCAGCCAAATTCTTTCACCAATCGCGGGAGGTCAGGAAGATCCCCATACATCTGAACGGCCAACAGATCCAGATCTGGGCAACGTTCTTTTATATACGCGATTTCTTTCTGTGAGATCCCTGCCAGACTAGTGGTGGTCAGGTGATTTGGATCAACTTCGTGAATCATTTTGGAAATGTCGTTTACCGCATCCCATACTTTTGGATTCTCGTAGTGGAGATTGAGCTCATTCCCAATTCCCCAAATCAACAGGGCGGGGTGATCCTTTAGCGCAAGCACTTGCTGCTTAATTTCTTCGAGTTGTGCCTGTACGGCTTCCTCATCGTTATAGTCAAATCCGTGGCGTTCCCGGGCTACCTCGATGCCCATAGAAACCATCAGTCCATTGGCATAGGCCTCATCGAGGACTTCTTTCCCGGATTTTTGGCCGTTTTCGGTACGCCAGGTTCGGAAGGAGTTGGCATTATGGCTGGCCAATGCGGGGACATCCCCGAATTCGAGGCCTGCCCCTTTGATATAAAAGAGTTCTCCATTGACCTTCAATTGGAATTTCCCATTTTCTTCACTAAGGGTAACCTTAGCCGGTCCGGCCATTTCCTCTTCCGAGGAAGCATCGCTGTTTTCAGGAGCCTGCTTGCAGGACAAACCGAGCAGGATCACCAAAAGGAATAAACTGAAACGCTTCATAGCTTTTTTACGTTTTAATTGAATCTTATTTACGAATTAAGAGTTCTTCGACTTCCTCCAGGCTCCTGCCCTTGGTTTCTATCACAAATCGCTTCACAAATAGCAGGGCGAGGAGTGAAAGTCCGGCATAGATAGCAAAGGTTGCTGTCGGGCCCAGGTTAGAAAGTTCCCAGGGAAAAATCTGGGTTACTGAGAAACTCACCAGGGAATTGAAAAAGCCAACTACAGATATGGCAATTCCCTTAATTTTAGTCGGGAACACCTCCGATATCAATGTCCACATCACAGGTCCGAGGGATATTGCGAAAGCCGCTACATATAGGAGGATGGCAATCAGGACCAGGGTGGCATTGATTTGAATAAAATTGGTTATTTGGTTGCGTTTAAAGTCCAGAAACTGATCGGCAGTGAGCCGGCCTTCGATAGCTTCGAACAGGACTTTTTGTCCGTCGAATTCCTGTCCTTCCAATGCTGCGAGGGCCACCTGAGTTTCTGTGTTGCTGATTTTTGACAGGGATTCCTGATCAAAACGGTAGGTGGCATTATTAAAGGCAAGGGTGGCCATTAGCAGGGCAATCGTCATGGCCGAAGTACCAATAATCAACAGGGGCTTACGTCCCAATTTGTCGATCAGCCATATGGCTACCAGGGTAAAAACAAGGTTTGTCAGGCCTACTACGATGGCTTGCAAGAAAGAGGAATCCGTGCTTCCTCCTGCTTGTTCAAAGATGGTCGGAGCATAATAGAAAATAGCATTGATCCCTGTAATTTGTTGAAAAAAAGCAATCCCCAGGGCAATGATCATGATGGTTCCGTACTTACTTTGGAACAAATCCGCGAGACGCCCTTTGGAATCTTCCCGTTCCATACCCTTTTGAATTTCAACAATGGTGGCTTCGGCATAGGCCTCTCCCCCAATCTTGACCAAGATCTTACGGGCCAGTTCAATTTTATTGAGCTGCTGAATGAGCCAGCGGGGGCTTTTAGGAACCGTGAACAGTGCTAAAAAATAAATGATAGCCGGAATCGCCTCAACTCCCAGCATCCAGCGCCAGGCTTCGCCTTCAATATTCACCAAAAAGTAATTGGAGAAATAGGCAACCGAGATGCCAATAACAATATTCAGTTGATTAAAACTCACCAGGCTTCCCCGTAGTTTGGGGGGAGCAATTTCAGCAATGTAAATAGGGGCAATGAGGATGGCTCCACCAATACCCACACCACCGATAATACGGGCAATAATGAATTCCGTGTAGCCGGTTGCCAGGGCCGACCAGCTTGCGGAAACGGCAAAAAGTGCGGCCACAATGATCAATACGCTTTTACGTCCGAATCTATCGCTTAACGGGCCGGCCATTAAATTCCCCGCCATAGCACCAAAAATGACACAGCCTACGGCAAAACCAAGCATGGCGTCGGTCATTTCAAAATAGGTGGTAATCCCCTTGACAGCACCGGATATTACTGCACTGTCAAAACCCAGCAGAAAACCACCAAGGGCTACTACAAGGCTAATTAAAACGGTATACGACTTATTCATTTTGACTACCTGGGTAGTCCCGTTCGGTTGCTCGTTGGTCATTGTTTTTAGTTTGGTTTGGAAAAACACCTATCCAGTGAGAGGCAATTAGGCTTCCACAAAGTTCGGTAAAGGATTGACCAGGGCGCGTGGATTATCCGTTGCAATCCATAGTTCTCGGCGTTGCGATTAAGAAACGATCTCAGCGCTCAAGCCTGCTTGTAACAAGCGGGTACATCGCGGTTTAAGATCTGTGTATTCCCCGGTTTTGACCGTGCATTTCCCATTATAGTGAACAATAAGCGAACATTGCTCGGCTTGTTCCGGGCTGTGCTCGCATACATCGATAAGGGTTTGAATTACGTGGTCAAAGGTGTTGACCTCATCGTTAAAGAGGACAATTTCGCTGAGATTCTTCTGCTGCTCAGCTACGAGAAGTTCTTCCTGTAAGCGTTCCCTGGTACTCATATCCAAAGGGTTTGCTACGAATATAATAATTTTTTGTTCTCAGCTGCGGTGCGTTGACCTACTAAGTTCCAGCGCGCACCAGGCGCCCTGCTGCAGGGTATTCTCATGCTTAAGGCCAAGGGCAGTAGCGGCATCGGTTAAGTCTTGTATATCGGCGGGATAAAAACCGCTTAACAATAAGACCCCTCCGGGCTCTAAAGCCTTGGCATAACGCGGGAGTTGATCCAGGAGGATATTCTTATTAATATTCGCAAGGATAAGATCAAAGTGATCCTCTCCGATACTATCGGCTTCCCCCAGCCGGAATTCGATACTTTCCCCCTGGTTTCTGTCGGCATTTTCCCGGGCGTTTTCCACACTCCAGGCATCGATATCTATTCCAATAACCTGTTGTGCGCCCATCCGATGTGCAAGGATTCCAAGCACGCCGGTTCCGCAGCCCATATCCAGAACTCTTTTCCCGGAAACAGTCTTTTCCAGCAGGGCACTTAGCATGAGCCAGGTGGTTTCATGATGCCCGGTACCAAAACTCATTTTCGGGGCAATCACCAAATCATAGGTAACGGGCGGTTCAGGAGGATTGTGGAAGGGAGCCCGTACAACACATAAATCAGATACCTGAATGGGATGATAATCCGCTTCCCAAACGGCATTCCAATTTTGCACGGGGATGCGTTCCAGGGTGTAAGAGGCCTGCCAGGCATCGGACTTCCAATAGGGAATCTGCCGTAGCGACGCTTCGTCAAAATCAGCCTCCTTGATATAGGCTATCAGACCGGTTTCGGTATCCTCAAAGCTCTCAAAGCCCAGTTCGGCCAAGACAGCTGTAAAGATTCCAGCAGCCGGTTCCCGGGGTATGAGTTCAAGGGTACAGCCGATATACATGGCGTTAGGAAGCGGCTTCCACGATAGCCATAAAGTCGTCGGCCTTCAGGGAGGCACCTCCGATTAGTCCGCCATCGACATCGGGCTTGGAGAATATCTCCGCGGCATTTCCGGGCTTAACGCTTCCGCCATAAAGGACAGAACAGTTTGCTGCTATGTCATCCCCGTATTTCTCAGTGATTACGGCACGGATATGTGCATGCATTTCCTGAGCCTGTTCCGGACTGGCTGTTTCTCCGGTACCAATAGCCCAAACGGGTTCATAGGCCAGAATAATCTGTTTCCAGGCTTCGCCGGGAAGCGCGAACAGGGCATTTTTCAATTGTGCGCTTACCACTTCAAAATGCTTTCCGGACTTCCGCTCTTCCAATTCCTCCCCAAAGCAGAAAATTACTTCCATGCCCTGGGCAATGGCTTGGGCAACTTTTTTCGCCAGCAACGCATCGTCTTCCCCGAAATAGGCACGGCGTTCAGAATGTCCGAGAATTACAGCTTCCACCCCGATATCTTTGAGCATTGCTGCGGAAATTTCCCCGGTAAAGGCGCCGCTTTCTTCAAAATGCATGTTTTGTCCAACAACTTCGATTTTAGAATTTACCATCAGGCGCACCGCTTCGGCCAAATTCACAAAAGTGGGTGCGACCATGACCCGGGCCCCGGTGTCGGGCAGCATCCCGGATAATTCAGTGAGCAAACTGGCTGTTTCTGTCGCGGTTTTATTCATTTTCCAGTTACCGGCTACTATTTTCGTTCTCATAGTGGTTCTGCGATTTATTATTGTATTAATTATTTGGTACCTCCCATTAGCAAATCTCTCATTTCCTGAGCCTCCTCCAGGGTGTAATATTTTAATTCGTAGGCTTCTCCAAACATCC
Organism: Robiginitalea myxolifaciens; assembly: GCF_900115205.1. GTDB lineage: Bacteria > Bacteroidota > Bacteroidia > Flavobacteriales > Flavobacteriaceae > Robiginitalea > Robiginitalea myxolifaciens. Next base: position 1,079,990 of record NZ_FOYQ01000002.1, read on the forward strand.
CTTTTACTTGTTCCTCCAGGGTTTGTTCAAAGCCCGCAGCTTTTCTGCGCTCATCGACCCCTTCCAAATCTTCAATGGGCCAAATCACATTGATTTCTTGCGGGCTTCCTATGCCAAAGGACATAGCCTGGGTACCATATCGTTGATGTAGACCCCGGTCCATCAGGGAACGATCCAACATCATTGCATACAAACGATAGGGTAATTCTCCAGTTTCTGCAGCTTCTTTAATGGCCGGGAGGAAATTGTCGATTCTGGTGGAATGCTGAATAACGTACCAGGCGGCCACTCCTGCCTTATCTCCGACCAGACTTTTACCCGGATAGCCACGCTCGGCAATCAAGGAATCGACAAAGTGTATGTTGGAGCTATCTATTTGCATCTGTTTTCCCCAATCCCCAAAATTGCCTGTACTGCGATACTTCTGATCCAGAACCAACACACTATCCAGGGCTTTTTTCAAGGGCAAATCATAGCGCTCTGCCTCCGTCAATTCTCTTAATTGCAGCTGGTCTAAATCATTGTAATGCAGTTTCTGAACAATAGTACCTGCTTCCAGCCGAACCACTCCGGGATTAGAGCGTACAATGGTCTTTAAGGTAGTCTGATCACTAAAATAGAAGGGGATATTCAGGTTGTATTCCTCCTTGATCGCGTCGACCTGAGCCTGAGAGGAAGCCGACATCCCGATAACGGAATACCCCAGGGAGGTTGCGGAATCGGCAATCCTGGCCAGGGAAGCAAAGGCCTCCCGATGGCTTCGGTCCAAATCATAAGAAATGATCATGAGCAGGTTTTTCCGGGCCAATAAGGCATCGGCGTAGTCGGTATCTCCCCGTTCCAAGGTAAAGTCGTGGATGGGCGGTTCGTAACCCGGTTCAATTTCGCGGGTTTCCGCCACCTCAATGAATTCCCCCTGGACTTCCGGAAAAGCCCCCAGTGTGGTAATTATTTTTTCCTCCCCATCGATTCGGAATTTCCAATCGTACTCAATAACGGGTTTGGGGGCATCCTCAGGAACGGACTTATCTTCCGGGATATTTGTCCCGATATGATACGCCCTGAAATCTATAGCAGGTAAATGATTCAGAACGTGATAGGCAAAACCGACGCAGGCCACCAAGGCGGCCGCTGTAATCCCCGACCGGAATGTTTTACCGCCCAATGGTTTCAGCAAATCCTTCCCCCAGAACAAGATCAGGATTAGCACGAGCAGCGCCACATCTTTATAAAAGGACTGCCAGGGAGTAAGTTTCAGGGCGTCCCCAAAGCAACCGCAATCGGTCACTTTGCCGGTAACAGCGGAATACAGGGTCAAAAAAGTAAAAAAGACGATCATCCCCAGTAAGATCCAGCGCGTCAATTTCAATCGAAATCCTACCAGGAGTGCCACTCCGAGCAGTACTTCCAGGATTACTACAAAAAGGGCTATCCCCAATGCGTGTGGTTCCAACCAGGGCAAATTCAGTACCGGCTCACTAAAGTATTCCTCGAGTTTAAAGGAAAAACCTACTGGATCGTTGAGCTTGATAAAGCCGCTGATAATAAAGAGTACGCCTACAACAATGCGTGAGAGATTGGTTATAAGCAGTTTCATGCCTCGCTTTCTTTTTCCTCCATTAGTATCAAGGCAAATACGGCGTAATTGATCATATCCCGGTAGTTGGCATCGACCCCTTCGCTCACCTCAACCTGTCCGTCATTGTCTTCGATCTGTTTGACCCGAAGTAGTTTTTGCAGTATGAGATCCGTAAGGGACGCCACGCGCATATCGCGCCAGGCCTCACCGTAATCGTGATTCTTAGCCTCCATCAGGGATTTGGTTTCCGCGGCCTCCTTATCGTAATGTTCCAGCGCTGCCTGCAAAGCCATATCCGGCATTTCACTAACTCCGAGTTCCAATTGGATCAGTGCCATAATGGAGTAATTGATAATCCCGATGAATTCACCATGCTCGCTTTCATCGATTTTGCGTTCCTGTTGCTCCTGCAAACTCCGGATGCGCTGCGCCTTGATATATATCTGATCTGTGAGTGATGGAAGGCGAAGAATACGCCAGGCGGCGCCGTAATCCTTCATTTTTCTACTGAAGAGGTCCCGGCATTGGGCGATTATCGTGTCGTAGGCCTCAGAGGTCTCCATGGTTCTACCTGCTTTTTGCGTAATTTACCAGCCATTTTGGCCGCTTTCAAAAGTACTGTTTTATGTCGACTATCAATTGCCTTGGAAAACTTATTGATCTGGAAATTCCCCGGGTCATGGGTATTCTTAATCTTACCCCGGATTCTTTTTATCCCGGAAGTCGGCACAACTCGGCTGGCAGTGCCCTGGAGCAAGCTGGCCAATTTATTTCCGAAGGGGCAGATTTCCTGGATATTGGCGGATACAGTTCGCGTCCCGGGGCTCAGGACATCTCCCAGCAGGAGGAGGCCGACCGGGTACTGCCGGCCATTGAAGCCATCACAAAAGCCCATCCGGAAGTTCCCATTTCCATTGATACTTTCAGAAGCTCAGTAGCCCGGCAGGCCCTGGAAGCCGGAGCTGCGCTGATCAACGATATCAGTGGAGCCGCTGCCTCCCCGGACATGTTGGAGTTGGCGGGCAAGAAGAACGTCCCCATAATTCTGATGCACATGCGGGGTACCCCGCGCAACATGCAACAACTAACCGATTATCAGGATTTAATCGGCGAAGTATTGCAATACTTTTCTGGTCTGTTGGACCGGGCAAAAAAAGCGGGAGTGAACGATTGTATTGTGGACCCTGGCTTCGGTTTTGCCAAAACCCGGGAGCAGAATTTTGAACTCCTCGCGAAGCTCGATCAATTAAAAATCCTCGGGGTTCCCGTCCTGGCCGGGGTGAGTCGGAAATCCATGATCTACAAAACCCTGGAGATAGCTCCCGAAGAAGCCCTGAACGGCACCACCGCATTACATATGGCAGCCCTGGAGCGCGGGGCCCGCATCCTCAGGGTCCACGATCCGCGGGAAGCTTCGCAGTGTATTCAACTTTGGAAGGAACTCGCCCGGTAAATCGGCCTTCCTTTCTTGTTAATTTTTCTACTTTTACAAAAAGCCACGCAGACTTGGAATTTCTGAATTTTCTGGACTTCGGTGTCACCGACCTCATCGATATACTCCTGGTGGCTATTCTGCTTTATTATTTCTACCGGCTGGTCCGCGGTACCGTGGCCATCAACATCTTTATCGGGATTGTCATTATCTGGGCTTTCTGGAAGCTGACCCAGTTGTTGGATATGCGGTTAACCAGTAGCATGGTCGGCGGCTTTATGCAAGTAGGGCTCATCGCATTGATCATTGTATTCCAGCAGGAAATTCGAAAGTTCCTCCTGCTGATCGGATCGACCAATTTTGCAAACAAGAGAAAATTTGTCAAGCATTTTCGCTTTCTCAAGCAGGAAGGGATATCCCTGGCCCTGGAGGTAGATGCCTTGCTCGCTGCCCTGCAACGCATGGGAAAAACCGGGACCGGTGCCATTTTGGTTATCGAGCGGAATACCTCCCTGGATTTTATTCGTTCCAGCGGGGATGAAATGCATATAGAGCTCAACCAGCCTATCCTGGAGAGTATATTTTACAAAAACAGCCCCCTGCACGATGGTGCTGCAATTATAAAAGGCAATACCATTGTGGCCACACGGGTAATCCTTCCGGTTTCCCAGGAACGGTCCATCCCTGCCCGTTTTGGACTGCGGCACCGGGCCGCTGTCGGGATAACAGAACGCACCGATGCCCTGGCGCTGGTAGTTAGTGAAGAAACCGGGCTGGTATCCTATATCAAAGACGGAGAGTTTATCTTATACAAAGACCTGGAAGAACTGGGTAAGATGATACGAAAGGACTTGAGTTAAATCCAGATAGCCAACTAAAACCAACCTGGCATGAACTGCAAAAACTGCAACGACTATATCCAGCACGAGTATCGTTTTTGCCCGAACTGTGGGGCTAAAACCGAAGTACGCAGGGTTACCTTCAAGACCCTGATCAAAGACTTTTTAGATCGTGTATTTGACCTTGATAATTCGCTGTTTCGCACCATCAAAGGGATGATACTCCGCCCAGAAGCGGTTATCGACGGGTATCTGTCCGGATTGCGGAAACGCTATCTTAATCCTGTAAGCGTTCTGGGAATTTCCCTTACCCTGGCTGGTCTAATGATTTTTGTGATGCAGAAAATGTACGGAGGAGAAATCGATTTTACCGGAGGTGCTCAGAACGTAAACCCGGAGTTTTCCCGCAAATGGGGGGATATTATGTTCGATTTCAATGCGGTCTTCTATGTCATGAACATCCCTATTCTGGCCCTCCCTGCATTTTTCTTATTCAATAGAAGAAAGTACAACCTGGCCGAGCACCATGTAGCACTGATTTACTGCCTGTCTACATACAGCATCATTTCCTTCCCTATTTCCATGGTTTTACTAATCACTGGCCCGGATACGTACCTGGCCAGCAGCCAGTGGTCTCTTGCCGTGATGATGATTTTTACGCTTTATATCTATTGGAGATTAAACCGATATAAAGCCTTTTCATTTATCTGGAGGTCGTTACTCTATATACTACTTGTGGTGATCCTATTCTTTATGCTGATCATAGGTTTGTTGATCCTGCTAATAGTAACCGATTATTTTTCCCTGGAGGATTTCCGACCGGTGGAACCCGCTGCGGAATCGGCACTACTCTGGATAGGGGAAATGAGTATGATGCTCGCCTAGGTCTAAAGCACTTCCTCCGCCATAAACTGGGCTTCGTAGAGCTTGTGATAGTACCCTTTTTGCTTAAGAAGTTCTTCGTGCGATCCGCTTTCTACGATATTACCGGCTTCCATGACCAGAATCTTATCCACCTTTTTAATCGTTGCCAGGCGGTGGGCGATAATGATTGAAGTCCGGTTTTCGGTAACCTTTTCCGTTGCCTGCTGGATGAGTTGCTCGGTATAGGTATCCACCGAGGAAGTGGCTTCATCGAGAACCAAAATACTCGGGTTCCTCATGTAGGCCCGGAGGAAGGCAATGAGTTGTCGTTGTCCGCTGGAGAGCATGCTTCCGCGTTCTTTTACATTGTAGGCATAACCCCCGGGGAGGCTGCTGATAAACTCGTGTACCCCGATGGCCCGGGCGGCCTCCTCAATTTCGGCTTTACCCATGCTGAAATCCTGAAGGGTAATATTATTCCCGATGGTATCGGCAAAGAGGAACACATCCTGAAGCACGACGGCGATATTGGATCGCAAACTGGCCAATTTATAATCCCGGATATCCCGTCCATCGAGGCGAATGGTGCCGGAATCGATATCGTAGAATCGATTGAGCAGATTAATGATGGTGGATTTCCCGGCTCCGGTAGCGCCCACAATGGCCACTTTCTCACCGGGCTCCAGGGTAAAGGAAATTCCGTGTAATACTTCTTCCCCGGGCTCATAACTGAAATGAACCTTTTCAAAGGCGATTCCCCCATCGATCCGTTCCGGATCATACTCCCCGGCATCCTCAATACGACTTTCCGTATCTAGGATTTTGAAGACACGACCGGCCGCAACCATTCCCATCTGAAGGGTATTGAACTTGTCGGCAATCTGACGCAATGGGCGGAATAACATCTCAATCAAGAGTATGAATCCGAAAATGATCCCTTTGTTGTCGACACCCAGGTTGGTAATGTCCTGCAGGCCTCCATACCAGACTACGAGTCCAATGGCAATAGACGATACAATATCTGCAATGGGAAAGAAGAAGGAGTTATACCAGACGGTTTTAAGCCAGGCATTCTGGTGCTTCTCATTAATTTCCCGGAATTGCTTGCTTTCGGCCGATTCCCGGGTAAATAATTGCACGATCTTCATCCCGGTCAGGCGTTCCTGCACAAAGGAATTCAGGTTGGAAACCTGGGCGCGAACCTCGGTAAAGGCCACCTTCATTTTTTGCTGAAATACCCGCGTGGCATAGAGAATAAGCGGGAGGATGGCAAATACGATCAGGGCCAGGCGCCAATTCCAGACCAGCATAATTACCGAAGCCGCCAGCATCTTAAGCAAGTCGGCTACGATCATGAAGAAACCCTGGGAAAAGATCTCCCCAATACGCTGCATATCGGCAACAGCGCGGGTAACTAATAGTCCGATAGACGATTTGTTGTAATACTGCATCCGAAAACCGAGCATTCGGGCAAATAACTTCTTTCGTAGATCGCGAATTACCGATTCCCCCAACCAGTTGGCATAATACGTAAACACCAGTTGAAAGACTACCTGACCGATAAGCACCGCGAGCATCATCAGGGAGAGTTCCCAGAGCAGTTCTTCGTTTTTCTGCTGTATGGCATCGTCCACAATACTCCGCAGGATCATTGGAGTAAGGACGGAAAAGGCGGTAAGTGCAATCGCGGCCAGGGCCGTTCCATAGAAGGTCACCCGATAGGGTCGCGTATGGGCCAGCACCCTTTTAAACAGAAATAAATCAAAAGCTGAGCCACTGTCTTTAGCCATCTGGATAGGTGGTCTGAGGATATTGAATATCGATCAAATATAGGCCTTTTGCAGGGACAGAGGCCCCGGCCTGGGAGCGATCCCTGCTTTTTATAATAGTCTTAACACCTTCGGGTTCCAGGCTGCCTTTTCCAACCAGTAATAAAGTACCCACGATGGCCCGGACCATATTGCGCAAAAAGCGGTCTGCAGTAATGGTAAATACCCAGGTTTCCCCCTTTTGACTCCAATGAGCCTCCCGAATATCACAGAGGAAGGTCTTGACATCGGTATGGGTCCTGGAAAAACACTTGAAATCCTCAAATTCCAGTAAAAGACTGGCCGCTGTATTCATCGCATCAAAATCCAACGGGTGATGTACCCGGTGGGTCCCCCGATGCAAAAAGGGATCTTTCTCCTGAGTAAGCAGATACTCGTAAGTTCGGCTGGTCGCATCGAATCGGGCATGGGCCTCTGGCTGTACGGGCCGAATCGCTGAGATGGCGATATCTTCCGGGAGGAAGGAATTCAATCGGTGAATGATATCTTCTTGGGGTAGTACTTCCTCCCAATCAAAGTGAGCGACCATTTTACGCGCGTGCACACCGGCATCCGTCCGGCCCGCCGCAACTAATTCCAGTGGGCTTCCCAAAAGTGTGCTCATGCACTCCTCCATTACCTGTTGCACGGAAATAGCATTGGGTTGTCGCTGCCAACCATGATAGGCGGTGCCATCGTAAGCAAATTCCAGAAAGTAGCGCATGGCAGGACGATTTATGGCTGTAAAGATAATATCCTCATCCCCGTTTCCCGAGTTCAATAACTTCCAGGTCTTTGAGTTCCCCCTGATCAATTCCAAACCGCAGCATGGTACGCACCTTATGAAAGCCCTGCTTGCCTGCCGCACCCGGATTCATATGCATCAGGCCATGCTTCTTGTCGTACATCACCTTCAGGATATGGGAATGGCCGGATATAAAAAGGCCTACCCCGGAATCTGCAAGTCCATGGCGGACCCTGGCTTCGTATCGGCCCGGGTATCCCCCGATATGGGTTATCCAGACCTGCAGGCCTTCGACTTCAAAGCGATTATCCAGGGGATATTCCCCCCGGATCTTGTGGCCGTCGATATTCCCGAATACCGCCCGCAGCGGACGTATCGCAGCAAGCTTATCGGCAACGGTCAGGGTACCTATATCTCCGGCATGCCAGATCTCGTCGGCCTGAGCGGCATATTCAAGAATGCGGTCGTCCATATGGCCATGGGTATCGGAGAGCAGGAGGATTCGAGTCATAAAACAAAAATAAGCAAGAACCCCGGCCAAAAGCCGGGGTTCCTCGCACTAATACTACTAAGATATAAGGCTTATCGCAATCGGTCCACAGATTTTACGAGATCTTCATCCCTCTTAATGGCCTTATTGGCCAGCACTAAAAAAACGATAGAAAAAATAGGAATGATCATCCCAATACCCTTCTCTGAAACCTCGGTTTCTCCGGATAGATTTAGGGAACGATAAACGAAAAATCCTAGTAAAAAAAGGTGTAATAGGATATTCAGACGATTCAGCACAAACTGCGATTTGCGATCCTTGAATCTCAAGATGGCAATAACCGACAGCAGGGCCGACGCGTAAAAGGCAATAGAAACAGGAAGCTCAGCACTGGCGTAAACCGGTTCGCCCGAAGCGGAGGTCCACAAATTCAACCAAAAAGGCAAAATCCCGGACAAAATCGCCGCGATCAATAAATAAACCGTTTGGATACGTTGAATCATTGCTAAAACTGAAACTTACATTCAGGCCCCAAAAGTAATCAGAAATCACCGGATATCACAACTATTTTAAACCCCTGTGCGTCTGATATTTCAAAATATTTCGTATACTTGTATCGTTATTAGATTTAGCACTTACCACGGGAAATCTCTTTTCCTGGAACTATCCCAATAACATTTCTTCTTTTTTATTACTTACAAGGTTATATCGTTTAATCATTTACCCATTTCATGTTTGAAATTTCCGAGTTGAAAGCTAAGAAGCTTCCTGAGCTTCAGGACATTGCAAAAAACCTGAACGTTCCCAAGTTTCGCAGCCTCAAAAAACTAGACCTGGTCTACCAAATCCTGGATCTGCAGGCCAGCAACCCAGCAGCTGTTCGCGATCAGAAAGCCAGCAGCAGCACTTCTTCCGAGAAGGAAGACAAGCCATCCTCCGGTAACCGTAATCAACGGTCCTCCAAAGATTCAGGAGGAAGTAACCAACGTCGTCATCAAAATAACGGCCAATCCACACGTCAGCAAAAAGACAGTTCTGATAAAGGCAAGGAAGACAATTCCGCCAGCAAAGAACAGCAGTCTGGTGGGAAGGATAATACCAAAGGACGCGACAACCGCTCCCAGAAAAAAGACAATTCGCAAAATCAGAACAAGCGCGGACGCTCTAAAGACGGCAACGACAAACAAGGCGGGCACGACAAGCGGAACAACGGCAACTACGACGCTTCGCAGAAAAATAAATACAAGCGCCCGGAGTACGAATTTGACAGCATTATTGAGAGTGAAGGAGTTCTGGATATCATGTCAGACGGCTACGGCTTCCTGCGGTCCTCCGATTACAACTACCTCAGCTCTCCCGACGACATCTACGTCTCCCAATCCCAGATAAAACTCTTCGGGTTGAAAACAGGGGATACCGTTCTGGGGAATGTCCGTCCTCCTAAAGAAGGAGAAAAGTATTTCCCTCTGATTAAGGTAAATAAGATCAACGGTCTGGATCCTCAGGTTGTTCGTGATCGGGTTGCATTTGAACACCTGACGCCGCTTTTCCCGAAAGAAAAGTTTACCCTGGCAGAAAAACAAAGCAATATTTCCACCCGTATTATTGACCTGTTCTCCCCGATCGGGAAGGGACAGCGCGGAATGATTGTGGCGCAGCCTAAGACCGGTAAAACCATGCTTCTCAAGGATATTGCCAACGCTATTGCAGCCAATCACCCTGAAGTTTACCAGATTATTCTGTTGATCGACGAGCGTCCTGAAGAAGTAACGGATATGCAGCGCAATGTACGCGGGGAAGTGGTCGCTTCTACCTTTGATAAGGAGGCTACCGAGCACGTTCGCGTGGCGAATATCGTATTGGAAAAAGCCAAGCGCCTGGTAGAATGTGGTCACGATGTGGTTATCCTGCTGGATTCCATTACGCGACTGGCCCGCGCCTACAACACGGTCCAACCGGCTTCTGGTAAGGTCTTGAGCGGGGGTGTGGATGCCAATGCATTGCACAAGCCAAAACGCTTCTTCGGAGCGGCCCGGAATATTGAAAAAGGAGGGTCCCTTTCTATCATTGCCACGGCACTGACCGAAACCGGCTCCAAAATGGACGAGGTGATCTTTGAAGAATTCAAAGGAACAGGAAACATGGAACTGCAACTGGATCGTCGTATTTCGAACCGTCGTATCTTCCCGGCTATCGATCTGGTGGCTTCTAGTACCCGTCGCGACGACTTGTTACTCGATGAAACTACCCTGCAGCGCATGTGGATTCTGAGAAAATATCTGGCGGATATGAATCCTATTGAGGCTATGGAGTTCCTCGAAGGGCGCATTAAATCTACCCGAAGTAACGAAGAGTTCCTGATGACAATGAGTGAGTAAGGTTTCTTAAAGCCTGAATACCAAAATCAAGCGTCCTTTTCAGGACATTAAATAAAAGCCCGGCCCAGTGCCGGGTTTTTTTGTAGTACATTTAAGAAGAATTCCCCCAATCAATAATGTTCCATTAAAAAACCTATGCGATGACCAACTTCAAGAAAATTAGCGTCTCAGCGCTATTTGCCGTTTTATTACTCGCCGCTGCATGCGGGGAGCAAAGCGGCCAGGATCAAACCCAAGCTGCGGCGGAAAGCGACCAAATGATTACCCCACCAAAGCAAATCATTTCCCTCGAGGAAGCTCAGGTGCTGTATAAGAATTACAGTGAGCGCCGCTCCCCCATTATCAAAAACTACGAAGACCGGCGGACCAAGATGGAAGACTCCACAGAATTCAAGCCCTTTGACGTAGCGCGTTATGGCTATTACGATTATCAGACCATAAAGGATTATATCAACTACATCGAGTCAGAGGCCGCCCGTGCCAACGTGGACATTTCTACCCTTCGGATATATTTTGCCAATTACGGGCAGAAAGGCATGCCGGACCACATGCCCAAGCAGAACACGTTTATGATAATGCCGACAATAAAAGTAAAAGGCAGGGATTATGCCTTCCGGCTCACGGACGCAACACCGCCGGAAGTGATCCTTCTGGGAGATAGTCTAAGTATTATCGGGCCAGCGGAACAGGCGGGAATTCTTCCCGAATTACTGGCTGCCCCCTTTCAAGGCGGAAGCCTGATTCTCAACGAATCACAGATAGTTCCCCCGCCCTATAATAACTAATTATATGGAGCTACTTCTGGGGGTATTGGAATATAGTTTTATCCCGGCCTACGGTATTACGCTTTTGCTGGCCGTATTCCGGTTTCCGAAATATTTTGATACCCCTTTGAAGTACTTTCCGGTAATTGTATGCTACACCCTGGTAACTGAGATGCTCGGTTACTTTATTCGGAAGTACGATGAGTACGATTTATTCCTCAGTGAAATTTATGCCACGTACAACGTACTCATTTACAATATTTACAACATCATTTTTTACCTCTATTGGTTCTATGTCTTTGAGTCCTACCTGACCAATTCAGGTTTTCGAAAATTCAGGATAGGCGCCATAGTTTTATTCTCGCTGACCGCAGCGATCAATCCTTTCTTTCAAAAATTTGGTCTTGAGCCTCAGTTTTACACCTATGTGGTCGGGGGGATAGTACTGCTCATCTATATCGTTTCTTACCTCTACGAGCGGTATCGAAGCTCAGGAGCGCTTTTCCAGAAAGACGATCTGCTGAGCTGGCTGGCCTTAGGCCTGTTCTCATTCTATGCGGGCTACCTGCCCATTAAGATAGCGAGGTTATTCCGTGCCATGGAAGGGCTGCGATCCGAACCGAGGTATTTCAGAAACATCACCCTACTACTAATTGTGCTGATGTACACGCTCTTTTGTATTGGCCTGTGGAAAATGCGGAAAATGCGCTACGTCAAAAGCGCTCAGGAACAAGGAGGCAACCGCTAATCCCCATATGGAAGTAGTATACTGGATGTGGAATAATGGCTTCATGCTGCTCTATGCGCTGCTGTTCTTGATTTCCATTTACCGCTATCCAAAATACTTCGATACGCCCATGCGTATTCTGCCGCTGTTGCTGGCCTACACGCTGACTACAGAAGTGATTGGGATGCTTATCCGGGACTATCCGGAGTTCAGCTTGTTTATTGAGGATTATCACAAGAACAACAACTGGCTGTTGTACAACATTTATGGCATCCTGGAATTCCTGGCCTTTTTATGGGTGTATTCCCGCTACATTACCCGTTTTAATATTCGCCCCTTTATCCTGATAGCCCTGTCGGGCTTCATTCTGGTAAGCATTTGGAATGCGCTACTATGGGATTTCAGGACAGTTTCGCAGGTTTACGCTTATTGGTGGAGTGCTGGAGTGCTCATGATACTGATTGCGCTCTACCTTTACCAGGAATGGAAACGGGATCCACGCACCGGATTCCAGCATAATCTTTTGGTCTGGATCAGCATCGGGTTGTTCATTTTTTCACTGGCGTACGCCCCGATTGATTATCTGCGCTTTCTGGTGGTGCATGACGGGCTGGAATACTATTCCTGGATTCGTCCCCTGCACCTAAGTGTAATTTACATTTACTATGGATGCATGCTCCTTGGCTTACTGATTATGGATCCGATGAAGTATCCAGACAAAAAAACCCGGCGCAAGGCCGGGTTATAATGCAATAAAAGGAAGCGCTTATAGAGCGGCTACCTGCTTAGTCAGTTTACTCTTGAGGTTGGCGGCTTTATTATTGTGGATAATATTGCGCTTAGCCAACTTATCAATCATCGCTACCACTTCGGGAAGCATGCCTTCGGCCTTCTTCTTATCCGTTTCCCCACGCAATTTCTTGATCGCGTTACGGGTAGTTTTGTGCTGATAACGGTTGCGAAGACGAACAGCCTCGTTTCTACGGATGCGTTTTAATGCGGACTTATGATTTGCCATGTTCTGACTTAAATTACTTCTATATTTTCTTAGTAGCCCGTAGGGGAATCGAACCCCTGTTACCAGGATGAAAACCTGGCGTCCTAACCCCTAGACGAACGGGCCTTATTTTCTCGGACCTTAGCGGATCGTTGCTGGTTAAAACCGCCAACCTCCGAATTCGTAGCCCGTAGGGGAATCGAACCCCTGTTACCAGGATGAAAACCTGGCGTCCTAACCCCTAGACGAACGGGCCATGCCGTGAAACACTTTGGCGTTCCCAATTAGGCAGGTGCAAAAATACAATTATTTTTTTGGCTTACAACAGCCTGGGCTAATTTTTTAAATACAAAAATCAACCCCTCATTTCCTATAGAAATTATACTTCCAAAGCCGGGATATACCCTAGTAAGCCTTGGCAAAAAGCACCCGATACGGCGAGGGTTTACCGGTTAAGATGCATTTGCCCGGCGTTGCCTCAGGATTCAAAGGAATACACCGGATCGTGGCTTTGGTTTCCTTCTGAATGCGGTCTTCTGTTTCTGCGGTACCGTCCCAATGGGCGGAAACGAATCCCCCCGAACCTTTAATTTGCTTTTTAAAGTCTTCGTAGGTATCTACCTCCCGAATGTTTTCATCCCGGAATTTCCGGGCTTTCTCAAAGATGTTTTCCTGGATTTCGTCCAGAAGTCCGGCTATCTTGTCCTCGATCCCAGCGGCCTGAACCACGGATTTTTCCAGGGTGTCGCGGCGGGCCAGTTCAAAAGTGCCATTCTCCAGATCCCTTGGGCCCACAGCCAGACGAAGCGGAACCCCTTTTAATTCGTATTCATTGAATTTAAACCCTGGCGATTGCGTATCGCGATCATCGAATTTAACGGAGATTCCCCTTTTCTTAAGCGCCTCGATCATGGGACTAACCGTCTCCCGTATCTGTTCCAATACAGCATCTTCCCTGAAAATCGGCACGATAACCACTTGTATCGGCGCCAATTTTGGAGGAAGCACCAAACCATTATCGTCGCTATGGGTCATGATCAATGCACCCATCAGGCGGGTGGAAACGCCCCAGGAAGTAGCCCAGACATAATCCTGTTTCCCTTCCCGGTTATTGAATTTAACATCAAAGGCTTTCGCAAAGTTCTGTCCTAGAAAGTGGGATGTGCCGGCCTGCAGTGCCTTTCCATCCTGCATTAAGGCCTCGATACAATAGGTTTCCTCTGCACCGGCAAAACGTTCGCCTTCCGTCTTGGTACCTTTAATTACCGGTACGGCCATAAAGTCCTCGGCAAAAGTTGCGTAAACCTTCAGGATGGTCTCAGCCTCGGCTATCGCCTCTTCCCGGGTAGCATGCGCGGTGTGGCCCTCCTGCCACAGGAATTCCGCGGTACGCAAGAACAGTCGCGTCCGCATTTCCCAGCGCACTACATTGGCCCATTGATTCAGCAATAAGGGCAAGTCGCGATACGACTGAATCCACTTGCGATAGGTATCCCAGATTATCGTTTCAGAGGTTGGCCGTACAATCAGTTCTTCCTCCAGTTTGGCCTCCGGATCCACCACAATTCCCTTGCCATCTTCCGAGTTTTTAAGTCGGTAATGCGTGACTACAGCACATTCTTTGGCAAAGCCCTCAACATGGCTTGCTTCCTTGCTGAGGTAGGACTTGGGGATGAAAATGGGGAAGTACGCATTCTGATGGTCGGTTTCCTTGAACATCGCGTCCAGGGCCGCCTGCATCTTTTCCCAAATTGCATATCCGTATGGTTTGATTACCATACAGCCGCGTACACCTGAGTTCTCGGCCAAATCGGCCTTTACAACCAGCTCGTTGTACCATCGCGAGTAATCCTCGCTTCTTTTGGTCAGATTTTTACCCATTGACAAGAGTTTGGCACAGATGTTGTGCCTTAGTTAGCGAAAATAGTTCGTCAAAGCTAACTATTTTTAGTATGTTCAACAATATAAATGACAGCAGCAATGGTCCCAAAAATACCCCACAAGAAAATCTATAATGCGATGGTCGCAGGGCTTTTCGCATTGCTTTTGGCATCCTGTGGCTCCTACCAACAGGCTTCCTACTACGATAATGACGGTATTTACAGTACACAGGCGCCGTCCCAGCGAACAGAAACGGTTCGCAACTATCCGAATCAACAACAGAATCGTCGACCCGCTCAGGCAAGTGTAGCCAATGACGATGACAATTTTTACGAAGACTATTTTGGCGACCGTGCCCGTCAACTGGGTGCTGCCCTGGATAGTGAAATCTTCACAGATCCTGACGCTTATTCCTCTGTAGCTCAGGACAGCCTGGCCAACGATAGTATCATTGGCAATCCCAACGATTATTTTGACCAGTACGATGCCTACGCTGGAAATCCGGGATGGGGCGACAGTGGCGCGAATGTCTCTATCAACATCATCGGCGGAGGCTGGGGTGGCTGGGGAGGCTGGGGCTGGAATGCCGGCTTCTACGATCCCTGGTTTGGCGGCTGGGGCTGGGGCTGGAATGATCCCTGGATTGGTGGCTTTGGCTGGGGAGGCTGGGGCTGGAACAACTGGGGTTGGAACCGCTGGGGCTGGAACCGCTGGGGCTGGGGAGGCTTTGGCTGGGGAGGCTGGGGCTGGAACCGCTGGGGCTGGGGTAATCCCTGGGTCGGCGGCTGGGGCTGGGGCGGCTGGGGTGGACCCTGGTACGGCTATGGCTTCAGGAACAATTACTGGGGGTATGCCAGCGGACGTCGCGGCTATTATGGAAATAACCGCCTGAATCGTCAGGGGTCCCGATATAGTGGCGTTGCCAGTAGGAATGTAAGAAATAACAGTGGGCGCAGTAATGCCCGATATGCCAACGGACGCTATTCCCGGGGTCGGGTCAACGCGGACGCGGCAGCGCGAAATCAAGCCTATCGTTCGAGCAGAAGCTCGCGAAGCGGATCCACATATGGAAATACCCGAAGTAGCAGAAGTTATTCCGGTAATTCCCGATCATATAGCCGAAATGGCACCTACAGCGGAAGGAGCAGTTCTGCCCGAACGCGAGCCTATTCTTCCGGTCGAAGCAGCGGAAACTATCGAAGTTCCGGTTCGTCACGAAGTGGCAGGAGCTACCGCAGCTCAGGATCATCCCGAAGTAGCGGCGGAGCTTACCGAAGCTCCGGACGGTCTTCACGATCCTCGGGCAGTTATCGCAGTAGCGGCAGAAGCAGCAGCCGTTCCTCAGGAGGAAGCTACCGCAGCAGTGGAGGTAGCCGTTCCTCAGGGAGCATGCGAAGCAGCGGTGGCGGAGGCCGTTCTTCAGGAGGTCGAAGTGGCGGTGGTCGCAGTGGCGGGGGTCGCGGTGGCCGAGGTTAATCGAAATCAATAATTTTCCCCTTACGTAACGCGTAAAAGAATCATCCATGAAACGTATTTTCACTTTCATCCTGACCGGACTGTGCCTGAGCGCCAGTGCACAAACCATTAACGATGTCCTGAGGTATAGCCTGGAGGACGTGCAGGGAACGGCGAGATTTCAATCCATGAGCGGGGCTTTCGGAGCCCTGGGTGGTGATCTCTCTGCGATTGCTATCAACCCGGCAGGAACCGCGGTATTCGAGAACGGAATCATGTCGGTAAGTGCTTCCAATTACCATCGGGATAATCTTTCCGGTTTTGCATCGGACCTGACCCAGGTAACCGACAATTCCCTGGATGTTAACCAGGCGGGAGGTGTATTTGTCTTTAAGAGCGGCAGCAACTCGGATTGGAGCAAAATAGCCGTGGGGATCAATTACGAATTGGTACGCAATTTCGATAATCGCGTTCGTGCAGTGGGCAGTACAGCCATAGGGCTGGACAATTACTTCCTCAATTTTGCCCAAGGTGTGCCCCTTGGCCCCCTGCGTGTCCAGGATGGGGAGACCATTGCCGATGCCTACCTCGATATAGGGGGTGGTCTGGGCTTTGCAGACCAACAGGCATTCCTCGGTTTCCAGGCAGGATTTATTGATCCCGTGGATCCGGACGACGATAACAATACCCAGTATTTGTCCAATAGCGAATACAGTACGGTAATCCAGGACTATGAAGAACAAACCAGCGGGTTTAACAGCAAGTTCAGTGTTACTTTTGCCGGGGCCTACAAGAATAATCTTTATCTGGGGGCTTCCCTGAACGTGCACTCTACGCTTTTCGAGCGCATCACTTTTCTGGATGAAAGTGGATACCAGGCCGCGTCTCCTATTCAGTCGGCCCTTTTTGATTCCTTTTTACGATCAGAAGGAAGTGGATTTTCCTTTAACTTGGGAGCCATCGCGCGCCTGAATGATAATGTTCGTATCGGGGGATCTTACCAGAGTCCGACCTGGTACCGCATCCTGGATGATTTTGCCCAACGGGCAAACACGGATTTCGAGTTTAAAAATCAAAGTATTACTCAGATTAACTTTGGTGTAGTTAACCTTTTTGAGGCCTACACCATCCGAACTCCGGCGAAGTATACCGGAAGTCTGGCCCTGGTCTTCGGACCTCAGGGACTCCTGAGTTTCGATTACGACTACCAGGATTTCTCAACGGCCCAACTACGTCCGGTAAACGATCCGAACTTTTCAGCGGAAAACGACTTCATAAGCGAGCAATTGGGAGCAGTTTCCACCTTCCGTCTTGGCGGTGAATATCGGATCGAAAACTGGAGCTTGCGCGGTGGCTACCGCTATCAGCAAAGCCCTTATAAGGACAATGACTTATGGGGCGATCTGGAAGGTTATTCTGCAGGTCTGGGATATTCCTGGGGGCCGAATCGTATTGACCTTGCTTATTCCCGTACCGATCAGGATACCGCAGTATCTCTTTACGACGGTGGATTGTCCGATATCGGTGTGAATCGCATCAACACCCTGGTAACTTTAAGTTATACGATAAACTTCTAGACGCTATCAGTCAAAACAAAAAAGCGACCCGAACAGGTCGCTTTTTTTGTTTATTGCTTTCTTGGTATTCAGAGGATCAACCCTTCGGGTAAGTGATACCGGGAATTAGCGCTTCAGGGTAAAGTGCGCCCTGATGGTATTGGCCACCACAATTCCACTTTCGTCCCTGCTGTATTCCAGTCGGAACCAGTAATCCGAGGCAGGCATTGGACGCCCGTTGAAGCTACCATCCCATCCCAGGGAGGTTTCGTCGATTTGCTTGAGCAGTTTTCCGTAACGATCAAAAATAAAAACCACAGGGTCGATCAAGGTCTCAATTCCTTTGACCTGCCAGGTATCGTTGAAGGTATCGTTATTCGGCGTAAAGAATTTGGGGTATCCCACCACCAGGAATTCAATAGGTTCTGTAGTCCCGCAACCATTCTTATCATTAATGATCAAGGTGTTGATTCCAGGAGGAACATCGCGAAAAATGGAATCGTCCTGGAAGGGACCATTGTTGATGGCGAATTCATAATCCCCATCTCCCTGTACAAAGACCTGAATATTGTTCTGATCTGAAAGATCGTCCAGGATATCTACCCGGTCCAAGACCGGTACGCCATACCAGGTAATAAGAATATCATCGGTAATGGTCGTAGCCAACGTTGTGAGAATCTCCACGTAGTATCTACCGGAAATAGGGCTTACCACGGTAAATTCAGTTTCCCCGGGACCATCTGCTAATTGGGCGTCGATAACGCCATCGTCCTCATAATCAACAGACCAGGTTACATTGGCTATGTCGGGTCCGGCTGGCGAATTCAATGCACTTAGAACGATATCCGGATCTCCTTCACAGGCTACGATATCCAGTCCGAGGAACTCGTCGCGCAGGGTACAATCCAGCGCATTGTCCTGATCTGCGTCTACCGAATTTCCGGTAAACGTAAGGGAATAGGGCTCGGGGTCACCATCGAAATTGGTGTTGTAATTATTGATTAAGAGGTAATAGATTTCACCGGGTTGCACATCGATCCACTCATCGTAAGTATTTTGACTTCCCTTGACAAAGGGTTGGCCGGCCTGACCATTCTCTGGGTTTACGCCAACGCCGGTAAAGCGCGTATCGTTAACCTCGTAATTGCAGCGAATAGGCTGTGCGGTCCCATTGGAGATATCCCCACAGTCCACATCCGGACCATAGAGGGCAAAATCCCACTCGGCCGTATCGGACAGGGCTTCAATATCAAAGCCAACCTGCCCTCCGGTTCCTGCGCGGAATACGTACCAGGAAGTGTTGTTTTCAATGTTTGCAGAAGCAACGCTCCCTTTTTCAAGGCAGCCGCTCTGTCGAATGACGTCCGGGTCAAAATCGTCGATATCTCCACCCCCATCGGCAAAGTTCAGAATAGGGGCATCTGCACAGACCGGGATAGCCGAGCGACAATCAGGAGAGTTCTGGGCCTGCAGGCTATAGGTTGCCCACAGGAACGCCAAAAGGAATACCAGGTTACGAGTCATAGCAAAACGGGGCGCGTTTTTACCTATTGATAACTCGCTGCCTATCGTATTATTATGCGTTTGCCGAAGAATTTGACCATTTATCGATGAAACGCATGGTCTGTACCCGAATTCTGGAATTCAGGCCTTACCTTCTCAGGGAAAAGTGAGCATTGAGGAAGCGGGCCTCGACCCGCTGGCCAGAGGAATCGGTATATTCCAGGCGAAACCAATAGTCGGTCGCAGGCATGGGGCGCCCATTGTAATTTCCGTCCCATGAAGCCGTATTGGGATTGAGTTGGACCAATAACTTCCCGTAGCGATCAAAAATGCTCAGGATCGGATCGGTCAGGGTTTCCATACCAAAAACTTCCCACTGCTGATTGTAAACATCTCCATTCGGAGTGAAAAACAGGGGGAATCCGACTACAGTAATAGTTTCGGTTATCTCCCCACACCCAAGGGCATCCTGCATACTCAGCTGGTGTTCCCCGGGAGGAACGCCATGGAAGACCGGGTCGGATTGAAAGGCGCCCCCATTAAGGGCATACCTGAAGTCCCCGGCTACGGCCGGGACAACGGTAATGGTATTGTTTGCTTGTAAATCATCGACCTGGATTTGTCCAATTGCAGGAGCCACGGATTCAGAGACCACTACGGTACGTATGAGTTCACAGTCCGAAGCTGAACCGGATCGTGTTGCTGTCAGGGAATATGTTCCGGCAGCAGTAACGGTAATTCCGGGGCTGGTCTCCCCCGTATCCCAGCTATAGGTTACCCCACTTTCGGGTTGGGATAGCCCGATAAACGCCGACCCACCCTGAGCACAGATGAAGGCTTCCTCAGGGAAATCCATCAGCGGTGCCTGCACGGCTTCCAATTGAAAGGATTGGGTAGCATCGAAACAGTCGGGATTCTCGACGGAGGTCATCCGGACATAAATGGTTTGGGTACCAGGCGACAAGTTTAATGTCTGATCCAGGGGATTCCGCCCCTGCTGGGCATCCAAAAGGCTGTTGTGGTAACTTATCCGATAGTCAGAAGCGTTCTGACTCCCTAATACTTCCGGATCCTTGGAAGCCAGATTAAAGGTATTGTTTGCACCGCAGGCACTGACATCGCTTACCGGCTCCGCCATAGGATTCGGGCTGAATCCTACCTGTACATCACTGATCTCCTGAGAGCCATCAGGCATCAGAATCCGTACGCGGTACAAGGCCGGTGTACTTACATTCAAGGTAGGTTGGGTTTCCGCGCTTAAAAGCTGGAATCCGGTCCCCGTTTCGGCAAACCATTCATAGGATACGGCTCCACTCGTTGTGGCATCCAAAGGAATCACATCGCCCTGGCACGCGGCAACAGGAGGTCCCAACAAGTTGCTGATTATGGAACAGTCGAGCGCATCATAGGGGTTTGTCGTGAATATTTCCCCGGAAAACTGAATTGCAAAGCCGGAATTGGTATTACTGAAGTTATTGATCAGCAACAAATACTCTTCCCCGGGCTGCACATCGAGCCAGGGCTCGTACTGCAAACTACTGGTATCCCCGGTGGGATCCTCCCCTACTCCCATGAAAGACTTCTGGTCCCGGTTGTCAAAAAAGTTACACCGGACAGGATCCCCAAGGGCGTTGCAGTCCGTAGCGCGATAGAGCGCAAAATCCCAGTCTTCGGAAGGGTCAAAAGAGATGTTGAATCCCAATTGCCCCGAAGCCCCGGTACGAAAACGATACCAGGCCGAGTTTGATTCAATAAACCCGGTTTGAGTAGGCTCCAGACATCCCGATTCGGCAGCTCCCGAAAAATCATCCAGCCCGTAGCCCTGTGTACCGCCGTTTACCGGCGTGTTGCTGCAAATGGGGATAGCCGTGCTGCAATCCGGGGATATCTGGGCGGAAACACCCATTGAAATCCCGAAAATGCAAACGGCGAAAAAGCCGGTTTGTAGCTTGAATCTCGGCATAAAACAGTACTGCAAACTAAAAATACCCCGAGCTTCTTCTTAACACGAATTTATGTTGTGTAGCCTTGTTTACGGGCTGTTAACTGGCATATTATGTATATCTTTGCCACCTGAAAAGAAAAGGTTCTATGAAAGGAGATACTACCCTGCAAATGTCCGAAGACTCCCTTGGAGAAGACCATTTTTCCGCTTCGGAGGAAACCCCGCTTCGCGATGATGCATTCCGGCTGACCGATGAGGAGAAGATTGACCGCATCACGGATAGTGTCCGGGATATATTACTTACCCTGGGCATGGACCTGGACGATGACAGTCTTAAGGGAACACCACTGCGCGTGGCTAAAATGTTTGTCAAGGAAACCTTTGGGGGCCTGCATCCCGACCGTCGCCCTAAGTCTTCCACCTTCGACAACAAGTACAAATACGGGGAAATGCTCGTGGAGAAAAACATTACCCTCTACAGTACCTGCGAACACCATTTGCTCCCCATTGTCGGAAAGGCTCACATTGCATATATCTCCAATGGCTCGGTTGTTGGTTTGTCTAAAATGAACCGGATCGTAGATTACTATGCCAAAAGGCCGCAGGTTCAGGAAAGACTCAATATCCAGATCGTCCGAGAACTTCAGGAAGTTTTGGGAACTCCTGATGTCGCCTGTGTGATAGACGCCAAGCACCTGTGTGTAAATTCCCGCGGAATCCGCGATGTAGCCAGTTCAACGGTTACTGCCGAATACGGAGGAAAATTTAAGGAAGAAGCCGTGCGTAAGGAATTCCTGGAGTATATTAACCTGGAAACCGAATTTTAAGCCCAAACTTCATGGCCCTTTACAGCGAGCAACGCCTGATGGTCCACAATTCCCTTAGCGGGAAGAAAGAGCTTTTCGAACCCCTTCACGAAGGTTATGTAGGCATGTATGTCTGCGGCCCCACTGTTTACAGCAATGTCCATCTGGGGAATTGCCGCACCTTCATGTCGTTCGACATGATTTTTCGCTACCTGCGCCACCTGGGTTATAAAGTGCGCTATGTCCGCAATATTACTGATGCCGGGCATTTGGAGGACGATGCCGATCAGGGAGAAGACAAAATCGCAAAAAAGGCACGCCTGGAGCAAATTGAACCTATGGAAGTTGTCCAGCGGTATACAGTGGATTTTCACAATATCCTGGAAAAATTCAACTTCCTTCCTCCGAGTATCGAACCTACCGCTACAGGACATATCGTGGAGCAAATTGAGATTATTAAGGTAATTCTGGATAAGGGCTACGCTTACGAAAAGAACGGATCCGTATATTTTGACGTGGTCAAATTCAACAGCGACCACGAATACGGGAAACTCAGCGGTCGTAAGCTCGAAGACATGATCGCCAATACGCGGGAGCTCACTGCCCAGGACGAAAAGAAAAATCCTCAGGACTTTGCCCTTTGGAAACGCGCAGAACCGCAACATATCATGCGCTGGCCATCGCCATGGGGGGAAGGTTTTCCCGGATGGCATCTGGAATGTACCGTAATGAGTACCAAATACCTGGGCGAGACTTTTGATATACACGGCGGGGGAATGGACCTCAAATTTCCACATCACGAGTGTGAGATTGCCCAGGCCGAAGCCAGCAATGACGTTTCACCCGTTCGCTACTGGCTCCATGCCAATATGCTTACCCTGAACGGAAAAAAAATGGCCAAATCCACTGGGAATAACCTGCTTCCCCATGAAATCTTTACCGGGGATAATCCTACCCTGAGTAAGGCCTACACCGCGAGCGTGGTTCGCTTTTTTATGATGCAGGCGCACTATACCAGCATCCTGGATTTGAGCGATGATGCTCTACTGGCAGCTGAGAAAGGGTACAACCGGCTCATGGATGCCCTGGATCTGCTGGGCAACCTGAATACGGGCAAGCAATCCGATATGGATGTGGCTGCCTGGAAACAGCGCTGCTACGACGCCATGAACGACGATTTCAACAGCCCGGTTCTGATCGCGCAGTTGTTTGAGGCGGTTAAGACCATTAATCTGGTCAACGACGGGAAAGCTTCCCTTACCCAAGAAGACCTGGCTGTGCTCACCGAGGTCATGAACGCCTTTGTATTTGATGTTTTGGGATTGGAAACCCGCACGGGAGCCGGGGTGGAGAGTAACAAACTGGAAGGCGTAGTAGGTTTACTGATCGAATTGCGCAACGCCGCCAGAGCCAACAAGGACTACGCCACTTCGGATCGTATCCGGGACGAACTAGCCGCTATGGGCATTCAGCTGAAAGACGGAAAAGAAGGGACAACCTTCTCGATCTAACCGTTATGGGCGCTTCCCGAAACCCCCTGGTAACCTTGGCCATTGGTCTGGTACGGTTTTATCAGCGGTACATTTCCCCCTTGACCCCGCCTTCATGCCGATATGCACCAACCTGTTCCCACTATACTGTGGAAGCCTTGCAAGTCCACGGATTTTTTAAGGGAGGATGGCTCGCATTGAAAAGGATTTTTAGTTGCCATCCGTGGGGCGGATCAGGTTATGATCCGGTCCCAAAAAAGGATGCTAAGGAAGCCTGATGGATTTAGTATCTTAGCCCTCAAAACAGCCGTATATGTACCTACTTGGGATTACCTGGAACCCGGACGACACCATCTTTACCCTCGGTTTCCTGCAGATCAAATACTACAACCTACTATGGATTCTCGCCTTTGTAGTCGGCTGGTTTTTGATGAAGAAAATCTTTACGAACGAGAACAAAACCACTGAGCAACTCGACTCCCTTTTCATCTATACGGTCATAGCGACGATGCTCGGAGCGCGCCTGGGGCATGTTTTCTTCTACGATTGGGATCATTACAAAACACGTTTGGTCGAAATCCTCCTACCCATAAAACAATCCGATGGTGGAAGCCTTTTCGGGCTGATCAATGGCTATGAGTTTACCGGATTTACCGGGTTGGCCAGCCATGGGGCTACCCTTGGAATCATCATCGGAATTTACCTGTTTACCCGCAAGCATAAGGGCTTCAAGATGATGTGGATCTTTGACCGGCTCACCATCCCGGTTGCCATTGGAGCAGCCATGGTACGGCTGGGAAATTTCTTTAATTCTGAAATTAATGGAAAGATAACCGAGGCTACCTCCTTCCTCGCTACCCGCTTTGTTCGGGATTCAGACGACATGCCAGCCTATCGGGCCATGCAACTGACCGGAAAGCAAGATGTAAATGAAGCTTACAAGGCGCTAACGAATGATCCGCAATTCGCCTCCATCCTCGAAGGAATTCCTTACCGACATCCGGCCCAACTCTACGAAGCCATTTTTTACGTTGCAATTTTTGGCCTGCTCTATTGGTTATACTGGAAGAAAGGAAAAGGTGCACAGTCCGGGTTCTTATTCGGATTATTCATGATCCTGCTTTGGAGTGTGCGTTTTGTAGTGGAATTCGTTAAGAAAAGTCAGGGTGGCTTCGAAAATCCGGATGGCGTACTTTCTACCGGGCAGTGGTTGAGCATTCCTTTTATTCTACTTGGAATTTTCCTGATGTTTCGGAAATCCGGTAAAAAAGCGAATTAGGATGTCCTTGTTTTCTCCTTGGATAAATTCCGCCCGCCTATTCGTGCTCATGAGCTTTGCCTTGGGAGTAATCTTACTTTCCTCCTGCAAGGACAAACCGCAAAAATTAGAAGAATCGGCGAAAGAAGTCTCCTTTTCCAAGGAAGGCGAGTTACAAGTTTTCTACAGGGAATCGGATTCCCTT
The DNA here is from genome assembly GCF_900115205.1 of Robiginitalea myxolifaciens. GTDB lineage: Bacteria > Bacteroidota > Bacteroidia > Flavobacteriales > Flavobacteriaceae > Robiginitalea > Robiginitalea myxolifaciens. The sequence goes on from NZ_FOYQ01000002.1 coordinate 1,104,712, forward strand.
CTGGCGGAGATCGCTATTGAAATTGCCGATTCTGAGTACGAAACCCAAACCGGGCTCATGTATCGCCGGGAAATGAAAGACACCCAGGGGATGTTGTTTATTTTTCAGGAGGAAGCCTACCATTCCTTTTACATGAAAAATACCTTGATAGCCCTGGATTTGTTATTCATCGATGCGGACATGCAGGTGGTGACCATCGCCAAGAATGCCCAACCCTATGATGAAACCGGAATCCCATCTCGGGTTCCTGTTCAGTATGTTCTGGAAATCAAGGCGGGCCTCTCGGATCGCCTGGGGATTTCAGAAGGAGATCGTATCGCTTTTCAACGTATACCTTAGGTCCCTTTAACGCTACTAAAAATGGCTGCTCAGCCCAATTATCTGCTCGAAGGATTCGAAACAGAACGCTTGTTACTGAGGTGTTTCAGACCTGAAGACCAGCAAAAGTGGCTGGAATTCTTTCTGGACCCCTCCAGTACAGCCTATTGGGAAGGGATTCCCGCCGACCCTGAGCAAGCATGTCGCGAACAATTCGAAAGGCTCTTTGAACGCTACGAAAAAGGGCTTGGGGGAATGAATGCCTTGATTGAAAAATCCAGTGACCAGTTAGCCGGAATGTGTGGCCTCCTGGTCCAGGACATAGATGGCATCCAAGAGTTGGAAATAGGCTATTCCCTGCTTACTCCATTTCGGGGGAAGGGGTACGCCAGCGAAGCAGCCAGGCTATGTCGGGATACGGCGTTTGAGAACCGCTGGACACCCAGTCTGATCTCTATCATCCACAGGGATAACACCCCTTCAATGCGGGTGGCCGAGGGCCTGGGCATGAAGCGGGACAAACAGACTGTTTATAAGGACAATCCGGTGTGGATCTACCGAATCCACAACGATTCCGACACGTCCTGAATGCTTAAAGTTTATTAGCGGTTTTTGGTCGAGCAGGTCGACAAACCAAAGGGTGCATATAGCGGGCAAAAACTAATGAAACTCGTCAGTAAAAAGACACCGGCGAGAATTAACAAAACCAGCCCGAGGGTTCCCGAGATGGTCCCCGTATAATACAAGACGCCAATGACCGCAGCTGCGATAAAGCGAACAATCCGGTCGGTACTTCCCATATTCTTTTTCATGATGTTTATTATTTGAAGGTTAATAGCTGTTATTCAAATTCACGCGCCAAAGGATTCAATCAGCACCACCAGGCCCCAAATTACCCCAATACAGATAATACATACCAGAGCTAATTTTACGATTTTGGCCTGCTTCCCATTCATTAGCTTTCAGCTCAGATTAAAAATAAAATTAGGATTTTATCCGATGCCAAACTGTAACCTGGGTTACCTATAAATTTTTTCAGGCACCGGCGATACCCTACCTTAGGGATCATGAATTCTGATTTGGAGCCGATTCATACCGCGATCTATACCAACAGTGACTCCCGCAAAAGAGACTTTGCCCACGACTTACTCCAGGGCCGCATTCCGGACGCTCTGGGCTTTCTTATGGGTAAAAAAGGTGGATACTTTTCTGATGCCCGGCTCGCCGCATTCATCGAAGCCGAGGCCCGTTATGAACACTCGGGAATGGGAGATGCCGGGGAACAAAGCCTTAAAACACGTTCCACCGGAGAGCGCAAAAGAGCCTTGCTGGATTTCCTCTTAAAACAAAAACCGGATTTCATCGTACTCGACGATCCTTTTGACAATTTGGATCGCGCCTTTCAGGAGGAATTACGGCAGCGGCTGCTTGACCTTTCCGAATCGGTTACACTGATCCAGCTGGTAAACCGCGCTGCAGATGTTTTGCCTTGTATGCAGGCCTTTGCCCGCTTAGATGGCGGCAAGCTTGTGGAGTTTCCGGATTATAAGCCCGTTACTGAATCCCAGGATAACATCAAAAAGCTCTCCATCCCTCCTGCTCCTTCCGGGGCTCCTGAATTACCTGCTCCTCCCGGGGCTCCAGAATTACCAGCTCGGGATAATCCGCTGGTTATCATGCGGGATGTCCGTGTTGAATTTTCAGGAAAAACTGCGGTTACCGGAATTAGTTGGGAAATAAAGCCGGGCGATTTTTGGGAACTTCGCGGGCCAAATGGCAGTGGTAAAACCACGCTGATCTCGCTCATTACCGGAGATAGCCCCAAAGCCTATGGGCAGGATTTACACCTTTTTGGCCGGGCCAAGGGAAGCGGTGAAAGCGTTTGGGAGATCAAAGAGCACATCGGCTATTTTACCCCAGCCATGATGGACCGGTTTCGCGGTTATCACAGTCTTGAGAATATGCTGATATCGGGGCTTACCGATTCTATTGGCCTCTACATCCGGCCCACGGAAAATCAGCAATCCCTCGCCAGGCAATGGCTGGAGCTTCTGGGACTTGAACGGAGTGCCGGGGAGCTTTTGCGTAACCAATCTTACGGGACACAGCGGTTGATATTCTGTGCCCGCGCCATGATTAAACACCCACCCCTGTTGATCCTGGACGAACCCACAGCTGGGTTGGATGACCATGCTGCTCGGCTGGTAACCCAACTCATAGTAAAAATGGCTCGCGAAAGTGACACCGCCATCGTTTTTGTTTCTCACCGGGAAGAGCCCGGCCTGCAAGCCGATAAACTGCTGGAACTGCTACCCGGACCAAAGGGATCTAGCGGAAAGATATCGATGCGCTCTCCGGGATAAACAAAAAAAACCGCAGCCTTTCGACTGCGGTTCGGTATTTCTGATAAAACCACCAGAGCGGTTTCACCTGTCTTTTAGCATATTACTCTGTATCCTTCTTTCCTGCAGATAAGTTGCGGGACAAACTATCGAACATGATAGGGGTCGCGATAAAGATGGAGGAATAGGTACCCACAATTACCCCGACAATCATCGCAAACATAAATCCTCTCAGGGTTTCCCCTCCGAAAATAAAGATGGACAATAATACCACCAAAGTGGTGAGGGAGGTGTTCAGGGTACGGCTTAGGGTGCTGTTCAAGGCCAGATTGACGTTTTCGCCCCCGCGCCAGCCTTTCTCATTGATAATTTCCCGAATACGGTCAAATACTACCACGGTATCGTTCAGAGAGTAACCAATTACCGTAAGTATCGCCGCAATGAAGGCCTGGTCGATCTCCATGCTGAAGGGCATAAGCGCACTGGTTGCCGAGAATACCCCCAGTACCACCACTACATCGTGGAATACTGCGGCAACAGCACCGAGTGAGAATTGCCATCTGCGAAAACGCAACAGAATGTAAAGGAATACCACAGCAAGGGATCCGATAACGGCCCAAACGGCGTTCTTCTTAATGTCGTCAGCAATAGTTGGTCCAACCTTGCGGTATTTCAATACCCCGATATCGTCATTGGTTCCTCCTGGGACAAAGTCTTCGTAGGTTGTCCCGTCGGGCATGTACTTCTGAAGGGACGTGAACAGGATCTCCAGAATCTCGTCATCAACTTCATTTCCCTGTACATCTACCTTATATTTCGTGGTAACCATGATCTGGTTTGCATCACCAAACGTCTTGGCGCTGGCACTTCCCAATACCTCGGTCAGTTCCCCGGTAATTTCTGTTGGATTTACCGGATCCTCAAAGCGGATCTGATAATTACGTCCCCCTACGAAATCCACGCCCTGGTCAAGCCCTTTGGTGAACAAGGAAGCAGCTCCGCCAATAAGGATCAATCCTGAAATCACATAAGCGATCTTACGCTTTTTGAGGAAGTCGATATTCAGATTGGCAAAAAGGTTTTTGGTAATTGCAGTAGCGAAGTCGAGTTTGCGGCCGCGCTTGTTCAAATACCAGTCTACCAGCAATCGGGTAACGAAGATTGCAGTAAAGAGTGAGGTAAGGATACCGATGATCAGGGTAGTAGCAAATCCTTTGATCGGACCGGAACCGAAGATCAGGAGGATAATTGCTGTTAGCCCTGTGGTAATATTCGCATCCAGAATAGAAGAAAGAGCATTGTCAAAACCATCGGAAACGGCCTGAGCCATCCCCTTGCCTTTGCGCAATTCCTCTTTAATCCGTTCAAAGATCAGTACGTTGGCATCGACCGACATACCAATTGTAAGGACAATACCGGCAATACCTGGTAAGGTAAGTACAGCTCCCAAACTGGAGAGTACTCCGAAGATCAACAGGATGTTAAAGATCAGCGCAATGTCTGCGAACAGTCCCGCTTTACCATAGTAGAATACCATCCAGATCAGGACAAATACCATGGCGATCATAAAGGACATAAAACCACTGTCGATGGCCTCCTGACCCAGGGAAGGCCCTACTACGAAGGAATCGATAATTTCTGCCTCTGCAGGAAGCTTACCAGCCCGCAATACGTTGGCGATATCTTTGGTTTCATTAACGGTGAACGTCCCGGTTATTTCAGAACTTCCTCCTGAAATTCCTCCAGGCTCGCTAACACCTGGTGCCGTGTAAACACGGTCGTCCAGTACAATGGCGATACCGGTTTTGTTTTCATAGGCATCGGCTGTAAGTTCTTTCCAGATGCGTGCTCCGCGTACATTCATGTCCATACCCACCGCTGGACGGTTGAACTGGTCGAATTGATCGCGGGCATCGCTTACGACATCCCCAGCCATTCGCGGCGTATTGTCGCGGTTAGACTGCAGCGCGTAAAGTGCGGCTACCTCGGAATCACCTGATGGGCGTTCCCAGAGGAAACGCGTGAATTGTACTTCGGCTGGCAACAGGCGGCGAATCTGCGGCATACGAAGCCACTCGCCAATTTGTGCTGTATCCTGTACGGCAGCTACCCCAAGGGCAAACCCAGGTCCGGGGATTTGTAGTTTTTCGATCAGCGGATTGCGCTGGGAATCCAGGTCTAAGGAATCCTGTGCTACGTCAGATAAAAGCGAATCCAGTTCGCTTTCTGGCTTAACCTGCTCGGTTTCCTCAGGCTGGGTAATGTCGCGCAGCGCCTCATTGGCCTGTACCAGGAAGGAAATCAAGGCCTGGTTTCCGGCGGGATATGTTTCCCAAAACTCAAGTTGCGCCGTACTCGAAAGCAGATCTCTTGCACGAGCGATGTCACGGGCACCAGGAAGTTCCACGACAATTCGTCCGGAGTTCCCTTCCCGTTGGATATTGGGCTGGGTTACCCCGAAACCATCGATACGTTCCCGGAGTACTTCAAAAGCAGAGACAACAGCCTCATCTACTTTACGACGAATAACAGGACGTACCTGATCATCCGACATCTCGAAATTGATGTCATCGCTCAGCCCTTTGTTGGCAAAGATATCCGGGGAGGCCAGCTTGGTGTCTCCCTTGATCTCATCGAAAGCATCGAAGAAAAGATCCAGATAGGTTTCGTCACTATTGGTGGAAGCCGCATCCGCATCGGCAAGGGCGCGGTTGAATACCGGGTTCTTGGTATTATTAGCCAGTCCCGAGAGGATATCCCGTACAGAAATCTGTAGGGTTACATTGATTCCCCCCTTGAGGTCGAGTCCTTTGTTGAGCTCTTTCTTTTTGGCGTCTTCGTAGGAAGTGAATCCCAGGATAGGGTTATCCGAAACGGAATCCAGGTAGCGGGCTTCTTCGATCTCACGTTGGGCAACATAATCCTCTGTGTCAGCAGAAATCAGTGCTGCAGCATGAGCCGCGGCGTCGTCCTCAATTTTGGATGTAATAAACGTGAAGGAGAGTTGGTAAATACTTACCAATCCGAACAAAAAAGCAAATAGCTTTATTAGTCCTTTGTTATTCATGGGTAAAGCGCTTGTCTTAAACGTTTGCGAATGCAGGCCAGGGCCCACAGGGTTCTGATGCTGTAAACAGCGTGCAAATATATTATTTCCCTTAGGAACTGACAATTAAATCCCCGGAATCCTTCTGGCGGTAAATTCATTGCCTGGTGGAATAAAAAACGCCGGCAAATGCCGGCGCTTTAATCGTACTTTTTTTATCTGGGCAGCTGGTTTTACACCTCGAGAAGCCCATTGGTTTTGCTTACTCCGGCCGCGCTCTCCTGCATTTTGGCCTTTTCCGCATCGTCCAGTTCAATTTCAACAATGGATTCGATCCCTCCGCGTCCGAGAACAACGGGAACTCCAATACACAAGTCATTAAGGCCATATTCGCCTTCCAAATAAGCCGAACAAGGGAAAATTTTCTTCTGGTCGCAGGCAATGGCCTGTACCAATCCCGAAACAGCAGCTCCAGGAGCATACCAGGCGCTGGTGCCCAATAACTTTGTCAGGGTTGCCCCGCCCACTTTGGTATCTTCAGCAACTTGCTGCAGTCGATCTGCACTCAGGAATTCGCTCACTTTTATACTATTACGGGTAGCATGGCTTGTCAGGGGTACCATCCCGGTATCACTGTGGCCTCCGATAACCATTCCGTCCACATCGGAAATTGGTGCCCCCAGGGCTTCAGCCAGGCGATACTTGAAGCGGGCGCTGTCCAGAGCTCCGCCCATTCCAATGATGCGTTCTTTAGGCAAATCTGTGGTTTTGTGGACCAGATAGGTCATGGTGTCCATAGGATTACTAACCACAATGATGATCGCATTCGGGGAATGTTCCAGTAAGCTAGAGGAAACAGATTTCACTATCCCGGCATTGATCCCAATCAATTCCTCCCGGGTCATTCCTGGTTTTCTGGGAATTCCAGAGGTAATCACGGCGATGTCACTTCCCGCCGTTTTGGAGTAATCGTTGGTCACACCGGTGATGCGGGTGTCAAAACCGTTCAGGGAAGCACACTGCATCAGGTCCATGGCCTTCCCTTCGGCAAAGCCTTCTTTAATGTCTAACAAGACTACTTCTGATGCAAAATTCTTAATGGCGATATACTCGGCACAGCTGGCTCCTACGGCCCCTGCTCCCACAACGGTAACTTTCATATGCTATTGGTGTTAATGGATAAATTTTAAGCAGCACAAAAATACGGATTTATCGGGACTTTTCCCGAGGGGAATGCCCGGTAAAATTCTCAAAATTTCCCGACCATACAGACCGGAAAACGGTCGTTCATCGAATACTGGGTGCGGCTCCCCGTACTTCATCGAAAAAATACAATATCGGTTTCGCCTTTGGCGTTGCCCTAGTACCCAAAGCTTACCAAAACAGCAACATATGACTCGTAATTTCCTCCATATGAGCCTACTTGCAGTTGGACTACTCCTGGTAACCAACTGTTCTGAAATCCCAGAAAACAACGATCCGGTGATCGGAGTTTGGTCTAATCTTGAGATAACCACCTCCGAAGAGGGCAGGTCCTCAGTACGGGAAGAATGGTATTTTAACGATGCCTACCTCGGGCGCTATTATCGCTATGAAAGCGGAGTTATCACTGCCCAGACCGACTTTGGCTGGAAACAGGAAAACGGTATCTACACCATTGATTATATGGGGCTGGAAATCGTTGACGATCAGGCATCCATTGCCGGAGAAATCGGATCCCAGATATTGGAAACCCCAGCCGGGGAAATCCTGGCACATCGGGAATAAGCGATTCGAAGAAAAAATTAAAGGCCATCCGGTAATCCATATGGCCTTTTTCTTTTGAATATGGACGCGTGTAAGCGCTAACACCACTTGGCCGGTTCAGGCAATAGTGTAAAGCTTATCGCATTCCAAAATGCATACCTACAGTAAAGGTATCAAAGGCTGCCACGCTGTATTCTGCATGCAGGCGGAAAAATCCAAGTTTCAACTTAGCCCCTACGCTCCCGCTGGCGCCACTAAATTTTTCAGAGATGGAAAACGGGTCCACATAAGTGGTTTGGAAAGGACCAGAGGTAACTACGTAGGTTCCGAGTATGTCGGTATCGGAACTTCCGCTAATGTATCCAAGACTCCCGTAAAAGTTAATTACAGGAAGTCGGGTAGATACCACTGCCTGAAAGGTCCAGGCCCTCATTTCACTATCGATGCGTTGGTTCTCGCCATCGATGAAATTGGTGTCGGTGAAATCATAGGTTCCTGAGAGTTGGGTATATCCAATGAATCCGGACAGAGAAACCGGCCATAGCTTTTCTGCCGGTAAGTGGCTGCTGAAATCGTGCAGAATACCAAATCCGTACAAGCCTACTTCCGCACCATCTGCTTTTATCTTGGGCAGGAAGCGCACCTTTACCTCAGTACCCTTTATCAGGCCTACACTTCCCTGCAAAAAGCCAGCAGGTAAGGCATTGATATCTTCAGAACCCAGTCCGCTGGGAAGTTCGAAACTCTCCGAGAACAGTCCGTTTTCATCTTCGATAACCACAGTGACACCCTCGATGTCCCCTAAAGCCGTAGCGACTTCTTTGGAAGTACTCCCGTCCTGGAACCTCAGGTTCTCATATTCGGCAGTATTGAGCACAAATGCCCGCTTATCGTCTTTATTTCCAAAAGGAGCCAAAGAACCCACAATTGAAATTTCAAAGCCCCCCAGGGGTTTTGCAGTTGCTGTATTCAACCAGGAACCCGCAAGGGAATAAACCGTAGCCTCCGACACAGGAGCAAGATAATCTGTAGTAAATCGCTCCGCATCGTCCAACCCGGCAGCCAGCAGGTCATTGATATTGGATTGCGCCGTTACTGAAGCGCTAAAGCCCAGGCCAACCAGGGCAAAGGCAAGTGTTTTGTACAGTGATGATCGTTTCATAATAGATTTTTTACCCTATTTATTTTCAAGCCCTTAGGCCATTCCAACCTTCAGCTTAAATGAGCTTCTTGTAGGAATTTTACCCGAAAATAAAAAACCCCGGAGGCTATCCGGGGTTTTTGTTGTGAAATGGGAAATCTTATGCATCAATGTTGGCATAGACAGCATTTTTCTCGATAAACTCACGCCTCGGCGGCACCTCATCTCCCATAAGCATGGAGAAGATCCTATCGGATTCGGTGGCATTTTCGATGGTAACCTGCCGCAAGGTTCTGTTTTCAGGATTCATAGTTGTTTCCCAAAGCTGTTCGGCATTCATTTCCCCGAGACCCTTGTACCGCTGTATGCTTACGCCTCCACTGTAGCTATCGGCAATTTCGTCCCGCTCCTTATCATTCCAGGCATACTGTTTTTTGGAACCCTTCTTGACCAGGTAAAGCGGCGGTGTAGCAATATAGACGTGGCCATTCTCTACCAATTCGCGCATGTATCGGAAGAAGAATGTCAGGATCAGGGTTTCGATGTGACTACCGTCGACATCTGCATCACACATGATTACGACCTTGTGATATCGAAGCTTTTCGAGGTTCAGGGCTTTACTGTCCTCTTCGGTCCCAATGGTAACTCCAAGAGCAGTATAAATGTTCTTAATCTCCTCGTTCTCGAACACCTTGTGCTGCATGGCTTTCTCCACGTTCAGGATTTTACCACGCAAGGGCAAGATAGCCTGGATGTTCCGGTCCCTTCCCATCTTGGCTGTTCCCCCTGCGGAATCCCCCTCAACCAGGAAGAGTTCGCAGCGTTCCGGATCCTGATCCGAACAATCGGCAAGTTTACCAGGCAGCCCACCCCCGCTCATGGGGTTCTTGCGCTGAACCATTTCCCGGGCTTTAGTAGCCGCATGGCGCGCCTGGGCAGCGAGAATAACCTTCTGCACGATTATCTTGGCATCGTCCGGGTGCTCTTCCAGATAGTTGGTGAGCATCTCCGAAACCGCCTGACTCACAGCAGCACTTACTTCGCGGTTCCCCAATTTGGTTTTGGTTTGCCCCTCGAACTGAGGTTCGGCTACTTTTACAGAAACAATGGCCGTTAGTCCTTCCCGGAAATCGTCTCCGCTTACTTCGAACTTAATCTTGTCCAGCATCCCGGAAGCATCCGCATACTTTTTCAAAGTTGTGGTAAGCCCGCGGCGAAATCCGCTTAAATGCGTCCCACCCTCATGGGTATTAATATTATTTACGTAGGAGTGCAGATTTTCGGTGTACGACGTATTGTAAACCATGGCTACCTCAACGGGAATATCATTCTTTTCCCCTTCCATCGAGATAACATTCTGGATCAACGGCTCCCGGTTTCCATCCAGGAAACGGATGAATTCCTTGAGTCCCTCCTCTGAGAAAAAGGTCTCGCTTTTGAATTCTCCTTTGTCGTCTTTCTCGCGGCGATCGGTAATGGTAATATTGATTCCCTTGTTCAGATAAGCCAGTTCCCGCATCCGGTTGGCCAGGGTATCGTAATTGAATTCTATGGTTTGTTGGAAAATCTCCGAATCCGGGTGGAAGGTTACAATGGTCCCGCGTTTATCGGAAGTCCCTGTAGACTTTACCGGATAAGATGTTCGTCCACGCTGATATTCCTGTTCCCAGATCTTCCCATCCCGGTGCACTACCGCTTTGAGGTTATCCGAAAGGGCGTTTACCACAGAAACCCCTACCCCGTGTAATCCTCCGGAAACTTTATAGGAATCTTTATCGAATTTTCCACCGGCACCAATCTTGGTCATGACCACTTCCAGGGCGCTTACCCCTTCCTTTTTGTGCATGTCCACAGGGATCCCCCGACCGTTATCCTCGACCGTGATGGAATTATCCTCGTTTATCGTAACTGAAATGGTATCGCAGTGCCCTCCCATGGCCTCATCGATGGAGTTATCTACCACTTCATAGACCAAATGGTGCAAGCCCCGAACTCCGACATCTCCGATGTACATGGAGGGGCGCATACGCACGTGTTCTATCCCTTCAAGGGCCTGAATACTGTCTGCTGAATACTTCTTCTTATTTGCCTCTTCACTCATAAGTAAAATCGCTCGGTTTAGGTTGCCATTTTGGCATCTCACAAATATAGCAAATCACCCTGCAAATAGGGCGTTTAGGCCCATTTCAGTGCTCGAAGTTATCAACAATATATGTGGAAAAAAACCGCTTGGTTTGCAAGGATTTTTCAAGCCCGAAGGAAAGGTCTTTAAAAACAAAAGAAGCGCCGGCCGAGCAGCGCTTCTTAAGGACTAATCAAACAACATCCGCCAAGCCCGTTTTCGGGCTGCAGAGCGGTTTACGAATTACTTGACATAGGCATCGGCATGAACCTTGGCTACTGCCCTTCCAGAGGGATCGTTCATATTGCGAAATGCCTCATCCCATTCCAGGGCAATTTGAGTGCTGCAAGCCACCGAGGGTTCCTGGGGAACCGAGCGGGCCGCGGCGTCGCTTGGGAAATGCGAGGTAAAAATGTCCCGATAGTAATATTCTTCCTTGGTGGTAGGGGTCTGAATGGGGAAACGGAAGGCCGCATTCTCCAGCATCTCATCGGTAACCGCCTCGGCCACCACTTGCTTGAGGGTATCGATCCAATCGTAACCTACGCCATCCGAAAACTGTTCTTTCTGACGCCAGGCGACGCTTTCGGGCAGGTAATCCTCAAAAGCCTTGCGTACTACCCATTTCTCCATGCGATCCGGACCGGCCATCTTGTCCTTGGGATTCAGACGCATGGCCACATCCATGAATTCCTTGTCCAGGAAGGGTACGCGCCCCTCAATGCCCCAGGCAGCCAATGATTTATTGGCACGCAGGCAATCGTACATGTGCAACTTTTCCAGTTTGCGTACAGTTTCCTCGTGGAAATCTTTTGGGCTTGGTGCTTTGTGGAAGTAAAGGTAGCCGCCAAAGAGCTCATCGGCGCCTTCTCCGGAGAGGACCATCTTAATCCCCATAGATTTGATAACACGCGCCATAAGATACATGGGCGTGGAAGCCCGGATAGTAGTAATATCATATGTTTCCAGATGGTAGATAACGTCCCGGATCGCATCCAGACCTTCCTGGATGGTAAAGGTGATTTCGTGGTGGACGGTCCCGATATGGTCGGCTACTTTTCGCGCAGCTGCCAAATCCGGAGATCCCACCAACCCAACGGAAAACGAATGCAATCGCGGCCACCAGGCCTCATCGGCATCCCCGGATTCGATACGCTTCTGGGCAAAGGTGCGTGCAATGGCCGAAGTCACAGAGCTGTCCAATCCACCTGAAAGTAGTACCCCATAAGGCACATCAGACATTAACTGCCGGTGTACGGCATCTTCAAGGGCCTTCCGCAATTCCGGAATGCTGGTCTCATTTTCTTTAACCGCTTCATAAGAGGTCCACTCCCGGGAATACCACTTCTGAAAACCTTCCTCCTTGCTGCTCAGATAATGGCCCGGAGGGAAAAGTTCAATGCGGGTACAAGTACCTTCCAACGCTTTTAATTCCGAAGCCACATAAAAAGTCCCAAACTGATCCCATCCGATATAGAGCGGGATTATGCCCATGTGATCGCGGGCAATCAGGTAGCTTCCATCCCGGCTGTCGTATATGGCAAAGGCAAATATCCCGTTGAGCTCGTCGATGAAATCCGCGCCTTTTTCCTGGTACAGGGGAAGGATCACCTCGCAATCCGATTGGGTCTGGAAAGCATAGTTGCCTTCGAACTGCTGACGCAGCTCCCGGTGATTATATATCTCCCCATTGGCAGCGAGTACAAGATTTCCGTCAGGGCTCAGCAAAGGCTGTTTTCCTGAAGCCGGATCTACTATAGCCAGGCGCTCATGGGCCAGGATGCCATTTTGATCCGAATATATTCCACTCCAGTCCGGTCCGCGATGACGCAGTTTTCCGGACATTTCAAGTAATTGGGGGCGCAGCGTATCTACTGCTTGTTTTAATTCAAAGGCGCATACAATTCCGCACATAGCATTATAATTTATTGTCAAATATCATTTATAATATTATTATTTGAAACATATAATTGCTATATGATTAATATTTATAATTTTTAATCCGCTTTTTAGTGCATTTTGTAATGATCAGTGGAATATACCAGCTGTTGCCTTACAAGCTGTAAGGCCACCCAAATTTTAACGACCTTTTAAATATATCCCCCTGAAAAAGGGAGTAGTTTTAGACTCGAAAATCAATACACCTATGAAAAAATTACGCTTATTTACCATCCTGGCCCTTGCGCTGGGACTTTCAGCAACCATGAATGCACAGGAATTCAGCGGGATGGATTCCAGCCCTATGGATGCTGCCGCCTACCCTTCGAGCTATCGGGTTTCGGACAAAGCAATCCGAATTACCTATAGCCGTCCACAGCTTAAAGGACGTTCTTTAGCCGATCTGGCACCTGCCGGTAAAGTATGGAGAACCGGGGCTAACGAAGCTCCTGAGATCACTTTTTACAAGGATGTGAATTTTGGAGGACAAGCTATCCCCGCCGGTACCTATTCCCTGTTTACCCAACCAGGAGACAAGGAGTGGACGGTAATTCTGAACAAAAATCTCAATCAATGGGGCGCCTACAGTTATGACCAGGGAGCCGATGTAGCCCGGGTCAGCGTTCCTGCTTCCATGGCCGGAGAACCTCTGGAAGCCTTTTCAATTGCCTTTAAGGAAGTTGAAGATGGCGTACACATGGTAATGGGATGGGACTCCCTGCGTGTTGCAGTCCCTATTACAATGTAAATTGCTATCAGAAAGAAACGGGTTTCCCTCTATCCGGGAAATCAACGTAAAACGGCAGCCAGCAGGCTGCCGTTTTTTATTGGATTAGGCTGGAATTCCCAACCGAATACCCTGAATTACTTTTCGAAGACCAATTCCCCTCCCAGGTAAGTCCGGACAACTCCGATTTCGGGTAAAGCCTCATTGGGTGCTTCCATCAGGTCGGCATCCAGGACGGTAAAGTCTCCCATTTTACCGGCTTCAATGCTCCCTTTCTCATCTTCCTCAAAATTGGAATAGGCAGCCCAAATGGTCATGCCGCGCAGGGCTTCTTCGCGGCTTAACGCCCCTTCCATTTGAAAGCCTCCTTCCGGATAGCCCGAATTATCCATACGCGCTACGGCTGCGTAGAATGTAAACATGGGGTTTACGAATTCCACAGGGAAATCTGTTCCCAGAGCCACAATACCAGAAGCGTCCAGCAATTGTGAAAAGGCGTATGCCCCGGGCATCCGCTCCGCGCCCAGGCGATCCTCGGCCCAGTACATATCACTGGTAGCGTGGGTAGGTTGAATAGAGGGAATAATCTTGGAGTCGAACTGTTCAAAATCTTCCAACCCTACAATCTGCGCGTGTTCTATCTTCCAACGGGGGTCCTCAAGCCCATCCAGCGCAGCGCGGTAAGCCCTAAGGACAGCGATATTGGCTGAATCCCCGATGGCATGGGTATTCATTTGGAATCCGGCAATTGCCAGGCGCTCAGCCAGGGCTTCCAGATCCTCCGCAGGAGTAATCATGGCCCCGAAGTGACCCGCCTGATCGGAATAAGGAGCTTTTAGGGCAGCCCCACGGGAACCCAGGGCGCCGTCGGCATACACCTTTACAGAGCGCACATTCAGCCGGTCCGTTTTTATTTTTCCTTCCGGCAGCATCAGATCCAGGTTTTGCGGGGTGTTGCTGATCATCGCATAAATGCGCATTTTTAATTCATCGGATTGTTGCAGGTCGTTGATCAGGCCGATTACCTCAGGACTAAGGCCGGCATCGTTTACGGTAGTCAAGCCATATGATAAACAGATTTCTTCTGCTTGTTGCAATGCCCGTGTCTGTGCTTCCTGATCCGGAGCTGGCCAACGAGACATAACGAGATCCATAGGACTGTCTACCAAAACCCCGGTTGGTTGGCCATTGGCCAGGATTACTTCCCCACCGGGAACCCGGGTAGACGCATTGATTCCACCAAGATCTAAAGCCTTTTGATTCACCAGCAATGCATGGCCATCTACGCGTTCCAGGGCTACAGGAATATCTGGAAACAGGCTGTCCAGGGCCTTTTTCGTTGGAAATTCCTTAACCTCCCAATCGTTCTGGTCCCAGCCCCGGCCATAGAGATATTCCGAAGGATTTTCCTCTTGAAACGCGACAATTTTCTGCAACACTTCCTCATAGCTAGTGGTACCTACAAGGTCTACGGCCCCCTGATTCAATCCCAGACCAAAAAAGTGGCAATGGGCATCGATCAATCCGGGAACGATGGTCTGCCCTCCGGCATCCCAACTATCTGCGGAAGCATAGGCCTGCTGTATATCAGCATCGCTGCCGACTGCCAGGAATTTACCGTCCTTAACGGCAAAAGCACTGGCCGTGCTGAAGGCATCATCTACCGTATAGACTTTGGCGTTGTACACGATCAGATCTGCCTGCTCTTTCTCGGGAGAACAAGAAGCGAGCATTAGCAATAATACCAGGGAAAATCCGGCAATAGGTCTTTGTAAAAAACTGGAGTAACTTATTTTCATGAAATGCGTTTTTATGAATCCCCTGTTTGGGAAAAACGCCTAAAGATACTCAATTCTGCCCGTCGGGTCTAAGGCTGTCCCGGACCGAATGAATGATGAATTCTACACGCCTGTTCTGCCGACGTCCCAGGGAATCCCGGTTACTGCTTACAGGTCTTGAAGCCCCATAGCCGCGATAAGAAATCCGATCCCTGGCAATCCCGAGTTGCTCCAAATAGGCGGTAACCGAATGGCAGCGGCGTTCTGATAAAAATTGATTATAAGGTGCCTCGCCGACATTATCGGTATGACCCCGCAATTCCAGGGAGTACTCATGATCCGACCTCAAAAACTGTCCCAGTGCATTGAGGCGTTCCTTGCCAATGGTGCTGAGTTTGTGGGAATCGAATTCAAAAACAACCGTAGGCAGGGTCTGCAGACTATCCAGCGAAAACTTCGGCAGGGCCTCGGGAACCCCAAGGGAATCCAAAGCTACCAGGGAGAGGTCGTCGAGGTAATAGTAGGCCCCCTTATTGGATCCTTTCCGGCGGGTTTTACGCGTCCGCTGATCCGATTCAAAATTTCCTAAAATGAGTACAGCCTCCCCACCTTGCGCCTTGAAGGTAGTCTCCAGTCTTACCCAATGGCGTGCAGCGGTCAGGTCTTTATGGGTCGGTAAATCAATATAGGTATAGCGATACCCGGAATGCGCCATGCGACGCCGTGAGGAAAGTACTTTTCGGGTGCCTTCCCGCAAAGGGTGATTGCTGAAAAGCAGCCCGAGTTGCGCCAGGGAATAATCCGAGCGCTCAGCCAGGCTCAAAGCGGCAGAAAATCGATAGGTTTTACCGGCCTTCAGAGCATTGTACAGACGAACCTGAACGTATTCCCGGTACTCGGAAGGAGCATAGGCATAAAAGCCTGCGTAAGCCTTTCCCTCTGCAGGTTCCTGTTCCCCGTTAAAGTTTTCGGGGGCGCCCATTTCCGGGCTGCATTGGTGGAAAAAATCAGTTGATCCGCGGGTCGGGCAGGTCCAGTAGTATAAATCTTCTTCGAAATTTCCCAGCGTTTGCGGGCACCGGCGATAATGCTCAAATCCCGGGTTGGGAATGAGGTTCTGTGCGCCTGCCAAAAATGGAATGAGCAGGGCTACTAGCAGGGGGAAATACAGGGTTCTCGACATGTACCTCGAAGTATCCGATCCAAGGTACGAAATCGAGAAATGCAAACTGGATGCTTAGGTTGAACAGCGCTAAAATTCGGTAAAAGCCTACAAATCAAACTTATAGCTTACGCCAGCAAGTACCTGCAAGCCCTGAACACGGAAATTGGCCCATCGTTGGTAATCGTTCCCCAGCAGGTTGCTCCCACGCGCAAAAATGCTCAACTGATCATTGACCCGATATCCCAGGTGGGCGTTGGCATCGACATAACTATCGAGCTCCAAAATGGTTGCCGGATAGTTTTCGGAGAGTGTATTTTCTAAAGCAACCGAAGAGAAATCGCTCCGCATACCGACGTAGAACAGATTGAGCCCGCCGTACCAGCCACTGTTGTGCTGATAGTCCAGGGTAGCGCTTCCTTCCGTATCGGGGAGGTTCCAGGCCGGGTTGTCGGTTTCCGTGTCGTAATCATAGACGGCCCCACTAAGACCGAGGGTGAAATTTCTGTTCAGGCTGAATTCGAGTGCCCCGGAAATTCCCAGGGTCTTGACGTCGTCGTAAAACAAGCGGAAGGAGTTTCCGTAGTTGTATCCCTTTTCATCGCCCCGGGTTTCGTTCTGAGGGTTGAGAATAAAGAGGGGCAGGAAATTTTCCGCCCGGTAGGTCCCTCGCAAATCATAACTGACACTAGGCGCCAGCTGCCCCTTAAAGCCCAAATTGGCTTCGTATTGACGATCCGTTGGTCGAATCTGCAGGGTGGGCGAAACGAAAGGGTTATCCTGGGTAAATTCGTAATAACTGTTCTGCATTAATCCCCCCTCTACCCCGGCGTAAGCAATAACCGATTCCTCCAGCAATCGGTAGGAAGCAGCTACAGCCGGATAGATGTAGAAATCCGTATCGTTGTTTTCCAGATCGAGGCCTACTACAAAGCGAGCCCCCAATTCCAGTTTCAAGTCGTCCCGGAGCATCAACAATCGCGGCCGCACTCCGGCGATCAGGAAACTGTAATCAATCCCGGTTGTATTAAAGAATTCGGCCTGATCAGCATTGGTAAAACTACCACCTACATAATCGGCGGCAACACCCAGGTCAAGGGCTTCTTCGGTAAGCGGAAAACTGAACCCGGCTTCGAAACGCGCCCGGTTCTCCCCGGAATCTGCGGCATCCCAAAAGCGGCGAAGTAAGAGTTCGGCATCCTTGAAGTACGTTTCCTCCATTTGGATTCCCCCTTTAATCTCCCCCCGGAAATAATCCTGTGTTTCATCGATCCCTGCAATTGTGGGCTCATCAAAGGTTTCCTCAGGCAGTCCGTACCAGTTATACCTCCGGTGCTCAATCCCTGCCGTAGCATTCCACTCCCAGTCCCGCTCCCGCTGGGCATACGTCAGGCTGAGATCGGTATTGTAGAAATCGGTATCCAGGGGTGTATTTTCAATATCCCCCCGCGAACTGAGGTGGCTCAGCCCAAAGTCCAGGCGTTTGCTGCCGCGATCATAATCCCGGCTTATGTAGAAATCCGCCAGGGCATTGTTGTAGTTCCCCAATCCAATTGCGGCATAACTGCTGTATAGTTTTTCAGGGGTCGCACGCTCAACGGTAGCAGCCCGGCCTTTAGCAGGCGTAAAGGTAGAAGCCACCGGCACCGGCAAAATGGTATACTCAATGGGTTTCTTACGCAGGACGATAGAATCATTCAAGCTGGGCAAGGTCTTGATCTTATAAGCATCAGAGACTGTTGGCGTATACGATCGCGTGACGGTAACGGTTTCCGTCCCCAGGTCGTCGTCCTCCTGGCTCCATCCCATTTGGGAAAAACAGAGGGCTGCAACTAACAAACAGTATTTTAAGGTGTTCTTCATTGTGTTTCTTCGTATGAATGTATTGAGGATCCCCACGTGCTCAGCTCCTAATTCCCTTGTGGATCAACGGAAGCATTGCGCTGCGCCTCCTTGGCGCGGATACGGGTTAGTTCCTTTTGAGCTTCTTCCACCAGGTCCGGATAAGCGCCGAAATTTGCAATCACGTTCTCCAGGATGTAGGTGGCTTGAAAGGCGTCGTCGAGTTCATCAAAATTCTTGGCCATAAGAACCAGGCCTTTACCACCCCATTCCTTATAGGCTGCATAGTCTTTGGCAAGGCGTTGGACCGAGGCATTAGACGCTTCAAAGGCCGCTTCGCGATGCTGGAAAAGCGCCTGGAAATAAAGGGCTTCTGCAGCCGTACCGCCGGTAGCAATTTCGAGCACCTGCTGGTAGCTCGCTTTAGCTTTTTGAAAATCGCCGGTTTCCCATGCCGAGCGGGCAATCATCAGTCGGGCATCACTGCGGATTCGATCGTCTAGCCCGGGGCTGGAAAGCACCTTCTCTGCATAATTGAGGGTGCGGGTATAGTCTTTTTGCCCGTAATAGCCCTTCATCAGGTTGGATTGGGCAAAGGTTCTGTTCTGCGGAATATCGGCCCGGGCCTCCAATTGGAGTAGATAAGGCAGGGCCGCGGGATAGTCGTTTTTAGAAATCAGGATTTCACACACCCGGGTCAGGGCCTGCTCAGCAGCCTCACCCGTCCCGGATTCGGCAACCACTTTAAAGTGGCCCAGGGCAGTATCCTTATCCCCTGCTGCGAATTGCATCTTTGCCAATTCAAAATGCGCCTCATTGCGCCGGCTTCCTCCCGGAAACTGTTCCAGGTACTTTTCGTAGGCCCGTTCGGCAGCCGAGGTATTACCCTGCATTTGTTGTTTCTGCGCAGCCTCGAAAGAGGCGGCCTCCAATTCGCTATCGGTTACCTCCACAAAATCGAGGTTTCGGGCCCATCGCGCATATTCGTCTACCCGTCCCAGGTCTACATAGATGAGTTTGGCTGTTTGAACGGCCTGGCTGGCTTGCCCGGAATTCGGGTACGTGTCTACCACAGCGCGGAATACCTCTAAAGCTTCCTCATTGCGTCCGGAGTTATAATAAACCAGGCCTTTACGCATCATGGCTGCAGGAACCAGGGAACTCATGCGGTATTCCCGGATCAAACGATCATAGGCAGCAATCGCATCCCCGTCCCGTCCGGCCTGCACGTAGCTGTTGCCCAATTCAAAAAGTGCATCGTCTTTGAGGCTGGAATTCGGAAATCGGCTCACAAAAGCATCCAACTCGTCACGCTTCTTGGATTCCTGTCCGAGGAACCCAAAACTCATAGCTTTCTGATACGCGGCATAATCCCTTTCGGAGCTTCCGGATGCCAGGGCCTGGTCGTATGCCGAGATGGCCTGCTGGTAGGAGCTATTGACGAAATAGCTGTCCCCGAGGCGCATGTACGCATCGGTTTTGGCGGGACCAGACGGAGCCGAGCCAGTAAACCTGCGAAACTGTTCCGTTGCCGGTCCGTACTGTTTCAATTTAAAGTGGGCATACCCCAGTTGATAGGCCAAACCTTTGTATTCCTCCAGGCTTTGCGCCCGGGGTTCCGAGGCAAATGCGGTGTACTCCGCGATGGCCTGTTCGTAGCCTCCGTCGGCATAGGCCGATTCCGCCTTCCAAAAGCGACTTCTTGCGGTAAACTCGGGATTGGCCCGTGTGCTGACCGCCTTATCGAAATGAACCAGGGCCTGAGGGTAATCCTCGGAAAGGAATAACTCTACCCCGCGATAAAAGGCAACTTTCTGAAAGGTCTCGTCACTGGCGTAACCCCTGTTCTCTTCCAGCAATTCCATAGCTCCGGCAAAATTCCGGGAAGTTATGTAGGAGTCTACCAGCAGTTCCCGGATTTCACTTTGTTCTTCGGAATCGGGATAGCGTTCCAGGAAATTACCCAGCACCTGGGGAACAGGCTCATACGGGTTCCCGATCTCATAACTCAACCGCGCATAGTTCAACAAGGCATCTTTTCGGATGTCCGGACTATACTGCATCTGACTGGCGTTGCGGTAGGCATTGAGCGCTTCCTGTTTCTTATCGAGCTCCAGGTAGCATTTGGCGAGATGGTAGTAAGCATTCTGGGCGACATCGTCTTGCCCGTCTATGATTTTATTGAATTGGCTTACCGCTGCTTCGAAGTCGCCGCGTTTGTATTGCGCGTAGCCTAGCTGGTAGTAATCGGTATTGTTCCACCGCCCGCGCTTGCCTTTGTAATCCTCCAGATAGGGGATCGCATTTTCGTATTGTCCCAAGTTAAAGTAGCTCTCTCCGATAATCTTATTGAGCTCGCTGATCTCGCGCCGATCCGACTTGGGGAGTTGCTTCTTAGCTTGTGCAATCGCCTCTTCGAAATTTCCGAGCTTAAAATTCATATCGGCCTGGTAGTAACTCAGCTTTTCTTCGAGGAGTTCCTGATCGGCGATCTGGTCAAAGCGTTCATTAGCTTCGGCATAGTCGTCCTGTTGGTAGGAAATGTATCCGAGATAATACTTTGCCTGAGAACCGTATTTGGGGGAATTGCTCACCCGCTGCAAGTAGCGTTCGGCTTCCTCAGGTTTCTGGGAGGAAAACAGGGAATAGCCGATATTAAAATCAAAGCGTTCCCTTTCGGCTCGGGAGAGGGAAGATTGATCGACCTTTTTGTACCACTTCAGGGCATAGGGATAACGCCCGTTCTCAAAGTAGTAATCCGCTACATCGACAAAGGCGGAGTTTCTGCGAATTGAGGTGGGATAGCGCTCCACAAAATCCTCCATGAGCCGGTCGGCACCCAACTGATTCAGGCGCACCGCAGCATTGGCGATATAGTACGCGCTGTTGGCTTCAGTTTCAGGATCATCGGTCTGGGCATGCACCTCTTCGAAAAGGGTTTGTGCCGCCTGATATTGCTTATTGTTATAGAGATCGAGGGCCTCCTGATATTTCCGCTGCGCGTGGGTATAGATCGCGGATTCCTGCCCTATCCCCTGGCCGGTCATCCCCAAAAGGGCCAGCAGGACTATCAAAGTAGTACGCATAGTGTTCTGTGAATAGGTTAACGAATAACCAAATTTCTATGAATAACGGCAAATACCGTTCCACAGTATGCCGGTTGGTATTTATTCACAGGCGGGCAATCAAATCTTCGCGGATCTTCTTACTTTTAATCCCAGGAAAAATTTCCTGATTGTAAATATCAAATTCCAAAGATGGTCGAACCCGTCCTCTCCCTGAAATCTGTTGCTGTATTCCAGAAAGAAAGCATGATCCTCAACGGGATTAGCCTGGATATCCGACCCGGAGAATTCGTTTACCTCATCGGGAAAACGGGAAGCGGGAAAAGTAGTTTTATGAAAACGCTCTATGCAGATCTCCCTTTGAAGGAAGGGAACGGGCGCATTGTCGGCTTCAATTTAAAAACCCTTCGGGAAGAAGATATACCCTTTTTACGGCGCAAATTGGGAATCGTGTTCCAGGACTTTAAACTACTGCCTGATCGCAACGTACACGAGAACTTAAAGTTTGTGCTCAAAGCTACGGGTTGGAAAGAAGCCGATAAAATGAAGGAGCGTATCGACACCGTTCTGGACAAGGTGGGGATGAAGACCAAAGGCTTTAAATTTCCTCATGAACTATCCGGAGGGGAACAACAGCGCATTGCCATAGCGCGGGCCCTACTCAATGACCCGGAATTGATCCTGGCCGACGAGCCCACCGGGAACCTCGATCCCCAAACCAGCGTGGAGGTCATGAAAGTCCTTCAGGAGATCAATAAGGCGGGGCGGACTATCCTTATGGCAACCCACGACTATGCCCTGCTTTTGAAATATCCTTCCAAAACCCTCAAGTGCGACGGCAGCAAGGTTTTTGAGGTGGTTCAGAAGGTCGGATGACCCTTGCAGACTCAGACAGCGACTTTTTTTGTTAATTTGCACCAAACTTCAGCACCCTATGGAGGTACTCGGCATTGATGTGGGCGGTTCCGGAATCAAAGGCGCCCTGGTTAATATGGAAACCGGAGAAATGCTCACCGAACGGCACCGGATTCCCACTCCCAAAGGCCGTAAGCCAGAAGATATGGCCGCCGTCGTAGCCGAAATAGTCGCACACTTCGACTACAAAGGCCCCGTGGGTTGTGGTTTTCCTTCCGTTATCAAAAATGGCGTTTGTAAATCTCGTGGCAATCTGGATGCCGCGTGGGTGGGCCTAAACGTAGCCGAACTCTTCGAAAAAGCATCGGGATGTGAATTCACGGTTATCAACGATGCCGACGCAGCAGGTTACGCCGCTATGAACTACGGTATCGGCAGGGATATGCCGGGCTTTGTAGTCATGATCACCATCGGTACTGGGCTGGGAAGCGGAGCTTTTCTGGATGGTCGCTTAATCCCGAATTTTGAATTGGGTCAAATCCCGTATAAAAAGTACAAGAAGATCGAAAGCTGGGCGGCAGCCTCAGCGAAAGAACGGGAGAATCTTACTTACGAGAAATGGGGCAAGCGCTTCAATAAATTTCTCAAGTATGTGGAGCTCATTGTTTCCCCGGATACCATTATCCTTGGTGGAGGAACCTCCAAGCACTTTGATGAGTACAAAGAATTCATCACCATCGAAACACCTGTAATCCCGGCCGGATTAAAGAATTCTGCTGGAATAGTAGGGGCAGCAACCGCTTGCCTGGTAGACCATCCTGAACTCAATCAGGTATCCTAGGCACAAACAGCCGCTGACTACATCGGCTTTCCGCGCTTGCGATCGGTTTCTTTAAGCAGGATTTTGCGCAGTCTCAGGCTTTTTGGAGTTACCTCAACATATTCGTCCTTCTGAATATATTCCAGGGCTTCCTCCAGTGAAAACTTTATAGCCGGGGCGAGACGTGCCTTATCATCGGAACCGGCAGCCCGCACGTTGGTGAGTTTTTTGGTCTTAGTGACATTAACTACCATATCGTCGGGACGGGTATTTTCCCCAATAACCTGCCCTTCGTAGATTTCCTCCATTGGTTCTACGAAAAAGCGTCCCCTATCCTGTAGTTTATCCAGGGAATAAGCAATGGCCTTCCCAGTTTCCATAGATACGATAGAACCACTGAGGCGTTGTGGAATTTCTCCTTTTAAAGGTTGGTACTCCAGAAAGCGGTGTGCCATAATGGCTTCTCCAGCAGTGGCAGTAAGCAATTGATTACGAAGGCCTATTATTCCTCGGGATGGGATCAGGAATTCACAGAGCATGCGATCGCCCCGAGCTTCCATTTTGGTCATTTCCCCTTTACGAAGGGCCACCATTTCCACGGCTTTACCGGAAACGTGTTCCGGCAGGTCAATGGTAAGTTCTTCTACGGGCTCGTGTTGCTGCCCGTCGATTTCCTTAATAATCACCTGGGGTTGCCCAATTTGCAGTTCGTACCCTTCCCGGCGCATGGTTTCAATGAGCACGGATAAGTGCATCACCCCGCGTCCGAATACCATAAATTGCTCAGCACTGCCTGCGTTTTCAACTCGTAACGCCAGGTTTTTTTCCAGTTCCCGCTCCAGGCGCTCTGCGAGGTGGCGGGAGGTTACGAACTTCCCTTCCTTACCGAAAAAAGGACTGTCGTTGATGGTGAAGAGCATACTCATGGTAGGCTCATCAATGGCAATACTTGGAAGGGCCTCTGGATTTTCCGCATCGGCAATGGTATCCCCGATTTCAAATCCCTCCAAGCCCAAAATGGCACCGATATCTCCAGTTTGCAGTTCCTGAACCCGGTTGCGACCAAGACCTTCGAAGGTGTGCAATTCCTTTATCCGGGATTTAATTCGCTTTCCATCCCGTTTGATCAGCAACACATCCATCCCTTCGCGCAGGGTACCGCGTTGCAAACGTCCAATAGCTATCCTTCCGGTATAGGAGGAATAGTCCAGGGAGGTTATCAGCATCTGGGTATTCCCTTCCGCAGCCTCATATCGGGGAATATGCTCCAGGACCATGTCCAGCAAGGGTGCAATGGAGTCTCCAGGATTCCTCCAATCCTCACCCATCCAGTTTTCTTTGGCTGATCCATAGACGGTTGGGAAATCGAGCTGCCACTCCTCTGCCCCCAAATCGAACATCAGATCAAAAACAGCTTCATGTACCCCTTCCGGATCACAATTGGGCTTGTCTACTTTATTGACCACCACACAGGGCTTCAAGCCCATCTGAATCGCTTTTTGAAGTACAAATCTGGTCTGCGGCATAGGTCCTTCAAAGGCATCTACCAGCAGCAACACCCCATCGGCCATATTCAAAACCCGTTCTACTTCCCCACCGAAGTCGGCGTGACCCGGTGTATCGATAATATTGATCTTGGTGTCTTTGTATTGAACCGATACGTTTTTTGAAACGATGGTTATCCCGCGTTCCCGCTCCAGGTCATTATTGTCCAGGATCAGTTCCCCGGGATTTTGATTGTCCCGAAAGAGCTGGCAATAGTGCATAATCTTATCGACCAGGGTAGTTTTACCGTGGTCTACGTGGGCAATGATGGCGATATTCAGAATGTCTTTCATGCTGCGAATTTGCGCCGGCAAAGGTACTTTAATTTCGCACAGCTTTTGAAGAACGCTGAAATAAAATACTTTGAAATGGAACCAATACCAGAATATGCGACGATATCAGGGTATGGAATCCGGGAAAGTCCTAGTGGGGTAAGCTGTCCTGATTCTGAAGGAATAACTCTATTTGCCCGAGGCAATCCCTGTATTTGTTTTGCTTCGCCTGCAACAGATATCTGTAGGTACCCAGGACATTGCTGAATACCCGACTTTCGAATACACTTCTGTCAGGAACTTCGGCCGTGTATAAATCTGTATTTGCGTCCAGGTAGTCAAAGTAATTGTCGAACCCATCGTATGAATTGCGCTGAATAGCCTCTGTCCAGTCATAATAACCGTAAAGGGAAACTATTTTTTTCTTTTCCTCGAATTCCAGAAAGCGAATATCCCCGGATTCGGTGATGGTCTTGTAAGCGTTTCGACGAATGTAAAAATACCCGGAATCGTCAAGGAGCCTTAATGCGAGAGTTTTGATATCCCACACATTTTTCTCGGATTCAATTGCATTTTTAAGGGAATCCAAGTTACCTATGCTCTGATTTACCTTCTCCAGCGCGTATTTCAGGGATTTCTGATTGTCTTTTGTCTCTTCCAGCAAAAAATTGCGGTGATTGGCAAGGGTCTCTTTACGCTTAACGCTTTCAGAAAAGTTTTGCAGCTGGAAAGCGATCAAAATGCCGATGATAACGACAAAAAATTCCAATCCATGGTTTAGCCAGTCTATCCGTTTATACCATTTTGACATTGCCTGCGTGTTTGCTGTGGTACTAGCAAAATAGCGGAATTTATAGAAATCTGATTGTGTTTTGCATTAGCGAAGCGTAACTTTTTGGTGGGCAGGGATTTAGCATCCCCATAAATCAATACCCTACTCGATGCGCCCACGCTCCTCCTCCAACCCGGTTTTGCGGTTGCGGGCCTTTTTAATTTCGTCCCGTCCGAAGTTATAAGTAAGGGCAAAGGCCATTTGCCTGGAATCACTACCCCCGCTCCCATCGATAAACAAAGTTCCAAATTGGGTAGTTCCACGCCATGGGACGGTGTAAAGGATATCGTTAAAGGCCAGTCGGGCCGTGAGGCGATCGGCAAAAAACTTTTTCTGGAAGGCCAGATTCAGGGACCCCAAAGCACGGGTCTGATAGGTTCCTCCCCATACTGAAGGGGAGCTATACCAGCCCGAGATTTCCATACGTAGATCTCCGGGCAGGGTAAGGGTGTTCTGGACATAACCGCTTAGGGTTTCTTGGGTAACCGGGAGGAATTCCGGACTGTTGGCTGTGTAGGAATTCCGAAAGGCATTCAGGCTAACATAGAGGTTCCACCAGGGTGTAAGCTGCTTCGGGTAACTGACGCCAAAATTTATTGTTTCCAGGTCGGCGACGTTGCGCACCGTCAGGAAATTTCTGGTATCGCCATCGGCCACTGTTACCTGGGCAAAAAAGTCGGATACATAGCTATAGCTAATGGAGGTGGTCAGGCGATAATTATAGGTGTGGGATAACTTGACGTTATCGGTGTATTGCGGTTGGAGGAAGGGGTTTCCAACCCGGGAGGAAAGCTCGTCGATCTGGAAGCGGAACGGGTTCAGACTCGCATAATTGGGACGTTGTATCCGCTTGCTGTACGTTAGTGCAAATTGATTCTTCGGGCTGGCCTGATAGGTCAATCCTCCCGACGGAAAGTAATTGGTGTAGTCCCGCTGCACACGGTCATCGGCATTGTCCTGTGTGCTGAAAAGCTGCCCGTCTGATACAGTACGTTCTACCCGCAAACCGGCCTGAACATTCCACTTCTTCCATCGGATATTGTAATTGAAATATCCGGCATAAATGTCCTCGAGGTAGGTAAAGCGATTGCTTTGATCCAGATCCAGGATTTCATTGCCGCCTTCCACATTAAAGAAGTCAAAGACGTTATCGGTATCGACGCGGGAAATCTTGAATCCTGCCCCGAGCTTCCCACCGAGAAAATTCTGTTCATAATCCAGTAAGGCGGTAAAAATATCAATGTCTATTGGGGTAAGCTGCCGGCTAATGCGCTGAGAAATCACCTGGGTTTCTGTCCCATCGAGGTAAATATTCGGTTGGAAGGCCACCCGATCGCTATTGTATTTCCCATAATCCAAATCCACATTCAGGCTCACCCCAAGCGTATCCTTGTACCGGTAATTCACGTTGGTGCTGATGTTATAGGACAAATTAGAGGTGCGGTTCTCGGCAACAAGCACGCTGTCCAGGGTAGGTGATCCTACCGGATAAATGGGGGTACGGGAATCATTGATACCATAACCATTGTTGAAATTTCCATTGAAAATTGCCCCTACCGTGTGCTTGTCATCGAGATATCGGTCATAGCCAAGGCGCACATTATTCGTGTTCTGGTCGTAGGTACTCCGGGTTCGTGCATCGAATTGGGTTCCGGCCTGAGTACGCAACAGGTTCAGGAAGTTGGCGCTTTTCCCGAAGCGATTGCTGTAGGTACCGTAGAGGTTGCCTTTTTTACCCCGGGTGTTGAAATTTATACTGTTGTTCCACCGCTTAAAATTCCCGATGGTCAAACCACTGGTTAGGGTTCCATTGGTTCCCAGGCTCTTGTCCTTGATCAGGACAATATTGATAATTCCGGCATTACCTGCCGCATCGTAGCGGGAGGAAGGTTGGGTAATGATTTCGACCGATTCAATATCTGTGGCTTGTAAACTTTCCAGATAATTAATCAGGTCTTCCCCCTGCAAAGGAGAAAGCCGGCCATCTATGAAAAACTGTACCCCCGCTTTTCCTTCTACGATTACGCCGCCGTTGTTGTCTACAATTACCCCCGGGGCCTTTCGCAACAATTCAAAAGCCGAGGTACCCGTGGCATTGATGGTATTCTGAACATTGAAAACTGTTTTATCGGCCTCGACCTGGATCATGGGTTTTTCTCCTACCACGGTAACCTCATCGAGATTCTGGGCTTCCTCCTCCAGCGTGATTGTCCCGAGATCCAGATTTCCACTGGCAACTTCCAATTCCTGCCTGTATTGGCTAAATCCGAGTACCTGAATATCTAACATGTAGTTCCCGGCAGGAATCCCCTGAAATCGGAAGCTTCCTTCCTCCCCGCTGATCGTTGCCTTGACAAGGGAAGTGTCGGCTGCCTGAAGCATGGAAATTGCCGCGAAAGGCACCGGGGTATTCTCCGTAGTCTTCAGGACGCCCGAAACTTCCTGGGCAAAAGCCTGGCTCGTAACGAGTAAAAGGAATGATAAAATAAGCAGTCTCATGACGTTCGTTTTTAGATTGATCCAAAGGTGCGTCATGATGTGAGTTGTTGAAAGTCCAAGCAGACGAGTGGACCCATTTTCCGCCGAATTGACCCGGGCCACTCAACTGACCATAGGGCCACTGGTCGATTCTTCCTTGAATACGGGGGAAGTAAGTCCGAAACTTGTATCAAAATCAAAAAGTTATGAATACGCTATCAATCATTAAACTGTACATTTCAATAATTCTCACGGCTTTGACTGCCCAAATTTCCACGGCGCAAACAGCCGATACCCTCAAGAAAGGAGCCCTTCGCTTTTCATTGGAGCGGGGAGCCCAGCAGGAAATGACCCTTCCTCCCGGATCGGAATTTTTGCTCTTCAATGCTTCCGGCAAACTCGTACTTACTGAGAAGGACCTGGAAGGATCCTACACGATTCGCGAAGAACAGGTTGTCCTTTACCAGCCCAGCTACAAAGATGAATTCGAGCGTATGGAACTTCGGAAGGGGGATCAAATTCGCTGGGTGAAACCCTTGAAAAATCAGGATTACGGTCGAAACCGCGAAAAGTCCGTTTCCAGAACGCATCAAAAAAAGACGAAGAAAAATGATTATGGCAGATATTCCGGCGGAGTAACTTTGCGCAAGGAATTCCTGGAATCCTCAGATGAGGATGAGCGCAATGTATTGCTCGTTTTCTCGAATGGCTTGGTTTTTCGTTACTTTGAAGGAGACACCCGGGCCTGGTACAACGGCGAGCCAGTGGCCATAAAAGACCGCTACATTATCGATACCGGAAAGGAAACTGTAAAATTCAGCTACGATCCACGTACTGGGAAGGTTTGGTATGTAGTCGACACTAACGACAAATCCACACACTAATGGCTTTTCAATTTCAAAAAATCCGAAGCAAAGAGGTCCTTTGGATACTGGTATTTTATATGGGTTTTGCCTTCTTATACCATATAACCCTGAAGATAAATGCCTACGGTTGGGATGTGCCTATTTTTGAACAAATCCTGAGTCCTGCAAGGTTTTGGCGAACTTCGGGCCGTCATTATCTCATTTTCTTTCTGGCGTCCATTCCAATTTGGTACCTGGTATTTGTACGATTAAAGCATTGGTCCCTCTTAAAGCGTATAGGGATTCACCTGATTGCCCTCCCGATCTTTGTTATTGGAACGCAGCAGTTCTACTATTGGATGGGTGATCTAACAGGCTATGGTTACCTGCAAGGCCAGGCTCAGGTATGGGATTTATACATCCCCGCACTCTTTTACCTAATTCAATTTGGAATTTTCCACGCCTACGAGCACTATCGCGAAAATCAACGTAAACTAATCGTGGAAGGGGAACTTCGGCAGGCCGCCCTTAAAAGCGAACTGGCGGCTATAAAAGCCCAGCTGAATCCGCATTTCCTATATAACGTTTTTAATACCATCAACGCTTCAGTACCTGCCGAAAACGAGCAAACCCGGCAAATGATCGCGCAGCTTTCGGATCTTTTTCGATACCAACTCCGTGCCAGCCAGCAAGACCTGGTTCCTCTGCAGGACGAATTGGAATTCGTAAGCAAATATTTGGATTTGGAGAAAGCCCGTTTCGGGGACCGGTTGGAGATAGAAATAGAGGTTCCGGACGAACTACTGGAGGAAAAAATTCCACCCATGCTCCTGCAACCTCTTGTGGAGAACTCGATAAAGCACGGCCTGGCTTCCCTTATCGACGGGGGGAAAATTGGGATCCGGATCTGGAAAGCGGAGGATAAACTGCGTTTCGAAATATCGGATACCGGGGTTGGCCTGAAAGACAAAGAAGCTGCATTCTCGCAGGGTATCGGGTTGAAAAATACGGCAGCCCGCCTGGCGAAACGCTACCAGACAGCAATAGAATTGCTCGATAATGAACCCCAGGGCCTTACCATTCGCTTCGCACTATGAAGAAGGTTATTTTAATCGATGATGAAGCAGCCGGGCGCAAACTTATTAAGGAATACCTCGCAGACTTCCCGGATTTAGTCCTGCTGGCCGAAGCCAATAACGGAGTAGATGCTGTACGGGAAATCAACAAATTCAAGCCTGACCTGATCTTTCTGGACATACAGATGCCCGGGATGACAGGGTTTGAAGTGCTTACCCATCTGGAGGAAATTCCCCAGGTAATCTTTTCTACTGCTTATGATCAGTACGCCATGAAAGCCTTCGAGGTCCATGCTGTAGATTACTTGCTAAAGCCCTATACCAAAGAGCGCTTTGCACAGGCCGTCTCCAAGCTGGGAATGGGTACCGAAAAGGTTGCCTCCCTCACCGATAGTCTGCTGATGGAGCAAAAGCAATATCCCCGGCGCGTCCTGGTTCAGCACCACAAGAAAATGATTACCCTGGCGACTGCCGACATTGACTGGATCGAAGCCTATGGGGATTACTCGAAAATCCATGTAGGGGACGACCAATACCTTAGCAATTATGGCATTTCTGTATTGGAGGAGAAAATGGATCCCAATGAATTCGTACGGGTACACCGATCATCTATCGTAAACCTGAAAGCGGTGGCCGAACTACAGAAATATGGCAAAAGCTTTGATATCCGCTTGCGAAGCGGCGAGCGGGTACGGGTGAGTCGGGGTTATGCTGAACGCATCAAAGAATTGATGCTTTAATCCTGGGGTGGCCACGGTGGCTTCTTATCGCGTTTTCGCTTAAAGGGATCCCATCCTAATCGAAAATGGACTACCGGTCCGAATCCGTTGGAAATGCGATTTCGGAAGTATTGGCCAGCTCCGGCCTCAATGCCCAGGGTTAGCCCCCCGGGGTAGCTACGCTGAATTCCATAAAGCCCACCCAGGAGGATTAAATCACGGCCCTCATTATCCAGGTTCCCAGCGAGCTCCCACTCCACAAAATAATGCCCGAAACCAATAGAGAAATAATTGCCGGAATTTCCACTTACGTTCTTGCCCAGCCCTGCACGGCGCTTTAGATTGTGGTAATAACGAGAAAACGCCAGGTAGGACGGCGCAAGGGAATAGCCTTCCGGGGGTGTGGCCAATCCAAGACCCAGGGTTGCTCCGGCGGTAAGGTTCGGGAGAATTCCGAATTCATACGTAAATCCGGGCATTAGCAGATTTAACTGTAACTGATGACGCTCCAGATAAATCGGCCGATTCCCCCCTTCAGACCATTGTGCATTACCTGCCGTGGCGGCAAATAACAATACGGTAAAAATAAGCAGGGAAAATGTCCTGGAGGCTAAACGTGTACGAGTCATGATCGTTGGTTTACCAGGTAAGGTAAAACCAATAGCCCTCCGATAATGTATCTTTGTCAAAACTTTAAGATATGGACCTCTCCGCACTCCCTCAAATTCGTCACGCCCAAGGCGATAATTTTTTCCTCTTATCCGGACCCTGCGCCATTGAAGGAGAGGAAATGGCCCTGCGGATTGCCGAATCCATTGTGGAAGTTACCGACAGGCTTAAAATCCCGTATGTCTTTAAAGGGAGCTTTAAAAAAGCAAACCGCAGCCGGGTAGATTCCTTTACGGGTATCGGGGACGAAAAAGCCTTGAAAATACTGCGGAAAGTATCGGAAACATTTGAGGTCCCTACCGTTACAGATATCCATGAAAATTCGGATGCCACCATGGCAGCAGAATATGTAGATGTGCTCCAGATACCTGCTTTTCTGGTTCGCCAAACCGATTTGGTGGTAGCCGCCGCCGAAACCGGGAAATGCGTTAACCTGAAGAAAGGACAGTTCATGAGCCCGGAAAGTATGAAGCATGCTGTAAACAAGGTTACGGAAACCGGAAATGAGCAGGTGATCATTACCGATCGGGGGACCATGTTTGGCTACCAGGACCTCATTGTCGATTTCCGCGGAGTGCCGGTGATGCGCCAATACGCTCCTGTGGTGCTGGACGTTACCCATTCCCTGCAGCAACCCAATCAGTCTTCCGGAGTAACCGGTGGCCGCCCTGAGCTTATCGGAACCATGGCCCGTGCCGGGATTGCTGCAGGGGTAGACGGACTGTTTATCGAAACGCATTTTGATCCGGCAAATGCTAAGAGTGATGGGGCCAATATGTTGCCCCTGGAGCAATTGCCAAAACTACTGGAACGCCTGACCGCGATTCGCGAAGTAATCACTGCACTTTAACCGATTATCGCGGTTGGTAGGGCAAGCCTTTGTATTGCTCGGCTTCCAATAACACGGCCCGTAGTAATTTCATTTCGATTTCTTCCAGGGAACGATACCGTAAGGATAACATTACTTTTCGTCCCTCACTGACCATTGCAAAACGATTTTCTTTTAGGTAGGCGGAATGCCAGAATCCCACATCGACATAATCACCTGTCTGATTGAGGAAACAAAATGGTTTTCCAGCTAAATAGTAAAAGGGAATCTTATAGCTGAAACGGAGTTCTGCTTCAGGAAGTAAGCTCTCTATAGTTGCTTGTAATTGGAGGAGGATGGAACGAAATGGTTCCGCACTATCGAGAATATATTGTTCTGCAGGATTCATTCCCCTATAACGAGTAAGTGCGGCCGGTGCCTAACAACAATTCAGCCCGATTTCGTTCATGAAATCGCAGGAAACGCGCTGCACATAGTTCCGGGGAGTGTTTTCTGAAATGCGGATTTCCCGACGCGCCAAATCCACATCGAACTGAAAAGCCCGGAAATCCTCATGGACCTCGGGATCAAAATAGCGCATTAAAAATCGGGTAATACGAGGGCGCAACTGGTATTCCAGTTCTATGATATGCTTCTCAATCTCAGGTCCGGGGATGCCTGCTGTGATCCAGTTGAATTTCACCTCGCTTAATTAGAAAGCCTTTCAATATACGTTTTTTTAATAGCTGCACAACGATTTGTTGATATCTTGATGTAACTGCTATTTGAATGAGGTTAAGTATCTTCGAATTGAGCGCGCTTGACGCATATTATCAACCAATTTCAGACCCAATGAAACCGCTTATTACCATAGTTTTTTTCGTGATATTCTCCAGCGTGAAAGCTCAGCATACCCATCTGGCCATGGATTCCCTGAGCTTTCCGGACATTCCCGGTTATTCTACCCTGATTACAGATTTGCATCAGCACTCTGTGTTTTCGGATGGAAGCGTCTGGCCCGATATCCGCGTGATGGAAGCTCTTCGGGAAGGCGTTGATGTAATTTCCCTTACGGAACACCTCGAATACCAGCCACATGCAGCCGATATCCCGCATCCCGATCGAAATCGCTCCTACG
This sequence comes from Robiginitalea myxolifaciens, assembly GCF_900115205.1. Classification (GTDB taxonomy): domain Bacteria; phylum Bacteroidota; class Bacteroidia; order Flavobacteriales; family Flavobacteriaceae; genus Robiginitalea; species Robiginitalea myxolifaciens. The sequence continues at coordinate 1,137,996 of NZ_FOYQ01000002.1, forward strand.
ATCTGGCTCTTGCCGAAGCAAAAGATCACGACCTGATGATTATACATGGTTCTGAAATAACCCGCAACGCGCCAATAGGGCATAGTAACGCCGTTTTTATTACCGATGCCAATGAGTTGCTGGCCGAAGAAGCAACTACTTCCTTCAGTAATGCCAAAAAACAAGGTGCCTTTGTGTTTTGGAATCATCCGGCCTGGTACTGGCAACAACCCCAGGGTAATCCTGTCCTAAGTGATTTTCAAAAAGCGCGTATTACCGCAGGAGAACTGCATGGTATTGAAGTGATCAATACCACCGACTACTCCGAAGAAGCACTGGCCCTCGCCCTGGAAAACGACCTGACTATTATGGGAACCAGTGATATCCATGGTCTGATCAGTTGGGATTATGAAGACCAGGGAAAACACAGACCAGTGACCCTTGTTTTTGCCGAAGCCCGTACACCTGAAGCTTTGAAGAGCGCCTTATTTGAAGGCCGTACAGTTGCCGTTTACAATGAATTATTCGTGGGGAAGGCGGAATATTTGATTCCGTTATTGCAGGCTTCAATTTCCATAATTTCCAGCCAGTATATCGAGAATACGCAAATACTTCGTGTGGAGTTACACAATGCAAGCAGTAGTGATTTACTACTTGAAAATGCCATGGAATATAACTTCTACAGCAGTTCTCCGGTTTTTACGATTCCAGCCGGAGGCACCTATACCCTGCAGATTAAGACGCTGGAGGAAATGGATTCCGTTACCCTGAAACTTCGTGCACTTGGAGCCTATACTGCTCCTAGAATCCACCCGGAGATTAGCTGGGAAATTACTCCCGAATAGCGTGAGTTCCCCAAAAAATTTTGCAAGATTGAAATATTCGTAATTACTTTGTATTTCAAAGTACTTTAAAATGGAATCAGAAAAGTATAAAGAAGATCTCAGCGAAATCCGCCAGTTAATGAACCGCTCTTCCCGATTTCTTTCCCTGAGCGGTTTATCCGGAATCCTGGCAGGGTGTTACGCGCTCATAGGGGCTTTTTTCGCACACCAGGCGATTAGCGAATTCAACGAAAGTCAGGGAATTGACACCATGTACGAGAATCCTGGAATCACAGACGACGCTATTGTGATCAGGCTACTCGGCATTGCTGCTGGAGTACTGATCCTCGCAGTAGCTACTGCCCTACTCCTTTCCTATCGAAAAGCACAGAGAAAGGGAGAATCCCTATGGAGTGATACCAGTCGCAGGATGCTTGCTAATTTCCTGGTCCCGCTGATTACCGGCGGTATTTTTTGTCTCGCCTTACTGCAGTACAGTTATGTAGCCCTTATAGCACCTGCCACCCTGATATTCTATGGCTTGAGTTGCCTCAATGCCAGTAAGTACACCCTGGGGGATATCCGGGAACTGGGTCTTGCCAATATTATTTTGGGACTCATCGCCACACAATTTGCCGGACATGGCCTACTCTTCTGGGCCATTGGTTTCGGGGTCTTCCATATTCTCTATGGCGGTATCATGTATTACAAATACGATAAATAAGAAAGGCTTTGGGACTCATAGATGGAATAAATAAAATTTTCGACCATCGCGTTCGGCTGGGAATCATGTCCATCCTCTTGGTGAACGCCCATGCGGATTTCACGACGCTAAAGGAAATGCTCGATGTCACCGATGGTAACCTGGCCAGTCACCTTAAGGCTTTAGAACAAGCCGGATATATCGAGGTCGAAAAGCGGTTCATAAACAGGCGGCCAAACACGCGCTATCAGGCCAGTACGGTGGGCACAGCGGCCTTTCGCAAACACCTGGATGCCCTGGAAAACATCCTCGGGAAAGCTTCAGGAAATACACAGAAATAAAAAAATTTGTTTAATCACTTTGTAATTCAAAGTACTTTTAAAATTATTATGAAATCACGTTTTCTGGCACTGGGTGCCGCACTTTTGTTCAGTTTATTCTTCTACGGTCAAGAGCCAGGGCTAAATGTCCTGCTGATGAGCCTGACCACCACTATCCTGCTCTTTGTACTCGGAGGTTCTCGGCGTATTTCCCCCTGGATACTTTCCGGTTACCTGTTCTCCGGAGCCTTTTGCTTTCTATTTCCTTCACCGGGCCCGGTACTGATGCATATGTTGAGTTTTGCCATCCTATGCGGAAACTACGCCGCACCGGAAACCTCATTTTATTTGCAGGGGATAATTGGCCTGGGGAACCTCCCGACTGGAATGTTCATTGCGCTATTCACCGGGCGCAAACCCAATACCAAAGCCTCTGAAATCAACTGGAATCGCTTGGGAAGTACGCTGGGAGGAATCCTGATATCCCTGATTCTGCTGATTGTATTTGCCAGTCTCTATGCCCCTTCCAATCCACTCTTTGAGGCCCTGTTTGACGCAATAGACTTCAGTTTCGTGGACTTTGGTTCGTTCTGGTTTACCGTGTTGGGATTGGTCCTGTTCTACAATTTCTTCCACCCGTTTAATCCCAAAATACTGGTGGATCAGGACAGCCGGCTTTCCGATGATCTGCGGTTACCCGAAAAGGAATTTGATGGTGATCGGCTAAAAGCACTGAATCGGGAAGGCCTCTGGGGCAGAATGGCCCTGGGCTCTCTGATCGTTTTACTGCTTCTTTACCTGATCACAGATTGGATTCACCTGGGGTCTACAGGCCTCGAGACTCCGGCAATGAAATCCCAGGCCGTTCACCAGGGCGTGGACACCCTGATACTAAGCGTACTATTGGCCATGGCCATCCTGGTAATCTTCTTTAGGGGAGATTTGAATTTTATCCGCAATAACCGGATACTTAAAAAGCTGGCGTATATCTGGTTATTACTCAATGCGGTACTTCTGGCCGATACGGCTTTGAAGAATGCAATGTACATCAACGGTTCAGGTTTAACCTTTAAGCGGCTTGGAGTAATCCTGTTTTTAACGCTCGTTGGCTATGGCCTCAATAGTGTCTATCAGAAAATTAAGGGGAAGCATACCCTCATGTTCCTGATCCGTAAAAACAGCCAGTTTTTGGTTGCCACCCTGATCTTTAGCTTGTCCCTGCCCTGGACACAAATTGTAACCGCTTATAACCTGAACTATTTGGAAAGTCCCGATACCGAATATTTAGCTTCCCTCCCCTGGTCCAATACACCGCAACTCGAACGCTTTTCCAAGTCGAATCCTCAGAAATTAAGCCCGGAACAACGCGAGCATATAGCAAATCGGACCCAGGAGTATCGCAAAGTTATGGACCGACTGGAGTGGCAATCAATAAGAGGGTATCACCTGGGATTATTCCGATAAGTGCCGGAAGCTGGAGCTACTTCCCGTCTACATAATCCTGCAGGTAGGTATAACGCGGGGTAAGTTTCCCCTGATGGGTCATGCGTGCCCGCTCCAGTATCCCTTCGGAATCCCCGTCAAAAAAGGCGGGGATTACGTGTTTTACAAAAGCCCCTCCAAAACCGCGGCTGGCATCCCGCGGCAATTCCGCGGGCAGGTTGTCAACAGCCATAACGGCAATCACTCCCGGGTTGCTGAAATCTGCCTCTGCTTCGAGTTGCGGATCGTAACCATAAACCGGATCGGCAATGGTCGACGGGCGAATGGTACTGGCCACAGGTCCATTGATATCACAGGAGATATCCGCGACTACGCGGATTTTGAATTCCGGATGCCTGGCATCCTCCCGGGTAAATAGATACGGAGCGCCATCCCCGTAAAAGTGACCGGCAATGTAGAGATCGGTAACCCGGGTAAAACGGAAAAAATTGGACTTGTACTCCCCGGGGTTGGCGAAAAAATCGGCCTTGTTACCGCGAACGCCATCCTTGCGTTTGTTGTATTCCGAGGCATCGATCTGGCAAAATACCGGTTCGTCAAAATCCTTCTCCAAATAGTCCCCGACATTGACCTGCCGAAGTCCCATCCCATCCAGAATTTCACGGGAACCACTTCCTACCCGACCGCGACCAGTTAATAGCACTTTAATATTGGGCAGCTTAATTTTGCGCAATTCGGCGATTAGCGCTTCTTTATCGGGCAAAGTCTCCGCCTTGGGCAAGGCAAAAGTCCCGTATTTTAATCCATATGCACGAAATCCATTGTAAGCCCCGACAATTCCCGCATAGCGGCCAAAGGCTACCAGGCGCGTTCCTTTTGTATTGGTGAGTACCTCATGGTCGTACAATTCAATTTTCTTCTCCAAAATGGCCCGAAGGAGTTCCCGGTTATAGGGTTGCTTCTTTATGGTATGGGAAAAGAAAAAGTACTTCTTTCCGGGGATTAAGGCATGAATGGGAACTTCCTTGACGCCGAGTAAAACATCACAATCTCCCAGATCGGTCTGAAGTGGAATTTGAGCATCTTCATACTCCTGATCCGTAAATACGCGAATGGGCGAAGGCTCAACTGCAATTTCAGCATCCGGATAGTGTTCCAGGACATATTGGCAGGCTTTCGGGGACAAAACCACCCTGTGGTCAGGGGGAGTCTTGCGTTCACGGATCAATCCTATCTTCATGGGGTTTGGTATGGAATTTGCGCAAAAATAAGTGGAATCGCGAGGGTACGCAAACGTTTGAATGTGCGAGCCAGTGGGGTGACTTCCCATTCGATTTGTGTACCTTTGCCTTCCGCTTTACGGGGCCGACTGGTTTTGACAGCGAGACCAATGGTCATGTAAGCATGCCGAGCGCTGGACTATAGCTCGTAAATCTCATGGATCCGCCCTTTTTAAATGGCGAGTCTAACTACGCTTTAGCAGCCTAATAAGACTGAATTACAGTAAGTCTTTGGCCTAGTACCGCAAGGCGGTAATGCTGAATGTCCCCGGGTAGCCCTTGTTGACGGCGACCCTTTCGGGGGCACCATAAAAGTCAACATCGTGCGGCTACGGCTTCGGTAGCCGCATCAAACTAAAGAAGCTAAGCGTGTAATGGGCTGTTCCGGGTCAGTTACACGTCGACAATCAATCCGGAAATAAGCATGTAGAAAGCCTGATTATTGCTTGTTTGGACGAGGGTTCGAATCCCTCCGGCTCCACGATCAAGCGCAAACCCCGCCGGGAATCCGGCGGGGTTTTGTGTTTGTAACTTGTGAGTCTGTGCTTGCACAAGCGAGCAAGGAGCAAACACAAAACCGCCTTGCTAAAGGCAAGGCTGGGTTTGCACTTGCAGGACGGGAGCTCAAGGGATCACCGAGCAATAGCGAGGTAATCCCCCGTTATAACGGTGAAAATCTCACACCAGCCCGCCATCTCGCTCCTTCACTCCACTATTTAATTGGATCAAAATGCTTTTTCTTGAACATGAAGAAGAAGCTTCCAATAAAAAGGGAAATACCTCCAACCAAAGCCAAAATAACTCCTATTTGAGGATCCTGTCGAACCCTCACATTGTTTTTCAGATTATATAAGTTAAGATCACTCCTCGACAGTCCATCTAAAACCTCCAGGCTAAATAGTATTACCACTACTCCGGAAATAAGTATTAGAACTGCCAACCACCCATTGGTGAAGAACTTTTTGGAGACTATACCGCCTATCGCACCGACGATACCAGCAAGCAAGCTCAATATTCCCTGGGAGAGTTCCAAGCCATTTACAGAAGTGGCATAACGTCCCGCATCTCCCATATTAACCGAAACATCAACCCATGGAGCCAATACGCTAATGAGTACCAGACCCGCACCTATCCAAATAAGAATATTTCTTTTGTTGACCATTTTCCTTTTTTCAGGCGGTACTACTTTTTGTTCAGCAGTTTGCTTAGGTTTCTGCGCTTTCTCAACTTTAGTTGGTGGCTTATTCTCAATCGCGTCCGTGACAGGCTTTTTTTCCATACCTGAATCCGTTGCAGGAATCAATTCCAGAATGTCATCCCCACTGACCTGAGCAACTTTTTTGACAACAGTTAATTCGTGAATTATATCGCTGAACATTTCTTCGTCCAGATCAAACTCCCGTTTAAGCGCTCGAAAAGAAATCCTTCCTTCCGCTGTAAGAAGTCCAATTACTTTGTTTAGCAAATCATAGAAAGCCATAACTCAATGTTTTTACTGTTCGTTGTTAATGGTATTCAACTCCATTGGCATGCCCGAAATCAAGAATTCGTTGTTTAATTCCTTGGTTCGGATCAGATTCTTGTCTGCCAGGGCCTTGATCTGCGCCTGTTTCTCTGGGGTTAGGTCACTGCCGGTATACGATTGCACCGGTGCCGAAAGGATTTCAGAGTACAATTTCAGCTGCTCGTTATTCAGCTGGTAGTTGTCCTTGATATAATCCAGATATTGCGGACTGCTAGGCGGTTTTTTCGGATCTTTCACGGCGTCTAACAAGACGTCATTTATGAACCCAACGCGGGCAATCTCGTTGTCCTGTTCTTCAATTTTATCTTCAAGTACATGGAAGACCTTCCCGTAAATTCCCCTTAGAAATACATCTGCGAAGACCCCGGTCAAAATACTGAAAGCGGCAACGGTTAAATACTTCTTGAATCGACCAGGACTATTGTCATGGTCAATTAGATTACTCGATATCATCTTTAAGAACAAGGGCAGTACCCCAGCGGCAACAATCCCCAAAAGCAAAGATCTCAGCAGGGAGGCATTGGCCTCTTCAGGGATCATCAAGTAATTTCCCATCCCGCCAAGAATGCCCCCTATAGCCATAGAAAAAACCAAATTCAAAACATGCTTACGCTCAGCCATAACTCCTATTTTTATTTAATTCCAAAAGCTCGTGCTGCCTCTTGCTCAAGACAGTGAAACAGGGTAGAATGGTCATAGTAATTATTCCCTTTCTCGTCAGCGGCATGGTCTTTCGTGGTATAAGAAAACACTAGACTGCCGTTCTTAATTTCCTCATAGAGAAGATTGATACGGCGACCATTCACCACCTGGTTTTCAAAGCCATCCGTCGCGGGGCAGCCATGGCTGGTGCCCGCTCTGCCTCGTGTTTCACTTACGTAGCTAGCCGTATGCATCATGATCCCCCGACGCTGTGCCTTATCATTAATGCCAGGCTCCAGGCCATGAAGCTTCAGCCAAACCCGCTCATCGGTTTTACCATTTTTAACCTTGTCTTTTGGGAAGGGCCAACCAGTAATGAAAAAGCCAAGACTCGATTTGTTGGTGCTCGGGGTGTTTGTAAAATGACGCGCGAAATGTCGGTGAGCACCAGATCCGGCGGAATTTACCCCGTGGGAAACATACAGGTAGTTTCTACGGGTCTCCGTAAGCATGTTTAACACCGCCAAACGACGCTCGTTTGAAGGTTTGGTGAAATCGATTATAGAAAGGTAACCTGAGTTATTATCATAACTGACCCTTTCTTTCTTTCCCTGTCTGTTGGTTTTCGAAATATTGGGTAACGGACAAGTGGAATCGATTAGTTGATAGCCCAAATATCCCAATCGAAAAGCCGCAAAATCAATCTTTCCATTGAGGTCAAAGACATCGTATAATCGCAACGCCTCGGACTCGAGCCAGTTTTCAATATTCCACCATTGGCTTATAGAGAACGGTCCTTCGCCAACGTCCCGAGTCCAATCGTATATCGCATACTGATCCCCTTTAAAGAAGTAGGTGAAATTGGCGAACGGCCCATCTCCATCCAAGGCGGCATCCACACCGGAATTGAATGACTCCGGAAGTTTCCATAGTCGAATATCCCGAAGTTGATTGTCAAAGGGCGCATCCTTTGCCCAATCGTAGCGAACATACTTGTCTCCTTTGAACAAATACCCAAAATCAGAGAAATTCCCCTTGCCATTGCACGCCGCATCAATCCCATTTAAAAAATCTCCTTTTAGTTTCCACATGGATAAGGGTTTGGGATTACCGACGGGCATATCATTCTCCCAATCGTAGGTTACGTATTCCCCATTCTTGAACAAATACCCAAAGCCCTCGAACTGTTTCATACCGTTGACCGCGGCATCTATTCCATTGGCAAAATCGCCAGTTAATTTCCACAGGGAAATCCCCTTGGGGTAATCGGGATCAGGACGATCCTGACCCCAATCGTAGCGTATATAATTTTGCCCATTGAACAGGTAGGATTTACCCTGAAACCCTTTCTGACCGTTTAAGGCGGCATGTATTAAACTTCCCATTTCTGTTCATTTTATTGGTTATTCAACTTGGCGTTAACTGATTCTAGATCCCAGGGCATAATAGCGGCCTTCATGTTCTAAATAAAGTCCCTGTGGCCTGGTAGAAGTAGTCCTCCAAGATCTTGGGTTGATACAGGGCAGTACCGATCTTGCCGCATCGTAATTGAATTGAAAATTCGACTCCCCTGAAGCGCGCATTGCGTGAACAAAATGTGGTACTTTATTAGGTAATCTTCGTGTCGCTGCAGCAGCGGCCTGCCTACCAGAGGGTCCTCCACCTACCCGGCTGGGATCTCTATCTTCGCAAATACGCTGAGCATGAAGTTTTAGTAAGGCTGCAAGCTGTGCCGATAAATTGGAACCTCCTGCTCGGACTGCCCTGGCAACATCATTTAAGGGTACCGGGGTATATCTCGGTCTACCGTGACATAGGTAAGCTGCAATTCCCATTATTTCAGGCCTTACATTACTGTCGACAACCCACTGACGGATATTCTGACGATTACGAGAATGAGAAATTTTCAAGCTGTTTTGCAGATAATCTTCTACCGACTTCTCTCCCACCAGCGAAGCGTGCTGCTGACTCTCAAAAAGCATTACAACTTGATGAATGGCTTCGATATCCAGGCGGATGCGTTCAGAGCCATTAAATCGCAATCCCCGGAAATATGATATCTGGTTCAAAGCATCCCCCAGTGGAGTTCCCCGTAGTCCTTGCAAGTATCGATTGAGTCGGCGACCCGCCAAACCAGTACCCAAGGTGAAAATCATATTGTCATAGGTATTTATCGAAGAAAATCCTCCCTCCCCCAAAACGGTATAGCTCTGGATCGCTTTCTGCATAAAGGCCGAATCCGGGCCCTGACTGGACTGGGCAATCGATCGAATTATGCTGCGTGTTTGGTCCGCTCTACCTCCGTAGAAAATTCCTCGTTTGCTCCCGTAGCGCGTTATGAAATAAACACGGTCGTCAATGGTAACAGCAGGCCTCTGAGAACCATTACGGTTAATCATGCGTATTTCATGTCCCATAAGCGTTTCCCCTGCTCGTGGGCCGCGCCGGCGATTCCACTCGTTTCCTTGTGATCGGTTGTTATCCCCCTGATATCCATACACCTCGTTTTCGGTGAATTCCATATCAGCGTCAGAATCGTTGGAGCTATCTCCATAAACCTCCTCCTCGGTAAAGACCATATCCGCCTCAGGGGTAGTGTCACCGCCACCTTTTGCCGAATAGGATTCCGATTGGCCTCCGGACTGTTTGCTCACACCACTATCATAATCTTCGTAGGGAGGTGGGTCATTGATCGGTTCATTCTCGGAATATCCCTGTTTTGAATAGGAACCGTGTCCGGAATTATCTTCTTGATAATCGTTATATCCTCCATCATTATAGTTCGAAGTATATCCGGAATCCTGATTGTCGTAAGAATCATTGGAATGCGAATTCCCCTTGGAATAGGCGTCGGAATACCCCCCGTCATTGGATCCATAATTATCGTTCCCATAATCGTCCTGATATCCACTACCGCCTTTGCCCTGGCCTCCATATTCGTAGTTATCATTGGCGTAGTTGTCCTGATATCCGCCACCGCCCTTTGCGGGGGGAGGGTTCTCATAGGAATCGTCCCGATGTGAATAATTTCCTTTTCCTCCGCTATTACGTTGTCGTGAGGAACGTCCTTTGGTAGATGTTTGCTGGCTATAGGAACCTCCTCCTTTACCAGACCGACCTGAATTTGATTTTGCCATGATTTCTTGATTTTTGTTAATAATTATGCAATAGATTTCCTGTTACCAATGCTTAAGACATTGTTTTTTAGTTAGTTAAAGTATTTATGCGGATTATCGGCTAGCCAAAAATATTTGGGTCAGCAACCTCTGGCATACGCGGCATGACCTCACACATCCAACCGATAATTTGTATACCCGGATTAACCAGATCATTTCCAATAAAAGCACTGTCGTTTACATTGAAAATTCCCAATCCTATACTGCTTTTTGCTTGCTCTTTGTCCTCCTCGGTCCAGGATGCGCTGAGTTTTAGGTTTTTGATTAATATCATTGCAGTTGGAATACATTTGAAAACACCATCATTCGTATCATCTTTGGCACCGGTGGAAAAAAATTCCGCCTCCTGTGCCAGGGAATACCAAAGTTTACGGTACAGGAAAAGGGTGTTGTCGTACCAGGGACGATGTAACTGAACAATGCAATAGTCAAAAGACATGGTAAATTGATCAGACCCGACTGGTTTTGCCGGAGCCCTATTGTTCTGTGCCATACTATTGGTTAGGCGTACCCTTTCTGCAACATGCAGATGCTTTAGTACACTCAAATCCTGCATCAGTAATTGCCCTTTCTTCCCTTTTGATTTGGGCTTGGCCTTTTGAGCTAAAATGGCTTTGGAGAGGACGGGCTTTGAAGTCATAACCGCTCTGGACTGAATTTTCCTCGTCTTTGGTTTAACTGCGGGTTTAGTCGTTTGCCCTTTAAGATTAAGCAGCATGGGCTGCATCATAACAGCTGAACTGAATTGAACTTTGGGCGTACCCTTGGCTTTGGGCTCTGGTGCTTTTAATGCATTTACGGCCTTTGCAGAAATCTGCAGTTTGGGTCGCCACATTAAGGGTATTAAACCTGATTTTCCTGTACTCTTTTTAGGGGTCGATTTTTCAAGATCGGTGCCTGCAGAGAAGGATTTTCGCATCCAAAAGGAACCTTTCGGATCGAACCATCGCTTTGGGGAACCAAAAACGGGCAGGTATTGCCCTTCCGGTGTTTCCAAAGACTGCTTTACTCCGTCTTCGAATTTTTGTACGGCTTCACTTTGAACATCGTGAAGTTTGGCGATATACTCAGTTTTATCCTCAGCTTCTATGTTGGCTCCTGTAAAAGCGGCACCTTTCACCAGAGCCTCGTAAACTTCACTCAATTGAGAAGTTCCCGTTAGGTAGGTAGGACCGATTTCGGGGAGGCGATCACTCATAATAGAAAGCTGTTCCCGCGCTTTCAGTTCGGCATTATCTTCATTTTCATCTTCAAAATCCTCCGGATCAATAATGGTCCCTAAAGGCTCGAAAGCCAGGAAATAATCTGATTTCTCCACACCGGGGTATTTCTCAATAAAGAAGTCCCGAACATTTTCCATTAGATCCTCGACATTCATTTTTGAGTTGTTTTTTATTCAACTGGGTTTATTGGTAATAGTTGCCCCGGGATCGCATTAAGCGAAGCCCGGAGCAACATGCAGCATTATACAGGCTGACTGGATTTATCTGTGGGTTGTTCGTCTTTTGTTTTCTGCATGAAATCAGCACCGTTCTTCTTCGGCGAACCAGGCATGATTTGCGATACATAACCGATAAGCTGCACCCCATCGATGGTTATTCCTTCGGTATTTCGATCATAACTAAAGTCCCTCTTGGAATGCTTTTCGGAATGTGATCCTCCTATTCGGAAAGGTCCAATTCCTACCGAAGCACTACCAGATATAGCATTATCTAGGGTATTTAGGTCAGATTCTGTTTTCGCCCAGGAAATCTTAACATTTCTAGCCAAAATAAAACTGGTGACCACAGAGGGCATAAACAGCATTTCGTTAGGGTCATTTACTTTAAATTGCTGATCAAATGTTCCATCGGAAATACAGCTCTTCGGGTAGTCACCAACCAGGAACCAATTGTCCAGGTTAAGCAGGGAAGTATCTAACCATCCCCTTCGAATGTCAGCAATAGCGTAATCAAAAGAGATACTCAATCCTTCCGTTTTGATGTTCAGCGATGTTTTCTTCTTCGAAACACCGCCTTGTCCACCTATACTATAAAAGCCCATATTAAACCCACCTCCTGCTTTGGTCTCCTTGCTTTTGGATTCAAAGTGAGATTCGGTATGGAAATCAGTCTTGGAGTAGGAATTCCATCCGGGCATGTTTGGTGAATACCATTTGGAAGGTGTGATGAACGTATATGGGATATTACCTATTTGCGGAATATTGACCAGGCTGTTTTCATATTTATGCTTAGCCCTGGAAATTAAAATGATCGCAGGATCTATTCCCTGACTAGCCATTACAGCCACGGCTTGTTCTACTTTCTGCTTGTGTCCGAAAGACTGCCATTTGTCCCAGGCAAAATTTACATCGTCCTGGTACATCTTCCCCTGTATAGGCCACATCTGTAACTTCATAGGATCGGTTAGTGCATTGGCAAATTGGCGATTCCGGTTCTGCACCATTTCATTGTACTCCTCCCGATATTGCATGTACTTCTCATATTCCGGAGTAGGATCACCTTCCGGAGTCATTAAAGTGGCTTTGGCTTTTTCCAATGCCTTTTTCATGTCATCGTTCAACTCCATGTCCGGGGCAATCCCATTCGCGCCATTGACAATGGCGTACCAGGTATCATTGAGTTTACTACTCCCCGGTGCAACCCGGTATTCCTCATTCATAACCAATTTGTCATCGGTCAGCATAAAGGTTTGCAGGAAAGCCTGCATACTTTGGGCGATACCTGCAGTCTTAAATTCCATATCCTCCAGCTGTTTGCTCACAGACTGGGCCTGAAGAGTGGCGGGATCCTGACCTGCAGCCGGAGCTCTGGAAGCTTCGTCTTTTGGTTTAGAAGCATTTATTTCCTTTAGGTTGGACCCGGTTGGAGTCCAGGGATTTCCAAAATCGTCTTTGTGTATGGGAAGTCCAATAGGACGAAACGATACAAAATATCCCTTGGGAAGTTTTTTGTTCTCGGGATCAACTCCCACTGCTTTGTACTTTAAATCTTCCAGTACTTTTAATACATCTGCCATGATTCTGATTTTTTCTGTTTACTATTTGATTAATTCATTTGAGCGGTGAGCATTTCTACCATGAAGTCCCGCGATTTTTTGTCGAAAATTCCGTTGATATTCAAGCCTGGATTGGTCGCCTGAAAGTCCTTAAGACATTGTTCTGTCTTGCGGCCAAAGATTCCATCTGAAGTCCCGCAATTGTACCCTAATTGCTTCAGGGCATCCTGAAGCTTTACCACATCTCTACCGGTGCTCCCGCGTTTAAGAGTTTTCCTTGAAAATGTTGTTGGACCATCGGGCCGCAGTCTGCGATACCCCAGGACACGACCTATGGGTTTTGCTGTTACAGACACCTGATTCCCCTGGTTTCCACCCAAACAATAAACCCTGGATTTATCAGACGAAAAGCCATGAAAGAAACCGACATGTCCCTTCCAGGAATCCCGGCTCTCCCGCCAGAATACCACTACATCGCCGGGCTCCGGATTTTCAATTGGAATCCCAACATTTAGCCAGGATCTCGCTGCCAGCGAATTGGAACGTTCCAGGCCTGCCTTGTGCGCTACCCAGTTCGCAAAAAGACTACACCAGGCGCTTTCATCCGACTTGTAATTCGAAAATCCCGTCTCCTCCGCGTATCGAATAATCTGTGGATTGGATTGTGATCCTTTTACTTCTCTCACACCGATTTCGGCCGATGCAACCTCTACTGTATTTGCCATATAATAGTCTTTAATACCTGTTTATCAGGTGGTTAATTTTTGCATAGGGGAATCCTCACCTGAACGAAGCGCACTAATGGTATAGCGCAATAGCTGCGTTGAAGCGTACGGGGGAACAGACCTCATTCCTGAGGCAATAGGGGATTATGTTTGGGAAACTCTAGCTCCAGATCCTTACGAATCTGAATGGGTGCTAAGACAAAGGACTATTGGATTTGTAGTCCTCGTACTTTGGAGAAGTAAGATTATACATCTAAAATAGAGATATGATTCGGATCGACCCTGCTGAAGTGTATGATTGGAAGCTTATGCTGTATGGATTACAAATTGATAGGGCGGACTGGAAAACGGCAGGCGCTATTTTATTTCCCTAAAACCTGCAGGTACTTATCCACATACGTCTCCATTTGCCGGGATTTGTATTGCACGATATACCGCGGGTGATCCAGGGGCACCACTTTTTCGAAAAGGTTCGCCTCCTTAGTGAGTTCCCTCAGGTACTTCGCATTCTTCTTTCCCAGGGAATAGACCTGTGCGGTCTGCATACCCCATCCTATTTGTTCCTTCAATTTTTCCAGGGCGAAATCCCGAACGGCCGCAAACAGCTCCGGACTGTCGTAGTAGTTATAATTCACCCAACGATCGGTTTTCTCCTTGTGAATAATAAAGCCCAGGGGGCAAACGGAATTAATGTAGTACTCGCTATAAAAGGCTTCGGGGCCCCCAAAAGCTTCGATCATTCGATAAATAAAAACCGAAGAAGGCTCATGCGTATGGAATTCCGGGCCTGCCAACCCACAAACCTCCTGCAACCTTTTCGTATCCGTAAAGGGTATTCCCGTTGATCCGGCCCCCAGACGACCCGGGTTTATCCCCAAAATGAGCTTTCTTGGCCGGGTATCGTTGTAATACTTGCGATAGAAGCCTTCCGAAATCTCCCTGACCGAAGTCGATTCCTGAAAGGGATTCAGTATCCGGATTCCCCTGGGAAGTTTTCCCGTAAATGCGAGGTTTTGGTTAAATGCAATAATGCGATCGGCAAGAGTCATAGCAAGTGAGCAGGTATTGTGTGAAAAGGTTAACTTTAAACAACCGCTAACCAAAGCATCGTAAATTATGAAAAAACAGGCTTGGATTTATTTCGTCGTCGCGCTGATCTTCCACCAGATTTCATTCGCACAACTAAAGGTGAGCGACAACGGGAGATTTCTCAGCCAGGCCGACGGCAGTCCTTTTTTCTGGATGGCAGATACCGCCTGGGAACTTACCCATCGATGCAACCGGGAGGAAATTATCATGTATCTAGACAAGCGCAAGGAACAGGGGTTTAACGTGATCCAAACCGTAGCCCTGGCGGAATTGGATGGCCTCAATACCCCGAATAAAGTCGGTGACAAACCCCTGCTCGATCTGGATCCCGCAAAACCGAATTCCTCCTATTTCGAAATTATTGATTTTCTGCTCAGCGAAGCGGAATCGCGTGGGATATACATTGCCTTACTGCCAACCTGGGGCGATAAGGTGTTTAAAAACTCCTGGGGCGTGGGGCCGGAGGTCTTTACCCCGGAAAATGCAAGAGTATTTGGGGAATGGATCGGTAACCGCTACAAGGACCGGCAGAATATTATCTGGGTTATTGGCGGGGATCGGAATCCGCGAGATGAGACCGATGTAAGCGTCTGGAATGCAATGGCGGAGGGTATTGTAACGGCCTGTGGGGGCACAGATAAGGCCTTAATGACCTTCCATCCGCAACCCAAGGCCAATGGGGGTTCCTCTACCTGGTTCCACCAGGAATCCTGGCTGGATTTTAATATGCACCAAACCGGACATTGCAACACGGAGCCGGTCTATGAGCGGATAACGCACGACTATGCGCTACTTCCGATCAAACCCGTCCTCGATGGCGAGCCCCTTTACGAAAGACACCCCTTGTGCTTCAACGCCCTGGAAAAAGGCTATAGCACACCCGAGGAGATCCGCCGTATTATGTATCAAAATGTGTTTGCAGGTGGATTTGGGCAAACCTATGGTTGTCATGCGGTCTGGCAGATGTACAGTCCGGAAAAAGAACCGATTAATGGCCCGCTCGGCCCCTGGTATGAATCCCTGGACTTACCGGTAGCCAACCAGGTGAAACATTTAAAAGATTTGATGCTCTCCCGCCCGTTCTATTCGAGAATCCCAACCCCGGGCCTCTTAGGTAAAACGCCTGCGGATTTGGTCTATGCCCCCATCGCAACGGGAGATCGTGAGGGTAGCTACTATATGGTTTACTTACCCAGAGGAGAAGCGGTGGTACTGAACAGGGAGTTTCTCAACAGCCCGGATTACACTACATGGTGGTATGATCCCCGATCAGGAGTAGCCATGCCGGGGGAATCAATGGGTAATACTTCGAATTGGGAACTAAGTCCTCCTTCCTCAGGTACCGGACAGGATTGGGTACTTATACTCGATAAAAAAGATGCCAAGTGGAAGGCTCCAGGCAAGTTATAGGGCAAACCATCAAACCACCGGACCGAGGTTGTATAAATACTCCCGGGTAAAATACTTCCTCAAAAACTCCCGGGTATTCCCATAAAATAAGCGATCGGCAACTTGTTCTGCAGACAAACCTGCCATAAGCTCGCTGAGGAGCCGGGCGGGCATTGGTTCCTCTTCGGGTAAGGACAGTATTCTGAAATCCTTCATATACGGCCGGTCCTGGGTTTGCAGAGCCTCGACTATTTTAGCCCGGAAATCCTGGAGGTCTGCAGCAGTCTCATAAGTGTTGAAAGGATCCACAATTCCGTCGTTATCGGAGCCCAGGCACACATGGTCCCAAGCCCGCTGCAATTCGGTTTCTGCGGCAGAAGGGTTTTGCTCGCGGATTCTGGAGGCAATTACCCGGACAACTTGTAAAACATTGGTCAGGAACATCTGGCTGTACAGTCTTTTTGCTTTTTCGGGGTAGGCACGAACTGCTCTAAGTTTGCGTTTGAATTTCTTACCCGGCATGCGTCCGTCGTGCATGCAAATACCCATAAGCCCATCGGAATCAAAGGTCTCCCGGATATCTTCATCGGTGAGGTTAATGGCAAACTTGCTGACATAGGATCTCTTGTCGGTACTTGAGCTGTTGTTGTTTGAAATTGCAGCATCGAGGTTCGGCAAGGCATTTACTGCACTATGGCTGGAGACGATAGGAATGGCATCGCCTTGCTGGCGGCGTTTTCTTATAAAAGCATAAAACTCCTTGCGCAATTCGGCAGCCATATGCTTGGTGTCGATTAGGATCCTCGCCCGATTGGGTCCTCTTTCCAACAGCAATTCCAGCACTTCACGACCCAGGGCAGAAAAGCCTGCCTTTCTTCCCGGCTGCTGATTGAAAACGCGTTGAAACAATCCTCCGAAACTTTGGGCATGCCCTCCGAGAAAATTATGGAAATGGTGGGTGAAGGTTGCAAAAAACGGTGGGAATTCGGTTTGGCGCGGATCTTTAACCACAAGTAAGTTTTGCCGAAAAGAGTCCCGTAAATCGGACTGCGCTGCGTCTGAAAGTTCCTCAAACGAATTTTTTCTGCGCAGATCATCGAGCTTATATTTCCCAAAGCCATGAACGCCTTCCACGGTAATGATACCCGTCAGGCGCGAGGTATTCAAGGGGTTGGGGAGCTGGGGAAACTCGCGAACGAGTTTGAATTCCGGAATGGCTGCCCCACTGCTTTCTAGGGCACCCTTGGGTCTGGGTCCCTGGGCAGCGATCAGGTAATTATACTCCCGGAGGTAATCCTCCATGTAATTCACATGTCCCCCATCGGTATGGATCTGATCCAGGAAAGCTCCGGCTTCCTCCGCTGAAATACCGGTAATCAGACGGAGGAGCTTAATGTCAATTTTCTTCTTATAACGCCTTTTCAAAAGGAGCTGTAAGGTCCAGCGTAAAAGTGCTGAAGCTCGTTTAAATGGGCGGTCGGGTCTGAGGAACTCGCGTTCAAATGGGTAAATACTGCAAAACAACAGGCGATTCCCACCCAAATAACAACTATCGAGGTTGGATTGGGTTTTCAGTGCGAGGTTGGTGGTAGCAAAGCGCAACACCAATTTGCGGATACTAACCAATCGGAATACGGAATCTACCGTGGGATTCTCTGCATAATCCCAAATGCTCCCGATCTCAGGATTGAGATGCGGTTTGAGGCTGGGATGGCAGTGCAGGTCTGCAATGGGCTTCTCCATGACTGTTCAATGTACGAAATATCCTTCATTTTCATTACATTACATACCACCAACCACCAACTGATATGAACCGTTTTCCTTCCAACGCCCACGCACATAAAATCGGAACGCATCTTTGGACCGTTTGGTTTCTCCTTTCAGCAGCCATGCTCATTTGTTCCGGATGGTTTTTCATCAATGAACTCCTACCCCATCCCCAGCATAAACTCTTTGACCATTTACCCGATGTGGCCCGTGAAATTGACAAAAATCACAAGCTGGTTCCTTACCACTTGTTCTTCTTTGTCGATATCTTTTGGGCCCTGACCACCTTAATCCTCCTGGGGTGGCTTAGTAAGGCCACGAAATTCCTCCCCTATTTCCTCATTGCTACTTTGGCCTATCTTACCGACCTTACAGAAGGTGTCCTTTATTTAGATAGTCTGGGCGAAGCGGAAAATACGGCTTCTGCCACGCCACAAGGCGATATTCTTAAATGGCTGGTTCCCATTAAGGAAGGACTCTATGTGATTTGTTTGTTATTTCCCCTGTTTCGGGCCTGGAAGATTTTTCTGCAAGGCTACTTCCGCATGTTTCTGGAATTCCTGAGAAGCTCCTGGCTCAGTCTGCTGTTTATAGCACTGATCTATTTCCTGATCAGTAAAATGGATCAGGGTGGGACGCTGATTGTAGCACTTTTTGAAGATCCTGTGAATTTGTTCCTCCTGTTCTTCCTCCTGACATTCCTCGCTTTGATTATCTCCCATTTTCCGGTTTATGCCCGCATCTGGATGATCAATGATCCCAGCAGGGTATTTATGAAGATGGACAAGGCCGGAAGATTTCTTGGATTTGGTACGATCTATTACGGAATTCCCCGCGTGGCTCGGGAAAATTTTGACAACCAGGAGCTCAAACTACTCCGCAGGAGCCTTGGAATCCTTCTCTACATTGCCATGATTAATATTTTCCTGGAGCTTGGAGCGCGCTATTATGAACTTCCGCTGAATCCTACCTCCTGGACCTTTCTGATCTTCCTGGTTAGCCTGCTCATTTATATCCGTGAAGGAAATAAATATGCCCGCTGGAAACGGAACCTCTTCCGGGGAATTGCCGTGGAATCGACAATACGGGAAATCGTTGCATACGTGCGGTGGTTCCCCTTCTATTTCGGTTGTTGCCTCCTCGCCGCCCTGGTTATTTCCGCAATAGCCTGGCTGCGGGGATGGGACTTGCTGAGCCTGGGAGCAGCTTTTGTTTGCCTAATCCTGCATCTTTTCCTGTTTATTCATTTTAAGATCAGCCGGGGTTTCCTTAAATACGTTTTCTACTCAGAAGCACTTTACAAGGCCAATAAAGAAATGTACAGCCAGCGCACACTGGATGCTTTCAAAGCCTATGACCCGGGTGGAAGTTTACGCGGGAACACGCGAATCGGATTCTTTTTCGGACGCCTCAGTGATAACATACGCTATTTAAACCTGATGCGCTTTAGCGGCATCTTTTCACTGATTTGCCTAATGATTGCAAACTGGGGTGTATCCGGGGCTCAGCTATTTAATCCCATTATTCTGGTGCTGCTGTATATTATCCTGTTTTATTCGCTGCTGGTGCTGTTTTTTAAAGACCTCGTTTACTACTATAAATTCCAGGACTTGCAGGCGCCGATGAACTCCCGATGGAAAAAACTACACCGTATTGGGATTCCATCTGCTTTGGTCCTTATTGTAGGGTGGATGTTTTTTTCCAGTACGCTGAACAATGACTTACATAAACTCAGGGAGGTCCCGCGGGGAGCTACGGTTTCCTTTGAAGAGTACGCCTCTCGCTTTGCAACGACGTTTGTGGAGGATGAGACGCGTTCTGTTGAAACCGGTGAAATAGACAGCTTATTAAGTCCTGTTCCGAAACGGGCCGAACCGGTTTATTTTATGGCTTCCTATGGTGGTGGATTAAAAGCAAATCTTTGGAACTTGTTGCTCCTCAGACAACTGGATAGCAGCACCCAGGGGCAGGTACTCAAAAGAACCGCAGTACTTTCGGGAGTCTCCGGAGGTGCTGTGGGGATCGGTAATTTTACGGCCCTGTTATATAGCCGGCCACAGCAGGAGTCCTTTGAACTTATAATTGATTCTATCGGACGCTCCAACGTACTATCCCATGAGATCGCCTTCCTCCTGGGAAGAGATTGGATTCAGGAATACTGGCCCAATACCGCATCCTTTGGAAAGGACCGGGCTTTCTACAGTATGCAGGAGCACGCCAAACACACGGGTCTGGAATACAACCAAAACTCCCTGCATAAGGTTTGGGATTCGGTCAATACCATTCGGGAAGACGCCTTTCCCGCCTTAATTTTTAATACCACAGCCGTTGGGGGTCGCCAGGGTCTGGTGAGTTCAGTGCCCTTTCCAGAAACAGCTTATTCCGGAGCCGTGGGGATAAGCGAGGCTTTGGAATCTGATGATCCTACCCTCATGGATAGTGCCCTGACTTACTACGGCGCCGTTTCCACCACGAACCGCTTCCCATTTTTTAGTCCCAGTGCGAAGATCGAGGACGTGGGTAATTTTCTGGACGGCGGATATTATGACAATTCCGGTATGCTTGCCGCACTAGGAGTTTATAGCGCTTTGAATCAAGCCTGGTACGGACCCGGGGCCGAAGCCTGTCCAAAGTCCGGGCAAATCAAGCCGGTATTCGTAAGCATTATCAACTCCCAATCCTATTACGAAAAGTGGAAATTAAAGGAGTTCACTAACGTCGATGTCGTGGGATTGGAAACCGGGGAATTGGCTTCGATTTTACAAACTATTGTTTCCCTGGATAAGTTGCCGGATTACGCCCTGGCCCGAGCTGAAGTTTGCGATCCGGAGGCCCTTATTCGATTGATGATGCCGCACAAACTCAGTTATGATCGCATGGTTTCCCTGCTACCCCTTCCTCCTGAAAAACCCTTTAAACTCATGGAAGATATCGAAACGCACAATGCACTTATCGATTCGGTACTCCGGGCATCCCACCATTATGATTACGAGCGCTGGGGAGTTGTTGAGCCGCCGCTTGCCCGACTTCTGAGCGGACCTGCAGCCGCATACGAACGCGCCATGGCCGAAGGACATCCTGAAGTACTGAAAGCTCTGGAAGCGCTGCGCAAGCAGTGATAGCCCGAACTCAAGGTATTATTCCCTTTTTAGTATCTTAGGAGGAGCTTAGGCTATTGCTATGAAAACCACAATGCTTCGGGTACTTCCGCTGGTCGGATGTTACCTGCTTCTCTCCTGTTCAAAAGATGAACCCGAAACGGAGCGCCCACCGGCGTCCGTGGTCTTTGAATTAACGGCGCTCGCCGACACCGATTCTGACTTTTTACAATTGGATTTGACAACTGATCAGGAGGGCACCCAAATCAGTAACCTGAGTGCCACCCTCATGCCTGCTTTCCTCGCTAATGGAAGCCGGGAATTTACACCGGACCACATTGCTTTCTACACCTGGGAAGAACAACTTTCCAGGGTTTATTTGAAGAACCTGCAAACCGGTACCCTGTTTACAGAAATTGACCTGTGTGATTTCAGTACCGAAAACGACGTGCCCAAAACCATCCGAAGTGTTTCAGGTAGCACGGAATATGTTGTGTTGACCTATGCGCAATTTCCTCCAGGGGAACCCCCGGAAATCCGATTGCGTATTTTCTCGCGAAGTACGGGGAGTTGCCAGGACCTGCTTATAGAAGACGCCGGTCAGGGTGGGGTGTCTGATTTGTTGTTCCAAGAGGATTTATTGGTGGTCTTCTACCGGTCTGCCCTTAATGATTTGCCGGTCCTGCGCCTGGTAGATTTACCCACAGCCAGCCCAATTACCTCCCTGAATCTTTCGGAGGACTTTCAGGCTGCCAGCCTGAATGGCGATCGGCTTGTACTCTTTGGGAAAGACAATACGTTTGGAAGTTTTGATATCACTACCCGCAACTTTAGTCCTATCCGGGAGATTCCTGATTTTCCCGTCCTTCAACCCGGGCTGTTCAGCACAAAATTCTCCGGGGATCGCGTCCTGATAAACTATATCTACCAACAACCCAGCCTGTTTTTTGCGCAACCCGCCCTTTACGACCTGCAAGGTGGATTTTTTGAATTGGGAGGAACCGCCTATTTACCCAGGCTTCAAAACGAGATCGAAGCGGAAACCGGAGATCGTTTCCTGTTTGGTGCCTTCGATGCTGATCCGGATAGCGAAACTATAGCCATCGCATATGTAAAAGGCGATGGCAGCCCCCAGGGAGGGGTTGTCATCGCCGATTTTCAGGGGAACCTCAAACAGATTATCCCCACTCCCCTCGTCCCGGAACAACTGCTGATCCGGAACGTGCGACGGGGAGGCAACTAACTAACTCAGGTAAATCCTTCGCTTTGTTAAATCCTAATTACGGGTTACTGTAATTCGGTTGGAAAGTCCGAACAAACCTTCCAAATCGTCCAGGTTCGTGCCAGCTTCCAAACCGGTTACACCCATCTCATAGGACATGTGGTAGATAAAGCAGACCCCTGTTCCGGCACCATCAAAGTCTACTCCTTCCAGCGCTTCAATCGTTGGGGGTAATCCGAGGATATTGCGATTTTCATCGGTAATCACGTAAGTCTGTTGGCTACCACTAAGGGTGGTTGCATCCAGGCTTATACCGCTTACCATGTCCGGTGTCCCGTCGACCATGAACGTAAAGGGTCCCCCGGAAATGGTCCCGGCATTGGGCAGGCGGGTAACTTCGATGCGATTAGAGAGTCCGAAGAAGCCCTGCAAATCGTCCAGGTTATTTCCACCTTCCAGACCCATCAGGTCGCTCTCATAGGAAATATGATAGATAAAGCAGACTCCGGTTCCGGCACCATCAAAGTTTACCCCCTCCAGCGCTTCGATGGTAGGAGGAAGACCGAGAATATTGCGCTCATCGTCGGTGACCACAAAGGACTGCTCGCTTCCGCTCAGGGTAGTTGCATCCAGCATAATACCACTTACAAAATCGTCCATCCCGTCGACAGAAAACTCGAATGGCCCGCCGGAGATTTCACCTCCGCTGGGGAGCCGGAGAACTTCTATACTGTTGGAAAGATCAAAAGAACCCTGGAGTGTATTGGCATTTCCTCCCATTTCCAATCCGGTAAGTCCATCTTCGTATCTCAGGTACCAGATCAGACAAAGTCCAACGCCAGCCCCATCAAAATCAACTCCTTCCAGGGCAGCCATGTCGGGTGGAAGTCCAAGGATGCCACCAGTGTCATCGGTAATTACAAAAGTTCTGTTTGTTCCTGCCGCCTGTGATCCGTCAAGATTAATTCCGGATACCATATCCGGGGTTCCGTCTACAGTAAATTCAAAAGGACCACCACTCAAGGTCCCGGCAACGGGCACAATGGTTTCCATCATCGGCTCTTCATCGTCATCGCTTTCGCATGACACAAATACCAGGCCTAATAGCGCAAATAAATAATACAGTTTTAAGGTTTTCATCGGTTTAAATTTTAGCTATGATTTTTGACTGAAGCAAATTTCCCGATCGCGCATCCCCAAATGATCACAGAAGTATAAAATTTTATAACTTACTGATTATAAGAGTTTTGTAAATTATTCCGCAGGCTCCTGAAATCTTTGACCCTTTTTCACGTCTTATCTATGTGAACTTTCCGTGATACTATTGCCGTTAATTCGCCCTGAAATGAAGCACATCTTACTTATTGAAGACGATCCGGAGATCGTACAACTGCTCGAACTGCATCTCAAGGATGCCGGTTATGAAGTAGCATTCCGATCCAATGGGGCCGAAGGACTCCAATCCGTCATCGATAGTCCTCCTGATCTGGTAATCCTCGATATTATGCTCCCGGGTATGGACGGGATAGAAGTGTGCCGGAATATCCGCGCGAAAAACCTCAACCTTCCCATATTGATGCTTACAGCGAAATCCGAGGAAATAGATAAGGTATTGGGATTGGAAATGGGGGCCGATGACTATTTGAGCAAACCTTTCAGTGTGCGGGAGTTACTGGCCCGGGTCAAAGCGATATTCCGGCGACAAGACATGTTGGTTCCCGCCAATGGAGCCGCCGCACAGCGAATGGACTTTGGCAGACTCAGCATGGACCTGGATATGCGAAAAGTGGTCCTTGACGGACAGCGGATCGAACTTTCGCCCAAGGAATTTGAACTCCTGGCCTTGCTGGCTTCCAATCCCGGCAAGAGCTATGATCGCACCCAACTCCTTAACCTGATATGGGGATACGATTTTAAGGGATACGAGCATACTGTAAACTCCCACATTAACCGGCTGCGTTCCAAAATCGAGCCGGATATGGGAAATCCAACCTTTATCCTGACCACCTGGGGGGTGGGATATAAATTCAACGAAGAATTATGAGTTCTGCAACCATCTCGGACAAACTAGTCCGCAAGCTGCTGCTCGCCTTCCTGGCCATTTTACTGCTGGCCGGGACCTGCTATATGGCAGCGACCCATTACTTTGCCCAACAATACCACGATGAGGTAACGCAAAAACTCCATGCCAACCTGGCCAGCGACCTGATCGGCGAAAAGTTTACCAACCTGCGTCCTATTGATAGCACTGGGGCGGTCAATAAAGAGGTCTTCGGGGATATCATGCACGATATGATGGCTGTTAACCGGGCCATTGAAGTGTACCTGCTGAATGCCGAAGGCGAGGTGCAATATTCCGTGGTGCTCGACCATGAGGCCGGAGACTACGTGGCTCCTACGGTAGACCTGGACCCGGTAAATGAATTTCTGGCTGCAGGAGGAAAAGAATATATACTTGGCGATGACCCCAGAAACCCGGGACGCAAGAAGATCTTCTCCGCGGCACCTTTTGAGAGTGAAGGCCAGCGCGGCTTTATTTATATTATTTTGGCCGGCGAGGATTATGCAGCAGCAGGGGCCGGAATTTTCGGTAGTTACGCTTCCAAACTCGCCCTCGGCGTTTTTGGACTGACCCTGCTCTTTACCCTTTTACTGGCCTTTTTATCCGTTTGGTACCTGACGCGTAATCTCCGGAAACTGGCAGTAGCTACACAGCGGTTCTCCCAGGGAGACCTGGACTATCGTATTCCCGAAGCCGAAAAATCCGATTTGGCGGGGATTTCCACCACCTTTAATCGGATGGCGGATACCATTGTGGCAGACATGGACAAGATCAAGTCCCTGGAAAACCACCGTCGCGAGCTTATCGCCAATATCAGCCATGACCTGCGGACACCCCTTTCCATTATCCAGGGATATATCGAAACCCTGCAGATGAAAGATGCCGAACTCGATGCGGCAGAACGGGAGGTGTACCTCAATAAGATCAATACTAGTGGCATTCGCCTTTCTAAACTGGTTGCCCAGCTCTTTGAGTATTCCCGACTGGAAGCAAAGCAAATAGAACCGGTTATGGAGCCTTTTCTTCTTAGTGAACTCCTCAATGATATCCATAGGGATTATCAGGTGCTCGCGAAGAAAAAAGATGTTCAATTAGCCCTTGAAATTCCGGAACAAGATCCTCTGGTATTTGCGGATATTTCCCTGGTGGAACGAGCGATTCAAAATCTTATGGACAACGCCATGAAGTTTACTCCCGATGGAGGGGTTGTACGCATGCGCCTCAAATCCGGAAAAGAAGCCGTGGAAGTATGTATCGCAGATAGTGGTCCCGGGATCGCACCCGGACAGGAGGCCTTGATTTTTGAACGGTACCGGCAGTCAAAAACCGGAAAGGAAAAAGAGGGTGCGGGATTAGGCCTGGCGATAGTCCGGAAGATCATGGAACTGCACAATGCTACGATCAAGGTCCTGAGTCCGCCAGAGCAGGGAGCAAGCTTTAGTTTTAGTCTGCCCGTTTTCCAACCGGCATGATTTCAAAGACGGTATTTCAGTTGAAAGAGCAGACGTCGGGGTTGCAGTGAATATGCTGTTTCCAGCCACCCGGTATCCTGCAGGTATCTTATCGAATAGGTAGGTGCATTAAGCACATTTTCCAGCAGCAAATTGTATTGAAATCTACCCTTCCGGGGATTATGATTTATCCTGAGTTCAGAGAGCAACAGGCCCGAATGCCGTATTTGGGGGTACTGAAAAAGACTGGATTTCCAGAGGAATGACCAGGAGGTTTGGGGCCTGAAACTAACATCCAGAAAGCCTCTTAATTCGTCCCTGAAATTGCTGGTATCAACACGTGTCCACTGTCTGGAGAAATCCATCCCCCCATGAACTTCAAATGCCCTGCCCAGGCTAAGACGAAGATTTATTTCGCCTCCCAGATTTCGGTTCTTTATTAGTCTATTTACGGCATTTACCTGATTCGCTACCCGCTCGGTACCTGCCCGAAACACAAACTTGAGATTCAACCCCCACGCGGGCACATACTGATCCAGGTTAAGCGTGTAAGAGGTACTGATCCCGTTGCTAAACAGGACCAGGTGGCTTCGGGCAAAGTCCTGGGTCCGTTCCAGGGAGGTTCCCAAATACCTTGGTCGATGACGTAACATAAACGTACTCCGCAACAGCGTATTGTCGCCCCAATCGCCAAGAATATGCATCCCGGTAAACAGGTGGGATTTGAGGGTTTCCAACCCTCCCGTCCCCGATTTCATGCCCTGATACCCCGTGAAATATGGTCCGATCCATTGCCGGTCTAATTCGGTGAGTTGGTAGTCCAGCGCATAGCTGAGCATCCATTGTTCCCGAGGCCCGGGGCGCCAACGTAGAGTTGCCCGAGGTTCTATAAGCAATGCCGATAAGAATTGCTGATCTGTCTGGTTAAATTCATTGTTTAGCAATACCGCCTTCCATCCTCCCAGTAGACTCCATTTTCCAAGGGAATACTTTCCTGTAAACGAACCTCCCAATCGGCGGCGTAAATCGAATGCCATTAGATTTGACTCTGCCTGCACCATAGTAGCATTAATTTCGGAACCTTCGGCAAGGGTATAACGGGCAGTAATCTGCGATTGCTGTTGCGAGGCTTCGAGAGCGACAGAAAATTTCATGTGTTGCATGGTTCGGTCCCAAATGGCCCGTAGGCCAAGAAATTCAACAATCCCAACATTGTCCTGAAGGATGTCCAACGCATCGGAAGCCGTCTCCTGAAAGAACGCCGGTCCGCTGAACCTATACTGTTCCGGCAGATGTTCGCGGACATACCGCGTTTGCAGACGGAGTACTGATCGCTGCCTGTATTTTTTCGTTAACTCAAAACCTGCCAGAATCCGCCGGGTTGCTCGCAGTTTCTGTTGTTCGGCAAGCTCGGCATTGAATTCGAGCTGTTCCCCGTAATCCTGTTTCAAGCGCTGATATTCAACAATGCTTTGCAAAAGCCAATCCCCTCCGGGATCATAGGTCATATCAAGGGTAGCCACACCTAATT
Source organism: Robiginitalea myxolifaciens (assembly GCF_900115205.1). Lineage (GTDB taxonomy): Bacteria > Bacteroidota > Bacteroidia > Flavobacteriales > Flavobacteriaceae > Robiginitalea > Robiginitalea myxolifaciens. The sequence continues at coordinate 1,165,219 of NZ_FOYQ01000002.1, forward strand.
CCTGCCGCCTCAGGACCCTTCTGTTTTCTATATTCAGAAAACTTATATCGGGGGTTTGAAAGCGTTGCCTGTTACTGACTTGAATTTGGTCCTGATCCGCAACATTTAAAGCCCGAACCGTCGCCTTCAGGGAAGAAAGCGGATGAAATATTCCCTGTACCGCCCCCATCCCAGCCCGATGAAGCGAAAATTCCTTGCGGTCTGGAGCCAGGGGAGGAAAGTCCAAACGGAATATGCCCGGGGCTTTCAAATGTTCGCCTAAGGCCATTTCTTCATGTTGGGTGTTGGGATGAAGCAATTCAATCAACTCACCTGTCGGGTCATAACCCCGGGTATTGTAATTGCCCAGCCCCAACCACTTGGCACTACTATTTATGTAAATCAGGTTGCTTCTTAGATCGTGGCGGCCGGCAGGTCCTGCCCCGGTAGAAACCGATCCGGCCAGGGTACCCTTTACCTCCTTTTTTAGCTTGAGATTAATCGCAGTGTCTTCCGAGTCCCTGATTCCATCGAGCAAGCGATTTTGCTGATAGGACTCCAGTAGCTGAACGGAGGCTATTATCCCGGATTCCAAATTTCTGGTCAATAGTTTATAGCCCGCTCCCGTGAGATCATCCCCCTCTATCAATACCCGGTGTACCCCTTTACCACGAACGCGGATTTCCCCGTCTCTCCCTACTCGTATGCCTGGGATTCTCGCCAGCAAATCCTCAACACTTTGCTCAGCTCCGTTGCTGTAGGCATCCGCTTTAAATTCCAGGGTATCCCCTACGCTGCGGAAGGCTTGTTCCGCATGCACAATGACTTCGTCCAGGGAAATAACCTTCGGATTCAGGGAGATTACCGCACGCTCAGCTGTGTGGGTCGCAAGGATGGAGTCCTTCTGTTGATACCCCATGGCACTGATTTGAACGCGGATCGAATCCGACGTTAATTCCCCGAGCACCGCGAAGCCTTCATTATTCGTACTGGAGTACGTGATATCACCGATGTTTTCTGGATTCGAAATTATCACATAGGCCGAAGGTATGGGAGTGCCGACTGAATCAATTATCTGAATCGACGACAAATTTTGTTGCGGTTCCTGTGTCGCAGCGGGGCAGGGACCGAGTTGTAACCCTACCAGAACTGCAAGCTTAAGTCCGGGTCTTAACCATTTAGTGATCAAATCGTTCCATGGTATTCTGCCGGCCCAACTCCATTCGCGATCCCCTGGGGAGTTTGGCATTCATCCTGCGAATCAAATCCCGGGCCCATTCCTCCTGAAAGTCTGCATAGGTTGTTATGTCCATACAGTTATTCTTTGGATCGGGGTGAGATATCGCTGCGGCATTCGATCGCAGGTATTCCAAACTAAACTCCACTTCCCGGCTATCGTCCCGGGCGTACATGATGAGCCCGGGTAGTCCCTGAAGCTTCCAGGGTCCGAATGGTACCGGTAAATCGGGAGTAAACCAGGCAGTGTATGTCCTACCCCTGAAGCTTCCCCTGGCTTCCTGGCATAGGTAGCCTCCAATTGTCTTTTTATTGCCGGTTAGCTTCCAGGGTATTTCAGGGAGTGCTTCACAGACCTTGATGTCCCTTCCGGAAATAGGCGGTAATTGTGAAATCATTTGACCCGTTTGGCGGTTCGTATAGGTACTACTCCCAATGGAATCCTTCCCGTTTATAGTCAAATGAAAATCAGTGGCTGCAGGTTCTTCGGCTATAGCTACCTGATTTCCCCAAAAGAAAAGACTGCGATTACCTGAAATCAGCAATCGGGCCTTAAACTTTCGGCTAAGGCCCAGGTTCAGGTGGAAATCGTAATGCGCCTCCCAACCTGCCCCCTCCTGGGCAATGAGCTGCCAAGAAAAGAGACCTGTTAGCATTGGGACCAGGAAACATGCCCACCCCTTGAGAATACGGCGGCCATTGGCCGCCGTTTGTTTTCGAAAGATCACTTCAAAGCGGCGTTGAGTTGCTCCTTAAGACGCACCAATGCCTCGACGACTTCATCACAGGGAACACCATCTACGCTAGCAGAAGCCTCGACAAAATTGGACCCAAATCCGATGCGTACTTTGAGTTGAATGGTCACCGTACAATCGGCGTCCGCAGCCTCCATTTCGACTAACTGCTCCGACCAGAAATTCATGGAAACATTTTCAAAGTCCCGCGCATTCTCCGTTTGATACCGGTGTTTCAAATGGACATTTTCGTTAAATGCCTCAGCGTAAAAAATATACTGGGTGTTCTCGATTTCCGAATAAAGGCCTTCGACATTGAGGACTGCCCTGGCCGAAGGAGTTAACGCGGGAAAAGCGAAGAAGGAAGACAGGGATAGGAGTAATAACAATACGTAGTTTTTCATGGTAAGGAAGATTTGATGATTTTTATTTAAATAACCCCCTGAGGTCGGCAATAGCCTGACGCAGAATATCTGCTAAACTGGAATCGCAAGGGCCGGTAACGGTGAGGGTTGTTTGGAATGAACCGTATTCGGCAGATTCTACCCAACCTGTGGCAGTAACGGAACATTCTTCAGGTTGCAGGGGAATATCGCCCCCAGTGTTCAGGGCCAGCATGAGGATGCCGGCAAGCATAAGTTTCATAGGTACTGGTTTTAGGACTCCTACTCTTTAAAGGATTTTCGGATGACTCCTGCTCTTTTCGCGTTAGAACAGGACAAGGATAATCCCACCGGCTGCAAGGCGCCAGCAGATTCTTATGCGGTAATTGTCCAGGGATTTTAAAAAGGTTCGCGATGCGTGGGCAGGTCGGCAGTAGTGCGGCAGCCCAGTTGTTCCATTATTTGTTGCAACTGGGTTTTCAATAGGTGAATTCCGTGTTCCCCTCCTGCATTCCCAAGTGCCGCTACCGCATACATGAATGCCCGTCCGAGGAACGTCATTTTTGCCCCGCTGGCCACGGCCCGGGCAATGTCGGGCCCGTTGCGAAGCCCACTGTCCATCATAACAGTAATTCGATCCCCATAGGCAGGGGCAATTTCCTGAAGGGAAGCTATGGAAGAAGGGCCGGCATCTAACTGCCGTCCGCCGTGATTGGAGACTATTATTCCATCCATTCCCAAGCGTACGGCTGCTTCAGCATCTTCCGGGGTACTGACCCCTTTAACTACTAATTTTCCTTTCCAGCGATCGCGGATGTAGCTCAATTTGGCTTCGGTCATACGCTTGTCAAAAAAGCCATCCATAAAATTTCCCAGTTCCCTTAGATTCATGCGCTTGGGCATGTACGCGTGCAGATTAGCAAACCCGGGCATTCCCTTTTTTAGGGTAGCCCAGGTCCAGGCGGGACACCTGGCCATTTGCCAAAGGTTGGAAGGGACCAGCCGTGGAGGCATGGAAAGCCCATTGCGGATCTCCCCGGGTCGAAACCCGAAAGTAGGGGTATCACAAAGCAATACCAGGGTGCGGCAGCCACTTGCCCAGGCCCTGTCCAACAGATCGTCCCGCACCGCATCGGCAGCAGGATGATAAAATTGGAACCAGAATTTCCCCTCGGTGATCCTGGCTATTTCCTCCAGGGAGGCCGTACTCACAGTACTTAAAATAAAGGGAAGGTTGTGGGTGAACATGGCACGCGCCAATATTTCAGGGGCCCCGGGCCAGATCATCCCTTGCAACCCTATTGGAGCCATCCCCATGGGCGCTGCGAATGTTGTACCGAAAACCGATGTTTCCAGATTACAACCAGGGAAGTCTCCGATATACTGGGGTTTGAGGATTACCTCCTCAAGATCTGAACGATTCCTTCTGAGATTGACCTGCTGATTGCAGCCGCGATCCAGGTAGTCAAAAGCAAATCCCGGAATTCTTCTGGCCGCTTTTTCCCGTAAATCCCCAACCGTAGGATAGCGAGGATTAAAATTGATAGACCCGGCGTGTCTCATGCTTGGTAAGGTAGCTAATTCCCGTATATTTAATATTCCAAAGGAAAATTCCGCCCCGCTCAATTTAATATTAGCCCGCTAACCTTGTATACGGTCGTAGACATAGAAACCACAGGCACGGGTGCTACCGGAAATCGCATTACCGAGATAGCGCTGTTTAACGTAGATGATACCGGGATTACCGACAGCTTTAGCAGTTTGGTGAATCCGGGCTGTGAGATCCCGCCTTTTATTACCGGGTTAACGGGAATTACCACGGCAATGGTTCGGAACGCTCCGGCTTTTGGGGAAATCGCGGAACAAATCGAAGCTTTTTCGGCGGGCAGGGTATTCGTTGCCCATTCGGTCAATTTTGATTACCCTATTGTCAAGCGGGAATTTGCCGCCTGTGGTATGGACTATTCCCGAAAGAAATTATGCACGGTAAGACTCTCCCGAAAAGTCTTTCCCGGTTTTAAATCCTACAGCCTGGGTAAGCTCTGCAGGAGTTTGGATATCCCCCTTAGAGACCGGCACCGGGCTGCCGGAGATGCACACGCGACAGCCTTACTCCTGGGCCGGATCCTCAGCAGTAAGGCAGGTCCGGAGCACATCCGAAAATCGTTGAACGCTCGTTCCCAGGAGGCTACCCTTCCCCCACATTTACCGCGGCAAACCTTTCTGGACATCCCACATGTCCCCGGAGTCTACTACTTCAAGGACGACAAGGGCAAAATTATCTATGTAGGAAAGGCCATAGACCTGCACAAACGTGTGCTCGGGCACTTTTACGATTCCTCCAGCCGTGAACGGTCGCTCTGCCAGGAGACCCGGCATATCGACTACGAGACCTCCGGGTCCGAGATCATGGCCCTGATTATGGAAGCGGTAGCCATAAAGCGGCATTTTCCCAAATACAACCGGGCCCAAAAGAAAATCAGGCCGGCAATTGGCCTGTTTAGTTATAGGGATCAGGACGGAATCCGGCACCTGGCCCTGAATCGTGTCGGCAAAGGCCAGCAAGCCCTGAAGGTGTTTTATGGGGTCGCAGAAGCACGGCTCTTTCTGGAGAATTTGTGTACAGACTTTGGACTTTGCGCCAAATACTGCCATTTGCAGGAAGGCACCAACCACTGCAATCACTTCCGGGTCCCCAGGTGTCAGGGTATTTGCAAGGGGAAACAAAGCGTTAAAGCATATAATGAACTGGTCAATGAAGCCATTACTTCCCTATTGGAAGCCCGAAAAGACTCGGTTATTATAACTAAGGGGCGCACTAATACGGAACAAGGCCTGATATGGGTACGGAATGGTAAGTTAAGAGGTCTGGGGTTTGCTCCTTCCCCCTGGTCGGCCGATAAACTTCAAGGCAATACCCTCGAGCCAAAACCGAACTATCCGGAGACAGAACGCCTGCTGGAAGCCCATTGCATGCGCCATCCGGATTCAGTGATCGTATTGGAAAATTCAGTGCAGTTAGAAGCGTTGCGCCCTACCTCCGGGCAAACGCTTACTTTTTTCTGATTCGGTAATACATGCGAATCACAAAGTAGAGCCAGACCAAAAATATAGCCCCTACAATTAGAGAATAGTAAAATACGAGTTCGTCGGTCACTCTCTGTACTTAAGGTAATTCATGAAGCCAAGTATAGTCGGAGCCCACAGGCCGAGGAAAATAGCTTCGAGTTTCTCGCCTTGCAGGAATTTATACTCTGCTACGATAATGATCGATAAAACAACCAGGAGCAACATAATGTTGGGCCACCCGAGGTGCTTCAAAAAATTTCTGAACATAATTTGTCCTCAAATTCTTATTAAAGTTAGAAAATAAAGTGCGGGTAAATGCGCTTTTTTTAAGATTTTTTTAACTATTTCGCTTTAGAGGGGCAACTGAAGTCCGTTCGCGACAAGCCCGTTTCCTTTAAAGCAGCGTATCCCCCTTCGATATTGGTCAGGTTATGGTAACCCCGACTTTTCAAAATGGATGCCGCAATTACCGAGCGATATCCTCCTGCACAATGGACGTAAAACTCCTTGTCCTGAGGATAGGCTGCCAAATGCGCATTGAGTTCACTCAAGGGTGTGTGGACCGCACCATCCAGGTGTTCGGCCTCATATTCCCCGGGTTTGCGCACATCAAACACACGCTCAGGGGCGTCAGCCAGTTCGGACTCAAGGGCCTGGGCGGATTCGGATCGCATGGAGTCGGTCTCTTTTCCGCTAGCCTTCCAATTCTCAAAACCACCACTGAGGTAGCCCAGGGTATTATCGAATCCTACCCGGGATAATCGCATTACGGTTTCCTCCTCTTTCCCCTCAGGGGTAATGAGCAAGATAGGTTGCTGGGTATCCCCGATCAGGGCACCAACCCAGGGCGCAAAATCCCCGTGTAATCCGATAAAAATTGATCTCGGGACGTGCCCGGCAACAAAATCGTCCTGATGGCGGACATCCAGGACCACAGCCCCGGTTTCATTGGCGGCGGCCTCGAAAGCTTCCGGGCTCAAGGCCTGTGTACCTCGTTCCAGGACTTCATCCAGATCCTCATACCCCTCCTTATTCATTTTGACATTCAGGGGGAAATACGCCGGCGGTGGAAGCAATCCTTCGGTAACTTCTGCAATAAATTCCTCCCGGGTCATGTATGCCCTGAGGGCGTAATTCATTTTCTTCTGATTCCCGAGGGTATCGACCGTCTCCTTCATCATATTCTTTCCACATGCCGATCCTGCACCATGCGCCGGGTAAACGATTACCTCATCGGGCAGGGGCATGATCTTGCTGCGCAGGCTGTCAAAGAGGGTGCCAGCCAATTCTTCCTGTGTCATATCGGCCGCCTTCTGGGCGAGATCCGGCCTGCCGACATCTCCCAAAAAGAGGGTATCCCCCGAAAAGATCGCATGGGGATTACCAGATTCATCGCGTAGCAAATAGGTGGTGCTTTCCATGGTGTGTCCAGGAGTGTGCAATGCCTCAATAGTTATTTTGCCCAGGGGGAATACCTGCCCGTCTTCCGCGATAATAGCATCGAAAGAAGGATTGGCCAGCGGGCCATAAACTATGGGGGCACCGGTCTCCCGGCTTAGGGTCAGGTGACCGCTCACAAAATCGGCGTGAAAGTGGGTTTCAAAGATGTAGCGGATCTCGGCACCATCCATTCGGGCACGCCTTAGGTAGGGGTCGGTTTCCCGGAGTGGATCAATGATTGCTGCCTGTCCGTCACTCTCGATATAGTAGGCTCCCTGTGCCAGGCAACCTGTATATATTTGTTCTATTTTCATTGATTTCAGAAAAGGTACTGAACCAAAAATACAACTTTTACCTCAGGAGTAAATTTAGGCTTCCGGGCGTAATTCTAAGGAAAAGTTTACGGGTCCGTCAGTGAGGAAATCAAACCCTTCATGCAACTTGGATTGTCCGGCATCGTAGGGATAAAAAGTTACTGGTTCAATACAAACCATCCCGGGATCGGGACTCCACAGCATAAAGTGGCGAAAACCCGTAGCGCGTAAATGTAGTTTCCCCTGATCTTCCAGGGTAACCTCGCTACAGTCCGCTACCTGTAATGCGCGGTTTCCAGCGGCCATGATTTCTGTAATGGAATAAGTTTGATCCCTGGCAATGATCCGGGCATCCGGAGTCTTCAGGGCAAAAGCCGGATGGTATCCCAACATATAAGGCATGTCCCGTTCCCCGCTGATCTCAAAATCCACACGAACCGTATCTCCTTGTATTTTGAAGGTTTTAGAGATGGAACAGGAATACGGCCAGAGATGCATCCGAAGGGTAGAACGGTCCGGAAACTTGGGGTTTGCAACCGGCGTTCCCGCAGGATATTCTTTACCCAATTTAAGCTTCTTGCCCGATTCGAGCAGCTCATAGGGCATGTCGCGAAGAAAACCGTGCTGATCCATTAGGGCATTACCCCGGGGTACCTGCACCCGGTAGGCTACTTCAGCAGTAGGTCCGATAATCGGAAACATTTCGGCATCTGAGTGTCCCCATCCCGGGTCTGCCGGGTTGTGCATCCACTGACGGCCGCCATAAAGCAACCCACTCAATTGCCCGTCGCGGATAGTAATTTTGATCTGCTCATTGTGGAGTTCGTGTTCCATCGCCTGCTTATTTATGTCGCAATTCGCAAATTCGGGTTATTCCAAAAAACCCTGCTCCTTCATCCAGGTATCGTTATAGATTTTGTTGACGTACCGGCTACCGTGGTCGTGAAACAAAACCACAACAACGTCTTCAGGGGTAAAGTGCTCCGCCAGTTGCAATACGCCTTTGATGGCAGCACCTGCAGAATTACCGAGGAACATGCCTTCTTCCCTGGCCAGCCTTCGGGTATATACGGCTGCGTCCGCATCGGTGACCTTGGTAAAGCCATCAATCAGGCCAAAATTTACGTTTTCCGGGAGGATGTCCTCACCTATTCCTTCGGTAACATAAGGGTAGATCTCATTCTCATCGAAGATCCCCGTTTCGTGGTACTTCTTGAAGACGGATCCATAGGTATCCACCCCCCAAATTTTGACTTCGGGATTTTGCTCTTTTAAGTAGCGGGCGACGCCGGAAATAGTTCCCCCGGTGCCCACCCCAACCACAAAGTGAGTGACCTTCCCTTCGGTTTGCCGCCAAATCTCCGGGCCCGTACTTTCGTAATGCGCCTGTGCATTGGCCGGATTATCGTATTGATTCACGTACCAGGCGCCAGGAATTTCACTCCCAAGTCGTCTCGCTGTGGAATAATAGGATTGTGGGTCTTCAGGGGCAACGTCTGTTGGGCATACATGAACTTCACAGCCCACGGCTTTGAGGATGTCTATCTTCTCCTGGGACTGCTTGTCGCTGATCACACAAATCATGCGATAACCCTTGATAATAGCCGCAAGGGCCAAGCCCATTCCGGTGTTGCCGGAGGTACCCTCTACAATGGTTCCTCCCGGCTTTAATAAGCCCTGGGCTTCCGCTTCCTCAATCATCTTCAGGGCCATCCGGTCCTTGACGGAATTTCCAGGGTTAAATGTTTCATATTTCGCCAGCACCATACAGGGCAATTCGGCCGTGATGCGGTTAATGCGAACCAAGGGAGTGTTCCCAATGGTTCCCAGAATATTCTCTGCGTATTCCATGGCTGCAAAGATAGCAAGTTCTGAGCGCTACCTACTCAAATTGCATCGCCCGAACCGGAGAAATCCGTGTAATGATGTAGGAAGGTAAAAGCAGCATCAATAAGCAGAGTAACAATACGCCGATATTGAGTGACAAAAGTGTGGGAACATCCATATAGACTGGAATGTACTCGATATAGTACTCCTCAGGATTCGGAAACTTGAACAGCTTGTATTTGTCCTGGAGGAAAATCAGGAGCAAGGCCAGCGCATTTCCCCATAAAAGCCCGATACCGATCAGATAGGCGGCATTGTAGAGAAAGATCTTTCGTATGCTCCAATTGGGCGAACCCAGTGCCTTGAGGATCCCGATCATTGGAGTGCGTTCCAAAATAAGTACGAGCAGGGCAGTGATCATATTGATTCCCCCAACCAGGATCATAATTCCGATAATCAGCGCAATATTAAAATCAAACAGCCCAATCCATTCAAAAATCTGATAGTAACGGTTTTCGATATTCTGGGTATCGAGTTCGGAGAGGGTCTGGTCGTAGATCTCTCCGGTTTTCTCCTGAATCGCATCGAAATCGTCCAGGAAGATTTCAAAATTTCCGATTTGGTCGGCCTCCCATCCATTCATGCGCTGAATATGCCGGATATCAGTAAAAATATAGGTGCCGTCGAATTCCTCGAAGCCGCTGTCATAAATCCCACTGACTTCAAAAACCCGGCGATTGGGAACCTTGGACGGATCTTCCTCCTTCAGAAAAAAACTGTTGAACCGGCCGCCCACTTCCAAGCCAAGCCGGTTGGCCATGAGGCGGGAAACCAACACTTGTATCCCCAGATCGCCAGAATAATCAGGAAGGCTTCCACTTACCAGAAATTCCTCAAAAGCGGACCAGTTATAATCAGGACCGACTCCTTTGGCTATAATGCCTTCGAAAGTATCCTCGGTTCGAATAATCCCGGCTTTCGTGGCTACTGCCTGGATATGCGCCACGCCGTCGGTGAGTTGAAAATCGGGATAGAACTCCTGATCCAGGGATACCGGGAGTACCGAAACCCGGGAAACATTGTTGTCGTAATTGAATATTTGGATATGCCCGTTAAAGGCGGCGACTTTCTCCCTGATTTTGTATTTCAGGCCTACCCCGGTAGCCAGGGCCGTAAGCATCATCAAAATACCCAGCGCAATAGCGGCAATGGCTATTTTAATGATTGGGGCGGAAATACTACTTTTATCTTGCCTGCCGCCGATCAGCCGCCTGGCGATGTACAGTTCTAAATTCAAGGAATGCCCAGTTTACAACACCCCAAAAATACAGGTTTTAGCCTAGTAATAATCCTTTTCCTCTCCTTCCTGGGATGCAAGGGTCAAAACGCCCCGGAATCCCCGGTCCTGCTTCCAGCAGCTAACCGGACCGCAGCATATTTCCCGATGCTAAAGGACAGAAACTTCGCGGTCGTGGCGAATCAAACCTCGGTGCTTATGCGGGAAAACAATACCCCGGTGCACCTGGTAGATAGCCTTACCAACTCCGGGCTGCGTCCGCAATTGGTATTTGCCCCGGAACATGGGTTTCGCGGACAGGCCGATGCCGGGGAGCACGTAGCCGACGGGGTCGATACCAAAACTGGATTGCAAATCATATCGCTGTATGGCAGCAATCGCAAACCGAAGCCAGAACAGCTGGCAGGCCTCGACCTGGTGCTCTTTGATATTCAAGATGTAGGCGTTCGCTTTTACACCTATATCGCCACCCTGCAATTGGTTATGGAAGCCTGTGCTGAAGCTGGAATCCCGGTAGTAGTGCTTGACCGTCCAAACCCGAATATTAGCTTTGTGGATGGCCCGGTTATGGAGGAAGAACATCAGGGGTTTCTGGGGATGACTCCTATCCCGCTGGTATATGGAATGAGCATTGGTGAATATGCCGAAATGATCAATGGAGAAGGTTGGCTGGCCGGGGAGAAAAAAGCTTCGCTAACCGTTATTCCGGTTGCCGGTTATCGGCGGTCGATGGAATACACCCTGCCGGTTCCGCCGTCCCCGAACCTGCCCAATCAACAGGCCGTATTACTCTATCCCAGCCTGGGATTATTCGAAGGTACCCGTGTGAATGCCGGTCGGGGAACCTCAGCGCAATTCCAGCGTTTTGGGGCGCCCTTTTTAAATGGTGATCATTTTGATTTCCACTACACACCAGCGCCCAATGCGGGAGCAAAAAACCCAAAGCACAACGGCGAAGAATGTATTGGAAAGGACCTGTCTTCGGAAGTTCCTCCAAAGGCCGTGGACCTGCAGTGGATCATCGAGGCTTACCAAAACCGGGAGGAAGGATCGGAATTCTTCATTACCAGCGGTTTTACCCGCCATGCCGGAACTACTGTACTGCAAGAGCAAATTGAAAGCGGCATGCCCTGGGAAGCTATCCGACAGAGCTGGCAGCCAGGCCTCGAGGAATTCAGGACGATCCGGGCAAAGTACCTCAGGTATCCCGATTGATTGTCGTCGGACGCCGGTACTTGTGAAAGGGTTGCTTCAATAACCCCCAGATACTGCCATTCTCCTTGCGGTCTGGAAAGGTATCCACACCGTAAACCAGGGAATCCCGGTCGAGCTCCATATAAGTGCCCAAGAGGCGATCCCAGATAGAAAAAATATTCCCGTAGTTGGAATCGGTATAGGGCAACACATAATGGTGGTGAACCTTGTGCATATCGGGGGAGACAAATATCCAGCTTATGGCCTTGTCTACGCGACGGGGCAGTTTAATATTGGCATGGCCAAACTGTGTAGCGACAAGAGACAGGCTCTGATAAAGCATCACTATTCCAATCGAAGCCCCCGAGAGGAAAACCCCTAAAAGCGTAAAGGAAAACCGAATAAGGCTTTCCAGTGGATGGTGCCGGTTGGCGGTAGTCGTGTCTACTTCATGATCCGTATGGTGCACCAGATGGATCATCCAAAGCGGCTTTACCTTATGCTCCACGAGATGCGCGAGATAGGCTCCGAAAAAATCCAGGAGTAAGACCCCTAGAAATACGTAGGCCCACAAAGGCATTGCAGGGAGCCAGTTTATAATTCCGAAATCATTGGCTTTTACCCAGTCGCTGGTCTGTAGCAAGAGAAAAGCCAGGGCAAAATTTATGATTATGGTGGTGAGGGTAAAAAAGAAGTTAGGCAGGGCGTGCCGCCATTTTCGATACGAGAATCGAAACAGGGGTACGGCTCCTTCCATAAGCCAGAAAAAAGTGATCCCCCCAACCAGTAAAAGACTTCGGTGGGTGGAGGGGATATTTTCGAAATAGCTGATTATTTGCTCCATAAAAACCAAATTACAAAAATTCAGGGAGCCGCTGTTTTAAAGACTCCACGATCCGGAAAGCCGCTGGGCAAATTGCCGTATTCTTTATCGTAAGCGAACCGATTTGGTGGAATTTACGACGGTCGGTATGGGGGTATTCCCGGCAGGCCTTGGGCCTGAAATCATAGATGAGGCAGGCATTGTCTGCTGCCAGAAAGCGACAAGGAACCTCCTGGAGTACGAGATCTCCCTCCTCATCGGTGCGCAGGTACTCGTCTACAAAATCACCTGGCTTCATGCGCAGTTTCCCGGAGATACGGTCTACATCGGCAGGTGTAAACAAGGGGCCGGTAGTTTTACAACAATTCGCACATTCCAAACAATCCGTACGCTCGAATTCATCGGTATGCAATTCCTGCATAAGCCCATCCAGGTTCTTGGGCGGCCGGGATTTCAGTTTCCGAAAAAACCGTTGGTTTTCCTTCTTCTTCTCTGCAGCCCGGGCTTTGATATTCTCGAGATCTTCGTTCATAAGGTCAGTGGCTATTCCTTATTTTTGTGGACCATCCAGTACGGGTCCACGAGAACATCAAAAATACAACGCATGGATTTGTTAGGCAGCGCCCTTGCCGACTATTATTTCCAAAAACATCCGGGCCAGCTCCATTCAGAATCTGTGCTGGGCGATGTGGAAGAAGTCCCACTAGCCCATTTCTTTCGCTCCCGGAAAGAGATGCCCGCTTTGGAGACCCAGGCTATTGCGCAGTGCATGGGAACCGTTTTGGATATCGGCTGTGGCGCCGGGTCGCATTTACTTTTATTACAGGAAAACGGCCTTAGTTGCACGGGAATTGATATTTCTCCCGGGGCCGTTCAGGTGGCTCGGGAGCGCGGAGCAAAAGTTGTTCTGGAAGGCGATATCCGCACCTCGGGGGTAGGGAAATTCGATACCCTGTTGTTATTAATGAACGGGATAGGACTGGCCGGCAGTTTGGCAGACCTTCCTGAATTCCTGGCGTTACTCCGGGATATGTTGCAACCAGGCGGGCAAATCCTGATGGATTCCAGCGATCTGCAATACCTGTATGAGCGCGATGAAGATGGGGGGCTTTGGGTCCCCGGGTTTATGGCCTATTACGGGGATATGGAGTACCGTTGGTTGTACAAGGGGAAACAGGGGGAATTCTTTCCCTGGCTCTTTGTGGATTTTGGTCAATTGCACAGCGCGGCTTCCGCAGTAGGCCTAAGCTGTGAAATGATTGCAGAAGGTCCGCATTACGACTATCTGGCACGACTAATGCCAAAAAAATGAAAGGGCCCGGCACGTTTTGCGAACCAAACTGCGTTATTGCTATGCTATGAAAAAGAAATTATTCTTACTACTGGGGCTACTGGTACTGCTGGCTCCACAATGTTCCCGTGACGACGATGGCGGGGGAACCACGATCGATCGTACTGCCAATTTGAGGTCTACCGGGGAAAGTGCCTTGGATTTCCTGACTAATTCAACCTTTGATCGCCTGGTTGTAGAATTGGCATTTGTGCCCAGCGTGCGACCTACTGATGCCGCCATTGACGACCTCAGGGACTTCCTCCTGGAGCGAACCCAGAAGACCGACATCTCTTTTGAATTCCTGCCCGTGGAATCCTCCGGGGAACTGGAAGAGACCTTACAGGAAATAGCACAAAAGGAGAACGATAACCGAACCGCTTATAACAACGGTTCAACCCTAACGCTATATATTTACTTTACGGATGCCCTGGCCGAAGGGGATTCGGAAAATACAGAATCGATAACCCTGGGAGCGGTTTACCGCAATACATCCATGGTAATCTACCAACGCGCTATCCGTGCCCTGGCAAGCAGGACAACTCTGGTGTCTCGCGAGGAGTTAGAGGCAGCTACCCTGATGCATGAAATGGGTCACCTTTTTGGCCTGGTAAATCTCGACGCTGCTTTGGCTGAAACCTTCCCCCACAACCTGGAAGATCCCGCCGCCAATAATCACTGCGATGAGGAAGGGTGTCTGATGCAAGCCAGTCTGGAGTTTTCCTCATCGGCCAAGAAAGTCATGGAAGGCCGGATGGCAAAAGGGCAACAGCCCATTCCCGACTTAGGTCCGGAATGCCTGCGCGTGCTCGCCTCTATGGGAGGCCGCTAAGGTATATTCAGGTATTTATGCGTCTGTAGGGATACCCGCCAGCGCGGGTTTTCCATTACATAATCCACAATCATCGGAGTCACTTTTTCGCGCACACTCCATTCGGGTTGCAGGTATAGCATGCACTCGGGGCTCACTTGTGCAGCCTGTTCTTCCGCAAATTTCAGATCGTGTTTGTTGTAGACAATTACCTTGAGCTCGTGTGCATTCTTGTGGATATCGCCCACCGGAAGCATATTCTTCTTGGGGGACAAACAAATCCAATCCCATTGCCCGGTAAGCGGATACGCCCCGGAAGTCTCAATATGGATAGCTATCCCGGCTTGTTTGAGGCTGCTCGTGAGTGGCCCCATATCCCAGGTCAGGGGTTCGCCCCCGGTAATGACGATGGTATTGGAATAGCGTCTGGCCTCCGTTACGATTTCATCGATCCCGGTGGGTGGATGCAGGGTTGCATTCCAACTTTCCTTAACATCACACCAATGACAGCCCACATCACATCCTCCAACACGAATAAAATAGGCAGCCGTCCCTTTGTGGAATCCTTCCCCCTGTATGGTATAGAAAGCTTCCATTAAAGGCAGCATGGTACCGGCCTCCACCTGGTCCATAATCTCACGGTCCGCTACTGGATCTATTTTGTTTTTCACGCAGCAAAGATAGGAAATGCGAATTCCCTATTTTAGTGGCAAATTTTACTATCATGTCCAAGAGCGAAGCTTTTCGGGAGCAAATAGAGCAAGGGTACCAATTTAAAGGGGATTCCATAGTTGTTGGCGCCGCGATGTACGAAGGCCAGGCCTTAACAGGAGCCCATGTAAAGGTTCCATTGAAAACCCTGAACCGCCATGGCCTGATTGCCGGTGCAACAGGTACGGGAAAAACCAAATCCCTGCAAGTACTGGCCGAGAACCTGAGTCTCAACGGGATCCCGGTTTTGCTTATGGACCTCAAGGGCGACTTGAGTGGTCTTGCCCAACCCAGCCCGGGACACCCCAAGATCGATGAGCGTATGGGGCAAATCGGTTTGGACTTTAACCCGGATTCCTTTCCGGTGGAAATCCTGACCCTCTCGGAACAGGGCGGTGTAAAACTGCGTGCAACGGTTTCGGAATTCGGACCTGTACTTCTTTCGCGGATCCTGGATCTCTCCGAGACACAGCAGGGTATTGTTGCCGTAATCTTCAAGTATTGCGACGATCAGAAATTACCGCTGCTCGATCTCAAGGACTTCAAAAAAGTATTGCAGTATGCCACAGGTGAAGGCAAGAAAGAATTTCAGGAGGCTTATGGCAGGATCAGCACCAGTTCTACAGGAACCATCCTGCGAAAGGTTATTGAACTCGAACAACAGGGTGCGGAATTATTCTTTGGGGAAAAGTCCTTTGATGTCAATGATTTAACACGTATAGACGAAAACGGGAGGGGGTATGTCAACATTATCCGCCTTACCGATATCCAGGACCGGCCCAAGTTGTTTTCCACTTTCATGTTGAGTTTATTGGCGGAAATCTACAGCACCTTCCCGGAACAAGGCGATAGCGACCGTCCGGAACTCGTGCTCTTTATCGATGAGGCGCACCTGATCTTTAAGGAGGCTTCCAAGGCCTTGCTCGACCAGATCGAAAGCATTGTGAAATTGATCCGATCCAAGGGGATCGGATTGTACTTCGTGACTCAGAATCCTACGGATGTACCCAATGAAGTCCTGGCACAGTTGGGGTTGAAAATCCAGCACGCGCTACGTGCCTTTACGGCCCGGGATCGCAAAGCCATCAAGCTTACTGCCGAGAATTATCCGGTATCCGATTATTACGACACCAAAGAAGTACTCACTTCCCTGGGAATTGGAGAGGCACTGGTGACCGCCCTCGATGAAAAAGGCCGTCCTACTCCCCTGGCCGCGACGCTGATGCGAGCCCCTATGAGTCGGATGGACGTCCTTACGGATTCCGAGCTCAAAGCGCTGATCAAAGCTTCAGGACTCGTAAGTAAATACAATGAAACCATCGATCGGGAGAGTGCCTATGAACTCCTGAATGAAAAAATAGAAAAAGCGGAACAGGAGGCGGCCAAGGAAGAGGCAAAAGCCCCTGCACGGACAACTCAAAGTAGAAGCCGCGGCGGATATAAGCGCCAGAATCCGGTTGTAAAAGTACTCACCAGCGCCACCTTTATTCGCGGGGTATTGGGCGTATTAAAAAAAGTAATCCGATAACTATGCCAAAACCTCCTTACCGCCTGCTCCTTTCCCTTTTGCTGGTAGCCGCGATCACGGGATGTGAAAACGAAAAAGAGAACCCCTTTGCCATAGCAGCAGGCAAGATTGGTCATTTGGAGCGTACTGCGCGTATTGCACAATTAGACAGCATCTTTGCCCAGGATTCCCTGGTTCGGGATACCACCAAGCTCGAGCTTGGCGCCAATGATAAAATTGAGGTTTACGAAAAAGGGGGAAGCCACCTGCTCACCCTTAGTCCGGGTGGAGACAGCCTGAAGCGCATTGGTAACGTCCGCATCCGGGATGCCCGCTATCTCACTCCGGAAGGGATCGGCATAAAAAGTACGTACGGAGACATTAAAAAGGCCTATGAGATCCGAAAAATCCTTTCTTCCCTGAATAATGTCGTGGTCCTGGTAAAAGGCAGCGAAGCATACTTTACCATTTCCAGGGAATCCCTGCCGGGCGCACTGCGGTATAACAATGCCCCGGTAGAAGCCGTTCAAATACCGGATAACGCTCCCATAAAATATATGATGGTAAGCTGGGATTAATCCCGGCTTTCTATTAGGGCATCTTTCCTCCGTGCCATAATCGCCGCGCTGTGACCCGTTATCCATTCGGTTAGTTCGACCAGGCGTTGTAAGTACTCAAAGCCAAAGGGAGACAATTCGTATTCCACCCGAACCGGAACTTCGGCATAGGCATGCCGTATCAAATAGCCGTCCTGTTCCAGGACCTTCAGGCGCTCACTGAGCACTTTGGCCGAAATCCCCCCCACCTTTTTCTTCAGTGCATTGAAGCGGAGTTTCGGGTAATAGCCCAGAAAAAGCACAATCAGGATACTCCACTTATCTGAGGCCAGGGCCATCACATCGCGTATCGGACAATATTCGGCCTCTTCCCGGGGAAGGAACGGGCTAAAAAGCTCCTTAATTTTTTTTGCCGTCTTAAGCCGCTGATTTTCAGTAATTGTTTCCATATTGCCACCTGATTACTTACCGGATACCTATTTTATAACCGGTAAAAATTCGATATTTTTGGTATTCCAAAGGAACCAAGTTACTTAAAGTTACTGCAATGCGCAAATACCTCTTCCTGATCCAAAAGAACTTGCTGGCGGGCTACCTGAACAGCCTTGTTTATGTCTCGCCCTCCAGCGCAGCGCACCGGGCTTTCCTGATTTTCTGTAAAGTACGCAAAGGGCGTATCCTGCCACAGCAGGAATCCTATTTGAAGGAGGCCCGTCTGAGTAGGGAAGATGTCGCCGGGCATCAGCTCCAAACCTATCACTGGAAAGGCAAGGGACCCAAGGTTTTACTCATCCACGGGTGGGAGAGCAACACGTTCAGATGGCGGAACCTCATTGAACCCTTGCGTCAGGCCGATTTTGACATCTATGCCTTTGATGCACCGGCCCACGGGGCCTCCAGCGGGAAATATTTGCATGTCCCGCTCTATACGCAATGCGTGGAGCACCTGGTACAAACCTTTAAACCCGATTACCTCATTGGCCATTCTGTCGGCGGGATGACTACGCTATATCACACCTACCGGCACCCCAACCCGGAAATCGAAAAAATTGTAACCATAGGAGCACCCTCCGAATTCCACGAAATCATGGAGAATTACCAGAATCTCCTCGGTTTTAACGACCGTGTCCTGAATGCACTGGATGGCTACATACAAAATCGGTTCGGGTTTGGTATCCGGGACTTTTCCACCTCCCGTTTTGCCCTTGAAATCGACAAGCGCGGCCTGCTGCTCCACGACAGAAAAGATGCCATTGCTCCCTACCACGCTTCGGTTCGTGTCAATCAGAACTGGAAAGGAAGCGAGCTGATTTCCACAGAGGGCCTTGGACACTCCATGCATCAGGCAGAGGTGAACCAACAAATCGTGGAGTTCCTCAAAACCGGATAGGTAGGTACAACACGCTGTGTCTTGCGGCACAATCCATATCTTTGAGCGATCAAATAATTTTCCATGTCAGCAAGTATTACACCCTTTCACGTGGCCATCCCTGTCCACAATCTGGCTGAATGCCGCACATTTTACCGGGAAGTCCTGGGTTGTTCTGAAGGTCGCAGCAGTGACCAGTGGGTAGATTTCGATCTTTTCGGGCATCAGGTGGTGATTCACTACAAGCCTAAAAGCGAGGAAGACCTCCATACCAATCCTGTAGATGGAAAACACGTTCCGGTTCCTCACTACGGGGTCGTACTCCCCTGGGATTCCTTCCACACCTTTGCGGAGCGTCTCAAAAGCAAGGGCGTGGAGTTTGTGATTGAACCCTATATCCGCTTCGAAGGGCAAGTTGGGGAGCAAGCTACTATGTTCTTTTTGGACCCGGCAGGGAACGCCTTGGAATTCAAGTCGTTTCGGGATATGGGGCAGTTATTTGCGAAATAAGTTTATTGGGACCAGGCTGTTGGCCAAGGGCATTCTCAGAGCCTTTTCTCGAAGCAAACGCTATTGGCAACCCCTACATAAGGCTCGAAATTCGGAATCCGCCGATACCCATATTTTTCATACAGCCCAATGGCCTCGGGATTACGCAATCCGGTTTCCAATACCATTCGGGTAAACCCGTCTGCCGCAGCCCACAGCTCCAATTCCTTCAATACCCCTGCAGCGATTCCTTTGCCGCGATATTCCGGATCGGTAAACATCCGTTTGATTTCAACGGCATTTGGGTCAAATACCTTGAGGGCACCGCAGCCTACGGCCTGCCCTTCCAGATAATAAACCACCGCGCGGTCCAGACCCTCCAAACCATTGTACTGATGATAAAAGGCATGTTCCTCCCCATCGCGTTCAGCGAGGTCTGCATCCAGGCGACCTACCAGTTCGCGGAATTCGGGGTTGGTTGAATTTGTCCTAAGTAGCTTCAAAATGCTGATTCTTTAACCCAATGACAATCCCTTCCTCCGGATCCAATACCGGGCAAAAATCAGATTCGGCACCCAGCAAAGCCAGGCAACTATCCGATAGGCAGGAATGAAGTCCCCAATGGTTGCCGTTAGGAGGGGCAGCCAAATCCTAAGGGTAACCGCCGCGAAACAAGCCGCATAACTGTATATCATCCACTGGCCGTGCAACACAACATTCCCCTGGAGAATAGCCCGATAAGCCATAAGGGTGAAGAAAATCCACAGAACCCCCAAAAAGAAGAACCCCGTGGCGCTAATCCATCCCCCGGTAGCGTGGAATGCGAGGTACACGCCACAGCTTCCGCTAATCAATACGGTCACCAGGTAAAATATCCCGAGCCTGCGGTGCAGTTTGAGGTAGTTTCTCCGCAGTCTTTTGCTAAACTGCGTCCATCCGGAAAGCAAGGCAAGTCCCCCGAAGCTTATATGGCCATAGAATGCAATATTCCAAAGTGTATCGGCCAGGAGCTGGTCGGTCTTAGAGTTAAGCAAGCCCATTTTACCATCGACCAGCAGGTACATCAGCGGGTACAATCCAACACCCACCGCCAGGAATCCAAATGCCAGCCAGGCAACTTTATTTACAGTTTTGTTTGCCATCACTTATAGCGCCAGCTGGTTAGGTCGGCCCCTGCTGGGGCGGATGCTGCTATGCGCTGCATGATTTTAGGCACGTACATACTGTTGTACCGCAAGCGACTCAAATGATTGGGCAGCTCGGGATCGCCATTCCAACAGTGTTCCGCCCGGTCGCCGTAAAGCACTTCCCCATCGTAGTAGGGATCCGTGGTTTGCTCCAGGAAATCCTCCATTAAGTACACGGCGTTATTGAGGTAATAGTTGTCCATATCCCCGCAATAAATATGGATCTTGCCGCGTAATTTGGGACCTAGTTTATCCCAATCCCGCTCCAGGATATGGCGCAGGTCGTAATTCTCTTTCCAGTATTCGGCCACCTGTTTATCGATAACCCCGGTCTGCTTGTCCCAGATACGCTGCGGGTAGCCGTCGGCTCCCTGTGGTGAATAGGTCGCCTCCCAAATATCCCATTGCTGTCCGGAACGACTCTTGTCGCCGAGGACCCATTCGAGCTGATTGTATTCTTTTACTGTGGTATGGACCTGCCCCAGGTAATCCCGATGTGCAGGCACCTCCAGGGGCTTGTGCTTACTCGCATAGTAGTAAGCGTTTTCATCTTCGTAGATATTCGTCAGGCAATAGGCCCGGAAGTCAATGGGATCCGGGCAAGCAGCGAAACAGCCATTGTATTCCTCTGGGTATTTGACCTGCACGGCAAGGGCTTCCCAGCCTCCTGTAGACCCACCGTAAAGGAAGCGCGACCAACCTTCACCCTGACCTCGGAACTGCTCTTCAATGTATGGGATGAGTTCATAGGTAATCGCATCGCCGTAGGGGCCCTGGCTAGCCGAGTTTACCGCATAGGAATCGTCGTAATACGGGGTGGGATGCTGAATTTCTACTATGAGGAATCGCGGAAAGTCCGGTTCGTTCCAACGCTGGTAAAAATCATAGGCCTCCTGCTGCTGAATTATATTATAGCCTTCTACCCCAAATCGCTCGGAATACACGGGTTCCATATCCTCATCGGGTGGCGTAGTCCGGAAACCCCCAAAATCCGAGGGGAAGTGCCCATGGAATATCATTAAGGGATAGCGCGCCTCGGGATGTTCCTCAAAACCCTTGGGCAACAACACGTGTGCACCCAGATACATATCGCGGCCCCAGAATTCCGAAAGGCGCTCAGAGCGTATCTTAATGTGTTTGATCCAGGGGGTATCTTCGGGTTCGGGAATGGGGGGAATTACCTGGTCCAGGATCAATTCAGGAGCTTTAATACCCGATTCCGTTACTTCAATTTCCATTGGGGTGCTATACAAATTCCCGGGCGATCGGTTCCATTGCTGTCCTTCCCCATTGTCCATAGGTAGCTTTACCGTGTGCCCTGTACTCAGTTCAAAAGTTTCGTAAACATGGAGCAAAGCCTGCGCCTGATATTTACCCGGCGGGACCTCACTTAAGTCATTGTAGGGGAAGCCGGGCTGCTCCGCGCTAAAGGTCATGGGGGTACTCCCAGCCATATCTGCTACATTCATCCCGAAGATCATTTGGGTATTCAGGCCTGCATTGATCTGGAAACGCGGCTCATTGCCGGGGTCGTCGGATAGCATCAGTAGCAATCGCCCATCAAAGTCGGAACTGCTGAGGGAATCCGATAAGCGGATGTTTACCTGAAAATCGTCGGTAGACGATGATTCCGGGCTGCAACCCCAGGAGAGGAGGATCAGTATCATTACTGCGCAGCTCAGCAGGTTCAGAGACCGCAATCGGCTTGAAAAACCAGGTAGTGCTTGTAACATGTCGATGAATTTTTCAAAAAGATAGGCTATTTATCAGAAAATGAGCCCGGTCGTTCATCGACAAATTATACTTAAGGCCTGCGATCCGGCGTTCTGATACTACCAAATCTTAGCGCTATGAAACGATTTGCAATGCTTTTTGTCCTTGGCATAAGCCTAATGGGCACTACCTCATGTACCAATGATGAAGGGGATCCGGAATTCGAGATCCTGAACCCGGAAGAAGAGAACACGGAGACGGGGATCGCAGAGAAGCCCGAAACCGTTGAAGCAGATAAGCAGGATTAACCGGTAGCTTTAGCCCTAGGGTCAGGCCTTGCGTTGCCGCGCGAGCAGCGTGTTTTTGAGTAACATGGCAATGGTCATGGGCCCAACGCCTCCGGGAACGGGAGTAATAAAGGATGCTTTGTCCTTGACTCCTTCAAAATCCACATCGCCGCATATATAGTAGCCGCGCTCCCTGGATGCATCCGGAACGCGCGTGATCCCTACATCGATAATTACCGCTCCGTCTTTTACCATATCCGCCTTTACAAAGTTGGGAACACCCAGGGCAGAAACAATGATGTCGGCCTGCCGGCACAATTCCTCCAGATTTTGAGTGCGACTATGGGCAAGGGTAACCGTGGAATTACCTGCAGCACCTTTTTGACTCATCAGGATACTGATCGGACGTCCCACAATATGGCTCCTGCCAATTACCACGGTATGTTTCCCTGAAGTCTCTACCTCGTAGCGTTTCAATAATTCAATGATCCCGAAAGGCGTCGCTGAGATAAAAGTTTCCAGTTCCAGCGCCATCTTACCAAAATTGGTCGGGTGGAAACCATCGACATCCTTGTCCGGATCAACGGCCATCAGGATTTTCTGTTCGTCGATATGCCTGGGAAGAGGAAGTTGTACGATGTAGCCGTCGATTTCGGGGTCGGCATTCAGTTGTCCCACCAATTCCAGTAATTCTTCCTCTGTGGTCGATTCCGGGAGTTGTTTCAGGGTAGATTCAAAACCAATACGCTTGCAGGCGCGAACCTTGCTCCCAACATAGGTAAGGCTGGCCCCGTCTTCCCCGACAATTACAGCGGCCAGGTGAGGTACTTTCTCACCGCGTTCCCGCATGGCTGCTACCTCAGCGGCTATTTCGTCTTTAATGTCGTTGGATACTTTCTTGCCGTCGAGTATGGTCATGGAATTTAGTTTTTGAAACCTTTTACGGCTTCATGTTTTGCATCATTTGCATCATCTTCTTGCCGCCGCCACCCTGCATCATCTTCATCATTTTACTCATTTGGGTGAATTGCTTCAGGAGTTGATTCACTTCCTGGATGCTGGTTCCGCTTCCTTTGGCTATCCGTTTTTTGCGTTTGGCATCGAGTAATGCGGGATTGGAGCGTTCTGCCGGTGTCATCGAATGGATAATAGCCTCGATATGCTTGAAGGCATCATCATCGATGTCGAGGCCTTTCATAGCCTTTCCAGCCCCGGGAATCATCCCGATGAGGTCCTTCATGCTCCCCATTTTTTTGATCTGCTGGATCTGACTCAGGAAATCGTCAAAACCAAAGCGGTTCTTGGCGATCTTCTTCTGGATACGACGGGCCTGCTCCTCATCGAATTGCTCCTGGGCGCGTTCCACCAGGGAAACAACATCCCCCATCCCCAGGATTCGATCGGCCATACGGGCTGGGTGAAAGATATCCACCGCATCCATCTTTTCGCCCGTACCGATAAATTTGATCGGTTTGTCTACCACGGATTTGATGGAAATAGCGGCTCCCCCACGGGTATCCCCGTCTAATTTGGTCAGGACAACCCCATCAAAATCGAGGACATCATTAAAAGATTTGGCGGTATTCACCGCGTCCTGCCCGGTCATGGAATCCACAACGAAGAGGATTTCCTGAGGCTTTACAGCGTCGCGGATGTTGGATATTTCATCCATCATCTCCTGGTCCACGGCCAAACGTCCGGCGGTATCGATAATCACCACATTGTGGCCATTGGCTTTCGCATGCGCGATTCCTGCCTGCGCCAGTGAAACCGGGTTTTTATTCTCTTTATCGGAATAGACCGAAACCCCGATCTGGTCCCCGACCACATGAAGCTGATCAATAGCTGCAGGACGGTAAACGTCACAGGCAACCAATAAGGGGTTTTTAGATTTTTTCCGCTTGAGGAAATTCGCCAGCTTTCCCGAGAAGGTCGTTTTACCAGATCCCTGAAGTCCGGACATCAGGATTACCGAAGGGTTTCCACTCAGATCAATGCCTTCGGCATCGCCCCCCATGAGCTCGGTAAGCTCATCCTTGACGATTTTGACCATTAACTGGCCGGGTTGCAGGGAGGTCAATACATCCTGCCCGATAGCCTTCTCCTTCACCCGGTTGGTGAATTCCTTGGCAATCTTGAAGTTTACATCGGCATCGAGTAAGGCCCGGCGGATCTCCTTGGTTGTCTCTGCGACATTTATTTCCGTGATCTGCCCGCGCCCCCTAAGGGTGTGCAGCGCCTTATCCAGCTTTTCGCTTAAATTATTGAACATTTTCCTACGGCAATTTTGCGATAGGCAAAGGTAAGCAATGGCAATGGATTAGCATAGCCGCAAAACGGTTGTGGCCCTCAGGAATCCCCTACAGCCGTACGGCTGTACCCGAAGCCGTCACCATGATCATGCCTCCCCCCGATCCCAGGGTTTCGTAATCCAAATCCACGCCGATCACAGCATCTGCCCCAAATTCCCTGGCCCGATCGGACATTTCACGAAGGGCACTTTGACGCGCCTCATTGAGGACGCGCTCATAGGAACCGGAACGGCCCCCAACGATGTCGCGAATCCCGGCGAAAAAATCCTTGACAATGTTTGCCCCGATAATGGTTTCCCCGGTAACAATACCCAGGTATTCGCGAACGGGTTGGCCATCTAATGCTGTAGTAGTGGAAACTATCATGATCTCGTGTTTATAAAGTGAAGAAATAATTTTACTCAATTTATTGGTTGGGTTTTGGCACGAAATGTTACAAAGAAAAAGAGCGGTTCCACTTAGGAAACCGCTCTTCTCGCATTAGGGGCAAAAAAGGACCTTTGTATAGCTAAAGGTTAAGCTTGGGTATTTACATTTTCAATTATTCCAGTGAAAGGGAACAGGAATCATTCCTGGCCTTTTGCTGCTTATTTTTCAAAGACTAGTACAGTTACACTGCCGTCATCTTCGTAATCTTTCAACTCGATCCGGTTTTCGGTCATCGAGACAAAATCCCAATCCTCAGTCAATTCAGATAATTCGTCATTGTCGTCTCCGAGATTCAGGTACACCTTGAGTTTACCATCTTCGTCCCGGATTACGCGCCACAGACCTGTTTTAAGGGGATCCATATTGGTAGAAACATTCAGGATATGCTCAGCATCGAAGCTAAAGTCGAACCCGGCAAATTCCGCGGTCATATCCATATCGGCCTCTACATAAGAAGCAACCGTCCAGTCTCCGCCCATCAGGACATTTCTGATCTCGGAAACATCTCCATCTACGGTTCCCGGGCACACGCGTTCGAGGATCAGTTCGTAATCGATCTCCTCTACTTCGAATTTCAGTCGGTCATCCAGGAGTTGTCGTAAAGGCCATTCGAAGGATACTCCGGGCTCATCTCCAAAGGACATGGCCAATACAAGACCTCCTTCTACACCAGTACCAACTTCCCAGGTACCCTGGCTTACAGTGATTCCATTACTCAGGGTAACAACACCTTCGCCCTGGAATTCAAATTCGTATCCTAGCAGGCGATCGATTTCCTCACCTTGATTCTTAACTTTCTTGATGATCCAGCTACACTCGCGAAGGATTTCGGTAAGGGTTCCTGGCAGGATGCCTCCACCACCATTCTCACAATCCATCTTCATGATAATCCGGTTTCCACCTTCGGCAAATAATTTGATCTTACCTTCTTCGATCTCATAGACAAACCAGCTAAGGCTAAAGTCTACCAGGGTATCAAATTCAAGATTTAGCACCACATATCCACTGGCTGTAGCATCGATATCCCACTCTCCAACAAGGGTGTTTCCATTGCGATCTACTACTTCAACCGCTCCATCTACTCCGAAGAACATTTTGTAAGCTTCGTACTGCGGACTCTGATCTACTTCATCGCGAACTACGCTGAGTACGTTCCATGGACATTCAGTCAGGTAAGCCTCCAGACGCTCTTCATCAAAATCGTCGTCGTTGTAATCATTGTCGTCATCCTCATCGCAAATATCCTTGGCCATTTCCAGGGCAGCGGCGAGTTCGGTATTGTTATTTACCTGAATCTCGGTACCATCGTACTTGATCAGCGTAATCGGGTATTCAATGCTCACGATAGCCTCGTCTTCCAGTTCATGGAAGAAGCGACGCAGTTGCTCATCGCTCTCGATGGTAACCTGTCCTGTCTGGGTATTGTCCAGATCAAAGGTGAATAAGGTAATAGGGTAAGCAAAATCGATACACTCGATATCGCGGTCGTCTCCTCCTTCGATACATTCGCGTGCCAGTTCGGCCAGGGCCTCTGCACTTTCAATTTCAATTACGCTGTAATCCGGAAGGGTAACGGTAATAGGAAAGAAAATATCAATTTCGTCGATATCGTCTTCGAACTCATCAAAGATCTCCTCGATCAGGTGGAGGTCTTCTTTAGAATCAATGGTAATATCCAGTCCGTTTACATTAACGGTATATGGAAAATTAAGGGCAAAACAACTGCTGCCATCTACAATATTGTCGAAGGAGCCATCACGGGAGGAAGTATCTTCGAGCAATCGGGCAGTACTGGAATTAGCCTTAAAAGATTCTCCCTGCGTACTGGAAGTATTGATTTCTTCAAATTCTTCCTGGCAAGACGTAAACGCCAGGGCCCCGATCAGGAGCCAGAGGGAAGCTGTAAGGTTCAGAAACTTTTTCATAACGATTTGGAATTTTTTTTGTTGAACTACGCCTTAAGAACAATCAACATTGCATTTACCCTACCACTTTCTTAAAATTTTTCAAATATCTTTGAGATTAGCACGTCAAAACTTCTGCCTGCATGGACAATGTCTGTGACGATAAAATCTACAGCGAGGTGTTCCGCACCCATTCTAAAACGGTTTTCAACTTCATCTATTATAAATTCGGTAATGAGGAAAAGGCAAACGACGCTGTGCAGGAGGCTTTTGTTAAACTTTGGGAGAATTGTGCCAAAGTAGCCCCGGAAAAAGCCAAGTCCTTTGTTTATACGGTAGCTAACAACCTGTACCTTAATGTTATTAAGGCCGAAAAGGTTCGGTTGAAGTACAAAGACCCTACCGCGAGTATTGAGCGGGAAAACCCCGAATTCCTGTTGGAGGAACAACAGTTTAAACACAAACTGGAAAAAGCCCTGGCCGATTTGCCGGAAAATCAACGAACCACTTTTCTGCTCAACCGCATCGATGGGAAGAAGTACAAGGAAATTGCAGAAATGGAAGGGGTTTCAGTAAAAGCCATCGAAAAGCGAATGCACCTGGCCTTAAAGGCGCTTCGGGAGCAGATCGACGGGATATAATGAGTATCGATGAGAACTACCCTATTTCGATTGCTCAATAAAGATGGAAATTCAGTGAATTCAGCTCGTAAATACTTCGGTTATGCCCTCGGAGAACTAATCCTGGTTATTGCCGGAATCCTCATCGCCCTGCAGATTTACGACTGGAACGACCGGAAGAAGGAGCTGCAATCCGCGATTCGGTATCACGAACGTTTGATTGAAGATCTGGATTTAGTCATTATTGTCCTGGAAGACAATCAAATCCTTTCGGATAGCGTATATAAATCCCTAGTGCTCACCATCGAAGCCCTTGATTCCAGGGAATTAACTCCTGAGAAAAATGCCGCCCTGAAGTACGCACTGAGTTCCTATTATAAGTACAACCAACTCACCATTCGTTTGCACGCCTACGACGAACTCAAAAGCACGGGAGGACTTAATCTGATACGCAATGAAAAAGTTCGGAAGCAACTCTCGTATTATACCTCTTTCCTTGAGGGTGTAGCCGAAGTGTATCGGATTTTTGGAGAATCCATCGTTCAGATGGGGCCAACCATGGATAAATACTTCAGAACAAGCCTGGATCCTACTGCCACCGCCATAGGAAACTTTGATTTTGCAGCCATGGCTTCCAATGATGAATTTAGCAATCACCTCTCCAGGATCGCACTGGCCTGGAATAACAGGCGCGCCTTTAACGGCAGAATCCTCGAGAATACCAAAAGCCTGAAAACCTTAGTGGAAGAAGCGCTCGCCGACCTCAGAAATCAATCCTGAAACCAATGAAAACCGACCTGGAAATATCGCAAAGTGTAGTTGCCAAACATATTCGGGACATCGCCGAAAAACTGGATATCCCTGAAAATCAGCTGGAATATTACGGTACGAACAAGGCCAAACTGCCTTTATCCCTCATTAAAAAGGAAAAAATAAAGGATGCTAACCTGATCCTGGTGACGGCTATTACCCCTACCCCGGCCGGAGAAGGAAAAACCACAACCTCTATTGGGTTGGGCGACGGGCTCAATAGAATTGGAAAAAAGGCGCTGACGGTTATTCGTGAACCCAGCCTTGGGCCGGTATTCGGGATTAAAGGAGGTGCTGCCGGAGGCGGTTGGAGCCAGGTTATCCCTATGGTAGATATCAACCTGCATTTCACTGGGGACTTCAGCGCTATTGAAAAGGCAAACAACTTGTTGGCTGCACTTATTGACAATAATATACGGGCCCAGAAAGATAACCTGGGGATCGATCCCAGAACCGTGCTCTGGAAACGCTGCATGGACATGAACGACCGCAGCCTCCGGGAGATTATTTCCGGTCTTGGGGGGAAAGCTGGCGGGTTACCCCGGGAAACGGGATTCAATATTACTGCCGCTTCGGAAATCATGGCCATCTTGTGTCTGAGCGAGAATTTTGAAGACTTGAAAACCCGGATTGGCAATATTTATATCGGGGATACCTGGGAAGGG
This sequence comes from Robiginitalea myxolifaciens, assembly GCF_900115205.1. Classification (GTDB taxonomy): domain Bacteria; phylum Bacteroidota; class Bacteroidia; order Flavobacteriales; family Flavobacteriaceae; genus Robiginitalea; species Robiginitalea myxolifaciens. The sequence goes on from NZ_FOYQ01000002.1 coordinate 1,194,216, forward strand.
AAACCTGTTCACGCCAGAGAACTCAATGCAGAAGGAGCTATGGCAGTTCTGCTGAAGGACGCGATCAAACCAAACCTGGTCCAAACCCTGGAAGGCAATCCTGCCCTGATCCATGGGGGGCCTTTTGCCAACATTGCCCAGGGCACCAACTCCGTCCTGGCAACAAAAATGGGGATGAGCCTGGCCAATTATGTCGTAACTGAGGCAGGTTTTGGAGCCGACCTCGGTGCCGAAAAATTCCTTAATATCAAATGCAGAAGCGCAGGTCTTTCCCCTAAAGCAGTAGTCCTGGTTGCCACTATCAGAGCCTTAAAATATCACGGTGGGAAAGCCCTGGATGCGCTGACCGAGCCCGATACTGAGGCCCTGCAAGCCGGTTTTCCCAATTTGGAACGCCATTTGGCCAGTCTCAAGAGTTTCGGACTCCCCGTAGTTGTTTCCCTTAACCGGTTTAGCTCGGACGCCCCGGAGGAACTGGAGCTGTTACAAGCACACTGCAAAGCACTGGATGTACCGGTGGCCCTGAGTGAAGGCTGGGCCAAGGGGGGCGAAGGATGCACTGCCCTGGCCGAAGCCGTGGTCGCTGCTGCCGATAAGGACGCAAAGCCTTTTACTCCAACCTATAACCTGGAAGACTCCATTCGCGAAAAAATGGAAAAAGTCTGCAGGACCATTTATGGGGCCAAACACGTTATTCTCTCCAATAAGGCGAATAGCCAGTTGCGGCGCTTTGAAACGCTCGGTTACGGCCAATTGCCTGTTTGTATGGCCAAGACCCAAAAAAGCCTGAGCGACGATGAGAAAAAGCTGGGGCGGCCTGAAAATTTTGACATCAACATACGGGAATTTGAGATTGCAGCCGGGGCTGGTTTTATCATTCCCATTGCGGGAAATATACTCCGTATGCCTGGTCTTCCCTTGCGTCCTGCCTCGGAACAAATCGATGTGGATAGCCAGGGGAACATCAAGGGCCTCTTTTGAGGCTTTTGAGGCACAACAACCCTCGCTTTCCTACCTGTGAATTTTTCATAGGTCCTATGAATTTTTCATAAGTATCATATAGTCAATAACTTACAGACCGATCGGTCGAATTCGATAAAATACCTTTTTATCCTGTCCATTCCTCGGTAAAATCGTACCAATCACCGAAATTCCATAGGCATGAGTACTTTTCGCCAGGCTTTTGGAGCAATTATTTCTTAACTTCGGGTCCCCTTTGGGGAGTTTCGGGCCACAGGCCTTTAGAACACACCAATGAACGCGAGAAAAGGAAAATCTACCATCGAAAGACTGAGGGCATCGCTCTCAGACCTTCAGTGCTCGGAAGCTTCGGCAGGAAAAAACCTGTCTGAATTTTCCCGAAGCAAGGAATCTATGCTGGAGGCTTTTGCCCACTTCCTGCGTTTTCGCCGATTGGGTAGGGCCGCAATCGGATCCTACCTGGGTTTCATAGTCCTGTTGCTGATCAGCTTTGGCTTCGGCAACCCTGCAATGGCGAATTTCGGCGTCATTGTTTTGTTCCTTACCTTCCTTTCCCTCCTTGTTTATGCAACGCTTATGCAATCCGACTTTTACGGAGCTTTGGGAATGGGTAAGACCGGTGGTAATCCCCTGCGCATTTTCTTTATGGGGATGCCGCTTTACATTCTTATCTTCCTGGGGGAGGAGAAACAAATGCTTCGTGAATTGCACAGCAGGGTACAGGACAGCTTGTCGGGCTCCCGGTAATCTTGCTATCTTAGCTTAAATCCGTAATTTTCTGTTACTTCCGGGTAGGGTATTCTCCGGTTGGATTGTTATAGGGTTGATAAATCGAATGCCATGGAAGAAAATTACCTGGCCAAGTGGCTCAATAATGAACTATCGGCAGCGGAAGAGGCCGAGTTCCGGAACCATCCGGACTACCCTTCCTATGCGCGTATAGTTAAGGCCTCCTCGGAACTCCGGGCCCCGGAATTCGACGTGGAAGCAGCCCTGAACCGCGTGCGCGCGGCTCAATCCATAACCGAGCCTAAAGTCATCCGCATGCGCAGGTCCAGACCCTGGATGGCTGCGGCAGCGGCTATACTCGTTTTTCTTTCCGTTGGCTTCTTCTTTTGGAATTCCCAGCAGCCTACCGCTGCTTCCGGATATGCCCAGCAAACAGAAATTGCCCTCCCCGATCAGTCTCAGGTAACATTAAATGCCGGCTCCGAAATCTATTACGACGAGGACCACTGGGGCGAAGATCGCCGGGTCCGACTCGAAGGTGAAGCCTTTTTTAAGGTAGCCAAGGGTCAGACGTTCACCGTAGAAACTGAAGTTGGACAGGTTACCGTTCTCGGAACCGAATTCAATGTCCAGCAACGAAATGGGGTATTTATCGTTAGCTGCTACGAAGGACTGGTTCGGGTAGACCACGGCGGACAGCAAATTCAACTGCCCGCAGGAACCCGCTTTAGCCTTGTTGGCAATGATCTGGAAACAGGCACGGTAACCGCTGGAAGCGTTCCTTCATGGATGGAAGATGAGAGTTCCTTTACTTCCATGCCGCTATCCTTTGTTCTGGAGGAATTTGAGCGTCAGTTCAATATCCGGGTGACTACTCGTGGTATAGATATGGATGCGAAATTTTCGGGCTCTTTCAGCAACACAAATATGGATTTGGCGTTAAAAAGTATTAGTACCCCACTGCAGATTAAACACGAAGTAAACGGGAACAAAGTACTTTTTTATGCTGAGAACGCCCCTTAAGGTCCTACTGGCCGGCTGCCTCTTCTGCGTCCTAATCAGTACGGGCCCATTGCTGGCCCAGGAAAATATTTCCCCTTCGCAAGTTTCAGTGATCGAACTCCTTGGCATGCTACAGGAGCGGGATCAGGTACGCTTTTCTTATCTGGACGAAGATCTCGAGGGAATGCGCGTTCGTGTCGATACCCGAAAGGGTCTGGATGAAATACTCACTGCACTGCGTCAGCAAACACAGCTCGATATTAAGGCCCTCGATAATCGCTACTACAGCGTGAGCAGAAGCCCCCTGGTCCGGGTTTGCGCTACGGTTTTCGACAATTTTGGAGCGGAACCGGTGAGCGGTGCGTCAGTAGAAGTGCTTGGCAGCAGTCTGGCTGCAGTTACCGATGCGTCGGGGCGTTTTGAATTTGAAGGCATTCCCCGTGGGGCAACCCTTGGGATTCGCCATATCGGTTTCAAACCCCTCTACATCCGGGCCGATGAATTCCTGCAATTGAATCCCTGCAAGCGCATTACCCTTGCTGTCAGATATCAACAACTCGACGAAGTAGTGGTCATGAAATACCTGACTACGGGATTGAGTAAGGAATCCAATGGTAGCGTCCTGCTAAAAACGGATGAATTTGGATTATTACCCGGACTTAGTGAGCCGGATATCCTGCAAACCATACAGGCCCTCCCGGGAATCAAGAGTATTTCTGAAACGGTCTCCGACATAAATATCCGCGGAGGTACAAACGACCAGAACCTCATTCTTTGGGATGGGATTAAAATGTATCAATCCGGGCATTTCTTTGGTCTGATATCTGCATTTAATCCCTATCTGACCCAGAGTGTGGAAATCATCAAAAACGGCGCTAGTGCCCGTTACGGTGATGGCCTCAGTGGTATTCTCAATATGAGGACGCATGATCGCGTTGCTCGAACCTACTATGGTGGCGCCGGGTTTAACCTGATCAGTGGAGACGCCTACCTGCATCTTCCGGTTACCGATCGCATGGCGGTGCAGGTATCGGCACGCAGGTCCGTAACCGATGTATTTAACACCCCTACCTACGCCAATTTTTCAGACAGGGCCTTTCAGGATACCCAGATCAGTACCCCGAGCGGTTCCTCATCGGGACGGATTCAAGACCGTAGCGAAAACTTTTTTTTCTACGATTTCAGTGCCAAACTCCTCTATGATTTCAGGGACAACCATCAGTTTCGGGTAAGCGGTATATTCATCAGAAATAACCTTTTCTATTCGGAAACACTGACCGCAGACAATTCAGAAAATCGCTCTGACCTGAATCAACTCAATGCTGGTGTCAGCGCTGTATTGAGGAGTCAGTGGAACGCTTCCCTAAGCAGCGAAATCCTGGGTTATTTTACCCAGTACGACCTGGATTCTCAATACCTGACCGAAGGAAGCGGACAAACGCTATTCCAGGAAAACCAGGTAGCCGAAACCGCCTTCAAATCTCGTTTTGCTTACCGGTTCAATCCCGAGCTACAATGGAGTTTTGGCTATCAGTTTATCGGGACGGGTATTTCCAACACTTCCGTCGTAAACCAACCCCCATTGGATAGCCGGGTAAAAGATGTGCTTTATGCCAATGCTCTGTTTAGCGAGTGGAATTATCGCGGGCCCGGAAGCAGACTGAACACCACAGCAGGGTTGCGACTAAATTACTTCCGAAACCCGGAAGACTTTGACCGGCTTCTATTAGAACCTCGCCTAAGTCTGCAATACCGCTTAAGCGACGATATCTATCTGGAGGCCCTTGGAGAATTCAAGAATCAGACGAGCTTGCAGCGCGTAGATCTGGAACAGAATTTCCTGGGGATAGAAAAAAGACGCTGGATCCTGGCCGATGAAGAAGATCTCCCGCTGGTTACCAGCCGGCAAGGATCGCTGGGCCTGCATTACGACCGAGGCTTCTGGTTAGCCAGTATAGACGGTTTCTACAAGGAGGTGGAAGGGATAACCACAGATACCCAGGGATTTCAGAATGAAGGTCAGTTTGGGGGAGAAATCGGAAACTATTCCGTTCACGGGGTTGAAGCCCTGCTGAACTACAAAAATGAGGCTTGGAGTACCTGGATCAGCTATGCGTGGAACCAAAACGAATACTTCTTTGAAGACCTGGACCCACAGGTTTTTCCCAATAATTTGGATGTGCGCCATAGCCTGAGTGCCGGCAGCGTATATGCTTATGGGGATTTAAAAGTCGGCGTAGGCCTGCACTACCGAACCGGCCGGCCATATACCCAACCCCAGCCAGAACCGAATGCCATAAATACCACTGTTTTCCCCAATCGTATAAACTTCCAGCCGCCCAACAGCAGCAGGCTGCCAGAGTATATCCGCGCGGATGCTTCAGTTACCTATGATTTCCGCTTTTCCGAAACCGTCAGAGCCACGGCTGGCGCTTCAATCCTCAACCTGACCAGTCGCAAAAATTTGCTGAATCGTTATTATCGGCTTACCGACCAGAATGAGGTGGAAATGATAGAAAGCATCTCGCTAGGGCTCACCCCAAACCTGAGTTTTCGGGTTCGTTTCTAGGACCGGTTCATCAGCACCATGACCACCACATGTGGGAAGGTTATAGCGGCCAAAAAGCTAAAGAAGAGCGAGAGAAAATTTCCATCCGTATCCTCAATGGTTAAAAAGGCTACCGCCAGACCGGTTAGGGCCAGGACCCAATACAAAGCTGAGCTTCGCAAATATTGCAAGGCACTCTTCCGATTGAATGCTCCGTAGAGCGCGTGGATTTGGTCTAATAATGACGGGAGCGCATGCCATAATATAAAATAGATGGCAAAACTCAGGATCAGGGAAGCATTGTGAAAAACGATCCAAAAAACAGCCCACAGTAGCAATTCCAGGGGGAGGACAGCCTTGATTCGTTTCCAATGTAACTTTGATATCAGGATAAGGAAGTGGCCCGCCAGGGCTATCCAAAACCCGACACTGTAGAATTCCTCGGGGAAGGAACGCACGCCCAAGCCACCGATTACCGTATTCACCTCCTCAAAATGTGCCCAAAATATAAGGAACAGTACAGCGGCACCATAGAGGAAGAAAAACAATCCCCGTATCATGCCAGCCGCTGTAAACTTTCGGTGCCAGTGCTGTTCGCCAAAATGATAAGCGCTGAAGAGGATAAAAAAGGCGAGCGCGAACGCCGGTATGAAATAAAAAATGAGCGCAGCAATCAAAACCACCGCAACATATATCAAAAGCACCTGAAAGGAAGATTTTGTTTTTAAAACCCCCGGTTGCAGACGGGAGAGAATGAATAGGTCGTTGGCCCCATGAAGGATTCCGAATGTAAAAATCAAAACGAAGGCAATCAGTTGTTCGGCCCAAACCGATGCAAAACCCGAAGTCCACAAGCTAAAAAAGGTCAGCACCACGCAAATACTGGTCAATTTGTCAATTTGACCCCTATGTTTTTTCGTTTTGTTCAATTATTTATGATTTTCTTTAAACATTATTGTTTAATGTTTGTTATTTTTGATTAAACAAAATTAACTAAATTCTTATGGAATCCTTATTTACACAATTTCAATTAGTTGCGAGGATGGCTACTGACGACTATGTCGGTTTCACATTCTTCGTTGGCTGTATGGCTATGATGGCCGCGTCTGCTTTCTTCTTCTTATCGATGAATAATTTCGATAAAAAATGGAGAACTTCTATCCTGGTATCAGGATTGATTACTTTTATTGCTGCCGTACACTACTGGTACATGCGCGATTACTGGGCAACCAACATGGAATCCCCTACCTTCTTTCGTTATGTAGACTGGGTTCTAACCGTTCCCCTGATGTGTGTGGAATTCTTCCTGATCCTCAAAGTCGCCGGGGCTAAAAGATCCCTGATGTGGCAATTGATCTTCCTCTCAGTAGTGATGCTGGTAACTGGATACTTCGGAGAAGCAGTACAGCGCGACGCTGCCTGGTTATGGGGTCTTATTTCTGGTATTGCATACTTCGCGATCGTCTACATCATCTGGTTTGGCAAAGCGAAGCAGTTGGCCGAAAACGCCGGAGGCAATGTACTCAAAGCACACAAAACCCTCTGCTGGTTTGTACTGGTTGGATGGGCCATTTACCCCCTCGGTTACATGGCTGGAACTCCAGGATGGTATAGCGGGGTAGCTGACTTAGGCCTCAACATGGATGTAATCTACAACATCGGTGACGCCATCAACAAAATTGGATTTGGATTGGTAGTCTACAATCTGGCTACTCAAGCTTCTTCCCAGACAAGCGCTGCCTAAACCAGCCCACGCTTAAACACAGAAATTGCTATGAAAAAGGAAAAGCCTCCCGAATTGGGAGGCTTTTCTTATTTGAACTTTTACATCCGTTCAGGCGCGGCCATCCCCAGAAGTCCATTGGCGCGGGCAATCACTTTGCCCACTTCTTCGCAGAGTTGTATGCGGAAGTTACGGTGTTCCTGGTGGGCTTCGCCCAGGATTGATACTTGCTGATACAGCGAATTGTAGTCCTTAACGAGCTCATACAGGTAATTGGCAACAAGCGCAGGGCTGTATTGCGCTGCAGCCTGGGTCACAATTCCAGGGAATTGGAGCAGATCCCGCAGTAACTGTCGCTCCTTGGGATGTAAGGGAGGCATTTCGCCTGCATTAATTTCCTTGCCATAATCACTAGCTGCACTGCGCAATATCGACTGAATACGAGCGTGAGTGTATTGGATAAAAGGTCCGGTGTTTCCCTGGAAATCCACAGATTCCTCAGGATTGAACAGAATCCGTTTCTTGGGATCGACCTTGAGGATATAATACTTCAAAGCGCCCAGGCCAATATCCGCGTATAAAGATTCGCGTTGCTCGGGTGAATACTCTTCCAGTTTACCCAATTCGCTGGCAATAGTCCGGGCTGTATTGGTCATCTCCTGGATCAGGTCGTCTGCATCTACCACCGTTCCCTCCCGGCTTTTCATTTTGCCGCTGGGCAGGTCTACCATTCCATAACTCAGGTGGAAAAGATTTTCGGCCCAGTGAAATCCAAGCTTTTTAAGGATGAGGAAAAGGACCTTGAAATGATAATCCTGTTCGTTCCCCACGGTATACACCATTCCATTCACATCCGGGTAGTCCTGTACCCGTTGAATGGCGGTACCGATATCCTGGGTCATATAAACGGCAGTACCATCGGAGCGGAGTACAATTTTCTCATCCAGACCTTCATCGGTCAGATCAATCCAAACGCTTCCGTCGTCCTTGCGATAAAAGACGCCTTTGGACAAGCCATCCGCTACTACGTCCTTACCCAGGAGATAGGTGTCGCTCTCATAATAGAGCTTGTTGAAACTCACTCCAAGCTTTTGATAGGTTTCATCAAATCCCTGATACACCCAGCCATTCATCTTCTTCCACAAGGCAACTACTTCCGGATCCCCGGCTTCCCACTGGCGTAACATGGCCTGGGCTTCTTTGAGAATCGGGGCTTCGTTCTTTGCTTCTTCCGCCTCGATACCTGCCGCCAGGCGCTCTTCTATCTCCTGCTTGTAGGCCTTATCAAAAGCCACGTAGTATTTGCCCACGAGTTGGTCCCCCTTGAGCCCGGACGATTCCGGAGTTTCACCGGCTCCAAAGCGCTGCCAGGCGAGCATGCTCTTGCAAATATGAATCCCCCGGTCATTGACGATCTGGGTTCTATAGATGGTATGCCCAGCTGCTTCCAGAATATTTGAAACCGAGTCGCCGAGCAGGATATTTCGGATATGCCCAAGGTGGAGGGGTTTGTTGGTATTGGGAGAGGAAAATTCCACCATCATCGCCCCTTTCGATCCCTCAGGTTGAAAACCGTAGGCAGCGGCCTGGCGGATATTGTGGAATGCTTCCAGGTAATAAGTGTCGGACAAGCTCAGGTTTAAAAAACCCTTGATCACATTATGCCCGCTGATTTGTGGCAATTTTTCCTCCAGAGCTGCACCAAGCATAGCGCCAATGGCTACCGGATTCCCCTTGACCTGGCGCAACATCGGGAAAATCACCACGGTAATGTCGCCTTCGAAGTCCTTACGGGTGGCCTGCAATTCCACAGATTCAAGATCTACCCCATACTCGGAATGGATTACTTCCTTAACTGCCTTAACCAGGATTTCCTCTAAAGTCATTAAACTGCCAATTGAAGGGGCAAAATTAAGGAATCCTCAGGACTCCTGCATCGGGTATGCGTTGCGATTCCGAAAGACGGATTAAGGCTTCCAAAGCCGTAACGATTTTCGTAATTTTAAAGCTATTGCCTAAAAATTGCTATGCTCGTAAACTTAAGCTACAACAACCCTGAAATTACCCGCAAGGTAGACGACCTGCTGGGTAAACCCTTTACCCTGAAAAAGCGCATTGCCATGGGGGGTATCGGTTCGCCCAAATTAATTATCCGGGAGGCCAGCCTCGAGATTCGCAACCTGCTGCTGCTGGACAACAACCGGGATACTTGCAATATTGAATTGCGCCCGGGCGGGATAATCCTGGGGTTCCGCTCGCTGCTGGAATCCTACGGCCTGATTATTCCCTACTACCGCCTTACCATCTTCAAGGGAGATTTAGGGGTCTATACGGTTCATAGCGAGCATCATTTTGTGCGCGTAGAAGCAGACACCAAGGCGGTCCAGCGTTTTTTTACCAAGTTACAGACGCTAAAAGCAGAAGCCAGTCCTGATGGACCCAACAGCGGGTATGTCTGAGAAGCCAAAACATAAAATTTTACTGACGGGCGCCAATGGCTACATCGGCATGCGACTATTGCCCCAATTGCTCAAGCAAGGGCACGAAGTGGTCTGTGCAGTCCGGGACGAAAAAAGGCTTTCGGTAGATTCCGCGACCCGCAAGCGCATTGAAGTGGTGGAAATGGATTTCCTTGAGGATCCTGTCCAGGGGTTGCTCCCGGAAGGGCTCGACACGGCGTACTACCTGATTCATTCCATGAGTTCCTCTACCCGTGACTTTGACGAACGGGAAGCCATAGCTGCCCGGAATTTTAATGAATACATGAAGGAGGCCGGGGTAAACCAGGTTATCTATCTAAGTGGAATAGTCAACGACGATGAGCTTTCAAAACACCTCAGCTCGCGCAAGAATGTCGAAGAGATCCTCTATACCGGACCTTTTTCACTCACGGTGCTGCGCGCCGGGATTATTGTGGGATCCGGGAGTTCCTCCTTCGAGATCATCCGAGACCTGTGCGAAAAGCTCCCGGTCATGATTACCCCAAAATGGGTGCTCACCCGGACACAACCTATCGCGATTCGGGATGTTATCCAATTCCTCACTGGCGTTCTGGGTCGGGAAGACACTTTTAATCAAAGCTTTGATATCGCTGGTCCTGATGTGCTCACTTATAAAGAAATGCTACAGGGCTATGCACGGGTACGCGGTTTTCGCAACTGGATATTTACCGTACCGGTAATGACCCCGAAGCTTTCCTCCTACTGGCTCTATTTTGTAACGTCTACCTCGTATAAGCTGGCGGTTAATCTGGTGGATAGTATGAAAATGGAAGTAGTGGCCCGGGACAATAAACTGCAGCAGCTCCTCGGTATCCACACCCACACGTACGAAGAAGCTATTGGGATGGCCTTTAAAAAAATAGAACAGAACCTGGTGGTCAGTAGTTGGAAGGACAGTATGGTCAGCGGTCGTTTTGACGACAACCTCGAGGAATATATCCAGGTTCCCAAATTCGGAGTCCTGACCGATTTTAAACAGCAACCGGTCTCCGACCGGGAAGCCGTGCTGGACAACATCTGGAAAATTGGCGGCAAAAATGGCTGGTACTACATGAACTGGCTGTGGAAGATCCGCGGATTCCTGGACAAATTGGGTGGCGGTGTTGGATTACGCCGCGGACGAACGCATCCCGACAAAATCTTTGCCGGGGATTCCCTGGACTTTTGGCGGGTACTGCTGGCCGATCGCAAACGCGGCAGACTGCTTTTGTTCGCAGAAATGAAACTACCCGGGGAAGCCTGGCTGGAATTTCGCATCGGGGAGGATAATATCTTACATCAGCGGGCAACCTTTAGGCCCCGCGGACTCCGTGGCCGTTTGTACTGGTACAGCATCCTGCCCTTCCATTATTTTATATTCGGGGGGATGATCCGGAACATTTCCCGGGTAAACTAAGCAACGAACCTGTTGCCTGGGACTCTAAGCAGTAAGACCTTAATCAATTATAAACGCCCCAAAATCTGATTCTCATGAAACTTCACACCTCCACCTGGCGTAGCCTAAGCCCACTGCTGCTTGTATTTTGCATTACAGCAGGCCTAAAATCCTGCAATTCGGACGATATCAGTTCCGATGGATTTGACCCCATCACAGAAAGTCTGCTCTACGGGAGTATTAGCCCGGAAGCCGCAGCAAATTACTTTGAAATCCGCCTGGGATTTTGCCCTGGGGACGAAGAATATTCCATCTTGCATTCCCAGGGAACCGCTTGTGAAGAGGTCAGTGATCCGGAAACCTGCGAAGCAAACCTCGAAGGGCAAGGCCCCGATGGATTTGGGTATAACCTGGGCTGTTTACCGGGCTGCTGTACCACCTATATTATTACAGAAAACCAGGGGGAATTTGCCAGTTACGACAGTCGTGAAGAACTCCTGACATTCCTGGGTCGCATTGATTCCAGAAGCGATGCATTACTTTGGGTTCAATCCGATCAATATTACTTCCCATATGATGATGTAGATGCCGCTGGAATACGGGATATGCCCGATGGCTCTTATCGCATCATCGCGCTACAGACGGTAGCTTTCTGTGCGCCGATCATTACTGAACAAGTCCTGCTGGAGGTTTCACCCGATGGAAGCATCCGGGAATTGGAAAGGCGGGAATATTCCCGATTGGAAAACGCCTGCGTTTAGCCTTAGGCCTGCGGTAGGAATACCTCGGCCATCATGCAGCGGGCACTGCCGCCGCCACAGGTCTCAATCGTATCCAGGGGGCTTGAAACAATTCGCGAAGTCTTTTCGATAGCCGCGATCTGCTCGGGGTCCAGGGAATCGTGAGCGGCGCGGCTCATGACCAGCAATCGTTCATTGTCCCTTCCCAGTACCTGAAGCATATTCCCGGCAAAGGCATGCATCTGCGCTTCGCTGATTGTAATGATTTCACGACCATCGGATCGCAAATGATCCCGTACCTGTTTCCGTTCTTTCCGGTCGTCTATCGTATCCAGGCAGATCACCGCAAATTCCTCTGCCAGGCACATCATAACGTTGGTATGGTAAATAGGCAGCCTTTTCCCATCGACAGATTGATTGGCGGTAAAGATTACCGGTGCCACGTCGAATTCCTCACAGAATTCTATGAATAAGTCTTCATCGGCCCGGTCTGAAAGGGCGCAGTAGGCTTTCTGGTTTACGCGGTCCATACAAATACTGCCGGTTCCCTCCAGAGCGAGACCTTCTTCTTCGGCTGAGGTATAATCGATTACCTGGTCAATCTTAAACCCTTCCCCTTCCAGGATATCCAGGATGTCTTCCCGGCGTTCCCTGCGGCGGTTTTCCGCGTACATGGGATACACAACCACCGTTCCGTTGCGGTGAAAAGAAATCCAGTTGTTGGGAAAAATAGAATCCGGCGTATCGGTTTCCAGGCGATCAGAGACAACAATTACGCGTACCCCGGCAGCCCGGAGTACGTCTACAAAGGCATCAAATTCCTCCTGCGCCCGCTGGTTTATTTCAGAATTGCGCACATTGAGGTCCTCCTGAAAATAATTATTGACTGCCGTCTGTTCGTTCATCCGAAACTGAACAGGCCGGATCATTAGAATGGTATCGGTTATTTGCTTGGGGGAATGCATAGGATTTCCTGAAAATTTCCCCCAAATGTAGTGCTTTAGATTCTCATTTTTGTAACGAAAGGCCTACTGAATTATCTTTAAGTCAACCGCCGCGGAATACCTATTCCCGGGCAAGGGGAAGTGTACTGCATCGCAGGAGGCCGCCTTGCTTTCCTACTTCCTGATATTCAATTTCCTCCACCGTGATGCCTCTGGAACGCATCCAATCGTTGAGCCTTGTAAAACTGCGGTCGGAAACCACGACTTCCGGGGAAATCGAAAAGATATTGCTGAACATATGGTAGACTTCCTCTGTGGTGATTTCAAAGACATTCTCCGCGCCAAAGAAGTCGCGCAGCCAATGATAGTCGGCCTGGTCCAGGAAACTTTCCCGGTGCAAAATGGCCATATCGCGTCCAACGGGCTGAAAACAACAATCCAGGTGGAGGGCATTCTTACGGGGGTTGGTATTGGACTTGCGGAGTTCAAATGCCTTAACCTTTCGCTTGGGGAAGGCTTCTTGTAAAAATTCCACGGCTGCCCCATTGGTTCTCGCGGTGATATAATCGCTGTAATCGGCTCCGGTATAGGTGCCAACAAACAAGTATTCGCCCCACGGCATTACGTCCCCACCTTCTACGTGGACCACTTCAGGCGGGACCAGGATCTGAGAGTCCTCCAGGTGATCGATAACGTGGATAATGGCCTCAAATTCGCGATCACGGTCAGGAAGTATATTGGCTTCCACCAATTTATCATCGATTACAAAGGCGATATCACGGGAAAATATTTGGTTACAATCCTTAATAATTTCCGGACGGAAAACCCGGACATCGTGTTTGGCAAGCACAGCCGCAAAACCTTCCATCTGACGGATCAGATCCGCCTCCTTGGGATAGGTTCCAGCCAATATATGTTCCAGGGATTTCGGGTCGTAGGCCTCTTCCGGAGTAGGCGCCGGTCCACTGAGGGTAGCGGTGCCCAGGACGACGGCTTTGAGCCGTGAAGTTTCGTCCTTAATATTTAAATCTACCATAAGGCCTTAAAGCCAAAATTTGTAAAAGATCTAACGCGATTTATCGCTGGTCCAGCGCTTTGAAAGGACGAGCACCTTCGCCAATATATACCTGACGCGGTCTTCCGATAGGCTCACCTTTTAAACGCATCTCTCGCCATTGCGCAATCCAACCCGGAAGGCGGCCAAGCGCAAACATCACCGTAAACATTTCGGTGGGTATGCCCAGCGCGCGATAAATGATACCAGAATAAAAGTCAACGTTAGGGTACAGCTTTCGATCTACAAAGTACTGGTCTTCGAGGGCTTCTTTCTCCAGGCCTTTGGCTATTTCGAGAATAGGATCTTCGATTCCTAGATCGCCCAATACATCGTCTGCAGCCTTTTTTATGATACGCGCCCTTGGATCAAAGTTTTTGTATACCCGGTGTCCAAAGCCCATCAGTCGGAAAGGATCTTCCTTATCCTTGGCTTTGGCCATATATTTCTTGGTATCTCCCCCATCTTCCTGAATAGCTTCCAGCATTTCGAGTACGGCCTGATTGGCTCCGCCGTGAAGTGGTCCCCAGAGGGCAGAGATCCCGGCCGAGATCGATGCAAATAATCCGGCATGCGAAGAACCGACAATACGTACCGTCGAGGTCGAACAATTCTGTTCGTGGTCGGCGTGCAGGATCAATAACTTATCGAGGGCTTCGATTACAATTTCATTTCGGGTATAATCCCGATTCGGACGTTTGAACATCATTTTGTGGATGTTCTCTACATACCCCAAGGAATTGTCTCCATAGTCGAGGGGCAATCCTGTTTTCTTTCGGAGTGTCCAGGCAACCAATACCGGGAACTTTGCCAGCAAACGCACAATGGCATGATACATATCCTTCTCGGAGGTTACATTAACCGAAGAAGGGTTAAAGGCGATCAGGGCGCTGGTCAGGGAGGACAGCACGCCCATGGGGTGGGCGGATTTCGGAAAACCATCGAGGATTTTTTTCATCTCCTCGTCTACATGGGATTCCGCTTTGATATCCTCATCAAACTTTTCCAGTTGCTCCTTGTTGGGCAATTCTCCAAAGATCAACAGGTAGGCAACCTCGAGGAAATCGGCTTTTTCAGCGAGCTCTTCTATGGAATACCCCCGGTAACGCAGAATTCCCTTTTCCCCATCGAGGAAGGTAATGGCGCTTTCGCAGGATCCGGTATTCTTATAACCGGGATCCAGGGTTATCATGCCCGAGGCGGCACGCAGTGTTTTAATATCGATTGCCTTTTCATTTTCAGTACCCTCGGTCACCGGGAATTCATAGGTTTTCCCGTCATAAGTAAAGCTTGCTTTGTCAGCCATGTGTCTAGTTTCGTTTTTTAATGGTATTCCCGTAAAAGTACGAAAAACCAATGGTTCGGGCAATGCCTCGAAACCTCTGAAGTCCCCGTTATGCGGTGTTTCCGGGAAGAATTTAACAGACTTTAACCTTCGTAAAGTTCCGCGTAGTACGAATCGAGGGATTTGGCCCAGGTAAAACGCTCTGCCGCCGCCTTTTCGCGAATAAGTGCCCAACGCTCCTTATCGTTAAAGAAGATTTCCAAAACTTCCCCAAAGACAGCGTCCAGGGAATCCAGGGTAGCCTCGTAGGTAGCCCCCCTGAAAAGAAAACCGGTTTCCTGGTGCCGGATCGTATCATTGAGCCCACCGGTAGCATGGGCAAGGACCGGGTTGCCGTTGCGCATGGAAAGCATCTGGCTGATCCCGCATGGCTCAAACAGACTCGGCATCACATAGAGATCGGTTTCGAGGTATATGGAATCGATGAGATCTTCCGATTGCCCGTTGGTAAAAATAAAATTGGGATGCTCGTAACTCATCCGCCGGAATAATTCCTCATATTCCGGGGCGCCGGTTCCAAGCAACATAAAGATCCCGTCTACCGCTTCGAGCCTGGCGAGCAAAGCTTTAAATCGCTCAGGATTGTTACGGAAAAAGTAAAACTTTTGTTCGGTCAGTCGGGCAACACTCGAACAAACCATTTTTGGGGGCTTTTTCAGTAAGGGCAGTACCTTTTCCCCGGTATGTGCAAGGAAATCTGCCTTGTATTTCTTGCTTTCCTCCTGTAACCATCCAAAGAGGGCTCGAATGGTATTGTAGTACAGTGTTCCCCGCTCAGCAGCCCGGATATTGGCATAATTGCACCCGTTGAGGATCCCGAAAAGCCTCCCATCGGAATCGGCCTGTTTCAGGTCGTCTTCCAATCCTTCGCCCCCGATAAACTCAGGAGGATTACTGGGCTTCATAATGTCTTCCCGGTATGAAGGGGAAACCGTATGTACCGCATCTGCAAACCGGATCCCAACCGCCATCAGATTAATGCAATCCGTGTAGCGCGGGTCCCGCAGCCGGTCCTGCGGCCAGTCTACCTGGGGAAACCAATTGTTCAAAGCAGCGTAATTGTCATCAAAAGGACGAATTCCCTGGATGGCAAGGTTGTGAATACTATATACGAATCGCAGCGATTTGAGGTCTGAAAAATCCGGGTGGAATTCCCGTAAAGCCAATAATAAACTGCTGTGCCAGTCGTGCAGGTGCACCACATCCAGCCTGCCAAAGGCTTGGGTACGGATGGCCTCGGCTACTCCCGCACAAAAAATGGCATATTTGATAAAGTCATTGTAGAAGGGCTCCTCCGGGTCGTGGTGGTAGAGATGGGCAATATCCCCGGCTTCAATTTCAGGGTGGTGCAGCACATAGTGCTTTAGGCCAGGAAACGTTTTCTTAGGAGCGACCTCATAGAGCTCCAATGTATACGCCTGCCCGCGAAGGCTCACCTCGAGTGCGCTGATGCGTTCTCCGTCTTTATGCAACCGATTATAGGCCGGAACCACGATTGCCGCCTCATCTCCCCGATTCGATATTTCCCGGGGTACATCCCGAACCACGTCCCCCATTCCCCCTGCCTTACAGGCGTGGAGCGCATCATTCTCAGCAGAAACGAAAAGGAATCGCTTCATAGTACTCAAATCGTGTTTAGCAAGACTATTAAAAAAGGCCTCACGTTACTGAGGCCTTATTCTTTGTTCAGTAAGCGTATTTCCAGGGTAACTACCCAATTTTAAAGGCATCCAAACCGGGATAATAGGCAACGCTGCCCAGCTCTTCCTCGATTCGGAGTAATTGATTGTATTTGGCCATACGATCACTACGGGAGGCAGATCCGGTTTTGATCTGTCCGGTATTCAGTGCAACCGCGAGGTCGGCAATTGTATTGTCTTCTGTTTCCCCACTTCGGTGCGACATTACAGAGGTATATCCGGCGTTCTTAGCCATATTCACTGCTGCAATGGTCTCTGTCAGGGTACCGATCTGATTCACCTTAATGAGGATGGAATTGGCAATATCCTGCTCAATACCGCGAGAGAGTCGCTCAACGTTGGTTACAAAGAGGTCGTCTCCCACCAATTGCACCTTATCCCCTACTTTGTCGGTAAGCATCTTCCAACCGTCCCAGTCATTCTCATCCATACCGTCCTCAATGGAAATAATGGGGTATTTCTCGCAGAGCTCCGCCAGGTAGGCCGCCTGCTCGGCAGAAGTGCGAACCGCCCCTTTGTCTCCTTCGAATTTGGTGTAATCGTATTTGCCATCCACGTAGAATTCGGCAGCTGCACAGTCCAGCGCAATCATTACCTCATCCCCCATTTTGTAACCTGCCTGGGTAACGGCTTTGGCTATGGTATCCAGAGCATCTTCGGTTCCATCCAGCGTGGGCGCAAAACCACCCTCATCGCCAACGGCAGTACTCAAACCCCTGTCGTGTAATACTTTCTTCAGGTTGTGGAAAATTTCCGTTCCCATTTGCATGGCATGGCTAAAGCTCTCCGCTTTTACCGGCATGACCATGAATTCCTGGAACGCAATTGGGGCATCCGAGTGGGATCCGCCATTGATAATATTCATCATGGGAACCGGAAGCGTGTTCGCGCTTACCCCGCCTACATAGCGATAGAGCGATTGACCCAGTTCATTGGCAGCAGCCTTGGCAGCAGCCAGACTTACGCCCAAAATAGCGTTGGCTCCCAGACGCCCTTTATTGGGGGTTCCATCGAGTTCGATCATGGCCTGGTCTATCTGATTCTGATCGTAAACCAACATACCACGAACGCGCTCGGCGATTTCCGTGTTGACATTTTTCACAGCCTGGCTTACGCCTTTACCCATATAGGCCTTGCCGCCATCGCGGAGTTCAACGGCCTCATGCTCCCCGGTAGAAGCACCGGAAGGAACCGCAGCGCGGCCCATAACACCGTTTTCGGTTACTACATCTACCTCTACAGTTGGATTGCCACGGGAATCAAGGATTTGACGGGCATGTACGTCTATAATAATACTCATAGGTGAATTTTTATACTAAAGTTGGTTATCCGTTTTAGGAGAGTCAAAGATACAAAACCCTGAGGGTGAGCCGGAGCTGCAACCTCAGGATTTTCGATTTCGTAACAAAATGGTAAACCCGGGTGGTTTTAGAGCACGAAGTCTACAGGAGTCAGACAACCGCGTCCTTGCCTACCTCGGCATTGATCAGCTCAAAAAACTGATCGAACAAGTATTCCGCATCGTGCGGTCCGGGGCTGGCCTCCGGGTGATACTGCACCGAGAAGACCGGCTTGTTCTTCATGCGTAAACCGGCTACCGTTCCGTCATTGAGGTGGAGGTGGGTAACTTCGAGGTCTGCATTCCCCTCAGCTTCCTCGCGATTAACGGCGAACCCGTGGTTCTGGGAGGTTATCTCCCCTTTCCCTGTCACGAGATTTTTTACCGGGTGGTTGATTCCCCGGTGACCATGGTGCATTTTAAAGGTGCTTACGCCATTGGCCAGGGCAATAACCTGGTGCCCAAGGCAGATACCAAACAGCGGTTTATCGGCAGCAATAATCTTGCGGGCTGCCGCGATGGCTGCCTCCAGTGGCTGAGGATCCCCTGGGCCATTGGAAATGAAATAGCCGTCAGGGTTCCAGGCTTCCATGGTTTCATAGGAAGTATCATGTGGAAACACCTGGATATACGCCCCGCGCTTGGCGAGGTTTCTCAATATGTTCTTCTTGATTCCGATATCCAGGGCTGCAATTTTGATCGCCGCGTCGGGATCCCCTTCGAAATAGGGCTCTTTGGTCGACACGCTGGATGCCAATTCGAGGCCTTCCATATTCGGGACTTCCTTAAGTTCCTTTCTGAGACCTTCAAGATCGTTTACACGCGTAGAAATTACCGCATTCATCGCCCCGTTATCCCGAATATAACTCACCAGTGCACGGGTGTCTACATCCGAAATGGCGAATAAGTTATTTGCCTCCAGAAATTCTTCCAGGCTGTGATCGGCGTCGGGTCGGCTATAGGTATAGGAGAAATTCTTGACGATTAATCCGGCTATCTTTACCCCACCGGACTCGTTCTCGGCAATTTTGGTGCCGTAATTCCCAATATGGGCGTTGGTCGCTACCATTAATTGCCCGTAGTAAGAGGGATCCGTAAAGATCTCCTGATACCCGGTCATTCCGGTATTAAAACAAACTTCGCCGAAGGCGGTTCCTTCCCGGTCCCCGACCGATTTTCCATAAAAAATAGTGCCATCCTCCAGCAGGATCAGGGCTTTGCGTTTGGATTGATACTTCATTGAATTTCCCAGTTTTTAGTGGATCATTACAAAATAACACAAAAAAAAGGATAGCCAACCGTGACTATCCTTTCCTGTTTAAAACTTTTGAAAACCTTCTGATTTACTCTTCCGAATCATCGGCTTTTGCCTGGCTTTCGTTATCCGTTGCTTTCGCAGCAGTTGCTACTTCAGCTGCAGGTGCAGCCGCTCCGCCTCCGCCTTTAGAACGTCGGCTTCGTCGCGTGCTTTTCTTCTTAGGCTTGTCTGCGTTGTAAAGCTCGTTGAAATCTACCAGCTCTATCATCGCCATGTCCGCGTTATCCCCCAGACGGTTCCCCAGCTTAATGATGCGGGTATATCCACCTGGACGATCGCCTACTTTTTCGGCAACCGTTCCGAACAATTCGGATACCGCATATTTATTGCGGAGATTACTGAAAACGATTCGGCGGTTGTGGGTGCCTTTCTCAGCACTCTGGTTGTTCTCTGCCTTAGACTTAGTGATCAGCGGCTCGATGAACTGCTTGAGCGCCTTGGCCTTGGCAACCGTAGTGTTGATTCGCTTGTGCTCGATCAGGGAACAGGCCATGTTAGCGAGCATCGCCTTACGGTGCGCTGTTTTCCTTCCGAGGTTATTGATTTTATTTCCGTGTCTCATTGTACTATTCGTTTTAAGCAGAGGGATTCAAAGCTATCCGGTCAGTGACCCGATGCTTTCCCTTAGCGTGCTTAATCCTTATCCAGTTTGTATTTTGAAAGGTCCATCCCAAAGTTCAGGCCCTTATTGATCACCAGTTCTTCCAGCTCAGTAAGGGATTTTTTTCCGAAGTTCCGGAACTTCATCAGGTCATTCTTATTGAAGGAAACCAAGTCTCCGAGGGTGTCGACCTCAGCAGCTTTAAGACAGTTCAGGGCGCGTACGGACAAATCCATATCGACCAGTTTGGTCTTAAGCAGCTGACGCATGTGCAGGGACTCCTCATCATAGGTTTCTGTCTGCGCGATTTCGTCGGCTTCCAGCGTAATACGCTCATCGGAGAAGAGCATGAAATGATGAATAAGCACCTTGGCAGCCTCAGTCAGGGCATCCTTAGGATGAATGGATCCGTCGGTCGCGATTTCGAAAACAAGTTTTTCGTAATCGGTCTTCTGCTCTACCCGGTAGTTCTCAATGCTGTATTTCACATTGCGCACTGGGGTGAAGATGGAATCAACCGCGATGCTACCCAGGGGAGCATTGGATTTCTTGTTTTCCTCGGCAGGTACGTATCCACGTCCTTTTTCAATAATGATTTCCATATTCAAGCTCACCTTGGGATCCATGTTGCAGATCACCAGATCAGGATTCAATACCTGGAATCCGGAGATGAATTTCTGGAAGTCTCCAGCAGTAAGCTGGTCCTTTCCACTTACGGAAATGGTAACAGTTTCTTCGTTAACATCGTCGATCTGACGCTTGAAACGAATCTGTTTCAGGTTCAGGATAATCTCGGTCACATCCTCAACAACACCTTCGATGACCGAAAACTCATGTTCTACCTTATCGATGCGAACGGCAGTGATTGCAAACCCCTCGAGAGAGGCCAGCAATACCCGGCGCAGCGCGTTCCCGACAGTAAGACCATAACCGGGCTCAAGGGGGCGGAATTCGAATTTCCCCTCGAAATCGGTCGAGTCTATCATGATTACTTTATCGGGCTTCTGAAAATTAAATAATGCCATAATCGGATCTCTGTGTTGTTTTTATTTGGAGTATAACTCGACGATCAGTTGTTCCTTGATATTCTCAGGAATCTGCAAACGCTCTGGGATAGAGACAAAAGTCCCTTCTTTCTTCTCAGAGTTCCAGCTAATCCATTCGTAAACATTACTATGGGCAGCGAGGGAATCTCCGATTGCCTGCAGGGATTTTGACTTCTCGCGAACGCCAACAACGTCCCCGGCTTTCAGGCTGTAGGAAGGAATATTAACGAGCTCTCCGTTTACTGTGATATGACGGTGGCCTACCAACTGACGGGCAGCACGACGCGAGGGAGCAATCCCCATGCGATATACGACATTGTCCAATCGGGATTCGCAGAGTTGCAACAGTACTTCACCTGTTACGCCTTTGCTTCGGTTGGCACGGTCAAAAAGGTTGCGGAATTGACGCTCCAGAATACCATAGGTATACTTGGCCTTCTGTTTTTCCATCAACTGGATAGCGTATTCTGATTTCTTACCCCGGCGACGGTTGTTTCCGTGCTGCCCGGGAGGGTAATTCTTTTTCTCGAAGGCCTTATCGTCTCCGAAGATCGCCTCGCCGAATTTACGGGCGATTTTACTCTTAGGTCCTGTGTATCTTGCCATTTTCTGATATTAAAAGGAGTGTGGTTATGAATTAAGGCTTATCCTTCGATAACCGCCGATCACCCCCGGTTGAAAAAATATAATTAGACGCGTCTGCGTTTCGGAGGACGACATCCGTTGTGCGGTAGTGGAGTTACATCGATGATCTCGGTAACTTCAATCCCGTTGTTGTGGATAGTACGGATAGCAGACTCGCGTCCGTTCCCCGGTCCCTTCACGTAGACTTTAACTTTGCGCAATCCTGCCTCATGTGCAGTTTTAACGCATTCCTCGGCAGCTACCTGAGCAGCATAAGGAGTATTTTTCTTTGATCCTCTGAAGCCCATCTTTCCAGCAGAAGCCCAGCTGATCACATCGCCCTTCTTGTTGGTCAGGGAAATAATGATGTTGTTGAAAGAGGCAGTGATGTGCGCCTCCCCGGTGGATTCCACCACAACTTTCCGCTTACGGGTAGCTTTTGAAGCTTTACCTTTTGAACCTGTCTTTGCCATAATTGCTATCGCTTATTATTTGGTGGCCTTCTTCTTGTTGGCTACAGTTTTACGCTTTCCTTTACGGGTACGGGAGTTATTCTTGGTACGCTGACCACGAAGCGGAAGCCCGCTACGGTGGCGAATACCACGGTAACAACCGATATCCATCAATCGCTTGATGTTGAGCTGAGTTTCTGAGCGCAATTCACCTTCAATGGTGAATCCGGAAACCGCGTCACGAATACGTCCGATCTCGTCATCAGACCAGTCCGAAACTTTGGTGTCCTGGCTAACCTCAGCCTTCTCAAGGATCTCCTGAGCCCGGCTTTTCCCGATCCCATAGATATAGGTCAGGGCAATAACGCCTCTTTTTTGTTTGGGGATGTCTACCCCTGCGATTCTAGCCATAATTACCCTTGTCTTTGTTTAAATCTAGGATTCTTCTTGTTGATCACGTACAGTCTGCCTTTCCGACGTACAATCTTGCAGTCTGCACTTCTCTTTTTTATGGATGCTCTAACTTTCATCTTGACTTACGTTGTCTTAGTATCTGTAGGTGATTCTCGCCTTGGTCAAATCGTATGGGCTCATCTCGAGCTTTACCTTATCCCCGGGAAGGAGCTTGATGTAATGCATACGCATCTTCCCTGAAATATGGGCCGTTACCACGTGACCGTTTTCCAATTCCACACGAAACATGGCGTTGGAAAGCGCTTCGCTAATGGTCCCGTCCTGCTCAATAGGTGCTTGCTTGGCCATGGCTTATGCTACTTTTCTGTTTTTTCCTGACTTCATCAAACCGTCGTAATGGCGGTTGAGGAGATAGGAGTTTACTTGCTGTACTGTGTCGATGGCAACCCCAACCATAATAAGCAGGGAAGTTCCACCGTAAAACAGGGCCCAGTTTGCCTGGATATCCATGAGCTTCACAACAATTGCTGGGAAGACCGCCAGGATGGCCAGGAAAATAGATCCTGGGAATGTAATCAGCGACATTACCTTATCCAGGAAATCCGCCGTGTCCTTTCCGGGTCGAATCCCCGGAATAAATCCGCCGCTGCGTTTCAGGTCATCCGCCATCTTATTCGTAGGCACGGTAATCGCCGTGTAGAAATAAGTGAAGATGATAATCAGCAGGCCGAATAATATGTTGTAGGCCAATCCAAAGATGTCGGAAAACTGCACCTCCATCCATTGACCTATGGCTGTATCATTAAAAGAGCTACCTATCAGGCCAGGCGCAAACATAATCGCCTGAGCAAAGATGATCGGCATTACCCCGGAAGCGTTCAACTTCAAAGGGATGTATTGCCGGGAGCCCATAATATTCTTTTCGTATCCTCCGGAAGCGGTACGACGCGCGTACTGTACCGGTACCCGGCGCATGGCCATAACCAACAGCACACTGGCCAAGATTACAACGAACCACAGGATTACCTCAACCAGGATCAGCATGGGTCCTCCATTCCCGTTCAGACGGGACGCCGATTCCTGCAGGAATGCCTGAGGCAGGGTAGCGATAATACCGATCATAATCAGGAGGGAAATACCATTTCCAATTCCCTTGTCGGTAATCTTCTCTCCAAGCCACATGGCAAATACACATCCGGTTACCAGGATAATTACCGAAGGCACCATAAAACTCAACCCTTTCCCTAAGAGGAAGGCCGAATCCGGCACTCCCAGAGCCCCGAGGCTCAGGAGGTAGGTCGGTGCCTGGATAATACAAATGGCAATGGTGAGCCAACGCGTAATCTGGTTCTTGGTTTTACGCCCACTCTCGCCTTCCTTGTCCAGTTTCTGCAGGTAGGGAATCGCAATTCCCATTAGCTGAACTACAATGGATGCCGAGATATAAGGCATGATCCCAAGAGCAAAGACGGAGGCATTAGCAAATGCACCGCCAGTAAATGCGTTCAGAATCCCCAAAATCCCCTGCTCGGTATTGCTGGACAATTCCGCGAGCTGGGTGGTATCGATACCCGGAAGTACCACTTGGGCACCAAAGCGGTACACCAACAGCAAGCCCAGGGTAATAAGGATTCTGGATCGCAATTCTTCGATCTTCCAGATATTCGTTATGATCTCGATAAACTTCTTCATACCGGGTGCGCTTATAAACTTACGGCTTCGCCACCTGCAGCTTCAATGGCCGCTTTGGCACTGGCAGTAAATTTATGAGCCGTGATTTTCAGGGGAGCTTTCAATTCGCCCCGTCCCAGAATTTTTACCAAATCGTTTTTACCGGCCAGGCGTAGTGCGATGAGTTCCTCCAGAGAAACTTCTTTCTTTACCGCTCCACTATCGACCAGTCCTTGCAAGGTATCGAGGTTAATTCCCCGGTACTCCTTACGGTTGATATTGTTGAATCCGAATTTAGGTACCCGGCGCTGCAGGGGCATCTGACCTCCTTCGAAGCCGATCTTCTTGGAATATCCGGAACGCGACTTGGCCCCTTTGTGACCACGGGTCGCTGTACCACCTTTCCCGGAACCCTGTCCGCGGCCTACGGTTTTACCCGCCTTGTGTACCGATCCTTTCGCAGGTTTTAAATTCCCTAAATCCATGCTTTGTTCTTTTTATAGTTCCTTCTCGGAACGATTTTAGGCTTCTACTGAAACCAGGTGTTTTACTTTTTCAATCATCCCCAGGATGCTCGGGCTGTCTTCGTGCACAACTTCCTGGCCGATTCCGCGCAATCCCAGCGCCTCAAGAGTCTTCTTCTGATTCCCAGGTCGTTTGATACTGCTGCGTACTTGCTTTACTTTAATTTTTGCCATGGCGCTATCGCTTATCCGTTATAAACTTTATCCAGAGAAATACCGCGTTGCTTGGCAACCGTACGGGCATCCCGAAGTTGCAGCAGGGCATCAAATGTGGCCTTAACCACGTTATGCGGGTTGGAAGATCCCTGAGATTTGGACAGTACGTCCTGTACTCCAACAGCTTCCAATACGGCGCGTACAGCTCCACCGGCAATAACCCCGGTACCGTGGGAAGCAGGCTGGATATAAACGCGTGCTCCGCCAAACTTTCCTTTTTGTTCGTGTGGAAGTGTTCCCTTGTTCAGGGGGATACGAACCAGGTTTTTCTTGGCGTCTTCAACAGCCTTGGCAATGGCAGTGGCAACTTCCTTGGATTTTCCAAGACCGTGACCAACCACACCATTCTCATCTCCTACCACAACAATGGCAGAAAATCCGAAGGCACGACCCCCTTTTGTTACCTTGGTAACGCGTTGTACCCCGACCAGACGATCTTTGAGTTCCAGACCACCGGGCTTAACCGTTTCCACATTTTTGTATTTCCCGTACATAACTTCGATTAAAATTTTAAACCGCCTTCGCGGGCTCCTTCGGCCAACGACTTAACTCTTCCGTGATACTGATATCCTCCGCGATCAAAAGCCACAGTTTCCACTCCGGCTTTGATTGCTTTTTCCGCCAGTGCTTTTCCAACTGCGGTAGCAATTTCTGATTTGGTTCCTTTTGCCTTGCTCAGGTCTTTATCCCTGGAAGAAGCGGCAACAAGCGTTTTCCCGGTGGTATCGTCGATAACCTGGGCATAAATTTCCTTGTTGCTTCTGAAAACCGACAGTCGCGGACGCTCAGCCGTTCCGAAAGATACCTTGCGGATACGTCTTCTGATGCGATTTCTACGTTCAGACTTAGTTAGTCCCATAATTCCTTTCTTAAGCTGATTTACCTGCTTTTCTTCTGAGCTGCTCGCCCTTGAACTTAATTCCTTTACCCTTGTAAGGTTCTGGCTTGCGGAAGGAGCGGATTTTGGCCGCTATCTGCCCTACCAGTTGTTTGTCGTGGGAAGTAAGCTTAATGGTGGGGTTCTTTCCTTTTTCGGAAGTTGTTTCCACCTTTACCTCTGGGGCCAGGTCCATCACTATGTTGTGGGAGAATCCCAGTGCAAGATCCAGTTTTTGACCCTGGTTGCTGGCGCGGTATCCTACCCCGACCAATTCGAGCTCTTTGGTCCATCCCTTGGTTACCCCCTCGATCATGTTGTTGATCAGGGCGCGGTACAGACCGTGCTTAGCCCGGTGGTCTTTGGAATCAGAATCGCGGCTAACCACCACTTCTCCATCGGCAATATCGATCGTTACTCCGGAAAATTCCTGGGTCAGTTCCCCGAGCTTTCCTTTAACCGTAACGACGTTCCCGCTAACTTCTATTGAAGCTCCTTCGGGGATTGCTATTGGGTTATTTCCTATTCGTGACATGCTTGTCGGTTTCTTTATTCGTTCATTAATAGACGTAGCAAAGCACTTCTCCGCCTACGTTTTCTGTTTGAGCCTGCTTTCCGGTCATTACCCCATGAGAGGTAGACACGATTGCAATCCCCAGGCCATTCAGTACCCGTGGGAGGCTATCTTTACCGGAGTACTTACGCAAACCGGGCTTACTAACACGCTCGATTTTGCGGATTACCGGCTCTTTAGTGACCTTGTCGTATTTCAGGGCGATTTTGATGGTTCCCTGCGGTCCCTGCTCCTCAAACTTGTAGCTGAGGATGTACCCCTGATCAAACAGGATTTTGGTGATCTCGCGCTTCAGGTTAGAAGCGGGGATCTCTACCACGCGGTGTCCGGCACGGCTTGCGTTGCGGACGCGGGTTAAATAATCTGCAATTGGATCTGTAAACATTGCTCTTCCTGTATTAATTCGGTTACCAACTCGCTTTTTTGACTCCTGGGATCAGACCCTGGTTAGCCATTTCGCGGAACATTACCCTTGAGATTCCGAAGGTTCTCATATACCCTTTAGGACGACCAGTAAGTTTGCAACGATTGTGCATGCGTACTGGTGAGGCATTCTTAGGCAGCTTTTGCAGCGCCTCATAATCGCCAGCTTCTTTAAGAGCTTTGCGCTTCTCGGCATATTTAGCTACCATTTTTGCCCTTTTCCGCTCACGGGCTTTCATTGATTCTTTGGCCATTCTTAATTCTTTTTAAAGGGTAATCCCAATTCGCTTAACAATGACTTCGCCTCCTGATCGGTTTCGGCGGAAGTCACAAATGTGATGTCCATTCCGTTGATGCGATTGATACGATCAATGTTGATCTCCGGAAAAATGATCTGTTCGGTTACGCCGAGGTTGTAATTCCCGCGACCGTCAAAACCGGTGGCGCGAATCCCCTGGAAATCGCGAACTCGTGGCAAAGCACTGGTTACCAGGCGATCCAGGAATTCATACATCCGCTCCCCGCGCAGCGTAACTTTGGCGCCGATAGGCATTCCTTTACGCAGCTTAAAGGTGGAAACGTCTTTCTTGGAAACCGTGGCTACCGCCTTCTGGCCAGCGATCATGGTCAGCTCGTCTACGGCATGCTCAATGAGCTTCTTATCCGCAACGGCCGCTCCAACACCGCGACTCAAAACGATTTTCTTCAGTTTGGGAACCTGCATGACATTGTCATAGCCGAATTCCTCACGCAGGGCCGCTACCACGCGGTCCTTGTATTCTTTCTTTAATCTCGGTTCGTAAGCCATAACTATACTACTTCGTTGGATTTCTTTGCAATCCTTACTTTTTTACCTTCGCGCATTTCGTAACCGACACGGGTAGCCTCTCCCGACTTAGGATCGATAAGGCTCAGGTTGGAAATATGAATAGGAGCTTCCTTTTCAATAATCCCCCCTTGTGGGTTTTTAGCGCTTGGTTTCTCGTGCTTGGAAACGGTATTCACCCCTTCCACAATCGCTTTGTTCTTATCTCGGAAGATGCGAACTACCTTGCCTTCGCTGCCTTTGTGGTCTCCAGCAATTACGCGAACGGTGTCTCCGGATTTGATCTTGATTTTCATGGTCATGATATCTTTAGAGTACCTCGGGAGCCAAGGAAACGATTTTCATAAATTGTTTGTCCCGTAATTCCCGGGCCACTGGTCCGAATACGCGGGTCCCGCGCATTTCACCTTGTGGGTTGAGGAGTACACAGGCGTTGTCGTCAAAACGGATATAAGATCCATCGGGACGGCGAACCTCCTTGGTCGTGCGCACTACTACAGCAGTAGAAACAACTCCCTTCTTAACGGTTCCGTTGGGGGTAGCTTCCTTAACGGTTACTACGATCTTGTCGCCCAAAGAAGCATAACGCCTTTTGGTTCCTCCCAACACGCGGATCGTAAGGACTTCCTTAGCCCCTGTATTGTCCGCAACTTTGAGTCTGGATTCTTGCTGTAACATAATTATTTAGCTCTTTCAAGGATTTCTACCAATCGCCAACACTTGGTCTTGCTCATCGGACGAGTTTCCATGATTTTCACGGTATCCCCGATGTTACAATCGTTGCTTTCGTCGTGGGCCACGTACTTTTTAGTCCGCAATACGAACTTTCCGTACATGGGGTGCTTCACGCGCTTAACTTCAGACACCACGATGGATTTCTCCATACGATTGCTGGTGACGACGCCGATACGTTCTTTTCTCAGATTTCTAGTTTGCGTTTCCATAAAGCAACACCAATTATTGGTTTTCCCTTTTAGTTAATTCAGTTGCGAGCCGAGCCACGGTTCTGCGCGCATCGCGCAGTTGAAGTGGGTTCTCCAGGGGAGTAACGGAGTGTGACATTTTCATGTCCTCGTACTGCTTCTTGAGCGATACCATTTTCTCCTGCAGTTCCTCGACTGACATTTCTTTTATCTCTGACTGTTTCATCATTCGTATTCTTTAGGAGGGATCGTAATCCCGGGCCACGATAAACTTGGTTTTAACCGGCAATTTTTGCGCGGCCAGGCGAAGTGCCTCCTGAGCGATCTCCTTATCAACACCGGCTACTTCGAACATGATTCGACCTGGTTTTACCACGGCCACCCAGTATTCAGGAGCACCTTTTCCTTTACCCATACGAACCTCGAGAGGTTTCTTGGTGATGGGTTTGTCCGGAAAGATTTTGATCCAGAGTTGTCCCTGTCGTTTCATGTAACGGGTAGCGGCGATACGCGCTGCCTCGATCTGACGGGAGGTAATGAAATTTGAATCCAGGGATTTGATCCCGAACATCCCGTTAGACAACTGGTGTCCGCGTTGGGAGATTCCCTTCATTCGGCCTTTCTGGGCCTTCCGAAACTTGGTTCTTTTTGGCTGTAACATCTTTCTCTACTCCTTATTATTACTTTCTGCGACGTTTCTTCTGGTCTTTTCCTCCAGATTTTCCGCCACCGCCCTTGCTCATCCCCACCAGAGGAGAAAGCTCGCGCTTACCATATACTTCACCTTTCATGATCCACACCTTAACACCGATACGGCCATAAGTAGTGTGGGCTTCGTGCAATGCGTAATCGATATCCGCACGGAAGGTGGACAATGGGATACGACCATCCTTGTACGTTTCGGAACGGGCCATTTCAGCTCCGTTCAAACGTCCGGAGATCTGAACCTTGATTCCCTCTGCATTCATACGCATGGCTGCAGCAATTCCCATTTTGATCGCACGGCGGTAAGAAATACGGCTCTCGATCTGACGGGCGATACTAGCGGCAACCAGGTTTGCATCTAATTCAGGACGCTTAATTTCAAAGATGTTGATCTGGACCTCCTTGTTGGTGATCTTTTTCAACTCTTCCTTGAGCTTGTCTACTTCCTGACCTCCTTTACCGATAATGATCCCAGGGCGAGCCGTGGTAATGGTTACGGTAATGAGTTTCAGGGTACGCTCAATAATTACGCGGCTAACGCTGGCTTTTGCCAAACGGGCGTGGATATACTTGCGGATTTTATCGTCTTCGGCGAGCTTGTCTCCGTAGTCGTCTCCTCCGTACCAGTTGGACTCCCAGCCCCGGATAATTCCCAGGCGATTCCCGATTGGATTGGTCTTTTGTCCCATAGTTTACTCTAGCTTACTGCATTATTTCTGGATCCCAACACGACTGTTACGTGGTTGGAACGCTTTCTGATTCTGTGTGCGCGACCCTGTGGTGCAGGACGAAGTCTTTTCAGCATTCGGCCACCATCTACACGGATTTCACTGATAAACAACTCAGCTTCCTCCACATCGGCTTCCTCATTCTTAGCCTGCCAGTTAGCTATGGCCGAAAGCACGAGTTTTTCGAGCTTGCGGGAAGCTTCCTTAGAATTGTATCGCAGGATGGCCAGGGCTTCTTCAACACCTTTTCCCCTTACCAGGTCAGCGACCAGGCGCATTTTGCGGGGGGAAGTCGGGCAGTCGTTCAGTTTGGCGAAAGCCAACTGCTGCTTTTCCTCGCGGATACGCTCTGCCATTTCTTTTTTACGAACTCCCATAGCGCTTATCTTTTACCTTTATTTTTAGCTCCGGCGTGACCGCGGAAGGAACGCGTTGGTGAAAATTCACCCAGTTTGTGTCCTACCATGTTTTCGGTTACGTATACCGGTACAAATTGCTTTCCGTTGTGAACAGCGATGGTCTGCCCTACAAAATCAGGGGTGATCATCGATGCCCGAGACCAGGTTTTGATTACCGTTTTCTTACCTGAATCGACATTCTGCTGAACTTTCTTCTCCAGGCTGTAGTGAACGTATGGTCCTTTTTTAAGCGAACGTGCCATGTCTTATTATTTCTTTCTGCGTTCTACGATATAGCGATTGCTGTCCTTGGTACGGGAGCGCGTACGGAATCCTTTTGCAGGAACTCCATTGCGGGAGCGAGGATGTCCTCCGGACGCCCTTCCTTCTCCACCACCCATTGGGTGATCTACTGGGTTCATAGCCACAGGACGGGTACGTGGACGACGTCCTAACCAGCGGCTGCGACCGGCCTTTCCACTCACTATAAGCTGGTGGTCGGAGTTGGATACTGCACCGATAGTCGCCAGGCAATTTGCCAGGATCATTCGGGTTTCTCCGGAAGGCAGCTTAATGGTGGCATATTTACCATCCCGTGCCATGAGCTGAGCGAAAGTTCCCGCGCTACGTGCCATTACTGCTCCCTGACTTGGCCGAAGCTCGATGCAGGAAATAATGGTACCCAGGGGAATTTCCGAAAGGGGCATTGCATTTCCGATCTCAGGAGCAACTCCGGATCCGGATTGGATCTTCTGGCCTACCTGCAAACCGTTTTGCGCAATTACATATCGCTTTTCATTATCGGTATACTGAACCAGGGCGATAAAAGCAGATCGGTTAGGATCGTACTGGATAGAGAGCACTTCTGCTGCCATATCCTGCTTATCGCGCTTGAAATCAACGATTCGATAACGACGCTTGTGACCACCACCTTTGTAGCGCATGGTCATTTTTCCTCGACTGTTTCGCCCACCGGACTTTTTTAACGGAGCGAGCAAGCTCTTCTCCGGCTTATCAGTAGTTACCGCGTCGAAGCCGTTCACTACTCTAAATCGCTGTCCGGGGGTTATTGGTTTTAACTTTCTGACTGACATCGCTTGTCTGGTCTTTAAAGATTACTGTAAAAATCAATTACGTCTCCGTCCTGTACGTCTACGATTGCCTTTTTGTAAGCATCCGTTTTCCCGTGCTGAATACCAGTCTTCGTATATCGGGTACGACGGGTTGGACCGTAATTCATAGTGCGAACCTTGGTTACTGAAACCCCGTAGGTGTTCTCAACCGCTTCCTTAATCTGGAGCTTGTTGGCCTTTGGGTTCACCAGGAAACCATAGCGGTTATACAACTCGCTATCGGCTGTCATTTTTTCCGTAATTATCGGTTTAATCAACACACTCATGGTTCCTATTTTGAAAGGTTCGCTTCAATTCCTTCTAAAGCACCTTCGGTAAGAACGACAGAATTTGCGTTCATAATTTTGTAAGTGCTTAATTCTGAGGAAGTTATAACCTCTGCGCCTGGCAAATTGCGCGACGACAAATATACGTTATTATTCGTATTGCCCAACACGATGAGGGACTTTTTGTCGGCGATTCCCAGAGCGGCAAGGATTTGTTTGAAATCACTGGTCTTAGGTGCCTCCATCTGGAAGTCTTCAACTACAGTGATCGCCTTATCGCTATTCTTGATGCTCAACGCTGATTTTCGGGCCAGACGCTTCACATTTTTATTCAGCTTTTGGGTGTAATCCTTTGGTCGTGGACCAAAGATTCGACCCCCACCGCGGAAGATAGGAGACTTGATGCTACCCGCACGCGCTGTACCGGTTCCCTTTTGCTTTTTGAGCTTACGGGTACTACCGACAATTTCTGCACGTTCTTTTGCCTTGTGCGTTCCCTGACGCTGATGGGCCAGATACTGCTTGACATCCAGGTAGATGGCATGCTCATTCGGCTCAATTTTGTAAACTGCATCGCTCAGCTCTGCCTTGCGACCGGTTTCTTTGCCTTTGATATCTAATACTGCTACCTTCATTACTTCTCAATGGTTATGTACGCATTCTTATGACCAGGAACAGCTCCTTTAAGAACCAGGAGGTTCTTTTCCGGAACGACTTTCAGGACACGCAGGTTCTGAACGGTAACCCGCTCGTTCCCCATTTGTCCGGCCATACGCATACCTTTAAAAACTCGGGCTGGATAAGATGCCGCCCCAATAGATCCGGGAGCACGCAGCCTGTTGTGCTGACCGTGAGTAGCTTGTCCCACACCACCAAAACCATGGCGCTTTACAACTCCCTGAAATCCTTTTCCTTTGGAAATTCCGCTTACATCGACGAATTCTCCTTCCTGAAACAAGTCGACGCCGATAACGTCTCCTAATTTGTGTTCCCCATCAAAATCGCGGAATTCGACAACCTTTTTCTTAGGTGCAGTGCCTGCTTTCTTAAAATGACCGTTCTCGGCCTTGTTAGCACGCTTTTCTGCCTTGTCATCGAAACCGAGCTGAAGGGCTTGATACCCGTCAACCTCTTCGGTTCTGACTTGGGTGACGACACAAGGTCCTGCTTCGATAACGGTACACGGTACATTCTTACCGTTCTCGTCAAAGATGCTGGTCATGCCGACTTTTCTTCCGATTAACCCAGACATAGATTTAACTAATTAAGTGGGTGGCGCATCCTTGGATTCCTTCGTGGAACCGGGCTACTCCATCCCGATTATTACTCTTTTTACTAAAGTTTCTGACAAAAAAACAGGGCCAAAAATAATTCGACCCCGAATGTATTTTTGTTTCCGTTTTTCCCCCTGCACGCAGCAGAAGGACATGTCGTAAAGGTCGTCAGACCTTGATCTCTACCTCAACCCCGCTGGGAAGCTCGAGCTTCATCAGTGCATCGATGGTTTTGGAAGAGGAACTATATATATCCAGAAGCCTTTTGTAAGAGCTCAGCTCAAACTGCTCCCGGGATTTCTTATTCACGTGCGGCGAACGCAATACCGTGAAGATTTTCTTGTGCGTTGGTAACGGAATAGGCCCGGTTACCACTGCTCCGGTGGTTTTCACCGTTTTTACGATCTTCTCAGCAGACTTGTCTACCAGGTTGTGATCGTAAGACTTTAATTTAATTCTGATTTTCTGACTCATCACTACCTGATTTATGCGGTTACACCTTTGGTTGCCTTAATCACTTCCTCAGCGATGTTCGACGGAGTCTCCGCGTAGTGGGAGAATTCCATGGTAGACGTGGCACGACCAGAAGACAACGTCCTCAGGGAAGTTACGTATCCGAACATTTCTGAAAGTGGCACATCGGCCTTGATCACTTTGGAACCAGCGCGGTCGGACATGTTGTTTACCTGTCCGCGACGGCGGTTCAAATCTCCTACGATATCCCCCATGTTTTCTTCTGGAGTAAGTACCTCCAGTTTCATGATGGGCTCCATCAGTACAGGACGACAAGCTTTTGCAGCCTCCTTGTAACCAATTTTTGCAGCCAGTTCGAAAGAGAGCGAATCAGAATCCACAGGGTGGAATGATCCATCCTTAAGGGTAATCTTCATGCTGTCCATTTCGAATCCAGCCAAAGGACCATTCTGCATAGCAGTCTTAAATCCTTTCTCTACAGAAGGGATATATTCTTTAGGAATATTACCTCCCTTAATCTCGTTGACAAAGGTAAGTCCCTGATCTTCTTCACTATCGGCAGGCGACATGGTAAACACGATATCCGCGAATTTACCGCGACCACCGGTTTGTTTCTTGTACACCTCTCTGTGGTTGGCCTCCTTGGTAAGTGCTTCTTTGTACTCTACCTGAGGTTCTCCCTGGTTTACTTCCACCTTGAACTCGCGACGCAGACGGTCTACGATAATGTCGAGGTGAAGCTCTCCCATTCCGGAGATAATAGTCTGTCCGCTGGCCTCGTCAGTTTTAACCTGGAAGGTCGGATCTTCTTCCGCCAGTTTAGCAAGTGCCATCCCGAGCTTATCGACATCTGCCTTGGTCTTTGGCTCCACGGCAATACCGATCACAGGCTCCGGGAAGTTCATACTCTCCAGAACGATCGGGTGTTTTTCAGAACTCAGGGTGTCCCCTGTTTTGATGTCTTTAAATCCTACCGCAGCTCCGATATCCCCGGCTTCAATGCTCTCAATAGCATTCTGCTTATTCGAGTGCATTTGATAAATACGGGAAATACGCTCCTTGTTTCCTGAACGGTTGTTCAATACATAAGAACCGGCATCCAAACGACCGGAATAGCAACGGAAAAATGCCAGGCGTCCTACGAAAGGATCGGTAGCAATTTTAAAGGCCAGGGCCGAGAAAGGTTCTTTTGGATCGGGCTTACGGGATACTTTTTGCTCAGTATCCGGATTAATACCTTCGATTGCCTCCTTATCCAGTGGAGAAGGCAGGTAGCGGCATACACAGTCCAATAAGAACTGCACACCTTTATTCTTAAACGCTGAACCACAAACCATTGGGATGATACTCATGTCCATCACAGCGGCGCGTAAGGCAGCGTGTACTTCATCTTCAGTGATGGAATCTTCGTCCTCGAAGAATTTTTCCATCAGGTTCTCATCGTATTCAGCAACTGCTTCGATGAGCTCGGCGCGATATTTTTTAACATCGGCTACCATTTCAGCAGGAATCTCAATTTCCTGGAAGGTAGATCCCATGTTATCCTCATCCCAAACAATGGCACGGTTCTTAACCAGGTCTACAATTCCTTTGAAATCCGCTTCATCCCCGATAGGCAATACGATTGGCACTGCATTGGATTTCAGCATGTCGCGAACTTGCTGGCAAACTGCCAAAAAGTTAGATCCCTGACGGTCCATTTTGTTTACAAAGCCCATACGTGGAACCTTGTAGTTGTCCGCCAAACGCCAGTTGGTCTCCGACTGAGGTTCTACCCCATCTACAGCACTGAAAAGGAATACCAATCCGTCGAGTACCCGGAGGGAACGGTTTACCTCAACGGTAAAGTCAACGTGCCCGGGGGTGTCGATAATATTGAAGTGGTAATCTTTTGTATTAGCCTGAGGCTGCCCGTTTAAAAGAGGAAATTTCCAGGTACAGGTGGTAGCTGCAGAGGTAATGGTAATTCCACGCTCCTGCTCCTGCTCCATCCAGTCCATGGTCGCTGCACCATCGTGCACCTCCCCGATCTTGTGGCTTACCCCGGTATAAAAGAGGATTCGCTCCGTAGTGGTCGTTTTCCCGGCATCGATGTGCGCGGCAATTCCGATGTTTCTGGTGTATGTTAAATCTCTTCCCATGCTATCGCTTAGAATCTAAAATGTGAGAATGCTTTGTTGGCTTCTGCCATCTTGTGCGTATCAACACGCTTCTTAACTGCAGCACCTTCCTCCTTGGAAGCAGCAATAATTTCAGCAGCCAGCTTCTGAGCCATTGATTTCTCATTACGCTTGCGCGAAAAGCTGATCAACCACTTCATAGCGGTGGAAATTTTGCGATCCGGACGGATTTGCATAGGGATTTGGAAAGTAGCACCCCCTACACGGCGGCTGCGTACTTCTACGTGAGGCATAACATTGGAAAGTGCGTCTTTCCAAAGCTCCAAAGCGGATTTCTCCTCATCCGTTTTCTTTTGTTCTACGATATCCATGGCATCGTAGAAAATCTTGAAGGCGACGGATTTTTTACCGTCCCACATCAT
This sequence comes from Robiginitalea myxolifaciens, assembly GCF_900115205.1. Classification (GTDB taxonomy): domain Bacteria; phylum Bacteroidota; class Bacteroidia; order Flavobacteriales; family Flavobacteriaceae; genus Robiginitalea; species Robiginitalea myxolifaciens. Next base: position 1,230,206 of record NZ_FOYQ01000002.1, read on the forward strand.
CATATTGACAAAGCGCGTTACCAGTTGATCGTTAAATCTCGGATCTGGTAACAGCGGTCTCTTTTTTGCCTGTCTTTTTCTCATTGCTGCTAATTAATGGGTTAGACCTAGTTCTTGGGTCGCTTCGCACCGTACTTGGAACGTCTCTGGGTACGTCCGGCTACACCGGCAGTATCCAATGCTCCCCGTACAATGTGGTAACGAACACCTGGCAGGTCTTTTACCCGTCCGCCTCTAACCAATACTATCGAGTGCTCCTGGAGGTTGTGTCCCTCTCCGGGGATGTAAGCGTTGACTTCCTTACCGTTAGTCAACCTTACCCGGGCCACTTTCCGCATTGCGGAGTTAGGCTTTTTAGGCGTAGTGGTGTACACTCGGGTGCATACTCCTCTTCGCTGAGGGCACGAATCCAAAGCAGCCGATTTACTCTTCTTGGTAATTGTGGCTCTTCCTTTTCGTACTAATTGTGAAATCGTTGGCATATAAGCTTTTATATAAACTCCCCTCGTTTAAGGGCTGGCAAATGTACTAAACTTTACTTATAATTCAAATGGGTGTGCTGGAAATTTGGGTAAAATTTATCTGCGCGAGAGCAGCGCGCCTGGCCATCCGCTATCCAGATCTGTCGACCGGGATTGAAAAGACGTATGTGGTTGTGCCTTTCAAGGGAATTTATACCTTAATATATATACTACCTTAAAATACTCAAATGAATTCTTTTCCTACCGACACAAAAGCACAACACTAAAAATGCTGGTTTCCATGGGATTTACTTAGACCCCCCAGCGCAACGCAACGGTTCGGGGAGTTTTGCATTCTAGTAATAGAGCTGATTGAAGTACAAGACGGATTTTTTCAAATTCGCAATTAAAGTGAGATTGAATTAGCGCGGTCTCAATAAACCTGCCTTTAAAATCTGTGATAGTCATTAACAAACTTTCGCTTAAAGTTTTATTAAAATAAGTTTGGATTATTAACACAGAATTAAGATTTTCGCAGGTAGCTAATTCAAATAATTAAAAAATGAGAACAAATTTAAATGGAATCTTGACGCTGTTATTGGCGTTTGTTGTGCAGATTTCCTTTGCACAAGACAGGGCGATTTCAGGTACGGTCACGGATGCCGATGGCTTGCCGCTACCTGGAGTGAACATCGTTGTTGAGGGTACCACTACCGGTACTCAATCCGATTTCGACGGAAATTATTCTCTTCAGGCCAGCACTGGCCAGGTATTGGTATTTACCTACCTGGGGATGCGCGCCGAGCGGAGAAGTGTCGGAGCGGGCAGCACGATTAACGTTCAAATGTCCGAAGACGCCCAGGCCCTCGAAGAGGTAGTTGTAACGGCTCAGGGTATTAAGCGTGAGAAAAAAGCACTGGGTTATGCTGTATCTAACGTAGACGAGGAAAAACTCGCCGACCGTACGGAAGGTGATATCGGTCGTGTACTTACAGGTAAGGCCTCAGGGGTTAACATTACTCAGCAGAGTGGTGTTTCCGGTTCTGCGACTAACATCGTTATCCGGGGATATCAGTCCTTTAGCCAGAACAACCAGCCGCTTTTCATCGTTGACGGTGTACCTTTCAGTAGTGACACCAACGCTCAAGGTGATTTTGCCGACGGTAACAACGGTTCTTCTCGCTTCCTGGATCTGGATCCTAACAATATCGAGAGCGTTAACGTTCTTAAGGGTCTTTCTGCAGCAACCCTGTACGGGGAGCAAGGAAAGAACGGGGTAATCCTGATTACCACCAAAAACGGATCTTTGGGTGGAAAGCCTAAGAAATCCGAAATCACCATTGCTTCTAGCTTATTCTTCAATGAGCTGGCTTCAATGCCGGATTACCAAGATCAGTACGGTAACGGATTTGACCAGGCATTTGGATGGTTCTTCTCTAACTGGGGTCCTTCCTTCGATCGCGAAGGTCGCGCTGGATGGGGTAACGCAGCCAACTTCCCTGGAATTTACGATCTGCAAAACGACGGTACCATCCTTCACCCATTCTCAACTGCAGGTGCTTCTACAGGAATCCCTGCTGCGTTCCCAGAATTTCAGGGACGTCGTTACGCGTGGAAGCCTTACAACAGTGTTGGGCAATTCTTCCGCACTGGTACTGTAGCGAACATCTCGATCAACGCTAACGGAGCCTCTGAGGATGGTAAAATCACTTACAACGCGAGTTACGGTCACCTGGACGATGAAGGGTTTACACCTGGAAACAACCTGAAGCGTAACACGATTGGTGTAGGGGGACGTGCTCAGCTGAGCAACAAGTTCACCATTTCTGGAACCATGAACTACTCGCGTACTGATTTCCGCTCGCCTCCTGTTGCTCGTGGAGACGGTAGCCAGGTATCTGGTGATGGAGCTTCGGTATTCTCGAATGTATTCTTTACGCCTCGTTCGGTTGACTTGGTTAACATTCCTTTCCAGAATCCTATTACTGGTGGAAGTGTTTACTACCGTCAGAACAACAGTATCCAGCACCCGCTGTGGACTGTGGCCAATGCCGGAACACGTCAGTTGACCAACCGTGCCTTTGGACGTCTGTCTGCACAGTACGACTTCAGCGACAACCTGAACCTGTTGTACCGCTTTGGATATGACGTTTATAACGAGCGTAACACACAGTTCCAGCACAAAGGAGGTATCGACGTTTCGACGCAGTTCCTCTCCGGTGTATACGGAAGCTGGGATAACAACAATACCATCTGGAACCACGATGTTATCCTGAATGGTTCTTACGACCTGACTGAGAAACTTGACCTTACCTTCAACGTGGGTGGTCAGGCGCGATCTACTTACTACGATCGTAACGGAGTATTCAGTAGTGGTCAGAATGTATTTGGTGTACTGCGCCACTTCAACTACGACCTTCAGAACGAAATCCAGTTTACCCAACGTAACAACCTTGTTGGTGTTTACGGACAGGTTGACCTTGGATACGATGATTTCCTTTATCTGACACTCAATGGTCGTAACGACTGGGTATCTAACCAATCTGTAGAAAATCGCTCCCTCTTCTATAAGGGTGCCTCTTTCTCCTTCATTCCAACTTCAGCTTTCGAAGGCCTCTCTAGCCAGGGTGGGATTAACTTCCTGAAGCTTCGTGGTGGATACGGGGAATCTGCAGGTTTCGCAACCGGATATCCAACTTCTGTTGACTTATTCCTGGACACTCAGGATTTCGTCAACCAAGATGGAGGCTTCGTAGTGACGAACACTGTATCGAATACTGTGGCTAACCCAGGTATCAAGCCTGAGCGTTATACCGAGATCGAAGCAGGTATTGAAGGACGTTTCTTCAACTTCGTTACCCTTGACCTTTCGGTTTACCGTCGTATTACTAACGACCTTATCATCAACCGTCCTCTGGATCCTTCTACCGGTGGTACCGCAATCCAAACCAACGTTGGGGAGATTGAAGGTACTGGTATCGAGGCCGACTTAGGACTGGCACTGATCAACACTGAAGACTTCAGCTGGAATGTGAACGCTAACTTCACCTCCGGTGAGTCAGTCGTTAACGATTTGGGTCTGGATACAGACATCATCGTATATGCCGGTTTCACCAACTTAGGTAACGCTGCGATTGAAGGTGAGCGTCTTGGGGTTATCGTAGGTAGCCGTATCCAACGCGATGAGAACGGTAACTTCGTAGTAGATGCCAGTGGTAACTACATCGACGAAGAAGTAGATGAAAACGGAAGGCTCCCAATTATCGGGGATCCAACTCCTGACTTCCTCTTAAACATCGGATCTGACTTGAGCTACAAAGGCTTCAACTTCAGCTTCCTGTTCAACCACCAGCAAGGAGGGGATATCTACTCAGAAACAACTGCGGTACTTTTAGGTCGTGGATTGATCGAAGAAACTGTAGATCGTGAGACTACCTTTATCCTTCCTGGGGTAAGTACAGATGGTAGCCCGAACACAGTAGCTATCAACAACTCTGCGTACTACTTTAGTAATGTACTCTTCGGACCCAATGAGCTTCAGATATACGATGCTACAACGCTTCGTCTTCAGGAAGTTTCTTTAGGATACTCTTTCCCTAAGAAGTTCCTCGACAAGACGCCGTTTGGCTCGCTTTCGGTAACAGTCTCAGGATTTAATCTTTGGTATGAAGCATTCAACACCCCTGACGGTGCTAACTTCGATCCTAATATTGCAGGGGTTGGTGTAGGTAACGGACGTGGATTCGACTTCCTGAACGGACCAAGTTCAAGACGTTACGGAGTGAGTGTACGCGCCAGTTTCTAAAAAAAATAGCATAGATGATTATGAAAAATATAGTAAAAATAGCAAGTTGTATTCTAGCGGTTGGAGCCCTTACGTTCCAGTCCTGCGAGAGTATTGAGTTGGATTTGAGAAACAATCCAAACGCCCTCTCTCCCGACAACGCAGATCCCAATTTCCTTCTGAACGGTATCCAAGAAGATTTTATTCGTACCGTACAGACTATGGGAACACGAGCTGCGGAATTCGTGCGAATCGAATATCTGTTTGGCCGACAGTACCAACAGACCTATCAGCCATCTAACTTCGATGCGCAGTGGGAGGATATTTACACAGAGCAGTTAACCGACACCTATACGCTGTACGGATTAGCTGATGACCGTGACCTACCTTATCACAAGGGAATGGGTCAGTTCATGGAAGCATATTCCATGGTTATGTTGGTAGATTTCTTTGGAGATGTTCCTTATGCTGAGGCAAACCTCGGTTCTGAGAATTTTAACCCATCCCCTGAAAGTGGTGCAAGCATTTATGACAAAATGCTGAGCCTTCTGGATGAAGCCATTGCCAATTTCAACGCAGGTGGTGTTGCTCCTCAGAACGACTTCTTCTACGATGGAGACGCTGCTGCCTGGGTACGCGCTTGTAATACTTTAAAGTTGAAAATCCTTATCAACCGTCGTACGGTAGATGCCGGATCCATCGCAACTTTCAATGGTATTATCAACACAGGAAATTACATCTCTTCAGTTGATGAGGATATGGACTTCCAATGGGGTACTAACGCAGTACAACCCGATGTTCGTCATCCACAGTACGCTGGAGACTATACACCAACAGGTGGTGGAGATTATCGCGCGAATCACTTGATGAACTACATGAACAATCAAGATGATCCACGAATCCGATACTTCTTCTACCGTCAGAACGCTGATACTCCTGGAGCTCCAGGTATCCCTGGAGATCTGGAGACTATCGAATGTTCATTACAGTCTCCTCCTCCACACTACTTCGGTTTCCCATTCTGTAGCCTGGAAAATGGATACTGGGGACGTGACCACGGAAGTGACGAAGGTATTCCACCAGATGGATTCCTGAGATCTCTGATTGGAGTATATCCAGCAGGAGGTAAATTCGACGATGACACCTTTGAAGGCCAGGTTCTTGGCAACGGTGGCGGTGGTGCTGGTGTTACACCTGTACTGATGGCCTCTACAGTTGATTTCTGGCGTGCTGAAATCGCTATGGTTCAGGGGAACACTCCCGGAGCTAAGCAATTCATGCTCGACGGACTGGCCAAATCAGTAGAAAAGGTTACTGCCTTTGGTAGTGTTGACCCAACCGCTGATTTGTCTTTCGAACCAAGCGAGGCAGACATTACTGCTCACGCTAACCTGATCGATGACGATTTTGATGCTGATGCTACTGGAGGATGGAATGTTCTTGCTCAGGAGTTCTATGTGTCCCTGTACGGAAACGGACTGGATGGCTTCAACTTCTACAGAAGAACTGGATACCCAGATAATTTGCAACCAAACCTGGAGCCTAATCCTGGTAGCGTGAATAGATCGTTCTTCTATCCTGCAAATGCGGCGAATGCGAATTCAAACATTACGCAAAAGCCTGATCACTTGCAGCAGGTATTCTGGGATAACAATCCTTCGGGACCATCATTCCCATTCTCTAATTAATACTAACACCAAGAAAGATGAGAAAGATTTATAAATCAATTTTTACCTTCGCTTTTGCACTCATCCTATTTGGGTGTGAGAACGATGATAGAGTAATATCTACTGTACTGGACGATGTGAACACCAGTCAGGCTTTCCTTAGGATCTTGAATGTGTCCGGTTCTAACCTGGATATCTTCGATACTTCCTCTGGAGTAGATTGGCAATTGGAATATCAACTCACGGCTAACGATCCTTCACTGGAAGGTCTTACCGGGGTAGATTTTACGGTAAGTTTTATCGATAACTTTAATGACGGAGTTGATAACTCTACCGGTCCTGTACCTTTCGGATCCCTTTCCCCTGGAGATTTTGATATCCCTGGTGATTTCGGTGGATCTGTAGCCGAATATAGCTATACCCTGCAGGGCGCCATGGATGCACTGGGTCTTCAGTTGAATCAATTGAACGGTGGTGACATCTTTATCGTAAGCTGGGAAATGAGCCTGGATGACGGTACGGTTATCGGACCAGAAGATGTGAGTGGTGACGTTGCTGCTGTTGGTGGATACTACTCTGCCCAGTACCAATTGACTGCTTCTCTGGTTTGTAACTTTGATGAGCCAGATTTCTTCACTGGTACTTATCAAATTGAGCAATTGACAGGTTCTGATCCATTCTTCTCTGACGAGACATTTGGAACGCAGACTGTGGAATTGGTTGCGAATGGAACTGAGCGTTCTTTCGTATTCCTTTACTACCCTGGAAACTTTGACTTCGAACAAAACTTCGTTATGAACTTTGTTTGTGATCGAATTGAATTCTCCAGTAGTGCAGTTTCAGGAACCTTAGGATGTGGTGGAGGAACCATTACCCAAGGGAACACACCAGGCATGCCTACCTTCTTCGATCAAACATTCCAGAACGATACAGACATTACGCTGTTCATTCAGGACTTTGATGACGATGCAGGTTGTGACACTGGACCAAACCAGATTACTGTAAGATTGACCAAGCTGTAATACGCTTAGCCATCATAAATAAAAGGCCGCTCTGATGAGCGGCCTTTTTATTTCGATCAAATGCGAAGAAATTGTTAATGTTCTTCGCGCAGGCCCCAACAGGCCTTGCTTTTTAGTATCTTTCGGCTCAAATTATTGAGATGAAAAAAATACTATTCACATTCCTTGCTGTAGCATCTTTTGCAGGTGCTTACGCACAAGCTGGAGTTCAGTTGAGAAATGACGGATTCAGCGCCACAACCAATCAAATGTTCACCGAACTTCGCAAGAAGAAAGCCACTGAAGTTCCTCTGGGAACTGTAGGGTCTCCTTATATCGACGAATCATTCGCTCCCTGTGAGGTTTACTATAACGACGAATTGGTCGGAACTTTCTACTACCGACATAACGCCGTAAATGACGAGATTGAAATCAAAGACAACCCGATGCCCGATGCAGAAGTAAGCTCTCTGGCTACTATGCGTCAATTGCGGATTATAGTTAAGAAATCCGGGCAGGAGATTAGCATGCAAACCTTCGAAACTAAAGAAGACCAACTGCGCAACGGTTACCTCTACGCCATCACAGGAGAAGGTGATTATCAATTGTATCAGCGCAATAAGGTAAAGTTTACGGAAGGAACGGAAGCCGTTAGTTCCTACGTGCGTTCTCAGCCCAACCGATTCTCAATCTTTACGGACTACTACTATTCCGATAAGGATGGAAAAGTGGTAAACTTTGTTCCCTCCAGAAAGGGGGCATTCATTTCCTCTTTTGATAAGTCTATCCAATCCTCTTTGAAAGAATACATGAAAGAGGAAGGACTTAATGTGAAAAAAGAAGAAGACCTTGTCAAAATTTTCGCATTCCTGAACCAGCAAGGCGTATAACCAAAAGCCAGGAATCCAAAGCATAAAAAACCATCTGTTTTCAGCAGATGGTTTTTTTATTGCCCAAGGCGATTATCTTTGAAGTATCATGGGAAAAGATCTACGCATTTTTGGCGCGCGGGCTGTACTTGAGGCCCTGGAGGCTGGTGAGGTGCCCGAGAAAATATTGGTGCAGCATGGCCTCTCCGGTGGATTGCTTACCGAGATCCAGCAAAAAGCCAGGAAACAAAATGTTCCTCTGAGCTTTGCACCCCAAAAGGCGTTCAATAAATATGCCTCGCGGAATCATCAGGGCGTTGTTGCCTTCCTCCCAGCTATTCAATACCTGGAGTATACCGACCTTATCGATTCGGTTGTTTCCGTTGAAGAGAAACCGCTTTTCCTGCTCCTGGACGGTCTTACAGATGTGCGTAATCTCGGAGCCATTATCCGGACCGCAGTCTGCACCGGCGTACATGGCCTCATCCTCCCTACTCAGGGTACCGCTCCCATTAACGCGGACACGGTCAAAACATCGGCCGGTGCCGTCTTTAGCCTTTCCGTTGCGCGATGCCCGCATCTGAAGGATGCCATATATTACCTGCAATCCAGCGGAGTTCGGATCGCTGCGGCTACGGAAAAGTCTGAAGAATCCATCTATGACCAGGATCTCAATCAGCCCCTTGCCCTGCTTATGGGGTCAGAAGGAAAAGGTATTCATCCTTCGCTGTTGAAACTATCCGACATGCAGCTAAAATTACCCATGGAAGGAAATATTGCCTCCTTGAATGTCTCCGTAGCTTGCGGGGCAATGCTCTACGAAATCCTCCGGCAGAAAAGATAGTTCCTCCCCCCTATTGCTCCCCCGAATTATCCGGGGTATTCTTTGGTTTGTAAGGGCTATTCTTTGGTTTATAGGAATAGCGGACCCGCAGTGCGGGCCTACCGGGATCGTGTTGCTCTCCCGAACCATCTTCTGGAGATGCAGGCTCTTGCTCCTGTTCCAGTTCCCTGGAATCAATAAAATTTCCATCGGCATCGAACTGCCGCATAAAAGGATCGTCCTCTTCCCGGTAGTCTTCGGATTCCCAGGTATATTTTGGCTTCTCAGGTACTTCGTGGCGCAGCAGCAGTGCCAGCAATAATCCTGAGACTGCGCCTGCCAGATGCCCTTCCCAGGATATGCCATCCTGAATCGGGAATACATACCAGACCATGCTTCCGTATATGAACACCACGATCAGCGACAGGGCAACCAGGCGATAATGCCTGGAGATAATTCCCCGGAAAAAAATGAAGCTCGCTAACAGGTAAATGATTCCGCTGGCGCCTATGTGATAAGAGGGTCGGCCGATAATCCAGGTGAGCAAGCCGGAAAGCAATCCCCCGATTACCAGGACTTTGAAAGTGGAACGTGGATAGAAGTACAACAATACTGCACTCAGGACAAAAAGCGGCAGGGTATTGTTATATAAGTGGGTGGTGGAACCGTGAATAAAGGGACTGAATAGTATACCCCTCAGTCCTTCGAGCGTCCTGGGATAAACCCCCCAGCGGCTGAAATTACTACCCACCCGCAATTCCATCATAAAAACAACCCAAATAACTAGCACCAAAAAGAGCGGCAATAGCAGCAGACGCAAATTGGGTTTGGCATCAGGACCGGGAGACATTGCAGAATCGTTTAATGAGATATTCAAAGGTACATCTTATCGGTCTTTCCCAAAGGCCATGACCAAACAGGCTAATTGTACTATTTTTAGCTTATGAATGAACCATTAGCCGAAAGGGTCAGACCTAAATCCCTGGAAGACTACGTAAGCCAGGACCACCTGGTGGGTCCTGAGGGTGCCCTAACCCGGCAAATCCGTTCGGGAAACATCCCCTCGCTGATCTTTTGGGGACCTCCGGGGACCGGTAAAACCACCCTGGCTCAAATTATTGCCCAGGAAAGTGGTCGTCCCTTCTTTACGCTTTCTGCCATTAATAGCGGTGTAAAGGACGTTCGGGAGGTCATTGACAAGGCCCGGAAGAGCGACGGTTTATTTACCACAAAAAATCCCATTCTATTTATTGACGAAATCCATCGATTCAGCAAATCCCAACAGGATTCGCTACTGGGGGCCGTCGAAAAAGGATGGGTTACCCTGGTCGGTGCCACTACCGAGAATCCGAGTTTTGAGGTGATACCCGCCTTGCTTTCCCGCTGCCAGGTATATACCCTGAATTCCTTTGGAAAGGAGGAACTCATTCGGCTGGTAGAACGCGCGATCAAGCGTGATTCCTGGCTGGCATCCAAGGATATTCATCTGGAAGAAACCGATGCACTGCTCAGGCTTTCCGGAGGGGACGGGCGAAAATTGCTGAATATATTTGAGCTTGTTGTCTCTGCGGCGGAAACCGATAGTATACAGGTAACGGACGAGCGCGTCCTGGAATTGGTCCAGCAATCCCCGGCCCGCTACGATAAAACCGGTGAGCAACACTACGATATAATTTCGGCCTTTATCAAGTCTATCCGGGGGAGCGACCCCAATGCCGCCGTCTATTGGCTGGCGCGCATGATCGCAGGTGGGGAGGACGTAAAATTCATTGCCCGTCGCATGCTTATCCTGGCTTCGGAAGATATCGGGCTGGCAAATCCGACAGCCCTGGTAATGGCCAATGCAACGTTCCGGGCCGTGGAAGTCATTGGGTACCCGGAAGCACGCATAATCCTAAGTCAGTGTGCGGTTTACCTAGCAGCTTCTCCCAAAAGCAATAGTAGCTATATGGCCATTGGCCGTGCCCAGGAAGCTGTTCGCAAAACGGGGGACCTCAGTGTTCCACTGCCTTTACGCAACGCCCCTACCCGCCTGATGAAAGACCTGGGTTACGGGGATGCCTATAAATATGCCCACGATTTTCCGGGAAATTTTGCTTTTATGGAATTTCTGCCCGAAGGCCTGGAGGATGCCAATTTTTACACCCCTGGAGCAAATTCCAGAGAAAAGGGACTGGCCGATTTCCTCAAAGCGCGCTGGAAAGACAAATACGACTTCTAGAATTTAACGTTCAGGGCTGCTAGAATTTAACGTTCAGGGCTACCCTGAAAACTACATTGTCCTGGATGTACTCGTGCCACCAGGTCTCCCCCTCCTGATAGACCGTTCCCTTGGCCACACCATCGACCATTGCAATGTAATTATCCGGGCGAGAGGAATTCAACAGTACCATACGCACGGTTGGGGTGCTATCCACTAACTGATACCCATTGGCAATGGGCTGCGCATATAACATGTCGGAAGCTTCCCATTGCTCCTCCTGGGGGTTTTCTTCGGCCATGACAACCTGCTCCTCGACTTCCATTACTTCAGTCTCAGCTGCAGAAACTTCGTCCTTGCCGGCCTCTTTGGCTGTAGAAACTTCCTCCTGGACTGCTTCTTCAGCCGCTGTTGCTTCCGCTACCACCTCAGCTGGTGCAGCGGATTCTGCGGGAACTTCCTCCTCCTGAGGATCCTCCGGGGGATCATAGGAATAGGTCATTCCCTGCATCGATCCCAGCAGGGCGTCCGCAATAGCTTCCTTATAGGATTCTGCAAAATCCTTGGATTTACTTTCTCCATGGTATGTTTCGTAAACTACTTTGCCCTCACAATCGGAAAAGACAAACTTAATCCGGGATCTGAACATATTTCCTTCCTCCACCATAGCGGTCATCAATCCCAGACAAGGGTCTATGCGCAAATCCCTGGGCAACTTATTGTCATAAACTGCCGGAAAGCCCATTTGAGTAAGGTGATACTTGGTGAGGGTACTGGTATTGTATTGGTTAGTCTGCCTGAAATTTTCGAATCGCGTGGGAACGATAAGGTATTTGTAGGCGTTGATTTCAGTTTGTGCCTGAGCAAAGGAAAGTCCTGCCAAACAGCAGATTAGAACATTGCGTAACCGATTCATGTGGAGCTTTTATTTGCTGCCCCAAGATAGGATATTTAATCCGAACTGTACCGAAGCATAGTGGCTGTTCGCGATATTTCGGTATCCCAGAAGATTGTCTGCCAGGACATAGAATTGTATGGGTCCTGCCTGCACATTGAGCCCCAGGCCCAAATTGGCAAGATTGTATTTATCTGCGGTGTAGGTGCCCTTGAGCGCCAGGAAATTCCCGATTCGCCTCAGGTAAAAACCCGTAATGGCTGCTTGTGGGCCCCTTGGCCGGTTGATCAGGAATAACTGACCTCCTACTGCATTGCGATAGGTATTGTTCAATTCTGCGCCACCTGTTGTACCGACATCGCAATCACAGGATTGTTGTCCTCCTCCCGCCGAAGGCTCACCAAAATCGTAGCGCACGGACCCATATAACTTGGTAGGACGAAAACTGACATAGGACGAGTTTTCCTCTTCAAAGGGAATGAGTTCTTCGATCTCATCGACCAAATCCTCCCAGAAATCGGCATTGGGATCGGCGAGGGCTTGCGGGAGAATCACTTCGACCCCTTCTACGGTTGCCCTTCCTTTCAGGGTAAAGGTCCGCACATCACCACTGTGCAGCATGAACCCAACGTCTAGTAAGCTTCCCGTGATCAATAGTTGTTGATTCACTGCCCAGGTAAATCCGAGATCCACGCCTAACCCCAGGTCACCCCCGAGAAGTGCGCGCTTCATTAACGTGCTGCTTAATCCGGCATCCGAATCGGCCCCGTCTTCCAGGGCAGCTATTCCCGAAGTCTGCAAACGCATATCTGCAACCAGGGTGTTGGAAACCAGATTGTTTATTCCTTCCTGAGTCAGGAGGTATCCCCGGTTTCGGGTACTGCTAAAGTGGTAAATCCCTGAATAAATCTTAGCCCGAGCACCTAGGGTAAGCTGTCGGTTCATCTGGCGATTAATCCCGAAGTGAAATACGCTGTTAGCCTCTCCCCGGGTCTTCAAATGGCTTAAACGGAAGCGTTCCCCATAGCGGCCGGCGTTTCCTTCCCAGGCGAGGACGGCCAGGTCCCGGGGCCAGTAATTAATCACATCCTGTTCTATGTACCAACCAAAGGAATAAAAGGTGTCGTCCCGGTTTGGATCGCGAAATCCCCCGCTGAGTAACTCCAGCTGGATCGTACTGCTGACGTCGTCCCGGGAAGTTAGTCCATAGACGGCCCGATCCCTGATCTTGTCATTGATATCCAGTCCGTCCTGTGCAAAAATATCGTTGACAGCGATCCCGCTGGTACCCGCCTGAACAGAAATCCCTGAGGCCAGGGGCACCCCGGCATACCATTGATAGGAAGCGCGTACTCCGGGATTCAGTAAGAGCGATTGGGGAATCTCGTAGAAATCGTACAACAGGGATTTATGCTGCGAAAAAACCACAGCATGCAAAAGAAAGATTGAGAATGCTATTAAGTACTTCCTCATTGGAGCCGGATGCGGAAGGCTGCGCTCGAACGCAGGATAACCATTGGATTTGGGAGACTGGAGGTGCTGCTGTTATCCCCAAGGTTCTCGGCACTGACGCGGATCCCTGAGGTGTTTCTGATAATGTCAATATTGCGTCCGCCCATTCCGTAAGCAACATCCCTTCGGAGTAAGGCAGTCGGGGCTGCAGGCATCGTAAAGAATTCGGAATCCAGGACATTGTCGGCGTCGTCCAGGAATTCGATAAGTACTTCCAGGGGCTTGCTGGTTGTGTTTTCCAATTCATAGGACACAACCCCGTCGAGCAGGTTTTCGCTTACGAAATCCTCCGCAAATGCGTCAAAATTGAAGGTTTGCTGGATAAAATTAACGCCAGTCAGCTGATTGATGATGCGTTCCGGGGCCTCTACATAAATCATGCTTGCCTCAACCGTTGGCGTAACTTCAAGCGCGTCGATCTGGTCAAAATCCTGGGATTCTGAACAAGAGATCGAGCCGATCAGGGCAATCGCGAGGCCGAGAAGGTAGTTTTTCGCCTTGTGCATCAGTAAAATTATTTGAGGTGTATAGCTGCTTAGTAACAGCTCAAAGCCTGTATTCCCTACTAATAACTCTACAAATACTGTTTTATTTCGTGAAGATGACCCAGCACAGGCCCCTGATAATCCTCAAAATCGGAAATCTCCTCCCCGGGTGGCATATAGAACAGGGTTTGAAGTCCAGCCTTCAGGGCGCCCTGTATGTCTGCTTCCAGGCTATCACCGATCATCAAGGATTGCTCGGGGGGAACGTTGGCGCGCTCAAGGGCGGTATTAAAAATTTTGGGATGCGGCTTCTTGACCCCCGCGGCTTCCGAACTCATGACCACAGCGAAATATTCAGAAATTCCCGAATTGGAGAGCTTGCGATGTTGTACTTCCTCAAATCCATTGGTAATGATATGCAACCGGTAACGGGGAGCCAGGTAATCCAGGATGTCCTGTGCGCCGGGCATCAAATGGGTGTGGTTGCTGAGACGTTCAATGTAAACCTGGGAAAACAAGGTAATCCGGCGATCCGATACCCGATACCCAATGCCGTCAAAGGCATCCCTTAGCCTTCGAAAGCGCAAGGCCTGCTTTCCAATTTTCCCATTGCGGAATAGCTTCCAGTATTGACGGTTCAGCGGGACATAAACCTTGAGGAAGTCGTCCAGGTTAACGTCTACCTGGTAGTCTTCGAACAGGGAGGCATAGGTAAGGGCCGAATTCTTTTCAAAATCCCACAAGGTGTGATCCAGATCAAAAAACACATCGGTAACGCCCGGTTTAAGCATAGTAGGTTCTGAGTATAGATTCGTATAATTCCAGCCAGTTTTCCGTTTCGTGACCCCCCAATAATTCATTCGAAAAAATGAATGTCATGTCACCATTTACCTTTTTGACCGATTGATAAACGCCTCCAATGGCCTCCATCATCTCCTCCCGGCTGGGGTACCTCAGCAGGGCATAGTCCTGGAAAGCAAAGGGAAATATGCGAATCGGCTGTTGGCTTTCCAGTGAAATATCATAGAAGGGGAAGGCAATGCTCGTACTTGCCCGAAAGCCTATCAGGTGGGTATACCCCATGGTGTAATCCTCGGCAAACTCCGCTTCTGCCAAATCCCGATAGGTATGGGGTACCAAAACCCGGTTGTAGCGGATCCTAGAATACTTCACCGGGCGATTCAACACCTCCGAAAGCCTGGTTTTTTCCTTCCGCATGACCACGGCATCCCTTGAAGCCGTATAAGATATCGCCAGGGAAACAATGGAGTAATCCGCCACAGATTTTATCAGGTGGCGGAACTTGTTATTGTTCGGACTTACATTTTTATCGTAAGTGGAATACGCCGCAAACTGGAAAAAGAACATGGCCTTGACCGGGTACTTCTTGTGCAAGGCAATTAATTGGTCAAAGTTGTCGTAGGGGTCGGCAGATGGGTTAAACCAGACACGGATTCGCTGAAAAAGGCGTCTGATCCGGAATTTGGAAAGGTCGTACATCATCCCGCCAATACTTCTTGCCAGGCCCCGCCGTGCAAAACAGTGGGAAGTGGTCACATCGATTATGGGTCTGAACCGATAGGCGCGCTCCCGGTAGTGCATCTGTGGAAATCGTTCCAGAAGGGCATCCCTCAATTTATAGGCCCAGAGATCGATCAGGGGTAAATGCAGGAAGTTTTCCTGATAGGCCAGGCTTTCCCGCGGGGGAAAACGGCCGTGTTTATCCTTGACATGGGGCAGGTATTCTTCATATCGACTGATCAGGTAAAAGGATGCTGCCAATATATCGAAGGGCAGGGTACTGCGCTCCCCCGCTTTGAAAAAACAAGGTAAATCGTCCCAGGTCCCCATTTGAATCTCGACCTCCCCAAGGCCTTGTTCAAACAACAACTCCTGGCTCCTTATAAAAAATTCGTTCTGCAACGGTTGCCTGCTATACGTTAGTTTGGGGCCTTTGTGTGCAATAAAGTCTTCTACGGTGGTACTCAGGCGTATGTCTATCCCCAGGATCCGGGTAAAAACCTGACGGGTAATATAGGTAAGCCGCGGACTGACTTTATGTGTGTAAATCAGGAGCTGTTCCAAGAATCAAAGCAGTTGTTCATCTGCAAAGCTATAATATTCTTCCCCATTGAGTATCAAATGATCCAAAACCCGTATATCCATAAGATTTGCCGCCCGTTTAACCTTGCGGGTAATCTGCTGGTCGGCCCGACTTGGTTTCAGGTTTCCTGAAGGGTGGTTGTGAGCCAGGACCAAAGCTACCGCCTGTAGTTCAAGGGCTTTTTTGAGGATGAGCCGGACATCGACCAGGGTTCCCGTTATACCTCCTTTACTGAGTTGATGGGTGCACAGCACCTTGTTCGCGCTATTCAGGCAGATTACCCAGAATTCCTCGTGCTCCAAATGTCCGATCCGGGATTTGAGAAGCAAAAAAGCATCCCGACTCTGACGGATGCGTACCTGCTTTCCACCCGGGTCCTCCTGAAGCCGCCTGCCGATTTCGAGCGCAGCGGAAAGAATTACTGCCTTAGCTGGTCCAATTCCTTTGAATTGCTGTAACCGCTCCAGGGACAACTCCCTGAGTCCCTTAAACGAAATCCTACCTCCCTGAATAATCCGGCCAGCCAGGTCCAGGGAAGACTCCCCCGAAGTTCCTGATCCCAATAGGATAGCCAGGAGTTCGACGTCCGTAAGGACTGCGGGGCCTAGTCGCAGCAGACGTTCCCTGGGCCGATCCCGGGTCGCCCTTTCCCGAATCCTGTATGTCTCCTTCTCAACTATCAATAGGAGGTCCAATTAAATCGGGTGGGCGCAAATGCGAAGCAGCATGGATCAAAAAATGCGTAATTTTAGAGAAACAACAGCGCAAATGAAATCACTCTTCGACGACGCGGCCTGTGAGGAAATCCTTAACCGGCTCGACCAATTGAGCCCGGAAAGTCAGGGCGAGTGGGGCAAAATGACCGTTGGGCAAATGGCCTGGCACTGTCAGTTCCCGCTAAAATTGGCCATTGAAAACAGAGCTACCAGCGAGAAAGGAAATCGTTTGCTGCGATGGCTTTTCAAAAGGAGTTTGTACAGTGATAAACCCTGGAGGAAAAACCTGCCCACTGCCCCAAAATTAAAAGCCACCGAGCCCAAAGATTTTGCCCAGGAATTTCCCCCTTTGCGGAAACTTGTGACAGAATTCAATGAATTGAAGACTCGCGAAAACTGGAATCCGCATCCGATGTTTGGGACTTTTACCCGGCAGCAGTGGGGGCAAATGCAGTACAAACATCTGGATCACCACCTCCGGCAATTCGGGGTCTGAACCTTAGATGGCTCCCAGATCCAACCCGCCGTAATTCCCGCTACTCATAAGCAGGAGAACACCTTGTTGGCCCAGGGCATTCAAGGCCTGTTCCAATGCTTTGGTCTGTGTGAAGACCTGAAGGTCGTCCCGCTCGAAAGCCTTGCGGATGACTTCGGGGTCAATTGGCTCCAGACCCTTAATTTCCAGTGATTCGGGAATATAGAACACCAGGGCATTATCCGCCGCCTCCAGACTCCCGGCATATTCCTTTAAAAACTCGGAATTCAGGCTGCTGTAGGTATGGAGTTCAAGGCAGGCCGTAAAGGGAAGCCCGGGAAACTGTTCCCGCACGGCCCGGGTAGTCGCCTGCACTTTGGAAGGGGAATGCGCAAAATCCTTGAAGACTTTATGTTCCGGGGTATCCTTCAGGGTTTCCAGGCGTTTGGCAGCACCACTAAACGTGGCCATGGCTTCGTAAAAGTCCGCCTCATCCACACCCAATTGCTGGCAGATCCAGCGTGCCCCTGCCAGGTTATTCAAATTGTGCTTCCCGAATACCTGAAGCGGAAGCTGGCCTTCCGGAGTATCCAAATAGGTCGTTCCCTGCTGAACCTCATAAGCTGGAGTTTCATACGGAAATTTGCGAATCGGTGCCTGCAGCGCATCCAGAAGCCTGCGGACCTCAGCATCTTCAGAATTGTAGGTTATACTCCCTCCTGGAACAATAGACTCGAGAAAAATCCGGAATTGATCGCTGTAATTCTCAAAAGTTGGAAAAACGTTGATGTGGTCCCAGGCGATCCCGGAAAGCAAGGCAATATTGGGCTTGTAGGCATGAAACTTTGGCCGGGGATCCAGGGCTGAGGAGAGGTATTCGTCCCCCTCCAGGATAATAAATTCATTCTCCTCGGTAAGGTGAACCATACGGTCAAATCCCTCGAGCTGGGCGCCGACCATATAATCTGCAGGCTTGTCCCAATAGTTCATCACATGGAGAATCATAGAGGTAATCGTTGTTTTTCCATGGCTTCCAGCGATCACCACCCGGGTCTTTTCCCGGGAATGCTCAAAGAGGAATTCTGGGTAAGAATAAATCTTCAACCCCAGCTCACGAGCACGGGCCAGTTCAGGATTATCTGCTTTGGCATGCATGCCCAGAATCACCACATCCAGGTCCTCATGAATGCGATCGGGGTTCCATCCCATGGTTTCGGGAAGCAATCCCGCACGAGCCAGCCTTCCCCGGGAAGGTTCAAAGATTACGTCGTCACTACCTGTAATATCATTGCCGGAATCGTGCAGGGCCAGGGCCAGGTTATGCATGGCGCTTCCTCCTATGGCAATAAAGTGGATTCGCATTACTAGTTGTTTAGGTATTCAAAAGCGTCCAGAGTCGGTCTTTGAGCTCGCTAAGTCCTTTACCGGCTACGGAGGAAATAAACATGCATTCGACTCCGGGAAGGGTTTCGTCCAATTCTGCTTTTAACTCCGCAAGTAGTTCCTCATCGAGCATATCGCATTTGGAAATGGCCAGAAGGCGTCGCTTGTCGAGCATTTCGGGGTTATAGCGTTCCAATTCCCTGAGTAAAATTCCATATTCCTTCGCGATATCCTTGCTATCGGCTGGCACAATGAAAAGCAGGGTCGCGTTGCGCTCAATGTGTCTGAGGAAATAATGACCCAGGCCGCGGCCTTCGGAAGCTCCTTCAATAATTCCGGGGATGTCGGCCATTACGAAACTACGGTAATCCCGGTACTGTACAATGCCCAGGTTGGGTTTCAGGGTGGTGAACTCATAGTCCGCAATCTTAGGTTTGGCCGAAGTCATTACAGAAAGCAAGGTGGATTTACCTGCATTGGGAAAGCCTACCAGGCCAACATCTGCCAGTACTTTTAGCTCCAGGGTAAGATCCTGGTCTTCCCCTTCCAATCCCGGTTGGGCATAACGGGGGGTCTGATTCGTGGCACTTTTAAAATGCCAGTTCCCACGACCTCCTAATCCGCCCCGGGCTACGATTTCCTCCTGCCCATCTTCCGTGATTTCCAGAAGTGTTTCCCCGGTATCGGTTCGCTTAACGGTAGTTCCCAAGGGAACTTCCAGGATCACATCGTCCCCATCGGCACCGGTGCTTCGCTGCTTTCCCCCATTCTCGCCATTACCGGCCTTGTAGTGCCTCTTGAATTTAAAGCTGAGCAGGGTCCACAGGTTTTTATTGCCTTTGAGGATAACATGGCCACCGCGGCCACCATCTCCCCCATCAGGCCCACCCTTGGCAACGTATTTTTCACGCCGTAAATGCGTAGATCCCCGTCCGCCATCTCCGGATCGCAGGTGGACCTTAACATAGTCGACAAAGTTGCCTTCGGTCATGGATTACAAGTTCTCAATAACCTGCTGCAGCCTTCGGGTAATTTCGGCGATTTCTCCAATCCCGTTAACACTGTGAAATTTACCCTGAGCGGAGTAGTAATCTTTTAAAGGAGCCGTTTTGGCATTGTATTCTTCGAAGCGGTTGCGGATTTTGGATTCGTCCTGATCGTCGGAACGGCCACTATCCTTACCACGTTGCAACAACCTTTTGATCAGCTCCTGGTCGTCGGCCTCAAGGGCAATGGTCGCATCGATTTTCATATCCTTGGAATCGAGAAAGGCATCGAGTGCCTCGGCCTGGGCAACGGTTCTGGGAAAACCATCAAAGATGAATCCGGAAGCCTCCGGGTTCTTTTCCACTTCCTCCTGCAACATTTTAATCGTTACAGAATCGGGTACCAGCTCGCCCTTATCGATATAGGATTTGGCTAATGTCCCCAGGTCAGTACCCTGGGATATGTTGTAGCGAAAAACATCTCCGGTGGAGATGTGCTTGAGGTTGTAATGCTCCTTGAGAAATGCCGCCTGGGTACCTTTTCCAGCTCCAGGCTTCCCAAACAAGACTAAGTTGGTCATGTCTTCTTCGTTTAATTGGTAAATGTCGCGCAGATTCCTTCCCTGTTCGCGATAGTCCAGTCCATAACCCACGATAAATTTATCGGGAATCTCCATCCCGAAATAATCTATGGGATATTCCCCATTATAGCTGTCGGACTTATAAAAGAGCGAGGCTATCTTAAAATCCTTTACGTTGCGGTTGGAAAACATATGAACCAGTTCCTGCAGGGTACGTCCGGTATCGATAATATCTTCGAGAATGATCACATGCCGCCCTTCGACCTCCTCGGGTAAATCCAATAAGGTCTCAACGATCCCGGTGGAGGTGAGCCCCCGATACGAACTGAGCTTTACAAAGGTCAGCTCGCAGGGATAGGGATAGCACTTCATAAAATCCGAAACGAACATGTAGGCCCCGTTGAGTACCCCTACAAAAACAGGGGTCTGGTCCCGGTACTCCCGAGCGATATCATCGGCCATTTTACGCACGGCCGCGAGTATTTCTGCCTCGGAGATATAGGCCTTGAATTGCTTGTCGAATATGCGGATAGAATCTTGCATTGCGTCCAGTCTGCGAATATAGTGTTTTGCCGACTCTTTTTTCGCTGCGCCCTGTGCTTTAGGAGATTTCGTCTTATTTTTGTGCAAACCAAACACGCTGCTATGTCCGAATCCCGGGACCTCTTTTCTTCAGACTTCTGCCTCGCTATTTTAGGGGGAGGACAATTGGGAAAGATGATGCTCTATCAAACCCGTCAATGGGATTTGCGAACCAAGGTCATGGACGCCTCGCCGGAAGCCCCTTCCCGCCTGGCCTGTAATGAATTCGTTATCGGGGACCTGATGGATTACGACGCGGTCATGGCTTTTGGCAAAGACGCGGACTTGCTTACCATTGAAATCGAAAACGTCAATGTTGAAGCCCTGGAGGACCTGCAGAACAAGGGAGTCGAAGTCTTTCCCCAGCCCAAGGCGCTCCGAATTATCCAGAATAAGGCCCAGCAAAAACTCTTTTATACCGACAATAATATCCCGACAGCGCCCTTCTCGCGCTTTGCCTATACCAGTGAAATTGAGGACAGCCTGGCCAATGGGGGGCTGGCCTTTCCCTTTGTGTGGAAAAGTGCCCGCTTTGGTTATGATGGGCAAGGCGTAAAAATTGTACGGGAGGCTGCCGATCTGGAAGGCCTTCCCAACGTAGAGTGCATTGCCGAATCGCTGATTCCCTTTACTCACGAACTCGCGGTAATCGTATCGCGCAATGTGCAGGGGGAAGTCAAAACCTATCCGGTGGTCGAAATGGAATTCCATCCCGAGGCCAACCAGGTAGAATATGTCCTCTGCCCGGCGAGAATACCTGAAGAATTATCGCAGAAAGCTCAGGATATTGCGCTTAAGGTATCGCAAGGCCTTGGTATCGTTGGCCTGCTTGCGGTGGAAATGTTCCTGACCGAATCAGGAGAAATCCTGGTCAATGAATCAGCTCCTCGCCCTCACAATAGCGGACACTACAGCATAGAAGGAAGTTATACGGATCAGTTTGAGCAACACCTTCGGGCCATTCTTGGCCTGCCTCTGGGAAGAACGGACAGTAAGGTACCCGCGGTAATGGTAAACCTGGTGGGTGCCGAGGGGCATACGGGGGATGTGCGCTACGAAGGGCTGGACGAAATCCTGGCCATGCCGGGTGTTAGCCCGCACATATACGGTAAAAGAAAAACACGGCCCTTTCGGAAGATGGGCCATGTAACTATAGCGGATGCCTCCCTGGAGGAAGCCCGGGCAACAGCCGCCCGGGTTAAGTCAGTCATCCGCGTTCACGCTAAATCGAACAAGTGATGCGAAAAGTAGCTATTGTAATGGGAAGTACGAGCGATCTGCCAGTGATGCAACAGGCCATAGATGTCCTCAGGGAATTGGACGTACCCTGCTTCGTGGATATTGTATCGGCACACCGCACGCCGGAAAAACTGGCGGAGTTCGGGCAAACGGCACATGAGCAGGGCTTTGACGTGATCATTGCCGGAGCCGGTGGTGCAGCCCACCTCCCGGGGATGCTGGCCGCCTACAGCCCGCTGCCTGTAATCGGTGTTCCTGTAAAAAGCAGTAATTCGATAGATGGATGGGATTCCGTCCTCTCTATTTTGCAAATGCCCGGGGGAGTCCCGGTAGCTACGGTGGCCCTCGACGGGGCAAAAAATGCTGGTATCCTGGCTGCCCAGATTTTGGGTGCAGCCGATGCCGACCTGCGCCATCGCATAGCCGAATACAAACAAGCGTTGAAGAACAAGGTAGAAAATGGTTCTACCGAGGTAAGAAAGAAGTTTAACGGATAAGTACGCCCAATCCACCTATGGACAACCCCTTATTGAAGCCCTTTGACCAGGCACCTTTTTCCCAAATAAAAATCGAACATTTTCAACCGGCTTTTGAAGCGGCTCTCGGACAAGCACGGGAAGAAATCAATGCCATTGTGGAGAATCCACAGCCAGCCAGTTTTGAAAATACCATAGCGGCACTGGATTTTGCCGGTCTCCACCTGGATCGAATCAGCAGCATCTTCTTTAATCTGAATTCGGCAGAAACCAATCCGGAAATCCAGGCGCTAGCCCAGGAAATTTCCCCTAAACTCACTGCCTTTGCCAACGATATTACCCTGAATTCGGATTTATTTGAACGCGTAAACACCGTCTATTCCGAGCGGGAACAACTCGGGCTCAATCCCGAGGAACAAACCTTACTGGAGCGCAAATTCCAGCATTTCCGACGCAACGGGGCGCTATTGGGACCTGAAGATAAAAACAAGTTGCGGGAGATCGATGCCCAGCTGGCCACCCTGAAGTTGCAATTTGGAGAACGGGTATTGGAAGAGACCAACCGCTACAACCTGAATATAACCGAGGAAGAGCGCTTAGAAGGCATTCCTGAATCTGCCCGGGAAACAGCAGCAGACCTCGCGCAGTCCCTGGGTATGGAAGGCTGGGTCTTTACCCTGCATTACCCCTCGTATCTACCGGTAATGAAGTATGCTGAAGATCGGGAATTGCGCCGGGAAATTGCACAGGCTTTTGGTCGAAAAGGTTTTCAGGGAGATTCCCTCGACAACCAGCAGACCGTTCTGGACATCGCCCGGCTGCGCTTTGAGCGGGCAAAACTCCTGGGATATGCCACCCATGCCGATTTTGTGCTCGAGCAGCGCATGGCCACCTCCCCCAAGGCAGTCCGGGATTTCCTGGATGAACTCCTTGAGCGTTCGCTTCCGGCTGCTCGTCGCGAACTCGAAGAACTGACCAATTTTGCCAAAAAACGAGATAATCTCGAGTCGCTTCAATCGTGGGACCGCGCCTTTTACTCTGAAAAATTACGCCAGGAAAAATTTGCGTTAGACGACGAAATCCTCAAGCCCTATTTTGAACTGGAACGGGTTTTACAAGGTGTTTTCGATATCGCAGGAACCCTGTTTGATCTGGAATTCCGGGAAGATGATACCCTGGAGACGTACCATGAAGAGGTACGGGCGTTTCATGTGGTATCTGCAACAGGTGGCCTGCCCGTAGCGCTTTTCTATGCCGATTTCCATCCCCGTCCCGGCAAGCGCGGGGGTGCCTGGATGACCTCTTATAAACCGCAATACAAGAAGCAAAAGGAGCGGCCGCATATAAGTATTGTTTGCAACTTTTCCCGCCCGACCAAGAAGGCCCCGGCCTTGCTTACCTTTAATGAGGTTACCACCTTGTTTCACGAATTTGGCCATGCCCTGCACGGCATGCTGGCCAATACCGACTATCCCGGCTTATCCGGCACCTCCGTTTTCTGGGATTTCGTTGAGCTCCCCAGCCAACTGATGGAAAACTGGTGCTATCAGCCTGAGGCCCTCGCCCGCTTTGCCCGGCATTACGAGACCGGGGAAGTCCTGCCGACGACCATGGTGGAGCGGATTCGTGAAAGCGCCAATTTCCAGGAGGGAATGGCTAATGTGCGTCAATTGAGCTTTGGTTATCTCGACATGGCCTGGCACGGCATTGACCCAAGTGGAATCGCAGCAGTTAAGGCCCATGAATCCGAGGCTTTTGCAGGAACCCGATTATTTCCGGAGCAGCCGGATACTTGTATGAGCACCTCCTTTTCCCATATTTTCCAGGGTGGTTATGCCTCGGGCTATTACAGTTATAAGTGGGCCGAAGTGCTGGATGCTGATGCCTTTGCCTATTTTGAAGAAACGGGTATTTTCAACAGGGAAACCGCCGATAAATTACGCGAACACATCCTTTCGAAAGGAGGCACGGAAGACCCGATGATACTCTATAAGCGATTCCGCGGTCGCGAGCCCAAGATTGAGGCCTTACTCAAACGCGCAGGGCTCCTTGAAGCGGCTTCGTGAAACAAGACTATTGTTGCGCTGCCTTATAGGCGTCATAACCGCCTGTTAAGTCTATAACATGGGAGTATCCCAGGGAATCCATGAGTGCAGCCGCACGGGCGCTGCGCCCACCTTTCTTGCAGTAGACGTAAACCGTGGCGTCCTTGTCCAGTTCCTGGAGTTGTGTAGTAAAATCATCAGAGAATATATCCATATTCACTGCGCCTTCCAAATGACCTGCGGCATACTCTTTTGGCGTTCGCACATCCAATAATACCGCGCCTTCGGACAGCTGAGTGGCTTCCAACTGGGTAATCGGCATTTCCCCGGCCGGTACCTGGGATTTGCTATCGCCACAAGCCTGCAGCACAATAAAACAAACAATGAGGGTCCGGAATTTGAAGGAAATGTTTTTCATAGGATGCTCACTTAAAATGGGCAGCGATTTGCTGCACCCATAAAGGTAAAGCAATTCCTTAAAATCGTGTATTTTTGAGTTGCATTAGTCCCCATGACCGCTCACAGTTTACATCCTGAAACCTGGGTTGATCGCTATGCCGATTACCTTTACAATTATACCATTACCCGCTTGGGCGATGAGGAATTGGCTAAGGATTTGGTACAGGAAACCTTTATTGCCGGCCTGGAATCTGCTCCCAAATTTAAGGGGAATGCTGCAGAGCGAACCTGGCTAACGGCTATCCTGAAACGCAAAATAATCGATCAGTACCGCAAGGCGAACAGCAAAAAAGGCAAAGCCGAAGTTCGGATGAATTTTTCAGAGAACGCCGACCGGGACGAAGATTGGTTGGAGGCCATGGCTGCAGACCCGGACAGTATTCGGGAAAACGACTCCATTGAGAATGTGGAATTGGGACTGGCGATCCAGGACTGCATCGCCGGTTTACCCGAAAAACAGGCACGTGTTTTTGAAATGAAAACCATGCTGGGGATGGAAACCGAAGATATTTGTAAAGAATTGGATATTAGTCCGTCTAATCTCTGGGTAATTGTGCACAGGGCGCGAAGCGCGCTGATGTCTTGCCTGAATGATAATTGGTTTAGATAACGATGATGATTTCTTGCGAAAAAGCCGCAGATTTTTGCAATAAGAAACAGTACAACGAAGCTACCTGGGTCCAGAGGATGCAACTGAGCTTCCACTTGATGATCTGTAAAGCCTGTTCCGGGTTTTCCAGCAAAAATACCAAGCTCACCGAGTTGTGCAGCAAGGCTACCTTCCATGCACTCCCAGAAGCCGAGAAGAAGAAGATGAAGGCCCGACTTCAGGAAGCCGGATCAAATTAAATCCAACGCAATACTAATAGTGCGGCCAGGCAAATGATGGGTATGGCTTCCACCCAAAACGATGCCAGATAAGCCGTTTTCCTCCTGTAAGCTGCACCAACCGCTATCACGATCAACACTGCTGCCAAAGCTTTGCTGAGTACTTCGGCCCCCGTAAAATAATCCTTCCAAAAAGTCAGGAGGAAAAGAAGCAGTGCTCCCACCCAACTGAGCCGTTGCGTCGTTTTTTCACCCCATCGTCTGGGCCAGGTTCGCAATTCCGCCGGATCTGCTTTCATATCCCGTATCTCAAACGGAAGCATCAGTAACAGCACCCACAAAAACCGTTGGATGGCTTCGATTTGCAGGTCCCAATTCAAAAGGGGCTTGCTTTCCCATAACGGTATCCACACCGTGAGGTGAACCCAAACCAGGGCTACAATCAGCACCTTGATGGCCCCGAAACTTCTCAGGTTTCGAAAGCCCGGAAATACCGGCAGTGCATACAACGCAGCCAGGGCCGTTCCCAGACCGAGTAATAACCAGAATTGCAACGAGAGATCCATGGCTGCGATCAACGCGATTACCCCGCAAATACCGCTTAGCATGAGAATCTTTCCCGGAGCGGGCCAACTGGGCCTTCGCTTCCAGGGTTCTGCCCCCCATTTGATCGCATTGTAGCCGGCTACCGCCCCGAAAAACAAAGTAAATACATAGGCGGAGGGAACAGACTGCCCGGTGAGTTCCAGGCTGTAAAAAAGAAAGGCGAGCAAGGCAAAGGCAACGTGAAAACTCCCGTGAATATAAAAGCGGAAAATCCCGTTCAGAGCTCGCATAAAAACAAATGTAACGAAATGCAAATAAGCTCGATGAAAGGCGATGGAAACCTAGAATTTTATCCCTAATTTTGTGCCTCGATAGCTAAAAATTGCACCCTACAATGTACACTGCTCAATTCGCCTACAGACACCTGGGTATCAGATCGGAAGATCTCGAATACATGCTGACCTCCATCGGCGCCGAAAGCCTTGATCAACTCATTGAAGAAACCGTGCCTGAGGGGATACGCCTCCAGGCGGCAATGGACCTCTCCCCTGCGCTGAGTGAATTCGAATTCCTGCAGCACATCCAGGAGCTGGCCGGAGCCAATAAATTATTCAAAAATTACATCGGTATGGGGTACCACCCAACGGTGACTCCATCGGTGATTAAACGCAACATCCTGGAGAACCCGGGCTGGTACACTGCCTACACGCCCTATCAGGCGGAAATTGCCCAGGGCCGGTTGGAAGCCCTCCTGAATTATCAGACCCTGGTCACGGAACTCACGGGAATGGAACTGGCCAATGCTTCCCTCCTGGACGAAAGTACGGCTGCGGCGGAAGCCATGACCATGCTTTATGATCTCAGAAGCCGGGACCAGAAAAAGGCGAATTGCCTGAAGTTCTTCGTGGCAGATGATGTTTTACCGCAAACACTGGCCTTGTTGCGAACACGCTCAGCACCCCTGGGTATTGAGCTGGTTATCGGAAAGGCAGAAGACTTTACGCCCGACAATACGTATTACGGCGCTTTACTGCAATATCCGGGTAGTCACGGAGCCGTCCGGGATTATTCCGGGCTTGTGGAGGCCCTCCACGCCCTGGATGCCAAAGTAGTGGTAGCCGCGGATTTGATGAGCCTGTGTCTGCTCACCCCTCCTGGTGAAATGGGAGTGGATGTTGTAGTTGGTAGTACCCAGCGATTTGGGGTGCCCATGGGCTATGGCGGCCCACATGCTGCCTATTTTGCTACACGGGAGGATTATAAGCGTCAGATCCCTGGACGGATAATCGGACTCAGCAAAGATGTTTCCGACAAACCTGCGCTCCGTATGGCCCTGCAAACCCGGGAGCAACATATCAAACGGGATAAGGCAACTTCGAATATCTGTACTGCCCAGGTGCTGCTGGCCGTCATGGCCGGTGCCTACGGAGTATATCACGGACCCAAAGGGTTGCGTGCGATTGCCCAACGCATCCACCTGCTGACTGCCTCTCTTGCCGAAAGCATTGAAAATGCGGGAATCGCGTTGCGACACAACCAATTCTTTGACACCCTTTGCCTGGAGCTTGACGCCAACAAGGTACGAGCAGCGGCCGAGAGCAATGGGGTGAACTTCTGTTATCCGGATCCCCAAACGGTTTTGATTTCGCTAAACGAAACCACCAGCCTTGAGGATGTCAATGAGATCCTGAACATACTCGCAGCCGCAACCGGAAAAACTATTCCGGCCCGCACTGAGGTTGCCGGGGACGCCCGCATTCCCAACGGACTGAAGCGTAGCTCGGGCTATTTGGATCAAAAGGTATTCAACCGCTACCACAGCGAAACGGAAATGATGCGTTACCTGAAGCAATTGGAACGCAAAGACCTGGCCTTGAATCATTCGATGATATCACTGGGTTCCTGTACCATGAAGCTCAATGCAGCCAGCGAAATGCTGCCGCTGAGTATGGCGGAATGGAGCAACATGCACCCCTTTGTTCCCGTAGAGCAGGCAGGCGGATATCAAAAGATGCTGCGTCATCTGGAAGATGCCCTGACCGAGATCACAGGTTTTGCTGCGACCTCCCTGCAACCGAATTCCGGTGCCCAGGGGGAATATGCAGGACTGATGCTTATCAGGGCCTATCATGATTCCCGAGGCGAAGGTCACCGCAATATCTGTATAATCCCGGCATCTGCACACGGAACCAATCCGGCTTCAGCAGTAATGGCTGGAATGAAAGTTGTGGTTACCAAGACCGATGAACAGGGGAATATTGACCTGGCAGATCTGGAGGAAAAAGTAGTCGCCAACAGTGAAAATCTGGCGGCGCTCATGGTAACCTACCCCTCTACCCACGGGGTTTTTGAATCGGCCATTAAGCAAATTACCCAACTTATCCACGACCACGGCGGACAGGTCTATATGGATGGCGCCAATATGAATGCACAGGTTGGCCTGACCAACCCTGCCACCATTGGGGCCGATGTTTGCCACCTGAATCTGCATAAGACTTTTGCCATTCCACACGGTGGTGGAGGACCCGGAGTAGGACCCATCTGCGTGGCAGAACAGTTGGCAGAATTCCTGCCGGGCAATCCCTGGATTGCAACGGGGGGAAGCAAGGGAATCCCTGCAATTTCCGGAGCTCCCTGGGGAAGTGCCCTGGTTTGTCTGATCTCCTACGGCTATATCCGAATGCTGGGAGCCGAAGGGCTTACTCAAGCTACTGAAATTGCGATTCTGAACGCCAATTATATGAAGGCGCGGCTCGAAAAGGCCTACCCTATCCTATATACCGGAGAGCGCGGCCGGGCTGCCCACGAAATGATAATCGATTGCCGGCCATTTAAGGCACTTGGTGTGGAAGTAACCGACATCGCCAAGCGATTGATGGACTACGGATTCCATGCCCCAACTGTAAGTTTTCCAGTTGCGGGAACCATGATGATCGAGCCAACGGAGAGTGAAAACCTGGAAGAACTGGACCGTTTCTGCGATGCCATGCTCGCTATCCGTCAGGAGATTGAGGAGAGCACGGAAGCCGGACCCAACCCGATTCTGAAGAATGCACCCCATACCATGGAAATGGTGGTCTCCGATACCTGGGAGCAGCCGTATTCCCGGGAGGAAGCAGCCTTCCCCCTGCCCTATGTACGGGAGAACAAATTCTGGCCCAGTGTCCGACGTGTCGATGATGCCTACGGAGATCGTAACCTGATTTGTACCTGTACCCCGCTGGAGGCTTATCTGGAAGAAACGGAGTAGTATCTAAAGCACCCGGTAATGGCGAAACTGCTAATCATCCTACCCGCACACAACGAGGAGGAGTATCTCGCCACTTGCCTGGAATCTTTTGTTGCCCAAAGCCGGAAACCCGATCTGCTGGTTATAGTGGATGACGGGAGTTCGGATGACACGGCGGCTATTGGCTCCCGATTTGCCCAACAGCACCCCTGGATCCAGGTAGTCCAAAAAACGGATTCCGAGCAAGTTCACCGTCCGGGCGCCAAGGTTATTCAGTGTTTTAATTATGGCCTGGAGCAGGTGCAGGAACAATCCGGGAGAATTTCAGAGACCTGGGATTTTATCGGAAAATTCGATGCCGACATTTGCCTGCCGGACAATTACTTTGAAGAAGTCCTGAATCGGATGGAAAGCGATCCCAAGGTGGGCCTTTGTTCGGGATTGATGTATGTCCGCAGTGGAGAGTCCTGGGTCTACGAACCTATAGCCGACAAAAGCCATGTCCGGGGACCGGTGAAGCTCTATCGGAAATCGTGTTTTGAAGCCATAGGTGGGCTGGCCGAATCCATTGGCTGGGATACCGCCGATACCCTTACGGCCCGGTTTAAGGGTTACACCGTTGAAACCCTCCCGGAATTAACCGTACGCCACCTGAGACCAACCGCCGCTGCCTATTCTGCGTCAAACGCTCGAAAACAGGGTGAGGCAATCTACAAACTGCGCTATGGATGGGCCCTGGGCATCCTTGCCGCCCTGAAAATGGCCTGGAAACGGCGCAGTCCCGGAAGTCTCTGGGGTTATGCACAAGGCGCCTACTCCGCATGGAAAGCCGGGGCTAAGCGCTTGCTGAGCCCTGAAGCCGGTAAATTCAGCCGGAAATGGCGGTGGAATCAGATTCTAAAGAAGCTATTTTAGGATTTCCCCGATAGGCTGCCCCGTTGTTCCATTAGGAAACGCAATTCCAAGCAGGGACGAAAGGGTAGGTGCAATATCCTTGATATATGTTTTGCGATAGGTTGTCCCGGGACGAACCCCGTTTCCATAAAATATAAGCGGTACGTGGGTGTCGTAAATGTAGGCAGTCCCATGTGTAGACCCCGTCCGGGAGTAATCCGCATAAGCAGGGTCGTAAACAAACAGGATATCTCCGGATCGTTTTTGGTTGTACCCTTCCTGGAGGATTTGTGCCAAGCCTTCCGTGTATTCTCCTTCCTGCATCTGCTCTGCCGTATATACCTTGTAAATCCCATCATAAGAAAGCAATTCAGCAGCAAGTGCTTCTTGTACGTCCCCGGGTTCGAGTTCCAGGTTACGGATAAAATCGTGATCCAGGAATATTTGATTGTTCGAAGCATTGCGAATGATGTCAGTGGTCCCGTATTTGTATTGAAGGAATTCACCAAAACGCTGCTCCAGGCTTTCTGATTCCGGGTATCCAGCAGGAATCTTTTGACTGTTCAAATAGGAAGGAACATCCACCGCACCGTGATCCGCGGTAAGGAATAGGGTATACGCTCCCTCCCCCACCTGCCGGTCCAGGGCTTTTAGCAGCCGCGCCAGATCCTGGTCCAGGCGCATGTACGTATCCTGGACCTCTTTGGAATTCACGCCGTAGAAGTGTCCGACATAGTCCGTACTGGAAAAACTGATCGCCAGGAAATCGGTAATATCGTCCCGTCCCAGATCCTCCTTCTTTAAAGCTTCCAGGGCAAAATCCATAAGGAGGCTGTTGCCAAAAGGCGTAATCCTCAGCAGGCCATAGGAACCGTTCTCTTCCCAAAGTGCGGGCAAATCATGTGGAAAAACCGGGAGTTGCTCCCCGTCAAAAAGCCCTTCAAACGGTGTATTGTCCAGGCCACTATACTGATAATCTTCTGGTTCCCCCAGAGGCTCCCAAACGCGTTTGTACGACGCAGCTTTATCCGATGCGTTAAAATCCTGGACCCACTCGGGCAGTTCCGACAAATAGTACGAACTGCTGATCCAATTTCCAGTGGTCCCCCCTTCGAACCAATAGGCAGCATTGGCAGTATGGCCACCCGGCAGCACCGCCCCCCGGTCTTTCAGGGAAATCGCGATTACCTTGGACCGCATTTGATGGTGTAAGCGGAGCTCGTCCGTTATGGTAGATACTTTCATCCGGTGTGGGGAATTCTTTCCGGCATCCGATGTGGTTCCCACCGATTCCACATTGTCGTCCCCGGCACAATACACCTCAACACCTGCCTCCTTATCGAACCAGTTGTTCCCGATGATCCCGTGCATCGCTGGCGTAGTCCCTGTATAGACAGAGGCGTGTCCCGGACCCGTACTGGTCGGGGCGTAGCCGAAATGGTGGTTTCGGGCCAGGAAGCCTTCCCGAACCAGGCGCTTGAACCCATCCTCTCCATAAACCTCCCAGAATCGCGAGAGATAATCAAATCGCATCTGGTCTACCACAACCCCAACCACCAGTTTAGGCTGGGCGGCAAATGCCGGATCATTATCTACGGCCTTCTTTCGGATAGTCACCTGGGCAGAAAGCAATGGTGTACTGAGTAGTAAGGCAAAAAAAGCAAGGGCAAAGTGCCATCTGAAGCGAGCTGTCATGAGCGGGATAATTAGAGTCCTAAAATACCAAAACCCCAAGATTCGGTAAAGCCGGCCGGGTTAAATCAATGCGAAGTTTCTTATTTTTACCCTCGATGGGCGAGACACCGTCGTTTCGCTCCCCGAGCCCAGAGCCGCCTCTATGAACTACCTGGCATCCATTGGCAGTTATGCCCTGATGATTGTGGAAATTTTCCGAAAGCCCACCAAGTGGCCGATAATGAGGTCCCTGATCCTCAAGGAAATCGATGAGCTTATCTATGGATCCATGGGGATAATCATCTTTATTTCCTTCTTTATCGGCGGGGTGGTAGCCATTCAAACGGCCCTGAATATCAGTAATCCGTTGATCCCTAAAAACCTGATCGGTTTTGCAACCCGTCAATCCGTAATCCTTGAATTCGCCCCAACCTTTACCTCCATTATCATGGCTGGAAAGGTGGGCTCCTATATTACCTCGAGTATTGGAACGATGCGGGTCACTGAGCAAATCGACGCCCTGGAAGTTATGGGGGTCAATTCCCTGAATTACCTGGTATTCCCAAAGATTATTGCCATGTTGCTCTACCCTTTTGTAGTGGCCATCGCCATGTACATTGGGATTCTGGGGGGATGGATCGCCGGGGTATTCGGCGGGTTCAGCTCCAGTGCTGATTTTGTGGAAGGCCTCCAACTCGATTTCACCCCCTTCCACGTTACCTATTCCTTTGTAAAATCCATCGTATTCGCCTTTGTAATTGCTACCGTTCCCTCTTTTCACGGTTATTACATGAAAGGTGGGGCGCTGGAAGTAGGAAAAGCAGCTACCGTATCCTTTGTCTGGACCAGTGTGGTGATTATCGTAATGAATTATATCCTAACCCAGTTGCTGCTCGGATAATGATAGAAGTAGATAATTTAAAAAAGTCATTTTCCGGGGTAGAAGTCCTCAAGGGGATCACGACATGCTTTGACAAGGGGAAGACCAACCTGATCATCGGGCAAAGCGGATCCGGGAAAACAGTATTCATGAAATGCCTGCTGGGCCTGATCACCCCAAATGAAGGAACGATTTGCTACAACGGCAAGGTGTATTCCGAGCTTTCCCCTGCCGAACAACGCGACCTGCGCCAGGAGATGGGGATGGTTTTTCAGGGAAGTGCCCTGTTCGATTCCATGACGGTTGCCCAAAACGTCATGTTCCCCCTCGACATGTTTACCAAACAGTCCCAATCAGAAATGATGGATCGAGTAGATTTTGTGCTCGAGCGTGTAAACCTGATCGATGCGCATAATAAGTACCCGGCCGAAATCTCAGGGGGAATGCAGAAACGGGTGGCCATTGCACGGGCCATTGTCATGAATCCCAAATACCTGTTCTGCGACGAACCCAATTCCGGACTCGACCCTAAAACGGCTATCCTTATCGATAATCTGATTCAGGAAATTACCCGGGAATACGATATCACTACCGTAATCAATACCCACGACATGAATTCGGTCATGGAAATCGGGGAAAAAATCGTCTTTTTGAAAGATGGTTATAAAGCCTGGGAAGGGACCAACAAGGATATCTTCAAGACCGATAACGAGGCAGTGACCAACTTTGTCTATTCCTCCGAACTCTTCAAAAAGGTACGCCAGATGTATCTGGAGGAACGGAATTAAGCAGTGGGAATTCCTGCTGCTTCCTGAAATAAGAAATGTGCTACTTACTTAATTCACCGCTTCCCGCACCTGAATCTTGTCGTTGGCCAATCTCAGTTTGAGCCAGTTGGTCAATTTCTGCAGGTTTTCGGCGCGCTGCTGGGTCGAAATCCCCTGTTTCCAACGCAATTCAAATACCGGAATGGTATCGGTTTTCTGGAAATCCGTCTGCAGGGTATAGGAAAACCCAACCCCGGCTAAATCCTCGTAATTAGCCCGCGCCTCGGCGCTGATGGCAGCAAAGGGAAGCATTACATCCTTCAGGCTGCCTACCTTGGCCAACTCTTCCTCCAACAAGCGAATGCGCTCATCCTTGCCGAGCAATTCGGCTTTCTTGGATTCGTATAATTCACTGACATAGCGCATGCGCTGGTCTTCCTCTCCCGAACCCTGAACAATTCGCAATTCGGCATCCGCCAATTTGGAATAACTATTCTTTCGCGTCTTCCAGGTTTCAATGACCGTTTCCGGAATGGGATCATCTCCCATACATACGAGTTCAAGGATTGAAACTCCATCTTCCTGATAATCGATCTCAGAGAGGCTTTCCATAAACCGTCCGTTGTCCTCGAATTGATAGATTGCTATGGTTTCAGAAATGAATTCCTGGGCCTGAGCGCGGAATCGCGACTCCTGGAAAACATCGTAAAACGTTATTCCGGCTGGGATCATTACCCCAATGGCTATGAGTGATGCCAGTCTGGCGATAAATCGCCGCCGCTTGGAATTGGCATAGCGGACCATGGGAAACCGCAATAATTTCAGTACCAAAAAGGTTGCCAGAGCAATAAAAACCGTGTTGATCGAGAACAGATACATGGCTCCTCCCGCGTAGTCCAAATTACCAATGGCCAGGCCAAAACCCACGGTACACAGCGGTGGCATCAGGGCCGTGGCGATCGCCACCCCAAAGATTACACTGGCTATGGTCCCTTTTTTGGCCCGGGCTATAACCAGGGCCAATCCACCGAAAAAGGCAATCAGCACATCGCGAATATCCGGGGCAGTCCGCGCGAGTAACTCAGACGATTCGTTGCGCAGGGGGAAAAGTTTAAAAAACAAATAAGCCGTGAGCACACTGAGTACCACCATTACGGTAAAATTCTTCAGAGAACGGCGCAGGGTATCGATATCATTGATCGCAATAGACATCCCAATCCCCAGGATAGGACCCATGAGGGGGGAAATTAACATGGCTCCGATTACCACTGCCGTGCTGTTTGCATTCAGACCTACCGACGCGATAAATATGGAACAGACCAGAATCCAGGCGGTGTGTCCTTTGAACGGGATGTCTGCAACAATCGCCTCCCGGGTAGCTTCCTGATCGGTATTCTGCCGGATATCCAGGAGTTCGGAAATAAACTTTCGCGTACTTCCCAATAGCCCTTTGAAATCCTTTTTGACTTCCTCCCCCTGATCCGGTTGCCCGGTAGGAGTTACGTTGTCCTGACCAAATGAATCCTTCATAATTCGCGTTTAATGGAGTTCTTAGCAATACTCATCCCCGAAGGACTCGCGTACCCGGTTCACCCATTGCTTAATATCCTGTTCTTTTTCCCGGGGCAGGATCAAAAGCACTTCGGCCTTATCTATAATGATAAAGTCTTCCAGGCCTTCAATAACACCGATCTTACCCTTTGGCAAGCGGATCATATTCCCCTTGCAATCTTCACTCAGTACGGAGCCCTGGGCCACAGCATTGCCGGCTTCGTTCTTATCCATCTTATCGTAGAGCGAGCCCCAGGTCCCCAGATCATTCCAATCGAATGTTGCTGGCAGGACAAAAACGGCATCGGACTGCTCCATAATCGCATAGTCGATAGATATATTCTCTGCCTTCGGGTAGTTCTCCGCAATAAATGCAGCTTCTTCCGGGGTATTCAAGCAGGAAACCCCTGCAGCCAGTAGCTCGTGTTGTTCCGGTTGGAAGTCTTTAAATGCTTGCAGAATTGAGGCCGCACTCCAGGCAAAAATCCCGGCATTCCATAAAAAGTTGCCCTGCGCAATAAATGCTTTTGCCGTCTCGTAATCCGGTTTCTCGCGAAACTGCTGAACCGGGAACAATCCCTGGGCGTTAGGCTCACCCTGCTGATATTCTATATAGCCAAAACCGGTATTCGGAAAAGTGGGTTGAATACCCAGCGTACATAAGGAGTTGCTCGCTGCTGCGGTAGCAAAACAGGAGCGAACGTCATTTTCAAAGGCTGCTTCGTCTTCGATCCAATGGTCGCTGGGCGCCACCAGCATCAGCGCATCCGGATTAAGCTTGGATATTTTCAATGCGGCATAGAGGATACAAGGCGCGGTATTGCGCATGGCCGGTTCTGCGACTACCTGCTCCCGGCTTATTTCGGGAAGTTGCTCCATAACCAGATCTCCATAGCGCTCGTTGGTCAAAATCAGGATATTCTCTTTAGGGATAAATCGAGCCAGCCGTCCAAATGTCTTTTGCAAAAGGGACTGCCCGCTCCCGAGCATATCGTGGAATTGTTTTGGATAGGAACTGGTGCTGACTGGCCAGAATCGGGAACCTACTCCTCCTGCCATCAATACGGCATAAAAATTCTTGTTATCCATAGCTATAAGGGTTCTATTTCTGCATGTGGTTGAAAAAGATACAATTTTCCGGTGGCAAGGTCCATACACTGGAAGCGCTTTCTCAACTGCACGCCCCGTTGGAATACCCTTCCGTTGTTCCAACGAAATTTTCCACCTTCCGGAATCTGATAAACATATTGTACCGCGCTTTCACGCTGGTCGTAATGCGCCAGGGCCAGGGCGAGGACAGAATCTGTGCTGCTGCTCGCTTTGGGATTCTTAAAGTGATGCGCCAATACAGGCAATAAGCGTTGTGGGAATATTTGTGGGCGCAAAAAAGGCAGCATTAGTTGCTGAAAAGTATGTTTCCATTCTTTTCCATGGGGTTTAATGGCCCGGCCAAATCGCTCAAAGGCCACCAAATGGGCAATTTCGTGAATTAATGTGATCAGGAATCGATAGGGATTGGTACCCGCGTTCACGGTAATCATATGCCTGCCATCAGGCATTCTGCGGTAATCCCCGTGTCGTGTCTGTCGCTTGGAAACAATCTTGAGGTGTACCCCGTTACCCGCAATCAGTTCCATACAAGGAGCAACTGCTTGTTCCGGTATATATTTGGCGAGTATAGCTTCCATGAATTCTCAGGGGGTGGAACTGCTTACCTGCAGTACCTTCCCATTGTAAAAACGATGCCCCGTCAAGGCAAAATCGGCAATATATGCCGCCATCTCATGCGCTTCCAATGGGGCCTTATATCCCGGAAATGCCTCTTCCAGCATTTCGGTCTGCACCGCACCCAGGGCCAGGGTATTGAAAGAAGGTCCTGTCTCCTTATATTCTTCGGCCAATAGCTCCATTAGGGTTATTACGGCGCCTTTACTGGAACTGTAGGCAGCCAACCCGGGAAACTTTGCACTTCCCTGGATTCCGCCCATTGAACTAATGGCTACGATGTGACCTTCCGGTTCAAAAACAGGTAACACCAGGCGGGTTAATTCTGCGACCCCAAAAACGTTTACCCGATATACTTTTTCAAAATCCTCCCATTGCATCGAGGCGAACGGCTTATTCACAAGGGCGCCGGCATTGTGGATC
Organism: Robiginitalea myxolifaciens; assembly: GCF_900115205.1. Lineage (GTDB taxonomy): Bacteria > Bacteroidota > Bacteroidia > Flavobacteriales > Flavobacteriaceae > Robiginitalea > Robiginitalea myxolifaciens. Next base: position 1,267,466 of record NZ_FOYQ01000002.1, read on the forward strand.
AGCGTGCTGGCCTTGCCCCAATGGGTTGCAATCCACTGTGGGATTTGGCCACAGGATTCGGGGTTTTCCAGATCTATGGCAATACTGTGCACCCTTGGGAGGTTCAGTTGTTCAATACGTTGGCTATTTCGGGAAAGCGCCAGAACCTGATGACCGTTCTCGGAGAGCAGCCTGACCAACTGATAGCCAATCCCGCGACTGGATCCGGTAACGATTATCCCGGCCATTTAATTCATCTTTAATTCTGAGGTCGCAGCATTGGCCAGGCCATTGACAACCGGGATCATGCGATTGCAGATCAGGGCCATATGCTCAAAATCCATTTCCGAAACTTCATCGCCCGGCTGGTGGTAATAGGCGTAGTTTTCGAAATCGAAGGTGGAATAGGTATGCGCAGGGATATCACTTATCTTAAAGAATGCGTAGTTATCAGAGCGTTCAAAAAGATTGTACTCGGCTGCCTGAGGGAGATAGCCCACCAGGTCTTCCCCGCCATAGCGGTTGGAAAGCTCCGCCATGTTAGATTTATGGTAGCCCGTTAGGTAGACCAAATAATCCTTACCCATCATCGGTACGCCTGTCATCTCAAAATTCAGCATCCCGGAAATGGAAATTCCCTCCGCTGCTAATTTTTCAGCCAGGTGCTTGGATCCGAGCAGCCCGCGTTCTTCCGCACTGAAAAAAGCAAAAATCAAGCTTCTTTTGGGTCGCTCTGCCTGTCCAAAATACCGGGCTAACTCCAGGACTGTGGCCGATCCACTGGCATTGTCGTTTGCCCCATTCGCAATTCCGTCCCCGTTCTTCAGGGGGACAATCCCAATATGATCGTAGTGTGCTCCGATAAGCAGCGTTTCTCCGGCCAGGGAGGGATCGCTGCCCGGAAGGATACCCACTACATTAAAGGCTATATCTTTTATATTCCCCAGGGTGTCCCGGTAAGACGAGAATAACGGTTGTACGCCATAGGACTCCAGCCGAGCCTCCAGATAGGCCGCAGCTGCTTCAATACCCTCCGTACCCGTATCCCGGCCTTTCAGTTCATCGGATGCCAGGAATTCCATTATAGCACCAACATCGGAGGCAGAGGTAAAATCAGGATAATTTACAGTTTGCTCCTCTCCATCCTTGGCTGGGGAAGCGCCGTCTTTCCCGGGTTTCCCACCTACACCCACAGAAAGGCAGCTCGCCAGGGTCAGGCTTGCCACAAGCAGCAGGCACTTCAACCCGGCAAGCGGCCGGAATGGCCGAGAGCTATCCAGTAATTTATGCATCAGGCCAACATGGTTACAGGAAATTCCAGATAGGATCTCAGGGTCTGGAGGAACTGAGCTCCGGTGGCTCCGTCTACTGTGCGGTGGTCACAGGCAAGGGTAATGGTCATGGTATGCCCGGGTACAACTGCTCCATCGCGAACCACAGGTTTTTCAACAATGGCCCCTACCGATAATATCGCCGAATTGGGTTGGTTAATGATGGAAGTGAATTCCAGGATTCCGAACATTCCCAGGTTGGAAACCGTAAAGGTGCTTCCCTCCATTTCGTTCGGCGCAATTTTCTTGTTGCGCGCCCGTCCGGCCAGATCTTTTACCGCGGCCCCGATTTGGGTCAGGGTCATCTGGTCTGTGAATTTTAAAACAGGTACCACCAGACCGTCGTCTACAGCAACGGCCACCCCAACGTGCACGTGGTGATTGTATTTGGTCGTATCACCGTTCCAGGTTGTATTTACCTGAGGGTGCTTCTTGAGCGCCAGGGCACAGGCCTTGACGACCATATCGTTAAAGCTGACCTTGGTATCCGGCAGTTCGTTGATCTGTTTGCGGGAAGCCATAGCCTGCGACATATCTACTTCAATGGTCAGGTAGTAGTGCGGAGCGGTAAACTTAGACTCTGCCAAACGTTTGGCAATAACCTTGCGCATCTGGGAATTCTTAACTTCCTCTACGCGTTCTTCTCCAACGGGCAGTGGTGCCATGGCGGGAGCAGCAGATCCGGCACTAGCCGCTGCGGCACTGGCAGCTTCAGCAGGTGCAGCCGCAGGTGCTGCCTTGGCAGCCGGTACAAAGTTTTCGATATCGCGTTTTACAATACGTCCATTGTCTCCGCTTCCGCTTACCTGGCGAATGTCTATTCCCTTGTCCTCGGCCATTTTACGAGCCAGAGGAGAAATGAAAATACGACTGCCATCAGCATCGGCAACGGCTTCCTGACTTCCAGCGGCGGTATCAGCCGGGGCTGAAGCCGCAGCTTCGGTGGAAGAAGCTTCTGATTTGGCTTCACTCGCCGGTGCCGAGCTTTCAGCAGGAGCTCCTCCTTCAGCACTGGCCAGTACAGCCTGGACATCAGTACCTTCCGGCCCGATAATCGCAAGCACGTCATCGACTGGTGCGGATTCGCCTTCCTGAATTCCTATGTGCAACAAGGTTCCCGAATAGAAGGATTCGAATTCCATAGTGGCCTTATCGGTCTCGATTTCGGCCAGAATATCACCTTCTTCAACGGCATCCCCTACGTTTTTTATCCAACTGGCTACAGTTCCTTCCTCCATAGTGTCGGACAGCCGTGGCATTCGTACGACCTCTACCCCCTCGGGAATAGCTGCCGGCGCAGCGGAACCGCCCGAAGCGGCAGGGGGTTCTTCCTTGGCAGGAGTAGCTTCTGAAGCGCTGTCCGCGGTGCTGGATGCGCTATCGGCCTCAGCTGCTTCGCCTCCTCCACCGGAGGAACCACCGTTCAGGAGTCCCGAAATGTCTTCGCCCTCCTCACCAATGATGGCCAGAAGGGTATCGACCGGAGCTCCATCGCCCTCTGCGATACCGATATGCAACAGGGTTCCTTCATGGAAAGACTCAAATTCCATGGTTGCCTTGTCGGTTTCTATCTCCGCGAGGATATCACCTTCCTCTACTTTATCGCCAACCTGCTTCAGCCATTTAGCTACGGTACCTTCTTCCATGGTATCCGAGAGGCGAGGCATATTTATTACTTCTGCCATGCTTGCGCTATTATAATTTATGTGGGAGGAAGGGGTAATCTTCCTGCTCGTAAACCACGTCGTAAAGTTGTTCTATTGGAGGGAAGTCGCTGTTCTCAGCAAATTCTTCACACTCCTTGACCATTTCCTTAACCCGCTTGTCTATAGCGGCGATCTCTCCGTCCGTAGCGTATCTTTTATCCTTGATAACATCGAGTACCTGGGTAATCGGGTCGATCTTCTTATACTCTTCTACCTCTTCCTTGGTACGGTAGTGCTGGGCATCCGACATGGAATGTCCGCGGTAGCGGTATGTCTTCATTTCCAGGAAGGTTGGGCCTCCCCCTTTGCGAGCGCGGTCGACCGCTTTGTGCACTTCCTCAGCGACGGTTACAGGATCCATTCCATCTACGGGTCCACAGGGCATTTCATAGCCCAGACCCAGTTTCCAGATCTCGGTGCTGTGGGAAGTTCGAGCTACTGATGTCCCCATCGCATATCCATTGTTCTCACAGATAAAAACCACCGGAAGTTGCCAGAGCATTGCCAGGTTAAAGGCCTCGTGGAGGCTTCCCTGACGTACAGCTCCGTCGCCCATATAACACAGGGTTACTGCATCACGCTTAAAATACTTGTCTGCAAAGGCTAATCCGGCCCCCAGGGGAATCTGCCCGCCCACAATTCCGTGACCACCATAAAACCGGTGTTCTTTCGAAAAGATGTGCATGGAGCCTCCCATTCCTTTGGAAGTTCCGGTTACCTTACCAAAAAGCTCAGCCATTACCTTTTTCGGATCTACTCCCATACCTATGGGTTGTACGTGGTTCCTGTAGGCGGTAATCATACGGTCCTTTTCAAGGTCCATGGCATGAAGGGATCCGGCCAAAACAGCTTCCTGTCCATTATAAAGGTGCAGGAAACCACGAACTTTCTGCTGAATGTATACCGCAGCAAGCTTGTCTTCGAACTTCCTCCAGAACAGCATATCCTCATACCACTGCAGGTAAGTCTCTTTGGTAATTTTTTTCATCAAGTGTTATTTAGAAATGCGGGTGACGTTGAATTAATACCCTAAAATCTGCGCAGGACCTACCCTGCCAGAAGAGCAAAAATACGTATTAAATCCAAAGAATGAAAAAGCATTGCAAGCCTGATTTTGAACCGGGAAAATGGGGCTTTCCTCACTGCTTCAGGTAGCTCGAATCAAAGCCTAAAGGGAGCAGGTCCCGGGTAGAGGGAATGGCCACAACCGTTTCATTACCTGCGGCCAGCAAATAACGGATAGGTCGGTCCTGCCGGAGCTCGTATTCCAGGATCGCCTGGCGGCAGTTGCCACAAGGGGCGGCCGGAGTTGCGGGCAGACTTCCTCCTGAAACCGCAATGGCAATGGTCTCAATGACTTCCCCGGGGAATCGCACACCTGCCTGGAATACGGCGACGCGTTCGGCGCACAAGCCCGCAGGAAAGGAGGCATTCTCCTGGTTACTGCCCTGGACAATTGTTCCGGAGGCCAGTCGCAGTGCAGCGCCAACCTTAAAGTTTGAGTAAGGGGAATAGGAGGTGTTCAGCGCCTCATGGGCACTGGCCAAAAGTTCAGTATCGGCAACGGATAAATCCTGGGGTTTCAAATACGAGATTTCGAACTGAATCTTTTGCTTTTGCATGGATAAAAGTTAAGCAATTACACCTTGGCATGAAATGCCGCTACGGATCAGGTACAAAAAAACCCGCCCGAAGGCAGGTTTAAATGGATAAACAAAAAATACTTAATCGTTATAGAATTCCTCTCCCAAGTTAAAACTGAGGGAGAACCTAAGTGTATTCTCCAGCGGGTTACGCACCTGCGCGGTAGAGAATAGATAACTGAGGTCTATCTGTATATTATTGTAGCGGAATCCGGCACCAAGGCTAAAAAACTTGCGGAAACCTTTTTCTTCTGATTCGTTAAAATATCCCCCGCGGAGCATAAACTGGTTGCGGAAGGCGTATTCAGCACCAAGGGCCCAGGTCATTTCCTGAAGCTCCTCCCCGAATCCATCAGGGGCATCTGTGAGGGACTTGAAGACACCATCAAAAAATCCGATACTCTGGTATTCCAGGTTGTCATCGGCATCCAGGTCGCCATCCCCGTCAAAATCCTGGGGGGTGGGAACCAGCAGTTTATTCACCTGCGCAGTAAGTCCAAGTACATTATCGGCATCGAAGATGAAATCAAATCCACCTCCAAGAGCGAGATTGGTTGGCAGGAAGTTTTCCTGACCCCCATCGTCGTACTTGATTTTTCCTCCCAGGTTGGAAATATTGAAACCGGCTCTCCAGCGTCCGTCAAAGGAATTGTAAGCCCGCTCCCGTCCGCGATAGTATCCGGCCACGTCCACGGCAAAAGTATTACCGGCTTGCACCGCATTGTTCTGCTGTGGAATTTCCAGGTTGGAACTGATAAAACGACCGGCAACCGCCATGGAGAATGTTTCACTCAGTTTCGTGGAGTAGGAACCATCAATAGCCAACTCATTGGGCTTGACACGCTGACCGATCTCTTCAAAAGAGTTTCTCAGCTCAATTTCCCCAAGGGTGAAATAACGCAGGGAAACCGCAAAGGCGCTTCGATCGTTGATTTTATTGTAATAGCTTCCGTTGAGCAATGCGATATCAGTGATCAGACTTTCGAGATAAGGCGTGTAGCTGATCCCTATTCCCATTTTGCGCTCGGCGAACGCAAACTTTGCAGGGTTCCATTGTTGTGAAAACGCATCTGTGGAAGTTGCGACCCCGATATCACCCATCCCGGAAGCCCGGGCATCTGAGGCAATTGTTAAAAAGGGTACCGCTGTAGTGATAACTCGTTCTCCCTCCTGGGCAAAGGCCTTACCGGCGATGACCAACAAAGCGAGAATCCAAATTTTTTTCATCTTTCCTTTCAAAATGTTGTCGTTAGTTCAAAAGTGATAAATCGGGGCAAATAACAAAAATATATCCGATGTATTGTATGCAAACGCCTTTTTGGGGATTATCTTATGTACCCCTGAAAATATTTTAGGCCAAATCTTACCGCTACCACCATACTAGAAAACCGAATTGCCCGTTATCAATGGTAACGAATCCCCGTAGGGAACGAGGCATTGTTCCCGCTGGTTTTCATACCCAGTCAAAAATTGCATCCTGGTAAAATATAATGGGGAAAACCCCGTTGTAATGACCGGAATGCAACCTAAACCAAGTTAGCAACCCAGGTCGCAGTGCAGACCTGACAATGAACTTAAGTCCTAAATACAGATGAAACGAACACGAATCAGCGCTTTACTATCGGTAGCCGTGGTGGCAGGTTCCCTGAGTCTTCAAAGCTGCAAGAAGTCCGTGAGCTCCAAAAATACGTCCCGCGCAACCGGCTGGAAAATCAACGCCAAGGAAGGTGGTTTCCAGTACAACACAGATTTCAAGGAGCAGGAAACAGCTCCTGGTCTTGTTTTTGTTGAAGGCGGAACTTTTACCAAAGGAAAAGTGCAGGACGACGTGATGCACGATTGGAACAACACTCCAACCACACAACACGTTCAGTCCTTCTACATGGATGAAACCGAAGTTACCAATGTGATGTATCTGGAATATCTGGACTACCTCAAGTCGGTATATCCTCCGGAAAATCCACAGTATACCAATATTTACGTAGGTGCCCTGCCCGATACGCTGGTATGGCGAAACCGCCTTGGGTTTAATGAAACCATGACCAATAACTACCTGCGTCACCCCGCTTATGCCGAATATCCGGTAGTGGGTGTGAACTGGGTACAGGCCGTACAATTTGCCGAATGGCGTACCGATCGTGTTAACGAGGCCATGCTGGAGCGTGAAGGTTACCTGGCAAATGATGTCAAGTACCGCGCTATGGAAGGTGAAATTGGGGGAACCTTCAGTACTGAAGCCTACCTGAATAACCCAACTTCCGTCTACGGTGGTCAGATCGACTCCCTGGGTGGAAAGCAACAAAAAGATTCTGTTCCGAATTTCGCCAAACGAAGCAGCGGAATTATTATGCCGGAATACCGCCTGCCAACAGAAACCGAGTGGGAATATGCCGCTCAGGCGCTGGTGGGAAGCCGCGAGTACAACAACTACCGCGGTCGTAAGAAATACCCATGGGAAGGAGACTATACCCGTAATGGGCAGCGCGTTGGTCGCGGAGACCAGTTAGCAAACTTCAAGCAAGGTAAGGGAGACTACGGCGGGATTGCCGGATGGTCCGATGACGGTGCCGACATTACCGCAGAGGTCAAGTCTTACAAGCCTAACGATCACGGTCTTTATGACATGGCTGGTAACGTAGCCGAGTGGGTGGCCGATGTGTATCGCCCAATCGTAGACGATGAAATCAGCGATTTCAACTACTACCGTGGAAACATCTTCATGAAGAAAGCAATCGATGAGGACGGAAAAGCCATGGTGCTTCCCGAAGGAGAAATTGTTTACGATACCCTGCCTAATGGTAAAATCGTAGCCGTGAACATGCCTGGTGAAGTGAAAATGGTACCTGTAGATGAAGAAGACACTTATCTGCGAACCAACTTCGACAAAAGTGATAACCGCGGATTCCGTGATGGAGATCCTGGATCTTCCCGCTTGCTGGATCAGTTTACTTTCGGTGACGAGGAAGGCGATGGTGAAGACACCGGAGAAGTTGCTCAAACCATGTACAATGCACCTAAGCACCGTGTGGAGCGGGATTCTGCCGGAAACCTGATACGGGAGTACGATGAGAGTAACTACCGCACCAGCCTTATCAATAATGAGGTTCGAGTTTTCAAAGGAGGTTCCTGGAGAGACCGTGCTTACTGGCTGGATCCGGCACAACGCCGCTACCTGCCACAGTATATGGCTACCGACTATATCGGTTTCCGCTGTGCCATGTCACGTGTAGGTTCCAAGTCCAAGACAAAGAACAAAACCGTTCGCGGAAAGAAAGTTCGCAAGTAATTTTCGCCAAAATATTATCGCAAGAAGCCCGGATGTACGTCCGGGCTTTTTATTTTTGGGAACGAACCCAGCTAGCACAATGGCTACATGAACATCGATTCCCTTTACGAGATATTCCTCCAGCATCCCAAGGTAAGTACTGATAGTCGGGACATCCCCGAAAATGGCCTGTTCTTTGCCCTGAAGGGTCCCAACTTCAATGGCAATGCCTATGCGGCAGAAGCGCTTTCGAAAGGAGCTGCCTACGCAGTGGTGGATGAAGCGGAATTTGCAACCGGACCTCGTACCCTCCTGGTCCCTGATGTACTATCTACCCTGCAGCATTTGGCGCGTCATCATCGGCGAAATTCCCCCGCGCGTATTGTCTCCCTCACGGGCAGCAATGGTAAAACCACTACCAAAGAATTGATCGCAGCTGTCCTGGGATCGCATTACAATATCCTTGCTACCCGGGGAAACCTCAACAATCATATCGGGGTACCCCTGACCCTGCTGCGTATACAACCGGAAACGGAATACGCCATCGTGGAAATGGGCGCCAACCACCAGGGGGAGATCGCGGCCCTTTGTGAAATTGCCGAGCCGGATTTCGGCTATATCACCAACTTCGGAAAGGCGCACCTTGAGGGCTTCGGTGGTGTTCAGGGCGTCATCAAAGGGAAATCAGAACTCTATCGATTTATACGCGGTGCAGGGGGAACGCTATTTATGAATGCGGACGATCCCATACAGAGCGAAAAATTATCGGACTATGTCCACAAAGTGGGTTTCAGCACGACGGATACGATGTATTTTCTTATTGAAAACCTGGGAGCTGATCCGGAGGTAAGCCTGCGTTTCGAGGAAATCGAAATCCACTCCCAGATTAACGGCGGGTATAATTTCTCCAATTGTGCTGCTGCGGTTACCATGGGGAAATATTTTAATGTGCCCCCACTGAAAATAAAAGCTGCAATAGAGGCCTATGTACCGGAAAACAATCGTTCCCAAATTATTCGTCAGGGGGACCTTGAGATTATCCTGGACGCATACAACGCCAATCCGAGCAGTATGAAGGTAGCCCTGGAGTCTTTCGATAGTCGAAAGGCGCAGCGTAAAATCGCGATCCTGGGAGATATGTTTGAGCTGGGTGAAGATGCTCCCGAGGAGCATAGAGCGATTGGCCAGCAGGCCATGGACCTGAACCTGGATCAGTTGTATCTGGTAGGTGAGAATTTTGCCGACACTGATTTGGATGCGCCCCGGTTCAGGGATTTTGCTGCCCTGGCTGCAGCGCTGCAGGCTAACCCTATTGCAGGACCTGCATCAGTCTTGATCAAGGGTTCCCGGGGTATGGCCCTGGAGCGGGTACTTGGCTTGCTATCGGAATAGGCTCCTACTGCATTTCATCGAAAAAACACCAAATTTTTTCCTTTCATAACCTAGGCTTCTTGTCCCTTCTCCTGAGATAGGGTAATTTCAGCGCTGGCTTCGAAAACAAGCCAACAGGTATGTGGTCCCCCAAATCTTACGCACAATACCAGCCTATCCCCAGTCTCCACATACGAGATTTTCTCGTTGAGGCTGGCCCGGAAATCCTGCTATTTGTTATACCCTCCGTTGCCATTGCGCTGTTTTATGTGTCCCTGTTTATACCCTGGAATCAAAACCGACAATTAAGGCGTTGGCTATTACAGAATCGCCGCGCCGTGCGTCAGCTGTTGATTCTCAACTTTACTTTAAAACGATTGCGTCCGAAACTGCCCGGCTGTTCCAGTTGTACTGCCGGTCGGTTCGAGCTTTGGGATCACGATCGCAATTTGCTCGTGTTCCGCTGTATGAATTGCAGGAGGAATATTACGGTGAGTGTATTTCAATTTCAGGAAGTGCGGCAAATCCTCAATAACTTACCCGGCCTGTTCATTGTCCTGCGGCAACTATCATACAAGCCTTTTGATGCGCTGGGACGCCACTTACAGGCGCTTTGTGTAGAAACTGAAGTATTTGCCAGAAGGTATTTGAGGAGGTGAATGGAGTTAGATAGTGAGGAGCCAGCTGGTGGGCTGGTATTCTGGATTACGCTTGCAGCGTGATCCAGAAAAATCCCGCGACTGCAAATAGCTTACCCAGCCTGCTATTCGCAGGCTACGGGCATTTTTTCGTCCCTCCCTTGCGAAAATAAATTTTCGACGGACGGTCCAAAAAAATACCCCGCGACTTTCGTCGCGGGGTAAACTGCTTGATGTGGGATATACTGGATTCGAACCAGTGACCTCTGCCCTGTCAAGGCAGCGCTCTAAACCAACTGAGCTAATATCCCGAAAGGGGTCGCAAGATCGTAAAATTTCCTGATTTCCACCTATGGAATTGCGATTATTCCCAGATGGAATTCATGGCGTAAACCATTCCTTCAGACAGGTGGAGTTCTCCATCCCGAGCCCAGATTTCCATTTGGGAATACGGACTGGATGGAAAATAAATATCAGTGAAGTTCAGGGCGCCCCGATTGCCAAAAATTTCAACGGAAGCTACATCGAACAGCAATCTTAAATCCAGGGTTGCTCTAGAGGTATTCAAAGGGGCGTCGTGAGGTCGTTTGAAAAAGTCTTCGGAAAAGCCTTTCGGCCCGGATTGCGTTCGATCAACCCGCATCAGGCCATTGATCCGATCAATGGCGATCTCCACCTGTTCCCCTTGTGCATTGCTCAAAGTAATCCCGAATACGGAGGCCGTGGTTTCCTGAAGATCTACCACCAGGTCCAGGTCGGCCATTGACGGATCAAAATTACCGTTTACGATTTTTGATTGCGTAATCACGGAGTCCAAAGGAGTAGCCTCACCCCGCAAGCCAGCCAGGGAAGGGACTGGTTTGGCGATAAGGTGATAGGCGCCTGCTTCCCCCTGTAATTCCAGTACACGTGGCACGGTCATGGCCGATCGCCAGGTTGCGGTGGGTACCTGCTGAGCGTATTGCCAGTTAGACATCCATCCAATCCCCAGGCGCCTGCCCCAAGTGGCCGGGGCATTATCCCAGGTCACAAAAGCGTAATTATCGGCACCGTAATCCAACCACTGTTGCTGCCCGGGATCGGCCAGGAAGTTAGTGCCATCAAAATCCCCAACGAAATAAGAAGTTCCGGTCCCTCCATTTGGACCTTCCTGCTGAATGCTGACGATCAGCACCCACTTGTAATCACGACTATCGGAAACCCGCATGGGGAATAAGTCCGGGCACTCCCATAGTCGGGTATCTCCTTCGATTCCAAATTCCGAGAGGTATTGCCAATTTTTCAAATCAGGCGAACCGTAAAATTTGACCCGATCATATACGGCAAGGGTCATAATCCATTGCTCGGTTTGCGGATTCCATATGATTTTTGGATCGCGAAAATCACGGATTCCCGTATCATTAGGGAGAACCGGGTTGCCGTCATACTTGGTCCAGGTATAGCCCTTATCCACACTATAAGCCAGACTTTGAACTTGAAAATCGTCCGTCCCCGCCTGCTCCCCTACCGGATCGTGATGGGTAAAGGCCGCTACGATGGGAGGGGTAGAATCCTGTGAAAAACCAGAACTATTTCGATGATCCACAACTGCACTACCCGAGAAAATATAACCCAAAGAATCCGGTGCCAGTGCAACCGGTAAGTGCTTCCAGCGGACCAGGTCCTCAGAAACTGCATGCCCCCAGTGCATGGGCCCCCAAACCGTGCTGTCCGGATAATACTGATAGAAGAGATGATACTCTCCATTGAGGTGAAACATGCCATTGGGATCGTTCATCCAATTCGCTTCTGGCGTGAAGTGAAATTGAGGACGGTGCGGCTCAGAAAAGCGACTTTCAACTTCGGCCGAGGCTACCTGACTCTCAGATTCCCCTTTGCAGGATAATAGCAGTACAAGAACGAAGGCCGTTGCGGCAAGGTTACAGATTCGCATAAGCTGTGGACTATTACCCGGGAAGATAAGGAATTACGGCTTAGGAAGGGAAACGCTTACCTCCTCGGCGAACGCTTCACCGGTATCTGAAACCCCTTCAATAAATACCCGGAAATTGGTCAATCCGGGATCGGGAAAGCGAATTACTACTTCCTCTTCAGCGGGAAGAATTATGTCTGGCTCCCAGAAGACCTGGCCGAAACTTAGAAATCGCGGACTCTGAGTATTAAAGTTCAGGGGGATGGCAAATCGATCGGGCTTTACATATCCCGCTGGCACCTCAAAATTGGAATAACGTTCCCGGTTTGCGATGAAGAAATTATCACGGTGTAATTGAACGGATACGGCATAGTCTGTGTAAAACACGGTTTGCACTTTACTCAATGGGATATTCAGGTCCAGCCCCTCTCTCACCATCCCATTTACAACAATAGGGACAGGCGTTCGCCTGGGTGGTCCTCCACCACTGGCACTCTCTGGGTTTAGCCTTCGCGAGAGCACGACCAATCTGCCTTGCCCACCATACGTAATCACAAACCCTTGTCGACGCAAAAAAGAGGCGAGGGACGTACTGCGCCGGAGTTCTTCCGCATTGATTCGCTTTCCATTCATATTTACATTCATTAAAGGGATGTCGCTGCTTTCTGCCTCTGCAGTAACTTCTACTTCCTCCAGGGCTATGGCGCTCAAATCCTCCTGGATCATTCGGCGGTCGGAACCCCCCTTGCGGAACTCGTCCCGATAGGGCCATTCGGGCAATTCGGGCTCCTGTAGGGCAGGAGCTATGGTCGCCTCCCATATTTTAGGAAACTCCCAATCCAATATTACATCTCCCTTGTTCAGGCGGCCATTTCTTCCCATCAGGCTAATGCGAAGGGTATCCTGATAGAAATGGGCCGAACGAAATTCAAAAGTTTTATCGGAGTTCAGGTCCAGCACAGTCATGTCCTTGCCAAAATCGGAAACAGCCACAACCTGATTCTCCACACTCAAATCGGCATCCCCAACACGACCAGAAATAACCGGAAACACTTCTTCGCTAACCAAGTTCCCGGACGTCCCGGTAACAGCTACAGGTTCTGAGGGAACTTCCTCCTCTAACAAAAGAGCAAGATCCCGGATGAATCGTTCCCCTCGCATCGATTCCGAACGCCGGGTGGTCATTACGCCATTCGGACGATAGGCCTGGGACTCCCCGGGAAGGACAGACAGGCTCATTCGCGAGCGTACCAAAGGAAGGTTCTTCTCAGAATCATTGTGATCCCAGGACATTCTAAGTTCCAGGGAATCCCCTACCTGCGAACGGGTCAGCGTTGCATTAATCCCGCGATCTGTGGCCGGATACTCATTGTAGACCAGGCGTTTGGCCAATTCCTCTCCTTCCAGGGTGTATAATCTTAAAGTCAGGATTCCCTCAGGCACTTTTCTGCGTTCTATTCTGAGGGTTTGATCGGCCTCCAAATCCAAACTTTGCAAATCGGATTCATCTGCACCATCTAAAGCCCAAATGATCGTATTATGCGCCGCCCGGAATTCAGGATTCGCCTGGATATTGACAAAAATGAATTCCTCATTTATGGCATTTACTCTTAGCCCAATTCCCTGAGACGTCGCCCTGGGAACAGGCACCTGTAGGGTTTCACCACGCGCGGTGGTTAGTTGAAGCGTGTACTGTTTTCCCAATTCAAAGGCAAACTGCAATATCCCGTGTCCTTTGTGATTTACAGTAATATTCCGCAGGAGTATTTCACCGGAATCCCCGAGGAGTTCTGCTTTAAAACCTTCGTATTCCCAGGGGAAAAAATTCAGGACGCGAAAACCGACATTAGCAGGTATCCCTGCGGGTAATTCGCCTCCTTCAGGAACCACTTCCAGGGCTAAAGGCTCCTCGCGGGTATCCGGCCTGAGCGGTAAGGGTTCATCTTTTAATATTCCTATCGCTTGTTCAAAGGCAGCCTTCAGCACAGGGGTGGATTCAGCCACCGATGCATTTCCGGAATTGAGCAGCTGCGTTGGGGAAATCAGGGCAGCCCGAACAAAATAGAGCGAATCCTTTAAGGTTGTATCAATGGGAATCTGGCCAAATCCCTTCCCTTGTCTCAGACCAATAATTCGCCTTGATTTCTCCTCACCTTCCTGATTATATAACGCTATGAGCACCGGGATTTCAGAATTCTCCTGATCGGACAGGCTTGGGGAGTAAGCGCTAAACCACAATTCCTCTCCGCGAAAGAAGAAGGTTTTGTTAAGATGGAGATTGAGCAATTCCGAAGATGGATTGGCCAATGCCCTGGCCTGGCCCTGTAGGGAAAAGTGACCCGACAAACCAAGACAAAAGAACACAGGCAGTAATGCGCGGAACAGGTTAGTAATCATAGTGTTGGTTTGTCAAATATGAGCAATAATCACGCCAAATAATGATAAAAAACTCTTAAATTAGAAGGGATTACCGATCCAATTCATGTCAGCTACCAACAAGGCCTCTTCTGGCTATTCCGGCACCCCACTCCACCGCAAATTGGGGATCAAAGAAGGTATGAAACTGCTGGTTATTGAAGGCCCGATACCCTATCGGGATTTTTTTAATGAATGGCCCAAAGTCAATGACCTGGTAGAGCTGGCTACCCTCCAATCTATTGAATCCCGGGAACTCGATGCCGGAACCTTCGATTTCATCCACTTGTTTGCCTCCACATTTGAATCTTTAGAGCGCGGATTGGCCGTGGCCCATTCCATGATGACTCAAAAAGGCATGGTTTGGGTGAGCTGGCCTAAAAAGGCTTCCGGACTAAACTCAGAAATCGGAAAATTTGATGTGATGCAGACAGGGCTGTCCATGGGTTTGGTGGATGTGAAAGTGGCATCGATAGACGAAACCTGGAGTGGGCATAAGTTTGTGATCCCGGTAAAAGACCGGACGTAGCCGGGAAGCGCAATACGGCCGAAGCTCATGCCTTTTTCTTATCTTGTAAGGACACTTCCCCCTGTGATTTCCGGCAAACAATAACAAATGCCCTTCGAATACGGGGCCTAACCGACCATAAAATGAAAAAACTTCGAAAAGAAGACATCGATCAGGGCGTCTTTGACCTTTACGATGCCTACGCGCACAACCAGATAGACCGTCGCGAATTTATGAACAAACTCTCCAGCTACGCCGTTGGCGGGATTACGGTAATGTCCCTGATGAGTTTTATCATGCCGGATTATGTGAGTAAACTGCAAATCACCCAGGACGATCCGCGCCTGGAAACGAAGTATATCACCTATAATTCTCCGGAAGGTGGTGGAAAAATCAAAGGCCTGTTGGCCATGCCTGCCAATGCGGAAGGTCCGCTTCCGGGAATTGTGGTGGTTCATGAAAATCGTGGCTTAAACCCGCACATCGAAGATGTATGCAGGCGCGCTGCCCTGGCCGGTTTTATAGCCCTGGCCCCGGATGCGCTCACGCCACTGGGCGGATATCCCGGGAACGATGACGATGGACGCACCCTGCAACGCCAACGGGATCGATATAAGATGCTCGAAGACTTTATCTCCGCTTTCAACTACCTGAAATCCGATGAGAAGTGCACGGGCAAGGTTGGTGTGGTTGGATTCTGTTTTGGTGGCTGGATCTCAAATATGATGGCCGTACGCCTTCCCGACTTAAGCGCAGCAGTTCCCTTTTATGGCGGGCAACCGCCGGCGGAACTGGTTCCGGAGATACAAGCTCCCCTTTTGCTGCAATATGCCGATTTGGACAAGCGGGTCAATGAAGGTTGGCCAGCTTATGAGGCAGCACTTTTGGCGGCAGAGAAAAAGTACACGGTCCACTTTTATCCCGACGCCAACCACGGCTTTCACAACGATACTACCCCCCGCTACGACGAAGAAGCTGCAAAACTAGCCTGGGAGCGAACCATTACCTTTTTTAAGCAACACCTAAGTTCCTGATATCTCTGAAATAGTCTAAACCTCTTTAATCATGCGCCTGCTTTTTCAAACCCATCGGGTATTCACATGCATCCTGACATTTACTATTGCTTCCTCCTATGTTGGGCGTGCACAAAGTGCGGAGTATACCGGCCCGATTATCGACATGCACGTGCATGCCTACCAGCAACCCAATCCTATGTTTGGGATGTCTTTTACCCATCCGCTAACCGGTGCGGTATACAATACCGTCAGTAATTTGGAAGAACACAAGACCTGGACATTCGCAAAATTTAAAGAGCACCGGATTGTAAAGGCTGTGGTTAATTACAACCCGGAGTGGTACGAGGAAGATCCGTATCGGGTGCTACTGGGTATGGGAAATGGTGACCCTGAAGAACTGAAAGAACTACACGCTGCAGACAAAATGCATGTCATGGCCGAAATGGCCCAATATTATGGGGGAGCCCAGGCCGATGATCCTGCCCTTGATCCGCTTTTTGATTTGGCGGAAACCCTCGATATCCCGGTGGGGTATCACATTTATCCGGGAGGACCTCCAGGGGGAATGTACGCAGGCTATCCCGGGGTTCGCGCTGCGAATGCCGACCCGATGCAAATTGAACAGGTCCTGGTAAACCATCCTAAACTGAAAGTATACATCATGCACGCCGGCTGGCCCTATTTGGATGACATGAAGGCCCTGTTGTACGCGCATCCCCAACTCTATGTCGATGTCGGCGTAATTTGCTGGGGGCAACCCAGGGCGGAATTCCACAACTTTCTCAAGGGTTTGATCGATGCGGGTTTCGGGAAACGCATCATGTATGGAACCGATCAAATGGCGTTTCTGGGGACTTTTGATCAGGGCATCGAAAGCATCCAATCCGCTCCCTTTCTGAGCCTGGAACAAAAAGCGGATATCTTCTACAACAATGCAGCCCTGTTTCTGAATTTGACAGAAGAGGAAAAAGCCCTGCATCAGGAAATGGCCCGTGAATAGAAACGAATGAAAACCCGCATTCCTCTTGCCTTTTATCTATTATCCCTTATTTTGGGCGGCACAACCCCAGGTCAATCCCAGGAAAACAAAACCACTATGTCCCAAGCTTCATCTGCCGCCGGCAGCATTACCTCCAGCGTATTCGGCACTATGGAGGACGGACGTCAGGTTACCCGCTACACCCTGGTCAATACACAGGGAATGGCAGTGGATATACTGGATTACGGTGGAATTATCACCCGATGGACGGCACCGGATCGGGAAGGAAACTACCAGGATGTCGTACTAGGCTTTGAAACCCTGGAGCCGTATCTTGAGCGTCACCCCTACTTTGGGGCCCTAGTAGGGCGTTACGCCAATCGCATTGCCCTCGGGA
Organism: Robiginitalea myxolifaciens; assembly: GCF_900115205.1. Taxonomy (GTDB): domain Bacteria; phylum Bacteroidota; class Bacteroidia; order Flavobacteriales; family Flavobacteriaceae; genus Robiginitalea; species Robiginitalea myxolifaciens. The sequence continues at coordinate 1,284,626 of NZ_FOYQ01000002.1, forward strand.
AATTTACCCTGGACGATAAGGAATATACGCTTGCAACCAACAATGGGCCGAATCACCTGCACGGAGGAGATTACGGCTTTGACCGTAAACTTTGGAAGGCGGAAGTAAAGGCCAATCCGGACAGCTTGCAACTACAACTGGAATACCTAAGCCCGGATGGGGAAGAAGGATTTCCCGGAAACCTGCGAACCCGAGTTTTATACAGTTTGAGCAACGATAACACCCTATCTGTGGAATATCAGGCTACCACGGATCGCCCTACCGTGCTAAACCTTACCCAACACACCTATTTCAACCTTTCAGGTAACTTCAACACCTCCATTACGGACCATAATTTACAACTACAGGCCGAATCACTGTTGGAGGTCGATGCTGACCTCATCCCCACCGGGAATATACTCCCTGTCGAAGGAACGCCTTTTGATTTTCGGGAAGTCCGTGAAATCGGTGCGGACATAGACGCGGACCACCCGCAAATTAAGTTGGCTGGAGGATACGATCATTGCTGGATATTTACCGATGGGATCAATCGCGACAAGCCAGCCGCCCAGGCGTACCACCCCTTAAGTGGTCGGCTACTCGAAGTATTTACAGACCAACCTGCCATTCAGGTATACACCGCAAATTTCCTGCAGGGTAAGCTTCGGGCCAAAGGCGGCGGCACCTATCCCTACCGCGCTGGACTGTGCCTGGAAACCCAGCACTATCCCGACGCCCCGAACCGGCCTGAATTTCCCTCCACCCGCCTGGATCCGGGCCTTGTTTTCACCAGCAAAACCAGTTTTCGATTTAGCGTAAAGTAAGCGGGAATTCCCCTGTTTACGGGAGAAGCCAAAAAGACCCTGAATCCCGCGGGTTGCATCCCTTATGAGAAAAAGGTACATTTAACTGCCTAACCACCTGATAAACAAATTCATGAGAAACCTGGTGTTTCTTGGACTTGGGCTTTTCTTTGTTTTCTCGCAAGGCAATGCCCAACAGGCACGACTCGACAGTTTGCGCACCCTTTGGGCAGATGATAACCTGGCCGACAGCGTTCGCTTCGAAGCCGGGATCAATGCTTCCCTGATGCTTATGAGGAGTAGCATGGAAGAGGCTCGAAACCTGGGGCAAGAAGTCCTTGGTTTTGCGGCTAATAGCGAAAATCCCTCCTGGGAAGCCACCGCCCTGAAACTTATCGGAAACACCTATGCAATCCAGGGGAACTTCCCGGATGCCATTGGGTATTACCACCGCAGCCACGATCTCAGCACAGCGCTCAAGGATAGTGCATCCATGGCCATTACCTTCAGTAATATCGGCACAGTATATTACGAATTGGGCAACTATCCCCAATCTGTAGACTATCTCCTGGAAGCGCTTAAATTCTCCGAAATCTTAAAGGACTCCGCTAATCTTTCCCGGGTAACCAACAACCTGGGGAACCTGTATACCAAAATTGGGCGATCCGACTCGGCCAATGCCATGCGCTATTACCGCTATAGCCTGGAGCTCAAGAAAAAGCTGAACATGCGTCGGTCGTTGAGCTATGCGTACAACAATATCGGCCTGGTCTATGCCGAAATGGGTATGCTGGAAAGTGCTATTACTTACCTGGATAGCAGTGCAATGGTGGCCCGGGAAACAGGAGACGACTCCGGCTTTTCCCGTGCGCTTTCGAATATGGGGGATGCCTATCGTAAAAACGGACAAACGCTTAAAGCAATTACCTATTTAGACCGGAGCATTGCCAGCAAAAAAGGACAGGATATCCCCGATGGTCTGGAACACTCCTACCTCTATCGCGGTCAGGCAAATCTGGAGCTGAAACGCTATAAGGCTGCCATTGCTGACTGCCGTGAAAGCCTCCGTTTATCCCGGGAAAATGGAGCCGTGGCCATACAGGAAGGTTCCTGTGCCTGCCTGAGTCAGGCCAACGAAGCCCTGGGGAATTCCAGAGAAGCCCTGACGTATTATAAGCAAGGTGCACTACTTCGGGATTCCATCATGAATGAACAAACAAACAGGGAAATTGCTCGCCAGGAAATAAGCTATCAATTCGAAAAGGAACAACTTGCTGATTCGCTGGCCAATGTCCGGGAGCAGGCTGCCCAGCAATTGCAATTCGAACAGGACCTGAATCGCCAGCAGAACAAATTCAATATTGTCGTGTTCGGTGGGCTGGGGCTGCTTTTGTTAGGAGGACTTTTCTGGCGCAACCGACAGAAGTCCAAAAAGTTGCAACAGCAGGAAGCCATGGTGGCACGCCTGCAACAAGTCGACGCGCTGAAAGACCAGTTCCTGGCCAATACATCCCACGAGCTCCGCACCCCATTAAATGGTATCATTGGCCTGTCGGAGTCCCTGAAAGACGGCGCTGCGGGCAAACTCCCAAAATCGGTAAAGGAAAATCTCGATATGATCAGCAACAGCGGTAAAAGGCTGGCGCACCTGATCAATGATATCCTGGACTTCTCAAAGCTCAAAAACCAGGATCTCAACCTGACCATTCGGGATGTGGATCCCGCGGCTGTGAGTGAGGTCGTGATTAAGCTGATCGAACCCCTTACCCTGGACAAATCGCTGGTTATCAAAAATAATATTCCCGCCGATTGCCCCCTGGTCCGTGCCGACGAAGATCGGCTTCAGCAAATCCTGGTTAACCTGCTGGGTAATGCGGTAAAATTCACGGAAAGCGGCACCGTTACCCTGAGTACGAAGACAGCGGGATCGGCGCTATGGATTCAGGTAAAAGATACCGGGATCGGCATTGCACCGGAACGCCTGGAGACTATTTTTGAAGCCTTCCAACAGGGCGATGGCTCGATTAGCCGGAAATTCGGTGGCACTGGCCTGGGGCTTTCCGTTACCAAGAACCTGGTGGAATTACACGGTGGACAAATTCGGGTCAAATCCGAGCAAGGCAAGGGATCAACGTTTGAATTCAGCATTCCCATAAGCGAAATGCAACGGGAACAACAACAACCTCTTGCCGTTTCAGAACCGGTAAGCCGCGTAATCGCCGAAGAGCAATCCGAAACTACCTCGGAGGCAGTACCAGAAGCAGCGCCACAGGCTAAAAAAATATTGATTGTAGACGACGAGGCTGTGAACCGTAAGGTATTGGAAAACTATCTGAAACTTTCCAAATACAAGGTGCTGCAGGCAGTTAATGGCCCTGAAGCCCTTGGGATATTACAGCGTCATCCCGATGTGAGCCTGGTCTTACTCGATGTTATGATGCCGGGGATGTCGGGCTTCCAGGTATGCGAAGCTATCCGTAAAAAACGCCCGCCAGGGGATTTACCCATTGTACTGCTCACTGCGAGAAACCGGGTTTCCGATTTGGTCGAGGGATTCAATGCAGGGGCCAACGATTACCTGACCAAACCCTTCTCCAGGAATGAGTTGTTGAGCCGAATGCGAACGCACATCAACCTCAACACCTTCCACCTGGCTGCCAGCAAATTTGTACCCACGGAGTTTATTAAATCCGTTGGACGGGAGGAAATAACAGAAGTGGAACTCGGAGACCACGCCGAACGGGAGGTGAGCGTATTATTCAGTGATATCCGGGAATATACCCGAATATCCGAAGGGATGACCCCCCGCCAAAATTTCAAGTTTGTGAATTCCTATGTGGGAAAAATGGGACCAATCATTCATGCGCACAACGGATTTGTAAACCAGTACCTCGGCGATGGGATTATGGCCTTATTCCCCAATAACGGGGAAGACATCCTGGATGCGGCTATTGCGATGCAGCGAGAGGTCGACGCCTACAATGTCCGCAGGTCCAGCGACGGGTACGAACCCATCCGAGTGGGTATTGGCCTGCATACTGGACCCCTGGTCATGGGAATAATCGGGGATGTCCACCGCAACGACACCGCCATTATTGCCGATACGGTCAATACCGCTTCCCGGATGGAAGGTGTGAGCAAATACTTTGATGCACGAATCATCCTCAGCGAAGATACCCTGGCCCAACTTCCGGAGAAATCGGCTTACGGCATCCGTCCGCTGGGTCGTGTTCAGGTTAAAGGCAAGGACCATCCACTTCAAATATTCGAATGCTTTGATGGTGACACCGAAGACCAGCGCAAGTTAAAATTAGCTTCCCGGGAGGATTTTGATCAGGCCATGAACCTGTTTACCACCAAGCAATTTTCACAGGCTTCTGCCAAATTCGATCAAATTCTACAGGCAAATCCCAAGGATGGGGTTGCGCAGTACTTCATTACCAAATGCGCCGAATACACCCTGAACAAAATTTCCTCAGACGGCGACGTGGGCATTGTTTTTACCCAAAAATGACCGCCTAGAACGCTCGCTATATTCCTGGTATCTTGCCAGAAGGAAATGTTGTTGCTCATACAGATACTCCGCCTGCTGCAAACCTGAATTTAACGCCTCCCGGGCATTAAGCATTTCATGAAAACGCAATTCCTCTTTGTAAAACTGAGTGGCTTCCAGCGTGAGCTTCGGGCTATCCAGGTACAGATTTTCTCCTGCACATCGAGGCTGCCTTCTGTAGAGTAACCAGTGTCCGGAATCCACAGCAGCTTGCTGATGTCTGGCCCCATTTCTCGGTGCTACCCCATGAGCCGGACTATGGCAGTAGGCCAGGACTATGGAAGGACCTTCGTGGGCGGCTGCCTCTTCCAATGCCTTGATCGCTTGCTCCGGATCTGCGCTCAGGGCTACCGAGGCAACATATACTCCCGGATAGCGCATGGCATGCCAGCCCAGGTCCATTTTATTGGCTTTCTTCCCAGCCGAGGCCATCCCCGCGGTCGCCCCTTTAGGCGTAGCCCGGGATTGCTGGCCTCCGGTATTGGAATACAATTCATTATCCAGTACCAGGATGTTGATGTTCTTTCCGGTACTCAGGGCATGATCCAGACCTCCGAAACCAATATCATAGGCCCATCCATCACCGCCAACGATCCACACATCCTTGGGCATCAAATCTGTGGCACAGGATTCGAGTTCCCAGGCCTCCGGACTATCGATACGCTTCAAATGAAGCGTAAGTTTTTCGAATTGCTCCAACTGCACGTCCGGAGTTCCGCATTCACGGCCAGATTCCAGAAGATCGCGAACCAGTGCAGCTGGAAGTGAGGGACGGAGTTTTTGAAGTAAGCGCTTGGCCCGATTCATTTTCAGGTCCAGACTGGAGCGGAATCCCAGGCCAAATTCGGCATTGTCTTCGAAGAGAGAATTGGACCAGGCGGGCCCATGGCCATTCTTATTCGCAATCCATGGCAGGGCGGGTACATGTCCCCCGAAAATGGATCCGCTACCCGTAGCATTGGCAATGAGCAGCCGTTCCCCGAATTGCTGGCTGAGCAGTTTGTAGTACTGTCCCTGCGCACATCCCTTTACCCCCCTGGGATATCGAAACAAGGGTTCGGCAAACTGTAGCCTGCCGACACTATTAAATTCCCGAACCGTTCTATTCCCAACTTTTACTGCCGAAACTTGTTCGGATTGCAGGTTGGGAAGTGCTTCAAATTCCTTCCATTGTTTACGGTGGGATTGCCTATCAAACTCCGCTGTTTCTTCCAGAGCTTTCTCTGGGCATTCCTCCACACAAAGGCCACAACTCGTACATTGATCCGGGTTTATGGCGATACGAAAACCAAAGAGGTCGCTTTGCTGTTCGAGGGCTTTGGCGCGCAGGGCACCGCTCGGACAAACCAAACTACAAAGCCCGCAGGCCGTACAGGAATCCGCATCCCATGAAGGAATCCAGGCAACGGTGTTTAATGGGTTTTCCTGAACCGTATTGGTTTGAAATGCACCATCCAGACCAGCTGTTAATTCGGGAATATGCATGGGATATGCATCCCCTATGGCCCGAGCATTGTTTTGAACTGGCCCCTGAGCAAGGTCGAGCAGGCGGACGGGTTCGGTTATACTTCCCAGCCAGGTGTCAATCTCCTGCACACTTCCCGAAATACCTGAAGACAGGTGCCGGGTGAATTTCGCAAAAAATGCCGCTACATCAAGAGGTAGTTGGTATATCGTACAGTTATGGGAAGCCGCTACGGATACCGGGATTCCGCGGGTCCATAAATCGGGACTAGCCTGATCACTGTTGCCTGCAACCACAACAATGGATTCCGCTGTGAGCTTCAAATAATGGGCTTCCGCCATAAAAGTTGCAAGGCTATCTGTAACCCATAGCGTTATATTTTCAAGCGCATAAGGAGCCTGAACAGGGGAGGACGCGAGGCGCATATCCGAAGATAGACGCGCCTCGGCCTTGTCATAGGAAGGGTAATCAAAACGTTGTACAAACATTCCTTCCTCCTGAAATATTCCCCGGCACCAATTGCCCAGAAGGCTACAGGACTCCTCTGTTTTATCCAAATCCAGGTGAATATGAAAACTCCCGGGATCAGTAGTCATTTTTGTAGGTAGCGCTTTGCCAACTGCTCCGAACCGATCATCGATAAACGCTCCGAGCGCTCCAGGGCTCAAATCCTTTCCCCCTATACCGTAGCGGAAGGGCACTACCTCAGGGCAACTATGAGCCGGCGTTTGCTGGTGCAAGGCTGCCAGAATATCGAGATGAAGTGGATCTCCCGTAGCCCCGGTTTCCGCAGTGCGATCCATAACCAAAATCCGTTTGGTTGAACCGGGCAGGGCATTTAAAAATTGGGTTACTCCAAAAGGACGGTAAAGCCGGACTTTGATCAAACCTAACTTATGTCCGCGGGCATTCTTGCGCCTTATAACTTCGGATGCCGTTTCACAGGAGGAACCCATGGTAACTAATACGGTATCGGCCTCAGGATGCCCGAGGTATTCAAAGGGTTTATAGTACCGCCCCGTGAGCGCACCAAATCGGTCCATTACCTCCTGCACAATCCCCGGGCAGGATTCGTGAAAAGGGATTTGAGCTTCCCGTGTGGCCGCATAGCGATCCGGGTATTGTGAGGTGCCCCGCACCGAAGGATTCAATGGATCCAGGGCTCGTTCCCTATGGGCTCTTGCCGCTTCACTTGGGTGAAGCTCCTTCAAAATGTTATCAGGTATTGGGTTTACAGCGTTCCACTCATGGGAGGTTCGAAATCCGTCAAAGAAGTGTATGAAGGGCAGGCGGCTCTCCAGGGTAGCCAGGTGGGCGATCGCGGCAAAATCCTGGGCCTCCTGAACGGTAGCTGCGCCAAGCATGGCAAAACCACTTTGCCGAACCGCCATAATATCGCTGTGATCGGGAAATATGGAAAGTGCGTGTGTGGCAATAGCCCGGGTAGCCACATGGATAACCCCCGGGGTTAGTTCCCCGGCTATCTTATAAAGGTTAGGCAGCATCAAAAGCAGGCCCTGCGAGGCGGTAAATGTGGTAGCAAAGGTTCCGGTTTGCAAGGCTCCGTGAAGGGTCCCTGCAGCTCCGGCTTCGCTTTGAAGCTGAAGGGTTTGGGGGACATCCCCGAAAATATTTTTTTGTCCGCTAGCGCTCAAGGCTTCCACCAACTCAGACATCTGCGAGGTTGGAGTAATGGGATACAGCGGGAAAAACTCACTGAGTTTATAGGCGATGTTCGCCACGGCCTGGTAGCCTGTTTGTAATATGTAATTGGAGGTTGTCATTCCGGATAAATAAAATCCGCCCCAGTGTGAATACCGGGGCGGATAAATCGTGCAGCTTACTTGGCGAAATTGATACTAACCGGTGTAGGGTTAGTAACGATATCGTAAACTGGTGAGAATTTGGCCAGCTCCAGCAATTGCTCTTCAGTAGCATCGGACTTAACCTTGAAGGTAACGTTGATCCCTTCAAATCCTTTACGTACGTTAGGATCCAATCCAAGGAATCCATGCAGGTCGCAATTACCTTCCAGCTTGGTCTCCATGCACTCAATGTCGATCCCGTGGGCAGCGGCATGGTACATTAGGGCTCCTGTCAGGCAGGATCCCAAACCGTGAAGTACAATTTCTGCGGGTGTTGGCGCTTTGTCCTTCCCGAGCAATACTTCGGGGTGGTCGGCCTCCATGGTGAAGGTTTCCTGGCGGGTTTCGTCTTCCTGACATACGCCATAGAATCCTTTGGCACTGGTGCGGCAGTGGCCACCTTCGATCCAGTCGGTTTTGGCACGGAACTCAAACTTTGCCAGCTCGGGGTTACCCTGAACTGCTTCGATAGTTCCTACTAATTGATCTACGTTTACTCCGTTTCTGATGTTGTCTGTTGAAATCATTGTTTTTTGGTTTTATTGTGATTAAACTTTAACGACAGCCATATTAAGACAGCTACCGTGCCAAAAAACTCAAACAATTGATTAACAGTTACTTAAACTAAAACAGGAGGATTATTAATATTACGATATATCGTAATTATACGTAATTAAGTGAGTATATTACGATTTTTCGTAACTCGAAAAGGCTTTTGTTATCCCCAAAGATTTCATTTTGGAAAACAAGGTGGTCGCAGGGATCCCGAGCAGGGCAGCTGCCCCGGTACTACCCGCTACCCTACCCCCTGTAAGCTCCAGTGCCCGAAGAATATTTTGCTTCTCCAGTTTTCGAAGCTCTTCTTGAGTCATGACCTTTGTAGGCGCAGCTGTAGTTGTGGCATTCGAAGAGGTCTCTTGTGCAGGAATCAGCAGCGACTGCCAATCTATTCTTCCATTTTGTGCCAGAATCATGGCCCGCTCCAATAAGTTCTGGAGTTCCCGAACATTTCCCGGCCATTTGTAATTAAGTAACAATGCCTTGTCGCCATCAGAAAGCTTTAAGGGTTTGCGATTCATTTTTACCGAAAGGGCACCCATCATATCCTCAGCAATCCGAAGGATGTCTGCACCTCTATCCCGAAGCGGGGGTATCCGAATGGGAAATACGTTCAAACGGTAATACAAGTCCTCCCGAAAAGTTCCTTTTGTCACCGCCTTTTTCAGGTCCCTATGGGTAGCCGCAACGATTCGAACATCTACGGATATGGTCTCGGAACTTCCCAAAGGTTCGAACTCCCCTTCCTGAATAACCCGAAGCAGCTTGGGCTGCAAGTCCAGAGGGAGTTCCCCAATCTCATCCAGGAAAATCGTGCCGCCGTTGGCCAGTAAAAACCGACCCTTGCGATCGGCGACCGCACCAGTAAATGCCCCTTTCTGATGTCCAAAGAGCTCACTCTCGATCAGGTTTGCCGGTATGGCGCCGCAATTGACGCGGATCAAGGCCTTATCGGCCCGGGGACTCGCACGGTGAATCGCCCTGGAAACTAATTCCTTCCCCGTTCCGGTTTCCCCGAGTACCAGAACTGTAGCATCGGTTTGGCTAACCTGTTCCACCATCCGAACCACCTGCCTCATTTCAGGAGAATCAGAAACAATCCCGTGATCGTTGGTCAGCTCACGGATTTGCTCCTGAAGGTAATCCGTCTGTTTGGACAAGACACTGATGGCTTCGGCATTGGCAATCCGTTCCTGTATGCTGTGCAAAATAAGGGTGAATTGCAATCCCTTTTGCCCGGGATAGCCGCTTATGGTTCCTTCTACAGGGGTTTCCATATCTTCCGATCCATGAAGCACAACCGGATCTGGAAGCCGGCCCTGTAAACGCTCAGACCCTTCCTCCTGACATCTTTCCACAAATCCCCTGATAAAGTTGGCCGTTTCCTCGGTCAGGAAAAAATCCAGCCTTCTGCCAATGGCATCCTCGTTCTGCAGCATTTGACAAGCTGCCGGATTGGTCAGGGAAATTTGCATTCTCTCGTCAAACACGATGATCGCGTCCATGGCTCCTTCAATCAGACTACTGATCTGAGCATGGGCAACTTCTATGGCTGCCTTACTGCTAGCCAGACCTTCCTGAACCTCATCGAGTTCTCGGTGTCTGCGGATCATTACCGCCAGGATTCCCCGCGAAAAACCAGGATCCTCCTGCATCAGCTCCAAAAAGCGCTGCGCTGGTAACTCCAATAACACACTATGCTCCAGTGCCGTAACCGAGGCCGACCTCGGCTCCTTATCGATTAGCGAGTACTCCCCAAAACTGGCCCCTGCTTTCAGAATGCCATATTGGTGCTCGCCATCGTGAACCTTTACCCGTCCGGTGTAAATCACAAAAAGGGAAGAGCCCGGATCTCCTTTTTCCAGAATCTGGTCGCCGCGGTCAAAAGTAAACTGTTGGAAATGATCGGATAAATTATTCAGGGAATCGCGGGAGACCTCCTGAAAAAAAGGTACTCCGGAAAGGAAATCCACAAGTTCTGGTTTTGTAATCATCGCAGCGCGCGTCCCAAACTAATCTAAAGATACACAAAACTCAATCCCACGGCCAGCCTTGCAAATTCAAAGTAGTATCTTAAGCAGAACAAAATGAAACGGGCACACCTCAAACGAAATATACGACAGATCGCCTTTTTCGCGACGGTATGGCTTTTTGCAGCCTTGTTATATGCACTGGTGGAATTTGGCCTGCTGGGTCGACTGGACTACTACCCTTCTACTTCCAACCCTTATGATTTTGCCAACGCCCTTATCTACACCGTTTCGGGAAGTTTTGTGATGGGGTTGCTACAGGGAAGCTTTGAAGTGCTTTGGTTAAAGAGGCTCTTCCAGCGCAGACCCTTGTGGTTTAAGGTAATTTTTAAGAGTCTTCTTTACCTTTTTATGATTTGCCTGTTTATCATAATCCTGGCTGTTCTTACCAATACGCAACGCCTGAAGGTGGGTCTGGCCGATCCTATCATAGCGGATAACCTCGCTGCCTTTTTATCCCGATTCGCCTTTTGGAGTGTGGTCATCTATGTCGGGGCCATACTTCTGGTTGCCATGCTCTTATCTGAAGTGAGCCAGTATTTAGGACCCGGCATGCTAACCAATTTCTTTATCGGGAAATACCACAAGCCGTTTCGGGAGCAGCGGATATTTATGTTCCTGGATATGAACGATTCCACGACCCTGGCGGAGTCGCTTGGGCATGAAAAGTACTTTGCATTACTGCGCGCCTATTACGCCGAGATGTCGGATCCGATACTCAGCAATTACGGCGAGATATACCACTATGTTGGAGACGAAGTTGTCGTGAGCTGGAATCTCGAAGAAGGACTGGCCAATGGGCGATGCCTGCAATGCTTCCGGGAAATTTCGAAGCGGCTGGAGTCTCGCGAATCCTTTTTCCTGGACCGCTATGGCGCAGCACCAGGATGCAAGGCAGCCTTCCACCTCGGGGAGGTCACTACGGGCGAAATCGGAGAACTCAAAAAAGCTTTGATCCATACCGGGGATGTGCTCAACACCACGGCGCGAATTCTTGGTCGCTGTCATGAATTTGAAGCCAGGGCACTTGTTTCAGGAGAATTAAAAAGGGCCCTTCCCGAAAGTAACTGGAATTTTGAGCAGGTCGGAACAGTCAATCTCAAGGGCAAAACCGAGGATACCGAATTGTACAAAGTACTGTGGGATGATTAGTTCCGGATGTCGTTTATGGCCTCGTCAAAAGTTCTCTTATCCGCATTCTCCAGCAGCAGGATTACTCCGGCTGTAGCCAGTGCAGTACCCACCCCCAGCTTTACCAGGGAAATTTTTTTACGACGCAGCAGGGAAATCTGATCCCCTGGGATCACCACCTGATTGCCATTGATCTGAAAGACATAGGATTCGGAACCCTGCCGGAGGAATTTACCCTCCAGTACTTTCGTGTTTTTCAGAGTTATTTCATAAAGACGATTATCCTGCAGTTCCTGGGTATCCGCAGTTTTATAGGTCATGCACCCCTGTAACAGAAGGAAACAGTAACATCCCAGTAAGAGAGTGGAAAATCGAAGCGATGGGGTCAATGGTTTGGGTTTCATTAAGGATAAAGGTAGCTTAAAATTCTTCGCGTTTAATCGCGAAAAGCAGGTACTCCTTGTCCTTAGTCGGATACTGGTCATATTCCTCCTGTGGTATCTGCACCGCCCCAATTTTTTTCAGGGCACCGGCAGATCGGAAATTCTCGACGGCAACGAAAAATAATACCTGCTCAACATACCTGAAGGCATGCTCCAACATCATTTCCTTAATCATTGCATTCCATTTACCTCCCCAATATGCCCTGCCGAGAAAGGTATAGCCAATTTCGACCATGGTTGGGAACCCTTCGAATACGGCATACCGGCTGGAGCCTATGACCTCCCCGCTATCTGCCCGGCTAATCAGAAGCGCCCCGCCACTGGCCAGGGAATCCGAAAAAAAATTGTCGAAAACGTCTCGTTGGTATCGCTTAACAGGATGTTGGTCCCACAATCCGGGATCAGATGCTACCCGGTAAAGGGCTTCCCGATCAGCTGCCTTCAGTGGCCTGATGCGGATTCGTTCATTCTCGAGCTGGGGTTGTAGCAACATACTTAAAAGTACTTCGGTGAAGTTAGGAAAATCATCCCATTAGCCGTGGTTCCAGCCACAACCATCCCATACTCAACAGAAACAAGATAAAGCCCCATATCGGGGAAATGGCAGCGACTTCCATAGCAGCTTTCGGGTTCCCGGACTGCTGGCTAAAGTGATCGCGGTTGGTCCCCAGGCGGGTTGCAGCTTCAAGCGCCTGCCAATCCTCGTCACCAAAAGTGTAGAAGTCAAAATTAGCAGGATTTCCCGGAGTGGCGTCTTCACCGGATTCCACCGCAGATAAGCGATTCCACCCCGGTGCTAGCGGATAATCCGTTCCCTCCCAGAGATAGGGCAGGTGAAAATCCTGTATCAACGGAATAACATTTCCGCTATCGTCGCGTACCCTAGTAGCATCGGAAGTAGTCCGCAGTTGAAAGCGAAACGGCGCATCGATGCGGGGTAATTCCGTTTGCGCTTCCCATTGCAGACCTTGTTCGGCAGGGGGAAGGGCAGCGTTCAGTAAAGCTGTCCAGAGCGCGTTGTAGCTCGCCTGATTCCCTTGAAGCGGGAGTTGATACGTGTCCTTGAGTACGCTCCCGAGTATCCTTCCCAAACCGGAAGGACGATAAACCCCAAGTAACTCGCCTTCCCGGGTGGTGATCCGTTCTTCCGGAAACTGCAACGCCGGTCTATAGGGGTATTTCTGTACCACGACATCCTGGGCGGTAAGGGTGAAGCTCTCCTGGTTATCACGGATAAACGGCAAGCGTCCAAACGAACTATTCCGGGAAAAATAACCTGCATCGGGCTGTACCAATAGGGCCAGGCCACGATTTCGGATGGCTTCCTGAAGCGCAGCCAGGGAATTCGCAGATAAATTCAACAGGGATCCGGTATCGCAAATGACAAGTTGAAATCCTTCCAGGCTCTCGGCATTCAAACGGTATACCGGACGCGCTTCCCGATTGATGTATTCAAATTTGTAGGCGCCACGCGTTAGTTGAGAACGAATCAGGACACTTGCTCCGCTTGCAGTAAGGAATTCCTTTAGTCTCCGGGTTTCAAAGGTGGGAAAGGTGTTGAGGATTAAAATATTCCTGGGGGAAGGTCCGGAAATCCTAAAGGGAATAGGATTCGTCCGCAGCCGTGCCCCGCTGCTGTCCCGCTCCTCCAAATAATAGAGCAGGTTTCCGGCAACCTGCGGTTGCGCTTCCAATTTGAAGGGGATTTCCCCAGCCGTTATTCCTGTCTCGGGTTCTTCGTTCAACAGTAAGGAGTCTACGGGATTTCCTCCCGGATCGAGCAAGAACAAGGAGGTACCCTTATCAGGCTTAGCATAACTACCGCGGACCTCAATAGGGTAACCCAAAACTCCGGATTCCGATTGCTGCAGCCGAACAACGCCACTGGGGGTTGGCGCCTCCAGGAAAACTACTTCAGCACCCGCTGTTTGCCAAAGATCATAAGAAGCCAGCCCGTGACCCAGCAGAAAAACGGACTTCCCGGCCAGTTCCCCGGAGCGATCCATACCCGGTTTATATTCGATGATTTTGGCTCTTCGGTTTACGCGCTTTAAACTATCGAGTTGGGCGTCTGAAGTTCCCGGAGTAGCCAATATAATGGTCTCTTTTTTAGCTGCTTTCCAATAAGCCGGCTCCAGTGCTATTTGTGCCAGACCAAGGAGAGCCAGCACTCCCAGGCACAACCTTCTGGCAAAACCGGAAGCGCTTCGGGTAGGCCATTCCTTGAAGGTAAATACAACAGCCAGCAACAGGATACCGACTATGACAGGCCAAAATATGGCGCTGTTCAAAAAGCTCACTCCCTCATTCATTTATCTGTAACTGATTCAGGAATAAAACATTCAGGGTATCCCGAAATTGGGGGTTCCCCTCGGGGATATCCGCCGCCTTAGGCAGGATTTGCAGGAGCTCCCTGCGAACGGCCCGTAAACCTTCCTGGGTATTGTCTGCCCCCGTCTCCAGGGTTTTAAGCTTTCTTAGCGTTTGCAGGTAGGAGCCGGGGTTGTCGATCGCAAGTTGCGCCAACTCCTGTCCGGCCCTGGCAAAAAGTTCCCGATCTTCTATCCGGGGAGGTTCTTGCGCGCTGATCAAACTGTTCAACCGGCCGATCGCAGCCCGAATAGAAGGATAACTACTTTCATACGGGTTGGTTTCATTGCTGCTGGCATTGCCAATTCCTTTTAGGTCTCCGGTTAACCTTTTGTCTTCTTTTATCGGTGCCGGGTCATACCCGATGCGATGTACATAGATGCGTGCACTGTTCTTTATTTCCTGTAGGAGTTCCAGGGCTTGATATTGATATGGCAGGGAAGCTTCAGGCTTGTAGAGACGCAATTGCAGCTCCGCGTCCCACATGATATCCAGGGCTCTGCGGAGCTTTGCCCTGAGGGATTCCTCGAAAAAGGTAGCTTCCTCCGGATCGGAGTGATCGTGTACAAATTCCTTAATGGGATTGTCGTCCTTTTTTTGTTGTGGGGTAGCCACCAGGTTGTGTTCATTATCCCCGTCGTGGTCATGGGTAAAGGGGGCAAGCGGATCGGATTCCTCACCGTGGTCGTGTCCCTCGTGGTCGTGCCCTTCATGATCGTGGTCTTCCCCGGTTCCTGCTTCGCCTTCAGCTCCTGAAGCCGGCCCTTCTACGACCATGCCTTCCTCGGTCTCCTCCCCCATGAATTGACCATATCGGATCCTCAGGGATTTCTGGTCAAATCCAAGTTCGTTGCTCCGGAATTTAAAATCGTATTCGGAAAGTTTGGGCTTGGAAGCGATTAATTTTTCGGTGTCGATAATAAGCTGCCGCTGACTGCGGAAATAATCCGGCATGAGGTCTACCCCAAGTCCGGCTTCCACTCCGAATACATCCCGTACGCTATCCTTCAGGACAGCAAAATAGGTTGGGCTTCTACCCACATTGGGTTGCGGGGATTTAAGATCTTCCGCGACGACATAGAAATAGAGCTCATCGCCCATAGCCATTCCGAGCTCCTGCAGGTCTAATTCACGGTTTAGGTTGGCCTCCTGAACACCTGCCCGAACCGGCTTTGAAAATTCAAGGCGCTCTTCCCGAAATTTTACGGATTCTCCGGACCCCTTGCTCACTGTGGCGATTATATAAGTGGCCCCCAGGCCCCAATCGTCCGTAATTCGGGTTGAAAATTGAATACTCCCCTTTTGTCCGGGTTCAAAATAGGTATACTGGTCAATCCCAGAGACTTCGATTTCCGGTACCTGATCCTCCAGGGCTTCAAAGGCATAAAGATCCGAAACCTGGGAACGGCCCAGGGAGTCGGTAAACCGAAAGCTATAGAATCCAGAATTCTGCACCACTCGCTCCAGCAGATAAGAGCCGGCTACTTCTTGAAGCGGTATTTCCTGATCGCCCCATTCAAAAATCACCTGGTCCACAGATCCTTCAAAGAAAAGCTTCCAGGTAATACGCGACCCTTGCAGGGCTTTGATGTTTGGATTGTCCAGGCGCTGGTTGCCCTTTCGGGTATAGCTGGGGTAATCCAGCACTATTTCCTGACGGCTCAATACGGGCATCGGAACCTCTCCTGAAGTACTGTCTACGGGTTGAAATACAATCGTTTCTGACGCAGGGTTCGCATTGGGCTGATTCGCCAATCCCAAGCCCCCCAGGTAGGATATGCCCCAACCTGCCAGGACCAGGAATATGGCTACGAGTAACGCCAGTCCCAATTGATTGGGTGGAAGTTTGCCCCGGAGTTCTTCCTCCAGCACCCCGGCGATCCGATTCCGCTGTAATCGGGCCAGCCCGGGCAGTTCACCTTCAGATTGCAAAAGCAGACCGCTGCTAAAACCAGCTTTTGGATAAGAAGCATCGATACAAGCCACGGCCTTCGCGGCAGATACGTGCCAGGGTCGGCGGATCAATAGCAACAACCCTCCAACAAGCAGGCCGGCCAGCAAGCCGTAAAGGATGTTTCCGCTGGCGAGCCAGAAGCCGGCACCTACACCCAGCGCAACAATGGCAGTTTCAGCCGTCAGCAACCATTGCCAGCGACGCTGAAAACTAATTACCGGAATTGCTGCTGTTGCCTTCATTGCTTTCGAATCCTTGCGATTAAACGTTCGCCAATGAGTGCCGCACACAACAGCCCTAAAATCCAGGGGCGTATGTGACCGGTGACACCCATTGATGCCTTTGCTGTGCTTTCGATTTGCTCGTGACTTTCGGGACCTCCCAGTACCGTTGAAGCTACCTGCCGTCTATCATACTTGCGCGCTAATGCTGCCGGGAGTGAATCGGAGACCAATAAGGCTACCAATTGTTCGGTAAGCCGCTCTTCTACCGTATTCTGGGGGTTAAGGCGACGTGTAAGCCGCAAATTTCCCGCCTGATCTAAACGGATTAAGTCCTTACTCAGGGGGTCCCTTTCAAAGTAAAGTACGGGACCCGAGTCTAGCTGTAATTCCCGTTGTAAGAAAGAAGCGCCCGCCTTTAATGAGGCCAGGAGAAACCTTCGTTCGTTTTCGAGACTATCCGGTAAATCCAATTGAACTGCAAGAGCTTCCTCCCGGACCAGAGCAAGCTGGTCTCCGTAATCCTCATTGCCCATTTCCTCCCTTACCCAGGAAGTGGTCTTTCCTGAACTTTGAATCGAAACGCGGCGTTGCGTGTTTTGCCCCTGCAGGGCTACCAGCGGAATGGTCTTTTCTCCTTCCTCCGGGAGTACTTTCCACCGGATTCTTCCCGGAATGGCCGGTCTGCGTCCCTTTAAACCACTGACATATCCGCGCGTGTATACCACAACACTGTCGGCCTTCAATTCAGTGAGCTCGGGAATCAATTGCCAATACCCGGGTGCCTTCACCTGATCTTTATCTTCTGTAAAAACTACTACGTCGTCATCAGAAACATCCAAAACAGGCAATTCCGATTGTAGTAATCGAACCTCAGCATCTTCGGGCAGACTATCCAGGAGCCCCTGGGGATATCCATCGATCAGCAAGGCAGGATCCAGCACATATACAGTAGCCACAGTTTCCCCCTTCTTCTCGAAAAATGGGTTGGCCATCAAGAGGGCGAGCAATGCAATTACCAAACACCGCAAAAAGAGCAATAACCATTCGCTGGGCCTGAGCGCCCGCGACTTAACCGTAGAAGAGGCCTCCAGCAAGGAAACACTTCCCACCTTAAGGGTACGCGCCTCCCTACGACTCCACAGATGGATGCTGATTGGAACCAAAACCCCCAGAAGGGTCCATAATAGGGTAGGATTCGCAAAACTCATTTTAATCTCATCACGGTTATACGGCTTAACTTGTGCCTTTTAGATCGCGCTCTTTTAAAAAACGTCTCAGGGTGTCTTCCAGCGGATCACCCATCCGGAATAAGTAATACCCTATCCCAAGATTTAAAAGAGTGGACCGCATTTGCTCCATATCGGAATGTATACGCTCCAAATAAGCTTTCCGCGCCTTTCCCGGATCTACTTCAACCCGCATTCCGGTTTCTAAATCTTCGAACATGAGGGGCTGCTTATGTGAAAACTCGAGTTCTTCCTTACCCATGATACGACACACGACCACTTCGTTTCGAGGGGATTTCAAGCTGCGTATAAATTCCAATAGCTCTCCTTCTTCCTGATAAAAGTCTGTAAAAAATAAAATCAACTCCCGGCCATCTCCTCCCGACAATTGCCGGGCAACCCGATCGCGCTGCGGCCATGTTCCTCCAGGCTCCATTCCCACCAAAGTCGTGAGCAACCGGTTGAACTGGCGACCGCCAGTTCGCGGATACAAGGCAGCCTGCTGCTCCTTACCAATGGCATAAAGTCCAATTGAATCGCCTTGTTTCTGAACTGTGTACGCCAGGATGGCTACCAGGGCACGCACGTATTCCCACTTGGATAGTTTATTTTCCCGATGCAGCATGGAAGCACTGGCATCGAGTACAAATTTTACAGTAACCAGGCTCTCCCGTTCACTTTCCTTGATAAAGTAGCGTTCGGAACGCGCCAACATTTTCCAGTCCAGCAAGCGCGGGTCGTCTCCGGGTTGGTAGGCTCGGTACTGACTGAACTCCATCCCCGGGGCAGGACGGACACTGCGAATTAATCCTGGGTTTATGGTATCTGAAATTACCCGCGCCAACAGTTGCAGGCCAGCTACGGACCCCAGTAATTCTGGTGTAAGAAGCTCCTGTTGTGCGCTTGTTGCCACTGCTTATCCCTTTTTTAGCGCTGTAGCAGCCAAAATTTCCCGGGTAACCGCATCAGCATCTACCCCTTCCGCTTCGGCACGGAAATTTACCAGTACCCGGTGGCGGAATACCGGACCAGCTACCGCTTTGAGATCCTCGGGATGCACGGCCATGCGACCTTGCAACAGGGCATTGGCCTTAGCGGTAAGGATCATGGCCTGACCGGCACGCGGTCCCGCACCCCAGTCTACCCATTTCCGAACAAATTCCACGGAAGAGTCTGCCGGTCGGGTGGCGCGCACCAATTCACTCACATAAGAAACCAGGGCATCGCTAATGCTTACCTCTCGCACCAACTCCTGCAGGCGAAGAATATCGGCGGCGCTAATGACTTTCTTCAATTCGGTAGCCTTTGTACCTGTTGTAGCCTTGAGGATCGCAGTTTCTTCCCCAGCTGTGGGATAGCCGATCTTGATGTACAAGAGGAAGCGATCCTGCTGCGCTTCGGGTAGCACAAAGGTCCCCGATTGCTCGATAGGGTTCTGGGTAGCCAGGATAAAGAATGGCCGCTCCAGGGGATAGGTCTGATCTCCGTAGGTTACGGAGTATTCCTGCATCGCCTCGAGCAGGGCAGCCTGGGTCTTGGGTGGTGTCCGGTTTATCTCATCGGCCAGGACAATATTGGCAAAAATCGGCCCCTTGTTAAACTTAAAAAACTTCTTACCCGTGCTGTGGTCTTCCTCCAGAATTTCCGTTCCCAGAATATCGGTAGGCATTAAATCCGGAGTAAACTGAATCCTCTTGAATTTCAGGTCTACGGCTTCTGCAAGGGTTCGGATCATCAGGGTCTTGGCCAGTCCGGGCACCCCTTCCAGCAGGGCATGTCCGCCGGCCAGAAAGGTAATGAGCAACTGATTGATTGTGGCTTCCTGCCCAACGATTACTTTACCAATCTCCGCTTTGAGGTCGGTAAGCTTGGCACTCAGGGTTTCTACTTCACTGGCAATAGCCTCCAGGGATTCATTCATTTTATTACTGTTTACTACGCAGACCGTAGTCGATTCATATTCTAAGCGGTAAGGGCGTACAAAACAATGTTGACCCCAAACCGTGTATTGTCAATTTTGTACCAGCGTTTATTGCGGAAATCATAGTCCCACTCGCAACCGTAATCCTTATTGCTGTACAACACCCCGATACGCCCGTCGATTTCTATAGCCTTCAGGTAGTCGTGAACCAAATCGTCTCCCCATCCATTCAGTTCCTGGGAGGTTGTAGGCGGACCATCCTCAAAGTCAAAAAACACCGTATAAAGCGGATGGTCATTGGGAATTTTTTTCAGGGCATCATTCCCGAATATTTCCGCCATCTGCCGCTCGAAAGACTTTGCAAACAGACCGTCGATATCGTGGTTGCAGTCATCGGCAAAAACGAAACCCCCGTTGCGCACATACTTTTCAAAATTCTCCTTTTCCCGGGGGGTAAATTCTACCAGCTTGTGGCCGGAGATATAACAGAACGGACTCTTAAAAAGCTCCTCACTACTCAGCGGAACAATGCGCTCGAGGGTATCTACCCTGAGGGTGGTGTACTCCACCAGGGAATTCAGCAGATTCGAAGGCATGCGCTGGTCCACATCCCAGTCCCCGGATTCGTATTGCAGGCGCGTAAAGAAGAATTCGTTATTCATAAATTAAAAACTGGTTGCCCCGTCAAAAGGACAACCAGTTTAAAAGCTTCAACCTTAATTATACCGCATCGGAAAGACTGGTAAAGGTAAAGTCCCGAATTTTCATGTAGGGAATCAGGTTTCCGTTAATCCGCACCTGTTTCCCGAGCGTTTCGAGATTATTCAACATAATTATCGGGCTCTCATTGAATCGGAAATTCTTGACCGGGTGTTTGATCTTTCCATTTTCTATGTAGAAAGTTCCGTCCCGGGTGAGTCCCGTATAGAGTAAGGTCTGTGGATCCACGCTTCGGATGTACCAGAAACGCGTCACCAGGATTCCTTTTTGGGTACTTGCAATCAGGTCCTCCAGACTGGCGTCTCCACCTTCCATGATTCCTCCTTGTGGGAAAGGAACCGGCTCAACACCTTTCTGTTCGGCCCAGTAGCGGTCATAGGCGAGATTCTTCACCACGCCATTTTCCAGCCACACCGTCTTTTTGAGGGGTTGGCCTGCACCGTTCCAGGTAGCCGTTGGCACTCTTGGATCCAGGGGATCCGAATAGAATGAAACGCGCTCATCGACGATCTTTTGCCCCAGCTTGTTTCCTCCATCCGGAGCAGACATAAAGCTACGACCTTCATCGGCCTGACGGGCGCTGAATGCCCCCACCATATTCTGCAACAGTCCTATGGAAGCTGCTGGCTCGAGGATAACTGTATACTTCCCGGGCTCAATTGCCTGGGCTTCTCTGGACATCACCGCTTTGTCGATCGCTGTGCGCGACGCTTCGGCAGCATCGAAATTATCGACATCGTTGAAATCCCGGGTTACCCAGCCCGAACCAGTTCCGTCGTTACTGCGCATAGTAACCGTGAAATCCATGTTGGTGGAGCGGTTGTACGCGAATAACCCCTTGGAATTGATCATGGCGCTAAAGCCTTCAGAATCGTTAAAGAATCCGGCAGCAGTCACATCCTCCGCCGCAGCGGGATCAATACTGCTCTGTGCAACTTTGGCCCGGTATTCCGGGGTAATGTTGGCGGTAGACTCCTTGTAAGTCAGGGAGTCGTCGTATTCCTGGGGCCCCAGGGGCTCCATGAATTCCGGGTTTTCCGGGGATAGTCTTGCCAGCTCTTCTGCACGGCGCACTACCTTTTCCAGGGAGGCATCGTCGAATTCGTTGATTGTAGCTGTACCCGATCTTTTCCCGAAACTGGATTGAACAACCAGGGTCTGGTTGGAATTGTATCCCGCCGTGGACACCGTATTCCGGGCATAGCGGATATTCCCTTCATTGCTTCCTCCCAGGTTGATCTCGCAGGTATCTGCCTGAGAAAAGCTAAGGGCTTTTTCAAGAATGCTTCTCGCTTCTTCTTTTGAATAAATAGCCATTGTTAAAATATTTTGAGAACCGATTAAATGGTTCGTCCTGTATTGATCACATTTACGTCGTTGAATCGGGCAGTAGAACTCCCGTGGGAAACCGCGCTCACCTGTGAAGGCTGGCCTTTACCGTCAAAGAAGGACCCGAACATTCGGTAATCGTCCTTATCGCAAATCTTTACGCAGGAATTCCAGAATTCCTGAGTATTGGATTGGTAGGCGACATCTTCCAACATACCGGCGATTTCTCCATCTTTGATTTCAAAGAAGACGGTTCCACCAAACTGGAAGTTGTAGCGCTGCTGGTCAATGGAATAAGATCCCCGACCGGCGATATAAATCCCCTTCTCAACGTCCTTGATCATATCGGCAACAGAATATTTTTCCGTTCCGGGTTCCAGGCTCACGTTAGGCATACGCTGGAATTGTACATCGTTCCAACTCTGTGCATAGCAGCAACCGTGAGAAGCGTTCTGATCGATCATGTGCACCTGGTCGCGAATAGCCTGGTAATTCACCAGGACTCCGTTGCGCACCAGATCCCATTTCTTGGTTTTAACCCCTTCGTCGTCATAGCCTACAGCTCCGAGGGATCCAACCTGTGTTTTGTCAGCAACCAGGTTTACGATATCACTACCGTATTTGAAGTCTCCTGATTTCCATTTGTCCAGGGTGGCAAAACTCGTTCCGGCATAGTTGGCCTCGTATCCGAGAACCCTGTCCAGTTCCAGCGGGTGCCCTACAGATTCGTGGATGGTGAGTCCTAAGTGATTCGGCTCAAGCACCAGGTCGTATTTACCGGCTTCAACTGACTTCGCAGTGAGTTTGGCCTTGGCCTGTTCCGCCGCCATCTTGGCATCTTCAATGATGTCGTAGCTGTTACGGTAGAGGTTCATTCCAGCTGGACCCGCTACTTTTTCTGAATCCAAACCATCCATATACTCAAAGCCCATTCCTACCGGAGCACTGAGGCCCTGGCGACTTTTGAATTTTCCGGCAGCGCGATCCACTGCGGTTACGTTGAGGAATGGCCAGAGACGGTGTACATCCTGATCGATGTAGGATCCATCGGTCGAGGCGAAATACTTTTGTTCGTTCACCATGAAAAGCCCGCTGTTTACAAAGCTGGCTCCAGCTTCCATGGCAGCGGCATTTGCGCTGAGCAGCAAGTCGGCCTTCTCGGAAATCGGCACTTCTCGGAAGTCTTTTGTAATTGGTGTTTTCCAACTGACCTCCCCATGGGATTCCGTAGGGGCCAGGACTACTGGTTCTTTTTGCAGGATGGCATTGGCCTTGGCAATTCCAACGGCCTGGTTGGTCGCCTCCTGAATTCCTTTTTCCGTAACGGTACTGGTACTGGCAAAGCCCCAGGTCCCGTTGACAATTACGCGAATTCCCACCCCGAAAGATTCGGTATTAACGACGTTCTGAACCTTGTCTTCGCGCGTGATCACGAATTGATTCAGGTAACGTCCGATACGGGCATCGGCATAAGAAGCACCGAGGGATTTGGCGGTGTTAAGGGCAACATCCGCCAGTTGCTTTTTAAGTGCAACATCCATTCTAGGGGCAAGGAGGGCTTCCTGGGAAATCGGATTCCCCATAAGCAGTGAAGGCATCATAAGCGCCCCACTTCCCAACCCGGCATATTGCACGAAGTCTCTTCTTTTCATGTGTTCTCTATTGTTTGAAATTAGTCCGACTCGCGAATTCTCCGGAAAGAAAAATATTGGGCAAGCCTTTAAGGTACGTCCTATAGGACGTGCACTACCCCCAGAATGTTACAGGAAGCCCCTAAAAATAAAAACCAGACGGGAGGAATTCTGTTAAGTTTAACTTAAAGAAGTGGAAAAAATAAGCCTATATGGAAAACTGTTATCAAATCGACTCGAATTTAATCTTTCATTACAGCTATCCTACCTCCCGAACTCTTGGCACTGAATTCAGGGGCATACATGCTTTGAATTTGGGAAATACCACTGGCAAAATTCCCGGGATTATTAACTCTTAAATCGTATTCAAAAATGAAAGTCCCTCTGGGTAGTCTATCGAAGAAAAAATGGGTCGCCACATCTCTTGTAGCCTGATAATAGCCCAGCCCATTACGCCAACGATATTCGGAAAGCACATCTACCGGTTCCAGGCCAGATCCCCGCAAATCCTTCAAATGAACAAATTCTAGATCCTCCTTGGCCCAAATTACCAGGCGAACTGTAACCAGATCTCCTACTTGCAATGTATTTTCCTGGTCAATCTTCTGTAGACGTTCTCCTTGCGTACTTCGGGTTTTCTGATAGATCTCCTTTTCGACTTGCAATGGTCCCTCTGAATCGGAAGTTACCTTATCGATTTCCTCGTAATACTGCCAATAGGCCCCTCCGAATCCAGAGACCGCTGATGTATTGTTAATCGTAATTTTTGCCAGGGATTCGTCTACTTCCTCATTATCCCATCTAAGCTGAAAATACCCCGTACCTGCTTCCTTAGTCACTTCCTTCAGCTTTGCCTGAGGTATCTGTCCGCTATTCAGTTTAATTTCCATACCATCCCGTACAGACAGCCAATCTGTACCATTCATTACCAGGGCATATATTGCTTCCGAAGTAGCCTTAGTAGTAGACCATTTATGGGTCCTTTTATTTTTCAAAAGCCACAGTTTCATGCCATCAATCCAGGCATCGGATGCCCCAAATTCGGCAAATGTCTCAATCAGAAGTGCCTGGGTTTCCACTGGAGCTTCATACCAGGAAGTGCCAGCAACAACTTGTTTCCAATAAATCCCATTGGCTTCACTTTCTACTGCTTGTTGCTCCAGGCTTTCCACAATGTTTCTTCCTATTTCTGCAAAACCATATCGTTTCATAACCAGGGCGGTTAATGCCTGGTCATACACAGACCGGGTAATCCAATCATTCTTCAGGGTATCCAGATAAACATTTACCACGGCTTTTAAAGTTCCTGAAAGCGGTTGTTCCTCCAAATAAAAACTACGTGCGTACAAAAAGTGTATATCGGAATGATCAATACCATCCAAGACAATCGTGTCCTGAGTCTCCGGATCAATAATAGCATGCAAGCGCTTGTTTGAGTTCCCTACATTGTCTCCGGATAAAAGTCTGGCTTTTCGTTTTTGCGCTTTTTCAACAATGGAAGTATCGAGATAAGTAACGGCCTCTTCAATAACTCTCTCCAGCCGATAATCCTCCTCAGTTCTTATATCCAATTTCTTCAGGTGGCCATACCCTGCAACGATATGCCGGGTAACAAAATCATTCTCGTCACCTCCTGCAAACCAGGGAAAACCACCGCTTTTCAGTTGAAGTTCCTTGAGTTTACTAACCATTTCCTTTTGGACATCGCGGGTGTTGCCTTTCTTGAATAGCTGGCCTAAACGGGCCTGCTTCTCCTTCTCATCGAGGGCCTCTTGAACCCAGGGAGATTCTTCGAGTAAGATCGTTTTTAGACTTTCATTGCTTTCCAGGGGACGGGTGGAAATCTCCTGGTCTTCCCAACTGGCAAAAAGCGTCTCCATTTCAGGATTCTCATCACGAATATGAGAAGCTATGGCATTGGCATAGAACCTGGAAAAGGTCTGTTCAGCACACTCATGGGGAAATTCCATAAGGTAGGGAAGAGCCTTAACAGCCATCCAGGCCGGGTTCGATGTATATTCCAAGCGGAATCCAAGACTTTCCAGGGAAGGCTTTCCGTTTTGCTCAAGTTGTGGGAAAGCAAGGGTAGTTTTTTTTCCGGGTTGAATCCAGAATGGTTTGGATTCCGTGATCATCAATCGATTTGATAGTACTGGAATAACTTTCAATTCTCCGTCGCTTTTTTGCCCTGTTGTAGCCACAGTTTTGATCTCCAGAATCTCCAGGTACTCCGGCACCACCAACTCCCATTCCAGATTCTGACTGGCCCCTGGATCGAGGGTAAACGATTGTTGTCTAAGATTGGAACTAACATTGGCATTGAGCACCTGTCCGGTAACATCTTCCAATGTCAGACCGTTCATTAATGTAAGTTGGGCAGTTCCTTGCTGAGGTAGTTCGGTGAGGTTGCTCACTTTAGCAGAATACACCAGGGTATCTCCTGATCGAAGGAATCTGGGATAATTAGGAACTACTGAAATATCTTTTCGCGTGACTGCCTTATGTTCTAAGGCCCCAACATCGAGTTTACGGGTGTGCGCTAATAACATTAGACGCCAGCGGGTAAGCGCTTCAGGCGCATTGAATTCCAAACGTACTTCTCCTGATGCGTCTGTCCTGAGTTGAGGCATGAAAATTGCCGTTTCGCGCAAATCACTCCTTGGCCCTACGTTTTCTAATGCCCGAGCGCCTTGTTTGGTTGTAATCACGATTACCCCATTCGCCCCGCGTTCACCGTATAATGTTGCAGCACTTGAGCCTTTCAGCACGTTGATATCGGAAATATCTCCGGGTTTCAGCAAAATCTCATACTGTAACTGAGTCATAGGAACACCATCTACTATGATCAAGGTGCGATCATTGACAGATACTGAATTCATTCCTCGAATAACGACATTGGAGGCAGCTCCAGGTGCACCGCTAGTCGCCGAAATTGTAACTCCACTGACCGTTCCTGTTAATTGACGGTCAATATCATTGACTACCTCCTCGGCCTCGTCATAAACTACAGTATAACCCAACGCATTCTTTCTGCGCTGAATTCCGTAGGCAGTAACGACAACTTCATCCAGTGCCTGGGCATCCTCGGAAAGGGAAACATTAACCGCTTGCGATTTCTTGACCGATATCGAAGTACTTGAGAATCCGAGGTAACTAAAGATCAGGACGGAACCCCTGGGGGCATTCAGGGTATAAAATCCATCAAAATCTGTCTGTGTTCCCAAGGTGGTGCCTTGCACTATAACATTCACCCCAGGCAAGGGCAAACCCATTTGATCGGTAACGATACCACTAATATTTCCTTCTTTGCGCGGTTGAGCGCGTAATTTTTCCCGCCTTAGCTTATGCAAATATCCGGAAGTCTCGTAGGTACCCTTGCCAAAGTTCAAGCCAAACCATCCTATTTCAGGAAATACCGGTAAGGGTGGAAACTTGAATCGTCTTCTATCCCTGTTGAATATCCGGAAATAAGAAGTATTGAAAGAGCCATAGGTATCGACCCGAGGGGCGGAGTTATTGTCATAGTAATAGGAAGTGTTCAGGTCAGTTGGCCATGAATTCGCTTTGAACTGATCTAATGAGGAATCGTATAGGGAAGCCAGCACCTCTGCGTTGGCCGCAGCCCCATTGGAATCGGTGATTCTAAAGGACCAGGATTCCGGGGTCCCTGGAACAAGCTTGTCCCGGAAACTCAGGGTTTCAATATTCAGTTT
Organism: Robiginitalea myxolifaciens; assembly: GCF_900115205.1. Taxonomy (GTDB): domain Bacteria; phylum Bacteroidota; class Bacteroidia; order Flavobacteriales; family Flavobacteriaceae; genus Robiginitalea; species Robiginitalea myxolifaciens. The sequence goes on from NZ_FOYQ01000002.1 coordinate 1,311,541, forward strand.
TTTGGGAGCTTCCGGAAAATTAACGGTAACCTGATCCTGGAAAACCATATTATTCCATACGTAGTAGAGATTGAATTCAATCCGATCCTTATACTCCGGTGATACCGGAATCCCTACCTGTTGTTTGCTGTCATTCAGCGTTCCACTGTAATTGAATACGAGCTTCTTCTCGTAGTAGGCATCGAGATGGAAAGTAAGTGCCCTGGCAGGGGAGGCAAATTCCATCAGTATGAATCCATCCTCCTTGAAATCAACATTTAATAAGTTGTAATCAAAGCGTGTGTCCATAGTAACAGTACTACCATTTGGATCGAACAGATCGAACTGGCGCTTAAGGTTTACGGTATCCTGCCGAGAATCAGAAGCCATTAGCTCAATGCGATAGGTTCCCGTTTCCCAATCCAAAATTTCAGGTATATCTACTGTGGCTTCTCCATCAATAACAAGGTCTGCGGTATAGACGATCTGGTCAACAGGCCAATTTTCTTTTAGGTCCAGACTATCGTAGGGCTCATAAGGAAAGGCGCTACGGTATTCTTCCCTGTTAAGAGTATGCACTTCTACTGTTTGCCAGGGTTTCTTTCGCAGTACATATTTCGGTTCACGCAACTTATGAATCTTAATGCTGGCATTGGCCTTGGCTTTGCCGCCATTTAAATTCCGGGCTTGCACGGCAAAGCCTTGGGTTTGTCCTTTGCGCCAGGTAGGTTTCAGCAGCAATTCGGCATTTAAGTTATGGTCGCCTGCTTGAACAAAAATTTCTCCTGTCCGCGTCTCGCCATTGATGTCCGTTACCTCGGCCAGGACCTTAAAGCTGTAAACTCCTCTGTCCTTCGGGACTAAGGAAGAATCTGGCAGGGCTCGGAATGATAGCTCAAAAATTCCCTCCCGATTGGTCGTAGTTTCGCCTTCCGCCACAATCGCTGTAGGGGTTTGCATATGGTAGAAGTTTGGCAATCGGGTAACCGAATACTTCACCAGAGCGCCATCGATACCAGCTCCCAGGAACGCCTTGGCTTGTCCACTTACCAGGATGTCGTCCCCAAGAAGTACATCGGCAGTTATACTATCCATCTGCACCTCAAAGCGGGGCCTTTTGTATTCTTCCACTGAAAATTCAGTCTCCGCCCAATCAAAATCATCTACCTTATACCAGTACGGATCGTCATCCCCATCTTCATTAAAGTCCTCGTCCAGTTCAATGCTGAACTCCCCGGTAGCAATTGTCCTGGGTAATTTATAAGAGCCGTGAACCGAACCATAATCATTGGTTTTCAGCCGAAACTCCTTAAGCTCCTGGTTGTTTGAATCATAAATGACTATAGTCACCCAGGTTTTTGGAACGACCCGCGTTTTGCGCTTACGGGTTTCAATCAAAAGCCCTTTAAAAAAAAGCTCCTGGCCAGGACGGTAGATTGCCCGGTCCAGAAAGACATAGCCTTTAGCTCGGTGTTCTTCATCTTCATCGTACCGACCATTGCGAACAGGTAAATTCTTATTTGAATGTAACAGACTGTCTCCTTCAAGGGCGATCAAAATATCCGGACGGTAACCTTTTCGTTTCCTACGCACAACATACCGTCCCTGCTTATCAGTTCGTCCGGCCTTAAGCGTTTCCCCCTTATTCAGGATCGCAATCTTTGCCCCTTCCACGGCAACGCCTGTCTCCCTGTCCAGCACCCGGAGTTCCAATTCTTTTTCCCTTAAGGTGCTCAGTAGCGACAATCGGGTTACCCGAAGTTCCTGGTAGGCCAGAACATCTGCCAGATTCACTAATTTGTCCCTTTTACCTGCAATGACAATGTAATTTCCAATGGGCAGCGGAGGCAATCCTAATTCTGTGGAATAGCTGTAATAATCTGTTCTTTTTTGAACCTTATAGGACTTGACAATGCTAACCGAGCCGGATTGAATATATTCCAGGAGCAAACTATCATTGGACAAGGGAGTTGTATTGCGCGTTGGGATACCTCCCCTGAAAACGAAAAGATGAAGGGAATCCAAATTTTTGTATTCCACCCGGGTAAGGAATGGCTTATTAGGCAAGACCTGAGATTCCATTTCTATACTCACATGGAGCTGCTCTATTTTATTCTTTAATAGCGTAGCGCGAAGCCCCCCATCACTATTGGGATACTGTTCGATTATATCAGTGCAAATTTGATGGGCACGCACCCGATGCCCGGCAAGTGATGCTTGCATTTTAGCATTGTATCCTTCAGAAATCCGAAATAAATCCTCAGCCAGGCGAAAACCCAAGAACGAAGCCACCTCGCTTTTCTGAAGCCGCTTCCACGCTGATTCCAAACTAGCCTGGTATAGTTCAGCACGATTATCCAGCGTACTGTTATCGCGTACATAGCCCAAACGTTCATTTAGTACGTAAACATAGGCCAGCGTATCTTTCTCCTTGTGGAATGCCTCGAGTTCCTGCATAATTTTAAGTGCCGGAATTTCAGAAAACAAGCTATCCGGAGTATTGAATTCCAAAGCACCAAAGCCCCCTTCACTATCAAAAAGTTCAGGAGATTTCATAAAGAATCGCTCCGCAGGTCTGTCCACATACCAACGATCTACCTTAAAAAAATCAAGAGCTCTATGGGCTAGTACATCGAATAAGGTAGGACGCGTATCTAAATCGGCCTGCTTGTCTGCAAGGAGTTGACTGTAAAGAGCAATATCTATTTGTTTCAGGGAGTCGCTTTTAGAAAGTGACTTTTGGTAGGATTTACCAATTTGCAGGACTAAGGTCGTTGCATCCCATTGTTTGAAATCAGCATTCGATATGGTATCGGAAAGCGCTGTGCGATTACGGACCTGGTAAAGGTTTTCCAACAAGTATTGCTGAAGTATCCCGGCTTGGATCGAATAAAGAATATTTCGCTCTGGAAATTCGGCTTGGGCAATAGCCTCTTCCAATTCGCGAAACACAGTCTCCTGGGCATTTTCCTCCAGGTGGAGAATAAATTTGGATCGAAACAGGAAACTCTTCAGGTGATTCCCCGATAGCTCAGGGGAAATCGATGGATCCTGGTTAGAAAGCCTTTTTTGTTGGATTACCTCAGCAATGGAATCTACCAGGCTGGCAGCACTTTTAAATTTACCTTCCAGTTCCAGTGAATCTACACGCTCCCATAATGCGTTAAAATCCTGTCCCTGGATAGAAATGGTTGAGAAAAGGAAGACTACAGCTAAAAGCAGGACTCGGGTCATGGTGGTTATTTTCCTTCAAGTATTTAATTAATGGCCAAATTCCAAAAGGAAAATGAGCGAGCAATAGCGATCAATTCGGGAACGGGCTTACTGAAATAGTGTTGGTTTACGCTAGATACAGAAGGCCATTTTACTCTATAAACCGATAATCATTATCCTCGAATACGACTTCCCCGGAGGAATTTAACTCCTCGTAGAGATAATACAGGCCATTCTGCGTCTCTGCATATTTGCTGATTGCCTTGCCTTCCCAATTATCGGCCAGCCTGCCGAACTCATTATATCGGCGGACCTCCAGGTCCATCCCAGAGGGCGCCAGGGTATATTCGTAAACCGCAGTGCCTTCATTATCGCTGGTAGGATTCAGGGAGGTGTTGAAATAAGCGACTTTCACGATTTCCCCGACGGGGGCCCACTCGTAAACCAGTTTGTGATAACCCGATGGCCCACTTACCGGCTGGCTCCTCTCATCGTAATATGAAAGAGAAACCAAATGCCCCAATTCATTCAGCTGCCTTCGTTGTAAGGCATAACCCGAGTAATTATTCGTAATACGCCCACGGGAATCGATATTTACAACCCCGGTGGCATAGTCCCTCTTGTTCAATAAATAGCGTTGCCCGCTGATACCACTCGCATTGATGGTTCGCCGGCCACGGCCATCAAAATACAGTTCCTCGAACAAGGTACCGTAGGTATTGTAGCGATAGCGCGTTGTAGCAACCCCAGGAATCGGTTGATCTTCCAAATCATATTCATGCACGGCAGTGACTAAACCCGTTTCGTTGTACTCCATGGTTGTCTTGTGGGTTCCGTCTAATGCAACAGGTTTATCGTCGGTATCAAAATATCGGGTGGCAACTACATTTCCCTCGGAATCGTATTCCCAACGGGTCAGCGCCACGTCTCCCTTATTTGCTAACGGGCTTCCCAGGGAATCCAGGGTATGTTCACTCAGGGTGTTCCCCACGTCGTCATAGGTATATTGGTGGGCCACTACCCCATCGGGCTTGGCCATGGGTAATCCCAGGGTATCCAGGTAAATTTTTCTCGCAACCTGCCCTTCGGCATTCAGTACCTGCTTAATGGCGGCTACCTCATCATCATTAGACATGAGGTTCCCATAGGCGTCGTAGTTATATTGCAGGGTAATGCTGTCCCCTTCATACGCATAACGGGTGGCTCCCCAACGATCTTCGGTAAACTTCAGTACATAACCCGGGTAATAACTCGCTTCGAAAGCCAACTTCCCATTGTCCCCATATTCGTAGACTTTCATGAAGTAGTCGTCATTGGCTACAATGGGGTCGCCAGCGGCATTTAAACGTTTAATACTGGTCTCGCGGCCCTTTAGGTCATAGGTATATTCGTAAATTGAAGCCCCGTTGTTATCATAGGTAGGGTTCCCTTCTTGGTCCAGGGAACTGACCCTGGAAATCTGACCGTATTCATCGTAGTCGTAGGTAAGGTGATAATCGGATAGATACACCGCAGGAGCCCCGGATTTATCGAATTTACGATAACGGATTCTTTGGTTCTTTTTGTTGTATTCCCACTGCCTGCTCGCAATAAATTCGTCGTCCAACACCGGGCGTCCTGCCCGATCGAGGTAGCGGGAGTAAATGGTCCGGCCCCGTTTATCCAGGCGGCGTTCCTCAAAATATATCGGGCCCTCCTTGGGAACGATTTCTCCTTTTTGATTCCGGGAGACGGATCGATAGGTGGAATCGGGTTGTAACCTCCAGCTTATTTCATATACCCCATCCTGGGCTATCCGTTGGTCTTTATCATTAAAATACTGGGAGGTTATGCGACCGGTAGAATCTACCTGGGTCCGAATTATAGCACTCATCAATTTCCGGGTATATACTTTGTCCTGATTTTTGTAGTGCACCTCTGTAATTCCTCCTTTTTTGCGGTAAAGTTCCACCACAGCGGTTCCGAAATAACCGCCATTGGTCACCTCCCCGTTGCGATAAAAGGTAATGGTGCGATTCCCGCGACCTGAGTATTCCACTTCATAGGTTTCTCCATTGGGAAATTCAGCAGGCCCAACAGGCAGACTGGTCAGGAGTTCCTGATCCATTGTAAAATAGATGTGCTTGTAGTACTGGGCACTGCCCCCGGCAAACTGATGGTAGTTATACATGTTCTCTTCGGCAAAATTGGCAGTTTGCCGTAACCAGTCGTCTATTTGGGCTTCCCAGGCCTGCTGGCTATGGTATTTTACACTGTGATCAGTCTCGGTGTCATAGGCATCCTGCAGGCTGTCCAGCTTGCGGTAATAGCGCTGATGCATCTCCTTCAATTTCGGAGTAGACAAGCCGCCCAGGCCGGTTTCCAAAACTTCCTTGCGCATTAAACGGGCGCAGTATTCGGTAATATTGAAGTGGTATTGCTCGTGTCGCAGCACGTCGTCATAGGCCTCCATTCCCTCCAATTTCTCGGAAAAATCGGGATCCATATAGGCATAAATACTCGGGTTGGAATCGGTAATGACATCCGGACTGGCAATTCCCGAATAGATGGAAGCGGAATAGCCACCTTCGATGCTGCCGACCTGGTAAAAATCCTCCCAATTCACCTCCCGTTCCGACCATCTGACGATACCTTTTTCCTCCTGCCTTGAATTGGTAAAAAAACCAAAAACGAACAGACTAACCAGCAGGAAACCTGAGACGGGAAGCGATTTCCAATTCCAGGGTTCGCGGGCAGGCTGCTTGCGCCAAATAAGATAATAGGATAGAAAGGAAAGGGTGGTGATGAAAAACGTTGCGATCAGCAGGCCAAAACCGGCCGCAGCAAAATAGAGTACGCCGCTTTCGGAGTCCCTGAAAAAGCCGGTAAAGAGGAGAAGGATTAAGGTTAGGCCGGCCGAATAGCCCAGGTTGCAAAGCAGAATGCGCCCGGATAAATGGCTCGTTTGCTCTCCCGTCCCCAATGCGACTAAGGCGACCAGGTTAACCGCGTAGATCATAAAGACCACAAACAGAATCCTTAGAAAAACGCCATCCGTCCAAAACAAAAAGACCAGGGCTAGTAATAGAATGGTCAGGATGGGATAGGGAAGCATGTCCCGCAAAATCCTGCGTGGCGAATAATCAAAGTCTTGGGAGTCCAGCATTCAGGAAGTAATCTCAGGTATTTTCATAAAGATAGTATTCCCGAAAATTATAAGAAATTTCTTTCTGCAAGCTGGTCAAATAATAGGTGAATGGGCTGGTTTAATCCGGTTTTTAGGAAATCAGCCAAGATCAAAATCAAAAGAGTTAAGGAATTCGCTTTCACATTAGCATATTTCTTTAAAGCATTGTTTAACCCTAAAATCACAAAAACATAATGAGTAATAACACAAATACTGCACTGGGAATTTTAGCCGGAACCGCCATCGGAGCAACGCTGGGAATTCTGTTCGCCCCTGATAAAGGCTCGGTAACCCGACGTAAAATTTCAGAAAAGGCGACAGAAACAACTGATGCAATCGGCGCCAAAGCCATGGAGGTAAAAGAGGCCATTGTAAGTAGTGCTCAAGACCACAAGGCATCTATGGACGAACGAATTTCTGAGTTGGTCGAAGATGGCAGCTACAAAGCAGAGGATTTGATTACTGCCTTGGAAACCAAGTTGGAGGTACTCAAGAAAAAGAATAAAAACCTTCGCTCTGCATAATATGTCTACAGAAGTTCAATCACATCATGAGCCCGGTACCCTGGAGCAAGGCAAACGCTATTTAAAAGCCAGCAGGAAATATTATGATTTAAAAATATTCCAGCTACTGGCTACCCTCTCAACCTCCTTAGTTGAGGCGTTGATTGTTGGAAGTTTGCTGTTATTCGCAGCTGTTTTTGGCGCAATCGCCGGCGCCATTGCCCTGGGTGACCTCTTGCAAAATCCTGCATTGGGATGGATCCTCGTAGCACTGGTATTCATTGGCCTCGCAGGCCTTACCCTTGCTTTGAGGAAGAAGTTGTACCGGCCAATAATTCAAAAATTGTCTAAAACCTATTTTAGTTAAGATGCGCATATACGATTCCCTGGAAGAAATAGAACAAGACCTCAGAGTCTATGATCTGCAACGTCAAATAGCGGTAGAAGAAGCAAAGGCCGCTGGCCTGACATTTCAACAACGCTTTATACCCAATAACTTAACTAGTATGGTACTAAAGCTTGCCAGAAGGTGGGGAATGGTTTGGCTTATGAGGAAGATTGCTTCTTGATAAAAAATAACCTTGAACCTAAAAAAGCCCATCAGTTTTGATGGGCTTTTTTTGATAATTACTCCGGCTTTGAGGCTTGCCGGTGCAATTATTTCGGGACAGAGAACAACCTTAATTATCTAAAAAACCAGATTCGTGTGCCTGTTTCTCTTCATTCCAGGAATGAAGTATCGCGTCTTCTCGCTCTTGCTGCCGGGCATCTTTCTCATTAATCCACAGCATGTAGACAATGACGCCCAGCGCTAGCACTGATAGTATTCCGATAAAAATAGCAATTTCCATATCTCAAATTTAATCGGAGATTGCCGAGAATCGGGTTGCTATTAGACGAATCATTGACTCGTTTATCACTTATTATCAGACACTTAAACTTAATAAAATGTTAAATCAAGTATTCTGGATTGAACAGTTTACACCTGAGATACGGCCAATGGATCCGGAGTAAAGCGCAGGTAAGGTTTTACTTCCTCTACCCCCTTGGTAAATATTTCCCGGGCTTCCTCAGTAGGAATGGAAGGGCTCACCACTACTTTCTCGCCGTTCTTCCAATTGGCAGGAGTGGCTACTTTGTGATAGGCAGTCAGCTGGAGCGAGTCCACTACCCTTAAGAGTTCATAAAAATTACGCCCGGTGGAAGCCGGATAGGTAAGGATGAGTTTTACGGTACGATCCGGGGCAATGATAAATACCGAACGCACGGTGAGCTTATCATTGGCTTTTGGGTGAATCATGTCATACAACTCCGCCACCGTTCCGTCGTCGGCCACAATGGGAAAATTCACCACCGTATTCTGGGTTTCATTGATGTCTTTAATCCACTCGTGGTGGGAATCGATCGGGTCTACGCTCAGGGCCATCATTTTTACGTTGCGCTTTTCGAATTCGTCTTTGAATTTGGCAGCGGTACCGAGTTCGGTAGTACAGACCGGTGTAAAATCGGCAGGGTGGGAAAACAGTATTCCCCATCCATCTCCCAGATAGTCGTAAAAGTCCAGGGTGCCTTGTGAAGTTTCAGCGGTAAAGTTCGGGGCAGTATCCCCTAATCGTAGTGTTGCCATGATATTTTATAGGATTTCTTGTTGCTAAATTTTATTACCCTACAAAACTAATAGATTTAATATGTTTTGTAAAAACCACCAGGTTAAATGTGTATTAAAATTGTAGCGGATAAGCGGTTACCAACAAAGATTTCGGCAAAACCCGATTTACGTTTATTGAACAATTACTATTTTCATGTCCCTAACACAAAACCAGCTATTTACTGTCCTATGAAACCAAAATTCACATTCCTGCTGATTCTTGCGATCTTGCTCACGCAAAGCTGTTCCACCTACCTCACCCATTTCGAAAATGTCAGTAACACCAAAGAATCGTATAACAAGATTCTCGTGGTAGGTCGTTCTAAGGATAATACTGCCCGCGCGGCTTTCGAGAACGCTGTCGTGAATGAACTTGCTGCCCGGGGATATACGGGGGTAGCCTCTTTTAAAAACCCACAGGTGCTGGACATTACCCGGGAATATTCCGATAGTGAGCTGGCGACTATAAAAGCCAATCTGCTCTCCGCAGGTTACGACGGGGTCATCGTTACGCATTTAGTTTCGGCTGAAGATTATACCGAAGTACTACCGGGAAGCGTGAATACCACCTACATTCCCACGCGGGTCGGACGGTTTGGTCGCTACATCTCCTTTTACCCGTATACCACCTGGGAACCGGACGATTATGTAAGTGGAGTGCGCTATGTTTTTGAAAGCAGCCTCTTTCGTCTGGATGCCAATACCACAGAAAATATGCAATGGGTAGGTCGGTTTGAGTTCAAGGATCCGATGGATATCAGGAAAACTGTAGATAAATACGCCAAAGAACTGGTAGGTTCCCTGGCCGAAAACAATATGACGCGATAAGGACTATTGCGCCTCGGTTCGCTGCTGCAAAAACTTGCCCACCACTACTGCGGTGATAATTACGAGATAAAACTGTCCTGCCAACCCAATAAACATAGCCGCTTTCTGGGCCAGTGCGGTGATGGGCAGGATATCCCCATAGCCGATGGTCATCAGGGTTATGAAACTGAAATACATCAGTTGTTCGGTTAAAGCACCTGTAGAGGTCCCTGAATTTTCCGCCACCAATCCCTGAAATGAACCCGGGTGTACCAGCTCAATGCTGAGGCAAATGAAAAAGCCGATCAGCCCTAGGCAGATATATCCACTGGTTAAGCCATAAATAACATTGCGGCCTACTTTTTTTGCGCGCCACACCTGCTTAATAATTTCCACTGCGACTAAGAGATAGAAGGAAAAATATCCAGCCATACGGACCAAGCCAAGCCCTTCAGAATCGGGTTCCCCAGAAGCGGATAAAGCAAAAATCAGCGTGCTCAGGGCAAGCACGGCAATCCCAAACCACATCATAGGGGGTTTTCGGGACAGCAACAAAACTCCGGCCGCGAGATTCAACAGGAAAAGCACAGGCTCCAGGACCGTTTCGAAAAAAGCAGCCGGTACGACCAGGGATCCGAATAAGATGGCTACCTGGGTGGCCAGGAATATTTCGAAACGTCTATGGTACCAACGGGCAATCAAGATTCTGCCAGCAATGCAGGATCAAAGTCGTAATCCTTGTAGTTTACTTTGTATACTGCACTGTAAAAAGTCGGGATGAAAATCAGGGTAATTACCGTTCCGAAAAGCAAACCGATCATGATGCTTACGGCCATGCCTTCCCACATCTCACCCCCGCTCAAATACAGCGGAATCAGACCGAGTACGGTGGTAAAAGTCGCCAGCAAAATTGGACGGAATCGCTGCAAACAGGCCATGATCACCGCATCCTTCTCAGAGCGCTGCAGGACCTGCTGTTCCACCTCCATCCGGTCTATGAGTACAATAGCATTGTTGATCACTATCCCCGCCAGGGAGATTACCCCAAGGAATGGCATAAACCCGAACGGCTCCTGAAAAAGCAAAAGCCCAATAACTACCCCGATTATGGCCAGGGGAATGGTCAGGCAGACCATGGTCATTTTACGGAAGGAATTGAATTGAATGATTAGCAGCAATACAATGATAAAGCCCGATAGCGGCAGGTATTTGATTACCGCCCCCATATTCTCGGCGGTGTTTTCGGCATCTCCCCCGAACTTATAGGAATAATCCGAATCCCAGGAAGCACTTTGCTCGTCCAGCCAGGGAGTAAGTTCCTGGGTAATGGCGGAGGCATTGGCCCCTTCCCGCAATTCGCTGGACACAATCACGGTTCGGTTTATATCCAGGCGCTTGATCTTACTGTACTGCCATTCCGGGACAATAGAAGCAACCTGCAAAAGCGGAACGCTTTTCCCGGAATTCTGGGCGTAAACGTTCAGGGTTTCCAGGGCTTCCAGATTCAATTGCTGACTGGCATCACTGCGCATGACAATCGGGATAGATTTATCCTCTTCCCGGTATTCCCCGGTCTGGAAACCATCGAGGACCGTTTGCAGGGAGGTGGCAATATCCTGGTTGGTCACCCCTGCCGACTGGGCCCGCGTTTGATTAATGTCAATTACGAATTTCTTACTCTTGGGGCCCCAGTCGTCCTTGATATTCTTGGTGCCGGCTATCTCGGTTAGGCGTGCTTTTATCGTAGTGGCGATATTCGCCAACTCATCGGGATCTGGCCCGGATACTTTAACTTCAATTGGGGTACCCCCACCTCCGGAGCCCAATAATCCTACCTTGATGTCGGCATCCGGGAATTCCCGGAAACAAAATGCATCCAGGCGAGCTACCATCTCATTGTTATAAATGAAATCCGAGGTATTTACCAGAACGTGGGCATAGCTGGAATTGGCTTCATCCGGGGAGTACCCAAGGTCATAGGATTCAGGTCCCTCTCCAATATAGGCCGACCAGTCTACAATACCATTGGGACGCTCCGCATTGACCTGCAGGGAGTCTGTCATGAATTTTTCGATCCCCAGCACCACATCGGAAGTGGTTTCGATTTGTGTCCCCAGGGGGAGGTTAATATCCACAGTAATCATGTTTCGATCACTGTCGGGAAAGAAGACAAAAGCCACCTTGGTAAAGCCGTAAATAGCCAAGAAAAATGCGACGAATATGGCGATCAGTACCGGCCACTTATTCGCCAGGGCTTTAAGGATTAAGTTCTTGTAATAGCCCTTTAGTTTATTAATCGTACGATCAATGATACTCTCCTTTTGCTCAGCCTTCGGCGTCATTTTTAAGAAGAGGTAACAGAAAAGGGTGATTACGGTTAGTGCAATGATCCAGGAGGAAAGCAGGGCCAGGGAAATTACCACAAAGATGGGACCGACGATGTCGCCCATGGTAGACTCTGCCAGGTAAAAGGACAGGAAGGCGGCCGAGGTGGTCAGGGTGGAAATCAGCAGGGGCGTAAACAGTTCCGTACAGGCTTCAATAGCGGCCTGCTTTTTGGGAACGCCTTGTTCCAATTTAACCATTATCGTTTCGGCCACCACAATGGCATTATCCACCATCATTCCCAGCGCCATGATCAATGCGGCCAGCGTAACCTGGTTCAATCCCATATTGATAACCCCCATAAGCATCAGGGTCATGACTACCACAATCGGAATGAGGCTGGCGATTATGGTCCCGGAACGCAAGCCCAGGAAAACCAGCATTACAAGAAGGACAATACCTATGGATTGCATGAGATTCACGACAAAGTCGCTGATCTTTACATCGATGTAAGTATCCAAAGACGAAAGCCTGCCTAATTCCAGGCCAACGGGTAATTTTTCCCGCCACCGATCCAGGACCCGATCGATATCTTCACCAAGGGCAATAACATTGGAACCATCCTTCAGGCTTACGTGCATGGATATGGCATCGCGCCCATTGACCCGAACCTTTTGTTTCGGCGGATCGATATACCCCTGAGTAACTGTGGTAATATCGCCGAGGGGCAGCAACTGCGTGCCGTTGGCTCCAACCGGTATCAAGGTTTCCCGTATATCGTCTATGGAATTGAAATTCCCGGTAGGCTCGAGGATTATACGCTCCTTGTCCAAATTGATTTGACCCCCACTACTCAAAATATTAGTGGTTGTAATGATGTTTTGCAGCTTGCTGGCCGAAAGGCCGTATTCCTTTAGTTTGGCATTGTCGAATTCCACAAAAACGCGTTCGTCCTGAACACCCCCCAATTCTACCTTGGCTGCATCGGGAAGCTTAATCAAGGCATCCTTGATGTCATCGGCATAGGATTTCATTTCGGCATAGGAGTAGCCATCAGATGTGAGGCCTACGACTATCCCATAGACATCACCGACCCCGTCGTCCTTTAGGTCCGGTTTCACCCCATTGGGAAGGCCCTGAATGCTCGCCAGCTTCCTGCGCAAACGATCCCAGACAGCTTGCATATCTTCCGGTGCCACCTCATCTTTCAGGGTTACCTGAACCACCGAAAGTTCGGTCCGGGAGGTACTCCCTACTTCCTTGAGTTCGGGAAGTTCCTGAACCACCTTCTCAATCTTATCGGTAACCAGTAATTCCACCCGCTCCGGACTCGCACCCGGGAAGAAGGAAACCACGGAAGCTACCCGCACTGTGTAGGGAGGCATAGAATCCCGTGGCAGGGATTGATACAGGACAATACCGAGCAACATTATGGTTCCCAGTATCGTAAAGGTGATCCGGTTTTTTTCTATAGAAAATTGCGTAAGGTTCATACCCCTGGCTGGTTTTATGGGTTTACTGTAGGCTAACTTCCTGTCCGTCCAACAGGGTTTGCAAGCCCGCTGTGGCTATGAGCTGACCTTCCTGCAGGCCTTCTATTATTTCAAAGCCCGAGGAATTCAGGTTGCCTACTTTTACCAGGTTTTTCTTTACCGTGGCTTTATCTCCTTCCTGTACCACCAAGAAAACAAAGCGGCCCGAACTATCTTCCCCTACCGAGTTGGCCGGTACCCGCAAAGCCCTTTGATGATTTTCGTCTTCGGCAAAGGCAAAGGTTACATTGGCAGCCATCCCTGTCTTTACATCTTCACTGGCTTTATTGAGTTTTACCCGGGCCGGATAGGTAGCCGTATTAACATCGATTGCCGGGGACAGCTCGGTTACCGTTCCCTGGAATTCCTGCTCGGCCAGGGAGGAAAGGGTAATGGCCACGGGCATCCCTACTTCTACCTGATTGATAATACTTTCCGGCAATCCCAGGGCGATCTCCATTTCGGTACCTGCATTGAGCACAGCGATGGTTTGGCCCGGACTGATGTTTTCGTCAACCTCAGCGGTAACGGAGGTAATGACGCCGTCTTCCGGCGCATAGAGAAATCCATAGTTGACCTGTTCCTGCCCTATGGAGACACTGCGTTTGGCCGATTCGTAACTCTGCTGGGCGTTGCGATAAGAGTTTTTGGCCGATTCAAAATCCGTTAGCGAAGCACTCCCCTTTTCATAAAGCACCCGTATCCGGTCCAGGGAGAGTTTTGCAGTATTCATTTGGGATTCCGCACTATTGAGGGAAGTCACGGATCGCTCGTAATTCAGGCGGGACTCTACATTATCCAGCTTGCCTAATAATTGTCCTTTTTTAACCACCTGCCCCAGGCGGATATCGAGCTGAATCAGGATTCCGGAACTACGGAAACTCAGGTTAATGATCTTTTCAGTACGCGCCGTCCCACTAAAGGTGCGCTGCTCAGCGCCATTGGCGTAGGATACCTTTTGATATTCCACGGGGCGGACCAATTCCTTTTGCTCTTCTTTTTCGCCGGCACATCCCAGTGTAGCGAGTAAAAGGGCGGCGGACAGATTCCTTGCGAGTCGATTGAATTTCATAAGCTTCATTTTATAGCAGTCCGTTTTAGTTTTCAGCTAAGAATGTCACAAACCGTTGCCGGAATGCCGCATTCTCTTCCGGGGTATGCAACAGGAAATTATATCCCATAAACCGTTCGAGCTGGATGGTATTCAATAAAAAGTTATAGGTAGCACTGGCCTGCGCCAATTGGGCTTGCAGGTAGTTGTTCTGTGCATCGATTAGCTGGATAATACTGACCGCCCCTTCGGCATAGGAAGTCTGTACCAGTTCCAGGGCTTCTTCGGCAGCTCTCACGGACACTTCGGAGAGGCGGATATTCGAAATTTGGTTGATTACATTCAACACAGCCGTACTGATATTACTCTCAATGGCGAGCTCTGTGTTTTGCTTATTGAGTTCGAGTTGGTCGAGCTGAATGCGCGCCGTTTGCCGGTTGATATTCGTACGGAACTGATTCAGGATAGGTATGGATAAATTTACCCCGACATTGTAGTTGTTATCTGGATCGGGATCAATACTGGCTACGCCCCACTGATTGAAATTTTGATTGTAATTGGCCTGTAGCGCAACAGTAGGCAGGAGACGGCCCAACGTATTAAAATTGAAATTCCGTTCTACAGCTTTGAGGTTATAATACAGGGCGGCCAGTTCCGGGGAATTGTTCTTCGCTTCTTCGATAAGGAAGGCTACAAAGGGTTCCATGAGTTGCGGGTTATCCAGGAGATCCGCCAGCTCTTCATAATTGTAAGACTCAAAAACCCCTTCGCCCAGCCGGGCATCGATTATATCCAATTCATAATTAATCGGGTTATTCAGGAGTTGGTTAATGGCGATGAAGGATTGCTCTAACTGGTTTACGGCTTCGATCATTGACTGGGTATTCTGCGCCATTTGGCTTTGGAATCGCAGCATGTCCGATTTGCCCGATTGGCCCGCTTCATAATTCTGGGTAGCAATCCTAAGGTTCTCTTTGGTCAGCTGCAGGTTCTGGCTTTGGATGCGCGCATTGACCTTGCTGACCAGGGCGTTAAAATACAGGTTGGATGCCTGGAGGATGGCATCGAGCGCCGCTGCATTGTAAATCTCTTGTTCGGCCCGTTGCAGGTTCTTCTGAACGGAGATATTAGCGTTAGCCGCCTCCGAGAAGATCGTCTGGTTTAGCTGGATATTTCCATCTGTGGAGAACTCCGGGCTAATTCCCGGCATGGCGACCCGATCATCGATGTTGGTAAAGGTGGCATTGGCCGTAACACTGGGATAGTAGTTGCTTACCGCCGTTTTAACATCCTGACTACTGAGTTCCACATCCCTGAGTTGGGCTTGCAGGCCCAGGTTCCGCTCCAGGTTATCGTTGATCACATCGAGCAGGGAGTAGTTTTTTTGAGAAAGCTGATTTTGAAATTCCCCAACGAAATCCGTTCGTGCAATCAGGCTGTAGCGTATGGGAACCCCGAGCCTTTGCATGGTATTGAAATTGGCCGTGAGGCGCTGTTCAAAATCCACAAAAACCCGCTGGTCGGCCAAATTGGAGCCGGTTACATAGGCTTCGATAGTCAGCGCAATGCGACGAATAATTTGATCAATATTATTACTGTTACTGTTGGTAGCCATCATCCCCAGGGCCACATCGCCTGCACCTGTGGAAGTAAAAGAGGGTAGGCCTGTTTGCAGTAAGGCATCGCTCAATCGCTGGATCTGCGCATCTTCCAGCGAAAAACCACCGGCCAGATAGAGGGCATCGTATCCTTCTATCCCGGCAATAATATCTTCTACAGATTCAAAGGGAATAATACCGTAATCGGCTTCCAGACGGGCAAGTACCCTGTCGTAGGTTTGCTCCAGCGGCACCGATTCGGCAATCCCGCGCTCAATAGCAATTCCCACGCGCTCAAAGTCGGTGAGTTCCTTCAAAGTTGTCAGGTCCGCGTCAAAGGACTGTACCCCCATCAGGTAACTGAAGTTTTCAACCCCCGAGGTCTGTTGCTCCAGGTTCAGCTTGGACAAATCTGTGTTCAGGACACCGAATAAAACCGTGGGTTTAGGGAATTCCGCCTCCTCCTGAAATACGATGTCGCTGGCAGAGCCCAACGCCAGGATTATGTCTACTTCCCCTTCCAGCAACTGTTGGTAATTGGCTTTGGCCTGAGCTACCCTGAAGTTATTACTCAGGATATATTCTGGTGGAAATTCAATAATCGCATCTTCACCCACCACGGCCTTAACCTCGGACTCCAGTTGGTTAAATAACACGCTGGTTTCTGCCGTTCGGGAATCTACCATCATCCCGATGCGGTAGGTCTGCTTTTCCTGAGCATTTCCCACAACAACTACGAATAACAACAAGAGTTGAATGATGCTTTTGATACCGGATTTTGGAACTTCCATTCGATTCATCATCGTACTATTTCAGTTTTAATCTGGAAATTAACTTCTCCACCGTAAGGCCCTGAACCAGAATGGAGAATACCACAATTACATAGGTGATCACCAGAAAAAGGTCGCGCTCCATGGATTCGGTTAGCCCCAGGGCCAGGGCTATGGATATGGCCCCTCTCAGACCGCCCCAGGTCATGATCAGGGTAGTATTGGGCACAAAATCCAGGCGTTTCTTGAAGAGGTTCACGGGAACGAGCAGCGACAGGTATCTGCATAACAGGGCAACCGGGATCGCCAGTAATCCGGCGTAGATATAGGTTTGGTTAAATTCAAGCACCAGCATCTCCATTCCGATAAGCACAAAGAGGATGGTATTGAGCAGGATGTCCAATAGCTCCCAAAAGCGGTCGACATAGCTTTCCGTGCGTTCGGACATGGCTTTGGATCGGGCCTTTTCTCCGCCGATAAAAAGCCCGGCCACCACCATAGCCAATGGCGCCGAGACATGTAAGTGCGTTGCGATCAATGAGCCGGTCATTACGGTGGCCAGGGTTATGATCACTTCGATATTATAATCGTCGATCCGCTTGAGGAAATAGAAGGTAAGCCAACCCAGGAGCAATCCGAGTAAAATTCCTCCGAATACCTCCACAAGGAACAATTCGGCTACGGATGCCAGGGAAAATTCCGCCCCGCTTCCACTTGCCAAACCGTAAATGGTCAGGAATATCACAACCCCTACCCCATCGTTGAAAAGGGATTCCCCCACAATCTTGATCTCGAGTTTCTTGGGTGCCCCGGCTTTTTTCAATATTCCCAGCACCGCAATGGGATCGGTGGGTGAGATTAGCGCGCCAAAAAGCAAACAGTAGATATAATCCACCGGCAACCCGATAAGCCCCAGCAGGTAGTACATCCCTGTCCCGATTAAAAAGGTGGAAACCAACACGCCAAATGTCGCAAAGAACAATACCGGCCACCGCTGCTCCTTAAGCTTCTGCAAATCCGTATGCAGTGCGCCGGCAAAGAGCAGGAAACTCAACATAATATCAAGGAGGACCACCTTAAAGTCGATCCGGGAAATGATGAACCGCTCTGCCTTCAGGAGGGTGTCGTCAAAATAACTAAGCGCAAATACCACCAGGGTAAATAGGATGGTGATAAAGGTGAGCCCAATGGTATTGGGTAATTTAAAGTAGCGTAGATTTAGATATCCAAAGGCGGCCGAGAGAAATACCAGCACGCTAATAATGTTGAAATACTCCATACCCAGGTTAAAAACCCAAGATATTTGATTTGGTCATTACAAGCAAAATTAAATTCCTCCTACCCAGATTCTTAACGGGGAGGATACATTGGAGAGACTTCGATCAGAGCTGCTGCCTGAAACGGGTTCTTACTATGCCAGGTTCAGTACTGCACTAAAGTTTAGAAGTCGCCACTTTCCTTAAGCCGGATATTTATGGTAATGGTTTGGACGCCATTCTCTTTGTTGACCTGGGCAATCCAACCAAATCGTCCTGCTTTTTTAGATTCATTGCGTTGTGATGCCGAAAGGCTGGGATCATCGGAAAAGAAGACGGTTGGCGCCCATTGTCTACCATAGCTTTCAGAGACAACAGTGAAGTGGATATGCGGCCCCTCTCTCCCAATATGGTCGGGTGCTGGCCTGATCGTTTTGAACGTAAAAAATCCATCCTGATCGGTTTTTGCCCACCCTTGAAGTCTCCAGGTAGTTAGCTCCGAATCATTTTTTCCAAAATCAAATCCTTTGGAGTCCCTGTGATAGGCATGGATAAGCACGGCAGTCGCCGGAGTATTATCCGGCGTATAGATCCTCCCTCTGATAACAAGCGGCTCGCCCGGTTCATCCTTAGGGGCAATGCTGCCTGTAGCCGCTATTTCGGCTGGCTTCATTTTGATCGCCTCATTCCAACTGCGCAGCCATCGCTGGTCGACCTGGCTATAGACGCTACAACTAAAACCGAAAATGGTAATGAAAAAGATCGCCATGCCCTTACCCATTAATTTACTCTTAAATCCCATCTCGCTACTTTTCGATGAAGCTAGTTAGTAAGGTTGGGTAATGCAGGGGTGCCAGCACCTAAAAAAGGCTAAGTGGAGTGAATTTTGGGCTTACTGGAGTAGTGTTTTCCAATTCCTTCGGTAATGCCTGCTCAATCGTATTGTTTTTTTGTTGCGTAGCACCGCATCATAGTCGCCATTCTTTCTTGATTTAAGTTCAAGCAAGCAGTTTTTATTGACTATGGTAGTGCGATTTACCCGAACAAATTCAGCGGGGTCAAGGATAGTTTGGAAAGCTTTCAAGGACCTGTTGTCGAGAAAATTATCGGCAGGAGTAGTTATAAAAGTGTAGGGCTTATCTGTTGATATAGTTTCAATTGTATTGGGATTCAGGACAATCGTTTTGAGGCCACTCCTTACCCTAATGGTCCGAGCATAACCTGCCCTTATTTCCGATTCCTGGATGGGTTTTGTATAGAACTTATAAAGTCTCGGCAAGAAAAAATAATAGAGCGCGAGAATACTGAATTCGCTCGACAGTGCCGAATCGAATATGCTTACAAAGCGATGCGACGGTGTCCACAGCAGGTAGCTAACCGAGACAAAAAAAGAAGTGAAGAGGGTTATGTGCAACAGCACAAGTAAACTACTCAATAGCAAAAGAAAAAGGAACCGCTTGATTGGGTTAGTATAGGCAAAGTAGGACAGTAACCGAAGCTCCAATAAAGTGAGGGGAACAACAAAAAGCCAGATATGATTGTAAAGTAAAGACTCGGAAATATAGAATCCTGTTCCTCGGATTTGACTGCTTATGTAGTCTTGCAAAACGAAGAAACCGATGATTAAAACATACAAACCAAATCGGAATGCGCTTTTTTTCGGTTTGAAAGACGCTGAACCAACTTTGTATACTAACTGTTCCATTGCTCCTTTAAGTTAGCAATTTTCAAATCACCAGGCTGTTTATAGTGACTGCTCTTTTTATTGCCAACTATTCAGTGTAGCATTCAGCAACAGCCTAATTCTTTTTTGCCATATACCAGTCACGAGCGTTTCTGTAAAATATGTTGGCCTGTTCTTCAAGCGTAAAATTTTCCTCAATTATCAGAACGTCCTTATCCGTAAAAGGAACCTTTGCACGGGTCGATGGTAAGTCTGTTCCGAAGAGAAGTGCTCTAGGATTAATTTCATAGATCTGCTTCATAACTGCTAAAGGTTCAAAGTCTAAACGTCCGAACCCAGTTGCCTTTACCCTGACACCCTTTTCAACCCAGTAGTATAATTCTTCCAGGCCATTTCTAGACAATCCCAAATGGTCAATCGAAAATCGGGGAATATTCTCTAATACCGATTTGTATTCCGCCAATTCAGTACTATCAATGTATAATTCCGTATGCCAACCAAATTTTTCATAGAGGCGATTGGATAATTCTTCGGCCCTCTCAAACTCTTCAGAACCTCCTCTTTTAACGTTAAATCGAACGGCCACAACATTTACTTGATCTAGCCGCTCCAATGCATTATCAGTGATGTCATATGGGATATTCGCCACTCCCACAAAATTGTCACCCAAGGTAGTGAGAGCATCTGCGAGATACTCCTGATCAAAGGCTTGAAAAGAGCCGGAAACTACCGCTCCTCCTACCAGCTTATATTTAGAGGTAGCTTCAGCGTAGTTTTCTGTTGTGAAAGTAGGAGGAAGATATCCACTATTCTCCACCAGTGGAAATCGGGGATCGATAATGTGAAAATGTGAATCGAAAATCTCCATATCCACTAGGCGGTACTAGTTACTTACTTTCTCATAAAATCAAAAGCTCCCCTTCGAAGTTGAATCCCATATTCCAAATAGGCTTTCAGGCAAGCCAGAAAATTTGCCCATCCCCCTGAATTTTCCAAAGCCCATTTCAGATTGTCTTCACTGAATTCCTTCCCGCTTTCCCTTACGCGGACTACTGTGCTCTTATCTGATAACTCCTCCAATTTTATAGTAACAACCGTATCAGGATCCCAAACAAATGAAATGGATTCATTTTCCTTAAGTTTAATAGCCGTTATCGGGAATCTCTCCGGGAACTCAGGAAATTTCCAAATCACTTCTTTCCCAGTCTCAAGGGGTCCGGTACTTTCCGAAATAAAGTATTTGACCATTTTCTCCGGGTTTACGATTCCGTCATAAACCTCGTTTATCGGCTTCTGAATTTGAATGGAGGCGTTAGATTCGAGGTTCATTTGCTTGTATCCCTAAGGTTGATAGTTTTTTCACTTTATGGTAGGACAACGTTGCTTTTATACACTTTTTAAGCGCATTCTTTGGAACCTGATCATCTAACTGAAAAACAATTGCCCGATTTCCTTCGTAGTCAAAAGTATCCTTAAATACTACTTTGAAGGTTTCCACCAGCCGGCTTGTACATTTAAAGTACATCGCATATTGGTTTGGTGATTTCTCCTTCCAATCCATCCTAAGGGTACTTCCATGCTTCGTCAGGTAGCTCGGCTCTCCCCATTTTAATGTCTCCTCCAAGGATGTAACTTCCTCAAGTTCTTTAGCGGTCTCCAGCACCAATGCTCTTAGTCTAAGCATCTTTTCGCGAACAACCTCCGGATAATTAGTAAAAACTAATTCCACTTCAGCATTTGATTTTAGTTCAAAGGGTTTCATCAGAAAGTTATAAATTATTGCAGAAAGGGCTCTGAATTAATACTTTACACTAGGTTTACCAGTTTCTAAATAAGAGATCAGGTTCAGATAGGACTGCTCGTTTCCCTGGATAAAAAATTTCATCAAAGACATATATTTTTCATTCCTTTTGTACCCAATACCAAATGAAGTAACAGCTGTTTTTGAAGGAGCTAATTCTTCAAAAAGTATGGTATTGTATAGGTCTTTTGCATCGGCTTTCATAAATTCAGGAAAGTTAGTCGTTAATTCCGCCTGCAGCGTTAACATTCGTTTTGGCACATAATTCAGGATGTGAATCGTGATAGTGGAATTATCCCCAATTTCTCCGGCTTTATTGTAATTGGTTTTGATCACACCATTAATCCTGAAATCAATTTGGGCAATGGCTGTCGCCCAACTTTCCCAACCCTCTTCTGTTGTGTATGCCTTCCATACTGAATCCACAGGTGCATTGACAATAAAGCTTTGCGTGAGAACTACATTATCTGCATGTGTCGAATCGATTACAGAAGTGATTCTACTTACTGTAATTTGTTCTTTGGTTTGACTTAGCCCAATTAGGGGAAGGCATAATAGTAAAATCTGAATAGCGGATCTTTTCATTGAGACGATTTTTATTCTCCGCAAATTAAAAATTGTGATGCTGCTTTGATTGTAAAAAATTAACCATGACGATCTAGCGGGAAGAAATTAGGCTCATCTCTATGGAAATCTGCTTTGATAAATTCTTGTGGATTGAACCCTGAAAATTCTTTGAATTCTCTTATAAAGTGGGATTGGTCCGAATATCCAAACTCATAGGCGATATCCGTCCATTTTAAAGGTTCCTTATTCTGAATCTGTGATACTATTTGATTGAATCGAAAAACCCGGTGGAATACCTTGGGCGTCAATCCGAAGTACTTTTTGAACTCATGGATGAGGTGCTTTTGAGAATTCGTAAAAGACGCAACGATTTCTTTGCTTTCAGAGATAGGTTGGGATCGTAGTTGTTCCAGTATAGCTACGAGTTCAGATGGTGCGGACTTATGCCCTTCAAATCGACACAAAAGCCATTTTTCTACAAGACCAAACTTCATTGCGCTGCCCTTTGCCTTCAAGACCATTTTTCGAAGTTCCAGGATTTCATTACCAAAGACATCCTGAGCCGGAATTACTTTATCATTCAATTCGTGAATAGGAATTTTCAGAAAAGGATAGGCCCCTTTGGTCTTGAATTGAATCACGAGCATTTCAGCATCTTGATGTGCAGAAATCGATAGATAATTCTTATGCATGCCTGAAACCCAAACATCGCAGTAGGTTCCATTGGGTTGCAAGGTTTCCTTATTAAAAGTGTGATAGGTAAACCCATCTAATGCCATTATGATAAAGAGGTGCCCTGTGGGCACTACCCGCTCAATGGAATGGTCTGGTTTGAAACCGCTATGATAGAAAATCGATTCGATATAATCGACCAGTGGTGTTTTTATGGTGTGGGTTTCAAATATCATATGTCTTTATATTCTTTTTCGCTAAAACTGTCACAGTCCTTATCCTCAATCCAATGATATTCAATTTCCCATGCTACTTTTTTTGCGAGGTCTTCGCCATGTCTATCTGCTATAAAACCCAAGGTCATATCCATTCCTGCACTCACTCCGGAAGAGGTATAGTATTTACCATCAACTACCCATCTCGCTTTCTTATCCCAGTTTACATTGGTATTCTGTGAACAAACCCAGGTAAAAGCCCGTTTGTTAGAGGTCGCCAATTTTCCATCCAAAAGTCCAGATTTTGCAAGAAGCGCACTACCGGTGCATACGGTAAGAACATAGTTACTCTGTAGGGCCAGTTCCTTGATTTTATTGATAAGTTGTGGATTTTCCACCTCCAGTCTCGTTCCCAGACCACCAGGGATCAACAATATTTCAGGTTTATTTCTTAAGGATTCCAATTTTTCGGTTACAATGTGAACCCCGTGTCTGTTGGTGACAATTCCTCCTGCTAGTGAATAAAACTTAAGGGTATAGCGATCTACCAATCGACCAAAAATTTCCACAGGCCCGAAAACATCTAATGTTTCATAATCTTCGAACATGATGATAGTGATTTCCATAGTAGGATTTATTCCATTTCGATTGCAGTGATGTCTCCGAATCTTAAAATCTCTGGCCTAAGTTGGCAAATATTGTATTAGAAATAGTTGAAAAATAGCTCAACCACTATCCCAAGCACCAGGCTAAAAAGGGCTAGAATTCGCGATAGGCGTTTTAATTCAAAAGGGTTTGCAAATGCCAGCCAAATAGAGAATAGCCCGCATATCGATAATACTATTGTTCCGTATAGTGGCATAATGCTGTCGAAAAGACCTACCAGGTTAAAGATAGGATCCAGCAAGGCGGTAAATCCAAAAAGGGCCAGGGCAAAATTCGTCTTCTCATGTGCTATAAGGAGATAGTAACTTGCGACTAAAAGTTCTACGCTTATGGCGAGAGGACCAAATTGATTATAATATTCCCTTTTAAAGTAGGCTTCGAATCCCTGAGGAAAATCAATCTTCAAAAGAAAGGCAACACTCAAAACCAGACCAATAGTTAAGAGTAGTATCGAAATTGATTTCCTTCTTTTCATTTGACTATTGAGTATTAAGACGAATGATATGGGATTGATAACCGAATGAAGTTATGAATTTCTTGCAGATGAAAGGATTAAGTCTTTTTCCAAGCTACAATTGCTTGCCCCCTATATCCTTCCATTCGTATCTTACTGGACATTTTAGACGACCTTACCGCAATCCACATAATTAATTCAAATTCCATGAGAATTACTACCCTATTGGCTGGCATACTCCTGCTGGGCCTGTCTTCTCCTGCAATTGCCCAAGACAAAGGCAATGGCAAAGACGACAAGAAAAAAGACAAGATTAAAAAGTACGAAGAGGTTATTACCGAGGAGGCGGTTTCCGATGAAGGTTTTATCACCTCCCACCAAGTAGATGGTAAGTATTTCTTTGAAATTCCAAGGGATCTTTTGGGGAAGGAAATCCTGATTGTAAGCCGGATGTCGGGCTATGTGAAGAACCTTTCCTTCGGTGGTGCCGGGATGAAGACGCGGCCGCAGCAAGTGATTCGTTTTGAGGAAAACGATAAAAAAGTACTCCTGCGGAGCGTGTCCTACAACAGCGTCGCCAGTGAGGAAGATCCGGTTTACCAAAGTGTTCGAAACAACAATTTTGAGCCCATCATTCATAGTTTTGACGTGAGCACCTACGGTCAGGACAGTACCGTGGTGGTGGATGTCACCGGGTTTTTCACCTCGGACATTCCAATGATTGGTGCCCTGTCCGAGCGCCAGCGAAAGAATTTCAAGATCAAAAACCTGGACAAGAGCCGCTCCCTGATCAAATCGGTAAAGTCCTACCCTCAGAACATCGAAGTGCGCCAAATCCTGACGTATAACGGGGACGAACTTCCGGACAATGGTCTTACCAAGACCCTTTCCGTGGAGATGAATCAAAGCTTTATCCTCCTGCCAGAAGATCCCTGGATGCCTCGCTTGCACGACGAGCGCGTTGGTTTTTTCAGCGTGCGTCAGACCAATTACAGCCTGGATGAGCAACGGGCAGCCAACAAGCGTTACATCACCCGCTGGCGCCTGGAACCCAAAGACAAGGCAGCCTATATGCGAGGCGAGCTCGTAGAGCCGGTAAAACCTATTGTGTATTATGTAGATCCTGCGACCCCCGAGAAGTGGGCTCCGTACATCAAGCAAGGGGTAGAGGATTGGCAAAAGGCTTTCGAAAAGGCCGGATTTAAGAATGCCATCCTGGCCAAGGATCCGCCGAGTAAGGAGGAAGACCCGGAATGGAGTCCGGAAGACGTGCGTTACTCGGTAATCCGATATATCACCACGGATATCCAGAACGCCCAGGGCCCGCACGTGCACGATCCGCGTACCGGGGAAATCCTGGAAAGCGACATCCTCTGGTACCATAACGTCATGAACCTGCTGCGGAACTGGTATTTCGTACAAACGGCAGCCATCAATCCCGAAGCTCAGAGTTATAAGTTCAAGGATGAGGTGATGGGGGAACTCATCCGATTCGTATCTGCCCACGAGGTAGGGCATACGCTCGGCTTCCCGCATAATATGGGGTCTTCACCCGCTTATCCGGTAGATTCCCTGCGTTCCCGTACCTTTACCGATACCCACGGAACGGCACCAAGTATTATGGACTACGCCCGGTTCAACTATATTGCCCAACCCGAAGACGGAGTACAGAACGTCCACCCGCAAATCGGGGAGTACGACGAGTGGGCCATTGAGTACGGATACAAGCTAAACCTCAACGCGGATACACCCGAAGCGGATAAGGCTATTCTGAACACTTGGATTGAGGAACGCGCTGGGGATCCGGCGCTGCGTTTTGGCCGCCTCAACGGGATCGATCCTTCCTCTCAAACGGAGGACCTGGGAGATGATGCCGTTTACGCCAGCCAGCTGGGGGTAGCCAACCTGAAGCGCATTGTTCCGGCACTGCGTCGCTACACCACAGAAAATGATAAGGATTACAAAGACCTGTCCGAAATGTACGGCCAGGTATATGGCCAGTTCCGCCGGTATATCGGCCATGTAGGTCGGAACGTTGGCGGGGTTTACGAGCAAACAAAATACTCCGACCAGGACGGAGCCGTTTATTCGCATGTTCCCCGCAGTAAGCAACAGGCCGCTGTGGGCTTTATGAACGAATACGTTTTTGCCACACCTACCTGGCTGCTTGACGATGCCATCTTAAACCGCATCGAAGACGAAGGAGTTACCAATCGGGTCCGTAGGTTGCAGGATATGGCGTTGAACATGCTATTTGACGGCGACCGCCTGGTTCGTGTAATGGAAAATGAAGCCCTGAACGGCAGCTCGGCTTATACCATGGTGAACCTTTTCGAGGATACCCGACGTGGGATTTTTGGGGAGTTAGCTGCCGGCCGGCAGATCGATCCCTATCGCAGAAACCTGCAACGGTCATTTATAGAAAAGATGGAAGCACTGATGGCCCTGGAAGGCGCCAAACTGAATCAATCGGATATCAAGGCCATAGCCCGTGGTACGCTCAGCAGCCTGCAGGACGACCTGAAGAAAGCAGCGTCCCGCTATCGCGACACCGCATCCAAATATCATGTAGAAGACCTGAAAGCTCGAATCGAAGCTATCCTGGATCCGGCAGATTAATTTCGTTCCAGTTTAGCCCGATCCCATTGGGCAGTCTTGACGGATGCCTCATAGGTGCTTTGTAGAAAAGACATTAAGACTTCATCCGGGTTGGAAGCTTGTTGTACGTCTTCGTATTTCAGGAAAAATTCTCCCATTTCATCGCTCCAGAAGGCTTCGGCAGGTTGCACTTCCTGTTTTCCAAACGCCTCAGGACTCGGATAGGCATAGGCATAGAAGGCAGGAAAGGGGAAGTCCTTTGACCCCAGCCAGAATCCGGCACTACTGACTTCTTTGGAATACGCCTCTTGCATAACATCTGTAGGCATATTGGGCATTTCCCCCTGGTGTAATGGCGCATCCTCTCCAGAAAACCGGGTTACCGCTAAGTCAAATGCCCCCCAGAACAGATGTACCGGACTTACTTTGCCCACAAAATCACTTCTGAATTTATTGAACACCTCATTGGCCTTGAGCATGGATTTCCAAATAGCATGCGCAGCCTCCTTGTCATAGGCTTTATTGGTGGTGTTCTCTGAGAAAGGAATAGCAGGCTCCATTTCGTTGGGACGACCATGGATTTTTACGTCTATTCCGAGAACATCTAATTTCTCAAAAAGCTCGCGATAGAAGTCGGCCACCGTTCTCGGGTAGAGGTCCATTTCTTCCTTTCCGGCATTCGAACATTCCACATATAATTTGTGCTTTTTAAAATCGAAGTCTATTTGAAAAATTCGACCCTGATAGGGAATGGGATTCGTAGTAAATCCTTTCGTACTTACGTATAAGGCAACATGCCAGGAATGGTTTTGCCAGGGCATTGTCCTCAATCTGATCTTTCCCACGATTTGTATCCATTGATGCACCGTTTCCAGAGTATCCTGGATTTCGGAAAAGCTCAGTTGTGGCCAATTTTGAGTTTGTTTAGAAGTCATCAGTTATTGCATATGATTCAACATTTCTTGTAAGTGTGTCAAGACCCCGCTGCGTTTATTCATAAGTTAAGGTGTTGTTTAATTTATTGAAAAAGAAAGAATATGGAAAATATATTAGTGGCTGGCGCCACAGGTACTACTGGAAAAAAAGTGGTGAATCTCTTAAAATCATCACAGTATTTTAAACCCATTGCAATGGTTCGAAAGGAAGAGCAATTGGAGCAATTCAGTACCGAGAATGTAGCTACCGTTTTAGCAGACTTAACTGAAGATTTAACCGAAGCAATTAAAGGCGTAGATAAGGTGGTTTTCGCGGCTGGATCCAATGGAAAGAACGTGGTGGAAGTAGATCAGGAAGGGGCCAAGCGATTAATGGCAATAGCTAAAATGGCGAAGGTCAAAAAGTTTGTGATGCTGAGTTCTATGGGAGCCGATAATCCTGAAGCCATAGACGGTATGGAAGACTATATGCGGGCGAAGCAAAATGCAGATGAGCACTTAAGAAATAGTGGTTTAACCTACACTATTGTCAGACCAGGGACATTGAATGATGAAAATGAGAAGGGAAAAATTGTGCTTGCCGAAAAACTCAACAAGCATGGTGAAATACCCCGAGCAGATGTAGCTCAGGTACTGGTGAGAGCACTACACGACGATGCGCCAAAAAACATAACTTTTGAAATACTGGAGGGTGAAACCTTGATTGGTAAAGCCATGGAGGCTATTTAAGGCTATCGAAGAAGTCAGCGGTGCGTAAATGTGCATCTCGATACGGTATGCCGGCATGAATACTTTGAACCTGTATCGTGGCCAAAACCTACAGGCTCCTATACAGTAATTCCTATGGCTTATCTTTGTTATTGACCGAAACTCAACTATCATCTGCCTTGCTTCCTCCTATAAAGTACCCACTTCTTTTTAAAGGACAACGGTAAAACGCAATTTCCGGGTGCACTAATAGCATATAAAATTGCGTTTTCGAGGGCCATTAACTTGAACTAACTCCGCTTGCATGAGATTACTACGTCTTTTATTGATTCTGGCATTTCTTTCCTTCCTTCCCCCTGCCATGAGTCAAACAGTAATTGATAATAACGATCCGCCTCTCAAACTCGGAGTGTTCATCGATGGCTGTGAAAATTGGGATGGCGGATGTGATTTGGATTATATCAGAACGGAAATTACGGCCGTAGACTTCTACCGGGATAATCAAAGGGCCGACGTGTTTCTGCTGATAAACCGAAACAGATCCGGCGGAGGAGGAAGACAGTATCAACTGATTTTTATAGGCCAAAGAAACATTCATGCAGGAAGGACAGACACCCTCTATGTAAATAACAGACAGCTCGACACTGACTTTGAGGTGCGGGAAAAATTAACCCGGTATATAAAATTAGGGTTAGCTCCATATGTCGCAAAAACCAAAGTCGGAGAGGAGATCGAAATCGATATGAAAATGGACTCCGCCATTCTTGAAGATTCTGTTGAAGTAACTGTTGATCCGTGGAATTACTGGGTTTTTAATATCGGTAGTGATGCCAATATTGAAATAGAAGAATTGAGCAGTGATGTCAATATCGGTGGAGACATCAATATTAATCGAATAACAGAGAAATGGAAAATATCCCTATCCGGAAGGGTAGATGAACGCTTAAGAAGGACAATACAAAAAGTACCCAGAGTCGATGACAATGGCGATCCGGTTCTCGATGAGGATGGGAACCAGATTATCGATGAAGTTGCGAATAATTTTGATGTTTCAGAATTTGGATTTAACCATCAGCTTGTGCGGTCTTTATCGCAACAATGGTCCTACGGTTATGATATTGCCGGGCGTCAGAATACCCGGCTTAATTATAAGTTTCAGACCAGTATCCGACCAGCGGTAGAGTACAATTTTTTTCCAGAAGCTGTGCAAAATACCCGGTTTCTACGCATGAATTATGGGGTTGAACTCAGAAATAACAGCTATGTCGAAGAAACCATCAGCGGTTTTCTAAACGAAACCCGGGTCCTTCATAGTTTAAGAACCAGCCTGGGGCTCAATAGACGCTGGGGAACCCTTGAGGTGGGATATCGCCTGAGGAATTATCTGGATGATTTTAGCTCGTGGTCTACAGGTTTGAATATTCGGGCAGATGTCCGGGTCACCGGGAATTTTTCCTTCTTTGTCAGGGCAGAAGGCAACTATGTCCAGGATCAGATTTACCTGGCGGCCGGAGACTTCACCGAGCAGGATATTTTAAGTGGAAGGGTTACCCTGCCCTCCGCCTATATTATCGACACCCGGTTTGGATTTAATTATCGGTTTGGTTCCAATCTCAACAACTTCATTAATCGAAGATTTTTCGGAAGAGCCAATTTTGTAGGGACCGATTAAGGTATTATTTCTATTTCCTGCAAGCACCACATTCATGATGCTCATTGAGATAATCAATGGATTCCTGGCAGATTTGTTCTAAAATGGAAATGTCTATATCGCTTAGTCTTTTAATGTAGATACAAGCCTTTCCCATTT
Source organism: Robiginitalea myxolifaciens (assembly GCF_900115205.1). Taxonomy (GTDB): domain Bacteria; phylum Bacteroidota; class Bacteroidia; order Flavobacteriales; family Flavobacteriaceae; genus Robiginitalea; species Robiginitalea myxolifaciens. Next base: position 1,341,499 of record NZ_FOYQ01000002.1, read on the forward strand.
TGAACTTCCCGAATTTTTTCAACAAGGCATCACTCTTGTCTGTTTTGGAATAGATATATAAGGAGAATTGGGCTTTTCTAGGAGAAAATCCCAGCATTGGAGCATCACCCTCATGGCCACTGGCATATTTATAGTGGTAACTCCCAAAACCAATGATGGTGGGCCCCCACATTTTTGGTTCAAAGCCAGACCAAGCGCTCATTAGCTTTATTAATTCAAGACTATCGGCTTTCTTTTGCGTATTGTCTACATAGGAATCGATGAATTCAAATACATCGACTTCTGTTTCGGTGGTTTTGTTCTTTGCCATATCAGTCGTTTTTAAGAATCATTATAGCAGCATTCATTAGATCAAATCTTAACAAGTCATGGCAAACCTGGTATTGTATTGAAACATCACCATTAAGCAACCATGCTATGATTTGTTCTTCGCCCACTTCTGAATTACAGCCAACTCTACAGGCATAACTCATTTACAAGAGACTGGCGTTCGTGGTTGATTAGTAAGTTAGTAAAAAGGGGTAAACGAGCAGCTATGAGTTTTGTCCGTTGTTGGAAGGCATCTATTGTCGTTCGGATTAAAACCGGTAACCTATACTTAGGGCACGACGATTCACACTGTTATGATCTGTTTTGTGGGAATTAAATAAATGCAATCCCAATCCAACCATGACTTCAAAAGTAATTCCACTTTTGGTCACCCATTTACTCCCGAAGCCAAAACCCAGGGAAAAGTCAAGCACATCCGGACCTTCATTCAACGTTAAATTGCCGTCCATGTCGGTAAGCTGTTTTCCATCGGTGGAACCAAAAGTTCCGAAGCCCTCAAGAAAAAAACCAGAAGCATATTTCTTTCCGAAATATCTTCTGTAAAAGGGTGAGATAAGAAAATTTGTGTCTTCATCTCTGTTTTGATTGAAAACATATAATCCAGTAATACCAACGGAGGATTTCCGGTTCAAATTTCGCTCGTAGGTTGCCTCGAAAAGTCCTAAAGCCGTAAAGTAGACGTTGAGTTTTACCTCATTTTTCTTTTCATGTGGTTCGCCCAAAGTATCCTTCTGATTTTGAGCAACACCCGTGTTAAGGGCGAACAGTGTTGCGATTATGATCAGTTTTGCTTTCATAAGAAACCTGTGAGGAATAAGGGGTATGATTGACAGTATTGCTTCACCCTCAAACTTAAAGCGAAGGTTTTTAATGTAAGTTCTGAAAGCTTAAATGATTACAAAACGGGACTTATTTAAAGGACTTCTGATATTGACTTGGAGTCATTCCAGTAAATTTCTTGAAGACTTTGAAAAATGTTGTTTTCGAAGTAAAACCGGACTCCAGGCCCATCGCTAATAAACTATAATTCTGGAACTCGGAATTCAGTAACATTTGCTTTACAGCCTCTACACGATACCGATTCAAATAGTTCGAAAAATTGCTCCCTGTTACTTGGTTTACCAATTGCGACAGGTATCCCGGGCTAATCCCTAATTCCCTGGCAACTTGTTCTCGATTCAACCCGCTATCGGTATAAATTTTGTTCTCCTTGAATAAAACTTCGAGCTTTTTAAAGTGCGCATTGTCGGCCTTAAGCTTTTCTTTTTCAGGAATGGAGGGATTGCTAATTTTTACGGATAAACCATCGAGGACGGCGCTTATTTCTTCTCTGTTATCGGATAACCTAAACTTATAAATACCGACATAGGTTGTCCAATGAATAAAAAGCGTAGCCGCTAGTGCAATGATCTTCATAGTCATTGAAACATCATAAACAATAAAGAGTCGGACAACTATAGCGCCTATCCACGAAAAGAAAATCAAAGAAACCAAAAGCCATAGTACTGTAATCCATGACTTATCCTTTTCTTGATTTATGTATTTCAAAAACCGATAGGCAGCAATTAACACGCCAGGGAAAAATAGCACAGCCAAAAACACCTCTATTTTGTTGAGAATCTCAAGCACAGCTTGGATTGCATTGGGGAGCGTATATTGATTAGTAATGGTATCAAATCCTTCAAGGATACTTATACCTGCTGAGAATCCGAAAGGCAGAAATAACCAACCTAAATTTCTAGAGTTTCTCAAAGGGTGGTTTCCCTTTTTCAAAATAAAGAGCGATAAGAACACTGGGGCCAGAAATGCTGTTTCCACGTCGTCAATAAATCGAAGAATCGGATATTGTTGAAACGCCCCCCAGAGTTCCAAGGCGAGATTTAATAACAGGAGCGAAAGAACAAACATCAAATATGCCAAATACCGGTTTGCTTTGGTATTGAACAACTTTGACTTCAGAATAATAATGCCAAGAACCACGCCCTGAAAAATGGCAATATGAAGTAGTGTTTGATAAATCAAAATAGTCCTTTACGATATCGTTGAATTCAGTGTGCTGAATCTTTTAGGAGTCCTGTTCGATATTTTACCATCCTGATTATCAGCTGTTTAGGTAATGTTTTGTCCAGCGGAAACTGAAGCGAGCCTTTCGCTCTTTTATATTCGCTCAATTCAGCGTCAAATTTTTGCATGGTGGTCGGATGCGGATAAAATCCAACGTGGTTTTTATATCCTGCAATCATAATCTGCTGCTCTCTTTTACCATCTTTCACCAAGGCATAAGCAGGGATGTTATAGTTCAGCAATTCCGTAGCATTCGGTTCCGCCTTCAGAATACATTCTTTCAATTCCAAAAGCATCTTTTGTACTTTTTTAGGTTGAGCGTCGAAGTATTCTTCAACATTTTTAAATTCCACTTTTCCGCTCATGATAATCCCCTGTTGTACGCACTGAATACCTTGTTGTTCTATCGTAATTTACTTGATAAATTCCTTTACTAGCTCAAAAACTCTTGGGTTTAACGCTACTTCATGCCCTTGGTTTTCAAGTGTCAGGAAATTAACCGTCTTATGATCTGATTCTAATGCTTTGCGATAACTATACGCAATACCTATCGGGACAATTTCATCCTTATCTCCATGTATTATTCCTATTTGTGTTGAATCATCAATGCTGCTAATATTTTCTATTGGTGAAAGGCTGCTCACTTCCATATCCCAAATTCGGGCCTCAGGTTGCAATTTTTTCATGTGTGCTCGCCACTGATCAAGGTCACATGGACAGGAAATAAGTACTGCCTTAGAATATGTGCCGGGGTACGCAGCAATTAAGTTTGCTGATATAGCACCACCTCCTGAATGGCCAACTAATACTACTTCAGAGGGATTATATTTTTCCTTAAGCGTTGTAGTCAGCGCATAAATTGACTCAAGGACTTGAATTGTGTAATTATCTCCTGTCGCATTACCGCGCTCTCCCTTCGATTGATTGCCTTCATTGTCTGTATATCCCGGCCTTAGTATTCCAACCGATACGACATTTGTATTTTCAATGGCAATTTTTTTAGCAATTCTATATTGATACGAAGGGTTATTAAATGGTGCATCCCCATGTAATACCAATACTAATGCAGGATTATTTAATTCCCCTGAACTGACATATGGGATATGAAATAATTCAGTTGACCTTAATACACTAGCCGTTACATGACCTGGATCTTTACGCTTTGTTTCTTGGCAACTCAAACTAATTGAGATTAAGAGCGTAACGAGTCCAATACTTTTTTTAGAAATCATTTTATCAAAATCGATTATGAAGCGTACATCGATCTACTCGTTTCGGTAAATTTCTTTGTAATTATTCCAATATCTCAATTACTACATTACCCCTTTTTCTCCCTTTGTCGACATATTCATGGGCTTGTACTATTTCATCAAGTTTAAAGGACTTGTCTATAAATGGTGTAAGTATTCCATCCTGAGCCATATCTTTTATTAATCTGAGATGTTCATCCTTTTCTTTGGTTAGCATTTTAACTGAAACGAAAGCGCCTCCGGTTTGCAGCACTCTTTTTGCCTTTGATTTGGTTGTCTTTCCAACAGCATCGAAGACTATATCGAATTTTTCACTGCCTTCGGAATAGTCTTCTTTCTTATTATCTATCAGGCGTGAAGCACCTAATGATCTTACCATTTCAAAGTTTGAAGCACTACAAACACCTGTTACTGATGAAGCCTTTTGATTCGCAATTTGTACCGCATAGCTTCCAACACTTCCAGATGCTCCATAGACTAAAACGCTTTGTCCTTGTTTCAAATTCGCTTTCTCCAAAAGGTACATGGCAGTCATAGCACCTACCGGCAATGCTGCGGCCGCGCGATAGTCTAAATTATTTGGTTTTAGTGCAACCACACCATTTTTCCATTTTTGCGGTAAGCAAATATATTCCGCATACGAACCTGTGCTTAGCATTGTCGTGGTTCCAAATACGCTGTCTCCAACCTTAAATTTTGTGACGCTTTTCCCAATTTCTTCAACTGTTCCGGCCAATTCATGCCCCAAAGTCTTTTTCTTTGGTTTAAACAGTCCAAAAATTAATCTTGCAGGAAGCCAAAATAACGGTGGGAAATCAGAGCTTCGAAGTCTGACATCTCCGGAAGTGACAGTAGCCGCATGTATTTTTACGAGGATCTCGTCATCGTTGGGTATGGGTTTCTCTATATCCTTTAGTTTAAGGACTTCTGGTGCACCATACTTTTCATAAACTACTGCTTTCATAAATGATGATAGAAATTTCGGTAATGGCACATAACTCCTGTCGGAGCGTAGGTATTAACCGTACTTGAGAATAGGGCCGTACTACCCTTTTAATTCTTGAATTCTACTGTGGCTTCAAATTTTTCTTTGGGATGAGAGCCATCTTCTGAGTCGAAAAACCAGTTTTCATCAAGAACAGATTTATACCCTATCCTAACGCGTATCTTATCAAGGTTACTCTGAACAATTCTCGTTTCCTCATTATAGGGCAAACCAAACACAATACGCTTTTCACCGGACATTAACACCTGATTACCAATCGTGCTGTTTCTAAGTATATCATAGCCAAATGTCCTATTCGGATTCAAGGAGTCCATGAGTATATCCATACTCTCAACGGGTTGTCCTTTATAATCGACTTGTACCGAGGTGATAATGGCAGGTCCCGTTCCTTTATTTGATATTTCCACTGCAAAACCGTCACTGTTGTACTGCTGTGACATATCCAGATAGGGCCAGACCATCGAAGCTTGTTGAGATTTCATGATACTGGCTTCATATAAGGAAATAAACATTGCTGCCAAACTGATAATTATGGCCAACGCAGTGCCAATAGTCTGAAATCGTTCCGCTTTGGAATTACTCATTTTTAAGTTCTTGATGTTATAATGCTCCTCAATATATGTCGCATAAGTTCCGCTTTGTTACGTTCAGGGTTAGGTTGTAGTTCTCAACCTTTATAAATCGTATGCTCACCGTTCTCGCTTATCCTCCTTACGCGAGTTCTATTCCTCTTGGAAAACTCCATTATCCATAGCGTGCCATCAGGAGCAACGGCTCCTCCACATGGAGCCCAGAATATTCCAGATTCATAAATAGTTGTTGCTTTTCCTTTTGAATCGATCTTTTTTACTTCACCAGATCCATATACGGCTACAAAAACATTTCTTTTTTGATCGGTCCAAATGCCATAAACATAATGGCGGTCAGAAACATCAAAAATTGATTCTTTTTCTTTGAGTTTATCCGCTATAACAATCACTTCTCCCTCAGGAGTTACTTTTTTGATTTTCAGATTATCAACAACATATAGATTATTACTGTGTTTTGAAAAATGCATCCAGCGTATATCGTCAAAATGATGGTTGGTCATTAGACTATTCTCCCCACCAACTGATTGTTTTCTCAGGAGTTGGTGGTCTCCTAATTTTTCTGACCAATGGGAGTTTCCTTGAGGATCTCTAACCAAGGTGTTGTTGTCAAGAAATCCTTCTACATCAGGAATCACTTTCTCAAATACGCCATCACTGGTCAGGCACCAAACATAATTCCCCCACTTATCAGTAGCCTCTCCTTCATACCATTCATGTTCACCATAAAGATTGTCTTCAGAATCGATATATAATTCATGTGTATGAATGTCCTTTACCGCAATAGATAGCTCTCCATCGGACGATATTTTCCAAACATGGGCTAAGTCTGTATAGAATACATTTCCCTTACTATCGATAACAATTCCTATACCAGGATGAGCCTCAATAACTCCATGGCTCAGGCAAATACAGCAGAATATTATTTTCAGAGTTTTCATGACAAATTACTACCAACTAATAAGGAGAAGATGTAATGGCTGACGTTTGGAAGCTATGCATTTTACCCATTGCTATCCACTGGCATTCTTTCCAGGTTATAGTTAATTTGTTTAATCTTCAATTTTAACCAAGTCCATTTACCAGTCTCCAAATTCCAACTCGCTTCGCATTCTGTTGGTATTTTTATTCCATTTATCTCTTCTATCTTGATGGCGGTTACAATCCATTCGATAGGATCAGCATCTTTTGAATCCTTGTAGCGCATTGCTACGAATTTTTCAAAATTTCCGTATTCATTAAAGTGAAATATGCCCGAACCTTTAGTTCCTTTATATTCCATCGTTGCTCTGGCAGAATAGGCGTCTATAGTCTCCCATTTTATGTGTCTATTCAAAGATGCTGATGGAAACCAAACGATTTCGGCCAAATAGCGTTGCAGCGTCGCCTGGTTTACTTTTTCGTCATTTTTTACATCGACGACAGGAATCAGTGAAAGCAATTTAATTTTCATTTCTCCTTTACCATCTGCAAATTGGTCTCTGCCCACGACAGGTAATATCGAGTTCATTTGAGTATTAATATTCCAATTAAATGCAGGAGGTTGAACTGTAAAATATTGTTCAGCTAGCCCATTGTTCCATGCTGATTGTTCAGGCTTCATTTTTAGCCTTATTTCCTGTACTAAATGAACATTATAAATCTGACTTTTACCGACTGTTCCACTATTTATGAGCCACTTTTGTATAACAGAAGGCAGTTCGGATATAGCCTCTCCAGTAATTACTTCTTCACCGACGGGCTCTGATTTTTCCAACAGTGATTTCCTTTCTGCTGCAACCTTATTTTGAAAATTAAAGCCGGCATAAGCTATTATTACAGAGGTGAGAATGATAAGGTTTGCTACAGTGCCGTATTTAGCATCAGACCAATAGTTGAAAATCAACACTTGAGATAAAATCACAGCCGAAAAACCGATTAACCACCAATAATTTGAATGAGTAAAAAATGAAATGGCGCAAATGACAAATAGCAAAAACGCTACGAGCCATAATATTCCGAAGGTTTTCGAAATAGGTTGAGAAATCGCGTTGAATTCAGCTATTCCAAATGCTTTAAAAAATCCAAATAAATGGATAATCGCATGTATTCCTATTAGAATGATTAATGCTATTCGCATTGTTTTTTCTACTAGTAGCTAACGGTTCTACAATAGCGCATGGCAAAGCGCCATGTGCTTTTAATATATTCTCAAGTTAGCAAAAAGGGCCCAACCGTTAAGCCATGAGTTATACCCGGAGTTGTTTGTTTATCACAAATCTATTTATTCCTTAAGAGCCAAATAATCCGATCATAGGACAAAAGGTAGTGGAGTAAAACCGCGGCTCCCATGATTAGGCTCAGCCTATTCCGCCCGATGTCACTTAGAACCCAAATGGCGAATCCAAAAAAGCTGAGTTCAAGAATTAGTCGAGCAATACCAGGGGTAACTACGGGGGCTCTTCCTGAGCGACTTGGATCATTCGGAACGGCAAAAGTTCCCCAAATAATGGCAAGGGCTAAAGGAATGCCGATTGTGAAAAGTATGCGTAACCAACCATCGTACTGTTTCCAACCCCATAACCCAAAGGAAGCAAGAGCCATTAACTCCAATAAAAACCTGAAGACTAGATTTAGCGGATGGGATCCCATTAGATTTTATTCCATTCCCAAATTCCATACTTCAATTCGTTGTTAAGTTTAAAACCACACAGTTTTAAAGTCAACAGAATATTTCCTCTATGGTGTGCTTCATGATGAATGAAGTAACTCAATAATGGAACAAGTCCGCGCTTATTCCCCTTTACGATACCGTTGTTTTCAATTCCCCTTTTTAGCACTTCTGCTATCAAGTCTGCCGTAACGCTATGACAATCTCTAAGCATGTCGATAGTTTTGGTATCCTTTGCTTTGACGGTTGTCAAATCTTGAACCAGTTCCTTGTCTATTCTTTCGAGTTTCCAAAATCTGACATTGTACATATGAGCTATTTGATACCCAACGCTCCCGCCGCCACGTTTTGAAGTTGTCAGGGTTAAAGCCTCTTCGGTGAGATTATCCAGAAGCTTCAGGTTGGTTCTGTGATTAATAAACCAAGAATCCAGTATTTGTTGCTCAATGGTGTTCATTAACTACTCTTTCCTTTTCCTTGTCCAGAAGTCAATTTCTATGGCAATTGTATTTGATAAAAAGTCGGGCATTGAAGTATGCACAAAGTCTTTCCCTACACCATAATCCATTCGGTTTAATGTAGTTCTGGAACTAATCCCTACCGTACTTTCTTCCACCTTCACAATCTTAAAAGGCAGGATAAAGCCCTTGGTGACGCCGTGCATAGTTAGTTCTCCTTGCGCCTCAAAATTTGAGTAATCAATTTGCTTTATTGAGTCGCTTTGAAATTCGATAGTGGGATAGGTGTCTGCATCGAAGAAGTCTGCGGTGCGCAAATGTGCATCCCGATCTGGGATCCCAGTATTAATACTTGCTACCTGTATGGTAGCCGAAATTGAACTGGAATCAATATGTTTTTCATTCCAGTCTAAGGCGATTTCATAATCTGTAAACTTTCCGGTTACCTTGGTAAATCCAGCTATGGAAATACTAAAACCAACGGTTGAATGATTAGGCTCAACTTTTAATTTTTTAGTCTGGGCCATACTGGAAATGGAACAGAATAATAAGGCAAGGGCTAAGCGACTTTTCATAATGACAACCTTTTATTCACCATGCGAGTGGTTTGCTATTTCTATTTAGCTATGACACCTAGTTTTTCGCCCATCAAGATATGCTCATAAGAATTTCCATTTTCTTGCATGGGGGCTTCCAACCTAAAGGTGACACCTTCCTGAAAGATCATTATAAAATCCGATCCGCCGAAGGCAAAATGTCCGAGCATATCCCCTTTCTTTACCACGGTTCCAGGGGTAATGTTCTCTTCAAAATTTACTGAATTAACCACGGCCATTCCGATCGGCATTAGGGCAACAAGTCCATAATTTTCAGTTTCGAGAATCACGCATCCCCTGGTTTCAACCATTTGCCAGCCTGTTTTGGCGCCAGGATTAAAGCCATACCTTTTGTTTTCTTCGTCCCACCAAAGTTGTCCTCCTGTGGGATTGATGCCTTGAATTATTCTAGCCTCTTTTATGGTTCCGCCCAGAGGGAAATGATATCGGTGATAGTCATTGACATTGAGAAAAGAATGCGTAAATGTTCCACTAGCGAAAGAATCCTTATACTGACTGTCTTCTCCAATAAGATTTGCTATGGATTTAAGTGTAGCCGACTTAACGGGCACGCCTCCTTTCGCTATGAGATTGGAACTACTATCAATAGCCCAAACGCCTTGTGGTTCAGAATCTGCAAAGGAGACCACTACAGAATCTGATTCCGGATTTGCAATGGGCCGCATGTCGGGTGATTTGAGATATCTGGCAAAGAATTGATTGAAAGTCTTCCAATTAGATGGGTCTTCATACCAACCGTTTTGAAGACCAAAATTGGAATCATCGAATGCCATTTGATAATATGCTTCATTCCAGGATTCTTCAGTGTCGAGGTAAGATCCCCAGGATTGGCTAAAAGTGACCAGCCACTTAGCAAATGGCTCATAATACTGAAGAGAATTATTCACCAACCCCTGACCCTCCAGCTCCGGAAGAGGCTGATCAATTAGGAAATAAAAGGCGCAAAGTCCCTGGAAGATATTATCAAATATTTCAGGATACTCCTCCTTTTTGACAATAGCCCAAGGCATTGTTGTTTCCGTCCAGGTAAGGAATTCAAGGTATTCCTCAAGGGTTTGAGCGGGATTGGTATTCCTGTCCGGATTTATTCCTTTAGCCTTCTCCAGTGAAGAAACAAGTAATGATTTGAGATCAGGGTCCTGCTCTAACAGGAGTACTAGCTCTTTCGTTGCCTTTCCGTATTCAACATCCTTTTTTGTGGAATCACAAGAGACAAAAGCGATAATCAGCAACAGTGTCAGTACTAGATTTCGATAATATTTCATTTGAGTGGGGTATTGCGGGATGTGGTGCTTTCAGGTAAATTATACCTGTAAGTTAGGGATTTCTTGCGGATGGAATGCAGCCTGAAGAGGACATACCCACCGCCATCAATAGTGCACTTTAATACGGGTTGTATTTATTCTTCCTGTTAGGAAAGCGGTTATGACAAGCGTGATTAGAAGTAATATTTGAGTTATCAATAATCCCCAGTAAACATCATTCCAGCTATTTCCTTCAATAAGTGAAGTTCCACCACTCGGTGGCGGATATTCTGCACTGCTTTGCGTTTTTAGAATTAAACCAACATGTGAAAGTGTTCTGGTTAGAATATAGATTAATGCGCAGTTGGCTATAATAAGAATAAGATTATTGAATCTTTTTTTGAATTTTTGGACTACCGCACGAATGGCATAAATGGCAAATAATATAGGAACTCCAATTATGGATACTAAGTAAGTATTACTGATAACAAAGTAGGTGTCCCCAATATTGATATCCGTAGTTTCTGATAGCCTCCAGAATTCAATGCCAATAATGAAATAGAGTAAGATCAGGATAGCTGAAATACTACCAAAAAGCCAATACGCCTCAGTTTTACTCATAAATGTTGTATTGCGTTCGTTAAAATTCAGCCGTATGTAGATTTTCGAATATTATGGGCTCAATAACGAATCCTTCCTCTTTAAGACTTTGAATAAGACCACAATTGTATTTCAAATGCTCATACCCAACAACTAAAAAACAGTTTTTATCTTTAAGTAAGCCGGGGATTATTTTCATCCAATCTTCATTTCTTTTTTTAATCAAAATATCATTCGGACAATCGATGTCAAAAGAATAATCCAAATCCATTTTTCTAAAATTATTCTCCGCGTCGCAGTCTACCGATTCTGTGTTTTTGGTTTGAAGCCCGAGCAGTTTATTTAGTAGTTGTTCTTTTAATTCCCGTTTTTTGATATGCCCGAATGCCTTCTGAATAATTTCGGTTTGTTCTGCAAATGTTTCAAGTCCGATAATTTCTTTTTCTAATTTGATTGCCATGGAAGTCAGGTAATTATCCATATTTGACCATTTATCACTGGATTTTTTGGTTTTACAAACCAGAGTGGAATAGTCTCTTTCCAACAAAATGATTGTTTCAATCATTGTTAATTTATCTAGTGGATATTTCCATTGTTCAGCATAGTTTTTCAGTTGTTGTAAATCCTTTTTGTTCAAGTTTTTCCACCAACTGTTTTTTGACTCCCTTTTTTCAAAGAACTGTATTCTATCATTTTCGGACGCAATGTTCTCAAATATTGCCAAGTCCGATTTTTCGAGCGCTTTTTTTATTTGGGGAATTGAGTCCACAAAAGAATTCCCATACGCATGAAATGTTCCGACTAGATATGACTGATTTCCAGATATGCTGTCACTAACGCTCCAAAGAATGGTGTTTTGTCCTAAACACTCGTTCAGGAAAAGAATTTGAAGAATTATGAGGAATATGATTTTCATTCTTCTGCTCGTAGTCTGCGCTCCAGCTATTACTCGTGGCCGAGCGCTGGGCGGTTTTGGTTAGTCAGTAAGTTAGCAAAAAGGGACAAACGAGGGACTAGGACTTATACACGCTGTTGCCCTTAGGCGTATTACAATCTTTTGTAGATCGAATTTGGAAGCACTTTCAAGATAAGAGAGATTAACCGCCATCTCCTGGTCACGTAGCCAACATCTTTTTTGCGTTTGATCAAATCATAGATTTGACGCGCTGCTTTTTCTCTTGAGGCAACCCAGAACTGACCCTCTCCCTTAGCCATATCAGTATCTACAAAGCCCGGTCGTATATCGGTAACAAATATTGGCTTTTTTGAACTTTTGGCTTTTTGCCGTAATCCTTCCAGGTAATTGATTTGATAAGCTTTTGAAGCGTTATACGCAGGAGCAACTTTGCTCCCCCTTAAACCCGCAATTGAGCTGATTACAACCAGGTGGCCCAACCCTTGATTTTGGAAATAGTTGAAGGCCCAGGAAGCAATTTGGGTAAACGCAATAACATTTAGCTGATTGGTATTATTTTCAATTCCATACACTAAATCCTCGTTTAAGTCACCTGTCCCTGAACTCAGAACCAAAAGATCCAAGCCACCAATTGCGTCTTTTAGGGCATCTAATTTTTGAGAATTATTTTCTTTTGTGCAATCGAATGCACTAATAGCGAAATTTTGAGGATTGGTAATCTTTAAATCTTCAAGCAGATTTCTTCTTCTACCAGTTATTCCAACCATGTATCCATTGCTAGCAAGAATTTGAGCGAGTTCATTTCCAATGCCGGACGTTGCTCCAATAACAATGGCTTTTTTCATTCAGATTTATGGTTGTGGCCAACTGTTCAGGTGAGGCCCATGGTGCCTTACGATTACGAGTAAGTTACCGAAAAATTTATATGATTTAAGTGGAAATAAATTTGGAGCTAGTGATAGGATGAACAATACCGAGTGTTTAGTCCCGATGTTCTAAAATCCTGCATATTCGGAAAGAGCACATTCAAACAGCACCTTCATAAATGATTGGTCCCTAATCGAGCCCTCTGATGACTTTTTAAGGTATGCTTTAGAAGTTAATATGACCTTACCTCTTACAATAGAACCTAATCTAAAAACCGGTTTTTCGTAAAGCTTTAATGATTGCTTCATACTTTCAAGATAAATCTCCTTGGCATATTTATTTGAATCGCTCTTCTTGTATATTTTAGAATTGGATGCAATAATAATCTTACCGTCAAAGTCTTTCTTGGTCAGTTTTATTTCGTAACCTATTCCACCGCCGTAGAATATGCCTCCGCGGACGAATATTGTATCATTTTTAAGTTGACAATGACACACATTTCTCATTAAGGTGGATGTAGTATCAAGAAGCGTTTCTATTTCTGGACTGTCCGGAAAATCCGGAGAGGTAAATCTCTTTATTTCGTTATTAAAAAAAATAAAATAACTCAGACCATCTGAAGAAAACTGAGCCATATCATCTTTCTGTTTATTGATCTCAAGGTCATTTAATATTGAATCATCAAGATCATAGTATTTAGAAGAGGCTTGGGAAAAAGCTACACTTGAGCTAAACAAAACCAAGAAGAATAATCGAATCATCAATTTAAAGTTTGCACGTTACTTATTTGCTATTTACGGTTTCCCGAAAGATTGCGTATAGGTGTTGTTGTGGGTAGCCTTTATTCCAATAAAAATTCTTTAATCCTATTCAGATAGTCTTCTTTCTGTTCCCACCATATTTCATGACCCGCATTCTCAATGAATTGATATTTTGCATTAGGATAAACGTGAACATATTCATAGGCAGCTGAAAACGGTATGTAGTCGCACTGACCTTGAATTACCAATACAGGAGAGTCTACCTTTTTCAAATCATCTCTAACTTTTGGAACGACACCGTTATTTGTTGCCAGGAAGGCGTAGAGTCCACCTCCTCCTTCTTCTGGTAATACGTTTTTTTGATCACACACCATTCCCTTTGTAAATTTAGTAGCGAGTGTGTTGAGGATTCTATCCATTTGTTTATCCGAGATTAGTCTTTTATCGAATAGTAGAGCTCCAGTGGTAGCCACGATAGCTTTAGGTTTGAATGCTGTTCTATCAACATCTTCAACAAACCGATAAGGAGCAATAAACTCTAAAGAGTCGGGTTTTGGATAAAGCGAGTCTAAGTCGAGATAAACATTTCCATTTATTCGTTTGGGAAGTAGTTTACCGGGGGAACTAAAAATAATTTTTTCGACTAATTCGGGGTGTTTCGCAGAAAAGTGTGAAACAATGGCACTACCGAATGATTGGCCTATAAGGATGACCTTGTTTGTCTTAATTCGTTCTGAAATGATCTCCTTCAGATCGTTTACGTGCTTCTCGAAACTAACATCTGAAAATTTAGGAAGTCTATCCGAAAGTCCTGAACCTCTCTGATCATACAGATATATATCATGACCGAGGTGAGTTAATTCGGATAGTGTTTCAATAATACTCGTGTGAACGTAGCCGCCTGGACCTCCATGCAGGAAAATGACAGGTGAGTTATCCGTTTCTGAATCTGATTTGAGATGAGTAAATGCAATGGAAAAACCCTCATTCATTTCCCAGTATGAAGTGTTTTCTCTAGGCTCTATTGCTTTTACCGTTTCTTTTTCGGGAATAAGCAGTAGTATGACAAAGACCAATAGCAAGACTCCCAGTAGAATTCCTAACCACTTGAATATCTTTAGTATTACTTTCATCATTTTCTGCCATTTCTACTTTAGACCTTTATTATTGAATATCGGTTACACTTCCTTTGATTATACAGTATATAGCATCACTGATTCCTGTTTTCCACGCAGTTGCATTTCGCCCAGTGCAATTGATTTGAATGCCTTTGGCAAAGGCTCCAGTTTTTCCAGCAGATATTTTGAGAGTATTATGTCCTTACCGAGCTCATTACACTTTGACTGAATTCGAGCTGCTGTATTAAGCACATCACCTGAATATACAATATCTCGCTTCACAAGGCCTATTTCGCCCACCATAACGGCTCCGAAGTGAAGCCCTGCTTTGAATTTGGGAACTATCTCATGGTAGTTTTTCTGATAATAGGCGGACTTCTCCATCAGGGCTTTCTCAATATCAAAAAAGCAATGTATGCAGTTGGCATTCTGTGTTCCAGAATCGGTCTTCCAACTGATCACGATTTCATCACCTACATATTGATAGATCTGCCCTTGCGAATTCAGAATGGCCGGCGTGACGTCTTTGAAGATGTCTTTCAGGAAATTGAAATATTTCGCTTCTCCCAGTTTTTCGGCTATAGTAGTTGATCCTCGTAGGTCCAGGAACATGAAGATTCGCTCCTCCCGCTTTGGATGGAAGTATTTACCAAGGATAAAAGACTTGAAAACTCCTGGACCATATTTATCATTTACAGACAAGGCGATCAGCGTGATGATCACGACGGAGAGCCAGAACAAGTAAATAAAGAACTGTTCAATGGTAAGAAAATGAGTCCAAAGTGCTTGCCATACCTCCATACTGAACGCAGATGCTCCCAGTTGGCTAGAATTAAAGAACAGACCGCTTATTACAGCTACAGCCAAGAAGATCAATGTATATGACCATGCCATATTCAGCAGGGCTCTGCCATAGGGTTTGGTCCGCAACCAGTTCTCCCAAAAAAAGACGATACTGCTTCCACCGATTAGCCCGGCAACTAAACCTGTGATCAGGCTACCCGTCAAATAAACCATGGTGTTCATGTCTTCAATCGCACAATTGAATTGGATCAAAATGTTATAACCCTGGATAAATTGTGATAAGGAGACCAGAATCCAGAAGAACGTAATCCAAGCTACCTTCTCGGCCTGGCTTTTGAGTTTATTGTAAACGGATGATTTCACGTTTAAAGAGTTGAAGCAATCGAATGATATGCATTATCGCTGGAGTTATGCATAACACACGTGCACAGTGCATTGGCACTTTACTTGTTTAATTTCTAAGATAACAAATCATCAATATCCTTGAAGGACGAAGTAGACTTGGGAGGAGGATTACGCCTTTGGCGTGATCCAGAGTGGACCCACGCCTGCAAATAGAAAACTCATAAGAGAAGTTAAAAACCCCGATTCGCTGGCACGAATCTTTGGTTTTGCATTCCATCCGTAAAGCTCAAGCGAGCTTGGCTTTCCGATTGAAATGCAAAACCCCGCAACTTGCGTTGCGGGGTTTTCTGCTTGATGTGGGCCCTACTGGATTCGAACCAGTGACCCCCTGCTTGTAAGGCAGGTGCTCTAAACCAACTGAGCTAAGAGCCCGAATGGGAGTGCAAATATAAATCGTTTTTTAATTCCGGAAAGGAATTGAGTTGAAAAAATTAGACTAGCGCAAAGTATCCTAGAGGATACACCTAATTTTCAAAAAGAGTTCTGCCGGAGGAACGTTCTATATTACCTCAGCCACCGTAAAGGTGCTGCCGCCTACGTAGATCAGGTCGTCTGGCTGAGCACTGGCAATAGCCTTTTCCAGAGCCTCTGGAATGGAATCATAGGGAGTAAACGAAAAACCTTGAGCTTCCATACCTGCTACCAATTCCTCCAGCGGCATCCCCCGTTCGATTTGCAAGGGGGCTATGTAGAATTGCGCGGTTGAAGGAAAGAGCGGCAGAAGCTGCTCTAAGGGTTTCCCTTTTACAAAACTCAGCACAACATGCAACTGTTCAAAAGGTTCCTGAACGAGCTGTTCCAGTACAATCGCCAGGCCTTCGCGGTTGTGGGCTGTGTCGCAAAGGACACGAGGGTTCTCTTGCAATACTTGCCACCGGCCCAGCAGTCCGGTATTCTCAGCTACACTGGCCAGGCCACGCGTAACCTCATCAGTGCTAACTTTAAATTTCTCTTGCTCTGAGAGTTTGTCAAGAACCGCCAATACCCCACGCAGGTTTTTCTGCTGATAGCTCCCCAACAACGAAATCGGGTACACTGGCCATTGCCGCTGGTCTGCAAAGACAATCGGGGCGTTTCGGCCATTAGCGATTTCCTCAAATACGGGTGCGGTTTCCGGCTGAGTTTCGCTGATCACGACAGGTACGCTCTCTTTGATGATCCCGGCTTTTTCCCCGGCAATTTCGGGCAGAGTGTCCCCCAAAAATTCGGTATGATCCAGGCCAATATTCGTAATCAGGCTTACCTCAGGAGATATGATGTTGGTGGCATCCAGCCTTCCGCCCAGGCCCACCTCAACTACGGCAATATCTACTTCCTCCTGGGCAAAATAGGTAAAGGCCATGCCCACCGTCAATTCAAAAAAGGATAGACCCGCTTCCTCGATGTAGGTGCGGTGGTCTGCCACAAAATCCACCACGAAGTCTTCTGAAGCCATAGTGCCATTAACACGGATACGCTCCCGAAAATCTTTTAAGTGGGGGGAAGTATAAAGGCCAACCTTGTAGCCTGCCTCCTGCAGGACGGAAGCCAGCATATGGCTGCTGGAACCTTTCCCATTGGTTCCGGCTACATGAATGCTTTTAAAGCTATGGTGGGGATTTCCCAGGTAGTCCGCAAAGTTTCGGACGGGTTCCAACTTTCCGCTATAGGCCGAAGCGCCTCGCTGTTGGTACATGGGAAGTCGGGCAAAGAGCCACTCCAGGGTGCCCCTATAGTCCATTTATTGCCCCAATTTAAAGTTGACCACAACAAAGCCAACTTGTTGGGCCGGCGCCTTAGAATCAGGGTTCCAGCGGTGCATAAAGGCGGTCTTCTTGGCGGGTTCCAGTAAACAAGGATCGTTGTTCGTGGTTCCGCGCACCCCGGGCGTTGCATCGATAACGCGGCCGTTGCGATCTACCACAATACGTACCACAACCCTTCCGGCCTGGTTGCAGTCCTGGGCTACTTTTCCATTGCTGGCGAGGGAACGTCCCCCCAGGCCATAGCCTCCGGTACCGGAGCCACTTCCCGGGCCGCCATAATAGGTGGCTGCGTAGGGATCTCCTCCGGGTTGTCCTTTATCCCCGGCGCGGTTGTCGTTTCCTTCGCTCCCGGTAGCTGTTCCGTCTGAGGTATTTAATCCGCCCATCATGGCATCGAGCTCCCGCTTCTTGGCTTCCTGCTCCTGCCGGGCCTTTTCTTCGGCAGCCTTGCGCTCCCGCTCCTTGCGTTCTGCCTCTTCCCGGGCACGCCGGGCAGCCTCCTCGGCTTTGCGCTGGGCTTCCCGCTGCTGGGCAAGTTTTATGGATTCCTCATTGTCCTGAGTCAGTACTTCTTCAGATGGGGCTTCCTGCACTACCTCCTCGGGTACTGGATCCGGATCGGTCTCGGGCTCGGCCACCTGGACCTCCTCTACTTCCTCGATTTCCTCAACAGGTTCGGGTTGCTGACGGCGCAGCGGTTCCAGGGGTTGGTCGTTGCCCATACCAAAATCCATGGTCCCCAGGTTCACGGTAATACCATCTTCCTCAGGTGGGTCCATATAGGTAAGCCCGATATAAAAAAGCAACAGGACGAGCACGCTCAACAGGATCGTTGTAAGCGTGAAGGATTTTTTCTTGTGTCTCGTATCTAACAGCGCCATCAGTTGGGGCGCACCGCAAGGATCACTTTGTAATTATTCCGGTTGGCAATGTCCATTACATTCACGGCTTCCTTAATCGCCACGCTCTCTTCGGCGCGCAGGATAATGGTAGGCGTGTCCTGACCCTCTAGTGCCTTTTTTAGTTCAATTTCAATGTACTCTCCGTTGATCTGCTGGTTGTTAACAAAATACTCCAGGTTCTTGTTAATGGTCACCGAAACATTCTGCGTGTTGGTAGATTTCCCTCTGGCCTTGGGCAGCAGTAAATCCAGGGCGTTGGGCGAGTTGGCGGTTAGCATAAAGAAAATCAGCAGGAGGAATACGATGTCCGTCATAGACGACATGCTAAATTCCGGGCTGATCTTATTTCTTCCTTTCAGTTTCATATGCAGGACGGCTTATACCGGTTCGCTTAACAGGTCCAGGAACTCCACAGCGTTGGCTTCCATTTTGTGGACCACTTTATCGGTTCGGTTTACCAGGTGGTTATACCCGATGTAGGCAATAATACCAACCACCAATCCGGCTACGGTAGTGGTCATGGCCGTATAAATTCCTGATGCCAGGGCTCCCATCTCGGCTTGTCCGCCGCTGGTTGCCATCTGGTGGAAGGCAAGGATCATACCAATTACCGTTCCCAGGAACCCGATCATAGGTGCTGCACCTGCTACAGTGGCCAGGATGCTAACGTTTTTCTCCAGTTTGTAGACTTCCAGGGTCCCGGCATTCTCAATAGCCGTGTTGATATCATCCAGGGGTTTCCCGATGCGCGATATCCCTTTTTCCGTAAGACGGGCTACCGGGCTGTCGGTCTGGGCGCAAAGGATCTTTGCCGCTTCCAACTTTCCGCCCATAACGTGATCGCGGATCTGATTCATGAAATTCTTGTCGATTTTCGAGGCTGCCTTGATCGCCAGCAGGCGTTCAAAATAGATGTACATGGCCACGGCCAGCATCACAAACAAGACGGAAATTATAACGATACTTCCGGTTCCCCCGTTGAAGATCAGGTCTATGACCGAGAGGGTCTTTTCCTCTGAGGCCAGTTCGCCTGCCTGGGATGCATCCCCAACAACATCCTGGAATAAAAACATATGTGCGGTTGTTAAATTTGCTTTTAATAACGGCGTTTCACCGATTAAAGTATGCACTTGGTCAAAATTACACCTTTGCACGGAAACCGCCGAAAACTCGCTTACTAAAGCAAGATTCACCATGCTGGAAACCGGGTCCAAAAAAGCCCGCTTCCTCCGGATGAGATAGCGGGCCTGAGTTTTTTAATTTACGTTGTGATTAACTCCTGCTTATGCGTGGATTAATGTACGTTTAATACGTAGTCCCGAAGCAGCATAAAGGTAATAGCACCGGCAACAAATCCGACCAGGGCTAACCAGGCAATTTTCTTTAAGTACCAGAAGAAGTCGATCTTCTCCATTCCCATGGCCACTACCCCTGCGGCGGAGCCAATGATCAGCATACTTCCTCCTGTACCGGCGGAGTAAGCGATAAAGTGCCAGAGCGGATCGTCCATAGCTGCCGAGAACATTCCCATACTGGCCGCAACCAGAGGTACATTATCGATTACCGCCGAGCCGGCACCCAGCAACATCACTACGATATCGGTATTGGGGATAGCCTCGTTCATACTTTCCGCATAGGTAAACAGTAAACCGAGCGACTCCAGGGCGGCAACCGCAAGGAGGATACCCAGGAAGAAAAGGATACTCGGCAACTCAATCTTGGAAAGCGAAGCATGCACCGGACTGTGCAGAGCGTGCTCGGCATGCTCTTCGTGTTGGGTCTGATCGGCAGAAGACAGACTAAACTTGGTCTTACTGTAGATCTCCGCAAAGGTCGCTACTACTGCCAGGGAAAGCATCATGCCCACATAAGGAGGCAGGTGGGTAAAGGTCTTGAAGAAGGGAACAAAAACGATCATCCCAAGGCCTAGGTACAACATGGTAGGGCCATACTTGCTCTTAGTTGTATTTTCTGCACTCAAATCCGCATCGATATTCCCCTGGAATACCTTAGCGCGGCTGGCGATAAAGGTAGGTACCACAGTACACATGATCGACGGCAAAAGCACGTGAATCACCAGCTGCGAGGCGGACACCTTATTGGCAATCCAGAGCATGGTTGTTGTCACGTCCCCGATCGGCGACCAGGCACCACCGGCGTTGGCATTGATAATGATCATCCCCGCGAACCACAGTCGTGTATTGCGATCCTTGATCACCTTTTGCAGGATTGTGATCAGCACAATAGTAGCCGTAAGGTTATCGATTATTGCAGATAGGATAAAGGCCAGGATTGAGAACAACCAAAGCAATTTCCGCTTACTGCGGGTCCGGATGTACCCCTTAATCGTAGCAAAACCATCGAAGTAATCGATGATTTCCACAATGGTCATTGCACCCAGGAGGAATACCAGTATTTCTGCCGTTTTCCCCAGGTGATGCAATAATATCTCATCGATATGGGTGGGTTCCAGCTCCTTGAGTTCGGCATTTACCTCGAAAACCGGCATGTGGGCCAGGGCAATGATCGCCCATAGGATCGCCATCATGGCCAGGGCCGGGATCAGCTTATCGATTTTCAGATTGTGTTCAAGGGTAATGGCAAGGTATCCAAGTAGGAATACTACGATGATCAAGGTTTCCATACCGGTTGGTTTAGGTTTAGATTAGTTGCTTTAAGGCAATCTCGAACGCGGTTCGGCTAAAATTCTTCCGCGTCGGATTCTGCTTAAATATATTCAAAATTGCCTTTCTAATCGTTTCCGAAGTGTCATTAAATATATCCTGGTCGTCCAGTGAGACCCTTCTTTCCATAAAATAAGCAAAAACACGGGCCATTCCACAATTCGAAATGAAGTCCGGGATCAGGCTTACCTGCCCATCCGTATACTCCATTATAGGGCCAAAAAAGATCTCCTTATCGGCAAAAGGCACATTGGCCCCACAGGAAATTACCTCGAGTCCGGTGTCCATGAGTTCGGTGATCTGGTCGCGGGTAACTAAGCGGGAAGCGGCACAGGGAGCAAAAATCTCCGCGGGCAGGTTCCAGATGCGCCGGTTCATTTCTTCAAAGGGAATCATGTCCTCGGCAATCAGGGCATTTCCTTTCTTCTTGCGAAATAACTCCACAATTTCGTCATAGCTGAAGCCTTCCTCTTTGATAACTCCACCAGCCCGGTCAATGATCCCGACCACCCTGGCGCCCATTTTGGACAGAAAGAAAGCCGCGGCGCTCCCGACATTTCCAAATCCCTGCACAATAGCTCGTTTGCCTTCGACGCTGGCGCCATGGACGTCGTAGTAGTGCTTGACAGCTTCGGCCACCCCAAAGCCGGTGATCATATCGGCAACGGTATATTTCCGCGCCAAATCCGGGGAATAGTCGGCATTTTCAAGGACCTTGATCACTCCCAAGCGCAACTGCCCGATGCGGTTGATTTTATCGGCTTCGTTCGGCTTGAAGTGTCCGTTAAACACGCCTTCCTGTGGATGCCAAACCCCGGCTTCCTCTGTAATTGGAATTACCTCGTGGATTTCATCGACATTCAGGTCGCCGCCCGTGCCGTAATACGATTTGAGTAGGGGCGAAACCGCATTGTACCAGCGTTCCAGGACTCCCTTTTTGCGCGGGTCGTCCGGGTTGAAATTGATTCCGGATTTGGCCCCACCAATCGGTGGGCCGCTTACGGTAAACTTCACTTCCATGGTTTTGGCCAAAGAGAGTACCTCGTTCATATCCAATCCTTCCCGCATTCGGGTCCCTCCTCCGGCAGCACCACCTCGCAGGGAATTGATAACCGTCCACCCTTCGGCTTCGGTCTCGGGATCCTTCCAGTGGAATACAATTTCAGGAGCTTTGTTCTCATACAGCTCCAGCAATTCTCTCATTTCCATATCAAAAATTTACAAAGGCCCACAAATATAAGATTTATCGAATCCGCAATGAATGTGCTTTTCTGTTGAATTCCGTCTAATTTGAAATTATATTTGTACCGCTTCATTGAAACAAGCGCAATAACTATGGATTTTAGCCTCACGGAAGAGCAACGGATGGTGCGGGATGCAGCCCGCGATTTTGCACGCACGGAATTACTGCCCGGCGTGATCGAAAGAGACGAAAAACAGGAGTTCCCCAAAGCGGAAGTAGCCAAGATGGGTGAGCTCGGCTTTATGGGGATGATGGTCGATCCCAAGTACGGTGGAAGCGGTCTGGACACCCTTTCCTATGTACTGGTCATGGAAGAGCTTTCCAAGATCGACGCCTCGGCATCTGTGGTGGTCTCCGTGAATAATTCCCTGGTTTGCTGGGGGTTGGAAACCTTTGGAAATGAAGCGCAGAAGGAAAAGTACCTGAAACGCCTGGCTACAGGTGAGATCATCGGTGCTTTCTGCCTGTCCGAGCCGGAAGCCGGGAGCGATGCCACGTCCCAGAAAACCACCGCCATTGATAAGGGCGACCACTATATCCTCAACGGTACCAAGAACTGGATTACCAATGGGAACAGTGCCGACGTTTATCTGGTAATTGCCCATACCCACCCCGAGAAAGGCCACAAAGGGATCAATGCCCTCATCGTGGAAAAAGGCATGGAAGGATTTGAAATCGGTATCAAGGAACAAAAAATGGGGATTCGTGGGAGCGACACGCATTCCCTGATGTTCACCGATGTAAAGGTGCCCAAGGAAAACCGCATCGGCGAAGATGGCTTCGGTTTTAAGTTTGCCATGAAAACCCTGGCAGGGGGAAGGATTGGGATCGCGGCCCAGGCCCTGGGTATTGCGGCCGGTGCTTACGAACTGGCACTGAAATACTCCAAGGAACGCAAGGCCTTTGGTACGGAAATCGCCAATCACCAGGCCATTGCCTTTAAGCTGGCCGATATGCATACCCAGATTCAGGCTGCCCGAATGCTGGTTTACCAGGCCGCTGTAGACAAGGATAATGGAGACAACTACGACCTCTCCGGGGCAATGGCCAAACTCTATGCCTCTCAGGTAGCGATGGAGGTAACAGTAGAAGCGGTACAGGTCCATGGCGGAAATGGATACGTTAAAGAGTACCATGTAGAGCGCCTGATGCGCGATGCCAAGATCACCCAGATCTATGAGGGCACCTCAGAAATCCAGAAAATTGTGATTTCAAGGAGCATTCTGCGAGATTAAGTGACAGCACCCCCTCTTTCTATAGGGGGCTATCTTCAAATAGCAATAATTTCCTCAGAATAACCCCTGTTTTTGACGGGCAGGGAAAAATTTGCCCTTAGCTATTGGCAATTCTTCAATTTCACCCCTTTGGATTTTACAGATTATGAAAAATTCAAAGGTTTTTTGTGAACCTTGAATTTCTTTAGGATTATCACAAAATGCACTGAATATTTGCTAACTGTTATGCTATTTTTGGTCGAATCCCTCAATAAAATAGCATGGAAGCACAAGGCCTATACCTCCCGGAATTTGAACACGACAACTGTGGTGCGGGGTTTATCTGCAGCCTCAAGGGAATTAAGTCCAACGACGTTATTCACAAGGCGCTGGACATCCTGGAGAAACTGGAACACCGCGGGGCGGTAAGTGCCGATGGAAAAACCGGAGACGGAGCGGGAATCCTAATCGATATTCCACACGAATTTTTTCAGGAAGTCTGCGACTTTGAGTTACCGGCTCCCGGTTCCTATGCCGTAGCCAATGTTTTCCTGCCGCAGCGAGAGAACCAACGCAACTACTGCACAGAACTCTTTGAAGCCGAGTTGGCCAAACAGGGATTGCCCTTATTGGGGTGGAGGGATGTGCCTGTAAATCGAAGGGTCCCGGGCCGTATCGCCGCAGAAACAGAGCCTTTTGTAAAACAGATTTTTATCGGCAAACCGGAAGCCTTGGAAGATGCCGCATTTGAGCGTTCCTTATTTATCGCCCGAAAAGTAACCGAGCATGCTGTCGCCGATTCCAAACTCTCGGAACGTGGCTACTTTTATCTCCCCAGCCTTTCCACCCGAATTATCATATTCAAAGGGCTGCTGATGCCCCTGGACATCAAGCGCTATTACCAGGACCTGATGGACCCCCGTGTAGTTACCCGTTTGGCCCTGGTGCACCAACGCTTTTCGACCAACACCTTCCCTACCTGGGATCTCGCCCAACCGTTTCGCTACATGTGCCACAACGGGGAGATCAATACCCTGCGCGGCAATGTGAGCCGCATGCGTTCCCGGGAGGAATTACTCGAGAGTCCCTGGTTCGGAGAGGATATCAAAGCGATCCTGCCGGTAGTGCTTCCGGGTAAATCGGATAGTGCTACCATGGACATGGTGGTGGAGTTATTATTGATGACCGGCCGCTCTTTACCCGAGGTAATGATGATGCTGGTTCCGGAAGCCTGGGAAAAGAATCCTGGCATGTCCGAAAAGAAGCGCGCCTTTTACGAATACAATTCCTGCCTGATGGAGCCGTGGGATGGCCCAGCCTCCATTCCCTTTACGGACGGAAATTACATCGGGGCAGTTCTGGACCGCAATGGACTGCGCCCAAGCCGGTATTCCGTAACCAAGGACGGTTATGTTGTGATGTCCTCGGAAACAGGTGTACTTGATCTGGCCCCTGAAAACATCGAATTCCATGGCCGCCTGGAACCCGGACGGATGTTCCTGGTAAACATGGAGGAAGGCCGCATCGTCAACGACGAGGAAGTCAAGGAAAAAATTGCCGGGAAGCACCCCTATGGCAAATGGCTTAAGGATAACCTGGTACATCTGAAGAACATCCCCTATAACGATTGCCCGTTATTCCTCGGGGAAGCCGCCCTGGAAAAAAGAAAAGCGGTTTTCGGATATACGCGGGAAGATATCGATACCATTATCCTGCCCATGGGGAAGGCCGCCAAGGAGCCCATTGGGTCTATGGGATCGGATACCCCGATCGCCGTACTTTCGGAACGGCCGCAACTCATCTACAATTACTTTAAGCAACTCTTTGCCCAGGTAACCAACCCGCCCCTGGATGGGATCCGGGAGGAACTCATTTGCGACATAAGCCTTACCCTGGGAGCAGACCAGAATCTGTTTGAGTTTACCCCGGAGCACTGTCGCAAACTTAAAATTCAGAACCCGGTCATCTCTAAGGAAGACCTGGATAAGATCAAGAATTACGATCGGAACCCACACTTTAAAGTGGTTTCCATCCCAATCCTCTATCCGGTAGCCAACGGTTTAAACGGGTTGGAGAACGCTTTGGAGGATATCCTGAGCAAGGCAGCCCAGGCCGTGGATGAAGGCGCGAATATCCTGATCCTTTCGGACCGCTATGTAAGCGAGGAGCAAGCCCCTATCCCTGCCTTGCTGGCAACCTCTTTTGTCAACGCCGGCCTGCAGCGCCTCATGAAACGCTCGCAACTGAGTATTATCGTGGAGTCTGCCGAACCCCGGGAAGTACATCACTTTGCGCTGCTATTCGGTTTCGGGGCCAGCGCCATTAACCCCTATCTGGTCAATGAGATCATCGCGGAGCAGATCGAGGCCCAGGACATCCAGGACGTAAATCTCGGAGCGGCTATTGCCAACTACAACAAGGGAATTGGCAAGGGCATCCTGAAGGTCATGAACAAGATTGGAATTTCTACCCTGAACTCCTATCGGGGATCCCAGCTCTTTGAATGTATCGGCCTGAATACGCAACTTGTAAACACTTATTTCCCGAATACCCCAACCCGAATCCAGGGGATTGGGCTGTACGAATTGGAAAAAGAAATTGCGCTGCGGCACCATAATGCCTTTGGCCGAAAAGAAGTGGCTGCGCGTATGGAGCTGGAAATCGGCGGAGAATACCGCTGGAGACGCGATGGAGAGAAGCATATGTTCAACCCGCTGACCATTGCCAAATTACAGCAAGCGGTTCGCCAAAACGAGCCGACAACCTATAAGGAATACGGTTCGTTGATCAACGAGCAGTCCAAACACCTGATGACCATTCGGGGGTTGTTCGAATTTGCGAACTACGATCCCATCCCCCTGGAGGAAGTCGAACCCTGGACGGAAATTGTAAAACGCTTCAAGACGGGAGCTATGTCCTACGGGTCCATCAGTAAGGAAGCCCATGAAAACCTCGCAGTTGCCATGAACCGCATCGGCGGGAAGAGCAATTCCGGGGAAGGAGGCGAAGATGCCGAGCGCTTTTATCGCAACCAAAGCGGGGATTGGAAGAACAGTGCGATCAAGCAGGTGGCCTCCGGCCGATTTGGAGTAACCTCCAATTACCTGACCAATGCTCAGGAAATTCAGATAAAAATGGCCCAGGGCGCCAAGCCCGGGGAAGGGGGGCAACTGCCGGGTCCCAAAGTAAATCCGGCGATTGCCAAAACCCGGAATTCCACTCCTTATGTCGGGCTGATTTCTCCTCCGCCCCACCACGACATTTACTCCATCGAGGATTTAAGCCAATTGATTTACGACTTGAAATCCGCGAACCGCGAAGCGCGCATCAACGTGAAGCTGGTTTCCGAGGTTGGGGTAGGAACCGTTGCTGCAGGGGTTTCCAAAGCCAAGGCCGACGTGATCCTGATTTCGGGACACGACGGAGGAACCGGGGCTTCTCCCCTTACCTCCCTCAAGCACGCGGGCTTGCCCTGGGAATTAGGGATTTCTGAGGCCCAGCAAACCCTGGTCATGAACGATTTGCGCAACCGCGTGGTCCTGGAGTGCGACGGTCAGCTAAAGACCGGACGTGATGTTGCCGTAGCCTGCTTACTGGGGGCCGAGGAGTTTGGTTTCGCTACCGCTCCATTGGTCGCATCGGGCTGTATTATGATGCGCGTTTGCCACCTCAATACCTGTCCGGTGGGTATCGCTACCCAAAATCCGGAACTGCGTAAAAAATTCGAGGGGAAACCAGAGCATGTGGTCAACTACATGTACTTCGTGGCCCAGGAACTTCGGGAAATCATGGCCAAACTCGGCTTCCGTACCGTAGACGAAATGGTAGGCCAGGTCTCCAAATTAGACCGGCGCCAGGCCATTGAGCATTATAAGGCCCGAGGGATTGACCTCAGTCCTATCCTGCATCAGGTACCCGTTCCGATTGGTACGAAATTTTACAACACCACGCATCAGGAACACAACATTGAAAACTCCATAGAGTTTGAGATCATTGAGCAAGCCCACCCGGCACTTTTCCGCAGGGAAAAAACCAGCCTGGATTTTCCTATCCAGAATACCAACCGGGCCGTGGGTGCCATTATCAGTAATGAGATCTCCAAGATCTACGGGAGCGAGGGGCTGCCTGAGGGCACTTTGCGCCTGAACTTCACCGGCTCTGCCGGGCAGAGTTTCGGGGCATTTGCCACCCGTGGCCTGACTATGATCGTGAATGGAAACACCAACGATTATTTGGGTAAGGGGCTCAGCGGCGCTCGCCTGGTGATTAAGGTGCCGGCTGGAAGTACCCTGAAACCTGAAGAAAATATCATTACCGGAAATGTCTGCCTCTATGGGGCAACGGCCGGAGAAGCCTATATCAACGGGAAAGCCGGAGAGCGTTTTTGTGTGCGGAATTCCGGAGCAAAAGCCGTCGTAGAAGGAATCGGAGACCACGGATGTGAATACATGACCGGAGGCATTGCGGTGATCCTCGGAACGGTGGGGCGCAATTTTGGAGCCGGTATGAGCGGAGGTATCGCCTACGTACTGGATGAAGCGGGGACTTTCGAAGACCAGTGCAACCGGGAATCATTGAATTTGTTGAAAGTAGAGGAGGATCAGGATGTCGCAGAGCTGCGCACCTTGATTGAGAATCACTACAATACCACCTTTAGTCCGCTGGCACAAGGCATTCTGGAGCAATGGGAGACCTATCTACCCAAGTTTGTCAAGGTTTTCCCTGAAGAGTACCGCCAGGCACTGATCCGTCTTGAAAACGAACAATTAGAAATACAATAATCATGGGCAAAACGACTGGATTTATGGAATACGGGCGTAAGGTGGAAGCCTACACACCCGTTAAGGAGCGCCTGAAGAACTATAAAGAATTCACCAAACCGCTCGCCGAAAAAGAGCTGAAGGAGCAGGGAGCACGCTGTATGGATTGCGGCATCCCGTTCTGCCACAGCGGCTGCCCCTTGGGGAACCTGATCCCGGATTTTAACGATGCGGTTTATCGCGGGAAGTGGGAACTGGCAACAGAAATCCTGCATTCGACCAATAACTTCCCGGAGTTTACCGGCCGGCTTTGCCCGGCTCCCTGTGAGGAGGCTTGCGTCCTGGGGATCAATGAAGATCCAGTTTCCATCGAGAATATTGAGAAGAACATTGTCGAGACCGCCTTTAAAAAAGGATGGGTTGTTCCCGAACCCCCGACTATCCGAACAGGTAAACGCATTGCAGTGGTAGGATCTGGCCCTGCCGGCCTTGCTGCCGCCCAGCAATTGAATCGTGCTGGTCACGAAGTCACCGTTTTTGAACGGGACGAGCGTCCTGGAGGCCTCTTGCGATACGGGATTCCGGACTTTAAGATGGAGAAGAACGTCATTGACCGTCGCCTGGAAATCCTTGAAGCAGAAGGAATCCTTTTTGAGTGCGGGGTCGAAATAGGTAAAGACATCCCGGCTAAACAGCTGGAAGAAGATTTTGATGCGGTTTTACTTTGCGGTGGCGCTACTGTGCGGCGCTCACTGCCTATCGAAGGTGCTGATCTTAAGGGTGTTGTGCAGGCAATGGACTTCCTCCCGCAAAACAACCGAAAGGTTGCTGGCCTGGACTACACTGGCGAAGAACTTACCGCTAAAGGCAAAAATGTAATCGTTATCGGAGGCGGGGATACAGGATCGGACTGTATTGGGACCTCCCTCAGACAAGGCGCAAACTCCGTGGTCAATTTTGAAATTCTCGGAAAACCCCCGGTTGGCCGACCAGAAAATCAGCCCTGGCCCTACTGGCCCATGCGCCTGCGCACCAGTTCCTCCCACAAGGAAGGAGCCGAACGGGTCTTTAGCATTTCCACCAAAGCCTTTAAAGGAGATGGAAATGGAAACTTGAAAAGCCTGGTAACCGTTGAGGTTGAGTGGATTACAAAGCCAGGGGAACGTCCGGAGCTCAAAGAGATCGCCGGTACGGAGAAAGAATGGCCTTGTGATCTGGCCCTGCTGGCGCTTGGCTTTACCGGATCAGAGGAGACGATTCCCGACCAGTTAGGTCTCGCCATGGATCCCCGCACGAACATTAAAGCTTCTGCTGCGGATTATCAGACCAACGTTCCCGGGGTATTTGTCGCCGGAGATCAGCGTCGTGGCCAATCCCTGATTGTTTGGGCTATCTCTGAAGGACGTCAGGCGGCCCATCATGTAGATGCCTATCTAATGGGAAGCTCTGAACTTCCACTTAAAGGGGAAGGAGACTTACCACGGGCATAGTCCTGGTCATTTTCACGGTATACGCTTCATCAGTTTCGGACGCTCGTCTGAATGCTTCAGTTGTACCCATAAAAAAAGCCCTTCACATTGCTGTAAAGGGCTAATTCAAAGAAGGCGGCGACCTACTCTCCCACCTAGTGGCAGTACCATCGGCGCTGACGG
>NZ_FOYQ01000001.1:0-345735 GCF_900115205.1 Robiginitalea myxolifaciens
GTTACGCACCCGTGCGCCACTCGTCATCAGAAAAGCAAGCTTTTCTATGTTACCGTTCGACTTGCATGTGTTAGGCCTGCCGCTAGCGTTCATCCTGAGCCAGGATCAAACTCTTCATCGTAGATTCTTAAATTTGGTGAGATCATAAAAGATTATTTAAAATCCTCCTACCACCAGCAAAACCCCCGATCAAAAGCCCTCCCAACTCGGTCCAGGTTTTTTTAATATTTCCTTGACGGATGTTGTTTGTACTTACCAAGTTATAGCTCCCCCCGGCTAGGAAGGGATCTACACTTAATGCTGTATGTCATTATGTCAATGAACAAAAACAAACCGCCTCTCTAGACGGCTTCCTTTTTCTCTCGCCCCCAAGGTTCCCCTCAAAAGCGGGTGCAAATATAGGAGGTATTTTTTAAAAAACCACCACTATTTTTTCGAATTTTTTTTGACAAAAATTTACCTGCAGGGTTAACCCGCTAAGAATTAGAATTTTGCCGAAAAAGTCTTCTGAAAAAGGACATGGAAGATACTAAAAAGTAAAGGATTGAGCAATCAATATCCTCGCTTTTTTTCTTCCTTCCATTTATTAGTAAGCGTAACGTAGTCAAAATCGAGCACAGATTCCTGACGCTCTAACTGCTCCGCCGCAAACGCGCGCTGTAATATGTCCTCGATCAGGTAATCCTCATGTATGCTCTCCGGGTGAAATTCCTCCTTGATGGAAATATCGAACATCTTAGCCGTGGTCTGGTACCAGAAGGCGCGCCAGCCACTACGCAGCTCTTTGACCAGCTCAAAAGCCGTGATCCCTGTTTGCCTGTAAATGAGCTTGACAAGGATCTGCCCCTCAGTACGTGTTAGCTTTTTGAGCTCTTCCGAAAACTCCTCCTCAATAAAACGCTGGACTATTTTGGTGTAGGCCTTGCGCTTCCGAGGGGATTTAATTTTGCCCAGGCGATCATTCAGGGCCAGCAATCGCTCCGAGGCGAGTTTTGCATACGGGTATACCTTGAGTGTTTTACGCCTTAGGATATAATAACTCAGCTTCTCCTTATAGGAATCGAACTTAAGAGGTCCGAACAGGAAGACTTCCTCGAGTTCAATGGAACTGCGATATACCGAATCCCCCTCCACAATGATCAGCTTTTCCTGTACCGAGTCTAAAGGCTGGTCCTCCAACTGGCCGAGAACCAGCAGCGGACAACAGAAAAGAGCGAGCAAACCAATTATTTTCTTCATAATATCCTTAGGGACAAGGCCCCGTCAAAAGTAACGATTCGATGAGGCAAGTAGTATTAAATAAGTGTGAATATTGCTAAGTTTGTAACAAAGAATCGAATATGAAAACTGAGCAAATCCTGGATAAAAAAGCCCTGGATTTTTTTGAGCAATACCTCAACAACGCCTCTCCTACCGGATACGAATCCGAGGGGCAGAAATTGTGGATGAATTACCTGAAGCCGTATGTAGATGACTTCATCACAGACACCTACGGCTCGGCCGTGGCGGTGATTAACCCGGAAGCCGAATACAAAGTGGTCATCGAAGGCCATTCAGACGAAATCAGTTGGTATGTAAACTATATTACCGACGAAGGCCTGATCTACGTGATCCGCAATGGCGGAAGCGACCATCAGATCGCCCCTTCCAAATGGGTAAATATCCATACCAAGAAAGGGATCGTAAAGGGCGTTTTTGGCTGGCCGGCAATCCATACCCGCGACAAGTCAAAGGAACAGGCGCCCAAACTGGACAATATCTTTATTGATATTGGTGCGAAGAATAAGGAGGAAGTGGAGAAAATGGGTGTTCATGTGGGTTGCGTGATTACCTACCCGGATAGTTTCCAGGTTTTGAATAAGGACAAATTCGTTTGCCGTGCCATCGACAACCGGGCAGGAGGCTTTATGATTGCCCAGGTGGGTAGGCTGCTTAAAGAGAATGGCGTCAAGCTGCCCTTTGGCCTTTATATTACAAATTCTGTTCAGGAGGAAATCGGGCTGCGGGGTGCGGAAATGATCTCGCGCCGAATCAGGCCTAATGCTGCCATCATCACCGATGTTTGCCACGATACAACCACCCCGATGATCGAAAAGAAAAAAGAAGGGTTGATCGAAATGGGTAAAGGACCGGTTATTTCCTATGCCCCTGCGGTACAGAATAAATTGCGGGAGAAGATTATTGAAACTGCTGAGGAACACAAAATACCGTTCCAGCGTCTGGCGGCTTCCCGTTCCACGGGTACCGATACGGATGCCTTTGCGTACAGCGACCAGGGGGTAGCCTCTGCGTTGATTTCCCTGCCCTTACGTTACATGCACACCACGGTGGAAATGGTTCACAAAGACGATGTGGCCAACGTTATTCAATTGATGTATCAAACCCTTCTCAACATGAAGGCCGGGGAATCTTACAGTTATTTCGATTAACGCATGCAAGCGGCCGAGGAGTGGATCCCTATCTGGGAGCCGGACATGACGCCTACTGGCAGGACAGCGCTGAAAGCTGAGGCGCACCGAAATGGTTGGTGGCATCCCACGGTTCATATTTGGTGCTTTGATGCTGCTCGCAATGTATTGGTGCAGCGCAGGTCGGCCTCCAAAAAAACCTTTCCCGGGCTTTGGGACGTTTCCGTAGCCGGGCATGTCAGTGCCGGGGAAGAGATTGTAGATGCAGCCCTTCGGGAAATCCAGGAGGAAGTCGGGTATGAAGCAAAAGCTGGTGACCTGAAACTCCTGGGGATTTTCCCGGAGCGGAACCAGCATCCCGGAGGCATCGAGGATTACGAATTCCACCATTGTTTCACCCTTGAAATGCCCCTGCCCCATCCGCAGCTCACTCCGGAAACCGGGGAGGTCGATGCGCTGGCCTGGGTGCAACTCCTGACCCTGACCCAGGAAACGCTCGGACTCACCGCCCCGGGTAAATACGTACCACACGATCCCGAATACTATGGAGCCGTTTTTCGGGAAATCCGGCAACGGACGGTATTATAGAGACATATATCCGTACAGATCACGCATCCATTTCCAGAATTTGAATCTATCCTGTAAAGGATTCTTATGCGTACTGTACTGGTTTTAACCGTTTCCCTGCTACTCTTTTCATGTTCCCCGGATACTGATGACGAAAGAATCGGGATTTCAGGGGATAGTTTCCTGATCTTCGGACATTTCTTCGGAGAGTGCATTGGAGAAGGTTGCGTGGAGACCTTTAAATTAACGGAGTCGCAGTTGTTGGAAGATACCATCGATGACTATTCCGGGCAACAACTCAATTTTGAGGTGCTAAGCGATGCGCTTTATCAGCAGGTCAGGGATTTACCGGATTTCTTCCCCCTGGAATTACTCAACGAGAAGGAGGCTGTCATTGGATGTCCCGATTGCGCCGATGGTGGAGGGCTATTCATTGTCTATTCAAAAAACGGGACGCAACAAAGCTGGCGCATTGACCAGTCCAAGGGGAATGTTCCCGTATACCTCCACGATTTTATCGATCAGGTGAACGCACGAATTGCGTTGATCAACCAGTAAGTCCTTGTATTTAACGGAGCAACTGGGCTGCGAAGTCTTCCCACTGCGCCATGGAGAAAGTTGCTTGCTCCCCACTTTTCATTTCCCGAACAGTGAAATTGCCGGCCTTTAATTCCTCGTCACCAATCAAAATTACCCTGGGGACCCCGCGTTTATCGGCATACTTAAACTGTTTCCCCACTTTGGCGGCATTGGGATAGATGTCGGTGCGGACGCCTTTGGAGCGCAGGTTTAATACGAGCTTAAAGGCAGCCTTTGCTTCGGCTTCCCCAAAATTGATACAGAACACATCGAGTTGTTGATCTACACTGGGTGGAAATAGGCCTAATTGTTCCATCACCAAATAAATCCGATCCAATCCAAAAGAAATCCCCACACCGCTCAGGTCTTTTAACCCGAAAATACCGGTAAGGTCGTCGTAGCGCCCGCCACCTCCAATAGAGCCCATTTCCACGCCCTCTGGAGCGGCCACTTCAAAGATGGCACCCGTATAGTAGTTAAGGCCACGAGCAAGGGTAACATCGGGTACTAATGTGCTGGCGCGCAATCCAAGCGCATCGGTTTGTTCGAGAATGCTGCGCAAATCGGCCAGACCTTCCTGTCCTACTTCAGAATCGGATAGTAATTCCTCCAGCTTTTCAAAGCGACCCATGGCGTCCATGGTAGTATCCAGTAAGGGCTTCACCTTCTCAACGGCATCCGGAGCAAGTCCTTTCCCGAGCATTTCCTTTTCAACTCCGGCTGCACCTATTTTATCGAGCTTATCCAGAGCTACTGTAAAATCGATCAGCTTGTCGGATGCACCGATTACTTCTGCAATCCCTGCCAGGACCTTACGATGGTTGATCTTGATGGTAACTCCTTTAAGTCCTAATTGGTCAAATACCCGGTCGTATAGTTGTACGAATTCCAATTCCTGCAGGATTCCTGTGGCCCCTACTACGTCCGCATCGCACTGAAAAAATTCCCGGAACCTTCCGCGCTGTGGTCGATCGGCCCGCCATACAGGCTGGATCTGATACCGCTTAAATGGGAAGTCCAGTTCGTTCTGATGCATGACTACATAGCGCGCAAAGGGCACGGTCAGGTCATAGCGCAAAGCTTTCTCGCTAATTTTCGGGGTTAGGCTGTTAGCATCGCCTTTGGCCAATTCATCGGCACCTACTTTTGATAAAAAATCTCCCGAATTCAGGATCTTAAATATGAGTCGGTCACCTTCGTCCCCGTATTTACCCATAAGGGTGTCGTAATTCTCGAATGAAGGCGTTTCAATAGGTTGAAATCCAAAGCGCTCAAAGGCCTCCCGAATTACTTCTATAATATAGTAGCGTCGGGCAAGTTCTCCCGGTCCGAAATCGCGGGTGCCTTTAGGTATGCCAGGTTTCTGAGCCATAAATTTGAATTGCTTGCGGCAAATATACAGTTTAGCAAGATGCTATTCCTCCATAATGGATTCAAACCATTGGTAGAGCTCCCCCTTGGTGATTACCGCACCTTTTTTTATGAGCTCAAACTTATCGCGTTTCGGATCCCCGGAATAAGCCTTGGAGGCTGTAAGGTATTCGACAAAGTCGGATTGCCAGTTTTTGCGAAACCAGGTAAAACCTTCGGCAGTTCTCAGGTCTATCTCAGGGTTCATCACCTTTACGGAAAGTAGTTTCATTTCCTTTTCCCCACAGTCGAAGAGATGCATTTGCGCATCACTGATATTCTCCAGGTAACGAACACCGCCTAATACCCCTTCCCAGATCAGGTCGCTGAACACATCGAGCTCCTGTTCGGCCACCTCGGGTTGGTCTTCCTTAAGCCGGGCCCACTCTTCGGCGGTAATAGACTGCGTAGCCAGGAAGTTGATAAACTCCTGGTGCAATTCTTCGAATTGTTCTTTGGTAAGGCGGGTGTATTTCATGGTCAATTTGGATTTATACCAGCCCCTTTCGGTTGGCTGTAAATCAAAAGTCCACCCCTTAGCGGAGTGGACTTTATTATATTTGATTAATACCGGGAAATCAATGTCCTGGTACTATGCAGCGTTTTATTTCTGCTCGGGTACGACTTCAAAATCGAATTCTACCTGAACCTCGCGGTGCAGGCGGATATCTGCAGTATAAGGTCCGGCACGTTTAATAGCGCCACCTTTGATGCTGATAAACTTCTTCTCGATATCGTGTCCTTCTTTCTCCAAAGCTGCGGAGAGGTCGGCGTTGGTAACTGAACCAAAAAGCTTATCGGCTTCACCTACTTTAGCGCTGATTTTAACTTCCAGGCTTTTCAGGGCCTCGGCAGTTTTTTCAGCAGCTTCGATAGCTTGCTTTTCCTTATGTGCTTTCTGCTTCAGGTTTTCGGCCAGTACTTTCTTAGCGGAAGGAGTTGCCAAAACGGCTTTACCCTGAGGGATCAGGAAGTTTCTTCCGTATCCGTTGCGCACTGTTACCAAATCGTCTTTGAACCCTAGGTTCTCAACGTCTTGTTTCAATATCAATTCCATGGTTCCTCTCGCTTATTTTAATAGGTCTCCTTCGTACGGCATCAGGGCAAGGTGACGGGCACGCTTGATAGCCTGAGCTACTTTACGCTGGTATTTCAGCGATGTTCCTGTAAGGCGACGCGGTAAAATTTTACCTTGTTCGTTTACCAGTTTAATAAGGAAATCCGGATCCTTGTAATCGATGTACTTAATTCCGGACCGCTTGAAACGGCAGTACTTTTTTTCCTTCGAAGTTTCGATGTTCAACGGGGTGAGATATCTGATCTCTCCGTCTTTCTTTCCTTTTGCCTGTTGTTGTAATGTGGCCATGTCTTACGCTTTTGCTTTAAGTTTCTTACGACGCTTTTCCGCCCATTCTACGGCATGCTTGTCCAGCTTAACCGTTAAGAAGCGCATGATTCGCTCATCGCGCTTGAATTCTTGCTCGTAAGGAGTAATAACTTCACCAGGAGCAGTAAATTCAAAAAGGTGGTAAAAACCACTTTTTTTGTGCTGAATGGGATAGGCCAGCTTCTTCAGGCCCCAATCCTCCTTGGAGACCATCTTGGCTCCATTTTTGGTCAGGAAATCTTCGAATTTCCGTACTGTTTCCTCTATCTGCGTATCAGATAGAACGGGATTCAAAATGAAAACAGTTTCGTAATTGTTCATAAATTATTTTTCGTTTAAAAGGAGCGCAAAAGTAACAATTCCAAAAAGTATTTACAAGAAATCAGAAAAAACTTCGTTATAGCTACATGAATGTCAAATTCAAACTTAACCTATAACCCAAATCGAATGACAGTATTTCATGGTCATTAACACAACAATTGCTACCGTGTTTACAACTTATGTTGCATTTCACCGGTAATTTTGTGTATTTTGACGATGATTTAACCCCACAAATCAACCATTTATGAAACTTAGAAGTATTGTGGTTGATGATTCATCAATGCAACGTATGGCGGTTGCGAAATTGGTGAATAATCATCCAAATCTTGCCCTGGTCGCAGAGTACAGCAATGCGATCGAAGCCAAAAATGGCCTCAAAAACAACGAAATAGATCTGATTTTCCTCGATGTTGAGATGCCCATTATCAACGGCTTTGACCTGCTGGAATCTCTGGAAAACAGGCCTCAGGTTATCCTGATTACCGGGAAGCCCGACTACGCACTGAAAGCATTTGACTACGACGTTACCGATTACCTGCACAAACCCATTACTATGGCGCGGTTTGATGCTTCGGTAAAACGCGCTGTAACCAAGTACGAACAACTTCACAAAGTTGCTGAGGACGAAGAGCATATTTTCGTAAAAAGCAACCTGAAGAAACGCAAAGTTATCCTCAACGATATCAAGTGGATCGAAGCCCTTGGAGATTATATCAAATTGGTAACCGACGAAGCCAATATTGTGATCCTTTCTACCATGAAGGCCTTTGAAAAGCAATTACCCGAGGATAAATTCCTTCGCATTCACAAATCATACATTGTTAACCTCGAAAAGATCGAGAAATTCAACAGCAAGAATGTTGAAGTAAGCGGCCGATCTATTCCGCTCAGCCGGAACAAGAAAACTGAGTTGGCCGAAGCCCTTAGCAATGTCTAATTAAATGTAGTCTACATTATAGATCACACGAATACTCCTGAATTGTGAAATAGCATTAAAAGATCGTTCGATTCTTTTGATGCTATTTTTCGTTTGGGCAAGTCCCTGATTTGGAGGAAGTTTGATCAGGATATTCCGGATGTATTGATTTCGGATTCGCGCTATCGGGGGGAATTCAGGACCCAATACGCCGCGTGTAAAACGCTGACGCAGTGCCTGGTTGAACCAGTTGGAACCCTCCACTACCCTATTGAATTCTTTGTGTCGGAAAGTAATTTTGATCAGTCGGAGTGCCGGAGGATATTCAAATTGCTGTCGTTCGTAAAGTTGGTCTGCGAACATACCCAGATAATCATTGGCCGAAACCTGCTGAAGGATGCGATGGTTCGGGTTAAAGGTCTGTATAAGCACCAGGCCCCGGTCGCGGGTCCGACCGGCACGTCCGGCCACCTGGGTCAGTAATTGGAAACAACGCTCATGTGCCCGGAAATGGGGAAAATTCAATAAGGTATCGGCATTCATTATGCCGACCAGGCCCACATTTCGGAAATCGAGTCCCTTAGTAAGCATCTGGGTTCCCACCAGAATATCGATTTCGCGGGCTTCGAAATCCTGAATAACGCGCTGAAATCCATATTTCCCCCGGGTAGTATCCAGGTCCATGCGCCGCACGGCGGCATCCGGAAAGATTCTTGCAACCTCCTCTTCTACCTGTTCGGTCCCGAAACCTTTGGTGTCCAGCGTTACATTGCCACAGGCCTCGCAGTCCGGCTCCAGGTTGCGGTGATGTCCGCAATAATGACAGCGCAGTTCTTTGCGGTACTGGTGGAAGGTCAGGGAGACATCGCAATTGGGACATTGCGGGGAATGACCACAGCTCAGGCATTCGACAATCGGGGCAAATCCGCGACGATTCTGGAATAGGATTATTTGCCGGCCTTCGTTTAGCTGTTCTTCAATAGCCAGTTTAAGACGTTCCGAGAACCGTCCGTCCATCCGCTTTTTGCGCTGATACATCCCCAAATCGACCAGTTCCATTTCCGGAGGCAGGACATTGCCATACCTGCGTTTCATTTCTACCAGTGCGTATTTCCCGGTTTTGGCATTGTGGTAGCTCTCCACGGCCGGAGTGGCCGACCCGAGTAGTACCTGTGCCTTGTGATAGCCTGCCAGGACTATAGCGGCATCCCGGGCGTGATACCTCGGGGCAGGATCAAATTGCTTAAAGGTATTTTCGTGCTCTTCGTCAATAACCAGCAACCCTAATTTCGCAAAGGGGAGGAAAAGGGCAGATCGCGCACCCACAATGAGTCGGGCCCGCTCGGAATGAGACGCAATTCGCCGCCAAAGTTCGGCCCGCTCCTGCAAATTCAGGCGGGAATGAAATACAGCAACCTGTTCCCCGAAAACAGCTTCCAGGCGACGCACCAATTGTTCGGTCAGCGAAATTTCCGGAACCAGATACAGGGTTTGTTTCCCGGCCTCGAGTTGTTGGGAAATCAAGTGGATATAGATTTCTGTTTTACCCGATGACGTTATCCCGTGTAAAAGTGTTGGTTTCCCGGCGGCCAATCCCGTTTGAATTTCACCGAGAGCCCGCTGCTGCTCTTCGGTCAGTACGGGTAGCGTGCCTCCTCCACTTGCGTCATCGGTATCCAGTCGGGAAGTTTCCAGGAGGTATTCCTCCAGAATTCCTTTGTCGATCAATGCGTTGAGGCTGGGTCTTGAAGCACCCGAAGCCTTTAATAAATCCTTCGTTTTTACCGGCTTTTCCTTCCCTTGTTGCAGTTGGAATAGTTGCAGGACCAGGGCGCCTTGTTTAGGAGCTCGGCTTAAGGCCTCCATAGCCTCCTCCAGTGCAGACTCCTCTTGATACTGTGTGGCGAGGCGGGTAAATCGCTCAGCCTTGGGTTTAAATCGCTCCACGAGCTTTTCCTCCTGGATCACCCAACCCTTTCCTACCATGCCGTGAAGCAACGGCAACACATTTTTGCGATCCACAATCTGGCTGATTTCCTCCACGCTCAGGACATCCTGATGGCCCAATGCTTCCAGGATAAGGAAGGCATCATCGGGCAATTCGCCATCAGACTTCGGTGGAACACCCGCTTTAACACGAGTCTCGCTCTGAAGCAAGAATACCGAAGGTACAGCAGTGCGGAACACTTCCCCCAGCGTACACATGTAGTAGGAAGCAATCCAGATCCAGTGTCGCAACTGAATTTCGCTGACCAGGGGCTCCTGGTCCAGGACCCGATATATCTCTTTGGGCTCGTAGGCCTCAGGTTTCTCCTGATGACATTTTAGCACCAGGCCTGTATACAGTTTTCGCTTACCGAAGGGGACGGCCACCCGCATACCCACTTCCATTTGATCCAGCAAATCCGCAGGTATGGCGTAGGTATAATTCCTTTCGAGGGGAAGCGGGAGCAATATGTCGGCAAAATAGGTCATTCAAAAAAGCACCGGCCCTGCAGGCGGCGATATGGAAATTCAACTTTTCTCCTCCCCGGGATAACTCCTGCGGAGGTAATTCAAGGTGGCATTCAATTCAAAGCCCAGCAGGAGAATATTGGAGTTTAGCCAGATATAAACCATCAGAATCAATAAGCCACTCAGGGTTCCATACAGCTCATTGTATCGGGCAAAGCTATCGATATAAATCCCGAAAAAATAGGAGGTTAGAAGGATCAACAATGTGGTCATTAAGGCGCCGTAAGAAAAGAATTTCGCCTGTTTGCCCTCGGCGGTGCCAAAGTAATAGAGTATGGCCGTGGTCAGGTAAGTCAATAGGGTAAAGAATAAGAATTTACCGATGCGCGCGCCAAAGATTTCTCCTTCATCCAGTACTACCCCACTGGTTTTAGCGGTGAAGTCCGTAAGGTAGCCCAGTACGTAAAATTCGAAATAGACATAACCCACTGCACCAATAATCAACAACAAGGAAAGAATCAAACCCACCATGAGTGCATAGGCGTATTGCTTAAAGAAGTTTCTGGTGAGTTCAATATGATAGCTATTTTCAAATCCCCCGAAAATGGCATTAACGCCATTGGCCATCAGCAGAATAGAAATCAGAAAAGCAGAGGATAGCAATCCGCCTTGCTTGCGATCCCGGATTTGCTGAAAGATCTCTGTAAAGTAATCCCCGGTGGCGGCCGGCAGGAAACTTTCCATAAATTTTAGGAATTGCGTGTCAAATTCGGCATTGCCCAGACTTACGTATGGAATAATAAAGGGTATTAGGGTAATGAGGAAAATAAGCAGCGGAAACAGGGCCATAAAGAGACTAAAGGCAATGGCACTTGCCCGGGTCGACAAGGCACCTCCAATGATCCCTTTGACGTACATGACCAGCAAATCGTAGAGCGATAAGCCTTCGAAAGCAGGCAATTGAATGCGCCTCAGGAATAAAATCAACTGACGAATGATCGGCAGGCGTTCCAGTTTTTCTTCCAGTGATTCTCCCATTTAAACAGCTTTCAGGCTAAGGTCCATATTGGAAACGGAATGGGTCAGGGCCCCTGAAGAAATATAATCCACGCCACATTCGGCGTAGGCCCGCAAGGTTTCCGCCGTGATTCCTCCTGAGGATTCGCTCTGGCAGGAATCGCCAATAAGGGCAACGGCCTCCCGGGTCTGCTCGTAATTGAAATTATCCAATAAAATCCGGTGGATCCCGCCATTGTCTAGGATTTCCCGAACCTCATCCAGATCGCGGGCTTCTACAATAATTTTTAAATCCCTCCCGGTGCGTTCCAAATAACTTTTGGTTTTGCCAATCGCAGCAGAAATTCCCCCGGCAAAGTCAATGTGGTTATCCTTGAGCATGATCATATCGTAGAGCGCAAACCGATGGTTTTCTCCCCCTCCGATTTTAACGGCCCACTTTTCCAAAGCGCGAATTCCCGGTGTTGTCTTTCGGGTATCCAGAATCTTCGTGCCGGTACCTTCCAGCAAAGCCGTGTACTCCCTGGTCTTTGTGGCTATGGCACTCATACGCTGCATGGCGTTGAGCACCAGGCGTTCGGCCCGTAAAATGGCCTGTGAACTCCCACTGACGTAAAAGGCAACATCGCCGTAGCTTACCTGGGCGCCATCTTGCATTATCGGGTTAAATTCCAGTTCCGGGTCGGTCGCGGCAAACACCTGTCTCGCAAAATCTACCCCTGCCAAATAGCCTTCATCCTTTACAAGTAAGCGAGCTTTGCCCTTAGCCGTTTCGGGTATACAGGCCAGGGAACTGTGATCGCCATCGCCTACATCTTCGCGTAAGGCATTTGCGATTATATGGTCTATCTCCCACTGGAATTGTTCGGCTGAAATCATCTGCAAAAAATAAAGTCCTAAAGTACTAAATAGTTGTGTGAAAGTCCTGCAGGGAAAATGTCCCGATCCTTCCGGCTAAAGCAACTACCTTTGGGGTATGAAATTAGTATTGCTCGCCTGTGGCAAAACGCAGCCTGCTCAGCTGGAGCCGCTCATCGCAGATTTTTCCAAACGCATAAAGCGCTATCTCCCTTTCGAGATCATTTACACACGGGATTTGAAGTTTAAAGGGAATACCGATCCCGATTTTATGCGTCAAAAAGAAGGCGAGGTCCTCCTCAGTCAACTACAACCACAGGATCAGGTTTGGATCCTGGATGAAGCCGGGCGGCAGTTTACTTCCAGGGGGTTCGCAAAGCGTTTGCAAAAAGCAATGAATGCCGGGCCTAAACGGCTGGTTCTCATCATCGGCGGCGCCTATGGCTTTAGTCAAGAGGTTCGGGAGAAGGCGGATTTTTCCCTGAGCCTTTCAGAGATGACCTTTAACCACCAGGTAGTCAGACTCATGGCTGTGGAACAACTCTATCGCGCCCTATCAATCTTAAGGGGCGACCCCTACCACAACGATTAATGGGCTTGCCAAAAACAGCTTCCTAGTAGAGTACCCTGAATTTTATGGTGTGTTCGATCTTACGCAGGGCCCGGACCACTTCTTTATTGTAATCCTTATCCAAATCCGTAATTACATATCCCACCTGAGGGTCAGTAGAAAGGTACTGTCCGGTAATATTCATATCGAATTCGGCCAGTACTTTGTTGATGTGCGCCATGATTCCGGGAACATTCCGGTGGATATGCAGGAATCGGTGCGCATTCTGCTGTTTGGGCAAACGGATATTCGGGAAATTCACGGCATCAACAGTGCTCCCTGCGTTGATGTATTCCATGATCTTATTGGGAACAAAATCAGCGATGTCTCGCTGGGCTTCCTCGGTACTTCCCCCGATATGCGGGGTTAGGATTACGTTTTCCAGGCCGGCCAGTTCGGTCTGGTACTCCCCGTTACTTCTGGGTTCTTCAGGATATACATCGATGGCGGCACCTGCCAGCTTCCCGCTTTTAAGGGCGTTGCCCAGGGCGGGGATATCTACTACAAATCCGCGGCTCAGGTTAATGAGATAGGCCCCTTCACGCATGCGCGCCAGTTCCCGCTCCCCGATATAATTCTTATTGGCGGGGTTGTCGTCGATATGCAGGGTAACGACATCGGAGACCGAAAGAAGGTCTTCCAGGGTATTGCATTTTGTGGCGTTCCCC
Source organism: Robiginitalea myxolifaciens (assembly GCF_900115205.1). GTDB lineage: Bacteria > Bacteroidota > Bacteroidia > Flavobacteriales > Flavobacteriaceae > Robiginitalea > Robiginitalea myxolifaciens. The sequence goes on from NZ_FOYQ01000001.1 coordinate 13,196, forward strand.
AGAGCGAGCTGTTCATCCACATCGTAATAATACACACGCATTCCCATAGCCTCAGCGAGAACAGAGAGCTGCTTCCCGATGTTCCCGTAGCCTACGATACCCAGGTTCTTTCCACGTATCTCGCGGGAATTTGCTGCCGTCTTGTTCCACTTCCCGCCGTGGATTTCTGTACTGCGCGGAAATATGCTGCGCATGAGCATGATAATTTCCCCTATCGCCAGTTCGACCACGGAGCGGGTATTGCTGTAGGGAGCGTTGAAAACGACGACCCCTTTTTCCTTGGCGTATTCCAGGGCTATTTGTGTGGTCCCGATACAAAAGGCACCCACAACCAGAAGTTTGTCTGCGGCATCAAGCACGCGTTGGGTTACCTGAGTTTTAGAGCGGATCCCGAGGACATGTACCCCCTTAATGCGCTCAATGAGCTCTTCCTCCGGCAAACTGTGCGATACGAGTTCAACGGAGAATCCATCTTCGGAAAGGTTATCAAAAGCTGCCGGGTGGACATTTTCCAGCAGTAAAATCTTAATTCGGTTCTTAGGGTAACTTAAGTTTCTAGGCAAATCGTTCACAAATAAAAATTCATCCAGGTTGGGTGCAATATGATCGGCATTGCGGGCCGCCTTCTCGCGATGTACATTTTCGGTATAGGCGAAGAATTTATCGGCTATTCCTGCCTCACGCATCACATAATCGCTGTATCCGTCTCCAATTACCTGGACCTCTCCGTCCAGGTCGAGTTGCCGGAGACAGGCGATCTTTCCATTATGAGTGGCCAGGACATTTTCTTTGTCGAAGCCAATAATCTTTCCTTCCGCATCTACTTCAAAAGTATTGGCAAAAACCCTTTCGGAAGGGATGTTGTATTCCGAGACAATAGGATCGATAAATTCCTTAAAGCCACAGGAAATAACGTAAATATCATCGGCATAATCTTCAAAGAATGCACGATTGGCGGTAATGGACTTACTGATCTTGTTCCGGAGCGCGTCAATAAGCGGAATGAGATCTTTCTCATGCGCATTGAGCAGCCGTATCCGTCGTTCCAGGGATTCCGTAAAGGATATATCCCCATCGATACCGAGGTTGGTTATCTCCTGGATTTTACGGATAATCTCTTCCCGGTCTTCCCTGTTTTCCAGGGTAAGTTCTGCCAGCACATCCAGGGCTTCGACCTGGGTAAGTGTACTGTCGAAATCGAATATGAATTTACGGGTGGAAATCGTTTGGTTTGATTGTTTTGCCATAAAACTGCCTCCTGGCTTCTCGCACTTTTCGGGGGTGAATATACTAAGTTTTCCCCGGCCACAATCGCTGCATTTCTTAATTCGAAACTCCCCGCAGCTCAGGCGGGATTCTATTGAAAATTTCGCGATTTAGCCTGCCCTTTTTTAAGAATACTGCAAGTGGAATTCTAAAGATTCAGAACCATCTCCGGGTTTGCAGGCAAAACTGTTTGAACTCGTTCCCAAACAGCCGGGACAACTGACGCTCTTCCGGTTGGATCTGAAAACGATTCATATAGGCGACATAACCAGCCGCAACTAAGGTGTTAAAGGCATTGCCTAAATGCAGTCCTAACGCCAGTAAGAACAAAAGCATTCCCAAATACATGGGATTTCGGGTAAACCGATATATTCCGGTAGTTACCAAATGAGATGCCGACTGCGGTTTGGTGGGATCGATCGTGGTTTTGTGCCGCGCAAATTGAATCAGAGCAATCCCTGCCACCAACACGGCCAGCACTACTAATAGCTTCATCAAGAGCTCGCGACCAAAAAAATCGAATTCCCCTACCGGCAGCGTGCGGTCTAACAGGAACATCAGGGCTCCGAAAATCAGAAATACAAGGGCCGGGGGAATTTTTAACTCCAGAAATTGCAGGTTTCGCATAGGCTGGTAAAAGTACTATTTTTGAGCGGTAAATCCATTGCCAAACACGCGCAGGAACCTAAGCTTTACCCCTATTGAAAACCCTGGTATTCGCAACGAATAACCCCCACAAACTGGAAGAAGTCCGGCAAATGCTCCCGGCTTCCATCGAGTTGAAATCCCTTAAAGATATCGGCTGCATGCAGGACATCCCGGAAACGGGAACAACCCTTGAAGCCAATGCCCGCTTAAAGGCGGAATTCATCCGCGAACGCTTTGGCTTGGATGTCTTTGCAGACGATACCGGGCTGGAAGTAGAAGCCCTGGACGGAGCCCCTGGTGTGTATTCGGCGCGTTATGCCGGAGAGCCGGGCAATAGTGCTGCTAACATGGCCTTGTTAATGGAGAATATGAAGGGCCAAGCCAATCGAAAAGCCCGCTTCAGGACGGTAATTGCCCTATTTTTAGCCGATTCCTACTATGAATTTGAAGGCATTGTTACTGGTGAAATCCTCGAAGCCGCCCAGGGAGAAAAAGGATTTGGGTACGATCCCCTATTCGCCCCGGAAGGACAAGCGCGTAGTTTTGCCGAATTCAGTATGTCTGAAAAAAATGAAATCAGCCACCGTGGCCGGGCATTCCGGAAGTTGCAGGCCTTCCTCGCACACCGTTAAGGCCTTCCTAAAAATTGGGAACAGGAGTATTTTTTTACGTTCTTAGCATTCCAACCGAAGGTGGATTTATGAAGTACTACTTTACCCTGTTATTTTTTCTTGCCCTTTCTACCGCCGTTATCGCCCAGGATACGACACCTGAAGGGAGCGAAAGCAGGGATTTCTCCGCCCGGGTAATCAATGCACAAACCCAACGACCGCTGGAAAGTGTTCACGTGGTAAACCTCAACCAGGTGGTGGGTACCATTACCGATGCACAAGGCGAATTTACTATTCGCGCAGCTGTGAACGATACCCTGTTTTTCTCCTATCTCGGTTTTAAAACACAAAAAATCCGGGTCACCAATGATATGTTCCGCTTCGCTGAAACCCAGGTTGAACTCACCGAATTGGCTTATGCCCTGGAAGAAGTTATCGTACAACCCTATCAGCTTACCGGTTTTCTGGACATCGATGTGCGTAACCTCCCGATGAACAATGCCTATCAGTACAGTATTTCGGGCTTACCGGTGAGTTATGAAGGAGGAAACAAGAGCCCGAATGCGGTTACCAAAGTCCTGGGTGCCATTATGAACCCCGCGGACCTGTTGCGGAATTTGTTTGGCCGCCATCCCCGTCAGATGCGGAAACTACGGCAAGTAAAGGAAGACGATCGCATTCGCGACCTGCTCGCATCTAAATTTGACCGGGAAACTCTTACGGAACTCCTGCAACTCGAAAAGGTTGACATCGAAGATATCCTTACAAACTGCAATTATTCTTCATCTTTTATCCGGACGGCAAATGACTTGCAAATCCTCGATGCCCTGAGCGCTTGCTATGAGGAATTCAAAGTGCTGAACCGGCAAAATTAATTTTACTTTTCGCCCGCCATTTTATAGTTTTAGGGCAAATCCTCGGCCCTATGCGGAAATTCCTGCCTTTGTTGCTCGTTGTAGCGCTTTTCTGGCAATGTAAACCCGAACCTAAAAAAGAAACAACACCTCCGGCTGAAGCGGAAAGTGCTGCGATCGAAGTAAAATCCGACAGCATCCCATTTCTCTGGGAGGCGGCTAACGTTTATTTCCTCCTTACCGACCGCTTCAACAACGGAAACCCGGATAACGATACCAACTTTGAACGCGATAACCCCACCGGACCCCTGCGCGGTTTTATGGGCGGGGATATTGCGGGGATTACCTCCAAAATTGAAACCGGATACTTCGATGCCCTCGGGGTCAATGCCATATGGTTTACCCCGGTTGTGGAACAAGTGCATGGGGATACCGATGAAGGTACAGGGAATACCTACGGTTATCACGGATACTGGACCAAAGACTGGACCGCTCTGGATCCGAATTTCGGAACTATGAAAGACCTGCGGCGGATGGTCGATGCTGCGCATGACAGGGGTATACGTGTGCTTATGGACGTGGTGATTAATCACACAGGGCCGGTAACCGAGGAAGATCCAGCCTGGCCCGAGGCCTGGGTTCGGCTCTCGCCTACCTGTGATTTTCAAACCTATGAAACTACAACTTCCTGCACCCTGGTAGATAACCTGCCAGATATCCGTACCGAAAGTGATGCGGGTGTAGAACTTCCCGATGCTTTGCTTGCAAAATGGAAGCAGGAAGGCCGCTTGAGTACGGAACTGGATGAATTGCAATTATTCTTTGAGCGCACCGGGTATCCCCGGGCGCCCCGATTCTATATCATTAAGTGGCTCACCGACTATGTCGGAGATCTCGGTATTGACGGTTTTCGTGTAGACACCGTTAAACATGCCGACGAGAAGGCCTGGAGTGAATTGTATACCGAGGCCGCTATCGCCTTTGAACGCTGGAAAAAACAACACCAGGATAAGGTGCTGGACGACACCCCATTCTACATGGTGGGAGAAGTTTACAACTATGGGATTTCCGGAGGGAGGTCTTTTGATTTCGGGGATCAGCAAGTAGACTACTTTGACCATGGCTTCAAGAGCCTAATCAACTTTGAGCTGAAATACGATGCGGCACAGCTCAGTTATGATAAAATCTTCAGTAAATACGACGGATTACTGCGGAAAGAGCTTTCTGGAAAATCTGTATTGAATTACCTGAGTTCCCACGACGATGGTGCCCCGTTCGATCCGAATCGGGAAATGCCGATGAAAGCGGCCAATGTGCTGATGCTAACTCCAGGAGCCTCTCAAATCTATTACGGTGATGAATCTTCCAGAAGCCTGGTGATCGACGGCACCGTCGGAGACGCCACCTTGCGCTCTTTTATGAACTGGGAAGAAATCGATTCCCTGGAATCGACGCAAAAGACCCTGGAGCACTGGCAAAAATTAGGGCAGTTTCGCGCGAAACACCCGGCTGTAGGAGCAGGCATCCACCAGCGCCTTTCCAGCAAACCCTATGTATTTAGCCGTAGCCTTACCGGTGAAGGCTACCGGGATAAGGTGGCCATTGGCCTGGATTTGCCTGAGGGACCTAAATCCTTATACGTACGTGGCTTTTTCGGAAATGGCACCAAGCTACTCGACGCCTATTCGGGACAGGAAGTAGTTGTGGAAAACGGACGTGTCGCTTTGGACAGTCCGTATACCATAGCATTGCTGGAAGTGCTTCCTTAAGTTCAATCCCCTTAATTGGACTTAGGTTCTGGAGTGCAGGGCCACACGATTCCCTTCAGAGTCTATGAATAATCCCATATATCCGTAACCTTCGGCAATCAGTTTTTTTTCCTGTACTATCGTTCCACCTGCTTTAGCTATCAGTTCCAGACTGTCCGCAACATCGGGACAATTGATATAAACCAGCGTACCGTGGGTTGGGCTGGGATGATAGAATTCCTCATGCCGGACCAGGGATCCGCCCGCACCAGCACCATCACTGACAAAAGGGAACCAACCCATTTCCAGCTCGCCCATTTGGTGTACTTCAATCTTAATATCAAACGCAGCCTCATAAAATGCTTTAGCACGTTGCATGTCGGTAACCGGTATTTCAAACCAGCCTACCATGTTCTCTTCTTTACTCATAATGCCTGAATATTAAGATTCCATTATTTGCTTAAGATCGGCCAGGCCTTCTTCAAAGTCCTTTCCAATCATTTTATCCATATTCATGAAAAGCAGCATAATGCGCATCGGAAACCCGCTTTTTCCTTCAAATCCCCAGGTCACAGCAGCTTTATCCGCTCCATTCGGTTCCACGTCTATATACGCCTGGGATGTGGATTTCCAGGGTTTTAAAAATCGCAATTCGCTTTCGACGCGTTGTCCGGGAATTATTTTCGTGATTTCCTGCTCCCCGGAACCTACCTCTTTGTTTCCTTCCCAGCGGCTTATCGCGCCTACCTCCCCATCGGTTCCTTCAAATTCCTTCTTCATATTGGGATCACGCTTTCCCCAGGGCGACCAGTCGTCCTGTTTTTTTAAGGATCGGATGTACTCAAAAACTTCGTCGGCGGGCCGGTTTATTACCGCGCTCCTCTCGGCCTTGTAGGATGAGGGGCCTGCCAGATAAAGCAACAGGATCAAGCCCACTATCCCGAGGATAATGTATAGTACTAGCATATCGATTAGGTTTGGATAAAAGATACAAAAATTCAGGGGGACTCCTGATATCTCGAAATGATATCTTCTACAGATTTAATGGTCTTTTTGGTCCAATCCAACCGAATTTCATCTCTTTGTTTTTCAGGAATTTGCCAGGGAATGTCACTGGCGTTTAGCCGGGAACGTAGCGTATTGAGCACTATCGCTGCAGCCACCGACACATTGAGGCTTTCGGTAAAGCCATACATGGGAATCTTTAGTTTACAATCGGCCTGATTTAGCACGACATCGCTAAGGCCTTCCTTTTCGGTCCCGAAGAACAGGGCTATTGGAACATCCAAAGGTAGTTCCTGCGGAGCAATTGCCGATACATGGGGTGTCGTGGCCACTATTTTATATCCCTTGGCGCGAAGGGACTCCATACAAGCTGCAGCGCTGACCTGCCGATGGATACTCACCCATTTCTGGGCACCGAGGGCAATATTCTTGTCGAGACGGCGTCCAAACCGATCTTCGATAAGGTGAACGTCCTGAATTCCGAAAACATCGCAGGATCGCACCACTGCGCTGGCATTGTGCAATTGGAAGACATCCTCAAGTACGACTGTGATGTGCCGCGTGCGCCAATCCAGGATCTCTTCAAAACGCTGCAGGCGGGATGGGGTCAGATATCCCTGTAAATAAGATAGTAAATCTGGTTTGCGCTCTGGCATTTTGGCTAGGGTTTCGATTTTTGTCCCGCAACTAAAAGTAGTAAATTTCCGGGGCGGAGATGAAACGAATCGTGGTACTTAGCGGCGCCGGAATGAGTGCGGAAAGTGGAATCAGTACCTTCCGGGACGCTGGCGGGTTATGGGAAGGGCACGATGTTATGGAAGTAGCTTCCCCCGAGGGATTTGCACGGAATCCCGCATTAGTCCAGGATTTTTACAATCAGCGCCGTCGGCAGCTTCACGAGGTAAAACCCAATGCCGGACACAGCGCCCTGGTTGAACTCGAAAAATTCTTTGAAGTATCTATTGTAACCCAAAATGTAGATGACTTGCACGAAAGGGCAGGTAGCAGCCACGTATTGCACTTGCATGGGGAATTGCGAAAGGTCCGCAGTACGGGTCCAACAGCTGCTGTTTTTCCGTGGAAAGAAGATTTAACCCCGGACGACCGTTGTCCGGATGGCTTCCCGCTGCGTCCACACATTGTGTGGTTCGGGGAGGAAGTACCCTTGCTGGGGCCCGCAGCTCATATAACGGCTCAGGCCGATGTTTTGATCATTGTCGGTACGTCAATGCAGGTCTATCCCGCGGCTGGGCTGGTGCATTACAAGCAACCCGGGGTGCCCCTCTATTTTGTCGATCCCAACCCGGCAGTAGTTCCGGACCAGTACGATTCCCTTGAAATTATCCCCGAAAAAGCCGGTGCAGGTCTTACTACTCTGGCCGAGCGTTTAGCGTATACAAGGCTCTAGTGCGGTCCGCCCAGGCCACTAAGGCCTGACGTTCGGTCTCACTCAATCGGGCCTCACTGTGTGCCCAGGTATAGGAATTAAGCGGCATTTCCCCGGATTTCACTTCCTCTACAATTTCCTCCAATTTGTGGTCTTTGCGATCTGCGGGATAGCCACTCCACTCTGAGAAATTCAAGTTTCCTTTGCCGTGGTCTATATGGTCCGCCAGCCAATAGGAAACCGGCGCTACCTGACTGTACCAGGGATAGGTGGTTTGGTTGCTGTGGCAATCGTAACAAGCACCGGAAAGTATTTCCCGCACTTCCTCCGGGGGATTGGTTTCCTCCAGGAAGACATCCAGGTGGCCCGGTTCGGCTGTATTGAGCTCGGGGCGGTAGAACTGAATCGCCACCAGGGCTATAAGCAAGGTCCAGCCTATTTTTTTTACTAAATTGGATCGCATGGTTGTTTCTTTTGGTGTTGTTTAGGTTAAATGTATGGTATTGGACCCTAAAGCTCAATTAATTAACAGATTGGATTATGTGGATGCCACGCGCATAGCCCGGGGACAGGCTGCACGGGAAATCCTCGATAATCCGGATGAATTCGGCACCTTATTGGAAATAGCTATGACCGAAAAAGGGGTTATCGGACATCGTGCCTGCTGGGTAACCGAATTTGTCTGCAAGGAGAATTTACGGCTCATGGAACCCCATCTGGACTATTGGGTGTCTATGCTGCCCGGTCTTACTGACGAATCCGCTATCCGGCCTATGGCCAAGCTAAGTGAAATGCTTTGTGAATACCATGAGAAAACCGACCAACCCTTCACAACCTGGACAGCGGAATTCCGGGAAGAACTGATCGCGGTTTGTTTTGACTGGCTTATCGGGCCGCATAAGGTGGCGCCCAAAGCCTTTAGCATGCGATGTCTTTATTTGCTTGGAAAAGAATTCGACTGGGTTCACGACGAGCTGCGTGCCACGCTCTTAAAAGGCTATCCAACCGGAAGTGCCGGTTACAAATCCCGGGCAGGTCATTTGCTCAAGAAACTGGAAAAATCGGCTTAATCGCTATCTTTGCACTTTCCTAATCTGGACCTGGACCATGAATTTCGATGCCTTAAGTGCCATTTCCCCAATAGACGGACGTTACCGCTCCAAAGCCGAGCCCCTGGCCGATTACTTCTCAGAAGCAGCCCTGATCAAGTATCGCCTGCAAATTGAGGTAGAATATTTTATCGCGTTATGCGAACTGCCCCTACCCCAACTATCCGATTTCCCCAAAGCCAAATGGGAGGATTTACGAGCTATTTACCGGGGTTTTGACCTGGACGATGCCCGGGCCATTAAGGAAATTGAAAAAACGACCAACCACGATGTCAAGGCCGTAGAATACCACCTCAAAAATCAGTTTGATTCCCTGGGGTTGCAGCCTTACAAAGAATTTATCCACTTCGGGCTAACCTCCCAGGATATCAACAATACAGCCATCCCTTTATCCTTAACCGAGGGCATCAATGCCTGCTACGTTCCCCGGTATCAGGAATTGCTCCAGAAAATTGAAGCCCTTGCAAAAGAATGGCAAAACGTACCTATGCTGGCACGTACCCACGGGCAACCGGCCTCCCCTACCCGTCTGGGTAAAGAAATCCAGGTCTTTGTGGTACGCCTAAAAGAACAGTTCGATCTGCTCAACGACGTTCCTTCGGCAGCGAAATTCGGAGGCGCTACCGGGAATTTCAATGCACATGCTATTGCTTATCCCGATATCGACTGGCAGGAATTCGGGCGTAATTTCGTGCAGGAAAAATTGGGCTTGCATTATTCCTTTCCAACCACACAGATTGAGCACTACGACCATATGGCCGCCCTGTTCCACGGGCTTAGCCGGATCAATACCGTGCTCATTGACCTGAACAGGGATTTTTGGAGTTATATCTCCATGGACTATTTCAAACAGCAAATCAAAGCAGGTGAGGTAGGTTCCAGTGCCATGCCCCATAAGGTAAACCCTATCGATTTCGAAAATTCGGAAGGAAATCTTGGAGTAGCCAATGCGCTATTCGGACACCTGGCAGCAAAACTCCCTGTCTCCCGCTTGCAGCGAGATCTTACCGACAGTACCGTCCTCCGGAATATTGGCGTCCCGCTGGCCCATACCATCATTTCCCTTGAAGCTACATTGAAAGGGCTCAACAAGCTGCTGCTGAACGCAGATAAAATCGAGGCGGATCTTGAAGGCAATTGGGCTGTGCTGGCCGAAGCTATCCAGACTATTTTACGCCGGGAGGGATATCCCAATCCCTACGAAGCGCTGAAAGGGCTCACCCGTACCAATTCCAAAATAACCGAGGAAACCCTGAACGTATTCATAAACGACCTTGATATTAGTGAAAATATCAAGGCCGAATTACGTGCATTGCGCCCGGAAAACTACACCGGGATTTAAGCCTTTATTTATTGATTTGTACCTCGTGTGGATAAGGAATTTCAATTCCTGCCTTATCAAGTGCCAGTTTGCATCCTTCGTAGGTGGCAAAGTACACATCCCAATAGTCGTCCGGAGTTGCGTAAGGACGAACCGCAAAATTTACAGAGCTGTCTGCCAGTTCCAGCACATTCACTGAAGGCGCTGGGTCCTTTAGGACTTTGGGGTTGGAGGTGAGCACCTCCAGCAATACCTCCTTAGCTTTCTGGATATCCTCATCGTACCCGATCCCGATAACCGTATCGACCCGGATCTTGCCCTGGGCAGTATAATTGATAATATTTCCATTGGCCATAGCCCCGTTGGGTACGATGGCGAGCTTGCTTTCAGGTGTGGAAAGCTTGGTAGTGAAGATTTCGATTTGCTTGACCACCCCCAGTACTCCCTGGGCTTCGATCAGGTCGCCGATCTTGTATGGCTTGAAGATCATGATCAGCACCCCTCCGGCGAAATTGGAGAGCGATCCCTGCAAGGCCAGCCCTACTGCCAAGCCAGCGGCGGCAATTACGGCGGCAAAAGTAGTGATGTCCACACCGAGCTGACCAACCACCACAAGGATAAGCACAACTTTTAAGGTCCAGTTGAGCAAGTTCAGCAGAAAACGCTGCAGGCTTTCGTCGTAGTTGCTCTTGTTCATTACTTTGCGCAAGGCGCCCATGATCTTTTTGATCACCCAGGATCCTACGATAAATACAAGAATCGCCCCTATGAGTTTGGGGCCGTAATCAATTACGAATTCGGCTATTTTGTCATACCAGATCTGTGCTTGTTCCATAGTGTCTTATTAAAGGAGATTATATTCTACTCGTTAGACACCAATGTAGGGATTCGGTCACAATAAAAGAAATCCCGCCTATAGCTATAAGCGGGATTGTCTTCTCGGTATAACCAGCAGTAATCGACTGGTAATGCTCTTGGTACAGTAATATTAACCCTTAAAGATGCCTCGTAACTGCGACAGGCCTTCGGTGTCAAAATCGTCCTGCTCCAGGGACTGCATGAGTTGTGCAAAATGAACAGGGTTCATATCCTTTCCTAAAATGCGGATTAAGGCAAACCCGTCTTCGGTATTATCGCCATAAATGATAACCTCATCGATCGCATCCTCATCGCCCAGATATTTAATTACGCCCTTACCGTACTTGGTATTTAACTTCATAAGCTCTTTGTACTTCTCATTCTTGAGAATAGCTTTTACGGTATTGCGTTCGACCTGAAATTCGGCCTCGTTGTTCTCCGTAAGGCGGAATGCCAGGATGTTGAGTTTGCGTACCGAGCGCATGGCATTCAACTCGGTTTCCCCCAAATCTGTTTCTTCCAGCTTAAGGATATTCGCAGGAACATCTACGGCGAGGAAATTGGGATTCTGTGCATTATCTACATAATACTCCTGCAAGCTCTGGGTTGCAGAGCAGGAGGAAAATAGCAAGAGCAGCCCAAAGGCGGCAGCCAGCCAGAGTTTAGAGGAATACAGTCGGTTCATTTTATTCGTTTTTTGAAAACCCGGGATTCAGAAGAATCCCGGGGTATTTTGATTGTTGATTGTCTTGCGGAGTATTTCCTGGTCCTTTGTATAACCCCCGGAATGCTCCTTAATTCTTACCTGCCTTGTTCAATTCTTCCGGCAAGTTCATTTTATTGGTCAGGGAACCAATTTTGGTCAGGTCAATGTCGCCGGTAAGGGTCAACAGTACCGTTTCAATCTGACGGTCGTCTACCTCAACGTCCATGTTCTTAATTCCGGTCACAAACATGAGCAATTCACTAACATGGTCGCTGTCTTTTCCTTCACGGATATAGAACTTCACGTTGGCATCTTTATCCTTCACGCGCATCAGCTCGCTCAAGGAGGAAGATTTCAGGTAACGGTCTACGGTAGCCTTCATATCAGCTGAAATTGCCTTGTCTTCTGTTGCGAATACCTTAACCCCGGTGAGGCTTTGGGCAATTTCCATAAACTCCTTGGCTTCAGGATCATCTACATCCATATCCATCTTAACCAGGAGTTCGAACATGTTTTTGTTGACAATTACCGAGCTTACCTCATCCATATCCTCATATTTATCGAAGATAGATTGGGCACCGGCCAGCATAGGGGCCAGTAAAATGGCTGCAATAATAAAATACTTCTTCATGATTTTAAGTTTCTAATTTTTGTAAATCTTTTGTTTTGCTTCATCGAATTCTGCGATATAGGCAACCTTTTCAGTGCCTCTATCGAGGTTTTGCGCGATCATCCCCAGAGCTTTCCGGGTTTCATTATAGGCAAATTCGGCCTCGCGCTGCTCCCGGTATCTATTACCGAAATACAAACCGAACATCAGGACGCCTACTGCGGCAACGGATAACCACCGATAATCAAATCTTCTGGTTTTTAGCGGCACCTGCCCAGTAAAGCGTTCGTCTCTTGCTTCGGAAAAGTAGGCGAAGAGCGGGCGGTAAGCCTCCAGCTCGGGGGCTACCTGATCTCCAGAGAAATATTCCCGAAGCTGAGCTTCTTCAGCAACGGTAGTTTCCCCCTCCAAATACTTTCCCAATACTATTTTTACACTAGCCAATTCCATAGCGATGTTTTTCTAAAAGTTGTTCCCTGACAGCCTTGCGGGCCCTTGATAGTGCCACACGAACAGCTGTAGGTTTCATATCCAGCATCTTTTCAATTTCTTCGAACTCATAGGATTCTACATCCCGGAGCTGAAGGATCAGCCTTTGCTGTTCTGGCAATCCTTCTACGATCTTCCCCACCCAATCCAGGCTGTCTTTAACCTCTACTTGTTTTTGGAGGGAAGTCTGACCATCTGTATAATTACTGTGTACCAGTTTCAGGTTCCCGGATTGTTTGGATTTCAATCGATCCAGGCAGAAATTTTTGGTCATGGTCATCGCAAACGCTTCCACGTTGGCGTATCGTTCCATTTTCTTTTTCCCGGCCCACAGTTTCATCAGAATCTCCTGGGTGGCGTCCTCGGCCTCCTCTGAGGAAATCAGCAGTCGCTTCGCAAGCCGGTACAGCTTATCCTTAAAAGGATTCACGATCTGCATGAATTCATTCTGTGTCATTATCGGTTGATCGGTTGTTGTTATCACCTTATCGAGTGTCTTACAAAAGCAAGACGACGCAGGTCGAAATTTGTTACAAAAAATTTTATTTTAACTCGTAACCCCCTATTTTAGAGCTGGGTTTGGGTAGAAAAGGTAACCTAATTTATTGCAAACCAGTACAGATGGAACGATAATTGCTGTACACCCCAAAAAAAGAACTATGAAAAAATTCCTGCTCCTATTCGTGGGCCTGGCACTCCTTGCCTGCAGCAAAGACGACGACAATCTCAATCCCGGGGGGCCGAATCCAGGCGGCCAAAACCTCGATACCCAGGATTTTATGTGGAAAGCTATGAACCTCTGGTATTTCTGGCAGGGGGATGTAGCGAACCTCGCGGATGACCGGTTCTCCACTGATCAGGAGTATACCGAGTTCCTCGCTTCTGAAAGCGATCCCGCACTTTTCTTTAACAACCGCCTGCGCTTTAGCGAAGACCGCTTTAGTTTCTTCAGTGAGGATTACCGGGACCTTACCCAGAGCCTGGCAGGAACCACGCTTTCTACCGGACTAGAATTCGGGCTTACCTATGACGATGTAAACGGTAACGGACAGCTGGATGCCACTGATCCAGTCTATGGTATTGTACGTTATGTGCTTCCTAATGGGAGTGCCGCTAGTGCCGACATTGCTCGAGGAGACATCTTTATCGGGGTAGACGGCACCAATTTGAATGGCGGAAACTTCAGTGACCTGCTCTTTGGTGAAAATACCTCGCTTACGCTGAATATGGCAGATTTTGCCGGAGGGGAGCTTAACCCCAGTGGCAAGGAAGTCCCGCTCACGAAAGCGGTCCTTACAGAAAATCCGGTTTTCATTACGAAAACCTTTAACCTCAATGGTACTATTGTAGGTTACCTCATGTATAATGGCTTTACCAATGAGTTCGATGCCGACCTGAACAATGCCTTCGGCGAGTTAGTTGGCGCCGGGGCCACTGAGTTAGTGCTGGACCTTCGTTACAACAGCGGTGGTTCTGTAAATAGTTCCCGCCTGTTGTCCAGTATGATTTACGGTACGTTTACCAACCAGCTGTACCTGCGCCAGCGCTGGAACGACAAGATTCAGGAAGCCTTTACCCGGGACGATCCTAATGCCCTTGACGATTTCTTCGCCAGTACCATTGGTGGTGGGACAGCGGTCAACACGCTTAATTTGAGCCGGGTTTACATCCTCACTTCGCGAAGCACCGCTTCTGCAAGTGAATTGGTTATTAATGGACTGGATCCGTATATCGACGTTATCCTGATCGGGCGTACTACTACAGGAAAGAATGAATTTTCGCTGACTATGGTCGACGATCCGGATCGATCAGGCGCTCCTTTTATTTATACCCAGTCCCGTGAGGCCAACATCAATCCAGACAATGAATGGGCCATTCAGCCCCTGGTAGGACGTAATGAGAATTCTGTTGGATTCTCCGATTACACCGCTGGTTTTGCACCTGACATTGAGCAGGGGGAAACCCTTGGAAACTACGGAATCCTCGGAGATGAAAATGAACCGCTTTTGGCACTTGCCCTTCAGGAAATCTCGGGAATGAGCGGGCGCACCAGTACTGCGCGACAAGCCAACGCCCGGGAGGTAGTACCTTTTACCCATAGCGGTATGTTTACCCCTACCCGGGACAATATGTACCTGGACAAGAATATTACCCTGCCTTCCCTGGAAGTGGGTACAATAACGATCGGGGATCAGTAATCTCCAGATAACACTGCAAAAAGGGTTGGCTTTTCGGCCAACCCTTTTTTTTATGGATCAAAGTTATCCGCTATAATCTAAGCGTTCCTCCGAGCAGGAAATTACGCCCGGGAGTTTGAAAACCGATCACCTCGGTAAATTCGGTATTGAAGATGTTGGACACTAGAAAGAATCCCCGGAGCTTCCCGTTAAACCAGGAATACGATATCCGCATATCCCAAAGGGAGAAAGGATCGAGTCGCTGATTTGTTCCCTGGGTAAAGTTGGTATCCGTTCGGGATCCAACGTGTTGAAAATTCAACGCGGTTTGCAATCTGTCTCCCGGGGCATATTGCAGACCGGAAGAAAAGGTATGTCCAGGCACCCTAATTTGTGACAAGGTTGTAGGGTCCGTAAAGGTATATTGCGCATCCCATTTCCAGTCGGGCGACAGATTTCCGGATGCCGTAACTTCTACCCCCTGCGCTGTACCTGTTCCATCTGCATTGAAATACTGGAAATTAGCATTGTCGAACAGGACCTGCTGCCTTTCCTCCCGGTTAAAGTATAGTACGCCGAATTCCCAGGAACCCCGGTTCCAAACAGTTCCTGCTTCGATGCTGCGATTGGCTTCAGGTTCCAGATCGGGATTCGCCCCAAAAGGTCCAAAGAGCTGGCTCAGGGAAGGTGTTATATAAGCGGTAGCCCAGCTTGCCAATACCTTTACGTTACCTTCGGGAACGGGAATATTATAGGAGGGATTAATCTGGTAAACAGCCTGGGATCCGTATTCAGAATGCACGTTTAAGCGAACCCCGGTATTCAGGTTGAACGAGCCCGGGCTCCATACCAGATTCAAATGGGGGTCTATTATCAGGAAGGATTCAGCGGCTTCAAATTCGGCCTGATCGGCAACTACCTGGAGCCCGACCAGGGATTTCAGATCGGCACCCCAGGATCGTTTATACAGTAGCTCTCCATTAAGGGTACGCCCCTTGAATTCACCTGGAAAACTACTTCGGTTTTCCGACTCATAATTGCTGAGCCCCATGCGTAACTCCCAGGTATCTGCCCCGCTCTGATGGGTACCAGTGAGTGTAAGGCGCTCCTGGGTGGTCCAATATTCAAACACGGCATCGGCGGCTGCAAAGGAATCGTCGTAAGCAGCGTTAAACTGGCTTCGGTTGGCCAGGAGTTGGATACGGGTTTTATCGGTAGGCTGCCATCCCAACCCGAGGTTTAATGCAAAGCTGCCGAAAGCATCTTTTTCATTGGTTTCGGTTTCCAGAGATGACAAACCATTGTCCAGGCTATAAGTAAGACCGGCCTGATAGGTCAATTCTTGTTGGGTTCCACTCAGGCGAATGGCCGAACCAAATTGCCCCCAAACCGGAAAGGAATCCTCTGAACTGCCTAATGTTCCCACACGCTGCGAAATTTCGACAGCCAAAGGTTTTCCTGCTGCCTTACGAGTTGTGATTGAAATAACCGCAGTTGCCGCCTGAGCTCCGTAAAGCGTACTTGAGGCGCCTTTTAAAATTTCGATGGATTCAATATCCGAAGCTGCCAGTAACCGCAAGTCGTACTCAAGGGAGATCGAAGAGGGATCTGAGACCCTGACCCCATCGATCAGGATCAAAACCTGCCTGCCCCGCCCACCTCGGGCAAAAACCCCCAGGACTTCCCCTGGCCGGCTCCGGCTTCCATTGATTTCGAGACCCGGCTGGCGATTGAGTATCTCAGCTACACTCAGGCCCGAATAGCTTTCAATATCGGCGCGATCGAGCCGAATTACGGTTTTCCCCGATTGCTCCCGGGGAATGGGAAATCGCGTGTCACTTACTACAACTTCGTCGAGTCGCTGGATTCGGACACTGTCTTGATTTGGCTCCTGGGAGCCTTGTTGGGCGGATGCACCTCCACCCCAACAGCAGGTCATAAGGACTGCTGTCCATACATAAGAAATTTTCATGTTTGCGCATGTTGCACGGGAGCGGTACCCTAGGGTTCCGCAGTCGTCAAACTTTTATCCCGAAAGTTTATACTTCGTATTTTGAAACAGGCAGGTCTCCTGACTTGCGTCCTCTGGCTTGCCTTCCCATCTCCTGCGAGACAGTGGTATGTAGTGCGTCAGAGGCATTTCCTTTCCTCAATCGAAAAGGAAACTGAGCTTACAGTTGCGGGAACAGTTCCGGATTTGCACCGGATTCCCTTTTCATTCCAGAACCTAAAAAGTGTCCTGGAAACCTGATTTCGGGACCAAGGTAGTCATTTAGGCGGGATTTTTGACTGCCCGCCCTTTTACGCTAATTTTGACACAAAGAATTTCCATGCAGGTACTCCATCGCTGCCTTTTACTCTTACTACTCCTATCCCTGGCCGGAAGTTGCCGTGAAGGGCAATCGGGAACTACCTCCGAGAAGGCCACCACAACCGCTGCAGACACCCTGGCTCCAAGCTATGCTACAGGATTTACTGCAATAACCAATACGCAGGGGTACACGGAATTAATTATCAATGAACCCTGGCCGGGTGCCGACCGGAGTTTTCGATATGCCCTGGTACCCGATTCCTTACAGACCGAGACTTATTTAGCAGCTATCGCCGGACTCAGAGCAGAAGATGAATCCCTGAAATTTGATGGGATCGTAGGAGTTCCGATTACTTCAATGGTACTGACCTCCACAACACATATCCCTGCCCTGGAGGCCCTCGGAACGGCAGATGCCCTTGTTGGATTCCCGGGGCTAGATTACATTTCTTCGACTCAGACGCGGGAACGAATTTCCAAAGGGCTGGTAACCGAATTGGGTGCCAATGAGCAACTCAATACCGAATTAGTGCTGCAATTACAACCCGAAGCCCTCATAGGCTTCGCAGTGAGCGAGGCCCCTAAGTCCTATGAGTTAATTGAAAACTCAGGCATACCTGTACTGTATAACGGGGATTGGAACGAAGCTACCCCCTTGGCTAAAGCCGAATGGATCAAATTCTTTGGGTTACTGCTCGATCGGCAAGAGGAAGCCAATGCGCACTTCGCAGCCATAGAAGAAGAATACCTCCGCGTCCGATCCCTGGCCCGGCAAGCAGCCGGGAAACCAACCGTTCTGAGTGGGGCGCTCTATCGCGATGTCTGGTACCTGCCTGGTGGTAAAAGCTGGGCTGCACAATTTGTTGCAGATGCACAGGGCCAGTATCTCTGGGCGAATACCCCACAAAGTGGGAGTTTAAGCCTAAGTCTTGAAGTAATCCTGGAACAGGGCGAATCGGCGGAATTCTGGATTGCCCCCTCTCAGTTTACCTCCTATTCTGAAATGTTGGAAGCCAATCCCCACTACGATAAAATCAAGGCCTTCCAGTTACGACAAGTCTACGGTTATGCCGACTCCCGCGGACCTACAGGTGGCTTGCTCTATTTTGAGCTCGGTCCCAACCGTCCCGACCTGATTCTTAAGGACCTGGTTTTTCACCTGCATCCCGGACTCCTCACAGACTATGAACCGGTTTTCTTTAAACCGTTAAAACCATAAAAGTGCATCGGAATACCTGGCGATATACGTTGCTTTTTCTGCTGCTTCTGGGGAGCTTTCTGCTCAATTTGGGCCTGGGATCGGCAAAAATCCCCCTTAGCGAAACAATCGCCATCCTTACCGGAGGGACTCCGGAGGTTGCCTCCTGGGAATACATAATCACCGAATACCGGCTGCCAAAAGCATTGACGGCCATACTCACGGGTGGTGGCCTGGCATTGAGCGGATTGTTGATGCAGACCTTTTTCAGGAATCCCCTGGCAGGTCCTTTCGTATTGGGGATTAGTTCGGGAGCGTCCCTGGGTGCAGCCCTGTTGATATTCGGCAGTGGGTTTCTCCTTCCGGCAAGCCTGGCTTTTGCACCGACCAATGCCGCCCTTGCCATTGCGAGCTCTTTGGGCAGTCTCGCAGTACTACTTCTGGTACTCAGCGTCAGTTATAGGGTAAAGGATGCCATGGCCCTCCTTATCATCGGGCTAATGTTCGGAAGTATTACCGCGGCAGTTGTAACGGTACTTTCCTCACTCAGTCAGGCAGAGGCCCTACAGCAATATATTTTCTGGTCCTATGGGAGCATTGGAAACCTGGGATGGAATAACCTCGGGATCCTCGGCTTGCTCTTTCTCCTCGGGGTAGGCCTGGCAGTGAGTTGTCTAAAAGGACTGAATGCCTTATTGCTGGGGCCTGAATACGCTGGAAGTCTGGGGATTAATATGTCCCGGTTACGCTTACAAATAATCCTGGCTACCGGTATTCTCGCAGGTGGAATTACGGCTTTTGCTGGTCCAATTGCCTTTGTAGGTCTCGCCGTGCCGCACCTCACCCGCCTGGCATTTAAGAGTTCCGATCACCGGGTTTTGCTTCCCGGGGTACTCCTGACAGGAGCTATCATGATGCTGTGTTGCGATACCGTTGCACAATTACCCCGAACGGCTTATGTGCTCCCAATCAATGCCATAACCTCAGTCCTCGGGGCTCCAGTTGTCATCTGGCTACTCTTGCGCCGTAAGACAATGATGTTTTAATTTCATCTCGAACGAATCTGAACCGACAATCCCTGAATTCAAAAGACCAAATACCAGCTCCTCATCCACAGGACAACATCCTCCTGAATGCAACGAAATTGCGCATCGGTTATTCGAAACCTGAACTGGAACTCGGTCCTCGGCAAGGGCTGGATTTTGAATTGCAGTCGGGCAGTCTAACCGCGATTATCGGCATCAATGGCGTTGGTAAATCTACCTTACTCCGGACCCTGGCCGGGCTTCAACCCGCTCTGGGTGGCGTTGTAAAAATACTGGGAAATGAATCTGATACGTTAAGCGCAAGACAACAGGCCAGGCAGCTGAGCGTGGTACTCACCAATCCTCCTGCTTCACGGAATCTCAGTGTCCGGGATCTCATTGCCCTCGGCAGGCACCCTTATACGAATTGGTTGGGGCAATTGAGCGCTTTGGATGAGCAATGCATTGCCGATGCCCTTAAGCTTACAGCTTTGGAGTCACTTGCCCAACATCCTTGCCATTCGCTGAGCGATGGACAGCTCCAACGGGTTCTCATAGCCCGTGCCCTGGCACAACAAACCCCGTTGGTCCTCCTGGATGAACCGACTTCTCATCTGGACCTCCACCACAAGGTGCGCATTTTGAAGTTACTTCGCGACATTAGCCGGCAACCGGGCAAAGCAGTGGTTTTTACTACACATGAGATCGACCTTGCGCTGCAACTATGTACGCATATGCTGGTGCTTTTTCCTGACAATTATGCTTTCGGCACCCCGCAAGAGTTGATAAAAAGCAAGGTGCTGGAATCCCTTTTCCCCTCAGATTCTGTTACCTTTGATACCGTGCTGCAACGCTTTAATATCTCCTAATTGATGGGTATGGAAAATATCTGGGTAATTCTTGGTTTGGCGCTCGTTTTTGGCGGTCTTGGCTTTCTGGTAGGACGTTTACTTACCCGTTCGCAATTCACCTCCCAGTCGCTGGTTCAGCAAGAGCGTGAACGCGCCAGTGAACAAAGTCAGGAACAATTGCGCCTTGAATTGGCCAGCGCCCGGGAAGAAGTGACATCATTACGTGAACAGCGCGAAATCCAGGGGCAACAACTCATCCGCAGAGAGGGTGAGGTCGCTGCACTACAAGAAAAATATCAGGAGCAGAAAGCACAACTCGAAGAAGTACAACAGCGCTTTACCAAAGAATTTGAGAACCTCGCCAACAAAATCCTGGAGGAGAAAAGCCTGAAGTTCACGGAGCAAAACCAGAAGAATATCAAGACTGTTCTGGAGCCACTTCAACAACGCATCAAAGATTTTGAGGAAAAAGTGGAGAAAACGCGAAAGGAGAATTACGGCATTCACGAAGCCCTGAAAGAACAACTGCGAAACCTGCAATCCCAAAACCTCAAGATCAGCCAGGAGGCGGAGAACCTGACCCGCGCTCTTAAAGGCGACAGCAAGATGCAGGGGAACTGGGGTGAGCTGGTATTGGAACGGGTCCTTGAAAAATCCGGGTTGGAACGGGATCGGGAATACCACGTGCAACAAAGTTTTCAGCGCGCAGACGGGACGCGTGTCCTTCCCGATGTGATCATTAATTTGCCCAATGGCAATAAGATGGTAGTCGATTCCAAAGTTTCCCTCACCGATTACGAACGGTATGTAAATGCGGAAGAAGAGGAGCGTGCTGCTCTGTTAAAAGCCCACGTAAATTCTATCAAACGCCATGTAGAGCAACTCTCGGCCAAGAAGTACGAGGACCTCTACGAAATGGAGAGTCCTGATTTTGTTTTGATGTTTGTGCCGATAGAAACGGCATTTACCGTAGCTGTAAACTACGATCTGGAAATCTACAACACGGCCTTCGCCAAAAATATCGTCATCGTAACGCCGTCTACCTTGTTGGCAACCCTCAGGACCATTGACAGCATGTGGAGCAACGAGAAACAGCGGCGCAATGCCCTGGAAATTGCGCGTCAGGCGGGTAATCTCTATGATAAATTCGTGGGCTTTGCCGACGACCTTACCGAGGTTGGGCGTAAAATGGACAGCGCCAAAAAGGATTATGAAGGTGCCATGAATAAACTCGTTAGCGGTAAAGGCAACCTGGTGAGCCGGGTGGAAACGCTGCGCAGTCTGGGTGCCAAGTCCAAAAAATCCCTGCCAGAGCCCCTACTTAAGAGGGCCGAGCGCCTGGATGAAGCCAGCAATGCCCTGGAGGGAGAATCCACCGCTAAACCGAACAAGTCATGAAAAAAGCCTTTGGGATAAGCCTTTTGGTCATTTTTCTGTGTTTTGCAGCGTACTACGCCTTTGTATACTATGTACCCTACAGCGAAGGGGTTCGTTCCGGGGAGCTCATCAAAATATCCAATAAAGGGGTTCTGATAAAGACCTGGGAAGGAGAAATCAGCCAGGGTATTTCTGGTGCCCAAATATTTGCCTTTTCGGTGCAGGACAATGAGCAGGAAGCTATTCAGCGCCTTCAGGAATTCCAGGGTAGGTATGTTAAGCTGTATTATCGCGAGCGCTACACTACATTTCCCTGGTTAGGCGACACCAAGTACTTTATTTACAGGGTCGAGGAGGAAGAATCCCCGCATTTCAGGAGGTAGCGGGATAGCCCGCAGCGGCCTGGTCAAGCATCCAGATAAGGTCACCGTTGACCGGTGCAACCCGGGAAGCCGGGTAGTCGGTTGCGACTGCGTGTTGATTCAGGATTTCTTCGACTCGATCGGCTTTGGATTCCCCGGTCACCAGGAAAACTACCTTTTTGGCATTGTTGATAACGCTACCGGACAGGCTAATGCGCTGCTGGCCCGAATCGGGATGGGTTGCCACGACACAATCGCGATCGGCATCCCAAAGCTCCATCTCATGGGGAAAGATCGAAGCCGTATGTCCGTCAGTCCCCAGGCCGAGAATCACCAGGTCAAATTGTGGGACCCCGTTTACAAGCGGTAGTTTTTTGTGCAAGAGGCCGGCGTATCTTTCGGCTTCCTGGGCCGGGAGATCTTCCCCCCGCATCCGATGTACCTGTTGTTCATCAATTCCCAAAGGCCGCAACAAGCGCTCGGCAGTCATGCCGTAATTACTTTCGGGGTGATCCGGCGCTACGCAGCGCTCATCGCCCCAGTAAAATTCAAGGGAATTCCAGGATAGATCCTCCCTGAAATCCTGTGCCAGGATATCAAACCATAAGGCAGGAGTACTTCCTCCTGATAAGGCAATATGGTGGAAATCCCCTCCTGCTGTCCATTCCCGCAGGCTGGCTGCCAGAGCATGGGCCACCTCTTCTTTTGTTTTGAATATGCGTTTTTCCATAAGGGTTTTAAGAAATCACACAGAATCCGGGGTCGTCGGTAAGCAGTTTCCCGGGATTTCTCCAGTAACTGTCGCCTTCCAACAACTCATCGGCATTATTGGGGCCCCACATTCCAGCGGAATAGCCATAGGTAACCACATTTTTATCGGTCTTCCAGTAATTGAGGATGGGATCTACAAACTCCCAGGCCGCTTCAACCTCATCGGCGCGCGCATAGAGCGTGGCATCGCCCTGCATGGCATCCAGTAAAAGCCGCTCGTAGGCATCCATTACCCGCGTACCTTTCAAATCGTCGTAATAGAAATCGAGATTGGCCCGCTCTACCTTGAAACCCTGCCCGGGAACCTTGACCCCGAACTTAACCAGGATCCCCTCGTTGGGTTGAATCCGAATAATGAGCTTATTGTCCTTGCTGTCCACACCCGAATCCTTGAACAATTGATGGTGCGGGGTTTTGAAGTGGATTACAATCTCAGTGACCTTGGTTGGCATCCTTTTAGCTGTTCGGACATAAAAAGGGATATCGGCCCACCGCCAGTTATCTACAAAGAACTTGATCGCTGCATAGGTTTCCGTGGTACTGTTGGGATCTACCCCGGATTCTTCCCGATACCCGAGCACCTGTTCCCCATCTATTTCTCCAGACAGATACTGCCCGCGTATGGTGTTCTGATGTAAGATATCCGGATCGGTCATTATCCGGAGCGATTTCAGGGCTTTTACTTTTTCGTTTCGGATACTTTCGGCCTTGGCGTCAATGGGAGGTTCCATAACAACCAGTGAAATAATTTGCAGGAGGTGATTCTGGAACATATCCCGTAACGCCCCGGCAGAATCGTAATAACCCCCGCGTTTACCGACACCTACACTTTCTGCGTTGGTAATCTCTACATGACGGATATAATTGCGGTTCCACAACGGCTCAAAGATGGAATTCGAAAACCGGGTTACCAGCAAATTCTGAACAGTTTCTTTCCCCAGGTAATGATCGATACGGTAAATCTGGGATTCCCCGAAATTATCCTGTAGGCCTTTATTCAACTCCCGGGCCGTATCCAGATCATAGCCGAAAGGCTTTTCGACAATGAGTCGCCGATGACCTTCCGATTCCTTACTAAGGCCCTGCTCATTGAGCCTGCTCGCTATGGTTTCATATATTTTCGGAGGTACGGAAAGGTAGAACATGCAATTTCCGTCACAACCCATTGTCTTGTCCAATGCCTCAATACGCTCCCGCAACGGGCTGTAATCCAGATCGTAGGAGTCTCCCAGCGCCTGATAGAATATTTTTTCCGCAAAACTGTCTCGCTTTGCAAAGTTTCCAATCGTATCGGAGATATGCTGATTTTCCAGCACCACCTTTTTGCGAAAGTCCTCATCGGAAACTTCACTTCGGCTTACTCCTAGGACGCCAAAGTTTTCAGGAAGGTGCCCTTCACAGTATAACTTAAAGATTGAGGGTATTAATTTACGCTGCGTCAGATCCCCGGAAGAACCAAAGATTACCAGCAACTGGTTCGGCGTTTTACTCATGTCCGATTAGGATTATTTGCCCTATTTTTGAAAGGACTGCTGAAAACGAATATACAGCGAAAATAGCGGGTGGTAAAACCCTTTTCCCCGCGAAAAAAAATAGTATGTCAAAATCCGCATCTTATACATTTGGTTTGGTTGGCCTGGGCGTCATGGGTCGAAATTTTATCCTTAACGTAGCCGATAATGGTTTTTCGGCTCTTGGTTACGACCTGGATGAAGAAAAGGCCCGTTCCTTGCGGGAGGAAGGGGGTAATCCGGATAAGGTTGATGCCACCAGCGATTTGGGAACGTTTGTTGCCGGACTAAGCCTGCCACGCAAGATCATGCTGCTGGTCCCTGCAGGAAACATTGTAGACCGGGTTATTGAGGATTTGCTTCCTCTTTTGGATGAGGGCGATATCATTGTCGATGGCGGAAACTCTTTCTTCCGGGATACCGACCGGCGGGAGACTTATCTGAAAGAAAAGGGAATTAACTTTTTTGGTGCGGGAGTTTCAGGAGGAGCCGAAGGGGCACGACGGGGCCCCAGTATCATGCCTGGCGGTAATCGGGAGGCCTATGCGCATTTGAAGCCGATCTTCGAGGCTGCCTCTGCCAAGTATAAAGGAGAACCTTGTGTGGCTTACCTGGGGCCCAAATCCTCTGGAAACTACGTGAAGATGGTTCATAACGGCATTGAATACGGCCTGATGCAACTCACTGCGGAAATTTATGAATTGTTGAAGACTGCTGGTCGCCTGGACAACCCGGCGATCTCGGACGCCTTTCATCGATGGGACCAGGATCGGCTGGAGTCGTTTCTGGTGTCTATTTCGGCCACCATATTAAAGCAGAAGGACGATCTGGGATCGGGTTATCTCGTCGACAAAATCCTGGACAAGGCAAAACAAAAAGGAACCGGGAAATGGACCTCTCAAAACAGTATGGACCTAGGGATTCCGATGCCTACGATAGATATGGCGGTAAGTATGCGTCAGTTATCCGCTTTAAAAGATCACCGGGAAACCCTGGATGAACGTTTCGGGGATTTGGAAGTACCCGAATGGACCCCGGAGGATTTACTTCCCAAAGCAGAAGCAGCCCTTTATTTCGCTTTTATAATGACCTATGCCCAGGGCCTGCACTTACTGACTGAAGCCTCGGAAGACTATGAATACAACCTGAATATGGAGACGATCGCCAAAATATGGCGGGCAGGTTGTATTATCCGGGCGGAACTCCTGGCAGACATCGCCCAAGCCTACGGAGCCAATCCGGAACTCCCCAATTTAGTCCTGGCTCCAGAGCTGACCGATGCTATTGGATCATGCTTACCGGCGATTCGGGAAGTTGTCGCTTATGGGGCGAAATATGGAATCTCTATTCCGTGCCTCTCAAGTGCCCTCTCCTATTTTGACGCATTCAGCAGCGGACGACTCCCCTTGAACCTGGTTCAGGCACAACGGGATTATTTCGGTTCGCATACCTATGAGCGAACCGATCAGGAAGGCATATTCCATACCGAGTGGCCCAAAGGATAATTTGAGCAGCACGGGTTAGAAATTAAAGACCCGGACGAGGTTAAACCCGAAATAAACGATCCCCTCACCCCAGTCACCGACGGCATTTCCAAGAAAGCCACTTTCAAAAGTGGGTTGGGCATTGGTGAAGTGTAGTTGGAAGACATGCCCCCCGGTTTCGATATCCACGCCTATAGATAATGGGTTTTTGAATGGAGACCCGTCGGCCCGGTTCAGATGCCAGCCATAGTCCACATTCAGGCTCCAACGGGGTCCCAACTTATACCTTCCCCCTATTCCCAGCGCATATTGGGCGTTATCCTGTGGGGCGTAATCGACGAAGCCTTCGTAGAAGAATGTCGGCATGAGTTGCAGCGATAGTTTGTCGTTGAATTTCCTGGAGATCAGGACCTGCTGGGTAAAGGATAGCCGGTCCGAAAAATCGATGGGAATTCCAATCAGGGCCTCATCCAATTCAGTATTTATGGCACCCTGGGAGTAGCCAGCCACCGTAACCGGTGTCCTTCCATCTTGTTGCAGCAATCGGTACTTCAGGGAGAGTTCATAGGTTTTATTGAAGGAGCTGCGCGAAGTCCCAATGTTGAAATTATCGCTTACGCCATAAATGAATTGTAGTCGGGTATTGGCAAAGTCCAGGCCAAAGAAATCATCAAATCCATTGGAAATACTGCCAAAGCGGTGGCTCACCACAAAATAGAACTCCTTTTTACTCAATAACTTGGTCGACTCAAAGTTGACAATTTTGATCCCCTTAAATGCAGCAATAGCGTCTGCATTTGTATCCGATTTATCGATGCGATCCAGAAGATCGTCCTGTGCTTTGACTTGAACGCTTAAGGCAAGACAAAAACTGAGTAGAAGTAAATTTTTCATAGCGGTTGTTTTAAAGCGAACATACGAAATATTCAAAACTGACCCCGCACCCAATGCAAGGGCAAGCAACCTATCGGGTTTCCATGTATCTCTATTAAAACACTGCTATGAAGTTTCCAAGCAATTCCGGAGGCCTACTGGTCCTTTGCCTCTGCCTCACGCTGCTGGTCTTTCAGGGATGTTCCAGCGAATCCGACAACGGCGACCTCATAGAAACTGGGGGCACTAATAATCCTCCCTCTTCCGATGGAGGATCGGGAGGTTCAGGGAATGACAACCCCGAGCCCCTTTCATTTTCCGCAGATATCCAGCCCATTTTTAATTCAAATTGTGTTACTTGCCATGACGATCCGCCAACACGTAGTGCACCTATGCCCCTGGTAACCCTGGAAGAAGTTCGTGAAGCGGTTGAAAACAGGAATCTGCTCGGTAGAATAAACAGTGTTACCCGCCCTATGCCCACTGAAGGACGTATGCCCAGTGCAACACGCGCGCGAATTGAAAGTTGGATAAACCAGGGAATGCCTGAATGAGAACTACACTACTTACTACTATTCTAAGCCTGTTATCCCTCTTGGGAATGGCTACGGTAACGGCACAAACTACCCTGGAAACCCGGGAGGGTGTGATTAATTTTAATGCTTCATCACCCCTGGAGAAAATCCAGGCGAAAAACGAGGCGGTCAACGCCATTTACCTTTCGGAAAAGGGAGACCTCGGGATTGTTATGCTGATCGCTGATTTCAACTTTCCCAAGCCCCTAATGCAGGAGCATTTTAATGAAAACTACCTGGAATCGGAGAAATTCCCCAAAGCCACATTCCGGGGGAAACTCAGCCGCGTACCGGCATTTCCGCTCGAGTCGGAGATTGAAACAGAAGCTAAAGGGTCGTTGACCATCCATGGCGTGGCGCGAGAAGTTACCATTCCGGTAGTCCTTAAACCTGAAAACGGTGGACTCCAATTAGAAGCGGATTTTATTGTCCGGCCCGAAGACCATAAAATAAAAGTCCCGCGCTTCCTATTTAAAAAGATAGCGCGGGAAGTTCAGGTTGAGGTATCCCTTCCCTTGCAAGCCGAAGAATAGCTTAATAGCCAACTCCACCAGCCGGGGGGAGAATCTCCGGTTATTTACTCAGATACATGGTACGACGGGAATACAGGTTGTAAAACTCGTCGTCTTTGAGGCTGTCTATAAACAAGATACTTTCGCCGGTACTTTTCATTTCAGGTCCCAGGTTCTTATTGACCTTAGGGAACTTATTGAAACTAAAGACCGGTTGCTTGATCGCATAGCCTTCTAATTTCGGATCAAAATTAAAGTCTTTAATCTTCTTTTTACCCAGCATAACCTTGGTGGCATAATTCACGTAAGGCTCTCCATAGGCCTTGGCGATAAAGGGAACCGTTCGGGACGCACGCGGATTAGCTTCAATGATATAAACTTTATCGTCCTTGATGGCAAACTGAATGTTTATTAGACCTACTGTGTTGAGCGCCAGGGCAATCTTATGGGTATGGTCCTTGATCTGTTGCATTACAAATTCCCCGAGATTAAAAGGTGGAAGGGTTGCGTTCGAGTCTCCTGAGTGGATTCCACAAGGCTCAATGTGTTCCATGATCCCGATGATGTAGACATTTTCCCCGTCGCAGATGGCATCGGCTTCGGCTTCGATAGCACCATCGAGATAGTGGTCTAACAGCAGCTTGTTATTAGGAATTTTGCGCAGCAAATCCACAACATGCGCCTCTAACTCCTCCTTGTTGATCACAATTTTCATCCCCTGTCCTCCAAGGACGTAAGAGGGTCGCACCAACAATGGGAATTTTAGCTCGTCGGCCAGTTTCAGGGCCTCATCGGCGTTTTCGGCTACACCGAATTGCGGATAGGGAATATCGTTTTCCTTAAGCAGGGTGGAAAAGCTTCCCCGATCCTCGGCCAAATCCAGGGACTGGAAAGGCGTACCGATGATTTTAATACCGTATTTATCGAGCTTTTCGGCCAGTTTCAGTGCCGTTTGCCCTCCCAGCTGAACGATCACCCCTTCGGGTTTCTCGTGCAGGATAATGTCGTAGATATGCTCCCAGAATACGGGCTCAAAGTAGAGTTTATCGGCCGTATCAAAATCGGTAGAAACCGTTTCCGGGTTACAGTTGATCATGATGGTTTCATAATCGCATTCCGCGGCGGCCAGCACCCCGTGCACGCAACAGTAATCGAACTCGATCCCCTGCCCGATTCGGTTAGGCCCGGATCCCAGCACCACAATTTTCTTGCGGTCTGTGACTTCACTGTCATTCTCGACGAATCGTTTCCCATCCGCTGTCTCCACTTCTTCTTCAAAGGTGGAATAGTAATATGGGGTTACCGCCTTGAATTCTGCGGCACAGGTATCTACCAACTTATACACCCGCTTGATATCAAAGTCCGTCCGTTTGGTATGTACTTCGCTTTCCCAGCACTCGAGCATGTGTGCGATCTGACGGTCTGCAAATCCTTTTTGTTTGGCTTCGAGCAGCAGGGGTTTGGGCAGGGTGTCAATGCTGTACTTCCCTATTTCCTTTTCGAGTTGATAAAGCTCTTCGTATTGTCTGAGGAACCACATATCGATCTTGGTAATCTCGTGGATTCGACTCAAGGGAATCCCCAGGGCAATCGCATCATAGATCACAAATACCCGGTCCCAGGAGGCATGGGTTAACTTGGAGATGATGGTATCATAGTCGGTATAACCCTTTCCGTCGGCACCGAGACCATTTCGTTTGATCTCCAGGGATTGCGTTGCCTTATGCAGGGCTTCCTGGAAGGAACGTCCGATTCCCATAACCTCTCCTACCGCCTTCATCGCCAGTCCCAGGGTACGGTCGGCACCTTCGAACTTATCGAAGTTCCAGCGTGGGATCTTCACAATTACATAGTCGAGGGTAGGTTCGAATAAGGCCGAAGTAGACTTGGTAATCTGGTTTTCCAGCTCATCGAGGTGGTAGCCAATAGCCAGCTTGGCCGCTACCTTGGCAATCGGATACCCGGTGGCCTTGGAGGCAAGAGCAGAAGACCGACTTACCCGAGGGTTAATTTCGATGGCAATAATTTCTTCTTCTTCATCCGGACTCACAGCAAACTGCACGTTACATCCTCCGGCAAAATCCCCGATGCTGCGCATCATGTGGATGGCCATGTCCCGCATGCGCTGAAAGGTTCGGTCGGAAAGGGTCATCGCCGGAGCTACTGTAATGGAGTCCCCGGTATGAATCCCCATCGGATCCATATTTTCGATGGTACAGATAATTACGACGTTATCGTTTTTATCCCGGAGCAGCTCCAACTCATATTCCTTCCACCCCATCATCGCCTTGTCGATCATTACCTCGTGAATCGGAGAGATTTCAAGGCCATGGCTGAGTTTTTCGTCAAAATCCTTTGGGTCATAGACAATGGAAGCCCCTGCACCACCCAGGGTAAAACTGGCCCGGATTACCAGGGGGAAACCAAATTCCTGGGCGATTTCCTTTCCCTGAAGGAAGGAAGTTGCTGTTGCCTGAGGCGCCATGGGAACCCCAATTTTTTCCATCAGCCCACGGAATTGCTCCCGATCCTCGGTAATGTTTATCGCATCGATATCCACTCCAATGATCTCAATTCCGAAGTCCTCCCAGATTCCCTTGTCACCGGCTTCTATACAAAGGTTCAGGGCGGTCTGCCCTCCCATAGTTGGCAGAACGGCATCGATCTCAGGATGTTCCTTCAGTACCTGAACAATAGACTTGGTGTTCAGAGGCAACAGGTATACATGATCGGCCATGGAGGGATCCGTCATGATGGTTGCCGGGTTACTGTTGATCAGTACGGTCTTGATCCCATCCTCCCGCAGCGAACGCAGGGCTTGGGAACCGGAATAATCGAATTCACAGGCCTGACCGATGATAATTGGTCCGGACCCGATAATCAGGATACATTCGATGTCTTTTCTTTTGGGCATGTGGAGTTAATTTTTGGCGGTTCAAGGATAAAAAAAAGGTGTTACTTTCAGAAAGTAACACCTTTAAAGTTGTTAACACGATATCCCATCTATCGCTTGTGTCGCGGTTCAGAGGATACACTTAATTTCTTACGCCCCTTGGCTCGGCGTCGAGCAAGGACCTTTCTCCCGTTGGCTGACGCCATACGCTCACGGAATCCGTGTTTGTTTCTTCTCTTTCTTTTAGAAGGCTGAAATGTTCTTTTCATGTTGACAAATTTTCCGCGGGAGCGGTTAGGCCTGGATGGGCTATCAATTTTCCGGGGGCAAATATACAAAGAGTTTTATCTCCGAACAATATCGATTCGGCATTTTTTTATTTAGATTTTCTTAATTTTGCCGAACCCTTTTCAATAGGGGCTTTTCCCGGTGATCTCGGGGAGGAAATCCCTGAAATAATACAGTTAATTCTCCGGAGCCCTGACCGGCAGAGGAAATAAATAGATATAACGCTAATGTTCCATAAATACATAAAAATTGCACTGGCAGCCCTGATCATTGGATACGCTGGCTATCAATTCGCAGAAGGCGAAATTGGTAATGGTATTGCCCTAGTCCTGTTATCGCTGATCTTTGTTTTCCTGTATTTCCGCAACGAAATTATCCTATTGGCCTTCCTGCGCATGCGCAAACAGGATATGGAAGGAACTGAGAAGTGGTTGGGACGCATCCGCAACCCGGAAGCCGCCCTGACTCAGAAGCAACAGGGTTATTACAATTACCTGTATGGGATTATCTACTCCCAGAAAAACCTCACCCAGGCCGAGAAATATTTCAAGAAGGCGATTAAGCTGGGGTTAAATATGGATTATGACCTGGCTATGGCCAAATTAAGCCTGGCGGGGATTGCCATGCAGAAACGACGCAAGCGGGAAGCCACTACCCTATTGGCCGAAGCCAAGAAACTCGACAAAAACAGCATGCTTACCGAACAGATTCGGATGATGCAGCAGCAGATGAAGAAAATCTAGAGTAAGGGAGCCACCAGGCGTGTAACCGACTCTTTAAGTTTTCGGGTTATTCCACGAGCCTCCCACCTTTCGAGATCTACAAGCTCCGCTTCCTCGATATCCTCCAAGAAAACCTCTTTGACCTCTTTGGCTTTGGACTGCCCGTACAGTAAGGCATTGACTTCAAAATTAATCGAAAAGCTCCTATAGTCCAGATTGGCTGTCCCGACACTGGCCAACACATCGTCTACGGCCATAGTTTTGGAATGCACAAAGCCTTTTTTGTAGCGGTATATTTTTACACCAGCTTCGATTAATTCCTCAATGAACGAGTCGGTGGCATACTGTGCTACCCAGGAGTCGGACTTATACGGGATAAGGATCCGGACATCCACCCCACATCGGGCCGCCGTACTCAGGGCCGTTTTCATGGCGGAATTCGGGATAAAATAGGGGGTAGTAATGTATACGTATTCATGCGCGTTATTTATGGCCATGAATAGTGCTTCCATAATATTTGCCCAATCGGAATCCGGACCACTGCTAGCGATCTGGATTGCAACAGGGTCTTTGCTGGAACTCGGCTTGTTCGGAAATAGATCGGCATCTTCCGGAGGCCTCTCACCCGAAACAAATTCCCAGCTCAGTAAAAATATCGCTTGAAGAGAACCAGCAGCCGGTCCTTCCAGTCGCAGGTGGGTATCCCGCCAATACCGAGAATTCCCAATCGAGTTATCGTATTCGTCTTTGATGTTAATACCGCCCACAAAACCTACCTGACCATCGATAACCACAATCTTTCGGTGATCCCTGTAATTGAATTTACTGGTAAAGCGCGTAAATACGACAGGCATAAATGGATGGTGTTCTATTCCGGAATCATCAAGGCGCTTCTTGGTCTTACGGCTTAGCGAACTACCTACAGAATCGTAAATCAATCGAACGGCGACCCCTTGTTCGGCTTTTTCGCAGAGTATATTGAGAATCGAGATACCGGTGACGTCGTCACGTAGTACAAAATATTCTATGTGAATATGGCGCTCAGCCTTTTTCAGATCCTCTTTGAGGCATTTGAATTTAGCTTCACCATCCTGCAAGATATCGACCTGGTTTTCGAAGGTAAGAATGGAACGCTCATTGAATTCCAGAAGTTCGTGTAGTTTTACTATCCAGGGCGCATTGTCGCGGGCGAAGGCTGCGACCTTTGCATCGTCTTCTCGAAATTTTTTTCGCCAGGATTTCAGGCGCTTGTTATCGTGAAGGTACTTGCGGGTAAAAATCTTGTCTTTCCGGTAGTCCATCCCGAAAAGATAATATACCAACAACCCTATAAAAGGGAGCGTAGCCAGGGCGAAAATATACGCCATGGTCTTTGAGGGGTTTCGATTCTTAAGGAGAACAACCACCGAGAGGATTACTACAAAGATGTAATTCCCCAGTAGAAGAAATTTCCAGAGTTGGCTGTTAAACCAATCAGCCATCAGGGTCCTGTTCGGTAGTAGCCTTTCAGAGGTATGGAAATCTGGTAAACCTTTCCTGAAGCGTTATTCAAATGAGGCTCTCTGAGCCAAGGATTGTGCCGCTTGAGAATTTTATAGGTGATTTCGTACTGCTTGGCAAACTCAGCGAAATCCGCAACCGGGGTATTCACTTCTACCTGGAAGGTGGGCACGTTGGAATACATGTCGTCTTGCTCCAGGATGAAGCCATATTTTTCAGGAGCTGAGAGGATTTCCTTGATCGCCATGATGCGGAAAACATAGCGACCTGTTTCCTGACCGAGCAGCAGATCGTAATAATCATCTACCTGTTGAATACCCATGTATTTATCAATGGAACCCGTTCCGGCATTGTAAGCCGCCGCTGCCAGGGTCCAGCTACCGTACTTTTCCTTGTAGCGCTTTAAATAGCGACAGGCGACTTCTGTAGCCTTTTCCAGGTGATAGCGCTCATCGACATTGCTATTAACTTCGAGGCCATATTCTCTTCCGGTGGCGCGCATGATTTGCCAGAAACCGGTAGCTCCTGCCGGCGATACTACATTTTGCAGTCCACTTTCGGCCACGGCCAAATACTTGAAATCATCGGGTACACCATTCTTAGCGAGGATCGGTTCGATTACCGGAAAATACTTGTTGGCCCGCTTCATCAGCAAAACCGCATTGGATTGCCAGTACGTATTTACCAGGAATTCCCGGTCAATGCGTTCCATGATCTCGGGATCGTCCTGGGGAACCGCTTCACCCGCGAAATTCAGATCCTCGGGGATATCGATAGCGGTAATCTGATACTTGGGACTAACACGAGTATCCGTTGCCGGATCAGTGGCCTCCTGGGTTTGTATATTCGGCGTTGCCTCCTGTTGAAGGGCAAAGATCAATGTACTTAAGACAAAACAGATGCCCACTATCATCAGGGCGTTTTTCAGGACTCGCATGGTGCTGGTTTAAAGAGTTTTCCTACCCAAAGGTATAAAATAGTCCCTCACGGACTTAAAATAGAACTTCAATCTTCCAAAATAATTGCAGGTAATCGTTCATTAAACCATCTGGCCCGATGAATGATCATGGTGTGTGTACCCCCTGGAACGGTCTGGCAGGCACCGATGTGCGTGATCGGGAAGACGACATCTTTGTCCCCGTGAAGGTGTATTAGACCCGGCAGGGGTGTTTCGCGTTTCCAGTGAATTGCCTGGTTAATGGCCCAGTTCAGGTATTTTTTCTCGCGCACGGCCAAATACTTCTCGTATAGTTTCAACCGCTTTTTGACGCGCCCTCCCATCGTATACCGGGCAAGCACTTCTACGTTGCTCAATAAACCCGTAGGCAGCGCATGGTGAATTCCTGTGCGTCTTGCCCATACCATCCTACTGGGCATTTCCGAGCGACATTTTATACTGGAAATGATAATGGTTTTCGCAGGATTGAGGAATTCGGCCATTTCCTGAACGAGCATACCCCCAAAAGAAACACCTATGAGAACGGGTTGTTCATGGCGCACCTTTTCACTCATTTTGCGGGCATATTGCTGCAAATCCATGCCCGGTTCTGGTATAAACCATTCCAGGTGAGTAATTTCGAATCGGGATTCCGGTAATTTTAGGTGTTCAAAGATTTCCGGACTGGCTGCCAGACCCGGCATTAGATATACCCCGATTTTATCCCTTGCATTTCTACGCTCCATCAATTCAAAACACGCTAAATCTTAGGATTTTAGCAATTTTTTTTTTAATTTTGTTAACTCTCGGGATATGAAATTTTTTATCGCAAATATTATATCCCTCATCGAAATTACGCTCCGTGAAACGGCGTAATTTTTTTGTCTGGAAACCAAATTAAAACTAATCATATGAGCGAACTGGCCATTAAGGACAATAGCTTTCTCCGTCAATTTGAAACCCGAGTAGACGGGCAATTGGCAAAAATTGAATATTCTTCCCAGGAACGAAAAGTTTTCCTGACCAAATTAGTAATCCCTGAAAGTATCAGTCAGGAAGGGTTCCGCGAGTCCTTTATCAAGGCCGTTTTGAATCACCTTCAAGACCAAAATCTGCGTGTGGTTCCAACTAGCCCGCAGATCGCAGGATTCCTAAGGAAGAATCGCCAGTATAAGGAAATGCTGCCGGTAGGCATTCGCATCTGATCCTGCCACGGCGCCAAGAGAAAACGCTATAAGAAAATGAAATCCGGCCAGAGTGCCGGATTTTTTTATTCCCCGAAACTTGTGGCTATTCTCCGGAGAATTCCGGAACCAGTGTAGTAACAAATTCCCCACGAACCAA
This sequence comes from Robiginitalea myxolifaciens, assembly GCF_900115205.1. Classification (GTDB taxonomy): domain Bacteria; phylum Bacteroidota; class Bacteroidia; order Flavobacteriales; family Flavobacteriaceae; genus Robiginitalea; species Robiginitalea myxolifaciens. The sequence goes on from NZ_FOYQ01000001.1 coordinate 48,519, forward strand.
CCCGCTAGCATCGATTTCCTTCAATCGAACCTTGCGAAGCTGGCCAACTAATGCAGGATCCCAGGGCATTTGCACTTTGACGTAATTCGCTGTGAATCCATGGATGTACCCTTTTTTGTTTTCACCTTCAAAAAGCACGTCGAATTCTTCTTCCAATTGGGATTGATAGAACGCCCTGCGTTTTTTAACCGATAAACTGCGAAGCATTTTACTGCGCTTGGCACGATCCTCCTGGGAGACTACCCCATCCATGGACGCAGCCGGAGTATTGGGCCGTTCGCTATAGGTAAATACATGGAGGTAGTTAATATCCAGTGCATGCAGGAATTCGTAGGTTTCCATGAAATGGGATTCGGATTCCCCGGGGAATCCGACGATAACGTCGACTCCTATACACGCCTCGGGCATATATTTTCGGATAAGCCGGACTTTTTCGCTGTACAATTCGCGCAGGTATCTTCTGCGCATCTTTTTCAAGATATCGTTGCTCCCGCTTTGCAGTGGAATGTGGAAATGCGGCACAAAATGCCGGCTTTCGGCAACACATTGGATAATTTCCTCGAGGAGCAAATTGGGCTCGATAGAAGAAATGCGCAACCGCTCCAGACCCGGCACTTCATCCAGGGCACGTACCAAGTCCAGAAAGGTATGTTCGTGGCGCTTGTTGCCAAACTCGCCTTTTCCATAGTCCCCGATATTGACACCGGTCAAAACAATTTCACGGATACCCTGCTCTGAAATCTCACGGGCATTTTTAAGGACATTCTCCAGGGTGTCGCTGCGGGAGATCCCTCGGGCCAATGGGATGGTACAGTAGGTGCATTTGTAATCACAACCATCCTGCACTTTCAGGAAGGCTCGGGTCCTGTCGCCTATGGCATAACTACTAACATAAAAATCCGCAGCTTCTATCTCACAGCTGTGTACCTGGCCCTGATCTTCTTTGTCCAGGGAGTCGAGGTATTTGGTGAGGTTAAATTTTTCAGTGGCTCCCAGAACCAAATCAACCCCGGGGATTGCGGCGATTTCCTCCGGTTTGAGTTGTGCGTAACAGCCGACCACGGCGATATACCCTTCGGGATTTGCCCGTTGTGCCTGACGAACCGCATAGCGGCAGCTTTTATCTGCATTATCTGTAACCGAACAGGTGTTGATCACATATAAGTCAGCAGCTTCCGGAAAACCCACTTTCTCAAATCCCTCGGCCTGGAGGTTCCTGGCGATCGTGGAGGTTTCCGCGAAATTGAGTTTGCAACCCAGGGTATGAAAAGCAACGGTTCTGGACATGTCTCCTGCGCAATTTTCAGGGCACAAAGATACGATCTTTAATACTTACGCCACTTTCGGGTTTGCTCAAAGACTTCCTGCAGGATTTCTGCGTCCGCCGCTGTAAATTCGACGTTTCTGCGGGCCATCATGACTTCGGCGGCTTCAAAGGCCCGGGCTGGTTTATACTCACTGAAACCAGAAGCTCCGCCCCAACTAAAACTGGGAACAAAATTCCGGGGGAATCCGGGAACATAAATATTGCAATTTACCCCGATTACCGTCCCGGTATTGAACATGGTATTGATAGCCGTTTTACTGTGGTCCCCCATCATGAGACCACAAAATTGCAATCCGGTATGGTCAAAACCTTCAGTATCATAATTCCACAACCGAACTTTGGCGTAGTTATTCTTGAGGTTGGAGTTGTTGGAATCGGCACCGATATTGCACCATTCCCCCAGGACCGCATTACCCAGATACCCGTCGTGCCCTTTGCTGGAATAGCCAAAAATTACCGAGTTATTGACCTCTCCGCAAATTTTACCGTAAGGCCCGATAGTGGTTGGACCATAAATTTTGGCTCCCATTTTCACCACGCCATGATCGCAAAGCGCAAAACCTCCTCGAATCATATTTCCTTCCATGACCAGGGAGTTCCTTCCCAGATAAATGGGACCCTCGGTGGCGTTTAGGATGCTGTGTTCTACTTCAGCCCCATCCTCGAGAAAAATGCGGTCAGGTTTAATCAGGCGGTTGGTCACTGAAATAGGTTGGGATTGGCGACCAGCGGTCAACAAATCAAAATCCGCTTCCAAAGCAGCACCGTTTTTACTGAATATGTCCCAGGTGTTTCGGACCTGGAAACAACCCCCCGTGAATTCGACGCGTTTCAGGGAAGCTGCCGACTCAAAGGTTTCCGGGTTTTCAACCCTGCAGGCGAGTAATAAGTCGTCTTTCCAAAGCGCTTCTCCTCGTTCCAGTTTTTTAATAGCGGCTACCAGATCGCCATCAGGCAGTACAGAGCCATGTATGACAACATTGTCTGCTCCTGAAGCCGTTGGAAATTTACCACGGAGGTAAGATTCGGTCCAGGTGCTGGTCTCAGCAGACAGCCAATGGTTCCACTTTTCGCGGATAGTCAGGATTCCAATGCGAATTTCTGCAACCGGGCGTGTAAATGTGAATGGAAGCAAGGCTGTCCTCCGATCCCCATCGTGAAGGATGTACTGCATGAAAAGCTTTTTTACAAAATTAGAAAAAGCGCGGAAAGGCCTCGTTCAGCTGATCGGGTAAATCCGGATTGGGTCGAAAAAAGCAAAAAAAAAGCAGTCCGGGAAGGACTGCTCTCTATAATCTTCGCACGCGGCGATTTATTTCTTCTTCTCGAACTTCTTGTACTTGTTCTTGAATTTGTCGATACGTCCTGCGGTATCGATCAACTTAGATTTACCGGTGTAAAAAGGATGGGAAGTGCGGGAAATTTCCAGTTTTACCAGCGGGTATTCCACGCCATCCACCTCCAGGGTCTCCTTAGTCTCCGCAGTGGATTTCGTAATAAAAACATCGTCATTGGACATGTCCTTAAAGGCGACCAAGCGATAATTGTCGGGGTGAATATCTTTTCTCATCGTATTCTAAGTATTGTAAAGGTCTGAATTTTCAGGCTGCAAATCTAAGCATTTTTATTTGGAATTCAATGCGGTGTCCGGCAATTTTAAAAATCATTTTTGTAATTTTCTTTCTCATAAACTGCTCATGGATGTAACAAAGTACGTCTTATGTTTACTAATGGGCAGGTATAACCATCTAAACGATTAATAAAATGGAAGAAATCCAACCGAAAACTGGAAAGTATGCAATGAAATTTGGCCTGATCATGGGCGGAATTGGCGTGGTATTAAGCCTGATGATGTATCTACAGGACGCACATACCCAGCCCAACTCAGCAATTCAATTGGTCAGCTTGGCAATATCTATCGCCGTTGTGATCTGGGCACTTATTAGCTTTCGTAAGGCCAACGGCGGGCTGCTCAGTATCTCTCAGGCATTAAAAATTGGAGCGGGAATGGGAGCCGTAGCGGGCGTGGTTACGGTACTTTATACCCTATTACTGGCGAATGTCCTCGATCCGGACTACGCCATGACCGTTACCCAGGCAAGAATAGCCGAAGCTGCCGCTGAAAACAATTTAACCCCTGAAATGGTTCAACAACAAACCGAAATGGGTGTTAAATTCTTTTGGATTGGCTATCCTGTTATCCTGATCGTTTCTACCCTGATCGGTCTGGTTACCGGCCTGATCGGTGGCCTTATTCTCAAAAAATCAGTGGAGGAATAGCCCCGATTTCAATTTAACAGTTACGAACAAGCACCCGGATTCCCTGGAGAATTTCCGGGTGCTATTTTTTTGCAATAGTCTATATTTGGTTCGGAGAAGGTCCTGGCTGCTTCAGCCGGGAGAATCATAACCCGCCAAACGACCATGTTGTTATCCATTATTATCCCTTTACTTAACGAAGACGAGTCGCTGGAGGAATTACACGGCTGGATTCAAAAAGTGATGCAACAGAACGGGTATTCGTATGAAATCCTGTTTATAGACGATGGCAGTACCGATAACAGCTGGCAGGTGATTGAGAGACTCGCCGCTGCGAATCCTTCGGTAAGAGGAATTAAATTCCTGAAAAACTTCGGTAAATCACAAGCCTTACACGCAGGATTTAAAGCTGCTCAAGGCGAAGTGGTCATAACCATGGATGCAGATTTGCAGGATAATCCGGAGGAAATCCCGGAACTTCTTGCCATGATCCGTGAAGAAGGATATGATCTGGTTTCCGGATGGAAAAAGAAGCGGTACGACTCTGTACTTATGAAAAACCTTCCTTCCAAACTCTTTAATTGGGCGGCCCGAAAGACTTCCGGTGTAAAGCTCCACGATTTTAATTGTGGGTTAAAAGCTTTCGACCATCGCGTAATCAAACAGATAGAGGTGAGCGGTGAAATGCATCGCTATATCCCTGTACTTGCCAAAAACGCAGGTTACGGCAAAATCGGTGAAAAAGTTGTGCAGCACCAGGCGCGAAAATTCGGTAAAACCAAATTTGGCGCAGATCGTTTCATAAACGGTTTCCTGGATTTGATTACTATCTGGTTTGTCTCCAAGTTCGGGAAGCGACCCATGCACCTCTTCGGGGCCTTAGGCGTACTGATGTTCGTCATCGGGTTCGGCTTTGCACTCTATCTGGGAATCGACAAGCTCTTTATCAATAAAACCGGACGGTTACTTACCGACCGGCCCCAATTCTTCATCGCCCTTACGGCCATGCTAATTGGCACCCAGTTTTTTATGACAGGATTCCTGGGGGAAATGATCCTCCGCAGTAAACGGGACACCGAACGCTACACGATCAGTGAGCGACTAAACATGTGACCTGGTATTTCGAAGTCTGAGATTTCGGATTTGGAATTTGGGATTTCTACCGCTTTAAGGTAAAATGTCCCCGGAACTCCCGCCCATCGGCAAAACGCAAGTGATACCAGTAATCTGCAGGAGGCATCGGGTTCCCAGAGCGATTTCCATCCCAGGAGGGATTTGAAGGATTCAGGACCTGGACAAGATTTCCATAACGATCGAAAATGGTAAGGCTGTAAGATTCAAAATATTCGGCATATTCCATTTGCCAAACTTCGTTATGGGCGTCCCCGTTTGGAGTAAAGAAGGTCGGCAAACCGCTCACAACAACCTCCTGGCTATCTTCAGAACACGGACCGCGAACCACGAGTTCATAAACCCCTGGAATTATTCCATTGAAAAAGGCATTCCCCTGAAAGGTACGTCCGCCATCCAGGGAATACTCCAAATCTTCGTCTCGGCCGGAGGTCAGTACATTAATCGTATTGTTCGCCTTAAAGTCATCAATCACAACCTCATCGATGGTAAAGCCCTGAGCCTCGACAACGCGAAACTGCTGAAAACCGGTACACTCTAACAGCTGCATTTCGACGGAATAAACTCCTGGCTCGGTTACTTCCCGCAATCGCTCTGTACTTCCGTCCTCCCAAAGGTATTCCTCAAAAACGTCCGAGGCCTCCAGGATGGCGCTTTCCCCGCAAATTTCAACCTCTTCGATGCCATCAAAAACCGGAGGCTCCACAAAAATGACTTCGACCTTACCTATTTGCCCGCAACTCCCGGCTTCGTCTATTCTGAACCACGTTTCTCTCGGTGCATCCGGAAGATATACCACCTGGAACTTGAACAGGGGAAGTCTTCGCAATAAGGCGTCCTCCTGAGTTTCGAATAAAGCCAGAGCACCGTCTTCCTCAACCTGTGCCCGGACATGAGCTTCAAGACCTTCCCGACGAACACTCACCAGGCCGTCCTCTTCGGTTACCTCACACAGGATAAGGGGTTCGATCTCCAGCGTATCCATAAAGTTGGTGGAAAGGACTACCGATACAATGACGAAACACTCCGGGTTATCAAAAACCCGGGCAAAAATTACCTGATCCGGCGTGGAGTTGGTATACCCACGCGATGTAATTTGATTCTCATTGGCCAGGGCATCGGCAAAGCTTTCAAAAAAGAAGGCGGTAACATCAGGGTCTCCCCCATCGAGCAGGGGAATTGCATCCGACAGATCAAAAAGGGTAATCCCATCGTCTACCCCGTCTACATCGCATTGGGTAAGCACAACACTGGCAGGGGGTTGTGGTACATCCACGATATCGACAAATTCTACAAAATCCCGCTGGCTCCCATTGACATAGTTAACCGTATACGCCACTTCGAAGACTCCCGGTGCGGTAAATGTGTGGTTGGGTTCCAGTTGGGTGGTAGTATTCGCACCACCACTGGCCGGATCTCCAAAATTCCAGTTGATCGTCTGAATTCCATTGGCATTTTCGAGTCGGAATTCCGTAGGCTGCCCGTAACAGAATTGTTCAATGATTACCTCTGTGTCGAAATAGGACTGCATATAAGGAGGCAAACCGTAGGTAGCGAGGCGTCCACCCAAATCCACATGAAATTCCCTGAAATCACAATCAACACCGGCGACATTGGGTCTTCGGATTACCGACAGGCTACCGCCCGGATAAGAGTGATATATCCTACGGTTAACGGCCAATTGAATGCTTCCGGAAACTACTCCGGGCACCTTGCGGTCGTAACGATGCACCAGGTATTCAGAATCCTCGATATAAGAAGCCCCGAGGTCCCACTGCGTGATATCAACCGTGTTCTGCCCACCCTGAAGGCCCGAGGCCGTGGCTTCCAGAATCCCGCCGGTGGCATATAATTTGGAGGAATCCGGGGAAAACTCTACCCCGTAATATACGCGCTCATCGCCCAGGGCGACCGCATTGCTGACCACGCCGGTATCCGCATTGAAATCGTAGAGATAGAGGTGACTCTCAAAACGGGGATTGCGGACAGCATGGGCAATTGCAAGCTTTTCTCCGTTAGGGGATATCTTAGCACATCCGCGAAAATTGTCGGGGTTCGAGATGGAGGGTCCTACAATAGATACTACCGGATTGGGATCGAGGCCTGCAGCTGTCAGTTTCCAGGCGTAAAAGCGATCCACCCGATGCGTAACCACCCAATAAAAGTCCGGCACGAAATTCCAGATTGCTGAAACATTTTCCGAGGCCCGGTCCAATAGCGTGATGTTTTTTTGAACAACAGCCCCACGGCCGCCCGAAAGACTCATATCAATCACCGAATAGTTGAAACCAAGGGGACCTGCACCTTGCAGGCCATTGTCATAGGCCAGGGCATCGTCGGGTGTAAATATGTAGTAGATGTCTTCGGTTCCGGGTAAAGGCACTACCATGGCTGCCTGCGCCCCGGAAGGGCTACTGGCCAGGTTGGTTCCATTAGTCATTACCTCATTAAACCGGTTCCAGATAGTTAAACCATCGGTATAGAAGAGCAGGTTACCCGCTTCATCGGAGTAGCTGTCGCAACCTTCCGCCGTGCTGACCAATCCGTTGAATAAGAGTTGGGGATCTCCCGCACGAAAATCCAGTCCGGCTTCATCCCCAAAATACCAAATAGCAGCTTCTAACTGCGCCTGTACCCGGGAGACTACCGAAAACAAGAATACAACCGATAAAAGTCCGGAAATTCTTTTCATAGCGTTCTGGCGAACGTTAAATATACTTAAATACAAATCAAAGGCATAATGGCAGCGATCAATTGCAGCTATCGACAGATGAGTGGTTGACGGCTATTTGTATTTCTGCATTACCTTTGGTAAAAAATAATCCGATGGAACAATTTCCGGAGATACTGCAGAACGCGAAATCATGGTTAACTGATTTCTTTGACCCAGCTGTTAAACAGGAAATTCAAGAGCTAATTGAGAAGGATCCGGAATCCTTGCAAGACCGCTTTTACAAGAATCTCGAATTCGGGACTGGGGGCATGCGTGGGATCATGGGTACCGGAACAAACCGGATCAACAAATATACCCTGGGAAAAAGTACTCAGGGGCTGAGCAACTACCTGAAGCAGACCTACGGCCCGGATGGTCTCAAGGTGGTTATTGCCTATGATTGCCGCAATAACAGCCAATCCCTGGCAAGGGTTGTAGCAGAGGTTTTTTCGGCCAATGGAATCCAGGTATACTTATTCTCAGAGCTTCGCACTACTCCCGAACTGAGCTTCGCGGTTCGGTATTTGAATTGTCATGCCGGGGTGGTACTTACCGCATCACACAATCCACCCGAATACAATGGATATAAGGTATACTGGACCGATGGCGGCCAGATCGTGCCTCCTCAGGATGGTGAAATCATTGCCGCTATCGATAAATTGAGCTTTGAGGAAATCGCATTTGAGCCTCGAGAAGAGCTTATCCATATTATCGACAAGGAAGTCGACGAGCCGTTTATCAATGCTTCGGTTGCGAACGGGAGTATCGGAGCCCGGGGCAGGGATCAGTTTTCCATAGTGTTTACCCCGCTCCACGGCACCTCCATTACTGCTATTCCTGAAGTGCTCAAAAGGGCTGGGTATTCCCAGGTAACGATTATCGAAGAGCAGGCCGAACCCGATGGAAACTTTCCTACGGTAGTCTCTCCAAACCCTGAAGAACAGGAAGCCCTGGACCTTGCCATTAAAAAAGGAGAAGCGATTGGGGCAGATATGGTAGTAGGAACTGACCCCGATAGCGACAGGTTAGGTATTGCCGTGCGCAACGGAGAAGGTAAACTGGAAATTCTGAACGGAAACCAGACGATGATCCTCATGACTCGGTTTTTGCTGGATAAACGAAAAGCAACCGGATTTAAGGGGGATGAATTCGTGGCCTCTACCATCGTGTCTACTCCGATGATGTCCGTTATGGCGGCCGACTACGGCGTGGATTGCAAAACCTCCCTTACCGGATTCAAGTGGATCGCCAAAATGATCGAAGACTATCCTGATCAGGACTTTCTGGGGGGCGGAGAGGAGAGCTATGGTTTTATGGTCGGCGAGTTCGTGCGCGACAAGGACGCTGTTACCTCTACCCTGCTCGCCTGTGAAATTGCAGCCGAGGCCAAAGCAGCAGGAAGTAGTTTTTACCAGGAACTGCTCAAGTGTTACGTAGATTTTGGTTGTTACCGGGAACGTCTTGTTTCCCTGACCAAAAAAGGGATGGACGGGGCAAAAGAAATCCGGGAAATGATGGTGAAATTCCGGGAGAATCCGCCAGCCAGCCTAGATGGTTCGCCCGTGGTCCGGGTTGAGGATTACAGCACTGCCGTGGCTACCGATCCCCGGGATGGTAGTTCCGAAGCCATTGACCTGCCCAAATCCAACGTGCTGATTTTTATTACTGAAGATGGGTCTCGCCTGGCAGCACGACCGAGCGGAACTGAACCCAAGATCAAATTCTATATAAGCGTCAATGCTCCTTTGGATTCTGTATCGGATTACGCTGGTGTTGCCGGTGGGCTCGATGCAAAAATCGACCGAATCCTGGCCGAACTTACTCTGGATTAATGCACTATTTTCGGAAAATCCTGCGCTTTGCAAAACCGTATCAGCGGTATGGGGCGCTGAATATCTTCTTTAATGTCCTCTATGCACTGTTTAGTGCCCTGTCCTTTGTGGCGCTTATCCCTATGCTGGAGGTGCTTTTTGAGCAGACCGAACCCATTACAGAAGCTCCGGTGTATACGGGGATAGGCGAGCTGGAGAGTTACATCAAGGATTCCCTCTATTTTAAGATGGGGGCCGTGGCCGCAGACGACAAAATGCAAGCCCTCCTGTGGGTAATCGGGCTGGTGCTGGTACTTTTTCTCCTGAAAAACATCTTTAATTACCTGGCCATGTATTTCATCACCTTCTTGCGCAATGGCGTGCTGAAGGATCTGAGAAATGCCCTTTACGATAAAATTGTTTCCCTCCCCATTTCCTTTTACTCTGAGAAACGAAAAGGGGACGTTATTGCCCGGATTACCTCAGATGTCCTGGAAATACAACATTCCTTCCTCTCTATCCTGGAGTTAATAGTAAGGGAACCCCTGACCATTTTGTTTACAATCGGAGCCATGTTCCTGATCAGCGTTAAACTGACCCTGTTCGTTTTCATATTCATTCCACTTGCCGGCTTCCTGATTTCTAGGATCGGTAAATCGTTGAAGCGAAAATCGGATCGGGTGCAAAAGGAACAGGGAGCTTTCCTGTCTATAGTGGAGGAAACACTGGGCGGTCTTAAGGTAATTAAAGCATTCAATGCCGAAAGTATCTTCAGTAAGGAATTTACCCATTCCACTTCGCGATTTTTCCGCTTTTCAAACAGCCTGCTCAATCGCCAGAACCTGGCTTCCCCTGTCGGGGAATTTCTGGGTATCCTCGTCATCGGGGTTTTGCTTTGGTTTGGAGGTAAAATGGTACTGGAAGATGGCACCCTCGAAGCCTCTTCCTTTATAGCATATATGGGGTTGGCCTATAATATTCTCACTCCTGCCAAGGCAATATCCAAGGCCTCCTACGGCGTTAAGAAAGGGAATGCCGCTGCCGAACGGGTGCTGGAAGTCCTGGAAACGGAGAATACCATTGCAGATCCTGAAAACGGAGCAACCCCTGCCGAATTTCAAACCGAATTAAGCCTGAATAATGTAAGCTTTGCCTATGAGGAGCAGGCAGTTCTCCGGAATTTTAACCTCAGCGTTAAGAAAGGGCAAACCGTTGCCCTGGTAGGTCAGTCCGGAAGTGGGAAAAGCACCATTGCCAATTTGGTAACCCGGTTTTACGATGTTAGCGATGGCAGTATTACCATTGATGGCACGGATATCCGAAATATCAGAAAACCAGCCCTGAGATCGCTTATGGGACTGGTCACGCAGGATTCCATCCTCTTTAATGATACCGTCCGGAACAACATATTATTGAGTAAGCCAGAAGCGTCGCAAGAAGAAGTAGAAGCAGCAGCGCGAATCGCTAACGCCCATGACTTTATCGCCGCTTTACCCGAGGTTTACGACACCAATATCGGAGATAGCGGGAACAAGCTCAGCGGTGGGCAGAAACAACGACTTTCCATTGCACGGGCTGTTCTGAAAAATCCACCGATTATGATCCTCGATGAGGCTACTTCTGCCCTGGACACTGAAAGTGAGCGCCTGGTACAACAAGCGCTGGAAAACATGATGAAGGGACGCACTTCGCTGGTAATAGCACATCGCTTGAGTACCATTCAGAATGCCGATCAGATCGTTGTCCTCGATCGAGGTGAAATTGTGGAATCGGGTAGCCATAAAGAACTCATGGCAGCGAAAGGGGCTTACTACAAGCTGGTTGGCCTTCAACAAATCGGTTAATTTGATCCGGCCGCAAGGTCCCGGATTAAACCTTGTGTGTATTCTGAAGTCTTAAGTACAGATCCTAATGGGAACGGAGACCGAATTCATAGCACGGCTTCAAAGCGATTCTACGCGAGAATTGGCTTTTAAGGAACTGGTAGCAACCTATCAGGAGCGCCTGTATTGGCATGTGCGAAGAATTGTCCTGGTCCATGCCGATGCAGACGACGTCCTCCAGAATACCTTTATTAAAATATACCGGAACATCGGTAAATTCAATGAACAGAGTAAACTGTATTCCTGGATGTACCGAATAGCTACGAATGAAGCCCTGAGTTTTTTGAAAACTGAAACCAGGATGCGCAAACTAAAGGATGAGGAGCAGCAATCCTATCTGGCTGGAAAATTGGCCGCTGACCCTTATTTTGATGGGGATCAGGCACAATTATTATTACAACAGGCTATTGCTGGACTTCCCGAAAAACAGCGGTTGGTTTTTAACATGAAGTATTACCAGCAGCTCAAATACAAGGATATGGCAGATATCCTGGAGACCTCGGAAGGAGCTCTGAAGGCTTCCTACCATTTGGCAAGTAAAAAGATTGAAGAGTATATTAAAGGCGTAAATGCTTAAAAATCACAGCTTGGGATTAAACCTTTTGTGCGGGCAGACGTCTAAAGATAAAAGACCTAACGTAATTTAATAAATGAAGCAACATTCCAGGGACGGATTTAAGACACCTGATAAGTATTTCGAAAACTTTCAGGAACAACTCGGAAAGCGCCTTAACGCTGAGGATTCCGACGGTTTTTCCGTGCCTGAAGGCTTTTTCGAAAGTTTCGGGGAGAAACTGGAGCAGCGACTCACAGAAAGTCCTGGAAAGGTTCGAAAGCTAAGGCCGCAATTGCTGGCCTGGAGTGGTGCTGTTGCTGCAGCCATTATCCTTTTTGTGGTTTTACAGCCCGGCTCGAATTACGCATCCCCTACCTTCTCGGATCTCGCAGATGCGGAAATCGAGAATTATCTGGAAGTGGGCTATGAGGATTTGAGCGCCTATGAATGGGCAGAAAATTTCCCGCCGGAAAGTTTAAGCGCGGAAGATTTGATCGAGGTCGAGCCTGCAGAGGAGCAGTTATTGGATTATCTGGATCAGGATCCGGATGCCCTGGAAGAATTATTTAAGGACACGGACAATGAGTAAGCAACTTATTACTGTTATAACGATACTATTTTGTGCCTTTGGTTCAATACAGGCACAACAATCCAGCGAAAAGATTAAAGCGCTGAAGATTGCCTTTTTCACAGAGCGAATCGGTCTGAGTTCCGAGGAAGCCGAAATCTTCTGGCCCCTCTATAACGATTATCAAGAGCGTCGCCAGCAGCTCATGCAGCAGGAAAAACGCGACGTAAGGGATAAGATCGGTGCAGGAGGATACTCAGAATCCCAGGCCAATACCATACTGAAACGGTACCTAGAACTGGAGGAACAGCAGGAGGAACTGGACAAGACTTTTTATCAGACCCTGAGCGAACGGATGTCGGCAACCAAGGTGCTCAAACTCTTCCAGGCCGAGCATGAATTCCGCAGGCGAATGCTACGAGAGTATCGCAACCGACGTGGACAAAACGGCGGACATCCTATTCCTTAGTCATAATTATTTACGGAATACAAGCCGGGAAACCCTGCCGCGACCTGACGCGTAGGCTATGGAGTCATTAATAAATCGGATGCTGTAATAGGAGCTCTCCGATAGGGCCTTCCAGTTAAGACCCCCATCTCCAGAATAGCTTATCCCTGTAAATCCCACAGCTACCAAATCCGATCCCCCGGCCCCCGGAATATACTGGACACAACTCTTGTATCCGGGCGCATTGCCATCGGCTACGACTTCCCAGGTCTTACCACTATCAGAAGTTCGCATCTTGTTGTTGGTATTTCCTTCGGGTTGTGTATAATCACCGCCAATGGCATATCCGTATTTCCCTTCGTAAAAATCCATGCTATAAAGTCCCTGAGTGGCCACTTCAGGAGCAATAGGGCTTTGGAGAACCGACCAGTTCTGGCCGCGATCCGGGCTATAGAGAATTCGGCCTTTTGTGGTAATTATCCAGGCTTCGTCCTCCCAGATCTCGATATTGGTGTCACTTGCCGCGAAGGCCCCTTCGCCTGGCAAGGCCACGGGTAGCGCTGTGCAAGGAATTTTCCCCCAGCTAGTTCCGCCATCTGTGGTTCGCAGTAGCGTCAGACAGTCTCCCTGTGCGTCCCCGAAAGCAATCCCCTCTTTGTCGTTCCAAAAGGCCAGGGCGTCGTAAAATACTTCCGGGCCCGATTCTGAGTAGACCAACTCCATATTGCCGGAATTTCCAGTTTTGTACAACAGGGCCGGATCGCCCGCCGACAACATGAAAAAGTCAGATGCTGTATGGGCAAGGGCGCGAAATTCAGGGTACAAGCTATCCTGTTGTTGCCTACCGACACGTACCTGGCCATCCGCGAGTGAAATGGTTCCAAAAGTTCCTGCACTTCCTGCAAAGGCTACAGCCCCCGGCATAATTTCTAATGCCCTCACCGAAACGGAGTCTTCCCATAAAACGGTTTCAGCCACCTGGGTATAGGCATGACTTTCCTGCTCCTGGCCACAGCTAAACAGGCTAATGGCCACCACCATTGTCAGGATTGGAAGGGTTACTATATCGCTGTTCTTACGTTTTTGCATCATACATATATTTCCACTTGCTGGAAAGATAAGGGAATTAAAGGCAAAGCAATACCTTTGCCGACTATGCGATTACATCGAAATTTAGTTGAAGCCGTAGTCCAGGGATTGGAGCTGATCTTTTCAAAGGACACCTATGCCGATAAAGCCATAGAGCGTTTGTTGAAGAGCAATAAACGCTGGGGCAGTCGTGATCGGGGATTTATAGCCGAAACCTGCTATGAAATCGTTCGCTACAAGCGGCTTTACACGGAAATTGCAGGTGTGGGACAACGAATGACTAACCGGCAGGACGGGTTCAGAATCTTTGCAGTATGGGCCGTTCTCAGGGGAATTTCGCTCCCTGATTGGCCTGAGTTTAAAGGCACCCCGGAGCGCAGAATTAAAGGTCGTTTTGATGCCTTGCAAAAAGAACGCGTTTATCGCGAATCCATCCCGGACTGGCTCGACCAAATAGGATTGGAAGGCCTTGGCGAGACGCTTTGGGAGGCAGAGCTCAGCGCCCTGAACCAAGTGGCACCGGTAGTAATCCGAACCAATACGCTTAAGACTAACCCGAAGCTACTCCAGGCCACTCTTACTGAAGAGGGCTTTGAAACCGATCCCATAAAAGGGCAACCAGAAGCCCTGGTTCTCCGCAAGCGTGGCAATCTGTTTAAGACAAAATCATTTTCTGAAGGCTGGTTCGAAGTACAGGACGCTTCTTCTCAGCGGGTAGCTCCCCTATTGGATGTTGGCGCGGGAATGCGCGTATTGGACTGTTGTGCCGGCGCAGGAGGAAAGACCCTGCATCTGGCGGCGCTCATGGAAAATAAAGGACGTATCCTGGCCACCGACATCTACCCGGGAAAATTAAACGAACTAAAAAAACGTGCCCGCAGGGCCGGTGCCTTCTGTATTGAAGCCCGGGCCGTCAAGGGACCATCGGACCTGAAACGCCAGAAGGGTAAATTTGATCGCATACTGATCGATGCCCCGTGCAGTGGACTCGGGGTTTTACGCCGCAACCCCGATACGAAATGGAAATTGAGGCCTGACCAAATCGAAACCCTTGTTCAAACGCAGCGGGAAATCTTGTCCGGATACAGTCGCTTACTTAGTCCTGGCGGGAAATTGGTATATGCCACCTGTTCCATCCTTCCCCAGGAAAATCGACAGCAAGTAGATTGGTTTCTCGATACCGAGGCTGGGGCAGCGTTTAAGCTGGTAAAGGATGAAAAAATATTTGCTTCAGCCTCCGGATTTGACGGATTCTATCTGGCGCTTCTTGAAAGAAAATGATACCTTTACGCCGCGATTCAAACCCTGTTCGATCGCGCTTTGAAAACATAAAGGCCAACTGCCCATGATCCTCTTTTTCGGAGACCCTCAGACCAAGATTTACGCCTTACAAACCAACAACACCCCGAGCGCTGCCGACCTCGAAAAACTAAGCTGGCTTTTTGGGAATCTTCCACTTTTGGAATCGGCGTCTGTAGACGCCTTTTTTGTTGGTCCCCGGGCTGCAATGGTAACCCCCTGGAGTACGAACGCTACGGAAATCACCCAGAATATGGGGATTTCAGGAATATTGCGTATCGAAGTTTACGATCGGGTTTCAGAAGGTTTCCAGGACTTTGATCCCATGCTTCGCCAAAAATTCAATGGGCTGGATCAGGACATTTTCCGAATTGATCACGAGCCGGAAGCCATTCGGGACATTACCAATATTGGCGCATATAACCAGGAGGAAGGGCTCGCCCTCAGCGAGGAAGAAGTCCACTACCTGGAATCATTGAGCGAACGTCTGGGCCGGCCGCTGACCGATTCCGAAGTCTTCGGGTTTAGCCAGGTAAACTCAGAGCATTGCCGCCATAAGATTTTCAACGGGACTTTCGTTATCGACCATCTGGAGATGCCGGAATCCTTATTCGGGTTGATAAAGAAAACATCCCGGCAAAATCCAAATGACATTGTTTCGGCCTACAAGGACAATGTGGCCTTTATCAAGGGCCCGCAAGCTATCCAGTTTGCACCAAAAACGGCCGATAAGCCGGACTTCTATGAGGAAAAACCATTCGAGTCGGTACTTTCCCTGAAAGCGGAAACCCACAATTTTCCAACCACTGTAGAACCGTTTAATGGTGCAGCGACGGGCTCCGGGGGAGAAATCCGGGATCGGCTTGCAGGAGGAAAAGGAGCATTGCCCCTGGCCGGTACTGCTGTTTACATGACGGCCTATTCCCGATTGGAACAGGATCGCCCCTGGGAGAAATTCTCCCGGGAGCGCAATTGGCTTTACCAAACGCCCATGGATATCCTGATCAAGGCTTCCAACGGAGCTTCCGATTTCGGAAATAAGTTCGGGCAACCCCTGATCAGTGGATCCGTGCTCACTTTTGAGCACCAGGAAGGAGATCGATTCCTCGGCTTTGACAAAGTGATCATGCTCGCGGGAGGTATTGGGTATGGCAAAGCAGACCAAGCCTTAAAGGATACACCCTCAAAAGGGGACCGCATCCTCGTTATGGGTGGCGACAACTACCGTATCGGTATGGGGGGCGCTGCTGTGTCCAGTGCAGACACCGGGGAATTCAGCTCAGCGATAGAACTAAACGCCGTTCAGCGCTCCAATCCGGAGATGCAGAAACGTGCAGCCAATGCAATCCGCGGCCTGGTGGAAGGAGCCGAAAACCCCATCGTGTCTATTCACGATCACGGTGCGGGAGGCCACCTGAATTGCCTCTCAGAATTGGTGGAGGAAACGGGCGGGCGGATTGATCTCAATAAACTGCCGGTCGGGGATCCTACGCTTTCGGCTAAAGAGATTATCGGGAACGAATCCCAGGAACGCATGGGGCTTGTAATAGGCCCTGAAGACACCCACCTGCTACGGCGTATTGCCGATCGGGAGCGCGCTCCCCTCTACGATGTCGGGGAAGTGACCGGCGACCATCGCTTCACCTTTGCCCATGAGCAGCGATCTCCAATGGATCTTTCGCTGGCCGATATGTTTGGCAGCTCGCCCAAGACCATCATGTCCGACAAGCGAATCAATCGCCGTTATGAGGAAAAAGAATACCAGATTGAGCGCTTCCACGAGTATCTTGAACAGGTTCTCCAGTTGGAAGCCGTGGCCTGTAAGGACTGGCTTACCAATAAAGTAGACCGCTGCGTTGGTGGCAGGGTAGCTAAGCAACAATGTGCCGGACCCTTGCAACTACCCCTGAATAACTGTGGGGTAATGGCTCTGGACTTTAAAGGAAAAGAAGGCCTTGCTACTTCCATAGGCCACTCCCCGGTTTCCGCATTGATACATCCGGGTGCAGGTAGCCGCAACAGTATTGCCGAAGCCCTGACCAACCTGGTCTGGGCCCCTTTATCCAAGGGACTAAAGTCTGTCTCCCTTTCTGCCAACTGGATGTGGCCGTGTAATAACCCCGGCGAAGACGCCCGCCTGTACGATGCCGTTGAAGCCGCTTCAGAATTTGCAATTGCTCTGGGTATCAATATCCCAACCGGTAAGGATTCCCTGTCTATGAAGCAAAAGTATCCGGATGGTGATGTCCTGGCTCCCGGAACGGTTATCATCTCCGCCGCCGGGCATTGTGATGCCATCGGGGAAGTCGTTGAGCCTGTTTTTAAATCCGAGGGAGGCGAGCTCTTTTATGTTCCACTTTCGGCGAGTTCCTTTGAACTGGGGGGATCTTCATTTGCTCAGGTACTCGGCAGTATTGGGAGTAAAGCTCCGGACGTCAAGGACGCCGCTTACTTTGCCAAAGCTTTTGACACCCTGCAAGACCTTATCCGGGAAGGCCAAATTCTCGCAGGACATGATGTTGCCTCAGGAGGCCTGATTACGAGCTTACTCGAAGGCTGTTTTGCCACCCCGGGGATTGGGGCAAACCTCGACCTTACGTCCCTGGAAGAAGCAGATACGATTCGCTTGCTTTTCGCTGAAAATGCAGGGGTAATTCTTCAAGCGCGGGATGCCAAAGCGGCCCGCGAAATATTGGCATCCGAAATTGGGGCCGTGCGAATTGGCGATGTAGATGATTCGGGAACCATGCAAATCAAAAACTTCCGGCAGAGTATGCAATTGGATATCGCGGCTTTGCGCGATACCTGGTACCGCACTTCCTTCCTCCTGGATCAGAAGCAAACCGCAGGAGAGCTGGCCGCTGCCCGCTATGAAAACTATAAAAACCAGCCACTGCACTATGAATTTCCGAAAAAGTTCAGAGGCAAAATTTCGGAGCAGAGCAAGTCGCGTCCCAAGGCAGCCATTCTGAGGGAAAAGGGCAGTAACTCGGAGCGGGAAATGGCACACGCCATGTATTTAGCAGGATTCGATGTCAAAGATGTGCATATGACCGACCTGATCAGCGGGCGGGAAACCCTGGAGGACATTCGGTTTATCGGTGCTGTAGGTGGGTTTTCGAATTCAGATGTGCTGGGTAGTGCCAAAGGATGGGCCGGTGCTTTCAAATACAATGAAAAAGCCAATAAGGCCCTGAAGGATTTCTTTTCAAGACCCGATACCCTGTCCGTTGGAATCTGTAATGGCTGTCAGCTATTTATGGAACTGGAACTGATTCATCCCGACCACGAGGTGCACGGCAAAATGACGTATAACCATTCCGGAAAACACGAGAGTGCCTTTACCTCCGTTGTGGTAGGTCCTAACCGTTCGGTAATGCTTGAAAACCTCGAAGGAGCCCGCCTTGGCGTCTGGATCTCCCACGGGGAAGGTAAATTTGACCTACCCCATGAGGAAGACCAGTATCACATCGTTGCCAAATACGGATATGAAGGATATCCATCCAACCCCAATGGAAGTGATTACAACACCGCGATGTTATGCGATTCCAGCGGCCGGCATTTGGTGACCATGCCGCATATTGAACGCTCCATATTCCCCTGGAATTGGGCTTATTACCCCGAGGATCGCAAAGACGAAGTCAGTCCCTGGTTGCAGGCATTCATCAATGCCCGGGAGTGGGTAGAAAAAAATAGTTGATCGCGCCCAGTACCTGAGCGCCCGCTAAGCCATTTTAGAATACCGAAGCCTTTTCTTATTTTGCAGTATCCAGAACGAAACTAACTATGGCTACTGTAACCCGATTATTTGATATCGCTCGCTACCAAATCGAGAATAACCCCCTTGAGCGTGCGTGGGTGATGAAACAAAATGGGGTATGGGAAGGTATTTCCTCCCAGGAATTTCTAGATCGGGCTAATGCGGTAAGCCGCGCCTTATTGCGTATGGGGGTTCAACCCGGAGACAAGATTGGTGTGATCTCCATGACCAACCGGACCGAGTGGAATATCATGGACACCGGTATCCTTCAAATCGGGGCACAGAACGTGCCTATTTATCCGACTATTTCAGAAGAAGACTACGCGTATATCCTGAATCACTCCGGGAGTTCCTATTGTTTTGTTTCCTGTGAAGAAGTTCTCGGGAAGGTTCGTGCTATTGAAAAGGAAGTACCTGGCCTGAAAGCGGTGTATAGTTTTGATAAAATTGAAGGCTGCCTGCATTGGGCAGAGCTTTTGGAAAAAGGTGCCGATGATTCCAACCAGGCCGAAGTGCAGCAGCGCATGGATGCTGTAAAGCCCGAGGATCTGGCTACCTTAATTTACACCTCCGGGACAACCGGAAGACCCAAGGGAGTAATGCTATCCCACGACAATATTGTTTCCAATGTGTTGGCCAGCGATGAACGGGTCCCCTTTGAATATGGTGGGCTGGCTTTAAGTTTTCTGCCGGTTTGCCACATTTTTGAACGCATGATTCTCTACCTCTATCAGTATTGCGGAATCAGTGTGAATTTTGCCGAAGGTCTCGACATGATTAGCGATAACCTGAAGGAGGTTAAGCCGGATGTGATGACGGTGGTACCGAGGTTATTGGAAAAAGTCTACGACAAGATCGTGGCGCGGGGAGCAGATCTTACCGGGGTCAAGAAAAAACTGTTTTTCTGGGCAGTAGAACTGGGCTTGAAATTTGAACCCTACGGTGCCAATGGGTGGTGGTATGAAACCAAGCTCAAAATTGCCCGAAAACTGATCTTTTCGAAGTGGCAGGAAGCCCTGGGCGGAAACCTACAGACCATGGTCAGCGGAAGTGCGGCCTTACAACCGCGTTTGGCACGGGTTTTTGCAGCAGCGGGCATCCCGGTTATGGAAGGATATGGCCTTACGGAAACATCTCCGGTTATTTCCGTTAACGACCAACGGAATCGCGGGTGGAAAATCGGTAGTGTCGGGCGAATCATTACCGGGGTGGAAGTCAAAATTGCTTCGGATGGTGAAATCCTGTGCAAAGGCCCGAACGTGATGTTGGGATACTACAAGGATCCTGAAAAGACCAATGAGGTGCTCGAAAACGGGTATTTCCATACTGGGGATATTGGCGAGATCGATTCGGAAGGATTCCTGCGCATCACGGATCGCAAGAAGGAGATGTTTAAAACTTCGGGTGGAAAATACGTTGCCCCTCAGCTCTTAGAGAATCGTCTGAAACAATCGCGCTTTATTGAGCAGGTAATGGTCGTAGGCGAAGGAGAAAAAATGCCAGCGGCATTGATCCAACCAAATTTTGAATTTTTGGAATCCTGGGCAGAACGCCATGGAATCGCCAACAGTGGAAATGGTTCCCTACTCAGGGATCCCAAAGTCCTGGACCGCATTGAAGAGGAAGTGAGTAAGGCCAATGAGGAGTTCGCCAAGTGGGAGAAAGTAAAAACCTTCCGCCTGACGGACGATGCCTGGTCTGTAGAAGGTGGCCACCTCACCCCTACTATGAAACTCAAGCGTAAGATTATCAAGGAAAAATACCGCTCCCTCTACAACGATATCTACGGTCACCAGGATTAAATTCTCAACGTAAATAGGGTCAGACCCACCTGTCTAGTGTTTCCAGTTTATTTTAGTAATTTATTATGCATGCATAATAATTTTTGCTATATTTGGAATCCAACAATTTTGGCAACATGAAAGATTTGACCATTGATTATGCATTGCGGGCTACCTGGCAAGCAGTTGCCCGTATGTATAATGAGGAAGCCAAAAAATTTGACGGAACTATGGCCGTTGGTTTTTGCCTGTTGAGCATTGATCCGCGCGAGGGCACACCCTCTACCGCCCTGGGTCCGAAAATGGGGATGGAAGCCACCAGTCTTTCGCGAATCTTGAAGAGTATGGAGGAAAAAGGCCTGATCGAACGTCGTCCTAATCCGGAGGATGGGCGCAGCGTGCTGATCCACCTTACCCCTTTCGGCCGGACCATGCGGGAGGATTCCAAAGCTGTAGTACTTCGCTTCAACGAAGCCGTGCGTTCCGTAGTTAAACCGGCCGCACTCGAAGGGTTTTTCGAAGTCAGCACCAAAATTAACCAGCTGATCGCCGAAAAGAGAATCTACCCGGTAACCGAGGAAACCCCCGCATCCAAATCCAGTTAAAGCAGAAAATTTTCCACACGAAATAGTATCCAGACAGAACTTTCTATTATGAACAGACACATTAATAAGGTAGCAGTAATCGGTTCCGGAATCATGGGGAGCGGGATTGCCTGCCATTTCGCCAATATAGGCGTACAGGTGCTCTTATTGGACATCGTTCCCAGGGAACTGACCGAAGCGGAGAAAGCCAAAGGCCTTACGCTGGAGGACAAACGCGTTCGCAACCGGCTGGTAAATGACTCCCTGACCAAGGCGCTTAAATCCAAGCCCTCTCCTATCTACCATAAGGACATGGCCAGCAGGATCCAAACGGGTAATCTTGACGACGATATCGCCAGGGTAGCTGAAGTGGATTGGATCATCGAGGTTGTAGTAGAGCGCCTTGATATCAAAAAGCAAGTGTTCGAAAAACTCGATGCACATAGAACACCAGGCACTTTGATCAGTTCCAACACTTCGGGAATCCCCATCCGATTCATGAATGAAGGGCGAAGTGATGACTTCCAGAAACACTTTTGCGGGACACACTTTTTTAACCCGGCGCGTTACCTAAAGCTCTTTGAAATCATACCTGGGCCAAAAACAGACCCAGAAGTACTGGAGTTCCTGAATTCCTATGGCGAAAAATATCTGGGGAAAACCTCGGTAGTTGCTAAAGACACCCCAGCTTTTATCGGAAACCGAATCGGGATCTTCAGCATCATGAGTCTTTTCCATGCTGTAAAGGAAATGGGGCTTACCGTTGAGGAGGTAGATAAGCTCACCGGCCCGGTTATTGGCCGGCCTAAATCGGCAACCTTCCGTACCGTAGATGTGGTAGGGCTCGATACCCTGGTGCATGTGGCCAACGGAATAGGTGAAAACTGTCCTGACGACGAACGCAAGGAACTTTTCCAGCTACCGGAATTTATCCAGACCATGTTCGACAATAAATGGTTGGGAAGTAAAAGCGGACAGGGCTTCTACAAGAAAGTAAGCGGTAAGGATGGAAAAAGCGAAATCCTGACCCTGGACCTGGATTCTATGGACTACCGGTCTCGCAAAAAGGCCTCATTTGCTACCCTCGAGCTTACTAAAAGCGTCGACATGGTAATTGATCGTTTCCCTATCCTTATAGGAGGAAAAGACAAGGCAGGGGAATTTTACCGACAAACCCTCGGAGCGCTCTTTGCCTACGTGAGCCATCGCATCCCGGAGATTACGGATGCGCTCTATAAAATAGACGATGCCATGAAGGCGGGGTTTGGCTGGGAGCACGGACCTTTCCAAATCTGGGACGCTGTGGGCCTCGACAAAGGTATTGCCCTGGCGCAGGAAGCCGGACAGGAAGTGGCAGCCTGGGTAAATACGATGAAAGACAAAGGGGTAAACGCTTTCTATGAAGTTCGTGAGGGGGCTACCTACTTCTACGACATCGATGCGGGTAGCGTGGAGCGCAAGCCCGGTCAGGATGCCTTTATTATCCTCGATAATATCCGGGAATCCAAAGCTGTCTTTAAGAACAGTGGTGTGGTTGTAGAAGACCTTGGAGATGGTATCCTCAATGTAGAATTCCGTTCCAAAATGAATACGATTGGTGGAGATGTCCTGGCTGGTCTGAATACCGCTGTGGACATGGCCGAAAAGGATTTCCGCGGACTGGTCGTTGGGAACCAGGCGGCCAATTTCTCTGTAGGGGCCAATATCGGAATGATCTTCATGATGGCTGTGGAGCAGGAATACGATGAGCTGAACCAGGCCATCAAGTACTTCCAGGACACCATGATGCGTATGCGCTATTCAGATATCCCGGTAATCGCGGCACCCCATGGTATGTGCCTGGGTGGCGGTTGCGAGTTAAGCCTACACGCCGACAAAGTGGTTGCCGCAGCCGAAACCTATATCGGGCTGGTAGAATTCGGTGTAGGTGTCATTCCAGGCGGAGGCGGTTCCAAAGAAATGACCCTCCGCGCTTCGGACACCTTCCAAAAGAACGATGTGGAACTTAACGTGCTCCGGGAATATTTCCTGACCATTGGTACTGCCAAAGTGAGCACTTCCGCCTACGAAGCTTTCGATACGGGAATCCTTCAGAAAGGGAAAGACGTCGTAGTCGTCAATAAAGATCGGCAAATTGCTACAGCAAAGGCCTATGCCTCCCTGCTGGCCGACCAGGGATATACCCGTCCGGTAGAACGCACGGATGTCAAGGTCCTCGGAAAACAGGCACTTGGAATGTTCCTGGTAGGAACGGATTCCATGCAAGCCGGTAAATACATATCAGATCACGACAAGAAAATTGCAAACAAGCTGGCCTGGGTTATGGCCGGGGGAGATCTCTCAGAGGCGAGTTATGTGAGCGAGCGCTACCTGCTCGACCTGGAACGGGAAGCTTTCCTTTCCTTATGCACCGAGCGTAAAACCCTGGAAAGAATCCAACATATGTTACAAAAGGGCAAGCCATTGCGCAATTAATATTAAAGGCAAACAAGATGAAAACAGCATATATCGTAAAAGCTTATCGCACGGCCGTTGGAAAAGCACCCCGTGGTACCTTCAGGTTCAAAAGACCGGATGAGTTGGCCGGGGAAACCATCTCCTACATGATGGAACAGCTGCCCGAGTTGGACAAGAAACGAATCGATGACGTAATTGTGGGTAATGCCATGCCCGAGGCGGAACAAGGCCTCAATATGGCGCGACTCATTTCCCTGATGGGCTTGCATATTGAAGATGTTCCGGGTGTGACCGTGAACCGTTATTGTGCATCCGGACTGGAAACGATTGCGATGGCCACGGCCAAAATCCAATCGGGAATGGCCGAGTGTATTATTGCGGGTGGCGCGGAATCCATGAGCTACATCCCCATGGGAGGATATAAACCCGTTCCGGACTACGGACTCGCCAAGGCCGGACACGAAGATTACTACTGGGGTATGGGACTCACCGCAGAGGCCGTTGCCAACGAGTATAAGATTTCAAGAGAAGACCAGGATGCCTTTGCCTTTGAATCACATCAACGCGCCCTGAAAGCACAGGCCGAAGGCAAATTTGACAGTCAGATTGTTCCGATTTCCGTAGAGCATACCTATGTCAAAAACGACAAAAAAACCACGGATTCCTACGAGGTAAAACAAGACGAGGGACCACGTGCAGACACTAATATTGCTGCTTTGGGGCGCTTGCGTCCTGTATTTGCGGATGGTGGAAGTGTCACAGCCGGCAACAGCTCACAAATGAGCGATGGGGCCGCTTTTGTGATGGTCATGAGCGAAGCAATGGTTAAGGAGTTGAACCTGGAGCCTATTGCCCGCCTGGTGAATTACGCAGCTGTTGGCGTGGAACCCCGAATTATGGGTATAGGACCGGTTAAGGCTATTCCAAAAGCCCTCAAACTGGCTGGAAAAGAAATTAAGGACCTGGAATTGATCGAATTGAATGAGGCCTTTGCCTCCCAGTCCCTCGCGGTGATTCGCGAGCTGGGTCTGAACCCGGATATCGTCAATGTAAATGGAGGAGCCATTGCCCTGGGTCACCCCCTGGGATGTACCGGTGCAAAGCTTTCCGTTCAACTTTTTGACGAAATGCGCCACCGCAACTTAAACGGGAAATACGGCATGGTTACCATGTGTGTGGGAACTGGTCAGGGAGCAGCGGGCGTTTACGAGTTTTTGTCGTAGGCGAACCCGAGTGGCTAAGTCATAAATAGAACTGAAAAAGAAAATAACCTATTAATACCATTAACATGAGTACAGAAACCAAGGAAAAGGAAATCCTGCGCGGCGGACAATTCCTGGTAAAGGAAACGGCCTGTGAAGACGTTTTTACCCTGGAAGACCTGAGTGAGGAACAGCGCATGATGCGCGACAGTACGGTCGAATTTGTAGACCGCGAACTATGGGCCCACTGGGAGCGCTTTGAACAAAAAGACTACGAGTACACCAAAACGTGTATGCAAAAAGCCGGTGAAATGGGCTTTTTGAGTATTTCTGTTCCAGAAGCCTACGGTGGAATGGGCATGGGATTCGTAGACACCATGCTGGTTTGTGATTACATTTCCGGAGCCACAGGTTCCTTCTCCACAGCTTTTGGTGCCCATACCGGGATTGGAACCATGCCAATTACCCTGTACGGAACCGAGGAGCAGAAAACGAAATACGTTCCTAAACTCGCGAGCGGAGAATGGTTTGGCGCATACTGCCTAACCGAACCCGGAGCGGGATCGGATGCGAATTCCGGGAAAACCAAAGCTGTGCTGACCGATGACGGGAAACATTACCTGATCTCCGGTCAGAAAATGTGGATTTCCAATGCCGGTTTCTGCAACTTGTTTATTGTCTTTGCACGGATCGGCGACGATAAGAATATCACTGGCTTTATTGTTGAAAATGATCCGGAGAATGGCATTTCCCTGGGAGACGAAGAGAAGAAACTCGGAATCCATTCCTCCTCTACCCGCCAGGTATTCTTTAACGAAACCAAGGTGCCTGTCGAAAACATGCTTTCCGAAAGGGGAAATGGCTTTAAGATTGCCATGAACGCCCTGAATGTAGGAAGAATCAAGTTGGCTGCTGCCTGTCTGGAAGCCCAACGTCGGGTAACTGATGAGGCAGTAACCTATGCCAAGGAACGGGTACAGTTCAAAACACCGATCATCAATTTTGGAGCGATAAAGGCTAAGATCGCCACGATGGCAACCAATGCCTATGTGGGAGAAGCTGCCTGCTATCGCGCAGCTAAAAATATCCAGGACCGCATTGAGCTTCGCGTAGCTGCCGGGAACTCCCATCAGGAAGCGGAGTTGAAGGGTGTGGAAGAGTACGCCATTGAGTGTTCCATCCTGAAAGTTGCCGTATCCGAAGATGTTCAGGAAACCACAGACGAAGGAATCCAGATTTTCGGAGGAATGGGCTTCAGCGCCGATACTCCTATGGAATCGGCCTGGAGGGACGCCCGAATTGCCCGGATTTATGAGGGAACCAATGAGATCAATCGCATGCTCAGCGTAGGGATGCTGGTCAAGAAAGCCATGAAAGGCCACGTAGATCTACTTGGGCCGGCCACAGCGGTTGGCGAAGAGCTTATGGGTATACCTTCTTTTGACACCCCGGACTTTTCCGAGTTATTTTCTGAAGAGAAAGACTTGATCAAGCGCCTGAAAAAGGTGTTCCTGATGGTTGCCGGGAAAGCAGTGCAAACCTTTGGACCTGATCTCGAGGAGCACCAACAACTACTGATGGCTGCCTCCGATATCCTGATTCAAATCTATATGGCAGAATCCGCAGTGCTTCGCGCTGAAAAGAATGCCAAAAAGCTAGGGGAAGCTGCACAGCAGACCCAAATTGCGATGGCGCGTTTGAACCTTTACGAAGCTACCGACATCGTAATTCGAAAAGGAAAAGAAGCCATAGTGTCCTTCGCAGAAGGCGATGAACAACGCATGATGCTCATGGGGCTCAAACGCTTCACAAAATATACCAATACCCCCAACGTAGTTGCGCTGCGCGAGATGATCGCCGACAGTGTTGCGGAAGCCGGTGGGTACACCTTTGACTAATTCAATGCTGCCTAATTGAGGCTAAATTGGAACCGCCCCCGATTGGGGGCGGTTTTGTTTTAAAGGTGATGAAGGATTCCATTACATTTGGATGGTAGAACAAGTGAGCATGCCATCCCATTTGAAAATCCAGCTACAGAAGAAAAGAGACCTGGCCATCCTGAGGTGTGAGCGCCCGGATGGTTCCATCACCTTTTCCCGCATGCAGCACGCCATGGCGTTTCACGATCTCGCCCATTACGCGGTAGAGATGGAACTCGGCTTTTCTCAAGCCTTCTACGGGTTGTTGGCGGAAGGCTATGCTATCGAGGATTTTGAATTGCCCAGGGATAAAAGACCCGAAGCCCTGATCCCGGCGAATTTGCCCGAAGAATCCCTACAAACCGAGCACCTGGTTAATTTACTGCAGGTTCACGCCATCCAGGACTCCACGACAGATATTCGGAAGCAGTTGGCCGAGATCCTCGCGGAAAACGAGCTGAGCTATCCGAAAAACCTAAGCCCGGAGCGTTTGGCGTCCATTCAAGAGAGGCTCCAGGAGCTGTTGGAGAACTGGAAGCGACTGCAAGTCGGACAATCCCTGGAATTGAGCTTCCCCCTGGATTAAGTCAGACTTAATTTTTCATCGATTCCAAAACGCGTTCCACGCTATCCTTGTTGGAAAAGTTTATCGCACATTCGATTAAGGCCAGGTGGGAGTACGCCTGAGGGAAATTCCCCAACAGTCGCTTGGTTTTGAAATCGATATCCTCGCTGAAAAGACCGAGGTGGTTGCTGTACGAAAGCAATTGATCAAAGAGCTGCTGCGCCCGCTCCTCCTCTCCTATCTTAAAGAGGCTATTGATAAACCAAAAGGTACAGATGGTGAAGGAAGAAGAGGGTAATCCAAAATCGTCCTGGTTCTTGTAGCGGTAGAGCAGGCCGTCGTTACTCAACTCCTTCTCAACCGCTTTCACGGTGCTGATGAATTTTTCGTCCCGGGCATGGATAAAGCCATAGCTTTCCATGAGCAGTACCGACGCGTCCATATCCGAGGAGCCGTAGCTCTGGGTAAAGGCCTTCACCTTGGGATTCCAGGCGTTTTCATGGATATCTTCCCGGATCTGTTGTTCCAGCACCGACCATTTGTCGATTTTGCGCTGTTTGTTGAAAATTCGGGCAATCTTGATAGCCCGGTCAATGGCTACCCAGCACAGTACCTTGGAAAAGGTGAAATGCCGGTCTTCGGATCGGAATTCCCAAATACCTTTATCTGGCTCTTGCCAGTGTTTATCTACAATCCAGACAATTCCTTTGGTAAGGCTCCACAGTTCTTCGCCATGGTCGATATTGTTTTTGAAGCGGACGAGTTGGGCGTGGATAACATCCATAAGAATCCCGTAAATATCGTTTTGCTGCTGCTTATACGCTGCGTTTCCAATGCGCACGGGTTTGGATCCCTTATAGCCTTCCAGGTGGTCCAGGGTAGCTTCTGTGAGCTTCTTTTCCTTGTTGATCCCGTACATGATCTGCAATTTCTCGTCTTTGTCCGGAATCAAATCCACGATAAAGTTCAGATAACGCCTGGCTACGTTTTTATGTCCGAGTTCGGAAACTACCTTCACGACCATGGAAGCATCCCGGATCCAGCAAAAGCGGTAATCCCAATTCCGCACTTCTCCTATCGTTTCCGGCAGGGAGGTGGTTGCCGCTGCAAGGATGGCCCCGGAGCGATCATAGCTCAGTAATTTCAGCGTTATGGCCGAGCGCTTGATCTGCTTGTCGTAGCGTCGGTAATCCGGTGTCTGGTTACTCCAATTGAGCCAGTATACCTTGGTCCGTTCCATTTCCAGATAGGTCTTTCGAACATTCGGGCGGAACAGTTTTTCGTTGTAGGACAGGAGGAAGTAGCCGTCCTTCTTCAATTGAATCTTACGCCCATCGGCCACAGCGTTTTTATTGAAGGAGGTATAGAGGAAAACCGTATCAAAACGCTTACCGCGATTGAGGCTTACCACAAAGGCGTGCTTGACATAGGTTTCTGTTTTCCCCTTGGCGTACTCCAGCTTGGGGTCAAATTTCACGCTGAATTCAGGATTGCCTTTAATCAGGCGTACATATCGGATAATTTCCGGGGGGGAATAATGATTACCGTTTTCGCGCAGGTAGCGGGGCATAAAATCCCGCACTTCAAAGATGTCTTCCCCGTTATCAAAGCGGGTAATCAGAAGGGCCGTATTCTTTTTGTAGCGCTGGGTTATTCGATAGCTTTCATCGACCAGAAATTCAAAACTACCTCCCTTTTTCTCATCGAGGAGTTTTGCGAAGATGGAAGGGGAATCGAATTCGGGCAAACAACACCAGTCCAGAGAACCGGATTGAGAAATAAGGGCCGCCGAACGGCAATTGCCTATTATTCCATAATTGAGGTTATCCATAAATTGGATTTTAGGATTAGTGATTGCTAGAATTGGATAGGCCCACGAATTTCACGAAATTTAGACAAATAGCAAGCAAATCGCGGAAATATCACCGCTATAATCGCCAAATCGCTCCATAAATGAGTAAAACCATCATCGTTTCCAACAGACTCCCCGTTCAATTGCAAATTTCCGAAGGCAAGATCACTGCCATTCCCAGTGTCGGTGGGCTGGCCACAGGGATGAAATCCGTGCACAGTGGGGGCGAAAGCCTGTGGATCGGGTGGAGTGGCCTGACCCAGGAGGAAATTCCGGAAGATTTAGTCGGGGACATTGACGAGGCCCTTGCCGGGCAGGGTTGTAGCAAGGTAGCCCTCAGTCAGGAGGAAGTCGATGGGTTTTACTTTGGATTCAGCAACCGGACAATCTGGCCCCTGTTCCATTATTTTATGGAATACACAGAGTTTGAGTGGGATTTCTGGGAGGCTTATGAAGCTGTCAATCGAAAATTTGCGGATGCTATTCTGGAGCAGACTTCTGAAGATGATGTTGTGTGGGTTCACGATTACCAGCTAATGCTGGTCCCGGAAATGCTTCGGGCGGAGCGACCTGGCCTTTCCATTGGGTTTTTTCTGCATATCCCCTTCCCTTCTTATGAGATCTTCCGAACCATGCCCTGGCGTCGGGAAGTGCTGGCGGGATTATTGGGGTCGGACCTCATCGGTTTCCATACCTACGACTACGAACGTCACTTTCTGAGTTCGGTCCGGCGTATCCTGGGGCATGAAGTGAGCTTCAATGAAATTCACCTCGACGACAGAGTGGCCAAGGTCGATTCTTTTCCTATGGGGATCGACTACAAAAAATTCCACGAGGCGGCGATCCGGCATCGCGAGATGAAGCCCGGGGAGGAATCGGACCTGCAACAGCGCCTGAATTCGCACAAAGCTTCCACCCCCAATGCCAAATTCTTCCTTTCCATTGATCGCCTGGATTACAGTAAAGGGATTGCAAAACGGATCAAGGCCTTTGAATACTTCCTCCAGAAATATCCGGAATACAAGGAAAAAGTACGGCTGATTATTCTGGCCGTACCCTCCCGATCCCTGGTTCCCCAGTATCAGCTACTCAAGAAAGAAATAGATGAACTAGTGGGGCGGATTAATGGGGAAATCTCCACAGTGAGCTGGACTCCAATCTGGTACTTTTATCGATCCCTGCCATTTGACAACCTGATAGACCTGTATACCACCTGCGACATTGCCTGGCTTACCCCCATTCGGGATGGAATGAACCTGGTTGCCAAGGAATATATTGCCACACGCACCGACCAGACCGGGGTTTTGCTACTATCCGAAATGGCCGGATCCGCCAATGAAATGCATGAATCCCTCCTGATTAACCCGAACAACTTTGAGCAGATCGCCGATTCGCTGCACCAGGCGATAACCATGCCGGTTTCCGAGCAGATCGCCCGAAATGCACCAATGCAAAAGCGATTGGAACGATACAACGTCGAAAAGTGGGCGCGGGATTTTATGGATTCCCTGAAAGCCCAGCAAAACCGAGATTATTCCCAGGTGGCCAGCCGACTTTCGGTAGACCTGACCAATACCTTGATTAAGACCTACAGGGAAGCAAAGCGAAGGATCCTATTCCTGGATTATGACGGTACCCTGGCCGGATTCCGCACCGACCCGCAAAAGGCAGCCCCTGATGAAGAACTCTACGAATTGCTCGACAATCTGTACCGTCAGGAAAACACGGATATCTTCCTGATTAGCGGGCGAGACAAAGACACGTTTGATCGTTGGTTCAATGGTCGCGACTATGCCATGATCGTGGAACACGGGGTGTGGATCTCTGAAAACAACGCCCCGTTTAAAATGCTCGAAAACGTGAAGAACGACTGGATGGACAAGATTCGTCCGGTTCTGGAATCCTTTGTGGATCGAACTCCCGGCTCCTTTATCGAGGATAAGAATTACTCCGTGGCCTGGCATTACCGCAATACAGACCCGGATTTCGGACAAAAGCGGGCAACGGAACTCAATACGGTATTGACCTCCCTGATCGCCAACGACGACCTCAGTGTCCTCAACGGCAACAAAGTTGTCGAAATCAAAAGCAGTAATGTCAACAAAGGCCGTGCGGCAATGCGCATGATTGCGCGAAAGGAATACGATTTTATTTTTGCGATTGGCGATGACTGGACCGATGAATTCATGTTCCAGGAATTGCCCAAGGACGCCGTTACGGTAAAAGTGGGTCGTATGAAGACCCAGGCACGCTACTATGTGGATAATATCTCTTCGGTGCGCGGGCTGCTGCAGCGCTTCGTCGAGCCCTGATCGCGTTAAGCCCAACAGACCGGCTAAGGCATTGAAATATTGTAAACCTGTGGGTATTTCGCTACTTTCACAGGAACTCTGGCCAAGGCCTTAGCTATAATCTACCAACCTATGAAATCCCTGCTCACTTGCGGTTTACTGTTCGTTTCCTCTTTGGCTATCGGGCAACCGGATACCGACGTTTACATTGCTGAACTAACGCTTAGTTCCAAGGCCATTGTGGTGAAAAACCCTTTCAATGTCAGCAACAATCCGGGTTATGACAACCAGCCTTCTTTCCGTTCGGATGGTGAAATCCTGATTTATGCTAAAACACGAAACGGACAAACGGACATCGCCGATTACGATCCGGAATCAGGGCATGGGAGCTGGCTTACCAATACCCCGGGAGGCAGTGAATATTCCCCTACGGAAATACCTGAAACAAATTCTGTTTCCGCCATCCGCCTGGACACTACCGGCCTGCAGCGGCTCTATCGCTATGAATTCAAGGACCGGGAAAAATCACAGGTGCTCTTCGACGACCTGAAAATCGGGTACCATCTCTGGTTTCGTCCAAATATCCTGGTGTGCACTGTGCTCACTGAAAACCGAATGGACCTGGTGGTAGCCTACCCGGAAGACCAAACTGCAAATACCTATCAGAAAAAAGTAGGGCGCAGCCTGCACCGTATACCCGGGCGGGACCTGATCAGCTATGTTTCCCTGGAAGATGGCAAACCCATCCTGAAATCCATGGACCCGATTTCGGGGAGCACAGCGATCATTGCCCCCCTTCCGGAAGGGATACAGGATGTCTGCTGGCTTCCCAATGGCTTACTCCTATGCGGAGGCGACGGTATCCTGCAGCTTTGGGATCCCGAAAAATCGGCATGGAACACTGCTGTTGAGTTGGGTAATGACTTCGGACAAATAAGTCGGATTGCCGTTAACAAGCAGGGAACGCTGATCGCCCTGGTCAATACCAAAACACAACGCAATTAATCCCTATGAAATTTCCTCACGACAGTAACCGAATTCAGGCATTCAGTGATGGGGTTTTCGCTTTTGCTGCGACCCTGATGGTCGTTAGCCTGGATTTCGAAGGGGGCTTCAAAACCCTGATGACCCAATGGACCGACTTGATCGCTTTTGGGGTTAGCTTCTTTGTCCTGGTGGCTTTTTGGGTGGTTCATTACAATTACTTCAGAAGATCGGGCTATGTAGATTACTGGATCATTACCTTCAATACCTTATTGCTCTTTGTAATCCTCTACTATGTCTTCCCCCTGAAATCTTTGGTGACTTCCTGGTTGGGCGCCGAACGAATTACAATGGCGGAACTGGCGAGCCTTTTTGAATTATACAGTATTGGCTTTGCACTTATTTTCCTCTGTTACGCCCTGATGTACTTCCGTGCCTATCGGAAGGAAAAATCTATGGAATCGGCATTGGTGTTGTATTTTTATGCACGCCATTTTAGCATATACATCGTGGTTGGTGTCCTTTCAGTAGCGCTTTCTGCCATGAATATCGGAGTTACTTTTGGGTTGCCAGGTTTTGTTTATGCATTACTGGGACCTTTGTGTTACTTCCATTCTGTCCTTTTCCGGCGACAGTTTGGGGAGTGGGAAACCTGAGCATGACCTGCCTCCCCTCATTATTGATAACTATAAAATAGCATGCAAATATGAAACTTAGATTGCTGTTCTTCCTCGCATTACTCGGATTATCGGGGACCGTATTTTCGCAAACCGATTCCCGTATTTACGACATAATCGATGCTGTCTCTGAAAGCCGTATCGGAGCCGATGTAGCTACCCTGGCCGGATTCGGGACGCGACATACCCTCAGTGATACCGTCTCACAGACCCGAGGAATCGGGGCTGCCCGTCGCTGGATCAAGGCCGAGTTCGATAAAATCTCCGCCGATTGCGGGGGTTGCCTCGAGGTCTTTTATCAGCGAAATCTGGTGAAAGAAGGGGAAGGATCCCGAATTATCCGCGATGTCTGGGTCGTTAATGTTGTGGCTATCCTAAGAGGAACGGAAACTCCGGATAACTACATCATGATGAGCGGAGATATCGATTCAAGGGTAAGTGATCCTGTCGATTTCACCTCTGATTCTCCTGGAGCCAATGACAATGCCAGCGGAATGGCAGGCACTATTGAAGCCGCACGGGTGCTCTCCAAGTACCAGTTTAAGTCCAGTGTGGTCTTTGCAGGGCTCTCAGGCGAAGAGCAGGGCTTGTTTGGAGGAAGGGGCCTGGCTGCCTATGCCAAAGAACAAGGCTGGAACCTGATTGGAATACTGAACAATGACATGATCGGAAATATCCGGGGCCTCGATGGTGTTATTAGCAACCGCGATTTCCGAATTTTCTCTGAACCCGTTCCTCCGACTGAGACGGATAGGCAAAGACGCGGGCGTCGATTTTATGGAGGGGAAGTGGATGGAATCTCTAGGCAACTTGCCCGATACATCCACAAAACTACGCAGACGTATATGCCTGAGATGAACCCGATGATGATTTATCGTCTGGATCGCTTCGGACGCGGCGGCCACCACCGGCCGTTTAACGATCTGGGATTTGCCGGGGTCCGTATCATGGAAGCTCACGAAAATTATACCCAGCAACATCAGGACATTCGCGTCGAAGATGGAATCGCCTATGGCGATGTGTTGGAACATGTAAACTTTCCGTATGCAGCCAAACTCACCGCGGTAAATGCTATTGCCCTCGCCTCCCTGGCCTGGGCCCCTCCAGCACCGACTAATGTAGAAATCGGTGGAATCGTGGAGCCTTCAGCCAAACTGCGTTGGGAAGCTTCGCCGGGTGCTGTGGGCTACAAAGTATATTGGCGGGATACCACCTCCCCGACCTGGGATCATTTCAGGATGGTTGGGAATGTCACCGAAACGACGCTAGAAGGGATCGTTATTGATAACTTTTTCTTTGGAGTAGCTGCGATTGGACCCGATGGTCATGAAAGCCCTGTTGTCTTTCCCGGAGGTGTATTTCGGGATTAAAGGGGGGATAAGTCCACATTAAATCGCTCATGAATCTGAAACTACCCGTGCCTACTATGAAAACTAAAACCCTATCCCTGTTCGCCCTTAGAAATACTGTTTTCATGGCATCGGGACTGGCATTGCTACTGATCACTTCCTGCGGGGAAAGCAAGGAAGCTGAAACCAGCATGTATGATCCTGCCACCATGCATTTTCCGGATGTGGAAGGATTGTTCAATTACTTCCACCAACTTAACGCCAGTCGTCAGTTTGAAGCGCTTGGGGATACGCTCTCCGCAGCAAACAAAGATTTGCGCTCATCCGTACTTTCCATTCAGGCTGCCTATGGGTATTGGGAAGCAGGTATGGATCAGCAGGCTGCAGAGCAGTTGCACCTGGCCATTGACCAGGGTATGTCTGACCCTAACGTTCTCGATAAATTTGTACGCCCTGGACGCGTTCCAGAGGGCGGGGTTTGGGAGAGTCTTCAAAGCCGCCTGGACTCTATTCAGGAATTATTGGGCAACATTGAGCACTTTGAGTTCCGCACGGAAGCCATGGATGCCTTCTGGCCCCATTTCAACAAAGCTGTAGCCGATACAACCCAGGCCCGGTTGGCCTTGAAATCCTTCATTGCTGAAGGGCCTCAGGAACTCCGGGATTACTATGTTATTCGCTACGGTAGTATTGATAATATGTTCGGACAAATGATCAACGGAGCCCCGGATTACTACCAATATCTGGAAGGCCAGTTCCAGGCCGACAGCCTCGCTCCCATTCGCGGTGAAATCCTGGAAGCTATGTCCCGATTAAAGGAGTATTATCCCAATGCCGTCTTTCCTAAAGTCTTTGTGGTTCCCGGTATCCTGAACTCAGGAGGAACGGCAACTGAAATGGGAATGTTCCTGGGTGGGGACATGTACGGGAAGTCCGCGGAGATGCCAGTGGAATCTCTGAACGACTGGCAGCGGGAGTCTATTATGGACTTTACCTCCCTGCCCCAGCTTACCATCCATGAACTCATGCATTTTCAACAGCACTACCGGGATCGGGACAACCAGGAGACCTTGCTCTCGGCGGCAATCCAGGAAGGTGTCTGTGATTTTCTGGCAGAGCTTTGCCTGGGATCGTCCCATGAAAATGAGAACCTGACTTTTATGGCCGATCCTGACAACAGCGCCTGGATTTTTGGAGAATTCAAAGAAGAAATGATGGGCGATGACAATAGCAAGTGGCTCTACAACGGCGGTAGTATCGAAGATCGCCCTGCAGATTTAGGGTATACCCTGGGATACCTCATTACGAAATCCTATTTCGAACAACAGGAGAATAAACAAGATGCCGTCAATGAACTGCTGACCACGGATGATTTCCGAAAAATTGTGGCAGGCAGTTCCTATGCCGAGGTATTGGGGATGGATGAAGACATACTCCCCTAGTTACAGCATTCAATCGAGATGGCAGGATAATTGTTATGCATTATTGCCATCATTAATAATCCGGTCTTAAGTTCCTTACTATGAATATTAAAAGCTACTCCTTCCTCCTGGTATTTTGCCTGCCATTCAGCCTTTTAGGGCAAGAGGAAAATCAGTTTACCCGTCAGGACAGCCTGCGGGGAAGTATCACCCCGGAGCGCGCCTGGTGGGATCTAACCTATTACGATTTAGATGTTTCCATAAGTCCCGATGAGCGATTTATCGAAGGAACCAACACGGTACATTATACCGCTACTGCCCCGGGCGAGGTACTGCAAATTGATTTACAACCTCCCATGCAATTGTCTGGGGCTACACAAGATGGGAAATCCCTGGACATTCGTAAGGAAGGCAATGCGCATTTTATAAGCCTGAAGAAGAAGCAAAAGGCGGGAGAAAAGGCAAAGATTACCCTGGAATTTTCGGGCAATCCAAAGGTAGCCGTCAATGCCCCCTGGGATGGCGGCTTTTCCTGGAAGCAGGACGGAGCAGGCAATCCCTTTATCGCAACTTCCTGCCAAGGACTGGGAGCCAGTGTCTGGTGGCCCAATAAGGACCATATGTATGACGAACCCGATAGTATGGCTATTAGCCTTACGGTACCCGAACCCCTGGTTGGGGTAGCCAATGGAAGGCTTATTTCGAAACAGGTCAACGGGGGCATGGAAACCTATAACTGGAAAGTGGTCAATCCGATAAACAATTACGGCGTTAATGCCAATGTGGCGAATTATGTGAATTTCAAAGACACCTACCAGGGAGAAAATGGGCAGTTAGACCTGGATTACTATGTCTTGCCTGAAAACCTGGACAAGGCCCGGGAACAGTTCAAGCAAGTGCCATTAATGCTCGATGCTTTTGAACACTGGTTTGGCCCCTACCCTTTTTATGAGGACAGTTTTAAACTGGTGGAGGTTCCCTACCTGGGTATGGAACACCAGAGCTCCGTTACCTATGGCAATGGCTACCAGAATGGTTATCGGGGATACGATCTCTCAGGCAGCGGCTGGGGATTAAAATTTGATTTTATCATTATCCACGAGGCAGGCCACGAATGGTTTGCCAACAATATTACCTACAAAGATGCGGCCGATATGTGGATCCATGAAGGTTTTACCGCCTACAGTGAAAATCTCTACCTGGATTACCACTTCGGGTCAGAAGCCGCCGCGGCCTATGTAATCGGCACCCGGGCCAACATTCAAAACGACAAACCCATCATTGGCCAATACGATGTCAATCAGGAAGGTTCCGGCGACATGTACTACAAGGGTGCCAATATGTTGCACACCTTAAGGCAACTGATCGAAGACGACGATTTGTGGCGATCCATTCTCAGGGGTCTGAATGAGGAGTTTTACCACAAGACAGTAACCACCGCACAGATTGAGAATTACATCAGTAAAGCTTCCGGGAAGGACCTCAGCGCTTTTTTTAATCAGTACTTGCGGACCACGTCAATTCCAGTTCTGGAGTATCAACAGGAAGGGGATGAATTAAAATTCCGCTACACCGGGGTGGTCGAAGACTTTGACATGCCCGTTCGGATATTCGCGGATGGCACCGAAAAATGGATCTTTCCCGATTCACAGTGGAAGCGCGAAAAGCTGCCGGGAACGGCTGTGCAATTCGATCCGAACTTTTATGTGGACTACCGGGAAGCCGGGAAATAAAACACTTCTTCTACATAAACTGTAAGCCGACCAGCGCCATGATATCGGAATCTCCGGCACCACTGCGTGAATAGGTCAGGAATATGGGTTGTTTTCCGCTTTGTGGCGCATCGAGGCGCAGCATCATTCCGCCACCTTGCCCAACAGTTGGGGGGATAAAGGTACCCTGTCCGATAACTTCTCCTTCAGCGCTTCCTTTTCGCAATTGAAAATCCGCTCCTACAGCAGGAGGGGATTGCCAACCTATTTGAAGCATGAGGTTCTGGACTCCTGACATATCCCAGTTACCCAGGTTCAGGTAACCGTTATCTGCATTGATCAATGCCAGATCCATACCTCCGAAACGCATGTGCTGGAAACCTTCCATCTCCATTTCGGCATTGATCCCTACCCTGCTCGGAGATAATACGATTCGCTCTCCTCCAGTCAAAGGTCGAATCCCATTCTGTCCGGCATCCGTGTAGGTAGCCGTGAGAATCAGGGTTTTACCCGCCTCAGACGGGCCGGGAACTACTTTGCCTAAGGCTGGCAGGGAGGAAGGACGAGGACTTTCATCGGTAAGGCTCACAATCCAGCTCGCAATCTGCCGGGAATCGTCCGGGCTGAGATCCGGGTGGGCAGGCATTGCAACAGCACCCCACACTCCGGAGCCTCCGGAAATAATCTTTTCCTGCAGGTATTTGATCCTTGAATTCATAGAACCCTCCTGGTATTTCGCTGCAATATCATAATAGGTTGGGCCGATAGATGCCTCAGCCTCTTTATGACAGGTCTTACAATCCAGCGCCTGGGCAATCGCCTTCCCACTAATCTCAGCACTGGCTTCCTGATGTCCGAAATCCTGGGAACTTTCATCCATCCCCTCACGATAATCCACAGAGATAAAAAGTGCTTCGTCGTCTAAAGGCATCGCCTTCCCTTCGTCCATAACGGAAACCTCATAAGATATGGGTTGCCCTGGCAAGTAGAAGGAGGTATTCCCCCCGCCGAGGGTAATTTTAACTTCAGGTCGCGAATTCCCTACATAGATGGTTTCACTGCGAGCCTCAGAAATCAGGCCTTCACTATCCATAGCACGGGCAATGAGTTCGTACTCCCCTACCTCAGCAATCTCGTGCACGAGCTCGGGAGAATCGGTAACCAGACTATCTCCGTTACTTAACGTCCAGATATAGCGCATAGCATCTGCTTCCGGATCGGAGGCATTCAAGGTCGCGTTGAGCGATAGGGGTGCAAGACCAGAATTGATTTCGACTTCCAGCCCCTCTGGCATGGGCGGACGGTTTCCACCTACATAATCGATGTATCCCAGGCCACTGTCCTCGTTCTGACTAAACCAACCCGAACCGTATTCCAGGAGGTAAACTCGGCCCGTTGGGCCTACTTCTATATCAATGAGATTTCTCAGCTCGATATCGGCTGCAAAAGGTTCCAACTTATTAAACGTACCATCCTCGAAAAGGTGTACCGCCTTCATCCAGCCCCGCATCCAGTCGTAGACAATAACTTTCCCATCGTAATATTCCGGTAAGGCACCTTCTCCATTGTAGAGGTCGGTATAATACGCCGGTCCGGCCATAGCGTTACGACTGCCCGACCCCACCTGCGGGAATTCGGCACTTTCACCATAGTGATAATATACCATTGCAGGTTGCGCAGGCGGAAGTTCCTGCAGCCCGGTATTATTTCGGGAATTATTGATCGGTTTTTCAGGGTCAAAGGATTCCCCACTCTCCCCGGTTTCGTAGTTATAGGCCCTATAAGGTTTATTGTTGGCAATGAATAGCGGCCAGCCATAATTCCCTGCCTCCCGGGCCTGGTTCATTTCATCGTAACCCCTGGGGCCTCGCGTTTGAAGGCTATCTCCAGAAGCATCCGGACCTACATCCCCCCAATAGACATAACCATTTTTGGGATCTACGGAAATCCGATAGGGATTGCGGTGACCCATGGTATAAATTTCCGGACGGGTATTTGCCGTTCCTTCGGGAAATAGATTGCCCTTAGGGATGTCGTAACTGCCATCCTCATTGACGCGGATCCTGAGGATTTTTCCGCGTAAATCATTGGTGTTTCCGGAAGACCGACGGGCATCGAATTGCTCGCTTCCCGGGATATCGTTCAAAGGTGCAAAACCGTTATTTACATATTTTACGTCGGCCTGATTAAAGGGGGTGGAATTGTCACCCGTGGAAAGATAGAGCAGGCCGTCTCCACCAAAGGCGATTGAGCCCCCGGTATGGCAACAAATCTCACGATCACTTCCGACCTCCAGGATAATTTGTTCACTGTCGAGGTCAAAATTCCCATCTTGATACTTGAATCTGGAAAGACGATTTACTTCTGCCTCCCCTGTGGGAGCATAGTAGGCGTAAATCCAATGATTTCGGGCGTAGTCGGGATCTTTTTGCAAGCCCATTAAACCCTCTTCAGCATTGACCCCAGGAGTGTTTAGTGTTTTGTGATAAACATCCAGGAGTGCAACTTCCTTTAATTCGCCGGTGGCCTGCTCGTAAAGCATAATCTCCCCGCGACGCTGAGCGATCAGAATATCTTCATTGGGCAAAATGGCCATTTCTGTGGGTTCAAAAAACTCCCCTCTGGAGAGGGTTACTTTCGAGAAACGATTCGCATCTGGAGGAATTTCAGAATGGGCAGCATCGTAATCCAGAACTAAATTCTCTCCGATGGCGTATTGAATTCCTCCCAGTAGGTGCTTGAGGAAATCGTCTTCGGAAAAACTCTCCTCGGTATGACCCAGCGCGGTGTAAAAGACGCGCCCTCCATCGAACTCGTGGTACCAGGCCATTGGGTGGAAATCCCCGTTTTCACCTCCTTCATAGGTCGATTCGTCAACAGTGATCAAAACATTGAGATCCGGGTTGATATTATAGAAATTATACATCTCATCGGATCGGTTCCATGTGGCATTCTCAAAATGGGCGGTCGACGGATGGTCGAAATCTTCTATGGTAAAGTCGGCGGTCTTGATTCCCGGAGGGTGGCTTTGGAAATAAGCGCCCACCAACCGGCCATACCAGCCCCAATCGTATTCGGTATCTGTAGCGGCATGAACCCCGACAAAACCTCCTCCAGATTGAATGTAGCGTTCAAAGGCCGCTTCTTCCACTGCGTTGAGGATATCGCCAGTAGTGCTCAAAAAGACAATGGCACTGTATTGCTCCAGGTTCTCATCGGTAAACACACCGGCGTCCTCAGAGGCATCCACACTGAACCCATTGGCAGATCCCAGCTCGCGTATCGCCTCGATCCCTGTTGGAATGGACGCATGCCTGAAGCCCATGGTCTTGCTGAATATCAAAATTTTAGGGTCGCCTTCGCGTTTCTTGTCACAGGAAGTTAATGGAAGGATAAGGAGGAATAAGGCCATAAGGCCCAGGATCTTCTTCATTGTAGAAAGTTTGGATTATTTCGATTGAAGTTTCTAAGGTACGCATTTCAAACCGCTTAGCTTAAAGAATGCTTATCTTTAAACATGAGCTATTCCACCCTGTTCCAGCGCGCACTGGTTTTGATAATCACTGTTTCAACGACCTTGTTATCCTGCCAGGATAAAACAACTACTACCCCGGATTCTGGTCAACTCATTGAGAATGTCCATATCGTGGATGTTCGCGAGGGCACGGTTTCTGACCTGCAACATATAGTAATAGATTCCGGACGAATTACCGCAATACTTCCACAAGAAGTCGAGACGAAAACATTTGTAAATAGGATCGATGGGGAAGGCGCCTATGTAGTGCCGGGGCTTACAGAGATGCATGCCCATATCCCTTCACCCCCGACCTCTGAGGAGCGCATTGAAGCTACGCTCTTCCTGTATCTGGCCGGCGGGGTCACCACCATTCGCGGTATGCTTGGCCACCCGAGACATTTATCGCTGCGGCAAGAAGCACTGGATGGTGCTGTACTCAGCCCTCGAATTTACACCTCCAGCCCTTCTCTGAATGGCAACAGTATCCCGGACGCTGAGACCGCGATAGCACGGGTAAGGCAATACGCTGAAGAAGGTTATGATTTTCTAAAGATCCATCCTGGTATTAAGCGGCCCGTATTCGATTCCCTGGTGCGTACCGCCAAAGAAGCTGGCATTCCTTTTGCCGGGCATGTCCCGGTCGATGTTGGGATCAGGCATGCCCTGGAAAGCGGCTATGCAACGATAGACCATGTAGATGGATATCTCGAAGGTCTTGTCCCGGAATCGGCCGGAGTATCCCCGGATGCCAATGGCTTTTTTGGGTTTAATTTCACAGATCTGGCCGACACCGCCAAAATCGCAGAATTAGTGGCCTTAAGCAAGGAACGAAATGTTCGAATTGTCCCTACGCAAAGTCTGTTTGAGCGATGGTTTGCCCCTACCACTGCCGATAGCCTGTTGGCCCAGGAGGAAATGAAATACATGCCAGCAGCCACGCTCGAAAACTGGAGAACGGTTAAAAATCAATACATGGAAGACCCCGCGTGGGATCCGGAAAAATGGAAACGATTCGATGCAATCCGGCTTCATTTGATCGCGGCGCTCTCCGCTGAAGGTCCGGGGCTTCTTCTCGGGTCGGACGCCCCCCAATTGTTCAATGTACCGGGTTTCTCTATTCATCATGAAATCGACGGAATGCAGCGCGCCGGAATTTCCAATGCAGAAATTCTCAGAACGGCAACCCTCTACCCCGCCCAATTCTTTGAAATGGAGTCGGAGTTTGGTAGCATAGCGGTTGGTAAATCCGCCGAATTTATTCTGGTTAAGGGCAACCCCTTAGAAGACCTGGACGCCCTTCAGGAGCTACAGGGAGTAATGCTGCGGGGTAACTGGATTTCACATGATGTCATTCAATCAGAGCTAGCCCGTATTGCCAAACTCGATAAGGAGTAAACGTTCAGCCAGCACCTAACACCATATTTTGATGAAACGCAAAGATTTTCTAAAAACCTCAGGTCTCGCCGCGACAAGTTTGGGGTTCCTGCCCGGAATTACCCGGGCGGCAATATCGCATCAGGGTCCTTACAGTCCATTACGTGCACTGCTCTACCAAAAGCTAAATCGGATTGGTATCCAGCTTTTCTCCTGTCCCAAGCTAATGGAAGCCGATCCGGCAGAAGGGCTAAAGATTTTGGCGGAAATGGGCTATTCGGAAATCGAATTATACGGCCCTTATCCCATCAGTGCCCAAAGCAACAAGGAGCGTTGGGCTTCGCTGGTTCCCATGCTCGGGTTCAGCGGGAGTGGGTATTTTGAAAAATCGCGGAACGATTTTAAGATCCTCGCTAATGAACTGGGTTTGCGAATTCCTTCCCTGCACACCGATCTCGACAGCCTGGAAAATAAGCTGCCGGCCCTTGCACAGGAAGCCCGGTCTATGGGGGCGACCTACGTAGTGCTACCCGCCATCCCAGACGACAAGCGTCAAACCCTTGACGACTATAAGCGTATGGCAGAAACCTTCAACAGCATCGGATCAGAAGCACGGGATCTGGGAATTCGGTTTGCTTATCACAATCACGGTTATGGCTTGCAGGAGCAGGACGGGGTAATTCCCTTTGACACGCTGATCGAGGCAACAGATCCAGAACTGGTTTTTCTGGAGATGGACATATTCTGGACCGTTGCCGGACGTGCCAATCCGGTCGAGTATCTCCGTAAGTACGCCAACCGCTATAAGCTCATGCACTTAAAGGACATGGTGGAATTAAAATACTTTTCCGGCGACGGAGGAGACGCCACCCAGTGGATGGAATTATGGCCACTTATGGCTAGTACAGGGACCGGTGTCCTGGACCTGGAAGCCATCATTGACACCGCACTGGCCGGCGGAGTAGAACACTTTTTCGTGGAACAGGATTTGGTCGCAAATCCCGAGACAGCCCTGAAAACGAGCCACGACTACCTCAACGCCCTATAATCCGACTTAATCCAATCCCTCGTAACTCGACTTGAGACTCGTAAGGGTGGCATTTAATTCTGAATAACGTTGCCGGGCATCTGCTCCGGGGGCCTGATCGGCCTGAAGCAGCATATAATACAGGTAACGCCACTGATCAGCCAGCATGGGCTGCATATAAATTCCCTCGGCGGTTTTAAGCTGATCCCTTAAGTTCTCCAGGGCTTCCAGCTCCTTCGTTTCTGCATCGGATTTTCTTTTTTGTCCATCGATTTCCTCAATGCGGGATTCTACCTCGTCCTGCAATCTCAGGGTTTCCCCAATAGCCTCCCGAACCTGTACGGCCAGGCGCAATTGGTCGGCAACTTCATCGGAAGTAACTCCGGCTTCGAGTACCCTCGGATCCATTTTGAGCTCAAAGCTCACCTGGGCTTCCTGATCGCCCGAAGTTATTCGTGCAGTATAGGTGCCCGGACCCGCCAGGGGACCATTGCGGAAACGTCGCCGAGCATTGGGATGCCAGGGACCCGCCATTCGCATGTCCCAGGTAAAACGGTTCAGCCCTTGTGAGGCACTCAGGCGATTGTCAACGATGTACTCGGTAAAACCAGTTGCCATATCCCACGTGGCCCCGGTAGCGGGCTGGGGAATACTATCATTGCTAAAGGAATTTATCACCTTGCCCGAAGCATCAAGGATGTCGAGACGTACCAGGGAATCCGATCCCTTAGGTAGGATATAATCCAGGATAACACCTGGATTGGGGTAGCGGGGGGAATCACTGCCATAACCTCCTGAAGGACTGCGATACCTGAAATGATCTGCAGCACTAAAGATCATGGGGCCATCCGTTCCGGCTTTAGCTTCCAGGGCCTCTGCAAGTAGGTCTACCCGATCCATCATCCAGAATCCTCGTCCCATAGTGGAAAGGACGAGATCTCCGCGGTGCAATTTCATATCGGTCACTGGGGTGAGTGGCAGGTTCTGCTGGAATTTCTCCCAGCTTTTACCATCGTCCACAGACATAAAAACACCCGTTTCTGTACCTGCAAAAAGTAAGCCTTCCCGTTGCGGATGCTCCCGAATTACCCGAGTAGGCACCCCTGAAGGGAGTCCGTTGTTCCCCGGAGTTAATAAGTCCCAGGACCTGCCGTAATCTTCGGTTTTATAGATATAGGGTTTCCGGTCTCCAAGCTGGTACCGCAATACCGCGATATAAGCCTTGGCCGGATCATGAGGAGAGGGTTCCACTGCATCTACCCTACCCCCGGGTGGCAAATTCCGTGGCGTTACTTTGCTCCAGGACGCTCCACCATCTCGGGTTACATGTACCGGACCATCGTTGGCACCTACCCAAATTACACCGGCCTGCA
Organism: Robiginitalea myxolifaciens; assembly: GCF_900115205.1. Classification (GTDB taxonomy): domain Bacteria; phylum Bacteroidota; class Bacteroidia; order Flavobacteriales; family Flavobacteriaceae; genus Robiginitalea; species Robiginitalea myxolifaciens. The sequence goes on from NZ_FOYQ01000001.1 coordinate 93,448, forward strand.
CCGGGGATTCCCGGATGGCATAAATGGTACTGTAGAATTCCTCACCCGTAATGTCCCGGGTGATCGGGCTCCCGGAAATTACCTGTTTATCGGCCTCAAAGGCAGTCAGGTCGGGAGAAATGATTTCCCAGGTTTTGCCCTCATCTGTAGTCTTGTGCACAAATTGGGAAGTGTGATAAATCGTTGCGGGATCATGAGGACTTATGTGAATGGGGCTAACCCGCTGAAATCGATATTTTAAATCCTTGGGATTATGGCCATACATATTCGCCGCACCGACATAATACGATTGCTCGGTGCCCGTGCGCTTATTGTAGACGGTAAATCGTCCCTTGCAGTTGGAATAGACGATATCCGATTTAGTCGGATGGGGTACCGCCGGGCCGGTCTCACATCCCCCTGTATTGAGGATATAACCGGGTCCTGCCGTCTGGATTCCATAAGGTGGAAGGGTGGGTACGGCTACCGTTGAATAATTATCCTGCTGCCCTCCATAAACCCAATAGGGAAACTGGTTGTCGGCTTCGATCTGGTAAATTTCTGCCGTAGGCTGGTTAAACTGAGTAGACCAGGTTTTACCTCCATTGTGGGTAACGTTGGCACCCCCGTCATTACTCTGAATAAATAAATCAGGATTGTTCGGATTAATCCATTGATCGTGGTTGTCGCCATGCGGTGGACGCAGTCGGCTCCAGGTCTCCCCCCCGTCTTCGGATTCATAATAACCCGTGGCCAGCGCATACAGATGCTCTGAATCCGTCGGATCTACCCGCAAGTTGGTATAGTAAAACGGGCGGGTGCGAATCCCATTATGGGAACTAACCTGGGTGAAGCTTTCCCCCTGGTCAGTAGATTTATACAAGCCACCCTGTTTCCCGGGTGCCTCTACCAGGGCATATACGATACGGGAATCTGAAGGACACACGGCAATGTCTATCTTTCCAATTAGTTCTGAAGGCAGGCCCTTGGTTATCGAAGACCAGGTGCTTCCACCATCTACACTTTTATAAATACCGCCCTCTGCTGGAGTGCCCCCGCTGATAATTGTCCAGGGGGTCCGTCGCGCTTTCCACGCTGTTGCAAAAACAATTCGCGGGTTCCCCGGGAGTAATTCTACATCACTGACTCCACTTTGCTGTGAAATGTAAAGGATGCGCTCCCAGTTTTTGCCTCCATCGGTGGTCTTGTAAAGGCCGCGATCCGGAGTATCCTTAAACGCATTACCGATAGCTGCAACATAGACGGTGTTATGGTCGGTGGGGTCGATTCTTAAGCCCCCGATCTGGCCGGTATTTTCAAGGCCAATTTCCATCCAGTTCTTCCCGGCATCGATGGACTTATAGACCCCCATTCCTTCTATAACATTCGATCTCAGGCCATCGGTTCCTGTCCCGACATAAAGTATGTTTGGATCGTTTTGGGCAACCTCCAGGGCTCCGATCGAAGGGGTTTTAAAGAAGCCGTCCGAGATATTCTCCCAGCTTTGACCGTAATCTTCCGATTTCCAAACGCCTCCTCCTGTAGCTCCAAAATAAAATGTCCCGGGAAGGGAAGCGATCCCGGCAACGGCGGTAACCCGTCCCCCCCGGTAAGGTCCCAGTTCCCGATATTCGAGAGCATCCAAATTTGGGAGTTGTCCGTCGGCTGTATTTTGTGCTGTAAGTGAGGTTGGCGAGATACTGGCAAGGAAAGCCAGAAGCAGGGTAAGCGCTGTACCCCAGCGAGTAATTTTCATTTTCATGTTGGTGGTTTGCGATTCTCGGTTTAAAAGATACGCAATCCACAAAAATCACCTGTTGATTAAACGCAATATTCCCCCGCGGATTCCCTTATAAATAATCCAGCAACACAGAACAAGCAGCAAACCAATGGCAATGGGAAGGATCCCCCCAAAGGTCCAGGCCATCCCCAGGACCATACCCAGAAAGCATTCCCAGCGATAAACAGGAAGGAAAAAAGCCAGGAGCAAGGGTAGCAACAAGAGCGGAGGCATATAGGCATCCAGGTCAAATTCCCATAACCCGGACATCAATAATCCATAGGCCAATCCTCCTACAAATCCAGCAGCTATCCCTGTACGGGCATCATCACCATTTCGTGTAACCCGGCTTCGGAGTGATCTCACCACCAGGTAGGCAAGTAATGGGATACTTATTAATCCTAACCAGTTGCTGATCGCCGGCATATCCTCCCGCGCCAACAGGTGGTGGCTTACAACTCCACCATGGGTATATTCATAAAACAGTTGCAGACTAACCAGGCCGAATGCAATTAAGGCCGCAAGAAATGGTCGGGAAAGAAACTTATGTAACATTATCAGAAAGGTTGGTTGCCCTATCTGACGCTACGGTTACCAAATCGTTACAATGGATTTAGTTGCGACCTGACCTTGACGAATTGGTTTTCTTTTTGCCCCAATTAGATCTTTTGGGCTTCCCGGCTCTGGATTTCGAGTTTTTGCCCCGATGTGATTTGTTTTTGCCTGAAGGTTTGTTCTTACGACTTCTTTCTTCATTTCCGGCAGCTGCTGCCTTGGGCTTTTTGCCAGTTTTGTTTTTCTTTTCTTTTTTACGGGCAAAGTGCTCCTGACGACGCCTGGCTTTAGCCTTTTCGAACTCTTTGCGTTCCCGGGCATTCATCGGTTTGTCGGTTTGGGGGAAAGGATGGTCCTTTACTTCCTCCAGAGATTGTCCGATGAGCTTTTCGATGTCCTTTAGGTAAGCGAGTTCTTCGGGTTCGCACAACGATATGGCTATCCCTGATTCCCCTGCCCGCCCGGAACGTCCTATGCGGTGGACATAGGTTTCGGATTCATTGGGAAGATCAAAATTGATCACATAACCCAATTGTTCAATATCGATTCCCCGGGAGGCAATATCTGTAGCTACGAGAAGGCGAATCTTACCGGCCTTGAACTCCTTAAGTGCGTGCTGACGCTTATTTTGGGATTTATCACCATGAATGGCAACCGCACGTATTCCCGCCTTGCCCAGATTCCGTACAATTTTATCCGCTCCGTGTTTGGTACGTGAAAAAAGCAGGACCTGCTCCATTTTAGGATCCTCCAGAATATGCAACAAGAGGGCGTTTTTATCGGGACGGTTTGTTTTATACACATATTGGGTAACCGAATCTGCAGTAGACGAAACAGGATCCACGGATACCCGCACCGGCTCCTGGAGAATCTCTTTGGACAGGGTTACGATATCCCGAGGTAATGTAGCCGAGAAAAACAGACTCTGGCGACGTTCCGGTAACTCGCGGATAATCCGGCGAATATCATTGATAAAGCCCATATCCAGCATACGATCCGCCTCATCCAGCACAAAATGTTGGATTCCCGAAAGATCGATTAAGCCTTGTCCTACTAAATCCAACAACCTCCCCGGGGTGGCCACAATAATATCTGCACCCCGACGCACCGCGTCGACCTGTCGGTTTTGTTTTACCCCACCGTAAATCGCCGTATAGCGGACGTTGGTGTAACGACCATAAGCCCGAATACTCTGCTCTATCTGGAGGGCTAGCTCCCGGGTAGGCGTCAGGATAAGTCCGCGAACTGGTCTGTACCCCTTCTTGGCCGGACGGGTTGTGGAAATCTTCTCCAGGATCGGAATTACAAAGGCAGCTGTCTTTCCAGTACCGGTTTGTGCACTGGCCAGGATATCCTTGCCTTGAAGTAATTCGGGGATGGCTTGGGATTGAATTGGGGTTGGGTTTGTGTAACCCTCGTGTTTGAGTGCTCGCAGAATCGGTTCACTCAACGCTAACTGATCGAATGTCATAGGTGGAATTAGGGCGCGAAGGTAGTCAATAATACCGATGGGTAACAAAAAAAGAACGCGGGATCTCTCCCGCGTTCCTACAACCATCATCAAAGCTGGCCCTCGTTACTGAGCCGTATCACTATCTTAATTGTCCGTTCCGGACTTTTTGAGGGCTTTTTCTGCTTTTTTAATTTGCTTAAGCTTCTTTTGCTCCTCTTTGTATTGTTTTTTCTGTTCTTTAAGCGCCTTCTTCTGTTTCTTTACACGCTTCTCCTCGGCCTTCATCTCGGCTTTCCGGGCCTTCAGCTCTTTCTCGCGTTTACGCATTTCTGCCTTACGCAGGGCCGTAGCCTCTTCTTTGACCGCTTGCTGGCGTTCGGCTTCTGACTTCGCTGTCTCAGCTACTGCAGGAATTTCTTTTTCATTAGTATTGTTTTCTTCCTGTCCGTAAGCCAATCCGCCAAGTGCGAGCAGTAAGATGGTAAACCATATTTTCATGATTTTCAGGGTGTTCGTTTTGAATTTTGCGGCGCAAATATACACTTTGGCCGAAATCCTACACTATTAAGACACCGAAATATAAAAGGGGTCACAAAATATTTTTGTGACCCCTTTTTCAGGTGCTGATTTCAGTGGGTTTTAATCCTTGGCTACACGACCGCCGTTTCTTCTAACTCCTTCTACCAGAGATAATTCCATTTTTCCAATTGCCCACACCAGGTACATTAAGCTGGCGGCTTCCAGTACGCCCACGGCATCGGATATCATCATGAGTTCCGTGCTTTGGATCATTTGCGGTAAGGTTTCCTCCTTGAAAGCAGAGCGCAGCAGGATGCGACCCAGGAAATTATCGATCAGGAAAAGGGCCCACCAGATGCCGATGACCCATTTCCCCTCAGGAATTTGAAAGTCTGGGCTGAGTTTTTTGGCCTGTTCCCCGGTTTCGTTCCAGATTTCGTTCATGATACGAACCGGATACCAGAAGGATATAATTGGAATGATCCACGACCAGATGGCCCAGTCGTCTTTATGGCGCAAATAGGTTAACCCAAGCCGGTGAAGATTGGCATATGCCCTGCGGAACCACATCAAAAACAGCACGGCTGTTGCGATGTATATGATGCTCTGCAGGATACCGATGCCCCCGTGAATAAAATCGCTCAGGGTCGCCTCATCGGGGTCGATCATACCCGTAGCCTGGAATTCCTCCAGCAGGCTTATTTGCCAGTATCCAGAAGCTACTCCAGCTAAAGTCAGGGTGGCCCATGCGCCAAAAAGTACATAGACAAAATTGCGGCGCATGCGATTTCTCTTGATTTCGATGCCGGCCGCCGGAGCTTCCTCCGATACAAGGGTCAATACGGATTCCATAGGTTGGTTTTAAGAGGAAACGTCCTGGTGCCCCACTTATTGAAATAATTCGACAAGGTGCCCGGAAATAAGATGAGCAGCTAGCGTTTTTTACTGAATAAGTTTGCCGTATAATCCAATAGTTCTGTGCCTCCGGGTAGACCATGCCCAGGAATTACCACCTTGAGGTTGGGAAATACCTCCCTGGTACTGGCCATTGTTTTGGACCATTCCCGTACAACGGCATCTTCCAGATTCCCTTCTCCTGCCCCAATGGATTTAACCAGACATCCACCAAAGAGCACTTCTTCTTCGGCTACATAAACCAGTAAATTATCCCGGGTATGCCCGTTGCCCACAAACTGAATCTGTACGCTGCGCTGCCCGATTTTGAACTCTTTATAGGATTCAATGACCTGCTGTGGAGGAGTTCCCCCTGATTTTTGAGCCAATCTGGGTGTTTTACGATATCCGTAGGAGGGTACACCCTTCTGGTGAAAGAGTGGCAGTCCGATCAGGCAATCCGCGTGAAAATGCGTGGCGATTACGGCTTTTATTTGCGCCTGCTGGTCGGCCGTAAGCCAATTGATTAATTCCTCGGTACCTTCCAGGCTCGCCGGGGTATCTGCAACAAGGGCTTCGCCTTCGCTTAGTACCAGCATACCGTTACAGGCAATCTTGCCCCAGTCCTCGGTATGGAGATAGGAAATATGCCGGTAAACCTGCTCACTGATTTTTTCAAGAATGAGCTCCTCCGATTCATAAACTATTTCCGGGGCATTGTCCTGGGCGTAGGTCCAGGATATACCCAGGAGAAAGATAAATGCGACATAATGTGCTCGTAGCTGCTTCATAGTAACTATAACGGAAAACGATCCCCGTAACGACCAATACGATAACCCAGCTCCAAAATCGAGAGGCTTTCCGGGCTATTTGGGTCCAGTACGGGGTTGGTATGATTAAAGTGGATGAAAATAATCTTCTGCTTTTGTTCGGGTGGAAGACCCTTGAACTGTTCCAGGCTCTCCAAAATGAATGGATGGGGAATCTCATTCATATCCCGATTGCCCAATTCGGTACCGCTGTAAAACGTGGCATCCAGGAAAGCATAATCTACCTGCTGTATTTCTGCAATGATGTCGCGTTCCCACAGTGCCCATTTGTCGATGTCCGGTATGAACAAAGCGCTCTTCTCGGGCCCCTGGATGCTGTAGCCCACGGTTTCTGAGTACTCGTCCCGATGCGGAACTTTTAATGGGGTTACCTGTAATTGATCCGATAAGCTCACGGGTACACCATCGCTCAAGTCCTGAAGGGCTATGTTTTCCCGGCGCACCAGCTGGTCCCAGGGTCCATTTTGACCGAGGAAGTCACGCATCCTGGGCATAACATAAACCGGCACTTTCCGGGCATCCATTACCTCTTTCCCCAAATACATCAGCCCGGTGTAATGGCCAATATGCGCATGGGTGAGGAATATTCCGTTGGGGACAATACTATTTGCCTGGGATAGCTTTCCGAGATATTCCAGTTGGGCGCTGATGTCAGGGGTTGCTTCAAATAGGTAGGATTTACCGTCATCGATATCGACCAATCCCAAGGAAACCACCTGCCGGGTACGATCCGGATTTTCGAATAGATCAGCGCAGCATTCCTTTTGACAGCCCGCCTGGGGTGAGCCGGCATCCTGAACATTCCCCAAAATAACCAGCGAAGTATGTTGTAATGGCGGGATCTTCAGGGTCTCGATCCGGGCTTCAGTGACCGGCGTTTCAGATTCGGATGACCCTCCCCTGGAATCTGCCTTCTCCCCGCAGGAGATAATACTGAGCGATAATAGCGCGAATAGGAACTTCTTCATACTAACTTTTGCCGGCCTTACGCAAATTAGGGTATTCCCCCGAGCTACAAAAAAAGAAGAACCCGGTGGTCTAGTAATAGGAAAAGGAGTAAAAGGAGACTACGAGAATCAGCAGCATCAGGGTCACCGCCCAGATATAGCTCTTACTGGTGACCTTATAAGCCGCCTTCAGCCTGGAATTATCCAAAGTCCAGGCAATGCCCAAAAAGGCAGCGAATAGCACAAATACCATCCCGGCACTGGGAACATCTACGAGCCGATCGTAAAAACTGCTTGTCGAAAGCAAGCCGGATTCTACCGGTCGCATCCGGAGAATTACGATAAAACCGATCAGGGCGCTCAAAATATAATACAAGGTATAGCCCATGAGCAGGATCCATCCCGCCCGTTTCCCTATCCAAAACAGGAAAACACCCAAAGGGATTAGCAGCATCAGGAGCAGGGTTTCCAGGAAGAAAATAACGGAAGAGCCCAGTGGACTGTCGAATACATATTGCAGGTACTGTACTCCGGTATACCAGATAAAGAGGCTGTGCAACCCAAAAAATATACAGAGGATGACAATGCGCTTTCGCAGCGATGAACTCCCTTCTGAGATGGGATTGATGGCCCCTGAAAGCCTGGTTCCGATGCCGGACCAACGGGCCTGGCGGGCTAATTCGGATGCCGCTCTGCGTTCCTTATCGGCCTGTTCTTTCTGGAGTTGCTGTTGTATCTGCGACTTTTCATCTTCACTGAGGGTACGATCCGCAATTTCTTCCTGCGCTGCCGCGATTGCTTCAGGCTGGTATTCGTGCTTGAAGGCCAGAATGCGCATCAAGTCCAGATTCGAATAGGATTGGTATGTCTTTCTGAAATCGTAAATCAAAATTTACGGGTACAATTAATACTTAGCCACCAATATTTTTATAAGAATTATTCATCTTGGGGTGAGTTCACCTCCTTTTTTTTAGCTCTATCTCTTCTTTTCTCCTCAAGCTTTTTAGAAAGCATTTCAACAATCTTGGAGACCTCTGTATCAAATTCAGCATTTACATCGAATGTCATACCACCATATTTTCTAGATTCATCAAAAAGACTCGAATCTGTGTCCGAAAACCATATAGGAATAATAGCATTCTCGCCAAATCTCTTTTTAAAATGTTCGGATTCAAATTTGGTCCATATTTTTTTTGGATAGTCAGAGCTAATCAAGACTACAACGAAATCCGCCTCTGAATTATAAATCGGGGCCAAATAATCTTCCACATTTAACGCCAGAATTCTATGTTGCTCATTTTTATCATAAAAAACCGCTATTTCCCTATCCGTTAGATTCTCGAAAAGTGATTCAGCCAAATCCCTATTCTCACCTGCAAACGAAAGTGCAAAGTCGTAGGGTTTAGAGAATTCTACTCCTATGAAACCTATTTGTTCGGCAAATTTGTTCCAGAGAATATTTCGAATGAAAAATAAAAATTTTGGATCCTCTACGGTTAATATGTTAGAGTGATCGTCATAATGAATAACATCCTGTAACATAGGGTTCTCTCCGATAAGTTTGGTTAGATAGCCTTTTTCAACAACCTGATTAATACTAAGTTTCATTTCAGGATGTTGGGAAAGTAGTTCATCAATATTAATTGACCACTCCGGACTAATTGCTAACCAATGGAGTAAATGCAAATATGGGGCCCTGCCCTCTTTTCGAAGTTTTGATCCTATTGCAAAAGCTCTCGCTTTAGGATAAAATAGTCTTGCTAATTCCTGAATCACTTTGGATCGAACCGTTTCTAAACTAGTATCCGTAATACTAATACCAGAGGTGTTATCTATAATATCACAACTAATACAGGTTTCCTTGGCAAGCATTTGAGCAATATGAAAGCTACCCTTTGATTCAGAGATAAGTTCACTCTTAATGTTTAATTCAATATTAAGTGCATTTTCACCCAAAGTGAGCATTTCCTCTATTTTCTCCTCAGGGTTAGCTTCAAACTTAATAGTATCGATTCGATTGTTTAAATCTGGAGAAAAGGAAACTAACGAGTCTCCAGCTTTGTTAATACCAATTAGTATTAATTTCGATGATTCCGAATCTTCGTCGGCTAAGGTTTTCATGAAATCTGATAAATCCTTTTTAATATCATTGGGCAAAACATGAAAGTCATCAACAATTACAATACCCATATCCGAAAACTCCGGTAAAAGTTTTATCATTTCGACATCTTCCTTTTTCCGGGCAGAAAGAGAGGTAACCGATGCTAATAGTCCTATTTCCTCAATTGCCTTATTTATACTTGTTGTTTTACCTATTCCTGATGGCCCTTCCACAACTAAGCCACGACCTTTAGTTCTCAAGGCAACTACAAGCTTGGTATATTCTACAGGCTTAACAAAAGTATGCGTTGGGGTTCCAGAGGTCTTAAAAACATCTTCTAAGTAAATTTTCATACAAAAGATCTAAAATGGTTAGATATTTAGAGTGTTGTCCGAAGTAAGCAAAATCTTACTAATATTCCTGCATTTTACGGGAATATTTTCTTGGGTCTTATCCTTTCCCTTAACAAACCTTTAACGTGCCTTCCCCCTGCCGTTTTCATACCTTTAGGCGACTAATCGACTATACTTCAAATGAAAAGAGCTTTACTCCTCGGGTTGCTATTGGCAGCCTTCCCCCTGTTTGCACAAGATTTTAACATGAAACTCGCGGGCGACCTCAAGCCCCGCAACATTGGCCCCGGCGGCATGAGTGGCCGGGTAACGGCCATTGACGTGGTAACCGACAATCCCGACGTCATGTATGCAGGGACTGCTTCCGGTGGCCTTTGGAAGTCTACCTCAGGCGGTATCAAATGGGAGCCCATTTTTGACGATCAACCTACGGCAAGTATCGGCGCAGTGGCGATTCAGCAAAGTAACCCCTCAGTCATTTGGGTGGGTACCGGCGAAGGGAACCCTCGTAACTCCCTCAATGGCGGCTACGGAGTGTACCGCAGTCTGGACGGCGGAAAATCCTGGCAATCTATGGGCCTGGAGGAAACCCGGCATATCCACAGAATTATCGTAGATCCTACCGATCCCAATACCGTCTACGTCGGTGCCATCGGAACGCCCTGGGGCGAGCACCCGCAACGTGGGGTATTTAAAACTACGGATGGCGGGAAAACCTGGAATAAAATTCTCTTCGTTAATAATAAGACAGGGGTTGGAGACATGGTCATGGACCCTACGAATCCCAACAAACTCCTGGTAGGTATGTGGGAGCACCGTCGCTGGCCCTGGTTCTTTGAATCGGGAGGACCTGGAAGCGGGCTGTACATGACCCATGACGGGGGTGCTACCTGGAAACAACTCGGGGAAAACGATGGTTTGCCTAAAGGGGATTTGGGACGAATTGGCCTGGCTATTGCGCCCGGCAAGCCCAACATTATATACGCATTAATCGAATCCAAGAAAAATGCGCTTTATAAATCTGAGGACGGCGGGTTCAAGTGGAAAAAGATCAACGACAAAAACGATATCGGAAACCGACCTTTCTATTATTCGGATATCCATGTAGATCCGCAGAACGAAAATCGCATCTATTCGGTTTTTACCTATGTGAATGTGAGCGAGGACGGAGGAAAGAATTTCTCCCAGTTAATGCCCGCTTATGGAGTAGATAATGGCGTACACCCCGATCACCATGCCTGGTGGATCCATCCGGAAAACGGGCAATTTATGATGGACGGTAATGACGGCGGGCTCAACCTTACCAAGGATGGCGGGAAAACCTGGCGATTTGTAGGTAACCTGCCCGTAGCCCAGTTCTATCATATTTCGGTAGACAATGAGTTTCCCTACAATGTTTACGGCGGTATGCAGGACAACGGTTCCTGGCGCGGACCGGCCTATGTGTGGCGAGCCCAGGGTATCCGCAACGATTACTGGCAGGAAATCGCATTCGGCGACGGTTTTGATGTAGTCCCCGACCCGGACGACAGTCGCTACGGTTATGCCATGAGCCAGGAAGGTTTTGTGGTACGCTACGATTGGATCACAGGGGATGGATACATCGTTAGGCCTACCTCGCCGGACGACTCTACGCGTCTGCGCTTTAACTGGAATTCGGCCATTGGGCAGGATCCCTTCGATAACAATACCGTTTATTTTGGCAGCCAGTTTGTGCACAAAAGCCGGGATAAGGGACTTACCTGGGAGGTTATTTCCCCGGACCTGACCACGAACAATCCGGAGAAGCAAAAACAAACCGAAAGTGGGGGGCTCACCATGGATGCCACTGGTGCAGAAAATCACACGACCCTGCTGGTCATTGAACCTTCACCAGTAGAGCGCAATATGCTCTGGGTCGGTTCCGATGATGGCCGGGTTCATTACACCGCCAACGGCGGGGAGAGCTGGACGGAAGTTACCGGGAACATCAAAGGACTGCCAGCAGGAAGCTGGATCCCGCAGATTAAGGCTTCGGCCACCCGTCCCGGAGAGGCCCTGTTGGTCGCGAATGATTATCGGCGCTATAACTATACCCCCTATGCCTGGCGTACCCGGGATTATGGAAGGTCTTGGCAGCGCATAGTAGACAGCGAGGATGTGGGTTCCTATGTACTGTCAATCGTTGAGGACAAGGAGAATCCCAACCTGATGTTCCTGGGTACCGACGACGGTTTATATTATTCCCTCAATGCAGGAGGAAGCTGGGATAAGTGGGATCACGGTTTCCCTACCGTAAGTACCAAAGACTTGGTGATCCACCCGCGCGAACAGGACCTGATCATTGGAACCTTTGGTCGCGCAGCCTGGGTACTGGACGATATCCGTCCCCTTCGCGCTATGGCTGGAAACAGCGGCATATTGGCGAAAGATGTTGCCCTTTTTCCGGCACCAACAGCCTACGATGCCGCATACCAGCAACCTACTGGAAGCCGATTCGGAGGAGATGCTTTGTTTAATGGCGAGAACCGGCGTGGCGGCGCTATGATTACGTACTACCTCAAAGAAGGCAAGAAAGATCGCAAACCGGATCCCAAGAAAGAAGTAAAGAATGAGGCTGATAAAAACGCTGAAGATGGGGATACTGAAGCCATGGTCGCTGATAAGAAGCCCACAAAGGATTCCGTAATCTTTAAGTTTTACGATGGGGAGCGCCTGATTCGAACCTTGAAGTATAAGACCCCGGATTCAGCAGGATTGCATCGCATCTATTGGGGGCTGGATGAGGCCGGGGCCGACCGGCCCTCTCGCAGTCTGCGCAAGCGCAACCGGGAACCAGGAGGTCCAACCGTAAAACCGGGAACATATAAAGTAGTTGCTCATTTTGGGGAAGCTAAGGATTCAACCACGGTCACCGTGGCAACCGATCCCCGACTCGATGTGCCTGCTAAGGCAATAGATGATGCCTACGCGGCAGCTACCAAACTGGAAGGATGGCAACAAACGGCGGCCGATGCCATGAAACAGTTGGCGGAGAGCAAGAAAACAGCCGAGGACCTGATGAAGACCCTGAAGGACAAAGACAAAGAGGGCTTTAAGGACGAACAGAAGGCTTCCAAGGCCATTGTAAAAGATATCGATTCGGTAATGGCACTCTACCTGGGCAAAGAGGACAAACGCCAGGGGATAACCGCTACCAAAGAAGTCCCCGTTAGTGAGCGTATGCAATGGGCATATTACTACTCGGTAACACGGCCCAATGGGCTAACCGCAACAGAACAGCGTTTGATGGAATTTGCGGAGCAGGATCTCAATGCGTTTTTAGATGCTACCAATGCCTTTTTTACCGAGAAATGGCCGGAATACAAAGCCACCATCGAGGCCCTGGAACTTTCTCCTTTCAAAGAGACCGAGTCGTTTAAAATAGATGAGTGATCCGCGGCCTTTGAGAAGCGTGTAACCCGAGGGCGCCGAAATGCGTCCAACCGATTAATAAAAACAACAACAATGAAACGCACTATTTATGGCCTTGGGCTTGCCCTGATATTTGGGACGGCCTGCAAGGAGGAACCCAAAGAACCCTCGATTGCCGAGAGTCTGAAATCCTATACCATCGAACAGATGATGGATAATGAGAATGTCGGAGGTGGAAGCTTCTCTTACGACAATTCCAAACTCCTGGTATCGAGCAACCGATCCGGCATCTACAACATGTACTCGGTTTCGACAGCGGATGGTACCTGGACGCCGGTAACAGAATCAGATAGCTCATCTGTTTTTGCAGTCGCTTACTTTCCGGAGGACGATCGCAAGCTGTTCCGAATGGATAACAATGGGGATGAAATCTATCACATATTCCTGATGGAGGAAGATGGTTCCTCAAGGGATTTAACCCCTGATGAAGGTGCGCGAGCCTTCTTTAACGGGTGGTCTGAGGATAAAAAGTCCTTCTTTTATTCCTCCAATGCCCGGGACAATCGGTTTTCCGATTATTTCCGAATGGATTTAGAGACATTCACGCCGGAATTGGTTTATCAGAACGACCAGGGGTACGACCTGAATATGATTTCCGATAATGGTCGGTACGTGCTGTATGCCAAAAATTTAAATACCAATGACAGTGACCTCTTCCTCCTGGATCTGGAAAGTGGAGAAACGGTACAGATCAATGAGAATCAATCAGCCAATGCCGCAGAAGACTTCGGTCCTGACGGCAAGTTCTTTTACTATACTACAGACGACGGAGCTGAATTCTCCTACCTGAAGCGCTACAACCTGGAAACCGGGGAGCGGGAAAAGGTAATGGAGAAAGACTGGGATATTATGGGCAGTTACTTCACTGACGGAGGAAGCTATCAGGTTACCTATGTAAACGAAGATGCTAAGAATGCCATAGAGGTTCTCGACGTAGAGACGGGGCAAGCTATTGAATTACCGGCTTTAGAAGGCATGGATATTACCAGTGTGGGATTCTCCAGAGATGAAACGATGATGCGTTTTTATGCCGGAGGCTCCCATACTCCTTCTAACCTCTATGTCTATAACCTGGAGAGCAAGGAAATGAAGCAGCTCTCCGACGTGTTGAATCCCGAAATCGAGGGAGAACATTTGGTCCAGGCTCAAGTAGTTCGTTTTCCATCCTTCGACGGGCTGGAGATTCCTGCCATCTATTACAAGCCCCATCAGGCCAGTGAAGCTAATCCGGCACCTGCTCTGGTCTGGGTACACGGTGGTCCCGGAGGGCAATCCCGCCAGAATTTTAATTCGGCCTTGCAGTATTTCGTAAACCACGGATATGCAATACTGGCCGTGAATAATCGCGGGAGTTCAGGATATGGGAAAACCTTCTATCAAATGGACGATCTCAACCACGGAGACAAAGATCTCAAGGACTGTATCGCCGGAAAAGATTGGTTGGCCCAGCAAGCGGAGATAGATGGCGAAAAGATCGGAATCCTGGGAGGATCTTATGGCGGTTTTATGACTATGGCGGCCCTTACTTTTGCCCCCGAAGAATTTGAAGTAGGCGTAAATCTTTTTGGGGTAACCAACTGGATCCGCACCATCCGTTCCATCCCGCCCTGGTGGGCTTCTTTTAAAGATGCTTTATACAAGGAAATGGGAGATCCCTATTCGGCCGACTCGGTGCGTTTGCGGGAAATCTCACCCCTGTTCCATACGGATCAGGTGACCAAACCATTGATTGTTTTGCAGGGTTCTCAGGATCCCCGGGTATTGCAGGTGGAATCCGATGAAATCGTAGAAGGTGTACGAGCCAATGGCGTACCTGTTGAATACGTGCTCTTTGAGGATGAGGGACACGGATTCGTCAAAAAAGAAAATCAAATCGAGGCGTACAGCAGTATTCTGGAATTTCTGGATGTTTATTTGAAAGGAAGCAAAGAGGCCGAGGTGGAAACCGAGGCAGTGGAACAGCCCGGAATGGCTGAGGAAAGCAGCGAAGATTAAAGGCGGTTTATGGCTGTTTACTACGGGGATCCCGGGGTCCTAACCCCGCCCCGCTTTCAAATTAGCCTGTAAAGCTGTAATTTACATTCATGATCAACAATCAAAATATGTCAAAAACAGGCCGAATTTCCGGCCTGTTTTTTTTCCTGCTTATAGGCCTGGCAACATTCCAAGCCAATGCCCAGGACACGGGTGAGGACGAACTTGGGGCCTGGTATATGTACTTTGGGATGAACCGGATATCAGACGATTGGAGCATCCATTCGGAGGCCCAGTTTCGATTTTACGAAACCACCAGTAATTTCAATCAACTCCTGCTTAGAACCGGGGCCAACTACCATATTTCAGAGCGGGCGATAGCCACTCTTGGATATGCTTATATCTGGACAGACCCAACCTTTGAGGATGAACCTTTACAGGATGCTGCCTTCGCTGGGAATAGTATTGACGAGCACCGTATCTTCCAGCAATTCCTCTTGTATAACCAGGTGGGGAAATTCAAGTTTGAGCACCGGTACCGCCTGGAGCAACGTTTTCTCAGTCAGGAGTTCTCGGCCAACACCACGGTTACCGACACCCAACACCGGGCCCGGTACCGACTGCAAATTACCTACCCCTTGGGGGACACCTTTTTCATTAATTGGTACGATGAAGTATTCATTAACCTGCAATCCCCGATTTTTGGCCAGAACAGGCTATATCTGGCCTTGGGAGCCAAATTGAATGCCAGTACAAGTATCCAGGCCGGATTCCTGAAGAACAGCTTTACGGGTGCCGATTTCAATCGCCTGCAGTTAGGAGTTTTCTTTAATCCCGACTTAAGAAAGAAAGATGTACAATCATGAAAACTGAAAAGGTCACGTTTACCAATGCATCGGGGGAAGAACTGGCAGGGCGCCTGGAACTTCCGGCCAACCGGATTCCTCATCAATACGCCATTTTCGCCCATTGTTTCACCTGTTCGAAGGATTTAAAGGCTGCGCGCGAAATTACCCGTGCCCTTAGCGGATCGGGGTTTGGCGT
Source organism: Robiginitalea myxolifaciens (assembly GCF_900115205.1). Classification (GTDB taxonomy): domain Bacteria; phylum Bacteroidota; class Bacteroidia; order Flavobacteriales; family Flavobacteriaceae; genus Robiginitalea; species Robiginitalea myxolifaciens. Next base: position 109,330 of record NZ_FOYQ01000001.1, read on the forward strand.
GCTCCGTTTTGATTTCACGGGGTTGGGAAGCAGTGACGGGGATTTTGCAGCTACTAATTTCAGTGGAAATGTAGAGGACTTGCTGTCGGCCGCTGAATTCCTGCGGCAATCCTACAAGGCTCCTGCCCTGCTTATCGGTCATTCCCTGGGCGGAACGGCCTGCCTGACGGCAGCTTTTGAACTACCGGAGGTGAAAGCTGTAGCAACCATCGGCTCGCCTTCGAACCCGGTCCATGTCAAGCACCTTTTCAGTCAGAAGTTAGACACAATTAAGGAGGAAGGAAGTGCTGAGGTACAGATCGGTGGACGTCCCTTTAAAATCCAGCGACAATTCGTGGAAGACCTCAATCAGCACCCCCTGGAAAAGCGACTCGGGAATATTGACAAGGCCCTGCTATTCCTGCATTCTCCCCAAGATACCACCGTGGAAATCCAAAATGCCGAATTGCTTTACAAAGCCGCCTGGCACCCAAAAAGTTTTGTCTCCCTGGATGGCGCGGATCACTTGCTGAGCAGGGCTGCTGACGCCGCCTACGCCGGGAAGGTAATAGCCGGATGGGCCACGCGCTATCTTCCGGAACCGGAGGATAAATCCCTGAAAAGCGCTAAACAAGTGGTCGCCAGTCTGGACAAAGAAGCCGCGTTTACAACCGAAATGAAAGTAGGGCGCCATCGGCTTACTGCAGATGAACCCGAAGATTTTGGCGGGAATGATTTTGGACCTTCCCCCTATGAGCTGGTGAGTGCAGGACTGGCCGCATGCACTGCTATGACGCTTCAGCTCTATGCCAAACGAAAAGATTGGGATCTGCAAAACGTTGAGGTACATATTTCACACGAGAAGGATCACGCCGTCGACAGCCAGGAATGCGAAGAGCGCGGGGCCAAAATCGATGTCTTCCAGCGCGAGATAAAACTGCGTGGCGACCTCGACGACGCACAGCGGGATAAATTTCTGGAAATTGCCGATAAGTGCCCGGTTCACCGCACCTTACATGGGGAGATTGAAGTACGCACCAAACTTTCCGACGACTGATTATATGGACTCTGAAAAAATTGAGATTCGCGTTGGAGAATCGCACAACCTGATCCTTCCCGATGCCCTGGTTACCCCATTTTTAGAAACGGGAAAAAACCGGGCCGAAGTAGTGGTTGAGTTTGAGGGAAAAACGTTGAGCTTCCATGCTGCCCTGCGCAAATACAAGGGACGCTTCCAGATTATGTTCAGCAAAAACAAACAAAAGGAGTTGGGGGTATTTCCCAATGATTATATCCGACTATACCTGAGAAAAGATACCACCCGTTATGGCGTGGAAATGCCCGAGGAATTGACCGAAGTGTTTTATCAGGACCCCGAGGCACATGAATTATTCAAGACGCTGAGCGATGGGGCCTGCCGATCCGTAATCTATGCTGTACTCCGCTATAAGACACCACAGCGGCGTGTAGAATTAGCCCTTGAGGTATGTAACCGGCTGAAAGATGGCATTCGATCCGGCCGCGAGCTGGTGCTGGGACCGAAATCCAACTAGCCTGCAAACTTGAACTACCTCACTAATTTGACTATCTTTAAGGGGAAACCTAAAAACAATACCATGAAAAAATTACCGCTTTTACTCTTATCCCTTTCACTGCTTACCGGTGTAGGCTGTAAAGAAGCTAAAAAAGAGGCTGAAGCTGCTGCGGAGGATATGGAAACTACCGCTGAGGATGCCTTGGAGGAGATGAAGGCAGAGATGACGGAAGAGAAAATTGCCTTTAAAATGGAGCCCAAAAGCGATAGTGGGGTGCAGGGGGAAGTCTCATTTACCGAAAAGGATGGTTCGGTAATGATGCATGCTTCCTTTACCGGTTTGAGTGCCGGGGAACACGCCATTCACATCCATGAGAAAGCCGATTGTTCCGCTGCTGATGGGACTTCGACTGGCGGACACTGGAATCCGACCAGCGAACCGCATGGCAAGTGGGGCGACGAAGGGGGATATCACAAAGGAGATATCGGAAACTTCACTGCAGATGAAGCCGGGAATGGCATGGTTGAATTTGAGACCGACCAATGGTGTATTGGTTGTGATGACCCTGCAAAAAATATTGTTGGCAAGGCCGTTATTGTGCATCAGGGAACCGATGATTTTACGTCACAACCCAGCGGAGCAGCAGGAGCGCGCATTTCCTGTACAGGAATTATCGAATAGCCCGGATAGTTAAAATATTGCTGATTGCACAGCATAAAAAAGCCCCGAATGTATCGGGGCTTTTCTTATATGGTTTTAATTTCTAAGCTTTGTCGGAGTGGAGTGTTTTCTGAAGCGACTGATGCGCCGAATAGACCCATAGGCCCAGTATAATCATCAAAAACAACCACAAGGAAAAGAGAAAGATTTCCATAACATATAGTTTAAGGTTACTAAAGGCCCTTCCGTTTGGGGCGAGAAGGGAGATTTGGTTCTGGGTCGAAAGTATAAATATTTTGTTAATAAACCTAAGAATTATTCATAGAAATGCCTGATAACATGGCATTTAGCAAAATTTTCTCCTGTTTATAACCACTTGTTACCGGGCCATTTTAAAGGCCTTATCGACCAACTGCACCATTTTGAATACATCAACGGCTTAATGAAAGAATAATCTGGGAGGTTTTTCTTACCCTGAAATATATTCTACTTTAGCCGTTTAATCCTACTTGCATTAAGTGAACCCTTCTGCATCAGGCTGGATAGACAAATTCGGACACCTGGTAAACCAATGGTCTAATTCCCCCGGGGATTTCTACAGTGTTTACCGGGATTTGAGAACCATGGGTTTTACCTATGGTATGAATGTCTCTATACCTGATTTCGTGGAGCCTGCGCATAAACTGACGCAGGATGAAATGGCCAAAATCAATTTGCTGTATGGCCTGTATGCAACCTATGTTATTCATAGGGGAAACGGGAATTTCAACGCCTTCCTGAAGGAAGTGTTTGAATTTTATCAGGACCTCGATATTGGTCGGATTTCTTTCCTGGAGAAAATACTGAGTGGCAGCAAGACTTCTGCACAACTTGAAAGGCTACTCGATTCACGAATCCACCTGGACACCAATGTGCTGACCCGCAGTTTTAATAGTCTGCTGACCAATACCATGCTTTTTGTCGATGTCCTCACCCTGGAGGCCTACTTAGTAGGAAGAGGGGACTTACAACGTTATGCGCGTAATTTGGAATACCTAAGTATCAATATCGCCTATCAGGCCCTTTCCAGTAGGGAGGAACAGCCGGAAGAGGATCGGCTCAGAGAGCTATTCAAAGCTTCCATGACATTTATGGAAGATCCCCTGGAAGAAGTTGACCTCGGGTATCGCAACATGCTTACAGAATATAAAAGAAGTTCGGCCGCCCCTTACTTCCTCGATTTGGCATGCCTGGCGGTGTGGGAGGATGCCCGGTTGCAGGGAACTGAATCCGATTTTGTTGCCGAACTGGGAAAAGAACTCGGATTTGCCGAAGAGGAAACCCAGCAGGCACTGGTCGAGGTAACTGCCTTTTTAGGGAACCACAGCGGGGAACTCCAAATCTTTCGCCGGGAGAAATTCTATGATGGGGTCAGCTCCCTGGTAGGTAAACTAATCCGGCGAAACAGTAAGCGTTTGCAGAAGGAATTATCACAGTCCCGGGACCTGGTCTTTTTGCTTTCCAAGTCTACGGTAAAAGACCTCAGTGCGAAGGAGCGTGAGCAGGTGCAAAATCAATTGCTCGACATCTTTAAGAGTATCCCGTCCCTGGCCATATTTATGCTGCCGGGAGGAGCGATATTACTACCGATTTTCATCAAACTAATTCCCAAGCTACTCCCCTCTTCCTTCGACGAAAACCGGGTCGATAAGAAGTGAAAAAACCTACCATAGATAATTTCTATAGATAGGTTTAATTATTTCTTTACTAGTATTTTAAAACTATTTGATTAAATAGTTACTCTAACCATAATTTAAAATCCTTTACCCGCTCCCTACTCACGATAATCTCCTGTTCATCATAGCGATTGAGCTTCACTTTAAGACGCGAATTGGTATAGGCTACGATGTCTTTTATGTGGTCGATATTGACGTAGAATTTTCGACTTACCCGGAAGAATTTTTGCGGGGATAATTCGGGTTCGAGTTGTTCCAAAGTAGTCTCGAGCAAGTAGGATCTGCCAGCATCTGTTGCCGCATAAGTGCCTTTGTCCTGACTGTAAAAACACTCGATTTCTTGGGCTGGAATAATCTTGAGGTGCTGCCCTACCCGAGCGGTAAATCGTTTTTTGTATTCCCGGTCGGCCGGGTTCACGAGCAGCTTTTTAATGTCCTCGAAATCGACCATGAGCCGTTCCGATTTCGGGCGCTGTTCTTTGAATTGTTTGAGGGCGGAAGTCAGGTCCTCCTCATCGATAGGCTTGAGGAGGTAATCGATGCTGTTGAGTTTAAAAGCCTGCAAAGCGTATTCGTCGTAGGCCGTTGTGAAGATGATAGGAGCTTTAACCGGGACTGCGTCAAAAATCTCGAAAGACAATCCGTCGGAGAGCTGAATGTCAAGAAAGATCAGGTCCGGATCGGAGTTGTTTCCGAACCAGGCAATTGCCTCTTCTACGGAATGCAGCATTTGGCTTACTTCCACCCCTTCGGCCTCGAGCATTCGGGACAAGCGCCTTGCGGCGGGTTTTTCATCTTCTATAATCAGTACTTGCATGTTGCGACTTATTTAAATTTCCGGGCCTCTTCTTCGTCCTGATCCATGAATTCCTGAAGCTTGCGCCGTTCCCAATCCTTTCCGAAGAATGGATTGACATTAAAAGTATTGATAAAATGAAAGCCGAGGCCTATTCCCCAAAAGAAAGGCGTAAGTAACATGGGCCATCTGAAGATAGGCTCTCCTTGGGATACGTTTTGGTATATCGACCATCCTATAATCAATAGGTTAATTACCAGGTATATGGTCAGATGCACGTAAAACCCCTTGATTTCTTCTACACGCTTTTTGGCGCGGGCGCGTTTGTCGAATTCCGCTTCCAATTGTGATGGTTCTAGTTCTTTCATGATTATTATTTGATCAATGCTGTTATTTTCGATTATTCCCAGCGGCCCCCGCGTTTTTCATCCTCTTCCATGAACTCGCGAATTTTGCGCTCTTCCCATTGCCGGTTAAAAAATGGATTCATCCGGAAAGTCCTTACGGCGTGAAAAAACAGGCCTATTCCCCAGCCCAGGGCAGCCCACAAGAACCATTTATACTCCCAATAGGTTATGTAATTGATTACAGCCAAAAGTCCTATAACAAATACATAGGAGGTAAGGTTACCGTAAAACTTTTTTAATTCTTCCACGCGCTGTTTGGCCCGGAAATACTTGCTCTCTTTATTTAATTCTTCCATGATTGTTTTCTTTTGTAAGGCTTTGCCTTGATAGGGAAAACCTCGGGTTGGATTTTCTTTTGCGTTAATCGTTGTCTTCTGCCATTAGCTCCTGGATCTTACGCTGTTCCCAGTTTTTGCCTAAAAAGATATCGTATCCGTAGACGCTAAGGGCGTGAAAGGCAAGGCCTATCCCCCAACCCAGGGCTGGAAATACGAACCAAAGGAAACTTGTGGTTTGGTAGTTGATCCAGGCCAGAATTGGAATAACCAGGCAGTAGGCCAGCAGGTTTCCATAAAATGACTTGATCTCCTCAACTTTCTTCTGGGCGCGGAGGTAACGCTCGGTTTGTTGTTGCACTTTCATCTTTGTTGTTTTTTAATGTTATAGGTCAAAGATGCGAGCTATTCCATGGTTTAGAAAAAGAACCGGACCGAACTGTTGAAATATCGTACCGAGTTGTTCTAGAAATCCTCCCGGTCCATTAATTCACGTATTTTTCGTTCCTCCCAGCGCTTTCCGAACAGTGGGTTATACCCATAAGCTTCCAGGCCGTGCATTACTAATCCAAAGCCCCAGCCTACCGCCGGAAATATCGCCCAGGGAAAATCCGAGCTACGCCAGTTAAGCCATGCCAGAAAAGGAATTACCAGGCAATAAGCCGTGAGGTTACCATAGAAATTTTTGATCGCCTCAAGCTTCTCCTTGGCTTTTTCGTATCGCTTGTCCTTAATAAAAGCTGCTGACGTCTGAGCCACAGCTACCTGATGCGTAAGCATGGGGAGTGCCACCTCAAAGGTATCCCGGGTCTTTCGTATCTCCACCTGGCGTTCTGATAGCAAAGCATAGCGCTGGCGAATATTTTCAAGACCTACCCCGCTGGATTTTTTCACCACTTCTTTTTCCTGCAAATTATTGCTGACAAGCACCTTCCCGTCGCGTTCTTCTACCTTGATGGTCAGGGGCCTGCCGGAGGTTACCACATTGTGTTTTACGGCATTCTCCAGGAGTAATTGGAGGGAGAGCGGGACAATTTTAGCATCAGGGGTAGCACTTTCCTCAGGGATCTCAAAAATAATGCTGTCTTCGAATCGCATTTTCAGCAAGCGCACATAGGTTCGCGCAAAGGCATATTCTTCCTCTATCGGTACGAGTTCCTTGTTCTTTTGCTCCAACACATAGCGATACACTTTGGATAATGAGGTCGTAAAGCGGGTGGCCTGTGACGGATCCTCATCGATCAGACTGGTCAGCACGTTGAGGCTGTTAAAGAGAAAGTGTGGGTCTAATTGGTTTTTAAGCGCGTCAAAGCGTGCCGTAGCACTACGAGCTATTATTTTCTGTTGCTTAACCCGGGTCTCCTGGCGATTCTTATAATAGTAAATCGCATAGAAGACAACGGATATTACAATGGCAATTATCAGGGAGTTCGAATAGTAATTGGCGCGTTCACCTGAGAGGAAAACATCGAATTCCACCCCCAGAATCACTGAGAATATAAGCGCGCGGGAAACGAAGATGGCCACCAGGGATACCAGCGCATTCCCCAGGATGCACAAGGCTAAATTCCTCCATTTGAAAATGGCCGGACCAAAGCGACGTAAGACATAAGCGATAAAGACCGCATTGGACATATAAATGATCCAGGAGAAGATCATGTGAAACAAGAAATCACGCCAGAAACCAGAATCCAACGAAATCTCGACACCCGTGAAATAATAAACCGCCTGGAACATCAGGAATAAGAGTATTCCGATTAACGTAGCACGTCCAAATTGGCTGAGAAAGGATTTAAGACTCATCATATAATACATAGCAGCCAGACTCCTGACCTGGTTTAAATGTAGCAAAATTGATCTTCAGTAAGGCCCTGGCAAGAAATAAGCACTGAATTGTCAGAATTAGTTACTGAACTGTAGTGGTAGCCCGATGGAAGTTTTACCTTTAACCCCAGATGTACATCCCGGATAAATATCGCGAGGCGGACCGAGAAGAAATTTTTGAATTTGTACGCGCCCATGCATTCGGCTTACTCATAAGTGCTCCAGGTACCGATTCAGGCCAAACTCCACTGGCTACACACCTGCCGCTAGATATTTTAAAGCGACCCGACGGCTCCTGGGTACTTGAAGGCCACCTGGCTCGAGCCAATCCACAAAGCAAGGCTATTGCGGACGGAACATCTGTCCTTTGTGTCTTCTCCGGACCACATGCCTACGTCTCTTCCTCCTGGTACCAGGAAGAAGAAGTGCCAACATGGAATTATATGGCTGTACACCTCAGCGGCCGGTATTATCGTCAAAGCGAAGATGAGCTCCGGGAATCACTGCGGCGGCTGGTTGACCATTATGAGAAAGATTCCGATCAGCCGGTTTCCCTGGATGGCTTTTCCAAGCCGGTTATGCGCCAGATACGCGGGATATTGGGTTTTACCATTGAAATAGATACGGTAGATGCGGCTTATAAGCTTTCACAGGGACGGGAAGCAGATCATGACCGAATTCACAAAGAATTGGATAAACGCAACGGATTATCTGCCGAAGTGAGCAAACAAATGCGGCGCAATAACTCCCGCTAAGCTTCAACAGAAATAACCTATCTTTAAGTTGTAAACCCTAAGATCATGCTCAACAGTAAATTCTGGCAGGGATTCTTTGCCCTGGGCCCAATCGTCGGCTTTATCCTGTTCTTTATTGGATACTTCCTTGCAATCCTAACCTTTGTGGGTAACATTCAGGAAATAGAAAATAGCGGAGAGCCGCCCATGGCCATCTTTGGGGGGATCGGTATTATCCTGATTGCGGCGCTTCTTCTGGCTTTAGTTTCCCTAGGAAGTCTGGTGTTCTATATCGTACATGCAACGCAAAACCCCAACTTGAAGCAGAACAACCTCCTGTTGGTCTGGATTCTGCTCTTCATTTTTGCCAGTGGGATTGGCCAACTCATTTATTGGATCGTGGAAATCCTGGGAAAAAAGAATTCGTCTGAATAGTTATTTCCATTTTTCAGCTTAAAATCACCGAATGGCCACCCGCAGATCTTTTATCGCCAAAAGCACGCAGGGCCTTTTTGCGCTTTGCCTGCCAAAAACAGTTCTGGACTTCTCCATGAATATCGAAAACCCGAAACTTTCGCTGGCACAATGGTCCTTGCACCGGGCATTGCAAAAGGGTGAATTAAAAGCCCATGATTTTCCCAAAGTCTCGCTGGAGGATTTCGGCATTCCCGCCGTGGAATATGTGAATCAGTTTTACATGAATAAAGCCAGGGATACCGCCTATTGGAAATCCCTTGCCGCCGGAACTCGCGATATGGGGGTTACCAACGTGCTGATCATGGTCGATTCGGAAGGGGATCTGGGAGATCCCAAAAATAATAAACGTATGGCTGCGGTGGACAATCATATGAAGTGGGTGGAAGCCGCCCGGATTCTTGGATGTCATTCAATACGGGTCAATGCATTTGGCAAGGGCAAGCCTGAACAACTCAAAGCAGCCTTAGTAGACGGATTAGGCGAGCTCGCGGCGCGGGCCTGGGAGCAAGGCATCTATGTGCTGATCGAAAACCACGGCCTGCATACCTCTGATGCCCGGTTCATGGTCGATATTATTACCGAAGTAGACCATCCCGGATTGGGGACCCTTCCCGATTTTGGGAACTGGTGTCTGAATAAGGAATGGGGAAGTACCATGGGCGCAGCCTGTACGGAAAACTATGGGCCCGTAAGCGGCCTTAAAGATTTCCTGCCTTTTGCTCAGGGGGTTAGCGCTAAGACCTATGCGTTTGATGCTGAAGGCAACGAAACCATATTACCCTACAAGGAATTGCTTTCACTCGTTAAAGCCAGTGGCTTCGATGGGCACATCGGTATTGAATATGAGGGCTCTGAATTGTCTGAAGCAGCAGGAATCCGCGCTACCCGGGACCTGGTAACCCGTGTCTGGGCCGATTTAGACTAAATCAAACTCCTTAGGATCCTTCGCAATGGAAATTGTAACCTATTCCCCTCAATATGCCCAGGCCTTCTACGACATCAATAAGGAGTGGATAGACCAGTACTTTACCATGGAACCGATCGACGAGGCCGTTTTGGGTGATCCGCAAACCCACATAATAAATCCCGGTGGTGAAATATGGGTGGCGCTTTTGGATCAAAAACCTGTTGGCGTTTGTGCGCTGATGCCGGATCATGACCAGGCCGGGGTTTACGAACTCACGAAAATGGGAATCCTGCCCGAAGCACAGGGTCATGGAATCGGCTACGCCCTGGGATTGGCAGTGCTGGATGGCGCCCGAAGACTCAAAGCCAGGAAGGTTTACCTGGAGAGCAACACCGTACTCACCCCGGCCATCCGGCTGTATCGCAAGTTGGGTTTTAAAGAGTTCAAAGGCCGGCATTCCCCCTATTCCCGCTGTAATATCCAGATGGAAATTTACCTGTAGTCCGCTTCCACCTTCAATTCAATCCCGGAATTTGACAATTCAGTAGCTTCAAATTTTATGAGGACGATAAGCGGTTGATATTCGCCTTGAGAATAAATCAACAAACAAAAACTTACGTCATGATTCACTTTGTCAAATTCGCCATTGTCTTTTTAATTTTCCTAAGCGCTAATGCCCAGGAACCAACCAACACAAATCCAGCGGATAGCGGGATTACCCTAACCATAGTTCTGGAAAACGTATTGAACGACCAGGGAGACATCCTTGCCGGTCTCCATACCCGCCAAACCTTTATGAAAGGAGCAGGAATCGATAATTACAAGGGGAAAGCAGCAACCGGAGAACATGTATTTGTTTTCGAGAACGTACAACCCGGCGATTATGCCGTCTCGGTATTGCATGATTTAAATTCCAATGAGCAAATGGATTTTGAAGTCAATGGAATGCCCAAGGAGCCTTACGCAATGAGCGGGAACGAAATGGCCATGGGCCCGCCTGCTTTTGGGACCTGCCATTTTGAGGTAGGATCGGAAGATCTGGAACTGAGACTGCGATTCTGAGAGGTTTTCGGTACCACGAGACATCGAAAATTAAAAATAAGAAAGGGGTTTGCTCGTTACCAGAGTAAGCCCCTAATTTTTATTTTATTGTTATGAATTTTACTAGTATTTCATTGAAAAACCAGATTTTTCGAATGGCAATGATTCTACCGGCACTCGTTTTATTTGTTGCTTGTAGTAATGACGACGATTCGTTTGCGCGATTAACGGTAAACGGAACCCTGTGGACTCCCGGTAGTTCCGACTTCAACGTCGGGGATCGTTCGGATTTCGACGGAGACGTAGACGCCAGCTTTACCGGAAACGGTGGAACGGCCACCCGTATGTTCTCCTGGAACAACAATCTGAGTACTGCGGACTACAATGCCGATATCACGGCTACTACGGCTGGATCCTTCCGCATGATCGTCGAGGATTCCCAAGGTGAGATTGTTCTGGATCGCACCATTCAAGGTGGGTCGGAGCCTGATTCAATAGACGGAGTAACTTCTGCTGGTGCTTCCGGAATCTGGGTAGTAACTATTGAAGTCAACGATTTCAGCGGAGACGGAAGTTTTTCGTTAAGCGAAGGCAACTAAGCTCATCGGAATTTCCCGCATCTGATTGACAATCCAATACAGATAGATTACAGCCCCGGCCCGAAAAGCCGGGGCTTTTTGTACCTTGACGGGCCTTATGTATTTTTGAAACAGGGGTCCTGGACCCTGGCCATTTTGCCAAACTGACCAATAGATGACCATTACCCAACTACAATACGTCCTTGCCGTAGCCGAGTTCAGGAATTTTACCGTTGCCGCAGAAAAGAGCTTTGTGACCCAGCCAACCTTGAGCATGCAGGTCCAAAAACTGGAGGACGAACTGGATGTACAAATTTTTGATCGCAGTAAAAAGCCGATAGGAATTACTGACGCCGGCCAGAAAATAGTAGACCAGGCGCGAAACATCGTAAATGAAGCTTCGCGGATTCGGGATATTGTGGATCAGGAGAAGGGCTTTATCGGGGGCACCTTTACCCTGGGGATTATTCCCACCGTAATGCCTACGCTCTTACCGATGTTTCTAAAGAATTTCGTCTCACGTTATCCGAAAGTCCGGCTGGTCATCCGGGAACAAAATACAGAAGCCCTGATAGAAAATCTCAAAGAAGGTCATCTGGATGCGGCCATTGCCGCCACTCCCCTCGGCGTGGAAAGCCTTACGGAACGCCCGCTTTACTACGAGCCTTTTGTAGCCTATGTGCCTGAAGGACACCGGTTATCGGCCAAAGAGAAATTAGCTCCGGAAGACCTGGCGCTGCAGGACATCCTCCTCCTACAGGATGGGCACTGCTTCCGGGATGGGGTAATTAACCTCTGTAAATCCGGAGATTCCGATTCGAATGAACCTTTTGAACTGGAAAGTGGAAGTTTTGAAACGCTAATCAGGCTTTCGGACGAAGGCCTGGGCATGACCCTGCTCCCTTATCTGCATACACTGGATCTCGATCCTAAACGCAAAAAAAGACTGCGGTTTTTTACAGAACCCCCTCCAGCCCGGGAGGTGAGCCTGATCTATCACCGCAAGGAGCTTAAATTCCAGATTAGCGAGGCGCTGAAGGAAGTGATCTCCGGAGTAGTGCGCGGCGCGATTCGTTTTCAGGATGTGCAAATTATCAGTCCTACCCTGAATGGCGCTAAAAAGTAAAAACCCCGCCGAAGCGAGGTTTTTGTTATGCTGGTAATAGTAGAATACTTTGCTGTAATTCGGGCTTATCCGTTGTAAATTGCAGTAGCCATTGGCGTAGTTCCTCGATCTCATTGGGCAGCAGCCGCTTGATCGCTTTTTTCAGCTCATGAGTAAAGAGCCGGGCATCAAAACTTACTTTTTGGAGGACTGTTTTCGAGTACTCCAACATGGATTTGGCCATAATTCAGAGTGTTTAGTTAGACGTTGTTCATCAAAATTAACCAAAACAGCTTCGATTTTATTGCTGTATTTTCGTTAAAAAGCGTAAAAATTATCCCAAAGTTTCTAACAATACAATGAGACAAGGCTTTGCGAGACTATTGTTTGCAGCGCTCGGTGCGATCTTACTGGGCTGCTCTCCAACTAAGAAACTGGTCCGACACCTGGAAGGGCAACTAAATGCCCCTGCTTTTGAACGCCAATTCACCGGGGTACTACTCCTGGATGCAGAAACCCGGGATACGCTGGTCGCTTACAATGCTTCCAAACCCTTTATCCCCGCGAGCAACGTGAAGTTATTAACCCTGTATACAGGGCTGAACATGCTGCCGGATAAACTTCCTGCTTTGAAGTACCATCAGGCAGGCGATACACTCTATATCCTGGGCACCGGATACCCGGCAACCTTGGAACCCTTTTTTAAAGATAGTACTGTCCTGAAATTTCTGGGCACCGCCAAAAAAGTAATTATTGAAAACGGAAATTTGGAAAGCGCCGCCTATGGCCCGGGTTGGGCCTGGGACGATTACCGCAGCGCTTACATGCTCCAACGCAGCGCCATGCCCATTTATGGCAACGTCAGGACCCTGTTTTGGGAAAATAATGCTGTTCAGGTTGTTCCTCCTGAGCTTCCACGGAAAGCAGGCCCTGCGGATTACGCCATTGAACAGATCACCCCTGCCAATCTTCCCCGGAGAATTCCGGAACTGGGAGATACCCTCTATTTTCCCATATCATCAAGACCGGAGGTAGAACGAACCCGCTGGCAGTACGCCACATCAAAATACCTGGGTAGACCTGTTTTCTGGGTGTCCAGGGACCAGGATGGCGAAGCGGATCCCGGCGGTTTAGCTACCACAGCATATTCAATCCTTCCGGGAATTACTGCAGATACACTTTACGGACGCATGATGCAAACCAGTGACAACTTTCTGGCCGAGCAAATCATGCTGATGGCCTCCAGTACCCTGGGGGATAGCCTCAGTTTTGAAAAGGCAAAAACGTATGCCCTGGAACAATTGCTTCCCGGACTACCCCAGGAGCCTCGCTGGGTAGACGGATCGGGATTGAGCCGGTACAACCTGATTAGTCCTGCTGCACTGGTATATCTGCTGGATCGCATGTACCAGGAGATTCCACGGGAGCGTTTATTTGGTTTACTGGCCTCCGGAAAGGCACAAGGCACTTTAGATGGAATGTACCTTGAAGACGACGCACCCTTTGTTTACGCCAAGACCGGCACCCTCAGCAACAACCACAACCTCAGTGGTTACCTGCTAACACGCTCGGGGAAGACCGTTATCTTTTCCTTCATGAACAACCACTATCAGGAACCTACTTCTGTAGTTAAGGCCCGTATGGCGGGCTGGCTTCGCGAAGTCTATGAACGGTACTAGTATGCTGAAGCAGCTCCTTTAGATCTCAACGCTCAAAGCCCGGTTTAAATAGCGGCGGAATGGAAGCATTTCAAAATAGGTGTCCAAAATCAGGTTCTGGAAATCGGGACTTAGGATATCTTCGCGGCTAATGGTCCGTTCAACAGCCAGGGTTTTATGCTTCAGCAAGGCCGCGTGCGGATGGTCCGGATTAAAACCCTTGGGCATCCGCTGTAAAACCTGATCCTCGTATAAGCCCCCGAACATGGCCTTAAAACTGGGGGTATCCAGGATCTCCTGCATCACTTCGCCATCGTAATCTATGGCTTCCCGCACTTTGCGCAATTTCTTGGGGCCCGGCCGCCATAACCCGCCGGCAAGCAGGCAATCCCCTACTCCAATTTGAATATAAAAATCCGCGGTTCCCGGAGCTTTATCCAGACCAGCTCCAAAATGATCCTTATATACCGGACGATCCGGGTGAAACATAAGATTGTTGTTAATGCGGTTAATCCCTTGTTTCCCCGGGGTGGGATAGTAATCGGGATCGCGCTGATCGAGGATAGCATCGAGCTCGTCCAGCCATTGGATAAAATCATTTCTGATTTTGTGGTATTCTGCGCGATGCTCGTCCATCCAGGCTTTGTGGTTATTTCGCCAAAGCCGTTCTAAAAAATCAAAAAGGGCATGAAAATTCATGCCCTGAAGATACTTAAGCTTCTGCTGATTGTAAAGTGCCGGAAACTGGCTTTTTTGCGCGGGTTAAAATCTGTTATCTCCGTCGATAAGATCACCCAATCCACCCAGGATACTTCCTTCTCCCTTATCCTTCCCGCCACCTTTAGGGGCTGCCGCAAGGACCCGCCCTGCCAGTCGGCTGAAGGGTAAGGATTGAATATACACGGTTCCCGGGCCTCTTAGCGTGGCGAAGAATAGACCTTCCCCACCGAATATGGTATTCTTAATTCCTCCTACAAATTCAATATCGTAATCCACGGTTTGGGAAAAGCCTACGATACATCCTGTATCTACACGCAGGACTTCTCCTGGTTGTAATGTCTTTTTGGCAAGGGTACCGCCTGCATGGACAAAGGCCATCCCATCACCTTCCAACTTCTGCATGATAAATCCTTCGCCGCCGAACAGCCCGCGTCCCAGTTTACGCGAAAACTCGATCCCGACACGCACCCCCTTCGCAGCGCATAAAAAGGCGTCTTTCTGACAGATAAATTTCCCGTTTTTCTCACTGAGATCGATAGCCACAATCTTACCAGGATATGGCGAGGCAAAACTAACCTGTCGCTTCCCCTGGCCGACATTGTAAAAAGCGGTCATGAAAAGGCTTTCTCCTGTAAGAATTCGTTTTCCTGCTGAAAATATCTTACCGAAGACGCCGGTATCCTGCCCGGATCCATCTCCGAAGATGGTATCCATTTTTATGTCCGGATCCATCATCATAAAACTTCCTGCCTCAGCGATCACCCCTTCATTGGGATCCAGTTCAACAGAAACATATTGCATTTCTTCTCCGAAGATTTCATAGTCAATTTCGTGTGCGTTCATGTATTGAAGGTTATAAGAGAGGTTAAACAAAATCTACCTATTAGTAGTCCAAACAGGGCCGATTGTTACGAAAATAAAGCGAAAAAATTGGGAAAGAGGTTTAGCCACTAATCTTCAGCTAACCACTTGATTGCCTTTTTCTTAGCCTTGAAGATTTTCATCTGATAGCCCAGTCGATTCAAGGCGGTCTGTGTAAATAATAGCTCGAGGTAGGACTGTTCATCAGGAATACTAACTGCAAGGCGGCATTTTTTGCTCATTCCCAGGGATTCTGCTGAAGTCGTAAGTCGAAATTTACTGGTAAGGTCAATGGTTCCTGCAAATGTCATCAAGACGTGGACGCGTTTCACGGCGTGCTGGGTAGCTAATTCAAAAACCTCTTTCCAGCGTTCAAGTGCCTCTTGCAGAGCTAGTTCCGGAATAACTTTAACATCGATAGTTATGTCCAGATAGTCTTGTTTGAAGTCGTGTGAAATTGTGTAAGGCATCCCCTATTACCTTAAGATTCACATTAATTTAGTTAATTTTTTGAATATATGCTAATCCTTATAAGGAAACGGGTGAGAATATCTTAATTTTGTTTAACCTTTAAGGTCCATTCAAAATCGAAGGTACTCACTACATCTCCGGCCTGATCCTTCCCTATCGCTTGCATCCAGACTGTTTGTCCTTCCCCGGTTTCAATAGTCCTGGAAATGGCCTGTTGTAGTTTATCCCCGTCCGGGCAAATGAAGTTTATCCGTCCGGTAGCCTTTTTAGAGAAGTTCGCTTTGTTGTTGAGGACCAGCATCGAGATCCGTTTCCCGCTCTTGCGAATGTGGTAGATGACCAGAGCGCCTGTGGCGAATTCCGCAGCCATCCCCTGTACGGCCCAAAACATGGATTTAAAGGGATTTTGGTTCATCCAGCGATGCTTTACTGAAGTAACAGACGTCGTTCCATCCATAGATTTCAGGCGCACCCCGCAAATCCAGGCGGAGGGTAATTTCAGCATCATAAAGGTATTGTAAGAGCGCTCAAGCTTTGCCATCTGTTGTATTCAGGGGGTTTAACGCCTCTAAGGTATCACTTTCTCAGGACATATTAATTGTTAATTATATGTTAATTTTAAGTACTATGTTTTGCATAATACCTTCTTTTGGATATATATTTGCATAAGAAATAACTATGCCATGACAGAGACACTGAGCAAACACGAACGAAATCTGGGAGCTATCATCCACGGTTCTACCTTAAGCAGGTTCTTTATTCCCTTTGGTCAATTCCTGATTCCACTGGTACTCTGGTTATCGAACCGGAATCAATATGAATTTGTGGATTACCATGGGAAGCAAGCCCTGAATTTTCAGATCAGTATGACCTTGTACAGTTTTATAGCCGGGCTTATTTCGATACCCTTCTTTATTACCTGGCTACCCGGATTCTTGAGAAGAGGCGATGTCAATTGGAGTATTAGCTCTGACGACTTCTTCTTTTTCGATTTCGGACCGGATTGGTTCAGCGATTCTTTTGCCTGGTGGCCACTGGGTATTACCGGGCTCATCGGAGTAGCGCTGTTCATCATAAACATTGTGTTTACGATCAAGGCAACCATGGAAACCAATGAGGGCAAATATTTCCGATATCCCCTCACTATAAAATTCATCCGATGATACGCACCAGACACATTTTATTATTCATCGCCATTGTCCTAGGGGTACTGGTGGAAGCCTTTGCACAGGTTGCACCGGATTCCAAATTATACCGCACCATTGCCGAGTTAGATAAAGAATATTTTGACGCTTACAACGAATGTGATATGGAAACCCAGGCCCGGTTACTGAACGAAGACCTGGAGTTTTACCACGACATGGGAGGCGTAAGCACAGACAAGGATGAAGTCGTGGAAAGCATTCTTCAGAATATCTGCGGAAAGGTTAGCAGGGAACTGGTTCCTGAAAGCTTTGAGGTACACGAAATCAAAGACTTCGGAGCTGTGGCTATGGGTTACCATAAATTCTTCAACAGCGAAGAACCCGATGCCATCTCCACTCCCAGCCGCTTTGTAGTAGTATACAAGAACGATAATTCCACCTGGTCTATTTACCGGGTTATTAGCCTGCATTAGCCGGCCTTATAGTTTATTCATCAATCAAAATCTAATCATGAAAAATGCAAACGAACAGTTAACCCCAGCCTCCCGGTGTAAGCCGGGATTATAGGCCGAAAAAGCGAAAGAAATTATGAACATTGAGAATACCAAAGCACAAATGCGGAAAGGGGTCCTGGAGTACTGCATCCTCTCTATTATACGGGAGGAAGACAAGTACGCTTCAGAAATCCTGGGCCAACTTAAAGACGCTAAAATGCTGGTCGTGGAGGGGACGATTTATCCACTGCTGACCCGCCTCAAGAATGCCGGTTTGCTCTCGTATCGCTGGGAAGAGTCTACGTCAGGACCACCCCGCAAGTATTACGGACTCACCGAGACAGGGAAAGTGTTCCTTAAAGAATTAAACACTACCTGGGACGAATTACGGACCGCCGTAAATGTGGTAACCCAAGCAAAATCAACAACAAAATGAACAAGACAGTCAATATAAATCTGGCCAATATGCTTTTTCACATCGATGAAAACGCATATAACAAGCTGCAACGTTACCTCGAGGCTGTTCGACGCTCTTTCTCTGGCACCAAGGGAAGCGATGAAATTATCGCCGATATCGAGGCCCGGATTGCCGAGCTTTTTTACGAAAAAATGGAAAACGAACGCCAGGTCATTACCGAAAAAGAGGTAGACGAGGTGATCGCTATTATGGGGCAACCCGAAGACTATCAGATCGACGAGGACATCTTCCAGGATGCGCCCGGAGGTGGATCTTCCCGTGGCCCGGCTTCGCGAGCCAAGAAGCTCTATCGCGATATCGACCGTAAATATATCGGTGGGGTGTGTGCCGGCCTTGAATACTATCTCGGCATCGATGCACTCTGGATTCGCCTGATCTTTATTTTACTGGCAGTATTTACCGGATTCGGGTTTATTGCCTACATCCTGTTATGGATTCTGGTCCCCGAAGCTGCCTCTACGGCGCAAAAATTGGATATGACCGGGGAACCCGTGAACATCAGCAATATCGAGCGGAAGGTTAAGGAGGGTTTTGAGACCGTTGCCGACCGGGTTAAAAGTGTAGACTACGACGAAGTAGGACGCAAGGTAAAAAGCGGGGGATCCAGCTTTTTTGATACCCTGGGAGACGTAATTATGTTCTTTTTCAAGGTCATTGGAAAGTTCGTCGGAATCCTGCTGATCATAATCGGGGCTGTTTCCCTGATTGCCACGACCATAGCCCTGTTTACTGTGGGCCTCGTTGATAACGTACACATTCCTGGTGTCGATATCATCGGTATCCTCAATGCCACAGAGACTCCCGTTTGGCTGCTGAGCTTCCTTATTTTCCTGGCATTTGCCATCCCGTTCTTCTTCCTGATGTATCTGGGATTGAAAATTCTGGTAGGAAACCTGAAATCCATTGGGAATATCGCCAAGTTCTCCCTGCTCGGCCTGTGGCTTATCGCCATTATTTCCCTGGCTGTGCTCAGTATCCGACAGGCTTCGGCCCATGCGTATACCGGTAGTGTCACCCAGCGGGATTCCCTGGCCATTACCTCGGTAGACAGCCTGCACATCCGCTTCAATGCGGCCGAGAATGCCTATGAAAGTGGTCCGGTAATCGCCGGCATGAAAATCCGATACGATGAGAACGATCAGCCCATGCTCTATGCCGATGATCTGTTATTAGACATCCGCAAGGCCGATGATTCGGTTGCCACGCTGCGTATCCGCAAGGATGCCGATGGGAGAAGCTATGAGGATGCACGGGATCGGGCCGGAAAGATCAATTACAACTATGCCCTTACCGGGACTACCCTGAACCTGGATAATTATTTCACCACTGATGTGAAGAATAAAGTTCGGGATCAGGAGATGCGGCTAACGCTGTACCTGCCCGAGGGAACCTATGTAAGTTTTGATCGTTCCGCTCGCAACTATATCGGCAGGAGGACTTCTACCGATCGCGACATGTATCGCAAGGACATCGCCGAGCACGCCTGGATTATGGGTGCGGACGGACGCCTGCAATGCCAGGAGTGTCCTGAGGAGCTAAACGACCGGGATTGGGACGATGAGGAAGGCGACAACCGAATCATCATCGACGAAAACGGTGTCGACATTGATCTTAACGATAATGACGACAGCTTTAAAATGAAAATTGACGAGAACGGGGTACAGATAAAAGCCGATGAAGGCAGATAATTACAGTTCAGTCCCGGCTTTTTACAATTCAGTAATTCCTATTGTGGAAAGCCGGCAACGCTAACGTTCTTTGAAACAGCAAATAATTCAACAACAAATAACAATCAGTAAGGGATCATCCCGCAAAAACCATCAAAAAACGAAAATCATGACAACACTAGCTAGATTTACCATCGCAATTTTACTGGCAATCCTTACTTCCTCCTGTATGCTCGATGTGAACTGGGGATCAGGAAAGCGAGGCAACGGAGTAGTCGTAGACGAAAATCGCACCGTGTCGGAGTCCTTTACCGCCGTAGCGGCCTCTGAAGGCCTGGATGTATATGTAACCCAGGGATCCGATTTTGAAATCCGCGTCGAAGCCGACGAAAATATCATTGATCTGATCGGCACCGATATTAAGGATGGAAAACTAAAAATCCATGCGATCGAGAACATCGGCCGGGCAACGAAGAACATCTACGTAACCCTTCCGGAAGTTACAGCCCTGTCTTCATCGAGCGGAGCTGACCTGAATGGAAAAGGAGTCATCGAAGCCGGAAAAGTACGCCTCCATGCCAGCAGCGGAGCCGATCTTCGGGTAGAGTTGAATGCCGACGAAATCGAAGCGGATTGCAGTAGCGGAGCAGACATTCGACTGGCCGGACGCACCAACCTGTTGTATGCCGATGCCAGCAGTGGATCTGACATCAAAGCGGCAGATATGGAGTCACGGGTATGCAATGCTCAGGCGAGCAGCGGTGCAGACATCCGGGTATACGTTACCGAGAGTCTTACCGCCGACGCCAGTAGTGGTGCCGATATCCGATACAGTGGAGATGCCAGCGTAGAATCGCGTAAATCTGCCTCTGGTAGCGTATCAAAATACTAACAACCCAGCCAATATTCATCAGTCAACCACTTAAGGCGGAAACCCCTGTCAGCAATGACCGGGGTTTTTGTATTACATTAGCTTACCATGAATATTCAGCTATACCAGTACACCTTGCCCCTGCAACACACCTTCGGGATTTCCCGGGAGCGTTACGATACTCAGGATACCCTGATTGTTTGCCTCGAATACCAGGGCAAAACCGGATATGGGGAGGCTACCTCTAATCCATACTACCAAATTACTGTAGATTCCCTGAAACAGGAAATAGAGGCCCTGAGGAACGCTATCGCCGGTTTCGAAGTACCGCTGCAGGGTCCGAAAGCAGATTCCGATCTGGCATTCCCCCTGCAATTCGAGAAGTGGCTGCGCACCCAGGAGCTCTCGAACTTTGCGCGCTGTGCGCTGGACCTGGCCTGTTGGGACTTGTACGGGAAAACCCTTGGGAAGCCCCTGTACCAAATTTGGGGCACTGAGCTGGGCAATCTCCCTATTTCCAATTTTACCATTGGTTTGGATAGCCCGGAAGTAATGGTGGCCAAGATGAAAGAAAAGCCCTGGCCCATTTATAAAATTAAGTTGGGGACGTCGAATGATGTGGGTATAGTCACAGAACTACGCAAACATACCGATGCGGTTTTCCGGGTAGATGCGAATTGCGCCTGGACGGCGGAGGAGACAATCGAAAACGCCCGCGCCTTAAAAGAATTAGGGGTGGAATTTATCGAACAACCGCTAAAGGCCGATGATTGGGAGGGCATGGAGCTTGTTGCGCATAAAAGCGAACTGCCGATAATCGCCGATGAGAGTTGTATCGTAGAAACCGATGTGGCGCGCTGTGCCCTGCATTTTCATGGGATTAATATCAAACTAACTAAATGCGGGGGCCTGAGTCCGGCCCTGCGGATGATCCGGGAAGCCCGGGAATTGGGTCTTAAAGTCATGGTCGGATGCATGACGGAATCCTCGGTAGGTATTTCGGCTATTGCACAATTACTCCCACAACTCGACTATGTGGATATGGATGGAGCCCTGCTACTTCGGGAAGATATTGCGACAGGTGTAAAATTACTGGAGGATGCGACTGTAGTCTATCCCAATGCACCGGGAAGTGGTGTTGAACTCCTTGCCCGATGACACTCGAAATAAACCAATTTCCAGGGGCAGCTTTTCAGGATGGGTTCCGGGATTATCTGAACTTCGCCGGTACGGCCTACCTGGCCATGCAAGCTCAGCCCTATTTTCAGGATGCCATTGCCCGATATACCAAACAATGGGGAACCCATTGGGGCGCATCGCGCATCGGCAATCTGCAATTGGGAATTTTTGCCCGGGTCGAAAGTGAAATAGCGCAATGGACGGGAGCAGCGACTGCCCTGACCCTATCCTCGGGATTCCTGGCTGCACGGCTCCTGATTGAATCCAGCCTTTCGCAAGGGTTTACTTTGTATTACGCCCCGTCTACCCATGCGGCCTTATTGCCCCCTGGGGCTACCCGGTATTCGAATTGGAAGCAGTTAGTAGAGGCCATGCTTAACCAATTAAAATCCAATGATGAAGCCCGACCAGCGCTGGTTTGCGATACCCTGGATTTTGAGCAAGGACCGATCCCACTTACTGAATCCCTGCAACGCAGCGGGTTCCTTGCGCAAATGGCACCACACCTCAACCAAATTGCATTGATTGCGGATGATTCCCACGGATTGGGGATCCTGGGACTAAAGGGCAGCGGTTTGTACCGGGAGTTGGCGGGATTCGGTTTTTCCCAGGTGTCCGTTTGCGCCTCCCTCGGAAAAGCCATGGGGATTCCGGCAGGGGTAATTCTGGGACCTGCGGAGCAACAACTGCTACTCAAAGAACACCCCCTGTTTGTTGGTGCCAGCCCTTGTGCTCCCGGCCCACTGGCCGCCCTGGGCGAAGGGTTGCAAAAAGGGTGGTATTTCAGACAACTTCAGCGCCTGCAAAAGAATTGCAACTATTTCGAAGGGTTAGTCCGCGGTATGCACGGCTTAAACAGCTTTCCCGACTATCCTGTATTTACATTTTCCAACCCGAAGCTGGCCGAATATTTGCTTGCAAATGGAATGGTAATTACCCACTTCAGGTATCCGGCAGAAGCCAGCGATGATTCGCGGAGCAGGATTGTAATTCATGCCGGACATAGCCAAGCCCAGCTGACCCTGCTTGGGCAGGCCATCTCCAGTTACGGCAAATAAGGCAAATCTCCGATTGGGTTTTACTTAATATTTTAGCATTTTTGCCTTTATATCCTTAAGTTTTTACCGTTTACCGTGCCATATTTTCATTATTTATCGTATCTTTTTAACACTTTTAAGATGTTCAAAACACCAACCCTATGAAGAAAATATTTGGCACCCTACTGTTAATTGCCGCCTTCGTGTCCCTGGCTGCAACGAGCATCTCAACTCCTCCCCCAATGCATAGCCTGGAAGGAACCTGGGAATTACAGAGTTTTTGCAACTATGACAGCAATGAAGTGGCGGATACAATTAAGCCGGTAGATGGATACCGGCAGGTAAAAATGTACTATGACGGCCATGTGATGTGGTCCAGAACCGATCCCAATGATACCATTGGGCGATTTGGTTATGGACAGTATCAAATCACTATGGACGAACTCATCGAAGTAATCGAATACGGAGATTACTATTTTATGGAAAACCTGGGATCGAACCGCGAATTCCGATTTGAACTGGTAGTAGGTGATGGCACCTACAGTCAGATCACTATCGACGAAGAAGGAAAGCGGACGTTTTCGGAAAACTACAAAAGGGTCGAATAAGGCTGACCCATCTTTGTGAATTAGCTGGATGGTTAATCCCGGGCACCCCACATGAGGAGTCCGGGATTTATTTTTATGCCTCTTCTACTTCTTCAGGACTTTCAACCTCAGCGAGATAGCGCTCTGCATCCAAGGCGGCCATACAACCAGTACCCGCAGCCGTTACGGCCTGACGGTAATCCTTGTCCTGTACATCGCCGCTGGCGAAAACCCCGGGCTTGTTTGTTTTGGTAGATTTCCCCGGTGTAAGGATATATCCGGTTTCGTCCATATCGAGTTGCCCTTTGAAGATATCGGTATTGGGTTTATGGCCAATGGCTATGAACAACCCTGTAATGGCGATTTCCTCTTTTTCCCCGGTCTGGTTATTGACCATACGCAAACCTTCCACTACCTGGTCCCCAAGGACTTCATCGATTTCGGTGTTGAAGCGGATGTCAATATTTGAAATGTTCATGACGCGGTTTTGCATCGCTTTGGAAGCGCGCATGTGATCCTTACGAACCAGCATGGTAACCGATTTACAAATTTTAGCCAGGTACGAAGCCTCTTCAGCAGCCGTATCTCCACCACCGACAATGGCAACATCCTGTCCTTTGTAGAAGAATCCATCGCAGACTGCACAGGCCGATACCCCGCCTCCGCGAAGGCGTTGTTCACTGGGCAGGCCCAGGTACTTGGCCGAAGCACCCGTAGAAATAATAACGGTTTCGGCTTCTACCACTTTGCTGTCGTCAATGGTAACTTTGTGGATTCCACCGGGTTCGTCGCTGAATTCCACCGCTGTCGCCATCCCGATTCGCACGTCGGTTCCGAAGCGCTCGGCTTGTTGTTGCAATTGCACCATCATGGTAGGACCATCGATCCCTTCGGGATAACCCGGGAAATTTTCTACCTCCGTAGTGGTTGTCAATTGACCGCCTGGTTCCATACCGGTGTACACCACTGGCTTGAGATCGGCCCTTGCGGCATAAATAGCTGCTGTATATCCGGCAGGGCCGGAACCTAAAATGAGGGTTTTAAATCTTTCGATATTCTCTGACATAATTCAAAAACTCTAGTGGGTAAAAGTAGGATTTTAGGCCCGTTCCTTACAAGGCAAGTTATCAACAGAACATTAACGCTCCGCCGGGGTCCCCGATTCAAGTTTCGCCTCGAACTCCTGTAAGCGGAATTTATCTATTGCAGGCCTTTCGTACTCCCGCTCCATTAGTCGTAATAAGCTGTCCAAAATTTCAGGATGCTCCGAGGCCCTATTTTGGGTTTCCGCAGGATCTTCTCTTAAGTCATACAGTTCCCAACCCGGGTTTTCCTCCGGCTTGTTCAGCCCCCTTTGCAATAATTTCCAATCCCCTTGACGCAGTGCGATCTGCCCGCCGTATTCCGGGAAGGCCCAGATTAATGGACGCTTTAAGCCAGAGGCGCTGCTGTTTTGAATTGTGCTGCTTTCCTCGATTAAAGAACCCAGGAAACTCGCTCCGTCTACGGCCTCGGGGACCGCGTAGCCGGTTAATTCGCCTAAGGTGGCAAACATATCGTAATGCACTGTTGGTAGGTCGTTCCGCGAACCTGGGGCGATATGGCCCGGCCAGGAAGCGATCAGAGGGATGCGAATCCCCCCTTCATATACAAAGCCCTTACCCCGTCCATAATTGCCATCAAAAGGCCCGGCACTGTTGAAAAATTCCGGGTCGGCCCCTCCCGCATAGGAAGGCCCGTTATCGGAGGTAAAGAAAATCAGGGTGTTTTCGTAAAGCCCGTTTGCCTTCAGGTAGTCGATAAGCCGGCCAACCTGGGCATCCAAATAGGATATCATGGCTGCATAGGTGGCCCTGGGATAGCGCTGTGGAAAATAACCAAAGGCCTTGCCTCCCTCATGAGGCTGCTCCTCCGCCAATTTCTTGCGGTAATAGTTAATCCATTCCTCTGGGGCCTGTAAAGGTACATGGGGAATTGGCGTGGCCCAATAAGCGAAGAACGGTTGCTCCTGACCGCTACCTATAAATTCCTCCAGGGCCTGATAAATGCGATCCGGGGCGTACTCCCCTTGCTGAAAGACCGCATACGGGTCATCATTTTCCTGTTTTAGCCGACTTTGGGCAAAATCCAGCCCACTATGTGGAGGTATGGTGTCATTATCGAGTGAAACGCGTACCGTATCGCTATAGAGGAAGAGCGGATGGTAGGTATGCGCCTGGCGTTGACAGTTATAGCCAAAGAAAGTATCGAACCCCATTTTATTGGGCACACTGCGGGTATGTGGAGCCCCCAGCCCCCATTTTCCAAAAAGCCCGGTGCGGTAGCCCGCCTGCTGAAGCCGATGTGAAAGCAGGATTTCATTCTCAGGCATAGGCCGTTGCCCTTCCAGGGTGGAATCCCTGGCCATAGCCCGGTAATCCCAAACCTCACCCCGGTCATTCCACTCGTCATTCCCCCGAATATAGGCGTGTCCGGAATGCTTCCCAGTGAGAAACATATAGCGGGCCGGGGCACAAACCGGAGCACTGGAATAATGCTGGGTAAAAAGCATTCCCCCTGCAGCGAGGGCATCCAGGTTCGGGGTCTCGATGAGTTCTTGCCCGTAAGCTCCGATATCTCCGTACCCAAGGTCATCGGCAAGGATGTAAATGATGTTGGGAGCGGATTTCTCCCTGGAGGAATCCGGATGCTGATTATCCGCACAGGCCGAAAGCATCAAAAAGATAAGGGGAAGCGAAACCAACCCTAAGGTCAATCGCTTCCCCTTTACCAAAAAGCCTGCTGTATGGCCCATGCAGTAAAGTTACTGCTTCTCGGGCGTAGTTTTTACAGGTAACCAACCATATTCCAACAACTCTGCCTTTCGATAATTGGCGATATAGAGTTTGTCTTGGAGTTGGATCATATCGGTGGGTTTCTCAATACCCTCCTCCAGAATCTGAAGGCGTTCTCCCCCCGGGCTGTAAACCAGGACACGGTCATTTTCGAAATCTGTAGCAAAAACGGCCTCAGGACCTACAAAAATTCCCGTAGTCGCATTCATTTTATCCTCCTTGCCAAACATCCTCAGCGGTTTGCCTGCTTTATCGAAAACCTGAATCCGATGGTTATAGGCGTCTGCGACATAGATCTCCGTTTCGGTTAGCTGCACATCGGTTGGATAGTAAAATTCGCCAGCGGCCTTCCCTTCCTTTCCAAAAACGATCCACTCGTTCCCGTCAAAAAAGAGGATGCGATTATTGTAGAAATCCGCAATAGCCTGCTGATTTCCTAAAACGTCCACCCCAGCCGGCGCATCCAGCGAATCAGGCAGTATCATTTCTTTACGACCAGTTGCTCCAATTTCCTCGACCTTATCGTTTCCATACTGAGGTACGAAAAGCGATTCGGAAACCGCAGCAATGTGCATAGGCCTGTCCAGACCGTCCACTACCCGAACCGGGCCGGAAGTGAGGTCGTAAAGCACTACCCTATTGTGGTCGCCATCGCTCAACCAGATCTTTCCGTTCGATTCCGCAAGACCTATTGGATTAATACTATCCAAGGCAATGGTTCGTACCAACTGCCACTCGTGCGGGACGTCTTCTTGCTGACACCCCATAAGTCCAAAAAACAACAATCCTGGCAACAATATTGCCAGACTACTCTTTTTCAAGTTTTTCATAAGGCGATTAGTCTTGAATACGTTCATAGTAGCAACACGCCGGCAACCCTTCATAAGTCTCCTGCGCAGCCTTGTGTTTCTCCGTATCGTGTCCTACAGCCGCTATTTGCTGAGAAACCTGATCCAGTGGATTCTCTTTTCCAGTCCAGTCCAGCGTCAATATTTTGGTCTTTTTATCCCAGGATGCCGCGGTTACCCCGGCTATCGATTTGGCGGCCTTTTCGATGCGCGCCTGACACATTTCACAATTCCCGGCTACTTTTAGTGTTGCCTGCGAAGCCACGGTTTCTCCGTTGTCCATACTCCCCGAATTCCCGGAGGCCAATTCGCCTCCAGATTCTTCGACTTGTCCATCGGCTCGTGTTATCATAGTGGTAACTGGCGTATATCCCGCCTTTTCTACCTGCTTAACTACCGCTTCGAGGGTTAACGCTTTTTCGGCAGGATATTCGAAAGTGAAATTTCCGGTTTCGATATCGATAGCGACTTGTTTAATCCCCTTGAATTCCTTGAATTTCTTCTCCAATCCATAGGCGCAGAAGGGGCATCCAAGTCCGTCGACCTGGATTTTAAATTGATCCATAGCTTTCTGGGCCGTAGCAGCCTGAGCTCCGAATATTACGAGGGCAAGGAATATGGCTTTACCCCATTGTTTTAGCTGTATATTTTTCATGATTGTATTTTTTTAAATTAAAATGTGTACCGGGTCCCCAGAAACAGACTGTATCTGAATTGTCTTTCGTCGGGAACATCATTGACCAGGGGTACCTGGACAGAAAGATCAAAGGTTACGTTTTTACGGGCGTATTGAATCCCCTGAGCGTAGAGCAACATATACCAGTCGCGCTCTGTAAGCCAGGAGTTGGTGTACTCAAAGTACAGATTGATCTGTTTGTTAGGATATTGCGGTTTCAGTAAGGGCAATCCGAATCCCAATTTATAGCGAAATTCGTCCAGGGTTCCGTCGGGCATCCAGTTGTATCCCACTTCGTTTGAAATCCCGTACTTGAGCGTTTCATAACCCGCGACAATTCCGTAATACCCCTGGTAGATCCCAGTACTAAGCTCCATAAGGTCCAGTTCCTCCCCCGTTGGCAAGGTCTGAACCGTCTTGGCTACCAGGCGAAAGGTTTTCCCCGTAGCGTCCTTTCGCAAAAACTGATATTTACCTAAGATCTTAATATCCGCCAGGCCACTTCCGCTGGCTCCACCGTCAATGTCATAGCCGATATACGGTAAATGAACGGCCACCAGCGAATTCGCTGTTGGAAGATAGTGCAACATCAAAGGAATGTAACTGAAACTTCCGCGCTCGGTATTGCGGAATTCCATTAGTGTTTTAGTCGTAAAACTTTTGGCGCCTAACATTATAGGCTTATCGGCGGTAATAGGAGGTCCCTGGGCCAGGGCGCCTAAAATGCCGATCATAATAAAAGCAATGCTTAATTGTGTCTTCATAATTGATTTTGAGTTTGTTTCTTGTACGTGGCAATTCGCCATATTCATACACTGGCAACAGGGCATTCACGGGCCCGTTGCGAAAAACTCAAATCAAATTCGAAATTGCTGAAAGACTATCGGGAGATCCGATATCAAGGGGGGTGGTGAATATTCAGGTGGAATGCTCAGGTCCTGCTCAGTAATCACTGCTTCACTGACGAGTCCCAAGATCCTAGGAGCCACAAAAGCCGGAGGTACCTCAGGTTGCCATTTGGCTATGGCTTGCAGGTCGTCCTGCCCATCGACTACTATTTCCTTATCGGAACAACAGCCGAAACTATCCATGAGATCGGCATACTGAGACATGCCACAGTCACTAGCCTCATCGAATAGCGCAACGTCTACCAGGGAGTGGCCACAAAAATGCATGTCCACCGAAAAAGAAAGGGTGGAGAACAGCAGTAAAAAGGACATTACAATTGCCCCGAACTTTGTAGCCAATGCTTTCATTGCTCAGCAAAATTAAGAAAAAGCGCTATACTCCCTCCTAATTAAGAGAAGATTAAGAAATAACAATAGAACGAAAAGACCGCCATAATATTGAAGCTGCGCGCGCCAAAAATGCGCGAACTTCAAGCACATAATCTTCCTACCTACTGAATACAATATTCCGCATACGCCCGGTGTCGAGAAGTAAGCGGGAACACCCCTCGAAGCCGTCGCAATCCGCTCGTAAGAGATATTCTCCTCCGGCCCAAAGCCCATCGGCTTTTTGCTGTAAGGGCAGCGTATTCCCTTCATAGGTCAGGATCATGGAATTATCCGAATAAGCGAGTTGGAAAGAGATCTCCAATTCTTCGTTGTAATA
The DNA here is from genome assembly GCF_900115205.1 of Robiginitalea myxolifaciens. GTDB lineage: Bacteria > Bacteroidota > Bacteroidia > Flavobacteriales > Flavobacteriaceae > Robiginitalea > Robiginitalea myxolifaciens. The sequence continues at coordinate 138,503 of NZ_FOYQ01000001.1, forward strand.
GGTACCGGGTCGTACGGCAATGGGCTTATTCTTTCTTGGGGCTTCCAACCGCTGTGCCGGACGGGGGCCCAATCCTTCCTGGCGCAACTCAAATCCTATCACCCGGTCTTCTTCCCAAAGAAATACCATCTTCAAATCCGGGACCGTTTCATAGACAAACGCCAATTCTTGAAGAGCCGCTCCGCCGCGACCCTTAGCTTTTACAGGCTTTTTGGATAGCGGTAAAAGCCGTACCGAATCCCTGCCTTCAATCTCCCTATATAACTCGCCGTCTTTTCGCGTAATCTCAATAAAGGTTAAGCCGTCCTCCAGCAGGTAGCGTGCAGGAAGTTCGGATAGCAAGCTTTCCTTAATCCTAACGGAAGAAGCACCTTCTCCCTGAGCTGCCATGGCGTTTGATCCCGCTTCTGATTTCTGAGCCTCCCCTGATCCGGGCATAAACATCCTGGCCAAATCCCTGGCGAGTGCGCGTGCCCAGTAATTCCCATTACTCTTCATCACCACCACAGACAGGTCCAATTCAGGTATACGCAAGGTGTGTGCCCCGTAGGCGCCGGTTGCCCCTTCATGTTCCACAACCGACATCCCTTCCCAGGTGTTCAGTTCCAAACCGAAGCCATAACTATTGATAACACTGCCGGGAATGGGCTTTTGACTTTCCACTAGGAGTCCGCCAAAACTGCCGGCCTGGACTTGTAGGAGCTGCTCAAAGCGCAATTGGTCGCGCAAGGTAGTATAGAGGAATCCGTCTCCATAGAGTTCGACCACCATCGGATACTGCTTCCAAATGCCATCCCCCCAATCGTTGTAGGGAAGCGCTTTATTTGGCATTACAGTCATGTAATTGGTCTGAAATCGGGTATCAGGCATTCCGAGACGATTAAATAACGCGGCTGAGTACTCGGGAAAGGTCTGGCCACTGACCTGCTCAACAACCTGAGTGAGTAACAGGTAGCCCGAATTGCTATACCGGTAGTTGGTTCCAGGGGTATCATTCAGGGTCTTTTGCGCCCCTAAGAGTTCCAGTGCATCCCCCATATCATACCCCACTCGTGCCCACCAGGGACGACCTTCCAGACTTAGTAATTCATAGAGATCTCGTACTCCGCTGGTATGCGCCAACAAATGCCGGATCTCGATTGGATTAGGATTCTCAGCATAGAAATCCGGGAGGAACTTTCGCAGATCATCATCGAGATTCAATTTTTTATCCAGGATAAGCTGAAGCACGCAGAGCGCTGTAAACTGTTTGGCTACCGAGGCAATATTAAAACAGGTGGAATCTGCCACCGGTACCTGGTGCTCCAGGTTGGCCATGCCCGCATACCCTTCAAAGTAAACTTCCCCGTCCTTCACAATTCCCACGGCGATTCCGGGAACCGTATCCAGGTATTTCTCCTCGAGCCAGTTTTGGAGCTCGTCCTGCCCAGGGTAATTGGTAGGGGTTTGTTGGGCATATACAGCAGCCAGGTAATAACTGAATAGTAAACTCAGGGTAAGCAAAATTCTGATTCTCATCGGGTGTAATTTTCCGTAAAGGTGCACGGATTAACCACACCAGGCGTCTCAAATCAAGTTTTGAGACCTTTTCAGGGCAGGTTTTTGCGGATCCACTCGGCTGGGCTCAGGCCTGTGTGTTTTTTAAAGGCCCGATTAAACGTTGCTTTGGAGTTAAAACCACATTCCAAGGCGATCCCGAGTAAGGTCATTTGATCCTGCTTCCCGGCACGCAGCTGCTCCTGCACGGAGTCTACCCGAAACCGGTTCACCAGGTCGTTGAAATTCGTTTGAAACCCCTGATTGATCGCTGCAGATACCTGACGGGGCGATTCCCCCAGGATTTCTGCCAGACCAGCGAGGTTTAATTCCGGATCATGTATGCCAGATGGGCCCTGCAAGGCCTGTTCTATCCTGGTTTTTAAGTTGGAAAGTTCTCCTTCAGGTAATTTACCCATGCCACTGCCCGGTGTCTTTTCTTCTTCGCTGTCGGGAAGCCGCATCAATGCTTGAGAAGCACTGACCAGTGGCAGAGCTGCACTTTTGAGGGCGTGAGAATATCCCGCAACGGAAAGGAAGAGGAAAAGTCCCGAAAAGCAGATGTAGTACCAAAACTTCCTGCCGAACTCGTCCCACTCCGGATTGAGTACAAAGAAAAGTAGTCGCAGGGCAAGCAGGATCAAAAAAGCCAGTAAAAGGATTCGGACCCAGTTCCTGCGGATCGCATCGGCGTAACTCACCCACTGCTCGGTTTGCTTGCGGTAATTCCGGTAGCGTCGAAGGGACTCCAATAAATAATAGACCAGCGAAATCCAACCCAGCGCCTGATACCAGAACTTAAGATCCTTATCCCTTCCATCCGCATAGAAATAATAAGTATCCACCACAAAAACATCGTAAACAAATACAATCAGGCTATAGCCGAGATAAAGAAAGGCCGGGAGGAAATGAACCCAATCCTTCCGGGTAAAAGTCCTGCCGGGAAACAATAAGCTTCTCAAATAAAAGAAGAGCACCGGACCAAGAAGAAGTACTTGTTGAAAAGGAATAAAGTAGAGCGTTTCACGGTACCCATCATGGGCATACCAGCCGGCGTAGCCCAACATAAAAGGAACCAGATAAAGGGCGCATAGAAAAACAAAGCCCGATAACCACCCACTTGCCTTCTCCCCTAATCGCCAGTAGCGGCCCGACAGAAGCAGTGCATAGAGCATGCCATGGGCAAAAAAGATAAGCAGGAGTACACTTTTTGGGTTAAAATTAAAAAGCATCGAGGCAAGCTAGAATTCTAGGATGTGGTTTATTCATTGGGAATATAGGTTTTTTTAGACTTGCATAGTCCAATGAAATTTGCTATATTATTGTAAATCAATAAGTTAAATAAATGCAAAAAATATTATATACGCTATTACTTACCTTTTTTATAACCTCAGGATTTAGCCAGCAAATACGCCCGGAACGATCGCAATTCGAACATCGCGATAAGCTTCGGCCTGCTTGGCGGGTAGAACTGGCACCCTCCCCTGACCCATTAAAGGAGGCTTGGATAGATTTCCTTAAGGATAAGTACGATGTGAAGTTACGGGGAATGGGGTTGTTTGCGAACAAAGAGTTGCTCAGTGCCGAGGAAGTAGTATTTAAAAAACTTTCGGCAAAAGAACTCGATTTCTACACTGAAGTGACTGCAACACAATACGGTTCCCAGATGGTTGTATTTGCAGCCCCCGGATACGACATTTACCTGGGGAATAAAGGCTACAAGAAAGAATTTAAGATTCTGGAAGGTATACTTAAGGAGTTCATAGCTACTGTGGTCCCAAAGATGCAACGGGAGAAAATAGCAGAGACGGAAGAATCCATTGAGGAATTGGAGGAAAATACCAAAGACCTGGAAGAAGAGATTACCGAAGCCCAGGAGGAGATTACTTCCCTCGAGGAATCAATCACTGAAATGCAGACTGCTATGGAAGAGAAATTGAAGGCCCTTGAAGAAGCGCGAATTCGCCTGACTGAGCAACAAAGCCGACTGAAATACCTGAAGGGAAATCAATAAACACCACACCCCTATTCCGTTTATTTAACAATTCATCCCGGGAAACCGACAATCCACTCCTTCTTCTTTTCCAGAGGTTAATGCCTGTTATATGTTTGTCCTGTAATCATCAATCAATTGTCAATCAAAAAACAACAGTCATGAAAACTTTTAAAAGCATTACACCAACAGAAAACCGAAGATTTACGTATTTCTCAAGCTTTAAAAACAGCAAACGCATTCGCTGGACTGAGTCCCGAAACTACGTTTACTAAAATGCCTGCTAAAAACCGTGCGTTAGCCACAGCAGGACCTTAACTTTCCCAGTATCTTTGCACTGAAATTTCAAAGGTGTTATACAGACATATGAATCGAAGTGTAATTATACTGGGAAGCGCACGAGGCGACGGGGAAACCTTCTTACTGGCCAATTATGTGGCTGAGCAACTGGAAATTCCCCTGATCAAACTCAATGAAAAGAATTTCGGCGACTACGACTACAATTATCAGAATCAGGACGATGATTTCTTCCCCCTGATCTCCGAAATCATTGAGAATTACGACACCCTAATTTTTGCCACCCCCGTTTACTGGTATAGTATGAGCGCTATCATGAAGCGTTTCTTTGACCGCTTTTCGGACCTGATCAGAATCCACAAGGAAACTGGCCGACAACTTCGAGGGAAGCGCATTGCCGTCATAAGTAGTGCCTCCGAACACGAACTCAAAGACGGATTTTTGATGCCTTTTCAGGAATCGGCCAAATACCTGGGGATGACCTATACTTCAAATGTGCATGGCTGGGTGGAAAATGGGGCTTTACCCGAGCCTGTTATCGCCAGGTTGAATTCATTTTGCAGCCGGTTTAAGGAAGAGATTTGATCGGTTGATTGCAAGGGGAATGCCCCTGAACCTTTTATAGCCAATTGTGCCCCCAATAACAAGGGCAATCGTTATGAGTCGGAATATGTTGGGGTAAACGTCGCCCAGGGCATTGGAACTCACATCAAAAAGATCCCAGGCCAGATTCATAAAGGCGTGGAGGAAGATCGCAACCCAAAGATTAAAGCCCCATTCCACATAGACCCAGGCGAATAAGAATCCCCCCAAAAAGGTAACCAGGAATATTCCTATAAGCTCGGAAATTTCGCTGCTTTGGTAAAGGTGGACCAAACCAAAAAGCAAGGCCCCTAAGAAGACTGAAGGGATAAAGCCCAAACGGGTACCCCGATAGAGGTTACCAAACAGAAATCCCCTGAAAAATAATTCTTCGAAAAATCCGGCCGCTACCACCGTTATCAGGAACTTATCCACCCCTAAATCCTCATTGAACGCCATGGTAAAGCCAAAACCCAAAAACATGGGCAAGGTGCAGATCAAAGCAAAAACCAACGCCCGCAGCACAGACTGATCCAAACCGAAATTCCGGAGCAGGCTGTATTTCGGGAACAAAAACTGGATCGCTATATACAGCGGTAATCCGGATAGTAAATACGTGAGGTTATGGCTTAGCCCCAGTTGTCCTGTTAGTTCCAGCAACCAAAATCGCAGCTCCCCGAAATACATTTCGTCCAGGATATAGTACAATGCAAAAGTCAGGAGGGTAATGAGGATTACTACAAGTGGCTTTTTCATATCCGGAAGTTTAGTGGCTATAGGTATAGACGTAAACTTCTAAGATAAGGCTGCCTGAAACAATAAAAAACCCCGGGAAAATTCCCGGGGTACAACCAACAACAATCAATCTAACAAGAATCGCAAACCCTAAAGGCTGCGAATCTTTCTTTCAGAAGCAGGGCCGAGTTCGTAAACGGCACCTTCCAATTCCTCTTTCAGAACCAGTGCTTCTTTGTGATTTCCCGTGGCATTTAAAATTTCTGCGGCCGTAAGCAAAATCCCAGGTTCATGAGTTTTGCCCAGAATATTGTCCCTTACCAGAACAAGAGCCTGTTGCTTTTGCCCTTGCTTGAGCAAAACCCTGGCCAGTAATTCATAAGATTCCGGGGTAGGCCGATTGGATACCTCTTCTGCCGCTAACTCAAAGGCCTTATCGTAATCTGATAGTTCCTCCAGGTAATAATCTACTTCGGGGACGTTGTACATTACCCCGTATGCCGGATGGTCAGCCGCCTTGTGGAATTTAAACATGTAGTCTTTGCTTTCGGGGATATTTCCCATGAACTCAGCAATTTCAGCGCGTAACAACCATAAATCCGGAGATTGATATCCCTGATCTATAGCATCGAGAATTCGCATGGCCTCCTGTGGTTTGCGTTCGTAGGAAAATAAGATCCAGGCGATTCCTTTTTTGGCATAGGCATTCTGAGGATCTATTTCCAGGGCTTTCAGATAAAACTCATAAGAATCCTGGATGCGGCCTGCATGTCCGTAATAATCAGCCAGGTTGGTGTACGACCAAAGCTGCAGACTCCGCTTGCCCGAAGATTCCGCGCGGGCAAGGGCCTTTTCCATAAAACGAATGGTGGTGTCCAGATCGCCGCGATAATCATTCCACTTGGCATTGCGAATCAGATATCCGAAGTCGGACATGTTCTGGATACTGTCCAGATTTCTTTTGGCCTCATCGTAATTCCCCAATTCCATGTGCACGTCAAAAAGCAAGGCGCGATTTTCCTTGGACCCGGGATACAGGTCATTGGCTTTATGGGCCAGTTCCAGGGCTTCGGGGAAGCGATGCTGGCTTATATAATTACGCGCCAGGGAACGGATATAAGCCTCCTTATCGATATTGGCGACCTCAACAGCTCGCTCCAGGGCCTGCTCCGCTTTTTTCAGGTATTCGACCTTTCCTGTGGCCTGAAAATAGCGGTTGTATTCTCCGGAAACTACTGCAAAACTTAGGGTCTCCAGACTATCGGGCGTGATCTTGGAATTCCACAATTCAAAGTACCGGGAGGTGGTTTGTGGACGTTCAGCCGCGAGGTAATCGTTGTAATCTGCGGGGTTGGAAGTAAAGTTTGGTTCCCCCTGGCAGGAAAGCAGGAGGATGGAAATGAAAACTGAGATTGAAAATTTCATTGGGTTGTCTTTTGTTGATTAAAAAGGGAGCAGGCGGGGGCATTGCCCACTCCCTTCGCTTTTTCACAGCAATTATTTATTCCGGGTTGCCCAGGTAAGGGAAGGTATCAGAAATGGTGGCGGTGAGGCTTACGCCATCCGTAACCAGTAGCGGTAAACCGCCTTCTCCGTTAAAACGGGCGCCATCACCTCCTCCGAAAAGCAGGATCAGGCTTACATCGATTACATCGTCTTGCGGGGTACGTCCGGTAAGGCCAACAGCTCCTTCATAATTCGGGGCGCCATTTCCCGGGTTAAAATAGGTTGTCGGCACATCCGGAGCTACTTCCAGTACATCGCTGGCCAGCACGGTAGTCAAAACCGTAGCCGAAACCGGGTTATTGGTAAACCCATCGTCCGCCGGTCCATTGAGGATATCCCCGAGGATGTTGGGTTGGTAATCCACGTCGGCAGCAGTAAGTCCTAAGGCTACCGCATAGGCATCGTGCAAACCTTCGAGTTGGGCTTCGAAATTTGCCTGGAACAGCATGCCCATTTCGGAAGGGATACTGGTATTGTGCTGGTTCTTAAGCTCTCCCGTTGCGCTGAATACCGTATTGATTCCGGGACGGCCCATAAAATCGACTTGCACGAAGGTGCCTGAAAAATCCGGGTCCATTCCCATAGTCTCACACGGGGTGCAGGAACCGCCGCAGTCAATTCCGGTTTCATCGCCATTCATGGTGCCATCGTTACAAGTGGCCATGGGCTCGCCGGGTTGCATAATCTCATCATCGTCATTGCTGCAGGAAGCCAGTAAGGCTACCAGTGCCAAGGTCGATAGTGCGTATTTTATATTGTAAAATTTCATCTGTTTCTATTTTAGATTTCTTATTGTCTTCTGTTTGTGGTGACCCAGGTCTTATAGACCGGAATTCCCAATACGTTTGTGGCTGTCGTTTCCCCTAACAGGCTGTTTGGGATTTCCACCGCAATGGTCATGGTATTGGCCCCATCAAAGGTGTCCATACCTGGGTTGTTAAAGCCCGAGTTGTCTTCCGGGCTGGGCGCAACCACCTCATTGAAGCGGAAGAAATCAAAGTAAAAGGGATCCTGTCGCGGTCCGGCAAATAAGGAAACGCCATTCGCAGTAGTTTCGACGATCGCAGTGCCTACCGATATCTCTACATTACCCAGTGGGGAATCAGTGGCTACCTGGCTGCTGAGCCCGGTACTCGAAGGAGCAACCGGTCCAAAAAAGTACATCCGGCCGTCGCGGGGGATCGCCTGGATCACTAAATCTTCTACCAGGTCGTCATCAGTGTCAATGTTGATTTCGGTAAGCACATCCTCGTCGAATGTCCCATAAGCGAGTTCAGGTAGTACGTCGGATTGGAGGTCTACCAAAAAAACGGTGTTGTCCGAGCCGGCTGCAGGTTCAAAGGCAAAGTAGTCTGCAATATCTGCAGTGGTGCCCATGGAGTCCGGGGCGTCGATGTGGTCGGCGGCTACAAATATTCCAGTAGCCACTACCAGGAGACCAGCCCCGATAATTGTTTTAGTCGATTTTCTCATTGTAAGGATTTTAATTGTTTACCCTTACCTACGAGATCAAAACCAGAAGGTTTGGTTTTGCTGAAAAAACTTTTGGAATTTAATGTGCCCCGGAGAAGTAACCGTAGAGTTGGTAGGCCGTGAGCCCGATTCCTGCAATAACCAGATAAACATTCGCCGCTTTGAAGAAAGCCGAATAACTATCGAATTTACGCCAGCGATCGATCAGGAAAATGATAGGAATTAGTGCAGCAACCTGTCCCAATTCTACCCCGAGGTTAAAACTCAGGATCTTGGCGAGCAAATCTTCGCTGCCCATGGCAAAGGATTGCAGGCGGGTGGAAAGTCCGAAGCCGTGGATAAGCCCGAATACAAAGACCATGAATAAGAGATTCGGAGATTTCGTTTTGAAAACCTTTTCGAATCCCCCTAAATTTTCAAATCCTTTATACAGCACACTCATTCCAATGACGGCATCTATAAGATGCTCATTGGCCTGTAACCCGAGATAAGTAGCTCCGGTTAACGTAATGCTATGTCCTATGGTAAAAACGGTAATAAACTTCAGGATATCCCGAAAACCCGTCAGGAAAAAGATTACCCCGGCCAGGAACAGTAAATGGTCATATCCGGTGACCATGTGCTTTGCACCCACCCAGATGTAGGACCACAATCCACCCTGATCCAGGATTTGCTGATCGCCCGAACTTACGTCATGGGCTAGTCCGAGGGCCGGAACTAGGAAAACTGCCAGCAATAAGAGCCTTTTACACTGTTCGGAAATTCGCATGCGGAGCACCTACTTTTTGCGGTTAAAGACAAAGAAAAGGATCAGCACCAGTACAATACTCCCCAACCAGAATATCCAGGAAGGCAGGCCTTCATCTTCATGACTGTGCGTATCCTCGCCGTGCTCGTGGGCTTCAGCGGCGTGATCGTGGCCTTCGCCAATGGCAAAGGTGAGCGTAGCCCAGTTCGATTCGTGGGTTAGGCCTTCCTCTTCTACGGTTACCAGGTGGATGGTACGCAGGTACCAAACTCCCGATGCGTCGATTTCCACAGTTAGTTCACCCTGATCGTTAGTACGCAACTGTTGAACCCCTTCGGTATGGGTATGTGCTTCTTCATCGTCGTGGGAATGCGTGGTCCCGTCGTCGTGGGTGTGTTCCGCAGGCTCGTTGTGCGAATGCTCTTCTCCACCGTGGGAATGCGTGGTCCCATCGTCGTGGGTATGCTCTGCAGGTTCGTCGTGGGAATGCGTGGTCCCATCATCGTGGGTGTGTTCTCCAGAAGCGGCATCGCCATGAGCCATTGCTTCCTCCTTTTTACCCACGTAAACCAACTGGTTTGCCAAAGGTTTTCCCTGAAACAACAACTTTACCGGTAGTTGATGTCCCTTGTGAATTTCGTAAGGGTTCTCCAGCGGGACAAACTCTATGGGGTAGCCCAGTTCCGTTTTCCAGTCCTCGGTCAGGGAATCCCCAACCTGGAAGATTGTCTTGACGTGTTTGGAATAGCTCTCAACAGCATCCTGCCCCAGGGTACCATTTTCGGTTCGTTGCTGGATCATATCCAGCACGCCGTCGTGCTCCAGGTAGTTGTTAAAATCTTCGGCCGCCATCTCAATATTGCGCGCCGCAGTGGATACGCCTGCTACCCAGGTTCCAGGATCCCCTGAGGTAAACCGCAAGATGGTCACGCTGTCCTTTTCGTACCAATCTGCAGTATCCACCGCAATACGATTGCCATTACCGACCAGGCTCACGTCGAGCATTCTATCCCGGGTAATGACATTTTCGCTTTTTTCGAAGGTCCCGTTGAAAAGCTCAATCTCGGCCGGGGTACCCGGTTCCAGGAAGAAGCCATCCAGCTTCAGGAACATGTCGTGGCTGGTTAATAGGACTAAGGCGCAAAGACCGAGCGCGAATCTTTTCAGGTTAGTGGTGGTAGTAGACATCCTTTGAAAATGATTAAAGAGGTGGATTACAAGCTATGCTTTCAAAGGTAATCGCTGACCCCTTAAAACAAAAATCCCCCTGTGAAAGGGGGATATTTTTGGATAAGTGGCAGGAATTAGTCCACGATAAGCGTGTAATGGGGTGTAGGATTCAAGGGACAGAAGTAAACATATTCCCCTTTTTCCAGGGTAACTATGTTGGTCTGTGAACTTTCCCCATCATTCACGGTCTTTTTTACATAGGCTGCTTTGATATGGTGCGCCTGGTCCGTTTTGCCTTTCGGAGCCAGAACAAATCCAAGTTCGTGATCCACACCCTGATTGGAAATTTCAAAGATATAATTGCCGGCTTCCAGGTTCAGGGTCTTGGTGGTGAACTCCCCTTCGGTTTGGGTGAGTTTCACGATTTTGGCCGCTTTCTCCATGCTGGAGTTCATGGCCATTTTGTCCTGGGCTAACCCGGTTTGGGCAATTAACAGGGCGCCAAATACTACAAGTGATTTTAAAATATTTTTCATGATCTGAATTTTAATGAGTTTATCGTTTTAAGCGTGTTTGTCGTTATGCAAGTTGTGTTTCCAATTCGGGAGCCAGTGGAAAATCGATGGCAAAGTCGGCGAGGTTGTGGATGTAATTACTGATTACCTTATCCCCGATTACAATAACCACATCGATAAGATTAGCTTCGGTATAGCCTGCATTGAAAAAGGCATCTTTTGCCTCCTGGCTTGCATTCCCACGATTCAGGGTTACCTCGGCGGTGAAGCGGGCCAGCGCGTCTAATTTTGCATCGAAAGCAGCCTCTCCGGTGCGGATTTCCAGGATTTGCTCATCGGTAAACCCATTGAGCTTCCCCAGGGCGGTATGCGCCGATTGGCAATAGCGGCATCCATTGATCTGACTAACTACCAAATTGATGACTTCCCGCTCTTTGGCGCGGAGGGTAGATTTACGATTTTGCAGACTCAAGTAATCGGCCAGGGCTGTTTCGTTCTTAGCGTAATAAGCGTAAAGGTTGGGTACAAAGCCCAGATTCTTGTTCAGGTTATCGAAGATCGCCTGGTTTGCCGGACTAACTTCTTCGCGTGTTGGGATAGTGAATTGACTCATGATATTATTGATTTATTAGTGATATAATTAAATGAACACTGCAAAGATGCGGCGCACTCCCAGGCCAGGGTTAGGCGCAAATTCCCGACATGTTGTCAATTCTTCCCGAAAGGTTAGAATTGCAGCAATTTTGGGGATACAGGAGGAAACGAATGTGCGCAGGCTGGTATTCAGGACTTATATCCACTGGGAGAAATTCCCTCGTTGCGTTTGAAGAAACGACTAAAGGTTTGGAGGTCTTCAAAGCCCAAATCATAGGCCACTTCCTGGACCGTTTTGTCCGTGTATCGGAGCAATCGGCGGGCTTCCAGCATTATGCGATTGTGAATTACCTGTAAGGGGGACGGGGAATCGGTTGCCGAAAAAAGGTTGGAAAGCGTTTTGGGGGATTTGTGGAGTATTTCGGCATAGGCCGATACCTGATGGTGCTCGCGAAAGTGTTTTTCCACCAAAAAATTATACTCCCGAACCAAATCCAGTTCCGACTTGGATACAGGCTCATAATCTTGCTGGTCTTTATATATACGCGTACACAGGATAAGCAAGCGCTTTAATAGTAACTGGAGCATGGATAACTGCAACCCATCCCGGGAACTTAGCTCGTCTTTGATCACTTCAAAGAGCATCTGTAGTTTGCGTTGCTCATCAGCCGAAAGGCAGAGGCTGGGGAGTTGACGGGAACCAAAAAACAGGATCCCCTTACATCCCACTTCGTGATCGTGGTCCAGGATACAATAAAATGCCCGGTTAAAGCGAAGCAGGCGGACCTTACCCATTTCCAGGACACGGATGCGGTGAAACTCAGTTATGAATACCACCTGATCCTTTGTAAAAGCAATCGTACTGCCGTCTACCTCCAGGCTTGAATTGTCGTCCAGGAACCAGACCAGGGTTAGGGCACTGGTGACCTCAGCAGAAACGAGTAAATCAGCAGCTTCCGGCCCTAATTCTTCGAGCCGTAGAAATTCATTGGATGCGCCCAGGTATTTCAAGGGGTTCAATTATGGGATCCTTCCAAAGATACCTGCAATCAAAAGCAAAGAGCAGGAAAGATCTGTTTCCTGCTCTTTGTAGTAAAAACTATTGAAAAATAACAAAGCTGTGGCCGATTGATTAAACCGGCTTAATCCACAACAGTTGTTTCCATTTATCCCGCTCTTTGAGAACCAGGGCAATATTGATCAAAAATAAACCACCGGTCTGCAGTAATTCGGGAATCTCATCGGATTCCAGGAATACGTGGAACAAAAATATATGTAGCGTAATCGGCAACAGGAAAACCGCTCCGACAAATCCGGTATACTGCACAATTAAGAGTAAACCGAACAATATCTCGCATATTCCAAGTACCTGCCAGAAATATCCCGTTTGTTTGGCCCCGCTGATGTAGAGGATTTTTTGCAGGGTATTCTCTTTAGCAGGATCCGAAAATTTCGCCGCCTTTTCCACTACCTCGATAGGTTCCGGTGAGGGATCTTTGAATTTTTGGAGTCCCCCGTAGATCATCATTCCTCCTAAAATCAGTCGGAGGATCACAAATAAAATATTGATTGCTTTCATGAATCTAATGTGTGAGGCGACTAGTTGGCCAATGAAACTTCCCCTTCATTCGGGTTAAAGACATAATTGAAGGTGTAGTAACGGGAGGCATCGGCAAAGCCATCGGGATTGGTTGGGGCGTCCTCGTAATAGCTCAGGATCTCGACCTTGGCATAGCGGCCATCGTGGGTCCGAACTACCAGTATGACACCAGGAATAGGGGTAACCAAATTGGTCATGAAGTTGTAATTGTACCAGCCGTTATCGCTCCCGGCGGGAATGGCAAAGGCACCTTCGGCGTCCTGGGCAAATGTTAAGCCTTCGGCCGTGTTTACATCATCAAAAACACCGCTAACCAGGGCAGCTCCAGCGAGTCCATTACGTGCCGGTTCGTCATTAGTACCCGTAGAAACGCCTCCGTTAATGGCAATTGTAGTTCCGCGAAAGGCAATATCCCATTCGGTTTCACTGGTTGTTACTGCGCCGGATTCAAAACTGAATTTGGTAAATGCTCCGCCAATCTCGCCCTGCCCCTGGCCACCGGATTGGGGGGCAAACAGATTTTGAACCGTAGCGACTTCGAGAGGATCAAGAACTTCAAAGGTTTCGGATTCATCCATGCTATCCTCACTGCAAGAAATCAAGGTAGCGCATATAAAAAGAAGGCTGAGGAATTTGTTGGTAGTATTCATTTTTAAGAGTTATATAGAATTAGAATTGAACATTGAGTTTTGCGAATAGTTGAATGCCGGGGTTAATCAGCAGTTCCGAGTCCTGGGCGGCCAGGGGATTGTTCCCCCGAAAATCCAAGAGGTTGTTGGCCCCAACCTGGAGCTGGTAATTTTTGTTGAAGCGCTTATCCAGCGAGAGATTCACCAGGGTGTAGCCCCGGACAAAAGAGTTGTCAAAGGAGTCGAGTAAGCCATTTCCATTCTGGTCCGTGAGCCCGAAGCGACTGCGGTAAACCACCCGTAAATTAGCATTGGCGTCCCATTTTGGGACAGTGTAGAAGGCTTTAAAATTCAGGGTGTGGCGAGAGCGATTCTCCAGGCCAAAATAATCCGAGTCTTCCAGGCGGATGGTTTGGAGTGTCTCCGGGTCCCGGGCAAAAACCTCGCCATTGCCCACATCGGACTGCCGCTGTTTATCATAGGCATAGAGTAGCTGATAACCGGCAAAGAGCTTCAGGTTTCGGGTAAGGCGGTATTTCATATCCAACTCCATCCCCTGGGTAAAGACTTCCTCCCGGTTAATGTATCCAAAAACATTCTGCCCGTTGCGTTTAGAAGCCAGGATACGGGTGTCTATCAGGTTTTCGAAATCATTGCGAAAGAGATTAATCGCTGCCGAGAGCTTGTCTTTTTTATAGGAGATACCGAGGTTATAACCTATCGAGCGCTCAGCATCCAATGGCTCTCCTAGATCTTCAAGGGCTACCTGAAGGTTGGCGATCTCGTCATTAGCCTGTAGGCGCTGGATTCCATCGCGTTCCACCGCATTGCCAAAAACGGAATAGCCGCCGCCTGCTGCATTGGTAAAATCCAGATAGAGTTGCCGGAAATCGGGTGCCTTGAAACCATTCCCCACCGACCCTTTAAGGGCCAGCCCGGGAGCGAATTCATAGCGCAGGGAGAGCTTGGGGCTCAGCTGTGAATTGTATTCGCTGTGGATATCGAAACGCAGCCCGGCAATCACATTTAGGGCTTCCAAAGGGCTAAAATCGTACTGGGCAAAGACGTACTGGGAGGTAAAGGTCACGGGCTCAGCAAAAAGGGATCGCTCCAGGCTTTCAAAATTCATCCCCCCACCCAGGCTCAGGGTTTGCTGCGGTCTGAAGGAATAATTAAAACGCACTTCGGGCCTGAAAAGGTCCTGATTAAAGTCGTTGGCTACCAGCAGTTGTTCGTCAATAGGATCTATCGTTTGTTCATCCGTCCTATAATTGGTGTAATAGAGTTCGTATTGGAAATTGGCCTTTGCACTGGGATTGTGGGTTAGGCGCAACTGGAGATTGGAGTCCGATTCTTCACTGGTACTGGGAGCCACTTCGAACTCCTGAAAAAAATACCGGCCCGAGGCAAAGAGGTCCCACTTTTCGGAAGGCTCATAAAAGATGCGGCCGCTAAAGGTGTAATTAAAAAATGGGTTGATGGTCTGCCCTTCCTGACCGGGCGCCAGATCGTATCCATCGGTACTCAGGCGGTCTGCAAAGAGCGCATACCCCAGCTGACCTTTGCGCTGGTTAAGGCTTACGTTGGTATTCTGGTTATTGAATGTCGCCGCCCGGTGGGAGACCTGCCCGGTAATGTCTTCTGAAGCTGGTTTCTCTGTAATGATGTTAATGACTCCCCCCAGGGCTTCCGAACCGAAAAGACTGGAGGAAGGCCCCTTGACTACTTCGATTTGTGCAATATTTCCAATGGCAAAGCGGCTTAAATCCAGGTTGCCTGAGCTTCGGCCTACCACAGGTACCCCATCGATGAGTACCAAGATATAATCGGAGGCAATCCCCTGGATTTGCACCCCCTCTCCTCCACCTATGGTCGCATCAGGGGTCATGACAACACCCGTTTGCTCATTGAGGATTTCGTTGAGCCGGGTAACCCCGGTTTGCTGGAGTTGTTCTTTGGGAATCAGGGTTACCGGAAGTGGCAGCGAAGATAACTGACGGATGGTTCGCGTGGCCGTAATGACCACTTCGTCGAGGTTTTCGGTTAGAATGGAGTCTTTCCCGGCTGTGGACTGAGCTACAGCTGTAAGGGTAGTGAAGCAGAAAAAAAATAGTGCTAAATATTTTTTATTTAGACTCATTCTAATTTAAATTTGTGACAAATATACTTGTTATTCTTATTCAGTCTAAATAATAACTATTTTAATTTTCAGCTTTAACAAACCACAAAATCCCTATCCCATGAAAATGAAAGATTTATCTTTTTTACTCGCTTTTCTTGCCCTTCCCAGCACTTTTGTCCTCGGTCAGGAAAAGAAAGATCTGGACCGCGAGGCCATCAAAGACCTATGCGGTTGTTATGAGATTACCTTTGAATACAGCGAAACCTTTTCCCCTGAAAAGGACTACGAAAAGAAACCGGACTATACCGCGTCTGCCCTTGAGCTGGCCCTGCCTATCATCGATGAGGAAAACAAAATTTCCATACAGCATCTCTTAGTAGTTAATGATACTATGGTCATTAAGCACTGGCGCCAGGATTGGCTCTACGAAAACCAGGAAGTCTTCCACTACGACAAGGACAACAACTGGGTATTTCAGGAACTCCCTGCAGATAAGGTAGCCGGTCAATGGACTCAGAAGGTATACCAGGTCGACGACAGTCCGCGCTATTCTGGTTCCGCAACCTGGGTACATGTAGACGGAAAGCACTACTGGGAAAATAAAACGGCGTCTCCCCTGCCCCGCCGGGAGTACACCAAGCGGGACGATTACAATGTGATGCTCCGGGGAAACCGCCACGAAATAACAGATTACGGCTGGGTGCACGAGCAGGACAACGACAAGGTCATTCGTAAAGATGGTGCTGAAGATGTGTTGCTCGCTCAGGAAAAAGGGATGAATAGCTATATCCGGGTCGATGATTCCAAATGTGCGATTGCCCGGGAATGGTGGGCCGAGCACAATGGTTTCTGGGCCAAGGTGCGTTCCTCCTGGGATGAAGTCTACAATATCAAAGGCGACCTCACCCTGGCCAAATCGGTAGATGAAAAACCCCTCTTCAGGCACCTCTACCCACTGGAAGCTGCCAATGCTTCCGTCGAAGAAATTACAGAAGTTTTGAAGCGCTTCGTAGTCCCTGCCGAAACCCCGGTACAGGAGCTCGAAGGAAAATAACCTTCTCATAACATTAAGGGCCGTGATTGACACGGCCCTTTTTATTGGTAAAGCAAAAATTGGGGTAAATTGCGGGACGCAGTAATACCCCTTTCATAACTAAGCACACTCATGACTAAAGCCATCTATATCGCCACCCTGGAATCCCACAGTGGCAAGTCCCTCGTGGTGTTGGGATTGATGCAACTCTTGCTGGGAAAAATGGCCAAGGTCGGGTACTTCAGACCTGTTATTGATGATATTAAGTCCCAGGGGATTGACAACCATATCAAAACTGTTGTTTCCCACTTTAACCTGAACCTGGAACCGGAAGACGCCTATGCGCTGACTCAAAGCCAGGTAATAGATATGTACAACGACGGGCGGCAGGGCGATATCCTGGATCTGATTTTTGATAAGTACAAACGCCTGGAAAAGGAATTCGATTTTATTTTGGTCGAAGGCAGCGATTTCGCCAGCGATGGGAGCATCATCGAGTTTGACCTCAATATCGATATCTGCAAAAACCTGGGCATCCCGGTAGTGCTGGTAGACAACGCTAAGGGAAAAATCCTGGAGGAATTTGCCGGGAACCTGGAATCGGCCGTGAATTCCTACCTGAAGCGCGGGATCGAAATCTTAGGGGTAGTTGCCAACAAAGTTAGGCCCGAGAACCTCGAATTGGTCCGATCGCGGCTTACCGAGGAACTCCAGGGAAAAACCACGCCATTTGCCGTTCCCCGGGTAAAAAATCTCTCGCATCCGACTATTGCCGAGATCGTGGAGGAATTACAGGGGGAAATCCTCTTTGGCGGGGAAAACCTCAACAACCAAACCGGCAGCTTTGGGGTTGGAGCCATGCAACTCCACAACTACCTCACCCACCTGCGGGACAACAGCCTGGTGATTACCCCAGGGGATCGTTCCGATATAATCCTCGGTGCGTTGCAGGCCAATCTCTCGGATAATTACCCCGCTATTTCAGGGATCATCCTTACCGGGGGCATTAAGCCGGAGGAGTCCATTATGAAGTTGCTACACGGTTTTGAAACCCAGGTCCCTATAATCTCGGTACAGCAGGGAACCTTTGGGGCGGCGAATGCCGTAGGGAACATCAAGTCCAAAATTTATGCGGAAAGCAAGCAAAAGATCGCTACCTCCATTGCCCTGTTCAACGAGCATGTCGATGGGGAGTTAATGATCCAGCGATTGGATACCTATCAGCCTAAAGGACTTACCCCCCGGATGTTCCAGTACAACCTCTTACAGAAGGCCAAAAAAGACAAGAAGCACATAGTGCTACCAGAAGGGGATGATCCCCGGATCCTCGAAGCCGCATCGGAACTGGCCACCTTGGATATCGCGGACATTACCCTGTTGGGAGATCGTGAGCTAATCGAGAAAAAGGCCCAAAACCAGGGGTTCGATATTTCCCGGCTGGCTATAATTAATCCGACAGCTTCGGAAAACTTCGAAGCGTATTCCGCCCAGTTCTACGAGCTGCGCAAACACAAAGGCGTAAATATGGATATGGCCCGGGATGTGATGCAGGATGTATCGTATTTCGGGACCATGATGGTCTATATGGGCCATGCCGATGGGATGGTCTCCGGGGCGGCGCACACTACCCAACATACCATCCGCCCTGCCCTGCAGTTCATTAAAACCAAGCCGGGTATTAGGGTGGTTTCTTCCGTGTTCTTTATGTGCCTGGAGAATCGGGTATCTGTGTTCGGGGATTGCGCCATAAATCCCAATCCCACCGCCGATCAACTGGCCGAAATTGCGATTTCCTCGGCCGCCTCATCCGAGGCTTTCGGGATTCCTGCTAAAATTGCCATGCTCTCCTATTCCTCCGGTAGCTCGGGGAAAGGGGAAGATGTAGACAAGGTGCGCAAGGCCACGGAAATTGTAAAACAAACGCAACCGCACCTCCAGATCGAGGGGCCCATCCAATACGACGCCGCTGTAGATCCGCTTGTTGGTAAAAGCAAACTCCCGGACTCCGCGGTTGCAGGGCAGGCTTCCGTCCTGATCTTTCCGGATTTAAATACAGGAAACAACACCTATAAGGCCGTCCAGCGCGAAACCGGCGCCATTGCTATCGGGCCCATGCTCCAGGGACTCAATAAACCAGTCAACGATCTGAGTCGGGGCTGCACCGTTGAGGATATCTTCAATACCGTAATTGTAACCGCGATACAAGCGCAAAAGCACTGAAGATGATAATTCTGGTCTTAAATTCCGGTAGTTCCTCCCTGAAATTCCAGGTAATACAGATGCCTGAGGAGCAAGTCTTGTCCAAGGGGTTGGTGGAGCGTATCGGGGAAGCCAAGGGGGCCATCCACTACCAAAACCCTACAGATTCAATTGTTAGGGATGCTGTTTTTCGGGATCACGAGGAAGGTCTAAAAGCTGTAATTCAATTATTGACAGACTCTGAATTGGGATGTATTAAAAATCTGGAAGAAATCCAGGCTGTAGGACATCGCGTTGTGCACGGCGGGGATAGCTATGATGCCCCAACCCGGGTAGATGCTCACGTGCGGGAAGCCATTGAGCAACTCGCTAGTCTGGCTCCTTTGCATAATCCAGCCAACCTGGCCGGGATTGAAATATGCGAACAGTTGATGCCCGCTGCAGCCCAGGTAGCGGTTTTCGACACCGCCTTCCACCAGACCATGCCCGAAAAAGCGTATCGCTATTCCATCCCCCGAAAAATTTCCGAAGCAAACAATATCCGGGCCTATGGCTTTCACGGAACCAGCCATAAATACGTGAGCGAAAAGGCGCAAACGGCCCTGGGCCAATCCGATTCCAAGATCATTTCCATCCACCTGGGC
The DNA here is from genome assembly GCF_900115205.1 of Robiginitalea myxolifaciens. Classification (GTDB taxonomy): domain Bacteria; phylum Bacteroidota; class Bacteroidia; order Flavobacteriales; family Flavobacteriaceae; genus Robiginitalea; species Robiginitalea myxolifaciens. Next base: position 157,879 of record NZ_FOYQ01000001.1, read on the forward strand.
AACGGGTGTAGTATGACCGCGTTGCGGAATGGAAAAAGCGTGGATCACTCCCTGGGCTTTGGCCCATCGAACGGCCTGATCATGGGAACCCGCAGCGGGGATATTGATCAATCCGTAATCTTCTACCTCATGGAATCCCTGGGCATGAGTGGGCAGGAAATTAATTCTTTGCTGCAAAAAGAAAGCGGGCTATTGGGATTAACCGGGTATTCCGACCTCCGGGATGTTCAACGAGAAGCCGAGGCGGGAAACCGGGATTGCCAGGTAGCGCTTGAAATGATCGTCTATCGCATCCGAAAATACATCGGGGCTTATGCCGCCGCCCTGAACGGTTTGGATGCACTGGTATTCACGGCCGGTATCGGGGAAAATTCCAGCTATATCCGGGAGCAGGTTTGCCTGGAAATGGATTATTTGGGAATAGCCTTAGATACTCAAAAGAATACTGGCCTGGATAAGTCACAGCCGGTTTCTGAAATCCAGGCTGAGTCTTCGCGCGTCAAAATATTTGTAATCCCCACCAACGAGGAACTCGAAATCGCCAAACAGACGTTTGGTTTGCTGGCCTAGCTGGCGTTTGATTTCCCCGAAAGTTCCTCCAGGGTATCTTTCGGAATATTAAGCGTCCGAATAGGGAATGGGATTTCTATACCTTCTTTATCGAAGGCCGCCTTGATCTGAATCATGGCCTCGGATTTTGCCTTGGCCAGCTCCAGGGCCGAGGTGGAATTGATCCAGAAACGGACTTCAAAATTGATGGAACTGCCGCCGAATTCCTTATAGAGGAAAATCACTTCCTCCTTCCCCTCGATAAAGTCAAAATGGGAGACTACGGTTTCCCGAACCAAGTCCCGCACCTTATTCAGGTCGCTGTTGTAGGCCACTCCACATTCCAGGATTACGCGCGACTGCGAGGTGGTGGAGTAATTCTTAATGGGATTCTCGATCACCATTTTATTGGGGATGTACACCAGGTTATTGTCGATTTCCTTTAAGGTAAGGGCCCGCAGATTCAGATCTACTACTTCGCCCTCATAGCCATTGGTTTTAATCCAATCCCCGAATTTCACCTGCTTGATCATGGAGAGCACGATCCCGGAATAGGTATTCGCCAGAGCGCCCTGCAAGGCCAAACCAACAGCCAGACCTGCCACTCCGGCACCTGCAAGCACGGTATTCAGGGCCTTACTCAGGTTTAGGATTCCCAATACCAGGAATAACCCCAAAAGGACTACGGCTACCGCAGTGATACGGGCCAACAGGTTTTTCATGCTGTCCTGCAGGCTGCTCCGATCCAGGACGCGCCGCATGCCCTTGCGGATATAGCGCGCCAGGAAGAGCGAGATTATAAATACGATCAACCCCAGGGCCAGGTTGGGGAGGTTCATAATTATAGTATCGAACCAGGAATTAAGCTTATTCAGCATTTCGTCGAATGCTGTTTCAAATTTTGATTTCATGGGTGTTAGCGCTTTTTATCAATTTATGAAACTTTTTAATGATCCTTATCCCAATACCACGGCAGATTAACTCAAATAATCAACAACGACTTTGACTTTTAAGCGCTGAAATGATTAAATTCTGGAAGTAATAATTGCTCTGATGACTAAAAGATTATTCCATTCGCTTTGCCTAAGCTTTTGCGTGCTGCTAACATTCGGTTGTGCGGGACAAGAGCGCAAGACCGAAAACTACACCTTTAAAGAAGGCTCCTATTCTGGAACCGGTAAGTGGTATATGGGCCGCGAGATCGCCCACGTTATGGGTGCGGGGGGCATGCCCTGGCTTGATAGACCTGAGCGGGAATCCGAGGAACGGGTAAGCCTGCTTCTCAAAAACCTGGACTTACAAAAGACCGATGTGGTTGCGGATATTGGCGCCGGCTCGGGATACCATGTCTTTCGAATGGCTCCAAAAGTTAGGGACGGTAAAGTCTTTGCTGTAGACCTGCAAGTGGAAATGCTCGAGGAACTTCGGGAGCGCAAGCGCAAAGGCAACTTCACGAACGTCGAAGTTATACAGGGCACGGAAGAATCCGTAAACCTTCCCCCTGGTTCCGTAGATAAAATCCTGATGGTAGATGTGTACCACGAGTTCTCCTACCCTGTCGAAATGCTGGCCTCCATGTACGCTGCACTGAAACCAGGCGGAAAGATTTACCTCATCGAATACCGCAAGGAAGATCCCAAGGTACCCATCAAAGAATTGCATAAAATGTCCGAGGCCCAGGCGATCGCTGAATATGAGGCCAATGGGTTCACATACGAAACCAATATTTCCAATTTACCCTGGCAACATTGCCTGGTTTTTGTCCGGGAATAGTCCGGATTGCCAACCCTTTGTTAAGAAATTATCCGGGTAGTTAAACTCTGTTAACGAATGAAACAATTGAGGACTATTTACGTCTAAGAAGTGAGCGAAAAAATGAGGGCCTATTGCCTTCGTCGCTTTTTGGACAACAACATCATGAAACAGTCAAAGTCACACACAGAAGTTATTTCTAGTGGCCTGGAAAAAGTTCTTTCACGCCACGCGAGTTGGAAAAATACAAGACGACACACAGCACTTAAGCTGATTCGTTTCTCCTAAATAGAATAACATATTGTAAAGCAGAAAAGAGGGCTCCGGCCCTCTTTTTTTATTATGTGTCTGACAATCAAGGCAGGATTAAACTGAGAAATTAATAATTAACACAGGCGTGGATTAATTGTTTGTAATTAATCGGATTTATGTAACCGTTCTCCCGGATAATTGTGCATTTTTGAGAGGAGTTCGATATTTTAAAAGCTCTGGTGAGCTGCTATTCCCCCTCGCATTCACCAACGGCACGAACGAGTCACTAAATAACCACCCCATGCCCCTGATATACGATCTTTCGTCGTATCTCCCTGTATTGGTTGCCGTTGCTGTAGTAGCTACATGGATCATCAGCATCCGAATCTACCCGGTGATCATTTACATTGTCCAGAAGAAAAATCTGATGGACGAACCCGATGAGCGCAGCTCGCACATCAAAAAAGTGCCTACCCTTGGGGGTGTTGGCATGTTTCTGGCCTTTTCGCTGGCCCTTATGTTGTTCGGGATTTTCGTTGCCCTGGAGGAAGGCGAACTCGTGCGACTCATCTCCATCGTTGCAGCTACTATTATCCTTTTGTTCCTGGGTATCAAAGACGACTTACTGGTACTTGCTCCCAAAAAGAAATTCCTTGGGCAAATATTCGCTGCGGCCATTGTTATTCTCGCTACGGATGTTCGCATCAGCAGTTTTGGGGGGATTATGGGAATCTGGGAACTCCACTATTTTGGTTCAGTTATCTTCACCCTTTGCGTTTTTGTAGTCATAATTAATGCCTTCAATTTAACGGATGGAATAGATGGCCTTGCAGGATCCATCGCTACCCTATGCAGTGCAATTTTTGGATTCTTTTTCCTGGTCAACGGGGAAATGTTTTTGTCCCTGGTTTCTTTTACCCTCGTCGGGGCCCTTATCGGATTTTTAAGTCACAATTTCTCAGAACGCCAGAAACTCTTTATGGGAGATTCAGGTTCCTTATTTCTGGGGTATATGCTGGCCTATCAAGGGGTTTGCTTTGTAGAAGTGAGTGCGTCTGAAACTGCTTTGTACACGGTACCCCATGCACCTATTATCCTGCTTGCCCTACTGTCCTATCCGATGGTAGATAGCTTGAGGGTATTTGCAGTACGCATTTATAATGGCAAGCACCCTTTCCACGCCGATCGCAACCATATCCACCACCGTTTTGTGGATGTTGGCTACTCACATATGAAAGCCACATTTGCCATAAGCATTAGCAATGTCCTTATGGTGGGCTTGATTTGGCTGATCAATGACTGGGACCCAACAGTGCAGTTCTTTACTGGCTTATTTGCTGGGATGGGGTTGTATATGTGGGTTTTTGTAGTCCGTACGAATGACGAATTGCTACAATATAGCATTGATAATACAATTCAAGGAAAAACACTGGGAGCCAATACCATTAATCCAGTTGAAATTCTGAATAGAAAAAGACTACGCATTCTTAAACAACGGCTTAAGGTAGAGGCAACCAATAATTCTAAAAAGAAATCGGACTCTCAATTTCGCTTCATTACAGATGAGTCAAAACGTGAGATTTCGAAAGCAAAGCAATCCGGTTGATTCCACGGCTTTAAACCAGCGTCATGCTTTTCCAAAAACTTAAAGATCTCACCAGAAATAGGGAAAGGAATTACGTCTTTTTTTCACAAGTAGCAGGAGCTTTTATTGCACTAATATCCGGGAAAGTGATTGCCCTATATGTCTCTCCTGAAGACTTCGGTTTATACGGGATACAATTCGCTACCTTCACATTTTTCACCTCCCTAATGGTAAGCCCTGCCATACAGTTCGCAAAAGCATCTAACACAACATTTATTCCTAGAATAGGATCCTCATATTATTTAAGAACGGTATTTTTCAGCGTCTTAATTTCATTCGTTTGCCTCCTCCTATTCTTTTGGTGGTATTTCGGAAATCTTTCCTTGAGTCTAATCCTAATATTGTTTGTCTTTTTCCCAATCAACACGGCGAACAAACTACTGAATGATCAACTGAATATTGGAGGAAGGCTTATAACATTTTCAAATCTAGGACTCCTTAGAGCTCTTCTCGGTCTCTTGTTTCTCTTCTTATTCTTTGTGTTGGGTTGGAAATTTACCAGTGATGTGAACGCGCTATGGCTGATGCAACTCGTCGGGTCAGCTCTTGGATTACTACTTTTCTATAAGACTTACATAACGTACAGGCAAAAATTCCAAGTTCACTTCTACACCTATTTCAAAAGATATTTAAAGTTCGCATGGCCCCTTGCCAGTCTTGCAATTTGGACCTGGATAAGCAATTATTTTGACCGATATGCAATAGAGGCTTATTTGGATATTGAGCAAGTTGGAATTTACAGTGCAAGCTATGGGGTTGGATCTAAATTCTTTCTAACTCTAAGTCCAATATTCTTAATCCTTTTAACCCCTAAGGTGTTCTCTAAGTCTAAAAATGAGGAAAAGATAGTCGCAATTATTAAGAAATCTTGGCTTTATCTAGCACTCGCCTTACCTATACTTGTTTTGATTTATTTTACTCGTGGTTTAATAGGAAATATTCTTTTATCTACTGAATACCAAGAAGGATTTTACCTAATTTTCTGGATCGCGGCAGCCTTTTTTACATATACAATTTCACAATTCTTCGAAATCTACTTTTACGCTGGAGGGAGAACAAAAATAATTCTCTTGATTAATGTTGTAGGCGCTACAATTAATATCCTGCTAAATGTTATTATAATTCCAATTCTCGGAATCTGGGGAGCTGCTATTTCAACATTTTTTAGCTTTACGATACAAGCTTTAATGTATTTGGTTTTAGTATTAAAGATTAGACGGAATGTTGTCCAATTATCTGGATTAAACAAATGAATTTAACATTATCCAAGGCTGGACTTATCAAAATCAGATTGGTAATCTGGTTACTATTTTCTGTTTACCTGGTTACGTCCTTTTTCATTATCGAATCCTTTGATTTGAAGGTTAGCATTGTAATAACGGGCGTGCTAATTCAACTAACACTAATTGAATTTTTGAGCAATTGGCAAAAGCTTGGTAGACCAAAGCTTCTTGATTGGTTCAGGCTGTCAACCTTTCTAGGATTAGTGCTAAATTTTCTCTTCTTAATTTTTCTTCTTGATAATCGAGATGGACTATTGGTCCACAATGTTGTTATTGTTAATTCAAAAATTGCTCTTAAATGCCTACTAGTAATATTAACGGCTCTTATATCGCTAAAACTAGGCGAATACATTTCCAAAGAACTTCCGCAATTAAGAACTAGGAAGCTTAATGAATATAGGCACCTATTATTATTAAAAAACCTCAACCTACTATACTTCATAATCGGTTGTTTTGCGGTTGCAAAAATTTATTTAGTGATAAATGGATTTATTGACTTCGATAGCAATCCTAAAAATCTAAATCCTTTTCAATCATTAATTAATCAAATTACAATTACTTGGACTCCGATATTCTTGGTGTTCATGTCCATAATTATTTTTAGGTATGAGTACAGCGATAGAAGATTCTATTTAGTTTTTATCGTCTTTTTGGTTCTTCAGGTAATTCTGGGGTTCTTATCTGGTAGTAAAGAGTCTATTATTTCCCCAATTCTGATCGTAGGAATTCCCTATTTAATTAGTGGTAAAAAAATCTCACTGAAGTATTTTCTAAGCTTTTTGGTAATCGTAGTATTAATCTATCCAATTAATAATCGTTTTAGGAGTCTTACTAATCAAGGCCTAGAACTTAGCCAGCCGCAGATGGTAAAAGAAGCAATCTCCAAAACTTTGGAAAATAATATTTCCGAGTCTTTTGTTCTTGGTCTAGAGAGTTATCAAAAAAGAGTGTCAATGTTTGCCATTTTAATGTATAGCATTGAAAATGAGAAATATTGGAATGAATATAAGTTTATGGACAGATATGTTTTTCTGCCCATTGCATGGATAGTTCCCAGAATAGTATTACCAAATAAGCCAACTGCAGATATCGGCAGAAGGCTCTACGAAATGACAACGGGAAATGATTCCACTTCAATTACTCCGACTACCTATGGGTGGGCATATATGGAAGGAGGAACGATATATGTTCTCCTCTCATTTATTTTACTGGGTATTGCAATAGGTTACTTTGAGCTCAATTTGAGTTTAAGTAATCCTTTAGGCTTAATGATCTACGCTTTAATTCTTATCAGGCTATTAAAGATAGAATTTGACATCTATTCCATGATCACAAGCATTCTTCAAATAGTCCTTCTTTGCTTAATTACAAATAAGATGTTTTTCTCGCAAAAAAAAATAAAGATTGGCTAGAATTGCTCTTGTATTTAGACCACCAGAGGCAGGTAAATTTAGCATTGAAAAGGTTTTTGAACCTATCTCAAAAATGCCTGACATCGAACCTTTTTACCTAAAAGTGAACTTAAACTCGGCCAATAATTTATTTAAAATAATTACCCAATGTGTTACTCAATTGGATGAAGAATTCATACACGTTTCGGGAGATGTTCATTACGTCTGCGTTATTCTTTTTTGGAAAAAATCTATACTAACTATACATGATTGTAATCGATATGAACAACTAAAAGGTATTAGAAAGCACTTAATGGGCTTAATCTGGTTCCAGCTACCCTTAATTTTTTGCAACAAATGTGTGGTTATCTCCGATACCACTAAAAATCAACTTTTAAAAAATTTCTGGGTTCGACGAGGCAAAATAACGACAATCCCGAATAGCTTTTCCATCCCAAAAATTAAGTCATCAGTAAAAAGAAGAAATCAGAAGTTTACAATTATATCGATTGGAACTAAATCAAATAAAAATCTTTTAATGCTTTTCAAAGCGGTAAAGGATTCATCAGAAGTTCAATTGATTGTAGTTGGTCAACTAAGCAAATTACAAAAGGGTTTTTTGGAAAGTGAAAATATAAGCTATAGTAATTTCCACGATGTTAGTGAAGCGCATTTATCCGAACTCTACTCCAAGTCTGATTTGCTTTATTTCGCTTCAACCTCTGAAGGATTCGGATTACCAATTTTAGAAGCTCAAGCTTTAGGCGTTCCAGTTATGACTTCCAATATTAGTTCAATGCCCTTTGTCGCTGGAAAGGGTGCCCACTATGTTAATCCACATGACTTAAGTCAAATAAAACATGGAATTGAGAAGATAATAACTGATGAGTTGTACAGATCAAAATTGATCGAATCAGGACTGAAAAACATAAATAGATTTAGTAAAAAGGAATACTTGTCGCGTTACCGACATTTGTATAAGGATGTTTTTAAAATAGACCTCTCATGGTAATTACTCATGTCCTTTCTTCCATTGATAATAAGGGGGGCGGTCCCTCTCGAAGCTGTACTCAACTAATCGAGGAACTATCACGAATTCGCCCAGATTATTCAATCCAATTATTAACAAAAATTACCGATGATCCGTTCTTAAATTCCTTTAAGAATCAAAATGCTGAAATATACAATTTGTCCTATGATAAGCTGGGTAGACTTGAGGACTTTAAAGGTGTAGTCAATACTATTAAAAGTTCAATTTTCCACGGTCATGGAATTTGGCAATTACCTGTTCATCAAATGGCTTCTTATTCAAGAATGAACAAAATTCCTTACCTGATTTCGCCTAGAGGGATGTTAGAGCCTTGGTCACTAAAACAAAAGAGACTAAAAAAGAATGTCGCTCTAAAACTCTATCAAAGACTAGATTTGGAAAAGGCTAATTGTATTCATGCCACATCGGAGCTTGAAGCAAAAAGCATAAGAAAATTGGGATTAAATAATCCCATAGCGATTATACCTAACGGAATACCATTACAATACCCCATTAGTGAATTCGATAAGGTAGAGAATGGGAGGCGGGAAATTTTATTCCTTTCAAGAATTCATCCTAAAAAAGGAATAGAAAACCTAATACAAGCTTGGTCCATGATTCCTGAAAGTGAAAGAAAAGAATGGAAAGTAAATGTTGTTGGAAATGGTCAAGAAAACTATATCAAATCATTAAAGAATCTTGTAAAAGAAAATAATCTACAAAGTAGTATTGATTTTTCTCCACCCATATATGGGGCCAAAAAACAAGAACTTTTTAATCGTGCGGAAATCTTTGTCCTTCCCACTTATACTGAAAATTTTGGAATAGTAGTCACAGAGTCGTTAGCCTCAGGCACTCCGGTCATTACTACAAAAGGGGCACCGTGGCATGATTTAGAAATTTATAATTGCGGTTGGTGGATCGACATTGGCGTCCTTCCGTTATTTAAAGTTTTAAGAGAGTCCATAAAATTACCCAAAGAGGATTTAAAATCTATGGGAATAAATGGCAGAAAACTAATTGAATCAAAGTATGACATTAGTATAACTGGGAATCAAATGGCTCGGCTTTACGAATGGCTGGAAAGAGACGATCCAAAACCAGACTTTGTGGTATGATAAGCATACTAATTCCTTGCTTCAATAGTGAGCAGCATCTAGCACAATGTCTCAATTCTGTTATTAGTCAGAGTAAAAGGGATTTTGAAGTGATGGTGGTAAACGATGGTAGTACGGATAATACTGATGTTATATTGAATGAATTTCAAAAGACTGACAAAAGAATAAAAGTATTCAATCAAACAAATAAAGGGATCTATCTAGCCCGTAAAAGAGCTATCCAAGAAGCAAATTATGATTATATAGTTCATTTAGATTCAGATGACTACTTATTACCCAATGCAATAGAAATTCTTTGGGCAAAAATGAAAAACTCAGAATATGATATCGTTGTTTCTAACCACTATCAAATAACTGGTGATAAGAAAGTCCTTATTAACAATGAGATTGGGGATGGTGGTAATATAGATGCTATTAAAAATCTACTTAATGGAGGCTTAACTAGTTATTTATGGGGGAGGTTATTCAAAAAAAGTGTTTTTCAAGAAATTTCGATACCAAAAACTGGTAGGATTTATACCGAAGATGTGCTTACAAATCTGGCAATCTTTAGTGCTCAGGATTTAAAAATAGGTATAGTCAATGAACCAACAGTATGTTATAGAGTTCATACGGATCTCAATTCCTACTCACGAGCGCCTCAAAATGTTCAAGCAATTTTTGATGAGGTTCAAGTGGTAAAGAAAATGCTTGAGGCGGGAGGCTCTATTCAAAAATTCGATAATGAGTATGCAGGTTATAAATCAAGAAGCTGGGTGCTCTATTGCCGGATGAATGGATTAAAGGTCAAAAGTCGGGAGTACAGATGGGGTATATTTAAAGAAAACTTTTTCAAAGGCTTTATACACATGCCTTTTTATCAACGGATCGAGCTAATAGCATATACTATTAATCCCATGTTAGGAAGGATTTCTACCAAATCAATGAAATGGATAAAGGATCGACTTTAGATTTACAGAACTACAAGAATCGCTTGGGTTTAAAAAACAAAGCAGGGCGAGCAATATGGTTTGTAGCATATTGGCTTCTTTTTAGACCATTTGCTGGACGCCCCTTGCAGTTTTGGAGAAATTTAATTCTTAGAATATTCGGAGCGAAAATCACAGGTAATCCTTTGGTATTCGCTTCCGCCAAAATTTGGGCTCCCTGGAATCTTGAAATAAACAACGCTTGTATTTCGTACAACTGCAGAGTATACAATGTAGACAAGGTTATAATAGAGGAATTTGCGGTAATTTCTCATAACGTTCACTTGTGTTCTGCTTCACACGATATTTCTAGCCCTACCTACGAACTTGTTCATGAACCTATTCGAATAGGTAAACAAGCCTGGGTGGCGGCAGATTCCTTTATCGGTCCGGGAATAGATGTAGGTGAAGGAGCGGTCGTTGCGGCAAGAGCAGTAGTAACCAAGGACGTTGCTCCTTGGACAGTTGTAGGGGGCAATCCTGCCGTTAAGTTAAAAGAACGAACCATAAACAAAACCTAGGATCATAGACTGAGGCAGAATTCCTGGGCTTCTTATTTCTCATGAGAGTTTCCATTCTTATTCCGGCATACAATTGCGAAAGGCATATAGGTAGATGCCTGGAGTCTGCTATAGGGCAATCTTATCCTGAGTTGGAAATTGTTGTGGTAAATGATGGCAGCGAAGATTCAACAAGTGAAATAATTCAAACCTTCGCTGAGGCTGATTCAAGGGTTATATATATCGATCAAGATAACCAGGGCACTTATATGTCTCGGAAAAACGCTTTAAAAATCGCTTCAGGGGAATTAGTCTCAATTCTGGATGCTGATGATTTTCTTGAACCGGATGCAATCGAAAAGTTGGTATCGTGTTATGAGCGAACCTCTGCAGATATTGTTGTGGGGAACTTCTGTCAACATCGCCATGGAGGAAAACGATTGATAAAAAATGCTATCCCAATCAATCCAGATCAACTGAGTAATTTGAGGTATCTTCTTTTGGGAAAGTTACAGGTTTATCTTTGGGGTAGATTATATAAAAGAAATATCCTTGAGCAAGTAAATCTTCCGATTACCCGGGCATTATCAGAAGACACCTTGGCAAACATTCAAATTTTTGCCACACTGAATCCATCAATTGCCTACCTCGATGAAACGGTAATCAATTATGTGATACATGATTCTAATATATCCTATTCAACGAATCCTGTAGCTGTAGAGAAGTATTTTGATGAATTCAAGTACCTCACTGAAATCTTAGAGGAAAATAACCTTATTTCCCCTCTTAAAACTGAGCTGGCATTCTATAAGTGTAATATGTGGATAGGGTATAGCAGAAAAAACGGTAAGAAACTCTACCAGAAAAGCTATCGAAAAGAATACTTTAAAGAAAATTACTTCCTGGCAAAACCCTTTCTTTCTCCTTTGATGAAAGTTGAGATGCAGGCTTATAATGTTAGTCCATTACTGGGAAGGGCTTTTTTTAGATTTATGAATAGCATAAAGGCAATTCTGAGGTTTTGAAGCATCTAAAAAACAAGACAATACCAGTCTCTGTCATCATTCCCGCAAAGAATGAAGAAAAAAACATAAAGAGTTGTCTTGAGGCACTACAAGACTTCTCTCAAATTATTGTTGTTGATTCCAATAGTACCGATGGTACTAAAACAATTGTCGAAAGTTTGGGAGCAGCATATGTGAACTTTGAATGGAATGGCAAATTTCCAAAAAAACGTAACTGGATTCTTCAGAATTTTGATTTCAAACACGATTGGGTTCTCTTTCTGGATGCAGATGAGATTATAACTCCAAAATTCCAAGATGAACTTAGTCGCGCAATTAACAACTCGCACTTTGATGGCTATTGGCTGAAGTACACCAACCACTTCATGGGCAAAAGGCTAAGATTCGGTGATTCCATGCGTAAGTTGGCCTTATTTAAAAGGCAAGTAGGCGCCTACGAACGAATCGATGAAGAGCATTGGAGTAATCTCGATATGGAGATACATGAACACCCAATAATAGAAGGAAAAGTTGGCAAGATCAACAGTCCAATAATCCATAATGACTACAGGGGTTTAGCTCATTATATTTCAAAACATAATTCCTATTCCTCCTGGGAAGCCAGAAGATATTTACAACTTAAACGAGATTCTCAAAATAGTCTCAACTTCAGACAAAAGGTGAAGTATAGGCTTCTCTCACTAGGCTTGCTACCTATTGTGTATTTCATTTCTTCATACGTGATTAAGGGTGGATTTTTGGATGGTAAAGAAGGACTAGCTTTTGCCAAATTAAAGGCAAACTATTTTTATCAGATTCAGCTTAAAATAGCGGAATTTTCCTACAATAATTTAAATATCAAATGACCCTCACCCTTATCACAGCTACCTACGATAGTGCTGAAACTTTGGAAGCTTGCCTGAATTCCGTAGCTATGCAGGACTACAAGCAGGTGGAGCATCTGATTATTGACGGTGGGTCTTCCGATGGGTCAAAACAAATCGTATATGGCTATCAAAGTAAAATACCAGGTTTAAAGTGGTTCTCAGAACCCGACCAAGGTATTTACGATGCCCTAAACAAAGGGATTAACAAAGCAAGAGGTGATGTCATTGGTTTCCTGCACTCGGACGATTTACTCCCACATAGCCGTGTGTTATCCAGTATTGCAAAAAGCATTGATCAAAACAATACCGACGGCCTTTACGGCGATTTAAAATATGTTTCAAAAGAAGATCCTACACGGGTAATCCGCTATTGGAAAAGCCAACCCTTTAATCCCAAACTTCTGAGACGGGGATGGATGCCCGCCCATCCCACCTTCTTCCTTAAAAGAGATGTTTATAGAAAACATGGGAAATTTAATTTGAAATACAAGATTTCAGCAGACTATGATTTTATGCTTCGAGTGCTTCGGGACCCTGAATTGAGCTTTAATTATCTCCCCAAAGTGCTGGTACACATGCGGACAGGAGGTGCGAGCAACAAAAGTCTTAGTAATCTTATTCAAAAGTCCAAGGAGGATTATCAGGTCATGCGAGATCACAATTTTCGCATTCCCTTATGGTCGCTGACCCTTAAAAATATCTCCAAAATAGGTCAGTTCCTAAATAAATAAGGTTCAGTATACGTTGCAACGCAAGACAAGCATAAAGAAGATAGAACTAATCAAAGGCCGAAAATATCGGGAGGATATTGATGGGCTTCGTGCTATTGCGGTACTTGCCGTAATTATTTTCCATTTTGGGCATTTACCTGCAGGATATCTGGGGGTAGATATCTTTTTCGTCATTAGCGGATTCCTGATTACCGGGATAATTTATAAGGAACATCTCAGTGGTAAGTTTTCCTTAAAGGACTTCTACTTAAGGAGAATTAAAAGAATTATTCCATTAGTACTATTTATTTGCACAGTTGCATTGGTCTTGGGTATTGCTTTTATGCTACCTGACGATCTCGAGAACCTCGCACAAAGTGTTATTGCGACTAATTTTTTCAATAATAACACGCTCCAAATCCTTACTACCAAAAACTATTGGGACGTTGTCAATGAATTCAAGCCCTTAATGCACACCTGGAGTTTGGGTATTGAAGAGCAATATTACCTGGTCTATCCATTTCTATTTCTAATGCTGGGAAGGCTTAATTCAAAATGGATTTTATGGAGTTTGATAGCCCTAACGCTTTTATCACTGGGGTTGTTTGTTAGCCCGTTTCCCGAATACATTAAATTCTACACTTTGCCCTTCAGATTTTTCGAACTTTCAATTGGGGGTGTTGCGGCAATCATTCTTAACGGCAGGTTGATTCAACATAATTTCAGTCCATTTTTCCTAGTATTACTAGCTGGATGCCTGATTTTTGGACTGAATTTTATCCCTGAATCCCCACTTCTCGTAATAACGGTATTGTTAACCTGTGGTGTACTGATCACAGCCAATAGAACCTCGATAATCTCTAAATATTTGCTTGAGAACCGGCTTATGGTTTTCATTGGAAAAATCAGTTTTAGCCTTTATATGTGGCATCAGGTTTTACTAGCTTTTGCTAGAACTACTGTTTACCATGAAATTAATATAGGCGGATATGCCCTCATTTTTGCCCTTACCATAGTTTTCTCCGCACTAACGTATTATTTAATTGAGCAGCCCTTTAGAAAGAGATTCTCCACCAAGACAGTACTGGTTTCTGTCCTTGTTGCCTTTATAGTTACAACGGGGGTGTCATACTACATTTATAAGGTCGGTGGTGTAATTCGGGACATTCCAGAATTGGGGTTGACTTTTGGTCAGGGACAGAGAAATATTCATGCGAAGTATAATGACCGAATAAATAGCATTGGTTTAGACTTTAAAAAAGAACCTAACAAATTAAAGGTCCTGATCGTGGGTAATAGCTTTGCTAGGGATTGGGCAAACGTCCTTCTGGAGAGTAAAAATAAAGACCGTATTGATATTTCCTATTCACCAATAATTCAAAATGAAACAGTGTACTTTTCGACAGAAGCAGATATCATATTTATCTCGGAAATAGAAAAACATACAATTCTTACGAGTGACTTGCCTATTAATAAAATTTGGTATGTAGGTACAAAGAACTTCGGAATAAACAATGGTTTGTTTTATAATTATTCAGGACAAGATTACTGTCAACAGAGAACCAAAATGGAAAGTGGATATTTGCTAAAAAATGATTCACTAAAGATGCTTTGGGGCGATCGTTATATTGATTTGATTTCAAGGATAATTGATGATAATGGAACTGTCCCGGTATTCGAAGATGATTGCATGTTCATTAGTCAAGACTGTAGACATCTCACCAAAGCGGGTGCCAAATTTTTTGCTCATTTATTCGAGGATGAACTAGATGAGATTTTAGAGAAATAGATATTTCTTTTAACCTTTTCCATAGCCCCTCCTCTGAAATCTTTGTTATTTTTATCCCTCGCTTAGGCCCCAAAAGCAATGGCAGAATCAACCTTTGAAATAGACCTGGAAGAAAGCGGTCAGGGACAGGACCTTAAAAGTCTTGTGTCCCGATACCTCAAATACTGGCCCTGGTTCGTCGCTGGAGTTATCCTATGTGTTGCCCTGGGCTTCCTGTACATGCGTTATGCGCCGGTGACCTACGAATCCACCGCTAAGATCGAAATCTTAAACGAGGAGGAAGGGATCAATATCAATTCCGACGCCCTTTCCTTATTGGGGACTGGGTCTTCCATCAACATGGAAAACGAAATGGAAGTACTTCACTCCTATCGCATTTTGCGGCAGGTAGTGGTGGCCTTAAATCTCGATGTAAGCTATTATCAGGTCGGTAATGTAAAGACTACGGAAATCTGGAATCCGCCTTTTGCCGTTACCAAATTAATCCAGGAGGATAGCCTTCAGAATTCCTTGAGCTACACCCTGGTCATTAATGGAAACGAAGCCGTAATAACCGACGAGAACGAGCGTTCCCGAACAGTGGCCGTGGATGTTCCGGAATCAGGTGCAGCAGGATATCCTTTTGACTTGGTCTTGCGCCCAGACACCACTCCGAAGGATTACGCAGACAAAGAATTTAAAATAGTCCTGATGCCCCTGAAACAGGCGGTAATGAACCTGGCGCAGCAAATCCGGATCGAACCGGTTAATAAGAACAGTGAAATCCTTGCCTTATCGATTCGCGGCGAATCCGTTGAGCGTTCGGAATCCATCCTCAATGAGCTCATTGCGAAATTCAACCAGGATGGGATTGCAGACCGGCAATTGGTATCTAAACGTACTCTTGACTTTATCGATGAGCGATTTGTAAGCCTTTCTCAAGAGCTGGATTCCATAGAAGTGGGCAAGGAAGATTTTAAACGGATCAACGAGCTCTCGGAGATTTCCTCAGATGTGGATTTCTCGATACAACAATTGGGTTCTGCACGCGATGAAGCCACGCAGCTGGAAACCCAGGTAAGCCTAGCAAATTTACTTAAGAAAGCAGTTACGGACCAATCCTCCTATGACCTCCTTCCAGTCGATGTAGGCCTTGAAAACAGCGGACTTAATTCAATGGTCGCCGAATACAATCAAAATGCCATTGAGCGGGAACGCTTGTCTGCAAGTGTAGGGGCGAACCACCCTACCCTGATCTCGATCTCCAACCAGATGCAGCAGGCGCGGTTGAACATCCTGAAAACGATCAATATTTACCAGACCCAGTTACGGCTTTCCCTGCGCCAGCTCAATCGGGAACGCAGCCGGGCGAATACGGCATTCTCCAGCCTCCCTGAAAAAGAAAAAATCCTTCGCTCCATAGAGCGGCAGCAAAGTATCAAAGAGAACCTATTTGTATTGCTGCTACAAAAACGGGAAGAGGCCGCCCTGAATTACGCGGTTACTGCCCCATCGATCAAAGTGATCGATTACGCCCTGACGGATAGCGAACCGCTTTCCCCTAAAAAACGCATTGTATACCCGATGTCCCTGATGCTGGGGATGTTTGTGCCCTTTATTTTCCTCTACCTCCGCTTCTCGCTTTCCAACAAGGTAGAAGAGCGGGCCGATTTGGTGAAAATAGAACCGGCCATCCCAATAATCGGGGAGATTCCTTCCTACCGCAAGGGGAAAGAAATTATCCGCGAAAAGGATCGCACCGTGCAGGCGGAATCGTTCCGTATCCTCAGTACCAATCTGGAGTATTTAGGTGGAAAGAACGTGGCTTCCGAAGCACCGGCTTTCGAGAATGCTTCCTGCATTCTGGTTACTTCTGCAGTAAAGGGAGAAGGGAAGTCTTCCGTGGCCCTGAACCTGGCCCTCGCGAGTGCTGAGATGAACAAACGCGTCCTGTTAATTGGTGCGGATTTGCGCAATCCCGGCCTGGCCAAATACGTAAAGCCACAGAACTATGCGTACGGTCTCGGAGATTACCTCACCGACTCCAAACTCAATACTTCGGATGTAATCATTGCGGGCAGCCACAACCATGAACAACTGGACATTTGCCTGAGTGGTAAGTTACCAGAGAACCCGGTGAAGTTGCTCTCTGGTTTGCGATTTGGTTCCTTTATCCGGGAGGTTTCCCGAAACTACGACCTGGTTATCCTGGATACCGCTCCCTGCATGTCAGTCGCCGATACCCTGCAAATTGCGCGTTATGCAGATGCTACCCTCTTTGTCGTACGAGCGGGCTATTCCGACAAAAACATGGTAAAATATTCCCGGGAGCTGCACCAGAAGAACCAGTTGCCTCAAATGGCCTATGTCCTTAATGATATGGGCTCGCTAAAGTCGCGGAAGTACTAGGTTATCAAATTCCCATTCTCGTCCCATTCCGCCTGGATGTTCCGCTTGCTTTGGTCTACGCATTTGGCCAACCATTCCGGCTCATAGGCCACCCCGTGCTGTTCCAGCACATCATCGGGAACGCCATCCCAGACATTGGGCATGTTCCCTTTGTATCCGAGCTCTTCAATTCCAATTTTGGAGGTGTAAAAGCCTGTAAGGGTCAGGTTCCGGGCCAGGGAAAAGAAATTTACAGCCATCCCCCGCTCCGATTCAGGAACCTCCGGGTCGTACCAGGCAATGGGGTCAATAATCTGCTTTTGCTGCTCTTCGGAAGCCTTGGCAAAGTCCAGGTTAAAATTGGTGTTGGATTCGTGGTTTAAATACGCCAGGCCGCCGCGTAAGGGAGTTTCCAGCTCCGGGATATCCTTGGCCATAAATTCGATAAAACCAGCCACATCGGCTTCAGAAGCGGCTTTGTAGGTGTCCCCAGCAGGGAGTATCAGATCGCAAAGGGTTACCAGGGTAGCCCGTTCATGGGCGAGGAACACCTCATCCTCCATGAGTTCGGCATCCCGTTCTAACTCTTCCTTGGTCCGGCCGTAGTATTCCTGGGAGCCGCGATCTACTTCTTCGATTAAATCGGTATCGGCCTCGGGCTTGCACCCATGCAGGGCGAGGCTCCCGGCCAGGGAACCCAATACTATATTCCGTAAACTTTCTCTTCTGTCCATGGATCAGATGTTTTGTTGCTTCAATTGGTTCACGATGTAATCCGAAGCGCGCCAGGAGAGCGCAAGGATGGTCCAGGTACAATTCTTGTCGGCCTGGCTCACAAATGGCCCGGCGTCTACCACGAATACGTTGTCCGCGTCGTGTAATTGCTGGAATCTGTTGGTAACGGAGGTCTTGGGATCGTCTCCCATCCGGGTCGTACCCACTTCGTGGATAATGCGTCCCGGGGCGTGCAGTCCGTAATCCCGATCCGCTCCCGGTTTTTCCCCCAGGAGTTCCCCTCCCATATTGGTGAGGATCTCTTCAAAGGTGTTGTGCATGTGACGGGCCTGGTTGCGTTCCAGATCGGACCATTTGTAGTGGAAACGCAATACCGGTATCCCCCATTGATCTACCGTATTGGGATCAATCTCGCAGTAGTTGTCTTTGCGGGCAATGGATTCCCCGCGTCCGCTGACCCCTACCAGGGCGCCGTAGTATTTTTTGACGTCGGAGCGCAGGACATCGCCATAGCCTCCGACCTTGGTGCCAAAGAATTTATTGAAGTCGACCACGTTAAAACCAAAGCCGTAGGAGGGCATTCCCATACCACCCCATTGTTCAATATGGTAGCCGCGTGGGAAATCCAATTTGGAATTGTCTCCCCACCAGGGCGAATACACATGCATTCCCCCTACTCCGTCTTCGTTGTAACTCACCTTGCGGTTCATCAGGTCCGGAACAAAAGCCATACGGTCTGCCCCGGTGGAATCGTGCAAATACTTTCCAACTAAATCACTGCTGTTCCCCAAACCATTGGGGTGTTGCGGGCTCTTGGAATTCAGGAGGATACGCGCACTACTACAAGCCGAAGCCCCGAGCACGACTACCTTTCCTTTGAGTTTGTATTCTTTGCGATCTTCTTTGTTGATATAGCTTACCCCAGTGGCCTTGCCATTGTCGTCAGTGGTAACTTCCCGCACCACACAATTGACAAAAAGGTCTACCTGACCCCGGCTTTTCTGGGCGGGGAAAATCAGGCAGGTCCCGGCCGAGAAATCGGCGTAGACCGAACAGGCGCGACTACATTGTCCACAGTAAAAACAAACCCCGCGTTCCTGGTTGATTCGCTTGGTAAGCATGGACATCCGGGCCGGGTAAACCGGAATCCCGGATTTACGTGCCCCGCGGATAAAGAACAATTCATGAAGTCGGGGTTTAGGAGGAGGCAAAAAGAATCCATCCGGGTCATTGGGTAAACCTTCATTCGTGCCGAATACCCCGATGAGTTTATCGACCTGGTCGTAATAGGGCTTGATATCCTCGTAGCCTATGGGCCAGTTGTCCCCATAACCGTCGACGTCTTTGTGTTTGAAGTCGAGCGGGCCAAAACGCAGGGAAATTCGCCCCCAGTGATTGGTCCTTCCCCCTAGCATATGGGAGCGAAACCAGTCGAACTCGGTACCCTCGACACGGGTGTAGGGCTCCCCTTCGATTTCCCACCCCCCGTAGGCTGCATCGAAATCGCCGAATGGTCGGGTGGTCGATGCGCCACGTCTGGGACTTTCCCAGGGCCACTTCATTTGGGTTTGTTGTTTCGGGGCGGCAGGGTCGTAAAACGGACCGGCTTCTACCACGGCCACATTGAGACCTGCGTCGGCCAGTACCTTGGTTGCCATTCCGCCTCCTGCCCCGGAGCCTACGATTATAGCATCGTAAACTTTGGGATCTTCTATGATTTGCATGCGTTTGGTTGTTAGCTCCGTAAAATTTAGTGGTTTTCGTTCGATTCTATGCGCAATCCTCAAATTTTCTGGTAGGCAGCGCCAAATTCTCCAGAGTACTGACAATTATCATAGTAGTTCCGGATTTATGATAATACATTGAACTTCAACGCAGGCGGATCCCAGTTCATGGCTCGGGAAGTCTAAACGGGTAGTCCGATGAAAAAAGAGAAATCATGAAAAAGTTACTCCTAATTGCTCTCGTGATACTGGTAAGCTGCAACAATGTAAGCCTTGTCGAAAACTGGAAAGACCCGGATACCGTTATTTTTCATGCCAATAAAGTACTTATCGTGGGGATGACCCAGGATGCCGATGTGCGAGAGGCATTTGAAACCAAGCTCGTTCGGGAATTCGAAAAACGAAATGTGGAATCTATGCGGAGCCTGGACGTATTCGATGTATCCTTTACCAATACCCCGCATACAGAAAGGGAGCTGGACGAATTGGAACAACGGCTGCTGGCTAAGGATTTTGACGCTATCCTCTTTACCAAGCTTATTGGCTCCGAAGACAAGAAAGGATTTATCCGGTCCTACTCGGAATGGGATAATTACTGGAGCCGGTTCAATGAAGATTATTTCGAATACCAGGATGTGTACAGCAATCCGGGAACCGAACATACCTTCACGGTGTACCATGCGCAAACTACGCTTTACTGTATTTGCGAAGGCAAAGAAAGAGCGATGATCTGGAGGGGAAGTGTAGACATCACCGACCCCAAGAGTATTGAGAATTCTGTGAATGCCTATATCAAACTCGTTGTCCTGGCTTTGGAGGAACAGGACCTTATTTTTTACGAAGAGCTAAAGGAAGGTCAAACCGATGCGTCTAGAACTGTATTCCGAAATTAATTCCGCTTTCATTCCTGCCTTCAAAATGTCGGAATACATACCCCACCCGAAGGAATCTGAATTTCTTCCACCCCAGGTTTCCAAGGCTGATACCGCATTCGGAGTAGGGTAGGTTGTTGCTTGTCGAAAGTAAATTGAAGTTGAGGATTAAGTTTGACTTCAGATGCTTTAACAGCGGTATCCGATTCATAATAGCTCCTTTGAAATTATGCTCGAAATGACCTTCGAAATAGTCCCGGTTGGTGCTAAACTCATAATAGGGCAGTAAAAAAAAGCTGTTGAGATAGTTACCGCGGGTAATTCGCGTCCTGTTTCCATTGAAATGCTGGAAATCGACAAAGGATATCCCCTCGGCATTCAGGAAGGTTCCGGCCCTGAGATTATATCCAAACCGGCCAAGACTACCCACGTCAAAGTCCTGACTCAACCGGATTTTAAGCTGATCGAAATTATTTTCCGCTTCGCTCCCGGCAAAGCCCTTTTCATAACCCAGATATAGAGTAGGATAGCGATCGGGTGAATAACTGAACCGGCCTGTGGGGTAGTTTATGTATTTCTGGCCGAAACGTATTCGGGTATTAATGGACAACTTTAAGATATTATGCGCCTCAATAGCCCCGTTGATAAAGTCCTGTGGCGCTAAGGGATTGTTAGACGTGTAATTGATGCCCTCATTGTCGATAAGTACGTAATCCGAAGTGTTAAACAATGAACTCCGGTCTTCGTAGCTGAACCGGGCAAACAGGTAAATCCCGTTCACCAGTTCCTGGGAGTAATTGAGTTCGGCAAAACTTCGGTCGTAGAACTTCGCCAAATTGCTTTCGAAAAACAAGGTTGCCAGGGTATTCCCGAATGGAGTAATCGGATTGTTTTCATTGAATTGAGCTGCCTGATTGCCTATTTCCAGCGACAAATAGGGCCTGGAAAAATTATTGAATCGATACGAGGCGCTTACTACTGGGCGGAGTCTTTTATCTGAAAGGCCGTAATTCAACTGCCCGGCCAAATTCAGGCGGGTACCTTTTTCTTCACTGAGTTTCAAGTACTCCAAGCCCAGCGTACCCTGCCAGCCCTGTACGGTATTGAAGGCAACATTAGCCACCGGACTGGTTAGGGTGTACGTCTTTTCCTTGAAGCTGTTGGTATAGGTGTATCCGAACAACAGGGATCCCAGGGTAAACTTGTTGCCTTTGGCATCCACAGAGTCGAGGTACTGCTGAGACTTTCGGATAACCTGTATACTGTCCTTAAAAACGTAGTCCTCGGACTCTTCCTGGGTTAAGGGTACAGGCCGTAATGCTTGCCAATAGGTGGAATCCTTCTTGTTTGCATCGGTGTCAAAAGATAGGATTTCATTGGAAAAGTGGCCTTTGGCAAAGCCAGGATTGAGCTCGTAGTTCTTGTATCCCGCCGTAAACCTTCCGTCGCCCTTGAAGCCAAAGATGCTGTATTGAAAGTCCATTCGCTGCAGGACCTTTAGCCAGGTCTTGCTGGTTACGTCGTAGTTGAAATTTTGCGTGAGGCGTACAGTATCTATAGGCAGGATCTGGGTTTGCTCCCCGGTAACCTTAACGTCGATCGCATAAAACGCCCAGGAATTCTCGACGATGTAAATGATCCCGGCAAATACCCGATCGCCCGGTCTTCTGGGGATTACTTCTATTTGGTTGATCAGGTTATTCTGATCGTCGTAAAACGTACCCAGCAGCCGATAGCGATAGTAGGAAAACGCATTATCCGCAATAGGCGAGATTAATTGAGTCCCAAATTCCACGGAGTTTTCATAAAAATTAAACTCCACGTCCGAGGCATTGTTAAAGCTAAATCCATTATCATCCCCACTGACCTTGGAGGCGATAATCTTCTCGTTAAATTCGTTGTTCTGACGTTCGATTTCCGAGATCGTCTCTGAGAGGTACAGTATTCCGGATCGCGTTGAATCCAAGCCTCCTCCTAAATCCCCTAAATCCTGACCCAGGATGCGCTCCGGTGCATCCTTAATACGTATGAGTCCTTTGGAATAGAAATCGGCCCGATATTCCATTATTTCTTCCCGATGCCTTCGCCTTTCGGCTATGGCATTGCGTATTATTTCGTTCGCGGGATTCTCGGTGGCAGCAACCTGAACCTCGTCCAGGGCGATTTCTTCCTCTTGAAGTACTACATCGAGGGTATAGGGATAAGTGGAAACTGTAACGGTTTCTTTTCGGGTTCGGAAGCCCAGGAATTTGTAAATCAAGGTGAAGGTACCCGTCTGGGAGATGTCCAATTCATAGTACCCATTATCATTGGTAATGGTTCCCGTTAGACTTCCCTCGAGATAAATGTTTACAAAGGCTAAGGGTTCATTCTTGGAATCCGTAACCCGGCCTGTAATCTGCGCTTGGGTGACAACGGTGAATAAAAGTGCCAACAACAGCAGGCGATTGTCCAATATTTTCATAAATGCCTCTTGCGGTCAGGTGAGTTTGAGCTACGCTCGCCCTATAAAGATAAGGACCTAATTCTTCTGAAGGAAAAAGGTAAGGGCCAAAATTACCGCTGCCAGGCCAACGCCTTGATAGAGTATATCCATTCCGCCCGCATAAGTTACAATCCTACCCGTGAAGGATACTGCCATGATAAAGATGATCATTTTGATCAGCATGGATTTTAGTCCATCCAAATCATCAATAACTAACCATGAAGGCAAGTTTGGAATTTTGCCGATATAGAGTTCAAATAGTCCGGTGGCCACTGAGGTAAGAATAACGCCCAGGAGAACCAGGTCTAGTGACTTCAAACTATCCTTAACGATAGTATCTTCGCCTTTGTGTCCCAGAATTATCTCCTGAATGGTCGCATAAATCTGTTTAAAGGCATAGATTTCGACACCCAAGGCAAGGACTATGATGGCGAGGACTGCCACAAGCGATACTGCTCGCAATCCCCAGCCCAGAATTCTATTCATGATATCGGTTTTTGCCTAAGGTCTCAAATTAAGAATTTCCCTGTGTTAACATTTGCCTAAAAAGAGCAAAAATTCCCCCCAATAGTTAGGAAAGCCCCGTCTTTATGTCCTAATTTCAACATAAATTCCGAAAGGCTGCATTATGGATAAGGAAAGAAAAAAAGTCGTAATCGTGGGAGGTGGTTTTGCGGGAATAAATCTTGCTCTAGCACTTTCAAAAGTGAAGTATTACGAGGTTGTTCTTGTAGACAAAAACAACTACAACCATTTTGCTCCGTTGCTTTATCAAGTGGCAACCGGAATGCTACAAGTCTCCAGCATTTCCCTGCCATTCCGAACCTTATTCAAGAACAAAAAACACCTTCGTTTCCGAATTGGAACCCTCAAAAAAATTGATTGTGAAGCAAGGATTTTGCACCTGAATAATGGAAAAATTACCTATGACCTGCTCGTCCTTGCGACAGGTACAGTGACGAATTTCTTTGGGAATGAAAATATCCAGAACGAAGCCTGGCCCATGAAATCCGTAGAAGACGCCGTTAAACTTCGAAATGCTTTGCTTCGCAACGCTGAAAAGGCCTCGATT
This sequence comes from Robiginitalea myxolifaciens, assembly GCF_900115205.1. GTDB lineage: Bacteria > Bacteroidota > Bacteroidia > Flavobacteriales > Flavobacteriaceae > Robiginitalea > Robiginitalea myxolifaciens. The sequence goes on from NZ_FOYQ01000001.1 coordinate 182,012, forward strand.
ACCCAGGATCCGGAAAAATTGGAGGTACTTCGAAATATCGTAATCGCCGGTGGAGGACCTGCCGGAGTTGAAGTCGCCGGTATGTTGGCCGAGCTGAGAAACAGGGCCCTGCGTAAATTATATCCGGACCTCGATGCTTCCAGATTACAAATTTACCTGGTCGAAGGAAGCCCGAATCTTTTGGGTGGCATGCGAACGGCCTCTCAGGAGTACGCTATGGAGAGTATGAAAAAACTAGGCATAAAAGTTATCCCGGATGTAATGGTGGAAGACTACAGGGAGGAAACCGTTTATTTAAGCAATGGTCAGGAAATAAGATCGAAAACGCTTATTTGGACCACTGGAGTACGCGCTCAACACTTTGAAGGGATCCCTGAGGAACTCTATGATAAGTCCTTTCGTATTCGGGTAAATCAATACAATCAAATCGATTCGCTGCCAGAGATTTTTGTGATTGGCGATGCTTCTTTACAAGAACACGAAGGTTTTGACGATGGCTATCCCCAATTGGGCAGTGTTGCCACCCAACACGGCAAAACGCTGGCAAAAAACCTGATTCGATTAGCCAAAGGCCGTGCTATGGAACCCTTTGAATATTTTGATAAGGGCACCATGGCCATTATAGGTAAAAGCAAAGCTACTGCCGATCTGGAAATTCCCAAAAAGACGCTAACAGGTTGGTTTGCCTGGGCAGCCTGGCTTACCGTTCACCTGTTCCTGCTGATTAACTACCGGAATCGCATCAAGACCATGTGGGAGTGGACCAACTCCTATCTAACTACCACTGAACCTGAAGGCCTACTTTTAAATCCTGAGAATGACAAAGTCTGAAAAACGACTATAAAGGTTTCCTCCCGCTAATAATATTGTAAAGGACCGCAATCACGGCCAGAACTAAAAGTATGTGAATCAAATTATTGGTTGCTAATCCCTGGATAATTCCCAGGATTCCCAATAACCACACAACTATACATATTACCGCGACTAGCCAAAGAATACTTCTCATTTGTTTACAGGTTTAGATTAAGATTGTTAGACAGCCACTTTCTCTACTACAGGGAGTTTGTTCTTCCTGAATTCACTTGGGCTTATTCCAAATTTCTGTTTGAATATTTTAGAAAAATAACTTCGACTAGTAAAGCCGATAGTATAAACGATTTGGGAGATATTCATATCCGTATTCACCATATAATCTCGAGCGGCTTCCAACCTAACATGCCGGATATACTCGTTTACCGTTTTGGTGTAGAGCAATTTGAATCCTTCCTGTAATTTTGCCTGCGAAATACCCGTCTCGACTGACAACTCGCTTATAGAATAGGCTTTGGAAGGGTTTTTAATTATCCTACCGGCCAATCTGCGGATCACCTGCAGTTCCCTTTTGAGCAAGGTGGTTTCAATCCGCTGCTTGGTGGCTTCCCGATCGTGTTGTTGGATATGCATAGATAGGATTTGATACACCATACCTTCTATTTGCAGAATGCGTATCATCCCTTTTTGCTTCACGCTTCTGAGCGCCTTGATCTTATCGGCCAACTTAAGATTGAAGGTCCCAAAATAGGCGAAGGCCTTGTTATGATCGGTATCTAGAAATACGTGGTACAGCCGCTGATTGAGCAGCGATACATTATTCAATCGTTTTTGCAGGAATTGCTTGCGAACAATTTGAATAACGTTGATCTGCAACTTCATGTCCGCAGGAAAATATCCATAATTGTATCCTCCATCGGTGCTGGTAATTATAACAGACTGAAATTGTTCGAGCTTTCGCTTTTCTACCTGGGATTCAAAACGGTGGAAGCAATGTCCCTCAAGACAGTAAGCAAAATGGATCGGATTGTATTGCGAGGCATCCATGATCAAGGTAAGCGGCTTCTTGAACTCTATATCGTATTCCAATAGGCTTACCCCCCAATCAAAAGTGATATATCGGATTGAACCAATCGCTTTTTCATTATCGATATTCAGGGTGGTCTCTCCCCAACGTTCTAAGATCTCTCCACCGAGGAACTCTTGAATTTGTTGTACGGTACCCGCAGTGCTTTTCGCATCTATCAAAATTTCCATATCCCTGTCGTTCATTTCAAAAATCGATTAATTCATTTAATATGCCGTTCGCAATCGAAGTTAAAAAGTGTTTGATCGGCACGATTCATAACAGCTCCTAAATAGGTCAATTTTCCGTTACAAAAAGCACATCGATTCAGCCTAACCATCCTACTTTTATATTGCTCACTTAAAGAATCAAAAAGATAAGATTCTTACTTGATTTAGTTTGGTTGGTTAGAAAAAAGATCCGTTGCTATACAACGGATCTTTTTGGTTAAGCAGGCCTGGAAAGATAGTTTGTTTTATCAGGCTGAGAGAACTTCCGGCTGGATATTCTTTTTGGTTTTATAATCCCTGGGAGAGCACTTATATTTTAGTTTAAATATTTTACAGAAATAGCTTCGTGACGTCAAGCCAACAGAATAGACCACCTCAGAAACGTTCATATCGGTTTTGCGCAAGAGATACTCAGCGCGTTCCAAACGCACATTGCGGATGTAATCTGCGACTGTCCGTTGGTACAAAAATTTAAAGCCTTCCTGCAGCTTAGAAGACGACATCCCCGAACGGTTACAAAGGTCTTTAAGCGAATACTGTTTTTCTGGGGTCCGACTAATCTCATCTCCCAGAGTCATTATTTTTTTGATCTCCCTTTTTATGAGACTGGTGGAATTTACCTTACCTATTGACTCTGCCAGGAACTGGTCGATATGACTGGCCAAAATTAGCAGGCATATCCCTTCGAAGCGCAGGTATTCCGGTACTGGGCTCTCGTAGTTTATCTGCCCCAACCTTTTTATTAATTCCGCAATTTTTAAGTTTATATTTCCCGGGTGGAAGTAAGGACGGGATTGCTTGGCAATAGATGTGAAACTCTTGATTCTTGCCGGGATCTTGTCGGCTGCTGAGAATTCTCTTTCGACCAGGCCTTGAATATCGAGTTGGATGATGTTAATTGATGTTTCTTTGTCCTCTTTAATAATGAGGTGAAACGGGTGATCCGGATCGGAACACACAACTGCAGATTGCAACTCGTTGAGCTTAACAAGATTCTTATTTGCGGTTTCATAGTAGCAGTCTCCCTGCAAACAATAGAGCAGAAAAATTGATTCGGCCGCCACACCATTCATTGGTACCTTTATGGACTTTTCCAGGCATACTTCATATTGAGATGCGAGGAAACCTTTTTCGATCTGTAAGGAGCTAACTTTTCCTTTACCTAAGGACCTCGCCAACTCAAGAATCCAAAGCCCTTCATGCACCGATCGCTTCCCTAAAAGCGGCGTCGCGTTTGTAAAAACATCTTCCTGTAATTTTTCCCTGGGTGCTATCATTTGGGCTGTGTGGAATTCCCAATAAATCCACAACCCGAAATTACGGGAATCACCAGCCAAGTGGTAACACAATGGATGAAATGTTTAACAAAATCGAGCCAGAGACTAACAATTGATCATAAAGCCTAAACAACTTACAGTAAATGTGTTACACTTTAATTTTTTTGGATCAAAAGATTACAATCGAATTTCCTTACTTCGTTTATTGATGAAAGAAAGAAGTTGCTGATGTATTATAAACTCTCCAATATTGCCGAAAAAAATGTGGTAGAAACGACTTTTGGTCGAAAGATAGAACACCCAAACCTATACGCTCCAAAGTTGGTCGTAAACGGTCTGGGAGAAGACAACCTCTTTATTATTACCGGAAATGACGATTCTTGCATCCACATCGCGATTTGGGGACTAATGCCTAATCAATTCAAAGAGGACTGGATTTCGTTCCAGCGCATCATGAATACGCTGAATATCGATCGGGAAAATTTTCAGGAATCTGACTGGATTCATCAGTCGCTGGTTCAGCGGAGATGTTTAATAATTGTAACCGGATACTTTTCCCACTATTTGCAAAATGGCATAACCTATCCCTACTATATCAGTCTTAAATCTGAGGAGCCTTTTTTACTGGGAGGAGTTTATTCGGAATTGGAAGATGGTTTTTTGAGCTGTAGCCCGCTTACTTGCAAAGCTCTTCCACCTACAAGCAGATTCCATAACCTCAATGATCAAATGCCCCTGGCCATACCTGAGAGCATTACACAAGAATGGCTATCGCCCGAGACGGATACTGAACTCATTAAAGAGATCATCAACAATCCCCCCGCAATGAATTATAAAGCGAATCCTATTGCAAAAGAATTCTTTAAAGAGGATATCGTTTACGAATCCATGCTACAACCCGTCTATTACGACGGCATTCCGGATGGGACTGAATAATTGAATTCCCTAGATTTTGCTCTTTATTTTTTTCCGATACTCCGATGGAAGCAGCCCATAGTGTTCGGAGAATATCTTTGAAAAGTAACTACGGCTTCGGATACCCACTAAATAGACTATTTCAGAAATAGAGAGTTCCGTACTTCTCAGGTAATCCCTGGATATTTCCAGCTTCACTTTCTTCACGTATTCATTTATCGTGGTCGAGTACAACATCTTGAAGCCAAGCTGTAATTTTTTCGGGCTTAGCCCCGATTGCTCCGACATAATTTTAATGGTCAGGGGATTGGAAATATTATCGACTATGTACTCCGATAGCTGATATATCTTCTTTATATCCCCAGCCGACAAGGACTCCGGCATTGTTTCCTCATTGAGGAATTTATGGTGCTCCAGCAGCTGTAAGGCCAGAATAATATTCATGCGACCTTCCAATCCGAGCGTCCGAATAATACCTTCGTCCTTATTGCCGCGCATTTCCCTAACCTGATCGGCAATTTTCAAATTGAAATTTCCCAAGTGTTCAAAAGGCAGGCGCTCTGATTTATCTTCAAATACAGAAAACAAGACCTCGTTCAAATATTGCAAATTACTGTGCTTTTTACGAGCGTATTTTTTCTGATCAATTTGGATAAAATTCACCTTAATTGAAACCCCGGCATCAAAGAAAAACGCGTGCTGAGCATTACCTAAAGGGGAGAGAATCACATTTTGATAGCGCTGCAACGTGTGGCGCGTATTGCTGCCATTATGAACATACCCGAGTTGTCCTTCCGAGACAAAAATGAAGTCTATTGGAGACCTGTTCTCAGGGCGGTAGGTGAGCTTCACATCCTCCACAAAGGTAAGATCATAATCAATCAGGGTAACGCCCCAATCGAATTGGATATATTTAATTGTGCCCTTGCCTACGGCATTTTTGAAGGTTAATACTTTCTGACCCCATAGATCTGAAATTTCCCCCTCCAGTATTTGGTTAAGTTGGTTTAGCAAGTAATCAGCATCCTGATTTTCTATAACTATTTCTTGCATAACACCAGTTCTTAAATTTGGTGTCGCAAAGAAAAATTGAGAAGCCCTTTTCGATTGTCAAAATTGAATGAAATTGTATCAAAAATGAGTAGTTTTTGAACTTAAATTGTTAAACAAACTTAAAAGGGATTACGCGGTAAACTTACCTGTCAGAATTAGGCAGAAAGATTCGAATTATCTTTTTTACGTCGCATGCTAATGTAGTCTTTAGGGCTTACCCCAAAGCGATCTTTAAACAATTTAGCGAAGTAGCTTCTGGAGTTTATTCCGATCCTATAGGTGATTTCCGTGATATTGAGGTTGGTATTTTCCATAAGTGCCTTCGCTTTCTCCAGGCGCACTTCACGGATGTACTGGTTTACAGATTTATTGTAGAGCTTTTTAAATCCCTCCTGCAAGGTTTGTTGGTTGAGTCCTACGCGCTTGGCTATGGAAATTACGCTCCCGAGGGCGTCCATTTCTGCCTCGATGATATTACCGGCTTCTTCGATTTTCTCCGCGGTGGATTGACGCAGAATTTTCCGGCGATCCGGCTGATTCGCATCGTCGAGGAATTGCTGAAAGAAATGCGTTAAAATTTCGTACACCTTACCTTCCAGAAAAACATAGCGCATAAAACCCGTAAGGTCGGTGGTGGTAAATTCCTCAATGAATTTGGCAATATCAAGACTGAAATGGCCTTTTTGATAAAAAGTGTTGACTCCGTTTAAATCCTTAAAAATCCCCTCCAGTTGCTCATCCATTGAGCTGAGGAATTCACTGATTTTATTTTCAAACTCCTTTCGGTTTACCAACAAAGCAAAAAAACAGGCCGATTGCTTCTCTTTAATACTAAATCGATTTTCAAATTCAAGCCCTGCAGAAACCATTAAGGACTCCAGGTGATTGATGGCATGCGGCTCTTTTGCCCTGAAAGCGTGTTCAATGGCTTCCTCCCGGTTAAAAAGCAAAATCAAAGGTTGTACCGGAGTCTTTTCGAAAAGAAGTTGAAAATCCTGCTCAAAGGTGCAATCAAATTCATAAACGGAAATACCGTGATCGAAATCGAAAGCCTTGATATAACCTTTACCCAGATCAGCGCTAAGACTTACTGAATATTCACGTTGTTCACTGGCCACCGAGAGGGATAACTCGTTAGCCAATTGATTTACCAGTTGACCTGCGCGATAATCAGGAATACTCAATTTATTCATCGAACCTTTAGAATAATTACTAATGTAACCCTTTTACAGGGTTTTTATCTACTTGATCTATGCAATGAGTTAAGGTTTCTATGAATCAGGGCAAGCAGTCTAATATAATAACAAGACATTTGTAATGTACTGATTAAGAGATAATCAGATCTTAGAACCTAATAACACATTATATGCTACGTTGGACGATTGCCTTTGTTATACTAGCCATCATTGCCGCCATTTTTGGATTCGGCGGAATTGCAGCAGGAGCTGCAGGAATAGCTAAGATTTTATTCTTTGTATTCTTAGTGCTGGTCATTGTTTCATTAATACGAGGAAGGAAAATAACATAAACATGAAAGATTTGAGAAAAACACTATTACTACTAACGGTTCTGGTCTTTTCCGCGTTGTCTCTGGCCAATTGCAGGGAAACTGAAAAGAGCAATGCCGAAGAAATGATTGAAGAAGTTGAAGATGGCGTTGAAGACGTCGGAGATGAAGTCGAGGATGCCGCAGATGGCGTTGAAGACGGACTTGAAGACGCCGGAGATGAAGTAGAAGATGCCGTAGACGACCACTAAAATACCCCTTAAACACTAATCAGCTTAACTTTCCTGTTCCCATCGTTGCGTGGGCTTGTGATGGAACGGAAAAGCAAAAGCCAGGCGATCCAACGCCTGGCTTTTTCATTTTGAGTTTAGTGAGCTAATTAGTACTTCCAACTCAATACAGAGAGTTGCAGCATAATTTTGATGGAGTCCTTGTAGGACAGTTTGGAGCCGTCGGCGTGGATCCAGCGTTGCAAGGGTTGTTCGCAGATAGCCGCGATAGCTTCCTCTTTTCCAAAAGCCTTGCGCATGCGGAGGAAAATTTCCACATCAAAAAGCCATTTGGTCACAAAAGGATTAGTGAACATTTTCACTACCAGGTCGCGGTGCATCACCTTGGCACCACATTGGGTATCCTTGAAAGGCATCCCCAGGATTCGCTGGATCACCAGGTTAATGGTCTTACTGATAATTTTACGTGCAGATTCCTTGGTAATGTCCGCTCCCATGCGGCTAATCCGGGATCCACTGACAATTTTAAAGTCTGAGTTCTCCAGGGTTTGTACCAGGGCATCAAAATCCCGGAAGTCCGTAGATAAATCCGCATCCAAATACCCGATATAATCGAATTGAGCGTCCTTGGCCAGGTGTAACATACCCTGGCGAACGGCTTCGGCTTTTCCACCGTTTTTCTCACAATTGTAAACGCTGATGCTTTCTTCATTTCCCTTGCGGATACCTTCCAGTACCTCTAGGGTATTATCGGTACTGCCGTCGTTTACAAAACACAGGTGGTACCCCAGGTTTTTGAAGGCAAAATTCTGGAACTCCTCACCCATCAGGCGGTCGGCCTCATTGTAACAAGGGATAACAACTCCCACGCAGTGTTTTCCAACCATTTGGCTTTCCTGCTTCTGAACAGGACTTTCCGATACCTGAGGGGAACCAATAGTGCGCTTAATACGGGCTACCATTTCGTCCAGCCCAACAGGCTTTTTCATGTAATCATTAATCCCCAGGTCAAATCCTTTAAGGATTACCTCCTCATTGGTATTCCCGGAAAGTACCAGGATTGGGGTTTGTTGATTCCGGAATACACGAATGTATTTAACTACTTCAATTCCTTTACAGGAAGCGTAAGCCGCTCCGGATGGCTGAGGCATATTCATATCCAGCAGCACGAGATTGGGTTGAAAGGAATCATAGAGGCGAATACCTTCTTCAGCTGAAGATGCAGTTTCTACTACATATCCGGCCTCTGTCAATTTTTTCTTTACGGATAACAAGATCAATTGTTGATCGTCAATAGCTAAGATTTTCATAGGTTAAGCTTTAGATTTCTATTAATACTATTTAGGTTTTTTGTAATAATATGATCCAAAACTACTCCGGTTAGCCAACTTAATTTGATGGAAATAGGTGGATGGGCTTTTACTGTAGACGAATGGAACGGGTTAGCAGATAGGCGGTTGCAAGAATTTGTTACAATATTCTGATCTTTATTTTGTTATATTTTCTTACATAGATGATGCAACCAAAAACCTATAGTTTACTGGCATTTGCCCTTGTTTTGGGCCTCATTTTCCATGGGGTTAGCATGTTCTTTACCCTGGAGTCTACCTACGATGCCCTGATCCACCTGTTTTTTGCGGATCACTATGCCCAGGATTGGTTCGAACCCTGGGATTATCGCTGGTATACAGGGTTTACCGTACAGTCCTATCCGCCGCTGGTTCATCAGTGCATTGCCCTGCTGTCTCACGTAGGCGGATTAAAGTTCGGACTCTTTACCATGGCCTTAATCATTGTAGGCCTGTTTATTACCGGTATCTACCGGTTTGCACTGGTGCTGACCTCGAGCCAGAAAGTTGCGGGTTATACCGCCATTCTGGGGGCGTTTTCTTCCATGTTCTTAGAAACCCTGCACTTGTTTGGCCAATTGCCGAGCCTTATGGGCATAAGCATCTTGCTGCATGCCCTGCCGGAGATATACTCCTGGATTAAATTGGGGAAGTTGCGGTACCTGGGAACCTCCCTGTCGCTCATTACGGTAATGGTTACCTCGCACCACGTAACGCCCATTTTTGGGATGGTTTTCTTTATTTTCCCCCTGATTGGCCTGGTTTTGATGGACGTGAGCAAGGAAAAAGCCGGGGATATCAAATCCATTACTTTTCGGGTTTTCCTGGGGGAATTCAAAAAACACCTGTTGCGCATAATCCTATTCGGATTTAGCTCCCTGGTGTTGATTATCATTTGCATTCTCCCCTATTGGATCAATTCCAAGAACAACCCCATAACCCAGGTTCCTATTCCTCATGGTTCCCGGGACAACTTTTTAGAAGTCACTTCTTCAGGGCTGGTATTCTTCCTGATTCCCTGGGGCGTGCTCTTACTGATTCTGCCGTACTTGTTCTATCGCTTTTACAGCAAGCGCTTGTTGTTTTTCGGGCTGTCGTTCTCACTGCTTAGCTTGTTAGGAACCGGGGGTACCACCCCCCTGCCCCGGATGATGCTCGGGGCAACCGCCTTTGATATCCTGACCCTCGACCGTTTTACCCTCTGGGCAACGATTATGGCCCTTCCCATCTTCGGGGAATTTGTCTTTAGACTGGTCGAAGGGGATATTAAGGATCGAATTCTGGGTCGCTTGAACAAGTCCTGGTACTATCTGGGCACCGGGGTACTGGGAGTAGGCTTTATCGGAATGGCCATTTTTACCATGAGTTTGGGCTATTTCCGCCCTGCTCAACCCCAGAAAATCAAGATGTTGCCCATCGTTAACTTCCTGAATCAGGACCAACACGACCAATGGCGCTACCTGACCCTGGGATTTGGCGATCAAATGGCCTGGTTGTCGGCACAGACCAACGCCATGACGGTCGATGGCAATTACCATTCCGCACGGCGCTTGCCCGAACTCACCACACGGGCTATAGAACGCCTGGAAAATTCGAAATTCCGGGGAGTTGAAGGGATTGGGTCGTTGCAGCAATTCCTGACCGTGCCCAACAAGTATAATCTGAAGTATATCTTCTCCAACGACAAATTCTACGATCCTATCCTCTATTTCTGCGGCTGGCAAAGGCTGCAGCAGCTCGAAAACGGCATCATGGTGTGGGAACGTCTCAATGTGCCGCCCCTTCCCAAAATCATCCCAAAGGAAGATGTTCCGAACTTCCTGAAACTCATGTGGGGGCTCATCCCCATGGGCACCCTGATTTTCGCCTTCATCTGCAACTTCCAACTCGGTTGGTTGCGAAAACTGATTCGGGGAAAAACCGAGAAAGAGATGACGTTTACCCATACCGTTGTACGCAACGAATTACCGCGACTGCTAACCCGGATAAACGGGGTTTGGGTAATTGTACTGGCCGTAATTTTTATTAGTAGCGGATATGGACTTTACATGGATAATTCCGCCCAGCGCAGCCCGGAGAATGTGGTTAAAGCCTACTACGACGCCCTCGATTTTAAAGAATTTGAAAAGGCCCATTCCTATATTGACCCGGCTTCCGGGGTGACCATTGCGCAGTACATGCTGGAGGTTTCCGTAACTGATGGATTGCTGAGTTCCTATGCAAAAATGGATTCCATCGGAATTTCCATCGAGAACCTCACGGAAGATGCTGCAAGCCTGAAGGCATATACCCAATGGATTACGCCTCTTGAGAAAATCGAGAGGAATTATCAACACAATCTGGTGAAGCGGGAGGGATCCTGGTATATTCAGCCGACACCTGTAGATACGGATATTCCCCCGAACCAGCTTCTGGTCCGGAATCAACCTCAGTTCTTCAATCACGGGCGGCGGCGGATCACCAGCCAACAGACCTACCACGAAGATGTTCTCAGGCAACCAATCCTGGAAGTCCTGCAAGCCAAACTCGTTAAATTTGAAGGACGCTACAGTATTGTGGGCACCCTTCAGAACATAGATAATGCCCCAGCCGATGTTTCCCTTAAAGGGACGCTTTACAATAATGAAAATACGGCCCTGGCGCAATACGATGCGAAATACCACGTGAAACACAAATTGATGCCCAAGGAGACCACCCCCTTCCGAATCGATTTTGAGGGTACCGCCTGGGTCTCTGAAGACGAACAGGCTCCGGGGGTTTTTGATCCGGATACCTTTACCCCTGCGGAGTTTGCAGAAATCCCGGCCACCTTTGATTTGCAATGTGCGGGGAATGTGGCTACCACTGACCTGGAAAAGTCTTTGGTACTCCAGGAGGTTTCCCTGGACGACCGCAATCTGAATGGCACTTTATTTAATGGAGGGCTACAGGAAGTTACGGTTCCTCAGGTTTTAGTTTCCTTTTACCGGGAACCCGGGGAACTCATCTGGGTAGACCATCATTTTCTCAGGGAAGGTGTCCGCGTTCAGCGAAAACAAGAGTTCAGCTATGTAATTCCCGATCTTAGCGGGGTGGAAGTCCTTAAAGAAGGCTTGGAAAACTGTTTTGTCAACGGAACTCCCAATTCGGAAATACGTCGGAAATACACCCCGGATCGGACATCGGATAGCCGTAACTACCTGGAGTTAATGCAACCCGGCACGGCCACCCGGTATATGACGTTGGATTTTAATTCATTCATAGGGAATCCAAGATGATAAATCGATGCTGGCATAGTATTGTTCTGCTTTGTTTCCTGCTGGCTTGCGGGGAATCCAAAGTTACTACAGAAGATATCGCGGAAGGGCCGTACGCCTTGCAAACAGAAGTAACCTTCATTGCAGGAGCACCCATTACCCTGGAGTTTTCGGGCACCCCTTCGGACCAACTGGTGCTGCTGGTCGACAATGCCTGGGGTTCGACCCTGCTCGCTCCTGATGATTCTAAGAGCGTTAGTTTCAGCCTACCCGCGGCCCTTGCGCAAAAGGCCGGTTTATCCAATTGGTATTTGGTGGCAGGCCAGACCGTCCTGGACAGCGGGGAATACACTATTCTGCCGGCTAAGCCTCCAATGCCTACCCTGGAGACCTATATTGGACCCCCGAGCATATTTGCTAACGGATTGGATCAAAGTATGCTGGTGGCCCTGCCTCAGGATCAGTACGGCAATGCGCTCCAGGATTCAACCCCGGTTCGGATCCGGACCCTATTCCGGAATCAGCAAGAAGAAACCCGGGTAAACGTGAATCGATTAATCGCTTACGATTACATAGCTACCAGACCTCAGGCTGGGGAATTGTTTATTGCGGCTTCCGCAGATACCCAGGTCTCCAAAGAATTAACGGTACGGGTACTGGCTTCCCTTCCTACGGATTTTGAAATCGAAGCCATTCGGGAGCACACTTATGCAGATGGAAACCAAATCGTTACCCTTCGTACTTCCCCGATCCAGGACAGTAATGGGAATAGTATCGCAGATGGAACCCTTGTGAACTTCCAGGTAAAAAATATCCTGGGTCCTGCCCTTCATGCACAGGGGCAAACCGTAAACGGCGTTGCCCGGGCCAATTTGCTACACCCCCAGCAGGCCGATACCTGGGAAGTTTCCGCCTATATCTCCGGATTGGCGAAAAGCAATTCCATTGGGTTGGAATTTGAACCCGCGGTGGCGGATTTCTCCCTCTTGCTTTCCGGCGATGGCCGGGAACTGCAGATCACCAGCATCCAGAGCTATATGGAGCAACTAATTCCGGATGGATTAACCGTTTCCCTGACTATTCTGGATGCAATGGGTAAGCCACTCTATACTGACCAATCCAGAACCTTTGCCGGTAAGGCAAGTTTCGATTTGACTTTGGAGTCAATAGAAGATGCCTCCGTATACCGGATTAGTGTCGGCGGTGTAACCAAAGAGATTATACCGTGATAAGCCGTTCAAAAAATCTATACAGAGCCCTGTTGCTCACGAGTTTTCTTCTCGTGAACGGCGCCATTATTTATGGTATTGCCGCAGGCTGGAGTTTCCTCAATACCGGGGCTGATCGCTCAACCATGCTGCATCTGTCCGGAACGCTGGAGGAGTCCTACTTCCCCGAGGTAAACTGGGATCTCGACCAACAGGAAGGGCGGCCTATGGAGCTTCAGACCCTGGGTGAGCTGGAGCAGGATTATCGCAATGCCTGGTATGTTCGCTCCCTGGGATTACTGAATAATGACCGTTTTGGGTTGGACGACTATTTCACCACAGATGCACGCGAAAAACTCTTTCAGCAACTCGATCTGAATATAGCCGCGCAAATCACCGTAAAAAGTACCACCCTACAACACAATCCGCAGTTAGATTTTTATAGTCTCGATGGAAAACTGGTGGTACTGACCGATCACAACGTACAGGGTTATCGGCAAATATTTCGGGACGGTTCCTCAATACACGAAGGACGCACCCAGGAAAGTTTTCGGGTTATCCTGCTATTGGAAGACGGTTTTTGGCGTATCCGCCAACTGGTTAAGATTCCGCATGAATCCCATCCCGATCCAACACCATCCCGGGAGTTTAGTCTGGAAAGTAATAAGGGTATAAACTATTACCCCAAGGGGCAGCCCTGGGGGCTCTTTGGAGAGGATTTTGACCCGATTCGCATTGAAACGGATTTCAGGACCCTCGCTGAGGCGGGATTTAACAGCGTTCGCATCTTTGTTCCGTATGAGGATTTTGGCAATGCTCAAGTTCCGGAAGTGGCCCTGGGGCAACTGCGGGAAGTGCTGGAACTTGCCCAAAATCAGCAACTACAGGTCCTGGTCACCCTTTTTGATTTCTATGGTAATTACGATATCCTGGACTGGACCCGGACGTACCGACACGCGCAAACTGTGGTCAATGCCTTAAAGGATCACCCCGCCCTCTTGGGTTGGGACCTTAAAAACGAACCCGATCTGGATTTTGAAAGCAGGGGAAAGGATAACGTCCTGAATTGGCTCAGGCTACTTTCGGAAAATATGCGGACCTGGGATCCGAATCATCCATTGACCATTGGTTGGTCGAGCCCTGAAGCCGCAATTCATCTTAAGGAAGAAGTAGATTTCATATCCTTTCACTACTACGGCGAACCTGAAGACCTGGAAGCTCGATATCGGGATTTGAGAAAGGCTGCCGGGAATAAACCGCTGGTGCTGGAAGAATTTGGCAAATCGAGTTACAGTGGCTTTTGGAACGTATTTTCTGGCTCGGAGGAAAAACAAGCTGCATATCTTGAGGAACTTCAAAGTTTTATTAAGGAGGAGGAGCTATCGTCCTACCTCTGGACCCTACATGATTTTGACCAGGTTCCTAACCGGGTCGTAGGCCGCTTACCCTGGCGAAAGGCGTACCAAAGACATTTTGGTATCCTGGATACCGAGGGGAATCCCAAGGCAGCATTCGAAATTGTCACGGAAAAGTAAAAAGAAAAGGGGCAATGATTGCTCATTACCCCCTTTCCGACTTAACCTAAAAAAAACCTAATCGATTAATACTGTTTCTACCGGATGCTCATGCGTTGGCAGCTCGATACGTTGCTTGGTATCCTTGGCGAGGATTATGGCCTTGAAATAGTCAACATAACGTCCTGCAATAGCAGACATAGGCAGCGAACAAGCCGCTTTATAATTCTGTACACCAAGGTGGGTGCGATAATTTTCATCAATTAAGAGGGTACGGATGGCTGCAGCCAAAGATTCCACATCCTGAGGTTCAAAGAACTCCCCGCGGTATCCTTCCTCCCGTACCAGGATTCCAAGGTCTCCCAAATCGGGAAGGACAACGGCTTTTCCATAGCTTCCGGCCTGGTGCAATACTCCTGAACTTCCGGTGGTAGAGGTATATGGAAAGACCACTACGGCACTCTCATTAAAGATACGGGGTACATCTTCTTCGGCTACGTATCCGGTGAAACGCAGCTGCGCTACATGTGCATAGTCGTTTTTAACACCTTCCAGGTAACCCGGGGTATTCGGGCTGTCGGTTCCGGCAATTACCACCTCGATATCGAGTTCGGTATCCCGGCGAATCAGCTCTACGGCTTCGATGAGCGATTCTACCTTCTTGTAGGTTCCGAATTTACCAAAAGCCATGACCTGCAGGGGGCCTTCCGGTAAAGTAAAATCTGGTGTTGGTGGCGTTTCGAAGGAACCGTGTGGAATCAGGGCCACATTACGCGCCTTGTATTTCTTTTCAAGGATTCCCTTATACTTACTTATGGTAACAGCCAACACATCTGAGGCCAGTACAAATCGGGTCAACGTACTTCCGATAAAGTTATAAATACGTTGAAGGATCTTGTTCTGAGTAATTCCGGCATTGTCGAGATCTACCTGCTCCATAATGTTATGCAGAAGTGAAATGGTAGGAATTCCCATAATTCTGCAGATGAATGGCAACAACAGGCCAAGGGCAGCGGGGATTTTTTTATCTCCGAATTTCAGGAACTGCAGGTTAAACAAGACGGCGTCCGGTTTTTCCTGACGAATTGCACGCATGATCTTAAATGCGTTTCGGTAGTCGTTGAAGCTCCAGCACTCCTTTACAGTAATCGGGCAACCTGGCTCTTCGAAGGACAAGTCCTTTGGGGCTTCGGTTACATCGGTTAGCAAAACAATTTCGGAAACTTCCTCCTGAAGTCTGAAGTGTTTTACCAGGTGGTATCCATATTCAGTCAGGGTTACTTTACTGGGCGGATAAGCCGTTACGATTGCAAGTTTCATAGGTCTAAGATTTTTAAGATTTAAGGTTAAAGTCTTTTGTAATTCTGATACAAATTTGCGCCATAAACCCAATAAATACAGGCGTTTTCAGGTGGTTGGCGGATAAGTGTAGACGAATGGAAAAACTTGTTGGATAAGCGGTTTTTAAGCTTTCTGACAGCTTGTGCAATGGGATTAAATAAAAACACCCACCTGTCTCCAGGTGGGTGTCTCTGATGCGGCTCATTTCAGGACGAAATTGCTGAACGTCCTTCAGGCCACGAGATTAGTTCCAGCGTATGCTGTATTGCTTGTAATAGATGAGTTGCGTAATCAACAAGGCAACCATGGCCAGGAGCTGGACCTGAACAACCATGGCCAGATTATCGTGAAAATTCATGATCAGCACCACCTGAGAAAGTCCGAAGAAGGCGGAAAACCAAATGGGCTTATACCGGTCAATCGACAGGAAGTAATAGGTGAATATGTTAGCGATAGCGAAAAGTGAAGTTGCCAGCGCATATTGCCACAGCATCCCAGCCATGGACAGATAGGCATCCCCGAATAACAGGGAAATAATCAGTTTTGGAAAGGCGACACAACAACCGACGATAAAGAGTGAAAGAACACCCACATAGCCTACATATTTCATCAGGAGTTTGGTCGTATCCTTCCCTTCTCTTTTGGCATTGACTACCTCTGGAAGCAAAAGCATCACGAACATCCAGGCAACAAAATACACGACCCTTCCGATAAGTGCCAGGGAGGCGTACAATCCGGCCTGCTCTGCTTCAAAATAGCTTTTTACCAACAGGATATCGCTGTTGTTGATCAGTATTTGGGTGAGCTCATAAAAAGCGGTTACAGCAATAAAGTTGCGGATCTGCTTCTTATAAGTAATTTCCAGGTCCCGGGATCCGGTTCGAAATAGTTTCAAACCTTTAAGAGGGAACAATCCCAGGAACAAGGAAACTACAATCCCTATGGCTACCAAAACCCCATGTCCTGCCGGGATTAAGATTAGTGCCATTAGGGTTATGATCAACCTACCCCACATTTCAGATTGATAGGAGAAAGACAACTTGGTGAATTCCTGCAGGCCCTGATAACGACCTCGGTTTACACTCATCAGGAAATAAACCGGAATTCCCACTCCGAATACCCGGAACATCAAGGGTTCCTGGGTATTGAAAAACTGCTGCAGCCATGGAGCGGAAATAAACACCGCCACGCCAAAGGCCAGCCCGAGAATAAAGGCATAGCGATTAATGGTATCGATTACCGCTTGTCGGTTTTCAGGCTCAAAAGCTGCTGTGAATTTGGCAACGGTAACCTGGAAGGTCATCCCTACAAAGGAAAGCACCAACAACAGGGTTACCATAAGGGCAGCTTCGGCAAAAGCCTCCGGCCCTAACATTCTTCCCAGGATCAGGTTATAGAGGTAGTTACCGGCATTAACAACCAGGGTACTTACCAGAAACCATTGCTGGGGCGATATCTTTTTGGCGAGAATACTAAAAGTGGTCATTGCTCAGGATATAAGAGGTTTTGGAAGCCTGCATTACCGGGAGGATTTCTTGGTTCTCCTTTCCGATAATGGAGAGTAGGATATTCTTGCGCAATGCGAAGGCATGCAGCTGAGAAAGTACAAGCGATGCCTGACGGTCAATAGATTTAACGCGACCTAAATTCAGGATAATAGGTTTTTGCGGCACAAAATAAGCCGACAGGTGTTGTCTGAGAATAGCGGCATTACCACTATGTAAGGATCCGTGAACGGAAAAAACACCTCGACATTCTGAAATTTGTAAAGCCATGATAGTAGATTTTTAAAGGTTAAGATTAGGTACTTATTTGAAGCAAATGTCCACGAATCTGACCACTAAAATGGAGCGGTATAGGTGGAAGGCAGTTTAGTGTAGACGAATGGCAGGGTTCGCACTTCGGGTGCGGAAAGACTCGCTGTACCTTTACATTGAACCTAAAATCAGATTTCAGGGGTATTAAAAAATCCCCTTAAAATCAAAGACTTAACCTATGAAACGTTTAATTAGTTTACTGCCAATTGCACTGTTTACCGCCCTTAGTTTCGGGCAGGAAAACATGGCCGCTGGATTCCGAATGTTGGAAAGTGGGGATTTTGCCGCAGCAGAGACCTTCTTTGAATCCTACCTTAAATCCAATCCATCCAACAAGACCGCCCAATTGTGTTACGGACGCGCGGTCGGACTTAATGGAAGGCCTGAGGTCGCAACAAACAAATTCCAGAACCTCCTGAAGCAATATCCCGGGGATCTGGAAATTACCTTAAACTATAATGAGTCCCTGCTTTGGGATAAGAAATTTGACCAGGCCAAACCCCTGTACGCCAAATTGGTCCAAACGGCTCCGGAATCATTCGGCGCCTTGTTGGGTTATGCCAATACGCTTAGTAACTTAAAGGAATATAATGAAGCCCTTACCTGGGTCGAGAAGGCCCTGGCCCTGGATCCTGGAAATCCGAATGCCGAATTATCGAAAAAATATATCCTCCTGGGCTACGCCAATACCCTGGCTACTTCGGACCAGTTCGAGGCTGCCGAAGGTTATTTGCAGCATATCTTTACGATATACCCGGAAGACCGGGAAGCACTCTTGAGTCTGGCTAACCTGTATCTGCAACAGAAAGATTTCACTGCAGCGCGGGACGCCTTTCAAAAAATGGCAACCTCACCACAAGATTCAATAACCGCCTTAAACGGGATTGCCCTGGCGGCCCATCTCGATGAAAAGGATAAAGAAGCTCTGGAAACCGCCGCACTATCTTTGAATAAAGCGCAAATACTGAACGAATTTGAGTTATTGGAACGCGCTCAAAACCGCTACATCCAGGCCCTTATCTGGAACCGCAAGTACGTTCAAGCTGGAAAAATCATAGACAGCCTGGCTGTGGCTGAGCCACAACGCGAATGGATCCTGGCCTTGCG
The DNA here is from genome assembly GCF_900115205.1 of Robiginitalea myxolifaciens. Classification (GTDB taxonomy): domain Bacteria; phylum Bacteroidota; class Bacteroidia; order Flavobacteriales; family Flavobacteriaceae; genus Robiginitalea; species Robiginitalea myxolifaciens. The sequence goes on from NZ_FOYQ01000001.1 coordinate 200,672, forward strand.
GGCTACCCTGGGACTCTATACCGGCAGCCCTAAGGAAAGTGTTCGGAACTACAACCAACTCCTTGCCCTGGATAGCACCTCTTTTGATGGAAACCTGGGTAAGGCCAATGCCTTGTTCGCTGCCGGACGTCCGGAAGAAGCACTCGAAGCAGCCCGGAAAACCCTGAACTTTTACCCGAATCAGAAAGATGCCCTGCAATTGATCGAAAAGATCAACCGGAACTACATCCCGCAACTTTCTCAGCAAGGCGGGTATAGTTTTGACAATGGCAATAATGTGGCTGTTTTCTCGAATACAACCGTAAGTCTGGCCACTTCCACCAAGTTCCAAACTTCTTTGACCTATGGGTATCGCACCACTGAAAATACGGTTAGCGGAGAAGTTGCTGAATCCCATAACCTGATTGCGGGTGCGGCTTATACGCCATTTCCAAAAGCCACGTTTAGTGCCCAGGTGGGTGCCAACGCAGCAGATTTTATGGGGGAAAACTATGTGCAACCCCTGTTCAATGCAGCCTTCCAATGGGAACCCCTGAAGCTTCAGAATATTCGCCTGGGATACCAACGGGAGATGGAAAACTTTAATGCCGCCCTTATTGCTCGTGAAATTGTAAAGAACCACTATCAACTGACCTATAATCTCGGCACTAACTTTGGTTTGGGTTGGTATACCCAATTAATGCATACGGAGCAATCCGATGCAAACAGCCGGGACCTGCTATTTACCTCATTATACTACAGCCTGCTGCGAAAGCCTGCCCTCAAGGTAGGGGTCAACTATCAATTGATGGGCTTTACGGAACAAGTACCGGAATTGTATTTTAGTCCGTCGCGCTACCAGGCGATAGAATTGTTTGCGGATTTCCGGGGGCAGTTCAGTGAGGAAACAGGCTTTGTCCTAAGCTCGGCTTTTGGACAACAGCAAGTAGAAGAAGATCCGACTTCCGGCCTCTTCCGGATCGAAGCTGGTCTGACCCACCAATTTTCCAAACGCTTCGGGGCCAACCTCTATGGAAAGTACAGCAACGTTGCCTCTGCAACCGCAGCCGGGTTTGAGGCCACCGAAATAGGTGTGCGGGTAAACTGGTTAATGGGAAATCAACCGATATTTAAAACCTCAGTATCACAGTAAGTTCAGGCGCCGCATGAGTTCCGGCCGGTTCGACCGGCTAATAGGAACAACATTTTTGGCGATCAGCACACTGTTGTCCTCGATATCGATAATCTTCGAGAAGTTGATGATGTAAGATCGGTGGATTTGCAGGAACAACTCCTCAGGGAGTTTTGCATGGATCTTTTTAAGGGTCGTATGTACCAGATATTCCTGGTTCTCCGTCTTGATATTGATATAATCTCCTTTGGCCTCGATCAGCAGGATTTCGTCGTACTTCAGTTTGATAAGGCGACGGTCTATATTTATGTAGAGGTCCTCCCCCACCGTATTTCCACCTTCCCCATTGGCGGCCTGCGTGGGCTGAGCAGTAAGACTGTTCTGAACCTTTTGGATACATTTTTCAAACCGTTCGCGTGTAATCGGTTTAACGAGATAATCCACAATAGCCTCGTATTCATAAGAGGCAATTGCAAATTCAGTATCCGAGGTAGTCATGACAATTTTGGGGGGATTCTTCAGGGTCTCAACAAAATCAATTCCCGTGAAGCCCGGCATATGAATGTCCAGGAAAATAACATCGATTGTTTGCTGGTTTAAGAACTTGATCCCGTCGATCGCATTGTCGAACTGTTCAATAATATCCAGATCAGGAACTTCAGAGCAAAGCTGGGCAATGATAGCCCGGGCAGCTGCTTCGTCGTCAATAATGATGCAATTCATGGTCAGATGGTCTTTAAATAAGAAGCTATATAGTTGAGTACCTCCTGGAATTCCCCGCTCAAGTTACACAATCCTTCCCGCAATTCAGCCTCGTGGCGAACGGCCAGTGCATGGCTCCGCTCCATCCCCAAAACATTGATCTTATGTTTGACCTTATGGACGGTTTCATAAGCCATGCGATAGGATTCCTCAGAAATACTCTTTTCATAGAGCGCTTTCTCTGAAGGGAATTCGTCCTTGAGGATGCCGATAAATTGCTGGCGAAAACTCGCATCGCCTCCTGCTAAATTATCGATATAGTCCAGATTGGCTTCTTCTGTCATTTTCTATCCTTTTTTAAGGTGAAATGAAAGGTTGTCCCCTTACCCACTTCGGATTGTAACCAGATTTTACCTTCGTACAAATCAACAATTTTCTTGACGATTGAAAGGCCAATTCCCGTAGAGCGCTCTTTGGTCCCGAGCGACTGGAATATCTTGAAGATCTTCTCGTGATATTCCTGCGGAATACCCACCCCGTTGTCGGAAATGCTAAATTGCCAGTGGGTTGGGGTTTCTTCGCTGAATATTTTCACCAACCCTTCCTCATTCTCAATATGCATTACCGCATTAGACAACAAATTCTGGAATAGCTGGTGCATTTTGGTCTTTTCAGCACAAACCGTGGGTAAGGTATCCATGATTACTACCCGCACGTGCTCGGGAATAAAAATGATTTCGCGAATTTCTTCGACCACCTGGTTCAAATCGACCTCGGTTTCTTTGTCCGAACGCCGGTCGATGCTGGAATATTTGAGGATCCCGCTGATCAGGTTGTCCATCCCTTCGATCTTCTCCTGCATCATTTGCAGTTGGTTAATACCATTATCGTCAAGGACCGACTCGTAATCCTCCTTTAACCAGGAGGCCAGTGCACTGATACTGCGTAAAGGCGATTTCAAATCGTGGGAAACCACATGGGCATATTCCTGTAGCTCTTTATTGCTCACCTGTAGTTCTTTCAACAGGCTTTCTTTTTGAAGTTCGAGCTTTTTGTGATCCGTAATATCCAGGTGAATCCCAATAGAACCGATGACCTGGTTGGCCTCGTTGTATCGGGGAGCACCACTAATTAACCAGTGCCGAGTTTCACCCGATTTATTGAGTACCCGCAATTCGTAAGAATCCGAAGTGTTTTCCAGTCGTTGCGCATTTTTCTCCAAGACCAAATCCTTTTCCTGTACGCTAAGAACATCCCTAGCGGTTTTCCCAAGCAATTCAGCTTCTTCGAACCCACTCATGGCGCAGAAACTTTGGTTTACCATCTGGATCTTATCCTCGTTGTCTACTTCGATCAGCCCCAGGTTCATATTGGCAATAATACTGCTGTACTTATCCTTTTCGGCCTGGAGATTCCTCCTGAAATTCCTCCTGAGGGTAACATCGCTATAGGTCCATAAATGTCCGCGATAGACGCCTTCACTGACGATCGGGATAAAATCCCTTTCCAGGATACGCCCGTCGGTCATTTCGAGTTCATCGGAGAGTACGGTATTCCGTTTTTTAAGGATATCCGCTGCACGCTTATCAAAGGCCTTCGGATCCCCGACGAATTTTTTTGCCTGTTCAATGGCATCCGCACCTTTTTGACCCATAAGTTCTTCAGGAACCGCCTCCATCCCAAACATCTCGCAAAACTTGCTGTTAATCAGGGCAATTTTTCCGTGCTCATCCTCCAGTAAGACGGCCATTTCCAGGTTTTTGATCAGGGTAGCCAGGCGATTTTCAGAGGCTAGTAATTTGTCCTTTGCCTCAATCTCCTTGGTAATATCTTCGACCATGGCGACCTGATAATCGACACTGCCATCGATATTCCGAACGGAACTTACCGATGTCTTCGCCATGAATGCACTCCCATCTTTCCGCTTGTAGCTTTTCTGAATCGCGAAATGATCGAGTTCGCCTTTGTTGAGCTTTTCCACCAGCTTCAGGGATTTCTTGGAATCCGTGTAAGCAGAAATCTGCCCGATAGTCAATTCCTTTAGTTCCTCATTGGAGTAGCCCAGCATCTGTTGCATGGTGGCATTACATTTAATAATGCGATCCCCAACAGCTAGTACAATGCCTAAGGGGGAATTCTCAACAATTATATCGAGCTGCTTGCGTTGTTCTGAGAGCAACGCCTCGATCTCCATTTCCTGGGTGATATCGCGAATAATTCCCTGGGCTGCTATGGGCTTGCCCTCGTTATTGTGAATTAAGCTGGCATTGATCTGAACAAACTTCAACGCCCCATTCTTGGTGTAAATCTTGGCGCGATAATTTTTTAAGATTCCCACTTCCAGGAGCGTTTGCATGGATTCGCGGGTATACTGCAGGAAATCGGGATGAACCAGATTCCCCAGATTCAATGACTCCCGGGTGTAATCAAACCCTAAAAATTCCTTTGCCGATTCGTTAGTGCGGATCACATCGAAATTGAGATCCATGACCACATAAGGATCGATAACGCTGAGAAAGGCCGTATCTACATCCTCGGACTGCTCATCGAGCAAGTTGTTTAGCCGGGCATTGGCACGCTTCAGGTGTTGGGTGGTGTCGTAAAGTTCCTTGGATTTTTCCTCCAGGATTTTTTCCGCCTGTAGTCGCGCTTTTTTCTGACGCTCCAGCGCGCGTTGTAATATTTCCAGCTCGGTTTTAGGCACTCTGGACTACATCAAATCTTACCTCGGTACCATCTTCTTTCAGGACCTCAAAGGATACCTGCGCACTTGCATTGAAGTGCTCAAAACACTTTTCGATCAGGCCGTGAGCCAATCGATACAAGCCTCGTGAAGAACTGTATACCATGGAGATTGAAGTATCGGTTTTCTCCAGGATTTTAAATGTCGGAAGTTCTGCGTCCGGGTACAGCTTTTGCACATGGACATGGATATGATCTTCTATGGAGTATAGCAAACCAATAGGAGAATTATAGCTTTGGATAACTTCCGGATGGGCCTTGCCCAAACTGGAGAATAAATACAATCCGAATGCGTACAACAAATCCTCGATAGGTTTATCGACGATCTTATTGAGGTTGGTCAATAAGGTGACCATTTCGTTGAACTCGTACGTACCTACCGAAGTATATATACCGTCGGAAGGTAAATCCGACGCTTCGATTATGGCGTCTACGGTTTCGAGGCCAAATTCAGATTCGACCATCTCCAGAAATTCTGTAAAAACTATACCCTTCATGCCCTGAGATTTAGCTTTAAAAGTAGGAAAATGACTACTTATGCAGCAAAAAATGTTGTGAAATGCCTGATTCTGTTAGGCTTTTACCAGTTCGTTGTTGCTCCAGTATTCCAAAACCGATTTTATTTTGGTTTCGTAATCCTCAAATTTAAGCGGTTTAATCACATAACCAGCGACCCCGACCTTATAGCATTCCAGCAGGTCGTGGCGATTTTCCGAAGTAGTCAGGATTATCGTTGGGAGATATTTGATTTGATCGTGTTGCTTGAGCTTTGTCAAAAACTCTATACCGTTCATCCGTGGCATGTTCAGATCCAGGAGGATAATATCCGGTAATTGATTGCCGGAAGTCAGCAACTCAAGGGCTTCTTCCCCGTTCTTGGCCTCCATTAATTTGTGCGGGGAGGCTATTTTTTTCAGGACGCGTTGAAACTTCATGGTTTCAATGGCATCGTCTTCTATTAGTAGCAGATTCATAGGCAGGACATGATAGCTTACAAAGAACGCACTTCCATATTTACCAAAAATCATTGTCCGGTGGAGCGGAGAGAAGTGTCGGTGGATGGCAGAAAAGTGTAGACGAATGGAAATGAGATAAATGTACCGAAGACGATGTCAGAGCCTATTGGGGGCTATGGGATAAGGACGAAAATTTGAAATTCTAGTTCTTATTAACCCGGATCGTAATCCTGCGATTACTGATTACCGTTGTTGGTGCGATCATATTCACCGTTACGTCGGCAGTGGGATCATCTGCGGTAATGTTAAGGTCGGTCTGGTCCTGGGTATTCGTTACGGTATTGGTAAGCGTCTGGGAGCTGAGGTAAATGTTGGTTAGCCTCGCCTCGGCGGTAATGGTCATCGTTTCCAACTGACCGGGATTCAAGGTACCGAGATTCCAATTGGGATTGGTAAAGGTTCCTGAAGTAACTGTTGCCGAAATAAAAGTTAACCCATCGGGTAATATATCGGTTAGCACCAGATTGGTCACCGGATCATCCCAGAAATTCTGAACGGTAATGGTAAATGTAACATTGGAGCCGTCCTGCACGCTGCTGTTGTTGACCGATTTATTCAAGACAATATCCGGATCGCAGTTGTATACCGCAATAGAATTGGAATCATAGCTACAGGGGCCTCTGGTTACCCTGAGGTAGTAATCTCCCGGGGTAGTTGCCGTGTAGGAGGAAGTGGTTGCACCAGGAATCAACACCCCATCTCCATACCACTGGTAGGCGTCAAAACTCTCCCCACTGGCAATTTCTAAAACTGCTCCCGGAAGACAGCTGTTTCCGGTGATCTGCAGGTTGATATCCGGAACAGTATCAAATCCCGAATAGTACCCGGCTACTCCCCGGGCGCCATTGAAACCAAAAAATCCTACCGCAATAGGCCCGGTAGACTGCACGCTTACATCCCCTGAGAGGTTGGGCAAATAGAAGGTCTTCCAATCCGTAGTCCCAGCCACTGCAGAAGAAGCTGGCAAAGTAACCGTTCCGCCTCCGTCGGTTACCACGATATTACTATCGGGAGTTGTCGTTGCCGCAATGATGGTAACCCCACCATTGATATTGATTCCCGCAGCATCCCGGATATCGGGAATATTGTCCATGGTATCCGGCAGCAAGCAATTGACCGGGGCCACGAAATTAAGCCCCTGGGTATAGGCCTGGTTGGAACCTGCCATACACTGGTAGGCGTATACATCTTTTGAAGTCTCCACATACATATTGGCCCCTACGGAATTCGAAGAGTAATTGCTCGAGGGAATTTCAAAAAAATCGCCATCGTTAAGCGTTGCAATGGGCGTTGCAGAGCCATTAACGAAGACCTGGGTATTATTTTCGGTTGCAATGATCAATGGAAATTCCGTCCACCCATTACTATTTCCGTTTCCACGGACAAAGACGTATTCCTTTCCCAATCGGTTTTCCGGAACCGGTTGGTCGATCCCGGCATCTCGATTCGAGGAACCTGCCTGCCTACCGTAGTTTAAAGACCCGTTGCTAATGGCGATGTCCTTGTCGGAAACAATGGAGGCCCCGATCCATCCCCTTTCATGGGCAAGGGTTGGTGAAGTCCCGATATAGGTCTCGAAGACAAAGGATTCATTTTGATCCAGGGTAATGGTAAAGGTATCTGCGGTTATCCCGGCGCGATTGCTACCTACCCGAAATTCACAATCCGGATCATAGCCCGAAAGCGTGATTGTGGTATTGTCTTCAGTTGCCATGATTCCGAGGGTGTTCGATTTGGATACATGGCTTCCCAGATTGGGTACCCCACCCCATTTAAAGTTCTGACCCAGGGCAACCCGGCCCTTCGAAGTTAAGGAGGCCGCCTGGCTACCGGAACGACCCCGATAGTTCACATAAAAATTATTTCCTCCCGGGGCTTCGAAACGCAAGCCACTATTGGTAAGGACTACACCGGTATTCGAATCAGAAACCAGGGTAACATCGTTATTCCCATTTCCGAGGTTGTAGACCGCAGGGGTGGTGTTGGAAATGGAGAATGTAGCTACCGGGGTAGCCTGGGTTCCCTGGTAAACGTTCACGGTAAATGCGGTAGTTTCAGGCGTGGAAAGGTATACGGCCTGTTGTTGGATAGCTCCATTATTCTGGCCTTGCCGCAAGGGTGGTAAATAGTGCAAATCGCTTAATTGAGCCTTCGCCCCTAAGCAATAGAACAAGAGAAAGAAGAGTAAATACAGTCCCTTTTTCGCCGAAATCATGGCAGCCAGTAGTCTTTTTCCTGCAAGTAATCAGATATACTGGCCTGCCACAATAATTTGTTGTGAATCGCGTCTTGGGCGATGCGAACGTTCGGACCGCTTAACGATAGAGTGTAAAGTGGCCCACGAACTCGCGCGTATCGGCTTCTCCGTTGAGTTTAATGATATACCAGTAATCCCCCGAAGGCAGGTCGGTGAGTTGGTACTGACCGTTCCACCCGTCCTGGTTCCCTGAGAATTGATAGAGCTCCCGTCCGTAGCGGTCAAATATCACAATGTAAATATTCGGATATGGCTCAATGTTATTCGGTCGCCATATATCATTGACATTATCGCCATCAGGAGTGAAATAGTTGGGGATTTCGATATCGATAAACTCCATAAATATTTCCTCGGTTACCGAGCAGCCGTTTTCGTCCGTTACGGTCACCGAATAGGTGTCCGTTGCCGTGATATAATACTCGGGATCATCTCCATTATCTACCCCGTTAAAGGTATAGGTATAATTACCCGTACCCCCGGCAGCAGTAGCCAGGATGGTATTGATGCCCGGCTCGGTCAAATCCAGGGTAACCGGCTCAAATTCAATGATTTCGAAGTCAAAAGTGTTTTCACATCCGTTGCTGTGGATTACCGTAATGAAGTGGTCCCCTCCGGAAAGATTTTCGAAAGTACCGTCCATTACCATCTCATTAAGATCCGTGGTATCCAGGCCATAGAGTACGTTGCCCAAGATTGTATCGTCTTCAAAAGCAAGGCTCACTGAATTGGTTGCAACACCCATATCGCAGGGATATTCGACCTGAACTTCCCCGGCCAGATTCACCCCACTGGCTACTTCAAATACCTGGTAAATTTCACATCCGTTGGCATCCCTCACAAACACTACATGTGTTCCGGCAGGGAGGTTGTTGTATTCGATAATCCCGGCAGCAAAATCGGAATCATTATTGCTGTTTAAGGCAGAGCTATAGGGAGCTGTTCCTCCATTGATATCAAGGCTTACGGCCCCGTCATTGCTTTCAAAACATACCTCATCCAGTACGGTTGTATTCAGGGTGAGTTCGGCTGGTTCAGTAATGGTAAAGTCAATTACTTCGAAGCATCCCAACGCATCCTGAGCGATTACTGTGTAATCTCCAGGCTCGAGCTCATCGAATACATTGTCATCGACAAACTGGTTGAGGTTCGGAGTGATTGCGAATTGGTAAGGCCCTGTCCCGCCCTGTACATCGAGTGTTATGCTTCCATCGCGAGCACCCGCACAAGTAATATCAGTAATTGTAGGCTGTACTACCAGTGGTGTAGGTTCGTCGACTGCAATTGCCGCGGAGGCCGTTTCACAGTCTTCGCTTTGAACACGCACATAATAGGTGCCTTGCGGTAGGTCCGCAAAGGTACCCGATGCCTGGTTTGGACGGATTTCAGCGGTAAGGGCTGCATCGGTAAACAAGGCATACTGGTAATTTCCGAGCCCGCCGTCGGCAGCCGCAATAATTACTGCGGTGCTATCGCCGGAACAATTAACACTGGCCGACGAACTATCGATATCGAGGACAAGGTTGGCTATCGGGTTTATTGTAATCTCATTGGAGATCACGGAAATACAGTTAAAGCTATCCCGTACATAGTATTGGTACGTGCCGTCGGCAACGTTAGTAAATACATGGGTATCCGGCCCGGCTGCCCCGTTCATTGCACTAAAGGATATTCCATCGGTGCTCCAGGTATAGGGCGCTGTTCCTCCCGATGCACGTAATTCCAATTCGGCACCAAGCTGGCAACTCAGGGTCTGGGTCGTGATCAATTGGGCATTAACCTCAACAGGTTCCGGAATTTCCACGATACTCGATTCAAAGGAACATCCCATATCGTCCAGAACGGTGATAGCATAGAAACCAGCTCCCAGATTCGGGAAGGTCGCTGCGGTTTGGGCGGCAGTAGTCTCCAATACTGTTGTACCGGTGGTATCGCTGTACTGATTCAGGATAAAGCGATAGGTGCTCGGCACATTTCGAGGGTTCAGAACAAGACTTACCGTGGCATCCACATCGCCCTCACACAAGAGCGTAGTGTTAGAAATGGTCCCGGTAATCGGATCTGGCAATAAGAGCTCAAAAGCGTTGGTAGAGACTTCAGTACATCCTAATGCATCGGTAACACTAATATCGTACTGCCCTGCGGTTAATCCCTGGAAAATATGTCCGGTAACTTGCGTAATTACCGTCACATTACCGGTTCCGGTATGGGTAAGGCTTATATCATAAGGAGCCTGCCCACCCTGAGGAGTCACCGAAGCACTTCCCTGGTCATTGGTACATCCAACCTGCGTTAGATCGATCGGTGCCAAAGAAAGCGGGGCACTTGGGGTAGCAATGCTGAAGAACCGTACCTGAGAACAGTCCGGGAAGGCGTCCTGGGTTACTTCCACCAGGTAGTCTCCGGCTGCCACAGCAATGGCAGGAGTTGGACCTGCAGTTGCCGAGTTTCCGGTCAGTATGGCTGCTCCATCGTCTGAACGATCGGCAGGTGTACCATTGGTGGCGTAAATACTCCAGCTAAATCCTCCGGCATAGGTAGCATCTACAAGCGTCAATTGTATGCTGCCATCATCCCCGAAGCAAACGGCATCCGCTAGCTTATCCACAAGCACATCGAAGGTGTTCGGTTCTGCTACTACATGTTCTACCAGCAATTCACATCCGGTATTTACATTGCGCACCCCAAAAGTGTAAGTTCCCGGAGCGAGGTCCGTAAACTGATTGGTCGCCTGATAGGTGGTGGCCGGTAGCTGTCGGAATTCGTAATTACCCGGATTGGAAGCATAGGTGCTCAGGCTCCCGGTAACATCGATGGAGATGTCTTCCCCGGCATTCACACAGCTTATGGCATCGTCTACCTGTACCGTCGCTGCTTGCAACTCGTCATAAGGCGGGATATTGACGATGGTAAATTCGGTACAGCCCATATCGTCGAAGACCCGGACGAGGATGCTTCCTCCTGCATAATCGGTATGGGTATAGGTGGTAGCGGCCCCATCCTGCAAGACCGTACTGGTCGCGTTATCCACAAAGACAAAGCGAACATAATTACCACTACCTCCAGCTATACTGCTCACATCCCAGGCAACAGTGGCGTTGGTGGTTGTATTTCCTGCGGAACATCCAAATGGGGTTACCGCCGGCATCGTAAAGGTGATGGCCGCGGGCTCGTTTACCTGGATATTTGAAACGATTGTAGTACAACCGTTTGGTCCGGTTCCGATTACCTGGTAGGTTCCACCTGGCAAATTCTCGAAAGTCTGGGTAGCCGCGTTATAGCTCCCATTGTTTGGTGTCAGCGTATAGGTGAGCGGGTTATTTCCATTATTTACCTCTGTTATAGCAATGGTTCCATCCGCAGCGCCAAAACAGCTCGTATCCGAAGGGTTTACACTGAAATCCGGAACAATAGCGGGCGGAATTTCCAGGGTAAAACTGCGACTGCATTCCGGTCCGGAGGTTCCCGTATCAAAGACAGTAACCGTATAGGTATCGGCCGTATTCACGCTGATATTCTGCACGGTGGAAGGCAAAGCCTGCCGGGCAACCAGGGTGCCCAGAGTCCCTATAACTTCGTAATCATAGGATCCCGATCCGGAGGTCACCTCCAGCCGGATCTCGGCCTCATTACCAGCGCCACAGCCCAAGGTAGCCGTAAGCGAAGCAGTGGCCTGCAAGGAGGGCTGCACATCGATGCTTTGGGAAGCTGTACATCCAAAACCATCCTTTACCATAACGATATAGGTACCTGCTGCCACATTGGTGAATGTTCCCCCATTATCCAGATAGGTGGTTCCACCATCAAGGGAATACATGATCGTTGGCGAAGTACTGCTAGCGGTAATGGAAACCGTATTCGAAGCAGTACAGTTATCGATGGCTATGGCGTCGATTGTCGGGTTTGGAGACAAATCCATAGCGATACTACCCAGCGGGGTACTGCACCCGAATTGATCCGTTATGGTCACATCATAGTTTCCGGCAGGGGAATTAGCCGGGATTTCAATCGGATTATCTGCGGTCCCCACCATGGGAGCGAAAGGAGCTGGTCCGGTTACCGTGAAGGTGTAGGTTCCACCCCCACCCTGGATATTGTCAATCGAAATAATTCCGGGGCCTTCGCAGCTGATATCCTGAATCTTGGATAAGGTGGCTGTAATCGGATCGAGTTCCTGTAACAACAGGTTTTCACTTGCTGAGGTACACTGAACCACCCCACCATTGACTTGTTCCACAACGATGTAGTATTCATCGGGAGCCAGGCCGGTAACCGTAATGGTACCGGAATAAGGTACATCTCCACCGCTTGAAGTAATTGGATTGTCATCGATATCGTAAAGGGTCCAACGCATGTCGGGCTCTGTAGACCCATCGGTATCGGTTATGGTATAGGTAATCTCCCCATCATTCGAACCGCTACAGGAGGGTTCAAAGGCGGCATCGATTTCCATAGGATTGGTCACGATGTCGTTAACGTTGACACTACTTTGGCGCACACAACCCACGGCATCGCGCACGTAGAAGGAATAGGTCCTTCCGGGTACCAATCCCGGGAAGGTATAGGTTGAACCAGCAGCAACGGGGGCCGTCCAGCCATTGACCGGAGTAACCTGATCAAAATTGGCCGGGTCGTCGGAAAAGGTGTATTCATAAGGTGCCGTACCATTGGAACCGCGTACGCTTACCTGCAGTTCGTTGCAGTTCACGATAATTGGCAGGATCGTAATATCCAGGTCGTCCAGGGGGAAGGGGATTACGAATGGAGGGAAATCGGTTTGACACACCGTATTTCCGAAGCCATCCACGGTTCGCATCGATGGATTTACCGTTGAACCTGAGACATAGCCGGTTAATTCGTCCGTAGTTCCGGGAATGGTATTATCCCCGGTCCAGGTAGCTCCGCCATCGGCACTGAACTCTATGGTTCCGCCAGGCAGCACCGGATAGTTACTGAAACTGAATCCAAAATCACTGACCAGACCGGTACAGGATGCCGGGGTCACACCGTTGATATCGGCTGTGAGTTCTGCGGGTTGCGAGACTACGATGCCGCTATCGGTAACGACACATCCGTGACTATCCGTAATGATTACATCGTATTGTCCGGGCAGCAGGTTGAAATACGTTCTTGTCGTAGCGACCACGCCGGTTTGGGTTTCATCAGATACCCCATTATCGGTATCGACCAGCTCAAAGGTATAAGGGCCCTCCCCTGCAGTAATACTGACCGCAATATTCCCGGTTTCTCCGAAACACTCGGCATCTTCAGGTGTAGCCGTAAACGCCAGGGCTGGTGCTGTAGCCACAGTAACCGTTTCCATATACTGGCAATAGGGAGCAGTACCGCTATTGTCTCGGATATAAACATCGTAGTCTCCTGCGTTTCCAGGGGTTACGGTGTAGGCGTTCGCAGCACCAAAATCGGTGTCCTGAACCGCAGTTCCGGTGGGCAGGAAGGCATAGCTATAGTTGGTATCCCCACCTGAGGCAGTAACGGTAATACTTCCATCTCCACAAGAACTGATATCCTGGATATCGAGCTGCCCCTGCAGCATTGGGTTAATGGTGATACTTTCCGGGGCCGAAACACATCCGAAGGAATCACTGACTTCCACAGTGTAGGTTCCGTCGGAAAGTCCACCAAAGGTATAGGTAGTTACAGTAGCCGGCGTTGGAGTAAGCCATGCGCCTCCATTGATACGGAAGGTATATCCTCCATTACCGGTATTCACAGTTGCAGTAACCTGGGCATTGTTCTGACCGTCATAGCAAGTTGTTGCCGTTACATCAAAATCAACCGTCTGTGGGGCGGTAACAACCACCGCAGTTGTTGTGGCCACTTCACAATTTCTGGAATCGCGAACCCTTAGGATATACGAACCGTCGGGTACATTGTTGAACAGGGTCCCGGACTGGTAAGGACGAACCACAGCCGTTGCGGTGTCCTCTAATTGGAACTCATATCCCGCCGTACCGCCGCTTGCAGCAGCTTCCAGCGTAGCACCGGTATTGAAACAGGTGTAATCCGCAATCAGGTTGAGCTGAGGAATAATTGCTGTTGGCTCAGATAAGGTAGCATCGAAACTCACTGTACAGGTTAGTTCATCGAGCTTACGGACCTGAACGGTATAAGTTCCGGCAGCTAATATCGCAGCGGTAGTTTCAGAGGTATTCAGGGAGCTGGTCCAGGTGGTCCCGCCATCCAGCGAGTACTCATACCCTACTCCACCGGTGAAATTGGCTACCTCAAAACGAATAGAACCGTCAGAACCACCATTACAACTTGGGTCATTGGTGCTCAGTAATTGCGCATCAAATGCCTGGTCGGCTTCGATAACCACATTCAAATCCTGAGTGCGCTCACAAACCTCGGCCGTTTGATAGGCCGTAATGTCGTCCAGTACGAGATCATTCCCGTCGTTACTGTTTACATTGCTTCTGAAGACAATGTCGATATCAGTGTTGGCACCGGGATTGAAAGTTATCGTTCTTTCGTGCCAGTCTGTATCGTTATTATTCTTTGGGATGGCAGGAGCAACCTCAGAGTGGATAACCGTTCCGGTATTGTCCAGGATCTCTACAAGGACTTCAGGGTTGTTCCCGGCATTCCCCACCTGCATCAGGTTATACGCCCAGAAATTCAGGGTAATCTCTTCGTTTGGCAAAACTTCAAGGTCACGACGGGCCCACAATACAGAGTTCAACACCGGAAGACCAGTGTCAGAGAATGTACTGACATCAATAGCCAGGAAACGACCGCCAGCCAGCCCGCTGTGATCCTGCGGACTCAACCAGGAGGGTACCGGGTTGGTGACAAAATTCGTTACTGTGTATTCCCCATTCACAAGGATCCCAGCAGGTCCCCGATTGCAGTTCGTGGTAGATCCATCCTGAGGCTCAAAACAATAGTCTGTACCTACTTCAGCGATCTGGGTTGAGGGACCACTGCCAAAGTCTTCAAAGAACAGGGTGCTTTGATTCGGGGTGAGGGCCGAGGCATATCCTACCGTTACGGTGTAAGTGCCGGCGCTCAGATTGGTAAATACATTGTTATCCCCAGGCGTGTTTGGTGTACCATCCAGGGCATAGGTATAGTCAAAATCACTGGTGTTGCTGGTGTTCAGGGTCAGGGTCGCCGTACCGTCACAGTTGTAAGCGATATCACTGCTTAAAGTTGGATCAGCAACCGGGGAAGGAACCTCGAGCTCCATAGTATGGACACATCCCAGCGCATCGCGCACCTGAAGTTGATAGTTGCCCGGCAGCAACAGTCGCTCATCAGTGCCATCAAAGGTGGAACCTCCATCGAAGCTGTACTCATAAGGTGCCTGCCCGCCTGTAGTGTTGCGAATTTTCACCCGTGCCCCGGCCGGGTTACACGAAGCATCCTCAATAATAGAAGGAGAAGCATTTAAGGGGAAGGGTTGGTCTATTTCATAAGCAATGGTCTCAACGCAAGCCGTACCACTGGAGTCCATTACCGTGATGGTATAGAATCCGGCTGCCATATTAACGAAGGTATTGCTGCTCTGATAGGTAGCACCCCCATCCAGGCTATACTGATACGGTGCGTTCCCCCCGCTGGCCGAAATCGTTAAGGTGGAACTGGACGAATCGGCGCATACAATGGGCGAATGGGAAGCTGTAACCGAAACCCCGCCCAGGTCTTCCACAGTTACCGCGTTGGATAAACTACTGCAGCCATTTCCGTCAAAAACGATAAAGACATAGTCGCCATCTTCGTTGGGGAAATAGGTCGCAGGAGTTCCCCGATAACCAAAGAGGAAACTGGTTGCCGTTTGCTTGGCCGCATCCGGAACACTTGCAGCATCTGCGTATAGTGGAACCCCATCTTTACTCCAGACAGCCAATTGATAATCCGGGCTGGGCGAGCCCCCTCCGGGAGTAAGTATCACAATTCCTGCAGAGCAGGTAATGTTTTCACTGGTCACCGCGCTCAGGGTCAATTCGGGAATTTCATCAACCGTTATGGGCTGGGTATCTGAACATCCATCCTCCGTAGAGGTCACCACCAGATAATCTCCGGGATTTACATTCTGGAAGGTATGGGTATTGTCATTTGTTGCCACTTCCTGGGCCACAAGGGTTCCCTGGCCTCCATTGGTCCCATCGTCCAGTCTCAATTCATAGGAATAATTGGGCAAGACATTCAGGGCCTGGATAGCAACCGTTCCCAATTGGTTACAATCCGCAGGAGTAGTACTGAGGTTAACCTGGAAATCCCGTTCCAGGATTCCGATATCATCGGTTTCGAACAAACAGCTACCCGGGATAGGATCCCCGCTGATCGGATCTAACTGGGTAACCTGCACCACGTAAGTCCCACTGGTTGCAATATCAAAATTAGGACCATTGTTAGCCGAAAACGGCACTACGATGGCATTGGTATTAGCATCGACCAATTGGAAGCCATAGCCCGCTCCAATATTGGTCACCCGGATATTTCCAGGGGTACTACAAAGGATATCTTCATTGGTGTAGTTGATATCCAGATTGTTCTTGAATACGTTGAAATAAAAACGACTGAAACAGCCATTTTGGTAATTGATTACCACGCGATACTCTCCGCTTTCGGTGAGCGTGAAATTATCCTGGGTAGCCAGATTAGTCCAGGAACAGGCTGTGTTTTTATTGGCACAATCGTCTCCTGAATCCGCACAGCTCGCTTCGTCCAGACGTTCCCAAACGATACTGGTGGCATCGGTAATTCCCAATTGGATCAGAGCCTCATCGTTCTCCCCACACAGGAATATCTTGGGCAGGAGATCCCCGTCTACGGAGCAGGTCACGATTTCCCCCTGCATATCGTTATCCGGGTTACTGTCCGAATTAACCTGGTTGAAATAGTCGATAATCGGGTTGGTCTGGGTAGTTCCAAAACGTTCTACAGTAATGCGTTCGGTCTGGTCGGGACAGCCACCGCCATTGGATTTTTCAACGATATAGTTCCCGATATCCGTAACCAATAAGGTACTCGGATCATTATCCGGATCTCCATCGTTCAGTACGGTATCTGCCGCGTCGATTTGTCCGTTATTGTTGTTGTCGATCGCCCAACTGTAGGAGGTAAATCCGGTTCCGGCAAACAGGACCACGTCGTCTCCACAGAGTTGTACCGTTCGCGCCTGATCGCAATTGGCCAGGTCGTCAAGAATATTGTTGGTAGCAACCTCAGGGGTCACCTCACATGGAAAATTGGAGGAGCCGGGTTCGTCGGTATACACCGTACTTGTGGAGGCCCCTTCAAAAGTGGAATAGGCCAGGTTTTGCAACTCAGAAGCACAGGCATTCACGAAATCCGAACAATTGCCCGAAAGCCGAACCGTTATCCGGATGCTATACTCCGGATCGCCTACCTCCACCAAGTTGTCAGGGATTTCAAAACTTATGGTCCGGGTATTCGCATCATAAGTATGGGTTACCCCCGGAGCATTGGAAATGTCAATATTCTCCAGGGTAACATTGCCCGGCAGGATATTTCGGATGGTATAGTTTACGGCATCGTCGTCTCCGGTATTCTGAAAACGGAGCACATAATTATAGGTTTGACCCAGGCTAACCCCCTGGCCGTTGATATCGGTTCCTCCAAGATCTTCGGAGGTGTTGCCGAGCAAAATTTCTGGCGCGAGTACCCGGGTATAGGATGCGGCATTAACCGTTCCATCCGTAGGGTCCACAACGGGAACTCCACTTCCGTACTCACCACCATCTCCTCCATCGGCTGTATTGTCCTTATAAAATTCAACGGCATCGGTACAACCGTCTCCGTCGCTATCCAGATCTAACTGGTCGGGAAGGCCATCGGCATCTGTGTCGCAACCCGCAGTCAATAACATACCCTGCATATTGGTAGGTCCCACCACAGCCTGGCCAATAACCAGATTATTCGCAGCGGGATTCCAGGTAAAGGTCGTAGGTGGGGTGGTCAGTACCATAGGCTCCAAAGGACCATTTGAGGTCCGGGAACCAAAGAGTTGCAACTCCCCCAGTTCGTTAATAATAACCCGCAATAATGGGGTACCCGGAGTGCCGGTTAAAGTATATACTTGGGGGTTCCCATTTTCACCATAGCCGAAGCCATCGAGGAAACGCGCAAAATTCCCGGCAGCATTTTGGAATTGAATTTCCCCGGCCAGGTCCGTGCCATTGATTTCCAGGCTAAAGGAATTGTCAAGACTAAAAATATCCAGGACCATGTAATTGTCCACGCTGAAAAGGGCACTGGAGTGTGAGGCTCCGCTGGAGATATTAAAGGAAAGGCCGGAACATTCCTCGGTATCGTAGACCCCGTCATTATCGTCATCCAAATCAACGACGTCCCGGATCCCATCGTTGTCGTAATCGTTGTGGACTATAACGCTCGCGGAAAGTATATCTTCGGTAATATTCGCATCGACCTGGTCCTGGGTATGACTAACCGTATTGGTCAGATTTACAAGGGGAAGCGTATCGACTTCATCTGCGCGCACTTCCAATTCCAGAAAGGCGGTGTCCCCTCCATCCAGGGTCCCGATATTCCACAGGTTACCGCTGAAGCTACCCGTTATGGTAAAGGCATTTACCAGGGTAAGACCGGCGGGAATATTGTCGGTTATCTGAAGGTTGGTCAATGGACCAACCCCAAGGTTCTGTACCCGGATCGTGAAGGTGGCCGTTTGCCCTTCCATAATCTCGGCCTGGTCAACGGTCTTTTCCACAACTACATCCGGGTCGCAATAAAGCGCCTGGATGGCATTACTATCGTAAGTACAGGGTCCCTTGGTTCCCCGTAAAAAGAACTCCCCGGCACCTGTTGGGGCGTAACTGGGACCGTTGGCCCCGGGAATGGGTTGTCCGTTTTCGTACCATTGGAAGGCATCGAAATTATTGCTTGTAGCTTCAAAGAGTTCCGATCCCACAAAACATCCGCTTCCTCCCCGGATTTCGAGGGTAACCTCAGGCAGGGTATCAAAGCCGGAAAAATACCCAGCTACTCCACGGGCTCCATTATACCCAAAAAAGCCCACTGCCATGGGGCCAGTAGACTGTACGCTTACATTTCCGTTTAGGTTGGGTATGAAAAATGTTTTCCAATCGCTGGATCCCGCCACCGGATTTGAAGGGGGTAAGGCCACCGTGCCATTACCATCCGTTACCACTATATTGGCGTCCGGGGTATTTACCGCGGCAATGATCGTCATCCCTCCGGTTACGTTGAGCCCGGCCATATCCCGGATATCCGGGATGTTGTCCATAACATCGGGCAGTAAACAATTCACCGGAGCCACAAAGTTCAGCCCCTGAGTGTACGGGGTGGTAGCCCCAGCCATACACTGATAGGCATAGACATCCTTAGAGGTTTCCACCAGCATATTGGCCCCCACCGTATTGGAGGAATAGTTGTTACTGGGGATCTGGAAATATTCCCCATTGTCAATGGTCGCAATGGGTGTGGCACTTCCGTTTACAAAAATCTGGGTATCGTCTGAGGTCGCAATGATCAGCGGAAATTCGGTCCATCCGTTGGCATTTCCGTTTCCACGGATAAACACATATTCTTTTCCCAGGCGGTTTTCTGGGACCGGCTGGTCTATACCGGCATCGCGATTTCCCGAACCAGCCTGGCGTCCAAAGTTGATGGAACCGTTACTGATAACAATATCCTTGTCCGATTCAATCGTTGCACCAATCCAGCCATCTTCGTGCGCCTGAGTAGGTGCTGTCCCGATATAGGTTTCAAAAACGAAGGATTCGTTAGCATCCAGGGTAACGGTGTAGGTATCAGCGGTAATCCCTGCCCGGTTATTCCCTACTCGAAATTCACAGCCTGGATCATAGCCAAAAAGTCGGACAGTAGTATTATCCTCCGTTGCCATAATCCCCAGGGTATTGGATTTGGAGTTATGTGCTCCGAGGTTGGGGACACCTCCCCATTTGAATCGTTGTCCCAATGCTTGGCGTCCCTTAGCTGTTAGGGAGGCTGCCTGGTTCTGGGAATTTCCACGATAATTCACGTAGAACTTGTTTCCACTGGGCGCTTCAAAGCGCAAACCGCTATTGGTCAGTACTATCCCTGTATTGTTGTTATTGACCAGGGTAATGTTGTTATCTCCATCGGCAAGCGTCCATACGGCAGGGTTAACATTGGAGATATTGAAGGTTGCTATGGGGGTAGCATTGGTTCCACGGTAGGCGTTTACGGTGAATGTTGTCGGTTCAGGAGTAGAGAGATAAATGGCCTGATCTCGAATACCCTGATTATTTCGCCCCTGTTTGAGAGGTGGTAAATAATGCAGATCGCTCAACTGAGCGTAGGTCGAATGTGAAAAAAGGGCCAAAAAGCCCAGGATGATTAGAAAACGTAGCTTCCCCATGAACGCGTTTTGAAACATATAGCCTCAAAATACGCGCGCATACAGGGGATGCGCAAAGCTTTGTTGCCAAACGCCCAATAGGCGTTGTGAAAGGGCTTTTCTGGGGTTTTGGAGTCCTGTTTTCGGGCGTTTTAGAAGGGGGAGCGATTCGGATTAAGTGCGGGGTTTTAGTGTTGAAATTAAGGGAGAAACCAGGTGAATTTCGTTGGGAGCAATACCTTAAGTAACCGTTTGGATTTGCCTTTTTCCGTGATATGACGTAGGTTTAAGTAATCCTTCGATAGTAATGACTGAGTTAAGTTTAAAAACACTCTCTTCAGCCATATTTCCCGCCATTTTTGGCGTATTTGGCATCTATCACCTGCTGTCATATTTAGTTTTAAAACATCGCCTGCTGGGATATTATTTCATCCTTATAGTAGGACTCACACTCCATTGGAGTTTAAAATTTGTGGCCAGTGGGACCCTGGGTTTTGGCAGCGTTTTCCTTGCGGACAAAATTTCCCTGATCACCGCAATGCTCATTACATTCGGATTATTGATTTTTACCCGGGAGTACCTGAATATTGAGAAGCCAAGCTATCCAAAACTGGCATCGCTGTATGCTGTATTAATAGGCACAACCCTGACCCTTCCAGTATTACATGTACTGAATGAGTTATTGACTCAAATAGCCTGGCTGAATAGCTTTTTAGTCATGACAGCTGCGATCACTGCCATGATTGCCGTACTCCTTAATCTTTTTGCCGGTATTTGGCTGTTTCGCGCCCAAAGCCTTAACCGATACTATTTATATGCCAACGCCCCAATTCTACTGGCGGCAATCCTCTACATAGGAACCTGGTTCCTAAAACGTCAAACTGAATTTGATGCGTCACATATTATTCTGATTACGGCTGTACTTATATGCCTCCAGATGATCCTTTTTTCCATCCTGGTCGGGATAAAGTTCAGAACTATTGAGGATGAAAACCTGGCTTTACAGATCGCGACCAATAAAAGACTCCAAAGCGAAGTCGACAAACAAACCAGGAGCCTTCAAATTGCCAATGAAAAGCTAGAAGCACAGAATGAGGAATTGGAAGAAGTAAATCAGCTAAAGAATAAACTTTTCTCCTTGCTTACCCACGATGTTCGGGGTCCATTAAATAATGTGAAAGCTATCCTGGGGCTAATCCAGGAGGAACTGGCCGACGGAGAAGCGAAACAAATAACCGAAAAGCTGGGGACCGAGCTCTCTGATCGCATAAGCATGGTCAATGGATTGCTTCATTGGTCATATACCCAGCTAGAAGGTGTGAAACTGAATAAGACGCAATGTAATCTGTCGGAAGTACTTACTTCGATTCAAAATGAGTTCCAAAGAATCGCTTCTGATAAGGACATCGAAATTGTCATCGACTCCTCCCATCCCGAATTATATATCGATGAAGAAACGCTTAAGGTCATTTTGCGTAACCTCACCTCCAATGCCATAAAATTCAGTGCTAGCGGTCAACAAGTAGTATTGTGGTCGCGCAAGCAAGCCGACAAGGTGGAAATTGGGGTAAGGGACTTCGGTATGGGAATGGATCCCGAATGGTTTAATAAGCTTAGTGATGCTCCAAAGCCGCAAACCAAATTAGGTACCCAGGGAGAGAAAGGGACGGGTTTCGGTCTGATAATTGCCCGCGATTTTGTGGAAATGAACGGTGGAGAAATGATCTGTGAAAGTGCGCCAAACAAAGGCACGAATTTCGTGTTGCGTTTTGATGCCGGAATTCGGGATCAGAATTGAGACTCCTGAGTCTGCAAAAGGCCATGGATTACGCTCAATGCCGGTCGGGTGATTCGTGGCTTCCCGCAAACAAAAAAGCCAAGCCGGTCTAAGCGAAGAACTGGATTACGCTCACTTGCGTTCGCGTGATCCAGAGGTGGGGGTTGTCTCAAGAAAAGCCAAGCCGGCCTTCACGGCCGGCAGTCTTTTTCATTTCTTACCCGCTTACAAAAGCAAGCTTTTGACGCGTTTCAGAAATGAAAAAGCCAAGCGATTTCTCGCTTGGCTTTTCTTGGTCGGGATGACTGGATTCGAACCAGCGACCACGCGCACCCCATGCGCGTACGCTACCAGACTGCGCCACATCCCGGTTGTATTTCGGCTTGCAAAGATATAATATTCTATTAATTATACGGAGTGGATGTGCACTGATTTTGAAGCAAAATAGGGAATCCAATAGCCCTGTAATCAAGGGGCTAATAGTGAACCCGATTAGGCAGAAAAAATAATTTTAAGTATTTAACACCGAATTGGCAATTGGTATCAAAACTTAATCTACCTTTGACCCTTGAAATTCAGATTGCTACTAACTTAGTAGTCCACAAGACCCAGTAGTCGCTCAGACGAAACAGTACCTAAGACTCCTCTTTTTTTCGCCATCAATATTTCTTAATCCAACAAGCGCAACCGTTTTGCGCCGGGAAAACCTGCTGCTCTAAAATGTATGGCAGCATTATTTAATAGTAACTAGTACAATGCAAAAAGGAAAAGTAAAATTCTTCAATAACTCCAAGGGATTTGGATTTATCAAAGCCGAAGGTTCAGACGAAGATATTTTTGTCCACATGAGTGGTCTAATCGACGAGATCCGTGAGGACGACCATGTTCAATTTGAAGTTGAGCGTGGTAAAAAAGGAATGAACGCAGTCAACGTAGAGTTGGTTGACTAAATTCTTGAAGACCTAAAGAAGGAAGCCACCCGGCTAAGGGTGGCTTTTTTTATGCTTAAAATGTAAAACCGGCGCCCCCCAGGTTGGGGACACCGGCTTTAACGCATGCTCCTCGTTTAATGCTTTAGCGATACAGGGTAAAGTGCCCGACATATTGCTGTTTTTCATTGTCGTTGGCATTGACTACATACCAGTAATCTCCCGTGGGAACTGGCTTCCCGTTATAATTTCCATCCCAGTTCTTAACCTGGTCCAGGATGGCCACCACCCGGCCGTATCGATCGTAAATAATGATCTCAATGTTCGGGAAGAATTCGCGATTCAGCGGTGCCCAGACATCGTTCATGTTATCCCCGTCAGGGGTAAAATAGTTCGGGAATTCCACCATACCTTCAAAGTCGAAGGGGAAGGCGATCATAACGCGACAACCCTGGGAATCCCGTACTTCGATATTTACAGTGGAGTCGAAGTTTATCGTGAATATGTTATCCGTTCCCTGCGACTGTCCATTGAAGAAGTACTCATACCCCCCGAAACCGCCACTGGCCGTTGCCGTGATTTCGTTTGGTCCGCTCTGGATGGCATCCAGGGTAAGGGGCTGGTAATCGTCAATGGTAAACTCTACAAAGGTGGTACACCCATTGGCATGGTACAGGTAAACGATATGATCACCCGCTGGTAAATCCCCCCAGCTGCGTACGTCGGATGCCAGGGATGTAATTGCATCTGTAGGATCCACAGGATCCAGGGCATAGAGAACCTGGGAACTCATACTGCTATCCTCCAGGACTACTTCAGTAAAGTTATTCGGGAAGATTCCATCACACCCGTATTGCGGGATGGCTTCGGCATTCAAATTCACCCCGATCTCCACATCGAAGACAATGTTCGCGGTACAGCCATTGGCATCCCGAACGAAGACTACATAAGAGGTTCCTCCTGGTAAATTGTCGTAGAACAAGGCATCATTGCGGATAAAATCGGCATCGTCGTTAGAGTTGAGACTGGTCTCGTAATACGACACGCCCAAGGCGTCTACAAAAGGCGTTCCCCCGGTAATGGTCACCTGGGCCGTTCCATCGGCAAAACCTTCACAGGTTTCATCGGTAGTGACTGCATCCATATCCAGTGGTGTCGGTTCTACTACGAACACAGTAGTAAGCTCAGAACAACCCTGCTCGTCCTGGATCAGGATGTCGTAGGCACGACCAGGCGCAGGAGCACCTTCCAGGTCCGTAAAGGTGTAGACACCAGGAGTGGCCGGATCGCTGAAGAACTCATTGAAATTGGGTTCTATGGCAAACTGTAGCAGGCCTTCTCCCCCGCTGGTAACCTCAACGGTAATTGTACCATCGTCCTCTCCGGAACAACTCACCGCCGTAGTCGTGGTATTAAATACTATCGGGGCCGGACGTTGAATGGTCAGGGGTCCTTCAATGTCACCACAAGTGGTGCCACTGGTAACCGCGATATAGTAATCGGTTCCCTCCGGCAGGCCTTCAAAGGTTCCGTCGGCCTGCGGTCCACGCACCACCACAGCACCAGGAAGCGGGTTGAACGGATCAGCACCCGGATCTCCGGCATAGAGAATGAACTGGTTGTTTCCAACTCCCCCGGAGGCAAAGGATTCAATTCGCCCATCAATTTCATTCGCACAACTAATATCGTCTGGCAGGTTGGCCACCAAATCCAGGTCTTGTGCATCGATCAGGGTAAGACCGTTTCCGCGAACAACGTCACAGGTATTGGCTGCACTAACCTTACGCACATCGAACTGATAAAAACCAGGTCCTCCATTGATCAGCACCGAAGTAATCCCTGCTCCCATAGATATAAATGGATCTGATGGGGCAGCCGAAGCAGAGCGGTACTCGTAATCAAAACCGGGCTCAGGATTCGTTATCGTCAGGCGCATCTGACCTGCACCTCCACATCCGGGAGCTCTGACCTGTACCAAATTGGGCGATACAGGTGGAGGAGGATTTACAAAATAAGGTGCGGTAACTCCTACACAGTCAAAAGTAGAGGATACTTCAATGGCGTACCAGCCGGTACTGATATACCCCTCTCCGGAAGGACCGGCAAAGGTAGGGCTACCCTGTAGTCCGCTACGGGATAATTCGTCGGTAATGTCATTACTTCCCAGGTAGATCAATTGGTAGAGGTAACCCGATCCCGGAACTCCTCCGGAGGCACCGGCTAAACCAGTGATCGCATCTCCTGAGGCAGGATCATAGGCTTCCAGCACGGCGTTATTTCCTCCTGGACAAACCAGGGCCTGAGGTTCGCGGATCCCTACAAGAATCGGAGGAATCGGAGCCAAAACGATATCTACAGTTTCCGCACATCCCTCTACATCGCGTACCTCAACGCGGTAGTTACCACTGGACAGGTTCTCAAAGCGATCATTGTTGGAGAAGGCCACGACCTCGTTATAGGTACCGGTACCGTCGTCCAGTAAGAGTCGGTATTCGTAAGGTTGGTTGTCCCATCCACCAGTAGCGGAAGCGACAATTACCCCTTGATTATCATTACAGCTAACATTGCCTTCTTCCACCGCGACGGGTACCAACGGACCATTGGGGCCGCGCACTGTTGCCAGATTAGAAGACGCCGGGCAACCCGGGCTATCTACCGATACAATATCGACGATATAGTTTCCAGCGGCAAGTCCGGTAATCCGGGCAGGGTCTCCGGCCAGATCCGGGAAATTTGCCGTATCGAAGCTCCCTGTCGTTACGGCAGGGGCAATGCGGTTTCCACCGGTATCGATCTGGAATACCTCATAGGTGTAGACCCCGGTATAATCGGTTACTTCGATGAATAGGGCGCCATCGTTTCCAGGGACCGCACAGGTCACAGGAGCTGCCTCGGTTATTGTAGCGATCGGATAAATGGGGTCTACCACTACGTGTAAGGGCAACGGATAGCTACAACCTGCAATATTATCGGTGATTTCCAGCAGGTATCCCCCGGCAACAGGCAAGTCCATCTCCACGAAGCTATTTCCTCCTGAGTTCGTAACCGGCGCTACTGCGGCAGGTCCATTGGCTACCGAAAGGGTAAAGTCATTCGTACCCACTACATCGACGCGGATGCGTTCCGGATCCGTACAGGTCAGGGCCGAAACCACACTTAAGGTAGGAATCACATCAGTAGGCGGGTTAAGCACTGGCAGCGTAAAGCTGTCCTGGCATCCATTGGCATCGATAGCATAGACCGTAATGGTTTGCGGGCTCCCGTTATCGACTACCTCAAAGGTGTTCCCGGTCTGGTAATTTTCAAAACCGGTAAGGCTATATTGATAACCCGGTGTTCCTGGATCCACGACGTTTACCGTAACAATCGTTGAGCTGTAGCGGTTAGCTCCTGGCTCACAAGCAAAATCAGGGGCCGAAGCGGTTATTGAGAAAATCGGAGGTTCTTCAATTTCAATATCGTCGATTCGGTCTTCACAATCCCGCGCACTAACGACGGTAACATCGTAGAATCCCGGAGCAAGACCTGTGAACGAACCTGAGGCATTTTGTTGGACAATGGTGGAAGTACCCGCATTATAGAGGGTAAACAGCATGGGGGTATCCACATCTGTTCCCGCCTGAAGTTGCACGTCGATAGCTCCGTCGTCAGCACCGTTACAGCTGATATTGGCTACAATCGGAGTATCCAATACAGGAGGAATGGCAGGTTCCAGGTAAATATTATCCACAAGGAAGGTACAGTTCCCGCTGATATCCACTACGAGATTATCGGTAACTAAAACTTCGTAATCTCCGGGGGCATATCCGGTAAATATCCCCGTATTATTATCGTCGATATAGGTACCGGCGCCATCGCGCAATTCAAAGTTGAAATCTCCGCTACCGCCAGTAGTCGTTACCGTTATTTCCCCATCGGCGACATTACAGGATGGATCTGTGGTAAACCCGCCGTTGGCAATCAGGAATTCATAAACTGTGGCCACACCCTGGCTGGTACAGCCGTCGGCGTCGATAACATCCACGGTATAATCCCCAGGGGATCCAACCGTAAAGGTATATTCCCAGAAGGCGCCATTCAGTACACCAAATTGCTCATTACCATTAAGGGTAAATCGCGGGGTATCCACGGTGGAAGGCATACGCACCAGAATGTCGAAACTCGTAGAAGTTACGTCGCATTGGTTCTCCACAATGAATGTAGGTGCAGGCAAGTCCGGGGCCAGGTTTATAATCGTACCGATGGCAAAAGAGGTACACCCGCTGGAATCCATAACGTAGACATCATAGTTTCCTGCTGGGCCCACAAAGGTCGTTTCCGTAGTATAATCCCCGGGGGTCGGACTTACACCGGTATCCATATAGGCAAAGGTGTAGGGACCACCATCTCCTCCGGAACCTTGCACGGTAAACTGTCCAAGGGCGTTACAATTGGCGGGATCTTCTGCCACAATTTGAATAGAAGGCAGATTCTGATCAATGGTTATCGGCACAGCAGCCGTACAGTCATCGGTCAGGTCTGTAACAATAATCTGGTAGTTCCCCGGCAGGGTTTCATAGGTGTTGCTGTATACAGGCGAAACACCGGTTGGGTTTTCCAACACGATACGGGTACCGTCGTCATCGTTCAACAACTCGATCAACAGATTGGATCCAGCTCCGCCGACAAAGCCATCTACGTTATAGATGATCTGTCCAAAACGGTTGGCATCGCAGAATCCGGGGGTCGAGGTTGCGGTTACATCAAGGGGGTTCGGGCCGTCTACCGGGTCGATCTCTTCCAGATATACACAGCCGGTTCCCTGGTCGGTAACCTCTACGGTATAGGTAACCCCAAACTGCAGGCCGCTAAAGGTATGGCGACGCGGTGGGCTGTTCGGGCTTACAGGAGGGTTGGGATCATTGGCAAGGCGGATCAGGAAAGGTCCGACACCTCCAACAATTTCAACAGTATTGGTAAATCCGCCTGGGGAACAAACCGGAGCGACCACGGGATCAGGAACCACGTCTAATGAGGTCTGGGTAATTTCCACCACATCTTCGTCCCGGCATCCCAGGGCGTCTATGGTGACTACTCGGTAAGATCCTACAGCCTGGGCCGTAAAAGATTCTGAGGTACTGGCTGTGGGGCCAATACGCTCGATTTCCACTCCAAACTGATCCTGGAGGATATAGGTGTAATCCGGAGTTCCTCCGCTAACCGCGGTAACCTGAATACTGGCTTCGACCACACCCGTGAGGCAGGTGGCCACTACAT
This sequence comes from Robiginitalea myxolifaciens, assembly GCF_900115205.1. GTDB lineage: Bacteria > Bacteroidota > Bacteroidia > Flavobacteriales > Flavobacteriaceae > Robiginitalea > Robiginitalea myxolifaciens. Next base: position 228,814 of record NZ_FOYQ01000001.1, read on the forward strand.
CCGGAACGGTAGCATCCGGCGGAGGCGTACCATCGAGTGGGATAATAACACTGGCAGGAACGGTTTCACATCCCCTGGAGTCCCGGACCACGTAAGAATAGGTCTGTCCGGCATTCAGGTTGGAGAAAACGGTTTGATCCCCGAAAGGCCCGCCATCAAAACTAATTTCATAAGGTGGAATACCACTAGTGGCATCAGGGGTTATGCGTACGATACCATTGTCGGTTTGCCCACAACTGGCAGGAGTTACACTAACGCTGGCCGGATCAATATTCGCCGGAGGATTCAGGGTTACGGGTTGGGTAAGTGCAACGCAGCCCTGGTTATCGGTAATTCGGAAAACATAGTCTCCGGGAACCGTAGTGAAATAGGAAAAGGTATTGGAAACCAGCGGTTGCGGGGCTCCAAACGTCCCTCCATTGTCCGAACTAACTTCGTACTGCTTTGGTCCTGCTCCGGCCAGATAACCGCCCCAAGCGCGAACTTCGATCTCCCCGTCGGCACCGCCACAAGGAATCTCGGCAATAATATTTGCGCTCGCGCGAAGCTGGTTATTGATGGTAGCCGTTACCGTAGCACTACAGTTGTTTCCATCCACGACTTCGATGGTGTAGTTCCCGGGATTAAGACCGGTGAATACGGGGCTTCCCTGCAGGGGCCCGCCGTTGATTCGATATTGGTGCGTTCCAATGGCCGCTGTACCCGCAGTGGAGGTTACCGCCAGGGTAGCTCCGGTGCCCGGAACATAGCAGTAATCAATGCTTCCCGGATCCAGGGCGATGGTCGGGGAGTCGATCGGGGTCAGGTCAAAGCTGAAGGTTTCCACACAACCCTCGGCATCTTCCACAGACAGGATATAGGTACCCGTCTGGGTCAGGTTACCAAAAGTTCTTCCACTTTTTGGCCCCTGCACAGCACCGCTGGGTAACTCCAGGCTATAGCGATAGGTACCCCATCCTCCTGATGCGGTAGCCACTACCCTACCGATATTTCCGTTGGTACAGCTCATCGCTGTCACATTTCCGGTAAGGTTCAATGGGCTGGGTGGTTCTTCGATAACCAGCGTTGCAGTATCCTGGCAGCCGGTATCGGCATCCGTTACGGTAATGGTGTACGATCCGGCTCCTGAAGGAGGAAGCGTTACCGTTGCATTGTTTTGTGGACCTACTTCCGCGCCCCCATTGATATTGTAGGTATAGTTGTTGTTGAACCCGTCGATCAGGAAGGTTCCGCTCCCGTCCGTTGCTCCCGTACAGACGCGAAGGTCACCACCCGATTGAACCCGGGCTCGAATTGTACTGATAACAGCAGGGGTAAAACTCTCCTCATACCAACAGCCATTGGCGTCGGTGATCCGGAAGGTATACGAAGTATTGACGTTGAGGCCGGCAAAGGTATCGCTACCGCCATTGTTGATGCTCACCGGGCTAATGACTTCATATAGCACTATAGCCGCATTACTGGTAGGGGTGAGTTGCACGTCCGTAGTCCCGGCAGTACAATCAATAGCCAGCTGGGCAAAATCCAGGTCAGTAGGCGGATCAACATCCAGGATGGTGATCGGCGTGAGCTCCAGGCGACATCCTCCTGCATCGCGGATAATAGGTGTATACGTTCCCGTTGCCAGGTTGGTATACGTTTCCTGGGTTGAGAAATTCACCCCATCGATACTAAATTCATAGCCGCTACCGGATCCTCCGGAATAGGGTCCCTGGAATTGGATAATACCGCCATCTACACCACCGGCTCCATCACACAGGCGGTCCTGTATTTTGACGGCATCCCCGACAATGGCACCCACATTGGTTACCGAAATCGAGGTTGGAATGGTATAGATACAACTAAAGGCACCCTGTTCATACAACACCTGAATTTGGTTGTAGGTTCCGTCCGGAACGGTCAGTACAGGATTGGTAGACCAGGGATCGGCAGGGTCTGCACGAAATTGCAGGTTATATCCCATAGGGTCTATGATATTCACGGTAATCTGGGCACCGCTGTTACAATCTCCGTCCGTTCCGCTTGCGGTTACGTTCGGTGGAGAAAGCAATTCCACACTTGCCGTAGCTGTTGTGGTACATCCGTTGGCATCGGTTATAAAAAAGTCATAGACGCCTGGTGTGGTTACGTTATAAGTCGTTTGCCCGGTATAGCTTCCTCCTGAATTTCCTCCATCGCTTACGGTAAAGGTATACGGACCAGCTCCCCCATCGGTACGAACAATGATGTCTACATCGTTGGCCCCACAAACCGGATCCGTGCTTAAGCTCTCGTTAACCTCGGTCGAAGCATTAAGTGGCGCCAATCCGTTTCCAATGACAATCGGGTTCCCCCCGGTATCCAGACTTTGCTGAGGTGGCGGAATCCCAAGACCCGGATCCCCGGTACATTGCTGGGTTTCGACTTGAACACTATAAGTGCCAAAACCTACAGCCGCAAAGGTGTAGGGGTTATTCGGGATAAAGGTGGTGAACTCCAAGGGCACGCCGCTGGCATCCAATAAGGTATAGCGGTACGGTCCGGGCACATTGCCCACGTTTACGGTAATGCTCCCTGTTTCCCCAAAACACTGGGCATCTACAAAGGTTACATCGATATCGATATCCAATTGGTCAATAACGATGGGCTCATAAGGATACTCACAGGTGTTGGTGGTATTCTGCAGGCGGGCCTTAACGATATACGTCCCGGGAGTCAGATTGTCGAAAATCGGAGAAGCTTGCCATGGTCCAAAGCCAGCTCCGGAATCTACGCTGAATTCGTAAGCACTGGACAGGTTGGTTACCTGGATACGTCCCGGTACCCCACAGATAAAATCCCGCTTAACGTAGGTCTGGGTAATGGTACTCTTCTTAACCTTGAAGTAGTAATAAACGCCATCGCTCCCACGAACACGGAATTCAGCACCGTTGGCTGCTGAGATAGAGGCTGCGTTGAGCGTAAATGTGGAATTGGTCCCGACGGTTTGCCAGGAGGAATTACACTCATTTCCGATAATAGGCGGACAGTCTTCATTGACATCGTAGGTACACGCTCCCGTAGGAACCAACTGCTGCCATTGGTAAGGTCCGGGCATTCCGCCCAGGGAAATGGTTCGGTTATCGCTGTCCCCACACAGGTTAAACCGGGCAATGGTAAATCCGTTATCACTACAGATTACTTCCTCATCGGCATTCTGGATAATGGTCATGAACATGGGAGCCGCTGCCGGTTCCAAGAACTGTTCGCTTGTTGCCGAAAAGAAGTTTTGAGACTGGTCAGGATCCGGAGAAGCCTCTGCTGAAGCACTTTCTGACGATTCAAACAACGCCAGGGAAGGTACCCATGTAAACAGAGCATTTCCAGCCAGAGCTGAGGTGCCGCAAACCAGGGTAAGAAGCACCAGCATAGCATACCAAAGATGCCTGGTCTTTCTTGGGAGCATAGGTTAAGTCTTGTGCAGAAATCAGCGGGATTTGGGGGCCGTTTGATTCCTTAGCGTAGTTATATTATCGTATAATTCTCAGTATCTTTAGGTGTCGCCACCTTGTATTTCAACTTATTTTTCTAACGATTCATCATGAGAAATAGTATCGCTTTTGTTTGTTTTTTCGTTGTATTGACTTCCATTTCATGCGCCCAGGATCCCGAAAATCAGATCCAAACCCCGGCCGAAACGAATTTTGAAGCCGTGTTGTTCGTCGATCAGCTACAGATTCCATGGGGCATGGCCTTTTTGCCAGATGGCAGCTTGCTGATTACAGAAAAATCCGGACAGCTCTTTCGCTTCCGGAATGGGGAAAAGTCAGAAATTTCCGGCCTACATGATATTTATTTACGGGGGCAAGGTGGGCTCCTCGATGTAATCCTTCATCCAAATTTTAGCGAAAACAACTGGATTTACCTCAGTTACGCCTCTGATGCGGGTTCTGGAAGCGGTGGGCATACGGCTATCGCCCGCGCTCGCCTCGAGGGAAACTCCCTGAGCGACCTTGAGGTGCTCTACAAAGGAAGCCCGAACAGTTCCGCAGGTCAGCATTTTGGTTCGCGCCTGGCCTTTGACGCTGCCGGGTATTTATATTTCACCATTGGAGATCGCGGGAATCGGGATGTGAATCCGCAGGACATTACCCGGGATGGTGGAAAGGTTTACCGTATCCACGACGACGGCCGAATTCCCGACGATAATCCTTTTGTTGGGCAAAGCGGCGCCAAAACTGCTGCCTTCACCTACGGAAACCGAAATCCGCAGGGTATGGCTATTCACCCGGAAACCGGCGCAGTCTGGATCCATGAGCACGGACCTCGCGGAGGCGATGAAATCAATATTGTTGGCAAGGGAAATAACTATGGCTGGCCATTGGTAACCTACGGCATTAATTACAGTGGTACCTCCATAACGGATAAAACCGAAATGGAAGGCACAGTGCAGCCGATCCATTACTGGGTCCCTTCCATTGCCCCAAGCGGAATGGCCTTTGTTACTTCCGACAGCTATCCTGCCTGGCAGGGGAGTCTCCTGGTGGGTTCGCTTTCATTCCAGTATTTAGAACGCCTTGAACTTTCCGGAAACCAGGTAACGAAACGCGAAAAACTATTGGAGAATATTGGCCGGGTTCGCAACGTGATCCAGGGTCCGGATGGGTTTATTTACGTCGCAGTAGAAGGGAAGGGTATCTATCGGCTGGAGCCGCGATAAGCCTTTTAGTTTCCCGAGGCTTCCAGGGCCTTTTGCACGGAACCGTGTTGCTTCAATAATTCGCCGGCGTCCTCATAGCTAAGCTTCAGACTTTCCATCAGATAGCGCGTCCCCCGGTCGATCAGTTTGTTGTTGCTGAGCTGCATATGCACCATGCGGTTTCCCTCCACCCGACCAATCCGGATCATCAGGGCAGTGGAGATCATATTGAGCACCAGTTTTTGGGAGGTCCCTGATTTCATTCGGGTACTTCCGGTAACAAACTCTGGCCCCACATTCACTTCAATGGGGATTTCCGCGGCCTCGGCCAGTGGAGAACCCGGGTTATTGGTGATCCCTGCAGTGAGTAATCCTTCTGCCCTGGCCTTGCGAACTCCTCCCAAAACGTAGGGCGTAGTTCCCGAGGCAGCAATTCCCACCACGGCATCATTAGCCCCGATATTCCATGCCTCCAGGTCCCTCCACGCCTGGGTTGTATTGTCCTCGGCGTGCTCAACCGCCTTGCGAATAGCGCCATCCCCACCGGCGATCAAACCGATTACTCGATCGAAGGGCATTCCGTAGGTAGGTGGAATTTCCGAGGCATCCAGGATACCCAGTCGGCCACTGGTTCCGGCTCCGATATAAAACAGGCGCCCCCCACTGAGGAAGCGGGGAACAAGGGCTTCGACCAGGTCGGTAATCGCTGGGATAACTTCGCGAACTGCGAGGGCCACCCGTTGATCTTCCCGGTTCATATTATACAATAGCGTAGCTGTTTCCGTCTGTTCCAAATGGTCATAAGCGGAAGGCTGCTCGGTAATTTTCTTGAAATCTGCCATAGTCAATGAATTCTGACTGTGATTATAAAAGGTGTATCTCCCGCGATCGGAAAGGATTCAGGCGGTTGTTTTCCGGTTCTAATTCAGTTATCAGGGTATTAATGGCACTGATATCGCAGGTGCGGTACCGATGCTGGGAATTCAGTTTTTCTGAAATACAAAGTAAAACGGCTTTTCGCGAAGCAGCAATAACCGATTTCTTAACCTGCACTACTTCCCAGTCGAACTCGGTGAGCCCATGCAGGGCATCGACATAGCCTGTTCCGATAAAGCCATAATCGACACGAATGTCGCCCAGGGCATGAACGGCATTGGCTCCGGTAGCGATTTGCGCTTCCCGCGAGATTTCCCCACCAATCATGATTACCCGAACCCTGGGTTTTGAAAGCAATTGCAGCGCAACCGGCAAACTGAGTGTAAAGCAGGTGAGACTTAGCTTTTCCGGAATCTGCCGGGCGAGTTCCAAACAGGTTGTCCCGCCATCTATAAATATGACCCCTCCGTCCTTGAGCAAGCCTACTGCCTTTGCGGCAATCTGCCGCTTTTCGTCCAGGGCATAGGTGTGATTGGCTGGTGAGGTAGGTGCAACAAAGCCCAGGGAAACTGCTCCCCCATGTACTTTCTGAAGCTTTTGTAGGGCGTCCAATTCCTTCACATCCCGACGGACGGTATCAATACTAACATCCAGCATTTCAGCCATATCGGTAAGCTGAATGCGGTTGTGTAAGTCTACTTCCCCAAGGATGATGCGCTGTCTTTCCTCCTTAAGCATTCCATGAATTTTGCACAAAGATAGGTATTTCAGGATTATGCTGTTTTCTACGCATTAAACTTCCTTAACACTAAGTTAATTGCATTTTATTGCAATATTAACAGCAAAAAACTGCAAACATATGCGCATTTTTCTATCTTTGCCCCAGAAACAAGTGCTAAAAGTATCCTTATGACCCTTACCGAAAATCCAGTACACGAGTTGGGAATCCCTACGGACCGGGAATCCCAAAAGTTTGAGCGCATTCCCACTCAGATTTTTGAGAACTCAGAATTGGCCTCCTTCACCGTGGCCAACGAAATCGCCGAATTAATCCGTCAACGCCAGAAACAAGGAAAAAAAGTAGTTCTCGGGTTGGCTACAGGCTCCACCCCTACCAAGGTGTATGACTTTTTGGTTCGCTTCCACCAGGAAGAAGGCCTGAGCTTTAAAAACGTGGTCACCTTTAACCTGGACGAGTATTTTCCGATGGAGCCCGATTCCATCCACAGTTATGTGCGCTTCATGCGGGAGCATCTCTTCGATCATATCGATATCAAAAAGGAAAACATCCATATTCCTGATGGCACACTGGATCGGGAGGAAGTACGGGATTTTTGTCAGGAGTATGAAGCCAAAATCAAAGCGGCTGGTGGCCTGGACATTCAGGTATTGGGGATTGGTCGTACGGGACATATCGGTTTCAACGAGCCAGGTTCCTCACTCAATAGCATAACGCGTATGGTACGCCTGGATAGGGTGACCCGACTGGATGCAGCCAGTGACTTCTTTGGCCTGGAGAATGTACCCAAGAAAGCCATTACCATGGGAGTCGGGACTATACTCGCGGCGAAAAGGATTATCCTGATGGCCTGGGGTGAAGGTAAATCAGACATTATCCGCCAGGCGGTTGAAGGTAAGATTCGGGAATCCGTCCCGGCAACCTTCCTTCAGAACCACGAGAATTGTGAAGTAATGACCGACCTGGCGGCGGCTTCCTCCCTGACCCGGGTAGCCACCCCCTGGTTGGTGAGCGAATGTGACTGGAACGACGCACTGATCAAACGGGCAACCATCTGGCTTTCTGAGAAATTGAATAAAGCCATCCTGAAACTGACCAATGAGGATTACAACGAATACGGCATGGGGAACCTGATTGCCGAAATCGGTTCGTCAGAAGACATAAACTTGCGGGTATTCAATGCCCTGCAGCGCACCATTACGGGTTGGCCCGGAGGAAAACCCAATGCCGATGACAGCCAACGTCCCGAGCGTAAAGACCCCTATCCCAAAACATCCCTGATCTTCAGCCCCCATCCCGACGACGACGTTATCTCCATGGGAGGTACCTTGCTGCGACTAGTGGATCAGGGCCATGAGGTACATGTGGCCTACCAGACTTCAGGAAATATCGCCGTGTTCGACGATGAAGTGATTCGCTTTCTGGATTTTGCAACTGAGGTGCAACAAAGCGAAAAACTGCAAGAGCAGTTTACCTCTGTGCGCAAGTTTCTGGCCAATAAGAAGCCAGGAGAGGTAGACAGCCCCGAAATCCAGCAGTTCAAAGGATTAATCCGCAAGGGCGAGGCCCTGGCGGCCTGTCGATACTGCGGGGTAGATGAGGCCAATGCCCATTTTCAGAATCTCCCGTTTTACGAGACCGGAACCGTAAAGAAAAAACCGCACTCCGAGGCGGATATCCAACTTACATACGACTTATTAAACCGGATCAAGCCGCATCAGATCTTTGCCGCCGGGGACCTTTCTGATCCGCATGGAACCCACCGCGTTTGTTTGCAAATTGTTTTCCAGGCCCTGGATCGCTTGAAACAGGATGGAGCGGAGTGGTTAAAAGACTGTTACGTATGGCTCTACCGCGGGGCCTGGCAGGAGTGGGACATCGCAGATATGGAAATGGCGGTACCCATCGGTCCCAAAGACATGGAACGCAAAAAGAACGCCATCTTCAAGCACCAGAGCCAAAAGGATAGCGCCATGTTCCCCGGCAATGACGAACGCGAATTCTGGCAGCGCGCAGAGCAGCGAAATACGGAAACCGCCAGAAAATACAATGCCCTGGGCATGGCGGAATACGAAGCGATGGAAGGATTTGTCAGACACCACTTCTGATGGCTTCATGGCGGTTAACCTGATCGGCCAACCTCGCTCACAAGTTTTAAACAAACCCCGGCCACTGTGTTCGGGGTTTTGTTATTTTTAGGCAATGGCTGAAATTCCAAAGGACAAACGCGCCTGGTTGTGGGTTCCCACCCTCTATTTTACCCAGGGCCTCCCTTACATACTGGTGGTTACCGTATCGGTTATTCTCTATAAGAAATTAGGGGTTGGCAATGCGGAAATCGGGCTGTATACCAGTTGGCTGTATCTGCCCTGGGTACTTAAGCCCCTCTGGAGCCCGCTGCTCGAACTCAAAGGAACCAAACGCCGTTGGTTTCTGGGAATGCAGGCGCTGCTGGCTTTGGCGATGCTCGGGGTCGGGCTGAGCCTGCCTACAAAGTCTTTCCTGGTTACCTCCCTCGCCTGTTTCTGGATGGCCGCCTTTGCCTCAGCTACCAACGACATCGCCTCAGACGGATATTACATGATCGCACTTAGCGAAAAAAAGCAGGCCTTTTTCGTGGGTTTACGCAGCACCTTTTATCGGCTGGCCATGGTAACCGGTCAGGGTTTAATTGTAATACTGGCCGGATTTCTGGAAAACTATTATGGAGACAACGCAAAAGCCTGGTCCCTGACCATGACAGCTACTGCCGGACTAATGCTGGTACTTACTGCGGTTAATTTTTTTGCTACCCCGGCCTATGAAATCCATGGGAAAAGGGAGCGTCCGGAAGGATTTCTCCAGGTATTCGGCAGCTTCTTTGCCAAACCAAATATCGGCTGGGCCCTCGCCTTTATCCTTACCTATCGCCTCGGGGAATCGCAGCTGGTAAAAATGGCGGCCCCTTTTCTGTTAGACGATTCCGGGGCGGGTGGACTCGCTTATGCCACAGAAGAAGTGGGGACGATATACGGGACCATAGGTATTGTTTTCTTATCCATCGGGGGGATTTTGGGAGGAATTTTGATTTCCCGGGACGGGCTCAAGCGCTGGATGCTGCCCATGCTCCTTTCGCTCAACTTACCCAATGCGCTGTATGCTTTGCTGGCGCTGACCCAAACCGATTCGCTATGGGCTGTTACGGGCACCGTAATTGTAGAGCAATTCGGATATGGATTTGGCTTTGCTGCCTTCCTGGTCTACCTGATATATATCGCGGAGGGCACCGCTAAAACGGCCCATTACGCCCTGGCTACCGGGTTTATGGCGCTGGGGATGATGCTGCCTGGGATGATCAGCGGTTATATCCAGCAATGGCTGGGCTATGGTGGCTTTTTTGTTTGGGTAGTCCTGGCAGCCCTGCCTGCTTTCTTCTTGTTGAAACACATTCAATACCCACCGGATTTCGGTAAAAAAAGTCGCTGATGCCTACCTCAATTCAAGCTTACGAAGACGTTGTTGATTCCCTCCCCTTAACCCAAAAAATCGGGCAATTATTAATGCCCGCCGCTTTTGTCAATGACAGCGAAGACGAGATTCAGCGATTGGAATCTCAGATACGGGAATTGGGTATCGGGGGCATCTGTTTTTTCCACAGTCGGGCCAGTGCAGCAACGAATTTTGAAGGGGAAAAAGAGGTGCCTGTAAATCCGGATAGCCTGGGACGCCTCAAAGAGCTGATTGCCCGTTACCAAAAGGCATCCGCAATCCCCCTGCTCATAGCTATCGATGCAGAATGGGGGCTTGCCATGCGACTCGAGAACGGAGAAGCCTATCCCTATGCATTGTGCCTGGGGGCACTTCCTCCCGGCCATGAACTGGTGAGGCGGACGGGATTCAGGATGGGATTAGACTGCAAGGCCGCTGGGATTCATTGGAATCTGGCACCTGTTGCCGACGTAAACCTGAACCCGGCCAATCCGGTAATCGGCTATCGTTCTTTTGGAGCCGACCACCATCATGTAGCTCAACATGCCGTTTCGCTCTATCGTGGGATGCAGCAGGCCGAAATCCTGGGATGTGCCAAACACTTTCCGGGTCACGGCGATACCGCCACGGACTCCCATCTCGAATTACCGGTCCTGGATAAATCTGCAGACTCCCTGGACGCGATAGAACTATTGCCATTCCGCTCCCTGATAAGCGCAGGGATCGAGGGTGTCATGCCCGGTCACCTGACCGTGCCTTCCCTGGATCCTACAGGGCTGCCGGCAACCCTGAGTCCTACCATGATCCGGGATGTGCTTCGCGGAAAGCTCGGGTTTCGAGGTGTAGTGGTCAGCGATGCCCTGAATATGCACGCCGTAAGCAAGCGCTATGCGGCTCCCGGGGAGTTAGCAGCCGTGGCCCTCAATGCGGGGAACGATATCCTTTGTTTTGTGGAGGACCTGGAGCAATCCGTTGCCGCTATTGCTGATAAAGTGTCGCATGGGGATAAGAACAGTATCACAGCCCAACGGTTAGAAGATTCTTTCGCGCGAGTCTGGAAACTCAAAGAGCGCGTTTTTCAATCGGACACCACTACATCCTCTCCCAACTCGAATGAACCGAAACTCAAACCTGAAAGTCCGGGGGCCCTGCGGAAAGCCCTCGCTGCTGCGACCTTGACTGCTGTTAAAACAAGAACTACAGAACGGGATACTACAAGACGTGCCTGGATCCTGGCCGGGGAAGACCTGGGCCCTTTCGAATCCGAACTCGGTGCAGGGCATCTCGGGAATAGTATGCGCATCTCATGGGATAAACAGGGTATCCTTTCACAGGATAGCCGCTGGCCATTACCCGATGAGTCAGAAGTTGTCCTTGTGCTGGCCCCGCCAAAACTTAAACCGGCCGGAAATTTTGGGCTGCCGAAATCGTTTACGGATTTTCTGGTTACACTTTGTGAACAACGCAACGTATCCCTATGCCTGCTGGGGAATCCATATGTATTAAATTTACCTGGCTGTGCACAAGCAGCCGAAATCCTACTGGCTTATTCGCCCCTCGCTGAATTTCAAAAGCAGGCTGCGCGTTATTATTTGGGGAAGGTCGAGGCCCCTGGAAATCTTCCTGTGAAGATTCCGGGCCATTAATCAAATACCGATGGAAGCAAAAACGTATCGCATACTTGGCATGATGTCCGGAACCTCGCTGGACGGTTTGGATATGGTCCTGGCGGACCTGGATTGCAACGATTCCGGATGGACGTATCGCATCCTGGAAAAGACCTGTATTGACTACTCCCCTGGCTTCAAAAACAAGCTACAGGAAGCTATTGCCCTGGATGCAACTTCTCTGCTGGCCTTTCACGCGGAGTATGGCCGCTGGTTGGGAAAACAAGCCCGGGAATTTCTGGATAATCACCAGGCTGTAGCCCATGCTATAGCCAGCCACGGGCACACCATTCACCACCGACCCGAATCGGGATTCACCTTTCAACTAGGTGCTCCCCAGGAACTTGCGCTCGAAGCGGGCATTCCGGTAATTGGTGATTTCAGAAGCCTCGATGTGGCCCTTGGAGGACAAGGCGCACCCCTGGTGCCGCTCGGAGACCGGCTACTGTTCCCGGAATACGATTTTTGTCTGAACCTTGGGGGAATCAGCAATGTTTCCTTTGAAGCCGAAGGCAACCGCCTGGCTTACGACATTGGTATCGCCAATATGCTTCTGAATTATCTGTGTCGGGAGGAGGGTTTGGAATATGATAAGGGTGGCGCTATCGCCCGGGAGGGACAACTTATACCCGCCCTACAACAGGCGCTGGATTCCCTGGAATACTACCGCTTACCCTATCCAAAAAGTACGGGATACGAGTGGTTTCGCGATGCAATGATTCCCATTTTAAAGAATCATCCCGGGGCTTTACCGGATTTGTTGCACACTGCAGTAGCACACATTGCCGCTCAGATTGGAAAACAAATCAACAACCTAATCTCCAATACCCTATCATCTAGCGAAAGAAGCGACTTCCGCCTGCTGATCACCGGAGGTGGCGCACGAAATACTTATTTGATTGAGCGGATTCAGGCGAGTTGCGGAGCACAGGTAGCTGCGGTAATCCCGGATCCCGAGGTAATCGATTATAAGGAGGCTTTGGTTTTTGCCTTATTGGGAGCCCTCCGACTCGAAGGACAACCCAATGTCCTGGCGTCTGTGACCGGGGCCAGCCGAAGCAGCTGTTCCGGCGTCGTATACCTTCCTTAAAAGACACTTATTTTCACGCAGTATCCCGCGTTCTTCTGGTCCAGACCTGACTTTCTATGTGACTTAACCCATCTTCTGACGGGAAGAGGCATCCTGGAGACCATCCATAACCCATTGTTTTTCTGATAGTTATTATTCTATTGATAGTACTACTATCGTTTATGTTAGTTTTACTGTATTATTCTAAAAGTATTACTATTAAATATTTGTTAATTGCCATTGCCATGATTGCATGCAGGGCTATTTTTGTTCCGTTTTTAAGCTATATCGTTAAACAATATGAAGCGAATATTAGTATTTATCCTCCTTGGTCTGACCCTTCAGGCATCTTATGGGCAGGGTCCAGACGAAGATCAACTCGGGGCCTGGTACATGTACTTCTACAGTGCCGATTTCGGAGATACCCAATGGGGAGTCCAGGGCGACTTTCAATACCGGGACTGGCGGGGACTCGGAGACAGAGAACAATTATTACTGCGCTCCGGACTAACCTTTACGCCTAAAGATTCGGGGGTAAAATTCACCCTGGGTTACGCAAATATTTCCACCGGACAATTCGGCACTGATATCGATAACCCGGTAGTGGAAAATCGTATCTATCAGGAAGCGCTTTTTTCTAATGTGATTTTGAAACGACTCTTACTTACGCATCGATTCCGCTATGAACAACGTTGGGTAGCCGAGCAGGATTTCCGTACCCGATTTCGATACAACATTTTTATCAACGTGCCTTTCGAGGGTACTACCCTGGATAAAGGAACCCCCTATTTCGCCTTTTACAATGAGCTTTTTATAAACGGAGAAAGGACTATAGGTGAAGACTTGGAAGTTCAGTTTTTTGACCGAAACCGGACCTATTTAGGCCTGGGATACGCGCTCAGTGATAAGCTGAGAATGCAAGTGGGATGGATGCAACAGACCACGGTAAACTGGCAAAAAGGACAACTTCAATTTAGCTTACATCACACATTTTAAAAATTGACACCTCGATTAACTATTAACTAAATCTGCAATTATGAAAAAGAATTTTTTACCCGTTCTAGCGCTTTCGGTTCTGGCCCTGCTTACAGGGTGCCAGGAGAAGGCCAATGAAAATCCACAGGAGCTTATGACGGAAAACCAACCCCGCCAGCTCGAAGAAGCTGTGGAGAGTATCCTGACTGCCGAAGAACAGGCCAGTATGACGCCTGACGAAATTATCGGCAGACTTAAAAAGGGTAACGAGAATTTCATGAACAACAATCTAACCCGCCGCGATCATTCCGCCCAACGCCGCAAGGCAATGATCGGCCAATATCCACAGGCAATTGTATTGTCCTGCGTAGATAGCCGGGTACCCGTAGAAGATGTATTTGATCTGGGGATTGGAGACATCTTTGTAGCCCGGGTTGCCGGAAATATCGAAAACGAGGATATCGTGGGCTCGATGGAATTTGCCACGGCCGTTGCCGGGTCTAAGGTTGTCATTGTTATGGGGCATACCGCTTGCGGGGCGGTAAAATCCACTATCGACAATGTAGATGCCAGAGCGTTGAACATGAACTCACTGGCCGATTTAATGGATGAGATCAGACCTGCGGTAAATGAGACCCCGGTAGAGGGAGCGATTTCCTCCGAAAACGTAGAATTTACAAATGCGGTTATCACCAATAATGCCATGAGGACAGTCCAGAATATCAGGGATGCCTCTCCAACAATGGCTAAAATGGAAGATGAAGGTAAGATCAATATCATATCGGCGGTTTACGATATGGAAAGTGGAAAAGTGACCTTCAACCGCGATTAAAAGAGCAAATTAATAACTTAAGAATATCAGCAATATGAAACGCAATAGCACCAATTCTCCGACTGAATCCAGGAGGTATGCTTTCTTCTCCAGTTTCAGACAGAGCAAGCGTATCAAATGGACCGAGAGTCGCAAGTACGTTTACTAATTCCCATGCCATGGGAGAATAAGACCGCCCTACTGGATTGCAGTAGGGCGGTTTTTACTTTTTAATACACGTAGAGTTGCTTAAAGTGGAATATTCCCGTGTTTCCTTCGGGGTTGTTCCACTTCTTTTTTCTCTAGGGAAGCAAAGCCGCGAATAAGCTTGCGGCGCGTTTCCCGGGGCAGGATTACTTCATCGATAAACCCACGGCGCGCAGCCCGATACGGGTTGGCAAAGGTATCGGCATATTCCGCCTCCTTTTCGGCCAGTTTCTCGGTCGGATTCGCTGCAGCATTGATTTCTTTTCGGAAGATAATCTCACTGGCTCCCTTGGCTCCCATTACGGCAATCTCCGCTACCGGCCAGGCATAATTGAGGTCGGCTCCAATATGCTTGGAGTTCATTACGTCATAGGCTCCTCCGTAGGCCTTTCGGGTGATCAGGGTAATACGCGGGACGGTAGCCTCACTAAGGGCGTACAAAAGTTTAGCGCCATGAACAATTATCCCGTTCCACTCCTGATCCGTCCCCGGGAGGAATCCAGGAACATCCACAAGCACCAACAAGGGGATATTAAAGCTGTCGCAGAAACGCGTAAATCGGGCAGCTTTACGGGAACTATCCGCATCGAGAACCCCGGCCAGGGCCAGAGGTTGATTCGCTATGACTCCAATACTCCTCCCGCCGAGGCGTGCAAAACCAGTAATGATATTATCGGCAAATTGCTCGTGGATCTCGAAGAAACTGTCCGTGTCAATAATCCCCGAAATCACTTCTTTCATATCGTAGGGCTGGTTTGGGTTGGCCGGGATGATCTCCTGTAAGGCCTCCCGGTATTCCTCTCCCAACTCGTAAGGAAGCGAAGGAGGAAGTTCCCGGTTATTCTGAGGAATATAGGTGAGCAGTGTACGCAGATCCAGCAGGCAAGCCGCATCGTTTGGGGCAGTCCGGTGGGCAACACCCGATTTGGCCGCATGGGTTTGTGCTCCGCCCAGTTCTTCTGCGCTTACGGTTTCGTTGGTGACGGTTTTAACTACATTCGGTCCGGTTACGAACATATAACTGGTCTGTTCGACCATGGTAATAAAATCCGTCATTGCCGGGGAGTATACCGCACCGCCAGCACAGGGACCCATAACCGCAGACAGTTGAGGAATTACCCCGGAAGCCCGGACATTCCTGTAAAATATATCGGCATACCCACCCAGGGAACGAACCCCTTCCTGTATCCGTGCTCCCCCAGAGTCATTTAATCCAATGATGGGTGCCCCGGCTTTCACGGCCAGGTCCATGACTTTGCAAATTTTCTCCGCATGCGTTTCCGAAAGCGAGCCTCCAAAAACGGTAAAATCCTGGGCAAAGACATAGACGAGTCGTCCGTGGATGGTCCCATATCCTGTTACGACCCCATCGCCGTAAAACTGCTGATCCGCCATCCCGAAATCAGTGGTTCTGTGGGTAACCAGAATACCCAGTTCCTCAAAGCTATCCTTATCTAACAGATACATGACCCGTTCGCGTGCCGTTAGTTTTTTATTCTCATGTTGCTTGTCAATACGCTTTTGACCTCCACCCAGACGGGCTTCGGCCAACTTCTCCTGCAACTTTTGAATTTTATCTTCCATAGTGATTTTGATAAATGGGTGGCTTAAGCGTGATTTATCCTGAGTTTTCCTTTCTCCTTCAGGTAATGTCGCAGGGCTATCCGGGCAGCTATTTCCGCTTCGCGCTTTTTTTGGTCCCGAATCTTTTCGGGTTGATAATGGAGCTTTACAAAATGGGTGCTGAAATCCCCACTGACAAAAGCAGGGTGCCTGCAGACAAAATCCCCGAACTCCAGGGTAGTTGCTACCCCTTCTACCCGATAGGCCGCAATGGCATCAATCATACGTCGGATAGCCGCATTCCGGTCAGGTCCATACGTGATTAACTTGGAGAGCATGGGATCGTAATAAATCGGGACCTGCATTCCCTGCTCATAGCCATTGTCTACACGTATGCCCTCCCCTTCCGGTAACGTGTAGGTCGCGAGTTGGCCCACACTGGGTAAAAAATTATCCAAAGGATCTTCGGCGTAAACCCGTAATTCGAGAGCATGACCCTGAATGCGTAATTCCTCCTGAGAAAGCGGAAGTTTTTCGCCACGAGCCACACGGATTTGCCATTCCACCAGATCCTGTCCGGTGATCAATTCGGTTACCGGGTGCTCCACCTGCAGCCGGGTATTCATCTCTAAGAAGTAAAAGTTATGATCGGCATCCAGGAGGAATTCTACCGTACCCGCACCCACATAATCACAGGCCCGTGCCACATCAACGGCAGCCGTTCCCATAGCATTTCGCAACTCCGCATCCAGAACAGCGGAAGGAGCTTCTTCCACCACCTTTTGGTGTCTGCGTTGAACACTGCATTCCCGCTCAAATAAGTGTACGATGTTACCGTGGGTATCGGCCATGATCTGGATCTCAATATGCCGGGGTTTGGCCACATATTTTTCGATGAATACCGAGCCATCGCCAAATGCGGATTCCGCCTCGCTCATAGCGCGGGCAATTTGTTCCTTCAATTCGGCGGGTTTCTCCACGACGCGCATCCCCTTACCCCCACCTCCTGCAGCGGCCTTTATCAAAATAGGATACCCGATCTGTGCCGCGATTTCCCGAACTTCTTCCGGATCGTTAATCGGCTCTTCCGTGCCCGGAACCATGGGAATGCCATAGGCCTTAACCGCTTCCTTGGCCGCCAACTTGTCGCCCATTACCTCAATGGCTTTGGGACCAGGCCCGATAAAAACGAGTCCAGCTGCCGTGACCTGCTGGGCAAATCCGGCATTCTCACTCAGGAATCCATAACCGGGATGGATGGCGTCTACCCCAAGTCGCTGGGCTGCGGCTACAATCCGGTCTCCCCTGAGGTAGGAATCGGAGGAAGCCGGCCCGCCCAGGCAAACCGCTTCATCGGCAAAACGGACGTGGGGTGCATCCCGATCCGCTTCCGAATACACTGCCACGGTAGCCAGTCCCATTTTCCGGGCCGTGCGCATAACCCGCAGCGCGATCTCACCTCTGTTGGCAATCAATACTTTCTTCATAACCTTAATCTTCAAATTCCAGCAACAGGGCCTTTTTATCTACTGCCATCCCTGCCGAAACAGCAACCGCTTTAATCTTACCATCCCGGGGCGAACGAATCGCATTTTCCATCTTCATAGCTTCCAGCACCAATAAGGTCTGACCTTCCTCCACCGTATCCCCGGCCTCCACTTCCAGAGAGAGGATCAAGCCCGGCATGGGCGCTTCGATCTGGGAAACGCTGCTGGCAGAATTTAAACTGTATCCCATCGCTTCGATTTGAAGGTCCAGGGCATCCGCAATCTGCACTTCATAAGTGGTATTGCCAACCAGGACCTCATAATGCTTTTGAGGGAATCCCCCGGACTGGATTCGCGCCTGAAAGCGCTGCTCCCCGTCCAACACATGGAGCTTGCCACCGGCTGCCTCTTCGATCACTTCTGCTGCACCGGCCGCTGCCTCGTTGAGCTCAAAGGTTCCGTATCCCGCAACGGTAAGGCGATATTGGTTACTCATAGATTCCATTTTTAGTCTTCCGGGGAAATTAGCAATAAAATAATCATCGGGGAAATTCCTAATTTTGCCCAAAACGTGCGGAATGCTGACCATTGGAATTGCGGGGGGGACAGGATGCGGTAAAACTACCGTAGTCAACCAAATCATAGAGCAGCTGCCCGTAGAAGAAGTTGGCGTGATTTCCCAGGATTCCTACTACAAGGATCTCTCGCATTTGAACTATGAACAGCGGAGCAAGATTAACTTTGACCACCCTTCGGCTATTGATTTTGACCTGCTGCACGAGCATTTGGAAAAGCTGAAAAAAGGAGAAACGATTGACCAGCCCGTCTACTCCTTTAAGGAACATAACCGCACGGGAGATGCGGTGCCTACTCCTCCGAGAAAGGTCATGATCGTAGAGGGGATCCTGATCCTAACGAATCCTGAAATTCGCGAACTTTTCGATATCAAAATCTTTGTCCATGCGGATTCGGACGAACGCCTTATCCGGAGGCTTAAAAGGGATATAAACGAGCGTGGGCGGGATCTGCAGGAGGTCCTGGACCGGTATCAGAATACGCTGAAACCCATGCACGAACAATTCATTGAGCCTACCAAAGAATACGCGGATATCATAATTCCCAATAACCGGTATAATACGGTAGCCATTGACATTGTCCGGACCATCATCAATGAAAAATTAGTGTGAAAAAGTGGTTTGCCAACTTACGGGGAAAGCGCTGGTTCAGAATAGCCAGTAATATTTATGTGCTGATATTGAGCGTCTTTGTGGTTTGGATGCTCTTCTTTGACACCAACTCCATGCTGATCCACAACGAACTGCATCGTGAAAATCAGAAGTTACAGCAGCAGAAAGAGTTTTTGCAAGAGCAGATTGCCCGGGACCGGGAAATTATCGAAAGGCTTTCCGACCCGGCCGAACTGGAAAAATTTGCGCGAGAAAAGTACTTTTTGAAAAAGGAAGGAGAGGATATTTACATTATCGAATATCAGGATAGCCTCAAACAAGAGCCGGATGACCGCTAACGAATTATTTAAAGAATTTCCGCCCATAGACCCCAAGGCGTGGAAACTAAAAATACAGGCCGAACTCAAGGGAGGGGATTTTAATGAACTCCTCACCCACCTGACGCCCGAAGGGATTCGCATCAAGCCCTACTACACCGCTGAAGATCTGAAATCCGTTGCTTTGGTAAACCCGGACAGGGGTTCCTGGAAAATAGGATATTCCCTGGATCCTGCTCGCGCGACCGACCCATTGGAAGTTGCCCTTGAAGCTTTAACCCAGGGAGCGGAAAGGTTGCTCCTTCCCGGGGATATTTCGAATACCTCATGGCTGAATGACCTGGAGAATCAATTGCCGGATGGTAGCAAGATTCTTTGGGAATGTGCGGGTGCAAAAATCCCGGATTCCAAGCTTAGGGGACCACACCTTTTCCTGATTGACCCCGTTGGTAACCTGGCGGCCACCGGAAACTGGGTGGAAAATATGAAGCAGGATCTCAGCGAAGCCGTATACGCTTTCAAAGCCGAAAGCGGACATTTCAGGATCTTGATTCGCGGGGAAGTCTATCAGGAAGCCGGGGCCAACCGGGTTCAGGAACTGGCTTACTCCCTGGCTCATATTCAAGAGTACCTGCTGCGTCTGGAAGCGCTCGGTCAGGATCTGAGTCGTTTGCCTGCACCCGTATTTAAGGTAGCCTTAGGGGGAAATTACTTTATGGATATTGCCAAGTTAAGGGCGCTCAGGAAATTGTGGTACCTCCTGGGCACGGCTTCCGGCCACAGCGGGAAGTGTCAGATAATCGCCCGGCCATCTTTGCGCAACAAGACCCTGTACGACTACAACACCAACATGCTCAGAACCAGCCTGGAAACAATGGCTGCCGTACTCGGGGGAGCAGACGTAATCAGCAACTTGCCCTACGATTCCCTGTATCAGGACCACAATTCTTTTGGGGATCGCATTGCACGTAATCAGCTCTTATTATTAAAACACGAGGGGCACTTGGACAAAGTGCAAAATCCCGCCGACGGAGCGTATTACATTGAATCCCTTACCGAAGACTTGGGCAGCAAAGCCCTGGATCTCTTTAAATCAATGGAGCAAGGAGGAGGATTGCTCGAGCAATTAAAATCCCATACCCTCCAACGGAAAATACGAGAGAACGCCACCCGGGAACAGGAAGATCTGACTAAAGGCGAACAGGTATTGGTCGGCACAACGGTTTACCCGAATCCGGCGGATCAAATGGCGGGAGCAGTCTCCAACGATTTTGCGAAACCGGGTAATGGACATAAGACACTACTCGAACCCCTGCCCATTCGACGCCTGGCACTACCCTATGAACTTAAAAGGTTGGAAGATGAAGCGCGATAAGGTTCAGGATTTACAATGGAATAACGGGGAAGCCACCGCACAATCAGGTGGTGCTTCGGGTACAGCAAAATCCATAGGCGGAGGGTCCGCTGCAACTGGGGATGAATACATGACTGCCGAAGGCCTCGGTTTAAAACCTAAATACGAAGCCGCGGACATCGAAGCGCTAAAGCTCACCGACTACGCCGCCGGCCTTCCTCCTTTTCTGCGGGGGCCCTATGGAAGCATGTACGTGCAGCGCCCCTGGACCATACGACAATACGCGGGATTCTCTACTGCGGAAGAAAGTAATGCTTTCTACAAGAGAAATCTGGCGGCGGGACAAAAAGGGCTTTCGGTGGCCTTTGACCTGCCTACCCACCGGGGTTATGACTCAGACCATCCGCGTGTAACCGGGGATGTCGGCAAAGCCGGGGTAGCCATTGACAGTGTGGAAGATATGAAGCGCCTTTTCCAGGACATTCCCCTGGATAAGATGTCGGTGTCCATGACCATGAACGGAGCGGTTATCCCAATTATGGCCTTCTACATTGTAGCCGCTGAAGAACAAGGGGTATCGCCGGAGCAGCTCGCCGGGACCATTCAAAACGATATCCTCAAGGAATTTATGGTGCGCAACACCTATATCTATCCTCCCGAACCCTCCATGCTCCTGGTTGCAGAAATTTTCCGCTACACCAGCAAGCACATGCCCAAATTCAACAGCATCAGTATCTCGGGTTACCACATGCATGAAGCGGGGGCGCCGGCACATATGGAGTTGGCATACACCCTGGCCGATGGGTTGGAATACCTGCGCACAGGGATTCGCGCCGGCTTGAAAATAGATGCCTTTGCCCCGCGCCTGTCCTTCTTCTGGGGGATCGGGATGAACCATTTCATGGAAATCGCCAAGCTTCGGGCCGGCAGGCTTCTGTGGGCGAAGATTGTAAAGGACTTCAATCCGGAAAACCCGAAATCCATGGCCCTCAGGACCCATAGTCAAACCTCCGGCTGGAGCCTGACCGAACAGGATCCTTTTAATAATGTGGCGCGCACCATGATCGAGGCGGCTGCGGCTGCTTTTGGGGGAACGCAGAGCCTGCATACCAACGCCCTGGATGAGGCCATTGCCCTGCCTACGGATTTTTCTGCGCGTATTGCCCGGAATACCCAGCTCATCCTGCAACAGGAAAGTGGCATAACCCGAACCGTGGACCCCTGGGGAGGGAGTTATTATGTCGAGCACCTCACTGCAGCCCTTTGTGAGAAAGCCTGGGAATTACTCGAAGAAATCGAAAGTCACGGCGGTATGACCCGGGCTATTGAAGCCGGGATCCCGAAAATGCGTATCGAAGAGGCCGCTGCGCGCAAGCAGGCCCGAATCGACAGCGGAAAGGACGTAATTGTTGGCTTAAATCGTTTTGAAAGTCCGGACGACTCGCCATTGCAAATTCTGGAAGTAGACAACACCAAAGTACGCCAGCAACAGGTAGCACGCCTGGAGGCGTTAAAGGCAAATCGCAATGAGGCCGAAGTACAGGATGCCCTGGCGATTCTGGAAACGACAGCGCGAGAAAAGCTCACCGGAGAACCCGGGGGGGATACTGATTCAAATTTATTAGCTTTAGCCGTAAATGCGGCTCGCAAAAGGGCCAGCTTGGGAGAAATTAGTATGGCCCTGGAAAAGGCTTTCGGAAGACATACGGCCCAGGTTCAATCCATAACCGGAGTGTACGCCAAAGAAATTCAAAACGACCCAGATTTTAAACGCGCCCAGGAACTTTCCGACCGTTTTGCCGCGGCCGATGGGCGACGCCCGCGAATAATGATCGCGAAAATGGGACAGGACGGTCATGACCGCGGTGCCAAAGTTGTTGCTACGGCCTATGCCGACCTGGGTTTTGACGTGGATATCGGCCCCCTCTTCCAAACCCCGGCCGAAGCCGCAAAGCAAGCCGTAGAAAATGACGTACATATCCTGGGGGTGTCTTCGCTTGCAGCGGGTCACAAAACCCTGGTTCCCGAGGTGATTAAAGCACTAGCCGATATGGGCAGACCTGAAATTCGGGTAATTGTCGGTGGGGTAATTCCCAAACAGGATTATGACTTTTTGCACGCTGCCGGAGTAAGCGGAATTTACGGTCCGGGGACCAGGATTAGCGAGGCAGCCGTAGAAATTCTGGAGGGTTTACTGGAAAGTATCCGGGATTGATTGCAGCCAAGTGACTCAGCTTGTTAAAGTTTAGCCACTATTGTCCTCAAACCCCCGAAGTTATTCACTTCCTGTTAACAACTATCGTTTCCTCAACTGGCAAATAATCGTATTTTTAAGCCCTAACTTATCTTACTTATGGGCAAGATTATTGCTATAGCGAATCAAAAGGGAGGCGTAGGTAAAACGACCACAACCGTTAATCTGGCTGCTGCCCTTGGTGTCCTTGAAAAAAAGGTCCTGCTGATCGATGCAGACCCTCAGGCCAATGCAACTTCGGGCCTGGGCGTTGATGTGGAGGATATCGCTATCGGAAGCTATCAATTGCTGGAACATACTAAAGAAGCCGCCGAGTGTGTGGTTGGAACGAATTCCCCCAATGTGGACCTGATTCCAGCCCATATTGACCTGGTGGCTATCGAAATCGAACTGGTAGACCAGGATCGCCGGGAATACATGCTTAAGGAAGCCCTTGCGGGAATAAAACACAGCTACGATTATATCCTGATCGACTGTGCCCCTTCCCTGGGTTTGCTCACCCTGAATGCCTTGACGGCTGCCGATTCGGTAATCATCCCTATTCAATGTGAATATTTTGCCCTGGAAGGTCTGGGCAAACTGCTCAATACCGTCAAAAGTGTCCAGCGTATCCATAATCCGGATCTGGATATCGAAGGGATGTTACTAACGATGTACGATTCCCGCCTGAGACTTTCCAATCAGGTTGTCGAAGAGGTTCGCAAACATTTCGGAGATATGGTATTTGAAACCATCATTCAACGCAACGTGCGCCTGAGTGAGGCTCCAAGCTACGGGGAAAGTATCATCAAATACGATGCGAGCAGCAAAGGCGCGGCCAATTACCTGAACATGGCGCACGAACTCTTACAGAAAAACCCTCAAACCGTTTAAATGGCAAAGGCAACCAAAAAGCAGGCGCTGGGTCGCGGCTTGTCGGCCCTTTTAAACGATCCTGATAACGATATCAAATCGGCGAGCGACCGCAATGCCGACCAGGTTGTGGGCTCTATAGTAGAGCTGGATCTGGAACGGATTGAGGTAAACCCCTATCAGCCCCGTACAAATTTTAGCGAGGAAGCCCTGGAGGAATTAGCCACCTCCATCAAAGAACTCGGTTTGATCCAACCTATTACGGTTCGTAAAATGGATTTTAACCGGTACCAGTTGGTCTCCGGTGAAAGACGTTTCCGAGCCTCTCAGAGAATTGGCCTCAAAACAATTCCCGCCTATATCCGCCTGGCCAATGACCAGGAAACCCTGGAGATGGCCCTGGTCGAAAACATTCAGCGCCAGGATCTGGATCCTGTTGAGATTGCCTTGTCCTATCAGCGTCTGATCGATGAGATCGGCCTTACTCAGGAAAGGCTTAGTGACCGGGTGGGTAAAAAGCGAAGCACGATTACCAATTACCTGCGATTGCTGAAACTGGACCCCATCCTGCAAACCGGGATGCGAGATGGCTTTATCAGTATGGGACACGGCCGGGCTCTGGTCAACGTGGAGAATCGCGACAAGCAACTCAGCATCTACGAGAAAATACTTGCCGACGGCCTTTCGGTTCGCCAGACAGAATCCCTGGTACGCGAGTCCCGTGAAGGAGCTCCTCAAACGCAGGGCAGCCCGTCTGCAACAAAAACTGCCGTGCGGCTCCCGGGTTATGCTACCCAGGGACAAGAAGAGCTGAAAGCCTTCCTGCAGGCGGCTGTTAAAGTACAGGCTAAGGGAAGTAAAGGAAAAATTACGGTCCCTTTTAGCTCTGAAGACGAATTCCGAAGAATTCTCAAAAGAATCACGGGTGTCTAGGGGAATCATTTTCCTCCTCCTGCTATTGGTTGCCCCTGCACTTTGGGGACAGCAACCCAGCGATTCTCTGCAAACAACACCTCCGCAACAGGTCGATTCCACCCTGCAGCAGGAGGAGCTAAGCCGGAAAGAAGCTCGGAGAAACGCACGAAAAGCCCAGGACTCCCTGAAAAGGGATCTCCGGGAAAAAGGGATTTCCATTGAAGATGTGCAACAGCGACAGGAAGTCAATCCACTCGCCCCTAGCCGGGCCGCCTTTTATTCGGCAGTACTCCCGGGTCTGGGACAAGCTTATAACAAGCGATACTGGAAGGTTCCCATAGTATGGGGAGCCATCGGCACAGGAGTTGCCGTTTACCTGTACAATGATGGTTTATACGATCGATTCCGAACTGCTTTTAAACGCCGGCAGGCGGGTTTTACCGATGATGAGTTCTTCGACGTAAATCCGGACGACGATATTATCCCTACAGACCCCCTGTTTTCCCTGGAGGCCCTGGAAGATGGGCAGGAGCGCTACCAGCGCGACCGGGACCTGGCCATGCTTATTACTATTGCCCTTTACGCACTCAATATTATCGATGCCAATGTGGATGCCCATTTGAAACAATACAATGTGGATGAAAACCTGAGTTTGAATATCCAGCCTTATCTGGAGCTCACTCCCATTGAGCAAGTTCCCAATTATGGGCTGGCGATGCGGATATCATTCTGACAAAATGAAGATAGGATTATTCGGATATGGCAAAATGGGGCAGCTTCTCGACAAGTTGGCCACGGAACAGGGCGATGAAATCGTAGCCCGGATCGATGGACCGGATTCGGATCCGCCACTCGATCAAATGGACGTAGCTATCGACTTCAGCCTCCCGGAATCTGCCTTTGATAATATTTCGCTTTGTCTGAAGGCGGGTGTACCTGTGGTGTCCGGTACTACCGGCTGGTTAGATCGGTACGAGGAAGCAGTAGCCCTCTGTGGGGAAACCGGAGGAGCCCTACTCTATGCCTCGAATTTCAGCCTGGGGGTAAACCTGTTTTTTGCCCTAAACGAACAACTTGCGCGGCTCATGCAAAACGCCCCGGGATATGCCGTCCACCTGGAAGAAACCCATCACATACACAAGTTGGATGCTCCAAGCGGAACCGCCATTACCCTGGCAGAAGGGGTTGTGGAAAACAGCGATTACCCGGCCTGGAAACCCGAGGAAGCCCCTGGCTTGGGACTGCCCATTCGTTCCATCCGGGAAGGGGAAGTACCCGGCACCCATGTGGTTAGCTGGAGTTCTCCGGTAGATCGAATCGATATTACCCATACCGCACATAACCGGGAAGGTTTTGCTCGAGGCGCCTTGTTTGCCGCATCCTGGTTAGTTGGAAAGCAAGGGGTATTCAGCATGAAAGATGTGTTAAACCTCCGTTAAGCCAATGCCCGGATTCCTCCTGAAAGGCTTACTTTGATCAAAATTCCTAATTTTCTGCGCCAGAACTCTCATATTTGCCAACCAAAGCGCACTAAGACCTAAAACCAAAGACACTCATGAACTTTACCCAGTGGATCCTCTTCTTTTTCGCGGTACAGCTCATTCATTTTCTCGGAACCTGGAAACTCTATCAAAAAGCCGGTCGTAAAGCCTGGGAAGCCGCTGTCCCTATTTACAACGCCTATGTCTTGATGCAAATCATCGGACGTCCGAGATGGTGGGTGCTACTGCTTTTTATTCCGATCATCAATTTGTTGATGTTCCCGGTGGTCTGGGTGGAAACGGCCCGGAGTTTTGGACAAAACAAGCTTAAGGATACCTGGTTGGTGCTCCTCAGCCTTGGGTTTTATCTGTATTATATCAACTACGCCCTGGACGTGAGCCATGTGCCAAATCGCGACCTGAACCCGAAATCTGCTTCAGGGGAGTGGGTATCGTCTATCGTTTTTGCCGTGGTAGCGGCCACCTTCGTGCATACCTATTTTATGCAGCCCTATGTGATCCCGACAGGGTCCCTGGAAAGAACCCTTCGTGTCGGGGACCTGCTTTTTGTGAGCAAGATGCATTACGGGGCCCGCGTGCCTATGACAACTGTCGCTGCCCCCATGGTACACGATACGCTTCCGGTAATAGGAACGCGTTCCTATTTGAAAAAACCACAATTACCCTACATGAGGCTTCCGGGCTTTCAGGAGGTCAAAAAGAACGACCTGGTGGTCTTTAGCTGGCCTGCCGATACCGTAAAGCAGTTTTTTCAGTTGGATAAGCGCGTAGATAAGCCCATTGATAAGAAGTCCAATTACGTAAAGCGATGTGTCGGTACCCCAGGAGATTCGCTTCAGGTTATCGATGGCTATGTATTCGTTAACGGCCAACAGCTCGAACTTTCCGAGCGGGCACGTCCCATGTACGACTACACAGCTTATAGCAGCAAAGGAGTGGCTACGGAATGGTTCCGTCGGGTAGGCGCCGACGAGTTTGTGCGCACCTATCTGTGCGAACAACTCAACCAGTCCCAGCTGAATTTTATCGTACCCTACATTCGCCAATCCCAAAATCAAAACGGACAAACCGTAATTATTACAGATGCCCAGGGGCTATCTGTAGAAGTTGTACGCGCCGCTGGGATACGCAATATCCGGGAGATTTCCCTGCGGGAGCGCGCAGTAGCCCTAACGGATGAAATGGCCGAGGCCTTAAGAAACATTAAGGGCGTTGATTCCCTGGTGCGGCTGGTTGAGCCAGCAGGTACTGCAGGATTCAAAATTTTCCCAGAAAATCCGCGCTACCCATGGAATTATGATAATCTCGGACCCATCTATATCCCGGGAGCCGGAGACCAGGTTGCCTTAAGTCCCGAAGTACTGCCCCTATACAAAAAGATAATTCGTGATTATGAAGGTCATGATGTAAGCGTAAACGGGAATCAGGTCTATATCGATGGCCAGCCCGCAACCAGCTTTACCTTTACCCAGGATTATTACTGGATGATGGGAGATAATCGCGACCACTCCGAGGACAGCCGCGCCTGGGGATATGTACCGGCCAACCACATTGTGGGTAAGCCAGTATTTATCTGGATGAGCTTTGATAATTTCAATCAGGGCATGGCCAATTGGAAGCCACGTTGGGACCGCATATTCACAACGGTCAGTGGCAGCGGGGAGCCTCAGTCTTATTTCCGGCATTTTTTGGTAGCCCTGGCTGCCTTCTTTGTCCTGGATTATTTCTGGAGGAAACGACGCAAGAAAAAGAAGCAGGGCGCATAATGCCTGTGAGCGAATACCGCTGAACGTGGAGCTACTCCTACATCCTACTTATTTTCCCAATGTCATCAGTCTACGATGCCTTCAGGAAGGCGGGGTTGTTTGGGAAGTTTGGGATAACTACCAGAAGCAAACGTACCGTAACCGCTGTTACATCTGTACCGATCGCGGACGGCAAATGCTCAACATCCCAATTCGACATAGCGGAGGAGCTAATGGCCGCCAACGTTACCGGGATGTTCAGATAGACAACACTTACCCCTGGCAACGTCAACATTGGCGGAGCCTGGAAACCGCCTATCGCGCTGCCCCCTTTTTTGAGTATTACGAATCGAGGCTCCGGAAAATCTTCGAAGAGGAATTCGAAACACTCCTTGACCTGAACCTAAGTACGGCGAGGCTGCTCTGTGAATTGCTGGAAATAGATTTTCCCGAAGCTACATCCACTGCTTATGAAGCTGAACCCAACGAAAAACAGGACCTGCGATTCCTGGCCGGCGCCAAAACCCCGCTCGATCTTGACTTTCCTTCCTATCCCCAGGTTTTTGAAGACCGACACCCCTTTGTTGCCAACCTCAGTGGATTGGACTTACTTTTTAATGAGGGGAAACTCGCCGGGGAATACCTTAAAAAAATATCCTTGCCTGTACAATCGTGATGCGGGATCTACTCCATTATGGCTTGCACCTGGGTCTTCCGCTCCTGGCTGCACTCCTGGTTTACAGGGAAAA
Source organism: Robiginitalea myxolifaciens (assembly GCF_900115205.1). GTDB lineage: Bacteria > Bacteroidota > Bacteroidia > Flavobacteriales > Flavobacteriaceae > Robiginitalea > Robiginitalea myxolifaciens. Next base: position 257,208 of record NZ_FOYQ01000001.1, read on the forward strand.
GTTTTGGAGGGCATTCTTTTGGATGCTGGCAGGCTGGAGTATTGACATAGACCATCTACTTGCCGATCCTATTTACGACCCCATGCGTTGCAGTCCGGGATTTCACCTGCTTCACAGTTTACCGGCTTTGGGAGTCTATTACATCCTGGCCGTTTATCCGAAAACGAGATGGTTTGGATTGGGTTTAATCATGCACCTGATCGCCGACTCCTTCGATTGCTGGGCAATTCTGGAATTTTCAAGCTAGGTGATGCATTGGACCTGGACCGCGAATCCTCCCGGTATTAATCTTCCTTCCCTGCTTTAAAGAGAAAATCCTTCTCGGCCTGGGTAAGGCTTTCGTACCCCGACTTACTGATCTTATCCAGGATACCATCGATTTTCCGCTGCTTGGTGGCCTTATCGTAATCGGCTTTGGTGGGCGCGGATCGTTGCTTCTTATAAACCGTTTTCATCGGCGCTTTACGCTCGCGCTTTTCAAACAGCCCTCCCAGGCTATTGAAGAAGTTCGCCAAACCATCCAGCAAGCGGGAAAATCCGGCGCCCAGATCTTTCCCTTCCCGGGACTGACTGGCATACAGGTAACCGAGCAAGGCACCGCCCAGGTGGGCAATCCTTCCTCCTGCATTATCTCCCAGGGGAATCATCAGTAAATCCAGCAATACAAAGAAGGCCCCTACATGCCAGAGTTTAACATTGAAAAAGAAGATCCGGATTGGGAGGTTCGGGGAATAAGTGCAGACGTAAATCAACACCGCCATTACCCCGGCCGAAGCCCCGATCAGCGGAGAACGGCTGGCGGCAAATGCCGGGAAAATATTATAGGCTGCCAGGAAAAACAATCCCCCCAGAATAACCCCCAGGAAATAGACATTCACAAAGCGGCGCGTCCCAAAGAAATTAAAAAAGATACGGGCCATATAATACAGCAGCAGCATATTGAAAAACAAGTGCCAGAAACTCCCGTGTAAGAAACTATAGGTAACCAAAGACCAGGGTTGCAGGGCAAAATCCCCAAGCCCTTTCGGCAACTCAAACCAGGCCTCCAGTGCCAAAATCGGAATCTGGAATAAGAACGAAGCCAGCCTGAAAACCAGGTAGACTGCTACATTGACCACAATGAGTTTTTCTGCAAAATTTGCCCGGGCAAACTGATATTTTAAGTTGCCACTATTCATCAATTCCAGCGGTTTTGATTAAACTGATTTTTCTTCCAGTACCACATCATCAGGAAACCTATAAGCGCTCCTCCCACGTGGGCAAAATGCGCAATCCCCGCACCAAAAATGGAATATCCGGTAAGTCCGGAGAACAAATCCAGGGCAATAAGGGCCGGGATAAAATATTTTGCTTTGATGGGGATCGGGAGGAAAATGAGAAACAATTCCGCATTTGGAAAAAGCATACCAAAGGCCACCAGCACCCCATAAATGGCCCCCGAAGCACCTACAGCCGGGGTATTGAATGCCTGAAATGTGCTTTGAACGGTCTCAATAGAGGTCTTTTCCACCCAGGCCGGCATATATTGTTCCTTGGCCATCAAATCCAAAACCTGCGAAGGGTCAAACCCCGCAGCTGCAATAGTATCCAATCCGCGATGCACCTCAATATAGCTCACTCCGCTGTGGATTAAGGCAGCTCCAATCCCTGCCGAGAAATAGAAAAACAGGAATTTTTTGGTTCCCCACATCCGTTCCAAAGGAGTTCCGAAGGCCCAGAGCGCATACATATTAAAAAGAATATGCATAAAGGTGTCCGGGCTGTGCATAAACATATGGGAGACCAATTGCCATATCCTGAAATTGGGATGCTCGGGATACCATAAGGAGAGTTGCTGATACAAAATATCCCCATATAACATGGAGGCTACATAAAACAATACGTTTATGATCAGCAAGTGCTTTATCCCATCGGTAAGTCTTCCCATCAATTCAGTTTTTTAGCGATATCCTCAAGGCTGAGGGTGGTGTGTATTGGTTTATGGGACGGAGAGAGGTCCGGCTCTTTACATGCAAACAAATCGTGTACCAGTGTCTGACAGGACACCGGATCCAATGCTGCCCCAGGTTTCACAGCCATGCTGCGACTCATAGAGCGGGCCAAGCGATCGGCCTGGGAAAAATGGGCATCGTCTTCATGTGTTTTCCAATCGGCGAGCAGATCGTCTATCAATTCAGCAGCCTGGCTTTCTGCCAATTCCTCTGGAATTCCAATGATTTCAAGGCAGTCGGACTTCCAATCCCCAAAGCTGAAACCCATCCCGCCGAGCGTATCTTCCAATCCCTTTAGAATGTGCATATCCGCAGGCTCCAAAGGCAGCTTAATAGGAAACAGCAACGCCTGGCTATTCGGCATATTCCGGGTCAGGTTTTGCATCAGTTGTTCGTAGATCACCCGTTGGTGGGCCCGATGCTGGTCGATCAATACAATACCTGATTTAATGCGGCTCACGATATAGCGCTTGCCCAATTGGAAAATCCCCTGTTGGTTGTCGTCGCGATCCTCCGTAAAAAGGTTCGCCTGGCTCCCCTCGGATTCAATGATTAAATCCGCAGGAATTTCAAAGGCTTCATGCTCATAAGCAGTGCGCTTTCGAGCCGCAGGAGCTCCTGCGTTATCCGCAAAAGGATTAAAGGACCGATCTACGCTAACTGTGGGTGAAACCGCCTCCCGGTTGCGATAACCATAAGGGGTTTCCAGATTCTGGTCGCTTTCAAAATCCAATACGGGCCTGATGCTGAATTGCCCCAAGCTGTGTTTGATCGCCGAGCGCAGAATGGCGTACAGGCTTTGTTCGTCCTCGAACTTGACTTCGGTCTTGGTTGGGTGGATGTTGATATCCAGACGGTCTGGTGGCAGGTCCAGATAGAGGAAGTATCCCGGATGAACGTCCGGTTTTAATAACCCTTCGAATGCACTGATGACCGCATGATGCAAATAGGAACTCTTGATAAATCTTCTGTTGACAAAGAAGTACTGTTCCCCCCGGCTCTTGCGCGCGAATTCCGGCTTGCAAATAAATCCCTCCAGGCGCGCTAATTGTGTTTCCTCCTGTACAGGAACCAGCCTATCGTCCATACGGCGACCCATCAAATGCGTCAGGCGTTGCCGCAGCGGTGATTCCGGGAGTTGGTGAACCTCCTGGTCGTTATGGGTAAGGCTGAAGGCAACCTCAGGGTGAACCAGGGCTACCCGATTGAATTCTTCCAGCACGTGGCGGAATTCCACCTTGGCGGATTTCAGGAAATTTCGACGCGCAGGGATGTTGAAGAAAAGGTTTTTTACACTTACCGAAGTGCCTACTGGCGTAACGACAGCCTCTTTTAATTGTACCTGATCCCCGGCAAGTCGGAGTTTAATCCCAAGCTCAGTATCGGATTCCCGGGTGAGCATTTCGACCTGGGCAATAGCAGCGATCGAAGCCAGGGCTTCTCCCCGGAATCCCTTGGTATGCAGTTGGAATAAATCTGCTGCCGATTGAATTTTGGAGGTTGCGTGACGTTTAAAGCTCAATGCCGCATCCTCCGGGCTCATCCCGCACCCATTGTCGACAACCTGAACCAGGGCCTTTCCGCCATCGCGGACCACTAATTCAATACGTGTTGCTCCGGAATCAATAGCATTCTCCAGTAACTCCTTGACAATCGAGGCCGGACGCTGCACAACTTCCCCTGCAGCGATTTGGTTCGCAACATGATCGGGTAAAACTTTAATGCGGTCGGCCATCAGGACGGAAAAAATATGGATAGGTCAAAATCTAAAATGTACAGGACGATAAGGAGCAAAATGGCAAAAATGACCAGGAATCGCAAACGCAGGTTACGGTCGCCTTCCCTTTTGAGATCATTCACTGCATTTCGAAACCGATTCTTTACTCCGCCCTGCCGGTCTACTGTGGTACGAAACTTATCGAACTTATGCTCGAACTTATAGGGATTATTCATAAGCCCATCACGCCCGTGCTCCCCTTCAGAATAGCGGGGTTTGTAGCCGTACTTCTTATTTTTCTTAAGCTTCGAAGAAAGTTTCATAATGCACCTCCAAAAATAGGGAAAATGAGCGCGAAGACCGCGTGGAGGCTGCCAAAAAAAGTTAAGATCTACAGGGCCGCCATCTGAATGGCAGCAACGGCTGCTTCGGTACCCTTATTTCCGTGTTTGCCACCGCTTCTCGCTTTGGCCTGATCCATATTGTCGTCGGTGAGGACGCAAAAAATAACCGGGGCGTTTCCTCGGAGGTTCAAGTCTTTGATGCCTTGTGCGGCGGCAGAACAGACGAAGTCAAAATGGGCCGTTTCTCCGCGGATTACACTGCCAATAGCTATAACCGCATCGGGCATTTCCCGCTCTATCATTCGGCGACAACCATAGGCCAGCTCAAATGTTCCGGGAACTTCCCATCGAATTTGGCGGTCTTCGGCGACCCCACAGGCGATTAGGGTATCCCTAGCCCCCTGATACAGGGCTTCGGTAATTTCTGTGTTCCATTGAGATACCACCAGACCAATGCGCATCCCGGAAGCATCCGGCAGCTTAGTAGCGTCAAACGCACTGAGGTCTTTCCCGGCGGTAGCCATTACTGAGCAGCTTGAGCCCGGCCGATATAGCCTTCTACCCCATTCGCCTGGGCAGATTGCGGGAATTCTTCTGAGATACGCTCGAAATATCCGAGCGCCTTAGCTCCCTGGCCTAGTTCCAGGGCCGCAATACCTGCTTTTTGAAGATATACGGGGGTGGTAAATTCATTATCCTCTGCCTTAAGCGCCTTCTCGTAGTAGTTCAGCGCATCAGACGTTTGTCCGAGTTCCATAAAGGCATCTCCAATGGCCCCCTGGCTTACTGCCTCATAGGTCCCTCCATCGGATTTGAAATCCTCCAGGTAACTAATAGCCTTGTCGTATTGATCCAGGTGCAAATAAGAAACACCTGCAGCGTAATTGGCCAGATTGGCCGCCTTGGTTCCCGAATACTCTCCAATGATGTCGAGGAGGCCATATTTACCTTCAGCGCCATTCAGGGCCAGGGTATAGAGCGAATCCGCTATGGCATCCTGCTGTTGAGCCTGACGGAAATACTCCATAGGATAAAAGAGTTCGTTGCTGGCTGTGGTTTCCTTAGGTTCCTGAATAAATTTCTCGTATCCCAGGTAAGCCAAAACTCCTACGGCGACAACTCCGATAATACCCAGAATGTAGTTCTGGTTGCGGGCTACCCATTGTTCGGTGCGGGAGGCACTGGTGTCCAGTGTGTTGAATACTTCGGCCGTTGTACTCTCTTCCGCCCATTGCCGAGCCTCTTCTGCCTTATTTTTTGGCTTGTGCCCGCGTTTCTTGTATGTCGCCATTATTTGTATTATTTGGTCGCGCAAAAATAAAGGTTTTATCGTAAACCGAAAGTCATTTTATTTGTTATTTTTCCGCCCTGCCAACGCCTTTAAATAGTTCGGCCAGAGACTGATCTTCATGATACTAAATCATTTGTCTTTAATTAATTACAAGAATTTTGATAGTCGGAAATTCCAATTCGACCAGAAGATAAATTGCCTGGTGGGGGCTAATGGAAAAGGCAAGACCAATGTATTAGATGCAATTTACCACCTGGCTTTCGGTAAAAGTTATTTCAATCCGGTCAGCTCACAGAATATCCGACACGGGGAAGAATTTTTCCTGATCGAAGGTGCGTTTGAGCGGGACGTGGACGGGGATTCAGAGATGTCCGGAAACGCTCGAGAAGTAAAGGTGAGTTGTAGTTTTAAGAAAGGTGCCAAGAAAACGATCAAGCGCGATGGCAAGATTTACGACCGGATTTCAGACCATATCGGGGAAATCCCGTTGGTCATTGTATCTCCGGCAGATCGCGACCTGATCCTGGAGGGAAGTGATACCCGCCGGAAATTTATGGACGGCGTTATCGCCCAGTCCGATCGCGCTTATCTGCAGGATGTTCTGGACTACAATAAGGTGCTTTCCCAACGCAATGCACTGTTGAAATATTTTGCGGCGAACAGTCAGTTTCAACCCGACACCCTGGAGGTCTACAACGGACAATTGCAGGAACTGGGGGAGCGCATTCACGCCCGTCGCAAGGCGTTTATTGAAGCCTTCCAACCGTATTTTACCGCACAGTACCAGACTATTTCAGGCGGTGGGGAAACCGTTAGCCTCCATTACAAAAGTCATTTGGACGAAGGCCCGATGGAGGAGCTCTTTGCCTCCAGCCTTTCTCGGGATCGCCTTTTGCAGTACACTACCAAAGGAATACACAAGGACGATCTCAAAATGAACATTGACGGTCATCCCATTAAGAAGTTCGGCAGTCAGGGACAGCAAAAATCCTATCTGATCGCACTCAAATTTGCGCAGTTCGCCCTGATGAAGGATCGTTTAAAAGGAACACCGATTTTACTGCTGGACGATATCTTTGACAAATTAGACGCAGGACGTGTGGCGCATATCGTCGGAATGGTCAACGGGGAAAATTTTGGCCAGATCTTTATCAGTGATACCCATGCCAACCGGACCGAAGAAATTGTTGCACAAACCCATCAATCTTATGCTTTGCTCAAACTTTAAGCTCAACTTTTTAAGGTCCTTATTCCTGACGGCCTCCGGACTGGCGCTTCTGATATCCTGCGGAAATTCCGTGGGCAATCCCGAACTGCTCAATGGATATTGGGAAATCCGGGAGGTCGAATTTCCAGATGGGCAGCAAAAGGAATACATGGCTAACAGTACCATCGATTTCTTCCAGGTGGAAGGCCTGGCCGGGTACCGGAAAAAGGTACAACCTCAGGTAAATGGTACCTTCCAGACTTCTGATGATGCAGCACCTTTGCGTATCGTACAGGAGGAAGGAAGCCTATATCTCGTCTTTGAACAGGAGGAAGAAAGTTGGCAGGAGGAAGTCCTGAAACTAACCGATTCAGAGTTGATTACAAGGCACGATAACGGATTGGAATATACGTATGAGCGGCATAATCCCCTACCTTTAGCCAATGGCACGAAGTGATGAAGAACAATCCCTGGGCGATGCCCTGGATGCATTCCTGAAAGGCTCTAAGCTGCGAAAAGGCCTGGACCAGGTCGACATTACCCAAGCCTGGTCAGAGGTACTCGGTCCGGGCGTGTCTAACTACACCCAAAACGTACGCCTGCAGGGGACGACACTTTACGTAAGCCTCAGCTCTTCAGTGCTCCGGGAAGAATTAAGCCTGGGCCGCAGCAGGATTGTAGTCCTGCTTAACGATCACCTGGGCCGGGAAATTATCGATTCGATAGTGTTGCGGTAGATCAGGAATAGATCTCGCGGCCGGAAAAATGGAAAGCTCCTTCGATGGCAGCGTTTTCGTCACTGTCCGAACCGTGAACGGCGTTTTCACCGATGTCCTTCGCAAATAATTTACGAATAGTGCCTTCGGCGGCTTCTGCCGGGTTGGTGGCCCCGATCAGTGCGCGGAAATCCTCAACAGCATTGTCCTTTTCCAGGATAGCCGAAACAATTGGCCCACGTGTCATGAAAGTAACCAGCTCCCCGAAAAATGGGCGCTCCTTGTGGATGGCATAGAATTCCTCGGCATCCCTCCGGCTCAGTTGGGTATACTTCATGGCAATGATCTTAAAGCCTGCAGCCGTGATTTTCTCCAGGATTGCCCCGATATGTCCGTTTTCAACGGCATCGGGCTTGATCATTGTAAAGGTTCTGTTTCCGGTCATTATCTAAAATTTTCGGCAAAAATAGGCTTTTGCAGGCAACCGGCAAACTCAGGTTTGTTAATAGCTATCAATATTGCTGCACCATTTCCCGAAGCACTTGCCCTTTATCGCCTCGTATTTGCAAGGTAGCCTTACGGCTGTCCAAATCGAGCAGGACCATACCAAAACTCTCAATAGCCACTACTTCCCCGACCCGATAGCGATTGGGTTCACCTGAAAAATTGCGATAGGCATGGGTGAGCCCGCTGGAGGTAAAATCGATCAGTGGATATGCAGCTGCTTTATATTCTATCTGTGATATTTCGGAAATATGGCGGTCCCCGGTTAGCATGATAACTCCCTTAGCTCTTGAATTAACAATAGTTTCCAGGAGTCGGGATTGCTCGGCCGGGAACAAGCCCCAGGTTTCAAAACCGTGTTCTGAGGAAAGTACCTGGATGCTACTGACGATTATATTAAAGTCGGCCTGGGAAGCTTCTAACTCCCGGGTTAGCCAATTCCATTGTGCTTCTCCAAGAACTGTTCCCCCGTCGCGAAGCTTGGGAATATATCGCTTTTTACCTGTGGGATCGGGTTGCAACGGACTGCGGAAATACCGGGTATCGAGCACCAAAACTTTTACTGACTGCCTGCCCACCTCAAACTCATGGGTGGCATAAACCCCCTCCCGCTGGCGTCGCGGACTGGCTGCAGGAACATCCATGAAATCCAGAAAAACCTGTTGGCTTTCGGCCTTGGCCGCAAATTCCACCCCCCCGTCATTGAGGCCATAGTCGTGATCGTCCCAGGTGCCAATTATCGGCATATTTTGACGCAATCGCGCGTATGCCGTATCTGCCTTCATGAGGGCATACAGGGCAGCCATTTTCTCCATATCGTCCGTGTCGGCATAGATGTTATCGCCACCCCAGATCCAGAGATCGGGATCCTGGTCCAGGATATCGTCCCAAAGCAGGTTGGGCAAATCGGTTCGGTTACAACTTCCGAAGGCGATCCGAAATTCAGCGGCTTCCTCCCGCTTCTCATCTCCGGTGGCTGGCTTGTTAGACTTGCAGGACAGCATTAAAAACACAAGGGACACCCCGATTAAATAACGATACATACGCGCAGATTTAGATCGACTTAAATGTACCCAATTCCCTGTCAATAATTGTATCTTTGCGCCCATGAATGCGGAGCACGCCCGACGTTTGAATGAATTATTGGCCACAAGGCCTCCTATTCTGCTGATACCACATAAGAATCCTGACGGGGATGCCATAGGCAGTTGCCTGGGACTCATGCATTACCTCCAGGCAGTCGGCCATCAGGTCAGCGTCCTGGCGCCCAATGATTTCCCCCAATTCCTGCAATGGATGCCGGGAGCAAGCGAAGTAATCCGTTTCGATCGGCAACCAGAAGCCGGAGCGGGTTTGATACGTGAGGCGGGACTTATTTTTACACTGGATTTCAACGCGCTGGACCGCAGTGGTGCCCTGGCCGAACCCTTAAAGCAGGCTACTGCTCCCATGGTAATGATCGACCACCACCAGAGTCCCGATGATTACGCAACGGTTACCTATTCGGATCCTTCGATGAGTTCCACCTGCGAAATGGTGTACCACTGTATTGCCGCCCTGGGAGGAATCGGAAAACTCAACGCAGACGCCGCCTCTTGCCTCTATGCAGGCCTTTTAACCGATACGGGCTCGTTTAAGTTTCCCTCCACCTCCCCCATAACCCTGCGGATTGCCGCTGATCTAATGGAGCGCGGGGCAGTTCCTTCGGAAATCCACCGTCAGATTTACGACACAAACCGGCCGGAACGCATCCAGCTATTAGGCTGTGCCTTAAGCAATCTCAAGATACTCCCGCAGTACCGTACCGCCTACATTACCCTATCTCAGGAAGAGCTCGATCGGCACAATTTCCGCAAGGGAGATACCGAAGGCTTTGTGAATTACGGGCTTTCTCTCGACGGTGTTATCCTGGCTGCTATCTTCATCGAGAATACCGATGAGGAGATCGTTAAAATTTCATTGAGGTCCCAGGGGGATTTCTCCGTAAATGCTATGGCGCGTGCTCATTTTGAAGGCGGAGGGCACATCAATGCCGCTGGGGGCCGCAGTACAGAATCACTAAAGGAAACTACGCTTCGGTTTGAAAGTATCTTGTCGGAGTACGCCAAAGATTTGCAACCATGAATGTAAAACCCCTGGCATTTATCTTATTACTTCTACTCCTGGCCGGATGCCAGGACGCTGTACCGCGTTGGCCGGTTGAAGAAAAAGGGGGATCTTTTCTCAAGGTATCGGCCGAGCGCAACCGCAAACTCCTGGAAGAAGAGATGCTTTTCCTGGAAGAATTGCTCGCCAAAGATTCGCTCCGCACCTATACCACCAGTGCCAGCGGCACCAAATATTATTTCGAAACCAAGGCTCCGGAAACGGAGCCTATTGCAGCGCCTGATGATCTGGTTACCCTCCAGTACAACCTAATGACCTGGGGCGGAGATACCATATATTCCCGGGAGGAAATCGGGCTACTTAAATATAAAGTAGATAAGCAGGAACTATTCCCCGGGATGCGTTCCAGTGTGAAATTATTACGCCAGGGGGAAAGCGCGGTATTTTGGTTTCCCTCCTCCCTGGGCTATGGCTATCACGGCGACCAGGATCGGATTGGTCCTAACCTGCCACTAAAGAGCCAGGTCTGGATCCTGGATATCGAAAAATCAAAAGATTCATTACCCCTCAAACCCTAAGATTTTTATGAAAAACTTACTGTATCTTCTTTGTATCAGCATGCTTCCACTTGCCGGTTGCAAATCCAATCAGTACGCAGATTTGGGTGATGGGCTATACGCCCACATGAAAACGACTAAAGGAGACATTGTCCTCAGGCTCGAATACGAAAAGACACCGGTAACCGTGGCCAGCTTTGTAACATTGGCCGAAGGAACCAGCCCTTATGTAAGCGAAGAATACAAAGACAAGCCCTACTACAACGGCGTAACCTTCCACCGGGTTATGAACGATTTCATGATTCAGGGTGGAGATCCCACAGCCTCTGGTCGCGGAGGGCCAGGGTATCAGTTCAAAGATGAATTCAACGATTCGTTGCGCCACGATCGCAAAGGACTACTCTCAATGGCGAATCCAGGATATCCCAACACCAATGGGAGTCAGTTCTTTATCACGCACGCCGAAACACCCTGGCTCGATGGAAAGCATACCATTTTCGGAGAAGTTGTTGCCGGTATTGAAGTGGTAGACTCTATTGCCGCAGTTGAAGTGAGTCAGGGGAGCAACAAACCCGTGACCGACGTGGTTATGGAGGAAGTCAATATCATCCGGCAGGGCAAAGACGCCCGAAAATTTGATGCCCTGGCTGTAATGCAGGATTACTTTGCCGAAATAGAAGCAAAGCAGGCCGCAGTAAAGGCTTTCGGAGAAGAACTTGTTGCCCAGCGTATGGAAGCGGACAGCATGGCTTCCGGATTAAAATACATCGTACTCGAGTCAGGCGAAGGGCCTAAGCCGGAAATTGGGCAAATGGTATTGGTAAACTATGCCGGATATTTAGAAAACGGGACCCTTTTCGATACCAACATCGAGGCCGAAGCCCTTAAATCCGATCAGTTCGAAGTAATAAACCGAAATCACCGGGGAATCTTTCAACCTTCTCCCATGCTTTTCAGTCCCGACTCCAGGTTGGTAGCCGGATTTAAGGAGGCTTTGCTGTCGATGCAAGTCGGAGATAAGTGGCGGGTATTCATTCCCCCCTACCTCGGATACGGACCGCAGGGAAGTGGTCCTATCCCCCCGAATGCCAATCTCATATTTGACCTGGAGTTAACGGGAATTAGCGAGTAAGCGATCCGTACTTAATCTTTGATTTGCGCAAGCAAATCCTTTAAAAACCGCCAGAACTTTTGGGTGGAGGAAATCGATGCGCGTTCGTCCGGGGAATGGGCGCCCAGTATGTCCGGACCAAAGCTGATCATATCCATGTCGGGGTAGTTGTTTTTGATTATTCCGCATTCCAATCCCCCGTGGCCGGCTTCGATTTTTGGTTCCTCGTTAAAAAGTTCCTGATAGCGGGTTGCAGCGAGTTGCAATAACTTGGAATCTGGGGCGGGTTGCCACCCCGGATAATCCCCTGAAGTGCTTACTGCATACCCGGCCAAAGCCAGGATCCCACTCAAACTGTCCAGCAGATCCCGTTTTCTGCTTTCCGATGAGGATCGGGTCAGGCATCCGATCTCCAAACGTCCCCCGGATGCAACTACCCGTGCGACGTTGTTGGATGTCTCGGTTTGTTCCGGGAACTGATAGCTCATGTAATATACCCCACTGAGCAGGGCACGTATGACCCGCAGTAGTTGGTCCGCATCTTCAACGGCCATCACCCGCTCCGGGAGTTCAGCACTCGCCCAACCAATTTGCAATCCGGGTTCAACCGCCGCGAATTCGCCTTTAATAGTTTCCGACAGCCGGGCAAAGACTTTAATAAATTGCTCACGGGACGCTTTATCCAAAGCTACCAGGGCCTTTGCTTCCCTCGGTATGGCATTTCTAAGGTTTCCCCCGGAAAACGAAGCAAGTTGTAGAGGAACTTCTTGCTGGCATTCCTGCAGGACCCGAGCCAAAATCTTATTCGCATTCCCGAGACCCTTATGAATGTCCATTCCGCTATGTCCGCCCTGGAGGCCTTCTACCGTAATATAAATCCCCTGACTCGACGGGTTAACAGCAACTTCCGAATAAATTCCGCTGCCTGTGAGATCAATTCCCCCGGCACACCCAACGGTGAGTACATTATCTTCTTCTGTATCCAGGTTTAAGAGTCGGGTACCTTTTAACCAGCCCGGTTGTAAAGATTTTGCCCCTGTCATTCCGGTTTCCTCATCGATCGTAAAGAGCGCTTCTATAGGAGGATGTTCCAGGTTATCCGAGGCAAGAACAGCCATTATCGCAGCAACCCCCAGCCCATTATCGGCACCCAGAGTAGTCCCTTGAGCACGGACCCATCCTGCTTCCACATACATGCGGATTCCTTCCGAGTCAAAATCGAATCCGGTTCCTTCATTCTGCTGGTGGACCATGTCGAGGTGGGCCTGTAAAACCACAGGTGAAAAGCCTTCCCTGCCCGAGGTTCCGGGCTTGCGGATCAGAACATTGCCTACAGCATCAGTGGAAGTTTCCAAACCCAGCGACTTTCCGAAATCCTGCATAAACGCGATAATGCGTTCTTCCTTTTTCGAGGGTCGGGGAACGGCATTAAGGGCTTCAAAATGCGCCCATACTTCCCGGGGTTCCACAGCTTCTAAAACCTGGCTCATAAGACGGTAATTTTATTGGCCGACTAAGGTATAAAATTCGAAGCGGCTTCTTCTAGCTGGCAAAATCCATATTTTTAAGGCAGAAAAAATCACTGTAAATGACGGCCAAGCGTGCGCCCTGGTTTAAAAAAATCCCGAATCTGCTGGTTTTAAGCCTCCCGCTGCAGTGGTTGCTGATCCAATGGCTGAGCCGAAATCCCGAATGGGTAGAACGCAATTACAGCCAGGGGATCTATCTCATTTTTTCCGGCTTTTTCCGCTGGCTTTACGGCTGGATCCCCTTTTCGATTGGGGATGTGATTTACATATTCCTCCTGGCTTATTCCACCTACCTCCTGATTACGCGATGGCGTGGCATTCGACTGCATTGGAAAAGTTATCTGCGAAATATCATTGCCGCCTTTGCGGTAATTCACTTTACCTTTTATCTGCTTTGGGGACTCAATTACTTCCGCCAACCCCTGGGAGATCGCCTGGGGCTTAAAAAGGAATATTCCCAGGGTGAATTGCTGGCAATGACCCATTACCTTACCGAAAAGGTGAACCGGCAACAGGAGTCGCTTCCGGCCGATTCCCAAAAGCTGCTTTTTGAACCTTATGAGAAGGCGGTGATCTTTGACCAAACCCTGGATGGGTATGGCCGCATTGCAGATAGCGTTCCCGCCCTGGCTTATAACCGACACAGCCTGAAAACTTCCCTGATCAGCACCCCTTTAACCTATATGGGGTATGGCGGATACCTGAACCCTTTTACCGGGGAAGCCCAGGTAAATGCCAGGCTGCCTTTATTTCGGTTCCCGGTGGTCAGCGCCCATGAAATTGGCCATCAGTTGGGTTATTCGGCTGAAAACGAAACGAACTTTATCGGTTACCTGGTTACCCGGCAGCAGGAAGATCCGCTGTTGCAGTATACGGCAGAGGCTTATGCCTTGAGTTACTGCCTTTCTGAAATTAACCGACGCGACTCCGTTTTGGCCAAACAATGGGTCAATCGACTCAATCCTGGAGTCCGGGCGCATTATGCGAAGCAGCGAACCTTTTGGGAAGCCTTTGAAAATCCATTGGAGCCTGTTTTTAAGGCCATTTTTAATTCATACCTCAAGGCCAACAAGCAACAAGATGGAATCCGGAGTTACAACCGGGTTGTGGGGCTAATAATCGCCTATCATCGGCAGCAGGGACTCCTTCCACAAATCCCGGAACCCACTCCCGAGGACTGATTATCCGGAATCCCTGAATTCTCGGTTTAATTGATCCAAATATTCGGGTATTATAGCCAGTAAACGCCTGTAGTTCCTTATTTTTAGTGTCGACTAATTCAACTTATACTACGCTCTTATGAAATGGAAATTCTTCCTCCCGGCGATCTTCCTGTCCGGGATGCTCGCCTATGGCCAGGAATACTATCCCAAAAACGATGGGGTTAAGGCCGAAAACGACAATTACACGGCACTGACCGGGGCCACTTTGCATATTGCTCCCGGAGAGGTAATACAGAACGGTACCCTCCTTATTCGCAACGGAGAGGTAGCCCAGGCCGGTGCATCTGTGCGCATTCCGGCAAATGCCGTGGTTTTTGATCTGAAAGGGAAACACATTTACCCCTCTTTTATCGATGTATTCTCGGAATACGGCATCGCCAAGCCCAAGCGCGCCCAGGGTGGTGGACGCTCTGCGGACTACAATCCTTCTCGGGAAGGCTTTTACTGGAACGATCACATACGACCCGAACAAGAGGCAATAAACGCCTATTCCTATGACGATAAAAGTGCAGGTAGCCTGCGCAAATTGGGATTTGGTACCGTCAACAGCCATATCCCGGACGGGGTTGCCCGGGGAACTGGGGTTACCTTAAGTCTGAACAAAGAAGGAAACGAAAATACCCGCGTAATCCAGCAGAACTCGGGACAGTATTTCTCCTTCCAAAAAAGTGTGACTTCCCGGCAATCCTACCCATCTTCCCTTATGGGCGCTATGGCGCTGCTGCGGCAGATGTATTACGACGCCCGGTGGTATGAAGGAGGAAACTCCCCGACTACGGACCGCGCCCTGGAGGCTTTAAACAGCAATAAAGGGTTGGTCCAGTTCTTTGCAGCCGGTGATAACGGAAATGTCCTGCGCGCCGATGGAATCGGCGATAATTTCGGCGTTCAATACATTATCCTTGCAGGAGGAAGGGAATACGAAGATGTTCAGGCTATCAAGGCAACAAATGCAGCCCTGGTGCTCCCACTGGATTTTCCAGCGGCTTTCGACGTCTCCAATCCTTTTGAGGCCGATTTGGTTTCCCTTGAGGATATGCGGCACTGGAACCAGGCACCTTCCAATCCCAAAGTAATGGCCGACAACGGCGTCCGCTTTGCCTTTACTTTACACGGATTAAAAAACAATGCCGAATTTCATAAGCAAATCCGCAAAGCCATTTCCTATGGCCTAAGCGAACAACAAGCTTTGGAAGCCCTGACCACTACCCCGGCTTCACTGCTGGGCCAATCCGATAAAATCGGCAGCCTGCGTCCGGGTCGTCTGGCAAACTTCCTGATCACATCAGGACCCGTATTCTCGGAAAGCAGCACGCTGTATGAGAACTGGGTACGCGGCCAGCGCCATATCCTTTCCGATATGGACCAGAAGGATATCCGGGGCACCTATTCGCTTAGAGCCGGTAGCCAGTCCTTCACCATGGAATTATCCGGAAAGGCAGCTGCCCCAAAACTCAAAATTTCCAAAGACACGACAGAACTCAAAGGAAAACTCAGCTATAAAGGCGATTGGATCGACCTGAGTTTTACCGACGGGGAAGATCGCTATCGCATGACCGGAAGGGTTAGCGGTACCTCAGATAATATTCAAGGGCCCGGAGTTTTGCCGAACGGACGGGAAACCCGGTTTACAGCCCGAAAGACCGCAGCTTATGACGCCGAAAAAGAAGAAGCGAAAAAATCGGAAGACAAGCCTACGGTGATGCCGGTTATGTATCCCAATGTGGGCTATGGTTTTGAAACCATGCCAACAGCTTCGGATATCTTATTCCGCAATGCCACTGTTTGGACCTCAGAAGATGCCGGCATCCTGGAAAATACCGATGTACTGGTCCGCGATGGAAAAATCGCGCGAATTGGGCAGGACCTGAATGCCGGACGAGCGCAGGTGATTGACGCTACAGGAAAACACCTCACAGCGGGAATCATCGATGAACACAGCCATATTGCAGCGCTCGCCATTAACGAAGGCGGGCACAACAGTTCGGCAGAGGTAAAAATGACCGACGTTATTGATCCGCGAGACATGGATATTTACAGGAATCTTGCCGGGGGCGTAACCACCATACAATTGCTCCATGGCTCTGCCAACCCCATTGGGGGGCGCTCGGCCATCCTGAGACTCAGATGGGGTAATCCGGCCTCCGGACTCATTTTCGAAGACATGCCCAAGTTTATCAAATTCGCCCTGGGTGAAAATGTGAAACAAAGCAACTGGGGAAGCCGCAGCCGTTTTCCACAGACGCGGATGGGGGTTGAACAGGTCTTCATCAACTATTTCCAACGGGCTAAGGAATACCAGGCTCAGAAAGCTTCGGGCAACGCTTACCGCTACGATGAGGAGATGGAAGTTCTGGCGGAGATTCTCAATGGTGAGCGCTTTATTAGCTGTCACTCCTATGTTCAGAGCGAGATAAATATGCTCATGAAGGTCGCCGAACAGATGGGCTTCCGCGTAAACACCTTTACGCATATCCTGGAAGGGTATAAGGTAGCCGATAAGATGGCCGAACATGGCGTAGGCGGATCTACCTTCAGCGACTGGTGGGCCTATAAATACGAGGTAAAAGATGCCATCCCTTACAATGCTGCAATCATGCATAACGCCGGGGTTACGGTTGCTATCAATAGTGATGACGCTGAAATGTCACGGCGTTTAAACCAGGAGGCTGCGAAAACGGTGAAGTATGGTGGAATGAGCGAAGCAGATGCCTGGAAGACGGTTACGATTAATCCTGCAAAACTCTTGCATCTGGATGATCGCGTAGGAAGTATCAAGGAAGGCAAAGATGCCGACCTGGTACTTTGGAATAACAACCCGTTATCGGTTTATGCCCGGGCGGAAAAGACCTATATCCAGGGGGTTGCCTATTTCGATATGGAACGCGACCAGCAACTGCGCGAGCGGGTTGCCAACGAGCGGAACACGCTGATCCAGATGATGCTGGACGACAAAGATGGCGGCAAGAAAAGAATGCCTGCCAATAACCGAAAAGAACGCATGCATTGCGATAGCGAATAATAGCTGTAACCAGGAAAATGAAAATCATGAAAAATTTTAGCAAGATATTTTTTGGAATTGCCCTGCTTGCAGGTTGGACGCTTAGTGCTCAACAAACTCCGGCAGGTCCTCAGAGCGAAACCATTTCCATTACCGGAGCAACGCTTCATATTGGAAATGGGGAAGTAATTGAAAACGGAACTGTTGTATTCAGTGACGGTAAAATAACGGCAATAGGAAGCGATGTAGCTGCCAGCGGACGAGTTATTGAAGCTGATGGTAAACATGTATACCCAGGGTTCATAGCCCCGGCCAAATCGCTTGGACTGATCGAAATAAATGCTGTTCGGGCGACCGACGACCAGGACGAAATCGGAGCCATGATTCCGCATATCCGAAGCCTGATTGCCTACAATGCAGAATCACAGGTAGTCGAAAGCATGCGGCCCAACGGTATCCTCTTAGGGCAAACCACCCCGCAAGGGGGAACTATCAGCGGTACCTCATCCATTGTACAGTTCGATGCCTGGAACTGGGAAGATGCTGCGGTAAAAACCGACGATGGCATCCACCTGCACTGGCCGCGATCCTTTCGCCGCGGACGCTGGTGGCTTGGGGAGCCAAGAGGCTTGCGATTCAATAAGGACTATACCAAAGAAACAGCAGATGTCCTGGACTTTGTACGAAATTCCAAAGCCTATGGGGCGGGGGAAAATGCGCCGATAAATCCGGCTTTTGCTGCAATGCAGGGGCTTTTTGACGGCTCAAAAACGCTCTACATTTACGCCAATACCGAACGGGAAATTATCGATGGCGTCGGCGCTTTGAAGGAAGCTGGTATCGCCAAAATTGTACTGGTAGGCGGTTACCAGGCCAAGGAAGTTGCCGCCTTCCTGAAAGAAGAGAACATCCCAGTTCTGGTGCAGGAACCCCATGCCTTACCGGCTATGGATGATGACAATTACGATTATACCTATCAGCTGCCTAAAGATTTAGTAGATGCCGGGCTACTGGTCGGTTTGCAAAATGAAGGCATGAGCAACTTCCAAACCCGAAATCTGCCCTTCTACGCCGGGCACGTTGCCGGAATGGGTCTCGACCGGGAAGAAGCGTTAAAATTGATCACTGGAAATACCGCCAAAATACTCGGGATAGACGATAACTACGGAACTCTGGAAACCGGAAAAAGTGCCACCTTGTTTATCAGTGCCGGGGATGCCCTGGATATGCGCACCAATCAATTGAGCCACGCCTTTATCGATGGGCGCGAAATCTCTCTGGAAACCCACCAGACTGAGCTTTGGCAACGCTACAGCAATAAGTATTCCGGCGAGTGAGGTTAGACTTTGACTAATATCAAACATATCAGCAGTCTCCAGAATCCGGAGGTCCGGCAGCTGGAGCACTGGAATAGAAAATCCCGGGACCGAAGGAAATCGGGCCGCTTTTTACTGGAAGGAGTACGGGAATTGGGGTTGGCTTTAGCTGGCGGATATACGGTTGCACACCTTTATTTCTGTCCGGATATCATCGATTTGGCCGAGCTGAACGCTATGTTTCCCAATTTGGATTGTCCGCGAACGAGTCTGAGCCAGGAGGTTTACCGCCACCTGGCTTTTCGCGGTAAAACCGAAGGGGTATTGGCTGTGCTACACGTTAAGTCCCATGAGCTCGACGACTTAAAATTCGATTCTGAGAACCCCTTGATTCTTATTGCAGAATCCCCTGAAAAACCCGGAAACGTCGGGGCCCTTCTAAGGACTGCGGATGCCGCCGGGGTCGATGCAGTGATCATCGCTGACCTCCTGGGGGATTTATACAATCCAAATACCATACGATCCAGCGTAGGCTGCCTATTTACCGTACCCATAGCCACAGCTTCAACCTCAGCAACCATAAACTGGTTAAAATCCAAGAACATACAGCTGTTTGCAGCGAGCCTGGAAGGAGCAAAGGATTACCACGATGTCGATTTCGGCAACGCCTGCGCAATTGCCGTGGGCACAGAAGCTACCGGATTGACGACCCCCTGGACTGAAGCGGCTGATTCGGCCATTGTAATACCCATGCGGGGAGCTATAGATTCGCTCAATGTATCGGTAGCTGCGGCTGTTTTGATATTCGAAGCGCGCCGGCAGCGCAGCTTGTAAATTTTGGCTATTTTACTCCACTAAAATCCATCCATTGACCGAAACCACCCTCTTCCCCCTGCTTCTGACTATTCTCGTGCTGGATTACGTGACCGACCTTATCCTGGACTATTTAAATGCGCGGAAATTTACTGCCCCTCCCCCAGCTGAACTCAGCGACTTATATAGTGAAGAAGAATATGAGCGTTCCCAACGATACAAGTTGGTTAATTACCGTTTTGGCCTGGTTTCTTCGACTTTTTCCCTGCTTTTGTTGCTTGGCTTTTTGGTGTTTGGTGGATTTCAGTGGATGGATTTGCTGGTTCGTCAGTGGAGTCCGGATCCGATGATGCAATTGTTTTTCTTTTTTGGTTTGCTGTATTTCGGTAATGATTTGTTCAGCCTTCCATTTAAAATTTACGGAACATTCGGGATCGAAGCCCGTTTCGGATTCAACCGGACCACTCCCGGATTATTCCTGGCCGACCTGCTCAAAGGCTGGGTACTGGCAGCCCTTATCGGGGCTTTGCTTTTGGGCGCAATCTATTGGTTCTACACCTGGGCAGGTCCCTCCTTTTGGTTATACGCCTGGGCACTGATAACAGCGTTCAGCATACTGGCTAATTTATTTTACAGCAGGCTGATTGTTCCTTTATTCAACCGACAGCGACCTCTTGAAGACGGTTCGCTTCGCAAACGCATTGAGGAGTATGCTGAGCGCGTTGGTTTTGGTCTGAAGCAGATCTTTGTTATTGACGGCTCTAAGAGGTCTACAAAAGCGAATGCTTATTTTTCGGGCTTCGGAAGTCAAAAAAGAATTGCTTTGTTCGACACGCTGTTGGAGGATCTTGACGAAAACGAAGTCGTTGCTGTGCTGGCTCATGAAGTAGGGCATTACAAGCGAAACCATATCATCATTAATCTGGTTGTTTCCGTAATCCTTACCGGAATTACCCTTTTTGTACTCTCCTTGTTTCTGAACCGCCCTGAATTAGCTGGTGCACTCGGAGTTAGCCAGGTGAGCTTCCATGCCTCCCTGCTGGCCTTTGGTTTGTTGTACAGTCCGATTTCTACCCTGACCTCCCTTTTTGGGAATTATCTCTCCCGCAAGTTTGAATTTCAGGCCGATGATTATGCCCGTAAAACCTATGGAGGGCAGCCTCTGGTTTCCTCCCTGAAGAAGCTTTCCAGAAATCACCTCAGCAACCTTACGCCTCATCCGGCCTACGTTTTTGCACACTATTCACATCCACCGTTGATTCAACGGATACGAAACCTCTCTAAATAAAAAAGCGGCCTAAGGGCCGCTTTTTCGTTCCGGAACCTATTGGAGTTCCAGGCTAATTCAATAAAAGATTAGAATCGATCCAGGTTCATAACCTTGGTCCAGGCCTGAACAAAGTCCGAGGCAAATTTCTCCCGTGCATCATCTGCAGCGTAAACCTCCGCAATGGCCCGCAATTCAGAATTCGAACCGAAAATAAGGTCGGCGCGGGTAGCGGTCCATTTCACGGCACCATCTCCGCGATCTCGTCCTTCGAAGACTTCCTGATCGTCATCGGTTGCTTTCCAAACCGTTCCCATATCGAGGAGATTTACGAAGTAGTCATTCGTCAGTGCTCCTGGCTTGTCCGTAAGGATTCCGTGAGCCGAGCCATCAAAGTTGGCATTCAGGGCACGCATTCCTCCGACAAGTGCTGTCATTTCCGGCGCGGTAAGGGTCAGCAATTGTGCCTTGTCTACAAGGAGTGATTCCGTGCTGGCGGTTGATTTGCCTGCCTTATAGTTGCGGAACCCATCGGCGATAGGCCGCAAGTGCTCGAATGATTCGGCATCCGTCATTTCCGCGTCGGCATCCATGCGTCCGGGTGTAAATGGTACATCCATGTCAAAACCCGCATCTTTCGCTGCTGCTTCTACTGCAGCCGCTCCAGCCAGTACAATCAAATCGGCCATGGAAATTTTCTTTCCTCCCTGGGCAGCGCTATTAAAATTACTTTGAATAGCCGTCAGGGTGTCGAGAACCTTAGCCAACTCCTTGGGATTATTCGCTTCCCAGGCTACCTGAGGCTCCAGACGAATACGTCCGCCATTGGCTCCCCCACGGAAGTCAGATCCGCGGAAGGTGGAAGCCGAAGCCCAGGCTGCGCGGATAAACGCTGCGCGATCCATTCCGGTGGCCAGGATTTCCTTCTTAAGGTTGGCAATATCTGCTTCACTAACGAGTTCATGGTCTACTGCAGGGATTGGGTCCTGCCAGATCAGGTCTTCTGCAGGTACTTCTGCCCCTAAGTATCGCGCTTTTGGACCCATATCCCGGTGGGTAAGTTTAAACCAGGCTTTTTGGTAGGCCTCTTTGAATTCCTCCGGGTTTTCCAGGAAACGGCGGGAAATTTTTTCGTAGGCCGGATCCATACGCAGCGAAATATCAGTAACCAACATGAACGGATCGTTCATTTTGCCTTCGATATGTGCATCCGGCACTGTTCCAGCCCCGGCACCATCTTTAGGCTTATACTGCCAGGCCCCTGCAGGGCTCTTGGTGAGTTCCCATTCATAGCCGAACAGGTTCTCCAGATATTTGTGGCTCCATTTTATTGGCGTATCCGTCCAGGCACCTTCCAGACCACTGGTAATGGTATCGGCGCCGACTCCGGATTTATAGTTGCTCTTCCAACCCATTCCCATCATTTCGATGGTGGCTCCCGCAGGTTCAGCTTCCAGCCAATCGGTATCCTTGGCCGCTCCGTGGGTCTTTCCAAAGGTGTGTCCACCGGCGATCAGCGCAACGGTTTCTTCATCGTTCATGGCCATACGTCCGAAAGTCTCGCGGATGTAGTGAGCTGCTTCCACCGGATCGGGATTTGCGTTATGTCCTTCCGGGTTTACGTAGATGAGTCCCATGTGGGCTGCACCCATTTGACGCTCAAGGCTTCCGTCTTCATCGTAGCGGGCATCGTTATCGAGCCAGCCTGTTTCAGATCCCCAGTAAATATCTTCTTCTGGTTGCCAGATGTCTTCCCGTCCCCCAGCGAATCCATACATAGGCAGTCCCATGGATTCATGAGCTACATTTCCAGTAAGGATCAAAAGGTCGGCCCAGGAAATCTTTTTTCCGTATTTCTTTTTGATCGGCCATAAAAGCATGCGGGCTTTATCCAGGTTGGCATTGTCCGGCCAGCTGTTGAGGGGTGCGAAACGCTGGGCTCCCGTTCCTCCGCCTCCGCGTCCATCCGCAATTCGGTAGGTTCCTGCGGCGTGCCAGGCCATACGAATAAAGAAAGGTCCGTAATGCCCGTAGTCTGCAGGCCACCAATCTTTGGAATCCGTCATCAGGTCTCGCAGATCCTGTTTTAGTGCTTCCAGGTCTAAGCTTTTAAAGGCTTCGGCATAATTGAAATCCGGATCCATCGGGTCGGCCTTCTCGGAATGCTGACGCAGGATATTCAAGTTCAGGGCATTGGGCCACCAATCGCGATTGGTAGTCCCTCCCCCGGCAGCATTGTTCAATTGGCCATTTAAGAAAGGGCAATTGGCTGCATTGGAATCATTGACATCCCAGGCTTGGCCATTGGATGCATGTGGGTTGTTGTTCTCAGACATTTGTTCGATGATTTTAGGTATGTGTTAGAAAATCCCGACTTCAAAAACCGATGTCAGGATCCTTTTATTCTTGTGTACGCTACGGGAATAATGCGTCTGCAAATGCTGCTGATCGCCACACCCGTTTAGGTTCTTTCAAAATTAACATAATTGAATCTTATTGTATTCAAAATACCATAGGTTTTACTTATACATCTTAGGTAAAAACTATTTACGGGAATTAGCGTTTTTGTATCTTTTCCGGGATGAAAACAAATCGCTTCTTTTCCCTGTGTTTTGTGCTACTGTTAGGGCAGTCTTTGCAGGCGCAAACAAATGATTCCGGCAACCCACAGTCCAACCCCTCCCTGAGCGCACTCTTCGCGGAGTGGCGGGCATTTGAAACGCCTCCCATGCGGGAGGGTGCCCCCGATTACACGGTAGGGGGAAGGCAGGCCCGGTGGGGAACATTTCTGGAACTCGAAGATAACCTGGAAGCTTTGGATACCGTGGGTTGGCCTGTTGCCGACCAGGTAGATTGGATGCTTGTGCGGGCGGAAATGAACGGCTATCGCTTCAATGACAAAATCCTGCAACCCTGGAAGCGGGATCCCGCTTTCTACAAATCCCTATGGCTTTCGCGAAGTGATGTCCCGGATCACGAAGGGCCTACCCACCATCGGATAACGGAACTCTGGCAAT
This sequence comes from Robiginitalea myxolifaciens, assembly GCF_900115205.1. GTDB lineage: Bacteria > Bacteroidota > Bacteroidia > Flavobacteriales > Flavobacteriaceae > Robiginitalea > Robiginitalea myxolifaciens. Next base: position 280,918 of record NZ_FOYQ01000001.1, read on the forward strand.
ACCAATTCCCCCTGGACACCGACAGTCGAAGTCGGTTTATATCCGATTTACAAGTGATCCCTGCAATAAACAAGCAGGCCCGGGAAAACCTTACTGGCAATGCACGGGAACTCTGGATCGCCGGTATTCGGGATATCGAGACCCAACTGATCGATCTTCTGGATATCGGAAAATTGCCCGGCGTACAAGAAGACAAGGAATTATTGAAGATTATCGTTGACGCGGTAGAAAGCACTACGGAACTGATAGAATGGCTCCGGTCGGAAGCCCCTAAAAAAACAGGTCCCTCGGGAATTGGCAAAGAAGCCTATACCTGGTACCTGCAAAATGTCCACCTGGTTCCCCTAACCTGGGAGGACGAGGTGATGCTCCTGAAGCGGGAGCTGGCCCGATCCTGGAGCTCCCTGAAACTGGAAGAGCACCGAAACCGCGACTTACCGGTTCTCGAAGCAGCTGCTTCCCCTGAGGAGTACGATCAGCGGGCCGATGCCGCCGCGCGCAATTTGATCGACTTCCTGGATCAGCAAGAAATTGTAACGGTGGCCCCGTATTTTGAACCCGCGCTCAGGGAACACCTGGGGGCCTTCGTGCCCGAAGCCACCCGAAATTTCTTTTGGATTGCCACGCATTACGATCCCCGACCGCTCTATTCCCATTTTTATCATTGGTTTGAACTGGCTCGTATGGATACAGAACCGAACAGCCGCGAAGTGCGCAGGGGTCCGTTGCGCTACAATATTTTTGATTCCAGGAATGAAGGGGTCGCCACTGCGGTCGAAGAAACTTTCATGCAGGCTGGATTATATGATAATCAGCCCCGATCCCGGGAAATTGTCTACATCATGATTTCCCAACGTGCTGCCAGAGGCTTAGGCAGTCTTTATGCGCACGCCAATTTAATGACCATGGAAGAAGCCGGTGGGATTCATTCCGAATATACCCCCCGCGGTTGGATGAAAACCGAACCCGAATTACTCCGGTTCGAACAACACCTCTACATGCGGCAGCCCGGGTACGGCACCAGCTACATTACCGGGAAATACCTTTTTGAGCAGACAATGATGGAGGTAGCGCGGCTGATGGAGTCTCAGGATCGTCCTTTTAACCTGCAGGCTTACATGGATCAACTCAATAAAATCGGGAATATTCCTATCGCCCTTTCCCAGTGGGAAATGACGGGAATTAGACCTACATTTAGTACCGCTCCGTTTCCGGAAACTCGTCAATAGTCAAAAACTTCAGAAGCCTAATCCGATATGAAAAGAATCTTGCGAATCTTGCTATTACTCATAATCGCTGTGATAGCTATTGTCCTGTTTAATACCCTTACGATGAATTCCCAGCAGGTCGAGGCAGAACCGCTGGCCATGCCCGAGATTAGCGATTCGGCATATTACCGACTGGCGGGTGCCCTTACCTATAAGACCATCTCCTTTAATGAAGATACCCCTCCTGATTCTGCGGCGTTCTTTGGGTTACACCGGTTTCTGGCAAAGAGTTTCCCCCGGGTACACCAGGAAATGGAACTCACAAAAATCAGCACCTACAGTTTGCTCTACAAATGGCAAGGGAGCGATACTTCGCTAAAACCTGTTATCCTGATGTCGCACCAGGATGTTGTTCCGGTAGACGAACCTACACTCGCCGATTGGGAAGCCGGTCCCTTTGAAGGAGTCATGACCGATACCCATATCCTCGGTCGTGGGGCCATGGACGACAAGAGTACCCTGGTCGCCGGTTTGGAAAGTGCAGAAATGCTCCTTGCCGAAGGCTTCCGACCGCAACGAACGATTTACTTTGCCTTTGGGCATGACGAGGAAATCGGCGGGCACAATGGGGCGAATGAAATTGCAAAATACCTGAAAAACCAAGGCGTTGAGGCATTGGTTACCCTCGATGAAGGTGGAAATTTAGCCGACGGTCTGGTCCCTGGAATCGAAGGATCGGTTGCGCTGGTAAACCTGGCCGAGAAAGGATATGTGAGCTATAAACTCAGGGTCGAAACTGCCGGAGGGCATAGCTCAATGCCTCCCAGTGAAAATACCGTGGGTATCCTGGCCAAAGCCATCGTAGATCTGGAAGAAAACCAATTGCCATACAAAATGGTTTCCCCCCTACCGCAAATGCTTGAGGCCCTGGGCCCGGAATTGCCATTTACCCAACGAATGGCTGTCGCGAATCCCTGGCTCTTCGGTCCCTTTATCCTGGAAACCGTTAATGCGCATACCACTACTGCCCCGACGATCATATCGGGCGGGGTCAAGGATAATGTTATTCCAACGGTAGCTGAGGCCACGGTCAACTTCCGCATACTCCCAGGCGAAAGTATCGAGACCGTTGCCGCGCATATCCGGGAAACAGTACATGACACCATCCAAATTGAACCGCTTGGTTTCAAGACCAATCCTTCCCGGATTTCTTCCGTGGAATCCAAGGGGTACACCACGCTGCAAACGACCATCCGCGGACTCTTCGGCGATGTCCCTGTGATACCGGGACTGGTGGGCGGAGGTACAGATGCCCGCTACTTTTACGATGTCTCCGAAGATGTCTACCGCTTCTATCCCATGCGGATAAACAAGGATAACATCGGAGGATTTCACGGTATTGATGAAAAAATTTCCAAGGCAAATTATGCGGAGATTATCGGATTTACCTACCATTTTATTCGCAACATCCAGTAAACCTCAGGTGCAGTTAACGGGTCCTATCAAGAAAGGTTCTTACGCCGGCTATATGCTTGTATTGACCACCCTTTTCGCCTTGTTGGGATGCCGGAACGATCAAAATCCGCAACGCATTCGCATTGCCGTAGCAGCGAATATGCGGGAACCCCTGGAGGAGATTGCGGGTAAATATGCCGCCGCAGGGGGATTGCCGCCCCAATTGATTTCAGGGTCCTCTGGGAAACTGGTGGCCCAAATCCGGGAAGGCGCACCTTACGACATTCTGGTATCTGCCGACACCACTTATCCCAATACGCTTTATCGGGAGCGATTGATATCGAAACCCCCTAAAATCTATGCGCAGGGGCAACTGATCCTTTGGAGTATGAACCCGGAAATACCGGCCGATCTGAAACGCCTCCAGGATCCCGATTTCGGACCCATCGCCATAGCGAATCCCCGAATGGCACCTTACGGAAGGGCTGCCCTGGAGGTTCTTAAGGGTTTGGATTCCGGACGGGTGAACCAACGGGAATTGGTAACCGGGGAGAACATTTCCCAGGTAAACCAATTTATCGCCAGCCAAAGTGTTGTAGCAGGATTTACAGCCTTATCTACGGTACGTTCTCCAAGGTTATCAGAAAAGGGTAGTCATATCCTGGTGGGACAGGAGCTTTACACGCCAATAGCTCAGTCGGCATGCCTTCTCGAAAATTCAAAAGAAGTACGGGAAGAAGCTGAAAAATTTTTCGCCTATCTTTTTTCAAAGGATGCTCGCGAAATTCTGGAAGAATATGGCTATGTTGTGCCGGATCAAATGCCTTACCCATGAATTGGGAGCCCTTATTGCTCACCTTAAAGCTCGCGCTGACGACCACGTTGGTGCTGCTCCTGGTTTCCCTGCCCCTTGCAGCCTGGCTCTCAAAAAGTCGGAGTCCGCTTAAATCTGTAGTGGATACCCTGGTAAGTATGCCTCTGGTTTTACCACCGACCGTTATCGGCTTTTACTTTCTGATTGCCTTTAGCCCCTCAAATGCCTTTGGTCAATGGCTGGACGAACACCTGGGGATTCAACTTGTTTTTTCCTTTCCCGGGTTGGTATTGGCCTCAGTACTTTACAGCCTCCCCTTTATGGTCCACCCTATTCAGGCCGGATTGAGAAGTCTGCCTCCTTCCCTTGCTGAAGCCTCCTATATCCTGGGTAAAGACCGGCTGACCACGTTTTTCCGGGTATTACTCCCCAATATCAGACCTGCACTATTCACGGGCCTGGTATTATCATTCGCGCACACTGTAGGGGAATTCGGGGTCGTTTTGATGATCGGGGGCAGTATTCCGGGGGTGAGCCGGGTCGCTTCCATTGCCATTTACGAGGAAGTGGAAACAATGAACTATGCCGCTGCGCACACGTATTCCCTGATCCTTTTCGGGCTTTCCTTTGCCATATTGCTTAGTGTAAACCTGATCAATGGTGGAATCCTTAAAAGGTATTGGAGATGATGCACGTTCAACTGAACAAATCCCTCCATGGACCTGAGGGCGATTTTGAGCTCGCCGTGGACTTGCAGTTGGAATCCGGAACCTTCCTCGGGATACACGGGGCTTCAGGGGCCGGAAAAACTTCGCTGCTTCGAATGATTGCCGGGCTAATGCCTCCTGATTCCGGCAGGTTGGAAATCAATGGAGTCCCTTGGCTGGAAACTTCAGGGAAAGCAATGCCGCCTCAAAAAAGGAATGTCGGCTTCCTATTCCAGGATTACGCCTTATTCCCGCATTTAACCGTATTGGGCAATCTGGAATTCGCTGCCAATTCACCCTCAGACAAGGATCGCATCCCTGAATTACTGAGAACCATGGAGTTGGAAAAATTACAACACAGTATGCCCGGCGTCCTTTCCGGAGGACAGCAACAGCGGGTGGCCCTGGCAAGGGCCCTGGTCCGGCAACCCCGGATACTCCTCCTGGATGAACCGCTATCCGCCCTGGATGCCCCAATCCGGAGGCGACTGCAGGACTATCTGGGTAAAATTCACCGGGAATATAGGACCACGACCATAATGGTAAGCCATGATCCCTCCGAATTACATCGTCTGGCGGATCGCGTGGTCGAACTCAGGGCTGGCAAAATAGTCGAGGATCGGGCACTGGATCAGGGCTCCGGAGAAATCCCCCTACCCAAAGCCGCACTGAAGGCAAGCGGACGTATCCTGGAAATCGAATTAGAGGGCAAGGAGGTGCTGCTGCGAATCGATACCGGAGCGCAGACCATTAGGATCAGCCTACCGGCAACTGAGGCCAAATCCCTGAAACCAGGACAAAACATTACCTTCCAGGCTTCCATTGACACCATTAAAATCCTGAATAATCCCTGAATTTATGCCCAATGATCCACTAACCCCAGAGATCAGAACACTTCCGCAAACCCTATTGGTCGGACATTACCTGGAAATGAACGTGTTGTCCGATAGAACCCGTGAACTTTGGATGGGTTTTGGCCCGCAGATCAAGCAAATAGCTCATCGAGCCAACCCAAACCGGTATTCCCTGGAAGTCTATCCGGATCCGGACTATTTCAATGATTTTGACCCGAATAAAAAATTTCAGAAATGGGCGGCTGTAGCCGTTACCCGTGCCGAAGATCTGCCGGTTGGAATCGAAGTGCTGGACCTGACAGAAGGGCAGTATGCGGTTTTCACGTACAGGCAAAGGATGGCCCCTCCACAGGAATTTTACCGACGTATTTATATGGAGTGGCTGCCCCAATCAGGCCTTAAACTGGCACATCGGCCGCACATAGCCATTATGGGCCCGGAGTACGACCCTACGGATCCGGATTCCGACGAAACGCTTTGGATTCCAGTCCAGGCGTGAGGGGCACGCTTTTTGTTGTTGGTATAGGGGATTTATCCTATTTTTAAATCACTTATGCCTGCTCAAACCCTCATAGAACGCGAGAATAAGGAGATTGCCAAGCAATACAAGGAACTACTGCGTATCAGTTACCAGACCCTTACCCCTGAGGACAAGAAACTGATTCGGCAGGCCTTTGATGTGGCGGTAGATGCTCATAAGGACCAGCGGAGAAAATCTGGGGAGGCCTATATTTTCCATCCTATAGCTGTCGCCAAGATCGTGGCTTCAGAAATTGGCCTGGACGCCGTATCCATTGCCGCCGCCCTCCTGCACGATGTCGTCGAAGACACGCCGTATACGCTCGATGATATCGAGCAGATGTTCGGGGAAACGGTTGCCCGTATAGTAGATGGGCTTACCAAGATCGCCCACCTGAAAAAGGACACCAATATCTCGCAACAAGCGGAGAATTTCCGCAAGATGTTGCTCACCCTTAATGATGATGTTCGGGTAATCATCATTAAGATTGCCGATCGGTATCACAACCTGCTTACCATGGATTCCATGCCAGAGCACAAGCAGGTCAAAATAGCCTCGGAAACCCTCTACATCTATGCCCCCCTGGCCCACCGAATCGGGCTGTACAACATTAAGACCGAACTCGAGGATTTAAGCCTGAAGTACACCGAACCTGAAGTATATCGGGATATCCTGGGCAAGATCGAAGACAGTAAGGAAGATCAGGAGCGCTACATTGCCGACTTTAGCTCCGTAATTCAGGAATCCCTGGACAAGGAAAAGCTGAATTATGTAATTAAAGGCCGATCCAAATCTATCTTTTCCATCCGCAGGAAAATGCAGGCTCAGAATGTGAGCTTTGACGAGATCTACGACAAGTTTGCCATCCGGATCATCTACAAATCAGATCGGAAAAACGAGAAGTTCCTGGCGTGGAAAATCTATTCCATAGTTACGGACCACTTTACACCAAATCCCGTACGGCTCCGGGATTGGATCTCCTCCCCGAAGAGTACCGGATATGAGGCGCTTCACATTACTGTTATGGGGCCCAAAGGCCGGTGGGTCGAGGTACAGATTCGGTCCGATCGCATGCATGAAATTGCCGAAAAAGGCTATGCGGCCCACTTTAAGTACAAGCATGGCGAGCAGAAGGAACAAGGCATTGAAATCTGGTTGAACCGCCTGCAGGATGCCCTGGAAAATCCCAATGGGAATGCCGTGGATTTTGTGGAGGAATTTAAACTCAACCTCTATTCCAAGGAGATCTTTGTATTTACTCCCGACGGGGATTTGAAATCCCTGCCTAAAGGAGCTACCCCATTGGATTTTGCATTCCATATCCACACCGAGGTGGGTATGCATACCCGCGGGGCCAAGGTCAATGGGAAATTAGTCCCCTTGAATACTGAACTGCGCAGTGGGGACCAGGTAGAAATAATTACTTCAGATTCTGCGAAACCCAATCAAAACTGGTTGGATTATGCGGCTACAGGCAGGGCGCGATCCAAGATTCGCTCTTCGCTGCGTGAGGAGAAGAAAGAAGTGGCCATGGATGGGAAAGAGGTCCTGAGAAGGAAACTGAAATCCCTGAAGGTAAACCTGAACGAAGATGCGATCAACAAGGCTGTAGCCTACTTTAAGCTGCAAACCAGCCTGGATTTATTCTATCGGGTTGGCAATGGCACTATTGACAACCAGCAAATCCGGGATTTTGCTTCCTCCTACAACAATGCCTTTATCAGTTTCTTCAAGAACAAGATTCGCCGGTCGCCTGCACCCGAAAATATCGACAGGGAGGAGATCACCTCCAAGTTCGATATGCTCGTTTTTGGCAAGGAGGAAGAACGCTTAAGCTATAAGCTGTCCAAATGCTGCAACCCGATTCCCGGGGATGAAGTGTTTGGTTTTGTAAGTGTGAACGAAGGCATCAAGGTGCACAAGAAGAATTGTCCCAACGCTATTTCGCTGCAATCGAATTACGCCTATCGGATTATCCCTGCCAAATGGATCGATTCTACCCAGGAGGAATTCACCGCGGAAATCAAAATGAGCGGAATCGATAATATTGGACTGATCAATGACATTACCGATCTGATCTCAGATGAGATGCACGTAAACATGCGACGTATCAATTTCAATACAGAAGGCGGGACGTTTAACGGGGAGATTACAGTAGTGGTCAAAAACAACTCCACCCTGAAAAAACTCATGAACAACCTGAGGAAGATCAGCGGGATCGATAAGGTGGCCCGTAAATAATATTTCCGTACCCGAATTCCTAAATAATAACCGTATTTTTACCCCCGGAACTTCTGCCAATTATTATGGGTAATAAAGACCAGGAAATCGTCAAAAATGTCTTTACCTCTTACCTCGAAGAGAAAGGACACCGTAAAACGCCGGAACGCTACGCCATTCTTCGTGAGATCTACGAAAGCGACGACCATTTCGACATTGAGTCGTTGTATATCAAAATGAAGAATAAAAATTACCGGGTGAGCCGGGCAACGCTTTACAACACAATCGAACTCCTGCTGGAATGTAAATTGGTGCGCCGTCACCAATTCGGAACAAACCAGGCACAGTATGAGAAATCCTATTTCGACAGGCAGCACGATCACGTTATTCTGACGGATACCGGCGAGGTGGTCGAATTCTGCGACCCGCGTATTCAGTCTATCAAGAAGACCATCGAAGAAGTTTTCGATATAAAAATTAACAATCATTCCCTCTATTTCTACGGTACTCGAAACCAGAATGAGGAAACCGCAAATTAATCCGAGCTATTTATGAGCGTAGATCTCTTACTCGGCCTCCAGTGGGGGGACGAGGGCAAAGGAAAAATCGTCGATGTTTTAACCAAAGGCTATGATATCATCGCCCGCTTCCAGGGGGGACCCAATGCCGGGCATACCCTGGAGTTCGATGGGATCAAGCACGTCTTACATACCATTCCCTCTGGAATCTTTCACCCCAATGCTGTCAATGTTGTCGGTAACGGGGTGGTTATCGATCCGGTAATCTTCCGGAAGGAGATGGAGAAGCTCGGAGACTTTCCAATTGATCCGTATAAAAATTTGCTCATTTCGCGCAAAGCGCACCTGATCTTACCGACCCACCGCTTGCTGGATGCGGCCTCAGAAGCCGCCAAGGGGAAGGCCAAAATCGGCAGCACCCTCAAGGGAATCGGCCCCACCTATATGGACAAGACCGGGCGTAACGGGCTTCGAGTCGGCGACCTGGAATTGCCCGATTGGAAAGAACGCTATCGCGCCCTGGCCGACAAGCACGAGAAAATGATCGCGTTCTATGATGTCGATATCCAATACGACCTCAAAGAATTAGAAGCCGAATTTCTAACAGCTGTTGAAGATTTGCGCAAGATTACGTTCATCGATAGCGAACAATACCTCTTTGACGCCCTGGATTCCGGAAAGAAAATCCTGGCCGAAGGGGCCCAGGGATCCCTGCTGGACATCGATTTCGGGACGTATCCCTATGTTACCTCCTCCAATACCACGGCTGCCGGAGCCTGTACCGGATTGGGCATAGCCCCTGGGACCGTTGGAGATGTATTCGGAATTTTCAAAGCCTATACCACCCGGGTGGGCAGTGGCCCCTTCCCTACCGAACTTTTTGACCAGGATGGGGAGACCATGGGTCGGGTTGGCAACGAATTCGGAGCTACCACCGGCCGTCCGCGGCGTTGTGGCTGGCTCGACCTGGTTGCGCTGAAATATGCCGTACGGGTCAACGGAGTTACCCGACTAATGATGATGAAAGCCGATGTATTAAGTGGTTTTGACACCATAAAGGTCTGTACGGGTTACCACTACAAGGGAAAGCAAATTCAACACCTGCCCTACACGCTTGAGGCAGAGCACCTGACCCCGATCTACAAGGAGATGCCGGGTTGGAAGGAGGATCTGACCAAGATGAGCAAGGCGGAGGAACTCCCCGCTAACCTCCTCGCATACATCACCTATCTCGAGGAGCAGCTCGATACCCCTATTGGTATTGTAAGTGTTGGACCAGACCGGACCCAGACGATTCACCGATAAATCATCCCTTTGAAACCCTTTGCCTCCTTTCTGGTTTTTATCCTGGCAGGCATAGTGCTGTGCGAAACCCTGCAGGCACAAGATGGTACTGCTTCTGGCCAGAACTCCGATCAGGAGCAGGCAGGGAGTAAAAAAATCAATATTGTTTACGGGGGGAATTTCACCAAGGACGAAAACCTGCGTCCCGGAGCTTCTATATTCAGTAGGGATTCCCGCCAAGTACAGTTCGAGCATCAGGGGGCGGACCTTTGGTGCGATTACGCGCTGCTTTACCAGAAGGAGAACCGGCTGGAGGCTATTGGAAATGTACGCCTGGTCCAGGGGGATTCGGTTACCATGACCAGCGGTTACGTTGAGTACGACGGAGACCTCAAACTGGCAAAATCCTACCAAAAGGTAGTCCTTCGCAATCAGAATAGCACCCTAACCACTGACACCCTCTTCCTGGATCGCGAAAAGCAGGAAGCATATTACCAGCACCAGGGCAAGATCGTGGATTCTGCCAACACGCTTACGAGTCGGGTTGGAAGATACTTCATGACTACCAAGAAATATCAATTCCAGGATTCCGTCCGTATTGTCAACCCGGAATATGTCATGGAGTCGACCCGCCTGGACTACTATACCCTTTCGAAAAACGCGTACATGTACGGGCCCACCCTAATTACGGGTGACTCCTACACCATGTACTTTGAACGCGGGTACTATGACACCAATATAGAGCAGGGATACGGGATCAAAAACACCGAAATCCACTACAACAATCGGATTATCGAAGGCGATAGCGTTTACTTTGACAAGGCCACGGAATTTGCTTCGGCCACCAACAACATCACGGTAACGGACACCCTGAACAACGGGGTAATCCGTGCCCATTATGCCGAAGTCCATAAGGCTCAGGATTCGGTTTTCGCGACCCGCCGGGCGCTTTCCATTAGCCTGGTGGAACAGGACTCCCTATATATGCATGGTGACACCCTGATGGTAACGGGAAAACCTGAAGCCAGGATTCTGCGGGCATTTCGCGATGCGCGTTTTTATAAGACAGATCTCAGCGGAAAAGCGGATTCCATCCATTTTGAACAGGCAACCGGGATTACCCAGCTCATTAAACGGCCGGTGATGTGGAATCTTGAAAATCAGATGACCGGGGACAGTATTTACCTTCTCAGTGACATGGAAACCGAGAAACTCGATTCCCTGAAGGTCATTGGCAACGCCTTTATAATCTCTGAGGACACGACCGGGTATCGTGGCTATAACCAGGCCAAGGGCAAGGACCTCTTTGGAAAATTCAGGGAAAACGAACTCCGCCTGGTGGATCTGGTAGGGAACACAGAGGTCGTCTACTTTATGTACACGGACGACCAGGAACTATTCGGTATTAACAAGATCGCCTGTAGTAAGATTCGCTTACTCCTTGAGCAGAGCGATATTGATCAGATCACCTATATCACCCAACCCGACGGGACCATTTACCCGGAGGCTGAATTACCCGAGGAACAACGCGTACTGGAAGGTTTCATTTGGCGGGGGGATGAACGTATTCGCTCGGTGGATGACCTGTTTGGGGAGGACGACAATAACATCGTGCTTCCCGAAATCCGGGGACTTACCGAGTCCATTGACCGGGATGCCGAACCCGAGGAGGAGCCAAATGATCCCGTTAAAGGTAAGGCCACCCCGGCCCCTCAATTGATGAAACGCGGCGGAAACAACGAGTAGTGATGAATCCTGATTTCCGGAAATATCAGGCACAAACAGGGCCCTATCCCATGGGCCTGGAGGTAGATCGCGCTGACGGTTCTTATATCTATGACAAACAGGGTAAGGCCTACCTGGATTTTGTCGCAGGGGTATCGGCCTGTACCCTCGGGCACTGCCACCCCAAAGTAGTTGAAGCAATACAGGAACAAAGCTCCCGCTATATGCACGTAATGGTCTATGGCGAATTTGTGCTGGAACCCGCCCTGGATTTATGCCGCCGACTGGCTGCGCTTTTGCCTGACCCTTTGGATAGCACCTACCTGGTAAATTCGGGTACGGAGGCCATGGAAGGCGCCCTGAAGCTGGCAAGGCGCGTAACGGGACGTAAAGAGATCCTCGCTGCCAAGGATGCCTATCACGGCAACACCCTTGGGAGTTTGAGCCTTATGAGCATGGAGGAGCGCATGGAACCCTTCCGACCCCTGTTGCCGGGCGTTGACTACATTGCATTCAACGATTTCGATGCATTGGAACGCATTGGAGCGGAAACAGCCGCCGTAGTCCTGGAAACCATCCAGGGGGGTGCTGGTTTTATCGAACCCACTGCCGGCTACCTCAAGGCAGTCCGCGATCGATGCGATGCTGTCGGGGCCCTATTGATACTCGATGAAATTCAACCGGGATTCGGACGCACCGGAAAACTATTTGCTTTTGAGCACTACGGTATTGTTCCCGACGTCCTGGTGATGGGAAAAGGCATGGCCTCAGGACTACCGGTAGGAGCGTTTACTGCCAGTCACGAGCACATGCGGCAGCTCAGTGAAAATCCAAGTCTGGGACATATCACCACTTTCGGAGGCAATCCCGTAATTGCAGCCGCAGCCCGTGCTACACTTGAAGCGTTATACGCAGAGAAGCTCATCGAACAAACCCTTGAAAAGGAGGCCCTATTCCGGGAATTGCTGGTTCATGATACGATACAAGAAGTACGGGGCAGGGGCCTGATGCTTGCCCTCATGCTTCCGGATCCTGCAACCACCAACTACCTCGTCACTGAAACGCTCAAGCGAGGACTGATCCTCTTCTGGTTACTCTTTGAACCCCGCGCGGTACGCCTTACACCTCCCCTGACCATAAGCAAAAAGGAGATACGAGAGGGCTGCAGCATTATCCTGGAGTTACTCGACAATTACCGCCCTGTTAACTAATTTGTTGATAAGTACCCCCTGAAATCCCCATTCTCGTCCACTTAAAAAAATACTTTTAAGTCCATACGGAATCCAAACCAGTACGTATGGCGTTAGATCCGAACGAACAACCCGGACCCCCTATAGCGAAATTTGAATCCATGCTCAAGACCGACGACGTCTATTTCTTTGACGCCGAGGATTTTGAGGAAATTATCCACCACTACCTTAACAACGGGAGAATCTCCCTGGCCAAAAAGGCTATTCGCATGGGGCTGCAGCAGCACCCTGATGCATTGGAATTGAGGCTTTTAGAAGTGGAGGTTCTGGTCTTCGAGAACCATCTGGACCAGGCTCAGCTCATTCTGGATCAACTGCAGCAAATCAACAGCAGGAATCAGGAAATTTGTATCCAACAAGCTAATATCTGTTCCAAAAAGGATCAGCATGACCTGGCAATCGACTGGTTAAAACGCGCTCTGGAGCTCGAACCCGATGATCCGGATGTCCACTCGCTACTGGGAATGGAATACCTTTTCCTCGATGCCTATAGCGAGGCCCAACAGTGTTTTATGCGCTGTGTGGCCGAAGACCCAGAAGATTACGCCTCGCTTTACAACGTGGTCTACTGTTTTGAATTCCGGGAGGATTTCCGGGGTGGGATCCGCTTTTTAAATGCCTACCTAGAAACGAATCCTTATTGCCAGGTAGCCTGGCATCAGCTCGGGAAACTCTATAAGGAACTGGACATGCTTAAAGAAGCCCTCGGTGCTTTTGAATTTGCTGTAATCTCAGATGATTCCTTTATCGGGGCCTATTTCGAAAAAGGCCGGGTTCTGGAAAAACTGGGAAGGCTCGAGGAGGCTATCGAAAACTACCAGGCAACCATGGACCTGGACGACCCAACCTCTCACGCCTATCTGCGCATGGGACGTTGTTTCGAAAAATTAGGCGATGATGAGCAGGCCCAGGCTTACTACTACCGAACCGTTCACGACGATCCGCTTCTCGATAAGGGCTGGCTGGCGATCACTGAATTTTATCTCAGGCGTGAGCTGTATGAGAAAGCATTAGAGTTCGTTAACAAAGCCATTCATATCGACGGAGAAAATGCCGATTACTGGGCACGGTGCGGAAAGATACACCTGGCAACCGGAAACCTTGACGAGGCCGATTACGCATATAGTCAGGCGGTACGCCTGGAGGATTACAGCCTCGGAACCTGGAGTTCCTGGTGCGAAGTCCTTTGGCAGGCAAAAGAGTATCAGGCACTTTACGAGGTCCTTAAGCAGGCCATTAAATTTCATCCCAAAACCGGGGAATTCAGATACCGGCTCGCGGGAATCAGTTTTTTACTGGGGAAGGAGAAAAAAGCCCGTACACAGCTCAAGCACGCCATTAATATGCTTCCGGAAGCCTACCCGCAGTTCCAGGAGGATTTCCCGGAATTCCCGCATTGGGTTCCTATCGAAAAAGCATCGGACCAACCCGGGAAAGCTTCGGAATAAAAGCAGTATTTTTGCGTTTTACCAGCATGGAACAGCGCAATCCCCGCAACTATCTTTTCTTATTACTCAAGGGCATGGCCATGGGTGCCGCCGACGTGGTACCCGGCGTTAGCGGAGGAACTATTGCCTTTATATCCGGAATCTATGAGGAACTGATCAGTTCCATAGATGGAATTCGCCCGTCGTTGTTGGGAATTTGGAAAAAATCAGGATTTAAGGCTTTCTGGTCTGCGCTGAACGGGAATTTCCTGTTAGCTGTTTTTACGGGTATCGCCATCAGTGTTATTTCCCTGGCCCGTGGGATTAGCTGGCTACTGGATAACCATCCGATTTTGGTTTGGGCCTTTTTCTTTGGTCTGGTCCTGGCCAGTGTCATCTATATCGCCCGTCAGATCGAACGCTGGAACTGGAGTCACCTCCTGGTTTTCCTGCTGGGAGCCGGAATGGCTTACCTGGTTATCAACCTCCCGGTTTCCGAAGACCAGTCGGGACTGCCTTTCCTTTTCCTCAGTGGCGCCCTGGCTGTATGTGCCATGATACTTCCAGGCATATCCGGTGCTTTTATCCTGGTGCTTCTGGGTTCCTATCGGACCGTATTAGAAGCCGTGCACAATTGGGATCTGAACTTGCTGGCTGTTGTTGCCGTGGGTGCAGTTTTCGGATTGTTGAGCTTTGCCCGCCTGCTGAAATGGATGTTTGCCCGATTCAAAAATATTACCCTGGCCCTACTCACCGGATTCATCCTGGGTTCCCTGCTCAAAATCTGGCCCTGGAAGGAAGTACTGGAAACCCGCGAATACGAGGATAAAATTATTGTAATACGGGAAGCCAATGTCTGGCCCGGACAATTCGAGGGGGATCCGATGATATTACAGGCTGTGGGGTTGGCACTTCTTGGCTTTGCCCTGATCTTCCTTCTGGAGGGATTGGCTACCCGAAAGCACTCCACCTCATGATGTTTCACCACAGAAGCCTGACAGACAAATTCCTGTTGTTTATCAAAGGGCTTTCCATGGGGGCAGCCAACAAAGTCCCCGGGGTGAGCGGGGGAATTGTCGCTTTCGTGGTTGGCTTCTACGAGGAATTTATCTATTCCCTGCAGCGGATAAACGTCAAGGCGTTCCGACTACTCTTCGCAGGTCGGTTCCGCAGCTTTTACCAATATATCAACGGTACTTTTCTCTCCATCCTGGTTCTGGGAATGCTCTTCAGCTACTTCAGTGTTTCCAAGATCCTCGACTACTTCCTCGAGCGGCAGGAGCTGCTGGTTTGGTCTTGCTTTTTTGGGATGATCATTGGTTCGATCTACTTTATTTCGAAGGATTTCAAGCATTGGAATAAACGCACCATTCCTGCCGGGATTATTGGCCTGGTGGTGGGTATTTCCATTAGTTTCCTGAGTCCTGCACGGGAAAACGACAACTTATTCTTCATTTTCTTCTGCGGAATCATCAGTGTTTCAGGTATGACGTTGCCAGGACTGTCGGGTTCGTTTATCCTGATCTTACTGGGCAATTATGTTCTGCTGCTAGTGGATTCTGTCAATGCGTTATACGATACCCTGGTGGAAGTATTTCAGGGTGATTTTAGCTTTACGGAGAATACCCAGCGCCTGGATACCCTGAAGGTACTGGCCGTTTTTACGGCGGGGTCTGCCGCCGGACTGGTTACTTTAAGCCATTTACTGGGCTATGTACTCAAACATTTCAAAAACCTGACCACAGCGGTTATCATTGGGTTTATCTCCGGTTCGCTGGGCGTGGTATGGCCCTGGAAACGGGCCGTCTACAAGGTTGGGCAAGATGGACTTCCCCTTACCGATTCCAATGGAGACGCCATCCTGGCAAACTACCAGCGGTACTGGCCGGATCTCAGTCAGGTCGAAAACCTTTGGGCCCTGGTTTCAATTGCCTTCGGTATCGGGATCCTTATTGCTTTGGAATGGTATGGCAAAAACCGCCTGGAAAGAAAAAATAAACCCGCAGCATGAAACGCTTTGGCCTAATTGGAAAGAACATCGCGTACTCCTTCTCCAGGGGATATTTCGCCCAAAAATTCAAGGACCTGGGGCTGGAGTCGCACAGCTACGAAAATTTTGACCTTCCATCCATAACCGCGTTCCCTGAGCTAATCAAATCAAATCCCGACCTCAAAGGGCTCAATGTAACGATCCCTTACAAACAGGAAATCATTCCCCTGCTCGACGATCTCCATCCTGAAGCGGAAGCTATCGGTGCCGTAAACACAATCGCTTTTGTGGAAGGTAAAACTATGGGGTATAACACCGATATCATTGGATTCCGCGATTCTTTAAAACCACTGCTGAGACCCACCGACCAGGCGGCGCTTGTGCTCGGATCCGGCGGTGCTTCCAAGGCGGTTTGTCATGTGTTGGATAGTCTTGGAATTCGCTTTGAGATGGTCTCCCGAAAGCCGGGTCCCGATCAGTATAGTTACCAGGACCTGACCGACGGTGTTCTCGGACAGTACCAAATCCTGATTAATTGCACCCCGCTGGGTACCCATCCCAGAATTGAAGCAGCTCCGGATCTCAGGTATGAGGCCCTGGATTCCTCCCACTTGCTCTATGACCTGGTGTATAATCCTCCCCTGACCCGTTTCCTGAAACTCGGTTTGCAGCAAGGCTCCAGAATAAAAAACGGCCACGAAATGCTGGAGCTTCAAGCCGAAGCCTCCTGGGGAATCTGGAATTCCTGAACCCTTTTGTTTAACTACTTTTTGTTGCTATCTTACCATGTACTAGAACGGCATGCCAGTGTTGCAGGGCCAGCTAGTCCATAAACTATTCAGGATGTCTGAAGCGAAGAACAAGGAACTGTCCCAGGAGGCAGGGGGTGAGGAGTTGGAAAAGACTCCGGAGAAACAGGAATCGGAAGCCAAAACTACTCAGCCGCAGGAAGATGCTGCCGTCGAAGAAGTAGTCGAGGTAGCGGAAGATGCGAAGGTAGCTGCCAGCGAGAAAAAAGAACAGCCTTCCGAATTAGCAGCATCAGCGGAAGCGGACAAGGCAGAAGAAGCGGAAGCGGACGTGGAAGAAGAATCGGAAGCAGAAGCAGAAGCGGACGCGGAAGAAGAATCGGAAGATGAAAATGACATCGATGCGCAAAATGCAGAAGATGCCGAAGATTCCGAAAACGAGCGGCGCCACCATATCCCCTTTTTGGACTACCATGAGCTTAGCATGGAAAACCTGGTCGGGGAGTTACAGCGCTTGCTGAGAACCGAAAAAGTCCAGGCCATTCGCAGACATGCCGATACCATCAAAAGGGAGTTCGATCAAAAGTTCCGCGAATTTATTGACGAAAAGAAGGAGGAATTCGTTTCCCGGGGCGGAAACGAGATAGATTTCCGGTATAACTCGGTTACCAAACGTCAGTTTAATGAACTGTACTCCGAATACCGTGAAAAACGCAACCAATACTACAAAAGTCGGGAACGAAACCTGAAGGAAAACCTGCAGACCCGTCTGGACCTTATCGAGGAACTCAAAGGTCTGGTCCATGTCGAAGAAGACATGACTTCCACCTATAATACCTTCAAGGAGGTACAGGAACGCTGGCGCAACGCAGGACCGGTTCCCAGGAACAGCTATAACGACGTTTGGCGCACCTATCAGCACCACGTTGAAATCTTCTATGACTTCCTCCACCTGAACCGCGAATTGCGCGACCTGGATTTTAAATTCAACCTGGAGGAGAAGGAAAAACTAATCGAAAGGGCCGAAGCTTTGGCGCAGGAACCAGACCTGAATAAAGCCTTTCGCGAACTGCAAACCCTTCATAAACTATGGAAGGAGGAACTCGGGCCAGTTGCCAAGGACAAGCGCGACGAAGTCTGGGAACGCTTTAGTGCGGCTACTAAAACCATCCATGAAAGAAGGCAGGAACACTTTAAACAACTCGATGCCCGGTACGAGACCAATCTGGAAACCAAGAATGAGATTATTGCCAAAATCCTTGGGATCAGCGAACAAGTAGCCGACAATCACCGGGCTATCCAAGGTCAGATCCGGGAGGTAGAAGCATTGCGCGAGTCCTTTTTCAAGGCCGGAAAAGTACCTCAAAAGGAAAATGAAAAGACCTGGGCGGCCTTCAAAGGGGCGGTGCGGGCATTCAACAAAAAGAAGAATGCCTTTTACAAAAACCTGAAGAAGGAGCAACAGGAAAACCTCGATCGCAAACGCGCCCTGCTCAAACGAGCCGAAGAACTCAAAGAGAGCGAAGCCTGGGAGGAAGCCACCCCGGAGATGAAACGCATCCAACAGGAATGGAAGCAAATCGGCCATGTCCCCCGAAAATTCTCCGATAAGATTTGGAAGGAATTCAAGGCGGCCTGCAACCACTATTTCAACCGCTTACATTCTCGGAAAAATGCCGATCAGGCACAGCACAGCAAAGACCTGAAGGTAAAAGAGGATATCCTTTCAGAATTGAAAGAATTCCAGACGGGTAAAGACAGGGAAGCCGACCTGAAGCAACTTCAGGAATTTCTCAAGCGCTGGAAGGCTTCGGGGCGACTGCCGAGAAACCGCCAGCACCTCGACCGCAAATTCCAGAAAATTATCGATGCCATCTTCAGAAAATTGGGGGTCAGCAAACAGGAAGCCGACTTACTGCGTTATG
Source organism: Robiginitalea myxolifaciens (assembly GCF_900115205.1). Classification (GTDB taxonomy): domain Bacteria; phylum Bacteroidota; class Bacteroidia; order Flavobacteriales; family Flavobacteriaceae; genus Robiginitalea; species Robiginitalea myxolifaciens. The sequence continues at coordinate 299,564 of NZ_FOYQ01000001.1, forward strand.
GCGACAAAATTAAGAAGTTGGCCAAAGCAGACGATGTACGGACCATCGAGGAGGAACGCCAGTTCATCCGAAGAAAAATCGAAGAAAACAAAGGGGAGCTCCGGCAATTAGAAAACAATCTGAATTTCTTTACCGACCCTTCCGAAGATAATCCTTTGGTTAAAGAAGTAATTGAAAGCATTGACAAGCAGAAGGAAGCCCTGGAGCGGTGGCAGGAGAAGCTAAAAAAGCTCAACATCCTGAGGAACAACCTGGAAAAGGAGGCCAATCCTAAAGAAGAAACTGAAGGCGCTGATCATGAGGAAAGCGCTGGCGAACAGACCGATAAGCAATCGGAATAGCGCTTATGCCCCGGGGGTTGTTACTTCTCCGTAGAGATCAAAATCCGACGCTTCGGTAATACGGATGTCGGCAAATTCCCCGATACGCAAATAAGAAGATTCGGCCGGGATCCACACCTCGTTATCGACATCCGGAGAGTCGAATTCGCTCCGACCTACGAAATAATTGCCTTCCTTCCTGTCGATCATACAGCGTAACGTCTTCCCGACTTTTTCTTGATTCAATTCCCATGAAATCCGTTCCTGGGCTTCCATAATTTGGGCAGCTCTCCGTTCTTTAACTTCCTCCGGAACATCGTCTTCTAGTTTAAAGGCATGGGTCTGTTCTTCATGGCTGTAGGTAAAACATCCCAGGCGATCAAAGCGCGTTTCCTTTACCCAATCCAAGAGCAGTTGGAAATCCTCCTCTGTTTCACCGGGATAGCCTGTAATCAAGGTAGTACGGATGGCCATTCCGGGAACACGCTCCCGGAATTCCCGTAGCAAGGCATTCGTTTTCTCACGAGTCGTTCCCCGGCGCATGCTCTTGAGAATGGGGTCGGAAATATGCTGTAGCGGGATATCGATATAGTTACAGATTTTCGGTTCCTCCCGCATCACATCGAGGACTTCCAGGGGGAAGCCACTGGGAAAAGCATAGTGGAGACGGATCCAATCAATTCCGTCTACTTCGACCAGCGCCCGAAGTAAATCGGCCAGTACTCGCTTTTTATACAGATCCAGGCCGTAATACGTTAAATCCTGGGCAATCAGGATAAGTTCCCGTACGCCCTTTGCAGCCAAAGCTTCCGCTTCGGTTACCAATTCTTCTATGGGCTTGCTTCGATGTTTCCCGCGCATCAAGGGAATGGCGCAGAAGGAACAGGGGCGATCACAGCCCTCGGCAATTTTGAGATAGGCGTAGTTCGCCGGGGTAGCCGTAAGTCGCTCTCCCACCAATTCGTGGCGATAATCCGCTCCTAGTGCCTTGAGCAGTCGCGGAAGGTCCCTTGTCCCGAAATAGGCATCCACATCGGGGATTTCTTTTTCTAAATCAGGTTTATAACGCTCACTGAGGCAACCGGTTACAAAAACCTTATCGACTTCTCCTGCCTCTTTCTGACGAACGTATTCCAGGATAGTATTTACGCTTTCCTCTTTGGCATTGGCGATAAATCCGCAGGTATTGATTACTACGATATTCCCTTCCTGTTCATGCACAACCTCCTTATCAGAAGCGCGTAACTGCCCCATAAGCACCTCGGAGTCGTACAAATTCTTGGAACACCCGAGGGTAACGACATTAATGCGATTCTTTTTTAAAGACTTGGTTCTCATGATTCAGTCGGGACTAGCAACACTTCGATTCAGGGCGCAAAGGTAGTGATCTTTATTCCAGATAATCCTTGGGGGCACGACGGAATCTCTCCAGACCTTCAAAGGCCAAAGCAAAATTGAGTAACTGCTTTTCGGTGTATGTAGGACCAATCCAGGTCAGGGAGGCCGGGCGGCCATCTTCCCGGAACCCCATCGGTTGGGTCAGTGCAGGGAATCGGCCAACGGCCGCGACACTCGCCAGGCGGTTGCTGATGTCCAGAACCGCATTGAGCTCAAGGTCCTGAAAAGCTTCTTTAAAATAAGCCTGCCCGTCCGCTTTCATTTGTGCATCCATAGCGGCGAGTTCCTCATCCGTTAGCGTGCTCGCTGCTGTTTGTTCCAGGTAATACTGCCCGTAGGGCATCCGCAAGAGGGAATCCGCACGGTTATAATCCAGGATGGCGTTCAGATCCGCAATACCAGCAACAGGATAGGCCTCGAGATATGCAGGAAGCGCTCTTTTCATTTCTGCCGCGAGGAATTCCCGAAAGGGAAGGTTCGGCCTGTCGGGCTGCTGGAGTGCCACCAAATTTGCCCCGGCTGCTTCCAAAACATCCAATGCCCGAGCGTAAAGCGAATCAGACTCCTTCAAATCGGTGTAATATCCAAAACGTTTTTCGCTTAAATCGACTACTGCAGGCAGGAAGAGACCATCGGGAAAATAAAAGTCGGTAGAGACGTTATCCGATGGATCCTGACCGGTCATGGCATCCATTAGTACGGCGGCATCCAAAACTTTTCTGGCCATCGGCCCCGGGGTATCCAGGGCATTGGAAATTGGGATTATCCCGGTACGGCTCAACATACCCACGGACGGTTTCAATCCAACCAAACCATTTTGCGAAGCGGGCGAAAGGATGGATCCCGAGGTCTCAGTGCCTATGGCGGCAAAGGCGTAACCTGCGGCGATGGCGGCCCCGCTTCCGGAGCTCGATCCTCCGGGTGAAAGGGTAGCCCGTCCATAGGGGTTCAACGTCTGTCCTCCAATAGCACTATAGCCCGAAGGGCATTGTTGGCAGAAGAAATACGCCCATTCACTCATATTCAATTTTCCCAGTACAATAGCACCCCGTGCCTTCAGACGACCGGTAACAAACGCGTTTTCCGGACTGTGATTGGCCAGTGCTGCAGCTCCGGCCGTGGTGGGCATCCCCGCTACCCCGATATTGTCCTTAACCAGCACGGGCATGCCAAAGATGGGATGGCGTTGCTCTGCCGGCATGGCTTTTAGGACATAATCGCGATCGCGTGCCTGCTGAACGGCATCGGGATTCAGTGCAATGATCGCGTTCAATGTCTTTGTACTATCCAGTTCATATTTGAAGATTCGGCGCAGGTAGAAACGGGTAATTTCTTCATAGCTAACTTCCCCCCTGGCCACAGCATCCTGTAACTGAGTCACTGGTTGTTCGAGGATAAGGGATTTCAACTGACCGTAGCGGGCCTCGCTTAATGCCATGGCTTCCGGATACAGGGTTTCAAATACTTCCTGCTTATCCTGGAAGTGGGATTGGATCAGGGAATAATCAGGTCCACCTTCCGCTTTGGAAGCACTGACTAACGCGGCCTCGTCATAGGGAGTCCAGAGTTGCGGGACCTCAGCTGGGGTATCGGCCACCTCAGGATTGTCTTTACAGGAAATCAGCAGGGTCAGGACCCCGAATAGCAAAAGTCCTTTGCTTAACGCCTTCAATCCTTTAGTTTGTTCCATTTTTCAATGTTTTTTTGATTCATCCGGACAAATTCATCTTTGCCTTCGGCTTCGGCCAGTTTCAACGACTTTCCAGCCGCCGCTACGGCTTCTTCATACCGACCCAAAGCAGCCAGTACCAGGGACCTAACCCTGTGGAAATAATAGGTGTCCCCGCCAAGTTCGAGGGCCTGATCCAGGTAACCGAGCGCACGGGAATAGTCCCGGTCCGATTCCTGCAGATATCGCGCAGCTTCGTAATAGGTTTGTGCGGTTGGATTGTTTTGAAGGGCTGTGGCAATCTGCTTTTCCATTTCGGCTTGCGTGTCTACTTCGATGGCAAAACGTAACTCCAGCCGATCCCAGCGCCAGTACATATCCATGCCTTCATGGGTAATCTGATCAAAGCCAATTTGAAAGTTCTCGGTAACCGTAGTACGTGTTTGTGGATAGGTCGTAAACCGCAACAAATCGTCCTGAGGAGAATAGTTTTGGCGACCATCACCCCAATGTGTGGTGTCCTTGTGAATGGCAATTTCCCAAAGGTCCTCCTGTGGAAAGGCGTACAGTGCATATGTCCCGGCCGGCACTTTATTTCCTGCAATTCGAACCGGGCAGCTAAACTTGATTTTTGTGGATTCATTGGCCCCTACCCGCCAGATACGTCCGTAAGGAACTAGATTACCGAAAATTTGACGCCCCCGAACTGCAGGTCTGGAGTAACTGACCTGGACCTGGCACAGGCCCACGTCCTGAATAATAGTTTGTGCGGGACTTGCTTTAGGATGAACGAGTTGTGCACTCGCCGGGGCAAAGCCCAGCCCTAACAGAAGTCCAAATAGGAAGTATAGTCTACGTTCCACAACCATCGGAGGATTTAGTTTTCCAGCTTAAAGAAAGAATCTACAAATTCATACTTGTTGAACACCTGTAAATCTTCCATGCCTTCCCCCACACCGATATACTTGACGGGTATCTGAAACTGGTCGGAAATTCCGATGACCACGCCCCCTTTAGCGGTTCCATCTAATTTGGTAACTGCAAGGGAACTGACTTCAGTTGCCTTGGTAAACTGCCGTGCCTGTTCAAAGGCATTCTGACCTGTAGAGCCGTCGAGCACAAGCAGTACCTCATGCGGAGCGTCAGGAACTACTTTTTGCATAACGCGACGTACCTTGGAAAGCTCGTTCATCAGGTTCACTTTATTGTGCAATCTTCCCGCCGTGTCGATAAGCACAACGTCGGCCCCCTGCCCCACTGCAGATTGGAGGGTGTCAAAGGCCACAGAAGCGGGATCACTTCCCATATTTTGTTTTACAATAGGCACCTCGGCCCGATCCGCCCAAATTTCGAGCTGCTCGATCGCAGCTGCACGGAAAGTATCGGCAGCGCCTAACACTACCTTTTTACCCTGCATTCTGAACTGATAGGCTAATTTTCCAATGGTGGTTGTTTTTCCAACACCATTGACCCCTACTACCATGATAACGTAAGGACCATCGACTTCAGGCAGCTTTAATTCGGCCGCCTGGCCGGTCTCAGTCTCTGAGAGTAAACCGGCAATCTCTTCCCGAAGGATTCCATTGAGTTCCTCCGTGTTGACGTATTTATCCCGGGCTACCCGGGCCTCGATCCGCTCAATGATCTTTAGGGTGGTTTCTACCCCGACGTCGGAAGTAACCAATACTTCCTCCAAATCGTCGAGCACCTCATCATCTACCCTTGATTTACCGGCTACAGCTTTGCTTAACTTGGAAAGAAAGCTCGTTTTGGATTTCTCCAGACCTTTGTCCAGAGTCTCCTTCTTTTCCGATGAAAATATACGTTTGAAAAAACTCATGAAAATCAGCTGAATTGCTAAGATACTATATTGTAAAGAGCTGCTAAAACCAACAAAAAAACCGCCCCTTAAAAGGGCGGTTTTGCTATGTCTTGCGGGGAAATATTCCCTTCGCTCTTTTACTTTTTAGCCAACCAATCGTTCACCAATTCGGGAGCCATTACAGATTCCACGAAGGTGTAGGCTCCGGATTTAGGAGACTTAACCATTTTGATGGCTTTGGTCAGTCGCTTGGAACTGGATTGCAGGGTTGCAACGGTCTTCTTAGCCATGATTCTTTATTTTATTTCTTTATGAACTGTCATACGCTTAAGGATTGGATTGAACTTCTTGAGTTCCATACGATCCGGCGTATTCTTTTTATTCTTGGTGGTGATGTAACGGGATGTTCCCGGCATACCAGACTCTTTGTGCTCCGTGCACTCGAGAATTACCTGTACTCTGTTACCTTTCTTGGCCATGACCTAATTTTTGATCCTTGTCTTATCGGAGCACACCCTTCTCACGGGCATCCTTCAATACGGCAGAAATTCCTTTCTTGTTGATAGTCTTGAGAGCGCGGGCGGAAACCTTAAGGGTTACCCACCGGTCTTCTTCCGGAATGTAGAACCGCTTTTTGGTCAGGTTTACATCGAACCGACGCCTGGTCTTGTTGATAGAGAAGGACACATTATTTCCAAATTGGGCCCTTTTTCCGGTAAGTTCACAAACTTTTGACATTGCGCTAAACTTTCGTGGTTCAAAACAGGCTGCAAATTTATGTCATTTTAAGCGGCTGTCCAAACATCTTTTTCAGAATTTTAGGATTTCCGTCATAAGCATCTCAAAACCCTTATGTACAGCCTTTTGGACGATTCGCTCCCGATGGTTCCCCATCTCGAATTTTTGGCAAACTTCGCCCTTGGGACCACTGACTGCCAAATATACCGTACCTACCGGACTATCTGAATCTCCTTTAGTGGGTCCGGCATTGCCTGTAGTGGCGATGGCAAAGTCCGCATTGAGTACCTTCCGGGCTTGCCTGGCCATGGCAAGCGCCACCGCTTCGCTTACTACCGAATGCTCCTCGATAAGATCCTGGGGAACTCCCAGTACTTCATTCTTTATTCGCGTGGCATAGGTAACCAAACTTCCTAAAAACACCTTGGAAGCTCCGGGTACCATGGTTATCTGGGAAGCGATCCTTCCTCCGGTAAAGCTTTCGGCTGCACCGAGGGTAAGATTTTTTTCCCCGCAAATCCGCAGAATAGTTTCTTCCAGGGATTCCCCGGCCTCTTCCCCGTAGAGAATATCCCGAACCTGGTCGGCCAATTCCCCTAACAATTGATCCATTTCCTCCTCCAGGGCAACGGCATCTGTTCCCTTAGCCGAGAGTCGTAGACGCACTTTACCCAGATTGGGCAAGTAAGCCAATTTGAAGTGCCGCGGAAGATTATCCTGCCAATCCGAAATACGCTGTGCAATGGCACTTTCGCCCAATCCATAGGTAATCAGGGTGCGGTGTAAAAGTACCGGGGGACGGAATGTTTCCCGAATTCTCGGGACTACTTCATTGCTGAATAAGGCCTTCATTTCCAGGGGTACTCCCGGGAGGGAAACCAAAACCGCATTGTTCGCTTTCATCCACATTCCGGGAGCTGTACCATAAGCGTTGTGGAGTACCGTTGCCCGGCTGGGCACGAGCGCCTGGCGGCGATTCAGATCAGAGATGGGCGTGCTAATGTATTTCCGGAATAGTTCCTCGATATGCTCCAGGACGGAATCGTCCTGCTTGAGCTCATCCCCGACATATTCACAAATAGTATGTTTGGTAATATCGTCCTTGGTCGGGCCAAGCCCACCGGTCATAATGATGAGTTCGGCACGAGACTCAGCCTCCTTTAACGCCTGGATAATGTGTTCGCGATCGTCCTGTACAGAGCTTATCTGAAATACAGAAACCCCGATTTTGGTTAGTTCTGAAGCCAGAAACGCGGAATTGGTATCCACGATCTGGCCAATAAGGATCTCATCGCCTATGGTCAGAATTTCAGCCCGCATTAAAGCTCAAAATCGTTCCGGAGTTCGCCAATAACCTGGTTGATATCTGTTTTGAGCAAGGGGAAACGCTCACGAATCTCCTCCATATTCCCTTCGGTTTTCCCAAGGGTTTCTATTTCCAGGGCGGTGGCGCGGGTTTGCTCCATCCCCAACAGGTCAACGTTGGGTTTGATTTTATGCGCGAGTTGGTACACCTGTTCGTAGTTTGATGCACCAATAGCAGCTTCCAGGGCTTCTAAATCCGGGGGAACTTCCTCCAGGAATACAGAAATTACCGAAAGGATGAAATCTTCATCACCATCTGCCATCTCATTGATTTTATCCAGGCTGTAGATCATTATTTAACTTTTAGAGAAAACATAGTTTCTCCCTCGAGGGAGCCGACAAGGTAATCATTTGACGCAACCCTGCCAACCCCGGCGGGGGTTCCGGTAAAGAGGATATCTCCTTTTTTCAGTGTAAAAAAGGTGGAGACATAGGCGATGAGTTGGTCAATACCCCACAGCATTGAGTTTGTATTTCCGCTTTGTACCACTTCCCCGTTCCGTTGTAATTCAAAATTCAGGGAATTGTGATCCGTAAAGCGCTTGGCGGGTACCCAGTTCCCAATCACGGCTGCGCCGTCAAATCCTTTGGCCTTCTCCCAGGGCAAGCCTTTTTGTTTTAATTCCTGCTGCAAGTCCCTGGCGGTAAAATCCAGGCCTACCGTAATCGCATCGTAATAGGTATGGGCGAATTCGGGCGCAATATGTTTCCCAACCTTGCAGATTCGAAGCAGTACTTCGATTTCGTGGTGGATCTCATTAGAAAATTCCGGGATGTAGAAGTCCTGTTCCCGGGGCAGGATGGCCGAATCGGGCTTTATAAAGAGCACCGGATCTTTAGGGCGTTCATTGCTCAACTCGGTAATATGGTCGGCGTAATTCCGGCCAACACAGATCAACTTCATCCCAATCGGTTATTTAATTTGCTCAATTTGATTTGAGTAAGCACCTTCTTGGTGTATAGCGGAAAGTCCGCATTGAGGATCCATCCCAAATAACCGGGTTCCTGTTCCAACACCTCATCGACCAGGCGGCCTTTGTGTTTCCCGAATCCAAAGATAGGTTCCCCTTCCTCATTCCGCCTTACAAAACCGGCAAAGTCCAGGGTGTCGTTATGGGTCGAGAATGCGGCTAATTCGGCAATATCATTTTTCAATTCAGGATAGCGATCCAATTGAGCGAGCAGCACTTCATACGTTGCCTGGGTGTCGGCGCCGGCACTATGGGCATCGGTGAGTTGTTTCCCGCAGTAAAAGGCGTAGGCGGCCTCCAGGGTTCGTTTTTCCATCTTGTGGAAGATGGTCTGGACATCGACGCTTTTAGCATTTTTCATTTCAAAATCCACACCTGCCCGAAGCAATTCTTCGGCAAGCAGCGGAATGTCAAAACGGTTGGAATTAAAACCTCCCAAATCACAACCGCGAATCATCTGATAGATTTCCGAGGACAGCTCCTTGAATGAAGGGTGGCCTGCTACTTTTTCATCCGTAATTCCATGAATGGCAGCAGCTTCGGCCGGAATCGGCATTCCGGGATTCACCAGCCAGGTCTTGCTTTCCTTATTGCCGTTCGGGTGTACTTTCAAAATCGCTATCTCTACGATCCGGTCTTTGGCAATATTGGTCCCGGTGGTTTCCAGGTCAAAAAAGCAAATGGGTTTTTTGAGGTTTAATTCCATGATGATGTTTCAATTCTACAGCCGACTGGCCAGGGATAGTAAAGGACTTACACCTCTCGTTCCGGGTCCCAGGCCTCCAGATAATCGGCAACGGCCTTTACAAACATACCTCCAAGGGCGCCGTTGACTACGCGGTGATCATAACTGTGGGACAGGAACATTTTTGATCGGATCCCGATAAAATCTCCATCAGCGGTTTCAATTACCGAAGGTTCTTTACGGATGGCTCCCAAAGCGAGGATTCCTACCTGCGGCTGATTGATAATCGGTGTTCCAAAAACACTTCCAAAGGAACCCACATTGGTCACTGTGTAGGTCCCGTCCTGAATTTCGTCTGGCTTCAGGGCATTTGTGCGCGCCCGATGGGCAAGATCATTCACTGCCCGGGCCATACCGACCAGGTTCAGTTGATCCGCATTTCGAATTACGGGCACAATGAGGTTGCCGTCGGGAAGCGCGGCCGCCATCCCCAGGTTTATATTCTTCTTTTTAATGACCCGGTCGCCATCCAGGGAAATATTCATCAGGGGATACTTCTTGAGGGCGTGGGCAACAGCCTCCAGGAAAATTGGGGTAAAGGTGAGTTTCTCCCCCTCCCGGGCCTCAAATCCCTTCTTAACGCGCTCCCGCCATTTAACCACTTCGGTAACATCTACTTCCACAAAGCTCTGTACGTGGGCCGAAGTAGTGACGCTTTCCAGCATATGCTTGGCAATTAGCTTGCCCATGCGGCTTAGGGGAATGATTTCATCGCCTGCCTTCAAACCTGCTGGGGGTACAGCCGCAGTAGTCGCTTTTTCCTGTGCGGCCGGAGCAGCTGTTGCAATTTCGGATGCGACCTGGGTTTGGGTCGTTGGTGCCGGTGCTGGTGCTGATTTTATTTCCTGAGTTGCAGGTTGTACGGTATTGGATCGTCCTGCAATGTATTTCAACATATCCTCCTTGGTCACACGACCATCCTTGCCGCTACCTGGGATTTTCTCTAACTCCTCTTTAGCAATTCCTTCTTCCCGGGCCATGTTTCGCACCAGGGGTGAATAGAAACGTCCGTCGCCGGGTACCGGGGCAAGGGCCTGTTGTGCCGCCTGCATGGCGTCCTCCGCCTGAGTAGCTGCTTCGCTTACTGCTGCAGCTGGCTGGGGCACTGAGGCAGCCGTTGTTGCTTCGCCCTTGGACTGTACTTCCTGAGTTTCCGCTGGCGCCGCAACCGATGGTGCAGCCACTGCAGGTGAATCACCTGCCTCAGCACCTACCTGAATTACCGCAACCACTTCGCCTACCTTCACAACATCGTCAATATCGAAGCGTTTCTCGAGTAAAACCCCGTCTACTTCACTTGGGACTTCCGAATCTACCTTGTCCGTTGCAATCTCAAAGACAGCCTCATCGGCCTCAATAGTATCGCCTACTTCCTTGAGCCAGGAGGTCAGGGTGGCCTCCGCTACACTTTCGCCCATTTGAGGCAGCTTCAATTCAAATGTTGACATATTCTCAATTTAGAAGCACTAAATCGCTTTTTCGTTGCAAAAATAATAAAATAACGCCCTGTACAGATTAAAATTATCAACGGCTATCGATTCAGAGAACCCTCAAAAGGGATTCGCTGAAGGATAGACCTTCCCAAGGTTACCTGATCTGCGTACTCCAGATCATCGCCTACCGGAATACCCCGGGCTATGGTACTCAGGGTTACCTCAAGACCTTCCAGTTGCCGGTAGATATAAAAATTGGTGGTATCCCCTTCCATAGTGGCACTCAAGGCAAGAATCACCTCTTTCACCTCCCCTTCTTTAACCCGGTCAATCAGGGATTTGATGGTCAAATCCTGAGGACCAATGCCGTCTACTGGCGATATCTTTCCACCGAGTACGTGGTACAATCCGCGATAGTGGCCGGTAGCCTCGATGGCCATAACATCCCGTATATCTTCGACCACGCATACCAGGGCTGCTTCCCGTTTCGGGCTGCTACAGATTTCGCATAGCTCTGTATCGCTGATATTGTGGCACACGTTACATCTGCGGATACCTTCTCTTAATTCAAGGAGCGCCTCTGCCAAGGCCTGTGTTCGCGCCTCAGGTTGCCGCAGTAAATGTAGCACCAGACGCAACGCCGTGCGCTTTCCAATCCCGGGTAGCAGCGCGACTTCTTCCAGGGCCCGGCGTAAGAGAAGGGAGGAAATTTCCATGGCCACAAAATTACGCATCTATTTTAAGTTTTGTACTTTGCCGCAGCTAAAATCGGTCATGAACTCCACGGGCATTTTGCTATTGATTGGCGGCTATTTCGCCCTGCTGCTGATCATAGCCTACTTTACAGGGAAGAACGACAACAATGAGGATTTTTTCCGCGCAGGGAAGCAATCGCCCTGGTACCTGGTTGCCTTTGGTATGATTGGGGCCTCCCTCTCCGGGGTAACCTTTATCAGCGTTCCTGGGTGGGTGCAGGATTCGAGTTTCAGCTATATGCAGGTTGTTTTCGGCTATCTGGCCGGATATTTTGTAATAGCCTGGGTCCTGCTACCCCTTTATTATCGCCTGGGACTGACCTCCATCTACGAATACCTCGATACGCGCTTTGGTTGGCATAGTTATCGTTTGGGCAGCCTGTCCTTTTTTATATCCAGGGTTCTCGGTGCTTCCTTCCGCCTATTTCTGGTCGCGATAGTCCTGCAACAATTTGTCTTTGACGCCTGGAATGTTCCTTTTGAGCTCACCGTTGTCTTGTCTATTCTCTTGATCTGGGTTTACACCTTCAAAGGAGGCATAAAAACCATTGTCTGGACAGATACCCTGCAGACCTTTTTTATGTTGTTGGCCGTTGGATTGAGTATTTACTTTATAAACGACAGCCTTGGCTGGAGCCTGGGGGAATTTTTAAAATCCGAAGATCTCAAAGCATACAGCCAGATCTGGTTTACCGATTCCCTGGCCGATAAAAACCACCTGCTCAAATCGTTTTTTGGCGGGATGTTTATCACCATATGTATGACAGGCCTGGACCAGGATATGATGCAAAAGAATCTGACGTGCAGGAACCTGAAAGACGCGCGCACCAACATGATCAGTTTTAGCCTGGTGCTGGTTGTAGTGAACTTTGTATTCCTCCTGCTGGGCGCCCTGCTTTTTATTTATGCTCAACGCAATGGAATTGGACTACCCCTGATGGATGGCAGTCCGAAAAGCGACCTCCTTTTCCCGGAAATTGCCCTGAATGGAGATTTGGGACCCTGGGTGGGCATAACCTTTATGTTGGGACTCATCGCTGCCGCCTACAGTAGCGCCGATAGCGCACTGACTTCCTTAACCACTTCGTTTTGCGTGGATTTTCTCGGCATTGAAAAACGGGAGAAAAATCAACGAAAAGCCTTGAGGAAACGCGTTCATATTGGGATGAGCCTACTCCTGATCCTCGTGGTCATCGCGTTCAAATACGTCCTGGATCGGAACGTCATCGATGGCCTGCTCACCGTTGCCACCTATACCTATGGCCCTTTGCTGGGACTCTTTGCCTTTGGTATCCTCACCCCGTATGCCTTAAAGGATCGTTGGGTATGGGTAGTAGCCATCCTGGTCATTTCCGGAGTGTATGCCCTGGCGAACCTTCCTGGTGAATGGCTGGGGGGATATGCATTTGGGTACGAACTCCTGCCGCTCAACGGACTACTCACCTTTTTAGGGCTATACCTGATTCGTAAACCGAAGTAAATTCCAACACTGCGCTTAATAGGTGCCGGCAGCCAGCATCACCAACGTACAGGCCTGAATCGCTTCAATACCTGCCTCACGGAGCTCCGCTTCGAATTCCGGATTCTCAGTACCCGGATTGAAAATAACCCGCTTTGGAAGTAAATTCTGAATAAATTCGTAATATGGTTCCTGATTGTTTTTATTCAGATAGAGTGTGATGGTGTGGATATCCTGGATTCTTTTGATTTCTTCCAGATTCGATGTAATTTTAGCACTTTCCAAAGTCCCCCCGACTCGTCCGAAACCTACTGTTTCAAACCCGTTATTTACCAGGCGTTTCACAGCCAGGTAACTATATCGCCGGGGCTTTAAGGAGGCCCCCATAACCAGGGTTTTTTTGTCCGTCATAAGATGTGTTAAAGTGGTACCACTGCTGTAACGACTCGCAAAGTAATGCGTCTATAGCATATAGATACGAATAATCATTGGTAACGCTGTATTTTTTATAGTTAATGGTTAGTGTTTAGTATAGCTTATCAATGTAGCGAGCCCCGGCTCCCGTAAGGGATGTCGGGGCTTCGTATTTTTTGCTGTAACATATTTCCGCCCAGTTCGTCCTAACAGTGGATTGTTTTAAACAGCAGATAGATCAAAAGAGACAACCCGTGGGCGGAACTCTTTTGTTAATAGCTGTTAAACTTGAAGAAAAGCGTAACAATCCCAAAAAGTAATCGTCTTAAACATACGGATCCGTACCTCCCAGTGGAGTGGTTGGTTAACGCTGAGGAAGCGGACCTAAGGAACCCTGGCCAAATGGTCAGGGTTCTTTTATTACCAGCGGATTATTACACTTCCCCAAGTAAAACCACTTCCGAAGGCGGCCAGCACGACAAGATCCCCTTCCTTGATTTTTCCAGCCTCCCAGGCCTCCGTCAGGGCAATTGGGATACTGGCGGCAGTCGTATTCCCGTAGTGCATGATATTGTTAAAGACCTGATCATCGGACAGGCGGAATTTCTTCTGGATAAACTGGGCGATTCGCAGGTTTGCCTGATGCGGAATGAGCATATCAATGTCGGTAGCCTCCAGACCATTGGTCTTTAAGCCTTCCATAATGACCTCGCTAAAGCGCACGACGGCATTTTTGAAAACAAATTGCCCGTTCATATACGGGTAGAAAGAGGTGTCTTCAGGGTCGTTATCTTCGAGAATGTCACTCACCCAGCGCTGCCCCATTCCCGGTGCAATCAAAGAGAGTTCCTCTGCGTGTTGTCCCTCGCTGTGCAAATGGGAGGAAAGGATTCCCTTGGAGGTATCCTCTTCGCGACTCAGGATCGCCGCACCGGCGCCATCTCCAAAAATGACAGAAACGCCGCGCCCCCGCGTGGTCATGTCGAGGCCCTTGGAGTGTAGTTCAGAACCGATCACAAGGATATTGCGGTACATCCCCGAACGGATATACTGATCCGCTACGGAAACGGCGTACACAAATCCAGAACATTGGTTTCGCACATCCAAAGCTCCCACCGTGGGCAGCTCCAGGTCGCGCTGCACCAGGACCCCGGGTCCGGGAAAATAGTAGTCCGGACTGAGGGTAGCAAAAATGATAAAGTCAATATCATTCTTATCAATCCCGGCGCGCTCAATAGCCTGTCGGGCGGCTTTCACCCCCATAGAAGTGGTGGTTTCTCCCCCATCGGGATCCACATGCCTGCGCTGTTCGATACCTGTTCGTTCGCGGATCCAGGCATCGTTGGTATCCATTACTTTAGAAAGATCGTCATTGGTTACGACCCGTTCAGGCACAAAAAAGCCCAGGCCGGAAATCTTGGAGTGATACATGCTCGTTTCGTTTGGTTACGGACCTCAGTAAATGAAGTACTTAGGAAAATCTAAAATACTACTTAATTGGAAAGTCCGTATCTTTTCAGGTATAAAAATCGAATCACAAAACTTACGATGAAAGCATTATTTACCGCCTTTTTCCTACTACTCTCCGCAACGCTGCCCGCCCAATCCCAGTTGGAATATCAAAAACCTCCACAGGAAATCATGGACCTTGTGGATGCCCCTATGACCCCTTCGGTCTGGACTACTGATTCGGGGGAATTCATGATCCTTTTTTCAAGGAACCGTTACAAAAGCATTGCTACCCTTTCCCGGGAGGAAATGCGCCTGGCAGGCTTGCGGATTGATCCAAAAACGAACATTGGCAGCCGGACTACATATTACAACTCCCTGGCTGTAAAAGCACCGGCAGACCGGGAAGCGACCCCGGTTAGCGGATTACCGGAAAAACCCCAGCTTTCAAATTTCAGGTTATCTCCGGATCAGCGAAAATTGGCGTTGACCCATACCTCGGCTACCGGCGTTGAACTTTGGCTGGTAGATTTGGAAGCGGCCAGTGCCCGCCGCTTATCGGCAGGCCCCCTAAATGCGAATCTCGGCGACGTCATCAACTGGTTCGCCGATGGGAATGCCCTCCTGGTTAAAATGCTGCCCAGCGACCGACAGGCACTCGTAAATCGCTCTGAAGTAGTGCCCTCCGGCCCTACTATTTCCACAAACGATGGAAAAAAAGCCCAAAACCGAACCTATCAGGATCTGATCAAGAATCCGGATGATGCCTTCAATTTTGAGCAATTGGCCCGCTCGGAACTCCATCGGATCGGTATAGACGGCTCCCAGGAGCTCTGGGGGGAAACGGCCATGTACCGCAACCTTGATTTTTCTCCGGACGGCGAATATCTCATGGCAGTCACCGTGGAAAAACCCTTTTCCTATCTGGTACCGTACTACCGCTTTCCATCGACTACTGAAGTCTATACCAAGGGCGGAAACAAGGTCAAGACCCTCCTGGAGGTGCCCCTGATCGAGGACCTCCCTAAGGGGTTTATGGCGGAGCGCACGGGAATGCGCGATTTAAGCTGGCGGGCAGACCGTCCTGCGAGCATAATTTACGCTGAAGCCCTCGATGGTGGAGACCCGGCCAATGAAGTGCCATTCCGGGATGAAGTCTTTCAATGGGACGCCCCTTTTGATAGTGAGGCTCGCCCGCTGCTGAAAACCATCAATCGCTACAGTGGCATCTACTGGGGAACGAAAAACCTGGCGATTGCCATGGATTACTGGTGGAATACACGAAATACAAAAACCTATGTTTTTGATCCGTCCAATGCGAGCAAAGAGCCTGTGGTGCTGGACGATCGAAACTATCAGGACCGCTACAGCGACCCGGGGAACTTTGCCACGGAAAGAAACGAGTTTGGCCGCAACGTACTCGCTTTGGATCGCAAGGGGAATGCCTTTAGGCTGGGAGATGGATTTACCCCCGACGGGCAATTTCCATTTGTAGATCGCATCGATTTAAAAACCCAGAAGAAAACCCGTTTGTACGAATCCCGCCTGGAGGGTAAAATGGAATCCTTAATGGAGTACAGCCCCAAAGAGGATCGGTTACTGGTACAAATCGAGTCCCCCACGGAATATCCAAACTATTATTTCAAGAGTTTGATCCGGCGAAAAGGTCCACAGCAGTTGACCTTTTTTGAGAATCCGTTTAAAAGTATGCAGGATGTATACAAAGAGGTAATCACTTATGAGCGTGAAGACGGACTGGCACTTAGCGGTACCCTGTACCTGCCGGTGGGTTACGATCGGGATTCCGGCGAAAAACTGCCCATGATCCTCTGGGCCTATCCCCGTGAATATAAAGATAAACAGAGTGCCGCTCAAGTAACTGATAATCCCAATGAATTTATTTATCCCTATTGGGGATCGCCCGTTTACTGGGTTACCCGGGGTTATGCTATTCTGGATGGTGCCGCTTTTCCCATTATCGGAGAAGGCGAAGAACAACCCAATGATACCTTCAGAACCCAATTGGTAGCCAATGCCAAGGCTGCCATTGACGCGGTAGACGCCCTGGGCTACATCGACAGGGAGCGCGTTGCGGTGGGTGGACATAGTTATGGCGCCTTTATGGTGGCCAACCTGCTCTCCCACTCCGATTTATTTGCAGCGGGTATTGCCCGAAGCGGCGCCTATAATCGAACCTTAACCCCATTTGGATTCCAAAGCGAAGAGCGGAACTACTGGGAAGCACCTGAGGTGTACTATACCATGTCCCCTTTTATGCATGCCGAGAAGATGAAAACTCCCCTACTATTGGTACATGGGGAAGCCGATAACAATTCAGGGACCTACCCCATGCAGAGCGAGCGGTACTTTAATGCGCTCAAAGGTCTTGGCGCTACGGTACGCCTGGTAATGCTACCCAAGGAAAGCCATGGATACCGGGCCAAAGAGAGCATTCTGCATTTGTTATGGGAACAGGATCAGTGGTTGGAGCGATTCCTCAAGCCAACCCCTCAGGAGGAAACCCGAAAGCCTTAGAGATACTTGCGAAAACCTTCGATTTCCACTTCGGCCTGTAAGTCGTGCATGAGGTTGTAAAGCCCGAAGAATGTACGATTCATATAGAGAAAGTGGCGTGATCCGCGTCCGGCGTCCATTTTACGGACTTGTGGATCCTTGGCATAGCGTTGACTTAAATCGGCAATAGCCTGCCAGAAGTCGGCATTGGCAAAATCAAAACGCTGACTCTTAAAGGGACGTGTGAAGAGTTCGAGCATATCCCGGAAAAGGTCCATAAAGAAGCGCCCCTCTTCAGGACTGTCTTCAGGAGAAAGGATTTCAAGCTCTTCGAGTTTTTTCCGGACAAATCCGTTATCCTCAAAATTCCTGGAGGTAGCCAATTCAAAATAAGGCGCATAGAATTCCTCGGGAATTTCCTTGATACACCCAAAATCAATGGCGACCAGGTTGTTCGCTGGGTCTACCAGGAAATTTCCGGGATGCGGATCGGCATGAACCTTTTTGAGTCCGTGGATCTGGAACATGTAAAAATCCCAGAGGGCTTGTCCCAGTTTATTGCCGACATCTGGGGAGAGACCTTCCTTACAAGCTTCACTCAGGTGCAAGCCATCTATCCAATCCATGGTGAGGATACGTTCCGAGGATAGTTCCGGATAGTAGCTGGGAAAACGCATTCCCTCCAAATGGGCGCAGGCTTCTGTAATTTCGACGCTTTGCGAAAGTTCCAGGGTGTAATCGGTTTCTTCCTGAAGTTTGTCAGCGACTTCCTTAAAATATTTTTCTGTGTCTTTGGCCTGCAGGTTAAACATCCGCAGGGCAATTGGCTTGACCAGAGCCAAATCGCTGTGAATACTGTCTGCCACCCCCGGATATTGAATCTTTACCGCAAGGGCCTTCCCATCCTTCCAGGCGCGATGTACCTGGCCAATACTGGCCGCATGAGTAGATTCCGACTCGAACTCATCGAACAGGGATTCAGGTCCTGCCCCGTGAAATTTTCGGAATGTTTTTCTGACCAAAGGCGCAGATAAAGGGGGAACATTGAATTGCGCCAGGGAGAACCTGTCGACATACGCCCGGGGGAGCAGGTTCTTCTCCATGCTGAGCATTTGGGCTACCTTCAGGGCACTTCCCTTCAACTCTTTAAGCCCATCGTAAATATCGCGAGCATTGTCCTCATTCAGGGATTCCCGGTCCAGATTAGGGTTGACGAGCTTTTTACCGTAATGCTTTACGTAGTTGCCGCCTACTTTTACCCCTGTTTTGACCAGTTTGCCCGCCCGTTCGATCTTGGTTACCGGGATGCGATCTAATGCTTTCATAGGGTATCAGGCAAATCGTTCTTTCACAAGGAATTTACCCAGGTCTACCACGCTTTCGATGGGGCTGAAATCTAAGAGATCGAACAAGGTGTTTACAGATTTTTCGATAGCCATATCTGTTTTCTCCTGAGCCGGGGAAGTATCCCGTGACCAGAAACGCAAAAGGAAAAGCCAGTGTACCCAAACCCCTTCTGAGAAAATTTGCCTACGGGCCTGGGATAGTTTACCCTGCCCGTCTGCTTCCTCCTGAGGTAGGGTTTCTGCGTATTGCCGCAGACCGCGACGCAGGCCACGCAGTTGTCGCATCTCGGAGAGGTCTTTCTGCCCGTTGCGCACTACAAAGAGGGCGTAAGAACGGTTCAGGGTTAAAATTTCGAAGAAGGTATAGTAAAAGGCCAGCATTCGTTCCCGGGTGCCATAGTCCTGGTATCCCTTATCTTTTTCGAGCAGCGAGAGGGTTTGATCTAAAAATGCAACCCAGACAGCTTCTTTTAAAGTTTCCAGGGACCCGAAGTGCGTGTAAAAGTCCTCCTCCGGAATCTCAGCGACCCGGCAAAAGCTGTATTCATTGGACGGGTAGGCATCGCGCTCCAGGGTTTGGTGCATGTATGCCGAGATGAGTTGTTCTTTAGTTACCGGTTTCTTCTTTTTAGTTGCCGCCATCGGGTAAATCTTAAGGAGTATTTGGTGAGAATAAAAAACGCGCTTTCAGGGAAAACGCGTTTTTCAAACAACCTAACCAATTAATAAACAAACTGATTTCAGACTTCTAATGCGTTTATGGCATCGATCATCATCCATCGATAGGTCAAAGATAATAATGTTTAACTTTTCTGCAAATTTGTTAAACAAAAAATCGTGTTAAAGTTTTTACAAAAAATATACCCCCCGCTATCGTGTCATCTTGTCACGCCTGATCTCAATTTGTCACCCTGGGCTGTTTTGGTATTTTTTTTGACTTTCATCTGAAGATTATTCTAAAATTAAATAGCAATGGCTACAGGTAAAATCAACGTTTCGGTTGACAATATTTTTCCACTTATAAAGAAGTTTCTCTACAGCGACCATGAAATATTCTTAAGGGAATTGATTTCAAATGCTACGGACGCGACCCTGAAGCTCAAACACCTGACTTCCATAGGAGAGGCTAAAGTAGAATACGGCAATCCTCAGATCGAGGTTAAGGTTAACAAAGATGCTAAGACCCTGCATATATCGGATCAGGGAATTGGGATGACCGAAGAGGAAGTTACCAAATACATCAATGAGGTCGCTTTCTCGGGAGCAGAGGAGTTTTTGGATAAGTACAAGGACGCCGGGAAGGATGCCGGAATCATTGGGCATTTCGGATTAGGTTTCTATTCGGCCTTTATGGTTGCCGATAAGGTGGAGATCATTACTAAAAGTTTTAAGGATGCCCCTTCGGTGCACTGGTCCTGCGAGGGCAATCCGGAATTCGAATTAACGGAAGGTACCCGGGAAGAGCGGGGAACGGAAATAATCCTGCATATCGCTGAGGACAGCGAGGAATTCCTGGAAGAAGGCAGGATTCGCGAACTGTTGCAGAAGTATAATAAGTTCATGCCGGTTCCCATAAAGTTCGGAACCCGTACGGAGACGTTGCCTAAACCCGAAGGCGCAGCAGAAGACGAGCCAGCACCTACCCAGGAAGTAGATGACATCATCAACAATCCTAATCCGGCCTGGACTAAAAAGCCTACGGACCTCAAGGACGAAGACTACGGTGCTTTTTACCGCGAGCTCTACCCGATGCAATTCGAGGAGCCACTCTTTAACATCCACTTAAATGTGGATTATCCCTTCAACCTTACGGGGATTCTCTATTTCCCAAAACTCAAGAATGACCTGAACCTACAGAAAGACAGGATTCAACTGTATCAGAACCAGGTATTTGTAACGGATAATGTAGAGGGTATTGTTCCGGAATTCCTGACCATGCTGCGCGGGGTTATCGATTCCCCGGACATTCCATTAAACGTAAGTCGCTCGTACTTGCAGGCCGATGGAGCAGTTAAAAAGATTTCCTCTTACATCACCCGAAAGGTTGCCGACAAACTGCAATCCCTGTTTAAGGAAGATCGCGAGGCATTTGAGCAAAAGTGGAACGACATTAAGATCGTTATCGAATACGGAATGCTCAGTGAGGAGAAATTCTATGAAAAGGCCGACGGGTTCGCTTTGTATCCAACCGTGGATGGCGCCTATTACACCTTTGAAGAGCTCAAGGAGAAAATCGCTCCCCAGCAAACGGATAAGGACGGGAAATGCGTGATTCTCTACGCCTCGGAAACCGAAGCACAGCACAGCTATATCGAAGCGGCTAAAGAAAAGGGATACGAAGTCTTGCTGATGGACAGCCCGATTGTTTCCCACCTGATGCAGAAATTGGAAGGGGACAAGGAAAAGATCAGCTTTGCCCGGGTAGATGCCGATCCCCTGGAAAAACTGATCCAGAAGGAGGAGAAGCAGATTTCCAAACTGTCGGAGGAAGAGCAGGAAACCCTGAAAGGCCAGTTGCAAGGTGTTCTTGGCGAACAAAGTTCGTTTACTGTACAGCTGGAGGCTATGGATAGTAAGCAAGCTCCCTTTGTTATCACTGAACCCGAATTTATGCGGCGGATGAAGGAAATGCAGCAGACTGGTGGCGGGGGTATGTTCGGCATGGGAAATATGCCGGAAATGTACAACCTGGTGGTAAACACCAACCACCCGCTAACCGGGGAAATCCTCAATACCAAAACAGATAAGAAGCGGGAGCGACTGATCCGGCAATCCCTGGATCTCGCACGCCTTTCCAAGGGCCTGCTAAAAGGCGAAGAACTCACCAAGTTTATCGCGCGTTCGTACGATATGGTAAAGTAAGTTCCGTATCTTTTCGGCATGGAATTCCCCTGGCATTACTATATGATGGCCGGTATGTATATCGTTGCCGGGCTGATGCATTGGATCTTCCCGAAAGCCTATATCGCGATCATGCCTCCGAATTTCCCTTCAAAGAAGGCTATGGTTTGGTGGAGCGGCTTCTTCGAAGTCCTGGCAGGCCTTGCCCTGTTGGCCGTAAGTTTTGGCTGGTTCAATTCGCAGCTTCCCAATTTAAAGGCCATTGCCTTATGGGGAATTGTTCTGATGCTGGTGGCATTCCTGCCCGTCCACCTCTATATGGTCCGGGAACCTCAGCGCTTTGCTAACATTCCAAAGGTGGCCTTATGGCTGCGTTTACCGTTACAGGGATTCTTAATTTACTGGGCCTTGTTTTACTTGTAGAAACTCAAATGCTGTTGCGCCATTTTCTGTATGCGATAAATCGATATCATTGCAAAAAACATGAAAGCCAGACCCGCCCAACCATAACTGCTGGGTAAGCCGGGTAAATCCCAGGAAGGAATTTGAAACGATTCTGTATAGGCGAGAACGCGGCTGAATTGGTCTTCCAGTGGATTGCTCACAGCACTCAAAAGAGAATCGCCTTGCGAATAATATATACCCCCAAAAAGCAGGAGGCCAAACCAACCCGCTACCCAATACAGGGTGCGTTTCGAAAGTAAGGGAGCAACGCTTATCTCTTCTGTAATCGGGGAGCTTGCCTCAGGTAAGGCCTGGATCTTGTCCATAACACCCTTACTAAATCCCTCAGGGGCTTTTTCGGTGGCATCTGCCATCAAGGATTTCCAATCCCAGTTGTTTTGATCAGCTTCCATAATTCTGTAACCATTTATCGCATTGGTGCTCTTGTATAAAAGTCAGCATTCGCTGACGTGCCCGATATAGTCTAATCTTCACGGTATTGGGCTGTAGCCCCATTATCTCTCCTACTTCCTTTAAAGAGAGCTCCTGCAGGTAGTGCAAACTGAGTACCGAACGATCCTCCTCGGTAAGGGAATCCAGTACGGTTTTAATAAATTCCCCCCGTTCCTCATCCATAAGGGCAGTCCAGGTGGTATTGGCACTGGCAGCAGGGTTATCTTCCACAGCTACCTCGTGCGTCACACGCCATTTCCGCTTTTCGCGATCACTCACATCCAAAGCGCGGTAATAGGCGATACGGTATAACCAGGTCGAAAATTTCGATTCCCCTTTAAAGCCCTCAAGGGCTTCGAAGGCCTTTACAAAGGCATCCTGTGCAACTTCTTCTGCAATTTCCCGATTCTTGACCACCCGCACGGCAAGGGTATAGACCATATGCTGGTATTTATCCACCAGCAGGCCAAATGCCTGAACATCCCCTTCGCGTACGCTGCGAATGATCTCTTTATCGGTTGGTTGCAAAGTCATTATACCGATATGACGACATTAATTCAATTAAGGTTACACTTGTCGTTCAAAAAAAAATTACTCTTTGCCGTAACCACATTGAAAAATATTCCGTCCTATGAACAAAACAAATAACATCAATCATTTAAAATTATAAAAAATGGGATCTGAAGTAATTGTAATATTAACCATCTTTTCGGCGCTTTTCGGAGTTTGCTATCTGTATTTCTCCACCCGAAACAAGGAGCGCATGGCGCTCATCGAAAAAGGAGCTGACGCCAGTATTTTTACCCGTTCACCTCAGCGTGCAGCTCCGGTGTGGCGCATTTTAACCCTGAACTTTGCACTGCTGCTTATGGGCATTGGAGCAGGAGTAATGGTAGGCGGTATTTTACACCACTTACTACGCGTCGATTATGAAATAGCCATGCCAGGATCAATCTTCCTGCTTGCGGGAACAGGCTTGCTGATCGCCTTTTTTATCGTTAAAAAAATGTCTCAAGAGCAATAGTATGTGAATAAGGATCACCGCATCATGAGATAAGCCGCCTTCGGGCGGTTTTTTTTATACCTTCACAATCTATGGAATCAGCAAATACTCCCCGGGTAGTTAGTACGAACATTGCGCAGCCAACGGAAATCCAATGGCGGGGCAAAACTGAAATTACAGGCATTTACAAACGCCCGAAAGCTCTGGGGGTTTACCTTACACCGGAAGGGGTTCGCGGAGATACCATCGGGGATCGCAGGGTCCATGGCGACATCTTCAAGGCCGCATATTTATTCAACACGGATAACTATCCCTATTGGCAGGATCTGTATCCCGACCTGGAGTGGGACTATGGCCAATTTGGCGAAAACCTGAGTCTTGCAGGGTTGGATGAACAAAAGCTGATCCCGGGATCAGAGTATCAGCTCGGGGAAGCCCGGGTACGAGTTACCATTCCCAGGGAGCCCTGCTATAAACTGGGGATACGTTTCTCAGACCCTGAGGTAATTGAACGCTTTGTAGCCCATGGCAAACCGGGGACCTATGTTCAGGTGCTCGAATCGGGATGGGTCCGGCCAGGAGACACTCTTACACTATTGAAAAAAAGCGAGTTAGGTATCAGCATTGCAGCATATTACGCCCTGTTATTCAGCCGGGACAAACCTGTCGACCAATTGAAGGCAGCCCTGGAAGTGCCCTTCCTCGGGGATCGAAAAAGGAAACTTTTCGAGGGCATGTTGGCCGAATAAACGGCGTCAGGATCTTCCGGCAAAAAAAAAGGGAACCCCTTTGGGCTCCCTTTCTCCGAATTAAACTAACTAAACATCCACTATCGGACAATTTTCAGAGTCTCTGAAAAATTCTCTTTTTCACCGCTCAGGGAAACTTCTACCCGATAGATTCCTTCGTAGGCTTTTTCAAAATTGATAGCCTTCTCAATAACGGTGGCATCCTTGATCCGCTCCATATAAAGGACGCGGTTCTCCTGATCCAGGACCTTCACGATTACGGTGTTGCCTTCCAGGTTCAGGAAGTTTACCAGAATGCGCTCCCCTTTTACCTTAAAGTGCGGATCTGCCAGATCTGCATAATTATTGGTAATTGCGGGAAGGGTCTTATCTGGATTGGCTGCCAGGGTATTAACACTGATAATACCCATAAGGAATAATGCGGCGATTTGAAATTTTTGCTTTTTCATGACGTGATATTTTTAAAATTACACAAGGACAAAGCTAGGGGTGCAGACCAGCCGAAACCACTAGTGGTTTATCCAATAATGGTGTTATTTTACCATCAGATAAGGTTAAATAATTCTTAAATGGTAATATTGCACAGGTTTTGGTTAATTTTGCGCAATCTTGTAGGGATTCTCGTATATAACTTCGAGTAAAAATTTGCTATGCAGAAGGTTAAACCAGCATTTGAAGCAATTGCTCCTGACTTTGGGCATTCCTTCACCTATCAGAAATTCAGTTCTGACAGACCCAATAAGGACTTGATCTGGCATTACCACCCCGAAATTGAGTTGGTTTATGTCAATGGGGGAAGTGGTCGACGTCAGATTGGGAGCCATATTTCCTCCTATACTGATGGGGATTTAATCCTTATCGGCTCCAACCTGCCCCACTGTGGTTTTACGGATGCCTATACCGGAAATCGCAGCGAATCCGTAGTCCAGATGAAACCCGACTTCCTCGGGAATCAATTCCTGGAGCTTCCCGAACTCCGGAATATCCAGAATTTGTTTGCCAAGGCTAAAGGTGGCCTGGCGTTCGGCGGGGCCTCAAAAAAGAAAATAGGAGAAAAGATCGAAATCCTGGAGTATCAGTCCGACTTCCAACGCCTGTTATCTATCCTCAACATCCTTAACGAGCTCGGGAGCAGCAAGGATGTTCAGATTCTCAATGCAGATCAGCTGATCGTGGAAACACAGACAAAGGAAAATGACCGGATCAATATTATTTTCAATTATGTCAAATCCCACTATAAGGAATCGATAGCCCTTGAGGACATTGCAGATTTGGTTTATATGACGGTTCCTTCATTTTGTCGCTACTTTAAAAAAGCGACAAACAAGACCTTTGTACAATTCGTAAACGAATACAGATTGGTTCATGCGTCAAATCTGCTTGCCGAGAACCAACTGGCGATTACGGAGATCTGCTATGAAAGTGGTTTCAACAATATTTCCCATTTCAACAAACTATTCCGGGAATTCACGGGGATGAAGCCTTCTGAATACCGCAATCAGCTTAAAACGGTAATGGCTTGAGCAAAGAAACCCCAGGTCTGAAAGACTTACCCGAATGCGATATTCGGTTAACTGAGGATTTCCTGGATCCCCGGGAGGCCTGGGACATTTATCATACATTACTGGAGGAAACTCCCTGGAGACAAGACAATGTAAAGGTCTTTGGAAAGGTCTATGCCCAACCCCGGCTTACCGCGCTTTATGATATCCATGGTAAATCCTATACCTATTCGGGCCTGACTTTAAACCCGCATCCCTTTACCCCGCTGTTGGATAATTTACGGAAACGAATAGCTGCTGCAAGCGGTGCGGAATTCAGTACCTGCCTGCTCAACCTCTACCGGGATGGGAATGACAGCAATGGCTGGCATGCCGATAACGAGGCTGCCCTGGGCACCAACCCGGTCATTGCTTCATTAAGCCTGGGAGCTACCCGGCAATTTAAACTCAAGCACCGGGAGGATAAAAGCCTTCGTACCTCGGTACCCCTTACCCATGGAAGCCTATTACTGATGCAAGGGGAAACCCAACATCGTTGGCTGCACCAGATTCCCAAAACCCGAAAGGCCGTTGACCCGAGGATCAACCTTACCTTCAGGCGATTGTATTAACTTTGCACCCTATGGAACTACCTGAATTCACAGAGCGGGAGCTCGATCGGATCATCGAAATGGCCTGGGAAGACCGTACCCCGTTTGAAGCCATCACCTTTCAGTTCGGCATTCCGGAAGAGTCGGTTATCACCCTGATGCGACGGGAACTCAAACCTTCCTCCTTCAAACGCTGGCGCAAGCGCGTTCAGGGCCGTTCCACCAAACATGCCAAACGCAGGCCGGAAGAGGTAAATCGTTTTAAATCGAACCAGCAGCGGGCTATAAGCGGAAACCGGATTTCCAAATCGCGGTAGTATTTACCCGTAGATATCATTCAAAATCGCTGCGAGGCGAACCCCTCCGGTAAGTAATTGTTGTTCTACGGTATCCCACCAGACATAGCGATACCGGTAGTAGAGCTTCTCCCCTACCTCAGCCGAATCGTAAACCCGGTTGGTTATCTCCTGGACCTCTTCGACCCAATCCAGCACATCGCCCTGTTGTACTTGTCGAATTTTATTGCGCGACCATCGCGGGAGGGTACTGGCCAGTTCTGTGTAACTCATGCCAAAATCGTCGATCAGGTTAGCATCCCAAACCCGGTGCAGGTTGGTCCCCCGGTCGAACCACTGCAGCTGAATGTCGTTCCCACCCCGATCCTCGGCGCGCCCAACATGCATGGGTTGGTGCAAATCGCCCACCAAATGGACGAGCATCTTCAAATAGAAGATCTCATCTTCCCTGGAGGTATTCGGATCTTTCAGGATCGCGATACATTGCTGAATCCCGGCAACAACATCGCCATAAGGACTTGGGGTGACATCCGTATACTTGGCGTCTGCCGGAAAATTCACATAATGCCAGGGACTGAATTTGCGAAAGGTAGAATCCGATTTGATATCGTCGGCATAAGTGGCAACCTCGGCCAGGCCTTCGCCTGAAAGCAATTCTGCCAGGGCCTTGCGCGCCTTGCGTTTCAAGTGGTGTTGGGCCACTTCCCCAATTACCCGGTGACCGGTTTTTGACCAATAGGGCGGAGCGCTCCAACCCCACAGTGGCAAACAAATCAAAAGAAGGAAAATCAATCGCATAACAAATAATCCAGATGACCTTCCAAAAGTAAGCAATGCCCGTTTAAGGAAATGTTAATTCCACCGGGCTTTTAGCGCATTTTTGGGAACTTCGCACCCATGAATCGCCTCAAAACTTTATTCCTGAAACTCCCGCGCTGGGCACGCCTCCCTGTTGGACTTTTCCTGACAGCAACCCTGGTGGTAGCGGGGTTTATTCTTTCGGTACGGCTGGGACTTTGGGGCCGGATCCCCAGTACAAATGAACTGGCCGAAATCCAGTTAGACCGGGCTACCGAAGTCTATTCGGCCGATAGTGTCCTTATCGGGAAATATTATCTAAACGACCGCCAACCGATTCCACCAGAAGCCATTCCCGGACATGTTACCCAAGCCCTTATCGCCATAGAAGACCAGCGTTTCTACCAGCATAATGGCGTGGATTACCCCAGCTTGTTCCGTGTTTTCTTTAAGAACATTCTCCTGGGGGACAGCAGCGCCGGTGGGGGAAGCACTATAAGCCAGCAACTGGCAAAAAACCTGTTCCCCCGAAAAGCGGGAGGAACGATTCGCCTGGTTGCGGATAAGGTTCGGGAAATGATCATTGCAGGCCGATTGGAAAAAGCCTATGGCAAGGAGGGAGTACTTCACCTTTACCTGAATACCGTTTCCTTCGGAGATAACACCTATGGTATTGAGAGTGCTTCCCAGCGCTTTTTCTCGCGACCTGCCTCCCAACTAAATACGGAACAGGCTGCAGTCCTTATCGGCATGCTAAAGGCTACATATTCGTATAATCCCAGAATTTTTCCAGAGCGAAGTACGCAACGACGGAACCTGGTCCTTCAAAATATGGCCAAACTGGAATACCTTCCCCCTACCCTGGCCGATAGCCTGGCCGCACTTCCACTGCAACTCCAATACCAGCCTTATGGACACGACCAGGGCCTGGCGCCCTATTTCCGGGAAGAAGTGCGCAAACAGGCCGTTGCCCTGATCGCCGAACTCCCAGGAGATGACAAGAACCTGAATATTTATAACTCAGGTCTGAAAATATATACCACCCTGGATTCCCGACTGCAGGAAATCGCCGAGGAACGAATGCATGAGCACATGCCTGCCATTCAAGGGCAAATGGAAAAGGCCTATGGAAATCGCGCGCCCTGGAAGTCTGACAAAACGTTTAAGGACGCCTATTTGCGTGAGTCCGAACCCTACAGAAAACTCAAGGCAGCCGGGATTTCACATGCCGACATAATGGACTCGCTATCCCGGAAAAGATTAATGACTTTGGGAGATTGGCAAGGAGAACGAGAGGTAGAAGCGAGTACAGCAGACAGTTTACTTCACTATGCCCGATTCCTGCAAACCGGAAACCTCGCCATCGATGCCCGAAGCGGGGCAGTTTTAGTCTGGGTCGGAGGCATTGACTACCAGCGCTTTAAGTTTGACCATATAAGTCAAAGTAAGCGACAGGTGGGCTCCACTTTTAAACCTATTGTATACACTACAGCCCTGGAGGAAGGACTGGAGCCTTGCACCTATTTTTCGGCCAGGGAAGTGCGCTATGAGAATCTGGAAGATTGGACGCCCGCCAATTCGGGTTCCGATGACGAAGCCTACCTGAATTATACCCTGAATTACGCCTTGACGCACTCTGTAAATACTGTCGCCGTAAAAGTACTTGAAGAAACCGGGATACCACGGGTGATAGCCCAATCAGAAGCTATGGGCATTCATGAACCCCTGCCTGAAGAGCCTGCAATAGCCCTTGGAGCCGGATCCGTACCCATGGAGCAATTGGCCGCTGCCTACAGCAGTTTTGTGAACAAGGGGAAGCCGGCCACCCCTTTTCTGATTCGGAGAATTGAAGATTCCGAAGGACGCGAACTCTTTGCTCACCAACCCGTCATAAATGAGGAGGCCTTTAGTGAAGAAACCCGGGACCAGATGCTACGTATGATGCAAAACGTTGTAAATGAGGGAACGGCTTCCCGCTTACGCGCTCGCTATGACATACGAGGTGATGTTGCCGGAAAAACAGGAACCACCCAAAAAAACAGGGATGCCTGGTTTGTAGGCCTTACCCCGAAAGTCGTACACATAAGCTGGGTGGGGCTGGACCGTTACGACCTGAGCTTTCCCAATACGACTATCGGTCAGGGGGCTAACGCTGCATTGCCCTTGTTTGCCCTGTGGTACCGGGATGTCCAAAATGATCCGGAATTGCGACATTGGGTCAGTGGACGTTTCGAATTTTCAGAGCAATCCGAAGACCTGGAGGACTGCCCGCCAATTAAGCGCGATGGTTTCTTCAAACGACTCTTCACGAATCCCAACAAGGCGAAAACCCGGAAGTTTAGAAAAAAAGAAGGGCGCTAATCCCCGGAGCACTTAAAATCGTGTTAATGTTTCTGGCCAAAGCATTAAGTGTTGGTACTTTTAGGCCCGACTGACCAAAATGCGCTATTCCGAATGCGGAACTACTACCTCTTCGCATCTCTCTTTACTGTTTTCATAAGTTTCGCCCAAACCAAGGGTGATAAACACTTTACCGTAAAGTACATCCAGGAAAGTATTACCCCGGATGGCGTTTTGGACGAGCCTATCTGGCAAGAAGCCGAAGCCGCCGAGGAATTCTGGGAATACTTTCCAGTCGATAGTATTCAGGCCAGGAAGCAGACCCAGATCAAGATGTTGTTCGATGACACGCATCTTTACGTAGGGATTACTGTCTGGACGGCAGGTAGGAATTATGCCATTCAATCGTTGAGAAGGGATTTCCGCGCCGGGAATTCCGATAACATTACCCTGCTTTTCGACACTTTTAACGATGCTAACAATGCTTTCCTTTTTGGTTCGAATCCCTATGGGGTGCGCCGGGAAGGGTTGGTATCTGGCGGAGGCTTAGATCTAAGTGGATTTACGATTTCCTGGGACGTTAAGTGGAAGGGGGACTCCAAAATCTACGACGACCGATATACCACAGAATGGGCCATTCCACTTACTTCCTTCAAGTTTCGGGAAGGCGAAACGCGGTGGCGATTCAACAGTTATCGTTTCGATACCCAAAGCAATGAGAGCAGTACCTGGATGCACATCCCCCAGAATCAGAATATCTTCGGGCTTACCTTTATGGGGGAAATGCGCTTTGAAAAGCCGCTGGGACGCTCCAGGACCCCAATGGCACTTATCCCCTACGTGAATACGAGTTGGTTCAAGGACCGGGAAAATATTGCAGAGGATACGGGCTTTAAAGTGGGTGGAGATGCCAAGGTCTCTATTGGAAACAGTATGAATCTGGACCTTACTCTGAACCCTGATTTCTCTCAGGTAGAAGTAGACGATCAGGTAACCAACCTCACACGCTTTGAGGTTTCCCTTCCGGAAAAACGGCAGTTCTTTATAGACAACAATGACTTGTTCGCCAGTTTTGGAGACGATAATGATGCCAACCCCTTCTTTTCGCGACGAATTGGAATCGCCGAAGATATCGACGGAAACACTATTGAAAACCCAATAGTAGCCGGGGCCCGGCTGAGTGGAAAAATAAACGATGATCTACGACTGGGCTTTTTCAGTATCCAGACCGAAGAGGACGCGGCCAATGAAATAGCTGCAAATAACAATACCATGCTGGCCTTACAACAACTGGTGTTCGATCGGTCGAATATCGGTTTCTTTTTTATTAACCGGCAGGCAACAGGAAACCCCGATTTTTTGGATGAAGCGGACCGATATAATCGGGTCGTAGGTCTGGATTACAACCTGATTTCATCAAACAATGTTTGGAGTGGAAGAGCCTTCGCACACCGATCGTTCAGTCCCGGAGACCAGGGGAGTGAATGGTCTTCCGGCTTGAGTATGCGCTACAATGTGCGCAACTGGAATGCCTTCGCGCAAGGGGTATACGTAGGAGACGATTACGCCTCTGACCTGGGGTTCATTCGCCGGACGGATATCTTTAAGACCGTGTTTAGTTTTGGGCCCAACTTTTGGCCGCAAAACGGATGGGTCAATAACCATAGCCTGAGATTCATCCCAATATCCATTTGGCAGCCTGGCGTAGACTGGAGGCTTACAGACTACAACTTACGCGGCCGATACGAATTGCAAACGCGCCGGCAGCAGCAATTCCAGATCGAGTGGAATTCACGATATACCTATTTGTTCAGCGATTTTGACCCAACAGGTTCTGACGATGCCGAAGCCCTTCCTGCCGACACGGATTACTATTATAACAATGCACAGATTTCCTATCAGTCGGATCGACGTCGCATCGCTTCCTACGAGATTCAAACGACAATAGGGGATTTTTTCAATGGTTCGCGCTTTACCCTTCAGAGCACGGCAAACCTCAGGATACAACCCAAGGCTTTTATTTCCCTGCAAGCGCGCTACGATCATATTGAATTACCTGAGCCTTATGGCACGGCAGATATCTGGCTAATCGTGCCCCGGATAGAATTTACGTTCTCCAAGTCGCTTTTCTGGAATACGCTGATTCAATACAGCAATCAACGGGACAATTTCGGGATCAACTCCCGCCTCCAATGGCGCTTTGCTCCCCTGTCGGATTTATTCCTTGTCTACACCGACAATTATTTCGTTGATCGCTTTAGCCCAAAGTTCCGATCCATCAACCTGAAGCTCACCTACTGGTTGAATATTTAGGATAGCCGTTTCCTTTCAGGATCCCTTGAGCGCTTTTGGCAAAATCCCCTATCTTTTCGCCAAAGTATTTCGCATGGAACAACCGCTTATTACCAATGATACCATTGTCCTGGGCCTGCTTGCCCTTTGCCTGGGGTTTGTATTTATAACCTCAGGGTCCAAAAGCGGTTTCTGGAAGCGTTTTTATACCTGGGTTCCCGGTATCCTGCTGTGTTACCTCCTCCCGTCGATATTAGCCAGTTTTAACATCATATCTGCCGATAATTCCAGACTCTACTATATGGCGAGTCGGTATTTACTTCCAGCCGCCCTGGTACTGATGACTTTGAGCATTGACCTGAAAGCGGTAAGCAATCTGGGACCTAAGGCCTTGATCATGTTTTTGACGGGTACGGCGGGAATTATCATCGGAGGGCCCCTGGCTATTTTGGTAGTCGCAACCTTTTCGCCGGAAACCGTGGGAGGCGTAGGCTTTGATGCGGTATGGCGCGGCCTGGCTACTATCGCGGGCAGTTGGATTGGCGGTGGGGCCAATCAGGCCGCTATGCTAGAAATCTTTGAATTTAATCAGGACCGATTTGGAGAGATGGTCCTGGTAGACATTATCGGCGCTAACGTCTGGATGGCCATACTTCTCCTTGGAGTGGGTAAGACTAAAAGAATTGATTCCTGGCTTAAAGCCGATGCAAGCGCTATCGAAACACTGAAACAGAAAGTAAGCGAATACACAGCATCCATAACCCGGGTGCCTACCCTTCGCGATTATATGATCCTTTTCAGCATGGCCTTTTTTGCTGTTGGGATAGCCCATTTTTTCGGAGGCTATGTGAGTTCCTGGCTTACCGAAAGCGTCTCCTCCGTATCAGATCCCAGTAGTTTCTTCTCTTTCCTGGGGGGAGAATTCTTCTGGATGGTCGTTATTGCAACGATAATGGGGGTCGCCCTCTCCTTTACCAAGGCAAAAAACTACGAAGGAGCCGGGGCCAGTAAGATTGGCGGTGTATTCATCTACATCCTTGTGGCGACAATAGGGATGCAAATGGATCTTAGTCGAATCCTTGAAAATCCGGGATTAATCCTGGTAGGTCTGATCTGGATCGCCTTTCATGCAGGCCTGTTAATTCTGGTGGCGAAGTGGATCCGGGCACCCTTTTTCTTTTTAGCCGTAGGTAGTCAGGCGAATGTGGGTGGAGCTGCCTCTGCTCCTGTTGTTGCCGCCGAATTCCATCCCGCCTTATCTTCAGTTGGGGTCTTACTGGCCGTATTGGGCTATGTGGTAGGAACTGGGGGCGCACTGTTTTGTGCCTATCTGATGGAAATAGCAGCTACCCTTTAATTGCTGGGAATACGAGTGTATATGCTTTGGAAATATCCCTAAAAAAATACCATCTTTGCGCCCAAATTGATCGAGATGAAAAACGGAATTTATACCCTGTTAGGTTTATTGCTAATTGTTGCCTGTAGTTCAGAACCCAAGGCCGACGAATTGCTGGTGGAAGGAAGGGTCAAAGGGCTTAAAAAAGGGACACTTTACCTGCAGCAGGTGGTGGACACCAGTTTGGTGAGCCTGGATTCAACGCAGGTCGATGCTGAAGGTATGTACCAATTGAGCACTGCGATTTCCGAACCCGATTTTTTCTATCTCTATTTGGATAAGGCCGACAACAATGAAGTAAACGATCGCATCTTGTTTTTCGCAGAACCCGGAGCTACGCGTATCAACAGCCAATGGAATGCTTTCGAAAATGAAGCTGAGATTTCCGGTTCCAAGTCACAGGAAGAATTCCGGGAATATCAGCAAATGCTTTCCCGCTTTAACGTGCAGCAATTGGAGTATAATCGCGCCGCACTGGAGCTGGATTCCCTGGACTCCGCAGGTCTGGATTCCCTGCAACAAGCTTCAGATCGCCTGGAAATTCGCGCGACCTTATATGCGCTTAACTTTGCAATGAATCACAAGGATTCATACCTGGCACCCTTCGTGGCATTGTCGGAAGAAGGCCGCGCCAATCCAAAAATGCTGGATTCCATCTATAACGTCCTGACTCCCGAGGTTGCCGAATCCAAATATGGACGGCAATTAAAAGCCCTGGTGGAAGCGCAAAAGGCGGAAAACTGATTTCAGGGAAATCCGGTATCCCTGGGGAGAAAACTTAAGCTTCTAACTTATTGATACGGCCAACAAGAGCTGTTGCCTCTGTTTCAAGTTCTTTACGAACTTCTTTCAGGTGCTTACGACGGTTTTCGACCTCTTTGTCGTTTACCTTGGCGATAAGTGTATCGAAGGTATCAATTGCCTTGTCGATAATAGCAGAACCTTCTTGAGTAGGTTCAGAACCCTGAGTTGCTTCGACGATATAAACCGCCTCGATGATGTCCCCAAGTACGTTATTGATGTCCCGCTTTAGAATTCGGATGCTAGCCATGATTTGGATTTTGCTGTAAAAGTACGACTTCCTGCACTTATACACTCACTTCTAGCAACTCTGCCCCTGAAGATTGGACAGATATGCGCTCAGCGGCAGCAGGAACCAATAAGGTCTGACCTGCAAGCAAAGTTTCCGAGTGCCCGTCAACTGTAATCTCTGACGATCCCGAAATACCCATCAGCACGGTAAACGAACCCCGCTGGGCTACATCGAGGTTCACCTCGCCTTCCGCCTTCAGGTAATTCGTGGTAAAATAAGGACAGGCAATCATGTTATTCGATTGGTTCGGGGTTCGGGCATAGTCCATTTCAAAATCCCGGTCAGCCCCAAAATCCATGGCATCCAAAGCCAACTCAGTATGTAATTCCCGTTTATTCCCCTGGGCATCTACACGGTCAAAATCATAAACGCGGTAGGTTACATCAGAGGTTTGCTGAATTTCGGCCAAAAGAATTCCAGCTCCTATAGCATGGACCCTTCCGCTTTGGATAAAGAACCCATCCCCGGGCTTTACCGGCTGGTAATGCAGTAAGTCGGTGAGTTTTCCCTCCGCAAGGGCTTCTTCATAAACAGCCTTACTTACAGGCTCCTTAAAGCCCACTATTAATTCCGCATCTTCCTCGGCCTGCATAACGTACCACATTTCAGTTTTACCGAAGGAATTATGGCGCTCGCGGGCCAATTCGTCGTTCGGATGTAATTGAATGGACAGGTCGAGCCTGGCATCTATGAACTTGATCAGAATAGGGAATTCTTTGCCGAAACGTTCGTAAACAGACCCCCCCAACACTTCTTTGGGATGGGCCTCAATGAGCTCATTCAGGCTTTGATTTTTATAGTCGCCATTGACGATCGCACTGACGTCTCCAGGCACCCCGGATAATTCCCAACTTTCACCAATATGCTCTCCTTCAACATCCTTGTTCAGGACAGTATTTAGCTTCTTTCCTCCCCAGAGGCGTTCTTTAAAAATAGGTTCAAAACGTACTGGATAAGCCTTGAAATCTGACATAATTTTTAGGTTTAGTCGCCCTTTAACTCACGTACGATTTGTAGTGCGGTCCTCACATGACCTTTTGGGCCCATTGAATTAAAATTCAAACGAACCATCCCATTGCGGTCAATGACAAAGGTTTCCCGGCCCGGAAGTAGCCCCATTAGCCTGCGCCCTACAGCGAATTTCCTGGCCACAGCTCCTCCCGTATCACTCAAAAGCGTGAAAGGCAAACGATATTTTGAAGCAAATTTACGATGGGAATTGGCGGAGTCCGTGCTAATACCGGCCACTATCGCGCCTGCGTCGGTGAATTGCTCATAACTGTCTCTGAATGAACAAGCCTCAGCGGTACATCCGGGGGTGAAATCTGCCGGGTAGAAAAAGAGAACTACGGGACCCTTCTTTAACTCGGATGCCAGATGAAATTTTTCACCATCCTGATCCTTTAATTCAAAATCCGGCGCAGTCTTGCCTTGTTGCAATCCCATCTCAGCCTGTAAAGGTTACAAAGTTTCTCGGAGTTTCATAGAGTTGAACCTCCAGATCACTTCCCTCAGGCAGATGGGGCCTGAGTCGCTTCCAGATTACCATCGCAATATGTTCTGCAGTCGGATTCAGCTCCTTGAACTCTTCCACCTCCTCATTGAGGTTTTTGTGGTCCATAGCATCCTCCACCTGTTCGCGAATCAAATCCTTGAGCACTTTGAGGTCAATGACAAAACCCGTTTCCGGATCGATCTCCCCGGTTACACTCACAATGAGTTCGTAATTGTGTCCGTGATATTTAGGATTACTGCATTTACCGAAAACCCTGAGATTCTTAGCATCGTCCCAGTCCGGACGGTAGAGCCTGTGGGCCGCATTGAAATGTGCTTTTCTACTGACTTTAACCCGCATTGATCAACTTGTTATCCTTCAAATAGGTGTGAAACCGTTCAAAAATAATTCGGAACCATGCCGTATACTGTTCTGGATGTGCAGCCATGTCTGCCGCTACTGCATCGGGAGTCATCCACTTCCAGGCGGCCACTTCTTCCGGGTTTATGTCGGGTTGGCCCTCAAATTGACCCAACATCACGTGATCCAACTCATGTTCGGTAAGGCCATTATCGAAAGGAGCTTTGTAAATAAAACTGAAAAGTTCCTGCAGTTCTGTGCGGAAACCCATCTCCTCCTGTAACCTTCTTTTGCCAGCCTCTATATTGCTTTCGCCCAACCGTTGGTGGCTACAGCAGGTATTGGTCCACAACAAGGGAGAATGATATTTATGTGCAGCCCGTTGCTGCAACATAATCTCTCCTTTGGAATTCAAAATAAATACAGAGAATGCGCGGTGAAGAACCGCTTTTTCATGCGCTTCCATTTTGGGCATGGTTCCCAAAACTTCATCGCTTTCATTTACGAGGACTACCTGTTCTTCGGTCATTACACAAAAATAAAGCCCTTTGCCTAGAACCCGAAGTCTTTAAATGTAAAATCTATCACAAAATCAGAAGAATCGGGGCGATTTAACCTTCCCTTTGGTCACGATAAAGTCGTAGCGTAAAATGACTTCGAAAGAACCGTCATTAAACGCCGCACTTCCCAATTCCGTTGTTTCCTTATCATAGGCCAGTCCCAGGAAAAATTTGTTATCCGAGAAGTAGAACCCGGCCATTCCGCTAAAAGCGGCATCCCAGCGATAGGCTGCTCCTAAAACAAACTTGTCATTAAACAGGAAATTACCAGAAACATCTACCTGCAGTGGAGCTCCCCTTACCGCCTTGGATAGCAGTGTTGGCTTAAACTTCATCAGTGGGCTCAATTCAAAAACATATCCCGTAATCAGATAAAAGTGCATCTGTTCGTTGGCGATAGTTGGCGAATTTCCTTCCTGAAAGTGCTTGGTTTCCAGCATTCTGGGAGCAGAAAGGCCCAGATAGAATTTGTCTGTATGGTAATAAACTCCTGCTCCGATATTCGGAGCGAAGCGATTTTCAATGTCCTGCAGCGCCATTAATTGAGGATCAATGGAAAATTCATCCAGTTCAGAATAGGCAATATCCAATCGATGTAAACTCGTCTTGAGGCCAAAGCTCAACTCCGCAGCATTACTCAGCATAATGGTGTAGGACAGATCAAAATCCAGATAGGTTTCCGAGGTTGGTCCGATAACATCATTGATTACCGATAGCCCTACCCCAACGCCACGATATCCTAAAGGGGTATGCAGATTCAGGGTTTGGGTGGAAGGCGCTCCATCCAGGCCCACCCATTGTGACCGGTGCAGGGCCGCAATACTAAAATGTCCACGAGATCCGGCATATCCGGGATTAACACTAACCGTGTTATACATATACTGGGTATACTGCCCGTCCTGCTGCCCCGAACTTAGCATGGGCAATAAGAGTAAGAATAACAGGATACCTGAGAATGCCAGGCGATGTTTCAGGATGGGAAAACGTTTAGGCATGATTTATTTGTTTAGGTATAAGTATCCTGCAAGCTGGATATTCTGTCCATCGTCATTCACGTAATCGATTACGTAGAAGTAAGTTCCCACCGGAAGTTTCTGGTCAGCGTCTACAGTAACCCTTCCGTTTGAGGTCCCGTCAAAGACGTTACCATTCGTATTATAAGCCCTGGTAGAGTATACCAGCACTCCCCATCGGTTGTAAATCTTCACAGTATTATTTGAGAAGTTCTCCAGACCGCGGATTTCGAAGTAATCGTGGACATTATCTCCGTTCGGAGTTACCACATTGATCGGGTCCACATTATCATCGACATTTCGTTCCAGGTAATCTGGAATTCCGTCTTCATCGATATCATCATTACTGAAATCCGTATCGCGATTCGCATCTTCTTCAGTAGTCATGATTCCGTCGTTATCATCGTCGGTATCGCGGTAATCCACGTCGTCGGCCCCATCGGTATTCGGCAAGTCGTTAGCCGGATCGTCAATTTCGTCATTGACATCACTATCGATCTGGGTAGCTCCTTCATAACCGTCGTCAAGTCCATCGTTGTCCTTATCGGATCCAACCCAGGTAACATCGGCCACACCGTCCTGATCGTGGTCGTGTGCTTCAATTGCATCGGGAACGCCATCGTTGTCACTATCATCATCCACATAATCCGGAATGCCGTCTCCGTCGGTATCTTCAGGGATCAGGCCAACAGCACCGCCAGCTTCATAAGCATCGTCCAGGCCGTTGAAATTGGCGTCGACTCCGGAGGGCTCGATGTAGCCGAAGGTAGCCTGGGCCTCAACGTTATCTGGGACACCGTCATCGTCACTATCAATATCCAGGTAATCCGGAATGCCATCACCATCGGTATCAGTAGGATTGGTAGCGGGATCTCCGTCGCCGTCAAGGTCAAGATCTTCGAAGGCGTCGACAATACCATCGTCGTCCGAATCCAGATCAACACCGGGAGGATTCACCACCACAGTTACAATAGCACTATCGCACCTACCCTGATCATCGCAAAGGGTGTAGGTAAAGGTATCCGTACCTATAAATCCTGGGTTCGGAGTGTAATCAAGGGTATCATCCGAAGGATCATTTGGAGTGCCGTTATCATTGACTGTAACGGTACCATTAGCCGGATTGGTAAAGGTCAAGGTTCCAACATTAGGAATATCATTGTCATTTACCAGCACATCAATTGTAATCGGAGTGTTTACGAATGTTGCGGCAAAATCGTCCTCAGCATCCACAACCGGATTTACGGTCACCGTAACGGTTGCCGTACTACAATCCCCTGAGGAAGTACAAACCGTATAGTCAAAAGTATCTGTACCGTTAAAGTCCGCATCCGGGGTATAGGATACGATGTCATCTGAGGGATCGTTCGGTGTACCATTATCATCAATGGTAACTGTTCCATTAGCCGGATCGGTAGCCGTAATGGTACCATCCTGGGGGATGCCGGAATCATTATCATAAACCGG
The DNA here is from genome assembly GCF_900115205.1 of Robiginitalea myxolifaciens. Taxonomy (GTDB): domain Bacteria; phylum Bacteroidota; class Bacteroidia; order Flavobacteriales; family Flavobacteriaceae; genus Robiginitalea; species Robiginitalea myxolifaciens. Next base: position 338,654 of record NZ_FOYQ01000001.1, read on the forward strand.
CACAACAATACTTACATCTTCATTAACGGTAACAAAGTCATCGACCAGGGTAGCTGCCTGCTGCATACAAACTACCGTAAATCGCGGGAGATCAATACTAACTCCTGCTTTCAGGATGGATGCCGTATAGGTGGAAACCGTCTGGGTAGCAATTACTACGGGCCGAAGCTGATCTCCTCCCACAGCTGGACTCCAGTTAACGGTTGCACTCGCTCCTACATTGGCCGAAATATCCAGGGTTACTTCGTTTTCCGGGCTATTACAATCGGTTAGAATAAAGTACCCGGTGGCGTTGGACCCGCACAAGGTGCCGTCGTAAGTCGCAAAATAGACTCCAGGTTGAGTGGCTTCATAAAAGAAATCCGTTCCGAGTACCGTACTGGTATCCGAAGCCTCATACCAACGATAATTTGACTCATCGCCGCCATTGGGTGCCTGCAGGAGGAATTGACCCTGCACCTGGGAAATACCAAGTAAAAACAGGCTGGCTAGCAGGAGTTTGATATGTCGAAAGTTTATTTTCAAGACTTGGGAGCTCAACGTTTACTGACTTCGGATTATCTGACTACAAACACGACGTTAATCAGCGAGTTGTAATCGGTAGGTTGTCCGATAATATCATAAGTCAGTACCCCATTGGCATCAATGCTCATATTGTCGAAAACAGCGGGATCCGCGTAGGTTACATAGTAATACAGCTCATTTGCAGCATATGTCGGCAAGGCAGTTGGCGCCCCTGCGCTCGCTACGGCAGGCGTTCCGAACTGAGCAATGTACTGTGCGTAAAGATCTACGGTAAACCCGGTTCCATTGGCCGAGGCATCTATTGCTATGGATGGCGGATAGAATACCCGGGCTGCCTTCGAAGTAATCGGCGCGATAGCATTGATCACCTCCTGAACGGTAGTTTCATTTGTAGGTGAAGACTCCGCGCCTTCATCTACATCGATAGGCGTTCTGAGAGATACTTCGTCGTCGAACTGATCATCTGTTCCCAAACTGGATACCGGAACCGATAGGGTTCCCCCTCCGTCGGTCAATTCCAGGTTGCCGGAATTCACCGCAAATGTGGTGTTATACTCGTTGGAAGAATCGTTGTCATTATCCGCAATGGATACCGTTCCTCCTCCATCGGATAGGGTAATATCCGTCCCAGACCTGCTGATGGTCTGCAACTCATTGGAAGCATCGGCATCGGCATCGTCGACCAATGAAGCCAGATCTACTGTTTCGTTAGTCCCGTTCTCAATACCAATGGTCAGGGTAGTTCCGCTCAGTCCGGAACCACTGATGTTCTGATCGTCGGTATTGTCCAGATATCCGCTTAAATCTACATTGTTCCCATCTTCAATGGAAAGCGTGTTTCCAGAAAGGGTCAGGTTCTGATCGTCAGTGTTGTCTGCAAGAGAAGAGAGGTCTACGCTGGTAGAAGATCCATTCTCTATGTCGATCTGAAGGACGTTGCTTCCATTTAAGGTAGCTCCGGTCAGGTCCTGATCGTCGGTTCCAACCAGGGAAGAAAGATCAACGGTTTCGTCAGTACCGTTCTCAATACCAATGGTCAGGGTAGTTCCGCTTAAACCAGAACCACTGATGTTCTGATCGTCTGTGTTGTCAAGGTAACCACTCAGGTCTACGTTGTTCCCATCTTCAATGGAAAGGGTGTTTCCAGAAAGGGTCAGATTCTGATCATCGGTGTTATCTGCTAGAGAAGAAAGATCTACAGTTTCGTTAGAACCATTCTCTATTCCAATGGTCAGGGTAGTTCCGCTTAGGCCGGAACCACTGATGTTCTGGTCATCCGTGCTTCCTGCAGCAACTTCATCAATCGCAGCCTGTACATCGGAAGCAGTCAATCCGGAAGTGCTATTGTCATAAGTTACTTCAGCAGCGGTCTGGTCATCGGTGTTATCAAGGTAACCACTCAAGTCTACGTTGTTTCCATCCTCGATAGAAAGTGTGTTTCCTGAGAGGGTCAGGTTCTGATCGTCGGTTCCAACCAGGGAAGAAAGATCAACGGTTTCGTTGGTTCCATTCTCAATTCCGATAGTAAGGGTAGTTCCACTCAGTCCGGACCCACTGATATTCTGATCATCGGTGTTGTCCAGATAACCGCTTAAGTCTACATTGTTTCCGTCTTCGATGGAAAGGGTATTTCCAGAAAGCGTCAGGTTCTGATCATCAGTGTTGTCAAGGTAACCACTTAAGTCTACATTGTTTCCGTCTTCAATGGAAAGCGTATTTCCAGAAAGGGTCAGGTTCTGATCGTCAGTGTTGTCTGCAAGAGAAGAGAGGTCTACGCTGGTAGAAGATCCATTCTCTATGTCGATCTGAAGGACGTTGCTTCCATTTAAGGTAGCTCCGGTCAGGTTCTGATCGTCGGTTCCAACCAGGGAAGAAAGATCCACGGTTTCGTTGGTTCCGTTCTCAATACCGATGGTCAGCGTAGTACCGCTAAGTCCGGATCCACTGATGTTCTGATCGTCGGTATTATCTAGGTACCCGCTTAGGTCTACATTGTTCCCATCTTCGATGGAAAGGGTGTTTCCAGAGAGGGTCAGATTCTGATCATCGGTGCTTCCAGCAGCAACCTCGTCGATCGCAGCTTGTACATCAGATGCTGTTAAGCCAGATGTGCTGTTATCGTAAGTAACCTCAGCAGCTGTCTGATCATCAGTTCCAACCAGGGAGGAAAGATCCACCGTTTCGTCAGTACCATTCTCAATACCGATAGTCAGGGTAGTTCCGCTCAAACCAGAACCACTGATGTTCTGATTATCGGTGTTGTCCAAATATCCGCTCAGGTCTACGTTGTTCCCATCTTCAATGGAAAGGGTATTTCCGGAGAGGGTCAGGTTCTGATCATCAGTATTATCTGCAAGAGAAGAGAGGTCTACGCTGGTAGAAGATCCATTCTCTATGTCGATCTGAAGGACGTTGCTTCCATTTAAGGTAGCTCCAGTCAGGTTCTGATCGTCGGTGTTGTCCAGGTAACCGCTCAAGTCCACGTTGTTCCCATCTTCGATAGATAGCGTGTTTCCAGAAAGCGTCAGGTTCTGATCGTCCGTACTGCCAGCAGCAACCTCGTCGATCGCAGCTTGTACATCGGAAGCCGTTAAGCCAGAGGTGCTGTTGTCATAAGTAACCTCAGCAGCTGTCTGATCATCGGTGTTGTCCAGGTATCCGCTCAGGTCTACGTTGTTACCGTCTTCGATGGAAAGGGTATTTCCAGAAAGCGTTAGGTTCTGATCATCAGTATTGTCCAGGTAACCACTTAAGTCTACGTTATTACCGTCTTCGATGGAAAGCGTGTTTCCAGAAAGCGTCAGGTTCTGATCATCAGTGCTACCAGCAGCAACTTCGTCGATCGCAGCCTGAACGTCGGAAGCCGTTAAACCAGAAGTGCTGTTATCGTAAGTTACCTCAGCAGCTGTCTGATCATCAGTTCCGACAAGGGAAGCAAGATCCACGGTTTCGTTGGTTCCGTTCTCAATACCGATGGTCAGCGTAGTACCGCTAAGTCCGGATCCACTGATGTTCTGATCGTCGGTGTTGTCCAGGTAACCGCTTAGGTCTACATTGTTTCCGTCTTCGATGGAAAGGGTGTTTCCAGAAAGGGTCAGGTTCTGATCGTCAGTGCTTCCACCAGCAACCTCATCGATCGCAGCCTGAACATCGGTAGCTGTTAACCCAGAAGTACTATTGTCATAGGGGTTAGAAGCCGCCCGGGTATCGAGGACTACGTCTGAACCATCATTATTTGTAAAGGTATACGTGCCGTTTCCATTATCCGTGATATCGGCCTTAGCTACGGTCTGGTTTACTCCATTTTCATTGACATAGGTAAAGGTCCCATCACCATTATCGCTTAAGTTGGTGATTGTCTCCGAAATAGTAACAGAGGCAACATTCAGATATAAAGCACCGTCAGAACCGGCAGCAATATCATTGTTAGCATCGGTACTAATCAGGGAAGTGGATTGCGTTCCACCACCATCAGTAACTTCCAGGGAACCGGCGTTCATTCCAACACCTGTGTTGTATTCATTCGTAGGATCGGCGTCGGCATCGTCTACAAGACCGGCAAGATCAACGGTAGCTGAGCTTCCATCCTCAATATCGACTTGCAGGCTGGTACCGGTAAGGGTTGCGCCAGTCAGATTCTGATCATCAGTGCTTCCGGCAGCAACCTCATCGATCGCGGCTTGTACATCAGATGCTGTTAAGCCAGATGTGCTGTTATCGTAAGTGACCTCAGCAGCTGTTTGATCATCGGTGTTGTCCAGATAACCGCTTAAGTCTACATTGTTTCCGTCTTCGATGGAAAGCGTGTTTCCAGAAAGCGTCAGGTTCTGATCATCAGTGTTGTCCAGGTAACCACTTAAGTCTACGTTGTTCCCGTCTTCGATGGAAAGGGTGTTTCCGGAGAGGGTCAGGTTCTGATCGTCGGTGCTTCCTGCAGCAACCTCGTCGATTGCAGCTTGTACATCGGAAGCCGTTAAGCCGGAGGTACTGTTGTCGTAAGTTACCTCGGCAGCCGTCTGATCATCAGTTCCAACAAGGGAAGAAAGATCCACGGATTCGTTGGTTCCATTCTCAATACCTATGGTCAGGGTAGTTCCGCTCAAACCGGAACCACTGATGTTCTGATCGTCGGTGTTATCCAAATACCCGCTCAGGTCTACGTTGTTTCCGTCTTCAATGGAAAGTGTGTTTCCAGAGAGCGTCAGGTTCTGATCATCAGTGCTTCCAGCAGCCAGTTCTGCAAGGGCGCCTTCAACTTCTGTGGACGTAAAGTTTCCTCCTGCATCGGCAATGTTAACCTCAGCTGCAGTCTGGTCGTCAGTATTGTCCAGATAACCACTTAAGTCCACGCTATTGCCGTCTTCAATGGCCAGGGTATTTCCAGTCAGGGAAATGGTCTGGTCGTCGGTGTTATCTGCAAGAGAAGAAAGATCCACGGTTTCATTGGTTCCGTTCTCAATGCCGATGGTCAGCGTAGTACCGCTAAGTCCGGATCCACTGATGTTCTGATCGTCGGTGCTTCCCGCGGCAACCTCGTCGATTGCAGCTTGTACATCGGAAGCAGTTAAGCCGGAAGTGCTGTTGTCGTAAGTTACCTCAGCAGCTGTCTGATCGTCTGTATTGTCCAGGTAGCCACTTAAGTCTACGCTATTGCCGTCTTCGATGGCCAGGGTATTCCCGGTCAGGGAGATGGTTTGGTCGTCAGTGTTGTCCAGGTAACCACTAAGGTCTACACTATTTCCGTCTTCGATGGAAAGCGTGTTTCCAGAAAGGGTCAGGTTCTGATCGTCAGTGCTTCCACCAGCAACCTCATCGATCGCAGCCTGAACATCGGTAGCCGCAAGGCCTGAAGTACTATTATCGTATGGGTTCGAAGCCGCTCGAGTATCGAGGATTACGTCTGAACCATCATTATTGGTAAAAGTATAAGTCCCGTTTCCATTATCCGTGATATCGGCCTTAGCTACGGTCTGGTTTACTCCATTTTCATTGACATAGGTAAAGGTCCCATCACCATTATCGCTTAAGTTGGTGATTGTCTCCGAAATAGTAACAGAGGCAACATTCAGATATAAAGCACCGTCAGAACCGGCCGTAATATCGTTGTTGGCATCAGCGCTAATGAGGGAAGTGGATTGCGTTCCACCACCATCAGTAACTTCCAGGGAACCGGCATTCATTCCAGCTCCTGTATTGAATTCGTTCGTTGGATCGGCATCGGCATCATCCACATTCAGGGTGAGTGCATTGCCGTTTTCAATACTGATATTTCCCGCACTGCCGTCGGTTGCAATGGTCTGATCGTCAGTACTAACGCTACTAATGTCCACACTTTGATTTCCACCCGCATCGGTCACTGTCAGATTAGTACCGTCAAAGCTGATACCGGTGTTCAATTCGTTGGTCGGATCGGCATCGGCATCGTCTACAAGACCGGCAAGGTCAACGGTAGCAGAGCTGCCGTCCTCAATATCGATCTGCAGGTCAGTTCCGGTAAGGGTAGCGCCTGTTAAATTCTGGTTATCGGTGCTTCCCGCGGCCACTTCATCGATCGCGGCCTGTACATCGGAAGCCGTTAAGCCAGAAATGCTGTTGTCATAAGTTACCTCAGCAGCAGTCTGATCGTCGGTACTTACTCCGCTTATATCCACACTTTGGTTTCCACCTGCATCCGATACCGTAAGATTGGTCCCATCAAAGCTGATTCCGGTGTTTAATTCGTTTGTCGGATCCGCATCGGCATCGTCTACAAGACCGGCAAGGTCAACGGTAGCAGAGCTTCCGTCCTCAATATCGATCTGCAGGTCAGTTCCGGTAAGGGTAGCACCTGTCAAATTCTGATTATCGGTACTTACACTACTAATGTCAACACTCTGGTTTCCACCAGCATCTGTTACGGTAAGGTTGGTCCCGTCAAAACTGATACCGGTGTTCAATTCGTTAGTCGGATCGGCATCGGCATCGTCTACGAGACCGGCAAGGTCAACATTGGCTGAACTACCATTTTCAATATCGATTTGCAGGTCGGTTCCGGTAAGGGTAGCGCCCGTTAGATTCTGATCATCAGAACTTCCTCCCGCAACTTCATCGATAGCGGCCTGAACGTCAGTAGCAGCAAGACCTGAAGTACTATTATCGTAGGGATTGGAAGCCGCTCGCGTGTCCAGGGTTACATCTGTACCATCATTATTGGTAAAGGTGTACGTCCCGTTGCCATTGTCCGTGATATCGGATTTGGCAACTGTTTGATTAACACCATTTTCATTAACATAGGTAAAGGTGCCGTCTCCATTATCACTCAGGTTGGTAATCGTTTCAGCGATAGATACAGAAGCCACATTGAGATACAACGCACCGTCTGCTCCGGCAATAATATCATTGTTGGCATCCGTACTGATCAGGGAAGTACCCAGGGTTCCTCCGCCATCAGTAACTTCAACCGCCCCGGCATTCATGGCTACCCCTGTATTGTATTCATTGGTCGGATCTGCGTCGGCATCGTCTACCAGTCCGGAAAGATCAACGGTGGCTGAGCTTCCGTCCTCAATATCAATTTG
>NZ_FOYQ01000001.1:346987-460449 GCF_900115205.1 Robiginitalea myxolifaciens
GTTAAAATCTGCTGCACATTTCCAGCTTCATCGGTATAGCTGTAGGTTCCGCCCCCATCGTCGGTTAAGGTGGAAATTGAGGTATCGGTAATGGTAGTTACGTTTCCAGCAGCATCTGTAAAGTCGTAAGTACCGTCTCCATTGTCTACCAGGGATACATTACCAGCCAGGCCGTTGATCTCGTCAATCGCAGCCTGAACATCTGTTGCTCCCAACCCTGAAGTCGTATTGTCATAAGTTACCTCCGCAGCCGTCTGGTCGTCCGTATCTACCTGAGCCGCAATGTCGGCAAGCGCAACACTAACCGAATTACCATCCGAATCCGTCACAACTAAATCCGCTCCAACTACGGCAAAGGTGACATTGGTGGTATTGGTGTCCGTGGAAGTCAATTCCCATGAACTTCCGTTCCAGAAGTAAATAGTCCCGGTATTCGTGTTGACGTAAATATCGCCGGTATCCGCTCCGGTGGGGCTGGTTGCCCCGGGAGCCGTAACGGCCGTTCCGGAAAGGACCTCACAGTTACACTGGTCGGCCAGGTTAACCGTGGTCTGGGAGTAACCAACAGCACTAAAAAGCGCGAAGGCTACCAAGAGGACCACTTGGCGTAAAAATTTTGACATTTGACGAGAATTGGATTCTTGGCTCATCGGTTTGAGATAATTGGAGCTGGTTGGAAATGCCTGAACCGCTCTATCGCTTTGAGGCGTACCCTCAGCACCCAAAATTTTGGGTTGAACCTCCCGAGCTTTCGGAGGAGTTTTGGTTGGTTTGATAGTCAACGGGTTCATTACATGCATTTTAATTCCCTACAAAATTATCCTGATGCCTAAGGGGGGGAAATATTTGTTGTGTACTGGTAAAAATTCACAGTAAAGGCACTTATTCTTGCTGTTTGCATACCCGGAAAAAGCGTGTTTTTCGTCGATCAAAGCCCGATATATCGATGATTCTGAAGGGTATTTGTAGGAAAAAACTGAGGGATTTTTGAACCAAAAACCAACAAAAAAACACCCCGGAATTGAGGTGTTTTTTTTCATGAAATTCCAGCACTAATTCGGATCTACCCGGTACGTAATTCTTCTATTAGTAATCACTCCGGTAACCTGTAGATTCAGCTGAGCTGTATTGGAGAGAACAGGACCACATATATAAGCCAGATTACCGACTAAAACCCTGTAATTCAAGCCATTTTTATCTTCTCTGGGGACATTGATTTGCAGCGTATTGGTAGTGGTCCCTGAGTACTCAGTTCCGTCGCTAATATCGTTCCAACTACTCCCGTCAAATACCTGCCATTGAAAGGTATTGGCACCGTTTGCGGTAACGGAAATGCTGGTGGAACACCCCAGACAAGTCGTTGTATTGGGCGGTTGGGTCGAAATTGTCGGTACATTACTGATTTCCAGGTGGTCAGGGGTACTACTGCTATCCGAATCGGCAGGTGCAGCATATGTAGCAGCTGTCACCAGGCCGTCCGCATCTACTGCTGGGCTACCTGTGCCATATATGCCATCATTATCTGAATCGGTAGTATCGGAGGCATATGCCTCGTTAGGATCAGTACAACCGTCCCCATCGCTGTCTCCATCCAGGTGATCAGCGGTAGTATCGGAATCAGTATCACGGGGTTGACAGGCGCTAAGCGTGAAACGCAAATCATCAAATACCGCATAGTTTTCCGGGGAATCATCTACATAGCCAAATACATAGGCCCTGAAAGTATAGGTCGTATTGGAATCCAGGCGATACTCGGCAGCATCCAACAGGTCAAATACGGCATATCCGGAACCGTCGTCTGTAATATTCAAATCATGGGTCAGGATTTCATAGGTAGCAAATCCATCCGCAGAAATCAGGAAGCTCATGCGGTAGGAATCCCCAACAGAAGGCTGGAACCAACCCCAGGTTATATCCGACAACACAGTATTAATCAATTGATTTTCAGTCGTAAAGGACACTTCTATGTAATCATTATTCGCCAAAGCTTCCCCGAGGGAAACGGCCGTAATATTTCGTATTTCAACGGCGCTATATGGGGCGCTGGCACTAATTCCACTGAAACTCATATTGGTACTTGAAGCCAGTACCCAAGTGGCATAGTCCGGATCCCCAAAGGCATCGATGGCGAGTGTTCCCGAAGGATTATTTAACTCCCAGGCAAAGTAGGAGTTAAAGGCATCCTGCGACTCCGTACAGTCGGTTATACCGTCATTATCGTCGTCCTCATCGCATAAATCATTGATACCGTCGCCATCTGAATCGGTACCTGAAGGATCGGTACATGGCGTGAACAGCGTTACAGTCCCGACATCGTCGAGACCTAAAGCAGGACAAAGGGAAACGGTGGCATCCGTTACGGTATAGGTAAAACTGGTACCCAAAAAGGCAGTGCCTGCACTGTATGTAAAGGTCACCAACCCTGCGTCCGCATCGTCAATAACAACGGAACCTACAGCCGGCTGGGTTATACTTTCAATACTAATTGCTTCGCCGTCCGGTTCATAATCATTATCGAAGAGCGAAATTTGAATCGAAATTGAAGTGGAAGATTCCAGACTTATAAGGTCATCCCCGGCTACAGGAGGATTTACATTTTCAATAATTTCGGCATCCGTGGTCGATAGATCAAAGTGGTTCGTGCCCGGTATGGTTGAAGGCTGGGCAACTGCCGTGGCTATCAGTCGGGTAACTCCCTCGTCCGGATCGTTGAAATTGGGGTACCGAACCTCGATGATATAGGTTTCATTCTCACCCAGCGGCAGGCCAAAATGAACAAGTTCTGGCTGTTGGGTACCGTGACCGAAAACTCCGGCCACCTGACGCAAGCCACTTACGATATTCCCCTCACAATCCTTAATTAATACGTTTGTTCCAATAGCTACGCGTCCTGCAAATCCACCCGTATCCCCGTTAGCGGCGCGATCCTCAGTTACATTGATCAATAAGTGGTTATTCCTATTGGCTGCGGGCAGGTTGTTTATATAGAGCTGATTGGTCCCGCTAATATTCATATAGATATCGAGGTCCCCGTCATCGTCGACATCGATCATGGTAGTTCCCTCCCCATTGCTGGAATTGAAAGTTTCTGAATCCAGAGTAAAAGTCATCGGGCTTCCGCTTCCGACCACCCCAGGAGCGGGTGTAGGGCTGTTGAGCTGGTTGATGTACAGATAGCTCCGATTATTTCCAACCAGTAGAATGTCTATATCCCCATCATTATCGATATCACCACCTGCAAGAGCATCGATCCGGGCACTGGAATTACTATTCGCATTCGAAGGCTGGGGCAGTCCTGGAAATACCCCCGCTCCCATGGCCGTCCAAACGCCCGGGCCATCGTTACGAAATATTTGGGTGATGTCGTTTTCCGTCCAAACGGCGTCCAGATCCCCGTCATTATCGAGGTCCCAGAGTCCATTACCTCCCTTATTATTGTTTCGGGCCTGTGCCAGGTCAGCGCCATTGGTAAAGGTTCCCCCCTGGTTCAGAAAGAAGTCGTTCTCGTCCCGCTTCCGCATGAAAATGTCTACCCATCCATCGTCGTCGACATCTGCGGCCGTTCCATAGTCTCCATCTGTGGCAAACTGATTTAAACCGAATTGCACTACCCCACTGCCATTACCCGGTGTAATGTGTGTAAAGAGGCCACTTGCAGGGGGATTCACTACAGTACTGGTGGTATGATCGATATAATTATTGCGCAAGAGCTCAATCCCATAATTATGTGAGTCGAAGAAAATATCCAGATCCCCGTCGCCTTCAAAATCAAAGAATCCTGCCCCTTCTGCGTTGAGTGGATTTATATTTATAGTATGCCCATTCCGCCCTACAGTAATAGGAGCGGTTCCGCCAACACCGTCTCCAAAAGTCCCCGAAGCGTTTTGAAGGAAGATTTGGAGTGCCGCTGGAGAAGGGTTTCCTCCTGAATTTCCATGACTGGTGATCATAAAGTCAGGGCGCCCGTCATTATTTAAATCCCCCCAGGCTGCCTGACGCTCAGCACGATCCGAAAGCATACCCGGAACCAGTGAGGGTTGCACATTGGTAAAAGTTCCATTCCCATTATTTCGCATCAGGTAGGAACGACGCGAGTTACTATTGACCAGGACAAGTACGTCTTGATCCCCATCCCCGTCGTAGTCTGCCCAGGCATGTCCCCCATCCTTATTGGTTCCCAGGTCGAGGTTAAATGCGGCAGCATTCTCCGTAAAGGTTGTCTGGCCATAGATACTGCCAATACCGCAGCAGAGCAGCAGGAAGCAGCAAATAAGCTTGGAAAGCCCAGATGGAAAACAGTAAGCCCGTTTCATGTTAGTTTGGATTTACACGATAGGTGATTCTTCGATTCGTAATCACCGTACGGGGGCTTACGGTAAGTATAGCAGCGTTTGAAATAACATCCGGACAGCTGACAGCTCCGGAATTGCTTACCAGAACACGGTATTGATACCCACTTTTGTCGATTTCGGGGGAAATTACGGTCAGTACGGCACTGTTAGTGCCCGAATATTCCGGGCCGTCGCTTATGTTTGCCCAACTCGCTCCTGCATTCGTGCTTAGCTGCCATTGGTAGGTATCCGCATTGGGGGCAATTACTGAGAAGCCGGCATTAGTTCCTACAAAAACTGTTGCATCACTCGGTTGGGAGGTGATAGCTATATCATATATGTTTATCTCCTGAGTCACATCGGTTGTATTCCCAGCCGAGTCGGTAATGCGATAGGTTCGGGTAATAATTTCAGGGTTGGATCCGCCATTACTGCTATCGGAAATAAAACTTACCGTGGGCGAACCGCAATTATCCGATTCATCGGTGACTACCGTAGGGTCCGGAGCCGGAACATCGGCCACACAGTAAACATCTAAGGAGCCAGGATTACTTGCCGCTGGAGGCTCGGTATCGGTAACCGTAATATCGAAACTATAGCTGCCGGTGTTCCCGAAGGCATCTGTTACTTCAAAGGTATTGGTGGTTGTACCCACAGGGAAATCCGATCCAGAAGGCAGTCCGGCAGTCTGCACCACCTGTAGGCTGGCAGCAGGACATGCACCACTGCCTGAGGTATCTGCAATGACCAGGGCCGGGATACTAACATCGTCTAACTGGCCGCGATCGGTAGCATTCGTATTGGTGTCAAAATCAAAACGCACCCGGTAATTCCCCGTGAGGGTTACATCAATGGCCGCGGTCTGTGTACTGTTGCTTGAGTACGTTTCCGTATAAACCACAGTTGCTACATCTGCTTCGTCTACCAGGGAAACTGTTAATCTATTGCTATTGCGAGCCTGGCTTATTCGGTGGCTAAACATTATCTGCCCACTTCCATTGAAATACGCGAGCGGACTAATCAAACTCCGCGATTCTGTACTGATTAAATTACTGGTTCGAAAGCTGCTACTTCCATTCAATGCGGATGAGGTAGAAACAGTACTTCCGAAAAATTGCCAGCATTCGGCTATCAAGTCATTACGGCTGGGGACTTCAAAATCTGTTACAAGGGGATATGTCCCGGGGCCGGCAGCGCAATTGTCCGTGGCTCTAGGGAGGGCGTAGGATACATTTGCGGAACACATGCCTGCGTCATTGTTTACTAAAATATCAGCAGGTCCTGTTACAACAGGGTCCTCCACCTCGTTTACCGTTATGGTAAAACTGCAGGTGCTCTGATTACCAGCTGCGTCGGCAGCTGTATATACAACTGTAGTCACGCCGGGTAAGAAGGTATCACCGGAACTATAATTGTTGGTAGAAAGGGTAACACTGCTGCAATTATCCGTAGCAGTTGGAGCAGTCCAGGTAACTACTGCCCCGCAGGTTCCCGGATCGTTATTTACAACAATATCGGAAGGACAAGAAGTGAACACAGGAGCCACACTATCACTAATCGTTACAATTACCCCATCTCCATCGTCCTCGTCATCAGGATCGTCCTCAATATTCAAATCCGTATCCGTATCCACTCCATTATTGGGTGTGCTATCCGGGTCTGCCTTGTCGCTAGCCGTTACCTCAGCTAATAAGGTCTGCGCACCGCATCCATCCGCGGAAGCTACAAGGGTCAGCGTTTGGGTATCCCCATTGTTCATGGCACCGACATCCCACAGCCCGGTAATATCGTTATAGGATCCCTGGGAGGGGGTTGCACTTACATAGGTCAGTCCGGCAGGCAAAAGGCTGGTAACCGTGACGTTGTCGGTTGCCCCTAGTCCATTATTATCTAAGGTAAGGGTGAAGGTTATCGAAGTGCCTGTGTCCGGGTTAGCATTGTTAACACTGGCTTCCAACTCAAGATCGGCCAGGGCGTCTACAGCAAAGGCATTTGAAAATTCTGAGGTGCTACCCCCTACGGTCGCAGTGGCCGATAGTTCGTTACCCATGGATACGCCGGGTGGCATGGGTATAATGAACTCAAATCGATTGGTATTGTCCGTATTTCCATCGGCATCGGTATAGGTAGAACTCCCATTATCCGTATCCGATCCGCTGCCTTCCACAAGGGTGATTAAATAGGTCTGGCCTTCTCCGTAATCCTGGGTATTGCCCAATTGGTTGTCCCCGGCACTGGCGGCACCGGTTGCAATGTCGCTCAAGAAGAGCTCTAGGGTAGCACCAGGCCTGGTCCATCCTCGTAACGTCAGATTGGCGCCATCACTTAACACTTCGTCAAAAACAGGAAAATTCAACAAGTTATTCGATCCGGAATCCGAATCGTTGAGGTCGTTCAAAGTAACGCCATCCCCGCTCAGGTCTATTCCTAGCGCATCCGCGGCTGTACCATTTGCATAGAAGGAGTTCTGGCTGATTGTGTTACCTGTTCCACCCCCGGTAGTAGACAAACCGGCCCCTCCGTTTGAATGGATGACGTTAAAACTAATATCAGAATTACTTCCCCCCAGTTCTATCCCCATATTCTCTGGGGCGCCGCCACAATCTCCGCCATCCTGTCCAGAACCGGTAATTGTATTCTCCGAAATAGTTAGGTTTCCGGAAGAAGCTGCATCAATTCCCAAGGAAGCAGCATCTTCAATAAGGTTCTGTAGAATAGAGATATTACTCCCCCCGGTGATTCGAATATTGTCGTCACAAGCAGCATCCCCGTTAGATGTGATATGATTTAATTGCAAGAGCGTCAACGACCCACCAGAGATAATGACACCTGTATCGGTAACTGTTGCCAGGTAATTTCCGTTCGCTACCAACTGGCCACCAAGTTGTTCAATGGCAAAATCGATATCTCCTGCATTTGCCCCCAGGGCGTTTACACCAACCAGGTTACCCTGTACGCTAAGGGAACCACCATCTACTCTTATACCTGCATTATTGTTGGCATAGACAGAAACATAGCGAATAGCATTGTTGTTACCATCATTGACGATGACATCACCGCCATTCCGGTGTATCTGAATCTCCGGACGCTCGAAAGAAGGCAGGGCAACAGCGGTTGTCCCTACAGTACTCCCTCCGGAACCGACAGTACCCGTATTGGTATCACCGCTATAGGCTGTTTGAGTACGTCCATCGATAATAAGGTTATCCGAGGTCAGGTCCTCTGGATTAATGGAATTATAGAAAATATCGAAATAACCCGAGCCATAGCCGGTATCGGCGGTCCGACCCATAGCATCTCCGGTAGGCGGTATTACAAATATGGAAACATCTTCCCCCGCAGCCGGATCAAAGAGGCTGTTGGCTTCAATATCCAATCCGCTTTCATCCAAATTATTAGCATTGATCAGAAATTGATCAAAAGAACCCTGCCCATCTTCATTGGTGTTTACAATGGCATTAAAATTAAAGCCGAAGTCTATTCCCCCAATTCCCCCACCAGCAATGCTAATGGTACTTATGGTCTGGGCTCCGGTTACGGTCCCTGTCGCTGCGTCTGCGGTTGCTGCCGGGTTAGCACCCCCAACTTCATTCGTAATTTCACTGATGCTTACCCCATTATATGATGTGCGGAAAGTCTGGACGGCGTAGCAAGAGGAACACCCACTGCCTCCGCCGCGGGTAGATTCAACATCCTGGTTCACCACGCGAATCCGATAGGTACCGTCTGACATACCTCCGAAGGAATAATCCCCGTTTACATCGGTTGTGGTAGTAGCCTGTAATACGTTGGCCACGTCGTATAACTCCACAGTTGCATTGGGAATTCCCACTCCAACTGCTGTAGCCCGGTTCCGCCCGCTTCCTCCTGGGTAATTGATATCCTCGAATACCGTTCCCGAAATCAGGTTGGAAGGAACGCGAATGGCTACTGCAGAGGAAATTACCAAATCCTGGCCTACGTCCACGTTGGCCGTTACCTGGGTATCTGCCGGGCCAATGTAGGCCGAGATATCGTAGGTATCCAGATCCAATCCATAGATCCCGGTATTATTGACCCCGCCAATCCCGTCGTAAACTGTTGAATTGTAGGCATTATTACCGGTCTGACCCCCATCCCCGGTAAGTATAAAATTGGCTCCGAGTTGGTTGGTAATCGAAAGTTCTTCCGGGTTTGTAGATCCGGAACTGGATCCGTCCAGGGTTGCATCACCTTCATAGGAAAGGAAGGTAGCTTTACTACCCGCCGCACTGATCGCATAGAAATTATCCAGGGTAAAAGAAGTCCCTGCATTTTGTGTAATATCAAACCCATAATACAGGTTTATGGTCGAGGCTGGAAGGGATGCCTCCTCATAAAATACCATCAGCGACCAGGCTCCCAGAACTGTCGCCGTCCCACAAAAATTGGCAGAATTATCGATTACTAAATCGGTAAGGTCAAATGTATTTGAGGTTGGATTCGAAATCCCAGAAACAATCCCGGTGACATTGGCGATATAGCCGTAGAATTGCCGGCCGGTAAAACCCGCGCCATAGACCAAATCGGCCTGGACATTCTGCCCTTCGAAAGTTACCTCGTTATCCGTCACATAGGAGGAATGGGACCAGAAGAGATAGGCCTCCTTTACGGTCGCTCCAGCGGGAATGGCATCAGTCAAAGTAGCCGAGGAGGTGGTTGTGATTGCACAGGGATCGGTATTGTTATCTGCAGTACGGAAGGTTCCTCCGGCGGTGGAATAATTGTAATTACCACTGAGGTTTCGATAAAGGGATAGGGGTACATCGTCCAGGATAACCTCATCATCCGTTATGCTAGCGGTACCCGTATCGGTAATAATCACTGAAGGATCTGAACTTGCCGTAAGGCTTAGAACGAAGGTTTCCACCGCTTCGAATAAACTATCGTCCAGTAGGGTAATGGTAACCGTTTCCGTATCGCCGGATGTTCCATTAAAACTTAAGGTACCCGTAAGCGCGGTATAATCATCACCTGCAGTAGCGGTCCCATCTGAGGTGGCAAAATCAACAGTAAACGGTCCGGATGCATTCCCATTGGTATGGGTTACCGTGAATGTAGCGGTACCATCGTCTTCATTGACCGCGATATCATCAATAACCATACTGGGGCCGTAAGTAGCTGTGAACAGTACGTTGTCCACAAATACTTCTTCACTACCACCCCAGTTGGTATCTCCCCGATAAAATATAATCGCTGGATTGGATGCTATTTCCGCCGCGGTCAGCGTGTAATTTACCGTACCCGTACCCCCTGTAATATTTGAGATCAAGTTCCAGAATCCGGTCGAAGAATTGTAGATATATACCTGGAGGGTTTCGTCACCGATATTGTTCGCATTATAGCTGACGCTTAAATCTACATTGCTGGCCCCGGCCAGGGGTACAAACCGATAAATAAACCGATTATCAAGATTGCGAAAGCGCAATTGGTTAGAGACTACCCGGATATTCCCACCGGTAGCAGATCCATCATCCCCGGATTCGATCCAGTTGGAGCTGAAATTCTGGGAACCGTCATTGTTGTTGTAGGCAGCGCTGCTGAACTGATCCAAAAAGGTTTCCTGACCGCTAATTTCGTTTGGCAACAGGAATGCCAGGAGCAAAGCCGATATCAGCAGAAAAAAATGAGTAGATGGAATGGAATTCCATTTGGGCATGTCAGGTCACTTAAATCGCAAATGCCTAAGGCATCCGCTAATAAACAAATGTAACCGACTGAGCTGGCGAGCTTAAACTTTTGTTGTGAACTGGGAAATTCCCCTAGCGAAGTGAGCCAATAGAGGAGTGAAGATGAAATAAATCCATGGATTTCAGGGCTGCATTTTATCGATTACAGCCCTGAAACAGGATATTCCGAAAGGTTTGAAACTTGGTGATTACTCCTGAATAATGAATTCAGAACGGCGGTTTTCCTGGTGCTGTGCCTCGCTGCAACTTACCCCATCCTCACAGCCATTAATGAGCTTGGATTCCCCGAATCCTTCACTGGTCAGGCGATCTGCGGGAATGCCCTTGGAAATCATGTAGGCAACCGTTGCCTCCGCGCGCTTTTGACTCAGCCATCTGTTGTATGCATCCGGTCCACGGGAATCCGTATGCGAATTTGCCTTGATTTTAAGGCTGGGATACTTCTCCATGGCAGCTATTACTTTTTGCAGTTCCACCTCCGCATCGGGCCGGATCTCGTATTTATCGAAATCAAAATATATAGTGCTGAGCTGCAGTAGTTTAAACAAGTCGTCTCCAAAGCCGCCTGTTACCGTTTCCGGCTCCAGATAAAAGTCTATGATTCGCGGTTTTCCATCGGAGGGTTCCAGGTATTCCTCAGCGGGAACATACCCTTCACGGGAAGCCCGGACAAAATTGATTCTGTTACAATCCAAGGTGAGTTCAAAGTTGCCTTCCCGATCGGTAATTGCGGAGCCCACTTCCTGGTTGTTCTCGTCGATTACCCGAACAGTAGCCCCGGGTAGTACTTCATTGGTTACTTTATCCCGAACAGTACCCGTTATCAGCTGAATGCATTCAAAATTTAGCGGGCGGTTCTCCACAAAACTGTAAATGTCATCTGATCCTTCGCCATCGGCGCGGCTGGAAGCGAAATACCCGATCCGGGTATCTCCCTGGATAATGTAGGTGAAATCGTCTGCAGGGGAATTAATCGGCCTGCCCACGTTCAATACTTTCCCGCTATACGGCAGGTAGGCCAGTTTCGTAGCAAAAACGTCCAGGCCGCCAAGACCAGGATGTCCTTCCGAAGAAAAGTATAGGATGCTATCCGAAGAAATAAACGGGAAGGTTTCTCTTCCGGCGGTATTAATCTTAGGCCCCAGGTTTTCTACCTCGCCAAAGGTACCGTCTTCATTTATGCGGGAGCGAAAGATATCGGATTCCCCCATGGTTCCGGGCCTGTCAGAAGCGAAGTATAAAAATTTACCGTCCGGACTTATCGCGGGGTGCGCTACCGAAAAACTATCATCATTGATGGGAAGCTCTTCCAGTGGCCCCCAGCCCAGGCTGTCATTGCGCTGAATCCTGTAAATTTTTAGTCGGGTTATCCCCTGATCGTCCTTCCCCTTTTTCTTGCCTTCCAGGGTATTGGTACGGGTAAAATAAAGGGTGCTGCCATCGGGTGAGAGGGCCGTTGTCGATTCGTGATAACGACTGTTGACTACATCGAGTTTGCCCACCCTAGCCTGAGCACTGTCAGTATGGATCTTATAGATATCCAGGAAATCCTGGCCATTCCAGGTGTGGCGGTAACGTGCCAGGTTACCCGTATCCCGATCGGAGGAAAACAGGAGTCCCCCATCGTAGAAGGCCGGTGCAAAGTCTGCATATTCAGAATTGTACTGAAAGGGAGCCGGGGTATAACGCCCGGAATTCTCTTCTATTTCCGCTAAATAATCCCCCTGGGCTTCGAATTGAATAGCCCGGGAATCATTACGCGTCACCGCTGCGAAGCGTTGCATAATTTCTTCAGCTTTCTGATAATCCTCCACGGATTTCAGCGCTTGCGCATAGCGAAAGAGGTACGCGGGAGGAAGGTCTGGACCGTATTCCTCCATCAGACGCCCATAGATTTCAGCGGCCTGGGTGTAGTCGGCATTGAAATAATAGGTGTCTCCCAATTTGCGCAACAAATCTTCTGATTGATACCCTCGATCCAGTACTTTCTGGTAAATATCCTGGGCAGGTTTAAAGGAATACGACTCGAAATTCTGGTTGGCGCGGTTAACACGACCCTGCTGGCCCTGGGCGATAAAGATCCCGGCTGCTAAGGCTACTAAAATGCTTAATTTGATTTTCATGTGTCGAACCATTAAAAGAATCTCGGAGATACGAGGCGTTCATATGACTTGATCAGCTCCCAACGGAGGAACAACTCAAAAGAACCATCGTTAAATTGCGATGCCCCTAATTCGGTCACTTCCCGGTCATAGGCGAGGCCTACCATAAGTTGTTGGTTGAGTTGGAAGCCCACCAGGGCACTAATAGCTGCATCCCAGCGATAAGCCGCTCCCAGGGAAAACTTATCGTTAAACAGGAAACTGGTCGATAAATCGAGCTGCAGGGGCGCGCCACTGACTACCTTAGTCAACACAGCAGGTTTGAATTTGATATTTCCTCTTAAATCAAAGACATACCCGGTTATCATGTAAAAGTTAATCCGGTCTACGGACAGGAAGTTCTCATCTGCGCCTGCTGCATTATCGAAGTGTTCCGACTCCAATAAATTCGGAGCCGATAATCCCGCGTAGAATTTATCGGTATGATAGTACATCCCGAGTCCGAAATTCGGTGCAAAACGGTTATCGATGTTATCGGCGTCGATCGTTTCCTCCTGAAAGGTAGCCAGACCATTAAAATCCAGACTCAGTAAGTTTCCACTCGCCATCAATCCAAAAGAGAGCTTGGCATCCCGGCTTACATCGATGGTATAACTCACCACCGCATCCAGATACGTTTCCTGAACTACCCCATCCCCTATATTGTCATTGACAATGGAGATACCATATCCTACCCGGGAATTCCGGATTGGTGAATGCAAATTGAGTGTAAAGGTTTCCGGAGCCCCATCTAATCCAATCCACTGCGAACGATACAGGGCCGCAATACTCAACTGACCCCGGGAACCCGCATACGCAGGATTCACGCTCATGGTATTATACATGTACTGGGTGTACTGCGCATCCTGTTGCCCGAAAATTGGGCTCAGCGCGCATCCCAACATTAAAAGCAGGCTAAGGCGAAAATTCTTGGTCATCATGGGTAGGTATTAACGATTCTTGTTCCCCAGGTAGAGATATCCGCTCAGGGTGAATCGCTCCTGATTTAACTCGTACTCAAAGATATAATAATATACACCCGACGGCAGGAATTCCTCCACGTTTATCGTTGAACGCCCGCGGGAACGTCCGTCGAATACATTATTGATATTGTTGTAATTAGTACCCTCATACACCGCAATTCCCCAGCGGTTATAAATTTTGAGACTGTTGTTGGTCGTGCGATCAACATTGTCTATCCAGAGGAATTCGTTGGTTCCATCGCCGTTCGGTGTGATCAGCTCAAAGACGATAATTTCGCCATCGGGTTGATCCGGGTCCAGATAGTCGGGAGTCCCATCATTATCGAAATCGTCATTGGTTGGATCCCCGTTGTTATCGGCGTCTTCTTCCATGGTAGGAATACCGTCCCCATCGTCGTCTACATCCCGGTAGTTCACATCCTCGGTGCCGTCGGTATCGGGCAGGTCGGTGGCAGGATTGTCTATTTCGTCATTGACATCGAAGTCGTCGTTGACGTCGCTGCCTTCGTACCCGTCGTCCAGGCCATCAAAATCAGAATCTGATCCGGTAAAGGTCTGATCCGGGATACCGTCAAAATTAAAGTCGTTCCCCTCATTGTTATCCGGTACAGTGTCGTTGTCGGAATCTGAATCCAGATAGTCGGGCGTACCATCTCCATCCGAATCCACAGGATCAATCCCGTCGGGAATGTAAGCCGAGTTCAAACCGTCATTTGCCGCATAGGTAGCCTCGTCATCCGGGTTGGGTGCGACATAGGTAAAGGTTGGCTGCGCTTCCACATTATCAGGGATTCCGTCGTTGTCAGCATCGATATCCAGGTGATCCGGGAAGAGGTCGCCATCTGAATCCTGGGGATTCGTAAGCGGGTCATTATCTCCGTCGGTATTCGGATCCTCCACGGTATCCAGGATTCCATCGTTGTCGTCGTCGATATCCTCAGAATCGGGTACCCCGTCGCCATCGGTATCCGGGCCCATAGGAGAATCAGGATCCAGGTAATCCGGCGTGCCATCCTCGTCCGAATCATCGTTAGTCGGATCTCCGTCTTCGTCCACGTCCTCATCCGGGGTATCAATATCGTCGCCATCGTCATCAATATCGCGATAGTTCACATCTTCGGTACCATCGGTATCCGGCAGGTCATTGGCAGGATCGTCGATCTCGTCATTTACATCAAAGCCGTCGTTGACATCGCTGCCTTCATAGCCATCGTCCAGGCCATCCCCATCCGTATCCGTACCTGTAAAGGTCTGGTCGGGGATACCGTCGAAATTAAAATCGTTCCCCTCATTATTATCGGGTACCGTATCGTTATCCGAATCCAAATCCAGATAATCTACAGTTCCGTCTTCGTCGGTATCAACAGGTGTAATTCCCTCATCTCCACTGCCTTCGTAGGCATCGTCAAGACCATCGTTATCCGAATCCATTCCCGAAGGCGCCACATAACCGTCGGTCGTCTGAGCTTCTACATTATCCGGAATACCATCATTATCCGCGTCAATGTCCAAATGGTCCGGAATACCGTCTCCATCGCTGTCCAGCGGATCGGTCAGCGGATCGTTGTCACCGTCGGTATTTGGATCCTCAAAAATGTCCAGGATCCCGTCGTTATCGTCATCGATGTCAATGGGGTCAGGCACGCCATCCCCATCGGTATCTACAACCTCAGGGTCCAGATAATCCGGAGTGCCATCACCATCGGTATCATCATTGGTAGGATCTCCGTCCTGGTCAACATCTTCGTCAGGGGTATCCAACTCATCCCCATCATCGTCAAAGTCGCGATAGTTGACATCCCCTTCCTGATCGGTATCGGGAAGGTCGTTGGCCGGATCGTCGATTTCGTCGTTGACGTCAAAACCGTCATTCACGTCTTCACCTTCGTAACCGTCGTCCAAACCATCTCCGTCGGTATCGTTTCCGGTAAAGGTATCATCGGGGACACCGTCGAAATCAAAATCGTTTCCTTCGTTGTTATCGGGAACCAGGTCATTATCGGAATCCGGATCCAGGAAGTCGGGCTCATCCGTACCATCGGTATTTACCGGATCAATTCCTTCGTCACCAGCACCTTCATAAGCGTCGTCCAGACCATCTCCGTCAGTATCGTTCCCACTAGGTGGAACATATCCGTCGGTAGGTTGTCCTTCAACGTTGTCAGGGATTCCATCGTCATCGGAATCGATATCCACGCGATCCGGCAGACCATCTCCGTCGCTATCCACATCCTGGCCAAAATTCACCGTTTGTGGGTTTACAAAATTTTCCAGGCAGGAGAACTGTATTCCCGATTGCCGTGCTACACCAGTCCTGAAGTCAGAATCGATAGAAGCCTGAATCCCAAACCGGAATACGAAGGTGGAAATATCCACAAATTCTACCGCGAGATTGACGCTGGGATTCTGATTGGAAATTCCGTCGTATTCCTGGGTCCCCCCACTGATGAGCAACCCACCTTCAGTAGCCGTTACAATGATCTCTGTTGGATCATCGAAGGTATAGCTAGCCGGGGTATCGAAGCGGTTGAATTCCTGATAATCCGGATTACCATCCACATCCAGGAAATTGGCGATCAATTCCGGTAAAACTACTGCAGTATTGGTGCCACTACTAACTAAAGTAAGGCGCAGATCCGCAAATGGCCTGCGCTGTGTGGGCGTTGTTGTAAAGAAGATCTCCGGCTTAAAAAATTCCGGATCAATGGCGTTCTGGTCCAGGGTGGAAATTTCCGCTCCCTGTAATTCTTCAATTTCAATCAAGGCATCAATGCCATCGGCAATATTGGGTATCCGATAAACGGAGCCTACCTGAAACGCATCGCCGGTCTCTAGAACCGCCGGTTGGTCAAAACTCAGATCAGGTACCGTCTCACAGTCAAAATCCGTGCTGCGCACGCTGGATTCAATCCCATCGAGTATTCCGTCATTGTCCGAATCCGGGTCCCGATAATCCGGTACGCCGTCCGATTCGGTATCTATCGGTATTAAACCTTCCCCGGCACCAGGGCTGCTTTCAAAAGCATCGTCCAGGCCATTCCCATCGCTATCGACACCGGAAGGCTCGATTATTTCGGTTGCACGTTGTGCTTCTACCGTATCGGAAAGTCCGTCATTGTCAGAGTCCGGATCCTGATAGTCAGGAATCTTATCTCCGTCGGTGTCCGTTGGGTTCGTCGCCGGGTTATTATCTCCGTCCGTATTGGCATCC
Organism: Robiginitalea myxolifaciens; assembly: GCF_900115205.1. GTDB lineage: Bacteria > Bacteroidota > Bacteroidia > Flavobacteriales > Flavobacteriaceae > Robiginitalea > Robiginitalea myxolifaciens. The sequence goes on from NZ_FOYQ01000001.1 coordinate 363,362, forward strand.
TCGAGGATATCCAGGATTCCGTCCCCATCATCGTCGATATCGTCCTGATTGAATATACCGTCACCATCGATGTCCAGCAGGCCGGGATCGGCTTGTTGAAAGGCAAAAACCGAAGTAGTGGAAAAGCTTAGGAGTAATAAAAGGATAAAAGGAATCCAGCTGGAAACACGCTGATTCCATGTAGGTTGTAGGGTAGTGTTCTCCATAGTTGAGCGTTTAGACTTGAAACGGTCACCATGGCAATTAATCGGTTAGGTCAATCTTAGACTTGGGGTCTTAGGTAACACGCAAGATAGGGGGAAACTATCGCTCCGCCAATTATTAAATCCGGAAAAACGCTGCTACTCTTTCAATGACTATATTATTCGTTCAATTACCTATTCGGCCATATTTCAAAGGGTTGCGCAGCAGCTAATTTGTCGTAATTCTTAAAATAGCCCGGAATCCTATCGATAAAAGCAGCCCATTGAACGATTGATTCTTTCACGGTTCATTTGAGCAGCGGGCACACGTGAGATTAGACCCGCAAGGGATTCAATGGTCACCATTTTTATGGTATTTTTGCCCAAAATTTTTCTTCTTGAGCTTTAAATCGGAAATCGCCAAACGCAGGACCTTCGGCATTATATCTCACCCTGATGCCGGGAAAACCACCCTTACGGAAAAGCTACTCCTTTTTGGGGGCGCCATCCAGGAGGCCGGGGCTGTAAAGAGCAACAAAATCAAAAAAGGAGCCACCAGTGACTTTATGGAAATCGAGCGGCAACGGGGGATCTCCGTGGCTACATCGGTATTGGCTTTTTATTATAAAGACAAGAAGATCAACATATTAGACACGCCGGGTCACAAGGATTTTGCGGAGGATACCTTTCGAACGCTTACGGCCGTAGACAGTGTCATTGTGGTAATCGACGTCGCCAAAGGAGTCGAGGAACAGACCGAAAAACTGGTGGAGGTTTGCCGGATGCGACAGATTCCAATGATCGTTTTTATCAATAAACTCGATCGCGAAGGGAAAGACGCCTTTGACCTCATGGATGAGGTGGAACAAAAACTTGGCTTAACCGTTACGCCCCTGAGTTTTCCGATAGGAATGGGATACGATTTCCAGGGGATTTACAACATCTACGAAAAGAATATTCAGCTTTTCCAGGGAGGTACTAAAAAGAAGGTCTCGGACAGCATAGCCTTTGAGGATGTAAACGATCCCGGTCTTGAAGAACTCATTGGGGAAAATGCCGCTGTCGCCCTCAGGGAGAACCTGGAACTGGTTGAGGGCGTTTACCCGCCATTCGAGCGGGAAGCCTACCTACAAGGGCAGTTACAACCCGTTTTCTTTGGATCGGCCCTAAATAATTTCGGGGTACGGGAACTCCTGGACTGTTTCGTCGAAATAGCCCCTCCCCCGAGGCCGAAACAAGCCGAAGAACGCGAAGTAAAGCCCGGTGAAACAGAAATGAGTGGGTTCGTTTTTAAGATCCACGCCAATATGGATCCCAAACACCGGGACCGCCTGGCCTTCATCAAGATAGTCTCGGGTACCTTTGAACGCAACAAGCCCTATCAACATGTACGGCTGGGGAAAAACCTGAAGTTTTCAAGTCCTAACGCCTTTTTCGCCGAGAAAAAGGAGATCGTGGATACCTCCTACCCCGGGGATATCGTGGGACTTCACGATACCGGAAACTTTAAGATTGGGGATACCCTGACCGAAGGTGAAAAACTTAACTACAAGGGAATCCCTTCCTTCTCTCCGGAGCATTTCCGCTATATCAACAATGCCGACCCCATGAAAGCCAAGCAACTCAATAAAGGGATCGACCAGTTAATGGACGAAGGGGTGGCTCAATTATTTACCCTGGAGATGAATGGTCGTAAGGTGATTGGAACGGTGGGGGCGCTTCAGTATGAGGTTATTCAATATCGCCTGGAACACGAATACGGAGCCAAATGCACCTACGAGCCCTTCCCGGTACACAAGGCGTGCTGGGTACAACCTACGGACGCAGAAAGCGACGAATACAAGGACTTTCTTCGTGTTCGCCAGAAGTACCTGGCGCGGGATAAACGCAATCAGTTGGTTTTCCTGGCAGATTCTGCCTTCTCACTCCAAATGGTACAACAGAAATATCCTGGAGTTAAGCTACACTTTACTTCGGAGTTTGAATAGTGCCTTATCGTGAGGTCTTAACCAATACCTAAGAATCTTCAGGGAATTTTTCCCGCAAGGCGCGCTCGGTGGCCACGAAGAGATGAATACAAACCGCCAACGGGAGAAAAAGGCCCGAAAGGATGGCCAGTAATACCGGTAGTTCAAAGAGGCTGCCAAATAAACCGAGTGCCAAAAGTACCAGTCCCCAAAGGGCTACCAGTTTTCCGGAAAATTTTTGGGCAAAATCCCAGTGCTCCTGAGATTTTTGTGAAGCAGCCGTCCGATACCCGTACCACCAGTTTCTCTTTTTAGGGGGAAAGCGATAAAGGATATAACCGGAAATAGCGAAGAGCAAGCCCGTTAAGCCACAGGTGATCAATATTGGCTGCACAGCGACGAACTTCTTGGTTTAAGCCTCCCCGGTAGGTCCGAAATTCAGGGGGATTGGCGGTTGATCATAGTCCTGAATAGTTCCATGGGCCTGTTCAAACCGCTGTACGTTTTCACCCAGGGCTTTCAGGAACTTTTTGGCGTGTTGCGGGGTAAGTACAATCCGGCTTTTAACCTTGGCCTTTGGCCTTCCAGGCATGATGCTGATAAAATCGACAATGAACTCGGAAGCCGAGTGATTAATAATCGCCAGGTTGGAGTAAACCCCTTCTGCCGTTTGCTCGTCGAGTTCAATATTTATCTGTTGCTGTTTCTTTTCTTTTTCCGCCATTGCATTGTTGTTTCAGGAATTGCTGAACAGTTTCAGCATTTGCTAAAATAAAAAAACCCCCGGCGTTTGCCGGGGGTTGTTCTATTTAGAATTTCAGCTCTTCTTTCCGAGCCATGATTTCCTCGTATTCCTCTTTGGAACCGACGATTATAGAATCGTAATCCCGCATACCGGTACCGGCAGGGATCTTGTGACCCACAATCACGTTTTCCTTGAGGCCTTCCAGGGTATCAATCTTACCGCTAACCGCAGCTTCGTTGAGTACCTTGGTGGTTTCCTGGAAGGAAGCCGCCGAGATAAAGGATTTGGTCTGCAGGGAAGCTCTTGTAATTCCCTGAAGGATTGGTGTTGCCGTTGCAGCAACAGCATCCCTGGCCTGAACCAGCACCTTATCCCCTCGCTTGAGGATGGAATTCTCATCCCTGAGCTCACGCAGCGTTACGATCTGCCCCGCTTTCAGGTTTTCGGATTCCCCGGCATCGGTGATGACTTTCTTGCCATAGAGTTCATCGTTTTCCCGGATAAAGTCGTCCTTGTGAACCAGTTGGTTCTCGAGGAAGATACTGTCTCCCGGATCCTGAATCTGAACCTTACGCATCATTTGGCGTACCACTACCTCAAAGTGCTTATCATTGATCTTCACCCCTTGTAAACGGTATACCTCCTGAACCTCATTCACCAGATATTGCTGTACAGCAGAAGGTCCTTTGATCGCCAGGATGTCTTCCGGGGTAATGGACCCGTCGGAAAGTGGCATTCCTGCGCGAACATAATCGTTCTCCTGAACCAGGATCTGATTGCTGAGTTTTACCAGGTATTTCTTCACCTCGCCCGTTTTGGATTCGATGATGATCTCACGGTTTCCGCGTTTGATCTTCCCGAAGGAAACTACCCCGTCAATCTCAGAGACAACTGCTGGGTTCGAAGGGTTACGAGCTTCGAACAATTCGGTAACCCGTGGCAGACCCCCGGTAATATCCCCGGCCTTCGCAGACTTTCTTGGGATTTTCACCAGGATCTTTCCTTCGTCGATCTTCTCCCCGTTGTCCACCATCAGGTGGGAACCAACCGGCAGGTTGTATGAACGAAGGATTTCTCCCTTCTTATCCTTGATATGCAGGGTTGGGATGAGCTTTTTGTTTCGGGATTCGGTAATAACCTTCTCCTGGAATCCGGTTTGCTCATCGATCTCGACCTGGAAGGTCGTACCCTGTTCGATGTTTTCATATTCAATTTCCCCGGTAAATTCGGAGACAATGACCCCGTTATAAGGATCCCACTGGCAGATCACATCGCCTTTCTTCACCTTGGCTCCGTTCTTGATGAACAGTTGGGATCCGTAAGGGATATTGTTGGTGCTCAGGGTAATTCCCGTCTTGGCGTCTACAACTTTAATCTCAGAGGTTCGGGAGATTACGATTTCGACCTTCTCACCTTCGGCATTCTTACCGTTAACGGTTCTCAGGTCTTCAATCTCAGCAACCCCATCGAATTTAACCTCGAGCTTACTCTCTTCGGAGATGTTACCTGCAATACCTCCCACGTGGAATGTACGCAGTGTAAGCTGAGTTCCGGGCTCCCCAATCGATTGGGCAGCTACCACTCCAACAGCTTCCCCGCGCTGAACCATTTTATTGGTCGCAAGGTTACGGCCATAACACTTGGCACAGATACCTTTTTTAGCTTCACAGGTAAGCGGAGAACGCACTTCGATACGCTCAATCGGAGAGGCTTCGATCTTTGGAAGATCTTTCTCCATGATTTGCTGACCAGCAGTGAGGAGCAATTCCTCTGAAATCGGATCGTACACATCGTGGAGGGAAACCCGTCCGAGGATACGCGCTCCAAGGGATTCTACAATCTCCTCATTTTTGCGCAATGGCTCCACTTCGATTCCTCGCAGTGTACCACAATCCTCCTCGTTGATAATAACATCCTGGCTAACATCTACCAAACGACGGGTCAGATACCCGGCATCGGCAGTTTTCAGCGCCGTATCCGCAAGACCCTTACGGGCACCGTGGGTAGAGATAAAGTACTCGAGGATCGACAGCCCTTCCTTAAAGTTGGAAAGGATCGGGTTCTCGATGATTTCTCCACCTCCTGCGGTAGATTTTTTAGGCTTGGCCATCAGTCCGCGCATCCCGGTAAGCTGACGGATCTGTTCCTTAGATCCACGCGCTCCGGAATCGAGCATCATATACACCGAGTTAAAGCCTTGCTGATCCTCGCGGATACGTTTCATGGCCAACTCAGTAAGCATTGCGTTGGTGGAAGTCCATACGTCAATAACCTGGTTGTATCGCTCGTTGTTGGTGATCAGACCCATGTTGTAGTTCATCATGATGCCGTCGACCTGCTCGTTGGCGTCGTCGATCATCTCGTGCTTCTCCTTTGGGATAATGATATCTCCCAGGGAGAAGGACAATCCACCGCGGAATGCGAACTCATACCCCATGGTCTTGATGCGATCCAGGAATTCTGCCGTTGTTGGCACATCGGTTACCGCCAGAATGTTACCAATAATATCCCGCAGGGATTTCTTGTTCAATACGGCATTGATGTATCCGGCTTCTTCCGGTACTACAGAGTTGAATAACACACGACCTACAGTAGTTTCCACCAGCATTGGCACTAACTCTCCGGCCTCGTTGAAATCCTTCACACGGACTTTGATGCCGGCGTTGAGATTTACGCGCTCTTCATTGTACGCAATCTCCACTTCCTCAGGGCTGTAGAAGGTCAGGCCTTCTCCCTTAACGGGTACCTCTTTGGTAGATTTGCGCTCTTTGGTCATATAGTACAGTCCAAGTACCATGTCCTGTGAAGGAACGGTGATTGGAGAACCATTGGCCGGGTTCAGAATATTATGGGAAGCCAGCATCAAGAGCTGAGACTCCAGAATAGCTTCCGGACCTAATGGCAGGTGAACCGCCATCTGATCCCCATCGAAGTCCGCGTTAAAGGCGGTACAAACCAGTGGGTGCAGACGGATCGCCTTACCTTCGATAAGCCTTGGCTGGAAGGCCTGGATACCCAGACGGTGCAGGGTGGGGGCCCGGTTCAGCAGAACAGGGTGCCCTTTCAGTACATTTTCCAGGATATCCCATACTACAGGCTCCTTCTTGTCGATAATTTTCTTGGCCGATTTAACCGTTTTGACGATTCCGCGCTCGATGAGCTTTCGGATTACAAAAGGCTTGTACAGCTCTGCCGCCATATCTTTTGGAAGACCACACTCGTAGAGTTTCATCTCCGGTCCTACAACGATTACCGAACGTGCAGAATAATCCACACGCTTACCGAGCAGATTCTGACGGAAACGTCCTTGCTTACCTTTCAGGGAATCGGAAAGGGATTTAAGCGGACGGTTGGATTCTGTCTTAACCGCAGAAGCTTTACGGGTGTTGTCGAAGAGGGAATCCACAGCTTCCTGCAGCATTCGCTTCTCGTTCCGTAAGATTACTTCTGGCGCTTTGATTTCCATCAGGCGCTTAAGACGGTTGTTCCGGATAATTACGCGACGGTACAGGTCATTGAGGTCAGAGGTAGCAAAACGTCCTCCGTCCAGCGGTACCAGTGGGCGCAGTTCCGGTGGAATAACGGGGATCACTTTCATGATCATCCATTCCGGATTATTCTCACGGTTGTCCTGGGACTCCCGCAGGGCCTCGACTACCTGAAGGCGCTTCAAAGCCTCGGTCTTCCGTTGCTTGGAAGTTTCGGTATTGGCCTTGTCACGGAGCTGATAACTCAGCTCTTTCAGGTTGATTCGGGACAGGAGGTCAATCAGACACTCCGCTCCCATTTTGGCGATAAATTTATTTGGATCGGTATCCTCCAGATATTGATTCTCTGGTGGGATGGTCTCCAGGATATTCAGGTATTCCTCCTCGGTCAGGAAATCCATTTTATTGATCTCCTCCCCGTCAGGACCCTTGGCAATACCGGGCTGAATAACCACATACCTTTCATAGTAAATGATCATATCCAGCTTCTTGCTGGGTAGTCCCAGCAGGTAACCAATTTTGTTTGGCAGGGAACGGAAGTACCAGATATGCGCAACAGGAACCACCAGGTTAATGTGGCCAACGCGGTCGCGACGTACCTTTTTCTCCGTTACCTCAACCCCACAACGGTCACAAACGATTCCGCGGTAGCGGATACGCTTGTACTTTCCGCAGGCACATTCGTAGTCCTTAACAGGTCCGAAAATACGCTCACAGAAAAGCCCGTCCCGCTCCGGCTTATGGGTGCGGTAGTTGATTGTTTCAGGCTTAAGGACTTCCCCCCGGGATTCGGCTAGGATCGCCTCAGGAGAGGACAGACCGATGGAAATCTTATTAAACCTTTTGACTTGTGTATTATCCTTGAATCGAGCCATTCGAATGGTCTTAATATTATAAAGTGTTCTGCTATTCTTACTCCTCCAGACGGATGTCCAGGCCTAATCCCTTAAGCTCGTGCATCAGTACGTTGAAAGATTCCGGCAAGCCGGGTTCTGGCATGCCCTCGCCTTTGACGATAGACTCATAGGTCTTGGCCCTTCCGATAACATCATCCGATTTAACGGTCAGGATCTCGCGCAGGGTTGCGGAAGCTCCATAAGCCTCCAGGGCCCATACTTCCATCTCCCCGAATCGCTGTCCACCAAACTGTGCCTTACCACCCAGCGGTTGCTGTGTAATGAGGGAGTATGGTCCGATAGAACGGGCGTGCATCTTATCGTCCACCATGTGGCCGAGTTTCAGCATATAGATAATTCCAACGGTTGCCGGCTGGTGGAAACGCTCTCCGGTACCTCCGTCAAACAGGTACGTATGTCCGTATTGCGGAATACCCCCGTCTTTGGTGAACTTTTCGATTTCCTCCAGGGTAGCCCCGTCAAAAATCGGTGTGGAGAACTTCTTGCCCAGCTTCTCGCCGGCCCAGCCCAGAACAGTTTCGTAAATCTGGCCAATGTTCATTCGCGAAGGTACCCCCAGCGGGTTCAGGACAATGTCCACAGGAGTTCCGTCCTCGAGGAACGGCATGTCTTCCTGGCGCACGATTCGGGCAACAATACCCTTGTTTCCGTGGCGCCCGGCCATTTTATCCCCTACCTTAAGCTTGCGCTTCTTGGCGATATAAACCTTAGCGAGTTTCATGATCCCCGCAGGCAGTTCATCACCCACAGAGATGGTGAACTTGTCGCGGCGCAGGTTCCCCTGCAGATCATTCAACTTGATCTTATAGTTGTGCAGCAGATCGGCGACCATAGCATTGAGCTTGTCGTCGGTAGTCCAGCTTCCACCCACCAGGTGAGCAAAGTCGTCTACAGCGTTCAGCATCTTCTGCGTGTACTTCTTACCTTTTGGCAGCACCTCTTCACCCAGGTCGTTGATAACACCTTGTGAAGTTTTTCCGCCTACCAGGTGGAAGAGTTTCTCGACCAGAACATCCTTGAGCTGCTGGAATTTAACTTCGTATTCCAGTTCCAGCTTGGAGATGGCCTCTTTGTCTTCAGAACGCTTGCGCTTGTCCTTGATAGAACGAGAGAACAGTTTCTTATCGATAACCACACCTTTCAGCGATGGTGGTGCTTTGAGGGAGGCATCCTTGACGTCTCCCGCTTTATCACCGAAGATCGCCCGGAGGAGTTTCTCTTCCGGAGTAGGATCAGATTCTCCCTTAGGTGTAATTTTTCCAATCAGGATATCCCCGGATTTCACCTCGGCCCCGATACGGATCATTCCGTACTCATCGAGATCCTTGGTAGCTTCCTCACTTACGTTCGGGATATCATTGGTCAATTCTTCAGCACCCAATTTGGTGTCACGAACTTCCAGGGCGTACTCATCGATGTGGATGGAAGTAAAGATGTCCTCCCGAACCACTTTCTCTGAGATCACAATCGCGTCCTCAAAGTTGTATCCTTTCCAGGGCATGAAGGCTACTTTCAGGTTCTGCCCAAGGGCGAGTTCCCCGTTTTCAGTAGCGTATCCTTCACAAAGCACCTGACCTTTCTTAACCTTCTGTCCTTTTTGGACAATTGGCTTCAGATTGATACTGGTACCCTGGTTGGTCTTGCGGAATTTAACCAGCTCGTACGTCTTGCTGTCTTCATCGAAACTCACCAGGCGTTCGTCGTCGGAACGCTCGTACTTGATGGTAATTTTCTTGGCATCTACATATTCCACAGTACCGTTGCCCTCGGCATTGATCAGTACACGAGAATCAGACGCTACCTGACGCTCCAACCCGGTCCCGACAATAGGGCTGTTAGGTTTGAGCAGGGGTACAGCCTGACGCATCATGTTGGATCCCATCAGGGCCCGGTTTGCATCGTCATGCTCCAGGAATGGAATCAGGGATGCAGATATAGATGCGATCTGGTTAGGCGCAACATCGGTGTATTGAATTTCCTTGGGATCGACTACCGGGAAATCGCCTTCTTCACGGGCAATTACCTTATCTGTATCGATAGTACCATCCTTTTTCAACGGGATGTTGGCCTGGGCAATCTTTTGCCCTTCCTCTTCCTCAGCACTGAGGAAAATGTGTTTCTTGAGATCTACTTTTCCGTCTTCGACCTTGCGATATGGTGTTTCCAGGAAGCCCATCGGGTTTACCTTGGCGTACACAGACAGGGAGGAAATCAGTCCAATGTTCGGCCCTTCAGGGGTTTCGATCGGACAGAGACGGCCGTAGTGGGTATAGTGTACGTCACGTACCTCGAATCCGGCGCGTTCCCTGGAAAGACCTCCTGGCCCAAGCGCCGAAAGACGGCGTTTGTGCGTAATCTCCGCCAGCGGGTTCGTCTGGTCCATGAACTGAGACAGCTGGTTCGTACCGAAGAAGCTGTTGATCACGGAAGACAGGGTCTTGGCATTGATCAGGTCGATCGGAGTAAATACCTCGTTATCCCGAACGTTCATACGCTCACGGATGGTACGTGCCATACGGGCAAGTCCCACACCAAACTGGGCAGAAAGCTGCTCCCCTACGGTACGGACACGACGGTTACTCAAGTGATCGATATCGTCAATCTCCGCTTTGGAGTTGATCAGCTCGATCAAATATTTGATGATGGTAATGATATCTTCTTTGGTCAGGACCTGCTTGTCCATCCCGATATCCAGACCTAATTTCTTATTCATTCGATAACGTCCTACCTCTCCCAGGTTATATCGCTGGTCGGAGAAGAAGAGTTTATCGATGATCCCCCGTGCTGTTTCCTCATCCGGCGGCTCTGCATTACGCAGCTGACGATAGATATGCTCTACCGCTTCCTTTTCGGAGTTGGTTGGATCCTTCTGCAGGGTATTGTGGATGATCGCATAGTCGCTCTGGGCGTTGTTCTCCTTGTGCAGGAGGATGGTTTTCACATCGGTTTCCAGAATCTGGTCAATGTGCTCCTTTTCCAGAACGGTATCGCGGTCAAGAACGATTTCGTTTCGCTCGATGGAAACTACCTCTCCGGTGTCTTCATCTACGAAATCTTCGTGCCAGGTATTCAGAACACGGGCCGCAAGCTTGCGTCCCATGATTTTCTTCAGCCCTGCCTTACTTACCTTAACTTCCTCGGAGAGGTCAAAGATCTCCAGGATGTCCTTATCGCGCTCAAAACCGATGGCGCGGAACAGGGTAGTAACAGGTAATTTCTTTTTACGGTCAATGTAAGCGTACATCACACTGTTGATGTCCGTAGCAAACTCGATCCAGGACCCTTTGAATGGAATTACCCGGGCCGAGTAGAGTTTGGTACCGTTAGCGTGGAAGGACTGTCCGAAGAACACCCCAGGCGAACGGTGCAACTGGCTAACCACTACACGTTCTGCCCCGTTGATAACGAAGGTCCCGCTGGGGGTCATGTAGGGGATGGTTCCCAGATACACGTCCTGAACGATGGTTTCAAAATCCTCGTGCTCCGGATCGGTACAATATAATTTCAGTCGTGCTTTTAAAGGCACGCTGTAGGTAAGCCCTCTTTCAATACACTCTTGAATAGAGTATCGGGGCGGGTCAATAAAGTAGTCGAGGAATTCCAGAACAAATTGGTTCCGGGTGTCCGTAATGGGAAAGTTTTCCATGAAGGTGTTGTACAACCCTTCATTGGCCCTTTCGTCCGTTTTGGTCTCCAACTGGAAAAAATCCTGGAAGGATTTTATCTGGATGTCCAGGAAATCCGGATATTCCGGAGTATCCTTAGCGGAGGCAAAGCTAATTCTTTCAGTCTGTGGTGTGAACATCTATGGACGCGTATTAATCGTGAATTCTCGTGGGCGGTATACCTCTTCGTATACTAGCTATAAAAGGGTTTAGGCCTAGCCACCTGAGAGGCGGAAGACCTAAACCTTAACCTTATGGTCGAAGCGATTATTTAAGCTCAACTTCCGCTCCTGCTTCTTCCAGTGATTTTTTGATACCTTCAGCTTCGTCTTTAGCAACTCCTTCCTTAACGGCTTTAGGGGCGCTATCAACAATCTCTTTAGCATCTTTCAGACCGAGACCGGTCAGTTCCTTAACTAATTTTACAACCGCCAGCTTAGAAGCTCCGGCTGCTTTCAGGATTACGTCGAATTCGGATTTCTCCTCAGCCGCTTCACCAGCTTCTCCACCTCCGGCGGCTCCACCAGCAACGGCAACTGCAGCAGCAGCAGGCTCAATCCCGTACTCCTCTTTCAAGATATCAGCCAGCTCATTTACTTCCTTAACGGTAAGGTTTACCAACTGTTCTGCGAATTCTTTTAAATCTGCCATTTTACTATCGTTTAATACTCGTTGAAATTTATACTTAGTTTATAGTGCGTACTTATTCTTTTTCGGAAAGGGTCTTGAGGATTCCAGCCAATTTTCCACCTCCGGACTTCAGACCGGAAATAACATTCTTGGCAGGAGATTGCAGCAGTGCAATGATATCCGCAATAACCTCTTCCTTAGATTTGATGCTTACAAGGGCATCTAGCTTATCGTCTCCGATAAAAACTGCCTCCTCGATGAAAGCGCCTTTCAGCAATGGACGATCAGACTTCTTGCGGAAGGTCTTGATCAGTTTTGCTGGAGCGTTTCCAGTTTCGGAGAACATCAGGGACGTATTTCCTTTAAGGACTTCAGGCAATTCGCCAAATTCCTTTTCGGAAGCTTCCATAGCCTTAGACAGTAGCGTATTTTTTACTACTGCCAGCTTGATATTTGCCTTAAAACAGGCTCTTCGGAGATCCGAAGTGGTACCGGCATCCAGTCCTGAAATATCCGCAAGGTAAATGGTGGTGTTATCCGCCAGTTGCGATTTCAGGTCCTCGATTACCGTTGCTTTCTCTTCTCTGGTCATTTTTCAGATGATTTAAGCTTGGACCGCCTTGGGATCCAGTTGAACACTAGGACTCATGGTGCTTGAGATGAAGATGCTCTTCATATAAACACCTTTGGCAGCCGCCGGCTTCATTTTTACCAGGGTATCGATCAATTCTTTGGCGTTCCCGGCGATCTTGTCCGCAGAAAAGGAAACCTTTCCTATTGATGCGTGTACGATTCCGGTTTTATCTACCTTGAAGTCGATCTTTCCCGATTTAACGTCGGTTACCGCTTTGGCCACATCCATTGTTACTGTTCCCGTTTTTGGGTTCGGCATCAGACCGCGAGGTCCGAGGATACGTCCGAGTGGTCCGAGTTTCCCCATTACGCTGGGCATGGTAATAATCACGTCTACGTCTGTCCATCCGCCTTTGATTTTGTCCAGATATTCATCCAAACCTACAAAGTCAGCTCCGGCCTCTTTGGCCTCTGCTTCTTTGTCCGGGGTAACCAGGGCGAGGACTTTTACATCCTTACCGGTCCCGTGAGGCAGGGTAACAACCCCGCGAACCATTTGGTTGGCCTTACGAGGGTCAACCCCCAGGCGAACCGCCAGGTCAACAGAAGCGTCGAACTTAACGTTGGTGATTTCCTTGATCAGCGCAGAGGCTTCTTCCAGGGAATAGAGCTTGTCCCGGTCAATCTTGGCCAGGGCCTCTTTTTTCTTTTTTGTTAGTTTTGCCATCTTAAAAAGTGCTTTTCAAAGTTTAAAAAGGGCGCTTTCCCGCAACCTTAAGTCCCATAGAACGAGCTGTTCCTGCAACCATACTCATGGCTGACTCCGGGGTAAAGGCATTGAGATCCTGCATTTTGTCTTCTGCAATTGCGCGAACCTGATCCCAGGTAACACTACCGACTTTCGCACGGTTGGGCTCCCCAGCTCCTTTTTTAACTTTCGCCGCTTCCAATAGCTGAACTGCCGCCGGAGGTGTTTTGACGACAAAGTCAAAGGACTTGTCGGCATATACGGTGATAACAACAGGCAGGACTTTCCCCTGTTTGTCCTGCGTACGAGCATTAAACTGCTTGCAGAACTCCATGATGTTAACGCCGGCAGCACCTAAAGCGGGTCCAACCGGTGGCGACGGATTCGCAGCACCTCCCCTAACTTGTAGTTTAACTACTTTACTTACTTCTTTTGCCATTGTTAAATTTAATTTGCAATCCCGGCCGTTTCACCCCGTCCGGGTCCTTCTTCCCCGGGAAAATTCCCGGATCAGAAATTATAAAGTGCGTCTAATTTGGAAGCGACAACACTTATAAGCGTAACATAATTCTTAAACCTTCTCTACCTGCATGTAACTCAGCTCCAGAGGTGTCTTACGACCAAAAATCTTAACCATTACCTCGAGCTTGCGCTTCTCTTCATTGATCTTTTCAACCGTTCCGTTAAATCCATTGAATGGACCATCGATAACTTTTACGGTTTCTCCAAGCACAAATGGAATAGCAACCGAATCGGTACTTACAGCCAATTCGTCAACTTTTCCTAACATGCGGTTTACCTCGCTTTTACGAAGCGGTACCGGATCACCTCCCTTGGTTTCCCCCAGGAAGCCAATAACATTGGTGATCGAGCGGATCACGTGTACCATCTCTCCGGTAAGATTGGCCTTCACCATTATATACCCGGGATAGTAAACGCGTTCCTTATTAATTTTTTTTCCGTTGCGGATTTGCACAACTTTCTCGGTAGGTACCAGAACGTCTTCGAGGTTATCCCCGAATCCATGGCGCTCTACCTCGCTTTCGATATAGCCTTTGATCTTATTTTCCTGACCGCTGACAGCACGAACGACGTACCACTTTTTTTCCAAAACTTCAGACATGTCTAAGGCTTATCCTATTAATGCGTTGAAATACACCTGAATAACTTCAGCAAACAGTGAATCTACCCCCCAGGTTGCTAGTGCAAAAAGGATGGAAAAGACGGCGACGATCACCATCAGATTAGAAGCTTCTGCCCGCGTCGGCAGCGTAACATGATTCCTGAGCTCCTCGTAAGATTCCTTGATATACGTAATCATTTCAGGCTATATTAATTTGATTTTAGATCGCTTTTTCGGCGACCGCTATCCTTGCACGGGAGGAGAGACTCGAACTCCCGACACCCGGTTTTGGAGACCGGTGCTCTACCAACTGAGCTACACCCGTAAAACACAGTGAAAGGGTACCGCCCCGATTTGGATCAGGAAGGGACCCCTCACTGCTTTTTATTCCAGCTTACCTAGCCTGGATTAATCCAGGATCTTGGTTACCTGTCCAGCACCTACAGTACGTCCACCTTCACGAATCGCGAAACGAAGACCTACACTCAGGGCGATTGGCTGAATCAAATCAACCGTGATTGTCAGGTTATCCCCAGGCATTACCATCTCTACACCGTCAGGCAGGTTGATGGTTCCGGTTACGTCCGTAGTTCGTACATAGAATTGTGGACGGTAGTTGTTGTGGAAAGGAGTGTGACGACCACCTTCTTCTTTCTTCAGGATATAGACCTCAGCTTCGAATTTGGCGTGAGGCTTAACGGAACCTGGCTTACAGATTACCATTCCACGCTTGATATCTTTTTTCTCGATACCACGCAGCAGGATACCTACGTTATCACCAGCCTCTCCGCGATCGAGGATCTTACGGAACATTTCAACACCAGTAATGGTAGAAGCGAGTTTCTCAGCTCCCATCCCGATGATATCAACAGCGTCACCTGTATGAGCAACACCAGTTTCGATACGTCCGGTAGCTACAGTTCCACGTCCTGTAATAGTGAATACATCTTCTACAGGCATCAGGAAGTCCTTATCTACATCGCGCTTTGGCAGCTCGATCCACTCATCAACAGCAGCCATGAGCTCCATAACAGTGTCAACCCACTTTTGCTCTCCGTTCAGAGCTCCAAGGGCAGATCCAGCGATAACAGGACCATTGTCTCCATCGTACTCGTAGAAAGAAAGCAGTTCACGTACTTCCATTTCTACCAGCTCGAGCAGCTCGTCATCGTCTACCATGTCTACCTTGTTCAGGAAAACAACGATACGAGGAATACCTACCTGACGACCAAGGAGGATGTGCTCACGAGTCTGAGGCATAGGACCATCAGTAGCAGCTACTACAAGGATAGCACCGTCCATCTGGGCAGCACCAGTTACCATGTTCTTAACGTAGTCGGCGTGGCCTGGACAGTCAACGTGTGCGTAGTGACGATTCTCTGTTTGGTATTCTACGTGCGAAGTGTTGATGGTGATACCACGCTCTTTTTCTTCAGGAGCGTTGTCGATAGAATCGAAGCTTCGCAATTCAGACAGACCTGCGTTTGCCAAAACAGTGGTGATAGCAGCTGTAAGAGTAGTTTTACCGTGATCGACGTGTCCAATAGTACCTATATTAAGGTGGGGCTTGGACCGATCAAAAGTTTCCTTAGCCATTGTAAATAATTTTAGTCTTAGTTTATATTAGTGTGTACTCGTCGTTTTGAGCCAACGACGGGAATTGAACCCGTGACCTCTTCCTTACCAAGGAAACGCTCTACCCCTGAGCTACGTCGGCTGATTGGCGCTAGTCCTTTTAAGGTGTCGCTCAAACCAGATTGCACCAGGTACAATCGGGTTATTCTTGAGCGGGAGACCGGGTTCGAACCGGCGACATTCAGCTTGGAAGGCTGACGCTCTACCAACTGAGCTACTCCCGCTTATAAACTTTCAATATGTCAAACCTTCTTTCGAAGACTTTCACTTCGTTTCTCAGGACTCCGCCTGAGAAGGATTACCTGGCTTTCGCTCGGTTCCTCAGGACTCCGCCTGAGAAGGATTACCTCGCTTTCGCTCGGTTTCTCAGGACTCCGCCTGAGAAGGATTACCTCGCTTTCGCTCGGTGATCCTGGTTCGGGGAACCAGGACCAAAGAAATTCTTACGCGGTTTTACAAGAGCGAGCTCTTGACACCCCCTTTAAGAATTTCTTTGTGGGGAGAGCAGGATTCGAACCTGCGAAGGTAAAAACCAACAGATTTACAGTCTGTCCTCGTTGGCCGCTTGAGTATCTCCCCTAGCCCTATTTTTATGAACTTGCGAGCCGATGGAGGGACTCGAACCCACGACCCCGAGATTACAAATCACGTGCTCTAGCCAGCTGAGCTACATCGGCTTAATGGGCCTTTTTATCGCATAAAAAAGTCCGCTATTTCTAACGGACTGCAAATGTAGCTATTTTTTTATCTATTCAAAACAAATTCAGAAAATTTTTAGGGGGTTCTGAACCTTGGGCTTTGATTTCTTTTTCACCAGTTTCCGCTCCAAAGAATTACAGGCAGAATCAATGGCTTCTTCGAAGGTTTTACATCGCTTTTTCACGATAAAAGTGTCCTTGGGAATGTGCACTTTTACCTCAACTACTTTATTCTCTTTTAATGAAGTTTTCTGAACTTTCATAAAGACTTCGGAACGTACAATCCGGTCATAAAAAAGTTCGAGCTTTTCCATTCGCTTTTGTGCAAAGTCGAGCAGTTCTCCATCCGCGTTGAAATTGACGGTTTGGGTGTTTACTTGCATAGGCCGCGATTTTGAAGTTAGACAATGGATGCTGTACCGGTTATTCCCTGTTTCTGGGATGGGCTTTTTCATGCGCCCGCTTCAATTCGGCAATGCTGTTGTGTGTGTAAACCTGAGTGGAAGCCAGTGAGGCATGTCCCAGCAATTCTTTGACCGAATTCATATCCGCCCCCTTATTCAATAAATGCGTGGCAAAGGTATGCCTGAGGATATGCGGACTGCGTTTTGCTTTAACCGATACCTCACTAAGATATTTATTTATAATGCGATATACAAGGGTAGGATACAATTTCTGACCAGCCGATGTCAGGAATAAATGTGCAGTGGAATCTGCGGTAATCACCTCGGCCCTGTAGCTCAAATACCGCCCCATAAGCGTCCTGGTTTGTTCCAGTAGCGGAAGTACGCGCTCCTTATTCCTTTTTCCAAGCACGCGCAGGGTACCAGAAGCCAGATCCAGATCCGGCATTTGTACCCCGATCAATTCGGCCCTGCGGATACCTGTGGTGTAGAGTAGTTCCAGGATCAGCCTGTCGCGAATAGCCTCAAAGCCTTCCTCCCCGTCCCAATTGCCGAGGAGTCGTTCCATTTCCTCCTGGGAAAAAGGAACCTCCAATTTGCGGGAGGTCTTGAGTGTCTTGTGTCCGGCCAACGGACTTTTATCGATACGGCCTTTCCTAAGTAAAAAAGTGTAGTAGCTTTTCAGGGAGCTTATTTTTCGATTCACCGAACGGTTTTCCACCCCCGATTCCACAAGGGAAATGATCCAGCTACGGATCATCGGATACACTACGGCCTGGGTATCGGAAGAATCGAATTCCTCCAGGCAGAATTCCGCGAACTGTTTCAGGTCCCTCAGGTAAGCTGCAGCGGTATGGGGCGAATAATTGCGCTCGCTCAAAAGGTATTTCTCAAAATCTGCCGCAGCCATATTTTAAAAGTAAAAAGAAATACGCAAGACGAGTTCAAAAAAAATCCCGGCTGGTAGAGCCGGGATGTCAATATTATAGTGGGATCAGGACTTAAATATCCTCTTGGTCCCTGAGGTGCTGAATGTAGCGCGCCTTGAGTACTTGCTGGCGACGTGCTACAGAAGGCTTGGTAAACTGCTGGCGTGAACGCAGCTGGCGCATGGTACCGGTACGGTCAAATTTACGCTTGAAACGCTTGAGCGCCCGATCGATGTTTTCTCCTTCTTTAACAGGTATAATTAACATAAGCTACCACCTCCTTTCTTTAGATTTCGAGGGTGCAAATATACGTCCTCTTTTAAGACTGCACCTATTATTTTAAAATATTTTTGGCGATTACCACTTTTTGGATCTCCGTTGTGCCCTCTCCAATCGTGCACAATTTAGAATCGCGATAGAATTTTTCGGCAGGAAAATCCTTGGTATACCCATAACCTCCGTGGATCTGCACGGCTTCATTGGAAACCCGCACACACATTTCAGAGGCATACATTTTAGCCATCGCACTTTGCAGGGTAACCGGCTTGGATTGATTTTTTAATGAGGCTGCCTTGTGAACGAGCAGGTCGGCTGCTTCAATTTCAGTGGCCATTTCTGCAAGTTTGAAGGAAATCCCCTGGAAAGCACTGATCGGCTTCCCAAACTGTTCCCGTTCCTTAGAATATTGCAGGGCGGCCTGATAAGCTCCTTTGGCAATACCCAGGGAGAGTGCCCCAATGGAGATCCTACCCCCGTCCAGTATTTTCATGGACTGAATGAATCCATCGCCTATGGGTCCTAATCGGTTTTCATCGGGAATGCGACAATCCTGGAAAATCAATTCCGCAGTCTCACTGGCCCGCATCCCCAGCTTGTTTTCTTTCTTACCGCTACTGAAACCTGGGGTTCCCTTTTCGATAACAAAAGCGGTCATTCCCCGGCTATCTCCTTTCTCACCTGTACGCGCAATCACCACAGCAACATCGCCACTAATTCCATGGGTTATGAAATTCTTGGCACCATTGAGTATCCAGTAGTCGCCGTCTTTTTTGGCCGTGGTGTTCATACCGCCCGCGTCAGAGCCGGTATTGTGTTCAGTAAGTCCCCAGGCACCAATCCACTCACCAGTCGCCAATTTCGGGATCCAACGCTGCAACTGCTCGTCGTCGCCAAAACTAAGGATGTGGTTGGTACAAAGAGAATTGTGGGCGGCCACTGACAGCCCAATAGAAGGATCCACTTTCGAGATCTCTTCAATAATAGCGATGTATTCATGGTAGCCCATCCCAGAGCCGCCTAAGGACTCGGGTACCAAAACCCCCATAAAACCATATTCCCCAGCCTTCTTAAATACTTCGACCGGGAATTCCTGGGTTTCATCCCATTGGGCTACCCCGGGCCGAATATATTGTTCTGCAAAATCCCGGGCCGATTCAGCGACCAGGTTTTGTGTTTCAGATGGTTCAAAATTCAGGCTGCTAATCCCTTCAGTAAGCATAAATCACAACAATTTTTAGAACTGCAAATATAGCGCAATTCTATCAATTTTATCCTGAGGGATACCCAACAGCTGAGCCAATTCAGATGGCTTGGAAATGTTGCCATGTGCGTTGCGGTACCTGACAATTTCATTGACCATGTTCCAATCCAGATAAATCAGCCCACTTAATTCTTCCTTGCTGGCCGTATTAATATCCAGTGGAGCTATATCCGGGGCATCGACTATCGTAAACCGTTTCATCGCTTCCCGGGCCACTTCGGGTGACAAACCATAGACATCGCGCAATTGAGACTCATGGAGGAATCCCCCCAGGGCATCGCGAAATTTCAGAATGCGCTTTGAAAGTATAGGCCCAATTCCCCGGACAGCCTGCAGCTCAGTTGCACTGGCTGTATTCAGGTCCTGTTTTGATCTCTGGGGTTTGTTGGGTGCTTTATGGGTCAGCGTCGGCTGCCCTGACTTCCCAGGCAGTTGCGCCTCGCTTTCCTGAAGCCTTTGCAAACTATCCTGCTGGTGCAGCCAGCTAATAAATGCAGAATCCTCCTCAAGAAGCATCTCAGGGTCGGGCCTGAGCAAACCCGGAAGCCAGAGGCGCAACCCCAGGGACAGCAATAAAAAGATGTACATATAAAAAATCCCACTTCGCAATCTGTAATTATTGCTGAAGTGGGATCCGGCTCGTCTCATCCGCCAAATCTAAGGCGGTTGGGTGTGCTCTGATTGCAGTATCGGATTAATTACTTCCTACTCTGCAGCGCTATTCCTATATAGCAAATTGTCTTTTAGTTTCTTCAAGTACTGGTCCAAATCCTTACGTACCTCCCCGGACATGATATACAAGCCGATGATGTTCGGGAATGACATGGCCAGGATCATCATATCGGAAAAGTCCAGTACGGCGCCAAGGCTTACCGAGGCTCCTACTACCACAAATACGAGGAACAGCATCTTGTATACCATCTCAGAACGCTTGCTCTTACCAAAGAGATAGGTCCAGGCGCGCATTCCGTAATACGACCAGGAAATCATGGTGGAAAAAGCAAACAGGAATACAGCGATACCCAGGACATAAGGGAACCAGCTGATCTGGCTTCCAAAAGCATCGGAAGTAAGCTGCGCTCCGGCCATGCCTTCTACCTCATGCATCCCGGTAAAGATCAGTACAAGTGCCGTTAGGGTACAGACTACCACGGTATCGATAAAGGGCTCGAGCAAGGCCACAAAACCTTCGGAAGGAGGATGGTTGGTTTTTGCAGTACTGTGTGCAATGGCCGCAGAACCTACCCCGGCTTCATTGGAGAAGGCGGCCCGTTGGAAGCCGATAACCAATACCCCGATAATTCCCCCTTTTAGTGCGGAAGGATTAAAAGCACCATCGATAATAGCGGAAAACGCCGGACCGATATTCTGAATATTCATGATAATAACCGCCAATGCGGCCACTACATAGATACTGGCCATAAGCGGCACCACCCGTCCGGTAACTTTGGCAATACTCTGGATACCTCCGATAATTACGACCCCTACCAGGATGGCGGTAACTACTCCAAACCAGAAGCCGTTGCCCTGTAATACGGTGAATTGGCCGGCCAGCTGCTCAAAGCTCTGGTTTGCCTGGAACATATTTCCACCTCCGAAAGAAGCACCAACAGCCAATACTGCAAATAGTCCAGCCAGGACTTTGCCCAGGCCTTTCAAATTCCGCTTCTCCAATCCGTAGCGGAGGTAATTCATAGGTCCCCCGAAAACCCGTCCATCTTCAAGGATATCCCGATACTTTACGCCCAGGGTACATTCCACAAATTTTGAGGACATTCCCAGTAATCCACATACGATCATCCAGAAAGTTGCTCCGGCTCCACCAAGGGATACCGCTACCGCGACTCCCGCAATATTTCCTAATCCTACAGTACCGGAAACGGCTGTAGCCAGCGCCTGAAAATGCGTAACCTGGCCGGGTGCATTCGGATCATCGTATTTCCCTTTAGCCAGGGCAATACTGTGTCTGAATCCGCGGATATTGATGAAGCCCATACGAAGGGTAAAGAAGGTTGCCCCCAATACCAACCAGATTACGATAAAGGGTATTCCGTTACTTACCGGATCCCCATTGGGATGGGTAATTACAACAGGCTCATCATAAGCAATTTCAGCAAAAATGTGGGCGCCCTGTTCAATGACGTGCTCGGGATTTTCCGGATTATAGATAACTCCGCCTTCCGCGGTGAGGTGCCTGAGTGTTCCCCCCGCCTCGGCTAAAATCGTTTGATCATTGCCGGCACCATGGCTGATAATTGCAATGGCATCGCCTTTGGCAACTTTAGCACCTTCTGCTTTGAGCCATTGCTTTAAGACATAGCGCTCGGAACCATCAGGAGTCCAATCCGGGATGGGTACCCGCTTAACCTCAGCATAGACCTTCGGATCATAAATCCCAACCGCCGCAAAAGGATCCCAAAAGAGTACAGATCCCAGGGCATTTACCGCCGGAGTCATGGTTCCGTTGAATACCTCTGTGATGGATTCTGTTGGAATGGTCATCTCCAGGGTCTCGCTATTTCCCGCAGCATCCGTAACCGTTACGCTATATCCGATGCCCTCGGTTAATCCAGTTGCCTGGTTGGAATTCAGGGGCGTACCCTGATTACTCCACTTATAGGAATACGGAGGAACTCCTCCCTCGACATCTACCCTTAAAACCCCGTCATTGATATTACTGGAAGGGTTACTGATGGTTTCTTTCATTTCCAGCTGTTGCGCCCCAAGGCCCCAACTTAAGAATGCAAAGAGTAAAAAAAGCGGTGAGAAGCGTTTCATATTGGCTTGCTTGCGTTAGTATGGTTTCAATTACAATCCGGGCAATATCCTAAAAATATTCCACCCGATCAACTCTGGATGTGGAACATTTCGTTCAGCTTGCGAATTTGCTCAGGCCTCCCCAATACAATTACCTTGCTTTTGGGCTGCAGGGGAAGATCCGCCTCCGGATTGATAATGTAGGTGCCATCCGGCTTAATGTATCCAATTATGGTACACCCGGTTTTGCGCCTTAAATCCAGATCGCGCAGGGTGTTGCAATCGACCTGATTTCGAAAATCTTCAATTTCCACTTCCTCAAGGTTGGTGGTGTCCTCCCCTTCCTCCATGGACAGTTGGTCCATAAAGGTTATCAAGTCAGGAAGTACCACCAGAGAAGCCATGTGATCCCCTCCGATCTTATCGGGCATGATTACTTTATTCGCACCGGCAAGCTCCAGTTTCTTGACCGAAGAAATCTGGGATGCCCTGCTTATTATATTGAGACCGGGATTGAGCTGCCGTGCCGTAAGGACAACAAAAAGATTGGCCGCGTCGTCGGGGAGGGCAGCGATCAGGTACTGCGCTTTGAGGATACCTGCTTCTTCAAGGATCTCATCCTCATTGGCATCTCCTTCTACAAAGAGGAATTCCTCTTCGTGCTTTTCAATGATTTCCCGATCCCGCTCAACAATTACAAAGGGACGTTTGTAGGCCTGAAGCCGCTGCACGGCCTGGGCGCCATTGCGTCCGAATCCGCAGACGATTACGTGATTCTCCAATTGGTCAATTTGTTGTTTCACTTTCTTCTTCTTTAAGGTTTGCAGAGAATTCCTGCTGAGGATGTACTCCGTAATCACCGAAATCGCGAACGCAAAAATGAAGACGCTGCTGATAATGAGGATTACAGTAAAAAGGCGTGTTGGGGTGTCCAGGGGACGTACTTCCTGAAATCCCACAGTGGTCACGGTTATTATGGTCATGTACAGGGCTTCCGACCAGCTGTAATCGGCCAGTATGCGATACCCCATAACCCCAAGAATTAGGACCGAGGTCATCAGGAAAAGGGCCAGGTATATTTTAGAACGGAAGAGTCTGACCATAATTAGAGATCAAAAACCGAGGTACGCTTGGTATAAATCAAATCTTTAATCCGGAGCCAGAATGCCAGAAAGAGATAGAGGGCGAAACCAAATCCCAGCGTTACAAAAGTGAGGTAAATGAAGGAGGTGCGGACCACCCGGGTACGAATACCCAATCGCTCCGCAATCCTGCGACAAACTTCAAAGCCCCGCTTTTGAAAATAATATAAGGTCGAATAGAAAAACTGCATTGTCCCGGGAAATGTGTTTCACTGCGCTGGCAGGCGGATTAATCTTCTACGACCTCCCCTTCCCATTCCATCATTCCTCCCAATAAATTGTGGGTATTGGAAATGCCGCGGCTGTTCATAATCGCACATGCCTGTCCGCTTCTGTTGCCGGATCTGCAATAGACGTAATAGGTTTTAGACTTGTCCAAAGCATCGATTCCCTGCACAAACTCAGCCCCCCCATAAAAGTCAATAAAAAGGGCGCCGGGGATATAACCATCTTCGATTTCTGCCTCGGTACGTACATCGAGGATTACAGCTTCAGGATCTTCCTGAGCCTTTTTCCACCAATCATCCTGAGTTAAATCTGCCATATATATATGTTATTGCTTCAAAAATACAATTAAAGCCGAAACCAACGCACATATCCGCCTGGCGGCTTGACCGTTTTCCCTGGGGAATATCCCTTTAAGAGTTTTAACAAAAGTTTATCTTCTAGATATTAGGACGGTTTGATTTTGTCTTTACATTTGTATATACAATTATTGTAAAAACATGAATGTAGAGGAAGTTATCAAATCCGGAGTAATGCTCCCCCCTGACCGGAGGACGATTATTCATTTACTACTGGTTGGTAATCGAATCAACGATGCGCTGAGTCAATCCCTCAAACCTTTTGGTGTTTCCCTGCAACAATTCAATGTATTGCGGATCTTAAGAGGTCAAAAGGGGGAACCGGCGAATCTGAGCACGCTGAACGAGCGCATGGTACATAAAATGAGCAATACAACCCGACTGGTCGATAAACTAATCAGTCGCGGGTTTGTAGATCGTCAGGTTTGCCCTTCGAACCGTCGCAAGGTGGAAATTACAATCACCACAGCAGGAGAAAAGGCACTGACCCAAATGGACCAGGCAATCGATCAGACACAATCCGAACTAACCCGGGATTTTGATGACGAAATGCTGGCAACCCTAAACGAGCTGCTCGATAAATTCTGACGTTGACATTCACACTGAAAGTATTCCAATAACCCTAGAAAAGAACTACCATAAAATGATTACTACAAAAGAAAAAGCGATTAACGCTTCCCTGATCGAAGACCTTAACTGGCGCTATGCCACCAAGAAATTTGACGCTGAGAAAAAGGTATCGGATGCAGATTTAAAAACCCTGCTCGATGTGCTTCAGCTGAGTCCATCTTCCTATGGCCTGCAACCCTATCACTTCTTTGTGATTACCGACCCTGAACTGCGCGCTAAAATTCGTCCGATAAGCTGGGACCAATCGCAAGTTACCGACAGTTCTCATTTGATCGTTTTTACGCATCAGACCGACTTCGGGCCCGAATTAATCGACTCTTACCTCGAGCATGTCGCGGAGCAACGAAACCTGAATACTGAAGCGCTGCAGGGGTATGGCGATTTCATGAAAAGCAAATTGCTGGAACTCCCTGCAGATCAAAAAGCAAACTGGACAGCACGGCAGGCATATATCGCCTTTGGCAACCTGATGAATGCCGCTGCCCAGATGCACATCGATATATGCCCAATGGAAGGATTTGATGTCCAGGCGTTAAACCAAATTCTCGGCCTGGATTCTAAGAACGTATCGGCTGTAGCCATGGCTGCAGTGGGATATCGCTCTGAAGAAGACCAAACCCAACACCAGGCGAAAGTGCGTCGCCCGGAAAACGAATTATTCACGTGGCTTTAAGTCACTCCCTATATAACACGATTACTAAAACAATTCATTCACATTAATTACTTCAAAAACACCATGAAAAAACAAGTTGCATTTTTAGCCCTGGCCCTGGCGTTCAGCACAGCTGCCCAAGCCACAGAGCCTATTGAAAAAGAAACCAAAACGGTAAACGCAGAAAAAAGCACCGTTACCTGGAAAGCTTACAAAGTAACCGGATCACACACAGGAACCGTAGACCTGAATTCCGGAGCCCTGATGTTCGAGGATGGTGCCCTGGTAGGTGGGGAATTTTCCGTGAATATGACCACCTTAACAGCCACTGACCTGGAAGGAGACAGCCGTGCCAAATTGGTAGGCCACCTGAAGTCTGACGACTTCTTTTCAGTAGAGAAGTACAACGAGTCTACCCTGGTTTTCACTGGGATTAAGTCCACAGGTAAAAACTCATACGAGGTAACCGGAGATCTGACCATCAAAGGGATTACAAAACCTGTGACTTTTGACCTGAGCGTATATGGAAGTAAAGCTACTGCAACCCTTAAGGTAGACCGTGCAGCGTACGATGTGCGTTACGGGTCCGGAAGCTTCTTTGACAATCTCGGAGACAAAACTATCTACGATGAGTTTGACCTGGTTGTAGATCTGGAGTGGGATCCTGCAAGTTAAGTTTGCAAACTCAATTTTCCTTTCTATATTTGAATCGAAATGAGAAACAATATGGTACATAACTGGTGGTGGTCCCTGAAGAGCGAAAATTCGTGACTTGAGACCCTCCTGTTTGTATCTTATATAATAAAAGGCTTGTCTGTCACGACAGGCCTTTTTTAATTGCCATCAATAATAAAACCATGGCTTACCCACTGAAGACATTTTATAAAAAAATACTGGCGGATACCATCACGCCGGTAAGTGTCTACCTGAAAATCCGGGATCAGTTTCCCGGGAGTATTCTGCTGGAAAGTAGCGATTACCACGCCAACGATAATTCCTTCTCGTATATCTGCTGTAATCCCATCGCCAGCATCAAGGTTCAGAATCAGGAGTTGCATACCGTTTACCCGGATGGAACCACCAGCAGCAAACCCATAGATGCCAAGGTAAATGTTCCTTCAGAGATCCACCGATTTGCCGGCCAGTTTGAGTCTGAGGACCACGATTTCAAGTTTATAACCAACGGGTTATTCGGATATATGGCCTATGATGCTGTCCGCTATTTTGAGGACATTCAGATTGGCCAAAAACCCAATTCCCCTGAGATTCCCGAAATCTACTATGCCGTATACCAGAATGTGATCGCAATCGATCATTTTAAGAACGAAGCGTATCTCTTTGCCCATAGTTTCAGCGGGGAAAATAATATTGAGCGCCTGGAGCAGTTGCTCTCGGTGCAAACTTTCGCTTCCTATCGGTTCCGGAAAGTGGGCGAAACCCAGAGTAACCTGGAAGATGAAGACTACCTGGAGCATGTGGCCAGGGCCAAAAAGCACTGTGCCCGGGGTGATGTCTTCCAGCTGGTACTCTCGCGCCGATTCAATCAGGAATTTAAGGGGGATGAATTTAATGTGTATCGAGCCCTTCGTTCGATTAACCCCTCCCCTTACCTATTCTATTTTGACTACGGGGATTTTAAAATTTTTGGAAGTTCGCCTGAAGCGCAATTGGTTGTTAAGAACGGTAAGGCCGAAATCCATCCCATCGCAGGAACCTTTCGCCGGACCGGCAACGATGAAGAGGATGCCCAGCTTGCCCTTAAACTGGCTGCCGATGAAAAGGAAAACAGCGAACATGTCATGCTCGTAGACCTTGCGCGCAATGACCTGAGCCGCAATGGAAATACGGTTCAGGTGGAAACCTACCGGGAGGTGCAATACTTCTCGCATGTTATCCACCTGGTATCCAAGGTTACCGGACAAAAGAAAGGGGATATTCCTACCATGAATGTGGTAGCGGATACCTTCCCTGCAGGAACCTTAAGCGGAGCACCAAAGCATCGGGCCATGCAGCTTATCGAAGACTACGAAACCACCAGTCGGACTTTTTATGGCGGGGCCATTGGTTTTATGGCCTTCGACGGGGATTTCAACCACGCCATCATGATTCGAACCTTCCTGAGCCGGAATCACCAGCTCTACTATCAGGCCGGCGCCGGCCTAGTTGCGGCCTCGGATCCGAAGGCCGAATTGCAGGAGACGTACAACAAACTGGGAGCGCTCAACCAGGCCCTCGAAATCGCAGAAACGCTTTGATATGGAACCGGTACTGGTAATAGACAATTACGACAGTTTCACTTTTAACCTGGTCCATTACCTGGAGGACCTTGACCGTGAAGTAGTCGTTTATCGCAACGATAAAATTAGCCTGGAAGAAGTCGGGAAGTATTCCCATATCCTGCTTTCCCCTGGCCCGGGAATCCCCGATGAAGCCGGACTCCTGAAAGCCATCATTGAGCGCTACGGACCCGAAAAGAGAATCTTCGGGGTTTGTTTGGGGCAACAGGCGATTGGGGAAGTTTACGGAGGAAAACTCATAAACCTGCACAAGGTCTACCACGGCGTAGCCACCCCGATTACCCTGACAGAGGACGACTATATTTTCGAGGGACTCGATAAGCAGATTACTGTGGGCAGGTACCACAGTTGGGTGGTCGACTCAGATTTACCAGACGAACTGGAAGCCCTGGCCGTTGATGAGGCCGGACAATTGATGGCACTGCGTCATCGGGATTACGATATTCGCGCCGTGCAATTCCACCCGGAATCCGTATTGACCCCAGAGGGGAAAAAAATGCTGTCTAACTGGTTAAATCACAAGCCTTGAAAGAAACACTAAACGCCTTAATTGAACACCGGGTACTCAGCCGGGAACAAGCCCGGGAAGTCCTTATCGGTATTGCAGGCGGTGCCTATAATCAAAGTCAGATTGCGGCTTTCCTGACCGTTTACATGATGCGGAGCATTACCACTGAAGAACTGGAAGGCTTTCGGGATGCCTTGCTAGAATTGTGCAAAGCAGTAGACCTAAATGGTGGGGAAGTCATTGACCTGTGCGGAACGGGCGGGGATGGAAAAAACACCTTCAATATTTCCACCCTGGCTTCCTTTGTTACCGCAGGCGCAGGGATACCAGTTGCCAAGCACGGGAATTACGGAGTGAGCTCGCATTGCGGTAGTAGCAATGTGCTGGAATTCCTCGGGGTAAAATTCAGCGATGATGCGGACTTTCTCAATCGCTGTATCGATAAAGCCGGAATAAGCATCCTGCACGCTCCCCTCTTTCACCCGGCCATGAAAAACGTGGCCCCGATACGCCGGGAACTGGGGGTAAAAACCTTCTTTAATATGCTGGGGCCAATGGTTAATCCCGCCTTTCCTAAATATCAAATGGTCGGGGTCTTTAATCTGGAGCTGGCCCGGATTTACGGCTACCTCTATCAGAACACGGATAAGACCTACAGCATCCTCCACGCCCTGGACGGCTATGACGAAATTTCCCTCACGGGCAAGGCTAAGCGGATCAGCAATCAAGAGGAAGCTACGCTATCGCCTGAAGATTTTGGCCTGGAAGCGCTTAGTCCGGAGGCAATCGGAGGCGGAGAAAGTATCGAAGAGGCAGCGGGAATTTTCCTCAAGGTGCTGCAAGGCCGGGGAACTGCTGCGCAGGAGGCGGTTGTTTGCGCCAATGCCGGGGTAGCGATTGCTACCGCAAGGAATGTAAGCCCGAAAGCGGGTTATGAAATGGCTGTTGAATCCCTGAAAAGCGGGGCTGGCCTGGACCGGTTGCGAACCCTGCAGGAATTAAGTAGGTAAACCCGGAATTATGAGTGCTACATCTGCTACCAATATACTCGATCGCATTGCCGCCCATAAAAAGGTGGAAGTTGCCTTAAAAAAAGAGGTGCTTCCGGCAGCTCAACTGCGTGAGTTTCCATTGTTTTCCCGGGAAACCACTTCCATGGCAGATTCCCTCAGGAAGCGACCTTTTGGGATTATCGCAGAACACAAAAGGCGGTCTCCTTCCCGAGCCGCCATCAACCTGAATGTAGCCCTGCCCGATGTGGTGCGGGGATATACGCAGGCAGGTGCGGGAGGAATCTCGGTACTTACCGACGGCACCTTCTTCGGTGGCTCCCTGGACGACCTGCTTCAGGCGCGCGCCTGTACGGAACTCCCTTTACTGCGTAAGGAATTTATCCTGGATCCCTACCAGCTCCTGGAAGCCAAAGCCTATGGTGCCGATGCCATCCTGCTGATCGCAGCCATGCTGGACAGTAAGACGCTTGGGTATCTGGCCACTGAAGCCCGTGAGTTGGGAATGGAAGTATTATTAGAGGTACACTCGGCGGAAGAATGGGAGGCATGCCCTTCCGGGGCCGCCGATCTGGTAGGCGTCAATAACCGGAATCTGAAGACCTTTGAGGTTAGCCTGGACACGAGCAGGGAGCTGGCCGCAAGAATCCCGGATACCCTGGTGCGCGTCTCCGAAAGCGGCCTGGCCCAGCCCGCTGACCTGCGCGAGTTAAAAGAACTCGGGTACGATGGATTTCTGATTGGGGAAACTTTTATGAAAGAGCCTGAACCGGGTTTGGCCCTGGAAGCATTTCTAAAAAACTGTTCTACTTGAATTCGGAAAAAACACATAAGACCACCCGAACTGAAACCCTTAAGATCAAGGTATGCGGGATGAAACACAATCCGGATGCTGTGGCCGCTTTACACCCGGAATATCTTGGCTTTATCTTTTGGGACGGTTCGTCCCGTTTTGTGGGTTCCCCGGAAAATTTGTTGGAGCATCCCGGGAGTCCGGTTGCTGATCAGGTCCCTGAACTGGTCGGTGTTTTTGTGGACGCCGCACCCGATTATATTTTGAGGATAGTGGATCTTTATGCCCTGGATATGATCCAATTACATGGAGATGAGAGCCCCGAATACTGCCAGCGTCTGAAAGACGAGCTGGAACAACGCCAGGCGAGCAATCCATCGGGAAACCATAAGGTCAAAATCATTAAAGCTTTTGCCGTGGGCAACGCTTTTGACTTTGATAGCCTTACCCCTTTTCTGGGGCCATGCGACTTTTTCCTTTTTGATAGCCGCGGACCACTTCCCGGGGGAAACGGCACCCGCTTTAAGTGGGAATTACTGAAAGACTATCCTTTCGAAAAACCTTTCCTCCTGAGCGGGGGAATCAGTCCGGATAGTCTGACCGATTTAAAAGGCTTTATGAATTCAGAAGCAGCCGCATTTTGTATGGCCATAGATGTGAACAGTGGTTTTGAACTGCGGCCCGGAGAAAAAAACACAGGTGCCTTGCGCGCCTTTATGCATGAAATAAGAAAATCAAATAAACCCTTAGCATGAGTAAGTATCAGGTAGATGCCAACGGCTTTTACGGAGAATTTGGGGGCGCCTTTATCCCCGAAATGCTCTATCCCAATATTGAAGAACTACGTCAGGAATATCGCCAAATCCTGTCTTCTGAAAGCTTCCAGCAGGAATATCAACAATTACTTCGGGACTATGTAGGCCGCCCTACCCCGCTGTATTTTGCTTCCCGATTATCGGAGCACTATGGGGCGCGAATCTACCTGAAACGGGAAGATTTATGCCATACCGGAGCCCATAAAGTCAACAATACCGTAGGCCAGATCCTCCTGGCCAGACACCTCGGTAAAAGCCGGATAATCGCAGAAACCGGGGCGGGTCAGCATGGGGTGGCTACGGCAACTGTCTGCGCCCTGATGGGGATGCCCTGTATTGTATATATGGGGGAAGTGGACATTGCCCGACAGGCACCTAACGTAGCCCGGATGAAAATGCTCGGGGCCGAAGTGCGCCCTGCGCGTTCCGGGAGCCGTACCCTGAAGGATGCGACCAACGAGGCCATTCGGGATTGGATCAACAATCCTGAGGATACTCATTATATTATCGGATCGGTCGTAGGACCTCACCCGTATCCCGATTTGGTAGCCCGCCTCCAGGCGATTATCTCTGAGGAAATTAAAGAACAACTTCTCGCTGCCGAAGGCACGGAAGACCCGGATGTACTCGTCGCTTGTGTTGGAGGTGGAAGCAACGCGGCTGGAACCTATTACCATTACCTGGATCGTGAGCATGTGGAAATTATTGCTGCCGAGGCTGCAGGCCTTGGGGTGGACACCGGCGAGAGTGCAGCAACCTCTGCACTTGGAAAAATGGGCATAATCCACGCCAGCAAAACGCTACTGATGCAAACCGATGATGGGCAAATTACAGAGCCCTATTCCATTTCTGCCGGATTGGATTACCCCGGAGTAGGACCCTTACACGCCCACCTCTTTAAGTCTGGACGCGCTAAATTTGTCCCGGTTACGGACGCCGAGGCCATGGAGGCCGGGCAGGAACTCGCACGTCTGGAAGGGATTATCCCGGCCATAGAGACCGCCCATGGATTTGCTGTTCTGAAGAAGGGTCACATTGCGAAGGATTCCCTGGCTGTGATCAACCTCAGTGGACGGGGAGATAAAGATCTGCAGACCTACATGGATTATTTTAAACTCAGCGAATAGGCAAACGATTAATTGCAGTATGAAAGCACAGCACATGACCATGACCGACCGTCTGGAAAAGACACTTTCAAAGCCGGGGAAATTGCTCTCCATCTACTTTACAGCGGGTTATCCCGCGGTGGAGGACACCGTTCCGATCATTAAGAAACTGGAGGAAGCGGGAGCCGATATGGTAGAGATCGGATTACCCTTCAGCGATCCCCTCGCCGATGGACCCGTGATCCAGGAAAGTTCTACCCATGCCTTAAGAAATGGGATGACAACCCGTAAGCTTTTTGATCAAATCAGGGATATCCGCCAGCAGGTAAGCCTGCCACTGGTTATCATGGGGTATTTCAACCCTATCCTGCAATTTGGCGTGGAAGCCTTTTGCGCGGCATGCGCTGAATCGGGTATCGATGGGCTAATCCTCCCGGACCTGCCCCTGGATGTCTATGAGCGGGACTACAAGGAAATTATGGAAGCCCATGGTTTATCGGTAATCTTCTTGATTACTCCCCAGACTTCCGATGAGCGAATACGACAAATCGACTCAGCTTCAACAAGCTTTATTTATATGGTTAGTTCGGCCAGTACCACCGGGGTGCAGTCCGAATTTGGCAAGGGCCGGGACGCCTATTTCAAACGGATTGCCGACCTGGATTTGAAGCATCCCCAATTGGTTGGATTCGGGATAAGCGATGCGGCCAGTTTCCAGCGGGCAACCACCTATGCCAAAGGAGCCATAATCGGTTCTGGTTTTATTCGGATGCTTACCGAAAAAGGTACCGGGGGTATTGAAGCATATATCAAAGGAATACTTTAATTTAAGCCTCCAAATTTCCGGTTTATGAAAAATCCTTTAGCCAACTATCTGTCCGCTTCCTCCCGCCTGAATCCTTTATCCGCTTGCTGCGTGATACTGACCTTGCTGTTCAGCAGCACCGGCTTGGCGCAGGAAACCGTAAATACCCTTGAGCAAAGTCCGCAGCCTTCCCAGGCCATTGAATCGGCTACCCTCAAGGCCCAGGTGCGACATACCATTGATGAGCTGGTGAATTTCATTGCCATCCCCAATGATGCGCTGATCCACGCCGACATTAACCGGAACCTCAACTGGCTAACGGATAAGTTCGGGGCACGGGGCTTTAACACGGCAATTCTCCCTACTGAGGAAGAATCCCTGTTTTTTGCCACCCTTCCCAATGAAGAAAACAAGCCCACTTTGCTGCTTTACATGCACTTCGACGGGCAATCTGTTGACCCAAGCAAATGGGATCAGGCCGACCCCTACCGGGTTGTTCTGAAATCTGAGGCAGAAGACGGGAGTTTCCAGGTACGAGATATGTCTGAACTCAACGACGATATCCCTTACGACTGGCGGCTTTTCGGCCGATCCTTATCCGATGATAAGGGACCCATTGTCATGCTCCTGAACACCATAGACCTGATAAAAAAACAAGGAGCATCCATTCCTTTTAATATCAAAGTAATCCTGGATGGGCAGGAGGAAAAGGGAAGCAAGCCGCTGCCCGCAGCTGTTGAGACCTATAAAGAACTCCTGGAAGCAGATTACCTGGTCATTGCCGATGGACCAGTACACTATTCCGGTTTGCCCACCATCGTATACGGTTGCCGCGGGATTACCACGATTAGCCTCACCACTTTTGGTCCTATCCGGCCGCAACACAGTGGTCACTACGGGAATTACGCCCCGAATCCGGGATTCCGCCTGACCCAGTTACTGGCTGGGATGAAGGACGAACAGGGCCGGGTACTGATCCCCGGGTACTACGACGGCATTACCCTGGACGATGCCACCCAGGAAATTTTACGTTCCGTCCCCGATGAAACCGAACGGATAAATGGGGATCTCCAGATAAAACAGGCCGAGGCCGTTGGTGGTTTCTATCAGGAAGCTTTGCAATATCCATCCCTGAACCTGCGGGGAATTTCGTCTGGTTGGACCGGACCGGAAGCGAGAACCATTGTACCGGCAACCGCTACCGCAGAAATTGATATCCGCCTGGTTCCGGAATCAGACGGGGACCGGCTTAAGGGCCTGGTGAAGCAGTACATCGAATCCCAGGGCTATCGCATTACTACGGAAGTTCCCACCGCAGCGATGCGCGCCGAACACGATCGTTGGTTATTATGGGATGAGCGCGGGGTAACCAATGCCTTCCGAACGCCGCTCGACGACCCTTTCGGAGAGCATCTCGTAACCGTCCTGAAAACTACCTTTGGCCAGGATCCAGTACAGATTCGCATTGCCGGAGGAACCGTTCCAATTGCACCCTTTGTCAACGCCCTGGATATTCCGGCTTTTCTGGTGCCCATGGTTAACCCTGACAACAACCAGCACAGTCCGAACGAGAACCTGAAAATCGGGCAGATTGCCTACGGCTTGCAGGCTTTTTACGCCATGCTCACCACCCCCCTGGACTAATAAGCTGCCTGGGGATTACGATGCAAACCTGTCGTTTAAGCAGAATTTCGGCTTGCGTTGATGTTCCCGTAGAGCGAACGGGTAACGATCTTGCGGTAAAGCTGTGACTCCTCGTCTTTAGCGGCCACCCGTTGTAGGGCATATTGCTGAATGACCAGTAAAGGCAGCACAATACTCTCCCGGATGCGGATCGATTCCCGGCTCACGGTTTCGTTCTCCATCAACACTTTGGCCCCGGAAATTTGCAGGAGCATTTTCTTGGAGAGCTCGTATTCCCGGTGCAGAATCTTCCAGAAATCTCCAAACTCTTCATCCTCCTCCATATAGCGGGTCAATTCAAAGTAGCACTTCTTCAGGGACATCATACTATTGAGCATCAAGGCCTGGAAGAAGGGTACTTCCTTATATAATTTCTTCAATTCCCTCAGGCGACCGGCATCTTTAAGCGTTTGCAGCGCTGTCCCTATCCCGAAATAACCCGGGACATTTTGCTTGAGCTGACTCCATGATCCTACAAAAGAAATCGCCCGCAGGTCCGAAAACTCCAGCTTTGCCTTATTGCCCCGCTTGCCCGGACGGCTGCCAATATTGGCATTGGAGTAGTACTGCAAGGTACTGCGATGCTCCAGGTAGGGCAGGAATTTCGGGTGCTGCTTCAGGGCGTCATATTTCGCAAAACTCAGTTCCGACAGCTCTTCGATCAGTGCGCGTTGCTCCGTGGTAATGGTGTTCTCCTTGCCAAAGATGGTGTTGGAAAGTCCCGCTGTAAGCAATTGTTCGCTATTGTGCATAAAGAGTTCCCGGGATCCGTAAGTACTGGTAATGGTCTGCCCCTGAATAGTTAACTGAATCTCGTGATTGGCAATATCCCTAGTCTGAGCGGCATAGAACCGGTGGGTCTTACCTCCACCACGCGCCGGTGGGCCGCCGCGACCGTCGAAGAAAATGGCTTTGATCTTATTGCGCTTACAAACCTTGGACAGGGTTTCTTTTGTTTTCAAAATGGACCAGTTTGCCTTGAGGTACCCACCATCCTTGGTTCCATCCGAAAATCCCAGCATAATGGTATGCTCCTCCCCGCGTTGGGTCAGGTGCTCCCGGTATTGCGGTAAGTCAAAAAGGGTTTGCATTACGCCTTCGGCGGCCTCCATCCCCTTCATGGTTTCAAAGAGCGGCACAATATCAAAGGTGATCTCTTTTTTGTCCCAGCCACACCATCGGAATAACCCAAATACAAAGAGTACGGCAAAAATATCCTCCGAATTACTGATGATATAGCGATTACAGCCCTCTTCCCCATTACTCTTCTGGATATCCTCCAACTGGTAAATATTGGCGACCGTCTCCCGCAATACGGTATCCTCAAATAAATCCGGGG
The DNA here is from genome assembly GCF_900115205.1 of Robiginitalea myxolifaciens. Taxonomy (GTDB): domain Bacteria; phylum Bacteroidota; class Bacteroidia; order Flavobacteriales; family Flavobacteriaceae; genus Robiginitalea; species Robiginitalea myxolifaciens. Next base: position 398,727 of record NZ_FOYQ01000001.1, read on the forward strand.
TAACTTCCGGGGTTTCTTCGAGCAACCAGCGCACGAGTTCTGCTTCGGATAATTCCTCCAGGGATTGCTTAATCACGCCAGCGTTGATCAATATGGTTTCCACAATGGCCTTGTGTTTGCGGTGGTCCTGGCGAATATCCAGGGCCGCAAAGTGGGTGCGGAATACCCGGACCTTATCGATAAATTGATCAAAATCCTTGAGGTACAGGCTGAAATAATCTTCAACCAGAATTTCCCGAATCTCCATAAGGGCAGCCATAATGGATTCGTAGCTCAGTATCTGGCTCTTGTCGAACATGGCCGTATATAGCAGCCCGCGCAATTCCCAGATTTTTTCCTGCACGCCGGGGAAAGATATTTTTTTGCCCAACGCCTTGAGGTCATTGTAGTAGCACTTCATAAGGGTTGTGCGCAATTCGTCGGCTACATCCCGGGTAATCCCTGCGGTGACATATGGGTTACCATCCCGGTCTCCCCCAGGCCAAAACCCGATTTTAATGATGTCCGGATTGTTGTAATTCGGATTCCCCACACTGCCTTTGATATAAGCATAGAGGTCTCCAACCGCCTGATAATAAACGTGCCTTAAGGTGTAGATAATGTTTTTGGCTTCATCCAGCGGGGTCGGCTTTTTACGGTTAATCAGGGAGGTAAGTCCCAACTGCTGAATGGTCACATCGATCTCGTCGATCTTATCCTCCAGAATTAGATTGCGCAGGTCTGCGATGATATCCAGGACTGCCGGGGTATAAAATTGGGTGGGGTGGGCCGTAAGCACAATACGCGCACTGAAGGTATCCAACTTCTTGCTCACCTTATCCCATCGCCTATTTTTCTTGGCCAGTTGGAAATAGTCCCGGATGGAAAGCGATTCGGTGTGTTCGTGAAGCTTTGGAAATGCCGCATCTTCTACGGCATCATATAGGACAACCTGTCGTTCTACATACTGAACAATCCGAAACATGAGGTCAATCCGGTCCCGATGGCTATTAACGGTGGTGAAATTCGTGAAAAATTCATCGAGGATTTCCTGTGGATTCTTACCGGAATCCAGCCCCCGCACACACTGTTGATAGAGTAAGGGAATCAGGATCCCCACATTTTCGCCTTCGGCATAGGGCAGGTTCAGGAATAAGCTGTTATAGACATTGAATTTATTGCGAACGGATCGCTTAAACTCCTTTAATCTTTCGGTTTGACTCATGTAGCATTCTCGTTAATTAGGATAACCCCTGTAAATCCTTGCCCGGTCCGGGCCAGTGGAAACCCCCGTAAAGTTCTGATGGGAGCTCCTATTCTCAAAGGATTCCCACACCCTTAACAAAATAAGGCCGGATCGATTTAAAAACAACAATTCTTCAGGGAAATATGACGGTTTCCCCCTAGAAAAAGGGGCGATATTGTTCCAGGCGGAAATCCAGGGTGTTGTAGTTCTTGTCCAGGGCCTTTCGCGCCTTGTATTCAGGCATACTGCCAATCGCCCGGTTGGCGGAGCCCGATGGGGCCGTCAGGGAAACCGTTCTGATTTTCCTTGTCTCGGTTTTTAAATTCTTGGAGGACGCAGGGGAAAGTTCAAATTCATGGATTCGAGGCACCAGATCCGAAAGACAATTTATAGCAAGTCCTTTAGTTCGCAGTAACCGTCGAAACAAGTATTCCGGTCCGTTTTTGCTGGCTCCTCCTGTGAAAATCAATAATTCCACTCTGGGGTAGTCGCGAAGTATGTCAAGAAGCGGGCGTAACTGGATATTTTCCATCCCCAGATCTGAAGCATCTATTTTTTTGCGTTCGGCTTCCTCGACGATATCGCAGACGCCAATACCTCTTTCATTCAGAAAGGATTGGCGTTGGGCTATGGCAGCTGCCGTGGTTTCAAATTTGAGATCCAGATCAAACATGCGGTCCAGAATAGGCCACAAAAGGCCATCGCGACTGCCGTAACAGAAATTCACATCCCCGGGAAGCAGATCTCCGGTCGTAAAGCGCGGGGGTGGCAAGGTGCCGACAATGAGCTTTCTAACCCCTTCGAACAGAAAGGGTTGGTAAGGATGTTTATGTCGAAAGATTGGGTTCATATTTGCTGGAATACCCGTTTAAGTTCCCCAAGACCGGCTGATAATTAGTATCTTGAATCAAACTTAAGATTATGGGGAAAGGTGACAAAAAATCCAAACGCGGAAAAATTGCAAACAAGTCGTACGGAGTAAGGCGTCCACGAAAAATCCGCAAGCGAACCCCGGTAGAAGAAAAAATCTCGATCAAGGGTAAATCCTAGAACCGGGCGCACCGGTAGTGCTTATTGATAAAACTTTTGGTTAGCGAATGAATACCGGAGCATTCTCCTTAATGGTGTGCTCCTTGCTGAATTGGTAGCCCTCGTAATCGAATTTTAGTAAATCCTGCGGGTTCTCAGCCCCGGACTCCAGAATAAAACGAACCATTGCACCCCGGGCCTTTTTAGCAAAGAAGCTAATTACCCGCAACTTATCGTTATTCCAATCTTTAAAAACGGGAGTGATAATTTGCGCCTTCAATTTTTTGGCATCCAGGGCACTGAAATACTCCTGGCTTGCCAGGTTTACCAGTAATTCCCCATCTTCCATCTCTTCGTTCAGCGCTTTGGTCAAGTCCTGTTTCCAGAATTCGTACAAATTCTTTTTGCGCCCGATTTTTAAGCTAGTTCCCATTTCCAACCGATACGCCTGCATCAGATCAAAGGGACGCAGCATGCCATAGAGCCCGGAGAGGATGCGCAGTTTGTCCTGCATACGTTCCAGCGATTCGGGTTTCAGGCTAAAAGCGTCCAACCCCTGATAGACATCCCCGTCGAAAGTATAAATAGCCGGGCGCGCATTTTCTTCTGTAAAAGGAAGGTCAAAATCCTGATTGCGTTGCCAGTTGAGTTCTGCAAGATCGGCGGAAATACTCATTAGTTTGGAAAGGGACCTGGGGCTTTTCTTAGCCAGCAGCTTATTGAGGCGTTCTGCCTGTTTTAAGAATCTGGGCTGTGTAACCTCGGCAGCGGGAAATTCCCGATCCATTTCCAGGGACTTAGCTGGGGAAATGACAATCTTCATAGCAATTCTAAAGGGTTTATTCGGTTCGCTTTTTTACCCATCAAAAATACGAAGCATCGGACTTAAAATCCAGCACCTTTCAGTGGTGTTCCCTATAACCGGATCAATATCAGTTATCGAGGCGATGTCGGGCATAATTGCGCCACTTTTCCAGACAGGCTTCCATGTCGGCCGGTACCGGAGCCTCAAAACTGAGCTTCTCACCGCTTTCGGGATGCACAAAGCCCAGGGTTCGGGCGTGTAAGGCTTGTCGCGGAAGTAATTGGAAAGCGTTCTCTACAAATTGCTTGTACTTGGAGTAGGTCGTGCCTTTGAGAATTCGATCCCCCCCGTAGCGTTCATCATTGAATAGCGGATGCCCCAAATATTTCAGGTGAACCCGGATCTGGTGCGTTCTCCCGGTTTCCAATCGGCAGGCCACCAGGGTCACATATCCAAAACGTTCCCTGACTTCATAATGGGTAATGGCTTCCTTGCCCTGATCGCCATCGGGAAAGACCTGCATTTGCAACCGGTTTTTAGGATTGCGACCTATATGCCCTTCAATGGTACCCGCGTCTTCTTTCACGTCTCCCCAAACCAAAGCGAGGTATTCCCGTTCCGAAGTCTTGTCGAAAAATTGTCGGGCCAGGTGGGTCATTGCCTTTTCGGTCTTGGCAATTACGAGTAATCCGGAGGTATCCTTATCTATTCGATGCACCAGGCCAGGCCGTTGATCTGAATTCAAGGGAAGTTTACTGATGTGATGCAAAAGGGCATTGACCAAGGTTCCCGAATAATTGCCATGTCCCGGGTGGACAACCATTCCTGCCGGTTTATTTACTACCAGCAGTGCATTATCCTCGTATACAATATCCAGGGGAATGTCCTCCGGTGTAAGTAAGTATTCATGCGGGGGATGTTCGAACAGGACCCGGACTACATCTCCGGGTTTAACCTTGTAATTTTGTTTAACCACCTCATCGCCAACCCGGATATTTCCCGCCCGGGCAGCCTGTTGAATCTTATTCCGGGTAGCATTCCGGATTTGATTCATTAAATATTTATCTACGCGAAGGGGTTCCTGTCCGGGAGCGGCTTTGAAATTGTAGTGTTCAAAGAGTTCATCACTCTCGGCTTCGTGCGACTCCTGCGACTCCTGCGACTCAGACATCAGTCCTCGGATTCAGCTTTGATCAATGCCTCGGCGGGGATTGTTCCATTCCCGCAAACCAATTCCAGTTTAGACGTTTTGGGCAACTTGTCGCCGGGTGAAATATACTTACCCTGAAACTTTAGCCGATAGACCATATCCTTACCGAGTTCATCGATATAGGATACCCTTTCGATGTCCAGGCCTACCGCTCTGAGCTGGGCCGTAGCATTCCTCCTGGAATCCTGAATAACATCGGGCACGGTAACCTTTTTATAGCCGGAAGGATTTACAGTAACATAAATCTTGCGATTATCCTTTACCTCATTCCCGGCAGGAGGGTCCTGATCTATAATGGAAAAACGGGGATATTCCGGATCGTAATTGGCCGAATCCACAACCTCGTATCGCAATCCGGCTTCTTCTATGGCTTTACGCATATCGGGTACCGAAAGACCCGCCAAATCGGGAACCTTAACGTACTCTCCGTGATCCGTGCTAGAGGATAGCCACTGCAGGGTGGCCAGCGTAATCAATACTATTGCCAGCAAGGCCAGGCCCAAATTAATAAGGAAAACCCGGGATCGTAGAAAGTTGAAAAAACGGCGCATCTGTAAGATCTTGGTCGGACAAATATAGGAAACCCGGGCCTTTTTTAGTTAATTTGACGCTGGCATTTACACCGAATTAACGCCTGAATATCCATGGGTAAAACAAAGCGAATTGCAGTAGTTATGGGCGGTTTCTCCAGCGAATTCGGGATTTCCCTGAAGTCCGGCGAGGTAGTCTATCGCACCCTGGACAGGGAGCGCTACGAGCCCTACCGCATTCAAATCAGGAAGGACGGATGGTTCCTGCTTACCGATTCAAAGGAAGAAATCCCCGTAAATCGGGATAATTTCAGTGTAGTGCTTCAGGGGGAAACACTCCAGTTTGACTGTGTGTTCAATGCCATTCACGGCACCCCTGGTGAAGACGGCTTGCTGCAGGCTTACCTGGAACTTATAGGTATTCCGCAAACCGCTTGTTCCTCCTATCCCGCAGCCCTGACTTTCAATAAGCGGGATTTGCTGAGTGTTGTCAAGTCTTACGGCGTTCCTACCGCGCGATCGTATCGCCTGAACAAAGGACAGCAGGTTAAACCCAAAGAAATCTTTGAACAAGTGGGCCTGCCCTGTTTTGTAAAAGCCAACCGGGCTGGAAGTAGTTTTGGTATCAGTATGGTCAAGGAGGAAGACGCCCTGGAGGCAGCCCTGGAGGTAGCTTTTGCCGAAGACGATCAGGTATTGATTGAGGCGGCTCTGGTGGGCCGGGAAGTATCGGTAGGTGTCATCCGCTATGAGGGGAAGACCCGGGTGCTCCCGATAACGGAAATCATTTCAGAGAACGAATTTTTCGATTATCAGGCCAAATACGAGGGGAAATCACAGGAAATTACCCCGGCAGATCTGGACGGCGAAACGGAAGGAAAGATTCGCGAGTTGGCGGCCCGGATCTACGATTTGCTGGAACTCGATGGCTACAGCCGGAGTGAATTTATCCTGGTGGATGGGACCCCCCATTTGTTAGAGGTAAATACCACCCCGGGACTTACCGAAGCCAGCATCCTCCCCCAGCAGGCCGCAGCCGAAGGGATCGGTTTGGCAGAACTCTTCTCCAGTGCCATAGAAGATGCCCTCGGGAAAAAATAAGTACATTTAACAGATGAAACGCGCAATATTTCCGGGTTCCTTTGATCCCATTACCCTGGGACACTACGATATCATCCAGCGGGGTATTTCCCTCTTCGATGAATTGATTATCGGGATTGGGGAAAATGCCGAGAAGGCGTATATGTTTTCCCTGGAAGATCGGGTGCGTTTTATTGAAGAGGCTTTTGCACATGAACCCAAAATACGGGTCATGCGATACAGTGGCCTAACAGTTGACTTTTGCCGGGAAGTGGACGCGAATTTCATATTACGAGGATTGCGAAATCCCGCAGATTTCGAATTTGAAAAGGCCATTGCCCATACCAATCGCAAGTTGTCGGAAATCGAAACGGTATTTTTACTCACTTCTTCAGGAAAATCCTACATAAGCTCTTCCATTGTCCGGGATGTAATTCGCAACGGTGGCGACTATACCGGGCTGGTTCCCGATACAGTCCGTATATAACTCGGCCTATCGAAATTCCTTTATTTTTGGGCTATTTCCTACACTTTTCACTTACAAGCGCAGTCTTATAGACTCGGAAAACAACGAGCAAAAGTATACTGACAACGGTTGAATCGATTTTCACAACATTAAGCGGGTGTAAGACGTATATACTTCTATTTTTGTAGGAAATGTCTTATTGTATGTTGCACTCTGCCCAACAGGACATCATAAGTTACACCATTCGGCAATTACCGAATCCTACCCTGTTTCTGAATAAGAATCTGGAGGTAGTCTATGCATCGGATTCTCTGATCGAAGCCTTTGACTTAAAAAAGCGCAAAGTGGTGGGGCAGTCGATCCTTGATTTAGCCCCCAATGCACCTAAGCAATGGCTCGAAGTCCTGGGGAACTGCCTCAACGGTGTGCAGGGTCAGAAAGGTATCGATCGATTTATTGGTTCGAATCGGGAAGTCTTCTGGTTTGAGTATATCAATAATCCCTGGTATGATGCCGATGAAAACATCATCGGTATCCTGATTCAGGTTACCGATATCACAGAACGGGTCAATATCGAACTAGAGCACGAGAAAACACAATTGCTTCTTAAATCCAAGTCGGAAATTGCCCGTATCGGTAGCTGGGAATACGATGCAATCAACGACAAATTACATTGGAGCGAGATGACCAGGCTCATCCATGAAGTTCCGGAAGACTTCGAGCCCGACATTGCCAAAGCCGTGGAATTCTACAAGGAGGGGTATTCGCGTAATACCATCTCCCTGGCCGTACACAAAGCCATAGAAAACGGGAAGCCCTGGATTGAAAAGCTTCAATTAATTACCGCCAAAGGGAACGAAGTGTGGGTATTGGCCGCCGGAAAACCCTTATATAAAAATGGACAATACATCGGGCTACTCGGCACCTTTCAGGACATTACCCAACACAGTCTCTCCGAGCAAAAAACCAAAGAGAGTGAGCGGCTCCTGCGCACCGTGGTAGACAGCCTGCCCCTGAATGTTTACATCAAGGATCTGGAATCCAGAAAAATCCTGGTCAATCGTTCCGAAATGGAATATTTAGGAGCGAAAAATGCCGAGGAAGTTCTCGGTAAAACTGACGAAGAATTCATGTCCGATACTTCGGCCCGAATGTCGCGGGAAGAGGACCTGCGCATCCTGACCCATGGAAAAAAATTCCTGAATCAGGAAACCATAGCGGTGAGCAAGGATGGGACACATACCCATTTTCTCACTTCCAAAATCCCACTCCGCGATGCTGAAGACGAAATCTACGGCTTGCTGGGTATTAGCCTGGATATTACCGAACTGAAACAAAAAGAACAGGAACTGCGGGAACTTATCGATGTAACCTCGCAGCAAAACCGGCAGTTATTGAATTTCGCGCATATCGTGTCTCACAACCTGCGTTCCCACGCTTCCAATTTCTCCATGCTGCTCGACCTTATGGATCATGAGACCGATCCCCAGGAATTATCGAGAATTGAAAGTTTGCTCAATGATGCCTCCGAAAATCTCATGGAAACCCTGGAGAACCTCAATGAGGTAGTGACCATCAATTCCGGGCAGCCCGCGGACTCGGTAAAGACCGTAAAACTCTCCCAGGCCTTGAGCAGGGTGCGAAGCAGCCTCGAAGGTTTAATTAAGGACAGCGGGGCACAAATCATTGACGCCATAGATCCCGGGATGACCGTCCAGGGGGTCCCGGCCTACATCGAAAGTATTCTGACCAATTTGCTGAGCAACGCCATTAAATATAAACACCCCGATCGCCAACCCGTAATTCGGGTTATAGGTAGTCGTGAAAACGGTAAAACAGTACTCTCCGTAGCGGACAATGGACAGGGCATTAATTTGGAACGGTACGGGGAGAAACTGTTTGGCATGTATAAAACCTTCCACCAACATCCCGATGCCCGCGGCATTGGATTGTACATCACAAAAAATCAGGTGGAGGCGATGAACGCGCAGATCATGGCATGCAGTGAAGTTGGTGAGGGGACTACTTTTAAAATTTATTTCAGTGCATAATAAGGACTTACTTTGGATCATCGACGATGACCCTATCCTGGTATACGGTATTAAAAAGATGCTTTTATCGGAATTTCCCGAGATGAATATTGAGACTTTCCCAAATGGACAGGAAGCTATCGATGCCTTTCACGAAGCCCTTTCGGGTAAGCAATCCCTTCCCGACCTGCTGCTTCTTGACCTGAATATGCCGATCATGGATGGTTGGCAATTCCTGGAGGAGTTACTGCCTTTGCGCCCGGCCAAGCGACTTAAAATTGATATCCTGACCTCCTCTATAGATCCCGCTGATATGCAGCGCTTTGATCGGATCCAAAAGAAAATATACCACCAGCTCAGCTACCAGAATAAGCCCATGACCAGGGAATCCCTGGTCCGGATGATCGCCGGTACACAGTAATTATTTCAAAGTGCCTTTTCATACCTTTGCTCAAATTTTAGCGAAGGATGAAGCGTTTGATCAGCACCCTGGCCTGCTGTTTGTTACTCCTCTCAGCCTGTGAGGAAAAAGGGCAAAACGAAGCCAAAGATTTCCCTACTCCTTTTGAATTGGGCAATGGAAACCAAACGGCGACCTATTCCGAAGTGCTCGAATTTTACATGAGCCTTGCCCGGGAATTCCCAAGCATCCACTTGCAAACCCTCGGGGAAACCGACAGTGGAGAACCCTTACACCTGGTCACCTATAATCCTGAGGCCGACTTCAATTTCCAGCGGCTCGCTCAAGACAAGACAATCCTGCTTATCCTCAACGGCATCCATCCCGGCGAAAGCGATGGAATCGATGCCAGCATGGCTTTCTTCCGAGATCTCGCCATCGGGGAGGTCAGTATCCCCGATAATCTGGTGGTTACGGCTATCGCCGTGTACAATGTTGGGGGCGCCCTGAATCGAAACAGCGGGACCCGGGCCAATCAGAATGGGCCGGAAAGCCATGGATTTCGCGGGAATGCGCGGAATTACGATTTGAACAGGGATTTTGTAAAAATGGATACCCGAAATGCCCGTTCCTTTACAGAGATTTTTCATCTGGTAAGCCCGGACTTTTTTATCGATACCCACGTCAGTAATGGCGCAGACTATGTTTACACCCTTACGCATCTCTTTACCCAGGCCGATAAGCTAGGGGGTTCCCTGGGTGATTTTCAGGAAACGATAATCCGAAAGCAACTCGAAGACAGCCTTCAAGCCCGGTCCTGGCCGATTACTCCCTATGTCAATGTATTCAACCGTCCGCCAGATGCCGGATTTTCGCAGTTTATGGATTATCCACGCTATTCCACAGGCTTTACTGCCCTATGGAATACCCCGGGTTTGATGGTGGAAACCCATATGCTTAAACCATATCCGGATCGGGTCGAGGGCACTTATATCCTGTTGGAAGAGCTCGCGGGGATCGTTGGCACAAATGGCAATCAACTAAAGACGGTCCGTTCCCAAACTTCAGATTCCCTGAAAACCATTACCCACTATCCGATCAAATGGGCTATTGACAGTACGCAGGTGAGCCTGCTCAATTTTCAGGGTTATGAGGCAGATACGGTAATTAGTGAAATTTCTGGTCTCCCCCGCCTGTCTTACGATCGCAACAGACCCTTTGTCCGGGAAGTTCCTTATTACAATTCCTTTAAAAGTGCAGACTCAGTGCTGATCCCGGAAGCATACATCCTCCCAAAACAATGGCAGGAAGTGCGCAATCGACTCGATCAAAATAAAATTAGTTACCAGCTCCTGGAGCAGGACACTGTTTTAGAGGTTACCCGTTATCGCATCAGCGGGTATCAATCTACCTCCCGACCCTATGAAGGACATTACCTCCACTACAATACGACCACTGAGTCCCGAAAGGATTCCGTGGCTTTGCGGTCAGGAGACCTCTGGATTCCCACAGACCAGCCCGGATTGAGGTACCTATTGGAAACGCTGGAACCCATGGGCACAGATTCCTTCTTCAACTGGAACTTTTTCGATACCGTATTGCAACAGAAAGAGGGATTTTCCCCCTACGTATTCGAAGATACTGCGGCAGCATTAGTAGCCGCTGATCCAAACCTGAGAAGCGCCCTCGATTCAGCCAAAGCTCAGGATCCAACCCTGGCGGAGAGCGGCTACCGACAGTTAGATTGGATATTCAAACGCAGTCGACATTACGAAGCTGCACACATGAGTTATCCGGTCTATCGTGTAGAAAAGAAATAACCCAAACAGCGCTGCTACTGATCTGAATTGAGCAGGTCCCGCTTGGGTTCGAAGAGGATTTTGATATTGATATAGGATTGTTCCAGGGCCTTTTGAATTTTGCGCGGACCTTTCCACTTAACTTTTACAATTCCCTCCTTCTTTTGTCCTTTGAGTTTACCGTCGTAGTTGGTAGTCATGGCATACCAATGGACTTCTTTTAAGCGGAATTCTCCGTTGCGTTTAAAAACGTGATAGGTGGTTCGCAGGAAGTTCTCGATTTTCAGCTTTTTTACCCCCGTTTCTTCTTCTACCTCCCGAATAGCGCACTCTTCAAGGGTTTCCTTTTTCTTGATAACCCCCTTCGGAAGGTCCCATTTTTCATTGCGATAGATAAAAAGCACCTTGCCCTCGGGGTTGGTTACCACACCACCTGCAGCAATAACTTTGGGGATAGTCTCGGAAAATTTATTGAGGATTTCCTCCAGATTGGGGTGATAGATATAGGCCTTTGTCAGTTTTCCTTTCCGGAGGCCCTGAACCGCCTTGAGGACAGATTCCTCGTTCATCATGAAGTATTCCCCGTCCGTGACTTCGACGATCTTATCGGTCAGGATCAGCGGGCGTTCATTGACAAAAACTTCATACATTTACCACATGATTTTAGACGATGAAACCGCGCGAATCACAGCGTCGGTATTGCTGCAAATAAATGCAATAAAATTAAAACCCGAAAATCCATTTACCTGGGCTTCCGGTTGGCAATCTCCCATCTATTGCGATAACAGGATACTACTCTCCTACCCCGAGCACCGAAAGTTCGTTGCCGAGGCACTGGCACATCAAACCGAGGCCCTGTACGGCACCCCGGATCTGATCGTCGGTGTAGCCACAGGAGCCATAGGTGTAGGCCTTCTTACCGCTGAAATACTGGGAGTACCTTTTGCTTACGTAAGGCCCAAGCCCAAAGAGCACGGGAGGCAAAATCAAATTGAAGGCCGGGCAGAAGCGGGACAACGTACAGTCGTTATCGAAGACCTGATCAGCACAGGGATGAGCAGCCTGCGTGCCATAGACGCCCTGCGCGCTGCAGATTTGGATGTCAGGGGTATGCTGGGAATATTCACCTACGGATTCGACAAAAGCGTGCAGGCATTCAAAGATGCAAATCTACAGGTGCACACCCTCAGTAATTACGACCATCTGATTGCCATGGCCGAATCGCGCGGGTATATAAAAAGCGAACAACTAAGAACCTTACGGGATTGGCGTACATCCCCACAAACATGGAAGCCCTGATATGCATATAGAAGCCCCAACAGCCCAGGTGGCCAAGAGCCAAAAGGACACTTTTGAATACCTGTCCGATTTGCGGAATTTTGAAAACCTGATGCCTGAAAGTATCCAGACATTTGAAATTTTGGACGAAGATACCTTCCGCTTTGCCCTGAAAGGCATGCCGGAAATTGTATTGAAAAAGAAGTCTGCAACCCCGCATGAGCAATTAGAGCTCGGTGCCGCCAGCGGTAAACTTCCCTTCACCCTAACGGCGAATATCCGGGAAACCGGTCCGGAGCAGAGTGAGGTTGATCTGGTTTTTCAGGGAGAATTCAACGCCATGATGGCGATGATGGTAAAAGGACCGATTACAAACTTTATCGGTACCCTGAGCACCAACCTGGCGCAGCAGTAAACCGGAGGGGGTCTCAACCCCCTAGTAGCGAAATTTGATCTCCTTCATACCGAAGGATTCCTCCCGGCCATCCTCCATTTTCAGCAGCAATCGCCCCTCGCGATCTACACCGGTTATCTGGCCGGTAAGGATTTCGTCACCTATCTGGAAAGAACCGGTTTGCCCGTATCCAAATAAGTTCTTCAAGTAAGCTTGTCGTAATTCTCGGGTACTTGTGTTTTCCTCTTGCGCAAAGATTGTCGTGAGACTTGCATACAGCCTAAGGAAGACATCGTCCAGGTCATAAACGGTGCCTGTAGTACTTAAAAGGGATCCCGCCTGGGGTAGTCCCGGGAATTCCTCCTGGTTTACATTCAAACCAATCCCGATAATACTGTACAGGATACGGTTGCCTGTCAGGCTATTTTCCGGGAGTATGCCGCATATTTTATGCCTGCCTGACAAGATGTCGTTTGGCCATTTGATACTTAATGCGGGAATATTCAGGGTGCTTAAGGCCTTAATAAGTGCATTGGACACTGACATATTGATCCGAAAATGATCGGTAGCCTCCAGCGCTTTAAACCTCTTTAATATGCTGAATGTCATGTTTTTACCTTTGTCCGTAGTCCACGTGGCACCCCGTTGGCCTTTTCCCTGGGTTTGCTCCAGTGCCCAGACCACCGTTAAATCTGGGAGGGTATCCTGTTGCAACCTTCGCCGAAGCTCTGCGTTGGTGGAATCGATGGCACTGAGTTTGATAAGGTTCATTGGCCGCTTTAAAGATGATAAGTCAATGTTAAAGAGCAGGTCTTAAAAAACAAAAAAATAATAACTTTGTACAAACTAAAACGATTGGATGCAGAAACGGAAAGCTGGCGCAGATGAGCTGATAGCCTTGATTATAGAAGGAATTGAAGAGGTAAAAGGGCTGGATATTAATTTACTCGACCTGCGGGCGATAGACAACACGGTTTGCGACTACTTCGTAATATGTAGCGGCACCTCCAATACCCACGTCAACGCAATCGTGAATTCCGTACAAAAAATCGTTAGTAAAGCTGCTCAGGACAAACCTTGGCATGTAGAGGGTTCTGACAATGCCGAATGGGTATTGATGGACTACGTAAACGTCGTAGTTCACGTTTTCCAGAAACAGGCCAGAGAGTACTACGATATCGAGGGACTTTGGGGAGACGCCAAAGTAACCCTGGTCGAGAGCAGCTATAATTCTTAACCCATGGCAAAAGACAATAAATCCCCTCAAAATAAATCTAGATTCAGCTCCTGGTGGATCTACGGGCTTATACTGGTATTCCTGCTTGGATTCCAGTTTTTGGGCAACAGCAGCCTGTCTCCAAGTAGTAAGACCACTACTTCAGAGCTCCAGGAATTTCTGCGTAATGGCGATATCGATAAGATCTTGATCATTACCAATACCCGGCAAGCCAAAGTTTTCCTCACCGATGAGGCCTTGCGAAAAACGGTTCACGAAGACGTTGTAGACCAGCCTTTCTCCCTTTCCACTGGGAATGTTCCGCATTACGTCCTGGACTACGGAGATCTGCAGAATTTCGAGAACGACATCAAAAAAATCAAACAGGAAAACAACCTGGATACGGTAGTGGATTATACTACGGAATCCAGCCTGTTCAGCGATCTGCTCATAGGAATGCTTCCGTTTGTAATCATCATTGCCATCTGGATCTACCTGATGCGCAGGATGTCGGGAGGTGCAGGAGGCGGTGCAGGAGGCCAAATATTTAATATCGGCAAATCCAAAGCCAAGCTCTTTGATGAGAAAACCGATACCCGTACTTCATTTAAAGATGTCGCCGGGTTGGAAGGAGCTAAAGAAGAGGTAGAGGAAATTGTGGAGTTCCTCAAGAATCCGGATAAGTATACCTCCCTCGGAGGAAAGATTCCTAAAGGGGCACTGCTCGTAGGACCTCCCGGAACAGGAAAAACCCTTTTGGCCAAGGCGGTGGCTGGAGAAGCCAAAGTACCTTTCTTTTCACTGTCCGGTTCGGACTTTGTGGAAATGTTTGTAGGGGTTGGGGCTTCCCGGGTACGCGATTTGTTCAAGCAGGCGAAGGACAAGTCCCCTTCAATCATCTTCATCGATGAGATTGACGCCATTGGGCGGGCAAGGGGTAAAAACAACTTCACCGGATCTAACGACGAGCGTGAAAACACCCTGAACCAGCTCCTGACAGAAATGGACGGATTCGGGACCAATACCAATGTGATTGTACTGGCCGCGACAAACCGTGCCGATGTACTGGATAAAGCCCTGATGCGGGCCGGTCGATTTGACCGCCAGATCTATGTGGATCTGCCCGATATCCGCGAGCGTAAGGAAATCTTTGAGGTTCACCTGCGCCCAATCAAAACAGCCGAAACCCTGGACCTGGATTTCCTTGCACGACAAACTCCGGGATTCTCCGGGGCCGATATCGCCAACGTCTGTAACGAGGCGGCGCTTATTGCGGCGCGTAAGGAGAAGAAAGCGGTGAGCAAGCAGGATTTCCTCGATGCGGTAGATCGTATTGTCGGTGGTCTTGAAAAGAAAAACAAGATCATAACGCCGGAAGAGAAAAAGACCATTGCCTATCATGAGGCTGGCCACGCTACGGTAAGCTGGATGCTGGAGCACGCTGCTCCGCTGGTCAAGGTAACTATAGTCCCAAGGGGCCAGTCCCTGGGTGCTGCCTGGTATCTGCCGGAAGAACGACTGTTGGTGCGACCTGAGCAGATGAAGGACGAAATGTGTGCCACCCTGGGGGGAAGGGCTGCAGAGAAAGTCATCTTCAATAAGATATCGACAGGCGCCCTTTCCGATCTGGAAAAAGTGACCAAACAAGCCCGTGCGATGGTTACCATTTACGGCCTGAATGATACCATTGGAAACCTGACTTATTACGATTCTTCCGGACAGGACGCTTATGGCTTCAATAAACCGTACAGTGAAGACACGGCCCAGATTATTGACCGGGAAATATCCAAGATTATCGAGGAGCAATACGCCCGGGCCATCTCTGTACTAAAAGAGCACAAGGAAAAGCTTACGGAACTCGCCGAAAGACTTTTGGAGAAAGAAGTTATCTTTAAAGAAGACCTGGAAAAGATCTTTGGTAAGCGGCCTTTCGAAAGCCAGTTCGACACCCTGGGTCAGGAAACCCTTGAAAAGCCGGAAGAAGCCGCTTCTGAGGACTCAGAACAACCACTGGAACAAAAGAACTAATCCGCCAAGTATGGGATTTCTGGATTTTCTTTTTGGCGGGGGGAACAAAAAAAAGCGTTCCAAAGAAACCGTTCAAACACGAGGTGAGCACATGCCCGACCTCAAGATTCCAGTCGACGAAAAGTTTACCATACAGTTCAAGAAAAATGGCGGTAAGTTTATTTACTGCGATTCCCTCGACGAGGTCCATGAAGCCTTTGGAAACATCCTGAAAGAAAACCAGTGGGAATCCTTGGATTTCTATTGTTTGAACGATGCCCTGCGGGAGCGCTTTTCCTCCTTTGGCACCCGATTTACCGAAATGTTGTCCAAGGCCAACATACTTTTGACCACCTGCGAACACCTGGTTGCTCAAAACGGTTCCATCCTGGTCACTTCCAACCAAATTCGCGAAATCAAACTTACGGAGTTGCCCGACAACATTATTGTAATGGCCACAACCAGCCAGTTGATCGAGTCTATCGGGGAAGGTCTGAAGCTTATCAAGAAAAAATACAAAGGCCAGATCCCCACCAATATAACCACCCTTAAACACTTTCAGCCAACCCAGGAAAATGCGAAGGACTTCCTAACCTACGGAAGTAGCTCCAAGCATCTTTATTTGTTGCTGCTGGAGGATTTATAACCATGAGCGAAGTCCTCAGACGCCTTATAACGGGAGCGGTATACGTACTGCTCTTACTCTCGGCTATCTTTCTGAGTTCAGATGCCTTTGACTTCCTCTTTATGGTTTTTGGCCTCGCCTGCCTCTATGAGTTTAAGCGTTTGGTACGCCTGAGGGGCTATTATATTTTTATCGCTTACCTCACCCTGTGGTGGATATTTATTCACCTGACCCGAGAACCGCGATTAATCCAATTCCTCCTGCTGCTAACCCTAAGCGTCAACTTTGGACTGATTGTATTCCTGTTCGAAAAAAAGAAAAGGAGCTTTACCCACGTCCAGCAGTTTTTCATCGCCCTGTTTTACCTGGGTGGGGGATGTATTTTTTTAACAATGATCCCTTACAAAGACGATGTTTTTGCCAAATACCTCATCATGGGTATTTTTCTGATTATTTGGGCAAACGATTCTTTCGCGTACCTTGTGGGGAAATACCTTGGCAAACGGAAATTATTCCCCTCGGTTTCCCCGAAGAAAACCATAGAGGGAGCTGCCGGAGGACTTGTATTTGCACTGATTACTGCATACTTTCTGGGGCAGTGGGCCCCGGTGCTAAGATCCAGCGAATGGATGGCACTGGCCATAGTACTGGTGAGTACGGGTACCCTGGGGGACCTGATCGAATCCAAGTTCAAACGGATGTCCGGGGTTAAGGACAGTGGAGCCATACTTCCCGGTCACGGAGGCATGTTAGACCGACTGGACAGCCTGGTTTTCGCCGCTCCCTTTGCCTATTTGACCTTAATTGCACTGAGCTATGTTTCATAAGGAAGGACAAAAAATAATCCTGATTAGTTTTCTGCTTACCGCAGGGGTAGCCCTGGCCGCTCACTTCTATGTAGAAACGGAGTTGCTCCGGATTCTGCTTCAAGTTGCGGCTTTAATTTTCCTGGTGCTCATCCTGCAATTTTTCCGGAATCCCAGGCGGCTTGTAAATCCGGTTTTTGACCAAATCCTTTCCCCGGTAGATGGAAAGGTGGTGGTCATTGAAGAGGTCGAAGAAAAAGAGTATTTCAAAGATCGACGGCTACAGGTTTCCATTTTTATGTCTCCGATAAACGTACACGTAACCCGTTATCCGATTAGCGGGGTGGTTACGTATTCCAAATACCATCCGGGAAAATATCTCGTGGCCTGGCATCCGAAATCCAGCGAAGAGAATGAACGCACTACCGTGGTTATCCGCACTCCTAAATTCGGGGAAGTCATGTACCGGCAAATTGCAGGGGCACTGGCGCGAAGAATTGTAAACTACGCCGAGGAAGGCGATCAGGTAAATCAGGGAGAAGACGCCGGATTTATTAAATTTGGTTCTCGGGTAGATTTACTCTTGCCGCTGAATAGCCAAATCGCAGTTCAGTTGAAGCAAAAAGCAAAGGGGGCTAAAACCTGTATCGCTCACCTCCCCGATTCAATGGATGAAAGCTGAAGACCTGCATAGCGAATTTGAAAAAGCCGTGGCTCGGGTCAATAACTACCTCGAACCGCTTCCTGCCGATTTGCTCCTTAAGCTGTACGCCTACTACAAAATTGCCAACCGGAATTTTTCCAATCCCGGTAGTAAAACCCCTTTGATCAATGCTTTTAAGGCCAACGCCTTGATCCAGGCCCAGGAAATGAGCCAGGAGGAAGCGATGCGCGCCTATGTAGACCTGGTAACCCGGGAACTACCCAAGTAGGCTTATCGCGCGTAGAGATCGTTTGGATCGGCCTTGCTGAATTCCAGAATAAATGCTCCCAACTGCTCCTGTAATGCCTTGCGAATGGCGTCTCCTGTGGCAGCCGTAGCTTCGGAAGGATCCCCTACGCCAGTATCCACAGTAGCCTGAGACCATTTGCGTTCCATCCAGGCCCAATCCGAAGAAAAAGCTCCGATTTTCAATGGAAAGGACTCCCCGCTGCCCCAGTCTTCGCGACCGAGAACCAGTTCCGGACGAATACTCAACATGAGGCTGGTTTCAATAGCATCTGCGTGATCGCCTTTTGCAATGACATAGGCTTCACGGTCCAGGGCTTTAAACCAATTGGTCATACAGATGAGCATCTTCGGATAGCGCAAACCCAATTCGCGGAGTAAGGGTTTGAAGTTATTTCCCCCATGGCTATTGAACACGATTAGTTTATGCAACCCTTGTCGGTTAAGGGTTGCCGTTAAATCATCGAGGATGGCCAGTTGGGTGGAAGGGTTCAGATTCATATCGAGGTAGATATCGGACTGACCGGTATTTACCCCGTAGGGAATAGTAGGAAGAACAACTGCCTTTGCCCCGCGCTCCCAGGCATAAGCTGCAGCTTCTGCGGCGAGGGTGTCGGCCTCAAAATTATCCGTTCCATAAGGCAGGTGAAAGTTATGCGCTTCTGTGGCACCCCAGGGGAGAATAGCGACCTCGAAGCGATCGTCCTTTAAGGATTTCCAATTGTTCTCCGCCAGGATATAAGGTCTCATACTTAACTGGTTCTGACTGTGGATCCGCTCTGGGTAGGAAGCGCTTGCAACCGGCCAAAATACACACCACCAAGCAGGGAAATCAGGCAATAGGCCAGGCCAATTCCGAGGATGGATTCAAGCGGCTCCATTCCCCCTAACAAATGCCGGCCCCACAATAAGAGCCAGATTCCGAGTAACGCCCTTCCCGTTTCAATCCATACGCCATAGGGTGCGCCATCCATCAGGCTGGTATACCCGTAAACCGCAAGGGTTGCTAAGAGCCCCAGGGCCAGAAGACCTGGATTGCCCAGGGCGCCATAGTGATAAAACATAAAGATCAACAAGGCCAAAGTCGCCAGTAGTTGAAAGATCACATAATAGCGGAATAAGCGGGTGGAAGTGGTTCGGTATTTCTTGAAATCGTAAACATTTTCGATGGCAGTTCGCGGAAAACGCTCCACCACATCGGCAGGCCGCCACCCCGTTGGCATAAACCAAATCCTCATTTTATCCCACCAACTACGTGCATGCCAGGCATCCTGCAGGAGTCGCCACAGGTGCTGGAAATTAATGTACAAAGGATTCCAGGTCGCAGCAGGTTTGAGTACTCCGTATTGGGGAGGCTCTTCTTCGAGTTCCTCCTGAAAAGTCCCGAACATACGATCCCAGATACAGAGTATTTGCCCCAGGTTTTTATCGATGTAAATCGGGTTAATCGCATGGTGTACCCGATGCTGGGAAGGGGTGACAATTATATACTCCAACCAGCCGAGTTTCCCGATATGCTGGGTATGGTACCAAAACTGACCAAAAAGGTGGATGGGGGCAATAATCGCTATAACCTGTTCAGGCACCCCAAGCAGGGCAGCCGGGATCAGGAAAAGGGGGAAATATCCGATTACGTTGGAAATCGATTGCCGCAGGGCACAGGCCAGGTTGAATTCCTCACTGCTGTGGTGGATTACATGCTGGTTCCAGAAGATATTTACCCGATGACTGAGCCGGTGGTTCCAGTATCCCGCAAAATCAATAACCAAAAAGGCAGACAACCACACCAACCAGGTAGCCTTCAATTCTATTAAGGCCAGATTCTCCACTAAATAAGGGTAGCTCACCAGCACCAAAACCAGACCCAGGGAATCCTTGATTATATTGGTAAGGCCTGAACTAATACTGCTCACCGTATCCATTACGCGGTAGGTCTGCTTTCCGGTGAAATGACCGTAGCCCATCTCCAGCAGCATCAAGACCATGAAGAAGGGAATCGCGTATAAGAGTGCGGTGGCGTAAGCTTCCATTAGTTACAATCCTCGGCGTAATTATCTGTTTCGTCTTTGGTCCAGTTGGCCGGAATGGCCTGTAGTTGCACGGAACTTACCTGAACGCAGCTCAAAGGGTTCCCCTCGACGGCCAGGGTATTGAGGTCCGGAGCTCCGGAAACATCCAGACTGCTGATATTATTGTTGGCCAGCGTAAGGAGTTGAAATTCGGGATAAGCAGCAATATCCAGACTATTCATCTGATTGTTATCCAGTCCCAGTTTTTCGAAATCCGGATTAGTCCCGAGATTGATGGAGCTGATCTGATTATTCTCTGCCCAAACAAAAAGCAGATTGGTGTTGTTTCTTAGATCCAGGCTGCTCAGCGCATTGTTGCGAACCGACAAATTAACAAGGGCTTGAAAATCTGCAATACCCCCGAGGTTCTCAATCCCCAAACCATCCAGGTTAAGATCGGTTAAAAAATCAATCGCCCCGGTTCGCACAGAACCATCCAGCGCATCGTCAAATCCCTGGTCTATCAGGGCCTGCTCAAATGCCGGGTCGGTAATTGTTGTGCGCGCCACCTGCATTTCTGGTTCGTCATTGGACTCCGAGTCGGTGCTACACCCTGCCAGGACTGCCAAAAGCAGCACTTTGAACAGGTTTTTCCTTAAATACATGTTATAAAATTTAAAGCGGCAGGTTGTTAGCTTTGTGTGCTAAGTTACGGAAAAGCTCAGGCTTCTCTGGGAACGTGAAAAATAAATCCCTGCCCGTGAACATTCTCAATACGCAGGGCAGGGTCGTTTGCCAGGTATTTACGCAGGCGGGTAATGAATACGTTCAGGCTTTTGCGATTAAAGTAATCATTGCGCCCCCAGAGCTCTTTGAGGATGTCTTCGTGCCGGCTCAGCCGGTTTGGCCGCGCGGCCAGGAAACGCAAAAGTTCATTTTCCCGTTTGGTCAGGATTTGCTGTTCCCCTTTAAACTCAAGGCTTTGGTTTTGCGCATCGTAATTGTAGCCCCCAAGCGACATAACATCGCCTTGTGGCGAGGCTTGCGTACGGGTATCCAGACGCATTAACAGGGCTTCGATACGGACCACCAACTCTTCCTCGTCTATTGGCTTTTTTAAGTAATCCACTGCCCCAACTGCAAAGCCTTTGAGCACATCGATTTTCATGGAACGTGCGGTGAGGAAAAGGAAAGGTAAGCCCGGATGTTCCTTGTGGATTTTTTCGCCCAGGGTAAAGCCGTCCATCCCCGGCATCATCACATCGAGGATTACCAGGTCAAAAGCGCGCGCTTTGAGTAAGGGTAGAACTTCCTGTGAATCCTGTATCCAGCGAACTTCAAAGCCCTTCATCCCCAGGTATTCCTTCAGCAGGTAGCCGAGGGAGGCGTCATCTTCTACCAAAACAATATTATAGGGTTGCTCAGCCATGATCCGATAATCTTAAATGTACGGAAAATACAGTCCCTTCACCGGGAGTGCTTTCTACTGCTATACGCCCCCTGTGGCGCTGGACCACGGTCTTTACGTAGCTCAAACCAAGTCCATAGCCCCGTACTCCTTGAACATCGCCCTGAGGTGCCCGGTAGTATTTCTTAAAAATGCGCGCCTGCACGGTTTTAGGAATGCCCAGCCCCGAGTCGCGAACCTGAATTTCCAGTTCCTTACCGCTGACGGTTGCCCGCAGCGTTACCGGATTGCCTTCCCCGTATTTGCGGGCATTATCCAGGAGATTGCGCAACGCATTCTCCAAATGGAACTCCGATCCTTCGAACGGGAGGGGTTCCGAAGGAATTTCCCAAGTAAACGAAATATCTTCCAGGGAAACCTGGGAAGAAAATTCCCCGCAGACCCGTTCCAGCACGGGACGTATGTCCATGGACTTCAGGACCACAGGGGTTGCACCGCGTTCCAGACTTCCCAGTTCGAGTACCTTTTCGATATGGGTAGACAGGCGGGAGCTTTCCTCCAAAATCTTGTCGGTCAGGTGTTTCTGATCTTCCGGCTCCTGTTCCTTCAGAATTTTTGCTGCCAGGCGAATGGAGAATACCGGTGTGCGTAATTCGTGCGTCAGGTTATTGATGAATTCCTGGGTAGTGGTAATCGTGCGTTCTTGCCAATAGTAGGTACGAAGCCCCCAAATAACCGCCACAAATATCCCGATCAAAAACAGCAGTGTGGGCAGGGTAAGTCCGTTGAGCTGAGTGAGAAAATAGCGATTCAGGTCTTCGAATTGCAGCTGTAAAATAATGCGCTGACCCACGGTGTTGGGCAAATACCCTTCGACAACTATGGGATAGACAAAGCGGGAGGACTCTTCTTTATTTTGGGTTTCCGGGTTCAGGTAATAACTGCTGTCTCGAGTGATCAGCGCATAGCTGAAATCGGCATCGATTTCATTATCTACCAGTTTCTCGCGCAGGAAGTCCTCCAGAAAGAAACGGGAGGCATCGCCCATATGATCCAGTCCGGTATTGAAACGGGTGCTGTCCTGTTCCAACATGCCGGCAAGCAGATAGGTAAGTTGGTTGCGATTGTACAGACCCGCCCGGATATCGTCGCCGGCTGCAGCCACTTTGCGTGAGAACTGAACCCCGGCCAGATTCAGGCCAATACGCAGGTACTGATACTGTACAACAGCGAGTCCCGCCAGGGAAATGGCAAATAGCGCAATAAAGAGAACCCGCTTTTTCAAAACAATTAATCTTTCATTAATCCTTTTAACTCCGGACTAACCTTAACCACAGGAGTCTTAGATTATCTTTGAAGTGATCAAAGGTAGTATTTAGAAAGAAGATTTAGTTAATTCACAAGCGAGAGCGCCGGCATCCAGCCGGCGTTTTCGTTTGTGTACAAAAGGATTGCGCTTTTACTGCAGGTTCGCAAGGCTCTTCTCCAGTGTCTCGATCTTCGCTTCTGCGTCAGCTGCTTTCTTCCGTTCCAGGGCCACTACTTTTTCAGGCGCATTATTGACAAAACGCTCGTTGGCGAGTTTTTTCTGGACCGAGGCTAAAAACCCGCGTGTATAATCCAATTCTGCATTAATCTTGGCGAGCTCTTCGTCGAGGTTCACAGCACCCGAAGCCGGAATAAAGTATTCATTGCTCTTTACGCGAAAGCTAAAGGCACCCTCCGGCGGCTGAGTCACGTACTCAATAGACTCGAGGTTCCCCAGCTTGGTCAGCAATACATCCCAGGCAGGGGATACTTGTTCTTCATTGAGAACTTCAAGGCGGATGGTCTCCTTCATCGGGATTTGCTTCTCCTTGCGAATATTGCGAATTCCGGTAATGACTTCCCGGGCAAAATCAAAGCCTTTCAGCAGGGACTTATCCGGCGCTGCCTGCTCAGGCCAGGGGGAAATGATCAGGGCCGTACTGGCGTCCCGCTCACCCATGTGCTGCCAGATTTCCTCGCTGAGGAAAGGCATAAAAGGATGAAGCAATTTCAAATTCTTTTCAAAAAGCGCGATTACCTGATCCCTGGTTATGCGATCAATGGGTGATCCGTATGCGGGCTTTACCAGTTCCAGAAGCCAGGAACAGAAATCATCCCATATGAGCTTGTAGGTAGTCATAAGCGCATCTGAAATCCGGTACTTGGTAAAATGATCGTTAATGTCGGCCAGGGCTTCATTAAAACGAGCCTCATACCAGGACAAGGCCAGCCTTGCAGCCTCCGGCTGTGGGTTATCTGCCACTTCCCATCCTTTTACCAGGCGGAAAGCGTTCCATATTTTATTCGCAAAGTTTTTCCCTTGCTGGCACAGGGCCTCATCAAAGAGCAGGTCGTTTCCAGCTGCTGCGCTGAGTAAGAGCCCCACGCGAACCCCATCGGCGCCAAATTCTTCGATCAGGGCCAGAGCGTCGGGGGAATTCCCCAGCGACTTGGACATTTTCCGCCGCTGTTTATCGCGAACCAGACCCGTTAAGAATACGGTCGAAAATGGTTTTTCGCCCCGCAATTCATATCCGGCTACAATCATGCGTGCCACCCAGAAAAACAGGATGTCGGGACCGGTTACCAGATCCGTGGTCGGATAGTAATAGTTCACTTCCGGATTATCCGGTTCCAGGACACCTCCAAAAACACTGATAGGCCACAGCCAGGATGAGAACCAGGTATCCAGTACGTCTTCCTCCTGCCGCAAATCACCAGCCTTGAGATCTGATTTTCCGGGAAGTTGCTGCGCCTTTTCCAGGGCGGCTTCAGCGGTCTCAGCGACAACGAAGTCTTCTTTGCCTGGTCCGTAATAGTAGGCCGGGATGCGTTGCCCCCACCAGAGCTGGCGGCTGATATTCCAGTCGCGCACGTTTTCCATCCAGTGCCGGTAGGTATTTTCGAACCGGGATGGAACCAGTTGTACTTCGTCGGACTCCAGCACAGCCTTGATAGCTGGCTTGGCCAGGTCCTCCATTTTCAGGAACCACTGATCGGAAAGCCGGGGCTCGATTACCGCTCCGGTTCTTTCCGAAGTCCCCACATTGTTTGAATAGTCTTCCTGTTTGACCAATTGCCCCAGAGCCTTCAGATCTTTTACAACGGCCTTACGCGCCTCAAAGCGATCCATTCCCGCATACTTCAGACCAAATTCATTGAGGGTTGCATCCGGATTCAGGATATCGATAATCTCAAGATTGTGCTTTTGCCCCAGTACGTAGTCGTTCTCGTCATGGGCCGGGGTCACTTTCAGGCATCCTGTACCGAATTCCATAGTTACGTAAGGGTCGGGAATTACAGGTACCAGGCGATCTGCAAGGGGTACTCTTACTTGCTTGCCGTGGAATTCGAGGTAGCGTTCGTCTTCCGGGTGAACACAAACCGCCGTATCGCCCAGGATTGTCTCGGGGCGTGTCGTTGCGATTACCAACCGGGCATCCGTGCCTTCGACCGGATAGGCCACATGGTAGAGTTGCCCTTGCCGTTCTTCATAACGCACCTCCTCGTCGGACAAGGTGGTTTTGGCCTCGGGGTCCCAGTTTACCATGCGGTACCCGCGGTAGATCAACCCTTTCTCAAACAGCTGTACAAATATCCGGATTACGGAAGCCTCCATATCCGGATCCATGGTAAAGGCAGTGCGATCCCAGTCGCAGGAACAACCGAGTTTTTTTAATTGCTCCAGAATTACCCCTCCGTATTTGTGGGTCCATTCCCAGGCGTGTTCCAAGAAGGCTTCCCTCCCGATATCGGACTTGCTGATTCCCTCTTCCTTGAGCTTGGCAACCACCTTTGCCTCCGTAGCAATAGAGGCGTGATCAGTACCAGGCACCCAACAGGCATTTTTGCCCATCATCCGCGCTCGGCGCACCAAAACGTCCTGAAGTGTATTATTTAACATATGCCCCATATGTAGGACCCCCGTAACATTTGGCGGGGGAATTACGACAGTATAAGGCTCGCGATCGTCCGGTTCAGAATGAAAGTACCCCTGTTTCATCCAATAGTCATACCATTGACTTTCAGTATTTTGAGGCTCGTATTTCGCTGGCAGATCCATTTTTTGGTACGGTTTTTGTCTAAATATGCCGGACAATTAATAAAAAAGAGGGCCAAGGGAATTCCCAGGCCCGAAAACGTTCGAATTGCCCTGTTGGCAATACGAAACAAAAATAAGTAACGTTAATAGATAACAAAAGAATTTTGGATGTTCCTGAGTCAATGGCTACATTTGAGATTCACCCAAAACCTTCTACTATGAAAAAAGTTGCGCTGCTACTCTTTGTAGGTCTTTTTTCCCTGGCGGTAAGCGCCCAGGAAAAGACTGCCAAAATAGCGTTTAAGACTGAGACTGTGGATTATGGCGAGATCGCGAAGGGAAGCGATGGTGTTCGCGTTTTTGAGTTTACCAACACAGGGGATGCCCCACTGGTAATCTCCAAAGTGAGTTCCAGCTGCGGATGTACGATTCCGAAAAAGCCGGAAGCGCCAATCATGCCAGGAGAAACTGGTGAAATCCAGGTGAAGTACGACACCAAGCGTGTCGGACCAATCCGCAAAGCGATTACAGTAATATCCAATGCGGATACACCGACTAAAATCCTGAAAATTAAAGGTACTGTCATGGCCGACGGCACGCGATAAATGCTGCCATTGGGAGGCTTTACCCAAACTAAATAGAAAAACCCCGGCTTGGAGCCGGGGTTTTTAGTTTATATCAAGTCCTTCGTTATTTAAAAAGTGTTTTGAGCACAAAGGAGAAAACCAGATCGCTGTCGAAACGCTCAATATGCAATTTTACCCGTTTTCCTTCCTTTTCATTGATCATTTGTATCACTTCCTGAAGTTTGTAGCGGTGTACCGGTTTCCCATTTACCGCCAGGATAACGTCGCCTTCCCGGAGACCGACCTCATCGGCAGGGCTACCGGCTCGAATTGCCGAAACCACAATTTCGGGCACCAGGCTAAGTCTGGTGGTGTTCTGTAAAAGTATCTGTACGTTACCGAAATTCCCCTGATCTTCACGGACCACACCTCGGGAATCGGTGATCTTTTCAGCGATATAGCGCATTCCCGCGTGTTCCAGTTCCAGACCTGCCAGATTAAAATGGAACGGATCCATAAACCGGGCATTCCGGGTCAGGGTCAATTCCCCCGCCGGATAGTTGATGAACATATTAAAGCGTTTCAGGACGGCACCTCCCAGGGAACCGTTTCTGTCCTGTAAATCCTTTAGCGCATTAAAGGAGGCCATATCCGGAAAAGCGGCCTTCGCATCGGTTATCACGTGAGGTCCGAGGCGCAATTGGTCAATTTTTGTGCGTTTGCCATAGATTATACCGGATAAGCCGCGACCGAGGAATTCCTCGTAGTGCGTCTCCGGCACCTTCAGGCCTTCCTCCTGATCGGGAAATAGCCAAACAGCATCGCCGCTACCGGTATCCACAAGCAGCTTTACCTCAACTTCCTCCCCACCGTCGACAACAACCCCTGCTTCAACAAAAGCCTTGCTGCCTTGCAGCATTAAGGGCAGGGTAATTGCGGAACGGGGCATCTTCCCGTCAAAATCATCGGGGTTATGAAAACGCAGGAAGGTTCGACCGTAATTCAATTCCACTATATGGTCCCGAAATAGATCATACCCGATAATACCGTGGACATTGATCCCCAGGGCCGGGGAAAAATTCATACTGCGGTCTAACACTACATAGACTTCTTGATACGGGTTCTTTAAGCCAGCGATTTCAAATACGTTTCCGGTAGATCTAAGGGCTTCGATAGGATCCCCTTCGCCCAATCCCTGCAAACTTATCTTACTAACGTTGTTCAGGGCTACGGAATCCTGATCGGTAAGGTTAAACAAAATGGGCTTTTTGACCCCGGAATCCAGGATAAACCGCAAGGGTGTGCCATTTACCTCCAGGGGGATAACAATGAGGTTATTGACCAGTTCAAAGTGGATTTTAGGACTCTTTTCCTTTCCATGATTAAATGCAAAACCCTGGCTTACAGCAGGTAAACTGATGCAAAGCAGCAAGCTAAGGAGCAGATATCTCAGCAGCGATTTGGCCATAAAATCATTGGATTTCTCATCAAATTAGTCATTTTCCGCGAAATTCTGTTCAATTTTAACACCCTGTAAAGAGTAGTTGTGCGATACGCGCTTATTTCTCATTTTTGCGGGGTAAACCTGCGCTCATGCCTCTTCTCTCAGAAAAGGGCCGTAAAATGCCCGCCTCCCCGATACGAAAGCTCGTCCCGTATGCCGAAGCAGCAAAGGCTCGCGGGATAGAAGTCATCCACTTAAATATTGGCCAACCCGATATAAAAAGCCCGCCACAGGCCCTTCAGGCTGTTCGGGATGCAGACATTGAGGTACTGGAATACGGGCGGAGCGAAGGAAGTGACCGTTATCGTCAAAAGCTGGCCGAATACTACGGGCGGCACGAGATCCAGATCAGCAAGGAAGATATTCTGGTGACCACAGGAGGTTCAGAAGCCCTGGCCTTTGTGCTGGGTTGTATTGCTGATCCTGGGGACGAGATCATTATCCCCGAGCCGTTCTATGCCAATTACAACGGCTTCGCAACGGCAAATGGGGTTACGGTAAAACCGGTTGTCTCTACCCTGGCTGCAAACTTTGCCCTTCCCCCTATCGATGCCTTCGAATCCTGTATAACCCCTCAAACCCGCGCCATTCTCCTGTGTAATCCCGGTAACCCTACCGGATACCTCTACACCGCCGAAGAGGTTGCCAAACTGGCCGAACTCGTTCGCAAACACAATCTTTTCCTGGTGGCCGACGAGGTTTACCGCGAATTTGCCTACGACGGCAAGCAACACCACTCCATCCTCTCCCAACCCAATCTGGACGAGCATGCTATTGTGGTAGACTCCGTTTCCAAGCGATACAGCATGTGTGGGGCGCGTATCGGATGCATCATTAGCCGCAACAAGGAGGTCATGCAGGCAGCCCTTAGATTTGCTCAGGCTCGCCTGGCTCCCCCAACGCTGGCCATGATTGCCAGTGAGGCCGCCCTGGATACCCCTCAGTCTTACTTTGATGACGTCATTCAGGAATACTCTGAGCGGCGGAACTTACTACTCGCTGAACTGGAATCTATCCCGGACGTGCGGGTAGCCCATCCCCAGGGAGCTTTCTATTGCATTGTGGAACTTCCACTTTCCAACGCGGAACACTTTGCGCAGTGGCTTCTCGAATCCTTTGAGCTGGATGGCAGCACCGTAATGGTAGCGCCGGCAGCAGGTTTCTATGCAAGTCCCGGACTTGGCTTGCGGCAAATCCGTATCGCCTATGTGCTGGAACAGGATAAACTCCGCCAGGCGGTACGAATCCTGAAGGAAGCCCTGAAAATTTACCCGGACAATGCGCATTGAACACAACATCTCGCTACGTCCCTACAACACCTTTGGGATTGAAGCGACTGCGAGTCATTTTGTCCCGGTCCGGGAATTGCAGACCCTGAAATGGGCACTGGGCAGAAAAGACCTTCCGCCTCCCTTTATATTAAGCGGTGGGAGCAATATCCTGCTCGGCGGTGACCTCAATGCGCTAGTCCTCTATATAGATAATAAAGGCAAGCAGGTGGTCTGGGAGAGTGAGGACCGCGTTCGTCTGGAAGTTGCCGGGGGGGAGTCCTGGCACGGTTTGGTCCTGTGGTGCCTGGAGCAAGGCTATGGAGGACTGGAAAACCTCTCGCTTATCCCGGGCAAAGTGGGGACGGCGCCGATCCAGAATATTGGGGCCTACGGAGTGGAACTCAAAGATGTTTTCCACAGTTGCCAGGCGGTGGCCCTGGAAGATGGAAGCCTGCGGGAATTCGACAAATCGGCCTGTGCTTTTGGTTATCGCGATTCTATTTTTAAACAGGAAGCCAAGGGGAAATACGTGATCTGGTCCGTTACCCTGGAACTCACCAAGAGAAACCACCAGTTAAACACAGATTACGGGGCTATTACCCAGGAATTAAGCACTCAAAATGTTCATGACCCCGGTCCCCGTGAAATTTCGGACGCCGTAATCGCCATTCGCCGGCGTAAACTTCCCGATCCGGCCGAAATAGGCAATAGCGGCAGCTTCTTTAAAAATCCGGTGGTAAATGGGGACAAATATGCCGAACTACAGGGACGGTATCCGGAAATCCCCGGATACCCTCAAAACGATGGTACCACCAAAGTACCTGCCGGTTGGCTGATCGAAAAACTGGGGTTCAAAGGAATCCGAAGAGGGGATGCAGGCGTACATAAAAATCAGGCCCTTGTCCTGGTCAACTACGGGGAAGCTTCCGGGGAGGAAGTCTATGCCCTTGCCATGGAAATTCAGGCAGCCGTACGGAAGGAATTCGGCATTTTACTTACGCCGGAGGTAAATATCATAAAATAACCCCTGAAACCTTAGGTAACAGGGGTTATACCAAACCAAACTAACCAAAACACGATACATAGTAGTTCCTATGCATCGAACTAACTATTGGAAAACGCTAGATTAAAATTTATAACTTAGCGTTTCTCTATATACGGATCGCGTTGCCCATTCGGATCATTTGTCTTCGGATTTTTTTTAAAGTCCTCCCCAAAGCATGAGCACACTACTGGAAAAGCACATCGTAGAACTCCTCCAAGAGGGGGATCAAAAGGCTATTTCGCTCCTCTATCAGCACTATGGGGATACCTTATACGGGGTTGCGCTCAAAGTGGTCCAGAATGAGGAAATCGCGCAAGATGTAGTCCAGGAAAGCTTCATAAAAATCTGGAAGAAGGCACATACTTACGATCCGGCCAAAGCCAAATTGTTTACCTGGCTTTTTCGGATTACACGTAATGCCGCCATCGACAAAGTCCGCAGTATCGGCACAAAACGGGATAAGGAAATCCAAATTGACGTTTCTGACGTATATACAATAGGTGTGGAAGGGTTAAGTCCCGAGTTGATGGACATGCAGAAGCAACTCGACAAGATTGACCCCAAATATCGGGAAGTCCTTGATGCCCTGTTTTTTCAGGGAATGACCCACCAGGAAGCCAGTGAAGAACTGGATATTCCCCTCGGCACCATTAAGTCCCGGCTAAAAATCGGGCTGCGGGAGTTGCGCAAGATTTACGACCCCGCTTTTGTTGGAATAATCACCCTAATACTGGGATTATGAAAGAGAAAATACAAGAATTCTTAGCTACCGACCTGCTGGAGCGTTATCTGATGGATAATGTCACCGAGTTGGAAAGCGCCCGGGTAGAACGCTATATCGCCATGTACCCGGATGTGCGCAAAGAATATTTGGAGTTACAGGAAAACCTGGAAACCTACGCCCGCCTTTACGCTGTGAAAAGCCCTGAAGGCTTGCGGGAGCGAATCATGCATCGCGTGGCTCGCGAACGGGCGGGACGCAGGAAGTTTATCAATTACTCCATTGCCGCCAGTGTAGCCGCGTTATTCATGGCAGGTGCGTCGTTCTTCTTCTGGAATCAAAATCAAAACCTGCAGCAGGAAAACGCACTGGTCAATAACAAGATCCAGGTTCTGGAAGCCGACATGAAGGAACAATTAGAAGATGTTCGCAACCAGTTTATTGTCCTGAACAACCCGGGCACGCGCAAGTTTATGGTAAATGGCAACCGCAAGGCTCGGGAATTAAAGGCCATCGCCTATGTAAACCCGGTCAAGAAGCTTTCCTACATCAATGTTCGCAACCTGCCTAACCTTCCCGAAGATCAGGATTATCAGATGTGGGCAGAGGTAAACGGAGAAATGGTTAACCTCGGAGTTCTGGGCCAAATCAGCGATAAGGATAAACTCATGGCACTCCCCTATGGAGATAAAGGAATTAGCTATATAACCATTGAGCCCAAAGGGGGCAATACCACGCCCTCGGTTCAAAATATCGTAGCCGATTTTTCGTACTAGAAGGGCAAAAAACCCGATTGACTGATGAATGCATTAAAGCCCCTTATGTAGGGGCTTTTTTGTATCTTTGCACAAAGTTCAATCGATGAAACTCATCCTTTTAACCATAGGTCTCATGGCCCTGGCTGTCGCCGGGATCGCCATTAAAATTTGGGCTCGTAAAAACGGCGAATTCGCTGGAACCTGCGCCAGTCAAAATCCCTATCTCAACAAAGATGGAGAGGCATGTGGACTTTGTGGCAAATTACCGGCCGAACAGGAGTGCCGCCAGGAACTCCAGGCCTGAATCACCCCCTAATTCTTGGATCAGGATAACATACAATCCATTATTGAAAAAGCGAAAGCTGGGAACCAGGTGGCATACAGCCAGCTCCTGGATCGCTATTGGAATGAATTGTACCACTTTCAGCTGGGGCGGACCCAGCAGGAAAGCGATGCCGAAGACATTGCTATTCAGACCTTTGCCAAAGCCTTTGACAAGATCCACACCTATGATCCGAAATTTGCTTTCAACACCTGGTTATTGACCATCTCTAAAAACCTCCATGTGGACCTGCTGCGCAAAAAGCACCGCAACGTCCTGGAGCAACGGGGAAATAGTTTTTCAGAAGCCATGAAGAAAATCCTGGACGAATCCCCTTCGGC
The DNA here is from genome assembly GCF_900115205.1 of Robiginitalea myxolifaciens. Lineage (GTDB taxonomy): Bacteria > Bacteroidota > Bacteroidia > Flavobacteriales > Flavobacteriaceae > Robiginitalea > Robiginitalea myxolifaciens. Next base: position 430,590 of record NZ_FOYQ01000001.1, read on the forward strand.
TGAGGATCAATTAATCCTCGAGCAGAATTTGGAGACGCTCCTGGCATATATAAAACAACTAAAGCCCCGTTACCGTGAGGTGATTGACCTGCGCTATTTCCGGGAAATGACCTACGCAGAAATCGCGGAACAACTCGGGGAACCCATTGGCAATGTGAAAGTAAAATTGCTTCGGGCCCGAAAACTGCTGGCAGGCCTGATTCAGCAGGACCCTTCAGCTTCCTGAGATAACCCGGTCACAGCTGGGCTTACCGGGGTATTTTTAACCCCAGCCCACCGGGTACTAAACTGCTTACTTCCCCCTTAAATAGTTCGTATATTTGTCTAAAATTTACGCTATGAGCGACACTGCTGTCGAATCCATTCAACCTCCAAAAGGCAAACCAAAATGGCTGCGGGTAAAATTGCCCACAGGCAAAAAATATACCCAACTCCGCCGTTTGGTGGACACCTACGACCTGCATACGATCTGTACTTCGGGAAGCTGTCCGAATATGGGCGAGTGTTGGGGAGAAGGAACGGCAACCTTCATGATCCTTGGGAATGTATGTACCCGTTCCTGTGGTTTTTGTGGGGTAAAAACAGGACGTCCCTCAGCTGTAGACTGGGCAGAACCTGAGAAAGTAGCCCGATCCATTAAAATTATGGGGATACGTCATGCCGTCGTTACTTCGGTAGACCGGGACGACCTGAAGGATATGGGTTCTATTATCTGGGCGGAAACCGTCAAAGCCATTCGACGCATGAATCCGGAGACTACCCTGGAAACACTAATACCTGATTTTCAAGGTATCGAATCCCACTTGGACCGGATTCTTGAAGTGGCCCCTGAAGTGATCTCACATAACATGGAGACTGTACGCCGCCTTACCCGTGAAGTTCGTATTCAGGCCAAATACGATCGAAGTCTCGGGGTACTGCGTTACCTCAAAGAAAATGGAGCACACCGGACCAAATCGGGCATTATGCTGGGTCTAGGAGAACAGGAAGCGGAAGTGATTCAAACCATGGAGGACCTGCGCGAGGCTGGCGTAGATGTCGTGACTATCGGGCAGTACCTGCAACCCTCCAAGAAGCACTTACCGGTAAAAGAGTTTATTACCCCGGAACAGTTCGATGCCTATCGGGAAATTGGTCTGGAGCTCGGCTTCCGCCATGTGGAAAGTGGAGCCTTGGTCCGCTCTTCCTACAAGGCGCATAAGCACATTGAATAACCTTTTAGATCGGCGCTACCTTTGGATACACTAAATATCGGAATCAACGGTTTCGGTCGCATCGGGCGTACGCTCTTTCGACTGCTTCACAATCACCCGAATATCCGCGTTACGCATATCAATGATCTGGCCGACGCGGCTACCCTCGCTCATTTGCTGAAATACGACAGTATTCACGGGATGTTAGCTGAGCCAGTTGCCAGTGGGGAAGGAATTCTGGGGATCGGGAAGGCCAACACGCCCCTGACCCAATTCAATAATCCAGGGGAGATCCCCTGGGACGCCTCAAATGTAGACCTGGTCGTTGAGTGTACGGGTAAATTCAAGGGGAAAGGGGATCTTGAATCCCATCTAAAGCCAGGGGTAAAAAAAGTGCTGCTTTCTGCTCCCTCCGAAACGGCCGACGTACCCATGGTCGTTATGGGGATCAACGAGGATTCCCTCCAATTCGAGACTAAACTCTTCAGTACCGCTTCCTGTACTACCCACAATGCAGCACCAATGCTGCAGCTACTGGATGAACTCTGCGGTATTGATCAGGCCTACATTACCACGGTCCATTCGTACACCTCCGACCAAAGTCTCCACGACCGCCCACACCGCGATTTACGACGGGCCCGGGCTGCCGGTCAGTCCATAGTACCGACAACCACCGGAGCTGCAAAAGCGTTGACCCGGATCTTTCCTCACCTGGCCACTGCTATCGGTGGCTGCGGGATACGGGTCCCCGTACCGAACGGCTCCCTGACGGATATTACTGCAAACGTTCGTAAACCCGTTAGCGTTCAGGAAATTAACGCTAAATTTAAGGCTGCAGCCCAGGATTCTATGCACGGAATCGTTTTTTACACCGAAGATCCCATAGTTTCAGTAGATATAAACAATAGTTATTACTCCTGTACGTTTGATTCTCAGATGACTTCGGTTATCGGGAATATGGTCAAGATTATCGGCTGGTACGACAATGAAATGGGTTATAGCAGCAGAATAGTAGATACCTTGGAGCATATTCTCGCAAAACAACTTATTTGATCGCGAAATACAGACATAGTGTTCGCCTGATAGTTTTGTGCTGTTCGTTATTCCTTTTTTCAGGCCTTAAGGCCCAGAATACAGGAACAACGGAGCAACAGCTAAACTCTTTATTGCTCAACGCCCGGGAAGCTCGCAACCAGAACGACCTGGATAAAGCCCTTGAAATCCTGGACCAGGCCGCCAACCTGGCCGAAGAAAACGAGGATGAAAAATTCCTGGTCGATGCCTTCCACCAGTTCAGCCGTATCTACCTGGACCTAGACAAGGAAGTAACAGCGCTGTTTTACTGGGATCGGGCCTCCGTTCTCCTCGAGAACCTGGCCTATCCAAGAGGAATGGCCGTTCACCGCTTCGTCGAAGCCCAAATGCTTACGATGGATGGCAATTACTTCCAGTCTATCTTCAAATTAAACCAGGCTAAGGAATCTTCGAACGATCGAAACCTGCTGAATCATATCACTCTCCTTGAGGCAGAGAACCTGCGTCAAATAGAGAAATACGACGCTTCAGAAACCAATTATAACTCCCTTCTGGTCAATAATGACCCGATTGAGAAGGAGTGGTTGCAAACCCAGGCCCATTTGGGCTTGGCCGAACTAAATCTGCTTCGCGACAGGCCCGAAGATGCTATTTCCAACGCCAGGGAAGCACTGAACCTCGCCAACAACTCCGGCTTTTCCACCCAAAGTTGGGAAGCAAACCAAATGCTGGCACGCATTTATGAGGAAAGTGGGGATATGGGAGGTGCCCTCAGGCATACCCAATATTTGATGCGACTGCGGGATTCTGTCTACAACGTGGAAAAGTTTGCCGCAGAAACCTCCACCGCGGATAAGGTCCAGATAGACTACATGCTCAAGGAAGTTGAGCGACTGGAAACGCGGAATCGCCAGCTCGGGGAATCGGCCAACCGTTCAGAGCTTACGGCAATCCTGACCTCCGCATTCCTGATCATTATTTCGCTGCTGGCAGTTTCCCTGTATCGAAACAACCAGATCAAGCTCAAGACCAATGACCTGCTCCAAACCAAGAACCGGGAATTGCAGTATGCCCGGGATGCGGCGGTTCAGGCCATGGAAGCTAAAACCAACTTCCTCTCTACCGTAAGTCACGAACTACGGACCCCGCTCTATGCAGTTACAGGGCTAACCCACCTCTTGCTCGATGAGAATCCGACCAAGGCACAGGAAGAACATCTGAAGGCCCTGAAATTCTCTGGGGACTACCTCCTGAACTTTATCAACGACATCCTGCAGATCAATAAGATCGATGCCGACAAACTGGAGCCCCTGGAAATGGAATTCAACCTGAAAAAGGTGCTTACCGAAGTAATCAATTCCCTGCAGCAAACCTCCAAAGAAAGCCGTACCCAGCTTATCCTGGACTACGACAAGGAAATTCCGAACCAACTCCTGAGTGATCCCGTGAAACTCAGCCAGATTTTCATGAACCTGGTCGGCAACGCCCTCAAGTTCACCAAGGACGGAGAGGTGTTGGTATTTGCCAAATTATTGGAGAAAACCGAGGAATCTGCCCGGGTATTCTTTGAAGTCCGGGATACCGGTATCGGAATAGACGAAGAACAGCAGAAACATATTTTTGACAGTTTTGAACAGGGATCTATTCAAATCAACCGCGAGTACGGGGGAACCGGTTTAGGGCTTACGATCACCAAGAGTTTATTAGGCCTCTTTGGAAGTAAGATCCAGTTGGAAAGTACCCTCGGAGAGGGCAGTTCATTCTTTTTTGAACTGGACTTTAAACGCAAAGACAGCCTTACGGACGATATCTCCTTTCAACTGGAAGAGAAGGACTACGACTATGATAACCTTTACCTGCTCATCGTAGAGGACAACAAAATCAACCAGGTGATCACTAAGAAAATGCTTTCCAAAAAAGGTATTGAAAGTGATATCGCCAACAACGGGACCGAAGCCATAGAGCTGGCCTCCAAAAATAACTATGACGGCATCCTTATGGATATCCACATGCCCGGGATCAGCGGGGTGGAGGCCACTCAGGAAATCCGCAAGTTTGACCCGAATATTCCCATCATAGCCCTGACGGCCATTTCCCTGGATGACAGCCTGGAAGCCTTCTACGCTGCCGGTTGCAACGATGTGGTTACCAAACCCTTCAAACCGGAACTATTCTATCAGAAAATCGGGGAAAACATCGTGGACCACAAGAGTCGGAAATCGCTGAATGCCTGATCAGGTCCAGAGCCCTTTGAGTACCTCCTCCAGAACATTACGGTAATCCTTCCCGAAATCATGGGCAACGGGTATCACGTAATACGCATCCAAATACCTGCCCAACCGCGTGGCATCTTTAGCCGTTGTCAGGACATTCCCCGCAGTCCGAATCTCATTGATTTCCTTATCCGTAAAGACATGATGATCTCCGAATCGGCGATGGGTAAAATCAAGGTCAATTTCCCGTAAATGATTCAGCAGGGGCTCCGGCCGGGCGATCCCGGTAACTAGCGTGAGATCTTTATCTTTAAGCACCTCCAGTTTCACCAGATTCCCCTGGTTATCCGTGATTTGCCCATAGCTCAGCGTAGCAAAGGCAAGCGGCATAGCCTGGGCCAGTCCCAGTCGTTTGCGATACTGCTGAGCAGTCTTGAGATCGGGAAGCTCCGGGCATTTGGTTACCACGACAGCATCCGCCCTGCGCACCTGGGATTTGTGATCCCGCAGGTCCCCGAAAGGCAGGTATCCCTGCTCGCTGTAAGGGGAATCCCAGGTAGTTAGTAACAGGCTGATTTTTGGAAGAACCCTGCGGTGCTGGAAGGCATCGTCCAGCAGGATCAAATCGGGTGTATGCTTTGAAATAAGCTGAGCAATCCCCCGGCGGCGATTCCCATCTACTGCTACAGTAATTCCAGGAAACTTACGGGCAATCTGAAGCGGCTCATCCCCTACATCCAGAGCGGTGTCCTCAGGGCGAACCCAACGAAAGCCCTGAGTTTTCCTCCCATAACCCCTGCTCAAAACCGCAACCTTCTTCTTCCCGGCAAAATAGTCGAGCAGCCATTCGGTCATGGGTGTTTTCCCGGTTCCGCCCACACTCAGGTTTCCGATACAGAGGACAGGCACCTCAAATTCCGCCTGGGCAAAGAGTCCCCAATCATAGCATTTATTGCGCAGCCAAACAATGACCCCGTAAAGCGGTGCGAAAGGAAATAACCATTTTCTTAAGGAGCTCACAAGAGCGAAAATAGTTTATTTATCTTTGAAAGAACCCTAAAATCAAAGGGATGATCCTAGGAGAAATTACCGACATACTCGAGGCCCTTGCCCCGTTGCAACTCGCCGAAGACTTTGATAATGTTGGGCTGATAACGGGAGATCCGGGGCAGGAAATCCACGGTATTCTGGTAACACACGACGCTCTGGAAGCCGTAGTGGCAGAGGCGGAGGCGAAAAAGTGCAACCTCATCGTCTGCTTCCATCCCATCCTGTTTAAGGGTATTAAACGGCTCAATGGTTCGGACTATGTGCAACGCGCCCTGCTTAGGGCCATCCGTAGCGAAATTGCCATCTATGCCATTCATACTGCACTGGATAACGTCCCTGAAGGAGTAAGTGGCAGGTTGGCAGCATCCCTTGGGCTGGAAAATTCCCGGGTCCTGATTCCCAAAACGGCCACGATAGAAAAATTGGTTACCTACGTCCCGGTAAAAAACCGACAGGCTCTGCTGGATGCCTTGTTCGAAGCCGGTGCGGGGAGCATTGGCAATTACTCCCAATGCAGTTTTACTACGGAAGGGAGCGGCACTTTTCTGCCAGGAGCAGAAGCCTCGCCTGCTGTAGGTGCTCCGGGATCCTTACAGGAGGAACGGGAAGCCCAGTTACATCTGACCTATCCCGGTTACCGACGTAAGCAGGTGTTGGCTGCCCTTTTTGCAACACATCCCTATGAAGAGGTCGCGTATGAGATCACCGGGACCCTGAATACCCACCAGCATCAGGGGATGGGTATGATCGGGGAACTTCCCAAACCTATGGAAGTAACTGCCTTTCTGAGGCATCTGCGAACACGCCTGGGCACCCCTGCCATTCGCTATTCCAATCCACCCGGGAAGCGCATCGGAAAAGTAGCCGTTCTGGGGGGAAGCGGCGCCTTCGCAATCGAAGCGGCCAAACGGGCTGGAGCCGACGCCCTGGTCACGGCAGACTTGAAATATCACGACTTTTTTCAGGGGGAAGACAGCCTCTTGCTGGCCGATGTGGGACATTTTGAAAGCGAGCAGTTTACAAAAAACCTGTTACACGAATATCTTACCGAAAAAATTGCTAATTTTGCCATCCATTTATCCGAGGTCAATACCAATCCGGTCAATTACTTTTAAAAAACATGGCAGCAAAGAAAGAAGTCACTGTAGAAGAAAAACTCAGAGCCCTTTACGATCTTCAACTTATTGATTCCCGAGTCGACGAAATCCGCAACGTACGCGGAGAACTTCCCCTGGAAGTGGAGGACCTCGAGGACGAAGTACAAGGGTTAAAAACCCGGGTAGACAAACTCAAGACTGATGTCGAAACCGTAAACTACGAGATTACGGCCAAAAAGAACATGATCGAGGACGCCAAGGCCCTGATCAAAAAATACAGCGAACAACAAAAGAATGTTCGCAACAACCGCGAGTTTAATTCTCTCTCCAAAGAAGTGGAGTATCAGGAACTGGAAATCCAGCTGGCTGAAAAGCACATTAAGGAATTCAAAGCGCAAATCGAGCAGAAGAAGGAAGTGATCACCGAGACCAAGGAGAAACTGTCCGAGCGCGAAACGCACCTGAAACACAAGAAAGGCGAATTAGACGCTATCCTATCCGAAACTGAAAAGGAGGAGAAAGCCCTGCTGGCCAAGTCAGAGGAGTTCCAGGAAAAAATTGAAGAACGCCTTGTAAATGCTTACAAGCGCATTCGTGGAAGTGTAAAGAACGGGTTGGCCGTAGTGCCGATTGAGCGTGGCGCTTCCGGAGGATCATTCTTTACCATTCCCCCTCAGGTTCAGGTAGAAATTGCTTCCCGCAAAAAGATCATTACCGATGAGCACAGTGGACGTATCCTGGTGGATCCTGCCCTGGCCGAGGAAGAGCAAGACCGCATGCAGGAGCTCTTCGAGAATGTAAAATAATTAGCTTAGCTCCGGATCGATTCCGGGATGACAACAAAGAAAAGCCACCCCATCGGGTGGCTTTTTTTATTCGGTTTTGTTCCCGATCTGCCTCAGGTATTTTGCAACTGCTGAACTTCGATCAGTTCCAGGATTCGATCCATGACTTCCCGGGAATCCCAGCGGGAGGCAATATCCGGCATGGCCATAACCTCCTTCATAATAGCTTCCTGCTTCCGACCCATATCCAGCGCCTCAGTATAGGGCCGGTCCGAAAAAGTTACCCGGGAATAGGCCGGTATCCACTTATCGGGATACTGGGCGGCAAAGTGTTTTTCTATTTTCTTTTGCAAGAGGAAACTTGGATCCGCGGTTAACGAACTCATTTCAATGAAATTCTGATAACTCAACTCGGCAATGGCATCCCCATTGGGTTTCCGGAGTTCCTGATATCGCTTAAAAATCAATTCCCAGTCATCGCCGTGTTCTCCCATAAGCGCATTCAACTGGGTAATATCCTCGAAACCAGCGTTCATCCCCTGACCAAAGAAGGGCACCACCGCATGGGCAGAATCTCCGACCAGGGCTACCTTGTCCCAATACGTCCAGGGATAACATTTAATTGTAACCAGGGCCGAAGTCGGGTTGCGGAAAAAATCCTCTGCAAGGTTTTCAATATCCGGCATGATATTCGGAAAATGTGTCTGGAAAAATTGCCGCGCATCGTCCCGGGTTTTAATTTTTTCGAAGGAAACCTCCCCTTCAAAAGGCAGAAAGAGGGTACAGGTAAAACTGCCGTCCAAATTGGGCATTGCGATAAACATAAAGCGTCCGCGAGGCCAAATATGGAAAGAGTGTTTGTCTAGCTTGTGGGTTCCATCAGGATTTGGTGGGATGGTGAGTTCTTTATACCCGACATCGATAAAATCCTGAGAATAATTAAAGCGGCTGCGTCGCTGCATTTTATGCCGAACCCTGGAGAAGGCGCCGTCACATCCAAATATGAGATCAAATTCGTAAGCTTCCCACTCCCCTTTTTCGGATTCACCCGTAAAAAGCTTCGCCCCCGGTAAATCCACATCCCATACCTTTTCTTCGAATCGAAATTGAACCCCGGCCGCTTCGGCCAGGTCAATCATCCTGCGATTGAGGACAGAACGGGAAATACTCCAGATAGCCTCGTCCTGTTTGCCGTATTTCTGGGTATAGTCGTCCCGATCTACGACGTGCATTGCTCGTTGGTAAAGCGGAATGGCAATCTTGCGGATCTCCGATTCGATCCCGGCTTCCCGCAGGGCCTTCCACCCGCGATTACTCATTGCCAGGTTTATAGAACGGCCCGAAAACTCTACGGTCCGAATATCCGGACGCCGGTCAAAAACGGTAACCCGATGCCCGGCCCGGGTAAGGAATATCGCCAGTAGGGATCCCACAAGTCCGGAACCTACCACGGCGACCTCTTTGGGGGTCTGATTCATTGCATCCCATTTGGTCAGACCTTAAAGGTAAGCATTCTGAGCGGTCCCATTAAAGCCGGCAGGTCGATCTTATGATTTCACTAACGTCTTTTTGTTTAAAGTTTATCTACTTTTGATAAACAAGTTGCTCCAGTCTATGAAGAAGTCCCAGCTTCCCCAAAAAATATGCCCGGTTTGCCAGCGCCCGTTTACCTGGCGGAAAAAATGGGAACGGGACTGGGAGCAGGTTAAGTACTGCAGTGAACGGTGCCGAAGAAACAGCTAATTCATGAATACTACCCTTTATTGGTTCCGGAATGATCTGAGAACTACAGATAACGCCGGCTTTGCCAAAGCCTGTTCGGCAGAGCGAACCCTGGCGTATTATTGCTTTGAGTCCAAATATTTCGAAGCCGGGGAATACGGAATTCCCAAAACAGGGCCTTTCCGGGCGCAATTCCTCCTGGAATCCCTGAAGGATCTGGAAACAGAGCTCCGCCAGCTCAATATCCCTTTAATCATAAGCATGGGAACACCACAAAGTGTTCTCCCTGAACTCATAACAACATTTGGTGTTAATTCGATCTGCTTGCAGGAGGAATGGACCCGCGACGAAGTCAGTTCCCTGGAAGCGGTTCGTCAGGCGCTTCCCCCGGATTTTCCAATCCTGGAATTTTATGAGCAGTTCCTATATCACCCGGCCGATATCCCCTATGAGCATGTGGGGAAGATCCCGGATGTCTTCACCGGTTTTCGCAAAAAGTGTGAATCCCGGGCCGAAGTCCGCGAATTGGTTAGCGCGCCCACTCCCAAAAAGCAATCCTGGAGCCCGCTGGAGCAGGAAGTCCTTGAGCAATACGGGATAGCATTTACTGCGACGGATGCCCTGTCCGGTCCCGGTAACTTAGCCCAACTGGAGGATCTCGGGCTGGAACAAGCCGAAAAGGATCCAAGGACAGCTTTTCCTTTTGTTGGAGGCGCGGGTTCCGGCCAGGAACGCATTCAGAATTATTTCTGGGAAACCAAACGCCTTAGTTATTACAAGCGAACCCGTAACGGCCTTCTCGGCACCGATTACAGTTCCAAATTTTCCCCATGGCTCGCCAACGGCTCCCTGTCGGCCCGTCAAATCTTCTGGGCAGTACGTCGCTACGAAAAGGAAGTGACCAAAAACCAGGACACCTACTGGCTGGTCTTTGAACTAATCTGGCGGGACTTTTTCAAATACGTATCTCAAAAACACGGGGCCTCAATTTTTGCCCTGGAAGGCATCCAAAAGAATAAAGGCACTGCAGCTTCCGCAGGGCAACAATGGCGCAAGGACTCCAAAGCCTTTGAGCAATGGACCGAAGGCCGGACCTCCAGTGATTTTGTCAATGCCAACATGATTGAGCTTCGGACTACCGGGTGGATGAGTAACCGCGGCCGTCAGAATGTAGCCAGTTTCTGGTCTTCTACCCTGAAGCAGGACTGGCGCCTGGGAGCTGCCTGGTTCGAATACCTCCTCCTGGATTACGACGTACACAGTAATTGGGGGAATTGGATGTATAATTCCCGGGTAGGTAACGATCCCAGACAGCGCACCTTTAACCCAGCCTTGCAGGCAGACCGGTACGATTCGGATGGTAAATTCCGCCGCACCTGGCTGCAAACCGGGCTATTCCAAACCCAGCTCGAATTATGAAAACCCTGCGGCTTATCCTGGGCGACCAACTCAATTACAAACACAGTTGGTACACAAAAACCGATGACCAGATTTGTTACCTGATGGCGGAGATGCGGCAGGAAACAGACTATGTTCGCCATCATATTCAAAAGGTCATTGCCTTCTTTGACGCCATGCGAAAGTTTGCGGACCACCTGAAATCCGAAGGGCACGAACTGCGCTATTTTCACATCGACGACTCGGACAACCCCCAGGAACTACCCGCCCTGATCCATCAGGTATTAGAGGAAACCGGAGCCGAAAAATTTGAGTACCAGCTACCCGATGAATATCGATTGGATCAGCAACTAAAGGAGTTCACTGACGGACTGGATATCGAAGTGAGCGCGGTGGACACCGAACACTTTTATACCTCCCGGGAAGAATTAGCCGAATTTTTCAAGGGCAAGAAGCAAATCCTAATGGAATCCTTTTACCGGATGATGCGCGAAAAGCACGGCGTCCTTATGGATGGGGAACAACCCGCCGGAGGGCAGTGGAATTACGATAAGGAAAATCGCAAGAAATGGAAGGGAAGCCCTGAAATTCCCGAGGTTCCCATGCCGAACAAAGACCTGAGCGAGCTGGAGGGAGACCTTAAAGATGCCGGGGTCAAGACCATTGGAAAAGTTACGGCAAGTGAATTTCCCTGGCCAACCACACGGCAAGAAGGGCTAGACTTGCTGGAGTTCTTCTGTTCGTCCCTCCTACCTCATTTTGGAGATTATCAGGATGCCCTGCATACGGATGAACCCTTTCTTTTCCATTCCCGACTCTCTTTTGCCCTGAATTCTAAACTCATCTCCCCTTCGGAGGTAGTAGACCGGGTAGAAGCTGTCTACCGCACCGACAAAGATCGTGTGGATATTTCCCAGGTCGAAGGCTTTATTCGCCAGATCCTCGGCTGGCGGGAATACATGCGAGGTATTTACTGGATGGAAATGCCGGAATATGCCGATAAGAATGAGTTAGACAATCACAACGCCTTGCCGGATTTCTTCTGGACCGGGGAAACCAAAATGAATTGCCTGAAATCGGCCATTACGCAAAGTCTTGAACACGCCTATGCGCATCATATTCAACGGCTTATGATTACCGGCAACTTTGCCTTACTCGCTGGCGTCCACCCGGATGAGGTAGACGCCTGGTATCTGGGGATTTATATCGATGCCTTGCAGTGGGTGGAAATCACCAACACGCGGGGGATGAGTCAGTACGCTGACGGTGGGTTACTGGCCACAAAGCCCTACGTGAGTAGTGCAAATTATATCAACAAGATGGGGAATTACTGTTCCTCCTGCAGCTACGACCACAAGGCCAAACTCGGGGAAAATGCCTGCCCATTCAATGCTTTGTACTGGAATTTCCTGGCCGAAAAGCAAGACAAACTCGGCAACAATCCCAGAATGGGCATGATGTACAGCTTGCTGAATCGCAAGGATAAAGAGGAATTAAAGAGCCTTCGCCAAAGGGCGGCAGCAATCCTGGAAAATCCCGATAATTTTTAGTTGGCTGTTATACCCGGTTAGCGTTGCGCTATTCAGGGCTTGAGAATCCCGTCTACAATCCCGTATTCCACGGATTCTTCAGCATTCATCCAGTAGTCGCGATTGAAATCCTTCATGATCTTCTCAAAGGATTGCCCACAGTTTTCGGCCAAAATCCGCGCACCAATTTCCTTGGTTTTGATAATCTCCCTAGCCTGGATTTCGATATTGGAAGCCTGGCCCTGGGCCCCGCCACTGGGTTGGTGGATCATTACCCGAGCGTGAGGCTGGATAAACCGGCGCCCCTTAGTCCCTACTGAAAGCAAAATGGACCCCATGGAAGCCGCCAGACCACTGCATACAGTAGAAACCGGGCTTTTCAGGGAGGTAATAGTATCGTATATGGAAAACCCAGAGGTAACATATCCTCCCGGGCTGTTAATCACGAGTTGAATTTCCTCATTGCTGAGTAAATCGAGATACAAAAGCCTGTCTACCACATGTTTGGCAGAATGATCGTCGACCTGGCCCCATAAAAAGACCTTGCGTTCCTCTAATAAACGGCCATCTATCTGTTCTTGTATCTTTCCTTTTTTCGCGCTCATAAAACTGTTTTGTCTTAAGGCCCAAAAATAAGAAATTACACTTCAACGTCCACGCGATTCTCAACAACTTCCTTAATAGGCACAACCGTTTTGCCTTTGGAGGTTTTAATAACGAGAAATATACTGTCTACCGATTCAACCGTACCCTCGATCCCTTTTTCCGGAATACTGATCTTGTCGCCGGCCACATAGGTTTTTCGGGTGTAAAAGGCACGCAGCAGATCGCCGAGGATTTCCCGCGAACCCAAACCAAAACCAAGCGCGAGGGCCGCCAGCAAAGCACCAAAGATCAGGGTGATATTATTGGTGATAATTGTCGTATCTACCCCGGCCTGATTGAGGGCAGTGATCGATACCATGATCAGGATTACATAGAAGACAAGATTGCTGAAAATTTTGGATCCGCTGAATTCAAAAGTTTCAAAAAGCCCTTTGACGGTCTTTTTGAGGTAACTCGCAATATACAGACCAACCAGGATAAGGGCTATGGCACTGAACAAACGTGGCAGGTAGCGCAACAAATTGCCTATCTCCTCTGAGATGATGGTCCAGTTGAGGATATCGGCAACCACAATTAGCAAAACCAGATACAACAACCATTTTGCAAAGCCGAGGATAATCTTACTCAGGTCTATCTTGAATTTGGAAGAGCCAAAAAGGTCCCCTTCATTAAGGCGATCGCTTAAGGCGGAGATTCGGGTTACACGCAGGATGCGGCGCAAAATCCAGAGTACAATTCGAATGGTGAGCCAACCCAGGAGCAGGACTACCAAAGCCCCCGCTATCTGGGGCAAAGCAGCTGCGATTTCGGAACCCATGGCTTTCAGGGAATTCAGGGTCATCTCACCCCATTGATCTACATTTTCCATTTGTTAGCTTGTTTGATGTTTGTATACTGTTGTTAACGGGATACCCTACAGATCAGGGCTTTTGCTTCCCTCCTTTTTTTCCACCCTTGCGACGACGCTTCTCCTTCAGGGTTTTCTCGACGGCGGCAGGGAAATTATAGCTTACAAGTTCCCCCACATCCAATAGCAATTTAGCCGCTGCAATATCGTTCATTACCCGCTGTTTCATGTGCGGAGGCACTTCCAGTAAGGAACGCTCCAGTTGTTTGAATGGATTCACCTTGCCTGCCATCTTAGGTAATTTTTCGATATTCGTCCATAACCTTCGCCCGCGCTCTTTTCAGGCGCATCTTAATTGCGCTTTCCCCCAGTTCCATGCTTTCCTGCAGCTCTTTTATCGAGAGGCCGTCCTGGTACTTCAAAAGCAAAAGCGCCCGGTCAGCGGCGTCTATTTGCTGAAGGGCGATAGCCAATTTCTCGGCTTGCATCTGCATGAATTCCTGTTCATCTATCTCCTCGAGGAGCTCCTCTTCTTCAATTTCTGTATCCCGAACCGCCTTATCACTCATTTTCCGCTGCTTATCGCGGTTGACATAGTTGACGCAGAAATTATACGTCAGCGAATACACCCAGGTCGAAAACCGGGAAGCTCCTTTAAAAGTCGGCAACTTCAAAAAGAGATGCAGGAATACGTCCTGCGTAAGATCTTCGGCCTCAGCTTCGCTACGTGCAAAACCACGACATTTGTTGTAAACCCGCTGCGCATACCGGTCATAGATTTGACCGAATAGTTCGGCATTTCTATTGCGAACTATGGCCGCAACGAGTTCTTCGTCGGTTAACAGATTTTCGGGAGAACCTTTGAGTTCCAAAATCGAGTCAGGTTGTTAAGCTACTCCTTTAGGACACCAAAATCTTATTTGGGTCACATACAAATTTAGTCGGATTTAATTTTCAGGTGGAAAGGCCGTATTTTTGGGAAAAACCAACGCATGAAATTTCTTCCGTATTCCCTGCTTCTCGTACTGTTATTATTTTCCTGTAAAGAACAAGCCGAAAAGTCCGAAACTCCTGAATCGGCTACCGAAACCGCAGAAGTGGAAACAGCTGATTTTCTGCAGCAGGTGGCTCAGCAGCATGGCTATGCTTCCTGGGCAACGGTGCAGGAGCTGCATTTTACCTTTAATGTAGACCGTGGAGACAATCACTACGAGCGGTCCTGGATCTGGAAACCGAAAACCAACGAGGTAACCGGAATCAGCGCCGGCGATACCACGACCTACCTGCGCAGTGCCGTTGATTCCACCCTGATGGACCTAGACGCAGGTTTTATCAACGACAAGTACTGGCTACTCGCGCCCTATCAATTGGTTTGGGATCGGGAAAACTTTGAACATAGTACAACCTCCGGCGTCGCTGCGCCAATTTCCGGAGCGCCTTCCGAAAAACTCACGATTGTCTATGGTAGCGAAGGAGGATATACCCCCGGAGATGCCTACGACTTTTATCTGGATGCCGACAAGGTTATTCGCGAATGGGCCTTCCGCAAAGGGAATCAGGAAGAACCGAACATGATCACTACCTGGGAAGGTTACCAGGAAATGGAGGGATTAAAAATAGCTACGGACCACAACAATGCAGAAGGAGGCTTCCGGCTCCATTTCAGCAACGTTCAGGTTATTACAGAATAGGTTATTCTTTCATCCTCCTGCCCAGGAGAAATGTCGCCACCAATACCAGGGTGGCCAGGCTCAGCAGCACCCCAAAACTGAAGGTAAGCCCAAAGCTTTCCGCCAGATACCCCAATACAGGCGGTGCAGCGAGGAATCCACTATATCCGGTACCTGCAATAAACGCAACTCCCTGAGCGGATTCCACCCCTTTTACATTTCCTCCTATGCGGAATAATTCGGGGATAATCACGGAAAATCCGAGTCCGATGAGTCCAAAACCGACTACAGCTGCCCAAACCATCCCCGTTAAAACAGCAATGTACCCGATAATTGCTATCAGGCTCCCCAGGGCTACAATTTTGATGGATCCCAGACGCGCACTAATTCCATCTCCCAGAAAACGTCCGAGGGTCATAAAAATGGAAAACATTAAAAAACCGGCTCCCCAAAGCCACTGTTCGGCATCCAGGACTTCCTGAAGGTAGAGTCCACTCCAATCCACAATGGCCCCTTCTCCCCCCATAACCACGAAAGATATAATCCCGAGAAGCAAGAGGGGCTTAAAGAGATCAAAACTGAAAGGTTCTTTCTCCACCGGGGCGGCGATGATGTGTACGTATTCCTTGCGCAGGAAGAGGTTGATCAAAAAAACAAGCACCACTACAACAGCCATATGCAAGGGAGGAGCTCCCAGGACGGGGATTAAAAAACTTCCGAGTCCTGCCAGAACGCCGCCGAGGCTGAAAAATCCGTGAGCGGCCGACATAAAATTTTGTTTGTCCGACTTTTCGATTTCGGTAACCAGGGTGTTCATGCTGATATCGAGGAATCCATTAGACAACCCAAAGAGGTAGAGTCCGATCATTAACCCGATATAATTGGGTGCCAGCAGGGGTAATAAGGCCGTGATGCTACAGGCCAGAACCCCGTACCAGGTAGCCTTTCCCACCCCAACGCGATTGATTATCCGTGCCGCTATCGGAAAAACAGTAAATACACCAAGCGCCAGAAAAAAAATGGCCAGACCCAGGCTGGCCTTGTCTATCTCCAGGTTGGCTTTAACACTGGGAATATAAATGGCCCAGGTGCCGAACCAAAGATTCAGGCTGGTGAAGACCCAGGCCGGAGCAAAATACCTGCGTCTCGATAGAATGAGTGCCAGGGACTTCATGCGAGGCTTTCTATTGCCGCTTTAAGAAGTTTACCAAAACGATACATGTCGAGGTAGGAACAGTAGAAAGGGGCTGGTGCCAGGCGAATGACATTGGGTTCCCGCCAATCGGGGATAATACCTTGTTCCATAAGTGCATCGAAGAGTGGCCTGCCCTGCCCATGGAGGTACACCGATAATTGGCACCCCCTTGCCTCAGGGGTAATGATTTCAAAATTGCTATTCGTCTCGCGTGCCACTTCTCCCAGTACAAACTCGAGATAGGCTGTTAGGGAATCGCGCTTGGCGATCAATGCCGGCATCCCCACTTCTTCAAAGAGGGCCAGGCTAGCCACCAAGGGAGCCAGGCTAAGCACAGGGGGATTACTCAACTGCCAGGCCTCGGCAGTAGGCATGGGGTCAAAATCAGGGGTCATTTGAAACCGGGTTTCCCGTTTGGTTCCCCACCATCCTTCAAAACGGGGAATCGTGGGATCATTGAGATGTCGTTGGTTAATGAATACCCCCGAGGCATTCCCAGGCCCGCTATTGATGTATTTATAAGTGCACCAGGCGGCAAAATCCACATCCCAGTCGTGGAGTTCAAGGGCTACATTTCCCGCAGCATGGGCAAGATCCCAACCAATCATTACCCTGGCCTTACGCGCCGCAGCGGTTATCGCCTTCATGTCCAGCACCTGACCGTTATAATAGTTTACTCCGCCCAGCAGGACCAAAGCCAGTTCTTCTTTGTGCGTTTCAATAGCACGGATAAAATCCTCAGTATGCCAGGCATTTTCACCCGGGCGCTTGGCCACCTCGACCAGTCCTTCATCCGGGGAGTAGCCGCGCGTCCGCAACTGGCTTTTGAGCATGTACTGGTCGGAAGGAAAGGCCTTTTCTTCGCAGAGTATTTTGTATCGCTTTCCCTCAGGACGGTAGAAACTGACCATGAGCAGGTGCAGATTAACCGTGAGGGTATTCATGACGGTAACCTCATCGGGCAAGGCCCCAACGATTTTAGCCATGGGCGCAGTTAGCGCCTCGTGGTAGGTCCACCAGGGACGTTCTGCCTTAAAATGCCCTTCTACTGCCAATGATTTCCAGTCGTCCATGATATCCTGGACATATCGGTTGGCCTCCCGGGGTTGCAACCCCAGGGAATTACCCGTAAAATAAATCACTTCCTGACCCTTGTGGGTGGGAAAATGAAACTGGGAACGATATTGAGCCAGGGGATCACTAGCGTCCAGGCTGCGGGCAAAGGCTTCGGTAAACTGAAAATCTCCGGACATAGGATCTGAGTTTTTGCGCAGCCCAAAAATACAACGGAATCACGAGAATGGAATTTGGTTCCCGGAATATGGAATTTGGGATTTGGGATTTCTGATTTGAGACTACAAGCGGTGGCGCATTTCGAGTATATGCGCCTCAAATGCAACTTTTTCGTAGGCCCGTATGGCAGGGCTATTCCCGGTATAAACCGTTAACCGCAATTCCTTTAACCCCCTGTCGCGGCACCAGGATTTGAGCTGCCCCATAATGCGACCATTTATACCACGGCCCCGAAAATCCGGATGGGTATACATAAAGCCCAGATACCCATAGGTATCGTGGTCCAGGTAATGGCGGGGTTTCCGAACGGCCGCGTAGCCGCAGCTGATGATTCTTGCCCCGGAGGTCGCCACGAGCAAGCACACATCGTCCTGCTCAATAAATTCTGGTATATCGTAATAATGTACCGGATCGGGGCGAATAGTCGGATCAAAGGGTCTTTCCTCCCGAATCAGGGCTTGTTCCATTTCCAGCAGTTCAGGCAGGTCTTCGGTCTTCGCTTCTCGGATACTAATTTCCATAATGAGCAAGGATTGGTACCCGGAAGGTACGATGAGGAATTGGGATTTGGAATTCCTACCCACTACCTTTGAAGCAAAATCTGCAAATGCACTTTCTATCCCAGGATCTGGAGGACTACATTGCCGGCAATAGCGAGCCGGAATCGGAATTGTTGCAGGCACTCAGTAGGGAAACCCATCTGAAAGTCCTGCGTCCCCGGATGATAACGGGCCACCATCAGGGCAGGGTACTCAGCCTGATATCCAACCTAATGGCGCCGGAAAATATCCTTGAAATAGGAACCTACACGGGGTATTCCGCACTTTGTTTGGCCGAAGGCCTGGCTCCGGGAGGCCGGTTACAGACCATTGAGATGAATCCGGAATTGGCCACCATTCAGCAAAAATACTTTGGACAGAGTCCATACGCCGCTCAGATTATTTCCCATCTGGGGGCGGCCCTGGACATTATTCCAACCCTTCCTGAAACCTTTGACCTAGTATTTATAGATGCAGAGAAACGGGAATATCCCGAGTATTTTGAGGCCGTTTTGCCCAAGGTGAGACCCGGGGGATTAATCTTGCTCGACAATGTACTCTGGAGCGGCAAGGTTGTGGACGAACCACAGGCCAAGGACCCGGTCACCCCTATCCTTCAGGAACTCAACCAGAAACTGGCTATGGATCCAAGGGTACAAACCGTACTGCTGCCCATCCGCGATGGCCTTACTGCTTGTAGGGTACGCTAAGCTCTGGTTTGCAATCTCCGGGCAACCAGGAAATATGCCAAAACTGCTAAAGCGCTACCGGCCAGTGCACCCACCAGTACGTCTCCCGGAAAATGTACGCCCACATAGATGCGGCTGTAGGCTAATAATACCGGCCAGAGATACAGGGTATAAATCCAGCGATAGTCTTTTCTGAGTACTAAAACGGCCAGGGTCGTCAGGCAAAAGGAGAAAGCCGCATGCCCGGAAAAAAAACTGAAGTCTACGGGCTCCTGCAAAATGCGAATCAATTCCTGCACTTCAGGATCATTGTTCGGGCGTAAGCGCCGTACACTATTCTTTACCCAATTGGTAAGCAACAGGGTGGTCAGCAGGGAAAGGACCATGGTCAGGGTAAGAGATAAAGCTATCCGCCAGGGCCTGCGGCGAAACAGAAGAAAAAACAGCAGGAGGTAAAGTGGTATCCAGGTGTAGATTTGCGTAAAAGTTACCCAGAAAGTATCGAAGCCGGGACTGCCCAGGCCATTGAGCCAGAACAATATTTCCCGATCCATGCTGCGCAAAGATTCCAGCACCCCTGAAGCGTTTATTTACGGCTTATGGTACCCCCGACGTCTTCGATATTCTTCTTGACGGACTTGATATCCTCCTCGATTTCCTTGGTGAATGAGGTGTCAATACCCTGCTTTTCGGCGCTTTTGTGGATCTCGCGCTTAATGTCTTCGGTAGCGTCCTTGAGTTGTCGCATACCCTTTCCCAGGCCTTTGGCAATGCCGGGGATTTTGTCGGCGCCAAAAACCATGACCACAATAAACAGGATAAAGAAAATTTCAGCTCCGCTGATAAATAGATAGGGCATTACCATAAAACAAATATAAGCAGAAGTTTATTGCTCAATACTAAAAAGTCCCGGAGTGTTCCCCGGGACTTTTCATTTTATATGCTGTCGCTGGTGCGACTTAATACAAGTGCATTAAAAGGCTACTATTCGCCTTTAATTCCATCCTTGAACTGCTCAAATTCAGAAGGCTCCTCCTTCTTAGGCCAGCTGTTGTTATCGGTATCGATATCAGCCGTTTCAGCATCCGGATCTACAACGATTCCAACCAACTCCTTGGTAGAGGAGAGTACGCGGCTTACTTCTTTATCGTTCTTCCTCCAGATTTCAGGGGGATAGGTAACGCGCTCGGTAGTTCCGTCGGCATAGGTATATTCTACAATCAACGGCATTGGAATTCCACCCGGCTTATCAAAGGTAACCTCGTAGAAGAACTTAGGCTCCTCAACCTGGGCACGCTCCTCCGCAGTCATGTTGTCCATCATAAAAGCACTGAGCGGCTGACTTACCTCAGAAGGTTTCTTGCCTTTCATCTCAGGATCGATCTCGTCGACATCCTCATCGGCCAGATAAACCAGCGGAGGCAATTGATCTGCAGTGATATTGTTGTTCGCCATATATTCCTTCAGGGCTTCTGTAGGCTTATCGCTAACGTAGTATTTCTTAACACCTTTAACCCCGATGTCTACATAATCTGTGGTGTAGAACCAGGATCTCCAGAACCAGTCCAGATCAACCGCAGAAGCATCTTCCATAGTACGGAAGAAATCCTCCGGGGTCGGATGCTTGAATTTCCAACGCTGGGAGTACGTCTTGAATGCATGATCAAAGAGCTCGCGGCCCATTACCGTTTCACGCAGAATATTCAGCGCGGTAGCGGGCTTGCCGTAAGCATTCGGGCCCAGTTGGTATACATTCTCCGGGTTAGACATAATTGGAGAAATGTACGACTGGTCGCCGGCCATGTAAGGAACGATCTTTGAGGCCTCTCCACGACGGGAAGGATATTTCTCATTCGGGGCAATCACATCGGGATTCGCTTCCCCGAATTCCTGCTCGGCTACATATTGCATAAAGGTATCCAGACCTTCGTCCATCCAGCCCCACTGGCGCTCGTCGGAGTTTACAATCATCGGGAAGAAGTTGTGACCAACCTCGTGGATGATTACCGACATCATTCCGTATTTAACGCGGTCGGAATAGGTTCCATCCGGATTCGGACGCCCGTAGTTCCAGCAAATCATCGGATATTCCATTCCCTGATTCCGTGCATGGACGGAAATAGCCTTGTGGTACGGATAGTCAAAGGTATGGGCGGAATAGCTCTTCAGAGTGGAAGCCACCACTTTAGTCGAAAGCTCCTCCCACAGCGGGTTACCTTCTTTTGGGTAGAGGGAAACGGCCATAACATCTTTGTTTCCGATCTTAACGGCCATCATGTCCCAGATCCACTTACGGGAAGTTGCGAAGCCATAGTCGCGAACCATGTTCGCTTTGAATTTCCAGGTCTTTGTATCCTGGGAACGACTTTTCTCAGCAGCTTCTGCTTCCTCCTGGGTAACGATCATCACAGGCTTGTCATAAGACTTCTTTGCCTGCTCGTAGCGGCGCATCATTTCTTTGCTAAATACCTCCTTGCGGTTTTGTAACTCCCCGGTGGCATCGACTACGTGGTCTGCAGGAACAGTAAGATTCACTTCGTAATTTCCAAAAGGAAGGGCGAATTCCCCGCTTCCCCAGAACTGGTGGTTTTGCCAGCCTTCTACATCGCTGTAAACAGCCATACGCGGGAAAAACTGGGCGATAACATAGGCCCGGTTCCCATCCTCCGGGAAATACTCGTATCCGCTTCTCGCGCGATCCGTTGTATGGTCAGGGATATTGTACCACCATTTGATCGAAAAGCTGATCTGCTCTCCGCTCTTCAATGGCTGAGGGATATTGACCCGCATCATGGTTTGATTGATGGTGTAGGACAACGGGCTTCCACCTTCGTCGATCACATAATCAATGTTGAAACCACCGTCGAAGGGCTCTCCCATAAATTCTCCGGCAAAACTACCGGTTCGGTAAGCGAGTGGGACACCCCCTCCGTTGCGCAAAGGAGACTTTGAGTCTTTGGCCCGTACGTTCTGATCCAACTGAACCCAGAGGTATTCCAGATCGTCCGGTGAGTTGTTGTGGTAGGTAATCGTTTCTACCCCGTAGAGCTTGGCATTCTCGTCGTCCAGGGTAATGTCCATTTTGTAATCGGCCTGCTGTTGGTAATAATCAGGCCCCGGAGCTCCGGAGGCGGAGCGATAGGTATTCGGCGTAGCCATCTCCTGGTACATCTGCCGAAATTTACTTTGATTGGTGTGCCCGCCTTCCCGCTCCGGCGTCTCCGGCTGGGTTTCCTGGGCAAATACTGCAGCGCCGGCAAGGAATAGGGCTGCGCTGAGGAAGTACTTAATTTTATTCATTTTTTGTTTGATTTTGTCGGCCGGGAAATTACCCAATTTTTACGTGTTAACCCCCGTCCTACTTAAGATTTAACATTCCTTTATTATTCTCCCGGATCAGAACAAAACTTTTCTTCTGGCCCAGGATTTTCAGGTGGACCAAGTTCTTCTGCTCGTCGAAGAGATCCGTGAGCACATCGTTCTGAATAGCCACATCATTTATTTCCTCCTGGGGGAATTCGAGTTCGAGGTAACAAAGGATCAGGTCGTCTTCGTAGCGCTTACCCAGAAAAACTACCTGCTGTTGCTCCCCGTTCACACTTAAAAGGAATTTAGCGCCAAAATACCGGGCGATATACTCATTAGCCACTTTGGCTTCTGACTCGGTGTTCAGTTTGGCATCAATGCCGTAGCGCTCCTTGAGCAGGAGATCCAGATCATCGATAAATATTCGGGAAATGATCTGGAAAGACTGGGATTTTTCCGAGTATTCGATATTGGTGACACTCACATAAAACTTATGCAGGAGCTCCCCGGTTTTGAGTTCCAGGGGGAAGTTTACCGGAGGAAAGGCACTATTGGCCCGGAGTCCGAAAGACATTGAAAGAAGCAATATCAAAGGAAGCAGCAAACGTCTATTCATCTGACTAAATTTTCTGTGTTCAAAGGTAACAAATGCCGTGCCAGTATGCAGAGTTGCTCCCGGGCAGCTGGCCTTAGTCCAGGTCATTGTTCTTGCGGTACTCTTCGCCTTTGCGTCGGAAGAAAGCCCAAATCCTGAGCTGATCCCCGGAATAGGCGACATCGGTAAATAGCGAATCTACCTCGCAGAAATACAGGTAATCCGACAAACGCTCCTCGGGAATCCCCAGTTGATCCACAAAAACGCTGTCGGCAAAGGGCTGGCGAATCTCCATAAGCTTGGCAAACCGATGTTCAACAGCCAATTGTTTCTTCAGGCGTTTGGTGCGGCCGGTGATGGCATTGAGTAAGGGGTTCAGGGGAAGCAGCCCTCCGCCCGTCGTTGCCTCGTGAAGCCTGTTTTCCGTTGGGGTGTATTTACGGGCCGTGGCATTCGGCAGATTCAGGGAATAGGAGGTTGGCGCCTTATTCTCCGGAATCCGGGTCAGGTCTTCGGCGAGGTCCCCGGTAAGTGCATACGGGCTTACCACAACCTCATCCAACTCATTGACAAATGGCTGCAAGGGAATTTCGATTTCTCCGGCCTCCAGGGCCTCAGGTGAAATTACCCACATCATCCGCATATAGCGCACCGCCGAAATCATGAGGGTATCCCCCTGGCTAACCTCCAATCGGAATACACCATCCGCATTGGTAATGGTCGCCGTCCTGGCGCTTAAATTTAAGATATGTACATCGGGAATGCCTTCACCATTCTCCACAGTTCGTCCCTGTATTTCCTTAGGGATTGAGGAAACCACTGACTGCTGCGCCGATACATTAAATGCAAATAACAACCCCAGAATTAGTAAGCAACTACGGGGTGATTTTGGGCGGTAGTGGCCCGGATCAATCCTCCTGCAGGCTCTTGCGGTAAGCGTCACTTTGGGTTACCAGAAATTCGATGAGTTCAAATTCATTCTCCTTTCGGAGCAGGGAGCGCGAAGGCATTTGCGCATCGCAGAAATAGAGGAAGTCTTCAATTCCATCCGGAGGCAATTTCAGGTCCCGAATAAAAAAAGTATCGTCGTAAATCTGCCGCAATACATCGCTCATTTTCAGCTCTGTTCCTTCGGTTTCCTTCTTCTTATTTAAGGTTCCGGCCAAAAGCTTAAAAATGTTGACAAAATTCAAGCCATTCTGCATGCCGGTAACCGTAGGATCCAGGGCTATATTCTGCACCTCGCTTGTTTCATCGACTTCGTAATCAAAGCCTTTGAAACGCTCATTCTGGAGCCTGAGAAATTCCTCCTGCTCCTCCGGACTAACTGTTACCTCGTCCAGTTCCGTTACTTTTTCGTTAACCTCTACCACCAGGCGGTTTCGTCTCAAGGTCTCCTCATCTATGGTAACCACCTGAAGCTCATAGTTCAGGGCCATAAAAACGAGTTCATCGTCTAATTTGGCGGCTATGGCAAACCGACCCTGTTCGTCTGTAATGGTCGCAGTCCCGGCAGTGGTATTGATAACGTTCTCGTTGGGTACTGCGGTGTTCCGATAGAGTACGGTACCCCGGAGGATTTCGCGGTCGTCTTCCTGGGCAAAGGCAGAAGTCGCGGCTAAGAACGCAGTAAGTAGTAGCAATTTTCGCATTTCGGCTGGCAATAGAAATATAAAGAACGGGCATAGCCGTCGAAAAAAAAACACGGCGGGCATAAACTTATGTTAAGGTCAATAAAAACAAGGGGTTCCGCAGGTAAAATGCACTCGAATAATTTACCTATGTGCATCTTGTCGGATTCTGCCTCCGTTTATCCCGAAAATTGCGTAATTCAAGGGTTTTCTGACGCGTAGTTTCGGCAGAATCTTATTTTTGTTTCTTGGAGTTGGAATGACTTTGATTTTTGTCCCGATTTATCCCCACAAATCGGAATCTGCTGTAAATTAGGGCAATCCACCCACCTGCATACCCAAAAATGCGGATTATGAAAGCTAAGAACTTCCTACTATGCGCCCTGCTGCTGGGCGGTCTGTCTGTTTATGGACAGGTAAAAATCGGCGACAACCCTCAAAATATTGACCTGGCATCCCTCCTGGAACTGGAGAGTACAGATAAGGCCCTGGTCTTAAGCCGGGTAACCACCGCCGAAATGAATGCCATTGTTCCCCTGGAAGGAGCTATTGTATTCAACACGGATATCGCCTGCCTGTTTTACTACGAAGGCACCCAGTGGATCAACCTTTGCGAGGAACTCCCGCTGGAATTTACGACCGACGCCATTGTGAATACAGCCGAAACCATGGTGATTACCCTGAACGGGGATGCCGTGAACTTCGAAGTGGGCGAAATCAGCAGCGAAAACATAGTGGATTTTAGTATTGGGGGGATTGATATTCAGAACAACGCCGTTACAGCGGATAAACTAGCCCCGAATTCCGTGGGCTCCGAAGAATTACAGGACAATACCATTACCGACCTGGAAATGGATTATACCGAAGTTACCCTGGCCGACTTCACCAATGATGCCGGGTTTATTACAGGGGCGAACATTATCAGCGCAGATGCCGGAAACAATATTACGGCAGGTACCGATGGGGGCGCCTATTTCAACGCTGAGCCCTTCGAAATCGCCATCAACAACCTGCAGGACGACCTGGACTTAAAAGAAGATGTCGCCAACAAATCCACCGATGTTACCCTGGGCAACTCGGATATCCTCTACCCTTCTCAAAATGCGGTGAAGACCTATGTGGATAACGTGGTTGGGGGCTCGGCCCAGACCATCGTCAGTACCGATGGCGGAAACAGTATTACAGCCGGGGGTGACGGTGGGGCATTCCTCAATATTACACCGCTTCAGAATCAGGTAACTACAGTACAAAACGACCTGGCTACCCACGTGGGAGCCGATGCCGACCTCAGTGCAACCAATGAGCAAATCACGAGCATTGTGCTCAACGGGAACGATTTGGAAATTACTGAAGGCGGGGTTGTCATTACAGGAGATCTCAGTGCGCTTGCCGGAGCCGGGGCGCAGAATTTGGCCGGGGTCCTTGCAACCGGAAACGACGGAGGTGCTGCACAAATCAAAAACATACTCGATCCGACCGATCCACAGGATGCAGCCACCAAAGCCTATGTGGATGCCGAAATTGCCGGTGTTGGCGGCGGGGGAACCCAGGATTTAAATAGTGTTCTTACACAGGGCAGTGATGCCGGGGCACAGCAAATTAACAACCTTGCCGATCCTACGCTGGATCAGGATGCGGCCACCAAAGCCTATGTAGATGCGGTTGCCGGTGGTGGCGCGGTAGAAGTTGCCGATCAGGTTACCATCGTAGGGGTGGGTTCCATGGGTGATCCTTTCCGGGTTGCCGATGGGGGTATCGATACCGACCAGCTGGCCGACGACGCGGTTACCGGACCCAAAATCCTCGACGGTACTATTGTAACTGCAGATATCGCGGATAACTCCGTAACCATTGAAAAGATCCTGAACGGAGCCCCGGGTCAGGTTCTGACGTCAGATGCCATGGGCGATGTTATTTGGGCTGCTCCTAGCGCGGGTACCGTTGCTTCAGACGCCACCCTTATCGGAGACGGTACAGCGGGAAATGAATTAGGCCTGGCCGATGACGCGGTAACAACCGCCAAAATATTGGACGGTGAAGTACAAACCGATGACCTTGCCGATGAAAACGTAACCCCTGCCAAAATCGAGGCAGGAGCTGCCGGGGAGGTACTCACCACGGACGGAGCCGGCGATGTGGTTTGGGCAGCACCAACTGCTGGTGCTGTGGGTACGGATGCTACGCTGATAGGAGATGGAACAGTAGGTAACGAACTTGGCCTGGCCGACGACGCGGTAACAACCGCCAAAATATTGGATGGGGAAGTACAGACAGATGATATTGCAGACAACAATGTGACGGTTGACAAAATTGCCGAAGGAACTGACGGACAAGTTCTGACCACGGATGGAGCCGGGGATGTGATATGGGATACCCTTAACGCAGATGAAGTTGCATTCGACGGTCTAACATCATCATTAACCGCAACCGATGTGCAGGGAGCGATCGATGAAGTTGTAGCTAATTTAGGAGCCACGGGCGATCCCAATGGAGTGTTTTTTGCAGATGCTGGCACGGGAGCTCCTATCACCGACGAACCTGGCTTCTCTTGGAACCCCGCCTTGCGATTTAATACCGGAGGATTGGGAATTGGATTAGATGGTGATCCACACGGTGACCTTACCAAGGTGCATATTCGAGAGCAGGTTACAGGTATCGCCTACCCCTTGATGTTACAGAACGACAATACGGCAAATGGCAATACTGTTGGTCTTTTATTTTCTGTAAGCGCCACTACACCAACACCTTATGCAAAAGGTGCTATTGTATTCGAGCGGGTTGATGGATTCGGGGACGGAAGTATTCACTTTTTGCAAAATACTGGCAATGTACTTTCCGGTCCTACACTAAATGATGCCAAGTTTACGGTCACCTATCAAGGTGACGCGGGAATAGGTACTCGAACACCAAATGCCAAATTAGAGGTAGAAGGAGAAACGCTCACCGAGAGCCTGGAGAATGAAGGATTCTATACCGATGAAAATGGCGTTACGGGTACACCCGGTCAAGTCCTGACCGCTACAGCAACAGGTACGGCCTGGGCCGCTGCCGGAGGTGGCGGAACCGTTAACGTAGACGGCACCACCATTACCGGAGACGGCGATGGCACTCCGCTTGCCGTAGGAACAATTTCAGGAGGTCCGGGAGGCCAAATTGCAGCTAATTCAATTACTCAAGGGGACATTGATACTGACGCCATAGGAAGCGGTGAAATTATAGACGATGCCGTTGGCGAATCCGAAATTCAAGATGCTGCAGTAACTCCTGCCAAAATAGAACCCAGTCTGAACGACGGGGATGTCCTCACCACCACGGGAGGGGCAGTTGTTTGGGCCGCTCCAGCCACCTCCGCGGTTTCTGTTTGGGGAAAAGTAAATGGAAATTCAAATGCGCTTACCAAGGGCAACGGGATTTCCGGTATAACGAGCGCGGGTAATGGCCAATTCACCATAAACTTTACTGCTGCTCTGGCAGATTCGAATTATACAGTACAACTTTCCGCGACGGGCGACTACCGCATTTATGTTGTAGTGCAAACCAATAATTCCATGGATATTGAAGTAAGGAATAATATTACGGATGCTTTAGAGGATCCTTCATTCTTCTTTGTAAGCATCATCGAATAATATGCGATTTGCAATAAACATAGCGCTCATTTTCCTGGGAGGGATGCCCACGGCACTCGCCCAACCTGCCCTGCAGCACTACGGAGGAATGCAGATGCACGATGGGGCGCAGGTGGGTATGCACACAGACCTGGTCAACGAGGCTGTTTTTGATCAAAATCAGGGCCTGCTTGGCTTCTATGGAGATAATACCCTTGTAGTTAGCGGTTCTGTGGCACCGGGGTTTTTCGATGTGGAAATTGCGGCCCCCTTTGGTGTGGAATTGCAACTGCCCTTGCTCATTGGCAATAACCTCAATTTCATTATCGGGGATTTCCGAACGGATCGCGCCCTGGCCGATCGTTATATTGGCATGTTGCAAAATGGATTTACCAATGGGGAATCCGACGCTTCCAAGGTAGATGGTTTTGCCCTGTTTACCCAGCAAAGCACCATTGTATTTCCGGTGGGAGATATTGACCAGTTACGGCCCCTCACTTATCAGGCCGGGGCACCTGCGGCTATAGCCAAGTGTGCCTATTTCCGGGACGACCCCACGAATTCTGCTCAGTATGGTTTCCTGGATCCAACCTTTAAGCCCCCGACCATAGAGAATATAGGAACCCGGGAATTCTGGCGCCTCGAAGCCGACCAACCCGGCACAGTTACCCTCACCTGGAATCCGGATAGCGACCTGGAACTGCTGACGGATGATCTCGGTAAAATTGAATTGGTGGGCTGGGATAAGGCTTCCTCTCGCTGGGTACCCATTGGCACAGCTACCCGCGCGGGAGACCTGCAAAATGGTTTTGCGATCTCCGAAACCATTGTTCCGGACGAGTACGAGGTGCTCACCTTTGCAGGGTTGGGCGAACCGGAAGAGTTACTCGATCTGCCGAATTATTATTTGAGTCCGAACGGGGATAACATCAACGACTTCCTGGTCATCGAAGAGCTGATCGATTCGCCGAATAACGAACTGCGCATCTATGACCGCCGTGGTCTTCTGGTATATACTGCAGATAATTACACCGGGGATTTTCAGGGAATATCCAACACCAACAATCTCGTTGTAGACCGCGATGCAGGCCTTCCGGAGGGAATCTACTTCTATATTGTCCGAATGCTCGACCTGAATTTGGAATATCAGGGCTTTCTCTACTTACGTCGATGAGCCAGTTAACCATCCGTTTTCGATTAAACGTCCCTTTCAGACGATTAGGGAAAGTTTTGCTGATTTTCACAACAGCTAAGGGCTATTTCCCAACAAATTAATGACTTGCGATACCCCCGGCAGTATTTTTATAGTACCAAATCTATTGGGCTATGAAACGATTTATACCAGCAATTTGTCTACTATTTTCTATCTCTTTGGGAGCACAACTCAAGGTTGGTGAACGACCGAGTCAAATTCACCCAAATTCCGTCCTTGAATTGGAAAGTTCTGACAAAGCATTGGTCTTGCCCCGTTTGACAACTGCTCAAATGAACGCAATATCACCCCTTACCGGGGCAGTTGTATACAACAGGGACGAAGAAGCATTGTACTATTTTGTAGCTGATTCCTGGTATCGCGTCAGTGGTGCTGCCAGCCGTGACTTACGGTTTATCAATAATAACGATGGAACTTTTACAATTGTCTATGGAGACGGATCTACATTTCAGTCACAAGATTTGACAGGACCGGCTGGACCGGCTGGAGAAAAAGGCGAGCCGGGAGATCCGGCTACTGATGATCAACAAATCACCGACTTTAGCCTGGATGGAAATATCCTGACCCTGACTCTTGAAAACGGGGGAACTCAGACTGTAGACTTATCCGGTTATGTCAGCACAGACAACCAAGATTTGACCGGAGCCAC
>NZ_FOYQ01000001.1:461239-1829996 GCF_900115205.1 Robiginitalea myxolifaciens
AGTGTAGATATCAGCGGGGTTAGTACAGATGATCAGACTCTAGGCCTGGCCGGTAATACGCTGACTCTTGAAAACGGAGGAACCGTAGACCTTTCTTCTTACCTTGACAATACCGACAGCCAAGATCTCGAAGCAGTACTGAACCAAGGAAATAATGCTGCTGGAAATCAAATTTCCAATCTAGCCAATCCTACTGCTGCACAGGACGCCACTACCAAAGACTATGTAGATAATCTGCCGCGGGTCTATATGGGTGTTTTCCAAATTACAAGTTCTGGGTTACAATCGATAACGGGGATTCCCTTTCAACCGAGCAGTATCAGTTTCCAGGCACACGCCAATGTAGACAGCTTTAATTTGAATGCTGACAATGGGATACGCAACAATGAAAGGGGCCTAGAAAACTCCTATGGAAGCATGAATGGTTTCGTTCAGGACACGGGTAGCGGCCTGAATCAGCAGGTAATCTATGTCGGAGGTCATGGTAATTCTATAAACGATATATCGCGATATGCATCGAATTCCCACTGTATTGGATTACGGTATGGAAATCAGAATGGGGATAACCTTGGCCTGACCACCGCGCGAGTTACTTCACTAAATTCGGATGGATTCACTGTTGAAGCAGATCAATTTGCCGATGGGGTAATCGTAATGTTTCAAGCCTACCGATAAACCATGAAACGCAATATCTACAACTATTTCGGCACGCTGATTCCGGTGTTCCTCCTATACTCAACGAGTTGGGCCCAGGAAGGGATAGCGAATTTTACCGATATCGAAATGCATGGGGCGGGATCGCTCGGAATTCATACGAATTTTGAGAACCATGCCTCCTTTGTCAATGCCGAAGGCTTGACCGGATTTTATGGCGGCACCGGTTCTATAAAAGTTAGCGGCTCTCAAATCCCCTATTTCTTTGATGTAGAATTTGCATCAGACCAGGGCGTGCGCCTGGAATTACCAGTAGAAATTGAGAACAATGCAAATCTGATTCGCGGCGATTTGCTCACTTCCCGTCAGGAACTCAATGGATACCCCTTATTTAATTTCGATTCCTTCTACACAGGAGAAAGTAACAGCTCCAAAGTAGATGGATTTGTACGGGTACACAACAAATCCTCCTTTGTATTCCCGGTGGGTAGAGCAGGGAAATTAAGGGTGGTGGAAATTGAATCGGACGCAATCAATGCAGAGATAACCTGTGCTTATTTCTACGAGAACCCGGCACTTTACAGCGGTTTTCTAACTCGGGATACGCCCAGGCCCTTCGATAACCGATCTACACTGGAAACCACGACCGGTTTGCGGGTGAGCGGACTTGAATTTTGGTTCCTCGATGCAGCTTTACCTTCGCGGGTGAAACTGACCTGGGATGAAATTAGCAATGTCAGTAGTCTAGCGCAGTTTCTCGATGACCTGCGGGTGGTTGGAAAAAACAAGGCTACCGGTCAATGGGAAGATTTGGGAAACACTGAAATCTCCGGGGGTAAGGATAAGGGCTGGATTATCTCCGAGACATTCCTGCCTCAGGATTATGCAATTATTACTTTAGGAGGAACCCGAGAAACTGAAGCCTACACTACTGTTAATCTCGACAACTACTATATCTCTCCAAATAGCGACGGTGTAAACGAGAACTTAAAACTGGATCTTACCACGGAATACCGGAATAATTCCATTCAGATTTACGACCGAAATGGCCTGATGGTTTATAAAAAAGATCAATATCAAGGGGAATTCGTGGGCATAGCCAACGTAGACATGACCTACAGGAGAAATTCAGGATTGGAATCAGGAATTTACTTCTACATCATTACCTTCCACGATCTGAGGGAGAAACACCACGGTTATCTATACCTGACCGATTAAAAGACTACTCACGCTATTTTTAGTAAATTCGGGTTGCGGATAATTGCGCAAACTATGAAGCGAAGAAAATTTATACAGCAAACCGGGATAGCTTCCCTTGCCTTAGGGCTACCCGCAGTGGATTGGGCAAATTCAGGATTGCGACCCCAGGAATTATTCTCTGAGGCAGAACTCATGGGAAAAGCAGACATTCAGCTATTTGGCGAAGGCATTCAATTGCGGGAGGAAGCCCACGATTCCTTTGTGGAGATGAAACGGGCCGCCTACCAGGATGGCATCGACATAAAAGTGGTAAGCAGTTTTCGGAGTTATGAACGCCAGCGACAGATCTTTGAGCGGAAGTACATCCAATTTACCGATGTCGATGGCCTGAGTCCTATGGAAGCAATCGATAAAATTGTGGAGTATTCCACAATTCCCGGTACCAGTCGGCACCATTGGGGTACCGATGTAGACCTGATCGATGGAAATAAACGTGCCGAAGGCGACGTACTGGTTGCCGAAAAATTTGAAGCGGGAGGACCTTTCGCAGACTTTAAGGCCTGGATGGACGAGCATAGCGAGGACTATGGTTTTTATCTGGTCTATACCGATGATCCGAAACGCCGCGGTTTCAAATTCGAGCCCTGGCACTATTCCTATGCCCCAATTTCAATTTCCATGCTGGAGGAAATGCGCCGGATTAACCTGGTGCGCATTATGGAAAAGGAAGATTTCGAGGGCAGCGAACACTTTACAACTGGTTTCCTCAGGAATTATATCCAGGATAATATTCTGGATATCAATCCTTCCTTACTTTAAGATTTTCGTACCTTAAAAGGCGTCTTAAATCAGTATTACCATGCGTAGAGGGAGTTGGAAAATCCGCATCTTTATCGGTCTGGCAATCGTAGCCTTTGCCTTTATTCAGCGCTGCAGCAATAAAGAAGAAAACCCCTATACGGGAAGGGTCCAAACCATTAATATGACCGCGGATCAGGAGATTGCCATCGGTTTGCAAACCGCCCCGGAGATGGCACAACAACACGGTGGGCTCTACCCGGATGAGCGCCTTCAGAATTTTGTAGACAATGTTGGCCGGCGCCTGGTCCAGAATAGCATTGCACGGGAAACCCCATACAAATACGACTTCCACCTACTGGCCGATGACCGGACCATTAACGCCTTTGCACTTCCGGGAGGCCAAATTTTTATCACCTACGCCCTGTTCGCCAGACTGAACGAAGCCCAACTGGCTGGAGTGCTTGGCCATGAAATCGGTCACGTAATCGGGCGTCATTCTGCGGAACGTATTGCCGAGAGCAGTTTTTGGAAAACCCTCTCCATGGGTGCCTCCGTTGGTGCAGATATGGGGAACGTGGTAGCCGGTATAGGTCAGAATACCTTACTGAGCAATGGTCGGGGCGATGAACTGGAGAGCGACGAGCTGGGGGTGGTATTTATGATTCAAGCCGGATATAACCCGGAAGAATTAATCGAAGTAATGCGGATTCTGGCGGAAGCAGCCGGCCCGAATCGCGTGCCGGAATTCCAGAGTACCCACCCGGATCCGGAAAATCGCATCGAGAAAATCCGGGAGGCTATCGAGAAATATCGCTCCTGAACGAATAAACGGTGACCCGACTTGGGCGCCTCGCCAATTTTTGTACCTTGGGAGTACCCAATTCTTATTACTTACCTTGATTTTAGCCCTTATAGCTGTGTCTAAACGAGAACAACTATATGGGAACACTATTACATTTTAAGGACATTTATACAGACGCTTTTGACGACCTGAAGCCAGGTGCGATCAAGATTATACTGAAAGGTTACTCTGTATTTTGCGCGATAATGCTCAGCATGGCATTTTACGCATTCATGTACCGGGTTTTTACCGGTTTCGACTTTTGATTACCCTTTTATGAGAACACTGCACCGGCCCTGAGAAAGCTGGTAGACTTTAACGATAAAAGCCCCGGCTGCATAGCCGGGGCTTTTATTTGACTGATGAACAAACCCGCTGGTTTCTTCAAAATTTCATAGCGCTTTTCTAAATCTGCTCCCCGAAAGGAGCTCTGGCATTTTTTATGCCTTCAATACTTTGGTAAAGAGTGCCTGTGCCTCCTTAGCCCCTGAAAGTTTGGCGTGATGGATCACATCGTGCCCTCCATCACAGCGAATCTCCGGATCCGCCCCATGCTTCAGCAACACTTTGGCGATTTCTACCCGATTATAGCGGGCTGCAAAAATCAATGGGGTTTTACCCAGGGATTTCTGATTGACATCTACCCCTGTAGCGAGTAAGGCATACACCTTTTCTTTGTCTCCCTTCAGGATAGCCTCACAAAGTGGGCTGAGGCGGGCCAGATCTAATTCCATAAAGGAATCATAGTGCGCGGCTTCAGTAAAATCGGCCGGTAGGACCACAGTATCAAAATTGTGGGTTAATACAGGAATTGCACTGCCCGGACCCTTTGGCACCTCAGCAGCAGTCAATGGCAGGGTCGCACAGCAAAGCAGCGCAACCCCTAAGGAAATTAATCGTTTCATGACGCGTCGTTTTTGATTGATGATTGATGATTGATGATTGATGATTGATGATTGATGATGAATAAGTAATTACTATATAAATATAGACGATGCCAATAGTAAAATGTTTCACGATTAACAGAACCCTAACTAAAGTTTAACACCTGAACTAAAGTTTGCCCTGTCGCTGCGGGACTTCCAATTAAGCTGTATTTTTGCATTATGAATCAGAAAGCCATCTTGATGATCCTCGACGGTTGGGGGATCGCACAGAATCCAGAGGTCTCGGCAATTGACCAGGCCCATACACCTTTTATTGACTCCCTTTACGACAATTATGCGCATGCTACCCTGCGGACGGACGGCATGAACGTTGGTCTGCCGGATGGCCAAATGGGGAATTCCGAAGTAGGACACATGAACCTGGGTGCAGGACGCGTGGTTTATCAGGACCTTGCAAAAATCAATAAGGCCGTTGCTGAAGACAGCCTTAAAGAGGAGGGCGTACTGCAAAAGGCTTTAACTTATGCGAAAGAGTCCGGGAAACCCGTACACTTTTTGGGATTGCTGAGCGATGGTGGGGTACACAGTCATATCGACCATCTGAAGGGTCTGATCAGCACTGCCGCAAAAGCGGGAGTCCCCCAGAGTTATATACATGCCTTTACGGATGGACGGGATGTGGATCCGAAGAGCGGCGCTGGTTTTGTGTCGGATCTTGTGAATTTCATCGCAGACAAACCTTGCGACCTGGCCACTATCGTTGGGCGGTATTACGCCATGGATCGGGATAAACGCTGGGAACGGGTAAAGGAGGCCTATGACCTCCTCGTAAATGGCAAAGGGAAACTAACCGCAGATGCCGTTACCGCCCTGGAAGAAAGTTATTCCACCGGGACCACAGACGAATTTATAAAGCCCCTGGCGATAAGTGCCTCCGGAGAGGCTCCGATCGCGACGATACAAGATGGCGATGTCGTGATATTCTTTAATTTTCGTACCGATCGCGGCCGGGAACTAACCCAGGTATTGAGCCAGCAAGCTTTCCCGGAATACGATATGAAGCCCTTAGACCTCTATTATGTAACCCTTACCAATTACGACGAAACCTTCAAGGGAGTACACGTAGTCTATGACAAAGACAATATCGAAAATACACTCGGTGAGGTGCTCTCCCGAGCCGGAAAGAAGCAAATCCGAATTGCGGAAACCGAAAAATACCCGCATGTAACCTTCTTTTTTAATGGAGGACGGGAAACCCCCTTTGAAGGGGAAGAGCGAATCCTGTGCCCTTCACCCAAAGTGGCTACCTATGACCTGCAGCCCGAAATGAGCGCTCCGGATATTCGGGATGCCATTGTGGACGAATTACAAAATGCCGAAGCCGACTTTGTCTGTTTGAATTTTGCGAATCCGGATATGGTGGGGCATACCGGCGATATGGCCGCTGCCATCAAAGCCTGTGAAACTGTAGATGCCTGTGCCCGGGATGTAATTAACGCAGGCCTGGCCAATGGTTACAGTACCCTGGTGATCGCTGACCACGGGAATTGCGACATCATGATCAACCCCGACGGCAGCCCGAATACAGCGCATACCACAAACCCTGTCCCCCTAATCCTGGTAGACCCGGATCGCAAACAAATCAAAGCAGGGGTATTGGGGGATATTGCTCCTACCCTGCTGGAAATAATCGGTGTGCCCGCACCTGAAGCCATGACCGGAAAATCCCTGATATGATTCGAAGTTTATTTTTGATTGGCATTCTGGGTATTCTTTTGCTTGGCTGCAAAGCGCAACCCAAGCACACTGCCGTTCGCATGCCCGATACTGAGAGTGATACCCTAATGCTCGTGGGCACGGCTTCCCTGGATTCTTTGGCGGTGGCTCCTTATTCGGGATGGTATCATGAGAACCGGGAGGCCTATGCGCCGTCGGATGAAAAAATAGAAGCCCTCAAACCGCTATTGAAAAAAGTCAAAATCCAGGTATTCCTGGGAACCTGGTGCAAGGATAGCAAGCGGGAGGTCCCTCGTTTTACAAAGATCCTGGAGGAAGCGGGTTATGATCCCTCCCGGGTCGAAGTAATTGCCGTGGATCGGGAAAAGATTGCTCCTGAGGAACATGTAGCTGGAATGTCGCTCATTAATGTTCCTACCTTCATTTTCTATAAAAACAAGGAAGAGCTCGGACGCATCGTGGAGTTCCCGATAGAAGACCTGGAATCTGATATGCTCAAGATCTTAAGCGGGGAGCCCTATCGCCACGCCTACGACTGGGATTAGTATATTTGCGGCATGGTTCACCTGAAGACTGCAGAAGAAATAGAATTGATGCGGGAAAGCGCCCTGGTGGTGTCTCGTACCCTGGGAATGATCGCCTCGGAGATCAAACCGGGAGTATCCGGCCTGTATCTCGACAAATTAGCCGAAACCTTTATCCGTGACCATGGGGCGGAGCCCGGGTTTCTGGGAATGTACGATTTCCCGAATACCCTGAATATCAGCCCGAACGCCCAGGTTGTCCATGGTATTCCCAACGACGAACCTTTTGAGGATGGAGACATCGTATCTGTAGATTGCGGAGCCCTTAAAAATGGCTTCTACGGGGATCACGCCTACACGTTTGCCCTTGGGGAAGTAGCTCCTGCTACCCTGAAACTTCTGGAGGTAACCAAAGCTTCTCTTTATGAAGGTATCCGCCAATTTAAGGCTGGTAACCGCGTTGGCGATGTAGGCTATACGATCCAACATTATTGTGAGTCCCACGGATACGGGGTGGTTCGCGAACTGGTAGGCCACGGCCTGGGGCGCAAACTTCACGAATCCCCGGAAATGCCCAATTACGGCAAACGCGGAAGGGGCAAAAAATTTCAGGACGGAATGGTCGTTGCCATCGAGCCCATGATCAATATGGGAACGCGACGGATCAAACAATTACGCGACGGTTGGACCATACTCACAGCCGATGGTCAACCCAGTGCCCACTTTGAGCACGACGTGGCCCTTATCGACGGTAAGCCCGAATTGCTTTCCACCTTCGGTTTCATTTACGAAGCGCTGGGGATTGAGTCCGATGAAGAAAAGGAATTTAGGCACAATGTACCTGCTTCTTAAGTCGTGAAAAAAATCTTCAAATGGGTATTGGGAATCGTGCCCAGGCCATTACTCATTCGCCTGAGTTATCTCGTTCGCCCGTTTTTTGCCCTGATATATAAGGGAGATCGGTATACCGATCCGATAGACGGGCGCAGCTTTCGCACTTTCCTGCCCTATGGCTATGAAGTGCAACGGGAAGCCGTCCTCTCCCCCTCTACCCTCAGTTTGGAAAGGCATCGCTTGCTTTGGCTGTATCTGGAACGAGAAACCAATTTCTTTACCCAACCTTCCCGCGTCCTGCATTTTGCTCCTGAGCAGTCCTTTTACAAGCGCTTTCGAAAACTCGAGCACACCGAATATTTGACTACAGATCTGAACTCCCCTTTGGCCGATGTACACGCCGACATCTGCGACCTGCCGTTTGCAGACAATTCCTATGATATTATCCTGTGCAACCATGTTCTCGAGCACATCCCCGATGATCGCAAGGCCATGCGGGAGCTCTACAGGGTTATGGCTCCGGGCGGATGGGGGGTATTTCAAATCCCCCAGGATCTAAAACGGGAACACACCTTCGAAGATTCAAGCATCACAGACCCAACGGAACGCCGTCGTATTTTCGGGCAGTACGATCACTTGCGGGTATACGGCAGGGATTACTTTGAAATTCTGGAAGCAGCCGGATTTCAGGTGGAGGCTGTGGATTATACCAAATCCCTGACTGCTGAAGAAGTCGAACGTTATCGCTTGGCCCAAGGAGAATTGATTCCCGTGGTGCGCAAACCGTTATCTGTTTAATCCGTTTCTACACGCTTTAGGAAACCCCTGGTCATATACTCCCGGGTTGTACCTGTTGAATCCAGGTAAATGATATACCCTTCGAGGTCTGCATGGTCTGCCAACAGGCCTTTTGTCGTTTCCAGATCCATAGCCATCCCGGCTGTGGCAAAGGCATCGGCCCGCATACAGGTTGGTGCGAGGACAGATACTGCCAGAACGTTTGAGTTCCGGGTGTATCCGCTTAAGGGATCTATGGTGTGCACGAATTTCTCACCCGTGAGGGAATCGATCCTGAACTTACGGTAGTTCCCGGAAGAAGCCATGGCAATGTCCGCCAAAGCCACTGTTTTCTTTATACTACGGGTGCCTTCTGCCTGTGGGTCATCAATACCAATGCGCCAGGGAGATCCATCTTCCGGATGATTGCCGCGAACGCGGACTTCCCCACCAACCTCCACCAGATAGTTTTCAACTCCGCGGGATTCCAGCAGGGTTGCCAGGCGATCAATCGCATACCCTTTGGCAATAGCGTTGAAATCGAAACGCAATCCCGGAGGGTTCATACGTACCGTGCCGTCGGAAAGTAATTCCACCTTGTCAAAACCTACGTATTGCAACAAGCTATCTACACGTGTACTGTCCATGGAAAGGGTGCCCTCGGGTCCAAAACCCCAGGCGTTGACCAGCACTCCTACTGTGGGGTCAAAATAGCCGCCGGTAGCGGAATACACGTAGGCCGATTCTTCAAAGACTTCGCGGAACATGGCATCGACCTGAATGGTAGTATCCCCCCGGTTGATTTTGCTGATGTCGGAATCCGGCCAGTAGGTAGACATACTCTGGTTAATTACTTCAAACGTGGAATCGATCGCCATCTGCATGGCTTCTGGGTTTTCGCTGAACTCCGAAGGGGTTGGGCCATAAAAAATGATCCCGTACCCTGTCCCCAGGGCCTCTCCTCCATAGGTGAATTTGCCTGTTTGGGTCGCTTCCGGTCCGCAGGCTACGAGCATCGCGCCCATCAGCACCGTTGCAACCAGCACACGAATCGGGAAGAAGCACTTATTGAATTTCGATAAGGCCATGGTAGTCTACGATATAGGGTTGATTCAGGTACACCGGCTCGTTACGGTTTTCTGCATTGGACAATCCCACACCGGCATAAAAGGTCCGTGCCTCAAATTTTAATGCGTGATCTTTAATTTTATCGAGAAGCTTCTCGTCGTAGACCGTTGGATCCTCCGGGAAGGGAACCGGCCGTACCACAATAAAATGCAAGTTCTTGTCCTTGAGACAGACAAATTGGGGATCCTGCTTCATGTCACTCTTAACCCCCATGAATTCAAAACCATCGGCCACCAACTGTCGCCCGACAATGTTCATAGCCAGGTTATGTAATTCCTGTTTGGATAATTCCTTCATCTGTTCCGGATTAAAAAAACCGATATGAGGTCATATCGGTTTTTAAGTTCAAAGTTCCTGGATTATCCTCCGAAATCGTCGAAGCGAATATGCTCATCCGGGATTCCAAAGTCCTCGCCCATTTTCTGAACCGCCTTGTTCATCAAGGGTGGTCCACAGAAATAGAGTTCAATGTCTTCAGGAGACTCGTGATCATTCAGGTAGTAATCAATCACAGAGTTGTGAATGAATCCTACGAATCCGTCACCGGGAGCATCCAAACTTTCCTTAACCTTCCAGTTATCTTCTTCCAGAGGCTCAGAGAGGGCCATGTAGAACTTAAAGTTCGGGAATTCCTTCTCCAGCTGCTTGAAGTGATCGATATAGAAGAGTTCGCGCTTGGAACGTCCTCCGTACCAGTAGGTCACTTTACGGTTTGTTTTCAAAGTCTTGAAGAGGTGGTACAGGTGGGACCGCATCGGTGCCATTCCTGCTCCTCCCCCTACATACAACATCTCGGATTCCGAATGGTTGATGAAGAATTCTCCATAAGGCCCGGAAATAGTAACCTTATCTCCTTTTTTCAGGGAAAAGATATAGGAGGAAGCTACTCCGGGGTTCACATCCATCCACCCATTCTTGGAACGATCCCATGGCGGCGTCGCAATACGTACGTTAAGCATGATCTCACGTCCTTCAGCAGGGAAGGAAGCCATGGAGTAGGCACGCTCTACGGTTTCCGGGTTCTTCATGACCAACGGCCAGAGGTTGAACTTATCCCATTCGGCCTGGAACTTGTCCGGGGAATCGTGTTCTTCCGGGTGGGCCGTAATGTCGATATCCTTGTAAGGAACCTCACAGGGAGGAATCTCAATCTGGATGTATCCTCCTGCCTTGTAGTTCATGTCCTCAGGAATTTCCACTACGAATTCCTTGATGAAGGAAGCCACATTGTAGTTACGCACCACGGTGCCCTCCCATTTTTTGATTCCGAAGACTTCTTCAGGAATGGTGATTTCCATGTCCTGCTTCACCTTTACCTGGCAAGCCAAGCGCGCGCCTTCGTTGAGTTCCCTCTTGGAGAAGTGGGGCGTCTCGGTTGGCAAGGCTTCCCCACCACCGGAGATTACGTGGCATTCGCATTGGATACAGGTTCCACCTCCACCACAGGCAGAGGGCAAAAATATTTTCTCACCACCCAGGGTAGACAATAAGGTGCTTCCCGAGGCTACTTCTACCTCCTTCTCTCCATTAATAGTTATGGTAACCGGCCCGGAAGGGGACAGCTTTTCCTTGGTGAAAAGCAGCAGCGCTACCAGAAGGAGGACCAGGATTAAAAATGCAATTACTGTGATCAGGATTGTTCCTGAAGTTGTCGCTAATAACATCTATTACGATTTTACGAGATCATTATACGATACGGCCTCACCGGCTTCGGCTGCCGCTTTTGTGGTTTGGTCTTCTGGATTGGTTGTTGTTTTATCTGCCTCAGGAGCGTAAGTCTCCGGAGTTGCCTCGACCTGTTGGGTAGCCGGCACCTCCACCGCCTGCTCTTCAGCTGCAGCTTCGTCTCCTCCGGTAAGCATTCCTCCGAAACTCTGGAAACCAATTCCCATGAGTCCGGTTATGATAAAGGTAATCCCTAAACCTCGCAGAGGTGGTGGCACTTTGGAATACCGGATTTTTTCACGGATCGCAGCAATGGCCAGAATTGCCAGGAACCATCCGATTCCGGAACTGATTCCATAGTTCACTGCCAGACCCAGAGAAGGGATCTCCCGTGCCTGCATAAAGAGCGATCCTCCCAGGATCGCGCAGTTTACTGCAATTAGGGGCAGGAAAATACCCAGGGAATTATACAGGGAAGGCGAAAATTTTTCCACCACAATCTCTACCAACTGCACCATGGTAGCAATGGTCGCGATAAAGAGGATAAAGGACAAAAAGCTCAGGTCGTAGCTGGCGTATTCTTCACCGAGCCAGGTCAGGGCTCCTTCCTGTAATAAATACTGATCTAACAGCCAATTCAACGGAACGGTCACCCCCAATACGAAGATTACCGCAGCTCCCAGGCCCACAGCCGTGCTTACCTTCTTGGATACGGCCAAATAGGAACACATCCCGAGGAATACGGCAAAGACCATATTGTCGATAAAGATTGACTTGAAAAATAATTCTACGTGTTCTAACATCTTACAGCTGCTTAGTTTTCTTCAATTAAGGCACGGTTGCGCGAACGTTGTACCCAGATAATTACACCTACCACAATCAGGGCCGCAGGGGGAATGATCATGAAACCATTGTTCTCGTATCCGGTGGAATATAAACCGGTTTTGGCGATGGGGTCTCCCAGCACAGGGATGCCGAATAGCGTTCCGGATCCCAGCAATTCTCGGAAAAACCCGACAATGATCAGAATCACCCCATATCCAAGGGCATTACCAATACCATCGAGGAAGGATCTCCATAACCCGTTTCCAAGGGCAAAGGCTTCGAAGCGTCCCATGATGATACAGTTGGTAATGATCAGACCCACAAATACCGCAAGCGTTTTGCTGAGTTCATAGGCAAATGCCTTGAGCACCTGATCCACGATAATTACCAGGGTAGCTACCACGATCAATTGAACAATAATCCGGATTTTGGAAGGGATGATATTCCTTAAGAGGGATATCACAACATTCCCAACCCCCATTACGAAGATTACCGAAATGGCCATAACCAGAGATGCCTTTAACTCGGCGGTAATGGCTAGGGCGGAACAAATTCCCAATACCTGAATGGTGATGGGGTTATTGTCGGCCAGCGGATCTAAAATGAGATTGGCGTCTTTTTTACTGAGTAGTGCCATATTATTGTTTTCTGATGGATTCGAGGTAGTTCTTGTACAGATTAACCGTCTGTGATATCATGGCGGAAACACCGTTTCCGGTAATGGTTGCACCGGCAAGGGCGTCGACTTCGTTATCGTCCTTATCCTGGTTCAGGGGATCGTTGTTTCCTTTGGCTACGTTAATCCCTGCATAACGCGTTCCGTCAAGGATTGACTCCCCGGAAAAATCGTCCATGAAGTAACGGGCTTTAATATTCGCCCCCAGTCCTGGCGTCTCTGCCTTGTGGTCAAAGTACACGCCCTGGACAACGAGGTTCTCGTCAATAGCGATGTGGCCCCAGATGGCATCCCAAAGCCCTTTTCCGTACATGGGAATAATATAATAGGTCTTCCCGTCCTTCTCACCAACCATGATTGGCAGTCGGGCATCTTCCCCGTTCTTAATCTTGGCGAGTTGTTGTTTCATGTCGATCAGGTAAGCCTCATCGTCTTCCAGGATTTGACCATTTTCCAGTACTAGCTGCTGCTTGATGTACTGGGTAAATGTGGCTTCAACTTCTGATTTGGCAACGAAGTTTACGGAGCCATCGTCGTCGTTCTCATTGACTCCCATGGCATAGAGGATATTCTGTTGCTTCTCAAAACGCTCGTTCTCCTTGATCATCGGTTTCAGACCCGATGCCAGGAAAGCGAGGATAGATCCCACCACTACCACCATGATACTGGCGAAGATGACGGTATAGACGTTGTTACTTGTGTTTATGGCCATAACTATGCAGTTTCAGCTTGTAATTCCTGGGCTATGCCATCCGTGGTTTTAGGCAGGATGGTAGCCGTTTTTAATCGTTTCAATCGTCTTTTAACATTGCCCTGGATAACATAGTGGTCAATGGTAGGAGCAAAGACGTTCATCAGGAGGATTGCGAGGAATACCCCTTCCGGATAGGCCGGATTAAATACCCGGATCATAACGGAAATAAATCCGATAAAGAAGCCGTAGATCCATTTACCCCGGTTGGTCTGTGACCCGGTTACCGGGTCGGTGGCCATATAAACAATACCAAAGGCCAGGCCTCCCACTATGAGGTGCTTCCAGAATTCAAAACTCATTAGCCCGTAGAAACTGCTGGTTTCTCCGATCCATCCCTGGGCAACTACTCCGTTAAATATTAGTCCCATAACCAGGGCACCAATCACGGCGCTGAGCATGATTCGCCAGCTGGCGATTTTACTGAAGATCAAAAACAGACCCCCGATCAGGATTAAAAAAGCAGAGGTTTCTCCGACAGATCCCGGGATGAATCCAAAGAACATGTCCGAAACGCTGTAATCGTATGAGGCATTCTGCGCCAGGGATCCCAGAATGGTTTCCCCACTAATAGCGTCCGGCGTACCTGCGCGATCAACGGCCTGGTGCACCCACACTTTATCCCCACTCATCCAGGTTGGATAGGCAAAGAACAGGAAGGCGCGAATGGTAAGGGCCGGGTTCAGGATATTCATTCCTGTTCCTCCAAATACCTCTTTACCGATAACCACCCCAAAGACAACAGCTACAGCCAGCATCCAAAGCGGTGTATCCACAGGGACAATCAACGGAACAAGCATCCCGGTGACCAGGTAACCTTCTTCCACCTCATGCCCTTTGATCACGGCGAAAATAAATTCAACGATCAATCCTACCGCATAGCTGACCACAACCAGTGGCATTACCTGGGTAAAGCCCAACCAGAAATTCTCCCAGGTCAGGAAGTTACCGAAGAGGTCAACCGTACGGGGAACTCCGTTAGCGGCGTCGATGGCAGCGTAGTACTGGTATCCCGTGTTGAAAAAGGAAAATATCAGTACCGGGATCAAAGCCATGATAACGGTATTCATCGTGCGCTTTAAATCATCTACGGCCCGTACATGGCCCCCGCTATGGGTGGTTTCGTCCGGTGTAAATAAAAAGGTGTGAAAAGCATTAAAGGCAGGTGCCATTTTCTTGCCCCGGAAACGGTGCTTGATAATGTGCATCCTTTTTTTCAATGTGAGTCTTTTGTCGCTCATAATTATTATCCTATTTCCTTGTGTAAAAGATCGAGTCCTTGTCGAATAATTTCTTGGTGCGGTTGCTTGGAAATACAAATGAATTCGGTCAGGGAGAAATCCTCTGGGATTACCTCATAAAGACCGAGCTGTTCCATTTCGTCTATATCCTGGTACATGCAGGCCTTGAGCAACTGCATTGGGTAAATATCCAGGGGGAATACTTTTTCGTACTGTCCGGTAACCACAAAAGCGCGGTGCTCTCCGTTGGTGTTGGTATCCAGATCGTATTTCTTGTTTGGCTGTAACCAGTGAAAGGTCAAGGCACGGGTAGTGGATACTTTATTGAATACCGGTTTATTCCACCCAAATAGCTCGTAATCGTCTCCTTCGGGGATTACCGAAACCGTATTGTTATAAAATCCGAGATGGCCATCGGGTCGCGATTTACTTCCGGTAAGTACATCTCCGTTGATTACCCGCATATTCTCTTCGTTCACGCCACTGGCGT
Organism: Robiginitalea myxolifaciens; assembly: GCF_900115205.1. Taxonomy (GTDB): domain Bacteria; phylum Bacteroidota; class Bacteroidia; order Flavobacteriales; family Flavobacteriaceae; genus Robiginitalea; species Robiginitalea myxolifaciens. The sequence continues at coordinate 476,271 of NZ_FOYQ01000001.1, forward strand.
AGAGGAAGGTCGAAATCTCAGCGCCAATTCGGGTGCTGTAATATTTCGGCGTCTTGACGCAGGAACCGGCCAGCGCAATGATACGCTCCGGATTGAATACCCCGGTAAGCAGGGCCTCCCCGATAATTACCAGATCGGCTGGGGAAACAGTCCAAACCCGCTCTCCTTTGTTGATCGGGTCAATTTTATTGATCTGGGTTCCCACTAACCCGGCAGGGTGCGGGCCGCTTACTACATGCTTTTCAAATCCAGATAGGGCATTGAATGGAGAATCTGCTCCTTTTCCGACACTCACGTGCACTTTGCCCGGAGTGAGTTTACCCAGCGCATCAATAGCCGCTTGCAACTCCTTCTCTTTACCCTTCAGGGTATAATTGATATCAGCAGCCAGCGGGGCAGTGACATAGGCCGAGATAAAGATAGCCTTCGGTTGGTCCTCAGGATCTGCAATCAGATCGTAGGGGCGTTGCTTGATGAAAGGCCAGCATCCGGAAGCCAGGAGGAAGGCACGCAAATCGCTCGCGTCTGCCTTTTCCAGGTCCAGTGGCTTGTGCTTTACTTGTTGCTGCTCTTTATCTGCGAGGATTTTGAGCTTGAGGATGCGACGGCGCGCTCCCCGCTCAATTTCCACGAGTTCCCCGCTAACCGGGGAAACAAAAAGCATATCGCGATTGTTCTTGTTGTAGAATAAGGCTTCTCCCGCCTTAACTTCCTCTCCTTCTTTGAGAAGCATTTTAGGAGTAAGTCCGTGAAAATCGTCGAGATTAATCACGTATACGTTACTGGAAACTGCTTTGGATGTGGAAAATTCTGCGGCGCCTACGAGGTTAATATTCAGCCCCTTTTTGATGCGGATGTCCCTGGACATATTGTAGTTGACCTTAGGTTAAAAAGTACGTGCAAAAATAGTGACAAATAGACTTAGATCATAATAATTGACCCATTTTTTGGTCATAGGTCGAAGGGAATTCCCCACCTTGTGTTTTTGTTTACCTTTGCCCTTGTAATTGGCCGAAAATGCGGACGAAAATTAAACAATGCTACCCTTTTTACCTGTGGATTTTACTCCTGTTGGGTAACTGTTTGGCGGCATGGGCCCAACCGATGGAGGAAGTAGCCCCACCTGAGCACATAAAGTCGGTAATTTTTACCGGTCCAACCGAGGACCAGTTTCCAATTATCCGCCTCGGGCAAAGCTTTACCCTGGAATTCGATGACCTCTCGGCCAGCGAACAGGATTTCTACTATAAAATTACCCATTGCGACTACGACTGGCAACCTTCCCAATTATTGAAGTCCCAGTACCTCAATGGTATGGATAACCAGCGGATCATTACCTATTCCAATAGTTATACCACGCTGCAGCCTTATTCGAACTACCGCCTGAGGATTCCCAATGAGCAGGTAGGCCTGAAGGTCAGTGGAAACTACATCATTGAAATTTTTAACTCGGTAGGAGAATTGCAATTCTCCCGGCGGTTTGTCGTTTATCAGGATCGGGTTCAGGTACCTGCCTTGGTAAGACGATCGCGGGATATTCAGTTTATGGACGAGAAGCAATCCGTCCATTTCCGCATTATCCCGACCAATATTCAACTGATCAATCCCAAGAAGGAAGTCCGGGTTGCCATCTTACAGAATTACCACTGGCCCACTGCCCTGTACGACATCGCTCCGCAATTTACCATAGGTACCGAGCTCGTTTACCGCTACGACCAGGAAACGGCCTTCTTTGGAGGTAATGAATACCTGAATTTTGATACCAGTGACCTGCGGGCGCCCACGGCTGCAATTTCACGGATCGAACTGGGGGATCTTTACGAGCATCACCTCTTTCCAAATCGCTATCGGTTTGATGTCCCTTATACCTATTTTCCAGACATCAACGGGGATTTTCGAATCCGCACGCTGCAGGGGAATGATGCCTCCCGGGAGGGGGAATATACCCGGGTTCATTTCCGCCTGCCCTACACCGGGATGATTGGCCTGGACAACGTTTACATTTTTGGGAAATACAACAATTACGAGCTGGAACCCCAGAATGCGATGACCTATAATTCCGAAACCGGAAATCTGGAAGGAATGCTCTTGCTCAAGCAGGGCTTTTACAACTTCAAATACGTTATCCAGCGCGAAGATGGTACTGTGGAGCTCAATGAGATTGGCGGGAATTTCCACTTTACTGAAAACACCTATACCATACTTGTATATTACCGCGATTTCGGGGATCTTTACGATGGTGTGATCGGTGTGGGCACCGCAAATTCGAGTACGATCAGCAACTAAACTTTCGAACCCATGAGCGATCAGGAATTCATGGACCAACAGGAGATCAGTGATGATCAGAAGATCCGGGACGAGCAGGTAGCCCTGGAGAACAAACCCGTTCGAAAAGCCAGCAGGTACCAGTTAAAATTCCGTGGGACGGAATGCCTGAACTGCGGACATCCCCTGGACCTGAGCGATCGTTTTTGCCCTCAGTGCGGACAAGCCAACAGCGTAAAAAAACTCGGGATGAAGGACTTTGTGGAAGAGTTCTTCGGAAGTATCATCGACTACGATTCCCGCTTGATACGTACCATGTCGGCCCTGGTGTTACGGCCCGGACGCATTACCCTCGACTATGTAAAGGGAAGGCGGATCTCCTACACGAATCCCTTTCGATTCCTCCTGAGCTTAGCGGTGATTTACTTCCTCTTACTGAGTATTGGCGGCGACTTCGGGGAATTGGATCGTTTGAACCTCGACGATAAGGTCAGTACGGCCGAGAGCGATTTTACCTTTACCCTGGAGAACACCGATAATTTGCCGGAAGAGATTCCTGCAGAGGCGCGAGCCGTGATGGATTCCCTGGGCCGCAAGGATTCTTTGAACCTGATCCAGCAATACGCCGCGGAGCAACGCCGGAAGGATTCCCTTTTAATCGCCAATCCCAAGGCCTATTTTGACCAGGTCGAAGGGGGAATGCTCGGCAGGTTGAGCACCAAGGCAAAGGCATTCTATAATCTGACGCACAAAGACACCATCTATACCTTCGAAGAAGCCACCGAAAAATACAAGCTGGAAGATACGGGAGAAAACAAGGTGAGCTTTGGCCTGGCGAAGTCCCTGACACGTGCCCTGAAGCAGCCGGGGAACTTTCTGGACGATCTCATCGCGAAGCTACCTTTTGCCACCTTCTTCTTTTTACCGGTATTCGCAGTCTTTGTTTATCTGGTGTACATCAGGAAAAACTATACCTACACCGATAATCTGGTCTTTTGTTTCCACAATCAGGCGCTCTTCTTTATCTTGCTGATCGTCAGTTTTTTGATCGACAGTATTTTCGGGATTGACTCAGCCTGGTTCTTCCTTTTGGCCTTTTGTATTTACCTGTACAAAGCCATGAGGAATTTTTATAAACAGGGGAGGTTTAAAACAATCTTAAAATACCTGTTTCTCAATACTGTTTTTGTTATTTTAGCATGGGTATCCGCAATTACCCTGTTATTAGCCAGCGTATTTACGTATTAGGTATGATTACACAAGTTACCAAAGGGATAAAAATCTCGGTCGATACCAGCTTCGAAGGCACCTTCTTCAAGAATTACAAGATGCACTTCGCATTTGGCTATACAATCACGATCGAGAACCAGAGTAAGGACTCTGTGCAGCTTACTTCGCGGCACTGGAGGATTTACGATGCCCTGAACGACATGGAGCTTCTCGACGGCGAAGGCGTTATCGGTAAAAAGCCGGTAATCCGCCCTGGGGAAACACATACCTATAGCTCAGGATGTCTGTTGGCCTCCCCTATCGGAGCCATGAAAGGCCATTATAATATGGTTAACTTCAGTTCTACGGAACAGTTTCGCGTTTATGTACCTACCTTCAAACTCAGTGCTCCCTTCGCACTGAACTAGTCTAAATCGCCGACGCGACTGACCCGGATTCCTTCCGCTTAATTCCTTTTTTTTGGGCCTGCCCTTTTCGTACCTTTGTGGCCCAAACGAAAACAAGAAACAGCGATCATGGCTAACGGATTTTTCAATGTCCCCCCGGCCTTTAATGAGCCGGTCAAAAGCTACGCCCCGGGTTCTCCCGAACGCGAAGCAGTACAACAACAATACAAAGCATATTACAACGGTCAGGCCGATATCCCCATGTGGATTGGAGGCGAAGAGGTGCGCACGGGTAACACCCGGGATATCGCTCCTCCGCATGATCACCAGCACAAGGTGGGTCAGTATCATTTGGCCGGGAAAGCCGAGGCCGAAAAAGCCATTTCAACTGCTTTGGAGGCACGAGACTCATGGGCTGCCCTTCCGTGGGAGGAGCGCGCTGCAGTTTTCCTCAAAGCCGCTGAACTGATTGCCGGACCGTACCGGGCCCGTATCAATGCTGCAACCATGATGGCCCAATCCAAAACCATCCACCAGGCCGAGATCGACGCGGCTTGTGAATTGATTGATTTCCTGCGCTTCAATGTGGAATTCATGGCAGGGATCTACAAAGACCAGCCAGAATCTGCCGAAGGGATCTGGAACCGTGTGGAATACCGTGCATTGGAAGGCTTTGTATACGCCATTACCCCGTTTAACTTCACCGCTATTGCCGGGAACCTTCCTGCATCTGCTGCGCTTATGGGAAATGCAGTGGTCTGGAAACCGAGCGACCATCAGGTGTTTTCAGCTCAGGTAATCGTCGAGGTATTCCGCGAAGCAGGTTTACCAGGCGGCGTAATCAATACAGTATTTGGCGATCCTGTTATGATCACCAACACGGTGTTGGAACATCCTGATTTCTCCGGTTTACACTTTACAGGAAGTACTCAGGTATTCAAGAACCTCTGGAAACAAATCGGGACCAATATCGAGCGCTATAAAACCTATCCGCGCATCGTTGGGGAAACCGGAGGAAAAGATTTCATCATTGCCCACCCGACAGCCCCGGTTGCTCAGGTGGCTACCGCCATTACTCGCGGCGCCTTTGAATTGCAAGGACAGAAATGTAGTGCCGCGTCACGTGTTTACCTGCCGAAAAGCACTGCGAATGCCATCCTGGATCGCGTGAAGGCAGATATTGCCTCTTTCAACAAGCCCGGTTCTCCGGAAGACATGAGCAACTTTGTCACTGCAGTAATCCACGAGGGAGCTTTTGACAAACTGGCCTCTTATATCGACAGGGCAAAAGCCGATGCGGATGCCGAAATTTTTGCTGGCGGTGGATATGACAAGTCTGTCGGATACTTTATTGAACCGACTGTAATCCTGACCACAGACCCACACTACGTAACTATGGAAACGGAACTTTTTGGTCCGGTGGTAACGGTATATGTCTATGAGGATGACCAATGGGAAGCTACGCTGAAGTTAGTCGATGAAACCTCGGAGTATGCCCTTACAGGAGCCGTGCTCTCAGGAGATCGCTACGCGATTGCCCAGGCTACCCGAGCCCTTGAGAATTGTGCCGGTAACTTCTATGTGAACGACAAGCCAACAGGTGCCGTAGTAGGACAGCAACCCTTTGGAGGAGCCAGGGCTTCAGGAACCAACGATAAGGCTGGTTCAGCTCAGAACCTGCTGCGCTGGGTGAGCCCGAGACTGATCAAGGAAACCTTTGTAAGTCCGGAGGATTACCGCTATCCCTTTTTAGGATAAGGCAGGTACACCACCTTCTTTGTTTCGAAGAACGGATTGTCAAATTCCTCGTTCAATGGGTAAATTTTAGCCTGGGGATATGGGGCCAGTTCTTCGGTGAGGTCGCCCCCTTTAAGATAGAGGATGCCACCCTGGCCATCCGGAGCAGGAGCCTTAATGCGATCCTTGACCCAGTGTACAAAGGTCGGCATGGCAGCCACCGCCCGACTGACCACGTAGTCAAATTTCCGGTCCATATCCTCGGCACGGATGTGGTGCGCTTCGGCATTGGTAAGTCCAAGGCCCTGGATTACGTCCTGGACCACACGGATTTTTTTCCCAATGGCATCGACCAGTGTAAAATGGACTTCTGGAAAGCATATGGCCAAGGGTATTCCCGGGAAGCCACCACCTGTTCCTACGTCCAGAATTTGCGCCCCGGCTTTGAATTGCCAAACGCGCGCAATCCCAAGGGAATGCAGTACATGGCGCAGATATAGTTCCTCTACATCCTTGCGGCTGACCACATTGATTTTGGAATTCCAATCCTGGTAAAGCGGGCCCAATTTTTCGAATTGCCGTTTTTGACTATCGGTCAATCCCGGGAAGTGATCGAAGACTATTTGAGGATTCATCCTTATCTTTGTAAAGAGTGCACAAAAGTACTACTAATTTCAGGGGGACAACCTTTAACATCCCTCAAGTATTAATGACACGAATTTCTACGTTCTAATTCTGGAACAAGTTTACACAAACATGGAACATTCCACTATTCGCTTTTCAAGAACAGAATCTGCCCAATTTTTCAGAACCCTCAATAAAAGGGTTAATGCATACTTCAAGGAGAACGGAATCAAAAAAACAGGTAACTGGAAACTCTACCTGAAGTCTGCTGTAATGCTCTCCCTCTTTTTTGCTCCCTATTTCCTGATCCTTACCCTGGGATTGCCGAACTGGGCCAACTTACTGCTAACGATCCTCATGGGTGTTGGTATGGCCGGGGTTGGTATGAACGTAATGCACGATGGAAACCACGGGACCTTCTCCTCCAAAAAATGGGTGAATAAACTCATGGGAGGAAGTATCTACATCCTCGCTGGCAACGTGTATAACTGGCAGGTACAGCATAATGTCCTGCACCATACCTACACGAATATCCACGAGCACGACGAAGATCTCGAGGCGGGCCGGATCATGCGTTTTTCAAAACATTCCAAATGGCGTCGTTTCCACAGGTTCCAGCACTATTATTCTATTTTCCTCTATGGGCTGCTGACCTTTAATTGGGCCATTACTACAGACTTTCAACAGATGTATCGCTACACCAAGAGAAAGTTGTCTTACGGGAAGTTTCCGAATCCTATCGTGAACTGGAGCGTGCTGGTCATTACCAAAATCATCTATGCCTTTATCTGGATCATTATCCCCATGCTTGTCCTGGACATCGCCTGGTATAAAGTATTGCTCGGGTTCTTTATCATGCATTACACGGCCGGAGTTATCCTCAGTGTGGTATTCCAGTTGGCCCATGTGGTTGACCATGCCGATATGCCCTTACCGGAAAAAGACGGTACCATGAAAAATAGCTGGGCCATCCACCAGCTCAAGACAACCGTTAATTTCGGTACAAAAAACCGGATTGTGAACTGGTTTACCGGCGGGTTGAACCATCAGGTAGAGCACCACATCTTCCCCAATATTTCGCATATCCACTACACAAAAATTGCCAAAATTGTGAAACAGACTGCCCGGGAATTTAATTTGCCGTACAACGAGTACAAAACTACCCGGAAAGCTATACTTTCGCACTTCAGACATCTCAAGGAGCTGGGTCAAAAACCCACCCTTCAAATGCAATAATCAGGCAAACCGACATGAAGGAACACTTATCTGACCGGATCAATGCAATGGCAACTTCGGCCACCCTGGCTATGGCCGCCAAGGCGCGGGAACTCCGCGGTGCAGGAAAAGACATTATTGGCTTAAGTCTGGGGGAACCCGACTTCAATATTCCTGATTTTATCAAGGAAGCCGCCAAAGAAGCCGTAGATCAGAACTACAGCAGCTATTCGCCCGTCGATGGGTATCAGGACCTGAAAGCCGCCATAAGCCGGAAATTTAAGCGGGATAACAAGCTCGACTACGGCCTGGATCAAATTGTGGTATCGACCGGTGCCAAACAATCCCTGGCCAACGTAGCCATGGTAATGCTCAACAAAGGCGATGAAGTAATCTTGCCGGCGCCATTCTGGGTTAGCTACAGCGATATCGTAAAGCTCGCGGAAGGGGTTCCTGTGGAAGTCCCTACCAGTATCGAGACCGATTTCAAAATGACGCCTGAGCAGTTGCGTAAGGCGATTACCCCCAAAACCAAAATGCTTTGGTTTTCTTCCCCCTGCAATCCCAGTGGATCGGTCTACAGCCAGGAGGAATTAGAAGGGCTGGTGGAAGTGCTAAAGGAACATCCGAATATCTACGTGGTTTCCGACGAAATCTACGAGCATATCAATTTTCGGGGAGGCCATGTCAGTATTGCTGCGATCGACGGCATGTACGACCGCACGGTTACCGTAAACGGGGTATCCAAGGCCTATGCAATGACGGGATGGCGAATCGGTTTTATCGGCGCACCGGCATGGATTGCAAAAGCCTGTACAAAATTCCAGGGACAAATTACCAGTGGTGCAAACGCCATTGGCCAGCGCGCAACCATTGCTGCCCTGGATGCTCCTCTGGAAAAAATTGCGTTCATGATCGAAAAGTTCCACCAGCGCCGGGACCTCATCCTGGGTCTGTTGGGGGAAATTCCCGGCTTCCGGCTCAATGTCCCTGAGGGCGCTTTTTATGTGTTCCCGGATATTTCAGACTATTTCGGCAAGACCATCAAGGGGACGACGATCGCAAATGCTTCTGATTTTGCACTATTCCTACTGGAAGAAGCTAATGTCGCCACCGTAACCGGGGAAGCTTTTGGGAACCCCAATTGTATCCGGATAAGTTATGCGGCTTCCGAGGATGAAATCAAAGAGGCTGTAGCGCGGATCAAGAAGGCGCTATCCTAGGTTCTTTTCCAGAAAGCTGGGGTCAGGAGGATCAGTACCGTAAAAAGTTCAAGGCGTCCGGCCAGCATTAAAAAGCCACACCACCATTTCGCAAGATCGGGCAGGCCACTGAAGTTATTCAGCGGGCTCAACGAACCAAATGCCGGTCCCACATTGCCGAGGGCAGAGGCGGCCCCTCCAATGGCGGATACGAAATCCAAGCCGAGAATCCCCAGTACAAAGGCCCCGATAATGAACAACAACATGTAGAGCACGAAAAAGGCGATGATGTTGTAAACGATGTGTTCGCTAACCGTTTTGTTGTTAAAACGCACCGGGATAATCGCACTGGGATGCAGGGTGCGTTTGAACTCCAGCAGACCATTCTTAATGATCAGGATATGGCGCATGACCTTGATTCCCCCTGAAGTGGATCCCGCGGATCCTCCGGCAAACATGAGTCCAAAGAAAAACACGGTCAGAAAGGGGGTCCAGGCCGTGAAATCGGCCGTTACGAAACCAGTGGTAGTTACGACAGCCAGTACCTGAAATAACCCGTGGCGAAAAGCACTTTCCGCTTCGCCCCAGACTTGCGGATGATACTCGGAAACCGGGACGTCGGCTCGGAAAAAAACGACAAGTGCCACCAGGATGGTGAACAGGAGAATAAAAATCCGGTAGAACTTAAACTCCTCGTCCCGCAATACTTTCTGAACCTTCCCCTTGAACGCAAAGTAACTCACCACAAAGTTGGTCCCCGCAAGAAACATAAACAGGATAATGATATACTGAATCAGCGGTTTATCCGACCAATACGCTATGCTGGCGTTCTTGGTGGAAAACCCCCCGGTGGAAAGCGTGGATAAAGCGTGGTTTATGGCATCGAAGAAGGACATGCCCGCGAGCTTGAGCAGGATGGTCTCCGCTACGGTATACCCCAGGTAAATAAACCATAGGCGCTTGGCCGTATCGGTGATCCGCGGGTGTAATTTATCCCCACCCGGGCCGGGTGCTTCGGCCGCAAAGAGCTGCATTCCCCCGATACCTAGGAGCGGTAATATGGCGATAGCCAGCACGATTATCCCCATACCCCCAATCCAATGCGTCAGACTACGCCAGAATAGCACACCTTCCGGAAGGGCCTCGATATCATTAAGGATAGAAGCTCCTGTAGTAGTGTACCCGGATATGGTTTCAAAAAAAGCATCAGTAACTGAAGGAATGGAATCCGTAAAGAGGTACGGCAACACCCCGGAAGCCGACATCACCAGCCAGCCAAAAGTCACGATAATATAGCCTTCCCTGCGCTTGACCTCTTTTTTGTGGCCACGGGTAAAATACATCGCCACAGTCCCGGCAAAAAGCGTAGTAATCGCCGCCAGGGCTATCTGGTAGGTAACTCCATCCGCATAGATCCCGCTGATCAGGGCCGCCAGTAACATGAACCCCCCATTAAAGAGGAGCAAGAGCCCCATCAGGTGAATAATGATGCGGGAGTTCAGACCCATCTAGATGAAAAGTTTTTCCACTTTGGAAATGGCGCTTGGCAAACAACAAACCACTACCCTATCGCCTTCAGCGATGCGGAAGTCTCCCAGGGCAATGATTCCCTTTCCTTCGCGGATAACGCCGCCGATAATCGCTGCGCGAGGAAAATCGAGTTCCTTGATCAACACCCCGTTTACCTCGGAAGAGCCCTTCACTACAAACTCCAGGATCTCGGCATTGAGGTTGTTCAGGCGGGTCAGGGCAACCACTTCCCCCTTGCGAATGTGCCGGAATATATTGTTGGCCGCCAACAGCTTCTTATTGATAAGCGTATCGACTCCAATAGAGTGGGAAAGCTGGAAGTAATCCATGTTTTCGACCAGGGCAATGGTCTTTTTGATGTGTTTGGATTTCGCTACCAAACAGGACATGATATTGGTTTCGGAATTCCCGGTTACTGCGATAAACGCATCCATGGAATCCAGGGATTCTTCCTCCAGCAATTCCACATTGCGGCAGTCCCCATTGATGACCAGGGCGTTGGGCAGCAAGTCGGCTACCTCAAAAGCCTTGATCTTATCCTTTTCTATGAGTTTGACATTGAATTTCTTATCGCAGAGATCCCGCGCCGCCTTAACACCTACCTTACTTCCGCCGAGGATCATGATATTGCGAATCTCCTCCTTCTTCTTTCCCGTTAGCTTGTAGAGCTCGTCTACCCCTTTGCGGTCGGTGATAAAGTACACCTGATCTTCCTCCATAAATTCGGTATCACCGCGGGGGATTAAGGTGTATTGGGTTCCACGCCGCTGCAAAGCAATGGGCATAAAATGCAACTCCGGGAATATCCGGGCGGCTTCTTTAACCATTTTACCTACAAAAGGAGCCCCTTTCGGCAAGCTAACCCCAACCATGATCAGGAGGCCTTCCTCGAACTCATAGGTGTCGTTGAAGGCAGACTGGTTAAGCAGCAACTGAATTTCCGAAGCTGCCAGTTCTTCCGGTGAGATAAGTTCATCGATCCCAAGTTCATTGAATTCGATTTCGTCTTTATACTCCACGAACTCTGTGTTGGAAATCCTGGCAATCGTTCGCCTGGACCCCAACTGCTTGGCAAGCATGCAAAGGGTAATATTTGTGGTTTCCGAGGAGGTTACCCCGATAACCAGATCCGCGCCTTCTACCTGGGCGTCGCGAAGGACAGATATACTGGTGGCATCCCCTTTCAAAACCCGTATATCCAAGTGGCTTTCGGCATAGGCAAGGCTTTCCTTCCGGGTATCGATTAAGGTGATGTCCTGAGATTCGTAAGAGAGTAGTTTAGCCAGGTGGAATCCAACCTCTCCGGCTCCGGCAATGATGATCTTCATTCAGTGGTGCATTGAATCCGGGAAAAGTAAAGCCCGGATTACGTCTTTTGCGCAGTGCAAAATTACGAAATTTCCAATTCTTACCGCTTTACAAGTCGTATCTTTGCACCCGTAAATACGGATGGTCCCCGTTACGCTAGAAAACACCTATGTCAAAACCAGTAGTCCCATATAAAGATTCCAAGCTCGGCAAGAAGCAGCAGGTACGCCAGATGTTCGATAACATCTCGGGTCGCTATGACGGGCTCAACCGAATTATCACCTTTGGAATAGACCAGAAATGGAGGAGGCGACTGGTTCGTTTGGTGGGTAAAACCAAGCCAAAAAGCGTTCTGGATATCGCTACGGGAACCGGAGACCTGGCCCTTGCCCTTACCCAAACAGGCGCTGATCGTATCGTAGGACTCGACCTGGCACCGGGCATGCTGGAAGTTGGCCGCAAAAAAGTCTCCGAAAAGAATCTGGACGCGCGCATTGAAATGGTACTTGGCGACAGCGAAGCCCTCGAGTTTCCCGACGCTAGTTTTGACGCTGCAACCGTGGCCTTCGGGGTACGGAATTTCGAGGATCTCGAAAAGGGATTAGCTGAAATTTACCGGGTACTTAAACCTGGTGGATTCCTGGCAATCCTGGAGACTTCAGTCCCCAGCAAACAACCCATGAAATTGGGCTATCGCATATATTCCAAGTACATACTCCCCCTAATGGGCAAACTCTTTTCACGGGAGGCTAGCGCATACCACTATCTTTCCGAGTCCGCAGCTGCCTTCCCAAGTGGGGAGAACTTCAACAATATTTTGGGCAAAATCGGGTTTATAGGTATGAAACATCGACCCCAAACCTTCGGTGTTGCTGCGATTTACACCGCCACAAAATAGGGCATGAAGCACATCCTGACTTTTTTCCTGGCACTGGTCTGCCTTAGCGCCAGCCAGGCTCAATTTAAAAAAGACCCCATCCTCAATTTGCAGAATGAGGACAAGCGCCTGTTGAATTGGGGCTATTACCTGGGCTTTAATTCCTTCGACTTTAAATTCGAATACCGCAACGACTTGCCTATCGTGGAGGTGGAAACCAACCTGGGGTTTAATGTAGGCCTGATCGGGGAATTGCGATTGAACGAGTTTTTAGATGTGCGTTTCGAACCCGGCCTGTTCTACAGCAAACGATTACTGACATTCCCCAGCGCTCCTATGGACGACCAACTGCGGGAAGTAAATTCCACCTACATCAGTTTTCCATTGCTTTTAAAAATGAGTGCCAGACGCTTCGGCAACTGGAAGCCCTTTGTGATTGCAGGAGGAAGCACGGCGATTAATCTGGGAGCCAATGAAGCCTCCTTAGACGACAACAGCAGTGGTAATTTCAGGATGAAACAGCAGGTCTACGCCTATGAATTGGGCTTTGGAATTGACTTTTACCTGGAATACTTCAAATTCTCCCCGTCGATCCGGGGCGTCTTTACCCTCAACAATGAGCTGGTGCCAGACGTGGATCCAGCCAGTCCCTGGACCGGAAACATCGAAGCGATGCGTACCCGGGGTATCTTCGTGAATTTTACTTTCGAATAACGCTACCGACGCAGCTCGTAGAGCAGTATACCGGCAGCCATAGCCACGTTGAGGCTTTCCGCCTTTCCGTGGGAGGGTATGGCAACTGTTGCCGAGAGGTGCTCTCGTACCTGAGCCGACACGCCGTGGGATTCACTTCCCATTACCAGTATTCCTTCTTTCCCGAAGGCTAATCCAGGGGCAGCTTCCCCCTCCATACTGGCCCCTATTGCTGGCAGGCCACAGGTGCGAAGGAACTCAGGTAATTCCACAGCATGCACGCGTACCCGCGCCAGGGATCCCATGGCAGCCTGGACCACTTTTGGATTATACGCCTCCACAGTATCCTGACTACATAATAATTGCGGGATTCCAAACCAATCGCAAAGTCGAATCAAGGTGCCTAAATTACCGGGATCCCGCACCCCATCCAGGGCCAGGGACCAGCCTTCAAGAACAGGCTTCCCGATATCCGGTACCGGGAAAACCCCTAAAACTTCATTGGGTTGCACCAGAGTACTGATTTTGTCCAACTCCGTCGGGGTAATTGCCTGTGCGTCCGGATAATTTTCAGGATTCACGCTATACAACATGCGGGGTTGCCAGCCTGCTTCGAGGAACTCCCCAACGACCTTGGGACCTTCGGCCAAAAACAAGCCCTCCTGATTTCGGTACTTTTTTTGATGTAAGCGCTTTATAAATTTTAATTCGCTTTTGGCAACCATCCAAATAATGTAATTTTGGTTTTTATGAAGGTCAGGGTACCTGTTGTCTTTCGCTCCCCAAAAATAGGGCTTATTCTACTGGGGGCCAGCATTTGGTCTTGCAATACCCTCAAGCGCGTTGCCCCCGACCAGCAATTGCTCACCCAATACAAGATTTTTACCGACAGTACCGAGGTACGGGATCCTCAGGTCCGCGATCTGGTCTTGCAACGGCCCAATGCCAAAATTGCGGGTATCCCCTTGCGCCTCCATCTGTATAATATGGCCAAGCAGGACGCCGATTCCTCCTTTCAGGCCTGGCTTTACGCCAAAGAAGGCCGGAAGGACCGTTGGGAAAAGCTGCTTTCCAGGAAACAGGTAGAGCGCATGGGCGAATCCTTCCTGGTCAGTGGATACAGCCGTTGGCTGAAACGCATCGGAGAACCCCCAGCCGTTATCGATACCAGCATTACTGAAAAGTCCTTGCAGCGCCTCCAGGCGTACTACTACAATAGGGGATATTTTAATCAGGAAGCGGATTTTGAGGTAAACCCGACCAGTGATCGACGTGCGGAAGTCCTTTATCGCCTGAAATTGGGGGAACCCTACCGGATCGACTCCCTGAGTTGGCGGATTTCTTCGGCCGATGTGGACTCCATTTACCGGGAGTATCAGGATGCTTCCCGGGTCAAGGCCGGCAAGCAGTACGATCTGGTGGATTTTACTTCGGAACGGGAACGCCTGACCCAGCTATTCCGCAATCGCGGTATCTGGAATTTCCAGGAAAGCTCGGTCAATTTTGACATCCTGAGGGATACCACCAGTCGCCAGGATCAGTCCATGATGGTAGAATTGGTTATCGACGACCAGAGGCGCCGTGGCGATAGTGTCATCAGCACCCAGCCCTATCGGGTTCGGCGGATGGGAGATATCAACGTATTTGCCGACTACGACGTGCTCAGCGGGGAACAAGGCCTAAAAGTTGTGCGGGAAGGGGATCTCACCATCTTTTACCGGGACAAGCTTAAATATAAACCGCGCACCCTGGCCAATACCATAGCCATGCGCCGGGATAGTGTATACCGGGATATTGATCGCCTGCGGACCTATAGGCAGATCACCAACCTGAATACCTTCCGTTATCCCAACATTGAACTGATCGAATCCGGGGATGATTACCTGGACGCCAACATTTATCTCTCCGCACGTCCCAAAAACTCCCTGGGGGTGGATTTTGATCTTACGCATTCTAACATCCAGCGTATCGGTGTCGGATTGGGGGTTTCGCTAATTACCCGGAATGTCTTTGGCGGGGCCGAGACGTTGAGCCTGTCGGGCAGGGGCAGTTTCGGGTTGCTTAGCGACGATATTCAGGGTGAAGATTTTTTCTCTGAATTCGGTGGTGACATCAACCTTAATTTTCCGCGGATCTGGTTAATGCCCTTTGTAAACAACAAGAACATTATTCCCTACTACATGCAACCGCAAACGCGGGTATCCCTGGGGGCAAACTTCCAGAAGAACATTGGGCTGGACAAACAAACCTTCAACAATATCCTGGGCTATAGCTGGTCCCCCGACGACACCAAGAACAACCAGTTGGAGTTGCTTAATGTGGAGTTCGTGCGCAATGTAAACATAGACCGGTTCTACGATGTGTACCAGAGTACCTACCAGCGCCTGGACGATGTGGCCGATGACTTCGAAGATAATCCTGCCGTAGCTGGCTTTTATGAGCCGGACCCTGACAATCCCGATGAACTCGTGCTGACCATTCCTGAGGGCACTGCAGGCTTTACCGAAGAAGTTCTTGTTAACGGTTTGGTACCTACCAATTCGGATACCTATGCAGAGGTATTCCGAATCGAGGAGCGCCGGCAGCGTCTGACGGAAAATAACCTGATTTTTGCCTCAAATTTTACCCATACCAAGAACACCAAAACCGACATCAACGACAATAGTTTTTACCAGCTGCGTTGGAAGTTGGAAAGTGCGGGAGGGCTGCTTTCGGCCATTTCGAGTATTTTCCCTTTTGAAGAAAACGATCAGGGTCAAAACCTGGTTTTTAACGTCCCCTATTCCCAATATGTCAAAGGGGAAATCGACTATATCCGCCACTGGTCCCTGAGCCAGGACAACACCCTGGCCTTCCATTCGTTTGTTGGCCTGGCCGTTCCCTTTGGCAATGCAGATAACATCCCTTTTGTCCGTTCTTATTTTGCAGGGGGATCCAACGATAACCGCGCCTGGTTTCCCTATTCACTGGGGCCCGGCAGTACCCGGAACCTCAACGACTTTAACGAAGCAAACTTCAAAATTGCCCTGAACCTGGAATATCGCTTCCCCGTAGTAGGCGACCTGAAAGGCGCTATTTTCTCCGATTTGGGGAATATCTGGAACCTTTGGGACAACGAGGAAGATCCTGCAGCGACCTTCAGCGGCTTCGATTCCCTGCAAGACATTGCCCTGGGTACGGGCTTTGGTCTGCGGTACGATTTTACCTATTTTGTTTTTCGCGCTGATTTGGGATTCAAGACGTACGATCCGTCCAAACCTTTGGCGAATCGCTGGTTCAGTGAGTATAACTTTGCCAATTCCGTACTTCAGATCGGAATTAATTATCCGTTTTAAGCGGTATTATTCTTATTTTTGCCCCGAACCAACAGCATAATCTAAGACCAATAAAGAATGGCTCATTCCATTAAACCCGGCGTTGCAACGGGAGATCATGTACAGGAAATATTTAATTACGCCAAGGAAAAGGCATTTGCCCTTCCCGCTGTAAACGTAATCGGATCGGATAGTATTAACGCCGTAATGGAGACGGCTGCGAAGCTCAACTCCCCGGTTATTATCCAGTTTTCGAACGGGGGTGCCCAGTTCAATGCGGGTAAAGGACTCTCGAATGAGAATCAGCAGGCGGCTATTCAGGGTGCAATTGCCGGCGCCAAGCATGTCCATCAATTGGCGGAGGCTTACGGGGCAACTGTAATCCTGCACACGGATCACTGCGCCAAGAAATTACTTCCCTGGATCGACGGTTTACTCGACGCCAGTGAAGCACATTACAATGCCACTGGAAAATCCTTGTTTTCCTCCCATATGATCGACCTTTCTGAGGAGCCTCTGGAGGAGAATATCGAAATCTGCAAGGAGTATCTGGCCCGCATGAGCAAAATGGATATGACCCTGGAAATTGAATTGGGGATTACCGGAGGAGAAGAAGATGGCGTGGATAATACCGACGTAGACGACTCCAAGCTGTATACCCAACCCGAGGAGGTGGCCTATGCCTATGAGGAACTTTCCAAAGTAAGTCATCGTTTTACGATTGCCGCGGCCTTCGGAAACGTACACGGTGTATACAAGCCGGGTAACGTGAAACTTACCCCAAAAATCCTGAAGAATTCCCAGGAATACATCTCTGAGAAATACAAGGTGGAGCACAACCATATCGACTTTGTTTTCCACGGAGGTTCTGGTTCTACCCTGGAGGAAATTCGGGAAGCCATCGGATATGGGGTGATCAAAATGAACATCGATACGGATTTGCAATACGCTTTCCTGACCGGAGTTCGCGATTACATCCAGGGAAAGGCAGCTTACCTGCAGTCCCAGATTGGAAACCCGGAAGGCGACGACCAACCCAACAAGAAATACTACGATCCCAGGGTTTGGCTTCGCGAAGGGGAAAAAACCTTTATCGACCGCCTGACGAAGGCCTTCGAAGATTTGAATAACGTAAATACGCTTTAATAAGCGCTCAATATAACGCCCGTGACCCGGGCGTTCTGTTTTATACAAGCAGAAGGCTACGGGTAGAGCGACGAGAACTAAAAACACCGATCATGTCCTGGTTTAAACGCAAGGAAAAAGGAATACAAACAGCCACAGAGGAGAAAAAAGACACCCCCAAGGGGCTCTGGTATAAGTCCCCTACAGGTAAGATTGTCGAAAGTGAGGAGTTGGCAAAGAATTTTTATGTCAGCCCTGAGGACGACTACCACGTGCGCATTGGCAGTAAGGAGTATTTCTCCATCCTCTTTGACGATAATAATTTCACCGAACTCGATCAGGGGCTCAAGTCCAAGGATCCACTGAAGTTCGAGGATACCAAAAAATACACGGATCGGCTGAAAGCCGCGGAAAAGAAAACCGGACTCAATGATGCGGTGCGTACCGCCGTTGGTAAATCCATGGGTCGCGATTTGGTAATTGCCTGTATGGATTTCAGCTTTATCGGAGGATCCATGGGAAGTGTTGTAGGTGAAAAAATTGCCCGCGCCATCGATTATGCAATCGCGCATGAATTGCCCTTTATGATGATCTCCAAGAGTGGGGGCGCCCGAATGATGGAAGCCGCGCTTTCGCTGATGCAACTGGCAAAGACGTCGGCCAAGCTGGCACAGCTTTCAGAAGCAGGCTTGCCTTATATTTCCCTGTGTACTGATCCTACCACCGGGGGGACTACGGCTTCTTATGCCATGCTCGGAGACATCAATATCGCCGAGCCGGGAGCTTTAATTGGCTTTGCAGGTCCTCGTGTAGTTAAAGAGGCTACCGGGAAGGATTTACCGCCCGATTTCCAAACAGCTGAGTTTGTCAAAGAGCACGGGTTCCTGGATTTTATCGTTCACCGGCGTGAACTGAAAAAGACGGTGAATCGCTACCTGGACCTGATTCAGAATAAACCACTGAGAAAAGGATTGCTGGCAGACGCTTAGGACCCGAAACAAACAATAATAAAACAGCCTGTTCCCGTATTTTCAGAAGCAGGCTGTTTCTCATTCTATGGAGATTTCCTAAACCTTAGTAAGTTTAGTAGAGGCCTATCGCCGGGCACGACGTAAGCGGATCTCCTCTTCGGTACCATTGGGCAGGGTAAGGGTTCCGAATCCATCGCAGCTTCCATCACCAAAATTGAGTTCGGCTTGCTGACCATCACGGCTGAGCTGTAACAGACCACTCACAATAAAGCGGCAGGACCATTCCCTTCTCAAGGATTCGAGTACAGTGCGCTCGAAAGTGTGTCCCTGACGGTTAATAAAGGTCCTGGAGCCGGTAATCAAGAAGACATTGTCGGCCCAGAATCCACTACCAAACCCTTCGATCCATTCCCGGGTTCGGTTCCCGGTCCAGCTCGCGGTGGCTCCGTCGGGCCATTCTGCCGAAAAGGCGGCCTCAAAATCGGACTGGGGCACCCCATTTTCATTCATACGCTGGCGGAACAGGCTGGCCTCACCGGCAACGGCAATCCCATTAAAGGTAAACCCGGCTAATTCCAGGGTTCCGGTGCGCGTAGCAGCTTCAGCATCCTTGGATAGGGTCATCAGGATCATGCCGGTCAGGACGTTTCCGTTGGGTAGTTCACATCCCATTCCAAAATCGATAGTCTTCTCCACCGAAGTATCGGTTACCACTGTGGTAATGGTGACACATTCGGGAAAATACCCCGAGTCGGCAATTCCCTTGCCGGAGGCGGAAATTTCGTCCTGACCCATGATCTCATCGCCCAGAAAAGCGATCTCTTCGGTAATCCAGTCGCTTTCATCGGCCTGTTCGAGAGAAGCAGTAGTAAATACCTCGGCATCGGCCGAGATTTCATCTCCGGCATCTTCCTTCTCACAAGATCCGAGGGTAATCCCTGCTACCAGGAGCGGCAGCAGCATCCATTTAATTTGAGGCTTTTTCATAACATTTTACATTTTTGTTAACACTAATAGGATCGTTGCGGGGCGTAAAAGGTTTAATCCCAAATTGTGTTTTTCGACGAAATGCGATCCGCAACTACTTGAAATCAATGCTTTAGCCCTTGAAGAAGAATTGAAAATCTTATCGGGTAACTGAAAAATATTCCTATCTTTGCGCCCGGATTGAGCGTCAGTCCGGTACATAAAAATCATTTACAACAATATTGGCATGTATTTATCAAGTGAAGTAAAGAAGGAAATCTTCAAGAAACATGGAGGTTCCGAAACAAACACAGGTTCTACAGAAGGACAAATTGCGTTGTTCACGCACCGCATCAACCACCTGACCCAGCACCTTAAAGCGAATCGCAAGGATTTTAACACCGAGCGTTCTCTGGTTAAACTGGTAGGTAAGCGCAGAAGCTTGCTGGATTACCTGAAGAAAAAGGATATTGAGAAGTATCGTTCTTTGATCAAGGAACTCAATATTCGTAAATAAGTTTACAAAACAGGGGAACGAATTCGTTTCCCTGTTTTTTTATAGCGGCTCGCCGCACAAAAGGTGGTGCTAAAATCACCACAGAAGCTTCCGGTTTTTCATTGGTCGACCTCGCAACACAACAACGACTAATGTTTAACATGTCCCGCAACATCTTGGGACTTAATACCATTTTATGATTCCAAAAGCTTTTAATGAGGTCATCGACCTGGGCGATGGTAGGGAAATTACTATCGAAACAGGAAAATTGGCCAAGCAAGCTCACGGCTCTGTCGTGGTCCGTTCAGGAAACTGTATGCTGCTTTGTACAGTAGTTTCCAATTACCAGGCCGCCGATGTGGATTTCCTTCCACTTACCGTAGACTACCGTGAGAAATTCGCCGCTTCCGGGCGTTATCCGGGAGGATTCTTTAAGCGCGAAGCGCGACCAAGTACCGGAGAGATCCTGGTAATGCGCCTGGTAGACCGGGTACTGCGTCCGCTCTTCCCTAAAAACTATCACAGCGAAACGCAGGTGATGATTCAATTGATGTCGCATGACGAGGAGGTTATGCCCGATGCAATGGCCGGACTGGCAGCATCTGCGGCTATCCAACTCTCCGATTTTCCATTTGAATGTGCGATCTCAGAGGTTCGCGTAGGGCGGGTAAACGGAGCATTCGTGATCAACCCAACCCGCGAACAACTCAAGGATTCCGATATCGATATGATTATCGGTGCCTCCGCCGACAGCGTAATGATGGTCGAAGGGGAGATGAGTGAAATTTCCGAGGAGGAAATGACCGAAGCGATCAAGTTCGCGCACGAGGCCATAAAAGTTCAGATCGACGCACAGTTGCGCCTGGCAGAACAAGTGGGCCGAAAAGAAGTACGCGAATATGCTATTGAAGAGGAAGACGAAGACCTTATGACCAAGGTTCACGGCATGACCTACGATAAAATCTATGCCATTGCCAAAGCCGGATCTTCCAAGCACGAGCGCAGTGCTGCCTTCAGCGAAATCAAAGAGGAAGTACTGGCTTCTTTCAGCGAGGAAGAACTCGAGGAAAAAGGCCACCTGGTTAAAAAATACTTCTATAAAGCAGAGAAGGAAGCGATTCGTAACCTGACCCTGGATGAAGGAGTTCGTCTCGATGGCCGTAAGACCGATGAGATCCGCCCGATCTGGTGTGAGATTGATTATCTGCCTTCTACCCACGGTTCCTCCATCTTTACACGTGGGGAAACTCAGGCCCTGGCTACGGTAACCCTGGGAACTTCAAGGGAAGCCAATATCATCGATATGCCCTCCTTTGAAGGAGAAGAGCGCTTCTACCTGCACTATAACTTCCCTCCGTTCTCAACTGGAGAAGCCCGACCAATCCGCGGGACATCCCGACGGGAAATCGGTCACGGAAACCTGGCACAACGCGCTTTATCCCGCATGGTACCTGAGGACTGTCCGTACACCGTACGGGTAGTATCCGAAGTACTGGAAAGTAACGGTTCCTCATCCATGGCAACGGTTTGTGCCGGTACTATGGCGATGATGGACGCAGGGGTGCAACTGCACAAACCCGTATCTGGTATTGCGATGGGTCTGATTTCAGACGCAGAAACTGGAAAGTATGCGGTGTTATCCGACATCCTTGGCGATGAAGATCACCTGGGAGATATGGACTTTAAAGTTACGGGAACTGCAGATGGAATTACAGCCTGCCAAATGGACATCAAGATCAAAGGCCTCTCTTATGAGATCCTGATCCAGGCCCTCAAGCAAGCTCGCGATGGACGTCTGCACATCCTTTCTAAACTTACCGATACAATTGCTGCCCCTCGTGAGGAAGTAAAACCTCATGCTCCGAAAATGGTTACCCGTATTATTCCTAATGAATATATCGGAGCCGTTATCGGTAAAGGTGGCGAAGTGATCCAGGAACTCCAGAAAGAGACCGGAACCACTATCGTTATCAACGAAGATCCGGACACCGAAGAAGGAATCGTAGAGATTTTGGGAACCGATCAAAATGGAATCGATGCCGTACTGGCCAAAATCGACTCCATCATGTTCAAACCGGAAGAAGGTAGCGTTTACGAAGTCAAGGTCATTAAGATCCTTGAATTCGGAGCCGTAGTAGAATATATGGACGCACCTGGAAACGAAATCCTGCTGCACGTTTCGGAACTCGCCTGGGAGCGAACCGAAAATGTGGAAGATGCTGTTTCCATGGGAGACGTTTTCGACGTTAAATATATGGGAATCGATTCGCGCACCCGCAAGGAGCGCGTATCGCGTCGTGTGCTGATGCCGAAGCCGGAAGGCTGGCAAGATCGCCCACCCCGCCGTGAAGGTGGCGGAGGTCGCGGTGGAGACCGGCGCGGGGGTGACCGTCGTGGCGGAGATCGCCGCGGAGGTGGAGACCGTCGTGGCGGAGATCGCCGTGGAGGCGGCGACCGACGCGGTGGAGATCGCAATCGGGACTAAACTTTCGTCCAAATAGCTAAAACCCCTGTTCTCAGGGGTTTTTTTATGCCGTTTAACGAAATAGAGCACTTTTTATAACCGTTTTGTAACATTCTGCGATTTTCTCCGTATAAGTATATGCAGCGGTATAAATTTCAATAGTACCCCCGCTAAAAGGAAAGGATCGCACATGAGACAGTTAAAGATTACAAAGCAGGTAACAAACCGGGAAACTGCTTCCCTGGACAAATACCTGCAGGAGATTGGAAAAGTAGACCTGATTACCGCCGATGAGGAGGTAGAATTGGCCCAGCGCATCAAGGCTGGCGACCAATTGGCTCTGGAGAAACTCACCAAGGCCAACCTGCGTTTTGTGGTATCTGTGGCCAAGCAATATCAAAACCAGGGACTTACCCTTCCCGATTTGATCAACGAAGGAAACCTGGGACTGATCAAGGCTGCTCAGCGCTTTGACGAAACCCGGGGATTTAAATTTATCTCCTATGCCGTTTGGTGGATTCGTCAGTCTATCCTTCAGGCTCTTGCTGAACAATCCCGTATTGTCCGACTGCCGCTGAACAAAATCGGTTCGATCAATAAGATCAACAAGACCTTTGCCTTCCTGGAGCAAGCGCATGAGCGTCCGCCTTCGGCAGAAGAAATTGCAAAGGAGCTGGATATGACCGTAGAAGACGTGAAACAATCCCTGAAAAACTCAGGCCGTCACGTATCCATGGATGCCCCCCTGATCGATGGGGAGGATTCCAACCTCTACGATGTCTTGCGCAGTGGGGAATCTCCGAATCCTGACAAGGAACTCCTGCACGATTCCCTGAGAACGGAAATTGAGCGCGCTCTGGAAACCCTCACACCAAGGGAAGCCGATGTTATTCGTCTTTATTTTGGTTTGGCCGGGCAACATTCCATGACTCTGGAGGAAATTGGAGAGACTTTTGACCTGACACGCGAGCGCGTACGCCAGATCAAAGAAAAAGCTATTCGCAGGTTAAAGCATACCTCGCGAAGCAAAATATTAAAGACTTACCTGGGCTAACAGCAGCGGGCCTTTAAGGCGCTCGTACCCAGGAAAAATGCAACTGTTAAATTCCTATTAAATTGGAAATTTGGTACAAAAGTTGTATTTTTAACCTTGACAGCAGTTTATCATGACTGTTCGTTTTTTGATTGATGAATAAACTCCGGCTGATTACCGGAGTTTTTTCATTTATAGCCTTTGCTAAGGTCTTTTCCCTTTAAAATTTTGCCGTACATGGCCGATCAAAAAGACAACCAAGACCCTTACAAAGTGCCCAAGGGTACGCGTATTGGCCATGTACACCTCAAAGTATCCGAGCTGGCGCGCTCCTTAAGATTCTACCAGGATTTACTGGGATTTCAAATAACCCAGCAATATGGAGATCAAGCCGTTTTTCTCGCCTCAGGAGACTATCACCATCACCTTGCCCTAAATACGTGGCAGAGCCTGGGCGCACCGCCTGCCCCAAAGCGATCGGCCGGTCTATTCCACCTGGCGATACTATATCCTACCGAAGAAGCGTTGGCCGGTATTTTTAAACGTTTGCGGGAAGCGGATTAGCCGCTCACCGGGGCTGCGGATCACGGGGTTTCCAAAGCGCTCTATCTCGACGATCCCGATGGGAACGGTGTAGAATTATACTGGGATCGACCTGAAAACGAATGGCCTCGCAGTCCGGAGGGAGAACTCGACATGTATACCCGTCCATTGGACCTGGGAAAACTTTTGGCCAAGGCAAACGGGTAAGCCCTTGAAAATAGCGATCTAAAAACCGTATTTTTGAGAAACACCTAATGCATCTCCCATGAAGCAACCCCTGATTGCCCCATCCCTGCTCGCTGCTGATTTCGGCAACCTGCAACGCGATGTTGAACTGGTTGAGGCCAGCCAGGCGACCTGGCATCATATCGATGTTATGGACGGGGTATTTGTTCCCAATATATCTTTTGGAATGCCTGTCATCGCTGCCATAGGGAAGCATGCCCGAAAACCTTTGGATGTGCATCTGATGATTGTGGACCCGGATCGGTATATCGATGCCTTTGCCGCATTGGGAGCACACGTGCTCACGGTGCATTATGAAGCCTGCACGCACTTACACCGAACGCTTCAGGCCATACACCAGGCGGGCATGAAAGCTGGGGTTGCCCTGAATCCGCATACCCCGGTACAGCTATTGGAAAACGTACTCGATTATGTAGACCTGGTTTGTATCATGTCGGTAAATCCCGGGTTCGGGGGGCAGAAATTCATTCCGGAAACACTCACAAAAGTTGCCGACCTCAAAGCCATGATCGAAAGGCGTAATTCGAATACCCTCATCGAAATCGATGGTGGCGTGACCCTTGAAAATGCGCCGGAATTGCTCAAAGCAGGGGCAGATGTTCTGGTCGCGGGCAGCACGGTATTTGGGGCAGCGGACCCTGAGGCCACTATTGCCGCATTATCTGCAGTAAGCTATGGAGGGTAATCCCGATTTTGATATCATCATCGTCGGCGGTGGCCCTATTGGGATTGCCTGCGGGCTGGAAGCCCAAAAAAATGGTTTGTCCTATGTAATTCTGGAAAAAGGGCCCATCGTGAATTCCCTGTTTAACTATCCGGTAAACATGCAGTTCTTCTCCTCCTCGGAGCGCCTGGAAATCGATGATATTCCCTTTATCAGTAAAGAAGCCAAGCCCAAACGGGATGAAGCCCTGGAGTATTACCGGCGTATCGTAACCTCAAACAAACTCAATATCCACTTGTTTGAACGGGTGGAAAGCATTCAGAAAAACGACTTGTTTCGGGTGGTTACCGATAAGAATGCGTATTCTTCCCGCAAGGTTATAATAGCCACCGGCTTCTACGACCTGCCAAACATGCTGGGGGTTCCGGGGGAAGAGCTACCCAAGGTAAGCCATTATTATAAAGACCCGCATTTTTATGCCAGCCAGAAACTAGCCGTTGTTGGCGCAAGCAACTCGGCCATTGATGCTGCCCTGGAATGCTGGCGGAAAGGGGCTGAAGTCAGTCTCATTATCCGGGGGCCGGAGGTGGGTCAACGGGTTAAATACTGGGTCAGGCCAGACATCATAAACCGGATCGAAGAAGGCAGTATAAACGCCTTGTATAACAGTGAGATCATCGAAATCCTCCCGGAGGAAATCCGGGTCCGAACCCCGGAAGGTGAAAAGCGCCTGGCAAATGATTTTGTACTTGCACTAACGGGATACCAGCCGAATTTTGACTTTCTGGTCAATGCCGGGATCGCCCTTTCTGAGGATGAAAAACGCATCCCACAATACGATCCCGATTCCATGGAAACCAATGTTTCCGGCTTATATCTGGCCGGCGTTATTTGCGGAGGAATGGAAACCCATAAATGGTTTATCGAAAATTCCCGGGACCACGCAAAGCGGATCATCCGCCATGTATTAACCCTTCAGGACTAGGCGCGTATGAAGGCACGCATCCTGTATATCGTCCTGGTTACAGGTTTGCTGCTTTTCTCTTGTGACGAGCAACCCGATCCCCTGCTTACACCACAGCGGGGACAAACCATTGTCTTTCTCGGGAACAACCTGGCTGCCCGGATGAATCACTATGGGTTCTTTGAGGCGGCATTACAGCAGCACTATCCCGATAGTATGCTGCGATTACGGAATATGGGAGACGGGGGTAATACGCCGGGCTTCCGACCGCACTCTGGCAGGGATTCGGCCTGGGCCTTCCCCGGGGCAGCAGCACTTCTGGAAGACTTGTATCCCAATTCCGGGAGCAAGGGACACTTTGAAAGCCCCGATCAGTGGTTGGATCGCCTCGATGCCAGCGTTATCCTGGCGTTTTTCGGATACAACGAAGTCTTCCGACCGGACGGCTCAGAAGCTTTAAACAGGCAGGAATTAGAAGCCTTTATTCGGCACACCCTAAACCAACGATACACCGAAAACGCTCCTGCAGAACTTGTGCTTATTTCACCAGTGGCCATCGAAGCTCGGGAAGACCTCCCCCAAATGCCTTCGGCGGATTCCTTAAACAAGAAGTTGGAAGCATATACCCGTATGATGCGTGAGGTAGCCGCAGCACAGCAGGTCAAATTTCTGGATGTCTTCCACCCTTCGCAGTCCTGGTATAAAGACAGCCAACCCTTAACCCTGGATGGCTTACAGTTTAATCAGTACGGGGCACAAAAGTTTGCCGCCTTCCTTGCAGAACGCCTCTATGGAATCCCCGCTGCATCTGCAACATCTGCAGATCTACTGGAGCTCGTGCGAGAAAAAAACTGGTTTTGGGAAAATGATTTCAAGATTCCCAACGGGGTTCATGTCTTTGGTCGTCGCTACGATCCGTTTGGCCCCGATAATTATCCTTTTGAACTGGAGAAAATAAGGCAGATGACAGCCAACCGCGATACCGCAATCTGGCAAGCCGCCATGGGTAATTCCTATGACCTCGAGACAGCCGACGCGGCCACCACTCCCCTGCCCGAAGTCGTTTCCAACTACAAACCGCAGGGGTACGGCCATGGCGGAGGATACCTGTACGGACAGGATGCTTTGGATTCCTTTACGCTTGCCCCGGGTTACGAGATCCAGTTGGTAGCCTCAGAAGCCGATTTTCCCCTGCTGGCCAATCCGGTTCAGTTGTCTTTTGATAATGCCGGCCGGCTTTGGGTGGCCACCATGCCTGCTTACCCGCATTACAAACCCGGGGACCCCATGCCCGACGACAAACTGTTGATTCTCGAAGATCTCAACGGCGATGGCCGCAGTGATTCCGTACGTGTCTGGGCCGATAAATTGCATTTACCCGTTGGTTTTGAACTAACAGCAGACGGGGTGCTGATTTCCCAGGGTACCCACTTGAAACGCTTCAGGGATACCGATGGCGATGACAAAGCCGACCAACGGGAAATTTTGCTAAGCGGCTTCGACGATCACGACACCCACCATGCGATCGGAGCCTTTAGCGCCGACCCCACAGGGGCAGTATATATGGCGGAAGGCGTTTTCCTGCACACCAATGTGGAGACCCGCTATGGGCCGGTACGAGGCACCCATGGCGGATTCTATCGCTATGAACCTAAATCCGGCTACCTGGAGCGAACAGCACAACTCCCGATACCCAATCCCTGGGGGATTGCCTTTGATTCCTGGGGACAACCCTTTTTCCTGGACACTTCGGGCCCTGCCCTGCGCTGGATGAGCCCCGGCAACTTAAAATCGGAATACGGAAAATTCCTCCCCAATCCTCCTGATCTGATCCCTGATTTACAGAAAGTACGGCCCACGGCGGGACTGGAATTCGTTTCGAGCGACAATTTTCCAGAAGAAGTCCAGGGCGATGTGCTCCTGGGGAACAGCATTGGCTTCCTTGGAATTAAACAGCATAAAGTAGTGGAGGACGGTACCGGCTACAAGCTGGAATTCAGACAAGACCTGCTCAGGAGCTCAGACCCCAATTTCAGGCCTGTGGATCTGGAGTTTGCCCCTGATGGCAGCCTCTATGTAGTAGACTGGCACAACACATTGATCGGTCACATGCAACACAACGCCCGGGATCCGTACCGGGACCACAGCCACGGGAGAATCTACCGGATTGTATATACCGGAAATGATTTGCAAGAGCCGGCCACAATCGCCGGTGCGGACATTCCTGAACTATTAGCGCTACTAAAATCGCCCCAGGACCGTACCCGATACCGGGCACGCAGAGAATTAAGAGGACGGGATCCCTTACAAGTAGGTGTAGCCTTGAAAGCCTGGATTGGAAAAGTGGGTATGGAATCCAACGACGAACACCATTTTTTGGAAGCGTTATGGGTAAGTGCCGGAACCGGTAGGATAGATCCAGACCTGTTGCGTAAAGTACTGAAGGCTCAGGACCATCGTGTTCGGGCAGCTGCGGTACGGGTATTGCGCTATTCGGCACATCAGCTACCCGATGCAAAGGCCTTATTGCTACAGGCCGCTGCCGACCCGCATGGCAGGGTACGTTTGGAAGCTATGGGTGCTGCCTCCTGGTTGGGAGATGCCGATATGCAGGAAATTATAAATGCCGTGGCCAAGTCGGGGGTGGACGAATGGATCAATCCTGGGTACTTGCTGCTGCAGCATCGTTTGTCCGGAGACCGCGGAAATCCCCCGGACTCCGAGGGTAATGAAGAAAATACCAGGGCCACAACCATCCCGGAGCACCTAAACCCAACGGATAGCATCGCCTATGTAGCCGGCCGGGAGGTGTATCACCGTGAGGGATATTGTGCAACTTGCCACCAGGCCGATGGGGCGGGCCTGCCAGCCGCTGGCTTCCCCCCGCTTCAAGGAAGTGAATGGGTAACCGGGGATTCGCAGCGGCTTATAAAACTAACCCTGAAAGGCATACAAGGGCCGATAATTGTAAACGGGAAAAACTATCCCGGACAAGTACCCATGACCGCCTTTGAAGGCCTGCTCACAGATATGGAAATGGCCGCCGTGCTCACCTATGTCCGCAATGCCTTTGGCAACAAGGCTACCCCGGTAGACCCGCGTGAGGTCCGGGCCATCAGGGCCGAACTCAAGGACCGCAAAACTTTTTACACGGCAAGTGAGCTGGAATAAATTAAAGCAAAAATCGATGTTTAAACAGCCTTCCTTTTTCCTGATCCTATTCATAGTTGCCGGGCTGCTTTCCTGCCAGAGCAAGAAGGAAGAGCCGCAAACCGAAATCTCAGCAGTTCCGCCGAAAATTGTTTTTGTAATCGGTGACGAAGAGTATCGCTCGGAGGAGTCTATGCCGATGCTGGCCGGAATTCTGCGGCGGGAACTGGAAGCCGAGATCAGTCTGTGTTATCCGCTGGATAGTGCAGGGTACATCGATCCCAATCGACTGGATAATATCGCGGGATTGGCTGCCCTGGATTCTGCCGACCTCATGGTCCTCTTTACCCGTTTTCGGGTGTTGCCTCCTGACCAATTGAAACACATCCTCGATTATGCGGAATCCGGGAGACCTATGGTTGGATTTCGCACAGCTACTCACGCCTTTCTGTACCCGGATAGTTCGGCTTATACCCACCTGAATGCGGAATGGCCGGCCAAGGTTTTCGGACAGCAATGGATAACCCATCACGGCCATTTCGAAGATGGGAAGATTCCCCTTACCGCGGTCCGTCCCGATACAACGGTGAGCCATCCAATCCTCAAGGGGGTCAGTCCTTTCCAGGCGTATTCCTGGCTCTATCATGTAGATGGAGGCGACTGGCAATTGCAGGGGGACAGCAAGCCACTGGTTTTCGGACGTGCCCTTCGCTCAGGACACGAAGCTGCCGGGCGATTGGCTCAATTCCCATTGGATAATCCGGTAGCCTGGACCAAAACCTATTCGGGTGATAGCGGGAACGTATCCCGGGTATTTTTTACCACCTTGGGTCATCCCTATGACTGGCGCAATCCCAATATGCGGCGCCTGGCCCTGAACGGGATTTACTGGGCCCTGGATTTGCCTGTTACGGATAGCCTGGATGTAGCCTATGCCGCCCCTTACCTACCCAACAACTCAGGATTTGGCCAAAAGTTCAAGCAAGGGCTCAAACCGGAGGATATGCCAATCGTAGTTGGGGACGGGCAATAATCCTTCACCCGCTCCCGGGCGAAATTCACAACAAAATCCTTTAAAATTCACTAAATCCCGGAATTTCTCGTTTGTATTGGCAAACCAATAGTTATGAAACGACTGATATTCGGAGTATTTGCTCTCTTCTTCACTGGAGGCATTCTGGCCCAACAAGGGGTAAAACTAGGGGGAAACGTTAGTTTACCAATTACCGAGGAACTCAACGACCGGGTTGGTTTGGGTGTGGGCCTGGATCTGGGGTATATGCATGCCCTGGGGGAGCGCGTGGATCTCGGTGTAATGACCGGGTTCATTCACGGGTTTGCCGAAAAATACGAGGTTGGCGGAGCCGACCTTCCTTCAGTTCAATTCATTCCTGTGGCGGCTAGTGTCCGGCTCTGGTTGTCCAATTCATTTTCCTTAGGTGGAGATGGGGGTTATGCCCTGGGACTCGCCGATGAACACGAAGGTGGGGTATACCTCAAGCCGATCGTCGGTGTTTTACTCGGTGCCCAAACGGAGATTAACCTATCCTATACCCAGGTTACCGGCGATATTTTCGACTGGTCTACCGTGAACTTCGGGATTCTCTACACCTTCCCCCAGAAATACAGAACGCGATACTAAGTACCGCGTCTGTTCTCATTGTTTTCAGCAGCTCGCTATCCGATAATCCGGCGATCCTCCTGAGATCCCACAAAGGGTTGATGGTAATAGCGCTTGCCCGCCTTGCGATACATTGCATTGGCCAACGCACCCATTACCGGGGGTAAGGAAGGTTCTCCGAGTCCGGTAGGATCAATACCATTATCCACAAAGAATGTCTCAATCTCACGTGGTGCCTCGCTGTGGCGGATTAAGCGATAGGTGTCAAAATTATCCTGTTGGGGTTTCCCATCCTCAAAAGTTAGTGCACTAAAGGTGGCATGTCCGATTCCATCGACGATACCCCCTTCGATTTGATTGCGGGCACTAAGCGGATTAATCACGATTCCGCAATCGACAGCGCACCAGATCTTATCGGCTCTGGGCACCCCCGCATTCATTTCCACATCCAGTACCTGAGCCACATAGGAATTATGGCAATAATAGGCCGCCACCCCGCGCTTCTCGGCATTCGGGCTGCTGGAATCCCAATTTGATTTGTCACGAACGAGTCGCAACACGCCCGCATAACGCTCGGGATCGTAGTCATTCTTTTCAGGATCACCTACAGGATCATTGATGGAGCGATCAAAAAGTTCCAGGCGGAAGGCAATCGGATCCTTCCCAGCGGCTTCGGCAACCTCATCGAGGAAGGCGTTTTCCACCCCCGCCATAAAATTCGAGGTGGGAGCCCGCCAGGCTCCTGTAGTAACTTCTGTACGAAGCGTATGGCCTTCAGAGAGGTAATTCTCTACTGCTCCGGCCGGAAAACGGTTGGCAAAATAACCGCCATCATTCGTGCCCGCAGCGCGCATATGCCAGGCGATTAACTTACCATCCGCATCGAGTCCTGCGCGATAGCGCACCATGTAGGACGGTCGATAGGTTCCCTGGGTCATGTCGTCCTCCCGGCTATAAACCACCTTAACGGGTGCCTGGATCCGTTTGGAAATAACGGCCGCCTCTACCGCGAATGATCCATACAGCCTCCGGCCGAAACCACCTCCCATACGGGTCATCATGATATCGATGTTCTCTTTTGGCATCTCCAGGATGCCCGCCAGGGTATTTTCCAAATACTCCGGGGTTTGAATAGGACCCAGCAACTCCGCCTTGTCGGCGGTAACATGGGCAAAGAAATTCATAGGCTCCATGGTGTTATGAGCCAAATAGGGAGCGCTGTACGTCTTTTCTACGATGGTGGCGGCCCGGGCAAAGGCGGCTTCCGGGTTGCCATCTCTTCGACCAGGGTTATCGGGCGCCTGCTCCAGGAGTTTCGCCAATTCGGTGTTGTGGTATTCCGTGCTTTCCAGTGGACCATCGGCTTCCCATTCCGCCTGAACTGCCCGCTTGGCCTGCATGACTTCCCAGGTAGAATTGCCAACGATTACCAGCATCTCAGGAACATGGCCGCCATCGGACCACTGAAGCTCCGCACCCTCTGGATAAACCACCTGGTGGAAGGCGTCCTGAATTCCGGGCATGGCTTTGATCTCCTCGAGGTTAGCGCTTTTGAATTTTTGCCCAAAGGCAGGGGGATGCACGACCATCGCAATCCGCATGTTGTCGCGATCCACATCGAGTCCGAACAGGGGCTGGCCGGTTACGATTTTCTTCCCGTCCACATTTTTCCGATCTGTCCCGATGATGCTGAATTCACCGGGTTCCTTCAGCACGACCTCCTCAGGTACTTCCAGGGCGCCTGCGGCTGCTGCCATTTCGCCATAGCCAGCACTATTCCCACTACCTTCATGACTAATCATACCGGCTGCGGTAACAATTTCGCCTACGGGTACCTGCCAGGCGTTCGCCGCCGCTTGTTTGAGCATTTGACGCGCTGTGGCTCCCGCTAAGCGCAAGCCCTGCCAACCCTGGCGAATCGACTGGCTTCCTCCTGCCAGTTGCCGGGTAAATATATCCGTGTTCAGCGGCGCTTGCTCCACGAGTACTTTAGCCCAATCCACGTCGAGCTCATCGGCCACGATCATGGGCATTGCGGTTTTTACATTCTGTCCGATCTCCGGGTTGGGCGACATTATAGTTACCAGGCCATTGTCTCCAATTTTGAGGAATCCATTTATATCGAACCAGGAATCCGGCATTTGCAAGGCGGCTTCCATAGCTGCTTCATCTTTGCAGGATGCCAACCAGCTGAATCCCAGTACGAGACCCCCGCTTGCCAAACCGGTGTTCCGGATAAAGGCCCGTCTTCCAAAAGTTGTTTTCACTAAAGTCATAATAGTATCTTTTTAGGCGTTGCTCCCGGCCTCGGCAGCTCGTTTAATGGCCTTTTTAATTCTCACATAGGTTCCGCATCTACAGATATTTCCATTCATCGCAGTTTCGATCTCCGAATCGCTTGGGTACGGGTTTTGGGCAAGTAAGGCAGAGGCATTCATAATCTGCCCTGCCTGGCAATAGCCGCATTGGGGTACATCTTCCTCCAGCCATGCCAATTGTACTGGATGATCCCCATTTTCGGACAAGCCTTCTATGGTTGTCACTTCCTTATCGCCGATTGAAGAAATCGGCAGGGAGCAGGATCGGACAGCCATCCCATCCAGGTGGACGGTACAGGCCCCGCATTGGGCAATTCCGCAGCCAAATTTGGTACCTACGAGCTTAATGTGGTCCCGGAGCACCCAAAGCAGCGGCGTGGACGGATCTACCTCAACGTCACGTGAGGTCCCGTTAATTTTTAGAGTGTAAGTTGCCATGGAAAGTAATTTTGTTAGAAGTTAAGGATTATTCGCTTTTGGCACTTGGTTTTACCAAAGTTTAACGCATCCCTGAATTGCCCTTAGCGAACAAGGGAAAACCGTAGAAAGGGCAACATCCGCATTGGCCGATAACCCGCCACATCGTATCTTTCCGGTATTTAGTAAAGTGTCTTCATGGCTACCCTACCCCGTATCGTAATTGTCGGCGCCGGTTTCGGCGGAATAGAACTGGCAAAAGCACTCAAATATACCAAGGCCCAAATAATCCTGGTCGACCGCAACAACTATCACAATTTCCAGCCCCTGATGTACCAGGTGGCGACGGGGGGTATGGAGCCGGACAGCATTGCCTATCCCGTGCGACGCATCTTCAGGATGCAGCATAACCTCACTTTTCGAATGGCCGAAGTTACCCTTGCAGACTGGGAACGCAGCAAATTACATACTACCATCGGAACCATTCCCTATGACTATTTGGTAATCGCCACAGGGAGCACGACGAACTACTTTAATTTTGAACCTCAGAAAGACGAACTCCTCACCTTGAAATCCGTTCCGGATGCGCTGAACATCCGCAGCTATTTATATCAGAACCTGGAGAAAGCCCTTGCCGATTACAGCGGGGAATCGCTGGAGGAAATAATGAATGTCGCTGTAGTGGGGGGTGGCCCTGCAGGCATTGAACTCGCAGGGGCCCTGGCGGAAATGAAAAAGCACGTTATCCCCAAAGACTTTCCGGACCTGGACACCTCTCGAATGAGCATTAACCTCTACCAAAGCGGAGATCGGGTTTTAAATGCCATGTCGGAAGCTGCCTCTGCCAATGCCCTGAAATACCTGCGGGAACTAGGGGTTAATGTACATCTGAATTCCCGGGTATCGGCCTATGAAAACGATTGTGTGATGCTGGAGGACGGCTCCTGTTTTCCAACGGACACGGTTCTGTGGACAGCAGGGGTATGTGCTGCACCGATAAAAGGGCTTCCAAAAGAAGCTTATGTCGGAGGGAATCGGCTGCAAGTCGATGCGATTAACCGGGTAGAAGGAACTAAGGAGGTTTTTGCCATCGGAGACGTAGCCGCCTGCATTACAGAGGATAACCCCCGTGGACTTCCCATGCTTGCCCCGGTGGCTCAACAACAAGGGAAGCATCTGGCCAAAAACCTGAATCGACTGCTGCGCAAAAAAGAAACGCGCCCCTTTACTTACAGGGATAAGGGAGTTATGGCTACTGTAGGCCGGGCCAAGGCCGTAGCCGATTTACCCTTTGTGAAATTGCGCGGGAGCTTTGCTTGGTTTATCTGGATGGGTGTTCACGTTTTTTCCCTGGTAGGTTTCCGAAATAAACTCTCGGCCTTATACCAATGGGCATTCAATTATGTGAGCTACGACAGACCCCTGGGCCTGATTATCCGTCCGTACCGGCGGGAAACCAAAAACGAAAATTCAGAATGAAGACAAGTACGCAAATAAAAAAGCGCCTGGCGCTATTGATCCCGGCAGTGATGCTGCTGGGGTTTGTGCGCATTTGCGCCCAGGATGCTACTACTGCTGCACCAACGCCACCTGAGGAATACCGACTTGTGGTAGAAGGATTTGACTGGGGACCGGCAGTAAACAAAGTTATCCTGAATTATCGGGAAGAATTAACCAACCTTCCGGAGGGAACCTTTACCGTTGAAGCGAGGCGGTCTTCTGAAAAAACGGAATTGCCGGAAACCCTGCGCTCCGGTATACGGGAAGTAATCGGCACCTATATCTCCGACTATCGGGGAAATCGCACAAACAGCGGTAATTACCTGACCCTGGTGCTCAGTGTAGGCCCGAACTTGCCGTTGTCCTCGCCCTTTCATTATCTGTTCACACCGGAGATTCAGGGAAACATATGGATCGATTATCAGGTTCGTGTTACCCATAGCTCCGGAAAGCGCATCTGGAACGTAAAGACAGGCAGGTTCTTACCTCAGGCCGATCGCTTTGAGCTGGACAAACAATTCGAATACGAGCCCGGGAAGACGCTGACCTATGCCGACTATACCCCTCCAGCTAGCGATGGAAAAAAACCATTGATTATCTGGCTGCATGGCGGAGGTGAAGGAGGAACCGATACAACGGTGCCGCTGTTGGCGAATCGGGCTGCGAATTATGCTTCTCCCGAAATCCAGCGGATCTTTGGCAGCGCCTACGTCCTGGTCCCTCAAACACCGACCTTTTGGATGAATCGGCCTGGGGGTGGATACACGACCGGGGAGGTAGAGGATATTTACAACGAAGGCCTGATGGCCCTGATTATGGATTATGTGCAGGAGCATCCTGGTATTGATCGCGACCGGATCTATCTTGGCGGATGTAGCAATGGGGGGTATATGACCATTAAATTAATGCTGAAGCATCCGGACTTTTTTGCAGCGGGCTTCCCAAGTGCCCTGGCGTATTCCAATGAGTACATTTCGGATCAGGAAGTAGAAATCCTAAAGGATCTTCCTATTTGGTTTATCCATTCGACCGATGACCCGGTGACACGACCCGAAACTACCGTGGTTCCGCTTTACAAACGATTGATGGATGCCGGAGCCAAGAACATCCATTTCTCTTACTATAAACACGTAGTAGATATTACCGGACAATACGGGGGGAAAGACTTCTATTACAACGGACATTTCTCCTGGATCTATTCCCACGCCAATCATGCCGCTCTCGATTTCGATGGAGAACCCGTGACCGTAGACGGTAAACCCGTAAAGGTTATGGAATGGCTGGCGGCCCAAAAGCGCTGAAGGCCGAGTTGCTCAGCGGAGTTAATGTATGCGGGAATACTAATCTACAGAAGCATATACTGCCTGTAAGAGACGTTCGGAATTTATGAATCCGCTGTCGTAGGCGTCGTCCCACTCCGCAGTTAATCCCATAGACTGTACCTCTTCCAGGGTTTTGCCAGCGTCCTTGGCGGCCTTGACGCGGTCGCGTATCAGGCGTACCATATCGGTATAAACCTGGAGTTCCTTTTTGGAGGAAACAGGCCCGTGTCCTGGAATAATACGCGTCTCTTCATCTACAATGGCAAGAGCCATCCCTAAGTTGGAAACCAGGCCATCGATATCTCCACCAGAACCCAGGTCTATATAAGGGTAACCACTGATAAAATTATCGCCCATATGGATAACATTAGCCTCTGGAAAATAGACATAGGTATCGCCATCGGTATGGGACGGCTTTACATACATCAAATGCATGCTGTTGAGGCTATCGAGGTGGATCGTCATTTCCTCATTAAAGGTCAGCTGTGCCAGGGCAATATGAGGGGACCCCGGAACAATGCCACGTTCCCCACGGTCCTGCGGAGTGCTCATCCGCTCCCTTACCTGCCGGTGTGAAATCACTATTGCGCCTTCACGAGCAAGGTTGGCATTTCCTCCGGTATGGTCGCCATGCCAATGGGTATTAACCACAAATTTCAGGGGCTTGTCGGTCAGGCTCCTGATCTCAGTCAGTATCTTCTCGGAAAGCGGTCCGAATTGATCGTCTATTAAATAGGCGTACTCCTGCCCCAGGGCAAGGCCCATATTTCCACCTGCACCATATAGGACATATATCTGATCCTTTAGTTGTTCGCTCCTGATTTCCACGTTGTCCCAGTTGCGCTGGGCGTTGAGGGATGAAATACATAGGATTCCCAGGAGTAGTTTTAAGACTTTCATAGTGGGTGCTTTTATTGGGTCGCATTATTTATTTCCAGAAAGCGCCGATCCCCTTTAAAGGTAACCACTTCGATTCTGGTGGTATTTTCTGGGGAATAGCTTAACCAGCGTGAGGTACTTCCCAGATAGGTATTGCCATATGTGAACTCAACCTTACGCCTGCCACCATCCGTATCATAGATCACTGCATAGGCGTCGTCGGCGTTTACTTCAAGGGAACTCAAGCCGGTTTCATTGTAAGAATGAATCTTTATTCCCTCGTTATTCATTCCGCTCACCACAATAGGCGTCTGATCGGCTAATCGCAGCAATGCAACCCCTTTAGCACTTCCTCCAAGCATAAGCCCACTTTGTGCAGCGGAAACTACCCGGAAGCCTCCCCTGCCATCCCCCAGGAGACAGTATCCAATTGAGGCATCGTTCTGACCAATAAAAGGTTCTATGTCGTATTGATTGCCACTAACCAATAGGTCCAGGTTTCCATCGCCGTTAAAGTCGGCAGGCAACATCCCGAATACCGTAGAAAACTGAACTTCTGGCGGTAAAGTTTTAAGTACAAATTTTCCGTCACCCAGATTTTCGAGATAGGCCGAAGCGAAGGTATACGCCCTGAGCTTTTCTGCCTTGTCCAGCCCAATGTCGGCCCGGACTTCTTCAAAGTCGGCATTGGCGTAATTGTCGTAGTTCAGGTAGGTCCCTTTCATAGCGCTGATTTGGCTGATCAGGATATCGCGGGTATGAATAAGGTGCTCCTCCCCTTCCCGAAAGCAACTAATGAGCGGATCTATCTTTCCATTGCCATCAAAATCCCCTACATAGATGGTAAGGGGTTCTTCGGGAGAACTTTTATAGTCGCTGTTCAAACCGAAATTCCCGAGGACATAATCCATGTCGCCATCGGCGTCGAAATCTCCAGGTACAATACTGTTCCACCAGCCACTGGTAAACTCAAGACCGTTGGAGCTGCTCACGTCCTCAAAATTGCCATGGTCATTCTTCAGGAAGGTTATTTCCATAAATTCCCCGACCAGGATCAGATCCATCCACAGGTCATTATCAAAATCCGTCCACAGGGCATCTGAGATCATTCCCAATTCCCGGGTACCTAAAACTTCCTGAGTAACGTCCACAAAATTTCCATCCTGGTTCTCAAGCAGAAAACTTTCCGGGCTTCGCGGGTAAAAACCATTGATCACCCTTCCCGCGATGAAAACATCCAAATCCCCATCCTGGTCGTAATCCGCAAGGGAAACGGCACCACCCCGTGATTTTCTCTTGAATAGTTCGGCACAGGTGAAATTCCCCTGGCCATCATTGTAGTAGACCACATCTGTAAAATTCATTAAAGCCATTTCTTCAATGCCTCCCCCATCTATGGAAATTAAATCCAGGTCACCATCGCTATCCAAATCAGCGAGCACAACGCCCATATCCTCCCGGGGTCCATTACAGGTCATTATTTGATAGCTAAACGAACCATCATTTTGCTGTAAATAGAAGGCACCCGGTTTTTCCTTTGTGCCCCCTACATAAAAGTCTTCCAAGCCATCGCCATTGATATCGCCCACAGTAACCCCAGGCCCAAGTGAAGTATTCATCTTCAGCAGCGTAGACTGCAGTTTAAACTCATTAAAGTCATCTTCATTATGAATGTAATTGACCCCAAGCTTACTGGCTACTTCCGTAAACAAAGTTGTATTGCTATTTGGAAGTCCCTCCCCAACAAATTGCTTCAGGGGATTTGAAATTGCCTCGGCATCCTCACGTCTTACCTGTAAATTTTGATTGACCTCCACCTCATAAAGTACCTGCTGCTTACCGTCATTCCAAAGAATCCTCAGGGAATCCAGTGCACGGGTCTTGCCTAGTCCAAAATGGATTCCACTTTCCATTGTTGAGAGATAACCCCTGACCGAATTACTGAATTTGTAGAAAACAGTATCCCCCGAATATGCCCATAATTTGGTGCCGGAAATGTCGCCATGGGCAGCATCCAGTAGATCAACAGTGAGATAGGCCTTACCGTCATCGGCGTCCTTACGCTCTCGGATCGTATTTCTGTAGAGACTTGCAGGATCATCAATATTATTGATCACAAGGTCTAAATCCCCGTCGTTATCCAGATCGGCATAGGCAGCTCCATTGGAATACAAGGGTTTTTCCAGCCCCCACTCCATTTTTTTATCCGTAAAGGTCAGGTCCCCGTTGTTCTTATATATATAATTCGCAAGCTTGATCTCCGGAAGGCCTTCGATCCTGATCAGTTCGTTCTTTATGAGCTCTGACTCATCGGCATACTTTGCTGGTCGCTGCGTATAATCCTGATAATCAAGGTTGGTAATGTCTCTGCGGTATCCGTTCGTTATAAATAGGTCATTCAGGCCGTCGTTATCGAAATCTGCAATCAGGGGCGCCCAACTCCAATCCGTATTATGGATCCCGCTGTACTGTCCGATTTCACTAAAGGATTGATTGCCATTGTTGAGCTGCAAGGTGTTGCGAACAAATTGTGGGGTATATCCAAGGCTTAAATTCCGAAGGAAAACATCACGACTCGGCTTAATCACTGTCTGCTTTATTCGCGAATTACTACTGGGAAACATGTCAACAGTAATCATTTCGACCTGGCCGTCATTGTTTAGGTCGCCCAGGTCATTCCCCATCCCATTATAACTGGTATGCTTGAGGTACTCGCCAATTTTGTTGGAAAATGTACCATCCTGATTATTGACCCAAAGCAGGTCATCGGTAAGGAAATCATTGGATATATACAGGTCCGGCCAACCGTCCTCGTTAATATCGCAAAGGCTTACCCCCAGGCCAAAACCCTCTTCAGTAATACCTGCCTCCCGGCTTATATCCGTAAAACTTCCATCTCCATTGTTTCGGTATAACCGATCAGTACTGGTTGCACTTCCATCGCTTATTTTCATTCGGGAAGTGTTTCGGTTAAAATTGACAAGCGCATTGGTCAGGACGTATAAATCCCGATCTCCGTCTTTATCAAAATCGAAAAAAACGCTTTGTACGCTAAAGCCAGTATCGGCTATGCCGTGCTCTGCGGCCATTTCTTTGAAGGTGCCGTCTCCCTGATTCACATACAGCTCATTGGCCCATTTCTCGGCAGGCCATTCTCTTAAGCCCCCATGACTAACGTAGATATCCAAATGGCCATCGGCATTGATATCGGTTAGCGAAACCCCGTTAGACCAACCTTTGGAGTCAATACCAGAAGCTTGTGTGACATCTTCGAACTTCCAATCCCCACGGTTAAAGTACAGCCTGTCTGCTACCTGATTTCCGGTAAAATAAAGGTCCTTTAACCCATCTTTATTAAAATCTCCCACGGCGACTCCACCTCCGTTGAACATATACTCAAAATTGAGGATGTTCACTGTGTCATCCGGGGTAAGGCGGTTGTTGAAATCTATCCCGCTTACTTCCTTTGAAACTAATTCAAACAATGGATCTTCTTTCGGGGCCTGAGTTTCGGTTTCGCAGGAGGATAGTAAACCTCCAAGAAATAATCCCAGAACCATCCCCCGAATAGTTAGTCTATAGCTACGCATTTCCAGATTTATACATTTTTGAAGGGTATCCCCGTAGATTTGTATCAGACTTTAATGTTGCTTACAAATAAAAGGAAACTTATAAACTCATGGGTTAATCCATCCCATCTAATTCCAGAGGTTTTTAAGTATTAAAAGGTCTATAGGGTTTTCCTGCTGAAAAGCTCTATTCCGGAATTGATAGAAATTCCCGAGTATGATGTCCGTATCCCCATCCCCATCCATGTCTCCTTTATCCATGACCAGCCAATTTCCTTTCGCTGAAAGTGGGGTTGTCTGAGCTGCGAACGCTAAGTTTTTCCCGCCCAGGTTTTCAAGGTAAACAAACCCGCGCTGAGGATCTGCCTGAAAATCGGGAAAAAATGCCATTGCTGCCAGATCAAGATCCCCATCCTTATCAAAATCCTCTACCAACACCCTGGTTGCCCCGTGCATAGGGAAAAAGTAGCTTTCCTCAAACTGATTTTCCCCGTCGTTTAGAAAGATCCGCACGCCATGATAGGGTTTCAATACTATGGAATAATCGGCATTATCTCCATTTGCAAGGATAACGTCCAGGAATCCATCCGCATTGATATCTGCCAATTCAAACCAACTCGAACCGAATTCCGGCGTAAACTGAAGGGCCTCCTCTATTTCAAAATTCAGCTCCTCCTGCTGATATAATATTTTCATTCCTTCCCGCGCCTGTCCGAATAAGGCCAGGATATCCTTCCGACCATCGTGATCCAGATCGGCAATGGCCACCTTGATACATCCGGGGAGGCTAACCAATTCCCGCTTCTCGTATTCCTCCTCTATATTTCCCGAAGGCTGGTTAGACCGCTCAAGTAAGGTAAGTGCGCCGAAGTTGTTGCCGAATTCACTGATAAGGATTTCTTCCTGTCCATTATTGTTTAAGTCTTCAATATGGGTAAAAACAGGCCTGCGAAGGTTTCCGGCCAGGGTATCTATAGCACCCGCCGTGATCCGAAGAAGATGTCCACGAGCTAAATCCGAAGGGCCCAAATAACCAATTAGGGTCACATAATCGGAATCGTCCCGTCGAAAGGTTGAGACCACCGGAGAACCATATTGCGTCCTTGGGTCCAGGTTTTCTGAGTGTCTGTAACTACGTCCGAGCGCGTCGCCTATCCAAAAGGCTTCCCGAAGTGAGTCAAAAGAGAGGCTGGTAATAATCCCATGGCTTTTATTTTGCTCCACGGTATGGATTTCCGCTTTGAACTGCTCTAATTCTGCTACCTCCTGTTTGGTTATTTCAGGTAAGGCGTCCGGAGCCTGAGCTAATATGTACGCTGTTAATTGTGCCTTTTGAAGACTGTCTAATGCGGGAGCTCCTTGCAGGTTCCACATCTGCGGAAGCACCGTTTCGGCCCAAATCCGCTTTGGTAAATGCTGAGGATCCGGGAGCATATGACAGGAACCGCAATAATTCTGATACGCTGATTGCATTTCTGCCTGAGCTTTACTCCTGGAGTCAGGCAAGCAATTGGATAGCGAAATCGCTACTGGTAAAAGCAATGCTAGTTTTATGGTTCTGCCAACTCTCAAAATTTTTCCTCCTAAAGTCTTCAATAAGACTAAAAAAAACAGGGCGCTTAAGACGCCCTGTTTACTTTAGCTAAACTCAAACTAAAATTGCAAGTAATCCCGGAATTTTAATATCCTGGATTCTGCTCTAATACTCCCTGACTTAAATCAATTGAAGTTAAAGGAATAGGTAAGAGATCAAAATGAGGCTGATAAGCATTCATTTTAGGACCAAAGTTCCCGATGGTTCGTGTTTCATTGGTCACGTACTCTGTGATGACGTCACCAGCAATTCCCCATCTTCTAAGATCGAATAAGCGGTGACCTTCCATCCCTAATTCAACACGTCGCTCAAATCGAACGGCTTCAATTGCAAAGGCGGCATCCGGGAAAGAAGGATACAGACCAACCTGATAATTGGCTGCAGGACCGCTTCCATCAATAGCCTGAACAACTGAGGTATTCATAGCACGCTCACGCACCTGATTTACGTAGTTTAGTGCCGTTCCGGTATCCCCCAGTTCTGCAGCAGCCTCAGCGGCCATCAGCAGTACATCGGCATAGCGAATAATGTTGTAATTCAACCCGGAGTGCTGCTGTCCCCAGCCACCTACTCCCTGGCTTTCGCCAAGCTCGCTGGCCTGATAAACATTCTTCTTAGGCAGGTAAGGCCCGGAGATATCAACAAAACCGGCACGGATCCAGTCTTTACCGATATGCTCCCCGAAACCGTTATAGTCGATACCTCTTCTACCTACTGTATAATCCAAACGCGGATCTACAGGGGTTGTGGTATCCGGATCAAAAGCTTCACTACTTTCTATTCCGTAGTCATTCAGGAAATCCTGGTCATTAAAAGTATCGATAAGTGGAAGTCCGTTAGCATCTACCTGGAAGGCGTTGGCCAAATCAATGGTAGGCTGGTAGAATCCACAACAGGATCCGAATGGACCTCCTCCGGGGAAGTTCAGCGTACCCGCAATATTCCCATTAAAGGATTGCCCGGCATCAGCAGCAAATTGAATCGCAAAAACAGACTCCGGTCCATTCTCGCCAGCGGCATTGAAGTTATCCAGGTATTCTGCATTCAAAGCGAATTCGCCACTATTGATTACCGCATTAAGCTCGGTTAAGGCAGCGTTCCAATCCCCTTGATATAGGTGCGCTTTGCCCATATAAGCTCTGGCTACAAATGCCGTTGGCCGTCCCGGATCAGGTTGATCAGCACGCGATGCCGGTAGGTTGTCTATCGCAAATTGGAA
This sequence comes from Robiginitalea myxolifaciens, assembly GCF_900115205.1. Taxonomy (GTDB): domain Bacteria; phylum Bacteroidota; class Bacteroidia; order Flavobacteriales; family Flavobacteriaceae; genus Robiginitalea; species Robiginitalea myxolifaciens. Next base: position 519,713 of record NZ_FOYQ01000001.1, read on the forward strand.
ATCAGATTCGATCTGCTCCCAGGCAGGACCCGTATTGGGCTGATTGAATTCAAGATTTTGGAAATTCTCCACACTAACGATGGACACATTCCCAAACAACTTAGTCAATTCAAAATAGAAATGTCCGCGCAAAAAACGCGCTTCTGCCTCCTGACCGGTGATCGTGGCTGCTTCACTGGGTAACAGCGATTCTCTATCGATTCCTCCGATGACAGCCAGTACATTGTTTGCACGATTCACACCGGCATATAAGGCTGTAAACTTGCCTCGGAAATAATCGTTGGCGGTCTGCCAATCTAACGTCTCAATTTGAAATAGTTCGATCTGGTCACCATCGTTACTCCCTTTATGGGCGTCATCAGTGATTACATCGCACCACCAGCAATCGCCTCCAACGGCAAACTGGTTTCCTTTATTATTTGATCTCCATCCATCGAGCATTCCGTAAGCTCCATTCAATAAGAGGTCTACCCCTTGCTGATTGGCCAAGGCCTCGTCGCTTAATGCGCCAATGGCCGGAGTTTCTGAAAATTCATCTCCACAGGAAAGCCCCACAAATAGAATTGACAATAAGTAAATAAACTTCTTTTTCATCTTTTTACATTTTTAAATTTACGCCAAACACAAAGATCTGAGGAACGGGGAACGTATTGAATTCCACCCCTTGAGTAAAAGCAGAGTTAGCTCCACTACTAGGCAGAATTTCCGGATCTACCCCATCGTACCCCGTGATTGTGAATAAGTTAGTAGCATTTGCATAAATACGCAAACTGGAAATCCCCCAGCTATCGGTAACACTAGCAGGTAGTGTGTACCCGATCACCAGGTTTTTTAATCTTACAAAAGAACCGTCTTCAACGAAGAAGGAACTCGGATTGGTCTCCCCGTTTAAAAGCGTAAAGCTCAAAGCCGGTTGTGATCCGTTAGGATTGGATTGCGCATCGAATGCGTCCAGTACCCTGGCATTACGGTTGGCATCGGGGAAGGTTGGAAAATCGGTAAAGATTCTTTCATAGTTGTAAATGTCGATCCCGGCTACCCCTGCAAAGAAGGCACTGAAGTCCCAGTTCTTGTAGGTGGCATTCAGGTTCAATCCGAAGGTAACATCCGCGATGGGGTCTCCCAAAAAGTCCCGGTCGTCGTCATTGATTACTCCGTCACCGTTCAAATCAACATAACGGATACGACCTACTCCAGCACTTGGGGAGGAGAATCCCTGATCGGGTCCGGCCTGTACTTCAGCTTCTGAACGATAAATTCCATCGGCAACACGCCCGTAGAAGGAAGAAATAGGTTGCCCTTCCTCGGTACGGGTTATGGGTCCACCACGGAACGATTGACCTACTATAAAGCCTTCCAGACTGGTAACTTCATTATCTACCAAGGAAACGTTCAGATCTGCTCCCCATTGGAAGTCACTATCTCCTGTACTCTGGTATCCCAGGGAGATATCAAAACCAGTGTTTTCAACATTTCCACGGTTTACGAAGGGCGCACCTGCATCAATAGCTGTATCGCTAATAATGGTTTCATCAGAAACAATAAGATCCTGGGTGGTGTTTTTGAAGAATTCCACAGACAGGTTCAATGCATTATTTAAGAATCCAAAATCAGCACCGATATTTAACATTTTAGTAGTCTCCCAGGTCAGGTCAGGGTTACCAACTCCGGTTAAAGCTGCACCAGCTCTCAGATTGGATCCCCCGTCGAAAACATAATCTGCGATGGTATTGTTCAGACTATTGATATTAACCCCAGGGTTGCCAGATGGCAATTCCTGGTTTCCTACTAATCCGTAAGAGCCAAATAATTTCAGGCGGCTAACTACTCCGTCTGAAGGAAAGAAATCCTCGTTGCTCATTACCCAACCTGCACTAACGGAAGGAAATACGTCACTTTGGTTATCCCCTATAAAGCGCGAGGAACGATCCCTACGTACTGTTGCGGTAACCAAATACTTGTTCGCGTAAGAGTAATTTACCGAACCAAATACAGAAGACAGGGTGTTGATGAAATCAAATGTACCCCCAGGGTTTACAATGGGAGCTCCTGATGCATTACTCAATAAGTAGAAATCAGGGGTCTCAAAAAGGAAACCTGTCGCCAAAACCTGCAGACTCTTCCCGGTGTTTTCAATCGCTTCAAGTCCCAGGATAGCATTCACGCTGTGATCCCCGAAATTCTGAACATAGTTAAGCGTATTGGTCCAAACCCAGCTTTGGGTCTGTTGGTTCCTTTCCGTAAGTGTATTTGTAGAACGAGGTTCTGCGGATTCCGGATCCAGAGCCAGGAAATCCCGTTGGGCGAAAATACTCAGATTCCCCCCTAAGGTAGACTTGATGGAAAGGTTATCTGTGATTGCCAAACTGGCATAGACATCTCCGATAATTCGCGTTTCCCTGAAAAAGTCATCACCGTTCCGCGTGAGGGTAGCCACAGGGTTAGGCGAATTGGAGAGTCCGAATGGGTTTCCATAAGGTCCTGCAAATCTGCCGAGGTTATCCCGTACCGGAATCAGTGGGCTGGTACGCATCGCGCGGTTGGTTTCACTGGCGCCGATATTCTGGGTATTACTGTAAGCGACATTTAAGTGTTCCCCAATCGTGAGGCGCTTCCCTATTTTAAACTCAGAATTCAGTCGAATTTGCGCCCGTTTGAAGCCGGTAGCCAATTGAATACCCTGACGATCCAGATAACCGATAGTAGCAGAAAACTTCGAATTTTCAGTACCGTTTGATAGTGTAATGGAGGCGTTTTGCGTAAGCGCGCTCCTGAAAATCTCATCCAGCCAGTTGGTGCCTCCTGGTCGTACAGGTGCCACAACTTCTTCACCGGTACCCAAGAAACTAACTCCTAAGAGTTGGCTTGGGACCTGTGGTTGTCCTCCATTGGGGAAGAATTGTGGGTGGCTGATATCAGCTACAGGGGTCCCATTCCGAATGGCGTCATTAGTTAAACTTTGAAAGAATACGTCTCCCAACTGCTCCGGATTTAACAAGTCCGGAAGTCGATTGGCTCTTGAAAATCCTGTTGATACATCGACGTTAACAGAAAGCTTATTCTGATTGTAGTTACCTCCTTTGGTGGTGATGATAATTACCCCGTTTGATGCACGCGCACCATAAATTGAAGCAGAACCATCCTTAAGGACGTTGATCTGTGCAATATCCTGAGGATTAAGAGTATTCAGAATATTTGGATCCTGTGTCTGGGTCCCATCAATAATGTAAAGCGGGTTGTTGTTGTTCGGTGTTCCCAAACCACGGATCCTTACGATAGGAGCAGCTCCGGGATTACCTGTATTGGTAATGGTTACACCGGTCGCACGGCCTTCCAGTGCCTCCGCAACGTTAACCAAAGGTTGTTTCGTGGCTTCAGAAACATCAACTGAAGCAACCGCTCCGGTAAGATCACCCCGGGTTTGCTGTTGGTAACCGACGATAACCACCTCATCTAGCTGACTGGCTTCTTCTGTCAATTGAACATCGACGGTGGTGCGGCCATTAACCGCCACCTCTACCGTTGCAAAGCCGACATAACTAAAAACAAGCGTGGCATTCGGGTCGGTATTAATCGAATAATTTCCGTCGAAGTCTGTTTGAGTTCCCGTTGTAGTGCCTTTCACCAAAACGTTAACTCCTGGGAGTGGTGCTCCATCTGCATCCAATACCGTTCCAGAAACTGCGTTCTGTAGTTCTTCTGACGCAGGGAGAGATTCGTTCATTGCATAAGCATAGTTACTTCCGCAAATCAGTAAAGCCATAATGGCAACCACAAAATTGCGCGGCAAACAAAACCTCCTTTTGGACATATCGAACAAGGCGAGTATTCCATTGGATTTTCTCATAATCATGTGCTGTTAGTTAATTGAATTAGGAATAATGTGTAGGCATTTTTTGCCTGCAAAAACATAAAAATGCCATTTGACTACTAAAAGTATCTAAAGCAAAACTTTAGTTTATATATTTTTTTGTCATTTTATAGTACTATTTTGTCATCAAACGTTTGCGGAATGACTCGATTTAATCTTATCATTCTGTTTATCAAGTATTTATAATTTTAACCTTATTTTTCTTACATACTGAGAATTTGCCATTTTATCAATGTTTAGGTCCAATTATTGTCAAGGTAGAAGCCAATTAATAATTTCTTTATTGAATTCTTATTAATAAGATTGCGCTTCTCCAATTCCTAATTCTTGACAAATTACAACGCTTGCATTTTCATAAATCAATCGAATAGCCAATGAGTCTACTTCAGACATACGAAAGAGAACTTACTCCCCTATCTCCCCAGGATTGCTTTTTAGTATTGAATCGAATCCGGGACAATCTCGATTACCCAATTCATTTTCACCCTGAACTTGAATTGAACTTTATTGCAAATGGCAAAGGAATACGCAGGACAGTTGGCCTGAGTTCCGAAGTAATTGATGATTACGAATTGGTACTGTTAGGACCCAATGTTCATCATAACTGGGAAATGCACTATTGTGATCATAACATACACGAAATAACTATTCAATTTCACAACGATCTCTTAAGCAAAGGCCTTTTAAAGCGAAGTATGATGCAACCCTTAAGAGATATGTTTGCCCGATCTACAAGGGGTATTTTATTTGACAAGAAAGAAGTGATAAAAATCGCACCCCGGCTAATGAATTTATCTAAGCTGAATGGTTTCGAAGGCCTAATAGAATTATTCAAAATTCTTCACGATCTCTCCAAAACGAGCGGGCAGCGTATTCTCTCCCATGAAAAACTCGCTTCCGACGAATTTGGGAATAGCGATCAAACCCGGGAGTTCTATTTCTACATACAGGAAAACTATCATAAAAAAATCAGCTTAAAAGAACTGGCCGATCAATTGAACATGAGTGCAGTATCGCTGAATAGATTTGTAAAGAAAACCACTCACACCACGTTCGTCAATTATTTAAATAAAGTTCGAATAGAGGAAGCCGGAAAAATGCTTATTCTGGAAGATTTCCCCATATCTGAGATCGCATATCGATGTGGATTCAACAATATGTCCAACTTTAATAGAGTTTTCAAAAAACTAAAGCTTTCTACCCCACTGCACTACAGGAAACTAAACCGGTCAGATCAACGCATACACTAGTTATTGTGTAACGCCCGCTGCAGCATTTTCATAGAATTCCATGGCCTGCATATAATTCTGAGCGCCTTGCATGCTTAGATCATTGATAAAGCCGTCGAGCTCCTGGTGGTTTCTTGCAACCCAGCGCACCAGGCTATCCCGGCGTGCCTCCCAGGTTTCCCAATCGGCCGAAGGGCATTCCCCGATGGCAATGTTGCGAATCTTCCCATCCTTGAAATAGATCCGACGCTCGCAACTGAGTGGATTATTCCGGAGGAATTCGTAACGCACCGATCGGGAAGCGACCATGGCGACAATTTCGTCGCCTTCCTCCTGCATCTCCAGGATTTCATAACCGGGTTGGAAAATCGAATCCCATCGAAAATGCTCGTAATAAACTTCCCCGTAAAAATCGGTGCTGAAATCCCCTTCGGAAATGGTCAGGGTGTCTGAAATAACTGCCCGGGCCCTATCAATACTTCCGATATTCAGGGCAGCGAAATATTCTTCAACTTGGGTTTTGTGGTCTGCTGTACCGGAACTACAGGCGAAAAGAAACCCCGTTATCAAAATCACCGTAAGCGACCAAATATTGAATCGTTTAGTTTTCAAGTACACCTTTTAATTTAATCCCCTTCCATCCCATCATTACAAAGTATGCGCCGTCCTCGTCCTGCAGGAACTCAAAGCTCTCAGCAGCCTTGGGATCCTCAAAAAATACGCTGTCAGATTCGGCTTGCAGGATACCGATCGATTCCCCATCCTGGAATACCTCAAGACCGCCGGAGGCCGCCTTAAACTCCAGGGGAATATCCATATCGGCAAAGTAATAAGTTCCTTCGTATTGTTCCAATATTTCATCTGGCAAGGTAATCCCTGTCCTGTTGATTGCCTTGGGCACCTGATAGGGATCTCCATTCAACAGGGCAACCATATCTACAATGGTTCTCTGAAAGGGCATTTCGTCGTAGTTCGCGAGCAACACAAAATTAAAGTCGGCCGCTACATCGGTGTAGATCTGAGCGCGGATCCCATCAGAGCCCCCGTTCTTTTCAATAATCCCCGACTCATCCCGCAACAAGGAAACATAAGGCTCTTGTTTCACATGGTCCAGGAATAAATTGAGGTCATGTGCTGTGGAATAAATTCGGGATGTTCTGAGCTCTTCCGGCAGAATATTAGGCACCTGTACCAGGGAATCGGAAACCAGCTGATGATTCTTTGCCAACCGGCGAAGATTATCTTGTTGGGTATAAAAATGAGATCCGGTATCTTCCATACCCAGTGGCTCAAATATTTCATTCTGTAAATACTGGGCAAAGGGCTTCCCAGAAATAGCTTCCAGCACGTAATAAACCATTTCATAACCGACATTAGAATACTGATAGTCTGTTCCCGGGGTAAATAAAAATTCCTGTTGCTGCGCCCAGAATACAATTTCCTCAGGAGTCATATCCAAGGCGTCGCCTTCATAGCCTTCAAAGTCGCGTGGGAGCCCGGAAACGTGATCGAGCAGCATTTCCAGGGTAATCTGATCGCCCATGGGGAAGTCCGGGAGAAATTCATCGAGGGTTTGTTTTCGGCTTGCCTTTTCTTCCAATTCCAATTTCACCAGAAGATAGCGGGCCATAAGCTTGGTTACGGAATGAATATCGAATTGGGATTCCGCAGTTACGTAAGTGGAACTACCCGGATCCTCATTCAGGTTATAGGCCTTGGCGAGGAGCAGCGAATCTCCCCGGGTAGCCAGGATAACCCCATTGAACTCATCCAGTTCCGTGAGGGCATTGAAATAAGTGTCGAGCTGGACAGCTAAGGTATCGGACTCATTTGCAGTGGCATCTGCGTTTTCTGGAGCATTCTGTTTGCAGGAAATTAGTAAAGTACAAACCAATAAAAGGGAAACAAACGACTTCATAGACTTGAGTAGCGGATTAATTGCATGCCTACCGGGGATTGCATAGGCTATCCATAAGTAGTCGTACCCGGGAATTCGTTACAGGAGGAAGTTATGTTGGTAGTAACCCATAAGTAATGAGCACATACATCAAAATGGCTGTGCCGGCGGTGCTCGCGAATATCGCACTCTGCCAGAAATATACCTTATTACCCCAGACACTGAGCCAACGCTGACCAAAGGACTTTTGGACATAGCCACGCATGCCTACGTAGTATAACAGGTTAATAAGCAGGAAAATAGAAATCGCAATAACCAGTGTCCAGACGTTATCCATAGCCAAAGGGTTTACTTAAGGCTTAAGATACGGAATTCTCGCTAAGCCCATGGATATTCAAAGCAGCCAGAAGAAAAGACAGGGCGGCCTAAAGGTATTCGATCAATTGAATATAATTCCCGCAGGTATCGTCGAAAACAGCAATTTTTACCGTACCCATTTCGGTTGGTTTTACGCTGAATGAAACACCCAGGGCAAGCAAACGATCGTACTCGGCTTGTACGTCGTCTACGTCGAACTGCGTATAGGGAAATCCGGCTTCGGTTAGGGCATCCTGAAATACCCTGGAGGGTTCAAAATGCAGAGGAGCGGGTTCCAAAACCAATTGCACCCCATCCTGGTCTTCCGGGGACACCACGGTTAACCAACGATCCGTCTCATTGACCGGGATATCCAACTTCTTGATAAATCCGAGGATCTCGGTATAAAATGCTAATGCCTTGGCCTGATCCCGTACCGGGATGCTTATCGCAGTTACTCTCATGACTATCGGTTTGTTTACAGGGCTTAATTTCCGATAAATCAGATAAACTTACTTGTCGAAAATTGCTCTTTTGCGAAATTCCCGGGGCGAAACCCCATTCCTGCTCTTGAAAAGCTTGCTGAACGAACTGGGGCTTTCAAAGCCCACTGCAAAGCAGGTTTCGGTTACCCCCATTCCCTCCCTGAGGTATTCCTTGGATTTATTCAGGCGGGTGGAAATCAGGTACTGCTTGGGGGTTTGCCCGTAATACTTCCGGAATAAGCGCAGCAGGTGATACTTGGATACAAAACGGTCCTTGGAGAGTGCTTCCAAATCCAGGTTTTCGGAAAAATTATGCTCGATTAAGTTGCGCACACGAATTACCGTTTCCAACTGCCCGGGGTTGGCGTTGATCTTTTTTTGGTACTTGGCGAGTTCGGTCAGGTAATTTTCCACCTGCTATTCTGGTTTTCGAATTCCATAATCATGGGGCTTATCGACCATGCGTTTCCAGGTAGCCATCTGCCCGCAATGCCACATCGTGTGTTTGATATTCCAGTCAATGGCGTCGAATTTGGTTATGGCTACCGGATGTGGCATTTTGGTAGGCTCAACGGGCTTGTCCAGGTCCTCCTCGGTTAGCGAGGCAATGACCTCAAGGGATTTGTCCTCCATGAGCTTTAAGTCTTTCCGCAATTGATCCGGGCTAAACTTCCCTGCAACAGACTCTGGTCGGGTATCATAGCCGCTTAATTTGGTATAGGATCTGAGGTCAATAGTCTCCAGCAATTCCGGTAAGTGCCCCACTGTGGTCATGATGGTATGGTAGTAAATGCTAATGATCTGGTGGCCTAGTTGCCAGCTCAGGCTGGAATCCATTCCTGGGGCTATCGCATCCCATTTCTCCTCGGGAACCGTATCCTTGAGCTTATGCACCCAGGAATAGGCTTGTTTGGTTTGTTTTAATAAAACTTCTATGGTCGTCATTATTCCAGTTTTATCCACTCCGATTCTTCCCCTTGTTCGAGTATACAGCTTGTAATAGCCTCAGTTTCGTTCGAAATGAATTCGATGGTGGCTTGTGGACGAACCCCGTCGAAGACAAATTTGGCGCGATCCAGGGGCGTCAGGGAGGAGCTCCATTTTCCCTTTTCCGCAACCTTTAATTTTCCCTTTTTCATGCTTACGATGATCTCCCGCCCCTTAAAACTAAAAGTACCTGTATACTTTTTGAGGTCCTCTGAAGAAAGGTTGAGATCAGTGTTGGCGGCGAGCGGTTCCATACCTGGCCACTGATATACAGCGGCAACGCTACGGATAATTTCCTCTATGATTTCAGTGTTGGGTCCGTTGACCATGACCACAACTCCATTACCGCTTAGGGTTCCAAAATAGAATTTGCCGCGAAATCCTTCGTTCGATCCCGAATGCTGGGCATACGCTTCTCCAGGATTCTCCTCAATAAATACCCCCAAGGCAGAAAAAGCATCTTCCAGGGTTGGCTGAACCAATTCCGCGCTCGATTCTCCGGACAACACCTTTGCTCCCAAGCCTTTAAGGCTCGTTTGGACGTCAATAATCAAATTAGCCAGATCCGAAGGGGTAGTCCACAATCCGGCCGCTGCAGATTCCGGATAATAATGATACTTACTCCTTAAGGGCCTCGCCTTTTGATTATGCCCGTAAGCCATGTCTGGAGTATAGCGCTCCAGGGAAATAGAATAAAATGAATGGTCCATTTTTAGGGGATCCAGGACAAGCTGCTGAACCAGCTCCTCGTAAGGCGTTTCAGAATTCTCCGTTAGGATGAGCTGGCTTATCGTAGTCCCTCCCCCGGAATATTTGAATGCTTCCCCCGGCGCCATGATGGTGCGTACCCGCTGCGAATTCGCAGGGCCTTCGCTGTTCAGGATTTCGATAAGGGTGGGCAGGTTATCCGAACTTTTATACCCCCCAAATCCGTGGGTAGACAATCCCGCTGTATGACTTAGGAGTTGCCTTACGGTTACCGGCAGGCCCTTGGTATATTCGAGCTGCCAGGAGGAAAGCAAAGTATTGATATCCACATCCAGGTCAATCCCGGAGGACTCCCGCCACTTTAACCAGGTAACCCCATTGACAAATTTGCTGATGGAAGCTGCCTGAAAAACTGTCTCCGTAGTTACCTCCTGGCCGGACTCATTGTTGGTTTTTCCGTAGGCCTTGGCCCAGTCTATTTTAAAGTTGTGGATTACCGCCAGGCTAAGCCCGGGGAGATTATGGGTTTTCATCCGCTCCTCGATATTCCAAAGCGGTCCCCCCGCTTCAGCGACTAAAGGACTCAGGCTGTTCTCGACCAAAGCAATACGCTCCTCGAGGGCCTCTGGGATAGCTTCGTTATTGGATTGGGCCTGAAGTTCAGCAAGGAAGCCGAAGGCGATGAGCAATAAGCCTGCGAGGCGTGTTTTTATATTCATAGAATTCTATTTGCGTCGCCTACAGCGACTTAAGGGCATGGCTTGGGGATGGCCACACAGCTAATATATTGTCTCGATATTCTCGATTTCCTGGTTTATAAAACCGATCAGCGTTTCGGCGTCAGCCTGGTTTTTTTTGTACCGTTTCATCTGGGCCTCGATTAGGCGCATTCTGTACTTTATGGAATTGCGTAGCCTGTTGAGATAATCACTATCCGTAATTTTTGCGTTTTCAAAGGGTAGGATTAAATTTCTGGTTACCTCTCGATTATTTTCCTGGATGGCCCCGTCAACCCCTATCCGTAACCGATCTGTATTCCTGTAATACTGCATTATATTTTCTACCAGGTTATTACTGCGTAAGAGCTCAATTTGACCGGAGGAAATGAGGTTGTCAATAACGGTTCGATTCGCGGTAAAGAGGAAGGTTTTCTTCAAAAATTGAAATCCGTTTAGCGGGTCGGTAATCGTGTCGAGTGTGGTGGTGAGGTTGTTTTCGATGTCCAGGAGGGAAGCCAAGTGCAGACTATCCTCCCGAATAACGGCCTCGAACAAATCGACATCCCTTCCCAGGTTGGTAGTAAGCCGTGTGAGATAAAGAATTTCTTTCTCCTCGTTTTGAAAACTGATGTTCCAGTTATTGATGGAGAGGGCTATCAGGATCCCGATGACCACCAGGATTATTTCCCCGATAGCGTACTTAAAGTATTTTCCCATATTACCTTCGGCGAGCAGTTCTTGCCGGATTTTGCGAAAGAATTTAATCATTAGTTGCGATTTTCACAGCAATAATTGCGCCAGTAGACCAATTCATTTTAGTCAGGGTTAAATCCCTGCGATTTTCCAGATAGGATATCAGGCTATCGACATTTTCCTGATGGCCCTCCGGCCAATTGGGTTGGGCAGTCATGTCATCAATAACATAAAACCCTCCAGGCTTGAGCAAGGCCAGCGCCTCCTCGATTTCCCCGTATTTACCTGGCCAGGCATCGGCGAAAATCAAATCAAATTGGCTTCCCCTGTAATTCTTTAGCCAGGCCGCTCCGTCCTCACAAACAAGCTGAATACGCTCGTCCTGTCCGAAGTGCTCCAGGGCCAGGGCAATCAGCTTTTGGTCATTATCGATGGAGATTAGGCCCGATTGAGCATCCATACCGGCAATCATCCAGGCCAGGGAGAGCCCAATCCCTGTACCCAATTCAAGGAAAGCGCCTCCGGGTTTGGAAGCGATCAGGGTTTTGAGCAAGGTGCCGATATACAGGTCCGAGGGCATATCGAATCCGATTTCTTCGCACTTGCTTTGGATGCGGGGATAGATCTCGGGAATATCCGAAATTCGGGTGTCCTTCATGGGTGGCCTTTCTGCAGTCTAGGCTTAAAGATAATCGTAATCCGTATACGGACGCGAGAATAGTAGGATTACTCGCTGGCGCTCTTAAGTCTCACTACGGGTGCATCCAGGTGTCGGTCAAAGTACTCCATGATCTTACCAAACAGGTAGCGATCGTAATTCGGCTCACGGCTCCATCCATGGGTCGCACCCGGTGCAAAAGCGAAGTCAAAGTCCTTGCCCTGTTTAATAAGTTCCTCGGCCAATACAGCCGTAGTCTTGAATGGCACAACATGATCCTGGATCCCATGGACGAACAGTAGTTTATCCTCCAAATTCGCTGCATAGTTGAGCGCTTTTCTTTCAAAGATCTCGGGATTCGTCTGTGGACTACGTACAATCGCAACGTCGTCCGTGCCAAAGAATACCGGATCCACAGCCGCAGCTGCAGCAACACCCACCTGGAATAAGCCAGGCTTCATCAACAGCGAATAAACGGAAAGAGTACCCCCGTAACTGCTGCCCCAGATGCCGATGCGATCAGGATCCACATAGGCCAGTGACTCCATGTAGGCAACGGCGCTGGCATAATCCTCAATGTCCTGGTCGGCGAAGCCCAGCAGGAACTCCTCACGAAATGCCCGGCCATAACCGTTGCTACCGCGTGAATCTACCTGCACGATAATATATCCCTTCTTGACCAACAGCTGTTGTACGAGGCTGTAATTGCCGGCCCAGCGGTTCCTAGCTGTATTCGAATACACGGGTCCAAACAACACCGGATACTTTTTGCCGGCCTGCATGTTAGCGGGTTTCAGAATTCGGGCATGCAGCGTATAATCATCTACCAAACTAGGGAAAGTAACGTATTCCGCAGCCGTCCAGGTTCGCTCCGTGAAGGCAGGCAATGGCGACTGGGTAATTTGGGTAGCGCCACCGCCTTCGCTGCTTACCGCGTAAAGCTCAGGCGGTGCTATGTCGTTGCTATGCCTGAATGCCAAATGGCGGCCATCCGGTGAGGGGTAGCCCACGTTCTGGCCAGCAAGATTTGTCACCTGCTCGGGATCGCCGCCCGACAAATCCAGGCGATACAGGTGTTGTTCGTAAGGATTAACGCCATTACCAGCATAAAACAGCACATCACCAGCAATAATCGGGGCGGACAGTACATCGTAGGATGGATCCGTCAGGAGCTGCGGGCCATCCTCAGGAGTTGCGACATCGATCGCGTAAAGGCCGTAGCGATCACCCATATCGCTTAAGAAAATGACTTGCTGCCCATCCGGATGCCAGGCAGATCCAAATGATGTGTACATACGGCTCTCCCGAACACCGCGCCAAATCTCCTGTAATTGGCTTTCTCCGGCTGCCAGTACGAACAACTTTCGTTCAACAGCTGTGTCGGACGCGATATCGACCAGCAGATCACCACCCGGCGACCAGTTGAAGTCGATGACCTGGTTAGCGTGCGGGTCTGGCAAATCGAGGTAAATAATATTTCCGCTTTCTACATCGAGCACGCCAACCCTGCGAATTTCGTTGGGATCGCCGGGGTAACCTCGGCGTACTTCATTGGGATCGGTTTCCTCAGCAAGGTAATTTGGGAACGGGACCTTTCGCATCTCGCGTCGGTCGACAAGGTGAAATGCGATTTTCTTGCCGTCAGGAGACCACTTGTACGTTGGCCCACTCCAAATTCCCGGGCCGATTTCACGTTCCGGTCGGCTGTAGCGCCCCTTGGGCAAGCTGGAGAGACTGGCTATGCCGATCTCAGTGAGCCGGCGATTCTGTTTGGAATGGAAGTCGGCAAGCCACAGGTCGCCGTTATTCACATACGCAGCTTGGTTACCGCCTGGTGCTATCGACAAGTATCGTGCACCTGCCTCGACGCGCATAAGCTGTTGGTCGACTTTTTGGCTGAGTGATGTCTGCCATAGGTTGTTACCTCGAAGGCTTACGATAGTGTTCGGGTCAGCCCAGACAATATCGCGTACTGACGGGGATGTGGTATTGGAACTGAGGCGTACCTCCTTCCCATCGCTTGTGGATACCCAGAGGCCACGCCCAGGATTTCCCGGTTCACTCCAGGAAAAGGCGAAATGTTCACTGTTCGGGGCCCACACAGGTCTGGAGGGGGTTGTTCCTGTTAGTTTTGGCGTTGCGAACAGGTCGTCGAGAGTGAGCTCAGCTTCCTGTGCTGTGACTGTTGCGGACAACATCATCAGTAAGCCTGCCACCATCCATGTTTGCCAAAAAGCTATTTGTTTCATGAGTTTGCTTCTATAAGTGTCAGGTAAATTAATGGTATACTGCTGAATTAGTGCTCTTGTCATTGGAGGGTGCATTTTGCACTTTACCTAAGGGAGACAACAAGGTAAAAATACGAACACTAGTATTAAAGTATTTAGAAGGGCACTTGAGGATTACTCGCTGGGGCTCGTGAGCTGGGCAGAAGTAAAGTGAGGATTACTCGCTTGCGCTCGTGATCCTCATTGCGCTCGCGACTGCAAATACGAAGCCTTGCAAAGCGCTATGCACTTTGCAGCCCTTTTTGCCCGTATGCTCAGGCCGAAGTAAACTTCGCCTGAACTTCCGAACAAAAAGCCCTGCAATTTTCATTGCAGGGCTTCGTGCTTGATGTGACCGCGGGAGGATTCGAACCCCCAACCCTCAGAGCCGAAATCTGATATTCTATCCAGTTGAACTACGCGGCCTAAAAGCGGGCGCAATTTACACAAAAACTGCGGTTACGCCCGAAATATTTAAAATGATTTTTGAGGCTTAGGAACTCAGCTTGGCGCGGACGATTGCCGAGATGGTCTTCCCGTCGGCGGCCCCTGCCAGTTCCTTGGTAACAGCACCCATGACCTTCCCCATATCCTGCATCCCGGACGCCCCGAGATTATCGATGGTCATAACCACAACCTTCTCGATTTCTTCTTCGCTAAGCGGCTCGGGCAGAAAGCGTTCCAGCACTTCGATCTGGGCGCGTTCCGGCGCGGCCAGGTCTTCCCGGCCCTGCTCAGTAAAAATCGCTGCGCTGTCCTTGCGCTGCTTTACGAGTTTTTGAACCAGACTTATTTCATCTGCCTCGCTTAAGGTCTGCCCACCACCCTTGTCGGTTTTGGCCAGTAGGATAGCCGATTTTACGGCACGCAGGGATTCCAGGGCTACCGTATCCTTGGCCTTCATGGCGGCCTTCATTTCTGTCATTACACGTTCTTCCAGTGTCATAGGATGTGTCTTGAGAGGTTCTTTTTATTGAGGTTGCAAAGATAAGCATAATCAAGAGGCCTTGAAAGCGCGACAGTGAGGTCCGGGACAGCGAGGTTACCAAACAAAAACCCCCGGCTGGAACGGGCCGGGGGCTTTGCAGAGGCTAACTCTCAAATAACTAATCTACTGCATTAATCAACATTATCGTGCAGGAAGGAATTGTTGGAGCGCAGGCGCATTTCCTCGTTGCTGTCCTCGCTGAGGGAAGTGCGGCTAACCTGTGCGGCATTGTCATTGCGCTCATTCAGGTCCACACCCTGGCGCTTGTACGCGGGCTCCTTCTCTATATCGTCTATACTATTGCGGTTGTGCTGGAACTTGTAGTTGAAATCCTTGAGTTTTGCACGACGCTCATCGGCGCGCTCCGCCAGGATTTCAGAAATGGGACGGTCTGTTGGATCCCCACCGGTGGCCACATCCGCAGCTTCTTCTTTTTTTGCGATTACCTTTTTCTCGAAAATGAGCTCATCCTCCATGAGTTTGGGCTCGAATTCTTCGGCTTTGGATTTGGCCCCGGTCAGGCGTTGCTCCAGTTCCATATATTCTTCCAGGTCGTAACGGGTTTCCCCGTCCTTACGGTACTCGAGTACCGGAGTGACCTCAATATGTTCTTCGACAGGCAGATCCCGGAGGTCGTCGGCATCCAGGTCAAAGGTGACCACGTTGCTGGATTCCTCCTCAGGTTCGTTTTTATCGGCGTTCAGGGGCATATCAAAGAGCAGGCTCATTTGATCTTCCTCTTCTTGTTCTGACTTCACAACAATGGGGTCAATGACCTCGATATTGTGGATGAGTTCCCGGGAATCAATAATCACGAATTCCTCCTCAGCGGCCGGCTCAGCCACCACCTCTTCATAGAAGACGTTGAAGTTGCGGATATAATGGGTCGTCGGGATCAGCTCGTCGGTTTCCCCCAGGGGTTCCAGAGGCGTTACTTCAGGAGCAACATCCACTTCCATATCGTCCATCTCGAGGGAGTGCACTACCCGGTCAGGGGTGCTCGTGGCGATGGGCCGGGATATAACCTCGCTCAGATCGTGCTGGGCCTTTTGTTCGTCTTCCAGGGTATGGATGATCTTCTTGCTTTCGGTATTGACAATCTCATCCTGCTGGTCCAAATTAAAACCCGTGGCAATAACCGTTACGTGGATGGCTTCCCCGAGGTCTTCGTCTTCCCCGACTCCCATGATAATATTCGCGCCATGACCGGCCTGTGCCTGGATGTGGTCGTTGATCTCCCCGATCTCATCGATGGTGATCTCCTGGGATCCGGAAACGATTAACAGGAGGACGTTCTGTGCTCCGGTGATTTTATTATCGTTCAGCAGTGGAGAATCCAGGGCCTTGACGATCGCTTCCTGCGCCCGGGTAGATCCGGTAGCGCTGGCGGAGCCCATAATAGCCGTGCCACTATTGGAAAGTACGGTCTTGGCATCCCGCAGGTCAATATTCTGGGTGTAGTGGTGGGTAATTACTTCTGCAATTCCGCGAGCTGCCGTGGAAAGGACTTCATCGGCCTTGGAGAAACCAGCCTTAAACCCGAGGTTTCCATAGACTTCCCGCAGTTTGTTGTTGTTGATTACAATAAGGGAATCGACATTGGCCCGCAGCTTTTCAATCCCCTTCTGTGCCTGAAGACAGCGCATCTTGCCTTCGAACTGAAAAGGAATGGTTACGATACCCACGGTGAGGATGTCGAGTTCCCGGGCCTGCTTGGCAATAACCGGAGCGGCTCCGGTTCCCGTTCCCCCACCCATGCCGGCAGTAATAAATACCATCTTGGTATTGGAGGAAAGCATCTGCTTGATATCCTCCATGCTCTCCAGGGCAGCCTGCTCCCCTACCTCGGGGTTGGCACCAGCCCCCAAACCTTCAGTGAGCCCTACGCCCAGTTGAATTTTGTTGGGTACCGCACTGTTTTGCAGGGCCTGGGCATCTGTGTTGCAGATTACAAAATCCACACCGATGATCCCCGCCTGGAACATGTGGTTGATTGCGTTGCTTCCGCCTCCGCCTACTCCGACAACCTTTATCACGTTGCTTTGATTCTTCGGAAGGTCGAAGGTGATGTTCTCCATTTCCATAATAATGCGCTTTTAAGTTTATTTTTTATGATCGGGTTTATTCTGCGTTATCTAAAAACTCCTTGAGCTTGTCGGCCCATTTGTCAAAGACCGTGCGGCGCTCCAACTTGGTGCCTGCTGCCTGCTGTGCTCCTTCTCCCGCGGGTTCCAGAACCATTTCTTCCTCGGATTCCGTACCGGCAAAGTGGCGGTGTTGGTTTTCTACGGCGTTCATCAATAGCCCCACCGCAGTGGCATAGGTTGGGCTGGCGATATCCGTATCGGAGTCTCCGGCCAGGTGTTCGTTCGGATATCCGATGCGGGTATCCATCCCGGTGATGTACTCCACCAGTTGTTTCAAATGCTTGAGTTGGCTGCCACCTCCGGTAAGGACGATTCCGGCAATTAGCTTTTTCTTCTGTTCCTCGTGCCCGTAATTCTTGATCTCCAGGTAAACCTGTTCAATGATTTCCACCACACGGGCATGGATGATCTTGGAGAGGTTCTTCAGGGTGATCTCCTTGGGCTCACGACCGCGAAGGCCGGGAATGCTCACAATTTCGTTGTCCTTGTTCTCCCCGGGCCAGGCACTTCCGAATTTGATTTTCAGGAGTTCGGCCTGCTTTTCAATGATGGAACAGCCTTCCTTGATGTCTTCGGTAACCACATTACCTCCGAAAGGAATCACCGCAGTGTGGCGGATAATTCCATCCTTGAAGATGGCCAGGTCTGTAGTACCACCCCCGATATCGATAAGGGCCACTCCGGCTTCTTTTTCCTCCTGGCTCAAAACAGCATTAGCGGAAGCCAGTGGTTCAAGCGTTATATTCTGCAGGTCCAGACCAGCACTCTTAATGCAGCGTCCGATATTCTTTATTGAGGAGATTTGACCAACTACCACGTGGAAATTGGCTTCCAGACGGCCGCCGTACATTCCTTTTGGAGCCTTGATCTCGGCCTGCCCGTCTACCTTGTATTCCTGTGGGAGTACGTGGATGATTTCCTCTCCGGGAAGCATTACCAGTTTATAAACCTGGTTGCAGAGTTTATCCAAATCCCCATCGGAGATAACCTCTTCGGAATCCGGACGGGTAATGTAATCGCTGTGTTGTAGGGAACGGATGTGTTGCCCGGCAATACCCACGGTAACTTCCTCTATGGTCAGTCCGGAATTTGCCTGAGCCTGTTCCACAGCTTGTTGAATGGATTGAATGGTCTGGGTTATGTTGTTGACCACCCCGCGGTGAACCCCCAGGCTCTTGGATCGGCCAATGCCGACCACTTCAATCTTGCCGTACTCGTTTTCCCGCCCAATAATCGCTACGATTTTGGTCGTTCCAATGTCCAGTCCTACGGAATACTTTGCTGCTTCCATGTTTGTTTAAATTTTAGTGCACACTACCTGGTTGGAAAACGCAAGGTTTACCTCCCGGTACTGTGCCAGGGTTTGGTCTTGAGTAGCCTTCAGATAGAAGGCTTTAAAATTCTTGAACTTCCGATCCAGGTCGGTGCTGTCTCCCAGGCGAACCAGAAAATCCTCCATGCGAAACTTCAGCCGGTAATCCGCCTCATCCTCAATATGGATACCGATCACATTCTTGCTGAGAAAGGAATCCGCATTAATGTATTTCAGGATTTCGTAGACGTCCTCCAGGCTCTTGCCTGTAATCTTACCTGTAATGATGGGCACACGTGCTGAATGGTTTGGGGATAAGGGCATTTTTAATCCCTGGTCGTCCAGATAAAAGGACGTTGTTCCCGCCACGCGGCCGATGGGATGCCTCTGGATTATTTTCGCGTGCAACGTGCCGTCGACAGCGAGAAAAACCTCGGCATTTTTCACCATGTCACAGGTCCTCAGGACCGATTCCATAGTGTTCAAAACTACCGCATCTTGTGGGACGTTACGGAGGCTCCCATAATTTTGTATTAACAATTTATTAACCATCCCTTCGGTCAGATAGAGTTGGTCTTCCCCTACAAATTCCACCTGTATGCCGGTGATCTCACGCCGTTCAGCGCGCCGATCCGAAAAGGCGTAAAGCCCTGTTATACAGATTATTAATCCTGTTATCTTAAGAGTGTTCCACGGTATTCTCATCGCTCAGTGCATTTTTTATTCTCGTGACTTCCAGGCCGATATCCCCTGCGCCCAGCGTTAGGAGGATGTCGGGTAAATTCCGCCCCAATTCGGGCAGTATTTCATCTTTGGTAATTAGTCTTTTGTGGGGGTTTGTAATCTGTTCGAGCAGCCAGGAGGAATCGATTCCGGGCAGGGGTTCTTCCCGTGCCGGATAGATCTCCAAAAGCCAGATTTTATCGAATCGGGAAAGGCTCTTGGCAAAGGCCGCTCCGAAATCCCGGGTCCTGCTGAACAGATGGGGTTGAAAAATGGCAAGCACTTCTTTTCCGGGGTGCATTTCCCGCACGGCTTCATACACCGCATCGATCTCCGCCGGGTGATGGGCGTAGTCATCGATAAAGAGCAGGTTGCCGGTTTTAATTTGATATGAAAATCGCCTTTCGACGCCGCGAAACGACGCCAGGGCCTTCACCAAGCGGTCAGGCCGGGAACCGGCCTGTAACGCCATGGTAAAAGCAGCTAATCCATTGAGTAAATTGTGCCGTCCGGGCTTTGAAAAACTCACGGACGAATAGGAGGCATCGGGGGTACGGATATCGAAGCGATACTGTCCGGACTCAGTCCTCAAGTTTTCGATACAATAGGCGGCATCGTCTTCTATCCCATAGGTAATGCCTTCCAGCGGAAGTCCATTGCGTACCACAAGGCTACCTTCGGGCCGCACCTTTCCCGCAAACTCCTCAAAAGAAGCTACCAGGGACTGGTGGTCTCCATAGATGTCCAGGTGATCGGCATCCATAGAAGTCACGCAGGCAATCTCGGGTTCGAGCCATAAAAAGGATCGGTCGTATTCATCGGCTTCAACGACCGAGAATTCCGAGCCGCTGAAATAAAAGTTGGAATTAAAGTCTTCAGAAACCCCGCCCAGGAATGCCATAAAATCCATCCCTGCTTCCCGCATTAAATGCGCCAGGATGCAAGAGGTAGTTGTTTTGCCGTGGGTTCCGGCCACAGCCAGACACCGGGTGACCGAGCTGATCATCCCCAAAACCTGGGAGCGTTTAGCCACTTCAAAGCCCGCCTCCCGAAAATAGATGAGCTGGGCATGAGAGGCAGGTACCGCTGGGGTATAGACCACTAGGGTGTTCTGCGGTTCACGGTAGGCCTCGGGGATGGCCTCAATATTCGTTTCAAAATTAACTACGGCACCTTCCGACTGTAATTTACCCACAAGCGGGGTGGCCGTCTTATCATAACCGGCTACCGTTTTACCGCTGCGCATGAAATATCGCGCCAGGGCAGACATACCAATCCCACCAATACCGATGAAATATACACGGGCTATGTCTTTAGGTTGCATCATCCGGTTTGTAATATTTTTTCCAATTCGTCTACAATGGTTGCCGTGGCCTTTGGTTTTGCCAGGACCTTCATTTGCCTACCCATGCGTTGTTGCCTGGCGTTGTCCGAAACCAGCCCGGTAAAAACAGCCTCAAAGTTCTCCTCCAGTTCACCCTCCCGCAGCATGATCGCAGCGTCCTTGCTCACCAGTGCCTCGGCATTCTTGGTCTGATGGTCTTCGGCCACATTGGGGGAAGGGATAAATAGCACCGGCTTGCCGATAAGGCAGAGTTCGGAAACTGAACCGGCGCCAGCCCGGGAAATTATCAGGTCGGCTGCCGCGTAGGCCTGTTCCATTTCGGCGATAAAAGGAGCTACCCGGACGGTATTGGAGTCGTGTTTTTGGTACTCCTGGTAATATCCTTTACCGCATTGCCAAAGCAGTTGCACCTGCTGTGACTCAAAAAATTCGAGACGGGAAGCAATCAATTGGTTGATGCGTCTTGCCCCCAGGCTTCCCCCGATAATCAAGAGGGTAGTCGCCTCCGGGTCCAGGCCAAAATGCTTTCGGGCTTCTGCAGAATCCGGAAGCGCAGCACTAAGGGTTCCGCGCACGGGATTTCCACTGAATTGAATGCGATCGGATGGAAAAAAGCGCTCCATTCCTTCGTACGCCACAAAAATCCGTTCTGCACCCTTAGCCAGCCATTTATTCGTGATTCCGGCAAAAGAATTTTGCTCCTGCAGCACATAGGGAATCTTCATGCTTCCTGCCATACGCAGGGTCGGCCCACTGGCAAAGCCCCCGGTCCCTACTACGAGGTCGGGTTTGAATTCCTTGATGATGGCTCGAGCCTGGTACATACTTTTTATCAGTTTCAGTGGAAACATCAAATTTTTCCAACTGAGTTTGCGGGCCAGCCCGCTTATCCAGAGGCCGCGAATCTCGTAGCCTGCCTGGGGTACTTTTTCCATTTCCATCCGGTCCTGTGCCCCTACAAAGAGGAACTGAGCATCCGGATGCCTCCTTTTTAATTCATCGGCGATTGCAACCGCCGGATATATATGGCCTCCGGTACCTCCCCCGGAGAGCAAAATCCTATAATTGCCCACTTAGTATCTCTAAGGGGTTTTCTTCATCGATTCGTTCCCCATCGCTTTCCACCAGGGGTTTTCGACTGGCGCTGAGCACAATTCCGATCGCCAGGCAAGTCATCCATATCGAAGTTCCCCCGCTACTGATCAGCGGCAGGGTTTGGCCCGTTACCGGAAATAGTTCCACCGCCACAGCCATATTAATCAGTGCCTGGAATACGATGGGCAGGCCCACGCCTACCACAAGGAGTTTTCCAAAAATGGTGGGGTTTGCATTGGCTACCACCACAATCCGGAAGAGCAACAACATGTAGAAAAACATGAGGCTGAGGCCTCCAACCATCCCGTATTCCTCAATGATGATGGCATAGATAAAATCGGAGCTACTCTGCGGCAGGAAATTTTTCATCACGCTTTTGCCGGCACCGTTGCCCAACAGACCACCGCTTGCAATGGCGATCTTCGCTTTTTCGATCTGATAGTCTCCTTCGGTGTCGCCTCCATCCCAGAAGTTTTCCACCCGGCTGATCCAGGTATCCACCCGATTGGGAAACAATCCGGGAGCCGCTTTAGCGAGTAAGACAAACAGGGTCAGGAATACCACGCCAGCCCCGATGATCCCCATCAAATACTTCATGGGGTAGCCCCCCAGGAAACAGAGCACCAGAACCATGGCAAAAAGAATGGCCGCCGTGGAAAAGTTGGCGGGCAGGATCAGCATGATCACTATAAATACCGGAAGCCAGAGCGGCAGGAGGCTCTGGGTAAATTTTATTTCCTGCTCCCTTATTTTGGTTAGGTAACGAGCCACATAAATCATGAGCACTACCGCAGCCAGGTTGGAAGTCTGAAAGGTAAAGCCCACCAGGGGCAATTGAATCCAGCGGCTGGCATTGGCCCCTTCGATGGTATTTCCCTGGGCAAGGGTATAGATAAGCAGGAGGATGGTAACCGGAAGGGCAATCAGGGACAGCCCTTTGAAGAAATGCGTGGGGATTCTGTGGATGCCATAGATGATCCCGAAACCGAGCAGTAAGAGTAAGGCATGCTTGAATAAGTGCCCCATGGTGGTACCGTTGCCCACCACATAAACCAGGTTGCTACTGGCGCTATACACAGGCAAAAAAGAGAACAGGGCCAACAAGGCGGTAACCGCCCAAATGGCTTTATCTCCTTCCAGATGCCTGAATATATTCCGCATTTCAGAGTTCTTTTACGGCCTGCTTAAACTGATCGCCGCGATCCTCGTAATTTTTAAATAAATCAAAACTGGCGCAGGCCGGGGAAAGCAATACGGTATCCCCGCGTTCTGCAATCTTGTAAGCGACCTTAACCGCCTCACTCATGGCATAAGTCTCCACCATTAAATCCACTGCCCGGCCAAAGGCCTCGATAATTGGGGAGTTATCGACCCCAAGGCAGATGATAGCCTTTACTTTCTCCCGAACCAGTGGCATCAGGGGCAGGTAATCATTCCCTTTGTCCACACCGCCCACGATCCATACCGTAGGGGTAGTCATACTTTCCAGGGCATAGTAGGTTGCATTCACGTTGGTTGCCTTGGAATCATTGATGTAATTGACATGTTGGATACGCAAAACCTGCTCCAGGCGGTGAGCCGCTCCCTGGAAATTGGCAACACTGGCACGGATACTCTCCTTGCGGATCCCCAGCAATCGCGCTACGGTTGCCGCAGCCATTGTGTTTTTGATGTTGTGCCTGCCCTGCAGGGCCAAGTTGTCCGTTGTCATGGTCAATTCCGATTTATCGGTTCGAATATTAATTTCATTGCCGCGCAAAAACGCGCCTGTTTCTTTTTCTGTTGTTTCAGATGTACCCCCTGCTTCTTCCCAACTACAGGGCCAGAGCCTTGCAGCGGTTCCTGCTTTTGGAATCTCCTCACCGAGTACCGGATCGTCCCGGTCATAGATCAAGTGGTCAGCTTCCTCCTGGTTCTCCGTTATCCGCAACTTGGAAGCGATGTACAATTCCATTTTGTACGCATAGCGATCCAGGTGATCCGGGGTGATGTTGGTGATGATGGCCAGTTTCGGGTGGAAGGCCATAATGCCATCCAACTGGAAACTGCTTACCTCCAGCACATACACCTCGTGGGTTTCACGCGCCAGCATGCCGGCAAAACTGTCGCCGATATTGCCTGCCAGACCGGAATCCATCCCGCCTTCCTTCAGGAGATGGTGGGTGAGCATAGCGGTGGTCGTCTTCCCATTACTACCGGTTATCGCAACTATGGGCGCCTGGCAGTACCAGGATCCGAACTCGATTTCCGAGATCACCGGAATTCCCTTTTCCCGTAAGGCTACCACCAGGGGAACCGTATCGGGAATGCCCGGGCTCTTGATACAGAAATCGCAGGTAAGGATTCGCTCCTCGCTGTGCCCCCCTTCTTCCCAGGGTACTTCAATCTGATTCAGAACGTCTTTATATCGGGCTGCGATTTGTCCTTTGTCCGAGACCAGGATCTCAAAGCCCTTTTGCTTTGCCAGTTCAGCCGCTCCCACTCCGCTTTCGCCGGATCCCAGGATGGCGACAAAACCGCCTTTTTTCAGTTTTTCAACCTGCGCTTTTACCGCAGTCTTCTCCGCCTTCCCCTCAGAGCTCATGGTTAGCGAACCTTGAGGGTAACAATGGTCACGATTGCCAGTAAAATCCCGATAATCCAGAATCGCGTTACGATTTTACTTTCGTGATACCCTTTCTTTTGATAGTGGTGGTGCAGGGGCGACATCAAAAAAATGCGCCGGCCTTCCCCGTATTTTCTCCGGGTGTATTTAAAGTAGCTCACCTGCATCATCACCGATAAGGACTCGGCAAAGAAGATTCCACACAAGAGTGGAATCAGTAATTCCTTGCGCACGATCAAGGCGATCACTGCGATTACCCCACCTATAGTAAGACTACCTGTATCGCCCATAAAAACCTGTGCGGGATAGGCGTTATACCAGAGGAATCCCACCAGCGCACCTACGAAGGCGGCGATAAATACCAGCAGTTCCCCCGCCCTTGGGATATAAAAGATGTCGAGGTAATCGGAGAATATGATATTACCACTTACCCAGGCGAAAATGCCAAGGGTTAGTACAATGATAGCCGAGGTCCCGGCTGCCAGGCCATCGATACCATCGGTTAGGTTGGCGCCATTGGAAACGGCAGTTACGATAAAGATGACGATGGGGATAAAGATGAGCCAGGCATATTTTTCTGCGTTGGGGCCTATCCAGCTAATCCATTCGCTATAATCGAGTTCGTTATTCTTGAAAAATGGGACGTTGGTCTTCAACGCTTTTACCTCTTTGCCTTCTACCTGTTCTACCTGGTAGTCCGCCGTAATCCGGGAGGTGTTGCGCTCCTTCATGGTAACTTCCGGGTGGAAGTACAGGATGGCACCGACCATAAGACCGAGCACCACCTGGCCCATAACCTTAAATCGACCCTTGAGGCCCTGTTTGTTCTTTCTGAAAATTTTGATGTAATCGTCGATAAAGCCGATGACCCCCATCCAGACTGTGGTAACGATCAGCAAAATCACGTAGATATTATCGAGGCGGGCAAACAACAAGGTGGGGATCAGGGTAGAGAGAATAATGATTATCCCTCCCATGGTTGGGGTTCCGGCCTTTTGCTCCTCCCCTTCCAGGCCCAGTTCGCGAATTGTCTCCCCGATCTGGCGCCGACGTAAAAATCGAATGATGCGCTTTCCATAGACGGTAGCCAATACCAGGGAAAGCAATACAGCCAGGGCCGCTCGGAACGTCAGAAATCGGAAGAGCGTAGCCCCGGGGAGCTGGTATTGTTGTTCCAGAAATTCGAATAGATAGTACAACATAGCTAACTCGTGGCTTCTTGTAGTACGGACTTGACAATACCGTAATCGTCAAAATCCCTTCGTTTTCCTTTGATTTCCTGATAGGTCTCATGCCCTTTCCCGGCGATGAGGATGATATCCCCGCTTTGTGCGAGTTTACATGCCGTGCGGATGGCCTGCAGCCGGTCTGTCACGGTAAGTACTTTTCGTGTATTCTGGGCTTCCACCCCTGCCTCCATTTCCCGGATTATTGCTTCCGGGGGCTCTGACCTGGGGTTGTCAGAAGTAAAAATGGCTGTTTGGCTCATCTCTGAAGCGATATGACCCATAACCGGACGCTTAGACTTGTCACGATCACCACCACACCCCACTACGGTGATGACGTTTTCATTTCCAGTCCTCAATGCATTGATAGTTACCAACACATTTTTTAACGCGTCCGGAGTATGGGCATAATCGACAATAGCCGTTATACGCTGCTTCGAGACAAAATATTGAAACCGCCCATCGACGGTATGCAGCCCGCTGAGTAACTTCAGGATTTCCAGCGGTTCAAGACCCAGAATATGGGCCGTGGCGTAAATCGCCAAGATATTGTAGGCGTTGAAAGCGCCTATCAGTTTGGTCCAGACTTCCTGTTCCTGGATCTTGAGCAATTGCCCATCGAGCTGTTGCTCCAGGATTTGAGCCCGGTAATCGGCGTAGGTTTTCAAGGCATAGGAATACTTGCGAGCGCCCGTATTCTGTATCATGTACAAGCCGTTCTTGTCGTCCGCATTGGTCAGGGCAAAAGATCCCTCGGGCAGGCCATCGAACAACCTTTTCTTGGTATCCCGATACGCGGCGAACGTTTTGTGGTAATCCAGGTGGTCGTGGCTGAGATTCGTAAAGATCGCGCCCTCAAAATGCAGTCCACCCATCCGTTGCTGGGCAATACCATGGGAGCTGACCTCCATAAAACAGAACTCGACGCCGGCCTCACTCATCTTGTCCAGATACGAATTGATGGTGATTGCATCCGGGGTGGTATGGGTGGTGGGATACACCGCCTCCCCGATCTTTATGGATATGGTAGAAATAAGTCCGGTTTTGAAACCAGCTTTCTGAAATAACTCAAACAAGAGGCTGGTGACGGTAGTTTTGCCGTTGGTACCGGTAACCCCAATCAACTTCAGGTTCCGAGAGGGATTGCCATAGAATATCGATGCCATGATCGCCAGGGCGTACTGGGAATCGGCTACCTCCACATAGGTAATTCCCTCTTGCAACGATTCCGGCAGGGTTTCACAGATCACGGCAACCGCTCCTGAGGCAATACTCTTTTCGATGAAAGCGTGCCCATCGGCAGCTACGCCGCGAATGGCAACAAAGGCACTGCCCTTGCTGACTTCCCGGGAATCAAAACACAGTTTTTCAATTCCGATAGCGGTACTTCCGCTTACCGCCTGCAGGGGCACCCCGTATAATAGATCCTTGAGTACCTTCATGAGAGCTCCAGGATTACACGTTTGACCTGACTAATGTCCGTTCCCTTGGAAACGGATTGTCTTTTAACCTTGCCATTACCCCGAACTTCCACTTCCAGACCGAGATTTTCGAGCAGGGACACAGCGTCCATTCCGGACATGCCCCGCAGATCAGGCAGCGTCTGCATTTTCTCCTGCGCCAGGGAATAATAACCCTCATAGGCTTCATCCAGGTCGGGTTTCTCCAGGGTGAATTCAGGCAAGTGAGATTCGATTGGCCGGTTGGCGAGGATCTTTTGCGCTACGGATTGAAAAACCGGTCCGCTTACATCCGCCCCGTAATACCCGACACTCTTATCCGGTTCGTGGACCACCACAATACAGGAATACAAGGGCTCCTCAGCAGGGAAATAACCTGCAAAAGTGGAGATATATGCCAGTTTCTCAGGGTCCTTCCCGACGTAGTTCTTTTGAGCTGTACCGGTTTTACCCGCAAGGGAAAGGAAAGGCGTATCGAGCTTATGCCCGGTACCATGTTTTTCTGAAACCACTTTCCGTAGCAGCTCCTGTACCTTACCCACGGTCTCTGGAGAACAGATTTGCGGATGCAGGACTTCCTTATCGAATTTTTCCACGGTGCGATCCCATTCCCGCACTTCCCGGATTAATCGCGGACGCAGCAATTCCCCACCGTTGGCAATCGCGTTATAGAAAGCCAGTGTTTGCAGCGGTGTCATGGATACTTCATACCCATGGGACATCCAGGCCAGGGATATTCCAGACCAGCCCTTATCGCCGGGATTCCGGATTACGGGTACCCCCTCCCCTTTGATAGGCATGCCCAGGGGCTCATGAAGCCGCATTTCCATAAGGCGGTTGACAAAGTTCTGGGGTTTTTCCTTGTAGCCGTTGTGGATGATCTTGGCAAAAGCGGTATTGGAACTTACCTCGAAGGCCTTGCTGACCGTGATCTCTCCATATCCGCCGTGCTTGGAGTCGCGCACCACCCGATCGTAGAGACGCCAGTATCCGCGTTCGGTGTCGATTACGGTGCTGGTATCGACCACCCCATCTTCCAGGGCAGCCACCAGGGACATCAATTTAAAGGTAGACCCGGGCTCATGGGATTCCCCGATTGCGTAGTTCAGGCGCTCGTAGTAGGTGCCTTCTTCGGTACGTCCCAGATTGCTAATGGCCTTGATCGCTCCGGTTGCGGTCTCCATGACGATTACCGTACCGTGCTCCGCCTTGTAATGCTCCAGTTGGCGCAATAAGGCATGGTGTGCAATGTCCTGAATATTAATATCTATGGTGGAAACGACGTCGTATCCGTCCTTGGGCTCAATAATGTTATCCAGGCCAATTGGCTTCCATTGGCCTTTGGCAATTTTTTGTTTCAGGCGCTTGCCTTCCTTACCCCGAAGGTAGTCCCCGAAAGCGCCTTCCAGGCCCACCCGGGTTACATAGCCATTATCGTCATAGCGCTCATAGCCGACACTGCGCTCCGCAATTTTTCCAAGGGGATGTTCGCGAACGGTACGTTGTTCGATAATAAGCCCTCCTTTGTAGGGACCTAATTCAAATAATGGAAACTCCCGAACCGCCAGAAAGTCCGAATAATCCAGATCCCGGGCAATTAGCGCATAGCGATTCTTGTTGGTACGCGCCTTCTTCAAAAGCTTTTCGTAATAATCGGCAGGCTTGCCGAATTGTGCGGCCAAGGCTTTGGCCAGGGGCTGTACTGTGGCGCGAAAGGTCTCCTCCTTTACTGTTACTGCATCGAATCGAATGGTATACTTAGAAACCGAGGTTGCCAACAAACTTCCATCATCGGAATAGAGGTTGCCGCGATTCGGGGCTATGGTAAAGAGTTTCTCAGTGCGCTGCATCGCCAGGTCGCGATATTTTTCCCCCTGGGCAGCCTGCAGGTTGACCAGTTTAAATACCACAGCTCCCGCGAAGAGGAATAAACCTCCGGCAACGAGATATAAGCGACGTAATATGTGGGATGGGGTGACGGCCACGAATTACTCTTCCTTTTGAACTATTATTTTAACCGGCGGTGTTTCGGCAGGCTCCAGGCCGGCCTGGGCTACGCTTGCGCGTATGGCCGATTCCAGTTTGAGGCGCTGGGCTTCCGCCCGAACCTCAACAAACTCACTGCGCAGTTCTTTTACTTCTTCACTGAGCGCTGCAATGTTGTGCACTTTGCGGTCAGCAGCATGAGAACTGGCAATCATTACCGTTGCCAGGGCGGAAGCAAAAACAATAAAGGTCCAGTTCTTGGGGGCGTCACCGCTCACCAAAAACGTTCCTTTCAATAATGCTACTACCCTTTTCTTCATAATTTTAATTTTTCAGTGCTACGCGTTCTGCAATCCTGAGCTTGGCGCTTCGGGATCTTGGATTTCGTTCCAGTTCTTCTGACCCTGGTACAATCAGGCCACCTACCTTTCGGAAAGGAGCCAGTGGATTTCCGTAAAAATCCTTGTCGACTTCCCCCTGAAATTTTCCGGTACGGATAAACCGTTTTACCAACCGGTCCTCCAGGGAATGGTAACTGATCAAACTCAGGCGCCCTCCCGGGCGGATCAGGGGCTCGCATTGCAGGAGGAATTCTTTAAGCGCCTCCAACTCAGCATTGACCTCGATGCGAATGGCCTGGTAAACCTGGGCCAGCATCTTGTTTTCCTTCCGGCGTTCCAGATGTGGTTTCAGCACCTCATTGAGTTGCCCCGTGGTAACGATGGGTTGCTTTTCCCTTTCCTGCACAATGGATCGGGCCATTGGAGCCGCCTTGCGGAGTTCCCCGTATGTGCCTAGCAACTCCCGCAGGGCCTCAAAGGGGTAGGTGTTTACCACTTCTTTGGCTGTAAGGGTTGCCCCCTGGTCCATTCGCATGTCCAGCTTCGCATCCATCCGCAGGGAAAATCCGCGTTCTGCCTGGTTAAACTGGTGGGAACTCACTCCGAAATCCCCCAGGATACCGTCGACTTGCACTATGCCATAGAACTTTAAATACTGCTTTATATACCGGAAGTTTGCCGCGACCAACGTAAACCGCTCGTCTTCCGGAACATTGACCCCGGCATCGCCGTCCTGGTCAAAGGCTATCAATTTTCCATCCGGGCCCAAACGCTTTAGAATCTCCCGGCTATGCCCGCCCCCTCCAAAGGTGACGTCTACATAGGTACCCGACGGATCGGGGTTGAGACCGTCTACTGCTTCCTGCAGCAGAACCGGATCATGATAGGTCATCCCCGTCATCTCCCATTACTTCTTCTGCCAGATCGGCAAAATCCGCAGCGGTTTCTTCCAGGACTTCCTCATAGCGATCCTTATCCCAGATCTCTACAATATTTATCGCCGAACTCAGTACCACCTCCTTCTCGATGCCGGCAACCGACATCAAATTTTTAGGAATGAGCAAACGCCCGGTGGCATCGATCTCGACTAGCTTGACACCGGCGGTAAAGCGCCGGATAAAATCGTTGTTCTTTTTGCGGAATCTGTTCTTGCGGTTCATCTGCTGCATCAGCTGATTCCATTCTGCCATGGGGTAGAGTTCCAGGCAATTGCGAAAGACCGACCGCTTGATCACAAATCCCTCATTGAGGATCGGCACCATCTGATTTTTCAAGGCCACAGGGATCATGATACGCCCCTTGGCATCGGCCTTACAATCATATGTTCCGATGAAACTGGTCACTTAAAAACTGGTCGGTTTTGTTAATAAAACTCAAATATATAGAATTTATTACCACATAATACCACTAATTACCACATTATTTCCAATTTTAGCGTTTAAACCGATCGTTATGAGCTAAAACTGCTGTAAACAGGGGATTTCTTAAGTGGGAGAAATCGAGTCAGAACAGGGGAAGCAGGGACCCTGGCGCCCCCCGGGCACAATCCTTCAAAAGCCCTTGTAGTTAGGGGGAAATGGCTATATTTGCGAACTCAAAGCAGCTGCATCCGCGTATGGAACAGGACATCATCACGGAGGGAAAATACCGCTACATCGAAAAGGGGGAGGGAACCCCAATGATTATACTGCATGGTCTGATGGGCGGGCTCAGTAACTTCCAAGGGGTGAGCGATTACTTTCCCGAGAAAGGCTACAAGGTGTTGATACCCGAGCTGCCGATCTACGATATGCCACTGATCAAAACCAACGTCAAGAACTTTGCGAATTTCCTGGAGAAATTCATTGAATTCAAAGGGCTTAAAGACGTGATCCTGCTGGGGAATTCCCTCGGCGGGCATATTGGGCTGTTACATACCAAAATGTATCCTGAAATGGTCCGGGCTCTGGTGATTACCGGAAGCTCTGGCCTGTACGAAAGCGCCATGGGCGATGGTTACCCCAAACGCGGGGATTACGAGTTTATCAAGAAAAAGGCCGAAGATGTCTTCTACGATCCCAAGGTGGCGACCAAAGAGATCGTCGATGAAGTCTTTGCTACGGTCAACGACCGGATGAAGTTGGTTAAAACACTGGCGATTGCCAAAAGCGCCATCCGCCACAATATGTCCAAGGATCTTCCGAAAATGAAGACGCCTACCTGCATAATCTGGGGGGAAAACGATACCGTGACGCCTCCGAAAGTGGCCAAAGAATTCCACCAGTTGCTCCCGGATTCTGATCTGTTCTGGATTCCGGAATGTGGGCACGCGCCCATGATGGAGCATCCCAATGACTTCAATCGTATCCTGGAGGCCTGGCTTCAGGAGCGAAATTTCTAGACGATAAGGTCTTAGACTCACGCGCCCATTTTAGAACGTTGTTACCATGATCAGGAAAGCCGAATTTGTCATCAGCAACACCGCTGTGGACCGGTGCCCCAAGGAACCGCTGCCCGAATATGCCTTTATTGGTCGTTCCAATGTGGGGAAGTCATCCCTGATCAATAGCCTTACCGGTCAGCGTCACCTGGCAAAGACTTCGGGACGGCCGGGAAAGACCCAGCTTATCAATCACTTTCGAATCGACGACAACTGGTTCCTGGTAGATTTACCCGGCTATGGCTATGCCCGCACATCCAAAAAAGACAAGGCGGCCTTTCAAAAGCTGATCCGCGCCTATTTCACCCAGCGCAAGCAACTCCTGGCCGCGTTTGTCTTGATCGACATTCGTCATGAGCCCCAGCCCATAGATCTGGAATTCATGGAGTGGCTGCACGACCATCAGATTCCCTTTGCCCTGATATTTACCAAAGCCGATAAACTCAAACCAGGTGCCCGCACCCGCGCAACGGAAGCCTACTTTAAAGCTATGGCCGAGGTAGGTTGGGTAGAAGCTCCCCCACATTTTGTCACCTCTTCCTCCAAGAATTTCGGACAGGAAGAACTACTCAATTATATCGAAGGGATAAATGCCGATTTCCGGGCTGGTCAGGCCTGAGGTTTACCCCTGTTTCCTTTAACCTTTTCTTAGCGTAAGGTTCTTGTTTTCGGGCGTAAATTTAGGCCACCAAAACACGCATACCTATGAAAACGGAATACCATCCTGCCGACAGTCGCGGCCATGCCAGTCATGGTTGGCTGGAGAGCTACCACAGCTTCAGCTTCGCCAGTTACTATAACCCAAATCGCATGCAATTCGGAAAGCTCCGTGTGCTCAACGATGATCGGGTAGCCCCCGGCCAGGGATTTGGCACCCATCCCCACCGAAATATGGAAATCATATCCATCCCTCTGGAGGGAGACCTGGAGCACAAGGACAGCATGGGCAATGTATCGGTAATCCGCCAGGGCGATGTACAGGTCATGAGTGCCGGCACCGGGGTTAGCCACAGCGAATACAATAAGAACTCCGATGCCGAAGTCAAATTCCTGCAGATCTGGATTCTACCCGATACCCTCAATGCAGAACCGCGCTACGACCAGATAAGTCTGGAGGTCGAAAACCTCAAGAATACCTTGTATCCTGTACTGGGGCCAAAGGGAAAACACGACGGGCTCTGGATTCATCAGGACGCCTGGTTCCATATGGGGCACTTTTATGCGGGTACCCAGGTTACCCATAACCTTCAGAATCCGGAGCATGGCCTTTACCTGTTCCTATTGGAAGGTTCGGTAAATGCGGGTGGAGTTGCCATGCACCGCCGGGACGGTCTGGCCATACGGGATACCGGGGAGGTAGCTTTAAATTTTACTGCGGATTCTCAAATCCTCTTGATGGAGGTACCCATGGCTTCCTGATCGAAGCAAGGGGTAAATTGCTGCAGGCTTTTATTTTTTAAGTACATTCACGGTTTTGAAGAAAATCAGCCGAAATGTCTGCATCCCATACCCCCTATGCCCAATGGCATCACCCCTACACCCCAGCCAAAGCTTTTAAGAAACGCGCCGCGTACTTCAGTATGGAGTTCGCCGTGGACCAGGGGCTAAAAATCTATAGTGGCGGCCTGGGTTTTCTGGCGGGTTCCCACCTGAAATCCGCCTTTGACCTCAAACAGAACATGATCGGCATTGGTATGTTGTGGTCGTACGGATATTACAACCAAAACCGCCATGAAGATGGCAGCATGCGTGCCGAATTCATTGCAAAACATTATTCCTTCCTCCAGGACACGGGAATTCAGGTTCAGGTCACCATTAACGACAATCCGAATGTACATGTCCGGGCTTATGTCCTCAGTCCTGAGATATTCGGGACCGTTCCCCTTTACCTCCTCAGCACAGATGTACCTGAGAATGACCACCTCTCCCGCACCATTACCGCCAGGCTGTACGATGCGAACGACGACACCCGAATCTCTCAAAATATCGTCCTGGGAATTGGCGGGGCAAAAGTGGTGGAAGCCCTCGGAGGAGCCGATATCTACCATCTCAATGAAGGGCACGCCCTGCCTGCATTCTACTACCTGCGGGACCGCGGTATTGGGGAAAACCAGCGGGTATTTACCACCCATACACCGGAAGCAGGGGGAAATGTCGTCAGAAATGGTTACATGCTCAACCAACGCGGCTTCTTTGGCCGGGTACTGCGGCCGGATGAGCTGCAGGAAGAACTCGTCGGGGATCAATTGAATTTTACGGAAGCAGCACTACGGCTTTCCCGCAAGGCGAACGCGGTGTCCAAATTACATGCGGAAGTTGCACGGGGCATGTGGCAACCCTTTGGGCAGAACCATAAAATTATACCCATTACCAATGCGCAGCATGCACCGAGTTGGACAGATAGCATTCTGAGATCGGCATTCGAAAAGAAAAATACCGCGCGTTTCAGAAAGCGAAAAAAAGAACTTAAAGCCACCCTGTTCCGGGAAGTCCTGGACCAATGCGGAAAAGTCTTTGATCCCGATGTAATTACCATAGTGTGGGCGCGGCGTTTTGCTGCCTACAAACGGGCCGACCTGCTGCTTCGGGATTGGGAAGCCTTTGAGGCCTTGCTATCTAACACGGAACATCCCGTACAGATTATCTGGGCCGGAAAACCCTATCCCTTCGATTATGAAGCGATTAATGTGTTTAACCGCCTGATCCAGACCAGCATTTCCCGACCGAACCTCGCGGTCCTGACCGGCTATGAGCTGGGCCTGTCCAAATTGCTTAAGGACGGTTCAGACATCTGGCTCAACACACCGCGAATTACCCGCGAAGCTTCCGGCACCAGTGGTATGACCGCAGCAATGAATGGCTCAGTAAATCTGTCGGTTAATGATGGTTGGATTCCGGAATTCGGCAAGGATGGTGAAAATGCTTTTGTGCTCCCCGAAGCCGACTACATGACGCCCCATTCTGTTCAGGACGACTTTGATTGTGCCAACCTCTACAAGAGCCTGACCACTCAGGTATTACCCAGCTATTACGATTCCCCCCAGCAATGGGACGACATCGTATTCCAGGCAATGCAAGAGGTGGTCCCGGAATTTTCAAGCCATCGGATGGCTACGGCCTACTACGAGGAATTGTACCGGGAATAGCAGTAAAAAATACAAGCAAGTCCCGACAGGTATTGAGATTGCGGGTTATTGCTTTGCTGCGTCCGCATCGATTACTTCCTTAAAGTAATCGCAAAAATCGCGGAATGCGCCGGTAAGTACTTCGTCCTGGGTGGCGCGCAGGTAGGTATCGGAAAGGGCTACCAGACTCTGATGGAAGAAAATTTTCATATCGTCCAGCGGCATATCCTTAGTCCACAAGTCTATTTTCAGGGATTCCCGCGCTTTGCTGTCCCAAACGGATAACAACATGGCCTTAGCTTCAGCGGATTCTATGCCCCCATCTTCAGCTGACCATTGTAATTTTTCGGGCACCCGGTTTTCATCGAGGCTAACCTGCAAGCGAATTTCCGAAGTATGTAATTTGGACATGTGATTATTTTGGTGGTTTGTACTTGGAGGCCCTGAGGATTTCCTCCCCGCTCATTTGTAACAGTTCTTCAGGGCTTAAGGAACCGTCCTCCATCAGGGCGCGGACGATTTGCCAGCCCATATAGCGACCAATGCGTCCGGGGGATTCATTATCGAGGACCAAGCGGAATTTACTGAAAGGCGCCGGATCCAAAAACCGGGCATTCAGGGTGGCATCCGTGTCATAGAGCAATTCCTGCTCAATAAAATAGCGCCAGATTTGCCCTTCGTTCTCCCGGGTCCATTGCAATTCCTCCTGGGTGTACTGGATTTTGATGGCGTCCTCTTCCTGCGGCATTAGCAGGTCTTTGAGGTAGAGTATCTTTCCGTGATACACCATGCGGTCCAGGAAACTGCGCTCACGGGAAGGCGTAACCAAACGTCTGGCGAGGGCTGTACCCACATCCGAAACCAGGTAAGCAGGGTCGAGGCTGTTGGCCTGATAGCGATCGATTCCGGCATAAAATTCGTGATCCCGCCCGAGATAACTGTCCAAACCAATGAGCAACAGGCTATCGGTTAGGATTATCCGGTTATCCATGTCTACCCGGGTAGTCAGGGTTATCACCTTTTCAGGTAAGGGGAGATACGGAAAATAGTATCGGGCGTGTTTAAAGAGCAATTCCAACTCGGCCTGATATCCGTCAAAATTGGGATAAACCCGCGCCACCTCGTTGCGCAAGTCTACCTCCAGGGTATCGGCCTGCTTGGCCAACCAGACACTATCTGGCACCCCGGCAGGGAAAAGAAATGGAAACCGACCTTTGAGCCCGTCCAGGCCATCTACCGGCATTGCGTCGAATTCCCGATCAAATCGCTGTACCTCCAGGGAAATGGGAACGGCGAGAATCTCCTGCTGAACTGCTGCATCCGATTCCCCACACCGGGTCAAACCAAGTAGCGTGATAGCGCAGAAAAGCCCTAGAGCAAGGCGCCTTAAACGGCGTAAAATCCTGGTTTTAGATTTCGGGTTCAGCATCGTATTTTTACGCTTCAAAGGTAACGGATTTCCAACAAAATTAAAGGCCGCATGCAAACTGAAAAAATCATTGATTATATCGTAAACTGGTTACGGGACTACGCCCAGAATGCCGGCATGAAGGGTTTTGTAGTTGGGGTTTCGGGAGGAATTGATTCGGCCCTCACCTCTACCCTATGCGCCAGGACCGGCCTGGAAGTCCTTTGCCTGGAGATGCCTATCCACCAGGCCAAATCCCAGGTTAGCCGTGCGGCCAACCACATTGCCTGGCTCAAGGATCACTTTCCAAACGTGCGTTCGGAATGGATCAACCTCACCCCGGTTTTCGATAGCCTGATCAGTGTGATGCCTGCCGTGGACAATGAAGAAAAACGGCATATGTCCCTGGCCAATACGCGGGCGCGCCTGCGGATGACCTCCCTGTATTATTTCGCCGCCCTGGAAAAATACCTGGTGGCCGGTACCGGAAACAAGGTAGAGGATTTCGGCGTCGGTTTCTACACCAAGTACGGTGATGGTGGCGTGGATTTAAGCCCCATTGCCGATCTGTTGAAGACCGAGGTCTATGCCCTTGCCGCCCAATTGGGAATTAATCGGGAAATACAGGTAGCGCCGCCAACCGATGGACTCTGGGGAGACAACCGCACTGACGAGGAGCAGATCGGGGCCAGCTACCCGGAACTCGAATGGGCTATGGCAATGGCCGATGCCGGGAAATCTGCAGACGACTTTGAGGGGCGTCAAAAAGAGGTTTTTGAGATCTACATGCGGTATAATACCGTTAATCGACATAAAATGCTTCCTATCCCCGTTTGTGAGATACCACAATCCCTGAAAGAAACCTCTTAACTAGGAATCAGTACATTAGCACGATTTTTTGGGCCAATCTCGAGCGGGGTCAGAAATTTTTTAACACCTTTGTGAAGCATTCATGGAATTTTAGCCTTACATTACATGTCAGTTTTTGATGACATGCTGGCGAGAAAATAAACCCCCTATCCAATGATCAACGTAGTAATAGCGGACAGCCACCCAATTGTTCGCCTCGGCGTCAAAAAAGTACTGGAACAACACGGAGATTTGGAATTCCTCGGTGAAGCCGATTCCACCTCCAGTCTTTTCCAATTATTACAACAAAAAACACCAGACGTTTTGCTTCTGGAGATGGATATTCCTGAAATAAATGGAATAGCCGCCCTGCGCAAAATGAAGCAGGATTTCCCTTCTGTAAAGGTCCTTATCTATAGTGGTCAATCCGAAGATGTGTATGCCTTGAGTACCATCCGTGCAGGAGCCAGCGGGTATCTTTCGAAAACGGCCAGCGCAACTTCCCTTGCAGATGCCGTATCCAAAGTTGCCCAGGGAGGAATGTTCATTACCAATGAACTTGCACAACGTCTCGCCTTTGATGAAGGCACTAAGAAACCACGTCGCTTCTTCAGGAAACTCTCTACCCGCGAGGTAGAAGTATTAAAAATGCTCGCTAACGGGAAACGCAACAAGGAAGTGGCCGAAGGACTCAACCTCAATGAGAAAACGGTGAGTACCTACAAAGCACGCCTGATGAAAAAACTGAATGTCGATAACATGGTCGACTTGCTGCAACAGGCAAAAGCGCTGGAATTATACTAACGATTTGGTTCAGCTTACTAATAGACAACGGGATCCTTTGGGTCCCGTTTTTTATTGAAATTCCTTGATTACCAAATCGTTGTATTGTGCCAGGCGGGTTTTCAATCCAATGTAATCCTTTACCTGTATCAAATCTTCTACCTCCAAAGCGGGTTGCTCTTCCTCACCTTTCTGGGTCATTTCACTAATCAGGTCATGAATCAGCTGCATGCGCATACTCAGTACGGTCTGGGTCAGGCGTAATTCAATATCCGCCTCTTTGGGTTTTACATAAATATCTTTGCGTTCCCAGCCGTGTAACTCGTGGAGTGTTTCCTGCATGATCAAATCGGATACCAGGGCACCCTGTTCTTCGTCAAGTCCTTTTATCCAGGAATCCACCCGGAAGGCCTCATTGTTTACGAGTTCCCGAATCAACTCCGCATAAAGATTGCGGAACTTGGGGTTCGAAAATTCGATTTCGTCTTCCTGGAGGTCCAGGAATATTTTTTCACTTACCGTGCGTTGCTCTTCCCGAGGCATTAGTTCCAATTCGCCTTCAGAATTTTCCGTTTGCACGTATTCGGTAAACTGGACCTTTTCACTTCCGTATTGCAATAGAATTTTCAGGATCTCGCGCTCGTGCACATCGTGAACGCTAACCTTGTCGGCCTGGGCCGTGCGCATAACTTCCATCGGCGGCTGAGGTGCAGGCTTTCGCGCCGCCTCCTGCTGTTGCTTGCGACCCATTTGGGCCAGGGTATTAAAGAGCACGTCTTCGCTGATATTCATTAGAGAGGCACACTCCTGAATATAGACTTCCCGCTTAATCCTGTCGGGAATCCGGCTTATGCTGCTGACAATATCCCGGATGGTTTCGGCCCGTTTAATGGGATCATTGGCTGCCTCACGGGTCAAAAGCGTTGTTTTGAACTGGATAAAATCCTGGGCATTTTCCGCCAGGTATGCCTCTATGCCTTCCCGGGTATTCTTGCGGGCAAAACTATCGGGGTCCTCCCCTTCAGGAAAACTGCAAACCCGGACATTCATCCCCTCTTCCAGAATTAAATCAATTCCGCGAAGCGATGCCCTCAGGCCCGCGGCATCCCCATCAAATAGCACGACGATATTGCTCGTAAGTCTGCGGATGAGCCGTATCTGTTCCGGGGTTAGCGCCGTTCCACTGGAAGCTACTACATTTTCGATTCCGCTCTGATGCATCTGGATTACATCCGTGTACCCTTCGACCAGGTAGCAAACATCTTCCTTCGCGATTGCCTTTTTGGCGAGGTAGATCCCGTAGAGCACCTTACTCTTGTGATAGATATCGCTTTCGGGGGAGTTCAGGTATTTGGCAACCTTCTTATCCGAACTCAAGGTCCTGCCCCCAAAACCAAGGATGCGCCCACTCAACGAACGTATGGGAAACATAACTCTACCCTTGAAACGATCGAATTTTCGTGTTTCCCCGCCTGGTTCCCGAGGATCCTTGACAATGGTGAGCCCCGTCTTTTCCAGAAATTCCAACTGATAGCCTTCCTCGAGGGCGGCATTCGTGAGGGCATCCCAGGAATCCGGGTTGTACCCCAGCGCAAAGGTCCTTATCGTCTGATCCGAAAACCCGCGTTCCTTAAAATAACTCAGGCCAATGGCCTTCCCCTGTTCCGATTCCCACAGGGTCTTTTCGTAATAGCTGCTGGCAAATTCGGTTACCAGCATCATACTTTCCCTTTCGCTGGCTTTTTCCTTTTCCTGGTCGGTTTGCTGGGTTTCCTCGATTTCGATCTGGTATTTCTTGGCCAGATAGCGAATCGCTTCGGGATAGGTAAAGTGCTCGTGTTCCATTAAAAAGGCCACTACATTCCCGCCTTTGCCACTACTGAAGTCTTTCCAGATCTGCTTAACGGGGGAAACCATAAAGCTGGGGGTGCGCTCATCGGTAAAAGGGCTTAACCCCTTGAAGTTGGAGCCCGACTTTTTGAGATTCACGAAATCACCGATCACCTCCTCCACCCGGGCGGTTTCGTAAACGCGATCAATGGTACTTCTCGAAATCATGGCGGGGTACAAATGTAGCCCCTAAAAATAGCAAATCGGGTTGGGTTGGAAAAGCAAAAAGACGCCTGGAATACAGACGCCTTTTTCAAAGTGGAGTGATGCTCCGCTAATAGATGAAGCTAACTCTTATAAGTCAAATCGCAGTCCCAGGGAGATATTGCGCTGTTCTACAGCGGCATCCTGGAATATCGGATTCAGGTCGTATTTAACGTAAAGCAGAACTCCCTCTACTCCGGCGTAGGCACTCAACCCATAGATAAAATCACTGGTGTTGTACCTTCCTTTGAGTTTGTCCTTTCGGTTATCCCCGTTCTCGCTGTATTTGAGTTTTTGACGGGATCCCAAATTAATACCTGCATACCCACCAAACCCGATACGGAATTGATTGTGCAGGGAGTAACGCACGCGATCCTCATACTCTTTGAACTTTGATGGCCCAAATTCGAAATGCAGGGGGAAAACCAGGTTATCCATGCGGAATTTCGATTTATCCAGATCAAATTCGAATTCTTCGAGGCGGGTTTCCCCGTTGTCCCGGACAAAGTATTGGTTGTTCTCTGGCTTGAGTCCATTGAACTGGAAAGAAAATCCATAGTTTATCCGCATGAAATTGGAGTTCTTGAAAACACGGGTTCTCCACCCATAACCAATTTCAAAGAAACGGCTGCCTCCAAGGCGATATGGGGAATCCTCCAGGTTCTCACCATCGATGATGGCGTTGTTCAGACCAAAGGCAAAAACCAGGTCGGAATAGGTTCGGCGGTCGTACTTGAAATCGCGGTCGCTTTTCCAGTGTACCCAGGATCCTTCTCCGAAACCGAAATCGACTTCAATGTATTCCACATTATCCTCTTCTTCCGGATCTTCGGCTACCTCTCCGGCATTTCTTTCGAGCAGCGCGATCTCGCGATCGATCATCTGTCGGCGATCTTCAATGTTCAGTGCGCGCTTCTCAGCAGCTTCCTGCTTGAGTCGCTGCGCTTCTTCCGAATTAATTTCCCCGGCCTCGAGGCGTTTCTCGATATCCAGGATTTCCATTTTCAGGGCTTCTTTCTCCGAGATCTCAACTTGTTCCCGAGCTTCTCGCAGTTGCTCGATTCGATCGGAATAATCTCCTTCCTGCGCCAGGACCGAACTTGCGATGAGGCAACATATAAAGACGATAGTAGTGCGTAAAATGTGATTCATGATGTAGTGATTTGATGAGTGATGAATAAACTAGGCTTGATGATTAAATTTTGATTGATGAATAAACTTCTGTTGGATTATGCGGTTTATTGATTGCGTTGTGCCATCGCCAGGCGCACTTTGGTAAACCGACTTTTTAACTGATCAAACAATTCTTCGCGAAAACTGCGATCGAGTTCCACCTCAACCTCGCTGAGCAAGGCCGTGGCATCGACGGTTCCTGTATTACTAATTTTCGGGGCACCCGCCAGGGCAACTTCAGCCTCGCGCAACAGGGAATCGATGGTAGCATCGCTAATCTGCTCGCCATCCGACTCCAGTACAGCCAACCGTGTTAGCAGGCTGTCGATCTCCCGATCAATACGCTGATTCATCAGGATACTGTCCGATTCTATGTTGGAGTTTTCGGATTCCATAGCGAGGACTTCCTCCTTGATTGGCTCAGGCTTGATCCCGCCGTAAAGAATTTCTTCACGCTTCTTTTCTACTTCCGGGGCGATATCCTCCTGGATATCCTGCTCGTCAGGTAAGACCGACTCCCCTTCGTTTTCCGAACGCTCCGGTTGTTGCTTATCTTCTTCTGATACTTTTTCAGTTTCCGGGCTAACCACTACCTCCTGGGTTGGCGGTAATTCTGCCCCCTGAAAAAGAACAGTCCGAAGTGCCAGGAAGAGGACCACGGCTGCAGCCACCGCATACATCCAGGGCTTGATTATGGCTTGCTTGCGCTTTGGCTCAGGCCCCAGTTGGGAGGCAATACGATCCCAGCTATCTGCGGCTGGCGTGATCTTGCGGTCGCGAAGTTTCTCGCGAAGGTTCTTTTCAAATTCAACGGGTGCCATAATGTAAATTTTTGTTTTTGGCCAGGTACTCCTGCAATAATTTTCGTGCCTTGTACAACTGCGATTTTGAAGTACTCTCACTGATATCGAGCATGTCTGCAATCTCGCTGTGCTTGTAACCCTCAACCGCATAGAGCACAAAAACGGTTCGGTAGCCTTCCGGAAGGGAATCGATCATTTTTTCGATCTCTTCGACTTCGAGGAAGTCAGAGGACTGCCATTGGATCGTTACGGGTTCGGGAATTTCTTCCTCGAAAACGACAAATTGCTTTTTGCGTAAAAAGTCAATGGCTTGTCGTACCATGATCCGGCGAACCCAACCTTCAAAACTCCCTTCGAAGCGATAGGATTCCAGGCGTTGGAAAACCTTCACAAAACCTTCGATCATTACGTCTTCGGCGTAGTGCAGATCGGGTATGTACCGCCTGCAGACCGCCAGCATGGTGGGAGCCATACTCTCGTACAAGGCGTGCTGGGCTTCCCGGTTACCGGAGCGAGCCTTTTCCACCAGGCTTCGTTCATTGCGAAAGAGCGAAATAATCTTCACGGTTCTCGTTGGTTTCTATTGGATAGACGGGGCGGTTTTAAAAAAGGTTGCCTTAGGGTGAAAAAAATTTAAAATTTTTGAATGGGCTGTTGCCGCTTGTCGATTGCAGGGGGAAGGATTATCTTGAATTAAGGGGCGAGGGGGACATCCCCAAAATGGAAATTACTGTTTCCGATCCACCACATAATTCACCATCAACTCAAGGGCCTGCCGGTATTCATTGTTTTCGAATTCTTCGAGCATCTCAAGGGCACTGGCTTTGTACTCCTGCATTTTGGCCTCTGCATATTCCAAACCTCCGGAGTCTTTTACAAATGCAATTACTTCCTTGACTCGCTTGCGATTTTTATTGTGATTCTTAACAGAATTAATCAACCACTTGCGATCCTTGGGATTGGCCTGGTTCAGGGCATAGATCAGGGGCAGCGTCATTTTCTGCTCCTTGATATCAATACCAGTAGGTTTCCCGATCCGGTCTTCCCCGTAATCGAATAAATCGTCTTTGATCTGAAAAGCCATTCCGCAGCGTTCCCCAAAGGTCCTGAAGTACTCTACCCACTTGGAATCCGGTTTTACGGAGGCAGCCCCTAGACTGCAACAGGCAGCAATCAGGGTTGCGGTTTTCTGGCGGATAATTTCATAATACACCTCCTCGGTAATGTCCAGGCGACGCGCTTTTTCGATCTGCAGTAATTCCCCTTCACTAATCTCCCGCATGGCTACCGAAATTATTTTCAGAAGGTCAAAATCGTCGTGATCTACCGAAAGGAGCATCCCCCGGGCTAGCAGGAAATCACCGACCAGGACGGCAATTTTATTTTTCCAGAGGGCATTGATCGAAAAGAATCCCCTGCGCTTGTAGCTTTCGTCTACCACATCGTCATGTACAAGACTGGCAGTATGGATCAGCTCGATAACCGACGCCCCCCGATAGGTACGATCATTGACTTCACCCGCGTTTAGGAGTTTGGCGGTCAGCAGGACAAACATGGGTCGCATCTGCTTCCCCTTGCGATTTACAATATAGTAGGTGATCCGGTTGAGGAGAGGGACCTGGGAAGACATCGACTGGTGGAACTTCTTTTCGAAGAGTTCCATTTCGGCCTCAATGGGTTCCCGGATTTGCGCGCTGATCTTCAAGAATTGCGAATTTGGAAGGCCTGCTTTTTGGCCGTATAAAAGTACGGAAAATACAGGGATAAGCCCTTAGGGAACGGATTTCAAATTCCCACCGAAAGCAGATCAGGAATCCTTGGGTACCGACTTATTTGCCAACTGTCCGCAGGCCGCATCGATATCCTTACCCCGGGAGCGTCTGACGGTCACCGTAATTCCCACATCCTCCAGGGCCGTAATGTACATTTGTAGCGCTTTTTCAGAAGCCTGTTGGAAGGCCCCTCCGTCAATAGGATTGTATTCAATAAGGTTCACCTTACAGGGGGCAGCCCGGCAAAAATCCAGTAAAGCCTGCACATCTTCCGGGGTATCGTTAATCCCTTTCCAGACAATGTATTCATAGGTGACCCGGCTTTTGGTTTTCTCATACCAGTAAGCGACCGCCTCTTTTAATTGATCGAGTCCCATCCGGGCATTGAATGGCATGATATCCGTCCTCACGGCATCCCTTGCGGCATGTAGCGACACAGCCAATCCAAAGCGGGGCTGC
This sequence comes from Robiginitalea myxolifaciens, assembly GCF_900115205.1. Lineage (GTDB taxonomy): Bacteria > Bacteroidota > Bacteroidia > Flavobacteriales > Flavobacteriaceae > Robiginitalea > Robiginitalea myxolifaciens. The sequence goes on from NZ_FOYQ01000001.1 coordinate 563,697, forward strand.
TCATCGGCCATTTTTTTCATGATTTTGGGCACCCCGGAAGTAGACACCGTTATGCGGCGCGGAGCCATATTCAGACCATCTTCCGCCGTGATGCGCTCAATGGCCTTCATGACATTGTTGTAATTCATAAGCGGCTCCCCCATCCCCATAAATACGATATTGGAGAGCGGTCGTCCAAAGTAATGGCGGCTTTGCTGGTCAATTACAAAAACCTGGTCGTAAATCTCATCGGGATTCAGGTTGCGCATTCGCTTCAGGCTGGCTGTTGCACAGAACCGGCAATCCAGGCTGCAACCCACCTGGCTGGAGACGCAGGCGGTTGTTCGGTTTTCAGTGGGAATCAGTACAGACTCCACCAGCAAACCATCGTGGAGTTGCACGGCGTTTTTTATGGTTCCATCCGCACTGCGCTGCATCTGGTCCACGGCAACCTTGTGAATGGCAAATTCCCTGGAGAGCTCTTCCCGCAATTCAAGGGGAAGGTTGGTCATGTCCTCAAATCCGCCTTTACCCTTGGTCCACAGCCACTGGTAAACCTGGTCGCCACGGAAAGCCGGGCGGCCCTGCTCTTTAAAAAATGTACGGAGTTCCTCCCGGCTCAAGGCACGTATATCCTTTTTGACGGGCTGGCTCATGGCTTAGAGAATTAGCATCGCGTCTCCGTAGGAGTAGAAGCGATACTGTTCCAGGATAGCCTCCTTGTAGGCGCGCTTCATCAGGTCGTGGCCCATAAAGGCACTAACCATCATTAACAGGGTAGACTTAGGCAGGTGGAAGTTGGTCACCATGCTGGTCGCAATGCTGAAATCGTACGGAGGGAAAATGAATTTATTGGTCCATCCTTCATGAGTATTCAGCGTGTGCTCAGAGGACACAGCGCTTTCCAGGCCGCGCATTACGGTTGTTCCGATAGCACAGACCTTACGCTTGTTCTTTTTGGCCCGGTTCACGATTTCCGTAGCCCGCTCATCGATGATCAGCTCCTCGCTGTCCATCTTGTGCTTGCTCAGGTCCTCCACCTCAACAGGGCTGAAGGTCCCAAGCCCCACGTGCAGGGTAAGTTCTGCAAAATCTATTCCCTTGATTTCAAGGCGCTTGAGCAGGTGCTTGGAAAAGTGGAGTCCGGCAGTTGGTGCAGCTACGGCACCTTCGTGCTTGGCGTAAATGGTCTGGTAGCGGCTTTCGTCCTCTGGTTCCGGCTCCCGCTTGATGTACTTGGGTAGCGGGGTTTGTCCGAGTTCCCGCAGCTTGCGGCGGAAATCGGTATACGATCCATCGTAGAGGAAGCGAAGGGTTCGCCCTCGGGAAGTGGTATTATCAATGACTTCGGCAACGAGGGTTTCATCCTCTCCGAAATACAATTTATTTCCAATCCGGATTTTCCGGGCTGGATCTACTAAAACGTCCCAGAGACGTTGTTCTTCATTGAGTTCACGCAGCAGGAATACTTCGATGCGTGCCCCGGTTTTTTCCTTGTTTCCGAACAAACGGGCTGGAAAAACCTTGGTATTGTTGAGCACCATTACATCCCCCTCGTCAAAATAATCGATCATATCCTTGAACATCTTGTGCTCAATTTTACCGGTATCCCGGTGGATGACCATGAGTTTGGATTCGTCCCGGTTTTCGGCGGGATATTCGGCGAGAAGTTCTTTAGGTAATTCGAAGTTAAAATGCGATAGTTTCATATAAAGTGCTGGGCGTTTTCAGTTCGGCGGCAGCAAATATACGATCTGCGAACAGGGGATGTCAAGTAAAGTGCAAGTTAATTGCAGTAAAGTGCTCGCTCGGCTTATTAGAAACTGAACGCTCGGCTATTGGAAAATGGAGTTTAAGTTATTCGGAAACCTCCTCGCTTGTGAAACCCAGGACCTCCAGGTCCTTCCAGAAGTCCGGATAGGATTTGGACACTACCCCGGCATCTTCGAAACTCAGGGGGGCTACCATGGCTAGCGGAGCAAAGGCCATAGCCATCCGGTGATCGTTATAGGTAGCAATACGCTTATCGGAAAGCATCTGATGTTCGGGTTTCAGATAGAGGGAGCGATCGGTAACCCGAATGCTTCCTCCTAATTTGGTAATCTCATTATACAGCGCCTGAAGGCGATCGGTCTCCTTGATTTTCAGGGTGTGCAACCCGGTGAGGTCACATCCGATCCCCAGACCAAAACAACAGGCGACCAGCGTCTGGGCCAAATCGGGGGTCTGAATCAGGTTGTGTTTTATTTTAGGTGGAAGCGGTTCATCTCCTTTGCTTAGGGTAATCCGATCGGCTTCGAAGGAGGTATGCACCCCTAGGGGTTTAAAAAGGTCTACAAGGGCGCTGTCGCCCTGCAGGGAATCCTCCCTATAGAAACGCAGTGTAATACGGGTGCCCGGTTCGCTCAGGGCCACAATACTGTAATAGTAAGATGCCGAGCTCCAGTCCGATTCTACGGTGATTTGCCGCTCGCCGCTTATGCTTTGCGCCGGAGCAATCGAAATTTGGTTCCCTGTAAAAGAATTCTGTATGCCCAGGCGCTTGAGCAGGCCCAGGGTCATATGGATATAGGGCATGGAAGTGATGTTCCCCTCCAGGGTCAATTCCAGACCTTCCGGGAGGCTGGGGCCAATCAAGATCAGTGCCGAGATATACTGGCTGCTGACCGACGCGGGCATGGTAACCCGCGGGCCTTTAAGGTGCTGTCCCTTAATGCGTAAGGGAGGGCAACCTTTCTTGCCTTCATAGGTGATTTCTGCACCGAGATCCTTTAAGGCATCCACAAGAATTTCAAGCGGCCGCTGTCGCATGCGCTCTGAGCCGGTCAGCACCACTTCCCTTCCTGCCCGACTGGCAAAATAGGCCGTTAAAAAACGCATGGCCGTACCCGCATGGTGGATATCTACGAGTGCCCCATCTGAAGCTAAACCCTGCTGCATTACCTGGGCGTCGTCGGAATTCGAAATATTGTCGATTTCCAACTCGGGAAACAAGGCTTGCAGCAGCAAAAGACGGTTGGTTTCACTCTTGGATCCGGTAACGGTCAATTCCGCGTTGAGCCTTTTATTTGAAGGGCCTGAAAGCTTGAGATTCACAGGAAGATGCTTAAAAGGAAAAAGCCCAAATATAATCTATTTGAGCTTCTTGTTTTGTTGGTGCCGATCCTTGTCGCGGCGGGTTTTTAACTCCAGTTTCCGGTCAAAAGCAGCTTCCAGGTCAATACCGGTCTGATTGGCCAGGCAAAGCACGACAAACACGACATCGGCGAGTTCCTCTCCCAGGTCTTTATCCTTGTCCGATTCCTTTTCGCTTTGTTCGCCATAACGGCGTGCGATTATCCGCGCTACCTCCCCGACCTCCTCGGTAAGCTGCGCCATATTGGTCAGCTCGTTAAAGTATCGGACGCCATGGGCTTTTATCCAATCATCTACCGCCTGTTGTGCTCCCTTGAGATCCATTGGCTGTGGTTTTTGTCAAAACTACTTGTTCCGACTCTTTTTCCACAATCTGACGGAAGAATTCTTTCATAATCCCGTATTGCTCTGCTGGAATACTGGCCTGATCCAGGCTAATAGAGACATTCAGACTTACTGCCGCCCCGCGTTGCCTGGCGACAAATTTGAAACTTCCCATATTGTTGGGAAGTCCCATACTCACAGATTCGGGGAGTTGTGCCACCTGATAGCCTTCAGGAATCTGGACATTGACAATAAAGCTGTCCTGCCATGGAAATCCAAAATCCATGGGATACTCCCGCTTATCGGATTTCAGGGGATTCTCATCCTGGGCCAGAAAAAATAAAGGGCTGAACAGGATTTTATCGCCAACGACCTGGCTTACATCCTCGGCATAGACTGTAAAACTTTCCTCCAGTGGTTTTTCGGTTTCCGCGGCGCCACCCAGCGTGAAGTCCGATATTTCAATATCCCCGTATGCTGCTTCCATCTCGGTGAGGAAATCCTCCTCAGTACCTTCGTGATAGTCCGAGCGCTCAATCATGGCGTAATGATTGGTAAGTCTTCGTTTTACCTGACCTTCCAGGACGCCATCCTCCGACATACTCACGTTCATCATAATCATCTCCACAGCCTTTTCTGTGGGGTTTAAGCCAATGATTTCGGTAGCGCTTTTCTCCGTAAACTTATGCCCCAGCCAATTCAAAGCCCGAACAGGCAATACACCTACTCCGGAATACTTGTCACTGGCATCCAGCAAATAGGTCTGCCCGCCGATCTCGGCAGCAGCGATTACATAATTAAAACCTTGCAAGGTGGGAAACAGGGGAATCCCATTATCCCGGGTACTCAATAATACCGGTTGGGTAGGAATTCCGGCGTGGCGCAGCATTGCAATCATCATCAGGTTGATATCCCCGACATTTCCCTCGCCATCCTTGTACGCTTGCTTTACCCCCTCACTGGCTCCATATCCCCGGGATTCATTCCAACGCACCTTCTTTTTAACGAAGGCAAGGATACGTTCCGCGCGCTGCATGGCCGATTCAGCTCCCGCCAACTCGGCGTCCAGCTCGTCTTCAAAATAATTTTTCTTGTCGAGCTCGCTCCCAAAAGAGCTGCTTTTATAAATGGCATCGGTTACATCTTCCCAGGATTTGGCAAAGCTCTCGTACTCCCTGCCAGGAATTTCCAGGGAAACAATTTCGACTTTGACCGCATCGCGATAGTTATCCATATTCGTGACAAAGGGCTCCTTTTTCAAGGGCTGAATATTGGTCAGGTCGTAGATGATCTTGGTTTCATCCAACCCCAGGGTATTGTTGAAAGTCGTTTCTGTCTTGGGGGGATAATAGCCCGTGCCCTTGGTGCGGATCCGATACTTGAAATACTCAATGATCCTCAGGCTGGAATGCAATTGCCGGGTCGGGATGTCCTGTTGAAATACAAACTCATCAATGCTGGAAAAGAACGGAGAAGTAATCTTGTAGGTAAGGTCTATTACCGTTCCTTCCTTTACGTCGGGGAAGCTGATCTTGACCTCATCCAGGTAATCGTTGTAATCCGTTTCAAAGATCTGATCCTTTTCGAGCTTGGTCTTTTCAACACCTTTAGCCCCCAGATTAAAGGCAAATCCCTTTACATTCCCGAGCATTTCCTTGGTGCTCCCCGATTTGTAGAGGCGAATGGTCCGCGTAGCGTATTCCAACCCAGCCTTGTCATAAATTTTAATGCGTTCGTGGATCTGGGTGATCAGACTCAGCCCGCTTCCCTGATAATAATTTATATAGGAATTCCGGGAGCGATACAGAAATTCCGCCGAAGCGTTCGGGGCAATTTCACTGGCCGTGGCTTCTAATTCTGCCTTATCTACCTTCCCAAATTTTATTTCTTGGGCAGTAAGCGGCAACACAGCTGCCAGCATTAATACGGAGATTGCTTTCTTAATCGGTTTTTTCATTTGGGTTGTAATAAAAGGTTGATGTTTTCGGCCCGAGCCACTTCCCTACGGAAGTTTCGATAATCGGAATACCTGTTTTTGGCATACTGCCCCGGAGCGAGTTCCAGACTGCGCTGGTAACCAATTTCTCGTTCTGAGATTCGGATGATCTCCATTTGATATTTCCCGAAATCGCTGTCAATAGTAACGGGTTCCGGGATTTCCGGAAGTACGTAACCCTCCGGGAGTTCTATAACGAATTCGGCCTTGTGCAAATACCCGCGGGGCACTTCAAAAGGCAATTGACGATTTCGGTACCGATTGGGCACACTTAGGTGCCGGTCTACGGTATTGGGTTTAAAGAAAAGGTCATTACCCGCCTGGGACAAATAATCCAGCACAGCCACCTCCATCTTTTCCCCAAAACGAACAGAATCCTTTTGGTTGTACCAGGCGACCTCGGAAATCTTGATGCCATTGAGGTAATCCCAGTAATTTTTGTAATAAGTGTCCCGCCGTTCTTCCGAAAAGTCCCGCATCGACAGACGTTGATCGTATTCCACGCCTTCGCTCAGGATTCCTACCTCCCCTTTTAGGGAACCATCAGTAGCCAGGGCAAGTTTGGCCTTAACAAGGCGTAGATTCTCGGCTCCGTTGTAGGCCGGAGTATGTTTGAGGTATCCACCCTTGGGATCGAGGACCAACACCTTGCGGTCGTCCGTAAAATCCCCCAGGAAATTAAAGGGCATGGTTTGGCTGGTACACTCCAGCCATATCTCATCCTGCTCCAGGGGTACATTGAGAATCACATGATTTCCCTGCATGGAGGCAAAGTCGGCTTCCATATCGCGCTTTTCCGCACCGGCCCATACCACGCAGTAATTCGAGGGAATGCCCTGGGAATTCAGCAGTGCCTTGGTATAGTTCGTAAGTCCTTTACAATCGCCGAATTTATCTTTATCGACATCTGCTGCACTTATGGGCATCCAACCTCCGATACCCAACTGAACGCTGATGTAGCGGGTGTTGTCCTGTACATACTGGTAGATGCGCTTAACCTTCTCCCTCGGGTCGGTGATCCCTTCCAGCATTTGACTCACTTCAGCCACGGTTTCCGGGGGAAGCTGATCGCGGTTTTCAATCAGGTTGTGATACTGCCAGCGTCCCATTGAAGTCCAGTCTGTTGCCGAACCATCCACACCCTCCAGATGAAATTCATTGAGGGATACCAGGAGTTGAGGCGCAAAGGCCCGATATACAGGGCTCATCTCCTCTGCTTCAAAGGGAGGGATATTTTTCAGCCGATACTGCAATAGCCGTCCTGAACTGTTATTTTCGATGGCAAAGCCTTCAAAATTTTTCTCCTTGATCCGGAAGGGAATCTGCCCGTCGATTTCAAGTTCAAAGCTGCTGTTTACCAAACCGACCCCGTAGCCCGATAAAGGTGACCAGGCTGGTATGAATGCGGTATTGCTGGTATTGAACTCATAGCTAAACACCACCGTATAAGGATATCTCGGAGCAGTGTAGCTAAAATACTTAAGCCGGGTATCGGTAATAACACTGAAGCCGTCCACGGCAGCCTGATCGATGAAATCCCGGGATTTAATTTTTTCGATAAGGGATCCGTTTCCATCGTAAATCTCGGCCTGTAGGTTGCTGAGGGATCTCGAGTCGTCGTAGAAGGCAACCCGCTCCACATCGTATTCCCCCTGTTCATTAAAAACTGTAACGGCTTTAAAGAAGGAGCCTTCTGCCCGATCAGGGCTGAGGATTTTCATTTGATGCCGCTCTTTGAGAATCACCGCGTCGGCTCCGGAAACCAGGCTATCGGGTAACTGGCTGGCCTGATACAGGTTTCCCTGGCTGAAACCTGCCCAGGGCAGGAGCAGTAAAAGGAATAATAATCGGGGGGTCAAAATTTGGGTTGGGTTAGGCTGCAAAAACATTCGGTTAGACGGCCTGGCGGCCTGAAATACTAACGTAAATATGCTATTTTTCTTACAATCTCCGAGCGATTATCGATCAAATCAAAGAATTGTCCGTAAAGTGCTATTCGCGGTTTCGGCTGTCGATCCAAATGGTCACCGGCCCATCGTTGGTAAGACTTACTTTCATGTCGGCACCAAAGGCTCCGGTGCCGACTGGTTTCCCGATCAGGGCTTCCATATCGGAAACAAAGGCTTCGTATTGGGGTATGGCTTCCTCGGGACCGGCAGCTTTGATATAGGAAGGACGGTTGCCTTTCTTCGTTGCGGCCAGGAGGGTAAACTGGCTTACCACAATGAGGTCCCCTCCGGTATCGAGCAGCGAATGATTCATAACCCCATCCGGATCATTGAAAATTCTTAGGTTAGCCACTTTACGGGCCAGCCACTCCCGGTCCGCTGCAGTGTCCCCTTCAGCAACACCCAACAATACGAGTAATCCGGGACCTATGGCGCTTACCGTTGTTCCCTCAATGACCACACTGGCCTGGCTTACCCGCTGAATTAGTGCTCTCATTTGTTTGCCTTTCCTGTACTTCCAGATTAATCAGGTCTCCTGGAAGGGATCCTGGCGATAGGTATCGTCTTCTTCAGTTATAATCTGCACATAGGACCGATACCGGCTCATAGCCAATTCCCCGGATTCCAAGGCTTCCTTGACGGCGCACTTGGGCTCGTCCAGGTGAAGGCAATTGTTAAACTTGCACTCCCCCTTGAGGGCGAAGATTTCCGGAAAGTAATCTCCGATTTCCTCCACCTCCATATCCACTAGCCCGAAACCTTTAATTCCCGGGGTATCGATAATGCGTCCCCCGAAGCTCAAATCATACATCTGGGCGAAGGTGGTGGTGTGCTGTCCCTGGCGATGTGTTTCGGATATTTCAGAGGTTTTCAAATCCAACTCCGGGGCCAGGCGATTGATCAGGGTAGACTTCCCTACACCGGAGTGCCCGGCAAACATGGATGTCTGATCTACCATCATGGCTTTGACCCGGTCTACGTGCTTCCCGGATTTAGCCGAAATCGCAAGGCAGTCATAGCCGATTTCCCGGTAGAGTCCCATCAGATAGGCAATTTCGTCCTTGTCTTCCTCGCTGGCGACATCGGTTTTATTAAATAGCAGGGTACAGGGAATTTCATAAGCCTCGGCAGTGGCCAGAAAACGATCGATAAAAATCGTGTAAGTCTTGGGATTATCCAGGGTTATCAGTAAAAATACCCGGTCAATATTAGCCGCGATAATATGCGTCTGGGCAGAGAGTTTAACTGATTTACGGATAATATAATTCTGCCGTTCCAGGATTTCATCAATATGGCCAACGGTTTCATCGCCCAGGGTTTCCAAGCGGAAGCGCACCTGGTCGCCAACAGCTATCGGATTGGTGCTTTTAATACCTTCTATTCGGAAACGCCCTTTAATCCTGCAATCGTAGAATTGGCCATCTTCGGCTTTCACCTGATACCAGCTTCCTGTCGATTTATAAACTATTCCCTGCATTTGATACGTTGCGGCTTCGCAAAATAACAATTAATGGTTAACGTTGTAGTCGTAAAATAACCAACATTATCAAACCCAGAAATTATGAGAAGTTTACTTGTACTTGCCCTGATCTTAACACTATCGGTCGCTGACCTGAGCGCGCAAACCTACAAAGTCATAACTAGTGTGGAATCTATCGTACCCAATGGTTTGGGGCGTTCGCGAATTGTCAATGCCCTGGAGGATAAAGACTATAAAGAATTCACATCTGTCCAGACTGAAGATGATAAAACCCGGAATAAATCTGATAGAAGTGAAATCCGAGTAAAGAATTTTGAAGAAACTAAACTTCTGAACTTCTATAATATTGGTGGAATCCGCTTTCAGAATATCGCCGCCAACGATGCCCTGATCTCTTCTATGATTAATACTATGATCTCTGAAGGCTGGGAACTTGTATTTGTGACCAGCGCTGTTGAAAGTGAAGGCGGTAAAGGAGATGGACAGGGAATCTTCATTACCCGCTACATCTTCAGAAAATAACAATCGCGGTAGCGCAAAACAAGCACTGCGAAACAAAAAACCCGGAGCCTTGCCGCTCCGGGTTTCTTTTTTTGGGGTAAAACAGCTTAGTCCCTAATATAGATACGACCCCCAAAAATCTGATCTTTCCGCACTTCTTCTGGATTGCCGTAAACATAGACATCCCCTCCGGCGCGAATTTCAATATCGACCGCCTGGGCCGCGAATAATTCCGCCTCTCCCCCGGCAGAAATCCGGATGTTGCTGTATTCAGTATGCAGTTCCCGGCCTTCAAAGATGCCACCTGTATTGATCCGTATTACCTGGTTGTTGGCCATGCCGGAAGCCTTTACGATTCCACCCGTTACCGCACGAATATCGGCATCTTCCACTTCAAGGCCCACACGGATCTCCGCGCCTTCCTGCGCCCGAAGCTCGATACGCTCCTGGCTTATGGTGGAATTAGAAACAATCCGCGCACCTTCATTGGCATCGATGACATCCAGATCGGTATAATAGACTTCGATAAAGGTATCTTCCCCGGTGAACTTCTTCTCCAGTTCCATACGCAATTTCAGGACCCCATCTGCGTTGGTAAACTTGATATCATAGACATTTTCGCCTTTGATCAGGATCCGGTTTTCATCGGACTGGATCAGGTTTACTTCGATCAGGTCAAAAACCTTGATTTCGTGAAATTCGCCAACCTCACGGTCTATGGTGCGTTGTGCAAAGCCGGTAGTGGTAGCCAGGAGGAGGACGATGAAGGTTTGTAGTATTCTCATGATGTTGGATTTATTACATTTTTCATTTTCGATCTCCTTAAAGACTACCCACAACTCCTATTGTTACACCTGGGCGTTGATAATTTTCTCCTGGTGGTTGATAGACTCCTGGTGGATAGCTTTGAACATCCTGAGGACAAATTCCTCGCTCAGGCCATGGGCCTCCCCTTCCAGGATCATACTTCCCAGTATGGCATTCCACCGACCAGTCTGAAGCACCGCCACGTTACGGGACTTCTTTAATTCCCCGATGGCATCGGATACCTTCATTCTTTTGCCCAGTAAATCGATCAGTTGGTTGTCCAGAACGTCGATCTGGGCCCGTAGGTTGCTGATGGCGCTGTTGTATTCGGCCTCCTGATCGGTCTCCTTTCGAATCCGCAGGTCGTCCATGATCTGAACCAGACGGTCCGGGGTTACCTGTTGAGCGGCATCGCTCCAGGCATTATCGGGATCCCAGTGGGTTTCGATCATGAGTCCGTCAAAATTCAGGTCAAGAGCGGTCTGGCTTACGTCGAAAATGAGGTCGCGACGACCACTGATATGCGAGGGATCGTTGATCAACGGCAGGTCTGGAAAACGTGTCTGCAATTCAATGGCCAGCTGCCATTCCGGAATATTCCGGTACTTGGTCTTCTGATAGGTGGAAAATCCGCGGTGGATTACCCCCAGGTTAGGGATATCTGCTTTATACAGACGCTCCACGGCCCCAAGCCATAGCGAAAGATCGGGATTGACCGGGTTCTTGATCAGTACAATTTTATCCGTTCCCTGCAGGGCATCGGCGATTTCCTGAACGATAAAAGGGCTAACGGTAGATCGGGCTCCGATCCAAAGCAAGTCTACATCGTGCTCCAGGGCCAGGTCTACATGGGCTTTGTTGGCGACCTCGGTCGCGGTTTTAAGTCCTGTTTCCTCCTTGACCTTCTGCAGCCATTTCAGTCCGATGGCACCAACCCCTTCAAAATTGCCCGGGCGGGTACGTGGCTTCCAGATCCCGGCCCGATAGTAATTTACATCGGTATCTTTGAGCTGGTGTGCAATCTTCAACACCTGCTCTTCGGTTTCTGCGCTGCAGGGCCCGGCGATAACCAGGGGGTGCGGTAGGTTCATATCATCCAGCCAACGGCGGAGTTCTTTTGAATTTTCCATAGTATTTATTCCTGTTTCTGCTGTGGTATTCCTTTTAAAATATCTTTTATACGGTTGGTATTATCCATTTGACGGTAGAGATCCTCATAGCGGTTTTCACGCAACTGATCACTAAATTCCTGTAAGTTCGCGATGTACTCATCGAGCGTTTCCAGGACGTTTTCCCGGTTTTGCTCAAAAATCGGGGTCCACATGGCCGGGGAACTTTTTGCCAGGCGTACGGTACTTTCAAAACCACTGCCTGCCATATCAAAGATGTCCCGTTCGTTCTGTTCTTTTTCGATCACTGTTTTCCCCAACATAAAGGAGGAAATATGCGAGAGATGGCTTACATAGGCGATGTGCCTATCGTGGGCCTCCGGGCTCATATAACGGATGCGCATCCCCAGGTGCCGAAAGAGTTCCAGGGCGCGCTCCTGAATGCGAAAAGCCGTTTGTTCCACCTCGCAAATTATATTGACCTTCCCCTGAAACAACCCGCTGATCGCTGCATCAGGACCGGTGAACTCGGTTCCTGCAATCGGGTGGCAGGCCAGGAAATTGCGGCGCTTTTCATGCCCGCTTACCGCCTGGCATATCGGTGCCTTCGTAGATCCCGCGTCGATGACCAGGGTCTCTTCCCCAACTTTCGCAAGTAAACCGGGTAATTCGCGTACCACGTGATCTACTGGAATACTGACAATTACCAGGTCGGCAGTGGCCAAATCAGCCGGCTCGGCCGGGGCATCGATCAGGCCCAGGCTAAGGGCCTGGTCCAGGTGATCCGGGTTCTTATCCATACCCAGAACGGATGGTCTCTCCGGTAATCCGCGCAAATCACGAACCAGAGAACCCCCGATCAACCCAATGCCAATGACAACTATCTTCATGCTTTTTCAATGCTTTTTGAGAACGGCAGGTCCGAACCAACTCGTCGGAGTGCCTCCCGGATTTTTTCCTCGGGTACGCAGAGTGAAAACCGGATATACCCTTCGCCCTGATGGCCGAAAATGGTTCCCGGAGCCACAAACATATCGTATTGCTCCAGCAGTAAATCGATACTGGTTTCAGAATCCGGGCTCCCTTCGGGCAATCGTGCCCAAACGAACAGGCCTGTAGTATCTGCCTCATAGGTACACCCCAGAGCTGTTGCCAATTCCTGAACAGCACGGCGTCGCAGTCGATAAATTTCGTCTTGTGATTCATACCAGGAGGCATCGCAGCGCAAGGCGGCAATAGCCCCTTGCTGGACCCCGTAAAACATACCGGAATCCATATTGCTCTTAACCTTGAGCACACTTTTCAGTAAGTGACCTTCCCCCACAAGCATTCCCACGCGCCATCCGGCCATGTTAAAGGTTTTGCTCAGGGAGTTCAGCTCCAGGGCTACCCCGGCCGCGCCAGGCACGGATAAAATGCTCAGGGGTTCTCCTCCCAGGATAAAACTATATGGGTTATCGTTGATCAACAATATGTTGTGCTCCCGGGCAAATGCGATGAGGCGCGTAAACTTTTCGCGGTTGGCGCTTGCCCCGGTAGGCATGTGCGGATAACTAACCCACATCAATTTCACCTTGCTGAGATCTTCCTTCCCGAGCGCTTCCAGATCCGGGAACCAATCCATTTCTGCGGAGAGGATGTACTTACGCGGAACCCCACCGCTGAGGGCGGTAACCGAACTGTACGTCGGGTAGCCGGGATCCGGAATCAGGGCTTCATCCCCCGGGTTCAAAAAGGCCATACTTATGTGCATGATTCCTTCCTTGGACCCCATAAGCGGCAGGACTTCAGTACCCGGATCTAACTTGGTCCCGTAATGCGAGGCGTAAAATTCGGTGATGCTCTGGCGCAGTTCAGGTAAGCCCTGATAGCTCTGGTATTGATGGGCTCCGGGATGCTCCAGCCCATCCTTCAGGGCATCGGTAACCCCTTTAGGGGGTGCCAGGTCAGGACTCCCAATACCCAGGTTTATTACGGGCCTCCCATTGGCAACACGCTCCCGAACTTCTTTGAGTTTGCGGGAGAAATAGTATTCCTTAACGGTATCGAGACGTTTGGCTTCCGCTATCATTTTCTCGCGTTTTTATATTCCCCGAGGACTTGAAAATCCTCGCTCATTATTTCCAGCAGCGACTTGGCTTTGGCAAAATGGGCATACTCCTCAAAGGTGATGTCCACAAAAAATGCATATTTCCAGGGCGTCTCGATTACGGGTAACGACTGGATCTTGGTCAGGTTCAGGTTGCAATCGCTCATAACATTGAGGACGGTCGCCAGGCTCCCCCGCTTGTGATCGGTTAAAAACCGGATGGAAGCCTTGTCGATTTCCTCCTGCGGCAACACCTTGTTTTCCCGTTTGAGAATTACAAAGCGAGTTGCATTGTTTTTGATGGTCTGAATCTCTGAGGATAGGATCTCTAACCCGTAGAGTTCAGCGGCCCGTACTGGGGCAATCGCAGCGATCCCCTGCAAATTTTGTTGTTGTATCCTGCGAGCGGTTTCAGCCGTATCCACATCTTCCACCATTTTGAGCCCCTTTTGTTTTTTAAGGTATTCCCGACACTGCAACAGGGCCATGGGGTGGCTGTGTACTTCCCGTATGGCCTCGAGTTGCTGCCCGGGTAGGGCCATCAGGTGGTGGTGGACATTGAGGTAGTACTCCCCGATGATATGCAGACTGTTGTCGTGAATCAGCGCATAATTCGGAATAATTGAGCCCGCAATGGAATTCTCAATAGCCATGATCCCCTGACCGGCTTCCCCCTCGAGCAGGCTATCGACCAGTTCGTGAAAGGAGAGGCAGGGATGAAGGGCAACTTCCTTTCCGTAAAAAGCCTCCGCAACCATGTGGTGATTGGACCCCGGAATTCCCTGTATGGCTATTTTTTGTGTTTCCACCTTATTTGCACTTTCGTCTTTTACCAGGAATTCGATTCCCGGCCCCGACAAAAAAAAAGTCCCGTTTCAAAAACGGGACCTTGTTATATCGTTGTAGTATATCTAAAACGGTCCCGTACCTCTCCCAAAAAAGAAGTAGAAATAAAATCCGTTCCAGAAATACGTACGTGTCATTTTCTTTAAGTTTGGGGCTAATGTAGCCAATAATTTTTAAAAGCCGGAGGACGTCTATTTTTTTTGAGAAAAAAATATAAATGCCTGTTTGTGTTGCATTTCATAAAGCGATTTGGCCGCTTTGGTGTAAAATCCTCAGCGATCGGAAAGATGAGATCCTGGAATGGAGTTGGCCATGAAATGCTGTAAATCCCTATTTTTACCTAAAATTTTGCCATGTCCATCTCGGTTTCCGGAATCACCAAAAACTTTGGAGCGCAACGCGCCCTGGACTCCGTCAGTTTTGATATAACCAAAGGAGAAGTGGTTGGTTTTCTGGGGCCCAACGGGGCCGGTAAATCCACCCTGATGAAAATCCTGACCTCCTACTACACCCCGGACGCCGGCTCCGCAAGTGTTGGGGGGTTCGGCCTGGAAGAGGCCCCGGCTAAAGTCCGCGCCATCCTGGGCTACCTTCCGGAACACAATCCGCTATATCTGGAGCTGTATGTACGTGAATATCTGGGGTTTTGTGCCAGCCTTCACGGTGTGGGGCGTGACCGGGTGGAGGCCGTAGTTGCCCAAACGGGCTTGGGCCCGGAAGCGCATAAAAAAATAGGACAACTCTCCAAGGGGTACCGGCAACGGGTTGGTCTTGCAGCCGCATTGGTGCACGATCCTCAGGTATTGATCCTGGACGAACCCACCACGGGTCTGGATCCCAACCAACTCGTTGAGATTCGCAAACTTATCCGGGAGATCAGCAGTGAGAAAACGATCCTGCTCTCTACCCATATTATGAAAGAGGTCGAAGCCGTTTGCGATCGCGTCCTGATCATCGATAAGGGGAAACTGGTTGCGGATGCACGTATGAAAGACCTGCGCAAGAACCAGCAACAGGTCATCGAAGTAGAATTTGATTACCGGGTCGAAGAGGTACTCCTCAACAAGCTAAAATCCGTAAGCCAGGTCAAAAATACCGGGGGCTTTGTCTATGAGCTTACCTTTGACACCCAGGAGGATATGCGGCCAGCAGTCTTCGATTTTGCCCACGATAATTCGCTGAAAACCCTGCAGCTCAACCACAAGACGCGTAACCTGGAAGCCTTGTTCACCGAGCTCACAACAAGCACCTCAACGGCCGACTAGCCCCGAGGTAGTTCCGAAAAGTCTATCCCACAAAAATCGTCAATCCACCAGCTGAAAATCGATGGTGGAAACCACGCGAACCGTTTTGATATGGGGCGTATTCGCATCGAGGTTGCTGATGGAAAACAACCCTTGCCGGGCCACGCGGATATCCCCTACTTCAGAGTTGGAATCCCGGGCGAATTTATCGGCTACCGCCCTGGCGTTTACCGTGGCTTCTTCGATCATTTCCGGTTTGAGCTCATTCAACCCGGTGAAGGAGTACTCCACAGGTTGCCATTCATTCTTTGACCCAAAGAGGATTCCCTTGTCGAGTAAGTCCAGTGACTGGGTCAGGGATCGCTGCAATTTGGGGATATCGGAGGTGCGAACGGTAAGGTCAGATTTGGCCAAGTAGCGGAAGGCGCTGTACTGCGCATTGGTATTGTAGATGTTGGCCCTTGCATCGGTAATATTCACCATTCCCCTGCTTATTTCCTCTGCAGAAAATCCCTGGTCCATAAAGAATTGATAGACGGTTTCGTTCTGCTTTTCCAATTCCCGTTTTACTTCTTGCAAGTCATTGCCGGTGAGGGTGATGTTAATAGGCCAGACCGCAAGATCGGCAGGGACCTCCCGTTCGGACAGGCCCTTTACAGTAACAAATCGATCGAATTGCTTGCCTTTCAAAAAAGTTTGCCCTACGAAAAAACCAGCAATACAAAGGCCCGCAGCGAGGACGAGGGCAGGAATCAGATAATTGGATTTCATGGAAATAGTGTTTTAAAAATTAATAGTTAACAACGGACGCTATTTATTTACGGAGGGCGGCACCCCCATGGGTTTCGGGAAATCCCTAAATGTTTGCCAATTCCGGGTAGTCTACGGGTTCGTTGATTTCAGGAACGTTTCCAGCGTACTCCTTCCCCCGCAAACGGCCTACCGGGTAGGAATCCAACTCGGCAACCGGATAGGGCTGAATCAGGTTTTCGAGGGATTTTTGATCTAGGGGTTCCCCTATGGGTTTCAACCAATTATCGGCTAAGGCATCGGGAAGAATCAAAGGCATTCGGGGACCCTTGAGTTTGGGGTTGTTGTGAATACGAGCCATCAGGGAGTTTCCTACCGTGGTCACGATGGTAAAGGTCGTCAGGTTTTCCCCAGTTTCCGGATTACGCCAATCACTGTATAAGCCGGCAAGGATCATGGGCTCCCCATCTTTCCGGTAGATGTAAAAGGGGTAGGTTTTTCCCTGGTGATGGTGGTGTTCATAGAAGCCATCGATATAGATCAGGCAGCGGTGTTGCTTTGCCGCAGTCCGGAAGGAGGGTTTTTCAAAAATGGTTTCCCCCCGGGCGTTCAGGGTCTGATTCCAGAGTTTTTTCTGGCCGGCAACATCCTTTACCCAAAAGGGTACCAGACCCCAGGTCGCTACATCCGGGAATTCCGGACTCTCATCCGTGAAGATCAATAACCGGGGGTGGTTGAAGCCCGAGGCATGATGGATAGGTAAATCGGTGAAGGGAAGTAGCTTTTCCCGAATTTCCTCCGCCGCCTGCTCATCGCCGGAGCGCAGTGCCCTTTTTAACTGGGCTTCGAGGCTTGTTTTGATATCATAGCACATAAGGCCTACTCAATTGCAAACTTCACCTGAACCTGAGCTTCCATACGAATGCGTTGAAAATCGGAATCGATTCCTGCAAAGGCCATTTCCGTATCCTGGGCGGCCATGGTTCGGATACTGTATTCCGGTTGCGCCTGGCTCCTCACATAGAAGCCACCATCGCTGATATGAATGGCCCGACCCAACTGCTGATCCAGGGTTTCTACCATGATCTTTGCCTTGGTACGCGCTTTTTCAACGGCCATCTTTTTAAGGGCCAGTTCCAGACCTTCTTCATCGGAGTATTCGGTTCGGGAAAGAGACACATTCGCGATGCCCAGCTTCTCCAGTTCACCCACTACCTGCCCAACGTCCCGTGCAGTGTAGAGCAAGAGCTCATACGACTTGTCCTTGAGCACTTCCTTACCCCTCAGGAAGTACTTCATAAAATCACTGGAGATATCGGAGACCGCCAGTTGCTTTTTGAGGTCGATTCCCAAAAGCTCCAGCGCATTGGCCATACGTTCCTCCAATTCTTCGACGGATATACGACCCTTGGTATCGCTCTCCTGCAATACAATCTGTAAATAGATGCGATCCGGCACGACCAGGGTATCTACTTTTGCGGAAGTTTCCAGATAAGGCATATCCAGGAAGTTTTTCTGCTGGCCGATTGCACTGGCGGAAATCAGGAGGAAAAGTGCGGGTAGAACAACTTTTTTCATCTTTGGGCTTTTACCCAAAGTTACGCTTTCAAAAGTAAGTCGTCAAGCAGGGTTTCGAGTTGTGGATGTAATTCGGAAACCGAACAATTCACGAGTATCGCAACGGTCTGTTCCTGCTCGGGATACACCCGAAAAATACTGTAGGCGCCCACGCTGTTTCCCGTATGTCCATAATACGGCCGGCCTGCGGGATCCTGGCTTACCTCCCAGCCCAGACCATACCAGGTCGATTGCCCATCGATCTCCACAGCGGTGATAAACTCATTTAGAATGTCCTGGCTGACCAGGTTTCCGCGAAGCAGCGCCTGGCCAAAATTCAGTAAGTCGGGTACGGTGGAAATAAATCCTCCCCCGGCGAGTTTGTAGCGATTGTCGACCGGAACCGCAGGGCGAAATCCCCGGGATCTTTTGGTGTAAGGTAGGGCCTGGGATTCGGCCGGCATGCCAGGATCTTCTGCAATCGTTTGGGTCATGCCCAAAGGGGTAAATACCAATTCGCGGGCCAGGGTTTCAAAGGGTATACCGGTGGCGCGTTCCATGGCAAGGGCCAGGAGCACAAAATCAAAACTGTTGTATTGATAACCGGTCCCGGGGAGAAACAAAAGTGGATCTTCCTTAAAGACTTCCAAGGAATCCAGCATGGTGTAGGGGCGATTCAGTGCAAATTCTTTACCGCGATAGGTGCGCAATCCCGCAGTATGGGCAGCCAACTGCCCCAGGGTAATTCCGGGATGCGGGTACTCGGGAACATACTGTTCCAGGGGGCTATCCAAGGCAATTCGTCCGTCTTCCACCAGTCTGGCCAGCACCGTAGCTGTAATGGGTTTGGAAACGCTGGCTATGCGAAATAGTGTCCGGTTCGGATCGATCGATTTGCCCTGCTCAAGGTTGGCCGAGCCCGCTGCATGCAGGTGCATAGGTCCCCTCGGGCCGGAACTCCCGATAGCGATGCCCGGAACCTTTTTGGACGCTACAAGATCGTTAAGTTTCTGTGCCAAAGCATCAAGACCGGCTTCGCTTGTGCTTTCGTTCGAATGTTCAATATCGCTGACCCCATCAGGTTTGAAAACCTCCAGGACGCTCCTTAGAAATTTTTCCCAGAATCGCTTCACGGCACCTCAAATAATAACCGTCCCCGAAACTGTTCCTCTACGGCAATTTCTTCGGGTCGGAAAAAGCTTCTAACGTCCCCGTAACCCCGGATTATCCCTTCAATACGCTGCCTTGGATTAACCAGCATATCATTACTGCCCCGGTGATTAATGCGGACCGTGGTGGCCTGTAAGTCCCGGGCATCGATCCGGGAATCCCCGGCTGCCACGGTAAGGTCAGCGAGGTCCGCTTCCCCCCGTAATTTCACACTGGCAATCCCATTGACCACCACGCGAACGGTTTGGCAATCGAGCTCCAGATCAAAAGTACCATCAGTAGTAACGGTTTCCGGGTTATTAAAACTTTCCGATATCAATCTGAGGTTGTTAAAACCCAGGATGCCGGCACTGGTAATGGGCCAACCCGTACTGCTGCGAATTTCCCGTAGATCCGGAGTGGTTACCCGGATAACCGTTTCCCCATAGTCCCGAAACAAGTTGCAGTTGTTTTCGTCCCTGAGGATCAACACCCCATCCTGGACCCGGGCGCTTACCTCAGGGCGGAGGTTCTTTCCGGTTTCAATAACCACGCGTTGCTCTGGCCCCTGGGCAACGACCAGCTGAATGTTTTCAAAAACAGTAATAGCATCAAAAGCAGGGACTTCAACGCTTTCGCTGATACGATCTCCCGCAGCCTGAAAGCAATCCGGCGCGTTCTCCTCACAGGAATTCAGCAGCGCAAAGCTGGCGATGAGGACGATATGCAAGACTCGTTTCATAAGCGTATCCCAATTCCTAATTCAACAGCTTCTGCCTTGGCCCCGTGCGACTTTAAGCTCAACCCGGCAAAGAGCTTCTGGCCAAAATACCTCTTGATCCCTACCCGGTTGTACGTCCTCCCTTCGAAATCGAAAGGATAATATACATAGTAGCCGAATTGAGTCACAATCCCCAATTTCCCCATAGCCAGCTCATGACCCAGGAAGAGGCCAACCCGTTTGAAATCCGTGTCGGGATCCACATCGAGCTCGGGGAAGGAGGTAGCCTGGAACTGGATCAGTTCTTTGAGGAAATTGGAGGCAAAAAAGTCGGCACCCAGTTGCAGGGTACTTTTCCTCCCAATGCGCATTCCCCCATAGGCGGAGGCGATATAAAAGGGAAACTGCCCCGATCCGATCACATCGCTCTCGTTAATCCCGGTGCGAAAGACCAGGTTGAACATATATTTATCGGGCAGGGGATTGTAGGGTTGCTCCTGGTACTCCGGCTTTTCCTCCTGACCTAAATCGTAGCGAAGTCCAAGGCTGAAAGCGAACGTATTGGTAGAGGTATTGGGCGCCTTCACATTGGCGTTGGAATAGTGGATCAGCGAAATCCCGGCCTGCATCCCCAGTTTTCCCCATATACGATCCTTGGCATATTGGGCCATGAGGTAGGTGGAACTCAAAAGTCTGCTGCCATAGGCATTGTTTCGGAAATTGGTTTCCCGATCATACGGATTGGTCGCATACGCAATACCCTGTCCGATGCGCAACTGAAACTGACGTTGGAAGAAGTAAAAATTATAATGCGCATAAAGGCTGATTAATTCCCCCAGCACCGGGTTGCCCATATCCTGATAGACCAGGGAAAGCCCCTTGTCCGGATATCCAAAATCGGATTGCCAGGCCTCCTCCCCATAAGTCCGGGTATTCCAGCCGAGGATAAATCCACGCGGATGATTCGTGATCAGATGGCTGATATCGGTATTGTGTAATATTACCGATCCATAAAACGGTGTGAAATCGAGGAAACTGTCGCGACCCTGTGGATCACTCCCCGGGAGTTCCTGCGACAGCAAAAACCCCGGAACCAAACAAAGCAACCCTAGCCAGATTCCGCGCATCATGGCGGCAAAGTTAGAAAACTGCCTCGGCAATCGCCTTTATATTATCCGATTTCCCCATGGAATAATAATGCAGTACGGGTACCCCGGCCTCCTTCAGTTCCCGGGACTGGGCAATAGACCATTCGATACCTACTTCCCGGACCTGTTGGTTATCCTTGCAGGCAACTACGGCCTCGATTAGTGCTTCCGGTAAATCCGTACGGAATACCTGAGGGAGTAATTGCAGGTGGCGTTTTACCGCAATGGGCTTGATTCCTGGAATAATCGGAACGGTGATCCCCATTTCCCGGGCCTGTGCCACAAAATCAAAATAGCGCTGGTTGTCAAAAAACATTTGGGTCACGATATAGTCTGCCCCGAGGTCTACTTTGTGCTTCAACCATTTTAGATCGGTTTTCAGGGAGGGGGCTTCGAGGTGCTTCTCGGGATAACCCGCAACCCCGATACAAAATTTAGAGGCGGCATCCGTTTCCACCACTTCGTGCAGGTAGCAACCATCGTTGAGCTTTACGATCTGCTCCACCAGGTCTGAGGCATAGGTATGCCCACCCTGGGTGGGTTCAAAATAGGATTGTCCTTTCATGGCATCTCCACGTAGCGCCATAACATTATCGATCCCCAGGTATTGACAATCGACCAGGAGGTACTCCGTCTCTTCTCGGGTGAAACCGCCGCAAAGTACATGGGGTACGGTATCGACATTGTACTTGTGCTTGATCGCCGCGCAAATGCCCAGGGTCCCCGGACGCATGCGCGTTACCTTTTTGTCGTAGAGTCCGTCGCGATCGATGTAGACGTATTCCTCCCGAGACGTGGTAACGTCGATAAATGGGGGTGCAAACTCCATAAGCGGATCGATATTCCGGTAGAGTTCTTCAATGTTCTTTCCCTTTACAGGAGGAATAACCTCAAAGGAAAAAAGGGTGCCATCGGACTTGGCGATATGTTCTGTTACTTTCATTGTTCTGCCAGATTTGGACGCAGCCATTTTTCGGCCACCTCCCGGGGAATTTCTTTACGCTGGGCGAAGTCGGTTACCTGATCAGGAAGGATCTTGCCCAAACCAAAATAACGGGCCTCTTCGTGGGCAAAATAGTAACCGCTCACACTGGCGGCCGGCCACATGGCCAGGCTCTCTGTCAGGCGGACACCTATCCGCTTCTCAACCTCCAGTAATTCCCATATTGTTTCCTTCTCCAGGTGGTCGGGACATGCCGGATAACCCGGGGCTGGTCGGATCCCGCGATAGGCTTCCCGGATCAGGGCATCGTTGTCAAAGGTCTCGTTTGGAGCATACCCCCAGTGACGTACCCGTACTTCACGATGCAGGTATTCCGCAAAAGCTTCTGCCAGGCGGTCGGCCAGCGCCTTTACCATAATGCTGTTATAATCGTCCCCGGCCTGCTCATAGGCCAGGGCTAACGCTTCGCATCCGAGGCCCGCTGTTACGCAAAAACAGCCAACATAGTCCTGCACCCCAGCTTCCGGTGGCGCGATATAGTCGGCTAATGCGCGATGTGGAACCCCTTGCTTTTTATGAGCTTGTTGTCGAAGCGTACGGAATACGAAGTCTTCTCCTTCCGGGGTTTGCAAGGCAATGTCATCGGCTCCCTGGCGTACTGCAGGAAACAAACCAAAAACTGCCTTGGCTTGCAATTGTCCTTCCCGGATTAGCTTCTTGAGTAATTTGCGGGCATCCTCATACAACTGGGTGGCTTGCTGCCCCACCACCTTGTCCTTGAGGATATCCGGAAACCTGCCATGCAGATCCCAAGTCCTGAAAAAAGGCGTCCAGTCGATATAGGGTTCCAGCGTTCGGAGGTTCATCGCTTCAATGGTATTGACGCCCAAGGTCCTGGGAATTGTAATCCCGTCTGGGGTAAACTCCAGCTTCAGGGCGTTGGCTCTGGCTTCCTCCAGGCTGTTGTACTGCTTCTCCTTACCGCGGGATAGAAATTTTTCACGGAAACTCTCATAATCGAGCTTGATCCCTGCCTTGTAATCCTGGCTTCTTTCTTTCTGCAGCAGATCTCCTACCACGGTAACCGCGCGACTCGCATCATTGACATGAACCACTGCTGCACTGTATGCCGGGTCGATCTTTACCGCGGTATGTGCCCGGCTGGTAGTTGCCCCACCGATAAGCAGAGGCACCCGGAAGTTTTCCCGCTCCATTTCCCGGGCCAGGTATACCATCTCATCCAGGGAAGGGGTTATGAGTCCGCTAAGGCCAATAATATCGACCTCCTCTTCCCGGGCAACCTGAAGGATCCGCTCCGGGGGAACCATCACCCCCAAATCGATGATCTCATAATTGTTGCAGGCCAGGACCACGCTTACGATATTTTTACCGATATCGTGGACATCTCCTTTGACGGTAGCCATCAGGATACGTCCTGCCGATTGGCGGGATCCCTTGTCTTTCTCGGCTTCGATATACGGGGTGAGATAGGCCACTGCTTTTTTCATGACCCGGGCCGATTTTACCACCTGGGGTAAAAACATTTTCCCGGATCCGAACAGGTCTCCCACCACATTCATCCCGGTCATCAGCGGGCCTTCAATTACCTCAATGGGAGCGGCACTCGCAAGCCGCGCCTCCTCCACATCTTCCTCGATATATTGATCAATGCCTTTGACCAGCGCGCGGGTTATCCGATCCTGCAGGGGTTCCTCCCGCCAGCTCAGGTCGGTACTGCGTTCCTTTTCCCGGCCTTCCACGGTTTCTGCAAAAGCGAGCAAGCGCTCCGTGGCATCTTCCCTGCGATCGAGCAAGACATCCTCTACATGTTCCAACAGGTCGTTCGGGATATCGTCGTAGACTTCAAGGAGCCCAGGGTTTACAATACCCATATTCATCCCGGCTTTAATCGCGTGATAGAGGAAGGCGGAATGCATGGCTTCCCGAACGGCATTGTTCCCGCGAAAACTAAAGGAAATGTTACTCACTCCCCCGCTGACACTGGCATGGGGCAGGTTTTGGCGCACCCACCGCGTGGCTTCGATAAAGTCAACCGCATTGCGCCGATGCTCTTCCATCCCGGTGGCAACCGGAAAAATATTCAGGTCAAAGATCAAATCCTCCGGAGGAAAGCCAATGCGTTCGGTAAGGAGCTTATAGGACCTTTCGGCAATTTCAATCCGGCGCTCATAGGAATCGGCCTGTCCGGTTTCGTCAAAAGCCATAATGATAACCGCTGCTCCATATTGCCGGATCTTACGGGCCTGATAGAGGAATTCTTCCTCTCCTTCTTTCAGGCTAATCGAATTCACCACGCATTTCCCCTGAACCACTTGAAGCCCGGCTTCGAGAATTTCCCACTTGGAACTGTCTATCATAATCGGCAGGCGGGCAATATCCGGCTCGGCCATCATCAGGTTCAGGAAAGTAACCATTGCCTCCTTCCCGTCGATCAGGCCGTCGTCCATATTGACGTCGAGGATCTGCGCCCCGCCTTCGACCTGGTCCCTGGCAATTTCCAGGGCCTCCCCGTAATTCCCTTCCTTCACCAGGCGCAGGAAACGTCGGGATCCGGCCACATTGGTGCGCTCCCCCACGTTGATGAAATTGCTCTCGGGGGTAATTACCAGCGGTTCAAGTCCGGAAAGTTTCAAGTATCTCGGTGCTGTTTCACTCACGGGGTAGTCAGGGTATTCGCTTGGGAAGTACTCGCGTATTCCCGGGGTTTATATGATTGTACCAGTTCCGCGATGGCGCGAATATGCTCCGGGGTAGTTCCACAACATCCCCCGATAATATTGACCAACCCCAACTCCAGGTATTCCCGGATTTGACCAGCCATGGCTTCAGGCCCTTGATCATAGGCGCCAAAGGCGTTGGGTAAACCAGCATTCGGATGGGCGCTGATGGCCATGGTGGCGTTATTTGCCAGCACCTTAAGGTAAGGTGTAAGCTGGCTAGCTCCCAGGGCACAGTTAAGTCCAACAGATAACAGCGGCATATGGCTGATCGAGATCAAGAAGGCTTCCGGGGTTTGACCCGAAAGTGTTCGACCCGAAGCATCCGTAATGGTGCCACTAACCATGATAGGAATTTCACGACCGGTGTCTTCCCGAAGCTCCTGCAGCGCAAAGAGGGCCGCTTTGGCATTGAGCGTATCAAAAATGGTTTCCACCAGGAATAAATCTACCCCGCCTTCCAGCAATCCTTCGGCCTGTTCCCGGTAGGCCTCCCGCAATTGATCGAAAGTAATTGCGCGATATCCGGGGTCATTGACGTCG
This sequence comes from Robiginitalea myxolifaciens, assembly GCF_900115205.1. Classification (GTDB taxonomy): domain Bacteria; phylum Bacteroidota; class Bacteroidia; order Flavobacteriales; family Flavobacteriaceae; genus Robiginitalea; species Robiginitalea myxolifaciens. Next base: position 588,705 of record NZ_FOYQ01000001.1, read on the forward strand.
GGAGACATGCTGGCTGTTTTATTCGTAGGCCCGATACTTCCGGCAACAAAGCGCGGCTTTTCCGGAGTCTTCGCTGTATACTCACGGGCAGCTTCCCCGGCAATACGGGCAGCTTCCCGATTGATTTCCCGTACCAGCGCTTCCATGCCGTAATCGGCCATCCCTACGGATGTAGCCGAAAAGGTGTTGGTTTCTATAATATCCGCCCCGGCCTCCAGGTAGGCCCGATGGACTTCGGCCAGGGCTTCTGGCTGGGTAATGGAAAGTAAGTCGTTATTCCCCGCCAGGGAGGATTCCCAGTCTGCAAATCGCTTGCCCCGGAAGTCTTCCTCCTGGAATTTATAGGCCTGTAACATCGTGCCCATTGCCCCATCCAGGACAAGGATACGCTGTTCGAGTTCTTTGAATAAATCTGCCATGTTTTACTGCATATATTCATCAGCTGCCCCGGGCATTCATAAATAGAGCCGGGAATCAGCATGGTAAACGGTTACGAGAAAGTTGCAGGAATGCCTGTAAAGGCGGGTGTTATCTGCCCTGAGCTAGTAAATTCCCGCCGGGAACTGCATGGCAACAGGATAGAATGTAGCACCTTCTTGGCCGGGACGGCGCAAGGGTTGCTAAGGCTTCACCGGGTCTATTCCCTCCACCTTTCTCGATAACTGTATCACATTGTAGATGAACTGAGGACAAAGAAAAGGCAAGCCCGGCTTAAAACCAAGACCTGCCTTTGATTTTTACGATACCCAAATGGCTTTCGGGTCAAGGGAAACGAATTCCGGGGTCAGTCCAAAGTTTGAACCACCTCTTTCTTCGCCTCTTTCTTGGTTCCGTCAAATCCCGATACGCCCCCCACGGTAGTATATTTCATCAGGTACCGCTTGTCCGGGTGAATCCGGGCATAGGCACTCTGCATCATAACAGCCGCTTCGTGAAAACCGGATAAGATGAGCTTGAGTTTCCCGGGATAGGTATTGACATCGCCAATAGCGTATACGCCGGGGATGTTCGTTTGGTAATCATAGGCGTTATTCACGCGGATGGCATTCTTTTCAATTTCCAGCCCCCAATTCCCCATAGGACCCAGTTTAGGCGAAAGCCCGAAAAGGGGTATAAATGCATCTGTTTCGAGATAAATTGGCTCCTGAGTGGAGTCATTCGGGGTAAGCTGGACGGCACGTAATTCCCGCTCTCCTATCAGACCCGTAACCTGGGCTTCAGTATACATTTTGATCTTTCCGGCGCGGGCCAGTTCCCGGGCTTTTTCCACAGAGTCCAGGGCACCCCGGAATTCCCTTCTCCGGTGTACCAGGCTCAGTTCTGAGGCCAGTTCGCTTAAATGGATGGCCCAGTCCAGGGCAGAATCTCCACCTCCGGCCAGGACCACCTTTTTGTCGCGATAAATTTCCGGGTCCTTAATCATGTAGGACACGCCCCGGCCTTCATAAAGTTCCAGATCGGCCAGGTCGGGTTTTCGGGGTTCGAAAGATCCCAAGCCGCCGGCAATCACAACAACAGGTGCCCGGTGCAGAGTCCCTGAACTACTGCGTACCAGGAACTGACCTTCACTGTCTTTTTCCAGGGTTTCGGCCCGTTCTCCCAGGGTGAAGCCAGGGCAAAATGGCCGGATTTGCTCCATGAGCTTATCGATCAGGTCCCCGGCGAGTATCTCCGGATAGGCCGGAATATCATAAATGGGCTTTTTGGGATAGATCTCCGAACATTGCCCGCCTGGCTGCGGCAAGGCGTCGATCAGGTGGCACTTTAATTTGAGTAATCCTGCTTCAAAAACAGTAAAAAGGCCGGTAGGACCGGCTCCGATAATAAGGATATCCGTTTGGATCATGAGATTATAGATTTGTAGGATTCACATTGAAATTTCAATGCGCTTTAGACTTTGGAATTTGTTGGCTGGAATTTGCTTTTGCTTTGCAAAAGCTTCCGGGTAGCCCTGTTCATTAGTTTTACTTTGGTTTCAAAATCGGCCCTCAGGGTATCGCGGTAATCATTGAGGTAGGTAACCATTTCGCTCAAACCCTCGGGAAGGACTTCTTCGAGTAATTGTCTCAGGCGTTTGGCGGTCGTAGGTGACTGCCCGTTGGTACTGATAGCGATTTTTACATGTCCCTTGTTTACAATTCCTCCCATATAGAAGTCGCATAGTGGCGGGTTATCGGCTACGTTGACCAGTATCTGTCGCTTCCGGCATTCCCGGTAAACCCAGGCGTTAACCTCGGGGCGGTCCGTAGTTGCGATGACCATATGCCGGCCATCTAAGTGCCAGGTGGCCACTTTGGCATGGATCAACTCTGCTCCATAGCGCTCGGCCAGTTCCCGCGTGCGATTTCGAAATAGCGGAGCAACCAGGCTCACCCGGGCATCCGGACTGGATTTGGTCAGGAAATGCAGCTTTTCTTCAGCAACATTCCCACCTCCGACAATCAGGATATCGAGAACACTGCTTTTGAGAAAAATGGGATATAAGGTATTGCGTTGCATAACTGTTCGATTAAATCTGTACGGGTTGCGGTACTCTAGCTAACTCCCGGGCGTATTCCGGCAACCCATACCGTACAACTTCCCCGATAACAATGACAGCTGGGTTGCCCAACCCCTGCTCAGCTACTTTGGCAGCGATGTCTGTTACCGTTCCGAATGCCCTGCGGGCCCTTTTGGTTGTTCCTTCCTGTAGTACGGCTACAGGCATGGCCGACTTTCCAGCTGCCTGGAAACAGGCCATAATCTTTTGCAGTTTGGACATGCCCATCAAAATCACCACGGTTGCGCTGGATTGCGCAGCCAGAGCCACGTCGCGACTCAATTTGTGTTCCTTGGTGGTGCCAGTTACCACCCAAAAACTCTCACTGATTCCTCTTTGGGTCAGGGGAATATTTTCACTGGCCGGCACGGCAAGACTCGAGCTTATCCCGGGGATTACACGCACTTCCATACCCGCGGCAGCGGCCAACACCATTTCCTCTCCCCCGCGTCCAAATACAAAGGGATCTCCCCCCTTAAGACGTACCACATGCTTTCCCTGGGCTCCGCGTTGCAAAATGAGATCGTTGATCTGCTCCTGGAGGTAGGAGGCACATCCTTTGCGCTTCCCCACGTAAATGTGTTCGGCCTGGGGGGCATACTGCAATAATTGGTCACTGGCCAGCGCATCATAGAGCACGACATCGGCTTCCCCCAGCAGGCGAACGCCTTTGAGCGTAATCAATTCGGGATCCCCCGGTCCGGCCCCGATAAGGCTTAAAATTCCCGGCTTATGCATGACTCAATTGCTTTTCGCGAAATAATTCCGCGCGTTCGATAAAATTTCCAGCCTGATTCCGGTACCGTCGGGCAAATTCTGAATCCGGTGCGGCCTGATTCATGGCGAGCACCTCCTCCTTTAAGCTCGTTATTCCAAAGTCAGGGAGGTAATTCGCCAAATGGGTATCGAATAATTCGAGAATTCCAGAATGGGTGTTGGTATTAACCTCCTCCGCGGTTAGCAAGGCTTTGGCCGTATTGATCTGGGCGCTGTAGGCATAGTAAATCGCCGCAGCGTACCGTTCCTCGGCAAGTGCCTTATCGGCTGCTTCCAACTTTTCCTTGCCTTCCAGCATCAGAGTGGCCACTAAATCAATGATGGCCCCAGCGCACTCCCCGACCCCAATGGCTTTCTCATAGCGAGTCGTACTTCCCCAATCGATAAAATCAGCATCTCCAAGATTGGTGACATCGGTAAGCGGACGCAAGAACTCATAAAAATACTGTTGCCCTTGCTCCGCATAATACGCATCGTACCGTTTTCCCCCTCCATTTGCCAGATAATCCTCAAGGATCAATCGAAGGGCCTGAGGGCCTCGTTTTGAAGGGATTTTAACCACTTTATCGGCAAAACGGCCATTGCCTTCCCCGGCGTTTCCACCCCCAAGCAATACCTGGAGGGCAGGGGCCACGCGCTTATCCGGAGTACGTACGGACATCCCCTGAAACCCAATATGGGCGATTGTGTGTTGACCGCAGGCATTCATACAGCCGCTGATCTTGATTACCAGATCGGGAGCGGCCAGTAAAAGGGGATATTCTTCAGCAATGATACGCTCCAGTTCCGCGGCGATGCCGGTACTACTGGCTATCCCGAGGTTACAGGTATCGGTACCCGGGCAGGCCGTGATGTCGGCCGCCGAATTATACCCGGGATCGGCCAGGCCAATGCGTTGCAATGCAGCATAGACCGCGGGTATCCATTCCTCCCGGATAAATGGGATCAGGATATTCTGTCTCAGGCTAAGGCGAACTTCTCCCGCGCCATATGTTTCGATGATATCGGATAGTTGCCGCGCCTGATCCGTGGTAAAGTTTCCTAGAAAAACCCGGATTCCTACTGCCTTGAATCCCGGTTGTTTTTGCGTTATTACATTGGTACTTTGCCACAAATCATACGCCTGTGCGGCATCCGTTTCCTGTAACTGCAGTTTTACCGCTTTCAATTGGCTTTCGAGGTCTTCTGGAGCACTAGTAACCGGTTGCGTAGCGGGATAAGACTCATGGGGAATTTCAAAAATGGGATTGGGAAGGGACGGAGCCACCTTGGCTAGTTCCTCCCGGAATGCTTCCACCCCCAGATCCCGAACCAAATACTTGAGTCGGGCTTTTGCGCGACTTTTGCGCTCGCCAAAGCGATCAAACACGCGTACAACTGCTTCCATCAGGGGAATAATTCGGTTTTCCGGTAGGAAACTGTACAACAAATCGGCATGTCGGGGTTGGGCTCCCAGTCCGCCACCAATCATGACCTGGAAGCCGCGTACCCCAGCCTGAAGCTTTGCAATAAAACCCAGGTCATGCATAAACGACAAACCGGTATCGGAGCGACCGGCTGAAAAACTCACTTTGAATTTTCGCCCCATTTCCTGTCCGATGGGATTTCGCAGGAAATACTCAAAAACGGCCTGGGCGTATGGACTTACGTCGAAGGGCTCCTCCGGGTCAATCCCCGCTGTTTCACTGGCCGTTACGTTGCGGACCGTATTGCCACAGGCTTCACGCAGGGTAACTTCATCGCGTTCCAGCTCGGCCCAAAGTTCGGGGGTGCGATCCAGATCAACATAGTGGATTTGTATGTCCTGCCGGGTAGTGATATGTAATGTACCCGAGGAATAGGTATCGCTTACCTCGGCAATACGACGCAATTGACGGGCACTTACCTTTCCATAGGGCAGTTTTATGCGAATCATTTGCACCCCGGCCTGTCGCTGGCCGTAGACTCCACGAGCCAAACGCAGGCTTCGAAACTTTTCTTCGTCTAACGCGCCATTCTTAAACTGGTGAATGCGAGCTTCGAGCTCCAGAATATCCTGCTCCACCACCGGGTTCTCCAACTCCGTTCTAAAACTCTTCATTATATTATTCCTATAGATTAACTAGATATATTTACAGCAAATGCTGTCTACCTACTTTGAAGGTTGTACTAATTCCTAGGTGTGCAAGCCGCACTCCCGGTTTTCCAGGACTTTGGTAGGATCGAAATAACGATGTTCGTTAGGGAGGTTCCGGGCCTCGAGATAGGCATCGAGTTGGGTATCACTCCAATAATAGAAAGGACTTACCTTCAGGACACCGTCTTTACTGAGACTGAGGATATCCAGGGTATCCCGGTGCGCTGTTTGCCCGCGGCGCAGGTTCGTAAACCAGAGGTCGGGTTCAAATTCCCGCATCGCACGCTGAAAGGGTTCCAGCTTTACCTGCCGGGTAAACTCAGCATGTCGGGGATCGTCTATCCCGGGGATTCCCATAACCGCATCACGATGGGCTGCTGTTTGCTTTGGAACGTAGAGTCGGATATCCAACCCCAGGCGATAGGTCAGGTCCTCTGCATGCGCGTAGGTTTGCGGGGTGTTGTATCCCGTATCGCACCAGATTACCGGAACCGTGCGATCAATATCGGTTACGGCGTGGAGGATGGCTACCTCGTAAGGCCTGAAATTCGTTGTGAGTACAGGTCGTTTAGCCCGCTCCAGGGCCCAGGCGATTATTTCTTCAGGGGGAATTCCTCGTAATTGCTGATTAAGCTGGTCAACTTGTTTCTGGGTCATAATTCAGTATTTCCTTTTATCCTATCGTTTTACTAGGTTATTCAAAGATAAACGCAATTTTCAATTGTAAAAGCCGAAACGGCAATAAATATCAGTTTACCCTATAGTTTTAATAGATTTTTAAAATATCCCGGGTTTTACTGCGGAAATTTTAGGAGAACCTTGGGATTTTTAGAGGATATCAGCGAGGCTGTGACTGCGATATACGTCCAGGGCACTGTCCCGGACCCGCAACATCAAGCGATGTACGGAACACTTGTCTTCATCCGGGCAGTCGTCGCAGGCTTCGTAAAAATTAAGGCTGACGCAGGGAACCATGGCAATGGGTCCTTCCAGCACCCGCATGACAGCGGTCATTGGGATATCCGCCGGATCCTTAATCAGGTAGTAGCCTCCCCCCTTCCCTTTGCGGGATCCCAGAAAGCCGTTTTTACGCAAGGTGAGTAAGATACTCTCCAGGAATTTTTGAGAGATCTGCTCCTGCTCTGCTATCTCAGCGATTTGCACGGGTTGCCTGTCCTCGCGGTTTGCGAGGTAAACCAGGGCCTTCAATCCGTACTTCGTCTTTTTGGATAGCATCTTACGAAGATAGGAAAATCCGTCGCTCAGACCGCTTTGAGCGCCTGCTCCAGATCTGCCAGTATATCCGCAGGATGTTCCAGACCAACGGAAATGCGAACCATGCCATCGGTAATTCCACTGGCCTGACGTTGCTCAGGACTCAATTTGCTGTGGGTTGTAGAAGCCGGATGCGTAACAATGCTGCGGGAATCTCCCAGGTTGGCCGAAAGGGATAGCAACTGGATCTGATCAAAAAACCGCCGGCCGCCTTCCACCCCACCAGCTACTTCAAAGGCTACCACACAGCCACCGGCTTTCATTTGTTTCACGGCCAGCGCATGGGCAGGATGCGATTTCAAAAAAGGATATTTGACCCAATTCACTTTGGGGTGCGCCGAGAGGAATTCGGCCACCTTGAGGGCATTTTCACATTGACGGTCTACGCGAACAGCCAGGGTTTCCATACTCTTGGAAAGCAGCCAGGCATTGAAGGGAGAAAGCGCCGGACCCGTAATTCGGGAGAAACGATAGACCCTATCGATCAGTTCCCGGCTCCCCACGGTAATCCCGGCAAGAACCCTTCCCTGGCCGTCCATTAATTTGGTTCCGGAATGGATAACCAGGTCTGCTCCGAAGCGAATGGGCTGTTGCAAATACGGTGTTGCAAAACAGTTATCGATCACCAGTAATATCCCGTGATCCCGGGCAATTTTGCCCAATGCCTCCAGGTCCAGGACATCGACCCCGGGATTGGTAGGGGTCTCCGCATACAGCATTTTGGTATTCGGGCCAATAAGCGCGGGAATGTCTTCCAGCCGATCGGGTTGAAAATAGCTGTGCTGAATATTCCATTTCGGAAAGAACTGTGTAAAAAGGGTATGGGTAGAACCAAACACACTGCGGGAGGAAACGATGTGATCCCCGCTTTCGAGCAAGGCAGCGAAAGTGGAAAACACTGCAGCCATTCCGGAAGCAAAGGCAAAACCATCCTCGGCCCCTTCCATCTTACAGACCTTATCGATCCATTCCGATGTATTAGGGTTGGAATAGCGGGAGTAAATATTGCGCTCTTTTTCCTCCGCAAAGGAAGCCCGCATGTCCTCAGCATCGTCAAATACAAAGCTCGAGGTAAGATAGAGCGGTGCACTGTGTTCCTGAAACTCCGATCGCGGAATCTGGGTCCGGATAGCTTCTGTCTCGGGTTGTAACCCGTTTTTCTTATTCCTTGACATGTGTATCGTATTTAAGCCAAAATACGGCTGTAATCTATTTTGTTTCTTATGTTAATCCCGTAACCCCTGCTCCGCTATCCTTAAAATATCACCGAATACGCCACGTGCCGTTACCGCGGCACCAGCTCCGGCACCCTGGATAACCAGCGGCTTTTCACCATAGGATTCCGTAAAAATCTCAATGAGCGAATCCGCACCCCGAACCTGACCCAGGGGGTCGTTTTGGGGAATGCATTCCAACCGCACTTTTAAGTCTCCTTTTTGCTGGAGTAAGTCGCCTGAAAGCTCCCCGACGTACCGCAATACCTCATCGGAACCACAGGTTTTTTTTCGTTCCTGAAAAATCGCATCTAACTGGGGCAGGGCCGCTATAAAATCGGGCAGCTCCAACTCCTGCATGTCCTGAGGGATCAGATTCTCTATCGCGATATCTTCAAATTCATTTTCCAGGTCGAGTTCACGTGCCAGGATGAGGAGTTTCCTGCCAACGTCATTCCCGCTGAGGTCTTCCCGGGGGTCCGGTTCGGTGTATCCGCGATCCAGGGCTTCCTGAACTATTTCAGAAAATGGGCGATCCTCCTGACAATAACTATTGAAAATATAACTGAGGGAGCCCGAGAAAACCCCTCTGATACGGGTAATGTTCTCCCCGGACAAATGGAGCAAGGCAATAGTATCGATAAGCGGTAGCCCGGCCCCTACATTGGTCTCATAGAGGTATTGCTTTTGATGCTGTTGCAATTGCTCCCGCAAACTCGTGTAAAAATCGAAGGATAGCGTGTTGGCTATCTTGTTGGAAGATACCAGGTCAAATCCATTGGCAACCAAATCGGTATAGCGTTCTACAAAACGAAGGCTGGCGGTATTGTCTACAGCGATCAGGTTTTCCAGATGATGTGCGCGTGCATAATCAAAAATATCCTCCAGGCGATATCCCTGATTTGCGGCTTTCAGTTTCGTTTCCCAGTCACTGTTTATCCCCCGGTGATCCAGGAGCACCTGCCGGGAATTGGCCACGGCAAAGACATGGATAGCAATCCCTTTTCGAGCCTCAATTTTCTCCCGGGATTCCAGAATCTGTTGCATTAGGGTTCCGCCAACGGTCCCCACGCCAAATACCGCGAGATTGATCTTTTTCAGGATGCCGAATATTTGCCCGTGGATAACATTTACCGCTTTGAGCAAATCCGGTTTTCGCACCACCAGACTGACGTTACGTCCACTCACGGTATTGTTAAAGAGCAAGGGAACAACCTGATTTCGGATAAGGGCCGAATAGGGCTTGTGGAAATTACTCAGCTCCAGGCCAACGATGGAGATCACGGCTACTTCGGAGCGGATGGTGATCCCCTGGATATCCCTGGTTTTAAAATCTTCCTCAAAGGCGGCAATGAGCGCATCTCTGGCCCGGGTTGCTTCACTTGCGGCAACTACCAACCCAATCCCCCGCTCAGAAGATCCCTGTGAAATGATGCCCACGCTGATCCCGCTTTGACCCAGGGCCCGGAAAATCTTGGCATCCACCCCGACTTTTCCCAGTAACCCGCGGCCTTCCAAATTTATAAGGGCCTGGTCCTCGATAACCGAAAGCGAGCGAATACCCTCTCCCCCGGAAGCCGGACCAATCAGTGTCCCTTCATTATCTGAATTGAAGGTATTGAGGATGCGCAGGGGAATATTTTTTTCCAACAGCGGCACAATGGTCTTAGCGTGCAAAATGGTCGCTCCAAAATTTGCCAGTTCATTGGCCTCCTCGTAGGAAAGTCTGTCGATGCGCCGGGCTTCCGGTACCAGGTCCGGATTGGCGGTGTAAATCCCATCGACGTGGGTATAATTGCGCATTTCGGCTGCGTTCAGGAAATTCGCCAGCAAGGCAGCCGTGTAGTTGCTTCCATTGCGCCCCAGGGTTGTGGTTTCTCCTCGCTCATTGGAGGCTATAAAACCCGTGACCAGCGGTAAGCTTCCCTTTGGCAGCTTCTCAAAAAAGTCGGCGGTGTTCTCCCGGCTTACCCCTTCAAGGAGTTGTCCGTCCAGAAAGTCTCCTTTGGTCTTTAAGAATTCCCGGGAATCTACCGCTATGGCATTTAAACCGGAGGCCTGCAACCGTTCGCTCACCCAGGCCACTGACAGCAATTCCCCAATGGCCAGGACCTGTGCCCTGATTTTTGGACTGTAGTCCCCGAGTATTTGCACGCCTTCCAGCAAACGCCCCAATTCCTCAATATATCCATTGAGCAGTGCTGTACTTCCCGCATGTTGCTGATACTGCACAAATTCCTCCAGATCCTGGTGGTAGTCCTTCCCAGTTGCTGCCCGTTCCAATAGGTTTTCCAGCTGGTCGGTTGCTTTTCCCCGCGCCGACAGAACCACCAGGACTTTTTGATTGTGGGCAGCCTGGTCCCGGATAATTTCCACTACCCGATCCAGCCCATTGCCGTTGGCCAGAGACTTCCCTCCGAATTTGAGGACCAGGGGTGCCTTGGCCTGAGCTTCCGGTTTAAAGATAGGAGCCAGAAGTTCCTCCATTTGCTCAAATTCAATGAGGAAGGCATCATGGCCGTGAACCGACTGGATTTCCCCATAGGTAACCCCGGCATTGGATTGCGCCAATTGCTTGTAGGTCTCCTTGTTCTCCACAGCGGTAAAGAACAAATCCGAATCCACCCCGATGATGTGGATTTTCATAGGGCTCTTCCGAAGCTGCTGGAAAACCTCCTCGCCGTTCCGGGTAATATCAATGGTCTTGAGTAGCTGGTTGGTAAGCTTATAAGCAGCCAGTTGAAAGCGTTGCTGCAATTTCTTACCGTGATGCAACAACCAGCTTTCGACATTGAACACCTGAAGATCTTCATTTGTGCTGCGTCCAAATCGGCGTTTAAAGGATTCCGGCGTCCGATAGCAGAGCATGGCGTGCATACGGGCATCGTGTACAGGTTGGCTGGAGTTAACCAGGAACTGCTCCTGAATCTGGCAGTTGGCGATGAGCCAGTCCGTAGATTTCCAATCTGAGGCTACCGGGATCAGGTGCGCAATGCGTTCGGGTTGTAAGGCCGCCATCTCCCAGGCAATCCCTCCGCCCAAAGAGCCGCCCAATAAAGCAAAAAGCCTATCTACACCCAGGGCGTCCAGGCCCTGCCAAAAGATTCGGGCAATGTCCCCGGCTACAAAATCCTTGTAATTCTCAATGAGGAATCCGTCATAGCCGTTTCCGGGAACATTAAAACAAAGCACCGTGTACCTTTCGATATCGATACACTTATCGAGGCCAACCAGAGCATTCCACCACCCATCTGGTCCCCCCACATGGGAGTTTCCCGTTAAGGCATGGTTGATCAATACCACGGGAGCCTCGCCGAGCTTCTGCCCAAACTGTTCATAAGACAGGCGAATATCGAGTTGTGCACCGCTACGGGTGGTAAATCCGGGTATTGCTATTTCAGGTAAATCCATACAGTTAAACAATAAAAGAACGGTATGGGAAAGGGAAGGATAGGGACCTCAAAGGTCCGTTATGTTATCTGCCCCGAACAGCTCATTGCTGTCTGCGGCCGCTCTGACAAACCGCAACAAACGGGATAGAATGTAGCACCTTCTCCGCACAGGGGCGAAGGGTTGCTAAGGCTTCAAAGGGTCTATTCCCTCCACCTTTCTCGATAACCGATCAATAAAACGTTGAACTTGGGTCAAATATAGGGTGCCCTGAAGCTAAAAACCCAATATTTGGCCGAATATTTATAATTCGAATGCCTCGCGAACCTGGTCTACGGCATCCAGTTTCTCCCAGGTGAACAATTCTACTTCTTTTTCTACCCGGCCATTATAGGGGGATTCAAATACCTTGGTAACCGTTCTGGGCTCCTTGCCCAAATGGCCGTAGGCCGCTGTTTCCTTGTAAATAGGGTTTCGGAGTTTCAAGCGCTCTTCTATGGCGAAGGGCCGCATATCAAAAAGTTTGGCAACGCGGGCGGCAATCTCCCCGTCGCTTAAAGCTACCTTAGCCGTCCCATAAGTATTTACCATTACCGAAGTGGGTTCCACGACACCAATAGCATAGCTCACCTGCACCAGGATCTCGTCGGCAACTCCTGCGGCCACCAGGTTTTTAGCCGCATGTCGGGCAGCATAGGCCGCGCTGCGATCTACCTTACTCGGATCTTTTCCGCTGAAGGCTCCCCCGCCATGGGCCCCTTTACCTCCATAGGTATCCACGATAATCTTGCGTCCGGTCAGGCCTGTATCGCCATGAGGTCCGCCGATGACAAACTTACCGGTTGGGTTTATGTGGTAGGTAATGTCGTCATTGAACAGCTTCGCAATGCGATCGGGCAGGGACTGGCGTACCCGTGGGATCAGGTACTTCAGAATATCTTCTTGAATGCGACGGAGCATAACCGCGTCGTCAGCATCGAAGGGATCGTGCTGGGTGGAGATTACGATAGTCACAATCCTGAGTGGGTTGTGGTCATCGTCATACTCAATGGTTACCTGGGCTTTGGCATCCGGTCGGAGATAGGGTATTTCCCGGGCTTCCCTTCTGAGCGCCGCCAGTTCCCGCAGCAGCCGGTGCGCCAGTTCCAGTCCCAGGGGCATATAGTTATCGGTTTCCCTGGAGGCATAGCCGAACATCATTCCCTGATCCCCGGCGCCTTGTTCTTCCTTTTCTCCCCGGTCTACCCCCTGGTTTATGTCCTGGGATTGCTCGTGGATCAGCGATATCACCCCGCAGGAATCCCCGCTGAATTGATATTCGCCTTTGGTATACCCGATTTCATTGATTACCTCCCGGGTTATCTGTTGCAGATCTACATAGGTATGGCTTTTGACTTCTCCTGCAAGTACCACCTGCCCCGTGGTCACCAGGGTCTCACAGGCAACCTTGCTTTCCGGATCAAAGGCCAGGAAATTATCGAGCAAAGCGTCGCTTATCTGATCTGCAATTTTATCCGGATGGCCTTCGCTGACCGATTCGGAGGTAAATAAATATGACATGTTGTTGTAATTCCTTACGAGGAGAGATTGCACGGGTTTCCCGGCAAACTGCTTTAGCATTTTTCGGGTCGCGGATCGGATCCCGGAGGTTGCAATCAGTCAAATCTATCCTCAAATATGACAGCGGCAAAGGTAAGCTTTTGATGGAAATAACAAAGCATGGATTCCAGGCGAATTCCTCCGAATTTTGACCCCTTCCGGTTTTTGGCATCCGGTTGTTCTTTGTATATTGCTTTCCCCTTTTACGGGGCTAATCAACCAAATTCACCCCTTCATGCACATCGCAGTTGCCGGGAATATCGGCGCGGGTAAAACTACCCTGACCAAGCTCCTTTCCAAACACTACAAGTGGGATGCCCATTTTGAAGATGTGGTGGATAACCCCTATCTGGACGACTTTTACACCCAGATGGAACGCTGGAGTTTTAACCTGCAGATTTATTTCCTCAATAGCCGGTACCGTCAGATTCTGAGGATCCGAGAAAGTGGAAAGAATGTCATTCAGGATCGAACCATTTACGAGGATGCGCACATTTTTGCACCTAACCTCCATGCCATGGGCCTGATGACCAACCGGGATTTCCAGAATTACACCTCGCTATTTGAATTAATGGAAAGCCTGGTACAACCCCCCGACTTGCTGATATATCTGCGCAGTTCCATTCCCAATCTGGTCAATCAAATCCACAAGCGGGGCCGGGAATATGAGAACTCCATTTCCATCGATTACCTCAGCCGGCTCAATGAGCGCTATGAAGCCTGGGTACAGGGTTATGACAAGGGGAAGTTGCTCGTTTTTAATGTGGATCAACTGAATTTTGTGGATGATCCCGAAGACCTGGGACAGGTTATCAACCGCATCGACGCGGAAGTAAACGGTTTATTCTAAGGGGTAAAGCCCCATTCTTACCAGTACAACTTATTTCAGTAAGCCAAGCTCCCGGACATGACTTAAGATTTCCCGGGACTTTTCCGCCAGCAACACCGGCACCGTTTTTTCGTGGGCAATCAAATTCCGAACCCGTTTCATACGGCCCGGATGCCGGACGGTCCTGAGGTAAATGGCGCGTATCCGACCGGGGTAGCGCCGGGCAATATCGAGATAGATGTCTGCATCTTTTTCCCCGCTATCCCCAATCAGGACAAATGACAGCTTGGGATAGGACTCCAGGATATTTACGATCTCGTGCTGTTTATGGGGTACATCTTCCCGCTTGCGGCGCCAGAAACTGGCCATACTCCGCAGCAGGATGGGACCTTTGGGGAACTGATTCCGCCTTAGAAATAATTCCAGGTAGCGATACAGGTTCCAGGGACTGTGACTTACGTAAAAAATCGGGTTGGCAGCTTGCCCGTCGGTTCCCTTATGCAAGGTGTGATACAGCTCGGCCGCCCCACTAAGGGGAATTCGACTTTCGGCCCGTTTAAAGAGGGTATTCACGATTACCCGCCATTTGAGGTAGGAGGTGACGCCCGTTTGCAGGATGGTATCGTCGATATCTGAAATCACGCCAAACCGCGCCGTAGCAGCGGGAATGAGCATTGATCCCGGGAATCGGTTTTCGCCGAGTACAGGTCGGGATAATTGTCCTTCCCTATAGGACATTTCGAAGTGGACCCAGCCTTCTTCGTTAGTGAGGCTGTCCAGGGCCTGGGCCTGCTGATCCAACAGGTAATACCCCTCCATGTCCGTAGTCAGCTCAAAAACACGGTCGTCGGGCAGGCGGATCCTCAGCGGGGCGTGGCGAATTTCATCGGTCTCAAAACGCTTCCAGCTATTGGTAAGCAAGGGGACAAAACCTTTGCGTGCCAGATCAATACTTTCATCTTCCAGGGCCCTTCCGCGAATATATAGTCGCTGTGGGGTTCCGTAGCTCTGAAATGCAACGATTTGAAGCGGATCTTTCCGGCCTAACCAGCCCATAGGCATGCACCAATTTCTTCCTGTGAAGATACCACTTTAGGAAATTCCGGACCGAGCGACCAAAAAAGGTCCGGTGGACCTTTTTTAGCGCGACACTGCGCAAGCAGTGGGCGAGCCGATGCGGCTGGGCTGTTGCGCAGGCATTCTGATGCAAATCAACACCAAAAAAAAACCCCGGCTTTACAGCCAGGGCATTTTTTATATCGGCGGTAGGTACTACCGCGAACCGTCATTACTCGGAATCGGTCATTTCCTCTTCCTCAATGACTTCTTTTTCAATTTTGATTTTGGCGCCGTCTTTGGCTTCTCCAAGAGCTTCGACCTTAGCCTTAACCTCTTCCATGCTTCCGGTAAAGGTTTGCTCGTCGACCAATTGGGCTCCGTTCTCCTCCGAAGTAGTCGTTACCATCGCGGTGTACGTACCATCTTCATTGGCCTCCATACGCACCTCAACGCGCTTCTCCATGGAAGCAGCCATCATCTCATCGGCAGCAGCTGCGCTATCCGTTGCAGAAAGGGCAATACTAGGTGCAATAACCAGGGCAACAACAGAGATCAATTTCAGGAGTATATTAAGGGAAGGTCCTGAGGTATCCTTGAAGGGATCTCCAACGGTATCTCCAACAACCGCAGCCTTGTGGGCATCTGTTCCTTTACGGCCTTGCTCCTCGATCATTTTCTTGGCGTTATCCCAGGCACCTCCGGCGTTCGATTGGAAGATCGCCATAAGCACACCGGCAGAGGTAACCCCGGCGAGCAGTCCACCGAGCATCTCGGCTCCACCGATGAAACCAACCAGCACGGGAACAGCAATAGCCAGAAGTCCAGGCAATACCATCTCACGGATGGAAGCCTTGGTGGAAATTTCCACACATTTATCGTATTCGGCTTTTCCGTCTGCAGCATCAAAGACAGCGCGATCGGCTTCAGAAGCCTTGCTCATATCTGAATCGTACTTCCGCATGATTCCCAGGGCAGCTTTAAGCTCAGGGATATCGCGGAATTGGCGACGCACCTCCTCGATCATGGACATGGCTGCACGTCCTACTGCATTCATGGAGAGTGCAGAGAAAACGAAAGGCAGCATGGCGCCAACCAGGAGTCCGGACATAATATCAGGACGGCTTACGTCAATCGCGGTTACATTAGCTGTTTTCATAAAGGCTGCAAAGAGCGCCAGGGCGGTCAGGGCCGCAGAGGCGATAGCAAATCCTTTTCCAATTGCAGCAGTAGTGTTTCCTACAGCATCCAGCTTATCGGTACGCTCGCGTACCTCACCTGGAAGTTCTGCCATTTCGGCAATTCCTCCTGCGTTATCGGAAATTGGCCCGTAAGCATCAACAGCCAGCTGGATTCCTGTATTGGCCAGCATCCCTACGGCAGCAATAGCAATTCCGTAAAGACCCGCGTAGTAGTGGGAAACCAGGATCGCAGCTGCGATCAGGATAATTGGAATAGCTGTAGACATCATCCCTACTCCAAGTCCGGCAATAATATTGGTAGCCGATCCGGTTTCGGACTGGCGTACAATGCTGTTTACAGGTTTGGTTCCCGTTCCTGTATAGTATTCAGTTACTTTTCCAACGAGCAGACCAGCTACGAGACCGGCGATAGTGGCAAGGAAAACCCCGAAAGAGGTAAACTCTTTTCCACCTTCCATCCAGGATTCAGGCAGCATATAATCGATCAGGAAGTAAGAGGCTACAAGCATTAATCCGGCAGAACCGAATTCTCCGATGTTCAGTGCAGCGTGAGGCGATCCGCCTTCTTTAACGCGCACAAAGAAGGTTCCGATAATGGACATGATGATTCCGGCAGCAGCGAGGGTCAGGGGCAGTAATACCGCTCCCAAACCGTCAAAAGAAGCGGCGAATTCCGGCAGGGCTACGAAGGTTGCCCCAAGTACCATGGTTCCGATGATAGACCCTACATAAGATTCGAACAGGTCGGCACCCATTCCCGCTACGTCACCAACGTTGTCCCCAACGTTATCGGCGATTGTGGCCGGGTTTAAAGGGTGGTCTTCCGGGATACCCGCTTCTACCTTACCTACCAGGTCGGCTCCAACGTCCGCAGCTTTGGTATAAATACCTCCACCTACACGAGCAAAGAGGGCAATAGAAGAAGCACCCAGGGAGAAACCAGAAAGCACATTGAGTACTTCTGCGATGCTCCAGCCCTGTCCGCTATAGATCATGAACAAACCGCTGAGTCCCAGTACACCGAGTCCAACAACGCCCAAGCCCATTACAGCACCTCCGGCGAAAGCAACTTCTAAGGCCTTCCCTAATGAGGTACGCGCGGCATTGGTCGTACGTACGTTTGCCAGGGTAGCTACCTTCATTCCGATAAATCCGGCAAGGGCAGAACAGATGGCCCCTACAAAGAATGATACGGCAACCATCCCGTTATTGTTGGCCTCATTCTCACCTTTAAAGAAGAGAAGAGCAGCAACAGCGACGACAAAAATAGCCAGGATCTTGTACTCTGCCTTCAGGAAGGACATAGCACCATCCGCGATATTCTTGGCGATGCGGGCCATTTTATCGTCTCCTACTTCCTGCTTGGCAACCCATGCATTCTTAATAAATACATAGACCAAGGCCAGAAGACCGAAAGCCCACAAATAATTCACGATTTGTTCCATTATGTCAGTTATTTAAGTTTTTAAAACGGGGGCAAATGTAGTAAAACCGTCTCAGAAATGAAACCCAAAAGTGCCTGTTACGCTAAACGGTCGGGCTTCGGGCAGGTCCAGGTAATTTCCCCGGAAATTGAAGTCGATCCGGAAGATCTTAAAGATGTTCCCGATCCCTAAGGAGTATTCGTAATAAATCTGCTTATCCGGAGCCCGCAACGGAATGTTTGCCGGGCTGTTCAGCAGCTGATTCTCTTCGGACAGCTGCCCCCACACCCCGCGGAGTCCCACAATTTCCCGGAGGTTCCATTTGCGGATCAGGGGTATTCTAGAAAATAGGCGCCCGTTAAAATTATGTTCCAGGTGCCCGGCCACATAAACGTCGGTAACGAATTCGTAGAAATTGAGGTTGGGGAATGTATTGTAAATAGAAAACAAGGTTTGGTTCCCGGGAACCACGTTGAGCAGTCCCAGGGGTACGGCCCCGGAGGTACGGCCAACTTCCAGGGTCGTAAACATGCGACCGAATCCACCGAGTTGCCAGGGTCGGCTATAGGAAGCCTGAATCTTGGTGTAATCAAAATCACTTTCCAGAAACCCTTGAAGTCCTCGGGTATATTGGATATACAGGGTACTGTAATTCTCATTCACCTCGCGGCGCTCGACCCCGTAGCCAATGGTTTGACGCCCCGGGGTGTAGATCAGGGAGGTAATGATGTCTAATTGCTTGATTTCGGAGGAGATCCCGCCAGGGGCATCGGGATCGAGGTAATCCAGGCTAAAAGCATCCGGCAACGCCGAGCGCATGGTTCTTAGCGAGGCACCAAAGCCGAGCCGTAAATTCTTAAAGGGTTCTGCCTGTAAATTGAAGGTGGTAAGATTCAAGTTGGTCAGGCGGTCGTTATTCCCGACAGTAAGCACTGCGCCCGAGGCCACGGATCGTCCGAGAACATCGGTTGTAGCGGTAAGGTTCAGTCCCAGTTGTTCGATATCCCTCCGGTTCCCACCGGAAACGATCAGCCTCATTTTGCGATCGAGCAACCACTTCCCCGAGATTCCGTACTTCACTTTTTTATCCCGGAAACCATAGGCCATATAGCCTTCCAGGCGCCAGGGGTCGTTCTGCCCGAAATAGGTCCGGGCCCCACCCCGAAAACGCCAGCCCTCGGCATCGTTGAACCCCACCACGCTGTAGATATCACCCAGATCCAGGTTCCACTTATCGATTTCCACATAGCCGGAACCCAGGATACTGACCAGGTTGTAATAGGATTTAAAGCGGGGGACTGTTTTTAAGGTGTCGAGCAAGCTGTAAATCCCCAGCTCATCCTGATTCAGGGATTCCAGGCGGTTTTGTTCCCAAAAACCGTTGTCCCGTTCAAAAATCCGGGGATCAAAAGGATCGGTCTCGCCCTTGTAAAAGGCAGCCGGGCGTTCTACATCGAATTGATAGTTGTCGTAGACCGTGGTGCGCTTTCCGTATACTCCCCGCGACTTTTCCTTTTTATTCAGGGCAAAATCCGTGAGCATGTAGTCCCGTTTCAGGAGGAATACCGAATCGGACAGCAACTCAAAATCCTGCTCGATATAGAGCTCCTTGACCCAGTTCAGGTTAGCGCTCCGGGTTAGCTGTAAATTGATATTTACCAGGGCGAAGGTGGAATCATTGACCCAGAAATCCCCCTTAAAGGTGAGTTCGTTGCGGCGCCTGGGGTAATATATAATGTTGTAACACCACTTATCGCCCAGGTAGGCGCTATCGGCCAGCACGTAATTATAGGTGTCAATCCCCGTGGTAGACAGCGGGCTGGTAAAGCTTTTATCAAAAAATTTCAGGTAATTTTCATAGACATCGTACTGGGAATACAAGTCCTGTACAAAGGCGATGATTGCCTGGTTGTTGCTGAATCCGGAATTCTTGTTCCCTAAAACATCCTTCCGCTCTTCTCCGAGTTGGTTGTCCCCATAAACCCTGGAAAACTTCTCATTCAGGAATATTGGGAGATAGGTTTTTCCCGTGATTCGGGAAGTGTCGAGGTCCTCAAACACGAATTCCATGCCTTTAAAAAGGCGGCTTTGGATCAGGGCGCTGTCAATGGTATTCAGGTCAAATTCGACCTTCTCGTATTCGTCGTAGGTGTATTGCTTGAATTTCCGAAGGCCATTGACCCGGCGTTTCTCCCAGATCTTCCTCAGGATATCAATCGCCGGATTGTTCTTTTTGGATTGCTTCCCCACATAAACCACAACCTCATCCAATTGTTCATTGGATTCCTGCAGCACGATTTCCAAATCGAGCATGTTGGGGCGCGTCAGGGGCAGGGTCAGGCGCTCATAGCCAATAAATGAAACTACGAGGGAGTCATAACGGGTTTCGGACTCCAGGTAAAAGCGGCCATTGTCGTTACTGATAGTCCCTTCTGTGGATCCCGCAAAAACTATATTGGCAAAGGGCACTGCTTCTCCGTCCTGGTCTACCACCATTCCCCCTACACGGGTCTGGGCAACTGCCAGTATGGGCAGTAATAAAAACAGGAAGACCGGAAAAAAATTTTTCATGAAAAGCAGTGGGAAAAATAATACCCGGGATTCGAATGCAAAAATCAGGCCTTAAATGGCCCGGCGGGCAGTCTTACTTGTATAAGACCTTGTGGACCGCCTTAATCACGTCTTCCTTGTTCGGCAACCATTCCTCCAACAAGGTAGGAGAATAAGGCGCCGGGGTATCGGCCGTGTTGATTTTTACGATTGGGGCATCCAGGTAGTCAAAGGCGTGCTGCTGTACCTGATAGGTAATCTCGGTGGCGACATTGCCAAAAGGCCAGGCCTCTTCGAGGATAACCAGGCGATTGGTCTTCTTGACCGACTTCAGAATGGCCTCAGAATCCATGGGGCGAACGGTTCTCAGGTCAATTACCTCACAGCTGATTCCCTCTTTGTCCAGGTCCTCGGCTGCGGCGTAAGCTTCCTTAATAATTTTCCCAAAGGAGACAATGGTGACATCGCTTCCTTCACGTCCTATTTCGGCCACCCCAAGAGGAATGGTGTATTCTCCTTCCGGCACTTCGCCCTTATCGCCATACATCTGCTCGGATTCCATGAAGATAACAGGGTCGTCATCGCGAATCGCGGACTTGAGCAATCCCTTTGCATCCTTAGGGTTCGAAGGAACGACCACCTTAAGTCCCGGGGTATTGGCGAACCAGCTTTCAAAAGCCTGGGAGTGCGTGGCAGCGAGTTGTCCTGCAGAAGCAGTTGGCCCACGGAAAACGATAGGGATATTGAATTGCCCCCCGGACATCTGACGCATCTTAGCGGCATTGTTGATAATCTGGTCAATTCCCACCAGGGAAAAGTTAAAGGTCATAAACTCGATAATCGGACGGTTGCCGATCATGGCAGAGCCCACTCCAACCCCAGCAAAGCCCAATTCCGAAATAGGTGTATCCAGCACGCGTTCGGGTCCGAATTCATCCAGCATTCCCTTGGAGGCTTTATAGGCCCCGTTATACTCCGCAACTTCCTCCCCCATCAGGTAAATGGAGTCGTCCCGGCGCATTTCCTCGGACATGGCTTCGGCAATAGCTTCTCTAAATTGAATGGTCTTCATTGGCTCTAAA
The DNA here is from genome assembly GCF_900115205.1 of Robiginitalea myxolifaciens. Taxonomy (GTDB): domain Bacteria; phylum Bacteroidota; class Bacteroidia; order Flavobacteriales; family Flavobacteriaceae; genus Robiginitalea; species Robiginitalea myxolifaciens. Next base: position 609,758 of record NZ_FOYQ01000001.1, read on the forward strand.
TTAGTGTTGACTCAGGATACGCAATTGAAATGCCCACAAAAATAGAAAATTATCGCCCAAAAGGGGGCTGGCCTGAATCAAAAAAGTGAAATTTTTATTATGCATGCATAGTATTTTTGAATATTTATGGCTATCTTAGCCACCCATTATTCAAGCGACAATTCAAACCCGATATGAAGATATTAGTCTGTATCAGCAATGTGCCCGATACCACGTCAAAAATCAATTTCACGGCCGACAATACGGCCTTTGACACCACGGGCGTTCAATTTGTAATCAATCCCAATGACGAGTTTGGCCTGACACGCGCCATGTGGCTGAAAGAAAAGCAGGGTGCCACCCTTCATGTGGCAACTGTCGGAACGGCAGCCGTTGAACCCACCATGCGCAAAGCACTGGCCATTGGAGCCGATGAAGCCATCCGAATCAACGCAGAACCTACCGACGGGCTCTTTACTGCCCGACAACTGGCAGAAGTTGTGAAAAACGGGGGGTACGACCTCGTGATTGCAGGAAGGGAATCTATTGACTACAATGGCGGTATGGTTCCGGGAATGCTGGCCGCAATGCTCGACTGGAACTTTGTAAATACCTGTATAGGCCTGGAAATCGACGGAGATAAAGCCACAGCTGTTCGCGAAATCGACGGGGGTAAAGAAACCCTGGAAACGAAACTCCCCCTGATTATAGGTGGGCAAAAAGGATTGGTAGAGGAGAGTGACCTGCGCATCCCAAACATGCGCGGTATCATGATGGCGCGCCAAAAAACCCTTACCGTTATGGATCCGGTGGATATGGAACCCGGAACCCGTGATACCCAATACGAAAAGCCAGCACCCAAGGGAGATGTGAAGCTGGTTGATCCCGGAAATCTGGATCAGCTAATCGATTTGTTACACAAGGAAGCTAAGGCCATTTAAAAAATCAGAACCATGTCAGTACTTATATATACAGAAACAGAAGGCGGTAAATTCAAAAAGAATGCCTGGGAGGTATCCAGCTACGGCAGTGCCCTGGCGGAGTCTTTAGGCGTTCCGGCGATAGCGCTCGCCATCAACGCAGACAACCCGGATGCTCCTGGTAATTATGGGGTATCCAAGGTAGCTCACCTGCAGGACGATCGACTGGATAGTTTTAACGCTACCGCGGTTGCTTCCCTGTTGCAACAAGCAGCTTCCAAGTACGGCGCCCAGGTAATTATCCTGGGATCAGGGGCCGACGCCCGCTATCTCGCCGGAATCCTGGCCGGTAAATTAAAGGCTGGATATGCCCCCAATGTAGTGGGATTACCGGTAAGTACCAGCCCGCTGGTGGTGAAGCGAACCGTTTTCAGTAACAAAGGATTTGCACATACAACCCTTGAGGGAACCTTAGGGATTATCGGGGTTTCCAACAACGCCTTTGGGGCCAGGGAAACCGGTGGAAGTGCGGAAGTTGAAAGTTTTGACGGAAGTGTCTCCGATGCCGATCTCGGTGTTAAATCCGTATCGGTAGACCGGGCCAATGACAAAATCGCTATTGCCGATGCTGAAGTCGTTGTTTCCGGAGGTCGAGGCCTCAAGGGACCTGAGAATTGGGGAATGATCGAAGAACTGGCCGATGTACTCGGAGCGGCTACGGCCTGCTCCAAGCCGGTTTCCGATCTGGGATGGCGCCCGCATAGCGAACACGTGGGGCAAACCGGAAAGCCGGTAGCCAGTAATCTGTACATCGCTATAGGTATCAGTGGTGCCATACAGCACCTGGCCGGAGTCAACGCCTCAAAAACCAAAGTGGTCATCAATAACGACCCGGAAGCGCCCTTCTTCAAAGCCGCAGACTATGGAGTGGTTGGGGATGCCTTCGAAGTTGTGCCGGAACTCATCGAAAAATTAAAGAGCTTTAAGGCCCAAAACAGCTAATTTTTGTTAATTTGTCCCGCTAAGAGGGCTGTTAAACAACTGGAACATCCCTGTTGTTTAACAGCCTTTTTTACTGCGAGTGATTATGAGCCTGGTACGCCTTAAAATAAAGGGAATTTCCTATAGTCAAACCCAAAATGGGGCTTATGCCCTCATTCTGAATGAGGTGGAAGGCGACCGCAAATTACCTATTGTTATTGGTGCCTTCGAAGCTCAGTCCATCGCAATTGCCCTGGAAAAGGAAATCAAACCCCCGCGTCCGCTAACGCACGACCTGTTCAAGAACTTTGCCGATCGCTTCGAAATCGTCATCAAACAGGTAATTATCCACAAGTTGGTCGACGGGGTCTTCTATTCCAGTATTATTTGCGAGCGGGATAAGATCGAAGAGATCATCGACGCCCGTACCAGCGATGCAATCGCGTTGGCCCTGCGTTTTGACGCCCCGATTTTCACCTATCGCAATATCCTGGACAAAGCGGGTATTTTCCTGAAATTTTCCTCCAAAGACAAGGACAAAGAAGGTGCCGACGACAGTATCATGGTCGACGAGATTTTGCAGGAAAGCGAAACCGTCGAAATTGATGCTCCCGACGCGGCAATGTACAAGGAAATGACCCTGGAGGAGCTCCATCAGGAACTGGATAAGGCCGTGGCCAGCGAGGACTATGAGAAGGCCGCCAAACTCCGGGACGAAATCTCCAAACGCCAATAACAATTTGGAAACCCTCCTACCTAATGAAGGATTCGGATGGATGTCCCTGGGAAGGGGTGCCCTCGGAATGCTGGTTTTGGTGGGTATTGCCGTGCTATTCAGCAAGGATCGAAAAGGCATTAATTGGAAAACCACCGCAATCGGTCTCGGGGTTCAACTCCTACTGGCCGTAGGAATCCTAAAGGTCCCTGCGGTCCAGTGGTTCTTCAATGTACTGGGAACCTTCTTTAACAATGTACTGGAATTTACCCTGGCGGGAAGCACCTTCCTGTTTGGGAACCTCATGAACCTGGAGAATGCCAATATCGGGTACGTATTTGCCTTCCAGATTCTTCCCACCATAATATTTTTCTCTGCACTCACCTCGGTACTGTACTACCTCGGAATTATCCAGAAAATTGTCAAAGGCCTGGCCTGGCTGTTGACCAAATCCTTCGGGATTTCGGGTCCGGAAAGCCTGAGTGTGGCCGGGAATATTTTTCTCGGACAAACCGAAGCCCCGCTGCTGATCAAGGCCTACCTGGAGAAGATGAACCGCTCCGAAATTATGCTGGTTATGATCGGGGGAATGGCAACGGTAGCCGGAGGTGTACTTGCCGCCTATATTGGTTTCTTAGGAGGAAACGACCCGGTACTGCGCCTGGAATTTGCACGCCACCTGATTGCCGCTTCGGTAATGGCTGCCCCTGGGGCCATCGTGATTTCGAAGATCCTCTATCCGCAGACGGAAAGCGTTGATAAGGAAATCAAAATCAGCACGGAAAAAGTTGGGAGCAACCTGCTGGATGCCATCGCTAACGGTACCACCGAAGGGCTCAAGCTCGCGGTGAATGTGGGCGCCATGCTTTTGGTTTTTATTGCCTTTATCGCTATGCTTAATGGTATCCTCAACTGGACAGGGGGAATCAGTGGGATCAATGGCTGGATTGCCTCAGTAAGCCCGTATGAAACCCTGTCCCTGGAAGCAATCCTGGGAACGGTCTTTGCTCCGCTGATGTGGCTGATCGGGATTGATTGGCAAGACGCCATGCTTATGGGGCAATTGCTTGGGATCAAACTTGCGGCCAGCGAATTCGTGGGCTATACCCAACTGGCGACTTTAAAGGATATCGCGAGCAACCCTTCGCTCAGTTATCAGAAGTCGGTAATCATGGCTACGTATATGCTCTGTGGCTTCGCCAACTTCGCCTCTATCGGTATCCAGATCGGGGGGATTGGATCGCTGGCTCCCGGACAGCGTAAAACCCTTTCTGAATTCGGAATGCGAGCCGTTTTGGGAGGAACACTGGCCTCGTTGCTTTCGGCAACCATTGCCGGGATGATCCTGGGGTAACCTGGATCTTGGTACTTGGAATTTCCCCCAAGTATATCGTTGATAAAGTCTTGAAAATTCCTGCCACTGCCCCTTCACCTTTTTCGCAGTTCCCATTACTTTTATAGCTATGCAACAATACCACGATCTACTTCGCCATGTGCTGGAGCACGGCATCGACAAAAGCGACCGTACGGGTACGGGAACGCGGGCTGTTTTTGGTTACCAAATGCGCTTTGACCTCAGCAAAGGGTTCCCTCTGGTCACCACTAAAAAAATCCACACCAAATCCGTTATCCACGAGCTTTTGTGGTTCCTCCGCGGGGATACCAATATCGGATACCTGCAGGAAAACGGGGTGCGGATCTGGAACGAATGGGCCGATGAAAATGGCGACCTCGGTCCGGTTTACGGCCATCAATGGCGCAATTGGAACAGTGAAGGTATTGACCAGATCCGCGGCGTCATCGACACGATTAAAAACAATCCGGACAGCCGCCGGATGTTGGTAGCCGCCTGGAACCCTTCCGTCCTACCGGATACTTCGGAGAGCTTTTCCGAAAATGTTGCCAAGGGTAAGGCTGCCCTTCCCCCCTGCCACGCATTCTTCCAATTCTATGTGGCCGGTGGAAAACTCAGCTGCCAGTTGTATCAGCGTTCCGCAGATATTTTCCTGGGGGTACCCTTTAACATTGCCTCCTATGCCTTGCTTACCCTGATGATGGCACAGGTCTGCGAACTGGAACCCGGGGATTTCGTGCACACCTTTGGCGATGCGCATATCTACAACAACCATATGGAACAAATTGAGCTGCAACTGAGCCGGGAGCCGCGCCCCCTGCCCACGATGCATCTGAATCCGGAGATCAAGGATCTTTTTGCGTTTACCTTTGAGGATTTCCGCCTGGAGAACTACGACCCGCATCCCCATATCAAAGGCGTAGTTGCGGTTTAATCTTAATCTGCGGTATATTCCTTATCTTAGGGTAAAATCGCATGAATGCCGCTTACCGCAACCCTGGCAGACCGCTTCCTGGAATGCCGTACTGCCTCAGAATCCCTATGTGCTCCGCTGGAAACGGAAGACTATGTGGTGCAACCTATTGTCGATGTCTCCCCGCCCAAATGGCACCTGGGGCATACGACCTGGTTCTTTGAAGAATTCATCTTAAAACAACACCAACCGGGGTATCGGGAATTCCACCCGGACTTTTCTTTTGTATTCAACAGCTATTACGAGAGTGTGGGCAAACGCGTGGTGCGGGCCAACCGCGGCAACCTCAGCCGGCCCGGGGTAAAGGAAGTCTATGCCTACCGCCGCTATGTAACCGAAGCGTTAACAGCGTTGCTCGAGGCGGGTGTTGATGAGGAAATAACCAGCCTGGTTGAAATTGGTATAAACCACGAACAGCAGCATCAGGAATTACTACTCACAGATATCAAATATATCCTGGGAAACAACCCCTTGTTACCCCCTTATGTGAAGGGGGAACTCGGAGCGAATTTGGCCGCTCAGGAATATGCCGCAATACACAATGAAGCCGGGGACGGCCCCCAAGGCACAGATAGTAATACCCCTTACTGGCTGGACATCCCCAGAGGTATTTATCCGATTGGTTTCCAGGGGGAAGGATTCTGTTTCGACAACGAACTGGGGGCTCATGAAGTGTTGTTGCAGGACTACAGCATCAGCAGGAATCTCGTGACCAATGGCGAAATGATGGCCTTTATTGCCAACGGCGGATACGAGCGCTTTGAGCTTTGGCATGCCGCGGGATGGGATTGGGTCCAGGAGGAAAAAGTTGAGGCTCCCCTCTACTGGCATCACATAGACGGCGAATGGTACTATTACAGCCTGCGAGGCCTTCAGAAAGTAGATCCAATGGCTCCGCTATCACATATCTCCTATTATGAAGCTTTTGCGCTTGCCGGATCCCAGGGCCTCCGCTTGCCTACGGAATTTGAATGGGAGGTTGCCGCCGCCTCGCTCCATTGGGGGCAGCGTTGGGAATGGACAGAAAGCGCCTACTTGCCTTATCCAGGGTACAAACGCGCCGATGGTGCGCTGGGGGAATACAATGGAAAATTCATGGTAAGCCAGAAAGTGCTTCGCGGTGCTTCCATAGCCACTCCCCCCGGACATTCCCGGCCAACCTATCGCAATTTCTTCCACCCGCAGCTGCGCTGGCAATATACCGGACTAAGGTTTGCCAGGTAATTTCGACTAATCTCAAATCCACTACTAATTTGGAGTCATCCAACAATACACAATCACCTGCAGTCCGTTTGAAAAAATCAGAAAGTTCCTTTGAAGCCGCCATACGGGAAGGCTTGGGTAATTACCCAAAACGCCTGCCCTCCCGATTTATTTATGATAAGGAAGGTGATGCGCTCTTTCGCCGCATCATGGATATGCCCGAATACTACCTGACCAATTGCGAAACGGAGATTTTTGAGCAGCAAAAAGTTCAGATTATCGATGCCCTGGAGCCTCTGGGGGAAGGATTTGACCTGGTGGAACTAGGGGCCGGAGATGGTAGCAAGACCCGCATCCTGCTCGACGAAATTATCCGACGGGATATGGATTTCAGGTACCTGCCCATCGATATCAGTCAAAATGCACTAAGTGGTCTGAGCAAAAAACTCGTCGCTGAATTTACGGAGCTGGAGATCCTACCCCAGCAAGGCACGTACTTTGACATCCTTGAGGAAATGCAGCAGTGGAAGGAGCGCCCGAAGGTTATTCTTTTCCTGGGTTCGAACATCGGCAACCTCCTGCATCCGCAAGCCATTGATTTCTTGCAAAAACTACGGGCAGTCATGGGACCTTCTGACTTATTGCTATTGGGTTGTGATCAGAAAAAGGAGCCGCAGATCGTACTGGATGCCTATAACGATCCCGCAGGAATTACAGAAGCCTTCAATAAAAATCTGTTGGAGCGGATCAACCGGGAATACGGGGCCGACTTCGACACTGAGCGTTTTATCCATTGGGAAACCTATGACCCGGAAAGCGGGACCGCCCGCAGTTACCTGGTTGCCCGGGAGTCCTTTGAAGTCACTATCCCCGACCTGGATATGCAGGTAAACTTTGAAGCCTGGGAAAGTATCCACACGGAAATCTCCCAGAAGTACGACAATCGCACCCTGGAGTGGATAGCCGGGGAAACCGGATTGGAAATAGCCGCTTCCTTCACCGATTCTCGAGGGTATTACAAGGACTATCTACTGCAGGTACCCAAATAAAAAAAGCGGGGCATTGCCCCGCTTCCTGCTTTACAATAAGTAATCGATATTTACAGTTCCAGAACAGCGTTCTCGGCACCGGCAAAATCGTTCCACTGGTAACGATCGGCAGCTTCGTCATTGACGTAAGTCCCGTCTACCAGGTAACGGAATTCATAAGATTGCTCCATTGGAAGATCAAAAGTTCCTTTGAAGGTTCCGTTTTTCAGTTTTTTCAGTAGACTCCCTTTAGGATTCCAGTTATTGAAGTCTCCAACAACTGCTACTTTCTTTGCTTCTTCTGCAGGCACGGTAAAGGTTACCTTACATACAGGTTTTGATTTCAGATATTGTTTCTTAATAGCCATGATTAAGGGTGTTTAAGTATTTGTATTTACTATTTGGGGGACAAAGCAACGTATAAAAGTACTTACAGCCAAGGAGTTAAAGAAGATTTATGAATTTCGTAAAATTGAATTTACTTCTCCCTTAACTTGATAAAATATGCCGGGTTGTTTTGTTGAGATTACAACAATGATGCAGGGTTATTCTGCGCTGTCAAGCGCACCAAATAACCGCTCCAGATCCTGAGTATTATTATAGCAATGTACCCCAACGCGGATGCCTCCCCCACGCGGGGAAAAGACGATTCCTGCTTCCCGCATGGCCTGATGGCGGGCCTTGCTGTAGGCGATATTGAAGATGGAGCTATGGACTGGCCGGCCGGAAATTTCCGCTGAAAGCAGGCCGCGCTCGTGCAGACCGGCTTTCAAGGCTGCGCTTAAATCCCGTACATAGGTCTCGACTTGCTGCAGCCCCAGGCCTTGAAGAATTTGAAGGGCCTTTAAGAGACTTCCAAAATTTAAGGTATCCAGGTGTCCGGGTTCCAGGCTGCGCGCCAACGAGATACCCGAGAGGCCATCCAGGTCCCCCGAAGTGGAGTTAAACCCTGCAGAGCGCTTTGCTATTCTTGCTTCAGCCATTTCACTGAGGAACACAAACCCGTTTCCGTTACCCCCCAGCAGCCATTTGTAGCCACTTGCGCCGAGCACATCGATACCCGAGCTGTCAAAATCACAATCAAAAGCACCCAGGTACTGGGTGGCATCTGCAATAATCAGCAACTCTGGATTATCCGCTTTGAGGGAAGCCAGAAAGTCATGCGAAATCAATAACCCATCTGTCCAGCGCACCAGACTTAGCATCAGGATTTCGGGTTGGATGCGTTCAACGGCACGGGACAACTCCCCTTCCGGATCCCCGGAAAGCGGAACCCGGGTAACCGCAAACTCCCGGTGCGCAAAAGGCCAGTCCACTGATGGATATTCGTCTGCTGGGAGCAGGACCTTTGCCCCCTTAGGAAGACCCTCCAGCAACATGTTAAGACCAAGCGATACATTGGGGACCAGCGCCGTGCGATCCGGATCGCCATTAAAGAGGCTTGCGGCCAATTCACGAGTTTGCTGCAGCAGCGCCATAGCTTCCAGCTTAAAACGGCTTCCACCCATTGCAAAATCCTCGTCGTATTCCCGTCGCCAGGCCAGAATTTCCTGGTGCATAAGTCCCCAGGCTGGAGTGTTCAGATAAGCAGATTGTTGGAGTAGCGGAAAGTTGAGACGAAAATCCTGCATGTTCATTTATCGGCGATGACCGGCTTGAATTGCCCTGGCCATTTGGCGTATCTTTGCTTCTAAAGATAATCAATCGCATGCTCTCCGCCCTTCGTAATTTTTTATCGGGCTTACTGGCTATAACTCCTAAAAAAGAAAACGTTCATCAGATGTCGCAACATCAAGAGATCATACTAATCGCTGCTGCCGGCGAGGAAAACGAATTGGGGCTCAACGGAGATCTGCCCTGGCACCTTCCCGACGATTTTAAACGTTTTAAAACGCTGACCATGGGCCATCCCATGATCATGGGAAGAAAAACCTTTGATACCTTTCCGAAACCCTTGCCAGGACGCGAACACATAATTGTAACCCAAGACAAAACTTATACCGCCGACTTTCCTAATTGTACGGTCGTATACAGCCTGGAAGAAGCTATCTCAGTCGCAGGCACTTCAGAGAAGATCTATATTATCGGTGGGGGTGAAATTTACCGCCAGGGACTCCCCTATGGCACTGGAGTGGAGCTAACCCGGGTTCACGGTAGATTCCCGGCAGATACCTATTTCCCCGTTCTGGATCCTTCCCAGTGGGAGTGTGTGGCCGCTGAGCTCCAGGGGGCGGATGAGCGACATGCCTTTGCCTATACTTACGAAACGTATCGCAGGAAATAAACCTGCCCCGTTCTCCCGAGTTTTGCCAACATTTGTTGCATGACTTCGGGACTGCCATTGGTGTAGAGTTCACTACTGCCTTCGTTGGCCGGATTCAATAAATCCTGCGCCTCCAGAATCCTTCGGGTCTGCCGGGCAACCGGAAGTCCACAATCCAGGATGGCCACCTCTTTTGGCAGTAGTTCATTCAGAACTGGTTTGAGGTAAGGGTAATGCGTACAACCCAAAACCAAATGATCTATGCCCGCATCCAGCATGGGTGCCAAAAGCGGTTGTAAATGGGCCTGCATTTGAGGTCCGTCCGTTACCCCGGATTCTATGAGTTGTACCAGGCCTTTCCCTTCCTGCTCATATATCTCGATTCCGGAAGCATGGAGCTTGGAAGTATCCGCAAAAAGAGCGCTGCTCAAGGTACCCCGGGTGGCTAACACCCCAATTTTACCCGATTGGGATTGCAGGGCAGCTGGCTTAATTGCCGGTTCAATTCCGATAAAAGGAATCGGGAATTCGGCGCGTAGGGCGGCAATAGCATTTGTGGTGGCCGTATTGCAGGCCACTACGATAAGTTTACAGCCTTTGGAGAGCAACCAGCGGGTAATGAGTCGGCAACGTTCAAGGATTTCCTCTGGAGTTCTTTGCCCGTAAGGGGCGTAAGCACTATCCGCAACGTAGATGGTATGCTCCGCCGGCAGTACCTCCGAAATCTCTTTCCAAATGGTTAGCCCGCCTACCCCGGAATCAAAAATACCAATCGGGCTGGCTGTCCGGTTCGGGAATGCGGGGTTTTTTTTGGCCAAGGCGTTGTTCATCAGTACTGGAAAGGTAAAAAAAAACCGCCCCTTGGGGCGGTTTGTATGCTGTGCTTTTCTTAGAAGCCGAGCTCTTGTTTTACATCGGCCAGCAGATCCTTGCCAGTGGCAACAATCACACCACTACCGGGGCTGGAATCAAAGACATAGTTATATCCCTGAGCAGCAGCAACCTTTTCAATGGCTTCCTTAGCTTTCTTAGAAATAGGCTCGAAAAGTTCGGCCTGCTTCTTTTGCAGTTCCTGAGAAGCTGCTTGTTGCGCTTCCCCAATGTTGCGTTCAAATCCCTGAAGTTCCTGGGCACGCTTTTGGTTCTCCTCCTGAGAAACACCGCTGGCTTCATTCTGATACTGGGTCAGTTTGTTCTGAAGCTCAGTCATGGATCCCTGGATATCTGCGCGATAGGTTTCTTCCAGTTTCTTGAGTTCGGCCTGGGCCGCTTTCATCTCTGGCATTTGAGAAAGTAACTCGGTCACATTAATGTGAGCTGTTTTACTTTGCGCCTGAGCGGTGAATGACATTGCAAAGAGTAGGACAATGGCAATGGCTATCTTCTGTAAATGTTTCATGATTTCTGAATTGTGCAATTTGAGTTATGTAATCTATCGTTTAATTAGTTTCCGCTAATCGTGTCTTTGGCCTGCTCGGTAGCCTTTCGACGTTCTTCTTCTTTTTGTTTCCGGCGGGCTTCCCGCTCTTCGAGCAACTTCTGGCGGCGCGCTTCGTATGCTTTCTTTCGCTCCTCCCTCAGACGGACCTGCTCGGCCCGGTAGTCTTCCGCTTCCTTGGCTCGTGTCGCTTCGGCTTCCTTGGCGCGCTGTTGACGCTCCAACAATGCCTCGCTGGGTTGGTCCACTACCTCCTCGTCTTCGGCCTCGAATTGCTCCAGGCGATCCCGACGGGATTTCTTCGGGGCACTCACCTTGCGGGTTCTGGCTATTTGCCTGAGGACCAGCTCACTGATGTCGTGCCTTTTTTCGGAGTACAACATTACAACATCCGCCGATTTATCAAAAATAAAATCATACCTTTTATTGGCACCGATTTTCTGAACTTCGCTGAAGACCTGGTCCTGTATGGGTTGAATCAGGCGTTGCTTCTGCAATACCAAATCCCCCTGGGGACCAAAACGGTCTTGCTGGTAATCCAGCAATTCCTTTTGAAGGATTCCGATTTCCTCTTCCCGTTCCGCGACCAACTCATCCGTTAACAGGACGCGCTCTGCATCCAGAGCTTCTTGTTGCTGGTCTATGGCTCGCTGGCGGCTCTCTATCTCAGTTTTCCACTGATTTACTTTTGTTTCGAGCTGCTCACTTGCCTCGCGGTACTCCTCAACATTCTCGAGGATATATTCCATGTCCACATAACCGATCCTAACGCCGCGCTGAGCCTGTAAGCCGCACAACAGCCCGATCAGGGCCAGGAAACTAATTATCCTTGTCTTCATTACTGCGTGTTTAGACTATAGAAAATATCGTGCCAAAATTATTAAATCTTTTAAAATGAACGATTTAACAAGGTTTTACACAATAGGACAGGCATCAGAATTGCTGACCGATAACGAAGTGGGTCTGCCATCCGCTGGGTCCTGGAGTGTTGTCTGGCCGGAGATCGTCGTCGAATCCGTATCCAAAATCAATACCCAGGAGCCCGAATGCGGGCATGAAAATCCGGAGCCCCACCCCGGCTGACCTTCTTAACTGAAACGGATTAAACTCCTGAAAATTGTTGAAGGCATTCCCTGCTTCGAGAAAGGTTAACATATATATGGAAGCGGAAGGCTTCAAGGTAAGCGGATAACGCAGTTCAAGGGAGAATTTGTTATAGATTAATCCTCCTTCTACCTGTCCGGTGAGCGGGTCTACCGGGGTCAGGCTGTTATTTTCATAACCGCGAAGCTGAATAACCTCCCGGCCATCGAGCGTAAAGTTACGTCCCAGGCCATCGCCCCCAACGAAGAATCGCTCAAAAGGAACACGTCCTACGTCGGGATTATAGCTTCCCAAAAATCCAAATTCCGAATTGAACCGGAAGACCAGCTTACCTACGATTCGGTTATACCAGTCGGCTTTGAATTTGATCTTATAGAATTCCAGCCATCGGAAGCGCTCCTGATCGAGCTCCTCGAGACGGTTTTGCAGGAATTCATCCCGTTCTTCACCGCCCAGTCCCAATTGCGCACGTTCCCGCTGTTCGGCAATAATATCTGCGCTTTCGTCCTGAAGCGCTGCAAAATCCTTGTCACTAAATAAGGAATACGGCGGGGTGAACTTTGCCGTCAGCGCAATATTGCTACCGGAGATGGGGAAAATCGGGCTCGGTCCGGAACTGTTACGCGCAATCCCTATTGTATAGGCCAACGCATTGGAAGTACCGTTTCCGAAATTGAATAGTCCCGTTCGGTAATTCCGGAAATCATACAACTGGTAGCTCAAGGAGTGGGACAACACAAAGAGGTCGTCGGGCCACTGCACCCTTTTGGCCAATCCCAGGGAAATCCCGGTAATCGAAAACTGTTGGTCTTTGTCTACATCTACCCGTCCGTTCTGCCCAAAAGTGGCGCGGAACTGCTGGGTTCGACTCAAACTCATATTAAATCGCACCGGTTTGCGACCCCCGAGCCAGGGTTCTGAGAAGTTCAGGGAATATACCCGGAACGTCCTACTGGCCTGCAGTCGCAAGGCAAAAGTCTGGCCGTCTCCCATCGGTACGGGTTGGTAGGCTTCCTTATTGAACAAATTCTGTATCGAGAAGTTATTGAACGACAACCCAAGGGTTCCGATAAATCCACCGCCACCATAACCTCCTTGTAATTCTATCTGGCTGGCTCCGGATTCAACCAGGTCAAATCCGAGATCCACAGTTCCTTCATTCGGATTAGGATTCTGGATGTCCGGGCGAACCTGCTCAGGATCAAAGAAGCCCAACTGGCCCAGTTCGCGTATGGTTCGGATAATATCGTCTTTACTGTACTTTTGTCCGGGTTTGGTGCGGATTTCCCGGAAGACTACGTGGTCGTTGGTCTTATTGTTACCCTTTACCGTAACCTTATTGAGGAAGGTTTCTTTCCCTTCAATGATCCGTATCTCGAAATCGATGGTATCGTTTTCGGCGCTTACCTCAACCGGGTTGATCGTGGAGAAAAGATAACCGTTGTTCTGATACAGGTTGGTGATGTCCTGGCCGTCCGGTTTACTATCGTCGGCAATCCGCTTTCTCAGGAGTACCCCGTTATAGGTGTCCCCCTTTTTAATTCCCAGCACCTGATTGAGCTGACGATCGGTATACACGGTATTCCCCACATAATCGATATCGCCGAAGTAATAGCGGTTCCCCTCTTCCACATCGATATAGATGTCAATGCGCTTGTCGTTGCGTCGGGCCACGCTGTCCGAGAGTACCCGGGCATCGCGGTACCCATTTTCAGCGTACTTATCGATCAGGGATTTTAAATCCTCCTCATAGTCCGCTTCGATAAACTTGGACTTTTTCCAGAATCGTCCCGGACGACGCTCCTTGGTATTTTTTAAGGCTCCCCGTAGTGCGGATCCTTTGAGCTTCTCATTGCCGTTGAAAATGATATTCTTAACCTTAACACGATCGCCCTTTTTGATATTGACCACCATATTCTGGGAATTGGTCCCCGAGGTATCGGCGGAAGTCGCGATGGTAACCTGGGCATTGAGAAACCCTTGCTTGCGGTATTTGTTTTCGAGGTAGTTCTCCGAATTGGCAATTAAGCTCTGGGTAATTTTCTTCCCTTTTTTCAGGTCCGTATCGTCTACAATTTCCTGGATCTTTCGCTTGGGAATTCCGTAAAACGTAACATTGTTCAGGGAAGGACGTTCCGAAATAGCCAGTTCCAGAAAAATCCGGTCTCCCTCAATCTGGTAGTAAAAGCTCACGTCCGTAAAGAGATCCAGACCCCATAATTTTTTGATGACCTCACTGATTTGGTCTCCGGGTACGGTAATCGGTTGGCCCTCTATGAGTCCCGTATAGGTTTTTACAGTCTGCTCGTTATAACTCTGTAATCCGGTAACGGTTAGACCCCCAAGGATATAGGTTTTCGGCTCTTCGAAGGAAACTTCCTGAGCTAGGGCAGGCAGGGTAAGCAAGAAGGCAAAAAGGGCGGTAAGGCTTCGTAGTGCTAGCCGCGCCCGGTTAACACTAGTTAAGTTGTTCACTGGTTTTTCCAAATCGTCGTTCTCTGTTCTGGTAACTCTGAATTGCACTGATCAGGTGGGATTCCCCGAAATCCGGCCACAAGACGTCCGTAAAGTATAATTCAGCGTACGCAATTTGCCACAATAAAAAATTGCTGATCCGACATTCCCCACTGGTGCGGATTAGCAAGTCTACATCGGGCAAATCCCGGGTGTAAAGATGACCATTAATAATGGTTTCATCAATATTCTCGGGGGAAATTATATTATTTTTAACTTTGGTTGCGAGGGCTTTAAAAGCACTTGTCAATTCCTCCCTGGAACCATAACTCAAGGCAAGCGTCAGGGTCATAGCCGAATTCTCAGCGGTCTTTTCCATAACCTCTTTCAGCTCCCGGTGCACTTTGTCGGGTAAGGTATTTATCCGGCCGATTGCATTGAGGCGGATATCATTATCAGAAAGGGTTTTGAGTTCTTTTTTAAGGGAAGAAACCAGCAGTTTCATCAAGGTATCCACCTCGATTTTCGGACGTTTCCAGTTTTCGGTGCTGAAGGCGTATAGGGTGAGGTTTTGCACGCCGAGTTTGGCCGCGGTCTCCACGGTCTCCCGAACCGCGCGAACCCCGTTTTCATGGCCGAAAACACGGAGTTTTCCGCGTTGTTTCGCCCAACGGCCGTTGCCATCCATAATTACAGCAAGATGCCGGGGCACTGCCCCCTTTTTAAGCTCCTCAATAGTGTCCATAAGTGCTTCTACTCGAAGCAATCCATGCAGGGCTTTCGCCCGAAGGTGAAGGTGAGGGTAAGCCCGGAGAATACATACCAGTCGTTACTGTTAAAATTCTCAACGATATCGGCCTGTTGCTCAAAATTCGTGCCTTCCGGATTGCTGGCATCCAGGTTATCCGTAAGGGTATACCTGGCGCCTATTTCGGCTCCGAGAATCAAAAACTGATTCAGCCGGTACTTTGCTCCCACGGTCATTGGGATCGCAAAATCGCCTTCCCGCTGATTGGTTTCGATCAACTGTCCGGCATCAAAATAATTAAAATCGTACCTGAAATACGTTAGACCGGTATAGAGGTACGGTGTAAAGGCTGGACCCAATTTGTGCAGGTTGTACTCCACAAAATTGAATTCCAGGCCAGCGGAGAATTCCATAACCCGGTTCTCCATTTCCAGACCTCTTTGTTGCCTTGAACGAATGCTTGAGCGCGTGTCGTCGGCGGTAAACTTACCATAGAGGGCATGAGCCCGCCAGGCGTAACGCTTACTGCGATTCCACTTGCCCAGAACGCCAAAGGCAGGTCCGGAGGGCGCAATATAATTCATCCTGCCGACGTCCCCAATATTATTTGTTCCACCTGCGAAAAGTCCTACTTCGTAGGTTTGCCCGGAAACAGCTATTCCCAGAAGCAAAAAGAGGGCGGAAAGAAGCAATCGCATAAAGTCCGTTTGTTTGAAATGATAAACAGTATTTGGGGGCTTTTATTGCCCGCCCGGTACTTAATTGCGACGGTCCTCGCCCCAGAGTAATTTGTTGCGAATGGTTTTAAAAAAGCTTTCGGAGGTAAACTCTACCATGGCGATATTGAAGGCGGCCTTGCGTATGCGAATCTCCGTCCCGTTATCCACAGTTGAGATACGGGAATCCAGGGAAACCAGGTGCTGCGGTTCGCGCCCGCTTACTGTGAGCCGAATCTCTGTTTCATCGGAAATCACCAGGGGGCGAGCATTGAGGTTGTGCGGAGCTATCGGGGTAATGACCAGGGATCGCGCCGAAGGAGTGATCACCGGACCTCCACAACTCAGGCTATATCCGGTAGAACCCGTTGGGGTGGCGACAATAAGGCCATCTGCCCAATAGGAGGTCAGATACTCCCCGTCCAGATAGGTGTCAATGGTAATCATGGAGGTAGTATCTTTTCGGGATACCGTAACCTCATTCAGGGCAAAATTGAGGGCGTCTCCTCCTGGGGTGGCTCCACTGAAATCGGCCGTTACCAGGCTTCTGGGCACCAATTTGTATGCCCCTGCCTGGAATGCGGCTACCAACTCAGCTGTTTTTTCCCGGGGAAATGTCGAGAGGAAACCCAAACGTCCGGTATTGACCCCAATCAGGGGGATATCCATATCGCGTATATAGGTGATGGCACGAAGGATTGTCCCATCTCCCCCAATGCTGATCATCAGGTTGCAACTGCGATCAAGACCTTCTTTAAGATTAAAAAGCGGGTATTGTTTATCGGCTTTGAGCAGGGCACCCAGTCCTTCCTCCAGGAGCACCTCGCTACCGGCTTTCTCCAGCGCGCTGAGCAACTCCCGGGCCGGTTCCAGGGCGTCCTCAGAAAATGTTTGCGCGTAAAGTGCCACTTTCATGGCCTTAGACATTTAGATATTTATCGAGGTAAATCGAGCGTTCCCGAAGCTCTTCCAGGAATTGGTCATCGACGCTTCCGAAGAGAATAGTATACCCGTAGCGGCGGAAGGTCTGCAACACGTCGTTGATATTGGATTCACTCATTTTCAGCGTAATCTGCACCTGTTCCTCCCGGGCCTCCGTAATAAAAGCACCCAGCAGGCGGGTATTGCTGCTTTCGACAATTTGAGCGATCTCACTAAAACTGTAATCCCGGGCTGCCTTCTCCAACATAAGGATTACCCCAGGTTCTGTAAAGAAAGGCATCTGTGTAAAAATACCCACCACATCATTGAGGTCGTAATAGCCCATTAAGTGGTTCGCGTTGTCAAGAACCGGGACAATATTGGCCTCATTGCGGGTAAACACTTCCAGCACATCCAGCCAGGAAGCGTCCATCCCCACGGAAAAGCCTTCCAGTTGATAGCGAAAATCCTCTATCGTTGCGGTCTCCTGAAAGCTATCCATATCGGCTTCCCCCAGTAACCCGAGAAATTCATCATTCTCAATTATGGCCACATGAGAATAGGTGGAATGCGTAAAGAAATGCATCGCTTCCTTCAGGGAATCCGTCAGTTCAAAAACCGGGATGGTCGTGATGATATGATCGCGCATGGACAGCATAAGGACGGCGTGAAATTACTAATTTTTAAAGCACAAAAGGCATGCCTAATTTGTATTTTTGGGGCCCGAAGCTCATAAATCCGATTAAATGACACGACTCAGCGTCAATATCAACAAATTGGCAACCCTGCGCAATGCGCGGGGCGGCAACCAACCCGACCTGATTAAAAGCACCCGGGACATCGAGGCCTTCGGTGCCCAGGGGATAACGATCCACCCCCGGCCCGACGAGCGGCACATTCGCTACCAGGACGCCCGGGACCTGAAATCGGTGGTCACCACAGAATTCAATATCGAAGGCAATCCCATCCCCTCTTTTTGTGATTTAGTCCTAGAGGTTAAACCGGATCAGGTAACCCTGGTCCCGGATGCGCCCGACGCGATCACTTCGAATGCCGGTTGGGATACCCGCAAGCACCAAAAACATCTGCAAGACATCATTGCCACCTTTAAGGCAAGCGGAATCCGCACCTCTATCTTTGTGGATCCCGATCCGGAAATGGTACGGGCTGCAGCGGATACCGGTACGGACCGGGTAGAACTTTATACCGAATCCTACGCTACAGCCTTTCCCGCTGATGCAGAAGCTGCGGTGTTGCCCTTCAGGAAAGCGGGAGAAGCCGCAGCAGCGGTGGGACTGGGGCTCAATGCCGGCCATGACCTGAATCTGGATAACATTGCCTGGTTTGCCCAAGAGGTGCCCGGACTACTCGAAGTAAGTATCGGACACGCCCTGATTTGTGAAGCTATCTACGACGGCCTGGAATCGGTTATCGCAGCCTACCTCAAAAAACTCAGCTAACAGATGCAACAGCTCTATAGTAAAGTATTAGGCGAGGGTAAACCCTTGCTCATCCTCCATGGATTTCTGGGGATGTCCGACAACTGGAAAACCCTGGGACAGCGCTATGCCGCTGCGGGGTGGGAAGTCCACCTGTTGGATCAGCGCAACCATGGCCGCAGCTTCTGGTCCGACCATTTCAATTTCAACCTCATGGCCGAAGATGTCCGGAGGTATATGGACGACAAGCAAGTGGCTTCTGCCACGGTAATCGGGCATTCTATGGGGGGAAAAACGGCAATGACCCTGGCGGCGGCCTTTCCGTCCCGCGTCAGGAAGCTTGTGGTAGCGGATATTGGCCCCAAAGCCTATCCCCCACACCACCATACGATTCTCAATGCGCTGAATGGACTCACCCCTGAAGACCTGAAATCCAGAACCGCTGCCGATGAGGCCCTGGCTCAAAAAATTCCGGAATGGGGGGTGCGGCAATTCCTCCTGAAAAACCTGTATTGGGTAGAACCGGGTACTCTGGGATTGCGCTTTAACCTGGAGGTACTTTCACAAAGCATGGAAGCTATTGGGGAAGCCTTACCGCAGGGCGCACATTTTGCCGGGCCTGTTTGCTTTATCCGCGGAGGGGCTTCGGACTATATTCAGGAAGAAGACATGTCGTTGATCCACAATCATTTTCCCAATGCCACATTGAAAACCATAGCTGGCGCCGGACACTGGCTGCATGCCGAAAAACCCGATGAATTCTTCGCGATTTCCTCAGAATTTATGGAATTCTAAAAAACTGGCCCTTACTATTATGCATGCATAATTTTTTAGGCCATCATATTGCGAGTGTCATAATTTTAGTTACTTTTGATTACCGCCCGTATTATATGGGTAAATCGTACTAACTCAAACCCTCGAGAATGAAAAAACTATTGGCTCTTCTGGCCGTTTTTGGCCTTTTTTTTGTGTCGTGTAGCGATGACGATACTATCGTGGATCCGGGGCCCGATATGCCGGACCCGATACAGTATAGCAGCGGCTCAGCCAACTTTAGCACTTACGTAGCCCTTGGAAATTCACTTACTGCTGGATTTTCCGATGCGGCCCTTTTCGTAGACGGACAAACCGCCTCCTATCCCAACATGCTGGCGGGTAGTTTCGCCGAAGCTGGTGGAGGTGCCTTCAGCATTCCTTTTATGGCAGACAACCTGGGTGGTTTAACTCTCGGAGGAACACCAATCGCGGGTAACCGGTTAATTCTGGATTTCTCTACAGGCTCTCCTACGCCAGTACCGGTTAGCGGACAGGGAAGTACCGAGGTGAGCAGCGTGCTCTCCGGACCCTTTAACAACATGGGAATACCGGGTGCCAAAAGCTTCCATTTGGTAGCTCCAGGCTACGGGAATGTTGCCGGGGTAGCTGCCGGCCTGGCCAACCCGTATTATGCCCGTATCGCAACTGACCCATCGGCCACTGTACTCGGGGATGCTGCTTCGCAAGGCGCAACCTTCTTTAGCCTTTGGATCGGAAATAACGATGTTTTAAGCTTTGCTACCTCAGGTGGTGCCGGGGTGGATCAAACCGGAAATTTAGATCCGACCACTTACGGCGGAAATGACCTGACGGATCCCAATGTTTTTGCTAGCGTCTACAACACCATCCTCCAGACCATGACGGCTGGCGGGGCACAGGGGGTTGTTGCCAACATTCCTGATGTAACGACTATTCCGTTTTTCACTACTGTTCCTCATAATCCGGTACCCCTGGACGAAGGAACCGCAGCCGCACTCAACGCTGCTTACGCGGCATACAACGGAGGGCTATTGCAATTGCAAGGTCTCGGAGCCATTTCGGCTGAAGAAGTTGCCCGTCGCCAGATTTCGTTTAGCGCTGGTGATGCTAATGCCGTTGTAATCCTCGACGAAGACCTTACGGATCTGACAGCGTTTAACCCGGCCCTGATCAATATGCGCCAGGCCACGGCCGATGACCTTTTGACGTTTACTTCTCAGACCATCATTGGTACCCTGGCGAATCCTATGGATCCCACCAGTATCAACGGTGTTGCCATTCCGCTTGCAGATCAGTGGGTACTGACGCCTGAAGAACAAGAAATGGTAGCGACTGCCACAGCAAACTTTAATGCAACCATTGCCGCCCTCGCGGATACTTATGGATTAGCTTTTGTGGATGCCAACGCCTACCTCGGTACGGTAGCCTCTACCGGAGTAACCCAGGCTGATGGCAGCGTGGTTACTGCCGTGTACGCGACCGGAGGAGGATTCTCCCTGGATGGGGTACACCCGAGTCCGCGTGGCTATGCGCTGCTGGCAAACTTATTCCTCGACGCCATTGAGAGCGAATACGGGGCCACCTTACCGCGGGTTGAACCCCTTGGTTTTACAGGGCTCTATATCAACTAGGAAAAAGTAAAAAATGTATCTTTAAAGGGTTCTGCAACTGCGGAACCCTTTTTTATTGAATACAACCTTACTAAACCTGATTTCGCGATTATGAACTTTTTGCTCAGAATGCTTTTATCCGCCCTGGCGGTAGTACTGCTTGCCAATATATTACCCGGGGTTTCGGTGAGCTCCTTTATGGTTGCACTAATCGTGGCCGTAGTGCTCAGCCTGCTCAATTTTATCGTCAAGCCCCTATTGATAATCCTCACCCTGCCGGTGACCCTGATCACTTTTGGCTTGTTCCTGCTGATTATCAATGCCTTGATTATCCTGCTGGCCGATGCGCTGATCGACGGCTTTGCCGTAAACGGGCTATGGTGGGCGCTGTTATTTTCCCTTTTGCTATCGTTGTTACAGTCGCTGCTGTTTTCCCTGCTCAAAGAGAAGAAAAGCTAAAAATTTTACCCGCATCCAAAACTTGGTCGCAGGCAAAAAATACTGTAATTTTGCATCCCATTTTTAATTGCAAATCATAGCATTAGATGAATATCACCAAGGAGCAGATCGATTCGCTGAACGCCGTCCTCAAAGTAGATATCAAGAAAGAAGACTATCACGAGAAGGTCGAAAAAATCTTAAAAGACTACCGCAAGAATGCCAACATTCCTGGATTCAGGAAGGGCCAGGTCCCTATCGGCCTCATTCGCAAACAGTATGGACGTGCTGTTCTGGTAGATGAAGTAAATAAACTGCTTCAGGATAACCTCAACAAATACCTCACCGAGGAAAAACTCGATGTATTGGGTAACCCCCTGCCAAAGCAACAAGACAATTTCAACTGGGATGCGGATGATTTCGCTTTTGAGTTTGAATTGGGATTGGCCCCGGAATTCGAAGTGCCGCTCAAAACCAAAAAAGCGATCACCCACTACAACATTGTAGCGGATAAGAAGATGATAGACGACCAGGTATTGCGGATCCGGAAGCAATACGGGAAGCTCGTCTCCAAGCAAGCCGTTGGGGAGAACGACGAAATCAACGGAACCTTTACCAATGAGCAGGAGGAGATCGACAACAAAGCCGTTTTAGAACTCTCCAAAATCAAGAGTAAAAAAGCCGTAACCGCTTTAAAAGGTAAGGCTGTGGGCGACACGGTTACCCTCAAGACCAAAGGCCTCTTTAAAGAAGATTACTTACTGCCCAGTACACTGGGAATTCCAAGGGAGCGCGCCGAGGACCTCAATATTGAAGTGTCTTTCACTATTGAAGAAATCAACGAGCGCGAGCCTGCGGAATTGAACCAGGAGCTTTTCGATAAACTCTTCGGGGAAGGAAATGTTACCTCGGAAAAGGACATGCGCGAAAAGATCAAAGCCGATTCTGAAGCCCAGTTTCAACAGCAGTCCGACCAGAAATTGCTCAATGACGTTACCGAGCGCCTGATCGAGACCACTTCTTTTGATCTGCCCACGGAGTTCCTGAAAAAATGGATGCAGACTACCGGCGAGAAGCCGCTCAGTGCTGAGGAGGCGAACGACGAATTCGAGCGCACCGAAAAAGGCCTGCGTTATCAATTGATCGAAGGGAAACTCATTACAGAGCACGGGCTGGAGATTCAGTTCGATGAACTCAAGGAATTTGCCAAAGGCTTTATTCGTTCCCAAATGGCGCAATACGGACAGGTAAATCCGAAAGAAGAGGATTTAGATAATATTGCCGGCCGGGTATTGGGGAATCAGGAGGAAGTGAAGCGGCTTTCCGAGCAGTTGATGAGCCAGAAACTCCTCCAACTCTACAAGGAAAAAGCCAACCTGAAAACCAAGGAAGTGAACTACGACCAGTTCATCAAGGAGGTTTACGGCTAAACTGACTATCTTTACCAATAGAATCTTACCCTATGAATTACACCGAGGAGTTTAAACATTTTGCGATCAAAGATCAGGGGATTAGCAGCCTGAACCTCGAACGCGGCCTAACGAGCATGTATCCTGTAGGCATGACGCCTAACATCATCGAAGAGCGGCAACTCAATGCCATCGCTATGGATGTGTTTTCCCGACTGATGATGGATCGCATTATTTTCCTGGGGACCGGGATCAGCGATCAGGTAGCCAATATCATCCAGGCGCAATTGCTTTTTTTGGCCAGTGCAGATTCCTCCAAGGACATTCAGATCTATATCAATTCCCCGGGTGGAAGCGTTTACGCCGGTCTGGGGATATACGACACCATGCAGTTCATTAAACCGGATGTAGCCACCATCTGTACCGGAATGGCGGCTTCCATGGCTGCCGTATTGCTATGTGCAGGAGAAAAAGGAAAACGCAGCGGGCTCAAGCACAGCCGGGTGATGATCCACCAACCCCTTTCGGGTGCGCAGGGTCAGGCCAGCGATATTGAAATCGCCGCCCAGGAAGTGCTTAAGATCAAAGACGAACTCTACCAGATTATTTCCAAGCACAGCGGACAAACCTTCGACAAGGTCTACGAAGACAGCGATCGGGACTATTGGATGAAGGCCGAAGAGGCTATGAAATACGGGATGATAGACGAAATTCTGGAGCGGGACAGCGCATAAAGCGCCATAAACACAATTTTTGCCCTCAGAAACGTTTAATTAGTAGCTAGTACAAGCACATGGCCAAGGAAAACCTTGAATGTTCATTTTGCGGGCGGAAAAAGCCCGAGACCAACCTGCTCATTGCCGGGCTGGACGCTCACATCTGTGACAGATGTATTGAGCAAGCCCATGGTATCGTAGCCGAGGAGTCGCGTCAATCCAAATCGGAAGACCTCTCCAGCGAGCTTACCTTAAAGAAGCCGGTTGAGATCAAGGATTTCCTGGATACCTATGTCATTGGCCAGGAACGCACCAAAAAAGTGCTTTCCGTGGCGGTGTACAACCACTACAAGCGCCTCTTACAACCTTCCACCAAAGAAGAGGAGATAGAAATACAGAAGAGTAATATCGTAATGGTCGGGCAAACGGGTACCGGAAAAACCCTGATGGCCAAAACCATTGCCAAAATGCTCAACGTACCCCTGGCTATTGTAGATGCCACCGTGCTCACTGAAGCCGGATATGTTGGAGAAGATGTGGAAAGCATCCTGACCCGACTTTTACAGGCTGCAGATTACAACCTGGAGAAAGCCGAACGAGGGATCGTTTTCCTGGACGAAATTGACAAGATTGCCCGCAAGAGCGACAATCCTTCCATTACCCGCGATGTATCCGGGGAAGGCGTACAACAGGGACTGTTGAAGTTACTCGAAGGGACCGTGGTCAATGTACCGCCCAAAGGCGGGCGGAAACACCCCGATCAGAAGTTCATCGAAGTCAATACAGAAAACATCCTCTTCATTGCAGGAGGAGCCTTTGACGGGATCGAGCGAATCATTACCAAGCGTTTGAACATGAAAGCCATTGGCTACAGTGCTTCAAAACGGGAAGAGAGCCTCGACGCGGAGAATGTGCTGCAGTATGTGATCCCGAAAGACCTGAAGGAATTCGGGTTAATCCCGGAAATCATCGGACGTTTACCCGTATTGACGCATATGAACCCGCTGGATCGCAAGACCCTGCGCGCTATCCTTACCGAGCCTAAAAACGCCATCATTAAGCAGTATCACAAGCTGTTTGCCATGGACGGGATCGACTTTAAGATCACCGATCATGCCCTGGAGTTCATTGTCGATAAGGCTATTGAATACAAACTGGGGGCCCGCGGACTTCGTTCCTTATGCGAAGCGATCTTTACGGATGCCATGTTTGAGCTGCCCAGTAGCGAGGATACCGAATTTAAGGTAACCAAGCCCTACGCAGAGGAAAAACTCTCCTACGAGAAAATCAATAAGTTGAAAGCTGTTTCGTAAGCTGCGGAGTTACCGGTTGCTGCGTTACGGATTCCAGAAGTTCCAGACAAATCTTGCCGATAATCTTCTCATCGGAGTAGAGTTCCCGACCAAAATTCGGCATTACTTCCATATCCACGCCTAGTTGCTGTGCCCAGGCCTGGGCAGGCTTGTTTTCCTGGTATTCCCCGAATAATAGTTTCGCCGGAGCCTCAGGGCTGTTGTCGTAGCGATGTAACCATAACGGTGAAACGGCGTAGAGCGATTTCAAGGGTAAACCCTGTAAGGCTGCACTCCAGGCTATGGTCCCCCCAGCACAAAAAGTAAGGTAATGGCTGGGCTGAGTTTCCCGGCTTAACAAATGGGCTACGGCTGTGGAATAGCCGCCTTCCACAAAAGCCTTGCAGACGTTTTCAGGAGTCCTTACGGTAACTTCCAGATTTGCCAATTCCTGGCTATCGTAATAGACGATTTCGAAATATTGTTGGAGATAACCCAGGTAGGAAGTTATCCAGAGGCCTTTTTTGGCACCCCACATATCGGAAAGGACAACGAGACGTTCAGCCATAGTACGCAATTTTTAGAATACGTAAGATTGTTTCGGGACTTCTAAGTTGGATAATCACCGTGGATTTCGGGCTATTTTTCAGTTTATCGGAAGAAAATACTCGATGTAGACATAAAATGGCGGTGCCAAAGGGCACAATTCTACCTCAAAATATCGGGCGGAAGACGCCTGGAAGGAATTGCAACTAGAAGCGTTTCCCGAAAACGATCCCGATACGCGGATAGGCCTCAACGCCCAGGGAACCATTGAAATACCGGCCAACACCGAGGTAAATCTCCCCGATCCAATTCTTTGAGGTCAGGAATTTGGCCCCGGCGGCAATCCCCAATCCAAAGGTAAATTCGTTCTCGGTGATTTCCATATCGGTGGTAAAATCGTAATCGTACTGGGCTACGGAACCAAAAAAGGTGTTGGCTTCCAGAAAGAAACCGCGGGCATAACCGTCCCCGAAATAAAAGCGGTAAAAGGGTACAATCCCCAGCTTATACTCGATGTCATCATTCCAGGTAAACCCCACACTTACCCCCAGGCCAGTGTCTTCGGAAAGCAGGCGTTCATAGGTAAGCTCCGGCACTTCAGCCAGGGCAAAAAGCATGTTCACCTTGATTTCATCCCTGGGTTGGTCAGAGGTTGTTTCTTCCTCCTGAGCAAATCCAACACAGCAGAATAATAACGCAAAAGCGAGTAGTAGAGAATTCCTTTTCATAGCAATTGATTTGAGAATTTCTGGCAAAAGATAGCATAATTGCTGCGAGCCAGCCTGGAGTTAACCTAAAAATAACGCAGGGTTTTCCAGCCTACCCAACATTGACGGCCCGGGCGAGCTCCAAAAGGTCTTCCAGGTATTCGCGGTTGTTGGATAACCTGGGAATCTTGTGCTGCCCGCCGAGTTTGTCCTTGCTTTTGAGCCAGTCGTAGAACAGGTTGGGACGGGCTTGCCGGAGTTGCAGGGGATTGAGCGTAATGTTTTTATAGCGCTTGGCGTCATAATCCGAATTCAGGCGCTGCAATTCCTTGTCCAGGGCCTGCCCGAACTGCTCCAGGGATTCCGGTTCGTCCCGAAACTCTATGAGCCATTCGTGTGCCCCTTTCTCCTTGCCCTCCATGAAAATCGGGGCCACAGTATACTCTGCCACGCTACACTTAAACTCGGCACATACCCGGCGCAAAGCCTCCTCGGTATTCTCGATAATCAATTCTTCCCCGAAAACATTGATGTGGTGCTTGGTTCGCCCGGTAATACGGATGCGATAGGGGTTGGTACTGGTAAAACG
This sequence comes from Robiginitalea myxolifaciens, assembly GCF_900115205.1. Taxonomy (GTDB): domain Bacteria; phylum Bacteroidota; class Bacteroidia; order Flavobacteriales; family Flavobacteriaceae; genus Robiginitalea; species Robiginitalea myxolifaciens. Next base: position 636,096 of record NZ_FOYQ01000001.1, read on the forward strand.
TACCGTATCCCCAATCTGGTAGCGCCATAGTCCGGCATTGGTCGTAATCACCAATGCATAATTGACCCCGCATTCCACCTCCCAAAGGGGAAGCACGCGTTGCTGGGGCGTCCCGAAGGTATCCATCGGAATAAATTCGTAGAAAATCCCGTAATCCAGCATCAGGAGGAGGTCCGAACTTCCGTTTTGATCCTGGATGGCGAAAAATCCTTCGGAGGCGTTGTAAATCTCATAATAGCGGAATTGATCCCGCGGAAGGATACTGCGATACTGATCCCGATACGGGTTAAAGCTCACCCCGCCGTGGAAATACACCTCCAGGTTTTCCCAAATCTCGAACAGATGGTTCTTACCGGTGGTCTCGAGCATCTTGTTGAGCAAGACAAGCATCCAGGAAGGCACACCTGCCAGGCTGGTCACATTTTCCGCAATACTCTCCTGAATTATAGCCGCAAGCTTGGTTTCCCACTCGCTCATCAGGGACACCTTATTACTCGGGGTACTGCTGAATTCTGCCCATAGCGGCATGTTATCGATCAGGATGGCACTGAGGTCCCCGAAAAACGTTCCGTTGTCCTCGTATAATTCTTTGCTTCCCCCTAGTCGCAAGCTTTTCCCCGTGAATAGCTGAGAATCCGGGTTGTTGTTCAGGTAAAGGCACAGCAAGTCCTTTCCTGACTTAAAGTGACAATCCTCCAGGGCCTCGCTACTTACCGGTATAAACTTAGAACGGGCGTTGGTAGTACCACTGCTTTTTGCAAACCAACGGATTTCCGTGGGCCAGAACACATTCTGTTCCCCTTTACGGGAGCGTTCGATCAGCGGCTCAAATTCCTCGTAAGTAACCAGTGGCACGTTGCGGGCAAATCGCTCGTAGGTAGACAAGGTCTCAAAACCGTACTGCAGGCCAAACTGGGTTTCGTCGGCAAATTCCAGAAGTTGTTGCAATACCTCGCGCTGCACTTCCTCCGGATATTTGAGGAATAGCTCAATCTGGTGATACCGCTTTTTGAGCAGCCAGGAAGCGATGGAATTAAATAGCGGGATAGGCATTTTTGGTATCTTTACGCGTCGCGTGCGCAAGTGACTAAATATACTATCATTTTTTAAAATCCATCTACCCAATGACGTACGAAGGGGTGCTCAAAAAAATGCAAACCGAATTGGAGGATACTGTCCAGTACTACTGGTTGCTCCCGGGGGAATTCGTGCACGTGAATACCCTGTTGGAACGACAGTTAAAATTGGAACTCCTCGGGTTTCAATGTCTGAATTGTGGCCTGGACCGTCCCATTTTCCGCCAGGGATTCTGCCGGAGTTGCTTCTTTGAAATCCCCCAGGCCGGCGATTGGATCATGCGCCCGGAATTGAGCCAGGCCCACCTGGGCAAAGAAGACCGGGACCTGGAGTACGAGAAAAAGATGCAGCTTCAGCCCCATATCGTATACCTGGCGAACTCCAGCAATGTCAAAGTTGGTGTTACCCGTAAATCCCAGGTGCCTACCCGATGGATCGACCAGGGGGCCCACGAAGCCATAGGTATTGTAGAAACCCCGAATCGCTATTTGGCCGGAATTACCGAAGTGGCCCTGAAAGAACACGTGAGCGATAAGACCAACTGGCGAAAAATGCTCACCAACAACGCTAAGGACGAAGACCTTTTCGCCTGGCGGGAACGGTTGAAAACTTACATCCCGGAGGAGGCACTCCCCTACTTCCTGGCTTCGACCAAGGAAACCAACATCAGCTTTCCGGTTCTGAAATATCCTGAAAAAGTCAACAGCCTGAACCTGGACAAAACCCCGGAGTACAGCGGCAAATTAATGGGGATCAAAGGGCAGTACCTCATTTTTGAAGACAACACCGTCTTCAATATCCGTAGCAACGAAGGTTATGTGGTGCGGCTAAGCCTGGCGTAGGGCTGCTGACTAGCCAATCCAGTGTTTGCATCAGATAAGCACGCGTAAATTTCCTTATTGCTTGACCGAGTCTTTGACGGAACGCGCAGTGTCTTTTTTCCTTCCGAGCAAGCCGCCCAGAATGTTTTTAGCCTTCTCTTCCAGTGGCTTATTGGCCTGTGAATTCGTTTGGGTGGAATCAACCGGTTTTTCGGTACCTGTACCAGCACCGGAACCAGGTCCTTTCACCCCTTTCAGCAAGTCTCGCAAACCGCCCTGTATAGTTCGGGTACTGTCGGCCGTTGAATCCTTCCGTTGCCCGACCAGGTCGCCAAGTAGTTTCCGTGCTTTGTCCTTTCCTCCGTCGATCAGGCGTTGTTTCTTTATTTCCACCAGGCGTTTGGTCAGATCGGTGGCTGCGGCTTTCAGATCGGTGCTTACCTCCGGGTTGGTGTATTGCCCCCCGATACGCGCTACAACCGGAACGGCTACTGCTGCAAGATCGGGATCGTCCATCTCGGCTAGGAGGGCGTTTACTTCCTTGCCCAAATATTTGGCGGGCACCTCAAAGGTCGCGGTATAATCCAGGCGCTGGTCAAAAGTATGTCCCCCCGTAACATTGACCTTGATATCCTGGTAGGTAAAACTAAAGGGTTCTACTGCCACCAATCCATTTTCAAATGCCAGGACGGTCTTCAAGCCCTTGAGGTTCAGATTTTCGGCGTTAAAGAAATCCAGGCGACTACCCAGGGCGGATACGACGGCACCCTTTTTGCCGCTGAGTCCTGAGCTCAGCACCTCAGCAACCGCTTTACCGGCCAGGGTAGTCAGATCCGGGCTAAAATCTTCATTCAGGGCTCCGCTCAGCCGAAGTTTGGTGTTGAATTTCCCTTCTAAGAGCGAAGCAACTGGCGCCAAGGACTCAAAGAGTTCGATGGTTTCCAGGGTCTGGGCAATCCGGAATCCCTCGATCCCGAGATCAAGGTCAAATCGCGGTTTTCCCCCCGGGGCACTGATAGCGCCACTGAGGGCTAACACCCCATCCAGGGTATTGGACTGCAGATTCGTGAGTTGCAAGCTTTGATCCTTTAACCTAAGGGTACCATTTACCTGCTTCATTTCCAGGTTATCATAAACAAGGGTTTCGGCTTTAACCCCGGTGCTGATATCCAGGTTCGCAGGAAGCTCAAAGGTTTCCGCTTCCGTTTCGGCTTCTTCCGCTGCGGGAGGTTGAAAATCTGCCACCACAAAACGATTGGACTCCAGGTTGAGTTGTCCCAGCAAGGTCCCATCGCTCAGCAGGTAGCCGATGTAATTTCTCAGGTTTCCATTGGCCTTGAAATCGCTTTGCCCCAGGGTTCCCTGCAAGGACTCCAGGACAGCCTGTTGGGGATCAAAACGGAGCCGCGCAGACTGCAGTTGTAATGCGCTGGGTAAGGCCCCCGATGCATAGGTAAAATCCTGAAGATCCAGGTTGCCTGAACTTCGGGTTTCACTGTAGCGCCTGGCGGAAATGGCATTCCAGTTAAAGGCCGTCTGCACATCGGCCCGGAGTTTTCCGCGCATCCCGTGGGTATTCTCCATCGGATAGGCCCGGGCCAGGTTGGCCAGGTCCAGGACGCCCTTCAGCGCAGCATTGACTTTGGGGTTCCCGCCAAGTTCCGATGCATCCATACGCATCTCAAAGCGGTCCCCACCCAGGGTAAACCGCGCAAAAGGCAGCTGCAGACTGGTCTGTTCCACCTGTCCGCTGGAATTGCTCAGGGTAGCATCGAAAGCTATTTCCTCCACCCCCATCGGCAGCTCCGGATATTTAAAGGCGGCCTTATCGGCCAGCATCCGCAATTCAAAATCCGGGATGCGCTCTTCGCTATTGATTCCTTTCAGGGTTCCTTCCAGGGTAAATTCCCCTGAGGTGGTAACGCCATCGAGATTTCCAGCGTAGGCTTGAGGTACCAGGGCCAGTAAATTTTTAAAATCTGAATTCGGGGTGCTGAGACGTAAATCGAGCTCCTGCCCTTCCGGGATCAGCGCGACACTTCCATTGACTTCCAGCGGCATCTGGTTGATGCGTCCCTTGCTCTGTTGAAAGGTGTAGGTATCTGTAGTCAGGTCAATCCCCAGCAGGGCATCCAACTCCACTTCGTTGCGATCCAGGTAATTCACGCCCTCGATCCCAAAAGAAATCAAGCCCTGGGTATGGGTGTCTAATTCGGATTGCTCCAGGGTGAGGTCCCCGCTGCCACTATGCTGGATATCTTCCAGGAGGAAGGCCATGCGCGAGGCCAGGTCTACATAGGATACCCGGGAATCTATTATCGCATATTCCTGCAGGGATAGGGTAAACGGCTCGGACTCAGTTTCGGCAGTATCGATTTTCGCGATCAGGTAATTCACCTGTTCGTCGGAATTGGACACCAGGCGAAGGTCGGCCCCGGTAATTCGGAGTTCCCGCAATTCAATGGCTTCCCCCTCGGACTTAAAAAGTTCCCCCAGGCCCATCACCAGTTCCAGCTTAGAAGCCGCAATCAGGGTATCTCCGGCAAAGGGCTCCAAGGTAGTAATCGATGCATCCTCCAGAGAGACCTGTACATTCGGAAAACTTCGGATCAGGCTTAAGCGAGCCGCTCCAAAATCAAAATTCCCATTGATGGAGGCATTGACACTTCGCTTGAGTATGGGCTCAATCTTCGCTTCGAGAAACAGCGGTATAGCCGCCAGTAACCCAAAAAATGCCAGCAGGACAATGCCTGCAATTTTCAATCTCTTTTTTGTTTTCTTTTTCATGTAGTGGTTCTTCCGATCCGAGGTTGACATATATACGCAAAAAACATCCTGATAGCCTTCCTCATATGCCTTAATTGATAACGCATTTGCCCGGGATTGTGGTATCCGGGCCGGGACTTAAAATTCCAGGGGAATCTCCTCGTTGGGCTTGAGCTTGAAACGCCGGCGCAGCAGGTAAACGAATAGGTAAAGTAAGGGAGTGTCCAAGGCGGCGATCATCACTTTAAAAATGACGCCGGAAACAAAGAGGCCGTAGAACATATCCCAGGTAAAAACCTTAAACACGCAGAGCAGGAAAACCACCGTAAAGGTGTCTACAATCTGGGAGGAAAAGGTGGAGAAGTTATTTCTGAGCCAGAGATGACGCCCGTCCGTAAGTCTTTTCCAGAAATGGTAGATGGCAATATCGATATACTGGGCAAAGAGATAGGCCAGCATGGACGCCAGTACTGCGACAGGCGAAAGTGCAAAGACCTTACTGAAGAGCTCGTCGTTAACCCCGGAACTTTCAATTGCCGGAAGGGAATCGGCCAGTAAAATAATCCCCATGGAAAATACGGACGCAAAAATACCGGCTGTGACAACCTGATTTGCTTTTCGTTGTCCAAAGATCTCGGAGATCGTGTCTGTAATCAGGAAGGTAATGGGATACGGGAGGATCCCTACGGATAATACAAAAAGCGGGGCGCCAAAAAGCGTAGCCCCTTCCCCGAAAGGTTCCCAGGAGAAAAACTTCTGGAAAATCAGGTTGCCTACCACCAGGGAGGTGATAAACAAAGCCCCCAGGAATAAATAAATGCGGTAAGCGGCGCGTTGGTCTCTAGGCTTCATCCACTAGCGAATCTTCAGCTCAAAAGGCAGTCGGGTTTGCATTCCTTCTCGTTTCAGGGAAGTCTTCAGACTCTGGAAAATCCCAGCCCATTCGCTTCCTAATTCCTGCTCAATAATCTCGGAACTGTTTACCTGGGAGGAAGCATTCATATCTTCCAGGAAGCGCTCCAGCCCGGTTTTATACCGGGGCATTTCCTGCAGGCGGAAGTCTTCTATTTCGGCCAGTTCTGCTGCTTTTTCAACGGCTTCCGGAAGTCCGCCCAGGCCATCGGCCAAACCATTTTCTACGGCCTGAACCCCACTCCAAACCCGGCCCTGAGCCAATTCGTGGGCTTGTTCAACGGTAATATCCCGGCCTTCGGCTACCCGCTCGAGGAAGGTTTGATAGGTTTCTTCAACCCCTTCGCTAAGGATTTCCCGGAAGTCTTCCCGCATGGGTTCAAAGACGGAATAATCCAGGGCATATTCGTGCGTCCCGACTTGTTCAGCGTTGATCCCAATTTTGTCGCTTAGCCCTTCAATATTGGGGATGGTCAGAAAGACGCCGATAGACCCGGTAATGGACGTCGGTTCGGTAAGGATATGATCTGCTCCAACGGCCAGGTAATAGCCCCCGGAAGCCGCTACATCGCTCAAGGAAACCACCACAGGTTTCACTTCCTGGGTGCGTCGTATCTCCCGCCAGATTATTTCGGAGCTCAGCGCACTTCCACCCGGAGAATTGATGCGCAGTACCACGGCTTTGACCTTGTCGTTTTCACGGGCCTTCTTCAGAGCAGACACCATGATGCCCTGCCCGATATAGTCCTGATTTCCCTCTCCATAGAGGATTTCGCCCTGGGCATAAATAACGGCGATGCGATCCTCGCCGGTGTATACTTTTTTGTTTCGGGAAGCTTTGATATAATCCTGCAAGCTTACCATGGACGGAGTCTTTTTGTCGGACTCAGTAGCCGCCAGGAGCTTGGCATCGTACTCATCCCGATACATAATGCCGTCGATCAAACCGTACGCCTGGGCCTTTTCAGGGCTGCGGGCCAACAAGCCGTTTGCTATGTCGTCCAGGTCGGCTTCGGGCATGTTCCGGCCTTCGGCAATTTCCGAGCGCATCTGCCCCCAGATCGATTCCAGCAGGCTTTCCAACTGGCTCCGGTTCTCGTCGCTCATCGTATCCGAAAGAAACGGCTCAACAGCGCTCTTGTATTTCCCATGGCGAACTACCTCCATTTTGAGTCCGGACTGCTCCTGGAAGTCCCCGAAATAGAGTACTTCTGCCGCCAGACCTTTGAAATCCAATTCCCCAACGGGATTTAAAAAAATGCTATCGGCAACACTACTCAGGTAATAGTCTTTCTGCAGGTAAAAGTCGCTGTAGGCATACACGAACTTGCCAGTGGCTTTAAAATCGGCAATGGCGTTTCGAATGGCCCGGGTCTGGGACATCCCGGCAACCAGGTACGGACCCCCCAGGCTTATACCTGAAATTCGGTCGTCTTTGGCCGCCAGGGCAATGGCCTTGGTAATTTCGTTCAGCCCGGTCGTGGGCTCATCAAAAATGGCAAAAGGATCTTCCGGATCGCTGGTCGCGTATTCCGCAACAGGTCGGGTAAATCTCAGTTCCAAAACAGAATTATTCGCAATGCGGACTTGCTCCTCCGCTCCGGCAATACTGACAAAGATCAGGAACATAAGGAAAAGGATTCCAAAAGCCACCAAACTACCTAAAATGGAAGCCAGGAGGTTACGCAAAAATGCCATAGACTAATTTTAATTTTTAAAGATAACTATATGTCGTTGGTTTGCCCTCGGAGTTACAATTCAAAGTCTTTATTTACTAATTCATTTTTCCTATGAGCAACCAGCTTTTTTAAGGTTTTCGTACTTTGCCTCGCGATGCAAAACGCAGTTACCACATATCTTTCTCTGGGCAGCAATCAGGGCAGCCGCGCCTGGATTTTGCAGCAGGCCATTTTTGCCTTGCAGGAGAAGGCAGGCACGGTTTCGGCTATTAGTTCGGTATACAGCAGCCCTGCCGTGGGTTTTGAGGGGGACGACTTTCTGAACCTCTGCGTAGCCCTGGAAACTACCCTGGGTGCATCGGAATTGCTGAGCTTATTGCTGGAGATCGAACGCGACTTTGGCAGGGTGCGCCGGGACGATGGCACCTATGCCAACCGCAGTCTGGATCTGGATCTCATCTATTATGGGGAAGCGCAATTGCAGGAGGAAAACCTGATAGTCCCGCATCCGCGAATGCACACGCGGGCTTTCGTATTAAAACCCCTGGCCGATATCGCCCCGCAGCACTACCATCCGGTCTTGATGAAAGACACCCGGAACCTGTTGCAAACGGCACCCGACCGCAAAGAAGTCGTCCGGACTGGAATTCGACTTTTTTCCGAGCGCAAACAACTGCTTGCGGATATCGGTTTTCTGGCGATTGAAGGAAACATTGGCTCGGGTAAAACCACCCTGGCACAAAAAATATCCGAGGAGTTTCAGGGGAAACTCATCCTCGAGCGCTTTAAGGACAACCCCTTCCTCCCGCGTTTTTATGAGGACAAGGAGCGCTATGCCTTTCCGCTGGAAATGTCCTTTCTGGCAGATCGCTATCAACAATACACCGAGGATACCGGCCAGCTCGATCTGTTTTCCCGCTTCATGATCAGTGACTACGATATTTACAAGAGCCTGATCTTTGCCAACATTACCCTGCAGGCCGAGGAGTTTACCCTGTATCGCAAATTATTCCGGCTCATGTATTCCGAAGTGCGTAAACCCCGGGTCTATGTGTATCTCTATCAGGGAACCGAACGCTTGTTGGAGCAAATTGCCCGCAGGGGGCGGGACTACGAAAAATCTATCGGGGCGGAATACCTGGAGGAAATCCACCGGGGCTATTTTGATTTTATGCGCTCCACTCCGGATCTCAACAGCCTGGTTATTGACATGGAGCCGTTGGATTTTGTGGCCCGGGAAACCGACTACCTCACCATCCTGGATCGCATCTGCGCCCACCACATACAGGGGATGCCGCTACAGCCCGGGAATGTTAAAGTGTAGGTGACTTTTGGAAAAAACCAGCCAAATTGCTTTCTTGGCCGTCCTTTTAGAAAGGTAACCAGCTAACTCAAGCACTCAAATAAGTACCCCGGATCTCACGATTCGGGGTTTTTTGTTGGATCATTTTTGCCTACAGCTTGGAACTTGCAGGGGAAAGTTTCCGACTCACTTCCCAAAGCACTATTCCCGCGGCTACGGAAACATTTAGGGAGTGTTTGGTGCCGTGCTGAGGGATTTCCAGGACCCCGTCGCACACATCGACCACTTCCTGGGCTACCCCATCTACCTCATGGCCCAGAATCAAAGCTATGGGCGTATTCACTACCGGTTGAAAATCCGCCAATTCCTGGGCACGGGTCGCCTGTTCCACGGCAAAACACTGAAAGCCTTCCCCCTGTAATTGGCCAATTAACTCCGGGGTGGATTCGGCATACTCCCAGGCCACACTTTCCGTTGCCCCCAGGGCCGTTTTCCGGATATCGCGATTGGGCGGCGTGGCCGTGATTCCGCATAGCCAGATTTTTTCCACCCGAAAGGCATCTGAAGAGCGGAATACCGATCCCACATTGTGGGCGCTCCGAACGTTGTCCAGCACTACGTGCACCGGAATCTTCGGCGCCTCCCGGAATTCTTCCGGTGAGAGCCTTCCCAATTCTTCGTTTTTGAGTTTACGCATGTTGGAATTTTCGTCCGCCCTGCAAGGTAGCCATTTTCGACTTCGCACTGTCTGGCTTGGAAGGTGATGCTTCCCTTCTTGGAATTTGCAGCACGGAATCTTTTGAAGTTATCCGAAAATATTAACAGGCATTGGCCACGGCGGGCATTTCTGTTATTTTCGTTTGAATAGCTATTTCGCAAGGTAAAATCGATCGGACCAGAACAACCATGGCCAAAAAAGCAAAGAAAGAAACCCCGTTGATGCAGCAATACAACAGCATCAAGCGTCGCTATCCCGACGCCCTGTTGCTGTTTCGCGTGGGGGACTTCTATGAAACCTTTGGCCAGGATGCCGAAAAGGCAGCCGGGATCCTGGACATTGTGCTAACCCAGCGCAACAACGGAGGCGATAAAACCGCCCTCGCTGGCTTCCCCCACCACGCCCTCAACACCTATTTACCGAAGTTAGTCCGAGCCGGACAACGGGTGGCCATTTGCGACCAGCTCGAAGATCCGAAGCAAACCAAGACCATCGTGAAGCGTGGCGTTACCGAATTGGTGACCCCGGGGGTAAGCCTTATGGACGATGTGCTGCAGGACAAGGACAACAATTACCTGGCCGCAGTGCAATTCGGAGCCCGAAATCTCGGGATTGCCTTTCTGGATATCAGTACCGGGGAATTTTTCCTGGCGGAAGGCCGGGAGGAAACCATCGGGAAGTGGTTGCAGAATTTTGGGCCCAAGGAAGTCCTGATCCCGCGCAATCAACGCCGCCATTTCGAGGAGGTTTTCGGTAGCTCTTATCACACCTTTATTCTGGAGGAATGGATCTTCCAGGAGGATTATGCCCGGGAGCAACTCACCGGACACTTCAAGACCAGCAGCCTCAAAGGCTTTGGGGTCGAGAGCCTGACCGACGGGATTATCGCTGCAGGTGCAGCCCTGCATTATCTGAGCGAAACCCATCACCGCCGCCTGGGGCACATCCAGTCCCTGAGACGATTGGCGGCCGAAGATTATGTCTGGATGGATCGCTTTACCCTGCGCAACCTGGAGGTTTTGCAGGCCCGGGATTCAGAAGGCGTGTCCCTGCTCGATGTATTAGACCAGACGCGAAGCCCTATGGGTGGGCGTATGCTCCGTCGCTGGTTGGCCCTTCCATTAAAGGAAGAAGCCCGCATCGTAAAGCGGCAGGATGGGGTGGCTTATTTTGTAAAGGCTACTCCTGCCCTGGAGCGCTTGCGCAACCAATTAAAACAAATGGGCGACCTGGAGCGGCTCATCGCCAAGGTGGCTACGGCTAAAATCGGTCCCCGGGAATGTGTGCAACTCAAGAACTCCCTGATGGGGATTACCCCGATTCAGGGCCTCCTCAAGGAATCGGATACAGACGCCCTGCTAGAGATTTCCAATAGCCTTGACCCCTGCACGCCTTTGATCGAACGCATTCAGCAAGTCCTGCGGGAGGAAGCCCCAGCCGGTATTACCAAGGGTGGCGCTATCGCCGAAGGCTTTTCCGAGGAACTGGACGAGCTTCGCGGACTTTCCAGAAGTGGCAAGGATTACCTGGACCAGATGCTGGAGCGGGAATCGGAACGCACGGGAATCCCTTCCCTTAAAATCGCTTCCAACAACGTCTTCGGTTACTATATCGAGGTGCGCAACACCCACAGGGACAAGGTTCCGGAAGAGTGGATCCGCAAGCAAACCCTGGTCAATGCAGAGCGCTACATTACCGAAGAACTCAAGGAATACGAAGCCAAGATCCTGGGGGCCGAGGAGCGCATCCTGGATTTGGAGCAACAACTGTTCAACCAGTTGGTGAGCTGGCTACAAGAATATATCGGACCCGTTCAATTGAATGCCCGCTTGCTGGCCGAACTGGATTGCCTGGGCAGTTTTGCCCAAAGTGCCGCCCAGTATAACTATGTGCGCCCGGAAGTCCACCAGGGCACCGACCTATATATTGAACAAGGGCGCCATCCGGTGATTGAGCGTCGCCTTCCCCCTGGAGAAGGGTACATCGCAAACGACTTGTTGATGGATCGGGAGAATCAGCAAATCCTGATGATTACCGGGCCCAACATGAGCGGTAAATCGGCTATTCTGCGACAAACGGCCCTGATTAGCCTCATGGCCCAAGCCGGGAGTTTTGTACCTGCAAATGCAGCAAGACTGGGGCTGATCGACAAGATTTTTACCCGTGTGGGCGCCAGTGACAATATCAGCCTGGGGGAATCGACCTTTATGGTAGAGATGAACGAGGCGGCCTCCATCCTGAATAACCTTTCGGACCGCAGCCTGATCTTGCTCGACGAGATCGGACGGGGTACCAGTACCTACGACGGGATTTCCATTGCCTGGGCCATTGCAGAATTCCTTCACCGGCATCCCTCCCGCCCCAAGACCTTGTTCGCGACCCACTACCACGAACTCAACGAAATGGAGAACAGCTTCCCGCGCATCCGCAACTTTAATGTTGCCGTTCGGGAGTTGGAAGACAAAGTGCTGTTCCTGCGGAAACTGGAAGCAGGGGGAAGTCATCACAGCTTTGGTATCCACGTGGCCCGCATGGCAGGGATGCCCCAACAGGTAGTGCAGAAGGCCAAAAAGATCCTGAAGAAACTGGAGGCAAGCCACTCGGCCGAAGCCCTGGAAGGCACCGCTTCCAATACTACTACCCAAGTTGAAGCCAGCATGACCAATGGCGAAGCCGAAGCCGCTCCCAAGGCCTATCCTAGCCGGGAACAAACCTCTGGGGCCCTACAGGCTGTTCAGGAAGACATGCAACTCAGCTTTTTTAACCTGGACGATCCGCTGTTGGAATCGATCCGGGAGGAAATCCTGGACCTGGATATCGACCGACTCACCCCGGTAGAGGCGCTTATGAAACTCAACGAAATAAAGCGCATACTCACTGCCAAAAAGCGGGCGAGTTCTTAGTACTTCCCCTTATTCCCACACCTTCGAAATGCCCTTGTTTTTGGGGTAAAAATTCTTTGGAATTCCTCAAATTGTATTAAATTTGCCTCCGCGCCGGACCTGAGGTCCCAAGCCTGAAATAATGCGAAAATAGCTCAGTTGGTAGAGCGCCACCTTGCCAAGGTGGAGGTCGCGGGTTCGAATCCCGTTTTTCGCTCAGAGCAAGAAGAAACGCTGTCCGTCAGCGTTTTTTTGTTCCAACCCCTGCTCGGGTGGTGGAATTGGTAGACACGTTGGACTTAAAATCCAATGACCATTGCGGTCGTACGGGTTCAAGTCCCGTCCCGAGTACTTCTAACCCTCTTAATCATTTGATTTTGAGGGTTTTTGTTTCAACCTTAGTCAACTATTAGCCCACATTCTTGAAAGGAGGCTAGTTTTTGTCAAAAAAAACTACATCATGGAAAAGGAAGAACTTATTACCCAAATACGTAGGATAATGGATATTGCCGATAAGAACATTCATGGAGGCTACGCACAAGCTAAGGAATTTTTAAGATTGTATGCAGGGAGCGATTCAGAATTTTATAAGGCGCTAGACTTTAAAGTATTTCCAGTTCACACTTCGGCCATACCCTCAAGAGTCATCACCGTGCTAAGTTCCTTCATTACGTATGTGCAAAATGATCTTCTACGAAGCCTTTCATTACAAAGGGAAATTCAAATAGAAACAGTTTCAGATTACCTTAGCCAGGCGGAAGATTTGTTAAATAATTCTAAGATACATCCAGCGGCTCCTGCAATTATTATTGGTGCTTCTCTGGAAGAGTACCTAAGAACTTGGCTAGAGGACTTGGATTTAGATATAGACAACTTCCCGGCAGGTTTAGATCATTATGCCAAACAGCTAAGGAAAGCCGAAAAAATAACAAAACAAGATCTTAAGGACATCACCTCTTGGGCTGGTATAAGAAATGATGCTGCACACGGGAATTGGGAAAATGTGAACGATAAACAAAGAATTCGCATTATGCTAGAATCCGTAAATTTGTTCATCCGGAAGTACTCCAGATAATGACATGCATAACTCTTTAGAGGCCCTGGTCGTTATCCCCATGCTGGGGACTCTTTCCAGTTATCTGGAAATCCCATAAGCTTCACATCAACACTTGGAAACTCTTCAAATAGGTCTAGTGACTTTTCTAAGAAGCGGTTGCCCGGATTAATATTATTTAATAAACGGTTCACCATCGCAATAACACCATACATGCTGCGATTAAAGTTATCCGGCAGCTCACTATTAAATTTGTATCTCTTTCTTGATGGAATTACTGGTCTGTCTGCGGATAATCCTCGATTCCACAAGCGTCCATGATGGGCACAAATATTTCTAATGTTGTTTAAGTAAACAAACCAAGTTGATAAAACACTTGAAGGGAGTCCAAAATCGCTCGCAATAGATATTTTTTCATCTCCATTCGCAAGCCCTCGATACAATCTAGATAGCTTCCCAAGGGACAATATCTCAAGCGCCATATTCGACGGGGGCAAACTTTCAGATGTATATTTTGCTTTATAGTACTTTAAAAACCTTTCCTGTGGATCTTCAAATTTATCTGCGATTTCCTGGTTGATAGATGCGTAAATTTCCTTGTCGTCGTATAATCCATACGTTCTATACCAAAAAAAACCATGGTTCACGCAAAAGCTATCGGTAAGTTTTGCCCTAAGGGCCACCTCAATCCGTTCCAAATATTCCAATAGGATAAAGCGTAACTTTTTGTCAAAATGATAATGCAGAATGATGTCGTTGAATGCTATCCCTTTAATAAATTTATGACTACCATCATTGGTTTGCAGATGATACATATAACCGGTTAGCCTATAATATCCAATATTGGACAAGTATTTATGCGCTCTTTCAACATTTGGAATAGACAAACCTCTGGATTTAAGAAGTTCTATGTGCTGCTCAGAGCTGAAAGGCTCCTTCTCATACTTCATGAAGACTTAGTTGACTTTAGGGCAAAAAAAAGCCTCGCAAATTGCGCTTGAATCAGAGGCGTGCGAGGGATTGATATCTCAAAAGTAATATATTATGACTCCTTGTACTAGAAAATTAACATTTTTTTTGTTTAAACAAACTCGTCCACGTGAACTTATAATCAAGCCTTTAGCTCATATTTAACGATTCGATTAGCGCGTAAACAGGGTTAATATATATCCTTAAATAGCCATTCTTTTATGATATGCTCGAATTTTAATTCTATAAATAATCATCAAAAGTAACCCAACGCCTCATTCATACTATACTGATTGTAGGGAGTAAGGGTCCGGTTAGAGAAAATGTGAATCTGCTGTAGCTGGAACCGTTTGACGCACCAGGCGAAAAACGCCTTTCTCTTCCTGGATTTATACGTTGAGGTTTTCCATAGTTGCTTGTATCTTCTGCATTTATCTAGTTCATTTTCTGCGTATTTCTCGAAGTCATCTGTCATAGTTTAAAATTACGTAAGCTATCTCTTCTGTCAGACTATGTTGATAAATAAACTACCTGTTAAACATTCCGGAATTAAACCTATCATAGGCTTTCGTAAATACTTAAAACCATAATTTTTCTATGGTTTTCACATAGTAGTTTTGTAAGACTTATCCTTAATTTAAGGATATCAAAACTTATAGATAAATGCGCTATTACTTACCATTGTTGCTATTAATTTTCCTTTCATGTCAAAAAGAAGACCTCAAATCAACTGAAACATTACCCGAAGAGAATATAGAACAGGCTCAACCATCACGTGTAAATACGATTGATCCCTCACAAATTCCAGAGGTAATTGATTTAATTTCTCAGCTAACCGGAGTTTCTGATTTCGACCTCTCTGGTAAAAAATCAATGAAGTATGAAGATGCTGAAATTATGCTGGATAGCGTATTGGAACTAGTTGAAGAGAACAGTCGGAACTACTCATTTAGAATTAGGACAAAAAAAGCAAAGTATGATAGGTTTTATCAGCTCCAAGTATCCAAAGATATTAACGGAAATCTGAATACTCCCATAGTAAGAGAGTACAAATTCAGAAAAGGAGGCATGGACGACTTCATGTCTAATCGTATGGACGCAAGAAAATTTAGAGTTCGTTTCAAGAATTATGGCTTCTATGATTTCTTCAAAACCAAAGACAAAAGAGATTTAGATAACAAGAATGGCGACTGCGGCTCGGGAAACATTGGTGGAGATGGCGGCCCGATAACATTCGGTCCTGGAGAGACTTGGGATGTGGACTTTGATAACGGAAACTTTTCCGCTTCTACTGTCTTCTCATTCCCAACTAACCTAGTATCATACACGTATACCATTACCTATGAAAACAGCTCAGGTCAAAGCGAATCAGCATCTGCCTCTGGGAATAGTTCTTATCTAGATCAAGTATTTACCACCGGAGGTTTTGGCTCAGGGCCGGTCAATGTAATTACATTCCCTCCGAACACCGCATCAATCACCACTCTTACCAATTATGGAACTGGAACTGCTCAGACTGGATCTGGCGGCACACAACCGCCCTGTACTATAGTTGTTACTGCTAATGAGGGAGTTGTCGAATCAGTAAGTTTTGGTGCGGATTGTTATAACAATGGTAATGACCTACGAGAATATAACAGCTCTAAATCTGGAGATTGTGGTTCATCTGGAGGGTTCGGCGTGACTATTCCTGCTAACGTACAATTGGCATATCAATTGAAACAGAAGCTCGGTATTAGTTCGAACAACGATCCCGACAATGCATACGGTGACTGGTTTGTAAATAACCATGATGATTCCATAATCATTGATAATTTTTTGGAATTGCTTAATAATAGTGATTTTGCAATAACCGCTGTACTTTCTTTAGTTGGTGCGGAACTGAGCAGTGATATTATCGAGGTAGATTTTGCAGAAGAACTCCTTAGGATGGCGATAACAGAAGATGAATTTCTTTTGCTACAAGTGCCTTGTAATCAAATCCAGAATTGGCAAAACTTGGCACAGCACAAACCTCCTCAAGAAATTGTTGACAAGGTTACACAGATAGAAGAGGACAATGTTACTCTGTTCGGTGACTTCCAAATTCAGTACTTGGAAGATGCTGAAGGCGCAATTGTTAATATGGATTACTTCCCGATAGTCGTAAATCAACTACCGATCAATCCGGCTACGGGTAATAGGTTTTCCGCCACTGGATTTCTGTCTCACATAAGGAAGAACTTAAACTCATTTTCTAATTCGTTATTGGTAAATTTTGAACCCTATTCCTTTATGGATACTGGTTACAATGAGACTGCAATCTGGAATTCAAATAATCCTTTCGGAGCAATTATACACATTGATATAAATGCTGGTTCGATATTAGGACCGTCCAATGATGGTTCCGTTATTGTGAGTTCTGCAACCTCTGCAAATTGGATATTTACTACAATTGAGGCGGCAGGTGACTGGACTCACCCAGTAAGCGGTAATAGAGAATTTGGATATTATTACGATTCAAATCTAGGATTGGGAGGTTCATATGTCTATTATGTAAGAGGTGTAGATCGAATAACAGAAGAAATTGACGATATCATCGCAAATGCCTTTCGCATGGATCACCCGTTTGCCGGAGCCGACGATTTATGGAACTCATTTATGCAAGGAATTGAATCATATGTAAATAGTAATGGGGGAACTGGGAGTATTGGAACTAATGAAATTTATCGTCCATATTGGGACGACGTAAAAGATGTGCTCCAGGGAAATAAATCAATAGAAGAATTGGATTGTAATTAAACTAAACAATATGCCCGGAAACAGAGTTTTTAATACCTTAGGAAAGATTGTTGGCTTATCGGTAATTCTATTTACCCTAAGTATTATATTTTTCGCTTTACTGCCATCTTTTGAGAAAGAGAACTCCCACCCTATTAATCTCGAAAGTATAGGAAGAGTATATGTTTACTTGTTTTTAATTTTCATTTGGATTTACTTTATTGCTGTTGCCATATATCACATATTGCTGAATAGAGTAGCTAAAAATTCTAATTGGTCTGTAAAAGCAATATTGGCGGTGGTCATTGCATCGATCTTTGGGTTTTTAAGTTTCAATTTTGGTCATATGATCGATGGCGACTATTCGCGTATTGCAGTAACGATCCCCTTGCTTGTTTTCTATCTGTTTATTGGATTTTGCATGTATTTCTTCTACGGTTTGATATTTCGTAAAAATTGAAAAGTCAGAGCTTTGTGATATTACTTAGCTGAAATCTAAATGCATCCAAAAGGGGCGATTGTCCGACATATAATATCTTAGGTATGCCCTAAACTCAAGTGGATTGTCTGGGTCCCATAGCTCCGGGAATATCGCGGTATCAAAATCAAATACCCCATGAGTCACTATCTTCGACTTGATGTCTGGAAGGAAAGCTATTTAGTCATACATCTTATCGTTGGTGATATTCGAGTAGACCTTCGTAGAATGTTCTGGTAAATGGAGTCCTCTCTTGATTAGGACTTTATAAACTTCATCCCCTGGTTCGACTTTTGGAATATTAAAATCTCCCATGGCGATTATGTTCTTTGAGAAGGCATTTACCGAATTACGCCTCAGATCCGCGAACCTACCTATAACAAAAGCCTCAAGTGCTCTGCGTTCGATGTCAGACTTAGAAGTACTCCCGAAAAAAGAGTGGACTGTAATAAGCAAAATAAACTCATCACGCCATTGAAATGAGCAAAGGAAGGGATTTCTATCAAACCCGGTAAAAGTCTGGGTAAAGCCGTCTATTTTGATCCATTTATGGTCTTTGGGAGGGATCGCAATCTCAGCTACAAGCTCTAGCTGATTTTTGATTGATCCGTCATACACGAAGCAAGAACGTTCATTGTTCCCGCCCTTATCTGTGAAGATCAAGTTGTTTTCAGATGGCAGGAAAGACTCTGTCCCTCTAAGGCCTTCTAGATCATCGTTTACTTCTTGTATAGCTACGATATCAAACCATGAAATCACCTCAGCCAGGAGCTCATAGTGGGCTTTGGTTCTGTCTTGTAACCCAAGATTAGCAATGTTCCAGGATCCGATAAGTAATCGGTCAGCTTGTCTCTCTGGTATCTCCCTGGTTTGCTTATGCGCTAGGAGGTTTTGACTCTCAGTTTGAACATCAAACGGGAATACGATATTAGGTTTCGGGAAGGACGGTATGTCTATATATTTTCTATTTAATCAATATAATGCCTAAGAACATAAAATGAAGTTCGCTTTGTACGAATTGTCTTATTTATCTTATATGTTGTAATTAGGTCATACATGTAGCATAATCAAAAGATAAAAATGGGAGTCTGATTTCAAGAGTCTCAGATTTATTATAAATTCTTGGAGGTTAGTTCCAGGGAGCCCACTAAGCGAATTTGATTCTTTGACGTTCCTGAATTTAAGCAACTTATACAAAAATTCAACCTATTCAGACATCACATAACTTACCTATCAATTCATTAAAGACTATATTGGTTTTGACAACGATGATTATCAAACAGAAAATGCCAAATTGAAGGAAGAAATCTGCACTTGGTGGGAACAAGAAAGGGATTAATTCTGCACAAAATTTGTTTATAGTCCTGGGGCAGCAAGAAGCCAAGCCCGATTTGTTGAGATCTATTTTAATAACAAAACCCCCTAATTAAATTTTATTTAATTTTTTTAAATAAGCGCATTAATTATTTAATTTATACTTTTAATTCTTAATTAACGGCGAGGTTAAATAATATTAAATGCGAAATTTTAAATCTGGCACTTACATAAGTCAAGGCACTTTTAAAAGCTTTTCTCCAAACAAAATTAACCGCGAATGGCAACTTGACGATATTGAGGTAATTGCTCTTCTAAGTAAAGCTGATCGTCAATTGGGGCGGTTAGATATGTATTCTGATTACATACCAAATATTGAGCTTTTTATTAGAATGCACGTACTTAAAGAAGCTACTAAGTCTAGTAAAATAGAAGGCACCAAAACCAATATTGAAGATGCCCTCCAGGCTAAAGCTGATATTTCGGAAGAAAAAAGAGATGATTGGGAGGAAGTCCAAAACTATATAGAAGCGCTAAATAGTGCCATTGAGGCCTTACAAGAACTGCCATTTTCTACTAGACTGATCAAACAGACACATTCCATACTCCTACAAAATGTCAGGGGCAAACATAAATTGCCCGGAGAATTTCGGTCTAGTCAAAATTGGATAGGCGGCGCATCAATAAGCGATGCCGTATTTATTCCTCCTTACTATAAAGAAGTATCAGAGCTAATGAGTGACCTGGAAAAATTTGCTCATAATGAACAAATCCATCTTCCAGATCTTTTAAAGATTGCTCTCATCCATTATCAATTCGAGACAATACACCCGTTTTTAGATGGTAATGGGAGAGTTGGTAGACTTATGATAACTCTTTATTTAGTCGAAAAACAGATATTGAAAAAGCCCATATTATATCTCTCAGATTTCTTAGAAAGAAATAGAGCTCTTTATTATGATAATCTAATGAAGGTTCGTGAACAGAACAATATTCAACAGTGGTTTAAATTCTTCTTAGTTGGAATTATAGAGACGGCAAAAAGTAGTATTCTAACTTTTGATAATATTCTTAAACTACAGAAAGATGTTGATGAAAAATTGCAACGTCTAGGTAGTAGAACTAATAATGCAAGAACTATTCTTTCCCATCTCTATCTTCATCCCTTAATCGATGCGCAAAAAGTCAATGAATTGACTGGTCTATCGATGCCTTCTTCATACACACTTATTTCTGAGTTAGAGGGCTTGGGCATAATTCAGGAGATAACAGGTGCTAAAAGAGGCAAAAATTATTGGTTTGAGGATTACATTGCGCTTTTCAAATAAATAGGTCGCCAACGGCCGGCAAACAATGTTCTGGCGACCTTGATTCGTTAGTTTATCTTAATTTTCAAGTGTATTCCACCCGGAATCCACGAATTTCGGAGTATTCTGCTCGCCGTCCATTTGGCCCCATCGTGCAGCTCTTTATAAGATCAGAACCGGATGTGGACAAATCCGGATGCGTTGTGGCTAATTAAATCTTCTATTTACAAACTAGATGAAATATTATTTATTAAAGACATGAGTGATTTATCAAAAGAACAGAAAAGACAACTTTTTGTTGATTTCATT
This sequence comes from Robiginitalea myxolifaciens, assembly GCF_900115205.1. Classification (GTDB taxonomy): domain Bacteria; phylum Bacteroidota; class Bacteroidia; order Flavobacteriales; family Flavobacteriaceae; genus Robiginitalea; species Robiginitalea myxolifaciens. The sequence continues at coordinate 656,445 of NZ_FOYQ01000001.1, forward strand.
CGATTCATAAACGCTATAGAGTTTCCCAATGAATTTGATGAACCTAAAAGGATACATTTATTATCCCTTGATGAGAGAATGGTAATGGCGGCAACATACTATTTACAGGACTATGATGGAGAAGGATTTTCTATTATTATTGAAGAGGTTGATAATGACACTGTGAATCTAAAAATTCATGAACCTTATACCGACGATTTTTTTGAAAAAGATAACATAGTCGTTCGAAATGGAATATTGGAAAAATATAAAAATTTCGACGTGGACGATACTTATTTAAGTGTTGGATTAATAGAAATAGTGGATAATATTCCAGTAGTTAGGCCCAATAAGATCTTGAAAATTCCCTTAAAATCAATTTCGTTTTATGAGAAAAAGAATGAATGATGGAAGGAAATAATTCTCAAGTCATTTAGCCGTGTTCGAAGCAAATAGAGTAAGTGATGGTGAAGGCCGAGAAATAATAAGCCTTAAAGCTGGTGATTTTGAGTACAAAATTCCTGAAGTAGTTCATGAGGGCCTACAACTAAGCTCGTGATTCGTTATTTATCAACCATTCCTAAAGGCTAAGTTCCCTCAATTAGCGCCAGATACCATAAATAAAGAACTTCTCAGACTTTCACAATTACTCCCGGGTTGTGAATTCAACAATATTACCAAATCCAATAGTACCAAATCCAACGCGGTAGGTGCGAGCGCGATAGGTTGTGTTTGCCTCTAAGCCATCAATGACTAAAGTGAAGTCTGCAATACCCTCTCCAGCGCTTTCCCTAGTTCCGTCGTTGACTGGGGATCCAATGGGAGCCCAAACGATTCCCTTATCGGTTATTTCTATTCGACCCTCCTCTTCAAAAACACCTCCAATAGTTACCGAGTTTTGGGTAATATTGGACGGCTCGGTAGTGTTCAATACCGGTAATAACGGGCCTGGATCCTCCTCACCAATCGAACAGCCAGAAAGTAAGAGAGCAAAGGCTATTATGCGCAAACCATAGGGTAAAGTGGGGTTGAAATTCAACATAGATTAGGGATTAAATAAAAAACAGTTTGAATATGGAATGTTATAAAGTACTCAATTAATTGAAATCGATTTAGGAATGCTTGGGTTTTTGACTTGAAATGCTCGGGTGGGACTTACGGAGCCGCGGGCGAGGTTATTCTTATCGATTCTCTATTTGAATTTTCGACCTACTTCTCACTCACCCGGATAAAACCTATATTTAAGAAGGTAAATCTGCTTTCCCTATATTTTGCTAATTATTAGAAGCTACAGAACATGTCAAACAAACTTCAGAAAATAAGCATCATTACGGAGATAGTAGGTGCTGTAGCCATTGTCATTTCACTGATTTTTGTCGGTATTCAATTTACCGAAAACACCAAGGCTACCAAATCGGCAACTGCGGCTAGTACGATTGCTACTATTGCTTCCTGGTATACCGAAATGGGCAATAATGAACAATCCAGTAGCCTGTTTTACAATTTCATGGCGAGCCCTGATTCACTTTCCTCAGAGGAGAGATTTCAAGTCATCATAAATATGCATGGCCTTTTTCTAACCTTTCAGAATAGTTTTTATTTCAATCAGCAAGGAACCCTCGATTCGGATATTCAAAAATCCATTACCATGGCAGTAGTAGGCGTTAAAGACCAACCGGGCTTTCGCCTATTCTGGAAACTGCGGAGAGAACTGTTCTTGCCGGAATTTCAGAAGCATATCGATGAAATCGTGGATACGGACATAGAGATTTCTGAGGGAATGTATAAGGACGTCTCTAGTCTGGAGTCATCTGATTAATATTTATAGCTGCCTATGAAACTGCTTTGCACTGCGTTCTTCCTCCTGTTTTTTACGAGTTCTTTTGCACAAGAATTAGCATGTGATCGATTTAAAACGGGAAAATTCCTGATGGAAGATCCTAATACCGGTAAAAACTACATTACACGAACCGCAACTACGCAGATCGAAGACGTGCCCGATTTGGGAATTAAAGTCGAACTCAATATTCGCTGGGAAGACGAGTGCACTTTCGTACTAACATTGAAAAAAGTATTGGAGAATACAAGCGGAAGAGAGGTAGGTGACTTTGAGTTAATATCCAAGATTACAGAAACTGGTGAGGACTATTTTTTGGTGTCGTCCCGAATCGAGGGTATGGACCTAATTATGGATAGAAAGTTTGTAGTATTGGAGTGAGCCAGGTTGTATTAAAAATATACTCCACTTATAACGGAAACTGACTCAGCAAGATTAAACAGATGCAATAGCTATGAAGCCCATTAAAATATTAGAAGTTACTGGCCTTATCCTGGTGTTGATTGGATTCCTTTTGTTTCTATCCGAAAGGATCTTTTACATCGAGCAGCTCAAAGATGCCTATGATTACGATAGTTTCTTATTGCCTGTAGGACTGGTGCTCATTTTAATCACTTTTCGAAGGAAGAAAAAAGCGGGAAAGTAATTTTGACCACAAATCCTGACTTACCCATTCTCCCGAACGCTTCCCTCAAAATTCCCTAACTTCCCAAAAAGAAATTGCCATGAAAGCCATTTGGAACAATCAGGTCCTCGCGGAAAGCGACGATACCGTCGTTATTGAAAACAATCACTACTTCCCGGTCGAGAGCCTGAACAAGGAGTATTTTACGGATAGCAATACCAAATCTACCTGCCCCTGGAAAGGGGTCGCTTCCTATTACAGTCTGGAAGTAGATGGAAAATCTAATCACGACGCCGCCTGGTACTATTCCGATCCCAAGCATGCTGCCCTTGCCATAAAGGGACGCGTAGCCTTTTGGAAAGGTGTGGAAGTAGTTGACTAGCTCTACAAAACCCAACTAAATTTTCAAAGTAGTTTAAGGCACTCGTCTTACGCCTTCCAATAGGTCGGTGTGTAAATATGGCGCATTTTCAGATCGGTGCAGAACGGAAATGTCACCGGTAGACTCCAAGATCACGGCTTCTACTTGGTTAAAGTCAAGCACATTGGCCTCCCGCAATTTCGCTATGAGCTGAGACTTTTCAATCCGTGCAGCCTTTAAATTGTCGTACAAGATTTCTTCACCTTCCATGAGCAGTAAAGGCTTGTTGGAAATAGCAGAACTGAGTCCCGGAAATTTTCGCTGTAGGAAAGAGAAAGTAAAGGTGAGCACCAGAAGCGAAGCAATGGCTACAGTACCATGCACTATAGTAGTACTCGAAGTTAGCGTGGAGGAAATTATGCTTCCTATTGCCACGGTAAAAGCAAAATCGTAGGCCGTAAACTTCGCGAATGACCTCAGGCCTATAATTCTGGTTAGGCCTACAACAGCTATAAAAATCAAAAAACTTCCTATAAAAGTCTCCCAAAGAGGATCCTCCAAATTATAAATCCAGTCCATACAGCATAAATGATTTATCGCTCCCTGCAATCTGGATATTTCCGGATTCTTGAAAGCCTAGCTTACGGAGCAATTTCTGTGATCCAAGATTATCAATAGTAGTAATTGCCTTAAGGGCGCTTAGTCCAAATGTTTCAGCGGCTGCCACCACCAGCTTCTCCGAAGCCTCAAAAGCATAGCCTTGATTTTCATATTCAGGAAGGAGTGCAAACCCTAAGTCTATCCCATCCAGACCTTCGCGATCGTATAGTCCTATGGTGCCCATTTTACTCCCATCCGACTTACGCCTTATCGTGTAGGTAGAATATCCCAAACGCTTTAATTGAGGTATCATTCGATCTTCAATATACGTCCTTGCGTCCGCACTCGTGTGCACATTCCGGTCCCCTATGAACTCAATCCAATTGGGGCTGTTAAATAATTCCAGGATAAATACTGCATCCTCCACTTGGGTGGGACGCAATAGCAACCGTTGGGTTTCAAAGGAAGGATACTCCAAAAAGGGTTATTGTGAAATTCCTCGTTCGCTAATCCGCCTTATGCACTTCCAACTCAATTTCAATCAGGAATTCGGGTAGGGCGAGCTCTTTGACCCCGAGCCATGTGCCCGTGGGGAAGTGATTGGTATAGATTTCTCCCCGATACGCAGCAACTTCCAGGAATGCTGCCATGTCTGTAGTGAAGATATTCTCGACAACAACATCGTCGAAAGTACAGCCATAATGCTCCAAAATCTTTCTGAGATCAGTATAGCAGTTTTTCATTTGTTTTTCGATATCCCCAATAGCCATAGGTGCTCCAGCGTCATCCATACTCACGGCTCCAGATACTTTAATGGAATTTCCAATTTTAACTGCATGGGAGTAGCCATAAGCCTTTTCCACATCCGGACGCAGGAGGAAATACTCCGCCGTATCCGATTTGGATTCCATTTCAGTAACTACTTCCTCTTGAGATTGCTGGGTTTGCTCCTGGCAGGAAAACAGTACGGCGGCCAGCACTATACTAGCCATATAGGCAAGGTGTCGGTTTTTCATAGTCAGTCGGTTTTCACTAAAAGTAGCTTAAAAACCATTCAGATTCACCACTGAAAAAAAATAAATACAGAATAGAGTGCTCCTACCCCTCCTTCATCGGTGGGGTTTCGGCCTTAACTTCGTCGATCCATGTATTGACGCGGCGTTCCAGTAGCTCCAGGGGCATCGCGCCACCTCCTAAAATGGTGTCGTGGAAGCCGCGAATATCGAATTGGTCCCCCAACTCGGTTTCTGCTTTTTGCCGCAGTTCCTGGATTTTTAACATCCCGATTTTGTAAGCCGTTGCCTGCCCGGGCATGACCATGTATCGCTGCACTTCTGCCTTGATAGCCCCTGATGAAATCGAAGAATTCTCCTCGAAATAGCGGATCCCGTCGGCTTCAGTCCAACCCTTGGCATGGAGGCCGGTATCTACAACTAAACGAATAGCCCGCCAGATTTCATTGACTAGGCGGCCAAAATCGTAGTAAGGATTCTCATATCCCCCCATTTCCCCCGCAAGGGTTTCCGAGTACAATCCCCAACCTTCGCTGTAGGCGGTAAAGCCTGCCTGGGTTCGGAAGGTCGGTACAGATTCCAATTCCTGAGCAATGGAGATTTGCATGTGGTGGCCCGGTACGCCCTCATGATAGGCTACCCCTTCCATGGTGGTCTTGGGCATAGCGGTCATATCGGAAAGGTGGGCGTAGTAGGTTCCATTACGGCTACCGTCAGGAGTCCCCGGATAATAGTGTTGGGGTGCCCCATCCTGCTCGCGGAAAGCTTCCACCCGCTTCACATCCAAACCAGCCTTGGGCAGGATGCCAAAGTAATCTGGGAGTTTCGCGTATAAGGCATCGAGATAGGCCGAAGACTCATCGATATAAGCCTGCCGGCCTTCGTCCGTATTCGGGAAAAAGAATTGCTCGTCCGTATTGACAAACTCAAAGAACTCCTTCAGCGTTCCCTCGAATCCTACTTTTTCTTTAATGGCTTCCATTTCGCCCTGGATCCGAGCCACCTCAGCCAGTCCAATCTCATGGATTTCCTCGGCGGTTAGGTCCGTTGTGGTCGAGAGCTTCAGGCGGTAATTGTAGTACGCCTCCCCATTCGGGTGCCGGCTAACTCCGGTGGGCGTTGCCTCCGCATTCGGCATTTCAGATTCCAGCCAGGCAATCAGGTTTTCATATGCGGGTTGTAAATCGTTTACCAAAGCATCGGATGCAGAAGCGCGCAGGGAATCGACCATGGCTTCCTCCAGCCCCGCTTCAGAGAGTGCGGCCAATTTGCGATTGACATCGCCCCACAAAGGCGAAGGAGTATCGGAATCGGTAAAAGGTTGCCCGTCAATCACGGCTTTGGATTGTTGCAAGACAATTTTGAAGGAGAATTCAGGAGGAATGATGCCCTCCTCAGCCTGTGCCTCGGCGCGATCTATCAACTGGTTCATGGCGCGTCCTCCTTCCCGTAAGCGGGAGATATATGCCTCCATATCCGAAACGCTATCCACGGTATGGAAATTCATCATCAGGTTGGGGAACAGGGCATGGACGCCCATCATCTGGTGGAAGACATAATCCGACTCCCAGAAAGGTTTCCCTTCTAATTCCTGTTCGTATTGATAGACCCAGAGATCGTAAGAGGTTTTGTCGGCAGCATCCAGGTTTTCGTAGTTGAATTTCTCGCGAAGCTCCTCCACAGTGGCCGCCTTCCAGTCCAGGTGGCGCTGTTGGGCCTCCAGGCTCATATCGTCCAGTTCGCCGTACAGGTCCTTGCGCCCTATAACGGTCATTTGCAAGGGACTCATTTGGAGTTCCTCCTCGTACTTTTCCTCGAACCAGGCATTGAGTTCCTCCTTCTGGGAGGGGATTTCTTCAGGTTCCTCCTTGCAATTGACAAGCAGGAATACTAAACATAAAAGGGTAAGGGGCCGTAAGGCGGAGTACACGCGTTGCATGAGTTTGTTTTTATGGGTTTGTTATTATCCCATAAGGTATCTCATAACAGGCGTTTGCGCAAATATTTCAGGCTTATTCCGAAGGGCGAACGAAGTATTCTGCTCCCTCCGGTTTGGCAAATTGCGCGGGATCGGTTACCAACTCCGAGACTACCACGTTTTCAAAGTTTACCGGATTGCGCGCCGCCCCAATGGTTCGGCCTTCATACTCATGCCAGGTAATGGACTTGGGTAATAGCAAGCCGCGGTATTCCTTCCAGTCGTTATACCGGATCCACTTAACATTATCTGAATCTTCCCCGGTGCGGTAGGTAACCGTATAGCCCAACCAGGCCATTTGCTTGGTCTCGGGATGATAGTGTATGTAGTATTCATCCTTGGGGGAAGTTCCAATATCCGCGCCATAGGTGATCTGGATTCCCGGATACGACACGCCTTCAAATTCCAGATCCGGAGTCTCCCCGTAATTGATGCCCGGGTCGGCCAGCACAAAGGGCATGGCATAAAAATAGAACATCAGGTTATGGTAAAACTCGGGATTCCCCTTGTAGTTCTCATCCGGATCGAGCAGCCAGGTTCCCGTCCCATCATAGCCCATGGCATAGGCTTCTGTTTCTACCCGGTCGTTGCGGGACCAGAGATCAATGGTATGGGTTTCGGAAAAATCACCTTTCGGAAGATCGTAGCGCAAGGTGCGTTGCTTTTTCCATTGTTCCAGACCGCCATGTGCCTGCATTACTTCCACCAGTGATTCGGGAAAGGAGGCGTATAACGCTGTCAGTTCCGCGTCCTTATCCGCAAGTTCCTGCGTCGTGACATCATTGGATGCGTCAGTATTTTGCTCGGGGTTTTGCTTACAGGATACCGTAACAATCAGAATAAGCAGGGTGGTAAAAAGTCTCATGGGAGGTTTGTCTTTAGTTGATGCTTCGGTCGTAAGTTACAATTCAGCCTTACACCGGGCAGTTTATTTTACAAAATCCCTTTAATTGATTTTTATACCTTAGGTCACAATATGTCCGGGAACTCATTTAAGCTTTTTTGATGAAACGTAAATGGCGGAAGCGCATACTCGCCCTTTTGGCCTTGCCTTTTGCGGTAGTTCTCCTGAGTAACCTGATCATTGAATGGGGTACTTCGGGTAAGCTATATGACGATGTTACTGCCGTGCCCTACAACAAGGTCGGCATCGTCCTGGGTACTGCCAGGCACCGTACCGAAGGTGGAATAAACCCATACTATCAAAATCGGATCGACGCTACCGTGGACCTCTTTAATGCCGGCAAAATATCATTCGTTCTGGTCAGCGGCGATAACGGTAGTATTTATTACAACGAACCGGATACCATTAAGAAAGATCTTATAGAAGCAGGAATTCCCCAGGAGCGAATATTCCTGGATTACGCCGGTTTCCGGACACTGGATTCCATGATGCGGGCCAAAACCGTTTTTGGGCTGGATTCGGCCACGATCATTTCCCAAGAGTTCCATAACGAACGCGCCATATTTATTGCGGGATTCAAAGGCCTGGATGCCATAGGCTATAACGCCGAGGACCTCAGTGGTCGTCAGGGACTTAAAGTACAGACCCGCGAGGTTTTTGCCCGGGTAAAAGTCTTTGTGGATTTACTGCTCAACACCCAACCCAAATATTTAGGAGAAGGCGTCCGGATCGAATAATTTAATGGAAATGAATATCTAGTAAGAAACCACAGCTAACCAACCATGCAAAAACTCAAAACCCTGCTTCGGAATTTAGGCCCGGGCCTGCTCTTTGCCAGTATGGCCATCGGAACTTCGCATTTGGTGCTTTCCACCAAGGCAGGGGCTACCTATGGGTGGATCATGATTCTCCCGATTATCCTGGCCAATCTGTTGAAATATCCCTTCTTTGAATACGGGATTCGGTATACCAATGTTACCGGGCGCAGCTTAATAGAGGGGTATGCACGAAGGGGGAAAGCGTATATGTGGATCTATGCCGGAATTACTCTGGTAACCACGTTTACCATCCTGGCCGCCCTGTATATCGTTACTGCAGGGCTGCTGGCGAACCTGTTTGAAATAACCGAAATATCCATCACCTGGATTGCCCTGGGGCTTTTCCTGTTCATTAGCCTGGCCCTGATTGTGGGTCGGTATAGCCTGCTGGAAACGACCTTGAAAATAGTCATCAGCATTCTCTTTGTGGCCTTATTGGTAACCACAGTAATGGTGCTTTATAAACCTGCCGTCACAGCCAACCCGGACTTCGTGCGCCCTCCCCTATTGGATTCCGTTGGGGTGTTGTTTTTAATCAGCCTGATCGGGTGGATGCCTACCGCGGTGGAAGCCAGCAGCTGGATCAGCCTCTGGAGTCTGGAGAAGTATAAAATGCTCGGTAAGAAGCCTAGCCTGAAGGAAGCCCTCCAGGAATTCAACAGCGGCTACATCACCACGGCCCTGCTGGCCGTTTTCTTCTTGGTAATCGGGGTGCGCACCCTGTACGGAACCGGCACGGAGCTCAGCGGACAGGCTGTTACCTTTGCCGACCAGGTCGTGCAACTCTTTACCACGCATATCGGGGACTGGGCCTATATATTCATCGCTGTTTCGGCTTTTGCCACCATGTTCAGCACCTGTATGACCGCTCATGATGCGATTGCGCGCGTGAGTATTGATGTGGTGGAATACCTCCGGCCCGACAAGAAGCGCTACACCCAAAAGTGGCATTATGCTTTGGTGGTAATACTACTCACCCTGGTTAATTTTCTGGTCCTAACAGCCTTTAGTGCCAACATGGGGCAGTTGGTTGCCCTGGCTACCTTTATTTCGTTTGTTTTGGCGCCAGTGGTCGGCTACATGAACCTGAAGAATGTGACCAGCGAGGACCTGCCTGCCGAGACGCACCCCAAGCGCTGGTTGCGCGCCCTCACCTATGCCGGGATTGCTTTCCTGACTTTTTTCGCGGCGTACTATTGCTGGGTATTGTTGGCCTAGCGATATATTCTTAGTCCCAATCCTTACAGGCCTGATTACAATTCATTGAAATTGAGCACAATTAATGGGTAGCGCTCATTCTGGTTGTGGAGCATTTCCAGGCAAAAGACCCCTTCCTTACAGTTGTTCATGATCTGGGATTCCCCCAGGCCCTCTACCTCAGCGATACGTTCCGCCGGAACCCCCTGACTTAGCAGATATTGCTCAATAGCCTTAGCCCTGCGCTGAGACAATTGCAGGTTGGTTCGGGAACTCCCGCGACTGTCCGTGTGGGCTTCAATACGCACAACCATATTGGGGAAGCCTCTGAGGATAGCTACGGCCTCGTCGAGTTTGGGCAACATATCCGGGGTCAGGGCTGTCGTGCCTTTGGGAAAGAGGAAACGATCAATATCCAGTACTTTCTTGCCTTCCCGATCGCGGACCACAGCATCCAACGGAGCCAGGATCACCTCGCCGATTCCACCTTCCTCCTGAGAAGCCAGAATGGCCTGGCTATCGAATAAGGCTGCCGCGTGTTTCTCCCTGGAGATCTCCAGACTTACATCCTCCCGCCAGGGCAATTCCGCATAGTAACGGCCATCCTCCTGGCTGAGTACCTGCTGGAGTTCATTACCGGCAGGATCGAGGATACGCACCCGGGAGCCTGCCAATGGATTCCCAATGGGATCAATTACACGTCCCTGAAACACCAGGGTTTTGATTCCCGGAGCTTCTGAAAGCCTAAAGCCATAGAGATCGTCACCACCCAAGCCACCGGGTCGGTTCGAACTAAAGTAACCCAGATAACCTTCCCCCTGCTCTTCGCGTACGATCAGGCCAAACTCGTCGTGGCGGGAATTGATACCAGGCCCCAGGTTTACCGGGATGGTAAAGAGGTCGTCGCCCCGCATTTCGGCCCGATAAATATCCATGCCGCCAAAACCGTAAAAGACATCCGAGGCAAAATACAGGCTGCCGTCCTGAACAAAAGGGGCAATTTCATTACCCGGAGAATTGATCCTCGGGCCAAGGTTTACCGGGGAGGACATGATCCGCCCCTGGTTCGTTGCCACGTAGTAAATATCGGTACCGCCATATCCCTGCTCAAAATCGGCTGCGAAATACAAACGCTCTCGTTCAGCATCGTAATAGGGGTAGTAAAAAGAAGTGGCCGGGTCGCGGAGTAAGAGCTGCAAATCGCCTTCGCGGAAAGCCAGGGCTACGGCCAGGGAATTCTTTCCATTTTCATCAAAAGTCATTCGACCCCGTTCGGTATTGGATCGCACGTAAAACACCGCATCCAGATTGGGGCTGTAAAAAGGGGTTGCCTCATGGTATTTGAGTTCCGGAAGCCAGTCCAGGGGTCCGGGATTCCGGGCTTGCCCCCCAGCTTCGAGGGTTGCCACAAAGACATCCATATAAGCCTCCCCGGATGGGCCATAGACCTCTTTTTCCCCCTGGCTGCGCGAGGAGCTGAAAAGCAATCGGTCGTCCCCATAAAACGCAGGGGCAAAGTCTCCGCCCGTACTATTGATGTTCAGGGTAAAAATTTCGTATTCGGCCGAACCCAGGTCCTGCTCCAGCACCGCCTCGTTGAACGTGGCATTCTCCATTAATTCGCCCGTAAGCATGGACTGGCCGGCACGGGTGTACGCCTTAACGCGTTCCGGGTTGGAAGTTTTGGACAGGGCTTGCAGCATGCGGTTGAAATCGGCTGTCCCCAGCACACTATCCTGTTTGAACAATTCCAGGTAGATCTCAGAGGATTGCCCGTACTGACGCAATTTAAAATAGGACTCCGCCAATTTTAATCGCTGCTGAGGAGTAAGTGGAGCCTTTCGCGCTTCCTGCTCGTAGGCCTCAACGGCTTCGGCATAGTTGTATTCAAAGTACAGGCGATCCCCAGTCGAGGATTTCTGTGCCAGGGCAACCGAACACAGGCTGCACAAAATGAATGTTATACTCCAAAGTCGCTTCATAGTTCGTCTTAGAAAAATCTCGGGCTGTCGATCTGCTTGCCCTTTTTCTTATTCTTGTCCTTATCGGTATCGCGATTGCGTTCCCCACCTCTACCTAGGTAGAATTTCAGGATAAATTCGTGGGAACCGCTGTTGAATTCCCCTAACCCGTTGGTATTGTAATCATAGGCATAGCCAATGAAAATGCTGGGGTTGATCTGGAAGCCTGCCAAGCCACTCACGGCATTGTCAAAGCGATACCCCGCCCCTACAGTGACCACATCGCTGATCAGGAAGTTGGCCGAAAGATCTGTAGTTAGCGGTGCCCCGCTGATATAACTCAACAAGAAAGCCGGCTTGAATTTCAGGTTGTCACTTAGGTCAAAAACATAACCCCCGATAAAGTGAAATTGAATCTGGTCTTCCACGATTTGTGCCACCTCATCAGAAGTCAATCCGTCGGTCAGGAAATTGGGCACCGAGGCTCCCAGGTACCACTCTTCGCCATACATGAAGATTCCCGCACCCACCGTTGGGTAGAATTCATTGATATTTTGTGCATCCAGGATAGGTTCCCCTGGGTTTTCAAAAGTTCCCTTGCTGAAATCCGTATTCAGGATATTTCCCCCTGCGGATAAACCAAAAGACAAAAAGGACGACTCGCTTAAATTAACCTGGAAGGAATAGCTGACATCGACAAAGGTTTGGCTAACCGGCCCCAGCTGGTCGCTCATGGCGTTAAAACCGAGTCCGTGCTGTTCTCCGATAGGCACATTGGCCCCAAAGCGAAAGGTGCGGGGAGCGCCCGGGATATCGATCCACTGGGAACGATATAACAGGCTCAGATCGGGGGTTTCCACACTTCCGACATAAGCCGGGTTAAAACTTCCGATGTTATACATGTACTGCGTGTACTGGGGTTCGCGCTGAGCGCTGACCAATACGGGCAGGAGGAATAGCAGCGCCCAAAGGCTTTTGCGTACGATCATCGATATGGATTGAGGTTTGCCCGCAGTCTGCTTCATCTTATCGTATCAATTGGATCCATCCTTTAACCGCCTCGGTATCCGGGCCGAGTTGCAGGATATAAAAATAGGTGCCCTCCGGTGCCAGGCTGCCTTCGTAATTACCATCCCAAACCGCATCATCGACCATATTCACCGCCTCAAAGACGAGTTGTCCGTAGCGATTAAAGATCTGAATTGAATTTTGTGGGAAGGTCCCGATGTCCCGAATCTTGAGGAAGTCATTGGTTCCATCGTTATTCGGGGAAAACTGGTTGAACACAAAGCCCGGGTCGGCTGGGTTCAATACATTGACCACTACCCGTACACTGTCTTCGTCGTTATCCGGATTGGCATCGGCAGGGCTGGATCCCAAATAGCGTGCGGTATTGACAAAGTCGCCCGGGGCTCGGACTTCCACCTCAATTTCCAGATCCGCACTCGCACCCAGGGCCAGATCGGCTACCTCCCAAAGGCCAGTATCCACATCATAAGTTCCCAGGGTTGTCTGGTGAATCCTGTAAACAAAGACATTGGTGTCCAGGATATCCTCGATTCGGATATTGCGTAAATCGTCGTCCTGGCTAATGTTGGTAATCCGTATCCTGAAGGTGATGATTTCCCCGGCAATCGGGCTTATGCGATCGGTCTGGTAATTGTTCCCGGAAAGGATATCGCCAATCTTGGCCGATTTCTCAACTTCAAGGTCTACTCCTTCCGGCAGGTCCACATCTACTTCTACCGTAGACGAATCGTTGGTTGGATTATCGTCTAGGGGGAAGGAAGTCAGTAGCTCTGCGGTATTGCTAAATACGCCGCCTTCGAGCACCACGGCGGTTATCCGTAGACTGGTCTGGGAGAGCGGGTCCATTTCAGGGATGGTCCAGGCTCCCGTGGCGGGATTGTACTGCCCCTGGTCAGCATTGTGGCTTACATAGGCAAAACCGCTTTCCAAGAGATCCCCCACTTCGATGCGCAGCACCCGGCTGTCACTGAGGTTGGCCAAGCTAATATTGAAATTCACCTGTTCTCCAATAGCGGCTACCTCAGGATCCACCGTCTTGATAACCTCCAGGTCAATCGGGTCCGGCTCACAGTCCGGGGTTAAATTCGGGTCACAGGGGTCCAGAGGATCGGAACCCTGTACAATTTCGTCCCCATCGGTAATCCCATCGCCATCGGTATCACAAAGCCCGTTGGTATTATCCGGAATACAGGGATCCTGGTTTGCGGGATCCTGCTGGTCGTTTACCCCATCCATATCGGAGTCCTCGGTGTTCGAATCCAGGGCATCGATGATTCCGTCGAAATCCTCATCTAAGGGATTATCCGGATCACCGCCAACTTCTTCTCCATCGTCAATACCATCCCCATCCGTATCGGGGTTATTGGGATCGGTCCCCAGGGCCGCTTCCACCCCACTGAGCAGGCCGTCACCATCGTCATCGGTATCGCAATTGTTTACGCTGATGGTTACCTGAGCCGATTCGTTTGTACAGGGTGCTTGTGCCCCGTTAGTGGTGTATTCAAAGACGTAGTCCCCATCGGGTACCCCGGTGAAATCCACGATATTATCCGCACCAATGACCAGTCCGTTGGAAGGGTCGGAGATGACTGCCCAGGTTCCGGCATCCTCCCCGCTGAGTTGCTCGTCCAGATCCAAACTAGTTGGCCCATAGGTCGGATCACTACAGGAGGAACCATTGGATGGCACCCCTGCGGTAACCGAGGGTATCACCGTGGCCACAACCGCTTCCCGTGCGGTAGCACAACCGTTGGCAAAGGCCTCTACATAAAAGGTGGTGGTCTGGGTGAGGTCCGGCATAAAAGTTGTCCCCGTGGCAATAGGCGTATCCGAATCAATGGCATCGTACCAGTTAATCGTCGGGTTGTTAGCACTATTCGGAATTTCTCCGCTGGCCGTTAAGGTCAGTACTCCCGGATCGCAAATTTCATCGCCCTGCCAATCCAAAAGTACCGGGCTTTGGTTCTGTTCCAGGGTAATCTCCAGGGTTGGGCTGGAACAGTCATTTACCGGATCGTAAAAGAAGGCGTAGTACGTACCCGGGGTTGGATTGTCGATTGCCGCCTGGGTCAATAAGGCCCCGCTATCCGGAAAATCCGGACTGGTACTCCATTCCAGGGTGGTCCCTGCCGGAGGTGTACTATTGGTGAAATCACTGAGGCTGGGTAAGGTGTCGTCTGTACAGTAGACCGTGGGAATTCCTGTAGACACAGGAGCCTGATCCCCGGCATCGCAAGCATCGTCATTAATGATCGTCGCCTGACCGGTTCCCTTGCTTACCGCTGCATTCTGAACATTTTCCAGGAGGAGTTGAAAGGTTTCATCGTCTTCCTTATCGTCATCCGCGATTACCTGAACCGTAGCCGTGGTCTGGGTTCCTCCCTGGGGAATCTGCCCGGGTTGTTCGTCCAACTCCACGTAGTCGTTGTTGCCAAGGGTAGCTGTTCCGTTCTGGGTGCTGAGTTCAAAATTGATATTCTCTACCGCAATCCCCTCATCCACACTAATGGTAAACGTGAACGCCGTTTGCCCGCCGGTACCTTCCGCCTGGGAAATGTCATCAATGGAAATGCTATTGGCATCGTCGTTCTGGATAGTTCCTGTCCCGGTATTCTGGCTAATGGTTGCGCCTGTTGGGCTGCTGAGCACTACGGTAAAGGTCTCCCCGAATTCCGGCTTGGTATCCCCGTTTACGGGTACATTGATCACTGTACTACTGGCGCCCGCTGCAATGGTGCCTGTTCCGGAAGTATTTACATAATCCCCATCGGCAAGGGTGGCCGAACCATCCTGGGTAGCGTAGGAGAATTCGATGTCCTGAATGGCGGTCAAGCCTCCTCCAACGGTTACATCAAAGGAAAAATTCGATGCTCCTGCATCCCCTTCGTTCTGGCTCACATTCCCGATGGCAATGGTATTGCTGTCGTCATTGACAATAGTTCCGATCGCGGTATCGTTCGCACTGGCATCCGCTCCATTGACATTGACAATCTCTACCTCAAAAGTTTCATCCTGTTCCGGGATGTCATCGGCAACCACTTCAACAATAACATCAACGCTATTGGCTCCCTCCGGGATTATGAATAGATCAAAATTAAGCGGATCAAAGTCGGCATTGTTGTCCGCAGTAATGGGTTGGGTATCTATCCGAAGGCGGATATCATTAAGCGCGGCGCTTCCGCCGTCCACACTTGCCACAAAGGCAAAATTCGTTGTCCCCCCGCCGGACCCTTCGGCCTGGGACAAAGGCGCAATGCTCACGGTCTGCGCATCGTCGTTTTCTATGGTTCCCGTACCCTGGTTATCCGTTGCCGTAGCCCCGGAAACCGGATTCAGTGTAATGGCAAAAGTTTCGTCGGCCTCTGCCGTGGTATCTCCGTTCACGCTAACGGTAACGCTGGTGGCATTCTGGCCAATGGCGATACTTCCCGCAAAATTACTGAGGGCCACATAGTCCTGCCCGGCAGTAGCGGTTGCATCGGCCGTGCTCACGGTAAAATTGATAGGATTTACCGCATTGCCTTCGTTGACGCTGATGGTAAAAATAAAGTCCGTGGTCCCTGCATCCCCTTCTTGTTGGGAGACATCGCTTATGGAAAGTGTATGGTTTATTTTGGTGCTGGTATCCCCCACAGGAATCCCGCTGTTGCCTACCGTATCGGTGAGGTTAAAAACCAGGGAGATCTGGCCATCGGCCAGACCGCTGAGATCAATTCCCCCTATAGTCCCGTTAGCTGCGGTAATGGTTCCCGTGGCCACAACTGGGGGTCCCCCATTGTTACTGGTAAACTGATAGGAATACGTTGCTCCGACCTCCGCGCCGGTATAACTAATACTTACCGCTGTCTGATTCAGCAGCGTAATCGGATCCTGGGTTATTTGCGCTGCAAATCCCGTAGGTGGAGTGGCATCCTTGGTACTGGTATCCTGTACTATGGGGCCAAACCCACCTCCGTTACTCATCTGGAAACGCAACAGGATGGGCCCATCGGCCAGGCCTGTGATATTTATGTTGTTTGTGGGGTTAATCCCGAAAATCCCGTTACCGGTTACCGTATTGGCAAACTGATCGGAGAATTCGTAAGCGTAGCTGTCGAGGGCTGTTCCTCCCGTAACGGTAAAACTAACCGCATTGTCGTTCGCTGCGGTAATTGGATCCTGGTCTATGGTCACCGTGTAGCCACTGGGTTGTGCCCAGAGTGCAGCGGAGTATATGAGTAATGCGACAAAGGCCAAAGCCCTGCCGATTCGCTTTAGCATGGGGCGCTGCATTGCCGAATGGGGTCTTTTAATCATAGCTGGCGCTTGTTAAGCGTCTGATTTTCAGACCACAACACAAGGGTGTAGGTAGGGCATAAATTTGGGGATTCAATAATACTAAAAAAAGGTAGTCTCCCCCAATTTAACCGGTCAAAATCCCCGATTTACAGGATGAATTTCCCAATCAGCTCAAAATTCTCTGAATCGAGCAAATATGGGTATCAAGGCAGTTCTTAAATCGTTGCAGAAGAAGCTTCAACGGAATTATCGATCTTGCGCACCAGCCCCTGTAAAACCTTGCCTGGGCCCACCTCAATAAATTCAGTGGCCCCGTCAGCAACCATCTGGCGAATGCTTTGGGTCCATTTTACCGGAGCAGTAAGCTGGGCGATCAGGTTTTGACGAATGGCGTCGATATCGGTAACGGCGGTTGTAGTGACGTTTTGGTAAATCGGACAACGCGGCGCGCTGAATTCGGTGGCGGCAATGGCTCCGGCCAGTTCTTCACGCGCAGGCTCCATCAATGGGGAGTGGAACGCACCCCCAACAGGGAGCACCAGTGCCCGTCGGGCCCCGGCTTCTTTCATTTTTTCACAGGCAGCCTCGATGGCATCGACGGCCCCGGAAATCACCAACTGACCCGGGCAGTTGTAATTTGCTGCCACGACAACCCCAGGAGTTGCTTCGCAAAGCTCTTCCACCACATTGTCGTCCAGTCCGAGCACTGCTGCCATAGTACTTTCCTGGGCTTCGCAAGCTTTTTGCATGGCCTGGGCACGCTGGCTCACCAACTTTAACCCGTCTTCAAAGGACAGGGCCCCGGCAGCCACCAAAGCGGAAAACTCACCCAAAGAATGCCCGGCAACCATATCGGGCCGGAAACTATCCCCGAGTACTTTACTGAGCACAACGGAATGCAGGAAAATAGCCGGTTGAGTAACCTTGGTCTGCTTGAGGTCTTCAGCAGAACCTTCAAACATGATGTCGGTTATGGAAAAACCGAGAATGTCATTGGCGCTTTCAAAATACTCCTGTGCGTTGGGATGGGCTTCGTAGAGGTCTTTACCCATGCCGCTGAATTGTGCTCCCTGTCCGGGAAAGATATAGGCTTTCATACGTGTTTGGCGTTTGGATGCAAAAATACATCATCCCGGGGACTCCCAGAAAACCAACCCTACTTAAACCAACCGCTGTACTTGATATAATTTCGGGCGATGCGCTCAATCTCCCCCTCCCGGAGTTCGGGACTCACCTCAGCGATTTTACGGGCAGGCATGCCGGCGTAGATACTTCCTTCTGGGACTATGGTGCCTTTGGTCAGTACGGCACCTGCGGCAATTATACTGTTGGAATGCACCACGCAATCGTCCATAATGATACTGCCCATCCCCACTAAAACCTTGTCCTTGAGTGTACAGCCGTGGACTATGGCATTATGGCCTATGCTAACGTCATTACCGATAGTAGTGGGAGATTTCTCGTAGGTACAATGGATAACGGCGCCATCCTGCACGTTTACCCGATCACCCATTCGAATAAAATGAACATCCCCGCGCAGCACGGCGTTGTACCAAATGCTGCATTGACTGCCCATAGTTACTTCGCCAACAATCACGGCGTTTTCGGCCAGGAAACAATCTTCACCAATTTGGGGGGACTTGCCCCGAACTTCACGAATAATGGCCATGGAACTACAAATAGATTTGAGCGATTAGACTGCCTGCCAACTTACTCAAAAAAGGCGAGTAATTCCTTTTTGCGCGAAGGGGAAACCGAAATTTCCTTCCCGCTGGAGAGGACGACACTGCCCCCCTTCCCCCTGCGGTAGTGCACCACCTCGCTTACATTGACCAAATAGGATTTATGAACCCGGGCAAAGGGAAATTCCGACAGCGCCTCCTCGAAGTATTTCAAGGTCTTGCTGATGAGTATTTTCTTATTCTCCAGGTGGATCTCGGTATAATTATCGTCTGCTTTACAGTAAAGGATCTCGTTCACCTTCAGGACCTGGAAGCCATCCTGCTGGGGAAGGGTAATCTTGCCTTCCACTTTCTGAGTCGACTTCAGCACGCGGTCCCCGAGGCTTTCCTCCTTGAGCTTTACTTCGCGAACGTAATCGACTGCGGCAATCAGGGCATCGATATCGATGGGTTTCATCAGGTAGTAGGCGGCATGGCTGTTGAGCGCATCCATGGCATAGTTTTCATAAGCGGTAACAAAAATGGTTTCAAAGTCGCGCTCTGGAAGCTGCTCGAGCAGGTCAAAGGCATTCCCAAAAGGCATTTCCACATCGAGGAAGACCAGATCCGGCTTCCCTTTTCGGATAGCCTCCAGGCCTTCTTTGACATTAGCGCCTTCCCCAACCAGGACCACATCCTTGCAGTAGGAAGCGAGGTAGGTGCGCAGGATCTCCCGGCTTTGGGCTTCATCATCGATCAATACAGCTTTCAATTCCATAATTTCTAACTTCTGAGGGTTACCTGTACCAGGGTCCCGGTTCCATCCGTATTGAGGTCGCGGACAGACACCGTGATCCGGTCTCCATACATCTTGTTCAATATTTCTATCCGCCTTTTGATATTCCCCATCCCGCGCGATTTCTGGCGTTGCTGGTTGGGCGTCTTTAAGGCTGCCGATTGTTTTCGGCCAATGCCATTGTCACTAATTTCTATCTGGAGTACTCCGGGCACAACCGGGCTGAGTCTCAGGCGCAAATACCCTTTCTCCTCCTTGTAGCGCAACCCGTGCCAGACGGCATTCTCCAGGTAGGGTTGCAAGAGCATAGGGGGAATGCCAAAGTCTCCGGGATTCACTTCGGGGTCCACCTCAATTTCATAATCGAACTTGTCCGGGAAACGGGAGTGTTCGAGTTTCAAATACAATTCCAGGAGTTCCAGCTCTTCGGTAAGCGGAATAAAGTCTTTCTCCGAGTTCTCCAGCACCGTGCGCATCAGGCGTGAAAAATCACTCAGGTAGCGATTGGCGCTGCGTTCGTCATTTCTGGCAATGTAATTATTGACCGAATTCAGGGCATTGAATATAAAGTGCGGATTCATTTGACTGCGCAAGCCCTTAAGGGCAAGCAGGTGATTCGACAACTCCTTCTGGCGGTTGCTGCGGTAATAGAGGAAGGCGGCCAGTGCGGTGAGCAATAACCCGAAAATCAGGGAATAGATGATTATGCGTTGCTGGCGATTGTTCTCAATGCTCAACTGCTGCTCGGCCAGGGCCAGGTCGTACTTACTCTTGGACAATAAGCGATCCTGCTCCAGGGTCCGGATGCGATCCTGGGAAGTAGCCATTTGCCGGCTAAAACGGGCGGCCTGAGAAAGCTCCTGCTCCTTGCGCACATATAGAGTGTCAACCAGGGCCACATATTCCTGATAGAGTTCCATAGCCCGCTCAAAATTACCCTGGTCGCGATACGCCTCGGATAATTTGCGGGTTGCATCTTTCTGGATAACCAGGTCGCCTTGGGAACCGGCTTCCCGGATACTCTCAGACAAATAGGGTATCGCCTCCTGGAAACGGGATTGGGCCAGGTAAGCGGCTCCGATCTTGTAATTGATCCCCTGAACGGTAATTGAATCGGCCTCGGGCAAAATCACCGTTGCGCCTATGGCCTTGAGTTTTTCCAGGCTTTCCTTGCGTTGGGTAATCTCCTCCTGGAAGCGGCTGCGCTTTTGGAAAAAATCCGCCAGGTTTTCACTTTCCAGCACCGCCAGGGAAGGATTCTGGGTTTTGGCTTCCTCCAGGGAATTGCTGAAATAGGCCTCTGCCTCTACCGGGCGCTCCGCATTGTCGTAGGCCATGGCAATTTTTGAATTCAATACAGGCACTTTGGCCACTAATTGGTTCTTTTCTGCCACCGTCAGGGCCCTTTGGTAGAGGGAAACAGCCGTATTAACCTGCTCCAGTCCTCCATAGGCATCCCCGAGGATTTCATATAATTCCAGGCGCTGAAACGGGATCAGTCCCGAACGATCTGCCTCCGGCAGTAAGAGGTCCAGGGCTTCCTGAAATTGCTCATTTAACACATAGGTCTTCCCGAGTAGTAATAAGGTCCGGGAGGAATCGAATTGCTCCAGGGCTTCCCGGTAATTGGATATAGCTAGGTCGTACTGCTGGTGGAACTGATAGATCTCACCTAGTGTGGTCAGGGAGGCTGCCAGTTCCCGGGCATAACTGCGCCCGTCTAATAGCTCTATTGACCGGGTAACAAAGGCCAGGCTGCGCTCGATATCGAGCTGTTTGTAATGTAGGGCGGAATCCAGTAATTGCCGGTGCTGTTCCGTCTTACTCAATTGCGGTTCCGCGGCCCTGTTCAGGGTTTCGGGCTCAATGTCTCGGACCAGGATTTTTATGTCCTCATTATTTCGGATGCGATACCGTACCGTTTCCATGTCAGGGTCGGAAACGATCAGCATATCTCCGGCTGCCGCCATTATTTTGAATTCCCCGAACTGGTTGGTTAGGGTGTAGGCACCCTGATCCGTACTTACCGAGATTCCGGGGATTGGCGTTTCCCGTACCTCGGTAACCACCTTACCCTTAAGCTCAAATTCGCCCCGTAAATTCGAAGGGGTCTGGGCGCTCAGGGCCAGGGACAGGAAACACAATAGTATGGTAAAAACGCTGGATTTCATGGCGAATAGCTCCCGTAAACTTAGGCGATTTCCACGGGTTATAAAAGTCTGCAAAAGCCGGTTTTTGACGGTTTACAGCCATTTTTGCCTGCCTGGCTCAACGGGCAAATTCGTTCCCTAACCCAAAAGGCCTGCTGACGCATCGCCGCTTTTATTTTCAGGGAATTGATAGGAGATTGCCGGAAAGTGGTAGGTTGGTGTCGTTGGAGCAAAGCCTGATTCGGGTAAAACCTGAGTCGGGCTTTGTATTTTAATAATTTGCCGCAGGGCAGTAACAGTCGTAACGGTTCTCCCGCTTGGGTCCAAAGTCGTAGCCGAGGGTTATTTGGTGGAATCCCCCGTTATCCAATCGGATATCTCCGGACTGATAGGAATAATTATAAGCAAACATGAAGCGGTTGACATTCAGGCCCACAAAGGGTGTAAACAACTGCAGGCGCTGCTCCCCGAAGGATCCATTCGAAACAAACTGGGCCCCGTCAAAGCTTCTGCGATAGGAAAGTCCTCCCCATACGGTACCGAAAGCAACATCCTTGTACACCTTGGCATTGAGGTCAATGGTTTTCTCCTGGGTAAAGTCGGTCAGTTGGAACAGTACAGAAGGCTCAATTCTAAAAGAGCTTTTGCCAAAGATATACCCCACCGAAAACAGGTAGCGGCGCAAATTATCAAAGAGGGGCAGGTTGGGATCGTCGGCGCGGCCAATACGGTAGAGTTCCCGCTCGCTGTTCAGCAAATTTAAAATGGAAGCATGGGCATAGAAATCCATGTACGAATACGACATCCCCAGGTCGATATTAAAATAGGTCGCGCTGATATTGGCCCCGGTAACGATAGGATCGGGAACCACAGACCGGAACTCTGTTTCGTCTAACCGGCTCTGCAGCACTGTCGGACTCAGGGCAAAAGAAAGCTGGTTCAGTATCCTGAAATCACTTGCCAGGGGCAGGTGATGCGCGTAAGTAGCCTTAAACCCCGTTTGGGAGTGGTACCCATTGGCATCGTTGAAAAGCACAAAACCAATCCCACTGCGACTATCGGGGAGTCGCATGTGCGCATTGATGGTTTGCATATTGGGGGCCTCGTCTACGCTGAACCACTGTTGGCGGGCAGTAAGACGGATCTTTCCCCCTTCCCCAATCCCCGCCATAGACGGGTGGACCAGGTAGTAATTATCCATCAAATAATCGAAATAAACCGGAATTCCCTCCTGCGAATGCGCGTGAAAAGCGAAACTGAAAAGGGCCGCGAGACTAAGTAGGATACGTTTCATCAGGAGGAGAAAGGGCTAGTGCTTAAGGGCGTTTAACATAGTGTATAACGGAGTAAACTGTACATTATTATTCTACCTACTCCTTCGAAAATACCCTATTTTTGCAGAAATTTACGCGCTATGGAGAACTTTGTGATAACCGTGCGGGAAACCAACAACCCCGCTATCCTGAAATTCGAAGCCAACAGGACCCTGATCGGGACCGGTTCCTACGAATACAAAAACATCGATGAGGCCGCCGACTCCCCGTTGGCCCAACAGTTATTTTACCTGCCCTTTATCAAGACTGTATATATCTCGGGAAACTTTATTGCCCTGGAACGTTACGACATTGTTCAATGGGAAGACGTTAAGGACGAAGTGGCCCAGCAACTGGTCGAGTATCTGGAATCCGGAGCTCCACTGGTACGCGTTAAGGACCGCAAGCCGGAAGCCATAACTGTATATGCCGAAGTTACCCCCAATCCAGCGGTAATGAAGTACGTGGCCAATAAAAAGTTGGTCGATTCGGTATTCGAATTCAAGAATATCGACGAGGCGTCAGAATCGCCCCTGGCGACCCGCCTGTTTCAGTTTCCCTATGTGCGGGAAGTCTTTATGGACCTGAACTACATCTCGGTGACCAAATACGAGGTAGCCGCCTGGGAGGAGATCGGAATGGAATTGCGCGAAAGCATCCGTGAATTTCTGGTGGAAGGCGGAACGGTCATCAATCCCGGAGCCACAGCAGCGGTTAGCAATACCGGCCCGAATATGAGCGGTCTTGCCCTGGAGGGTACTGCGCTGGAAATCGCCAATATCCTGGAGGAATACGTAAAACCAGCAGTTGCCGGAGATGGTGGAAATATCGTTTTCCAGGACTACGAAGAAGAAAGTGGGAAGGTGCATGTGATTCTGCAGGGCGCCTGTAGCGGATGTCCTTCCTCTACGTTTACCCTGAAGAATGGCATTGAGACCATGCTAAAGAATATGCTCGGCGACAAGGTCGGGGAAGTGGTTGCGATTAACGGTTGATTGCCTTGGGAATCCGATGGTGGTTTCGTATTTTTAGTGGAATACATAAAACACTATAACCATGGCAGTATTAAAAGTAATTGAAGTTTTAGCGAATTCTAACAAGAGCTGGGAAGATGCGGCAAAAAATGCCCTGAATCAGGCTTCAAAATCCGTTAAGAACATCCGTTCGGTATATATCAACGAGCAGAGCGCGTCGGTAAAGAACGGAGAGATCGACGAATATCGCGTTAATGTCAAAATCACCTTCGAAGTAAAATAGCGACAGCGATTACAAGCTATTGCGTCCCGGAAGTTCCGGGACGTTTTTGTTTAAAGCCTATAGCATTGCCATGAGCCCATCCAAACCCGAAAATACTGCCGGCACCCCCAACGCCCTGATCGGGGAAACCAGCGCTTACCTCTTGCAGCACGCCTACAATCCCGTAAACTGGCTGCCCTGGAAACCCGAGTCGCTTAACAAGGCCGCGGCAGAAGACAAACTATTGCTCATCAGCATCGGGTATGCGGCCTGCCATTGGTGCCATGTGATGGAAGCTGAATGTTTTGAAGATGCCCAGGTAGCAGCGCTGATGAACAGGGCTTTCGTACCGGTAAAAGTAGACCGGGAGGAACGCCCCGATGTAGACCAGATCTATATGGACGCTCTGCAACTGATGACAGGGTCCGGCGGGTGGCCGCTGAATATTGTAGCCCTGCCGGACGGAAGACCTTTTTGGGGAGCCACCTATTTACCCAGGGAACAGTGGATGCAAGCGCTCTCACAACTCGCTACGCTCTATAAAGAACAGCCGGAGAAAGTCATTGAATATGCCGAGAACCTGACGGAAGGATTACATCGCCTGCAGGAGGGTCAGGGTTCCGGGCAGGCCAATCCCCTGGAATCTGAACGGGAGGCTCCCAAAAATCTTCTGGCCTGGGCCGAAGGTATGGCCAAATGGAAACAGCGATTTGACCCCGAATATGGCAGTAACCGGGGCGCCCCGAAATTCATGATGCCGGCCCAACTGGATTTCTTGTTGCATTGGGCAGTAACCAACCGGGACGAGGAGGTCGAAACCCATGTGAATACCAGCCTGCTTAAGATGGCCTGGGGTGGTATTTACGACCAGCTTGGGGGCGGATTTAGCCGCTATTCCGTAGATGCACGGTGGCATGTCCCCCACTTTGAAAAAATGCTCTACGACAACGCGCAGCTTTTGGGAACCTATGCCCGGGGCTATGCCCATTTCAAAAACCCGCTATACCAGGAAATTGCGCAGGGCATATTCACCTTCTTAGAGCGCGAATTGCAGGCTCCCGGAGGGGGCTATTACGCCTCCCTGGATGCTGATAGTCTCGACGCCAGGGGAGAAAGCACGGAAGGAGCCTATTACGTCTGGAAGGCCCAGGAACTTAAAGACCTGCTTGGTTCGGATTTTGAAGCATTCGCCCTGGTCTATAATGTAAACGAGTTCGGGCATTGGGAAGCGGGGAATTACGTATTGATCCGGAACCAGGAAATGGAAACCTGCGCGACCGCATTACAAATTGATCCGGAGGTACTCAGCCAGAAAATGGCCAGCTGCCGCCAAAAGTTGCTGGACTACCGGGAAAAACGCCCAAGGCCCGGGCTGGACGATAAAATTATCTGTGGGTGGAATGGGTTATTGCTCGCCGGTCTCGCCGATGCAGCGGCCTATCTGGAAGGCTCGGAGGAAATGGAGCAAGCCGCAACCGCTTTAGCTGCTTTTCTCCTGAAACGCATGCGCCTCGAGGACGGAAGTCTCCTGCACAGCATTGCCAAACAGACCAATGGCCCCACGGGATTCCTGGAAGATTATGCTGCCCTTATCGACGGCTTAATTCGGCTATACAGTCTTTCAGGCACCCTGAGGTGGTTGGAGGAGGCTGAGCAATTAACACAATATGTTCTGGAACATTTTTCGGATCCACAGCAAACCCTCCTGTATTTCACCTCCGATATTCAGGAGTCCCTGATTCGTCGCAGCCGGGAGACAGCCGATAATGTAATTCCATCCTCCAACGCGATAATGGCTTTAAACCTAAAGCGGCTCGGATTGCTATTAGGTAAAACAGCCTGGGTAGAGCAGGCCCGTGAAATGTTTACTGCAGTACTTGCCGATAGCACTTCCTATCCCGCGCAATATGCCTTGTGGTTGCAGCTTGGGCTATCCATGCAGCAGCCTTTCTGGGAAGTGGTCACCAGCGGGCCTGAGGCCAAATCCCTGAGTCGGCAGCTGCAACAGCACTACCTGCCCAATACGTTGCATGCTTTTCATGAGGAACCTACGGATTACCCGCTTTTCAAGGGGAAGTTCGAAGCCGGTTCCACCAGGATCTTCCCTTGCCAGCAAGGGAGTTGTCAGCAACCGTTGCGCAGTATGGAGGCTGCCATCGAGACCATAGCGGCTCCCTGGACTTAACACGGTCTTAATCCCCGGAACTTGACATTCCCCCTGTGTAGTCCTTACCTTTGCACCCGCATTACGAGAAAACACAAAAATCTGAACACTACTTATGGAATCATTAGATCAATACTCAGAATATATCGAGAAGGCTACAAACTGGTTTTGGGAATTTCTCCCCAGCCTGATCACAGCCATCCTGACCCTTTTCGTAGGGCTTTGGATTATCCGGATTATCAATGGGCTTGTTCGGAAATTCTTCGATAAAAAAGACTACGACGAAGCCCTGGAGTCCTTCCTTCAAAGCTTCATCCGTGCCGGGCTGAAGTTTATTCTCTTTGTGCTGGTAGTTACCCAACTCGGGGTGCAGACTTCCTCCCTGGTGGCCATGGTGGGAGCCGCTGGTTTGGCCATTGGCCTTGCCCTGCAGGGCTCCTTGTCTAATTTTGCCGGAGGTGTGCTTATCCTGCTCTTCAAGCCCTTTCGCGTGGGCGATTTTATCTCGGCCCAGGGCGTAGACGGTACGGTCAAGGAAATTTCCATCCTGACCACCAAACTAAACACCTTCGGGAATCAGATCGCCATCCTGCCCAATGGTAAACTGGCCAACGAGAATATCATCAATTTCAATGCTGAGAGCACCCGAAGGAACAAAATCGACGTAGGGATCGCCTACGGCGCGAACATTAAGCTGGCCAAGGATATCCTGCTGGAAATTTGCGCAGCGGACGAGCGCATCCTGAAAGAACCGGTACCCGAAGTATACGTTGGCGCCCTGGCCGATAGCTCAGTAAACTTAACCCTGCGTTTCTGGGCGAAAAACGAAGATTTCTGGGCAGCCCATTTCCACGTGATGGAGACCCTGAAATATCGCTTCGATGAGGCAGGCATTGAAATTCCCTTTCCACAACGCGACATTCATATTATTCAAAATGGGGAGGCCGGACCTTCAGAGAAATAACGTCAAGTCCTCGCAGAAATTAACCGGGGCCTTCAGAGAAATAAAGGCCCTTATTTTCCTCCCGGAATAAAATCCTTGAGGTAGTTGGGTTCAAAGTAAGCGGTGTCCTGGAAATCTCCGGCAGTAAAGGCCTCTTGGGCCAGTACGCCCATAAAGCCCGCAGAAGATTGCAGGTCCGGATGGAAGGCAAAAGGCGGATCGGGTAAAACCTCCATAAGCTTGGCTGCACCATTCCCAAGCAAGTGAAGCGTTCCTTGCTTTCGGTATTCACTGAAGGAGTTCTCATCGATTACTTCTGCCCGGGTATCGCGAATTTGTTCTCCATTGAAATTGAAAACGGCAGAATAAACTTCCATGCGTCTTGCATCCAGCACGGGTATAAGCAAGCCCTCGCCCGCAGGCTTTCGCATAGCATCCAGAAATCCTGCTGCCATTATGCGCAGGGTTCCGATTGCTATCAGCGGGATATCCAGGGCAAAACACAATCCCTTGGCCGCTGAAACCCCAATTCGCAAACCGGTATAAGACCCCGGACCCTGACTTACTGCTACTGCATCCAGGGTGTCGGCGGTAATCCCCGCGTCCTGCAATACCTCCTGAATAAATACATGAAGCAGTTCTCCATGGGTATACTGGGGGGACGGATCTTCCCGCAGCGCCCGTAGTTCGGTATTTTCAAAAAGCCCTACTGAACAATTGGTAGAAGCCGTTTCCAGGGTTAGTATCCACGCCATGGGTCAAAGATAAAAAACCCCGCAATCGAAAAATCGATCGCGGGGTCATAAGATTTATGAAACATGGGGTCGGTTAGACCCCGGGGTTCACCATATTTATTACTTAATCCAAAGTGATTGGCAATCCGTAAAAGAATTCAAGAACCTTAATACGGAAAATATAAGCATACTTTGAGCGAATCACTTCGGCCTGGGCATTGTCCAGACGGGACTGTGCCTGCCCGAAATCAAAGGCATTCAACAACCCTACCTCGTAGCGCTCTTTGGCGTACTCGTAAGCCGTTTGCCTGGCTTCCAAAGCACGTTGAGCCGACTCATAGGTCTTAGCGGCATTGGACACATCTGCATAAGCTGTATTTACCGTTGTTTCCAGGTCCAATTTGTCCTGCTCCAACTGCAACTCAGCACGCATCAGGTCGATTTCGGATCGCTTGACGTTGTTCCGGGTGCTCATACCATTAAAGATGGGTACATCTACTCGGACACCATAGGAGATTCCGTCATTCAACCATAACTGATCCGAGAAGCTAACCTCCTCCCCGGATAGTGGATCACGGGTCTGATCGGAGTATCGGGTGTTGTAGTTAAAGAACGCCCCAACTGTCGGGAAGTAAGCTCCCTTTGCAATCTGTACGTCTTTCTCGGCCAGGGTAACTCCTGTCTCGGAGAATGCGATATCGTTTCTAAAGGTCAGGGCCTGTTCGTAGATAGAGCGCGGGCTGTTTTCCAGAATACTCGAAGCCGGCACATCGTAATCTACCTCGGCAATATCAAAATTCTCATAATCCGTAATTTGCAGCAATTGGGCCAGGGCAATACGCGACAGGATCACATTGTTTTCCTGGTTTACAATAGTCTGCTCCTGCCCGGCGGCCGTAGCCTGTACCTCGAGTAAATCACCCCGCGGAAGTACACCGGCATCGACCTGCTCTTTGGTACGCTCAAGGTCCTGCTGGGTAACCGCGTAGTTTGCACGGGTAGCTTTCAGTGTTTCCTTATCCGAGAGCACCTGCAGGTAGGCTGTAGCGACGTTGATCCGGATATCGTCCTTCAGGTCGTCCCTGCGATACTGGTTTGCCAGGGTGTTGATTTTAGCCCGTTGTATACGATATACATTACGCAGCCCGTCGAAGAGGTTCATCGTCGAGGTCAGGTTCCCTGTAGCGGTTATGATCGTCGTAGTTACCGGTGCATTGGTCGTTGGATCAAAGGTCAGACCCGTGTTTCCACCTCCTTGTATACTACCATTGAGACTTGGCAGCAGATCGTTCTTGGCATCGGACTGGTCTATTAGGGTACCTTCGTAATCCAATTCTATCTGTTGAATAGAAAGGTTATTTTCCACCGCATAGGTAACGCATTCCTCCAGGGTCCACTCTCGCTTCTGAGCCTGGGCCGTACCCAGTCCCAAAGCAAAAAGCAAAAGGAATAATACGCCACTTTTTCGTGGCTGCAATAGTTGCGAACTGTTCATTTTTTGATGATTTACTCGGTTTGTGATGATTGGTTGTTCTGTGCTGGTTTTTCCTCAGGTCAGGTTATGGCGCTTATCGGCCACCTTCTTCCATCGGTTCGGTTTTATTCCAGATCTTGATTTCGTCTTCTGCCGTGATTCCAGAAACAACCTCTACAAAGATGCCGTCCGATATTCCGGTTTCTATATCCTTGCGCTCGTATTGATTCTCTCCCGTTTTAATTTCCAGGTAAGGCTTTTCAGTTTCCTTGTCGAATTGCAACCAGGCCTCTTTTACTGCCAGGACACTATCCTTGCGCTCGAGTTCCAGGGAAGCATTGGCGCTGTACCCTGCGCGGATAAAGTAGGCCGAATCCAGCGCTACATCTCCTTCGATACGGAATTGAACTGCACCTTCTTCCTCTACCCCTTTAGGCGCGATAAACTTCAGGTTGGCATCGAATGATTTGTCCTGAATGGCCCCGAGGGTAATGCTTAGTGGCATATTGGGACGCAGTTTACCTACCTCAGCTTCATCGACCTGGCCTTCAAAGATCATTTTACCCAGATCGGCAATGATGGCTATGGTTGTACCATCGTTGAAGTTGTTGGCCTGGATTACCTGATCTCCTTCTTCGACCGGAATCTCCAGGATGGTTCCCGGTACAGTCGCGCGGATGTTGGTGTTGGCGTTAGAAGCGCCTCCGATGGAACCGCGTCGGATGATCTGGTAGTCGGCCTGGGCGTTTTTCAGTTCTTGCTGAGCCTGCTCGTAAGTTGTGGTTTGTGTCACAAACTCCTGGTCGGAAATTACCCCCCGCTCGTGCAGGGTCTTATTTCGGTTGAACTCAATCTCCGCATTATTAAGTGCAATTTCTGCATTCTTAACACGTCCCTGGGCCTGGTAAAGTGCCTGCTCATTCGGCACTACCTTGATCACCGCAATAAGGTCGCCTGCCTTTACGCTGGCACCTTCTTCCAGATAGACCTTCTCGATAATACCTGAAATCTGTGGCTTGATCTCTACCTCTTCCTGAGGAATTACCTTCCCGGTAGCAACGACCTTATTAATAATGGTCTGCTTGCTGGCCTTTTCGGTTTCATAGAGTTCAGCGGGTTTGCTGTTGGTTTTCAAAACCCGGGTAATGGCATATAATGCTCCTAACCCAAGGATGATCAACAAGCCCCATTTTACATATTTATTCATGATTGAAATTGATTAGCTATCTGTGGTTGAATTAAATTATCGTGTAGTATATGTCTTGATCATTCTCGCTTTGTTACTCTTCTCGGAGTGCATCTATAGGTTTTACTTTCACGGCACGGTTTGCCGGGATCATTCCGATCAGGATACTCAGGCCTACCATCAATACGAAGGAAACCACTACCTGAATAATGCTTACCGTTGGATTCGTAAATGGTGCGTCATCTGTCTGCCCAAAGGCGATATCGAGACCGTGTAAAATTCCTATGGAAATAATGAACCCTACCAACCCGGCAAAAAAGGTCAGTACAATGGATTCCATCACAATCTGACGGCGGATTACTTTAGGAGTTGCCCCCAGCGCACGGCGGATACCGATCTCGTTGGTTCGCTCTTTTACGGTAATCAACAGGATGTTACTCACTGCAATAACACCGGCCAGCAGGGTAAAAATCCCTACGAAGAATGAGAAGCCCGACAGTACCAGGGTAAAGGCGCTGATCCCTTCAAAGATTTGAGAAAAATCAAAGGAACCGAAAGCCCTCGGATCGTCGGGGTGAATATTGTATTTGCGCTTCAGCAGCGCCTTGATCTTGCGTTCGGCAACGGCCACCTTTTTGTCTTCGTCGACCAGAATGGCCATCCAGCCCACCTCGTCTCCGCTATTAAAAGCGGTCTGGAAGGTGGTAAAGGGAACGAATACCGCATTTTCCCCTTCAAAGTTGATATTGTCGTTTCGCTTGAAGATCCCGACTACGGTAAAATAGATCCCGTTTACCCGGATACTCTCTCCAATAGCGTTCTCCCCTTTGTCGAAAAGGAGTTTGTAGGCATCTACGCCAATTACACAGACTTTACGCGCCCCTTCAATATCTTTCTGGTTGAGAAAGCGGCCTTCGACCATGCGCTTTTTAGACATGCGGTCGATCGTTGGGTAGTCTCCGTAAACACTGGATCCACTGCTTTTTCCACCACGAATAACCGTAACGGTTCCCCGAAAATTACCCAACTGAATGCGCGGACTGATGTCGTCTACCTCAGGTACTTCGCGCTTGATGAGTGCTACATCCTCCAGGCGTAGATCCACGCTGCGTCCACGCTCAAATCCCTTGTAGGGCATTGAGGTGCGCTGAGTCCACAAGAACATGCTGTTGGTGGCGGTACCGGCAAAAATCTGATTAAAGCCATTCTTCATCCCATTGGTTGCACCGAGCAATCCAATAAGGATAACCATGGCAAATATTACCCCGAGGGTGGTCAGAAAGGTCCGGAGCATATTTTTGCTCAGGGTGGTAAAAACCTCTTTCCATAAGTCGCGATCCAGCAGTCCCATATTAGTCGGCTCTTAGTGCTTCAATAGGTTTAACATTTGCTGCCCGTATAGAGGGTATCAGTCCGGCCAGAACACCTGCAAAAATCAGTACTACCGTACAGGTAATTACTACAGTGTTGTCTACGTTCGGGTTGGAAAATGCCGGCGCATCCACGAGGGGTGAAATAGCGGCGACAATCCCCATGGAGAATAACATACCGCCAAATCCACTAAGGGTGGTGATAACGATAGACTCCAATAAAATGAGTTTGATGATTTCGATAGGTCGGGCACCGAGGGCTTTACGCACCCCGATTTCCTTGGTGCGTTCCTTAATAATGAAGATCAGGATATTTCCGATCCCCACGATTCCGGCGATAAGGATGAGTACCCCAACGCCAATGGCCACATACTTCAGGAAACTGCTGAAGGATTGTACATTGGAAAATCCTTCTGCAAAGTTATTGACAAAGAAAGCACTCTGATCTTCCGGGTGGATGGTCAGGCGGCGTTTCAACACCTCTTCCAGGGTATCCCCGAATCCCATGGCCCGGGTAAAATCGAACTCCGGATTGTAGGTCATCGCAATGGTATTGACCTGATCGGAATTCCCAAAAATCTGTTGCATGGTGGTGTAGGGAGCGTAGATATTGCTCTCCTCCCTTTCGTTCCCGTCGTCTCCGAACACCCCAATCACCTTAAAGACCAGTCCATTGGCGATCAGATTCTGCCCTACCGGATCCTCGTCTTTGAATAATTCTTTCTGAACTTGCCGGCCAATGACCATGACCTTCTGCTTGTTGCGGACATCCTGAATGTTCAAATACCGCCCATTGAGAATGATAGAACGCTCAATCTGCTGGTGGTCGGGACTCACTCCGACTACACCATAGGCTCCCGTCTCCTGCTTAAACTTAAAGGTCATGGAGCGGTTAAACCGCGGGCTGAAATATTCGATTGAACTCGCGTAACTCCCTTTGATAAAATCCAGGTCGTCGTTCTTGAACCGGATGCGGCGGCCGGCTTCAAAACCTCCATAGGGTTTGGAAGTGGCATTGGGATAAATAAAAATGGAATTCGTGGCATCGTCATTGAACTGCTTCTCGAAACCATTCTGCATCCCGTTTACTGACGCCAGCAGTAATACCAAGATAAAAATCCCCCAGGCAACGGAAAATCCGGTTAGGAAAGTCCGCAACTTATTGTTGCGCATGCTGTGCCAGATTTCCTGCCAGGTATCTTTATTGAACATAGGAAGAAGCTCTTACCTGCTTGATTTTTTTGTCTTCGACAATAACTCCGTCGCGCAGGTGAATAATGCGTTTACACATGTGGGCAATGTCCTCCTCGTGCGTAACCACCAGGATAGTATTCCCCTGGTCGTTAATATTCTGAATCAGGTCCATTACCTCATAGGAGGTTTTACTATCCAGGGCACCGGTAGGCTCATCGGCCAGCAATACCTTAGGTTCCGCAGCCATGGCGCGCGCAATGGCGACCCGCTGCTTCTGACCTCCGGAAAGTTCGTTGGGCAGGTGATGTGCCCATTCCTTCAGGCCCACCTGCTCCAGGTATTTGATGGCTTTTTCTTCCCGCTCCTTACGACCAACCTTTTGGTAGTACAGTGGCAAGGCCACATTTTCCATCGCAGATTTATAGTTGATCAGGTTGAAGGACTGGAAAACAAAGCCCAGGAATTTATTTCGGTACTTGGCGGCCTTAGTCTCACTTAGATTCTTAATCGGCACGCCATCCAGGTTGTATTCGCCAGAATCGGCTTCATCCAGCATTCCCAGAATGTTGAGTAGTGTGGATTTACCGGATCCGGACGAACCCATTATCGCTACCAACTCGCCTTCCTCGGCGGTAAAATTGATTCCCTTTAAGACATGAAGGGAATTGCTGCCCATTTTATAGGACTTGTGTAAGTCTTTAATCTCGATCATGGTTGGCTTTTGCTTTAATGCGATCTAACCGTTAGACCGCTAAGTTCCCGTTTTGTTACAGGGATGTTCTGAATTTTTTGTTAAAATTGTTTAAGCCCCTTCCATTACGGGCTCAATGGCATTCCAGACTTTGATGACGTCGTCCTCGTTCAAACCCGAAATTACCTCAACAAAAATGCCATCGCTGATTCCGAGTTCCAGGTCGCGGCGCTCAAATTGCTGGTCGCCTACCTCTACCTCAACGTAGGGCTTCTTGGTAGCCGAATCGAATTGGACCAGGGCTTCCTTAAGGGCGAGTGCCCCTTCGGCCTTGCCGAGGATAATGGACGCATTGGCACTGAGTCCGGCCCGGATAAATACGCTATCCTGCTTGGAAAGGGTACCCTTGATCTCGAACTGTATCGCGCCGTTCTCCTCGTTCCCCTTTGGAGCGATGTAGTCCAATACAGCTGGAAAAATTTTATCCTCAATGGCTCCTACGGTTATTTCAAGGGGAAGGTCCTCGTGGATTTTCCCCACCTCAGACTCATCGACCATGCCTTCAAAGATCATCTTGTCTATATCGGC
This sequence comes from Robiginitalea myxolifaciens, assembly GCF_900115205.1. Classification (GTDB taxonomy): domain Bacteria; phylum Bacteroidota; class Bacteroidia; order Flavobacteriales; family Flavobacteriaceae; genus Robiginitalea; species Robiginitalea myxolifaciens. Next base: position 690,525 of record NZ_FOYQ01000001.1, read on the forward strand.
GATGGCGGCAATGGTCGTTCCTTCATTAAAGGTGTTGGCCTCGATAACCTGGTTACCTACTTCTACCGGCACCTCGAGGATCATCCCCCCTACGGTGGCCCGGATAAGCGTATTGGCTGCGCTGCTTAGACCGCGGGTGGTACCTGTCTTCACAATATCATAGCGCTGGTTGGCTGCGGCATACCCTTGTTTGGCCTGGTCATAATCTACTTCGGCCCGATCCAGGTCGGCCTGGGAGATAACGCCCTTATTGAACAGGGTTAACTGACGCTCGTAATTGCGTTGCCGGTCGTTCAGGGTAATCTTGGCGTCCTCAATCGCATTCTTGGCATCGTTCAGGGCGTTCAGGTTCGGGACTACTTTGAGTTTAGCAATAAGGTCCCCGGACTTAACATAGTCGCCCCCTTCCACATAAATTTCCTCGATCACACCACTGATATTTGGTTTGATCAGGACTTCTTCCAACGGGAGGATGCTCCCGGTAGCTACGGTTTTCTTTACGATATCCTGGCGCGTAGGCTTTTCCGTCTGATAGACCACCGGGTCTTCAGAGTTCTTGGAATACAAATAGTACATGGACCCGGCAAAGACCAGGACAATCAGGATCAGGATGATGCGGGTGACAGATTTTTTCATCGCAGTTGGGTTTTACTTTCTTTGTTGACTTTCGCTTTTTGACTTTTGTTGTTCACTTCACTTTCAGGGGGAAGTTCCCTTTCTTCCGTTCCGGGGGAAGGACCCGTTTATTTTATTCGGTTCTTAAGGCATCGATAGGCCTGACTTTAATAGCACTTTGGGCGGGGATAAATCCGGCCAGCAAGCCGGACACCACCAATATGGTCAGGGATCCCACTACGACCCCCATACTAACACTCGGATTCAAAAACATATCCACCGGACCGTTGGCATCGAGTAGTGCGTTTACCCCATAGATAAACAAGGCGCCAAAGCTGATTCCGCACATCCCCGAAATCAGGGTCAGGAAAATAGATTCCATCAGGATTTGCAGGCGAATACTCCAGGGCTTCTCCCCCAGGGCGCGCCGAATCCCGATTTCCTTGGTGCGCTCCTTAACGACAATCAGCATGATATTGCTCACCCCGATGATCCCAGAGAGCAGGACCAGGACGCCGACAAAATAGGCGATGAACCGCATGGCCCCGAACAGGCTTTCTACCCGGTTATATTGCTCGTACAGGTCAAAATAGCCGATCGCGCGCTGGTCTTCCGGATGTACTTTATGCTTCTCTTTCAGGGCACCTACTATGGATTCTTTCAGGGATGTGATCGAAGTGCCGTCTTTGGCAGTAATCGCCATCCAACCTACATTATCGGCCCGGTTAAAAGCCTGGGAGAATGCAGTGAAAGGCACAAAGATTTGCTTTTGCCCTTCTTCCCCATCGCCATCATTGTTGCGTTTCTTGTAGGTGCCGACCACCAGGAAGTTCACCCCGGAAATCTTGATATAGGTGCCGACCACTTCTTCCCCGGCATCGTAAAGGTCGCTGACGACCCCTTCCCCGATAATCGCGATCTTGCGCTTGTCCTGGATGTCGTTATGGTTAATAAACCGGCCACTGGTAATCTGCATCGGGTCCTGATTGATGATTTCAGGATAATCCCCGTAAATATTATAGGCCCCGGTCTTGATCCCGCGGATTACGTTACTACCCCCGCGAAAACCTCCCAATTGGTTTCTTGGGGAAATAAAGCGCAACTCGGGAAAATTGTTTTCCAGCAGGGCCCGGTCCTCAATTTTAAAGCTGAAATCCCGGTCTTTCGGCAGGCCTTCATAGGCTTTGGTAGTGCGGCGGGTCCAGATAAACATGGTATTGGTGGCTATGTCTCCAAAATCGGCTTTGATCCCATTTTCCAGGCCTTTGCCCGCAGCCAGCAGGATTATCAGGATGAGTATTCCCCAGAAAACACCAAATGCCGTCAACAAGGTGCGGAACCAATTGCTGGTGAGCACTTCCAATATTTCTTTCCAACGATCGCGGTTAAACATAGCTCCTTGTTTTATTCGTCCCTGAGGGCATTAATCACTTGTATATTCGCCGCACGCCATGCGGGAAAGAATCCTGCCACAGTTCCGGCAAAAATCAATACCAGTACAGTTGCCACAGCAACATTGAGGTTAACCGATGGATTCATGATATAATCGACTTCTACATACGGGCCTACCAACTCCAGCAAGAGCATACTGAAGAACAGCCCCAAAAACCCGGAGATAGCCGTAACAAAAATGGCCTCGTGGAGGATCATTCCCACAATAGACCAGGGCTTGGCCCCAAGTGCCTTTCGCACCCCTATTTCTCGCGTCCTTTCCTTGACCACAATGAGCATGATATTGCTCACCCCTACAACCCCGGCGATTATTGTACAGATTCCGACAAACCAGAAGAAGAACTTGATATTCCCGGTAAGGCTGTAGTAGCGTTTGGCCTCTTCCATGGCGCTCCAGACCTGAATAGCACCCGTATCGTCCGGTGCTACGGTATGGGCTTGCTGCAAATACTGCCGCAGTTCGTCTTTGAAAGCTACGGCTTGAGCAACGGCCTGGTCAAAATTTTCTGCAGGGGGAAGGGTATACGCCAGGTTGTTTACGCGGTCTCCGCCATTGAATACCTTTTGTGCCGTACTAAGGGGAATATACAAGGTCTCTTCCTCCCGTTCGCGCAATTCTTTATATACTCCGATAATCTTAAAGGGGATCCCGGAAAACTCGATGTATTCCCCCAGAGGGCTTTCCAAATGGCCGAAAACGTCTTTCCGAATTTTATTTCCAATAACCACAACCTTGGCGGTTCCTTCGTGGTCCAAGAGGTTAATAAAGCGCCCATCGACCATTTTGGCGTTTTCGATAAACTGGAAATCGCCCTGCACCCCATGGATACCGTAAACCAAAGCCTCATTCCCGTAGTTTACGTTTACGTTGCGCACAAAAATCCGGGGGGATTCGTTTTCGATTTTTTCGGCATTGGCCTTGCTCCAGAAATCAAAATTGTCGTTGCGCAGCTGAATGCGGCGTCCGGGGTTCATCCCCTTGAATTCCTTGGTGGTCATTCCGGGCCAAACCCAGACCGAGGTAGAGGCGTCCTGCTCAAATTCGTGGGCAATACCGTTCTGCATGCCCTGCCCGAATCCCAGCAAAATAACAAGTATGAATATACCGGAGGCTACTGACAGCCCCGTAAGGAAAGTGCGGAGTTTGTTTTTTCGAAGGGTATCGAAAATCTCCTGCCATCGCTCGATATCGAACATGGGTTGGGTTTTTTGATTGATGAATGGCCAGGGATAGATCCTCTGTTACGAGGGTGATACACCAATGGCCTACTTATCAGACGATCAAAAAGAGGGATTGTTACAGTTTTGCCCCGAAAAATTCAGGCGCGCATTTTTCGGTAAACCACAAAGATCAGGACACCAACCACAACATATGGGATGGCCATCAGATAAACGATGCCGTCGTTTATTCCCTCGGCAATACCGGTATCGTCATTGCTTTCGAGTACCGCGCGACACATGGCGCACTGCGCCTGGCTGTATAATGGCAGGAGCATCACAAGGAGCAACCCGGCAATTCGCATTGGGGATGTTGGGCGGTATGAGCGGCTTCGGTTAGACATAGTAGGGGGATATCATCAGGTAAACCACGACTCCGGTAATCGCTACGTAAAGCCAAACCGGAAAAGTTATTCGCGCCCATTTACGATGTCCGGCAAAATCCTCCAGATAGGCCTTGGCATAGGTACGTAGGACCAGGGGAATCACAATTATGGAGAGGGCAATATGCGAAATCAGGATAAAGAAGTATACGATGCGCATGGCCCCTTCCCCACCATAAGGAGTGGAATCTGAGGTCATGTGATAAGCTACATACATGATCAGGAAGAGCAACGACAGGGCAATACAAGTGGTCGTCAGGCGGCTGTGCAGCACCCGGTTGCCATTCTTAATAGCCCAAAGCGCAATGATTAGCAGCACCGCCGTTAGCCCATTGATCCCGGCATAGATCGGAGGAAGAAAGGACAAGGGCTCCACCCCGGGCAATCGCACCGAAAAGAGCAAGGCCACTACCAGTGGAATTACAATGGAAATAATTGTAATCCAAAGATTGAAACGTTTTTCCTTTTTTGCACGTAGCTCGTCCATACCTGCTATTCCTTAAGTAATTTTCGAATATCCTCTTTGAGGATAGTGATCTGTTGTGTCTCGGTTTGCAGTTCCCCTTCTTCGGCAGTAGGTTGGTCTTCAGGGATAGAACCCCGGTAATAAACAATCGGATTTCCGTGGGCGTCCTTTCGACTACGGATAAACCCTTCCTTATCAATTAGGGCAAATAAGCCCGAATGCTCAAATCCGCCGGGGACTTCCGGCATCTCGGCAGCAAAAATATTGAAGCCCGCATTGGCCAGCTCGTAAATCTCCTCCCGGTCTCCTGTAAGCAGGTTCCAATCAAGGTCGGTGATTCCGTATTTTTCGCCGTATTGCTTTAATCGGGACGGCGTATCGTAATTTGGGTTGATAGTAATCGAAGCTATCCCAAAATCCTGCCGTGCTCCGAATTCCTCCTGCAGGGACACCAAATTTCGGGTCATGGTCGGGCAAATGGTCGGACAGGTCGTAAAAAAGAATTCCACTACAAAAACCTTTCCCCTGTAATCGGCTTCGGTTACCAACAGGCTATCCTGATTCCGCAGGGTAAAATCCGGCACTTTGCGACGCTCCCCATTCAGGGATATGTATTCCACAGGAGGGCCGCTTATCCTATCCTGGGCAACTACCTCACCATCGGCAATCCTACGGGAGATTTCTACGTAGGCAAATACCCCAAAGAGCAGGACAATTACACCTACCCCGATATAACCGTATTTACGCACACCAGCCATACTTACTCGGCGGATTCTTTGTACTTATTATTCTTTTTCAAGGCCCTTCTATATTCGGCAAGGATAATCTTGACGTCGTCCTTCATTTTGTTATTTAAATCAGCAACGGAGGTGGCATCAAAGCCGTATTTGGTTTGCCCGTCTTCGTCCTCGTCCCGGCCGCGCAACATGCGCTCTTTATCCAGGATAAAGACATAAGGGGAACTCAAATCCTCCCCGAGCTCCAGGTCGGTCTCAAGGGACTGAAAGAGCGACTTGATGTCTTCGGGTTCGCCATAGGCAAACTTCCACCCACTGGTATCGGTAAAGCCGGATAGCTCTTCCACCAAGGAAGCCACTTGCACTTCTGAGTTCTTGGGGACAATCATGATTACCTGGAAGTCCTTGAACTCGTAGTACGGCTTGTAAATCTTCTGATTCAGGTTAAAGGCAACACCCTTCTTATTCTCAATGTCGGTGCCAAGAAACCCGAGGATACTGATATTCCCTTCCAGTTTTTCTGACCCTTCAAAAGCGGATAATTCCTGAACCGGACCGGAGAGTGCCGGTAAAATCCCAAAGCGGGTAACCCCAGTGGCAAAAAAGAGGTATACCACCAACGGCAACACAAAAAGCACAACGAGTACAACGGTTTTTTTCATAGCTCTTACCGGGGTACAAAAATAAAAAAAGACGGTGGAGTCACCGTCTTTCAAATCGTTTAAATCCCGTTAAAAATTCCAGGTGACGAATCCGTCTTTAAAGACGTTGTAGATATAATCCGCCTCGAAAAGCAAAATCAGGATCAGATAGCTCACGAGGAATATTGGCGTCCATACAACGGCTCGGCGCAGATTGGATTTCTCATCGCGCATGTGCATGAAATCCCAGGTAATATAATAGGCCTTGACCAGGGTCAGGATTATGAAAATCCAATTGAGCAATTTCATCCCTATGAAATAAGTCCCGACCAGAAAATCAGGTTTGGTGATCCCCAGGGCAACTTCGATGGCCGTAACAATGGAAAGAAATATCAGCACGCCCCAGATTTTGGTAACGTTGGACTTGAATTTTACCAGTCCTCTGAATATTTCCAATTTGTGTTCGTGTCCCATGTTTTTATTCTTTATTAATCGAACAGATGCTTTTTACTAATTCGCTGCTGGCTAGACCAGGTAGAAGAAGGTAAATACAAATACCCACACCAAGTCTACAAAGTGCCAGTACAACCCAACTTTTTCCACCATTTCATAGTGCCCCCGGCGTTCGTAGGTACCCAGGATTACGTTGAAGAATATGATGATATTGAATACAACTCCCGAGAAAACGTGGAAGCCGTGGAATCCGGTGATAAAGAAAAAGAAGTCTGCGAACAAACGACTCCCGTATTCGTTCCGGATTAAGTTGGCCCCCTCTACTACGAGCTTGGCATCCTTGATACGCTCGAGGGATTGCTTGCGATCCAACAAGGTCTTTTCTCCATTTTCATTTATGGTCTCCGTACGGATCAGGATATTTGGATTGGAACGGAATCCTTCCACTACCTCGTTTACCGTGTATGTGGTCAGTGACCCTTCTTCCCGGAACCAAATTCCATTTTTTCTTTCATGTTCTGCTCGCTCATCCGGAATAGTCGCCGCAAATTCTGCTAAGGCAGCGCGCTCTCCGGTATCTGCATTGACAAATTGCAAGATACGACCCCCGCGGGTTTCGACGGCACCGTAATCACCACGGATAAAAGTTGCCCATTCCCAAGCCTGAGATCCTACGAAAATAGCCCCTCCGATGATGGTCAGAAATAGATAGATAATAACCTTGTTCTTCATCATCCGGTGTCCGGCATCAACCGCCAGTACCATCGTTACAGAAGACATAATCAGGACAAAAGTCATGAAGGCCACGTAGTACATCGGGAAATTCCCATGGAAAAAGGGTACGTGTGTAAATACTTCATCGGCTATAGGCCACGTCTCAATGAACTTGAACCGAGAAAATCCATAAGCACATAAAAAACCAGAAAAAGTCAGGGCATCCGATACGATAAAAAACCACATCATCAGTTTACCATAACTGGCACCGAGGGGTCGGTTACCGCCTCCCCATACACTTCCTTCCGTTTCGGTTGTTACCGCAGTATCCATAAAGTCGTTTTGGGTATTAAGAGAATTTTAGCAAAAATACATTTTTTTATCTGTTCCCAAAGGAAGATTCCGCACTTATATACTAACGATAAAAGGCGAAAAACAGTACGAGATACAACCATAGAAAATCAAGGAAATGCCAGAAGGTACTTCCCATTTCAATTCCGGTCATGTTTCCCGGTCCGTACGCCCCTTTGTGCTGTTGGTAAATCACCACTCCAAGGCTGATAAGGCCAACGGCCACGTGCAGCAAGTGGACCATGGCAATGAGATACACATAAGACAGTGTAATACTGCTTGTTGGCCCGGTAAAATAGTAGCCAGAAGCGATCATGGCAGAAAAGCCTTTAAACTGAAAAGCGACAAAGGCGAGTCCGAGGGCCAGGGTCAGGTAGAGCCAACCCCTGGTTTTGCCCTGAGCATCCTGCTTTGCACTGCGCACAGCCATCCAGTAGGTCAGGCTACTGATAATCAAAATGGTCGTACTGATCCAGAAGGCCTGAGGTAACTCAAAATCGGTAAGCCAATCTTCGCGCCGACTACTGACGATATAAGCACTGGTCCATCCGGCGAAGGTCATAAGCAGGGAGGCGATTCCGAACCAGAGCATCATTTTCCGGGCTCTGCTTTGTTTGCTTTCTTTCAATTGCGTCATTGCATAATAAATTTATCTAGGACATATATTATCTGGATCAGGCTAATGTAGGTAACACTGGAGAGCATCAGGCTGCGTGCCGATTTGCGATCCCGGCGCTCGTAAAGCCGGAGGGCAAACCACAGCATTACCAATCCCATCAGGAAAATCAGAACGGCCGCCGGTACCGAAAGGACCAGGCTACCGGTAATCCCAAAAACCGGAATTATGGAAATCACCAGCATCCACAAGGTGTACATAATGATTTGTACCGCGGTTCCGGTATCGCGCTTTCCTGTGGGTAACATTTTAAATCCCCCGCGCTTGTAGTCTTCATGCAACATCCAACCCAGCGCCCAGAAATGCGGGAATTGCCAGAAAAACTGGATCATGAAGAGGGTTCCGGGTTCAATGCCAAATTCACCCGTGGCGGCAACCCAACCCAACATAAATGGGATCGCACCCGGAAATGCCCCAACAAATACAGACAAAGGGGTAACGGTTTTTAAGGGCGTGTACACACAGACATAGAGAAAAATGGACAGCGCCCCAAAAAATGCCGTTTTGGGATTGAGCAAAAACAACAGGAACACCCCAACAAGGGTCATCACAATCGCTATGGTGAGGGCCAGCGCCACGCTCATTCGCCCCGAGGGAATCGGACGATTTTTGGTACGGTGCATCTTGGCATCGAGATGGCGTTCGATGATTTGGTTGTAAGCATTTGAGGCCCCAACCATACAAAAGCCACCAACAGATAACAGCGCCAGTGCTCCTATCTCGGGCGAATCAGCCCCCAGGAAATATCCGGCAATCGCAGAAAAAACCACACTCAGGGCGAGCCTGACTTTGGTGATCTCGCGAAAATCCGCAAGGCGAGAATGCCCGGTACCGGAAGTTGCCATTCCTGTAACTTGATCCATTGAATCCCTTTGTGATAAGGGCTGCAAAGATACGCACCAAACGCGGTCTTTCCAACGGATGGAAACCCTGTTTTTCAGGCATCAACATCCCCTTATTGCCCCAGCACAAAATTTATAGGGACTGCAAAGCGGACGGGTACAGGAATCCCCCTTACTTTCCCGGGTATCATCTGAGGCAAGCGGTTAATGATGCGAGATGCCTCCTTTTCGAGAACAGGCGCCGGTCCCCGGAGTTTTAACCCCCCGATTTCCCCCGTTTTAGAAATCACAAATTCCACATACACACGTCCCTGTTGTCCGGTGACCACAGCTGCATCGGGATAGCGGAAATTCCGCTTAATATGCTTCTTAAGCCCAGCCTGAAAACAGGCGAACCGTTCCTCTGAAGACACCTTTTCACAGCCCGGAAAAACCGGCAACTCCTGTACGTTTAACATGGTATAATACTGTTCTTCCTTAGGGGCCTCGGGGGTTATCCTGGGCCCGGGAGGAGCAGGTGGGGTCAAGGATAAACTAATGGGTATGTCCTCTTTCTCAATAGCCGGTGCCTCGGTTTTATCGACCACGATGCGTTGCAGGGGTTTGCGAACCGGTTCCGGGGTGGCCAGGGCCATGATTTTCGGGGGCTCTTCCTGTTGTTCCTGCAAGTAAAATACCTGTTCTTCGAGTAACTCCAATGGAGGAGGCGCCGGGTCTTCCTTCAGGGGGAAGATCCACTCCAACGCAATATAGGATACCGTCATGGCAAGTATCAATCCTATCTGAAATCGGATCGGACCATTTTTGGGAAGGTTCGCCCTTGCCTTCAACAGGTAGGACGGGATTCTCTTTGGAACAGTTTCTTCCTCCTTGTTGTGGTTTTTGTTCTCATTGTAGTCAGCTTCATTTTTCATCGTATTTCGGGTTTAAAGTTTACCCTGAAACCAGCACAAAAAATGTTCCTTACAGCGCTGAAAAGCCCGAATTTACGGTGTAAATGAGTGAAGTAGCCATTTGAGTGAGGGAAAGAAAATCCAAAGGCAAAGGCCAAAAAAAATCCCCGGCGAATGCAGGGGATTTTTTATGCTATGAATCGTTGTCGATTCTGAATCTTGTTATTGCAGCTTAAACATGATCGGGATACTGAAGGGTACACGTACCGCACGCCCTCGTTGTTTTCCTGGAGTCATTTTAGGCAGCTTTTCGATGATGCGACGTGCTTCGGCTTCGAGGTTCTTGTCCGGGCCTCGCATACGAATGTTTCCGATACTGCCGTCTTTCTGAATGGTGAACATCACCGCAACACGTCCCTGGATTCCCATTTCCTGAGCAATTTCCGGGTAGTGGAAGTTCTTACGGATGTGCTTCTGCATCATTTCGTTGAAGCAGGCCCGCTTATCGCTGGCGCCTTCGCAACCAGGGAAAATTGGCACGTCTTCAATTACAGAGAATGGTACGTCGATATCCTCTTCTACTTCCTCAACTTCAATATCGTCGATTTCGATAATTTCTTCTTCCTGGCTGGTCTCGGTAGACTCGATAACGGTCTCCTCAACATCTTCCTCATCTTCTACAACCTCGATCACTTCCGGTGCAGCAGGTGGCGGTGGAGGTGGAGGCGTTTTGATCTGCTCGGTCATCGGCACCTCTTCGTCCAGCAATTCTTCTACGTCCATGGAAATGTCGTAGTTAGCGGCATCATCATAGGTTTTCCATTCCAGGGCCAGGTATACCAGTCCCATTACCAGGGCCAGGCCAAGCACAAAATAAAGGCCGCTGTTCTTTCTCAAGTCAGCTTTAGCACTCTTCTTCAATTCCATGATTTCATTACTTTAATGTTTGCTAATTTAACCAAAGTTTTGCTAAAAATGCAATAGATACTTCCAAATTCAAAGCAGGAGTTCGTGAAAGCCCCTTTTGAGTGAGGCAAGTCCCGCAAACAGGCCCAGCCCGTTTGCCACCAGGTCTCCCCATTGGGCACTTCTGCCGGCAGGCAACACCAGTTGCAATCCTTCTATGGCCAAACCAAAGAGTAACAGGCCAAAAACTGCCCGGCGAACCCAGCGTCCGCGACTTGGATCTTCAAGGGTGTTCTCCTTTATCGTCAGGCCGGCGAGGATCATTGCACCAAAATAAAAAACGAAATGGGCCGCCTTGTCCATGTAGGGGATGTCCATGCCAACCTCAGAGAAGTCGTCTACGGGCATCAGGCAGGCTACAACAATACCTGCCAGCCAAAGGATAAGCCCAAGGGTAAAGATTCCGGGCTTAGGCCCCGATGAGTTCCTTGTACTGCGCATCGGAAAGCAGGTCGTCTGCCTGAGAAGGGTCGCTCATCTTGATTCGGATCATCCACCCGGCACCATAAGGATCTGTGTTTACGGTTTCAGGCTCCTGCTCCAGATCTTCATTAAAAGCAATGATTTCCCCACTTACGGGCAAAAACAAATCGGAAACGGTTTTAACGGCTTCCACCGTGCCAAAAACCTCCTCGGCGTCCAGGGTTTCATCCAGGGTCTCCACCTCAACATAGACAATATCGCCCAGCTCGCTCTGCGCGAAATCGGTAATGCCTACAGTTGCAGTGTCCCCTTCAATCCGGACCCATTCGTGGTCCTTGGTATACTTCAGATCAGACGGAATATTCATGTGTTGCTAAATTAGTCGTACGAGCAAATGTAGCGTATTCCTATGGTTTGACCCAAGCCCTAGTTACCGAAGTTATAGCGCAGGGTAAATCCGGCGTTGATGGTCGTTTGCGGGAAGGCCGTAGAGACCGCAAACTCAGAGAAATTGTGGTCGTAGAAGAAGAGGGCATTGAGGTTCTTGGTAAGCGCATAATCGGCTGTAAACTTCAGGGATAGCAGGTTTTGTCCTGAGGTAATCTGGTTGTTGTCCAGATCCAGGTTCCGGATAATGGTAATGTTGTCCCTGAGGCTCAGGTCGGCCTTCAGGTTGAGATCTCCTTTAAGGCGTTGGCGCTCACCACCGATACGGGTTACAAAGGTTACATCCGGGATACGGTATCCCAGACCAATAGTGTATTCCTTCCCGGTAATTTCCGTAAGCAGGTTGTTGTCAAAGCTCAACGAGAGGGCCCGATCCGTGCGTACCTCAGCGCGAACGCTTAAGGAATTTTGCATCTCAAAATCTACCAAAAGCAGTGGATTGAACGCATCGGCCAGAACCACATTATTGATGATATTTTCAGGCATCAGGTCGCCGGTTTCCGCTTCTATCGGCCGGGTATTCGGGTTGCCGTCATTAACCAGTTGATAGCGCTCCAGGTTGGTCTGGAAACTATTGATCGTATAGGCCGAGCGATACCCGTGGGAAAGCGAGAAACGCTTGAATTTCTTTTTGAACCACTTATTCTTCATAAGCCCGGTATACTTGATGTTCCAGTTGGGAATCGGGATTTCCCGGAAGGCATCCAGGTTTACCCGGTTAACATCCTGCCCGGTGTAGGCGGCAAAGAATGCTGGTAGGAGAACGTCCTGACTGGTTTTACCGTAACGCAGGGGGAAGCCGTCTGCATCCAGGCCTTCGTCGGATCCGCCGCGATCGGCAAGGATACGATTGGCAATTACCAGGCGGTTCTCTTTAAACTTTTCAAAGATGGCCGAGCTCTCCTCATCGCTTCGTGAGAACGCGGTACCCAGCATCATGGTGGAAATGCTGAAATTCCCAAAATTGTTCGGAGCCTGAGGTTCGTAGACCCCATTGTTGATCTCGAAATTCTCCTGCAGGCTTTCCACAAAGGTCCGGTCTGCAATCAGATCAATGGTCAACTCCGGTACCGGCTGCGCCGTTGCCGTTATGTTGAGCACCTTATTGGTACGCCGGATAAATTGCTCGTTGAATTCATTGAAATCGGTAAGCCATCCATTGCGGGCAGCGAGGAAACGCACATCGGCCTGGCTTCCGAATACAAAACCTACCGTTGGACGTGTGGTTCCGATAAATCCGATAGATGGGGTATAACCGGGCAATACTGTTCCGTTATTCTCACTGTAATTCACATTGATCCGCTTCACCATGGTGAGCACGTCGACCAGGGCGGTGCCAAAGCCTTTCTTTTTCCCCTTCGAAGCAGCATCCGGACCACCTTTATCCGAGCGTGGAGCGGCAATCCCTGAGGTGGGTTTACCCGCTTTTTTCCCCAGGCCGAGTTTATCGTAGAACCGCTGCATGGTCAGCGATGCCGTGAGGGTATGTGTATTGGAGTTCTGCACGGTATTGATCGACGGTAACTGCAATTCGGCCTCCGGGATACCCGGGTTCTGTGCCTTGGCCACAGCGAGGTTCAGGGCGTCTCCCCCGCGTTGCCATTCAAAGTTACTCGTGTAGGTATACTGGGCATTGATAAAGTCCAGGATAGGAATCTTGCTGAGCGGAATTTCATAATTCACCGTCATCTGCTGTGCATGGCGATTGGGCTCTCCGATATCGAAAAATCCATCCCAGACATTGCGATCCTCGAGGATCGTCGAAAACGGGTTCCCCAATTCTTCGTAATAGTTCCGGATAATGTTGTTATTGGAACCATTCAGCTGGATCCTCAGGGATTGGGTAAGGGCGTAGTTCAGGTTGTACTGCCAGTTGAACAGATAATTTCGCTGTTGCAGCACCGGCAATTCCAGACGATCCACCCCAGGTTCCAGAACATCGCGGAAGCGCTGCTGGTTAAACTGGCGGTTAATATCGGCTTGCAGGGAAAGACTGGTTGGCAGCAAGTTAAAATTCATGTCCTTGAGCCACTGCAAGTACTTCCCGGTAAAGAGCGAGTCTTTTTTGGCGAAAGGCGCCAGGGGAGCCGGTTTGAAATTGTGGTTGTACAGGAAGCCAGCCTGAACATTCTGGTCCCGTAATGCTGCTATCTCGAAATCCCTGTGGTCGGTTTCGTTGTAGGAATAATTGAAGGTAAAGTTCTCAACGTCAAAGAAATTCTCTTCCGCTTCCTCACCGCGGTTCTTACGGACCCCAATAAAGTTGATACTTGTCCGCTTGGTATAGTCTTCGGCCTGTTCCCTGATTTCTTCAGCCTCCTGAGGCGTATTTGCAGCGTCGATGCGATCCTGGAGATTCAAATCATCGTATACTGGATCAAATTCCGGGGTAATGAGCTGTTCTGAAATTCCGTAGTTAAACGGAATCTGCAGGTTCCATTTCGATGGGAATAATTGCCCCAACTCTACATTGGTAACCACATCGTAGGAAATTGCATCTTCCCGGGCCCGCTCATTAGGCATCTGATCAATAGCCCCGAAGCCGGAAGTACTGGTAGCCCCGGTTGCCGAAACGTTTGCAAAATCGGCCATATTGGCGTCGATAGCCGCTACAGCAGCCCAACCCCCTTTATTGTCGAGTCCTGCCAGGCGCAATTCGTTGAACCAGACCTCCCCGCGCAGTGGAATATTGTCGATGTTCTTGATCCCGATCATAACACTGCGAATACTCCCCAGGGAGGGATTTCCGCGTATTCCAATCCGGATCCGGCCCAGGTCCCTCGGCGCAAATTCGTCGACCACCACAACCTGACCATCCACTACTTCATAAAACGTGATTTCCCCCAGGGACTGATCGGCTATCCCCTGCGACTTGACCCTTTTCAGGTCGTCCAGGGCAACGTCTAATTCATTGACCGCCGGCCAGATTTCCGTATCCGAAGAAGCTCCGAAATCCGTAAACTGCAGGGGCACTTCGATCTGATAGAAGTTCTCAGAAAAGTCGGTACCCAGGCGCAGGAACCCAACCAGGGATTGTCCATCCAGGTATGGATCCGACTCGGCCACTTTTTCGGCGTGCATAAACATCTTGAGCCTTTCGTACTGCCGCATGTCGATGTTTACATTTTTAAAGACCCCCCGACTGTCTTCAGGCTCCAGGTTTTCGACAAGGAAGGAGAGCGATTGCTCATTGGAGCGGACGATAGTATTGTTGTTGTTCAACTGCTCGCGGAATACCCCGGGAGGCAGGACATAAGGAATAGGCAAACGGGCATTGTTTTCCTGGATATTGACGGCGTTTACATCAAGGCTGGTCCCGTCGTCTTCCGGGTTGTCGTTATCGGTCTGTAGGGTCCGGGTATAGGTTCGCCAATCTCCCCGAACCAAATCCAGGGTAGCAAATCGAAGCACTACAGGATCCGAAAAACCGGTCATGTACATCCGCATAAAGCTCACCGAACGGAAATCGGTTATTCCCCCTATCGCATTGGTGAAATCGGAGAGTGGAATTTTGTACTGAATCCAGCGCCGATTGAGCTGCGATCCGTTGGGCAGATCCGGGGTTACCCCCTCCTTGATATCCGTAACATAGCGATCATCCACGGAGATTCCCGGACGGATCGGAATGCGATATTCATAATAGCTGTTTACCGTGTTCATGGTAAGGTCACGGTCAATATCCTCCACATCGGGCAGGGTGGTGTTCCCGCGATCGGTGTTGGTCACCTGCACGGGGGAATTCCCCTGGGCATTGTTGAAATCCAGGTAACGTTCCAGAATATTCCCTTCCCGATTCAGGTAATAGACATAGTTGTCCAGGGCAGGGTCTCCGTCAGGTCCGTTATAACCCTGAGCGGCCTCTTCGGCATCGTCCAGACCGTCGTATCCGATATCTTGTAGGCCACGGTTAGCTTCTATAGCATCAAAGGCGTAAACCAGAGCCTGGGTGGCGGGTACTTTACCCCAAACTGTGGAGGTGGTAAGGTCATTGGAATTCTGACCGGGTAGTCCATTTTCGTATTGCTTACGGCCATCGTCGAGGATATCCTCACTGATATTCCCCAGGTTGATTACCAATTCTCCTGGTCCGGTGGCGTCCCCATCGACAAAGGGGTCCAGCACCCAGAATTGTATAAATTCCACGTTGGCCTGCTCAAAGTTTGTACTGGATAGCGACCGCATGATCCCTCCCCACTTCTCATTGGCCGTTTCGCCTGCAAAGTTTGGGTTGGCATTATAAGGCCCCTTCAGATTGGGATAATACACCATATCGAAGGTATTCTGAACCGTAGTTTGTCCCTGGGCAATGTCTACCTGGGGGAAGATCTCATCGATAAATACGCGGCGGGTGGCATTGGAGGAAATATCATTGTCGCTGATTCCTGCCGGGCGCTGGTTGGTATAAAATATCGGATCGATCGTATACCAGGCCATCTTGGCACGCTCATAACCGGTTTCCAGGTCGTCTTCCCCTTCGTCCAGGAATTCCAGCGGGGTACTGGCCAGGCTCCACCCCAGGGAAGAGCGGATATCGATCAGGGCCTGCGCCCCTTCAAAGTCGTCCAGGTAACTGGTGGTTTCCCCCAGGAAATCTGCATTCTTGGGAGCACCGGGACTCAGAAAAGCTACCTCCCCACGAACCGATACGTTAGAGGGCACATCCGTATCGATGTTGGGTAACATGTTCGCCAGGCGGGTAAGAAACGGGACTTCTGTGGAGAAGTTGGTATTCAGGCCAAAGATGGTATTGTTAACCGGCTCTACCCCGAAGTTTGCTTTCTGGGTAAGCGGTCGTTCGTTCAGGTTTAATAAGGTGGCCCCTACTACGAACTTTTCATTGATCTGGTGTTCCACATTTACACCGGAGAAGCGACGGGTCTGCTGTCCGAAAACCGCATTGTTTTCCACCGAAATATTGATGGGGGTATTGGAATTCTGTAAGCTGGGGTCGAGAATCTGAACCGTACCGGCAGCATAGTTCACCGTGTAATCCACGTTCTCCAGCAGCGTCCTTCCTCCTGCAGTTACCCGTACCGAGCCCTGGGGCGGGTTAAACGCCCCGATCGGAATACCATTGTTGCCTTCAGTCTTGTAACGTCCTTTAATCCGGAAGCGGTTTTTTTCAGCATCCTCCAGGGAAGCGGCCTTAGTCTGGGTATAGAGGTTTCGGAATACGAATTTTTGCTGGTTGGGATTATAGCCTTGATCGTTATCCACGTCATAATTCCCCCCGCCGAGCAATTCAAAAAGGTATTCCCCAAAGGGCTCCACCTTGGTGAAGATGATTTGTCCATTTTGGGGATTCACGGTTATCCCGGGGACGAAGTCAAAAAATCCGTCTCCTCCTGGCTGCACGTCGTTATACACATTGAGGCGGTCCAGGTTAAACACATCGATCAGGATACGCTCTTCCAGGGGTTTCGGGGTGGTAGGCCATCCGTCATTGGGGTCTACTGGAGTAATGTAGTTTCTGGGGGTCGGATCGTTATAAAGGATGTTCAGCCTGAAATCTTCCTCACTCAATTGAAAAGCACCTGTGGCATAGATATTTTTCATCATCAGGTCCCAGATCGGATCCCCGACATTGGTGATATTACTCTTGAGAAGTTTGAGCACCAGGGTATTGTTATTTACCTCAACTTCGACGCCGGGACTTATCGTGGTGGCATCGAGTCCACCATTGGCAAACTCCCCGACCTGGAATACCTCACCGGCAAAAGTGTATTGAAAGGCTACAGCCAGAACTTCGTCCGTACTCAGGCGCTGGTTCAGGGAAATGTACCCCAGTTGTGAATTGAAGGTATAATCCCGATTCTGATCCAGTTTCCGGGCATTTTCCAAAATCGCATAATCAAATCCTTCATTGGCGACATAGCCTCCGGGTATCTGAAATCCATCATTGACCGTCGCAATATCCCGAACGGCATCGGTGAGCACCCCGCCATTGCCAATCAGGGCAGGATCGTAGTCGTTGGCGGCATTTCGGGGTAGCAGGGGGTTTGAGGCTGCTGTATTGAAAAACCCACCAGGCGCTCCTCCATTCTGCCCAATACGGGTTTGCTCCAGAACGGCTTCCCCCAAATCCTGGATTCCCACAACATTCCGGACGTTGGTGGTTTGCTGGCTTCGGTTCGTTACCCAGACCTCCAAACGAGTTATCTGGACCTGGCTGCGGATATAGGGGTAGTCGGCAAGAGCATCGTCGTACTGGTCCCGGAAAAATTGCGCGAGGAAAAAGTGCCGGTCCTCATCGTAATCGATCGGGGTAAGCTCAAAATCCTCAACGGTGCCTCCACCTTGAGCCACAACAGTGTTGTTTTGAGAACGCTGTTCAGAGAATACAGCGGTAACCGTAGTTCGGCCGAACTGCAACTGGGTTTTCACCCCGAAAAGGCTCTGTGCCCCGGTAATCAGGGAGCTGTTCAGGGGCATGTTTACATTACCCACCTCGATCTTGCGAATGATATCGTCTTCAGTAGGCGTGTAATCCAGCTTAATCAGGTTCTGGAAATCAAAGGTAGCCTCGGTGTCGTATTGGGCAGTAACTTGCAGGCGTTCTCCTACCTGCCCCAACATACTCAGGGAGATTCGTTGATCGAAATCAAAGGCCAGGTTGGTCCGGTTACGCGGGGAAAGGGCCGGGTTGTCGTTCTTCTGCCAAATAATTCCAAGGTCCATGGCCACCGAACCCTGGGGGATTACCTCAATGGTATTTCCTCCAAAGATGGATTCGAAGAAGCCGCTATTGACATAGAAGTTCGGGAGCAGGTTTTTACGCGCTTCCTCACTTCCCGCTTTTTGGCCGGTAAATGCGTCAATTTTTTCCTTGAAATAGGACTTCATTCCGGATTTACGCACCATTTCGTAGTACTGATCCGGGGTTAAAATAATGGGATAAGAGATGTCGTAATCGCCGACCTTTTCGGAATAGATGTAGCGGTCGAGCTCAGGGTCGTAGGTGTACCTGGAGACTATGCTCTCCGGGTTTTCCAGTCGAATCCGGCCTAGCGCAACTCCGGTTTGTACGGAATCTGTCGTTGGAATAGTATCCTGGGAATAGCCTGCCCCCAGGCCCCCCAGCAATGAAACGATCAGAAAAACAAACGGTCGGCAGTCGCGAAAATAGAATGCTGACGCCCCTTTTTTCAAATTGGTTATAAGTTTTTAAGCGCGTGTTTGAGTATGCCCTCTACGCTTAGCGAAGGATCCTGGGCGACCACCGCGTCTACCACCTTTTCGGACTGCTTTCGGGCGAAGCCAAGAACCTCTAAAGCAGATAACGCTTCATCCTTAGTTGTATTGTCTGTTCGAGGGGAAACTTCCTCCAGATCATAAACTTTCAAAACCTTGTCCTTAAGGTCCAGGATCACACGTTGCGCTGTCTTGGCACCTATTCCCTTGACAGCCTGTATACTGGGGACGTCGCCCGAGGCAATAGCATCCCGAATTTGGGCCGGGGTCATGGAAGATAACATGGTACGCGCAGTAGAGGCACCTACCCCGGAAACCGAAAGTAAGAGGCGAAAAATCTCTCGCTCTCCCGGGGTGTAAAATCCGAATAGGGTGTGTGCGTCTTCCCGTACCTGGAGATGTGTGTAAATTTTGAGGGCTTCCTGGTCGGGGATGGCAGCATACGTATTCAGGGAAATATTCACGAAGTAGCCTACCCCGCCGCATTCAATAACAATGTGGGTTGGGTTCTTTTCAATGAGCCTGCCGCTGAGGTGTTCGATCATGGTATTTAGGTAGTACTTTGCTTGGCTTTACGGCGTTTTTCGCGTTCCTGGGCATCGATTACAGCCACCGCCGTCATATTCACAATTTCCTCTACGCTTGCGCCCATAGGGACGATGTGCACCGAACGCCGCAGCCCCAGAATAATTGGACCAATGATATCCGAAGCGTGTAGTTCCTTAATGAGTTTATAGGTGATGTTGGCC
Source organism: Robiginitalea myxolifaciens (assembly GCF_900115205.1). GTDB lineage: Bacteria > Bacteroidota > Bacteroidia > Flavobacteriales > Flavobacteriaceae > Robiginitalea > Robiginitalea myxolifaciens. The sequence goes on from NZ_FOYQ01000001.1 coordinate 709,742, forward strand.
GAATCCAGGTTGGGGAAAATGAGGGTATTGACCTTTTGACCGTTGAGCTTGGAAAAGGGGAATTGACGTTGCCGGAGTTTGCGGTTCAGAGCAAAATCGGTCTGGATTTCCCCGTCTACGAGCAATTCGGGATTTTCCTTATGGAGGATTTCTATTGCTTTCCGCATCTTTCGCGCGCCAGGGTGGGAAGAAGAACCGTAGTTCGCATAAGACAAGAGCGCCATAATCGGTTCAAATCCGAACGCATTGGCAAGATTGGCCGTCATCCGTGTGATCTCCACGAGCTCCTCCGCCGTCGGATCGATATTCAGGGAAGTATCGGCAAGAAACAACGGGCCCAGGGAGGTAATCATAATATGGACCGTAGCCGCTTTGGACACCCCAGAGGCCCGTCCAACGACTTCGAAAATCGGTTTTACCACCGAGCTATACGCCCGGGAATACCCGGATATCATTCCATCGGCATCCCCTTCCATGACCATCATGGCTCCGAAGTAATTCCGGTCCCGCATCAGGCTCTGGGCGCTGTACATATTAGCCCCTTTACGTTGGCGCTGTTCCCAGTAGTTCCGGGCGTACTTCTCGCGCTTTTCCAGGGATCCCTCTTCGAACTGGTCAATGATTTCGACATCGGCGTCGAACTCCAGTTCCTGCATCAGGCCTTCAATGGTGGGGCGATTCCCTAGCAGCACCGGTGTCGCGATACCTTCTTCATAGGCGATCTGAGCAGCCTTCAGGACATCGAGCTGGTCGGCCTCGGCAAAGACAATTTTCTTGGGTGCCGCCTTAGCCCGGCTCATGAGCAGCCTGATTACTTTCTTATCGTCCCCGGAGCGCTGCAGCAGTTCGTCGCGATAGCGGTCCCAATCCTGTATCGGGGCTCGGGCAACACCGCTTTCCATAGCGGCCTTGGCCACTGCGGGCGGAATTTCCGCAATAAGCCGCGGATCAAAAGGTTTGGGAATGATGTATTCTTCGCCAAAGGTGAGGCGCATTTCCCCGTAGGCGATATTGACCTGTTCAGGGACAGGCTGCTTGGCCAATTGTGCCAGCGCAAGGACGGCGGCCATCTTCATTTCTTCATTGATCTTGGTGGCGCGAACATCCAGTGCACCTCGAAATATAAAGGGGAATCCCAGTACATTGTTTACCTGGTTGGGATGATCGGAGCGGCCCGTAGCCATAATGATGTCCTCCCGTGTTGCCATGGCGGTATCGTAGGCGATTTCGGGATCCGGGTTGGCCATCGCAAAAACGATGGGCTTGTCGGCCATACTCAGGAGCATCTCCGGGGAAACGATATCCGCTATGGAGAGGCCAATAAAGACATCGGCATCCTTCATGGCTTCCTCCAGGGTATCGATTTTCCGATCGGTGGCAAACTCCCTTTTCTCGTCCGTGAGGGTTTCTCGGTCGCTGCGAATAACACCTTTGCTGTCGAGCATTACCAGGTTTTCGGGTTTTGCACCAAAGGCGCGGTACAAGCGGCTGCAGGATATGGCCGCTGCGCCGGCTCCGCTAATGACGATCCGGACGTCTTCTATTTTTTTACCGCACAATTCCAGGGCATTTAACAGGGCTGCTGCAGAAATTATCGCCGTCCCGTGCTGGTCGTCGTGCATCACCGGGATATCCAGTTCCTCTTTGAGCCGTCTTTCGATTTCGAAGGCTTCTGGTGCTTTGATATCCTCCAGGTTAATTCCACCGAAAGTAGGCGCAAGGATCTTTACGGTCTCCACAAACTTATCGACGTCCTTGGTATCCAGTTCAATATCGAAGGCATCGATATCTGCAAATATCTTGAAGAGCAATGCCTTTCCTTCCATGACCGGCTTGGATGCCTCGGGACCGATATCACCCAGTCCTAGCACCGCCGTACCATTGGAAATGACGGCAACGATATTCCCCTTTGAAGTGTACTTGTAGACCGTTTCCTTGTCCCTTTTGATTTCCAGGCAGGGTTCGGCTACCCCGGGCGAGTAAGCCAGGGCGAGATCCCGCTGGGTGGAATAGGGTTTGGTGGGCACTACCTTAATTTTCCCGGGACGGGGTTTAGCGTGGTAAACCAGCGCTTCGCGCCTTTTCTTTTCCTTGCTCATGCGGTTGGATTAGTAATACAAAAGTAAGGGATTGGATGGGATTGAAATAGTTATTTCAGGGGGAATGGAAATTGGGGATGATCCAGTATTCCGGCAAATAGTGGATTCGCCCGAATCCGAGCAGCAGGCCCCATGCCAAGCTCTTTCGCCTTTTGCAAAGCATTGATGGCCTCGTTGGGAGCATCTTGAAGCATCCTGGCCTCTGCCAGTCGTATCCACGAATATCCGCTATCCGGAAAAAAGAGTGTTAGCAGCTCACTACAATAAGCATAAGCTTTCGCCAGTCCAGGCACCTTCCAGGGATCAGAGGTCTCCACGATCATGGCAAATAGCCTGTTCTCCAATCGCGCAGCCATATTCACCAGATATGGATCTCCGGATTCTTTGTAGCGCTGACGGAGCTGCTCGCGTTGTTTTTTCCACCATTTGGCATCTGGATTTGCTTTATCCGATTTGCGCGCATTTTGAAACTTTTCGCGGTAGGTAGCCCATATGGATTCCTCAATTTCGGTAACCTTCTCCCAAGTGCGCTGTTGCTTTATGTATTCCGTACTTGTCGCCAAGCTGTGTGTGCGACGCGCCAGATCCTCGGGCAGGCGAGCCGCAGGGTAGTCGGCCTGAACGCCTCTCAGGGTCCTGACCGCTCCCAGGTAATCATTGGCCGCCTCGAGGCTGTCGGCAAGGCTCAACTCCCGGTCGAGAGCGGCCTGCCGTTGCGTTGCCATAGCCGGGTCGGCCGAGGCATCCGTGGCATGTTTCAGGTAGCGCATGGCCCTGAGGATAGCATCCTGCGGCGGCCAGCGATGGCGCCCGTCGAAAAAGAACAATCGGTTCGGGACGGAAATCGAGTTTAACCAACCCTCGGCCTGAAGCAGTTCCTGATAATTCATGTCCTTGTTCCCCACAATTCCGGCCCAAACAAAATTGGCTCCCGGTGCGGGAAAATGACCGGTGTTCTGAGAAAAGGATGCCCCACAACCAATGACTCCACGAATACTCCCACTCAATACAGCGATTGCCCCGGCCAGCCGGGCGCCACCACTAAAACCAGCGGTATATATGTTCTCATTATCGAGGGGATATTTCCGGAAAGTCTCGTCGATCAGGCGCTGGGCAACTTCAAAATTCAGTTGATACGAACCATTGCGGCTCCCATAAGAGCAAAAAACAGCCCAACCATTTTCAGCGGCGGCCGCAGCAAACACCGCCACCCCAAGCCTGCCGCGGGCAGCCGGGTCAAAGACGTACAAAACGGGATAACCTTCAGGTCCTGGTGCCTGCTCGGGAAGGTAGAAGGCATAGCTTTCTGCCGGGTGCCCGGGAAGCGAAATACTATCGTTTATAACGCCCCGTCCAGGGTCCGTATTCGTTTGACTTAAGACGCTAGTAGAACCAGCACATAGAAGTACCAGGGAAACCCAGTATTTCCACTGCCGTACTATGACTCAGGATTTTTGTCTTTGAAGACGATGGCTTTCTGAAATTTCAATCGCAATGCCAGGACAGCGGCAATGGCAAAGAACGTTGCTGCAAATAGCATGGCATTCACCGCATTTCCTCCCAGGAAGGTCGAAAAAATAGGACCGAAGGTTACCGTTTCAATACCCATAGGGATCACAATCATCATGTTGAGAATTCCCATATAGACCCCCCGACGTTCTTGAGGAACCACCTTGGAGACCATACTATACGGGATCCCCATCATCGCAGCCCAGCCTATTCCGAATAGTACCATAGGAACCAAAACCATTACAGGATCCGTGATATAGGGTATTGCGAATATCGCTGCTGCCGTACCGAACAAGCTGAGCGCATATACTTTTTTGCCGCCAAAACGCATGGTGAGCGGCACTAGAATTAAAGCTACAACCGCAGTTACGATATTGTAAGTTGTACTCATTTTAGCGGCCTGTGCTGCCGCCTGAGAGGTATCATATCCCATTGTAGTCCGGAATAATGGGGTAATGAATTGCCAATAAATAAACAGGGCATACCACTGGAAGAAATAAACTATCGATAAGCTCCACATAAATTTGGGCATCTTCTTTACGGCTTCTGCGATTTCGATGAACGGGATCTTCAGCCGCTCCCCAAAAGGCAAAGCCTTATGCCGGTTTATTTCGGCCAGTTCTTCCTCCGAAGGCGGTATCTCAGGAGTCTTGGAAACCGACCACAATATGGTTGCCAGAGAAAGGAATGATCCAATAAAGAAGGAGTAGTACAGCCATTTTGGAACCTCTCCCGTAATTTCCTCTCCCCCTCCAAACCAATCCTGGAACAGGAAAATTGAGGCATTGGCCATCAGGATACCGGCACCTACAAAAAGACTCTGCATCTGGTAACCGAGGTTCATTTGCTGATCGGGTAATTTGTCCCCGACGAAGGCGCGGTACGGTTCCATAGCCATGTTATTTCCAACATCCAAAATCCATAAGAGACCCACGGCGAACCAAAGGGCCGGGCTTAGCGGAAACAGGAAAAGACAGATACTCCCCAGAATGGCACCGATCAGGAAGAACGGTTTACGACGCCCCCAGCGAGGCGACCAGGTTCGATCCGATACGGCTCCGATAATGGGTTGTACGATCAACCCGGTAATGGGTCCGGCGATATTCAGGATAGGGAGGATTTCCTCAGAGGCTCCCAAAAACAGGAAGATGGGATTGATTGCACTCTGCTGGAGACCGAAACTGTACTGGATACCCAAAAATCCAACATTCATGTTGAAGATTTGCCAGAAACTAAGGCGCGGCTTTGGAATGGTCATAGTCTGAATTGGTTATGGAAAGCAGGCAAAGCACCCGCTTGTTCGCTTGGTTTGAACCTTAAATATAGTAACTTATAGGTCTTTAGCAGGAGGAAGCCTTAGAAATTAGGCCAAACTCCCTCAAGTGCCCGGTTCCAGAAATTGAATGTTCCGTTGCAGACCGGAAAATTTCGTGCGTTTTACCGCTGATTTTGGAAAGACCTGTCGAAAGACTTCTTCGGTAAGTTCCTGCCAATCCTCCCTGCGCATCCCCTTCAACGCTTCAGATGGCTGGAATCGCGGTTCCCCGTGCGGTTTTGAAAAACGATTCCAGGGACAAACATCCTGGCAAACATCACACCCAAATATCCAATCGTCCCAGGCTCCGCTCATCTCCGGGGGAATCTCATTTTTCAGCTCAATAGTATAATAAGAAATGCATTTGCTGCCATCGACCACATAAGGGGCCACAATGGCTTGTGTCGGGCAGGCATCCAGGCAGGCCGTGCAACTACCGCAATGATCGGTAACCGGACTATCCTCGGGCAACTCCAGATCGAGTATGAGTTCGGCGATAAAATAAAAGGACCCTACCTGCTGGGTCAGGAGATTGCTGTGTTTGCCAATCCAACCCAGGCCACTGCGGGCTGCCCAGGCCTTATCGAGCACAGGTGCAGAATCCACAAAAATGCGCCCGCCCACTTCTCCAATTTCCTCCTGGATAATGACCATTAACTCCCTTAGCTTATCCTTGATCACCTTATGGTAGTCTTCCCCGTAGGCGTATTTGGAGATTTTATAACCCTCCGCCGAAAGTTCTTCCGATGGGTAGTAATTGTACAGTAGCGAAATTACTGACTGGGCGCCCGGGACCAGTTTTCGCGGGTCCAGGCGTTTGTCGAAATGGTTTTCCATATACGCCATTTCACCGTGCATCCCATGCTTGAGCCATTGTTCCAGGCGGGGGGCCTCCTCCTCGAGAAAATCGGCGCGGGAGATACCGCAAGACAAAAAGCCCAGGCGTTTTGCCTCGGCTTTTATCAATACTGCATATTTACCGCCATTGCTCACATTGGGAAGGTAGGCGGAATTCCCAGTTTATCCAAGTACCCGAAATTTCTGTAAGGAATTTGGAGCTTGGAATTTGGGATTTGGGATTTACAATTTACATCGAAGCGGTAGGCGGCTGAAAACCCGGGACTACATTCTCGATGGGTTTGAGGGATTTGAGGTAGGTGAAAATGGCTTCGACATCGTCGTCATTTAAGAAACGATACGCTTCAACCGGCATAGGTGGCATGATCGGACGGCTTTCATCGATACCCTTGAATTTCCCCTCGCGCAATGCTTTGGAAAACTGATCCAGGTCCCAGGTCCCGATCCCGGTAGCATCCGGGGTCAAATTCCCGGCATAGGAAGTCCCCCAGGGGCCAACCGCTGCCATCAAGTCTCCGGTAAATAGCACCCAGGGGCCTATAGGAACATTGTCCGGTACCGGAGGTAAAGACTGTGTACCATCAAATCCCATCATGTACTTGTCCATATCCAATACAGGTCCGCGTTCGGACATTTTCTTTGGGGTATGGCAATCGGCACAACCCATGATATTCACGAGGTATTCCCCCCTGGCTGCAAAATCCTCTTCCGAAGTTGGCTCAGCAATGTCTTCAACAACCGCCATGGTTCCATCGGGCGCACTGTCTTTAGTATCTGATTCTTTGCAGGCATCAATGGCTATTAAAGTTGGAATTAGTAGCCACAAAGCTTGTTTTGCGGAAAGTCTTGTGAGTTTCATTTGTAGTTGGTTATAAATTGTTCCTTCTAATCTAATCAAAATCAATAGACTACAGCTGAATGCTTGTATGGTTCGCCCAACAAACTGTACAACAAACAATTTCTATCTCCCGATTGGTCAGGATCTCTTCTCGAGTCGTACCCGTGCATTGGCCGGCTTGAGCGTGATCAAGGGCTTAATCTGTATTTCTCCGGAACCCGGAAAGAGCTGGTATTTGCCGAGGAGTTGTTGCAGTACCAGGGTCATTTCCATCATCGCAAAGTAAGCACCAATGCATTTGCGGGGTCCCGCTCCGAAAGGATAGAAATGCGGAGGTGCCTTCCCGGCTTCGGGCGCAAAGCGCTCCGGGCGGAAGGTGTCGGGATCTTCCCAAAAATCGGGGTGTCGGTGAATCTCATAGACTGAAAACAGCAGATCGGTTTGCTCGGGGATGTCAAAGCCCTGGGCGGTGTCGGCAGTGAGATTCTTGCGATCGATAAAATAGGCCGGTGGATAGAGCCGCATGGACTCGAGCAATACCTGTTCGGTAATGGATCCGGGACCCGGGTTGCGTCCTGCTTCGGATCGGATAGCCTCCTGCCAGGCTGGGTTTTCCGCCAGTAATTGGGCGGTAAAACTCAGGGCATTGGCTGTTGTCTCGTGCCCGGCTACAAAAAGGACCAGGATCTCATCGATCAACTGCTCTTCCTCGATGGCGCCCCCGTCTTCGTACCGTGCCTGCAGCAACATATCGAGCAGGTCCCCGTGATCTGAAGTTTCGGCCTGTCGCCTTCGGATAATCTCGCGCAGTACTTCACGGGACCGCTGGGTTTGATTTAACTGACGCCGGATTACCCCAAAGTTTTCAAAATACCATTGCAAATAAGGTTGCCTGAGCTGACGAACCAACATCTGTTGATTAGACTCGGTGCTTTCGCGCAACGCCTCAATTTCCGCCTCCCCGACTGCTCCACTGAACAGGGCCTCCACCACCACGCGGAAGGCCAACTTGCCGAATAAAGGATATACATCTACCTGACCTGCCTCCGGGAGATCCACTAATTCGCGGGCAATCGTGCTTGAAACAGTCTGGTAGAGTTTGTCGAGCTGTTTTTTGTGGAAACCCGGTTGGATCAATTTGCGCTGGCGGCGCCAAAGTTCTCCTTCAGAGGTGAGTAAGCCCTTGCCGAGATACCGGGCAACATCCTGGGTTTGAATACTCGTCTTGGTAAAGTTTTTCCAATTCTTTTGCAGGGCATATTCCAGCAAGATGGGATCCCTGGAAAAAATAACCGAGCGCTTGATCCCGACCTGTAAGCGGAATGAGTCGCCCAATTTTTCAAAGTTGTTTCGGTGGAACGGGAGCGGATTCTTCAGGATTTCAAGGGAGTGTTTCAGAAAGCGAAACAAGCCCACCCTGGGGAACGACCGGTTTGAATCTGCGGTAGCCAAAACTAGAATAAGCCAGGTTGATCTCCTCCGTGAAGCCTGCCCAGATGCTTATAGGCTAGCTCAGTAACCTCACGCCCCCTCGGGGTCCGCATGATAAATCCCTGTTGAATCAGGAAGGGTTCGTAAACCTCTTCAATAGTTTCTGCATTCTCGGATACTGCGGTTGCCAGGGTAGTCAGACCAACAGGTCCCCCTTTAAATTTATCGATAATGGTGGCGAGGATCTTGTTGTCCATCTCATCGAGCCCATGGGCATCTACGTTGAGTGCCTTCAAGCCAAATCGCGCGATGTTCATATCTATATTGCCATCTCCCTTGATCTGCGCAAAATCACGGACCCGGCGCAGCAAGGCATTGCTGATACGAGGCGTCCCCCGACTTCGGCCTGCAATCTCAATGGCAGCCTCCTCCGAGATCGGCACACGTAAAATATCTGCCGAACGCTGGACTATGGTTGAGAGCAACTCGGTATCGTAATACTGGAGCCGGCTGGAAATCCCGAATCGCGCACGCATGGGTGCTGTAAGTAATCCGGAACGGGTAGTAGCCCCTACCAGGGTAAAAGGTTCCAGGTGAATCTGAACTGAACGGGCATTGGGTCCGGATTCGATCATGATATCTATCTTATAATCCTCCATGGCCGAATAGAGATACTCCTCTACCACAGGGCTCAGTCTGTGAATCTCATCGATAAAGAGTACATCCCGGGGTTCCAGGTTGGTCAGCAGGCCCGCCAGGTCTCCCGGCTTGTCGAGGACGGGACCGGAACTCACCTTGAGACCAACACCAAGTTCATTGGCGAGGATGTGGGCGAGGGTTGTCTTCCCAAGCCCCGGGGGGCCGTGCAAAAGCGTATGGTCCAACGCTTCCTTTCTCAAGTTCGCAGCTTGCACAAATATCTTGAGGTTTTCCAGAACCTGTTGCTGTCCGGTAAAGTCCTCAAAGGATATTGGGCGCAACGCCCTTTCGATATCTATTTCCTCTGGGGAAAGGCCTTCTGCGGACGGATCGAGATATTCATTCATGGTAAACAAAGATAGCAAAAAGGCAGCGCGACTTTTCTGTGGATATGTTGTATTTTACAGTTATGAATTCATCGCAATATCCCTCCGGCACACACGCCTATCTCCCCTTCTTATACGTAATCTGGTCCGACGATTTGCTCTCCGCTTCGGAACTGGAGGTAATTCGGCTCGCGATTACTTCTGATAAGGAATTACCGGCGGCGGCCCGTAAATTACTCCTGGGTTGGATCAATCCGGATACCCCCCCGAGCGCAGCCACTCAAAAACACTGGCGGGAATTGATACGGGAGAGCGGAGCCAGCTACCGGGAAGAGACCGCATATCCCCTTTCTGAGTTAAGCAGTGCTGTTGGAAAGGCCCTGGATCCAGAGCGGGGGACACCTCCGGACCTGACGGTACTGGAACAAAACCTCGGGATTCAGCCCAATCACTATCGCCATGTATTTGAACAGTACAGTGCGCCCCGCAGTTTTTCGGAATATTACGATGGTACCCTCCTGGCACAACATCATTTGGGTAAGGCCTATTCGGTCTATCGCTCTCTGGATAGCCTTTGGGAGCAAAAGGATTTCCGTTGGGAAATACAGCGCAACAAAGAGCAGCATCGCCAGCGGGTGAGCCGGCAAGTAAAACATTTGGCCAATAAGGGCTACGGCGCCCTCGCCTATCCCGAAGGTTCAGGAGGAAAAAACGACATGCCCAGCTATGCGGCCGTTTTTGAAAACCTGGTATTCCTCGACGGCAGTCTTTGCGTCAAATTTGGTGTTCAATTCGGGCTCTTTGGAGGAAGTATAGAAAAACTGGGGAGTGAAAAACACCGCAAGGCCTATCTCGGAAAGGCCGGTACCCTGGAACTGCCCGGATGTTTCGCCATGACCGAAACCCGTCACGGTTCCAATGTTCGCGGGATTCATACTACAGCTACCTACCTTCATGAAAGCCGGGAACTGGTTATCAATACGCCTGGCCCCGATGATAACAAAGAATACATCGGCAATGCCCTGGAGGCACGGATGGCTACAGTATTTGCCCAATTGATTGTAGGCGGAAAACGCCACGGGGTCCATGCGGTCCTGGTTCCCCTGCGGGATGCGTCCGGGGAGGTCCTTCCGGGAATCCGGGTCGAGGACAATGGCTACAAATTGGGCTTGAATGGGGTAGACAACGGAAAGATCTGGTTTCGTGAGGTCCGGGTTCCTGTCGATAACTTATTAGACCGTTATGGGGGAATTAACGCTGAGGGCGAATACAGCTCAGAACTCAAGAATTCCAATAAACGGTTTTTTACGATGCTCGGCACCCTGGTAGGCGGACGAATCTGCGTCGGGAAGGGAGCGCTCGCCGGCGCGAAAATGGCGCTGGGAATTGCAGTGCGTTATGCCCTTCGGCGTCGGCAATTCAACGATTCCAAACGGATGCAGGAGGACTTGATCATGGACTATCCCTCCCACCAGCTTCGCCTGATCCCCAGGTTGGCCTCGTGTTACGTATACCAGGCCGCCCTCGACGAGCAAATGGAAAATTACCAGCAACTCACAGGAGGAGACACGCAAAAACTCGAAGCCCAGGTGGCGGGGCTTAAGGCCATCATCACGGACTTTGCTAATGACGCCATCCAGGAGAGCCGGGAAGCCTGCGGGGGCAAAGGCTATTTATTGGAAAACCGCATAGCGGATTTACGAAGCGATATCGACATCTTTACCACTTTTGAAGGAGACAATACCGTTTTGCTCCAATTGGCTGCCAAAGGTCGCCTTACCGACTTCAGGACGGCTTTTAATTCGGATGATTTTTTCGGGGTCCTGCGCTTGCTCCGAACACAGGCGGCCCGAAGGCTTGGGGCGATTAACCCGGTCTATGTCAACAAAACGGACCGCGAACATCTCTATAAGCCCGCCTTCCACCAACACGCTTTTGAATACCGTACCGCGCGACTTACATACACCCTGGCGCTCCGGATCCGGGATTACATCAAAAAAGGCCTGCCGGCGTACCAGGCCTACCTCAAGGTGCAGGCTCATTTCCTGGCCCTGGGCAGGGCATATAGCGAAGAGATTGCGTATCAGAGCTATCGCAGGGTTTGCGAGGGTATAACGGATGAGAAACACCAAGCCCTGTTCGATCGTCTGGGAGCGCTCCACGCCCTGGAACGTATCACCGCTGATATGGACTGGTATTTTGAGCAGGGTTATGTCGGGAAACGCAAATCCAAAGCGATCAAAAGGCGTGTGGAACGCCTGACCACGGAATTAAGGCCTCATGTAGCTTCCCTGGTCGAGGGGTTTGCGATTCCGGAAGAATTAATGCAGCAGGTTCCGATTGCTCGGGATCATTGATCCGGTTCCTTGTGGATTTCGGCCCGGTCGGCAAACTCCTGAACCGTTATGTTAGGATTACCGTAGATATAAGTGCGAGAGCCACCGGAGAGGCTCAGGGAACAAGAGTTAACCGCCCGCACCCGTGCAGTTGCGCTCTCCATAGCCTGCAGATCGAGATGATCGGCTTCCATTTTTTGTGCCTTGTACGTTACATTTCCATCCAGCACAGTACGCACTTCAGTACTTATGCCCTCCAGGGTAAGGCCGGAATTTCCGTTTAGCTTTATTTCCATTCCCTTGTTTACCGTATAAATAACAGCGTCGCTGCGATCCATTAAGGCTACAGAAACGGTATCAGCATCCAGGTTTAGGTCGGCTTTTCCATTGCCCTGAAGCAGAACCCTGCAAAAATCGGCACGCACCCGCATATTGAGCCTGCCCTCATCCCGCGCCTCCAGGTCAAGGCTTACCCCCGGAATGGGTTGTTCGCTGATCAACTCCCCGTCTGTTGCCGCCACGCCGGCCAACTCCGTGTAATAGACGGTAATATCCAATTTCTTGCTTCCTGTAATATTGTAGAAGGAGGAAATCTTAAGCGTACTGTCCCGAACTTCGAAGCGCAATACATCGACGAGGTTTTCATCCACTTCCAGACGATACCCTTCCGCCGCTGCTCGCTCCAGATTCACTTCCAGGTCATCGTTGAGATCCAGGTATCGGAATGCCGGCAGGGATTCATTTACCGAAGCAACGATCCGGTTCCCTTTTATTTTGGGTTTGCGCTGCGCCAGGAGGGCGACAGGTGACATAATAAAAAACGCGAAGGCAACGATAGACAGCCATGTAAAGGAGCTGCCGCTTGTAGAAGTTTTAAAGCACATAGTGAATTCTCTTGTATAAAGATATTATATAATAGCAAATACCGGGCCGGGATAAAAGAAAACCCGCTCGGGATGCGAGCGGGTTTTGACTTTTATTGACATAGGATTTACGGCTAATGCTCGTAATCCTCTTCACCTTCTTGCAGTGGAATATGTTGCGGAACAAAGTCCTGTCCTGGGATAATATACTCCCCATTCTCATCGACCTTGCTGTAATCATAACACCAGCGGTGTACTTCCGGGATAGCACCAGGCCAGTTCCCGTGAATGTGTTTTTGAGGTGTGGTCCATTCCAGGGTGGTGGCATTCCACGGATTCTGTGGTCCACGCTTACCGTAGAATATACTGCGCACAAAATTGTAAACGAAGATCAATTGTGCGGCTGCAGTAATCAAGGCAAATACCGTCATCAATTCCTGGATGTCTACTAGTTCGTCGAACATCGGGAAGGCGGTATTCTGGTAGTAACGCCGCGGCACCCCTGCCATCCCGACAAAGTGCATCGGGAAGAAGATTCCGTAAGAGCCTACAGCAGTAATCCAGAAGTGTACGTAACCCAGGTTCTTGTTCATCATACGTCCCTGGAACATTTTAGGGAACCAGTGGTATACCCCGGCAAATAAACCATAGAGCGCTGATATTCCCATTACCAGGTGGAAGTGCGCTACTACAAAATACGTATCGTGAACGTTGATGTCCAGCGTACTGTCCCCGAGAATAATTCCCGTGAGTCCCCCGGTAATAAAGGTGGAAACCATTCCGATGGAGAATAACATCCCCGCATTGAGCTGCAGATTACCTTTCCACAAGGTAGTGATCCAGTTAAAGGCCTTTACACCGGACGGTATAGCGATAAGCAATGTTGTAAATGTAAATACAGATCCGAGGAATGGATTCATCCCGGAGATAAACATGTGGTGCCCCCAAACGATAGTGGAAAGGAAGGCAATCGCCAGGATGGAGGCGATCATTGCGCGATACCCGAAAATAGGTTTCCGGGCACCTACAGCCATTACCTCCGAAACGATTCCCATCGCAGGAAGAATCACGATATAGACCTCAGGGTGACCCAGGAACCAAAACAGGTGTTCGTAGAGTACGGGCGAGCCTCCCTGGTAGTGCAGTACTTCTCCCTGAATAAAAATATCCGAAAGGAAAAATGAGGTGCCGAAACTACGGTCCATTAACAGCAGCAATCCTGCAGAAAGTAGTACCGGGAAAGAAATTACCCCGATCACCGCAGTTACAAAGAATGCCCAGATGGTAAGCGGTAAACGCGTCATGGACATTCCTTTAGTTCGCAGGTTAAGTACCGTTACGATATAATTCAGTGATCCCAAAAGGGAAGAGGCAATGAATATGGTCATAGATACTAGCCACAACGTCATCCCCATTCCCGAACCGGGTTGGGCCATAGGGAGGGCACTTAACGGCGGATAAATTGTCCATCCAGCAGCGGCAGGTCCGGCTTCCACAAACAAGGAGATAACCATAACAACGCTGGAAATAAAGAATAACCAGTACGAAATCATGTTCAGAAATCCCGAAGCCATATCACGTGCTCCGATCTGCAACGGAATCAAGAGGTTACTAAAGGTTCCACTTAATCCTGCTGTAAGAACGAAGAAAACCATGATCGTACCGTGGATGGTCACCAGGGCCAGGTAAATATCGGCGTCCATTACGCCATCCGGGGCCCATTTTCCGAGCACGGCTTCAAAAACCGGGAAGGATTCCCCCGGCCAGGCCAATTGCATGCGAAACAATAATGACATCGCAATCCCGATGAATCCCATAATCAGTCCTGTAATGAGGTACTGCTTGGAGATCATCTTGTGATCCTGGCTAAAGATGTATTTGGTTATAAAGGTTTCTTTGTGATGATGCCCGTGATCGTGAGCGTGATCGTCTGTAAGGGCCGGTGCATGTGCTGACATAAATCCCTAAATTTTAATTTTCTTTTCTAGCAATAATTATTCGTTCATGGCCATGGTCTGACCAAAGGTTTGTTGTTCGGCTATCCAGGCTTCATATTCCTCCTGAGTTTCGACGATGATCTTCATCTGCATGTTGTAATGCGATCTTCCGCAAATCTTATTACAGAGTAAGATAAAGTCGAATTCCCAAGGGTCAATATTTTCAGTTTCACCAGCCGCAGCACGCTCTGCCCGAAGGGCATTGGTTCGAGCTACTTTGTCAATTATCTCCGGCTTTAAGCGCATTTCTGCCGTTGTGATTGTCGGCGTAAAGGAGAATTCCGTGATCATTCCGGGAACGCAATTCATTTGCGCGCGGAAGTGAGGCATGTAGGCGGAATGCAAAACATCCTGCGCCCGCATTTTAAAGTTAACCTTTCGACCCACTGGCAGGTGTAATTCCTTAACGATTACATCGTCCGTTGCGTTTGGATCAGATTCGTCTAATCCCAGAACGTTAGCCCGGTTGATATCGATCATGCGGACGTTGGCACCGCCGAGGACATTGTCTTCCCCTCCGTAGCGTGCCGTCCAGTTGTACTGCTGCGCATAGAGTTCTACTATCAACGGATCGTCCTCCTCATTGACATCCATGATATCGGTCCAGGTAAATAATCCCCAAAGGATAAGTCCGGCAAGCACAATCACAGGGATAATAGTCCAGATAAACTCAAGACGATCATTATCCGCATAAAACAGTGCCTTTTTACCTTCCTTCCCTCGGTATTTATAAGCGAAGTAATGGAGCAGGAACTGGGTAATGGTTTGAGTAACAAAAATAACCACAAAACTCCAGAGCAATAAGGTATCATAGGTGTCTCCGTGAGCTGATGCAGCTTCTGGCAGGATAAACTTCCCGTACTTCCAGAAACTAAATATGGTTAACACATAGATGAAGACCAAAAAAGCGAACATCAGTATCCCATTGTTCTTGTTGTCTTCATCGGTAGCTACTTCTCCCCTGTCAGATTTCTTGGCGTGTAGTTGAGATAACTCGAATATCTTCGTCATCTGCCATATGGCTATGGCCACGAGAACCAGAACAGAGATGGTGAGTAATGCTGTCATTTTATTCGTTTAAAACGCGGTTGCTAATTAATAATGAAACTGTCTGCTTTCCTCCAGGAAAGGGTTCCTTTCCGGTTGCAAAGGCGCTTTGGTCAATGCGCGGAATACCCAGAAAATAAAGGCGCCTGCAAAGAACAGAACAGCTCCGATTTCCGGAATTCCGATATACCATTGATCTCCAACGGTTGCCGGGGTTATCATGATATACACATCGAGGTAGTGTCCGACAAGGACCACAATGCCCGTCATGACCACAAACCAGTTTACACGTTTGTAATCGCTATTCATCAGTACCAGAAGTGGGAATATAAAATTCATCACTACCATACCAAAGAACGGCAGTTTAAAGTCTTCAATACGGGTTACGAAATACGTAACCTCCTCGGGGATGTTGGCATACCAGATCAGCATGAATTGCCCGAACCAGAGGTAGGTCCAGAAGATGCTGATACCAAACATAAACTTGGCCAGATCATGGATGTGGCTATTGTTCACATCGGGAAGGTATCCACGGGATTTCAGGTAAATAGTTACCAGAGCAATGGTCGTGATTCCACTAACAAACATACTGGCGAAAACGTACCACCCAAAGAGGGTACTGAACCAGTGTGGATCTAAGCTCATGATCCAATCCCAGGACATCATTGATTCCGTTACGAGATAAAAGACCAGGAATCCTGCAGACCATTTGAAATTTTTGATAAAATTGCTGTTGTCGTCCGACTTATCCTGAGCCAGGGAAAGACGTCGCGATATTTCGCGATAGGCAATCCACCCTCCCAGGAAGAAAGCGGCGCGGATCAGGAAAAAGGTAGGATTCAGATATCCCGCTTTTCCTTGTAACAGCGCGTCTTCGGCAACAGTCTCAGCATCCATCCACACAAAGAGGTGGTTCATGTGCATTACCGAAAGTACGAGGATAACGAAGATCACGATACCCCCCGGAACAATATAGGAGGTAATCCCCTCCATAACCCGGAAAAGCAGAGGTGACCAACCGGCCTGTGCTGCGCGTTGGATGGCGTAAAATGCCAGTACCCCCAAAGCGAGCATAAAGAAGAAAAATGCTGCGATGTACACTGCAGACCAGGGACGGTTCTGTAACTGGTGAAGCAGGTGTTCGCCGTGATCTGTTCCATGCCCGGCTTCTTCGCCATGTGCATCTGCAGCCGCACCATGAGATGCGTCAGCAGCCTCATGTCCGCCACCGTGACCATCGTCGTGGGAAGTGGCAACCATTGCCTGCGCCTCTTCAACGGTACTTGGCGCTGAGATAAAGCCAATCCCCATACCCAGCAGGCCTAAGGCCATTAAGACCAGGGATCCTATTTTCAATCGGTTCGAAAAGGTATACATTGACTTCGTATTCTTATTGAGTTAGGTTTTCTTTTAAGACCATCACGTATTCGGATACCTGCCAACGCTCTGTTTCATTGAGCTGATTGGCATAGGATCCCATGGCGTTTTGCCCGTAATAGATTACGTGATAAGTACTTCCCAGGTTAATATTGCGGCCTACGTCATCGTAGGAAGGCACCCCAAGAATTTTCTCTCTTTTAACCAGCGTGCCCTGCCCGTCCCCTTTGGTTCCGTGGCAAATGGCACAATAGATATCGTATAATTCCTTCCCTACCGCGAGGTTCTCTTCGGACTGCAGGGAGTCCAGCGGGCTTGTCAGCGCACGGGAAAGTTCCTTCCCAGCCGGATTGTTCTCAATTCCATAAGGAATTTTACCGCGGGCTATGGTGTGTTCAGCCGGAAGCTGTGCCTCAGTTCCTGCAGGCAGCCATTCCACTTTTTCGTAAGTCTCATAACCCACCGATTCGTACATGTTGGGCATGTACTGGTAATTCGGCTCGCGTTCGTTCTGGCAGGAAGCCAGCAGCAAGAGCCCGGTGGCACAAATGAGGGATATGGATAGAAGTTGCTTCATCTTACTCGCTTACTTTTCTACAGTATTGATTTCTACGGCTCCGGTTTCCTGTAACAGGCTTGTTAATTCTGCCTCGTTGCCATGGACACCTATTTCCATAATAAAATGGTCGTCGGTGGAACGCGGATCCGGGTTCTCGGCTTTTTTAAATGGCCAGAGCTTGGAACGCAAATAAAAGGTGATCACCATAAGGTGCGCCGCAAAGAACACGGTCATTTCGAACATTACCGGCACAAAGGCAGGCATATTCTCGATATAACTAAAACTCGGTTTCCCACCGATGTCTTGAGGCCAGTCCTGTATCATGATAAAGTTCATCATCACGATAGCCACAGTTAACCCCAGGCATCCATATAAAAAAGACGTAATAGCGATACGTGTGGGCTCCAGGCCCATGGCCTTGTCCAATCCGTGCACTGGAAAGGGACAATACACCTCTTCGATATGGTGGTGGGCTGCCTTAACCTTCTTGACTGCGTGCATGAGCACGTCGTCATCATTATAATAGGCCTGTACTACTTTAGATGCCATACTATTGTTTCTTTGCATTCAATACCTGTGCCTGTCCTGCCCAATCGTCGCGTTGCGCCCGGCCAGGGAAAGATCCAGTTATCTCGTCTAACATATTGTATTCCTCCTCAGTCATACGACTGACCTGAGCAAAGGTGTAGATCCCCAACTGATTGAGCGCACGCTCCATCTGAGGCCCGATTCCCTTGATGCGTTTTAAATCATCTGCTTTATCGGTAATGGGGTCAAAAGTCCCCAGGCGATCCAGCAAGGTGTTTACCTGATTTTCACGACTGGCCGCGGCCCGTTCGGAATTTTCTTCAACGCTTCCTGCTGCAGAAATTTCAGCTAAAGTCTTAGGCATTTCATATAAGGGCTTTCCCGCTTCTCGTAGCTTCTTATAGCGCTCCCCGGAAGACTTCAAAATAGATTTCACTTCAGCCTGCGCAATTACCGGGAAGGTTCTGGAATACAAGAGGAAGAGCACAAAGAAGAATCCGATTGTTCCGATGAATATTCCGATATCCACGAATGATGGAGAGAACATTGTCCAGGAGGACGGCAGATAATCGCGGTGCAGCGAGGTAACGATGATTACGAAACGCTCGAACCACATCCCGATGTTTACAACGATAGATATGATAAATGAAATCAGGATACTGGTTCGGATTTTTTTGAACCACATTACCTGAGGACTTACCACATTACAGGTCATCATCAGGAGGTACGACCACCAGTAAGGTCCGGTTGCCCGGTTCAGGAAGGCATACTGCTCGTATTCTACGCCGGAATACCAGGCGATTACCAACTCGGTGATATAGGCACATCCCACAATCGAACCCGTGATCATGATTACGATATTCATAAGCTCGATGTGCTGCACCGTAATATAGGCTTCCAGGTTACAAACTTTCCGCATGATAATCAGCAGGGTCTGTACCATAGCAAATCCAGAGAAAATCGCCCCGGCCACAAAATACGGCGGGAAGATCGTGGTGTGCCATCCCGGGATTACCGAGGTGGCAAAGTCAAAGGATACGATGGTGTGAACGGAAAGTACAAGTGGTGTCGCCAAACCGGCAAGAACCAGGGAAACTTCCTCAAAGCGCTGCCAATCCTTGGCACGACCACTCCATCCAAAACTAACCAGGGAATAGATCTTTTTCTGAAACGGCTTTACAGCGCGATCCCGAATCATTGCGAAATCGGGTAACAAGCCCGTCCACCAGAATACCAGGGATACTGAAAGATAGGTGGATATCGCAAATACGTCCCATAGCAGGGGCGAGTTGAAATTCACCCAAAGCGAGCCGTAGGCATTGGGAATAGGCACTACCCAGTACGCCAGCCAGGGGCGTCCCATGTGAATGATCGGGAACAATCCAGCCTGGATAACTGAGAAAATTGTCATCGCTTCAGCAGAACGGTTAATCGCCATTCTCCACTTCTGGCGGAATAGCAGGAGTACGGCCGAAATCAGTGTGCCGGCGTGTCCGATACCTACCCACCAAACGAAGTTGGTGATATCCCAGGCCCAGTTAACCGTGCGGTTGAGTCCCCAGGTTCCAATTCCTGTAGATATGGTATAGATAATGCATCCTACCCCCCAAAGAAATGCTACCAACGCGATGGAAAATACTATCCACCACTGTTTGTTGGCGCGTCCTTCAACAGGAGCAGCGATATCCACGGAAACTTCGTGGTATCCTTTGTCTCCCAGGACTAGGGGTTTACGTATTGGTGCTTCGTAATGCGAGGCCATAAATGCTACTTTTCGTTTCGTAAAGAATTAAGCTTCGTTGGTATTGCGGACCTTAACCTGGTAGAACACATTTGGTTTTGTTCCTACGTGTTCAAGCAGGTGGTACATCCTGTCGTTTTTCGCCAGCTGACTTACCTCACTCTCGGGATCGTTGATATCCCCAAAGACGATGGCCCCAGAGCTACAAGCGTTAGAACAAGCGGTTTGGAACTCTTCGTCCGTAACCGGACGTCCTTCCCGCTTGGCATCCAGGATAGATTTCTGTGTCATTTGGATACACCAGGAGCATTTCTCCATCACCCCACGGGAACGTACATTCACATCGGGGTTCAGCACCATTTTGCCCAGGTCGTTATTCATATGGTAATCGAATTCCTCATTGTCACTGTAGAGGAACCAGTTAAATCGGCGAACCTTATACGGACAGTTATTCGCACAGTAGCGGGTTCCAACGCAACGGTTGTAAGCCATGTGGTTATGGCCCTGACGGCTATGCGCAGTAGCAGCAACCGGACACACCGTTTCACAGGGTGCATGGTTACAATGCTGGCACATAACTGGTTGGAAAGCTACCTGTGGATTAGCAGCCGGGTCTTCCATTTCCTCGAAACCTCGCTTGGATTCCAAAGGACCTGAAATCTCGTCCTTCTTAATATTGTCCCCTTCAAAGGTGTCCTCTGAGGAGTAGTATCGGTCGATACGCAGCCAATGCATATCGCGCGACTTGCGGATCTCTTGCTTCCCAACGACCGGAACATTGTTCTCCGCATGACAAGCAATGACACATGCCCCACAACCCGTACAGGCGTTCAGGTCAATAGACATATTAAAGTGGTGTCCAATGGAGCGGTCAAAACTATCCCAAAGATCAACGGTGGTTGCGGGAACTTCCTGGTGGTCCAGGCTAACCTGGGGAACGTGGTTCCAGTGGGAAGCGTCCTGGGTGTTGAAAATTTCCAGGGTAGTTTCCTTGATGATGTCTCCACGACCCATTAAGGTGTTGTGCAACTGGATACACGCGAACTCGTGCATGCCAGATGCTTTCTCGATTTGTACAGACTGGGTGCGACTAAAATTGTTGTAGAGTGCGAAGCCATTAACTCCTGTCTGCATCTCCGTCTTCAATCCGGTAGTTTTCCCGTAGCCCAGTGCAAGGCCTACGGTACCTTCAGCTTGACCAGGCTGTATGATAACCGGTACATTATTCAGGGTGGCTCCTTCTACGGTAAGGTTTACATAACTTCCGTTAAGACCTCCGTTAGCGACGTTTTCGTTTTCCAGACCCCATTTCGCGGCATCGGCCTTGCTTACGGTCAGGTAATTATCCCAACTGACGCGTGTTATCGGATCAGGGAATTCCTGCAACCATGGGTTTCCGGCCTGACGCCCGTCTCCCATACCCACTTTGGAGTATAATTGCAGACTGATTTCCCCATCCTGTGCACTGGCCAGGCGTCGCATGGCCGCAGCCATTTGCGTAACCGGACTCTCCGTGGTTGCACCCTCATCTTCCGAGGCTTCTTCCTTGTCGGCGTCAGCAGCCATCATCATTTCCGGGTCCGCAGCACCAGCCGGCTCAAAAATACCGTCGTGCAGCGCGGAATTCCAATCGGCGCCGGCGAGGATATCCGTTTCCCAGGTAGCTTTGATGTATTCATACCAGCTTTGCTCTGAACCCATCCATTCCAACAGGCATTGCTGGAACTGGCGGGTATCGAACAATTCGCGGATAACAGGCTGTGTCAGGCTGTAATGTCCTTTTTTAAGCTGGGCATCGCCCCAGGACTCCAGGAAATGGTTGGAGGCGGCAGCAATGGTGCTGACCGCAGTTGTTTCGTTAGGGTTGGTAGAGAAACAAACGGATAAATCCACCTGGCCCAGGGCTTCTGCAAATGCAGCACCGTTGGGGAGGGAATAAACCGGATTAACACCATCCATGATCAGGGCACCGACGCGGCCAGCTTGCATTTCGCTGAGGAGACGCGCTACTTCCCGGTTATTCCCCTGGCGAATGTATCGCGGGGAGTCCGGTTGGAAGGCTTCGCTACCCAATAATTCGTTTATAGCCAGGGTTACGGCCTGGGCATCTACGTCGTCCAGTCCGCAAAGTACCACCCCGCGGCTGCGGTTGGCACTCAGTCCGGCAACAACGCTGTCCAGCGTACGGCCTACTGCCTCTGGCAAATCTCCCGAAATGGAGCTACCGTTCAGGCGGGCGTATAAATGGGCAAGCGCGAGTTTCTGAACCGCAGGTTTCAGGGGAACGCGCTTATCGGCGTTGGCACCGCTGAGGCTCATATTGGATTCGAACTGCACGTGGCGGGACATCTTGCCCTCAGAGGGTATGCGTCCTTTGGCATAACCACTATCGTAGCCACCTCCCTGCCAGTCACCGAGAAAGTCGGCTCCGAAGGAAACGATGAGATCGGCTTTGGACAGATCGTAATCCGCCAGGGCGCGTTCTCCGTATTTGGCCTCGTAGGCGTCGAGCGCAGCGTCTTCGCCTATCGTATCGTAAGTAATGTGTTCTGCATTCGGATTGGCCGCGAGGAATTCTGCAACCAGTTTCGAAGTGGACGGGCTGGCGTAACTCTGAGTTAAGAAGACCGCCTTCTTACCGCCGTTTGCCAAAGCTCCCATACGAGATTTGACCGCGGCGTTCACATATTCCCAGGTAACGTCCCCATCGGCATTGACAGGTCCCTGCAGGCGCTTACTGTCGTAAAGCGAAAGCACTGATGCGTGAACCCGGGCGTTTCCGTGACCGAGCACAGATGCCATCTTATTATTTTCAATCTTAATCGGACGGCCTTCACGGGTCTTCACCAGGATACTGGCAAAGTCGAATCCATCGGCGATTGTCGTAGCGTAGTAATTGGCAACCCCGGGGATAATCCGTTCGGGCTGTACCACGTAAGGGATGGACTTGTGAACCGGGCCCTCACAGGCAGCCAGGGAGGCCGCAGCCGTACTAAAGCCCACATACTTCAGGAAATCACGTCGGGAAGTCTGGCTTTCGGCAAGTTGCTCTTTGTCGCCCAGAAATTCGTCTACCGGAATCTCCTCCTGGAATTCGTTGTTGCGGAGCTTCTCTACCAGCGCATTGCCGGGGGTCAGTTCCGCTTCACTCTTCCAGTACTTTTTAGTTGATGCCATATAAAGTTGGTCTTATATAACGCTTACAATTATCGAATTAATAGTGGCATTTTCCGCACTCCAGGCCACCCATTTGTGCAGCTGTCACCTTTTCCACACCGTATTTCTTAGCCAGCTCTTTGTGGATTTGATCGTAGTATTCGTTGCCTTCCATTTTTACTTCGGTTTCCCGGTGACAGTTGATACACCATCCCATGGTAAGCGATGAATACTGATACATGATCTCCATTTCCTCTACAGGCCCGTGACAGGTCTGGCATTCTATCTGGCCAACTGTTACGTGCTGTGCGTGGTTGAAATAGGCAAAATCCGGCAGGTTGTGGATGCGTACCCACTCAACCGGTTGTGGCTCGTTGGCGTAACTCTGGGTTTCTTCGTCCCAGCCTACCGCCTTGTATAATTTCTTGATCTCCCCGGTATAGAATTCGTTGGTGTACCCTTTGGCCAGATCTTCGGCAGAGGGGCCTTCAGGATTCCCCTTGTATTCGTAAATGGACTTGTGACAGTTCATACAAATATTGAGGGAAGGAATACCGGAGTGCTTGGATACCCGGGCAGAGGAGTGGCAATACTTACACTCGATCTGGTTGTCCCCGGCGTGAATCTTGTGGCTGTAGTGGATCGGTTGGATGGGCGCATACCCCTGGTCTACCCCTACCTGCATCATCCAGCCGTAAGCGAAGTAAGCCGACGCTAAAAGGAGGAAAACAACGCTAACCAAAACCAGGAACTGGTTCTGCGCAAAGGCTTTCCAAATTGGTGTGCGTTGTTCTGCTTGTTCTTTCTCCAATACCACGCCATTGGCTTCGGCAATACGACGCAGGGTTTTATTGACCAGGATCAGCATCACAACAAGCAATCCAAACACCAGGGCCAGCGCCCCGAGGATTACCTGGTTGGAGATTCCTGAACCAGTAACCTGGCCTCCGCCGGTTGTATCCAAAATAGCCTCGGCCTGGACAGGTGCCGGTGGCGGCGCCTCGGTATAGGCCAGGATATCGTTGATGTCCTGGGTGCTCAGCGTAGGGAATGCCGTCATCTGCGCCTGGTTGTATTCGGCGTAGATGGCGTTGGCATAAGAATCCCCTGAGGAAATCATTCCGGCCGGGTTTGCGATCCAGTTGTAGATCCAATCGCAATCCAGTCCCTCCTCCTCGATAAGACGAGCAGCGACATTGGCCAGCGCAGGACCGGTCATTTTTCGATTCAGGTTGTGACAGGCCGCACAGTTCGTGTTAAACAACTGCTTACCCTTTACCGGGTCGCCCGGACCACAAGGCCCTTCCGATGCGGCGGCTTCGGCAGCAGGTTCTGCAGCAGCCGTATCGGCAGCAGCATCCTGTGCGCTAAGCGAAGCAGAAAAAAGGAAGGAAAGGACTAAACAAAAACCAAAAAACGCAGAAAACCCGTGGCGGTTGGAAACCTTTTTCATGTGTTGTTCTTCAATATATTTTGAACCTGAACTTGCTGATCCTGAGCGAGGCACGTTTTTCAGCGACCTGAAGGATTCGCAAGGAATTGCAGGTTTTTCGTTCAATCTGTCCGATAAAAGCCCAAAATTTCGGTGAATTTTAGGGGGTTTTTAACCGGTTCAAATTGACAGCAAATTTAAGACATAGACTTTGTTTTTGGAAATCTTAACGGTTTTATAATTTCTAATTTATAACCGTTCTAAATAGAGTAAATTTAAATCCAAAAAAGCCTCGAAAAACGTATTTTTGAAGACCGCCATGCGGACAAAATTATCCAGAATGAAGCGATCCGGAATACTCCTTATTACCCTCCTAAGCCTGCCCTTGATGGCTACCGCTCAGCAAGGTCAGATTACCCTGGATCAGGACCCGGGAATCGAGAAACTCCTGGAAATTTACAAGAAAAACCTCAGTGAGGCCGGCTATTTTACGATTCAGGTCGGCTTTGGAAACTCCTCGTTTGCCCAGGAACTTAAAACAGAAGCTGAGGTGGATTTTCCACAATGGCGGGCCCGGATCGTATTCGATTCTCCCACATACAGAGTGCAACTGGGCCGGTTTAAAACCCGCCTGGAAGCCGAACGGGAATTCCTTACCGTCCGAAAGAAATATCCCGGAGCTATTTTGCTGCGGCCGGAGTAGAAAAGTTCCAATTCCCAAGGAGCTTTTCCCTATCATTTCCCAGACCTTAAGCAATAAAAAAGGCCCGCTGTTGAGCGGGCCTTTTTCTTTGGTTTAAGTAAATTACAGCGTCTTCTTGACGGCAACTTCCTGGAAGGCTTCGATAATGTCGCTTTCCTTGATGTCGTTGTAATTCTTTATTTGTATACCGCAATCGTAACCCTTGGATACTTCCTTCACATCGTCCTTGAAACGCTTGAGGGAAGCCAACTCGCCCGTGTAAATCACTACCCCGTCGCGAATCAGGCGTATCTGAGAGCTGCGGAAAATCTTTCCACCGGTAACCATACATCCTGCGATGGTTCCGATCTTGGAAATTTTAAAGGTCTCACGGATTTCGGCTGTACCGGTAACTTCCTCCTTGATTTCCGGAGAAAGCATCCCTTCCATCGCATCCTTGACGTCGTTAATGGCGTCATAGATAATGGAATACTGACGGATATCGATTTCCTCCTTATCGGCAACATCCCGTGCATTCCCCATGGGTCGCACGTTAAATCCGATGATGATTGCATCAGAGGCGGAGGCCAGGAGCACGTCGGACTCGGTAATCGCACCAACACCCTTGTGAATGATATTCACCTGGATCTCATCTGTCGATAATTTCTGGAAGGAATCCGAGAGGGCTTCTACAGAACCATCCACATCACCTTTAAGGATGATATTGAGTTCCTGGAAGTCGCCCAGTGCAATGCGGCGTCCGATTTCGTCCAGGGTAATGTGCCGCTGCGTACGTACATTTTGCTCACGGAGCAATTGAGAACGCTTGGAAGCGATTTGCTTGGCTTCCCGCTCGTCCTCCAGTACATTGAACTTATCCCCGGCCTGAGGCGCTCCGTCCAGTCCTAAAATGGATATTGGCGTAGAAGGTCCGGCCTTCTTTACATTTTTACCGCGTTCGTCCTGCATGGCCTTTACTTTACCACTACAGGTTCCCGCCAATACGTAATCCCCGATTTCCAGGGTTCCCGCCTGGACCAGGATGGTCGACACGTAGCCCCGCCCTTTATCCAGGAAGGCTTCGACAACGGTACCCGTGGCCAGCTTGTCCGGATTTGCCTGAAGTTCAAGCAATTCGGCCTCCAGCAATACTTTCTCTAAAAGCTCCTTTACGCCCTGACCTGTCTTAGCCGAAATATCATGGGATTGGATTTTTCCTCCCCAATCTTCGACCAGTAAGTTCATTCCGGCCAGACCTTCTTTGATCTTGTCGGGATTTGCTGTGGGCTTATCGACTTTGTTGATCGCAAAGACGATTGGGACACCGGCTGCTTGCGCGTGGCTGATCGCCTCTTTGGTCTGCGGCATGATGTCGTCGTCTGCAGCAATCACGATAATCGCGATATCGGTTACCTGGGCACCACGAGCACGCATTGCCGTAAAGGCCTCGTGACCCGGAGTATCCAGGAAGGTTATCTTCTGACCGCTGTCCAGGCTCACCCCGTAGGCACCAATGTGCTGGGTAATTCCTCCACTCTCCCCGGCAATAACATTCTCCTCGCGGATATAATCCAGGAGGGAGGTTTTACCGTGATCCACGTGACCCATTACCGTAACAATAGGAGCACGGGGTTTGAGGTCTTCCGGAGCATCTACTTCCTCCTCAATGGATTCTTCGATTTCAGCGGTTACGAATTCTACTTCGTAACCAAACTCCTCGGCCACAATGGACAGGGTTTCCGCATCGAGTCGCTGGTTCATGGTAACCATGATTCCCAGGGACATACAGGCGGAAATAATATCGGTGGTCGGAACATTCATCATGGTAGCTACTTCCTGGGCGGTAACAAATTCCGTTACCTTCAGGGTTTTGCTTTCCAATTCCTGTTGCTCCAGATCTTTCTCGGTCTGCTGGCGGTGCTGATCCCGCTTGTCGCGGCGATACTTGGCACCCTTGCCCCGCTTGGATTTCCCCTGCAGTTTCTCGAGGGTTTCCCGAACCTGCTTTTGCACTTCCTCCTCCGTTGGCTCAACTTTAGGAGCACCGAAACGAGATTTCTTATTCCCTCCGCGGCCTCGGCTGTCGGAGTCGTTCTTACTGACAATGCGGCGACGGCGGCGTTTTTTGTCCTTATCGTCGGCCTTATCTTCTTTTTTCTTCTTAGGCTTGTCGAATTTGGAGAGGTCGATCTTGTCTTTGATCTTAGGACCGGATAACTTCTTGTATTCCGTCTCGATCTTTTCGGGCTTCTCCTCCTCGGCAGGCTTAGCTGGCTCAGCTTTCGCAACTTCGGCTTTAGGTGCTTCCTTTGCAGGAGCTTCGGCCTTGGGTGCTTCCGGCTCCGGAACTACTTCCGGTTCCTCCTTTTTAGCAGGTGCTGCAGGAGCGTCCAGGTCAATTTTTCCGACTTGCTTTGGTCCGGAAAGTTCTACCTTGGCCTTGACTACTTCAGGTTCTGCCTTGCGCTCGCGAGCCATTCGCTTTTCTTCCTGCTCCTGTTCGCGTTGCTGGCGGATGGCTTCAATCTCCTTGCGCTTCTCCTCCCCTACTTCCTTGGAGGCAACCTTTTTGCTTTTGTCCGATTGGAATTCATCCAGGAGTACCTGATATACCTCGCCGGAAATTTTGGTAGTCGGGCGTGCGTCGACATCGTGGCCTTGAGTAGCCAGGTAGTCCACTGCCCGATCCAGCGAAATATTAAGTTCCCGGAGGACTTTATTAAGCCTTATGGTTGCGTTTTCTGCCATAAAAATTACCTACGTTCTTTATTATAATGTGCTAATATAGCTTAATCTTCAAATTCTTCCTTGAGGATACGGACCACATCCAGGATGGTCTCTTCTTCCAGATCGGTACGCTTCACAAGGTCTTCGACATCCTGTTCGAGAACCGCTCGTGCAGTATCCAATCCAATCTTGCGGAACTCCGCAATAATCCACTCCTCAATCTCATCGCGGAACTCGGTGAGTTCCACATCTTCCTCGACTCCTTCGCGATAGACATCGATCTCGTAGCCAGTCAGCTGACCTGCCAGACGGATGTTGTGTCCTCCGCGACCGATGGCCTTACTCACCTCTTCGGGTTTCAGATATACCTGTGCGGTCATCTCCTCATCGTTTAGTTTAACCTGCGTTACACGAGCAGGGCTCAGGGCGCGGGTCACCATTAATTGAGGATTGTTGGTCCAGTTCAGGACATCGATATTTTCATTCCCCAGTTCGCGAACGATCCCGTGGATCCGGGATCCTTTCATCCCCACACAGGCCCCAACCGGGTCAATACGGTCATCGTAAGAATCCACAGCGACCTTAGCTTTTTCACCAGGGATGCGGACTACCTTTTTCACGGTGATCAATCCGTCAAACACCTCAGGGATTTCCTGGTGGAATAATTGCTCCAGGAACTTGGGCGAAGTCCGTGAAAAGATAATCAGTGGCTTGTTCCCCTTGAGTTCAACACTCTCAATGATTCCCCGAACATTGTCCCCCTTGCGGAAGAAGTCAGAAGGGATTTGCTTTTCCTTAGGCATGATCAGTTCATTGCCCTCGTCGTCGAGCAGGATAATGGCACGGTGGCGAATGTGGTGCACTTCAGCGGTGTAAATCTCACCTTCCAGGTCCTTGAACTGCTTGTAGATCGTGGTATTGTCGTGCTCGTGGATACGGGCGATCAGATTCTGGCGCAGGGCCAGGATCGAACGACGTCCGAGGTCTTTGAGTTTTACCTCTTCCGACACATCTTCCCCAACTTCAAAGTCAGGCTCAATTTTACGGGCCTCGGTCAGTGAAATCTCCTCGTTCGGTTCTTCTACCTCCCCGTCGGGAACCACAACGCGGTTCCTCCAGATTTCGAGGTCACCCTTATCCGGGTTAATAATGATATCGAAGTTGTCGTCCGAGCCAAATTTGCGCTTTAGCGCAGCCCGGAATACTTCCTCCAATATGGCCATTAAGGTTACCCGGTCAATGAACTTATCGTCCTTGAACTCGGAAAATGATTCGATCAATGCAAGATTTTCCATCTCCTGATTTGACGTTAAAATGTTAAGATAACTTTTGCTTCTTCAATCTCGGAATACGGGATTACCGCTTCCTTCTGTACTGTATGTTTTCCTTTCCCCACTGGCTTGGGCTCCCTGACTTTCCAGTTCAGGGTGATTTTTTCATCATCGGCCCCGGCCAATTTACCTTCCGTTTCCCCGCCCTGGTGTTTTACCTTGAGCTTGCGTCCCAAATGTTTCGCGAATTGCCTCGGCAGTACCAGGGGCGCAGTGGCTCCAGCGGAACTCACCTCCAGGGAAAAATCAAATTCCTCCCGATCCAGGGAATGTTCAATGGCCCGGCTAACATCCATACAATCCTGGAGGTTTATCCCCTTATCCCCGTCGAGGGTAATTCGGATAGACTGATCCGGATTTACCTTAAGATCGATTAAAAACAAATCGGGACGGGCTTTCAGTGCCTGTTCCAGGAGAACGTCTACGTGCTCTTGCAGCGATTTTCGGGCCATATTATTACTTCGGATTACCGGCAATAAAAGAGGGGACCTGTCGTCCCCCCATGAATTCCGTGTTCCATAAGTGGCGCAAATATACAATAATTTCAGGATTAAACTACCATAGCAATCAGAATTGAATTTCCTCAGGATCAGGGAATGGCGCTGCTGTAATTTTCTTAGATTTAATCCGCACTAACCCAACCTACCCATCCATGGAATTATTCTCTTCCTATAACCTCATTATCGAAGGAGCGCTGGTCCTGATCCTCTCGTTTTGGTTCAATGGACTCTCCAAAAAAACCAACATCCCCTCGGTACTCATGCTCATTGTGCTGGGGGTTGTACTGCAGTATGTTGCGAAGGCATTTGTACCCGCCCTGCCTGACTTTTTCCCAATCCTGGAGATATTGGGAATCGTGGGGCTGATCATGATTGTGCTGGAGGCTGCACTGGAACTGGAGTTACGCCGGGATAAATTCTGGCCCATTGTAAAATCCCTGACCATAGCCATAGGGGGCTTGATGGCCTCTACCTGGGTGGCCGCCCTGATCCTGGAGAACCTTATCCCCGGGATGAGTACCGCTTCGGCCTGGCTCTATGCCACCCCGCTCTCCATTCTCTCCAGCGCCATTATTATCCCCAGCGTCGGGGGGCTGAGCGAGGCCAAAAAAGAATTCCACGTGTACGAGAGTACCTTCTCTGATATTGCGGGGATCATCCTGTTTTATTTCCTGGCAGGACAGTTGAATCCGGCGGAGGCTGTAGGCCCAGCTGGCTTTGCCGGGACCCTGGCCCTGACCCTGGTCATTGCCCTGGTGGCGAGCTATGTGCTAATCCTGATCTTTCAAAGTATCAAGACCCAGGCCAAGCAGTTCCTGCTTATCGCAGTCTTATTGCTGCTTTATGCCCTGGGTAAAAAACTCCACCTGAGTTCCCTGATCATTATCCTGGTCTTTGGCCTGGTGATCGCCAATATGAAATTGTTCTTCGCGGGACCCCTGCGGAAATACCTGAAGGAAGACCGCGCTAAACAGATTTATCACGAACTGCACATCATTACCCTGGAATCGGCTTTTGTGGTACGCACCTTTTTCTTTGTGGTCTTTGGGCTTACCATTGTCCTATCCTCCCTGTTAAGTGTAAAAGTGCTTCTGATCAGTGTGCTGATCCTGGCGTCCATTTACCTGATCCGGTTTATTTTCCTGCGGGTGTTTTTTGGCAGCGATATCCGGCCACAACTGTTTATTGCTCCGCGGGGCTTGATAACCGTGCTGTTGTTTTACGGCATCCCTATGGAAGCGCGGGTGGAAGCTTTCGAGCCTGGGATCCTGCTCTTCATTATAATAGGTACCAGCCTCATCATGACCTGGGCCATGATTCGCGACAAGCAAAAAATGGTGACCGCCCTGGACGAAATCGAAGAGGAATACGACAAGCTGGACGAGGCCTATGATGCTGAGCAGGAATTGGAGCTCAGTCAAAAGCCGACTCCGGAAACAGGCCTGACCCCACCCGTGGAACCGGACAATCTACAGGAGGAAGAATGATTAACTGGAAACGCTTTATCGCTGTTTGGCCGTTGACCGCATTGGGTGGAACCATACTGCTGTTTGTATTGATGAATATCCATTTATTGATTACCGGGGATGAGCCCCTATACACCATGGAAGACCTGGAAATCGTGCCTTACTTTTTGGGAGTAACAGCTGCCTGCTCCGCTCCTGCCTGGATAATCCTTATTGTACTTGGAATCGTTTCCAACAGAAAAGCCGCGTTCGATAAAACACGAAAGAACCTTTTGCTGGCTCATTTATTCCTGGGAGGCCTGACCTTTGTTGTTCTAATGTCTTTGGGGTACGGGGTGATTGCTTTCTTTTTAATCCTGGGTGCCGTCTTTATCGGATTAGGGCAATTATTACTGTATCACTGGGGCCTCAAACCCAAGACCTTGCCATAAGTCCTTAACTGCTATATCTTTGCAGTCGAATATGTTAGCTTTAAACCGACCCTTCCTCCTGAAAAACTGCAGTAGCCTAATGGCTTGCCTTGCCCTATTGCTGGCATTGACGGTGCCGGGACAGGTATGGGCACAGCCCGCCGCCCCGGGGTTTGCGACCACAGGGGTCGGCCAGGCCGATGAAGCAAAAAGCACTCAGGAGGCACTTCCTATTGAATTACAGGTACTGACCGATTCCATTGCTGAAGTAAACCAGATTCACGGGCCCTATATCGGGTTCGACAATACCCAACCCGAGCAATACCTCCGTTTTGTACGCCTGGTGGAGCGTGCCGATTGCCAGGAACTCCTGGCTTGTACTTCCCATGATAATGCCACAGTCCGCGCTTATGCTTTTTGGGGTTTGGCCCGAAAGCAGTATCCCGACCTTGAAAAGGTTTTGCTGGATCACGCCAAAGACGAAGAATACGTCAGTGAGATCCAGGGGGGCGTGCTCACCCAAATCCCGCTGATCGAATTCATGCAGTGGGTAGTGGATCCGGACATGCTCGATGGGGACGAAAGTAAAAAGCTCGATCCCGCAGTGCACCGCAAAGTAGCCGAACTCCGGTTTTCAGAATAATCACTAACCCTTGTTGCTACCGTTTTTTAAAAGCTCGCACGGCCGTGAAGAAGTCGGCGTAGATGGCTTCGGCGTCAATCCAATCATAGACCTGAATGACCCGGTTGCCGCTATCCCGCGAGGTTGTGAATTCCACCTGCCGGGCCCGCTCCGGATGGGCATAAGCGGCCACTAAAGCCAAATCCCATAGGATGCGCTTTTCGCGAGAACCATCCAAGTGCTGTTCCCAGCGTGCAATTAAGTATTCGCCCAACTCGGTTGAACCGATCTCCTGGTCCAGCCGTTCCCGGGATATTTCCATAGCAACGGCAACGTTGAGGGGGATAATATGTAAATCGGCACGGGACTCCAGGAGATAATCCAGGGCGAAAGGATCCATCAGTGGATTGAAATCGTTGCGCTTCATGACACCGGTTTCAAAATCCATCGTAGTCCCCAACCAGTAGATCTTCAATTTCGGCGCTATCTCCGGAGCAATAAATACGGCCGATGCCAGGTTAGTCAAGGCTCCCATAGCGATGATCTCCAGGGAATCTCCTTGCCTTGCCTGACGGATTATCTCATAGGCGGCAGCGGAATGCTGGGCGCGGTCTCCCCAATCGTACATGCGTGCCGGGGCCCCTCGCAAGGTGGGTACATCCATACCCATTTCCCCCAATAGTTGCTGGTTGAGCCGGTGGCTGTTTTCCATAGAATTTGCCACGGCCCAATGACTGGTTTGCCAGTGTGCGGCATTGAGGGCGGTAACCTCCAGGTCGTCGGACAGGAGGATATGGGCAAGCGCAAAGAGATCATCGACCTCGTTTCCCGTGTCGGCATCGACAATAAGCGGACGTTGGGCAAAGGCAAAGCTTGCAAAACACAGGAGCGGAAGGAAACTTACCCTTCTGATAAATTGTATTGGTCTTTTAGCAGTTGCCTTCATACGGTTAGCAATTCAAATGATTAAGATAAAGGAAAAAGCCTACTCCCCCAGACTATCGGTCAAAGCCATGACTTTAGTCGTAAGGGATTCGATTGCCGCTGCATAGCGCTGATCCCATTCTTCCAGGCGTTCGGTGGATTTAAGGGAAAGCTCATATTCTATTCCCGGCAAAATCCAGGAGGCATATCCGCTGAATGGGTCGGTAGAGGCGTACAGGGACCTGTACCAGGACCCGTAATACATGCCTTTGTTATCTATAAAGCTCTTTTCCAGCGCAAGCAGTTGCTCGTTAATACTTCTGATCTCCTTTCCGGAAAGCTCGCCACTGCCCAGAGCAACAGTGAGCGCGTCGTTAAAAATCTGGGAATTTTTTTCCAGCTCAATCAAAGCAGCATTCACCTGGTCAAATTCCACAAAATCAGGCTGGAGTTCTTTTACTTTTTTTACCGCATTCTCGAAATGCCCTTTTAAATCACTGGCATACCTGTTCACATCGTAGGGGATGACCTCCGCATTGGCCAGGCGCAAGGCCATAAGCCCTGCCCATTGTTGTACCGTGCCTCCCATTTGAAACTCCGGGTCCACGTAATTTTTATAAAAATCGAAACTGTCGTAATTCGTATGATACAGGGTCGGGCCTCCCGCTCCGCCACTCATGGAAGGTACCCCAACATGCATGTAAAAACCAATATGATCGGACCCTCCTCCGAGATTGCCAATCGCAGGTTCTTCGCGATCCCCCCGCCAATGATCGTAAAGCGATTCCTCAGAATAGGGATAGGCTACTTCTTTTGCCGCGTCGGTCATTAATTGTTTCAGCGTCGGGGAGGAAGCCCCGCCGACATTTCTTCCGGAAACACCCCCGTCAAAATTCATGTAGGCTACTGCTTTTGCCCCGAGTTCCTCCTTGAGCTGCTCTACCCATTCGCTTGAGCCTAAAACCCCGTGTTCTTCCCCGTCCCAATGCGCAATGAGAATGGACCGCTTCGGAGCCATTCCTTGTTTTGCCAACTTGCCCAGGGTTTCACTTAAGGAGATTAACATTGCTGTGCCGCTATTGGGATCTGTCGCACCAAAAGCCCAGGCATCGTAGTGGCAACCCAGAATAATCCACTCGTCCGGATGGGTGGTCCCCCGGAAGGTTCCAATGATATTATTCACCCGGACAAAATCCCTTTTTTGATCCACCGCAATCCGTACCAGCAATTCATCTCCACCTTCCAATCGATAGGTAAAGGGCAACCCTCCCTGCCAGCCCGAAGGCACGACCTGTCCTGACATCCGGCCCAGGATTTCTTTAGCAGAACCATAGGGCAATGGCAATACTGGGATTCTCGGCAGACTCGCCTCGGCCGGATCCATCCGGTTAATCTTTTTCTTTCCATCTAAAGGGAGCGCAGGTTCAAAAGGAGTTAGGGGATCGCCTGTAAAATCGCCAGTGAGAATAGACCCGCGCTGTATTGCGCTTTCGTTGTAGTACACCCCCTCCGGATAGACCAGCCCCCGGGTAAATCCGCTATCTGCTGGATCGGTATAAATGATTAGCCCGGCCGCTCCGTACTGTTCTGCAAATCGGGCTTTGTAACCCCTGAAATTTCCGCCATAACGGGCAATTACAATTTTCCCTGCAATATCAACACCCATTGCAACCAATTTCTCAAAGTCTTCCTTGGTGCCGTAGTTGGCGTATACGACCTGAGCAGTCACGTCCCCGCTACCGGAATAGGCATTCCATCCTTTCTTCAGGTTGGGGTCGGCGGAAAACGAATCTTCTTCCAGGATATATTCCTGTTGGTTAAGGGGAAGGCGTAAGGGCTGCACCAGTTCCACCGCGGAATTACCACCATCAGTAGACATGTAGATATCATAAGGGTAGCGCTCAACCCGCATCCCGGCCATTTCCATCACTTGCGCAATATAGTTGGCAACTTCATCATTGGCAGGGGTCCCGGCCACATGCGGTTGTAAGGTCAATTGCTTTAGGTGTTCCCGGAAAATCGAAAAGTCTACCGCCTCGAGAAATGCAGTTTCGACCGCTTTTTGATTTTCGGTAGATTCCTGGCTGTATCCGCGATAATTCTGGGCATGAACGGCGTGTTTCGTACCGCTAATCAGGAGTAAAACCAGCAGGAGTAAATTCTTAAGAATGTCGTATTTACGCATAGTTTGAGCATTTTGAGAAGCCCTAATATAAGGACTCTGAAGATTTACCCCACACGCAGGAAATAATAGCCCGCTCAAACTGACGGTTGTCATATTTTTTAAAGGGGAACAGTAGTAGCTTTAATCTAATATTTAAAGCAAACGCCATGCGTGTTCTATCCGACAATCAATGCCTCCGGGTGCTGGAAGATAATTACATCGGAAGGCTCGGTTTTATATCAGGTGGAGGTCCGACAATTCTGCCCGTGACTTATTTCTACGATGCAGATGGGCACTGCATTATTTCCTATTCCGGGGAGGGCACCAAGATTGAAGCAATGCGGGAAAATGGAACCGTTGCCCTGCAGGTCGATACCATTATCTCCCTGGATCATTGGGAATCCGTGCTGGTCCATGGCACCTATGAAGAACTCAGCGGGATAGACGCTCGGCACCTGCTGCATAAGTTTGCAGAAGGCGTTCGAAAAATTCTGCTGGCTGAGGATGCCAGGCCCGGGACACACCTCAGTGATATTTCAAGTAAGGTGTCTACGGATAAAGCCCCAGTAGTCTATCGCATCACCATCGACGAAATCACAGGGCGGAAACGACCCTGAGGCTTATTATAACTCAAACACCAAGGGACATGAAAAAGATATTATTACCCACCGATTTCTCAGAGGTTGCACTCAATGCCATCCACTACGCCCTTGAATTTTATAAGGATCAGGAATGCTTGTTTTTCCTCCTCCACACCTATACCCCACCGGTATACCATCCCGAATATATTTTGGGTAGTCCGGGTCAGATAGGCCTGGGGGACGTGATGCAGGAGGCTGCGGAAACCCGCCTAAAAAAGCTAAAACACAGTCTGGAGGAAAAATTTCCGAATCCAAATCACTCGCTGCGTATCCACGCCGCTTTTAGCACCCTCGTACATGAGATCCACGACCGGGCAGCCCAGGAAGGAGTGGACCTGGTAATCATGGGAACCAAAGGAGCTACAGGAGCCCGGGAAATCCTCTTCGGCAGCAACGCAGTGCATGTTATCAAAAATAGCAACTGTCCGGTTTTGGTGATTCCCCCCGGCTACAGCTATCAGGAACCGAACATAATCCTGTTTCCCACCGATTATGAAATCGAATACACCGGGGAGTTACTGGGGCCTCTTACGGAAATTCAAAAGAATCATAAAAGCACCGTCCATGTGCTCCATGTATCCGCCGGTCCTGAATTGAGCGCCAGGCAAGCTGCCTTGCGCAAATTGCTGAAGGCCAAACTCGGAGATACTGCTCATTTCCACGATATAGCGGATACCCCGTTGATTAGCGCTATTAATGAGTTTAAAAGCGAAAAACCCGTAAACCTGCTCGCTATGGTGCGCAACAAGCACACGTTTGTCGAGCGATTATTTATAGAACCTGTGATTAAGAATATAGGGTTTCATGTAAATGTTCCCTTTTTGATTCTGCCACCGGATAAATCCTTTGAATTATGAGAAAAGTTGGTATTTGGATTGATCGAAAAAATGCCCACCTGGTCTTCCTGACCCCGAAGGGCGAAGTAATGCACACTGTTGAATCCGAATTGGAATTCTTTCGGCCCAAAGGTGGATCGGGAACTCCGAATGCCCGTTGGGGTCCACAGGATGTAGTGCAGGATAGTAAATATCTGGAGCGTCATAAACACCAGATGAAGCAGTATTTCAGTGAAGTCGTGAAGCATCTCAAGGCCGGGGACAGCATTGTATTGTTCGGACCTGCCGATACGGCTGCCCTACTGCGTACCGAACTGGAGACAAATCACCACGACCTGGCAGCCGGGATTACCTCGGTACATAAGGCCGATTCCATGACCGATAACCAGGTCAAAGCCTGGGTTCGGGATTATTTTGCCACCTCCGATGTGGAATGACCCTATGCCCTGATCAGTAGGGGAAAAGCAAAGTTTGTGACTTGGATTGGGGGTCGGATGTTATAAAAGCGGGCTAAGCACGCGTCCGATCCCCTCTTTTAATCGGGCTCCCCAGGAGCGATCCCGAAATTCGTGGTAGGCCAGCATCCTGCTGATATTTATTTCTTTCAGGAAATCTTCCTTTAGTTTTTGTGCCACCGCTTCGTCATATACTAAGGCATTGACCTCGAAATTGTGCTCCAGGCTTCGGCTGTCGAGGTTAGCCGTACCCACCATTGCAAAATTGTCGTCGGCTACTACCATCTTGCTGTGCAGGAATCCTTCCGGATAGAGATAAATCTTAATTCCCGCCTTCAAAAATCCTTCGAAGTAAGACCGGACACTCCAGCCAACGATTCGACTGTCTGAACTTTCCGAAAGCAAAACACGGACGTCTATTCCACTGCGGGAAGCGGCTACCATGGCTTTTTGAAGGGCAGGCCCCGGAATAATATAAGGATTGATGATATAGACATAGTGCTGGGCGTTGAGCAGGGCAGCTAAGTACACCCATTCCAGTGAAGCAAAGTCATCGTCGGGCCCGCCGTGTAGAATCTGAATAGCCACCTTCCCCGGAGCAGGAGTAATCCTCGCTTGCTCCCATTGCGGATCAAAAATATCTTGTCCGCTAACCATGTACCAATCCTCAACGAAGATGCGGTTCAAATGCCAGGCAGCGCGGCCACTTATCCTGAGGTACAAGTCGTGCCAATTTCCGAGCACAGGGTCTCCCTTGAGGTACTTATCCGACATATTGATTCCCCCTGTAAAGGCGACACGATTATCTACCACGATAATTTTACGGTGATTTCTGTGGTTCAGGGACTCGAGGAAACGTCCGAAACGAAATGGCAGGAAGGGAAATACTTCAACTCCGGCCTTTTCCAGCTTCCTGCGGTACGCGGCGCTTAGGGTTAAACTGCCGATAACATCATAGATCAGGCGCACCCGGACACCCTGGGTTATTTTCAGCTTAAACAGTTCCAGCAGGCGTTGGGTCAGTTCCCCTTCCTCAAAGATGTAGTACTGCAAGTGTATGTGATCCCTTGCCCCTTCCAGGGCCTGAAAAATGGCTTCAAAGGTACTTTTACCATCAGTTAGTAAGCGCAACGCATTGTCCTGAGAAGGAGCCAGCTGGTTATGGTTATATGCGATTCGGACTACTTTTTGAATCAGCAGACTATCCACAGGCAGGGATGCCGAAGTCGGTTCCGGTTCGCCCGGAAGTGTTAATTTGTCGATGGAGAGTTTTTTCCGCCTTCGATTGCGACCCAGCACCCAATAAAAAAGGATTCCCCCAACCGGGACGGTTAGGATGGCCAGAATCCAGGCAAGCGTTTTAGATGGTTTGGCCCCATGAACCAGCAAACCCAAGATGAGGATGAGGGCAACCAGGGCGTACAGCACCAGAGCGATTATGATTCCGGGGTTTTCGATACCTGCAGGTTTACAATCCGCTACCTCTTAAAGGTAGTACCTGTATCGCCAATAAAAAAACCCCCGGAAATACTTCCAGGGGTTTCTTCTTGTTGGCCTACTAGGACTCGAACCTAGAATGACTGAACCAAAATCAGTAGTGTTGCCAATTACACCATAGGCCAATCAGCCGTTAAGCGGATGCAAATTTAAAACAAAGTTCGGGAAGGGCAAACTATTTTTTTGGCTGTTAAAGCTTTCCTCAAATTAGGCAGGGAATGTGGGTTATTTACTAAATTCGCCTCGTACTGGTAAAACCCATCCGCGCATGCTTGCGAAAAACTTCAAGAAGTGGGACACCCTTTGCGGGTGGTTCGTTTTTGCTTTCAGCTTTATCATCTATTTCATTACGACCGAACCCACTGGCAGCTTTTGGGATGCCGGGGAATACATCGCTACCTCTGCCAAACTGCAGGTAGCCCACCCCCCCGGGGCTCCGTTCTTTCAGATGATGGGTGCCTTTTTTGCCATGTTTGCTCCAGATCCCACGGATGTAGCCTTCATGGTTAACCTCATGTCGGGGGTTTCTGCCGCTTTTGCCTTGCTATTCATGTTCTGGACCCTGACCAACCTCAGCCGCAAACTCACCGGGTTTTCTGCAGAAAGTACCAACGGGAAAGCGATTGCCATACTAGGTGGAGCCCTTGTTGGCACACTTAGCCTCTGTTTTTCGGATAGTTTCTGGTTTAACGCCGTCGAGACCGAGGTGTATGCGATGGCCAGTTTAATTATGTCCCTCCTGCTCTGGCTGGGCCTGAAGTGGACAGACAACCTGGATAATCCAAGGGGAAATCGCTATCTCGTTTTGATTGCCTTTGTGGTAGGACTCACCTTCGGGATCCAGTTTATGGGCTTTTTGGCCATACCCTCCATAGGGTTGATGTACTATTTCAAGCGATACAAGACCGTAACGCCATTGAACTTTATCCTGGCCAATATTGCAGTGATTGGGGTCTTGTTCCTGGTCTTTAAATTTTCGCTGACCTATGTGCTGATGTTATTCGGGTGGAGTGAAGTTTTCTTTATCAATGATGTAGGCCTGCCCTTTAATTCGGGAACAATTATCATGGGGCTGCTCTTTGCCGGGGTTTTCTTTTGGGGTCTTCGCTATACCCGAAAGAATGAAATGTACCGGATCAATACGATAATTCTCTGTGGCCTGTTCATGTTCCTGGGCTTTTCCTCCTGGCTCATGCTCCCCATACGGGCCAATGCCAAGGTGGTGATCAACGAAAATAACCCGGCCGATGCGCGTGCCTTATTGGCCTATTATAACCGGGAACAGTATCCCGGGGTAGACAGCCCAGTATATGGGGCCTATTACTCTGACCGCTTCGCTGAGGCTGGTCCCAGCCGGGACGATAGCCCCAAGTACGAAAAGGACGAAGCTCTGGGTAAATATGTTATTGTAAACCAGTACGAAGATGCCCTGCCGGGTCCAAATCCGGATCATGTAGGCCTGCTCCCCCGGATGTGGAGTGATCAGCACGCCGAAAACTATATGCGCTATTTCGGGCCGCTGGATTTTAAGCTTACCGAGAACAACGCCGAATTGCGGGCAGCTGCAGCACAGTTGCGACAGGGCCTTGAAGCCGGGGAGATCGAAGAAGATCAATACATCAGTTTCCTGAATCGCTTCCGGGATTACCTGGAGGTACAACCCCCAACCGTCGGACAAAACCTGGATTATATGGTGCGTTTCCAGTTCGGCTACATGTATTGGAGGTACTTCATGTGGAATTTTGTGGGCAAGGAAAACGATAAACAGGGGCGCTATAATGGCAATGGGGAATGGCTCAGCGGGATTGGCTTTGTAGACAATTGGTTCCATGGCAGCCAGTCTAACTTGCCCCAGGATGTACTCGACAATAAAGGAAGGAATACCTATTTCTTCCTCCCGCTATTACTTGGAATTATCGGGCTGGTTTTCCAAATAAGCCGTAACCCCAAGCAATTCTGGGTGCTTTTTGTTTTCTTCCTCTTCACGGGAATTGCGATTCAATTTTACACCAACCCCTATATTTTCCAACCGCGAGAACGGGACTACTCCCTGGTTGGCTCCTTCTTCATTTTTACGATTTGGATCGGAATGGGAGTAGTTGGGCTTTATGAAGAATTTAAACGGCTGATTGCGCCGAAAATCTGGGCGCCCGTAGTGGTGTTGCTCTGCCTCTTTGCGGTACCGGGAGTCATGGCTTTCCAGAATTGGGACGACCACGATCGCTCAGGCCGCTACACGGCCAGGGCAGCTGCTAAAGCTTACCTGGATAGCTGTGAAAAAGACGTGGGGGCCATGCTGTTTACTATTGGGGACAACGATACATTCCCCCTGTGGTATGCCCAGGAAATTGAGAATTATCGGACCGATGTCCGGGTAATCTGTACCAGCCTGTTTGCCACCGACTGGTATGTGGATCAGATGAAGCACAAAGCCTATACCAGTGATCCGATTCCTTCCCAGCTAACGCACGATTTATATCGCTATGGGAACCGGGATGTGATCTACCACCAGGCACTAACTGAAAATCGCTGGAATATTAAAGACTTCATGGCGTGGATTGCCAGCGAC
The DNA here is from genome assembly GCF_900115205.1 of Robiginitalea myxolifaciens. Classification (GTDB taxonomy): domain Bacteria; phylum Bacteroidota; class Bacteroidia; order Flavobacteriales; family Flavobacteriaceae; genus Robiginitalea; species Robiginitalea myxolifaciens. The sequence continues at coordinate 750,677 of NZ_FOYQ01000001.1, forward strand.
CGCCCGGAAACCAAACTGCGCTCCTACCTGCAGCGCGTTGGAGCCGACGTTAACGAATATCCTGAAAGCACCTTGGATCTGGTTTTCTATCCGACCAATAAAATCCGGGTACCCGTAAACAAAAGGAATGTGCTTGAATCCGGCCTTGTCGCCGAAAAGGATTCCGCACTGATCGTGGATTATATCGATATAGACCTGCCTGGGGTTCTGCCCAAGAATCGCATTCTGATGCTCGATATCCTGGCCAATAACGATTGGAAGCGACCCATCTATTTTTCAGGAGGAAGCTTTGACCGGGCGGAGTATATCTGGATGAAAGAATACCTCCAACTCGAGGGGATGGCCTATAAATTGGTCCCCATTCGCACCGAGAACCGCAACTCCTTTGAATTGGGTCGTATCGATACCGAACGGATGTTCAACGTGGTAATGAACTGGGATTTTGGAAATTCGGGTAGTGACGACATTTACCACGATCCCCAAACCCGATCCCAGGGACTCTCGGTTCGGGCCAATACAGCACGCCTGGTAGAAGCCCTGATCGACGAAGGAAAAATAGATGAAGCCAAGCAGGTTATTGAACTCATCATGACCAACCTTCCGGTGAAGCACTTTGATTTCTACACCTTTGTTGAGCCTTTCGTCGACGGGTATTTCAAAGTAGGGGAAACGACCAAGGGCCGCGAATTGTTCCGCGAGCTCAAAGCTATTTACATGGATCGGCTGGATTACTACGCTGGTATCCCGCGGGAAGAACAGATTTCCCTGGCCGAATCTATCTATTCGGACCTGGAAGCGTACAAACGATTAATCGGGATTCTTCAGGCCAATAACGAAACTGAACTGGCTGCCAGCGAAGATTTGATATTCCGGGAGCAAATGGATCGGATTGCTCTGATGCGTCCGAGTTTCCTCGAGGAATTGCCAGACCTGCCAGAAGAAAGGATGGATCCGGATATGATGGATTCCGCACCGCTGATCGATACACTACCTGTGTCCGATACCCTGGCAACAGATAATACCAACGTAGACGAACCGGCCGACAGCGCGGTGATCAATAACTAAATACTGGGAGGAAATTACAGGTACTCGTTTAGGATTCCGATGAGGGTATTGGCATCCTGCTCGCCGCTCTGGCGCCATACCATCTCTCCTTTTTTATAGATCATCAAAGTAGGAAGGCCTTTGATGCGAAGTGCCTGGGAGAGTTCCTTATTCTTGTCGACATCGATTTTAATGACCTTGCCTTTGTCTCCAAGGGCAGCAGCCACATCCCGGAGTACGGGATGCATCGCCGTAGATTGTTCGTTCCACTCGGCGTAGAAATCCAGGAGTACCGGGATATTCTGGTCGATTAATTCACCGAATTTAGACATATAGGTGTCGTTAAATTACCCCTCAAAAGTAAGAAAAAATGTTAAATAGCCTTTCAGAAGGCCTGTAATTAGGGGGTTTAGAGCGTTAAATTCACGTTAAACCCTTCCGTTTAAGTTCGATCACGGTAATCTCAGGCCAAATGCCAACACGTCCCGGATATCCCAGAAATCCAAAACCGCGGTTAACATTGATGAACTGTCCGAGTTCCTCGTAGATACCTGCCCAGTATTTATAGCGCCACTTGACCGGGCTCCATTTGATCCACCCGGGAATCTCAATCCCAAATTGCATCCCATGGGTATGACCGCTCAGGGTGAGGTGGTAATGCAGCTCATCCTGTATCACCTGATCCTCCCAATGTGAAGGATCGTGGCTCATCAGGATCTTAAAGGCAGCCGGGTCCAGGCCTTCGGTTGCTTTGCGCAGGTCACCTGCTTTCTTAAAACCACCACGCCCCCAGTTCTCCACTCCTACCAGGGCTAGGCGCGCTCCGTTTCGCTCTAAAAAGGTGTGTTCATTAAGGAGCAGCTTAAAACCCATATCCCGTTGGAGGTTTTTCAGATCTTCCAAATTCTGAGATTTGGCTTCCGCGGTTTCCCAACTGACGTAATCCCCGTAATCGTGATTCCCCAGAACGGAGTATTTCCCATCCGGAGCGCTGAGGGTGCTGAACAACTCCGCCCAGGGTTTCATTTCCACCGCCATATTGTTGACCATGTCCCCGGTGAACAGGATCACATCGCTTTGTTGTTTATTGATCAGATCTACGGCGTATTCGATCTTGTCGCGATTGTCAAAACTTCCACTATGAATGTCGGAAATCTGTGTCAGCGTATAGCCGTCAAAGGCCTCGGGCAAATCCTTGAACTCCAGGGTGTATCGGAGCACTTTAAAATTGTACTTCCCCCGGAACATGCCATACAGCAAAGCCCCAAAAGGCAGGGAGGCCAAACCAAGTGCCATCAGGCTCAGGAAACGGCGGCGCCCAGGTACCGTGAACTCCCCTTTACCCCCAAGAAATTTGTGATAGATGCCCACCACCAGGCGAACGATATCCTCTGAGAACAGGAATAAGATGGTGATCAGGTTAAAGGTGAGCACCGCCAGTAAAAATCCGAAGGCAAAACTCTTTGGTCGGCTCAATACCCGACCCTGAACTTCACCCAGCGTAAACTGGTAAATAAAATTCCCGAGAATGACCAGAACAATAGCGATATACAGGAAACGCACCCATGGAAAGCGCACCGCGGCCTGTAGCGCCTGTAAGGTATACAGGCATAAAGCAAAATAAACGACAATAAAAATGATCCAACGCCACATGGGTTAAAGATACCTATTATATAGCCTTGATGCGGTGGACGGTTTCAGAAATACGGGTTGCATCGGAAAGCAGTGGGCTGGTTTCCCGCAACATCCCGGGGCTGTTCATTGCAGGACCGTGAAAGAGCTCCTGTTCCTGCGGAACCTGAACTCCGCTTAAATGAATAGCAGTAAATCCGGCATCGGCAAACAGGCCTGCATTGTCGGGGCCAATCCCCGCCCCCGGCATGAATTTGCAATTTCGGGCTTGCGCAGCGAGACCTACCAATGTGGACAGTCCGGCCGTTGCGTTGGAAGCCTGTCCGCTGCTCAGGATATACATCGGGCCCAGGGTTTCGAGCTGCTCCAATACTTTCTCGGGTTCCGGGCAGCGGTCGAAGGCGCGATGAAAGGTAAAGGTGGAATCCCCGGCGGCCTCTTTCAGAATTTGGGTGCGCTCCATATCCAGGGATCCATCCTGAAATAAAACGCCACTCACGATTCCAGCGACCCCGGCTTCCCGTGCCAGGGCAATATCCCGAAGCATGGCCTTAAACTCGGATGCATCGTAACAGAAATCTCCGCTGCGTGGTCGGATCAAAACATGTACCGGAATGCGCACCTCCTCCAGGACCTGGGTCAGCATCCCCAGGGAAGGGGTAATCCCTCCTACGGCCAGCTCACTGCAAAACTCAATTCGGTCCGCTCCGGCAGCCTGGGCGATTTTCGCAGAGCTCACAGAATTGGCACATACTTCTACCAGCATATTGTTATCTTTAAAATTCGAATTTAATCCCTTAGGACGATGGACAGAAGGAAATTTCTGGAAAATTCCTCTTTAGGCGCCACGGGCATCCTGGCCGTGAGTGCATTAGCCTCCTGCAACACCGGATCGGACAAATCGGGAACTGCTGGAACTATGGCCGGCGAGGCCGATAAAACCGCCGAAGCAGGGGAGGCCATAGCAGGTCCTATTGCCCTTTGCACCTGGAACTTTGGCAAGGCCAGCGAGGCCGCCTGGGAAGTGCTCAATGCCGGAGGAAGTTCCCTGGATGCTGCCGAAGCGGGAGTCCGCGTCGAGGAGTCAAATCCCGAAAATATGACTGTAGGTTTAGGGGGCAGGCCCGATCGGGATGGCCATGTAACCCTGGATGCCTGCATTATGGATTCCGATGGGAATTGTGGGGCGGTAATGGCCCTGGAAGGTTTTGAACACCCGGTATCGGTTGCCCGTAAGGTAATGGAAGAAACCCCTCATGTAATACTCGTTGGAGAAGGTGCCGCGCAATTTGCCAGAGAGCAGGGGTTTGATACCCGCGAGTTATTGACCGAGGCTGCCCGTGAGGAGTATGAGGAATGGAAAAAAACTTCGGATTACAAACCTGTCATCAATATTGAAAACCACGATACCATTGGCATGCTTACCCGGGACTCGGCAGGGAATATTGCCGGAGCCTGTACCACCAGTGGCCTGGCCTATAAAATGCGCGGGCGTGTAGGAGATAGTCCGGTAATCGGAGCGGGACTTTATGTCGATAACGAGGTTGGCGGTGCCACGGCAACAGGAATGGGTGAGGAAGTGGTGCGAACTGTCGGAAGCTTTTTGATTGTAGAATTAATGCGCCAGGGACTTAGCCCGCAGGCTGCCTGTGAAGAAGGCGTGCGGCGAATCCTGGCAAAGAACAAAGGACGGCAGGACTTCCAAATTGGTTTTATCGCGCTCAATAAGCAAGGACAAACCGGGTCCTATTGCATCCACCCGGGATTCAGCTATCGCCTCTATGATGCCAACGGACACCGCAATGTCCCATCTGCAAGTTTTATTCAACCCGAGTCATAAATCGATAAAATGTCAACAAAGAAACGACTCTTCCTCCTGGACGCCTATGCCCTGATCTTCAGAGGATATTACGCCCTCATTAAAAATCCGAGAATCAACTCCAAGGGTATGGACACCTCGGCAATTATGGGCTTTATGAATAGCCTTTTCGATGTGATCCGCCGTGAGAAACCGGATCACCTGGCGGTATGTTTTGATAAAGACGGCAGTGCTGAACGCACCGAACTCTTCCCGGAATACAAGGCCAATCGGGACGAAACCCCCGACGCCATCCGGGTTGCCGTTCCTTGGATACAGGATATCCTTAAGGCCATGCATATTCCCTGCATTGAGCGATCCGGACTTGAGGCAGACGATATCATCGGGACACTTTCCCGACAGGCAGAAGCTGAAGGCTTTGAAGTCTTCATGGTTACTCCCGATAAAGACTTTGGGCAACTCGTCACTGAGCACACCTTTATGTACCGACCCGCCCGAATGGGTAACGGGATCGAAATCTGGGGGATTCCTGAGGTTCAGAAACGATTTGGTGTGGAGCGGCCAGAACAGGTTATCGACTATCTGGGGATGATGGGTGATGCCAGTGATAACATTCCTGGTTTTCCTGGCGTTGGCGACAAAACGGCCAAGAAATTTATAGCCGAATACGGTTCTGTAGAAGGGTTGTTGGCCAATGTTGACCAGCTCAAGGGTAAAATGAAGGAAAAAATCGAGGCCAATGCCGAACTGGGCCTACTCTCCAAAAAACTGGCCACGATCTGTTTGGACTGCGATGTCGAATTCGATGCCGAGGATTTTGAGCTGAGTATGCCCGACAGCCAAAAAGTGCAGGAACTTTTTGAGGAACTGGAATTCCGCCGCCTCAAAGAACAGTTCCTGAAGCTGTTCTCCGGCGAAGCGGAACCAGCCGCCCAGGTAAGCAGCACGGAAACCGCTCGCAAACAGCAGCGCGAAGCGGGGAGTGGACAATTCAGCCTCTTCGGGGACGCAGCGGAAAGCCAACCTTTGGAAGAATACTCAGGCCGGAGGACCATTGCCGATGTAGATCATCACTACCAGGCGGTAGCCAGTGGAATGGCCCGAAAACTATTCCTGCAAAGCCTGATGTCCCAAACCCGTGTTTGCTTTGATACTGAAACCACCTCGCTGAATCCGTTGGAAGCCGAGTTGGTCGGGATCGCTTTCAGCTGGGAAGCTGGAAAAGGCTTCTACCTCCCCTTCTCGGAATCGCGGGAAGAGGCCCTGGAATTGTTAGAAGAATTGCGGCCGTTTTTTGAAGACACCAACATTGAAAAAATCGGGCAAAACCTGAAATACGACATCAAGGTCCTGCGGATGTATGGGATCGAGGTGAAAGGGCCACTTTTCGACACCATGCTCGCGCATTACCTCATCAATCCAGACATGCGGCACAACATGGATGTGTTGGCCGAAACCTATTTGAATTACAGCCCGGTTCCCATCAGCGACCTCATTGGAAAAAAAGGCAAGAACCAGTTGAGTATGCGCGACGTACCGCTGGAGGATCAGAAGGAATACGCTGTGGAAGATGCCGACATTACTTTGCAGTTGGCCCATCAGTTTGAAGGGGAACTCAAAGAAGCCGGGACAGCCGGGTTATTCCGGGATATCGAAATCCCCTTACTCCGTGTACTGGCCGATATGGAACTGGAAGGCATTAAACTGGATACGGATTTCCTGGGAAGTCTGGCCGCAGCCTTGAATAGCGATATAGAAAAACTCGAACAGCAGATTTACCAAGACGCGGGGGAAGAATTCAATATCGGATCGCCCAAGCAACTCGGCGAAATCCTGTTCGATAAAATGAAATTGGTCGATAAGCCAAAGAAGACCCGAACCGGCCAGTATTCGACTGCGGAGGATGTCTTGTCCTCCCTGGCTAAGGATCATCCGATTATACAGCATGTACTCGATTACCGGGGACTGACCAAATTAAAGTCTACCTATGTAGATGCCCTCCCGGAGCAAGTGGCTGCGGGTACCGGACGGGTGCATACCGATTATATGCAGACCGTAGCGGCAACCGGGCGGCTGAGCAGTAATAATCCCAATCTGCAAAATATCCCCATCCGAACCGAAAGGGGGCGGCAGGTGCGCAAGGCTTTTGTGCCGAGGGATTCTGACTATTGCCTTATGGCAGCAGATTACTCCCAGATTGAACTGCGCATCATTGCAGCCTTGAGTGAGGAAGACAACATGATCGAATCCTTCAAGAAAGGAGAAGATATCCACCGCTCCACGGCGGCTCGGGTTTTTGGGGTATCCCAGGAGGAAGTGACCCGGGAACAACGCGCGAACGCCAAAACAGTAAATTTTGGGATCATTTATGGGGTCTCCGCCTTTGGCCTGAGCAACCAGACCGATTTGAGCCGCACCGAAGCCAAGGAACTTATCGACACGTATTACAAGACGTATCCCAAGTTGCGGAACTACATCAGCGATCAGATCGATTTTGCGCGGGAAAATGGGTATGTGCAAACCGTGCTGGGGCGCCGGCGTTACCTGAAAGACATCAACGGCAGCAATGCAGTCGTTCGCGGGGCAGCCGAGCGCAATGCGGTAAACGCACCGATACAGGGTAGCGCAGCGGACATTATCAAAATCGCAATGATCCGCATCCATGATAAACTCCAGGCAGGGAATTACAAGACCAAAATGTTACTGCAGGTGCATGACGAACTGGTCTTTGACCTGTACAAAGCAGAGGAAAAAGAAGTCTGTGCAATGATTGTGGAGGAAATGGAAAACGCCTATGAGCTATCCGTGCCGCTTGTTGTCGATATGGGCCTGGGCGATAACTGGCTGGAAGCGCACTAATAGCTAGCGCTTAACAAAAACCAATTCCCCGTCGCTGACCACGTCGTCAAAAACGCTGCCTTCGAGTTGAAGGATGAGCTGATTTCCGCTGACAGAAGCCTCAGCTGTGGAAGTCACCCCCATGGCATCTACCACGGTTAGCTGGCCATTTTCGAAGGTGTAGGTGGCTTGCTCAACATTGGATTGCGAGGGGCAGGGAATGTCGAAATTTCCGGTAGCGAGTCCGCTCAGATCCAAATATTCCGAAGAGTTTTCGGCCTCCGCAGTACCGTCGGCATTGAAAGTAAGGCTGAGGATATAGCAATCTTTGGCTGCGAGGATATCGAGGAAATCCTTTGCGAGTAATTCGTCTTCCGTAGCGGTGTTCTCATCTATTCGCAATTCCCGGGCATCCCAGGTGCCCACAATACTGGCCGGCGCATCGTCCCCGCTGTCATTGGAGCAGGAAACCATGAGAAAGCTGCTCGTTAACAGGGCAGAAAGCAGGAATAATTTGGAAATTTCTTTGAGGACTTTCATGTGGCGTAGTTTCTGAAATAACAATTAACCCGGCAGCTACCCTACCTGGGTGTTATTCCAATAACGTAAGGCAGCACATAATATTTTCTGCGCCTTAGAGCGCAAAACGATATGTCGCCTTTAAGAGGAAGATATTCCTGGGTTGCACATCTCCGAAAATATTCGATTCTAAAGTATCTAGTAGCGGGTCGGCTGGATTTCCCGAAGCGGTGAGGTCCTGGGACCAAACCAGGAAGAGCTCCGAACCTGGAATATACTCCCAGCGAATCACCAGGTTGGAACGAAACTGCACAAAGGAGAAATCGGGATCCCCAAAGGTAAAGTCCACGCTCCCGTTACTATTTTCATCTACGGAATATACACCTTCCTGGAAACTGATTTCCTGGTCCGAATACCGCGTAATACGGTCCTCGAACTCGGCCGCAAGGGGATCGGTTACTATCTTAAATTCGGAATAACGGCCGCGCGAAATAAACGGTTGCCCCCAATACTGCAGGGTGAGGTTGGGGTTAATGGTATAGTTCAGGCGAATCGACATGGAAAGCGTTTGCTGCTCAATAAACCCATTGAGGTATCGGGTGTCGTCCCCAACAGAAATATTGCTGATCCATTGCAACTGGTCCCGGTTTATGGACCAACTCGGAAATGCAGAAAGGCTCAGGGCATTGGTCGGCTGATAAAAGAAGCCGCCGCTGACGCGATAATTCCTAAACGAATCATCAAAGGCGCGGTATCCATTGTGGCGCAGGGTAAACCGGATTTTCTTGCGACTGTCTGTATTAATACCACTCCAAAAACTTATCGCCGGGGACAGCCGAAGGCGGGGACCACCCCGCAGTGCAAAATTGTTGTGCTGGCTGGCCACTACCGTGGTCCCCAGATTGGAGAACCAGTTATTGGCCCAGTTCTGCCAGCTGTTGGTATTGAACATCAGTAAATTGTTGTTGCCCCCAAAATCCCATGCACCCCAGTGGTTGTAATTTATTCCGACACGCCGGAAGGTCTTGTCGGGTTTCAGGGTCTGATAACCAACCCAGGTGTAGTGGCGGATATCATCGGCCTGCCGCTGAAATCCGATGTCATTCAATTCCAACTCCGGCGATCTCCAGGTTCCACCCGTCTCAAATCGCCAATGACCATTACCCACTTTGCCCAATTGCAGGTTTCCCCCTGTTCCGGTAAGGGAGGTACGATTGGGATCCACCTCGAGATAATCTGCGCCTTCGCGCTGAAAGAGGTGCTCAATCGATTCCTGAGTACGTTGGATGGCACCTTCGCTTCCTTCGACATGGCTCCATACCAATCCCCCACCAACATACCAATCCCGATTGTTCCACTGATGCTTAAAGTCGACTCCTCCTGTATAGGCTGCCTGGTGTAAAAAATCGACAGACTCAGCCAGGGATTCGCGATTCGTAGCTGTAAAGAGGGTACCTACATAAGTGTCTCCGTCGTTGAAATCCTTTTGGACCCGACCCACCATATAATTGGTTAGCGGTTCAACAACCTCTTTGCGTCGATCCCCATTGTTATCGATTACTGCCTGCCTTCTTGCGGTTACGCTTTCCAAAAATCCTATAGACCAGCCATCGCGGGTTTTACCGCTAAACTTGGCAGCCCCCAGAATGGGTGTATTGGATGGTTGGTCTACAAATTCCCCATCGGCAAGGGAAGGAAATCCCTGTGGGCTGCGCCCAATCCTTCGGGAATAAAACACGTTGTCCGAACCGAACGTCTCTCCGGCCTGCGATTGGGAGACGGGCATTTCAAAAATGTTCTTATTCTCGATAAAGAAAGGCCGCTGTTCCCGGAAAAATATCTGAAACCCATCCAGGGCAATGGCGGAAGGGTCGGCTTCGACCTGCCCGAAATCCGGATTTAGGGTCAGGTCCAGGGTCAGGTCATTGGTAATGCCCACTTTGGCATCCAGCCCTCCGTTAAGATCGGTAAGACTTCCGTCTTCAAACGGATTGCCCTCCTGGGCGGGAAAAGTTATACTCCGGGCTACGGTGTAGGGCTGAATCTCCAGCTGATGTTGGCGTTCCAGGTCTTTAAGGCCATGCAATTCCCCGAATTCGCTGACCCACCCGGGTTGATCTATGGGCTTTCGTTGCCAAAGGGAACGCTCCTCCTCCCGAAAAAACCGTCGGGTCGACTGCAGCCCCCAGATCTGTTCCTCGGCATCCCCGAACTTAAGCTGGCTGAGCGGAATGCGCATCTCGGCCGTCCATCCCTCAGCATCAGTAGCTGTCTTGACAAACCAGATCGGATTCCAACTATCGTCCCAGTTATTCCCGTTGTTGGAGACAAATTCATCGCCTTTTACCCCGGCTGCCGTAACAGTAAATGAAAAGGAAGTCCTTTTGTCAAAATAGCTGTCGATGTTCAATTCTACCCAGTCTCCGGCAAAACCGTCACGGCGGGACAGGCGTTTTTCTATTTTGTCCGGTTCCGGATCGTAACATTTAAACGCTACATACAGGTTTTTGGCATCGTACAGAATCTTGAAGCGGGTTTCAACGCTGGGGTCGGTGTTCTCGTCGGGCTGAAATTCGGTGTAATCCCCAGCCCATTCTACCTGATCCCAGGCAGGATCGTTTAAGTTTCCGTCTATGGCCGGGGCAGCGGCATCCCCGACAGGTGCCGTCACGTAAATTTTCTTGGGAACTTCTTCTTCGCTTGTGGTAGTGAGTGCCTCCTCTGTGCCCGATGAAGCCACAGGTCCACTGGCCTCCTGAGCGCCGGCCTTAACAGTAAGAAATGTCAGGGCCAGCATTAATAACAGCTGTCTCATGGTTAGGTTTGTCGATTGATGCTGAATTAAAGACCTTTCCCACGACCCAGTGTTACAGAAATCCCGAATAAATCTCAAATTTTAACAGGATCGGGCGCAAAAAGTTGTTCGGGCGAGATCGGGGAAAAAATATTGCGATATAAGCATTTGTAATTCAACATATAGTTCGTACATTTGCAGCCCGTTTATCGGGATTGAAGCGTTTAATATTAATTACAATATAGTGGATACACTGAGCTACAAGACCTTGTCCGCCAACAGCAAGACCGTAACCAAAGAATGGGTACTGGTAGATGCTGAAGGGCAGCCTTTAGGCCGTATGGCCTCTAAAGTGGCCAAAATTTTACGTGGGAAGTACAAGCCCGACTTTACCCCTCACGTGGATTGCGGTGACAATGTGGTTATCATCAATGCTGAGAAGGTTAGCCTTTCCGGCAACAAATGGGACGATAAAGAGTACATCCGTTACACAGGTTATCCGGGAGGTCAGCGCAGGCGAACTGCTCGCGATCTGCACGCCAAGAAGCCAGAAGCCATCGTTGAGAAGGCTGTAAAAGGAATGCTCCCTAAGAATAAACTCGGTGCCGATCTCTTCCGCAACCTGCGTGTATACGCCGGAGCGGAGCACGATCAGGAAGCTCAGAAACCCAAAGCGATCAACTTAAACGACCTTAAATAATGGAGGTAATTCACAAAATTGGAAGAAGGAAAACAGCGGTAGCCCGTGTTTATGTTTCCAAGGGAAAAGGAAATATCAGCGTAAACAAGCGTGAGCTGAACACGTATTTCCCAACTCCTACCCTGCAGTATAAGGTTAAGCAACCTTTGGCCCTTACAGAAAACGAAAACGCTTTTGATGTAAAGGTTAATGTATATGGTGGTGGAATCACCGGTCAGGCCGAAGCTGTTCGCCTTGCACTTTCCCGTGCAATGGTAGAACTGGACGAGGAGAACCGCGGGATCCTGAAACCAGAAGGATTGTTGACGCGTGATCCACGAATGGTAGAACGGAAGAAATTCGGTCAGAAGAAAGCCCGGAAGAAATTCCAGTTCTCCAAGCGTTAAAATTTCCTGCTCGGATCATTTTTGGTCCGGGCATTATTATATGTTCAACGTCGCCTGGTGCGACACCTTTTTAACCCTGTTCCTTGAAAGACTTCCCGCCTGCGGGGAGTCATGCTGAGACCCGAAGGCCTTTTGGCCCGACGGAGCCCGCTTAGTTTAGCATCTAAATGACTAAGGCGCGTTTTGGGAGTATTCCCTAAACAACCACTTGGTCATTGCGCATTCAAAGAACGTAAACTAAATGAAAAATGGCTGTAAAAGCTGAAGTCAAAGACTTACTGGAAGCTGGGGTGCACTTTGGTCACCTCACAAGAAAGTGGAACCCGAATATGGCGCCCTACATCTACATGGAGCGCAACGGAATCCACGTAATCAATCTGTACAAAACTGTTGCCAAGCTCGAAGAAGCTTGCGAAGCACTGAAGAAAATTTCTGCTTCAGGCCGCAAAATCCTTTTCGTCGCTACCAAGAAGCAAGCGAAGGATATTGTTGCCCAGAAGATTTCTGAGGTCAACATGCCTTACATCACTGAGCGCTGGCCCGGTGGAATGCTGACAAACTTTGTCACTATCCGGAAAGCGGTCAAGAAAATGACGGCTATCGATCGCATGAAGAAAGACGGTACTTTCAACACCCTTTCTAAAAAGGAGCGTTTGCAAGTAGATCGCCTGCGTGCGAAACTGGAAAAGAACCTCGGATCTATCTCGGATATGACCCGTTTGCCCGGAGCTATCTTTGTTGTGGATACCATGCGCGAGCACATTGCCGTAAAGGAAGCCCAAAAGCTGAATATTCCGGTTTTTGCCATGGTGGATACGAACTCTGATCCCCGTCCTATAGACTTTGTTATTCCATCTAACGACGACGCCTCCCGCTCAATCGAAGTAATCATGAGCCGCGTTGCGGAAGCAGTTTCTGATGGTCTTGCCGAGCGCAAGTCCGAGAAGGCTGCCGAGAAAGAAGGGAAAGAAGAAAAAGCGACCGAAGCCAAAGCAGAAACCAAAGTAGCCGAAGCCCCTAAAGCAGAAGCGCCAAAGGCGGAAGCTCCTGTCGAAGCAGCTCCGGCCAAAGAGGAAAAGCCAGCAGCAGCTGAAGCGCCTAAAGCCGAGGAAAAGAAGGCAGCTCCTAAGAAAGAGGAAGCTCCTGCTAAAGAAGCGAAGAAAGAAGCCCCTGCCAAAGCAGCTAAAGCAGCTACCGCAGAAGATCTCACCAAGATCGAGGGAATTGGACCAAAGGCTGCTGAAGCCCTTACCAAAGCTGGAATCAGCACTTATGCTGCGCTTGCCGAAGCTAAGCCCGATGCCATCAAAGAAATCCTCACTGAAGCCAGCTCCCGTATGGCACACCTGGATCCAGGATCCTGGCCAAAGCAAGGTAAAATGGCTGCCGAAGGTAAGTGGGATGCCCTTAAAGAATGGCAGGACAACGCCAAAGGTGGCGTAGAATAAGGAGTAATTAGTAGATAAACCAAGCCGTAGTACGGCTTACAAACACTATAATAAAATGGCAAAAATCACTGCCGCTGAAGTAAATAAACTGCGAAAGGCTACCGGAGCCGGGATGATGGATTGTAAAAACGCATTGGTGGAAGCCGATGGCGATTTTGACAAAGCAATCGAAATCCTGCGCAAGAAGGGTCAAAAAGTTGCCGCTAAGCGCGCTGACCGTGAATCTTCAGAAGGAGCTGCTATCGCGAAGGTAAACGAAGGTAAAACCACAGGGGTAATTATTTCCCTCAACTGTGAGACCGACTTTGTAGCCAAGAACGAAGGTTTTGTAAACCTGGCCAATGAACTGGCTGAGCTTGCCCTGGCATACAACGATAAGGATTCATTCCTCGCAGCCGATTACAACGGCATGAGTGTTCAGGAAAAACTGACTGAGCAAACCGGGGTGATTGGAGAGAAAATCGAAATCGGAGGGTTCTCCAAACTCGAGGCTCCTTTCGTAGGTTCTTACATCCACGCCGGTAACAAGATTGCTACCCTGGTTGGGCTTTCTGCTGCGGTCAACGGAGCTGCTGAAGTTGCCAAAGATGTTGCGATGCAGGCTGCTGCCATGAATCCTGTTGCCCTGAACGAAGAAGGCGTTAATCAGGAGACTATTGATAAAGAAATCGAAATTGCCAAGGACCAACTTCGTCAGGAAGGAAAGCCGGAAGCCATGCTCGATAAAATTGCCCAGGGGAAACTCAAGCGTTTCTTCAAGGACAATACCCTGGTAAATCAGGATTTTATCAAAGACAGTAAGCAAAGCGTTGCTCAGTACGTGAAGTCTGCCGATCCTTCCCTGGAAGTGACCGGATTCGAGCGCGTAGCACTGGGATAAGTAAGTAGCGCTGGAATAAGCCTATTGGATTGTACCTGGAGTACCATCCATAACAAAAAGAAAGCCACCCGATTTGGGTGGCTTTTTTTATTCAGAAAATGCATATTCAGCGCGATGCCTGGCGGATGTAGACATTTCCATTGTATGTTTTAAACAGGTACTGTGGTCCGCCATTGCCTATTGCGCCGATAACCCAATCAGAGACTTCGACCTTTACCGAACCATCGGACTGTTTGCTTGAGGTAACCGTCTGACTTTCCTCAATAGCGATCTCAAAATCGGTAAAGACATCGCCCCAATCAGAACGTGCCTTGACCCGGGCATTCAAACGCGAAGGAAAGGTAACGTCCAGATGACCGTTCAGGCTGCTGAATGCCATACTGGCGTTCGGGTCTACACCCATAAAATCCACTGTAATATCTCCATTAATCGAGTCGGCAGTCACTGCCCCGCTCACCTTACTAAGGGATATGGAGCCATTAACATTGCTGAGTTCAAAACTCCCACTGAGATTACTTACCTCAATTTCACCGTTGTTGACCGTCTTCAGCTTTAACGAAAAATTACGCGGCACCTGAATATCAAAGTCTACAATTTTGTTCCAGCCTTTGTTTCTGATGTAGACCGTATTGTTGGATTCCTCCCCGGTTACCTTGCCGGAAGTAGTGGCTATTTTTCTCATCCCGTCTTTTACGGGTTCTCCGGTTTTTTTATCGGTTTCTGAGCCAAAGGTAGCCTTTACCTTTACGGTATTTCCATCGTAACCCGATACCCGGATTGATCCCTCGATTTGTTGCAAGACCAATTGGCCGGACTCGGAAGGCCTGCTCAGGGCAATTTCAAATAACTCTGATTGTTGTTGGGCCAACAAGGGATTCATTCCAATGACAAGGCCAACTATAGTGATCATTATAATGCGTTTCATAGCGCTATATTTTTTTGACATAAACATTACCATTGAGCGTTTCGAACTCATGCATTACCGCTCCTGATCCAATACGTATAACCGGCTTGGCTACATATTTGTAGCGCCCCTTTTTGTTCTTCCCACGATCTTCGGTTTCCGTTCGCGTATACTGGTCTCTTATCTCGAAGTCCGTATAGATTTCCCCATTCATGGATTCAAATCCTATCTCCGCAGATAAATCTTCCCGGAACTGAACGGTGACGTCCCCATTGAGTGAATAGAAACTGGATCCTTTGTCCGGATTGGCATGGTAAGAGATCTTCACTGCTCCATTGATGGCATTTACCTTGGTCTTGCCGGTTACGTCCTCCAGGGTAATCCCCCCATTGACATTCCCGGCCTGGAGCGTTGCTCCTCGCAATCCGCGAACCATAACTTCCCCCTGGTTAACAGTTGAGACTTTTAGATTTGTTGCTTGCGGTACCTTTACCCGGAAATTTTGGATATAACTATATCCGCGATCCCGATTACATTCCTTTCGCTCCTGGGGATCTAAATCCCAGGGGTTCTCGCTTTCACTACCCCATTTTACACAGGGACCTGTCATACGGACAACAGCCTTATCTCCGAGTCGGGTAGCCTCGAAATCAATTTCAGCAAATCCGGCTTCCAGGTTGGAGGCCTGCTCGGCTTTCACGATTCTTTCTACTTCTATCAGGATAACCGAACCGGGATAGGCCTCTACTGTAACAGAGCCGTTCAGGTTCCAAACTTCCAGTTCATTTGATCCTGATGGAAAGCTGAGTTCCCTGGAAATAACCTCCCGTTTTTCCAGTTGTTGTGCCCCTGCCGGAGCGATCGCTAAAACCAGGCATGTGGCGAGGATAAACTTGTAAAACTTCATGATTGTTGTAATTAAATTGATGAATAAACCGGGCACTGATATTTAGATTATTTGTTTTACAGATTCTTCCAGCGCCCTTCGGACAATAGAATCTGTTTGCTCTTTTTCTATGATTATGCGCAAGGGGGCCACCGAGCTTTGCTCCTGTATTTCTGCCATGAGCGCGGCCAGGGTAATCTGGAGCATGGGAGAATCCTGATGGGGAATTGCAGACACTAATCCCTCCCTCACGATAGGAATATCGGTATATCCCTTTAAGACTTCTACTGCAGCGAGGCGGACATTCACGTTCGAATCGGTGATCAAAGTCTGCAGTAAAGCCCGTATAACCTGCTCGTCGGCCGAAGACATTTCGGCAACCTGGTTAACCCCCTGCAAACGCCGTGAGGCTATCGGCTCCTCCAAAAGAGTCAGGATGGCATCGGGTGCCGACCCGGATTCTTCGGGGGACGTATTCGTGTCTACTAATTCAACCCCGGGAGTCGGCATTGGTTCCGTAGGGCTGCCGGGCTGGAAGACATACCGTCCCAACAAAAATCCGCCGAGGAGCAAACAGGCGGCCAGCAGCCAATTTGGGATTTCCGTTGTACCCGATTTCCCGCGTGTGATTGCTATGGGCTGCGTTTCATCTTGTATTCTTGAATCCAGCACATCCTCAAAGTTTGAAATTGCCTGCCGGGAAGCCTCGGGTACGGGCGCCGTTTCAAGGTGTCCCCACAGCACCCTCATGTCATTAATCTCTTGTTCCTTCTCCGGATTGGCGGTGAGAAAGGCTTGAAATTCCTGTGCTTCCTTCTCTGAGAGTTCCCCATTTAAGAAGGCTATGGACAGTTTTTCGTATTCAGATTCCTTCATTCCCATTATTCAACGGTTTTGATCATTATCTCGCGTAAAGCTTTTAAGGCGCGATGCGCGCGCACTTTGGCAGCGCCTTCTGTGCAATCCAGTATGGATGCGATTTCTATAAACGTCAATCCACGTAGTTTGCTTAAAACCAGTATTTCGCGTTGTTCAGCCGGAAGCGAATCCATGGCATTTCTTAAATCGCGTATGAGGCCCTCCCGAACACCCTCATCTTCCGCAAGCACTGCAGCAGATTTGGAAAGTTGCCAGGGTTCCCCGGTATAACTAACCGGGTGTTTTCCGTTGGCTTTAAAATGGTCGTACTGCAGGTTTCTTGCAGTACGGAATACCCAGGAAGCAAAGGATCCCGATCCGGAAAAGGTATGGCGATAGTCTATGAGCCGAATGAACAGGTTTTGCACCAGATCCTCACTCAGGGCGGCGTCCCCATTCATCTTATAAAAATATCCGAACAGCTTGCGATTATAGCGTTGGTAAAGCACCCCCATTTTTCTGAGGTCGCCGCCTTGCACTTGCTGCATCAGGCTCATGTCGGTTGGTGCGTTCAAGAGGGTTTATTCGTCTTTTATACCGGTAATACTTCTCAAAAAGTCAAAGGTTACAGAAAATACGCGAATTCTTTTTGGAAAAAGAAAAGCACCGCGAATTGCGGTGCTTTTCTTTTGATTCCAGCCTTGGTCTTTGGCAAAAACGGAACTATTTCCCCATCCAGGCTTTTCGTAAAGCTATCGCCTCTGCCGAAGCATCACTAGCTTCAAAAATACCTTTTTCAATTACCGTCGGCGTGCCCGCCTTGCCTTCCAGGGTAAGCAGCTCCCCGTCGCGTTCCACGACCATGGTAACATCCGTATCGGCGGTCCACCCAAAACTTTGGCCAATAACGTTGCGAATCGCTTCCAGGGTAATGTCCGTCCCGTTGATGTTCTTTATAATATCTCCTCCCTGGGCTCCCAATCCGGTAAAGAAGGTGTTTAGCGGGAACCCTTCGCGAACAAAGATGATATCTGTGTTATCCGGGTCTACATCGATAAAAGGAATCTGAGATTCCAGGTCTTTCAGAAAGTAGCCCGATGAAATTTCCTGTTCCCCCATTTTCAACCCGACTTCTTCCATCAGGGACGAGTAGTCTATAGGCGTATCCCCTACTACATGGGTTTCAAAAAAAGTAGCGATCTCAGGATAGGTCATGGCCACAATCTCGTCGATAAGGGCTTCGTCCTTAAAGGGCGTATCCACATCGTATTTTGCTGCCAGCTCCTTCATCAGGTCCAGAACACCGTAGCTTCCGTCGCTGAGTTGGAGGAGGCGGATATCCAGCGCCATATTAATCAGCGCTCCTTTCTCATAAACATTCGTGTACTCATCCTCATACTCCGGTTCGAGGACATTCGCGCTCATCTCAGTAAAAGAGAGGCTGTCGTTGTAACGCATGGAATTTTGAATCTTCCCGACGATCCTTTCGTAAAAATCTTCATTGTCTATCAGGCCTTCGCGGATCTGAAAGATATTGGCGAAGTATTCCGTGGTGCCCTCGTACATCCAGAGATGACGGGACATTTTCGGGTCGTTGTAATCAAAGTACTGTACCTCCTCCGAATGGATATTCAAGGGGGTAACAATGTGGAAGAACTCATGACTCACCACATCGACCATGGTCTGCTCCAACTGGTCTTTGGGCATCTGTTCCGGGAGTACAACTACCGTTGAAGTATGGTGTTCCAATGCCCCGAAGCCCATGGCATCCCCCTCGAGTGTTGAGAGATAAAGCAGGATGGCATACTGCTTAGTTCCATCGATGTCCCCCAGGAATGCCTTTTGTGCCTGCATCATCTTTTCCATGGAAGGCTTAAGGTCATTGGCCGAATAGACTCCATTGGGAGAATAAACGCTCAATATTACTTCGATATCTCCCACGTTAAAGGAAACCGGGTCGCTATTCGCCCATTGCATGGGGTTGTCGATAACGTCAAAATAGCGACCTGCATTGAATTGGTAGTTGCCGGATTCCGTGTGGACTACCGGGAGTGTGGTAACGGGTTTCAACGCTGCAGGAGCCTTGATATCTATTACATAGGGTATTTCTTTTAAGGTCCCAAAGTACCCCACGAACCCATGGAGATTCAGCATAAAGTGTTGCCCTTCCAGGATGTTGGTCCCTGCCGGGGAAAATGGGGCAGGATCTCCACCGCGCTCGCTGTCATAACTGTCATTTACCACATAGGAGATACGATCGAGCAAAGCGCCATTGCTAAACAGCCAGGTGTTATCGTCTTCACGGACTACTTCCAGGGTTTCCCCCTGATATCCGTAAGCCGTAAGGGATGCTACATAACGTCCATAATTATCTTCGCTGTACGTCCCGGGTACGGTTTTCGGGATTGAAAACCGGACCGGTCCTTCGGGAAAAGCCCCGGGGTCCACAGCGACGGTAAGCTGATCATCGGATACCGCGGTTAAATCTATTTGAACATTTATTGGAATTTCCGTTACGCCGGCCAATTTCTTCCCGGACCCGCAACCCGCAAGTAAAAGCAGGGTCAATACGCCCGCAAAAAGCTGTTTCATAATATGCGTTTTGAAGCAAAAATGGGGCTTTTACCCCAGAAGGGCCAGTATTTTAGAATTTAATTTTGATTATTTTTGTGCGGAATCAAGACGGCTCAAATGCAGTACAAAAGGATACTCCTGAAGCTTAGCGGGGAAGCCCTTATGGGGGATAGAAACTATGGAATTGACCCGGCTCGCCTGGAGTTATATGCAGATGAAATTGAGCAGGTACTCCAACGTGGTGTGCAGGTAGCCATTGTCATTGGCGGAGGAAATATTTTCCGAGGTGTTGCCGGTGCCAGTAATGGCATGGACCGGGTACAGGGAGACCATATGGGCATGCTGGCCACGGTTATAAACGGGCTGGCACTGCAGTCTGCCCTGGAAAACAAAGGCCTGGACACCCGTCTGCAATCTGCCATCAAGATCAACGAAGTGGCAGAGCCGTTTATCAGGCGCAGGGCCATGCGACACCTGGAAAAAGGGCGCGTCGTTATTTTTGGAGGTGGAACAGGGAACCCGTATTTCACCACGGATTCGGCCGCCGTGCTCCGAGCCATTGAGATCGAGGCAGACGTTATCCTCAAAGGGACCCGGGTAGATGGCATTTACACCAGCGACCCTGAAAAGGACAAATCGGCCACGAAATTCGATCAGATCAGCTTTCAGGATGTATTGAGCCGGGGGCTCAAAGTAATGGATACCACAGCATTTACGCTCAGTCAGGAAAACGAACTGCCTATCGTGGTATTCGATATGAATAAGAAAGGAAATTTACTGAAGATTGTCTCCGGGGAAAATATCGGAACGGTCGTCAATTTATAATAGCATGAACGAAGAAGTCCAGTTTGTAATCGATACGGCCAAAGAGGCCATGGAAAAAGCTATGGCCCACCTGGAAAAAGAGTTGGTCAAAATCCGGGCTGGTAAAGCGAGCCCTTCCATGCTCTCTTCTGTGATGGTGGAATATTACGGGAGCCAAACCCCACTCTCTCAGGTAGCCAATGTCAATACTCCTGATGCACGCACCATTTCTGTGCAGCCCTGGGAAAAGAGCATGATCCCCGAAATAGAAACGGCCATCATGAACGCCAACCTCGGGTTCAACCCCATGAATAACGGGGAAATGGTGATTATCAATGTCCCGCCGCTGACAGAAGAACGACGCATTCAACTCACCAAGCAGGCTAAGGCCGAAGCCGAAGATGCCAAAGTGAGTATCCGCTCGGCCCGGCAGGAAGCCAATAAGGACGTAAAGCAGTTGGATATTTCGGAGGACCTCGAAAAAAATGCCGAAATCGACATTCAGGAACTTACCGATAGCTATACCAAAAAAGTCGACGCCATCCTCGAAGTTAAGGAGGCGGAAATCATGAAAGTTTGATCGGCTTGGCTGGGCAAATGCAACGGAGTGAAACACTCCCGACAACTTCCAGCCGTACCCTATGGTAGCTAAACTCACACAAGGATTTTGGGCCCGTACCGCCAGGATCATTTTGCGAAATCGCATCCTGATCCTATTGGCGATCGCAGCGATCACGGTCTTTATGGGAACGCAGTGGCAGTATATGCGTTTTTCCACCTCAGAGGCCAACTTACTCCCCGACGACCATCCGGAAACGCTGGGGTATCAGGAATTCCTCAAACAGTTCGGCGAAGAGGGTAATGCGGTTGTCCTGGCCATTCGGGACAGTGCCTTGTTTACCCCGGAACGTTTTAATCAATGGAACATCCTGAGCAAACAGCTCGAAGCCTTTCCCGAGGTAGATCTGGTCGTCTCCACGGAAAACCTCAGGCGCCTGGTTCGGGACACTACTGCGAATGCCTTTGCCCTCCAACCCTGGTTGGAAGGGCCAGTTGCCGACCAGATGACCCTCGACAGCCTCAGCGGAGAACTCTTTGAGCGCTTACCATTCTACGAAGGCTTATTATACAATCCCGAAAGTAAGACCATTCAAACGGTGGTCTACATGGACAAAGACCTGGTGAATACCCCGGTGCGGAAAGACTTTGTCCTGAACGATTTGCGGAATCTGGTTTCGGACTTCGAGGAGGAGACCGGGATGGACGTTCATATATCCGGTATGCCGTACATCCGGACCATGAATTCGCAGAACATTATCGACGAGATCGGGATATTCATTGCCGGTGCCTTATTGGTAACCTCCCTGATCTTTTTCTTCTTCTTCCGATCCTTCCGGGCTACACTTATTTCGATTTGTGTAGTAGTTATTGGGGTGATGTGGGCCTTTGGTACGCTGGGATTACTCAAATACGAAATCACGGTCCTAACTGCCCTGATTCCTCCTGTAATCATTGTTATCGGAATCCCCAATTGCATCTTCCTGATCAATAAATACCAACAGGAAGTAAAAAAACACGGGAATCAGGCCCTTTCCCTGCAGCGGGTTATTTCCAAAATTGGGAATGCCACCCTGATGACCAACGTCACTACCGCCTCGGGGTTTGCCACTTTCATCATTACGGATAGTCAATTACTTTCCGAATTCGGTATTGTCGCCTCGATCAATATCTTGAGTATTTTCATTCTCTCCCTGCTGATTATCCCCATCCTGTACAGCTTTATGCCGCTTCCCAAAACCAAGCACCTGAAGCATTTGAACAAACGGTGGATCGACGCCTTTGTGAGTTGGATGGAACGCATTGTCCGCAATCACAGGATCGCGGTGTATATGGTGACCATTGGCACCCTGGTGGCCAGTATCATCGGGATGTATCAGATTCGAATATCCGGGAGCCCCATTGAGGATATGCCGAAAGGGGAGGAATTCTTCCAGGATATCCGCTTCTTTGAGCAGGAATTCGACGGGATCATGCCCGTTGAAATCGTAATCAATTCCCAACGTCGAAACGGTATCATGAAGCCGGCGACATTGCGCAGGATGGACCAGTTGGGCACTTACATCGAGGAAACCCCGGAACTTTCCCGTCCGGTTTCCGTGGTAGATCTGGTCAAATACTCCAAGCAGGCCTTTTACAATGGCATCCCAAAATATTATCAACTCCCCACCTCCCAGGAAAGTAATTTTATCCTGGATCTGGCGCGGAAATCACAGGACAACTCCAACCTACTGGAGAGCTTTGTGGATTCTACCGGGCAATACGCGCGCATGACCACGTATATGCGCGACATGCCTACCGAGCGCATGGAGGAAATAGAGGAAGACCTCAAGGCAGAGATCGCCAAGATATTTCCGGAGGAGCGTTACGAGGTATCCATGACCGGAAAGGCCTTGTTATTCCTGAAAGGCACCAAGTACCTGGTGCGTAACCTCGTACTTTCCCTCTCTTTGGCCATACTGCTGATTGCATTGCTGATGGCTTTCCTGTTCAGGTCCTTCCGGATGATTATCATTTCCCTGGTCCCGAACCTGCTTCCCCTGGTAATTACCGCTGGGGTCATGGGCTTTTTGGGCGTACCCATAAAACCCTCTACCATCCTGGTGTTTAGTATCGCCTTCGGAATTTCGGTAGACGACACCATACACTTCCTGGCCAAATACCGGCAGGAACTCAGCGCCAACCACTGGCGCATCCGAAAATCGGTATACGCAGCGCTACGGGAAACCGGAGTGAGTATGTTCTACACCTCTATCGTGCTGTTTTTTGGATTTTCCGTCTTTATCATCTCGAGCTTCGGGGGAACTGTAGCCCTTGGTGCCCTTGTTTCGGCTACCCTGCTTTTTGCCATGCTGGCCAACCTGATCCTGCTTCCTTCCCTCCTACTTTCCCTCGAACGGAGTATCGCCAATAAGCAGGTACTCAAAAAGCCTCAGATCGATATCCTGTCCGATTCGGATTCGGCAAAAAATTCTCCTCAGGCGGAATAATTGCACCGGCGGAAGCTGCCTTGTGTTCCTTGGATTCCTTTATATTTGCCCTTTCATTTAAGTTGGGAAATGAGTACTGTAAAAGATCTACTGAAGCAAAAACCATTACTCCAGGAAGTAACGCTTAAAGGTTGGGTGAGGACCTTCCGATCCAATCGGTTTATCGCCCTTAACGATGGTTCCTGTCTGGGTAACCTGCAGTGCGTGGTCGATTTCGAAAGCATGGATGAGGCCCTGTTACGCCGGATTACCACAGGGGCTGCGATCGCGGTTACCGGTACCCTGGTAGAGAGTCAGGGTCGCGGGCAATCCGTTGAGATCCAGGTTAAAGATCTTGAAATCTTAGGGGATGCCGATCCGGAAACCTATCCCATCCAACCGAAAAAACACAGCCTGGAATTCCTCAGGGAACAAGCGCATTTGCGTGTGCGTACCAGTACCTTCAGTGCTGTTATGCGTATCCGGGCAGCCCTGTCCTTTGCCGTGCACCAGTACTTTACCTCCCGCAACTTTTACTATTTCCACGCCCCCATCATCACGGGATCCGATGCCGAAGGTGCTGGAGAGATGTTCCGGGTTACCACCCTGGATCCGAAATCCCCTCCCCTCGACGAAACAGGAGAAGTGGATTATAAAAAAGACTTTTTTGGCAAGGAAACCAACCTGACCGTTTCCGGGCAACTGGAGGCAGAATCCTACGCCATGGGCCTTGGTAAGGTGTACACCTTTGGCCCGACCTTCCGGGCGGAAAACTCAAACACTTCCCGCCACTTGGCAGAATTTTGGATGATTGAGCCGGAAATGGCCTTCTACGACCTGGATGCCAACATGGATTTGGCCGAAGATTTTATCCAGGAGGTACTGAAGTATGTACTGGAAAACTGCCAGGAAGACCTGGAGTTTCTCGAGAAGCGCCTGGCCGACGAAGAGAAATCCAAACCGGCTGCTGAGCGTTCCGAAATGCCTTTGATTGAGAAGTTGCGTTTCGTAACCGACCAACCGTTTAAGCGGGTTACCTACACCGAAGCGATCGACATCCTTCGCAACAGTAAGCCGAACAAAAAGAAAAAGTTCCAGTTCCCAATCGACGAATGGGGTGCCGACCTGCAGAGCGAGCACGAACGCTTCCTGGTGGAAAAGCATTTTAAATGCCCGGTAATCCTCTTTAACTATCCTGCCAAGATCAAGGCTTTCTACATGCGCCTGAATGAGGATGGCAAGACCGTAAGGGCAATGGATGTGCTCTTTCCGGGCATCGGGGAAATCGTTGGCGGTTCACAACGTGAGGAGCGCCTGGACGTACTGGTAGAAAAGATGGAAGCCCTCGGGATTGAAGAGAAGGAACTTTGGTGGTATCTGGAGCTGCGTAAATTCGGAACGGCCCCACACAGTGGATTTGGCCTGGGCTTTGAACGCCTGGTACAGTTCGCTACGGGAATGGGGAATATCCGGGATGTCATTCCTTTTCCACGTACGCCGCAGAACGCCGAATTCTAAGGCGAATTCCTTATTTTTATGAGGGGTACGGGGTAAAATAAAACCCCTTTTCCCGAGTTAAGTACCCAAAAGGATTCATGCTAAAACAACACCTTCAGTTTAAACTCTCACAAAAGCTGTCGCCACAGCAGATTCAGCTGATGAAGCTGATTCAGCTGCCTACCCAGGCTTTCGAGCAGCGTCTGAAGCAGGAACTGGAGGAAAATCCCGCCCTGGAGTCCGGCAAGGAGGATTCCGGGAGCCTGGAGGATGAATACGCAGAAGCCTACGACGGGGCCGAGGAGCACGAACGCATCGAGGCCGACGACATCAACATCGACGAATACCTAAGCGATGATGAAGTCCCCGATTACCTGACTCGTACGAGTAATTACAGCCAGGACGACGAAGAAAAGCAAGTCCCCTACGCCTCCGGTATTTCCTTTACCCAATACCTGATGAACCAGCTCAATACCGAATATCTCGACGATGAGCAATGGACCATCGCGGAATTTCTGGTTGGGAGTATCGATGAAAGCGGCTATATCCGCCGTTCGATTTCCGATATCATGGACGACCTGGCCTTCACCCAAAGTGTTTTTACGGACGAAAAGACCATCCTCGAAGTCCTGGAAAAGGTTCAGCAATTAGACCCCCCAGGGGTTGGCGCCCGCTCTCTGGAGGAATGTTTGTTGATTCAACTTCGGCGCAAAGAGCCTACTCCTTCCGTTGAACAGGCGATTAGCATTTTGGAAAAATCCTTTGACCACTTTTCCAAGAAGCACTTTCAGAAGCTCCTGCAAAGACACGATCTCAATGAGGAAGAACTCAAGGATGCTATCGGGGAAATAGAGAAATTGAATCCCAAGCCAGGGGGTTCGTACTCCGGGGGAAACAAAATTGTTGAGCATGTCGTGCCCGACTTTTCCATCCGCATTGTCGACGGGGAACTGGAATTGAGCCTAAACGGGCGCAATGCCCCTGAGCTCCACGTGAGCCGGGAATATTCCCAGATGCTGGCGGGCTATAAGAACGCCAAGGACAAATCCAAGGAACAGAAGGATGCCGTATTGTTCATCAAGCAGAAACTCGATGCGGCCAAATGGTTTATCGATGCCATCCGGCAGCGGCAACAAACCCTGTTTGTAACCATGAGTGCTATCATGGATTACCAGCAGGAATACTTCATGACCGGGGACGAACGAAATTTGAAACCAATGATCCTCAAGGATATTGCCGACCGAATCAACATGGACGTATCTACCGTTAGCCGGGTGGCGAACAGTAAGTATGTAGATACGCCCTATGGCACCCGTTTGATCAAGGATTACTTCTCGGAAGCAGTTAAGAACGAGCAGGGGGAAGACGTCAGTACCAAGGAGATTAAGAAAATCCTGGAAACGGTAGTGGCGGAGGAAAACAAGAAAAAGCCGCTTACCGACGACCGCCTGGCCAAGATCCTGAAAGACAAAGGCTACCCGATAGCGCGGCGCACCGTGGCCAAATATCGGGAGCAATTGGGAATCCCGGTGGCCCGGCTCCGCAAAGAAATCTGATGCGCATCTTAAGTCAGTTAATCGGTTTGATTGCCCATCCCCTGCTGATTCCAGCCTTCGGGGCCTTCTTTTATTTTCAGGTAACGCCCAAATACAGTCCCCCGGACCTGCAGCGCGCCAATATCCTCCCCATTTTTATCCTTACCGCAATCATTCCCCTTATCAGTATGATCATCCTGCAGAACCTGGGGCTGATCCGATCAGCGCAGATGAAAAATCCTGATGAGCGGGTATACCCGTTACTGGTAGGGCTTGTGCTCTTGCTTATGGTGTTGTTGCAGGTAATCCCCAACAACTATACCCCGGAACTCTATTTTTATATTCTCGGTCTGACCATTGCTGTGGCAGCCTGCTTATTGCTGGCCCTAACGCGAAAGATCGTTAGCCTGCACATGGTAGGCATGGGTAGCCTGCTCGCTTTTATGGTTGCCCTGAGCATTCACTTTGAGAAAAATATCGTTGTAGCCATAAGCCTTTGTACCCTGGCCTGCGGACTCGTCGCTATGGCACGTCTTTACCTGAAGATACACGGAAGGGCGGGGGTATTTACAGGCTTGCTAATTGGCCTGGTTTCTCAACTCCTGCTGATTCGCTTCTGGGTGTAGCTTTCCCCTTAGTCCCCTTGCGCAGCTTTCTCAATCGTAGCGTAATTAATCTTCAGGGCATTGACCTTGCGCAATTCCTGCTTCACATCGTTTATAAGGCCCATCCCGGCCTTTTCGTCTACCTTGAGCACCACAGTTACCAGAGACCGGAGTTCTGCGGGTAGCGCTTCTCTTTTCTGGAGCACATACGGACCGATATCACTGACCCGGGCAAAGGAATCGTCTAATTGGATTTGCGGTTCAGTGCCGTAAACCGAACGATACTGTTGTTCCGGTGGACCGATGTGGATGTAAATCAAGCGGTCCTTCTTCTCCAACTTTTTAATTTCAGTAGCATCGGGGAGCTGATTTAGCACCTTAAGGTCCTTCTCTTGAATCGTGGTCACCGTCATAAAGAAAAACAACAGCATAAATACAATATCCGGTAGGGATGCTGTAGATACCGGGGGAAGGCTTGCAGAACTTCTTGCTTTGAATCGTATCATGATCATTTAAATTTATTAGTGCTATTCAGATGCTGTTTCGGCCTCCGAAAGGTTCAGGGGGAAAAGCTCCTGGATTTGTAAGATCTGCGCTTTGAGCTGTTCCTTTTGCAGGGGCCCGGTCTGTGGGTTCAAATAATCCTGCTCCAAGGCCGTGTAATCGCTTCCAAACAAGCGCTGGGCTTCCCGGTTGCGCAGCGTATTATAACCCGCGGTAATTTCGTTCTGGACGGCTATGTAATCGGCATAGGCGGTTTGCCGGTCGCTCCTCAGGGATACTATCGCAATATTGGGATTGTCCGAAGATGTTTCTTCCCTGTTCCCCTTGCAATAATCACAGCTACCGTCGCCCCCATTGTCCAGGAAAGCGATTACGACATCCTTCAATTCCTCGAGTGGCAGGAGCTCTTCTTCTACGAGTAAGGCCCCGGAGTTGTTGATATTTACTGTTAGAATGTTGCGCTGGCGCACCACTATGGTACTGGTATCGTCTATCCGAGGCAGCAACCGATCGATACCGGCATCGGTTTCAATGGTAGTAGTCACCAAAAAAAAGATAAGGAGTAAAAAAGCGATGTCTGCCATTGATCCCGCGTTCACCTCCGTATTCGCTCTGTTTCGCATATCCTGAATTTTTCCTCAAAATAGCAGGCGAACAAGAGGAAGTAAACGGGGAATGCGTGAGTCAGCGATTTCGATGAGGGAACCCGACGGATCAGGGAAGCTTATTGAGTGTCACTGAAATAAAAAGACCTATTGCGAAGTAATCCTAAAGAATATAGAACGTCAATCCCAAACGTAAGGGCGCCATTTCAAGAGAGGTGCCATCACTGGTCTGGGTTCCGTCCTGGAAGAGGGCATTGAGGCCATAATAGGCGTGCAGATTAAAGGTATTATAGCCCACATTTAAGGTTAGTCCGTAGCGGAAGCGTTCTACCTGCTGGTTGTAAAAGGTATCCCGGAAATCATCCGTTATTATTTTGGAACGGTTGGCAAAAGCATAGCCAAACTTTACGCCTCCATAAATCCTCCAGAATTTAAATGTATCCGGAGTAGAATTACGCCATCGGATTTCAAGGGGAACTTCTATTAGGTGCATCTCCAGTTTATTCCGATTGTAAAAGGACCGGTTCCTGATAAACGTGTATGCGGGGGTTTCTGCCGTGGCCATGGCTGCATTGGAATCCGCCCAAAGATTGGAATAATAAGAGTTCACAGCATAGCCCAGGCCTATTCCCAGGGCAAGTGTGCGATCCCTATTGATGGGCATATCCCGGATAACACCCACGTTAAGGCCATAGGAGAAATTACTTTGGCTAAACCCATCCGGCTTGTCCAGGATTAAATTGTAGGTGAGCCCAAGGTAAATTTGATCCTCGCGGTAGCGCAGATCCGGCGAGGAATCTCCTTCAACAGGAACATCCTGAGAAATCGCCAGATTGAGGCCGCCCACAAGCAGGAGGAATAGAAAAATTGAGATTCTCACATTCATAAGATATAAAAAAACGCTTCAGAAACTGAAGCGTTTTATACTGATCTAACTTAAGTAATGAATCTGCTACTGCAGGTTCGCAAAGGCATCCCCGTCCGTAGTGGTATAATTCACTTTAAGGGCATTTACCTTACGCAGTTCTTGCTTGATATCGGATATCAGACCCATGTTAGCATCCCGGTCTACCTTTAAGGCAGTCGTCAGAACGTTCTGCAGTTCCTGTGGTTTTGCAGCGCGCTCCTGCAGGATAAAATCTCCTACATCCCCTACATCAGCAAACTTATCATTTAGCTGAATCTTTGGCTCCGAACCAAAGGTGCTGGTGTACTGGCTCGTTGGTTTCCCTACATAGATGTAGATTACCCTGTCCTTTTTTTCCAGCTTCTTGGTCTCGGTAGCATTCGGCAGGGTATTCTCAACCATGATCGAACTATCCTTCATGGTTGTTACCGTCATAAAGAAGAATAACAGCATGAAAACGATGTCGGGCAATGATGCCGTAGATACCGCAGGGACGTCTCCGTCTTTTTTCTTATTAAACTTGGCCATATTCGTTTATGCTTTTAGTTGGAAGTTGACGTTTCGGCTTCGGATAGCTTCTGAGGAAACAACCCCTGGATGCGCTCAACTTTTTCTTTGAGCTCATCCCGGATTGCCTGATCCGTTTCCGGATTCAGATACTCCGCTTCCATTTCCGTAAAGTCCACTCCGTATAAACGATTCGATTCGCGGTTCCGAAGTTCGTTATAGGCTCCTACCAACTCGTTCTGGACGGTGATATAAGTCGCGTACTTCGTTTCCCGGTCGTTCTTCAGTGAAATAATGGCCTTCGTAGGATTGTCTGAAGATTCCGGATTCTTGCGGCCCTTGCAGTAATTACAAGTTCCGTCTCCTCCGTTGTCAAGGAAAGCCATCGCAGCCTCCCTCAAATCTTTCAGGTCGATCAATTCTTCTTCTGCCAGTAACTGGCCATTCTTGTTGATGTTAACCGTAAAGATATTCTTCTGCTTGATCACCACATCTTCTTCTGGCGGCTCAATAGGCGGGAGCATACGGTCCAGCCCTGAGTCCGTCTCAATAGTTGTGGTCACCAGGAAAAAGATCAGGAGCAGAAAGGCGATATCCGCCATCGATCCTGCGTTTACTTCCGGTGGTCCTCCTCTTCTAGGCATTACTTTCTATTTACTTGTTCGTCATTTTCTTAACCCCGCCCCACAGCATGGATCCCACGGCAATGAGGGTTAGGATAAAGAATACATTCAACCCGGCACCGATTTTCTTAACGGTGCTTTCAGTAGTGGCTACACCTCTGCTAGCCATTTCCTCTACAGTTCCATCAGCTCCGTCTGAAAGGACATAAGCCACGGCAACTACGATCAAAAATCCTACTATTACAAACAGTGTCTTTTTGAGGCTTGCAGGATTAGCAAAAAGGTTCTTTAAAGTGAACAACAGACTGAATAACACAGCGATCCCAAGAAGGATATACGTGATAATGAACATTCCGTTCATTGCTCCGCTCGCTACCGCTTCAGCTGTAGGCACTTCTTTCTCCGGAAGCATGAACCACAGTACTGCGGCTATAGCTCCGAGAACTACCAATAATATTTTAACAATCTTGTGCATACTCTAAGGTATTAAGCGTTCTGAATTACTTCTTGTGATCTACCAGCATATCGATCAGAGAGATCGAAGAATCTTCCATATCATTAACGATGCTGTCGATTTTCGCAATGATGTAGTTATAGAAGATTTGCAGGATGATCGCAGTAATCAGACCGAATACCGTGGTCAAGAGTGCTACCTGGATATCTCCTGCAATCAGGGAGGCACTCAGGTTACCTACTGCACTAATTTTCTGGAATGCCTGGATCATACCAATTACCGTACCCATGAACCCAAGCATGGGCGCAATCGCGATAAAGAGGGATAACCAGCTCACATTCTTCTCGAGTTGTCCCATTTGAACTCCTCCGTAAGCAACAACGGCTTTTTCAGCAGACTCGATGCTTTCTCCAGCCCGGTCCAGACCTTGATAATAGATGGAGGCAACGGGGCCTTTAGTGTTACGACATACTTCTTTAGCGGCTTCTACTCCACCGGAAGCAAGTGCATCTTCAACTTGTTGCTTGAGTTTACCAGAATTGGTGCTGGCCATATTAAGGTAAATAATACGCTCAATGGCTACCGCCAGACCTAAAATCAAACACAGGAGTACAATTCCCATAAATCCGGCT
Source organism: Robiginitalea myxolifaciens (assembly GCF_900115205.1). Lineage (GTDB taxonomy): Bacteria > Bacteroidota > Bacteroidia > Flavobacteriales > Flavobacteriaceae > Robiginitalea > Robiginitalea myxolifaciens. The sequence goes on from NZ_FOYQ01000001.1 coordinate 781,658, forward strand.
CCACCCTGGATAAACTGTTCCTTGAGTACCTGGGTGAATCCTCTGTCAGCAGCAGCGTCATCTTGAAGCATAACCATTGCGGTTGATACTGTGCTTGAAACCAATGCTGGCGCCTTCGCGCTTACCGTATTTGTACCGAGGACAAATAGCCCAGCCACAGCCAGGATTGAGAATAATTTTTTCATTTTTTCAAACTTAAATTTAGATTAGTTATTGAGGCTAAAGATAAAAAAAAATTAAAACTAAAAAATTAAATGTAACCGCCCGAAACCCTGATATTTCCAAAAGATTGGGCGATTTTAAAAGAATTCCTTTCCCAAAACGGGCAAGGGTTGAAAAGTATGCAAAAAGTAGGAAAGGCGCAAGTTTGTTTTACATGGATTCGCAACCGCCTTGGAAGTTGGTGTATTCAGATCGAAGTTTAAGGGGATTAGCTGCGCTGATCCCGGGCCGAACGACCAAAAAACCTCCAGTGGAGGTTTTTTAGTGAGGAGCCAGCTGGTGCGCTGGCAATTTCAGGTGCGGAACAAGCATAGAAAGCAGCGATCTGGCTTCGCCAGGATTAGCTCCTGCATTCGCAGTCGCTGATCCCTGCACCTCTTTCAGGTGCCGGACAAGCATAGAAAGCAGCGCGCAGCATCGCTGCTCGCTTATTCTAAAATCAAAGGCCGTCCAGAAGCGAGCTTCCGACGGCCTTTTAAATTTTAGAATGTCGCCGCTATTGCGGCGATGCTTTCCTTTTGTGCAGAGAGGAAGGGATTCGAACCCTCGATCCGCTCTCGCGGAAACACGCTTTCCAGGCGTGCGCCTTAAACCACTCGGCCACCTCTCTAGTTGCAGCCAGGGGCTGCCAAAACAGGTTGGCAAATTAACGAAAAAAATACCCGGGAATAAAATTTTGTAGCCGCTAAATTTCAGGACATTTCCCCCCGCAGGGAAGTTTCAAAAATGGTCTTGAAGGACGCCGGACTCACGCCTGCGCCAAGGAGATACATCAGTTTGGCTAGCGCCGCTTCTGTAGTGATATCGCGTCCGTCGATTAGCGGGATGGCTGCCAGCTCAACACTGGTTTCATAATGTCCCATCATCACACTCCCGCCTCCGCATTGGGTAACATTTACAATCTGGACCCCGCGGTGGACCGCTTGCTTTAAAGAACTGATTAGCCAGGGCGATGTCGGGGCATTTCCAGCTCCAAAGGTTTCAAGAACCAATCCGTGCAGGTCCGGGCTGGCCAACAAGGCTTCCACCCAGCCGCGATTGAGTCCGGGAAAGAGTTTTAAAATCCCGATGCGATTATCCATCTTGGTGTGGACCACCAACTTCTTTCGGGCCTCCCCCGGCCAGAGAAACTCACGGCGCACGTTAAGATGAACCCCGGAAATCGCAAGGGCGGGATAATTCGGGGTATCGAACGCCTCAAAGTGTTCGGTATTCATTTTAGTGGTGCGGTTTCCGCGATACAATTTGTAATCGAAGTACAAACATACTTCCCGGATTGTGGCCCGATTATTATCGCGCAATGCCGCCAGTTGAATAGAGGTAATCAGGTTTTCCTTGGCATCTGTCCGCAGGTCTCCAATAGGCAACTGGGATCCCGTTAAAATCACGGGCTTGTTCAAATTCTCCAGAATAAAACTAAGGGCCGAGGCCGTATAGCTCATCGTATCGCTGCCGTGCAGCACCACGAATCCGTCGTAGGTGGCATATTGTTCCCCGATAATCTCTGCCAGCCGAACCCAATGCGGGATGTCCATATTGGACGAATCCAGCGGCTTGGAAAAGGATACGGAATCGATGGAACATTCCAGCTGATAGAGCTCGGGGATTTGCTGTACCAGGCGATTGAAGTCGAAAGCCTTCAGACTACCGCTCTGGTATTCCCTCATCATACCGATGGTCCCTCCGGTATATATCAATAATATGCGGGGTTGTGCTGCCATCATTGCGAAAATGCGCTTACATCCAGGTTAAAAACATTCCGGGCATTCTCAGAAGTAATACGGTCTATCCCCGAAGGATCTTTCTGGTAGATTTCCGCAAGGCGATCCCGAACCTGAATCAGGTAAGCCGGTTCATTTCTTTTGCCCCGGAAGGGTGTTGGTGCCAGATAGGGCGCGTCGGTTTCCAGTACAATATGTTCCAGGGGAATCTGATCGAGGAACTGATCGATTTTACCATTCTTGAAGGTAGCGACTCCTCCTATTCCCAATTTCATGCCAAGGGCAATGGCCCGGTTGGCCTGCTCCTTTGTCCCGGTAAAACAATGGAAGATCCCAAAGAGTTCCGGACCCTTTTCCTCCTCCAAAATCTCAAAAATCGGGTCAAAGGCGTCCCGACAATGAATTACGATTGGAAGCCCGAATTCCCTGGCCCATCCTATCTGAATCCGAAAGGCCTGCTGTTGCTCGGCCAGCCGGGTTTTATCCCAGTAAAGATCGATGCCTATTTCACCAACTGCCTGGTAGCCTCCCGCCTGGAGTTCCCGACGAACATGTTCGAGTTCCTCCTCCCAGTTATCCTGGACGTGGGTTGGATGTAAGCCGGCCATCAGGCTAATGCGATCCGGATACGCCCGTTGTAATTCACGCATGGCGGCGGTATACTGCGAATCAATTGCGGGGAGGCAAAAATAATCGACTCCAGCCGACAGGGCTCGTGCTATGACTTCCTCGCGGTCCTCATCAAAAGCCTCGACATAGAGATGGTTGTGGGTGTCGATTAACATGGGGTAAAAATAGGACTATCTTTGTCAAAAGCCTCAGCTCAGTGCTCAAAAACCTGCTCGAAAAAACCGGATATATCCGGATACCCCTGGAACCGACCGGAACGGATCATCTCGCGCTCCAAGCGACCCTCAATAATAAGGAGGGACTGTTTATACTGGACACCGGAGCCTCAGGCACCTGCGTTGGCATGGATGCTGCTTTGCATTTTGAGATGCAGGAGGAAGAAACCGAACTCAAAGCAGCTGGTGCCGGAGCCACAGAAATGGATACGCGCATTTCGGAAAACAATATGTTACGCATTGGCGATTGGCAGTGCGAAGGCTTAAAGATTATTCTCCTTGATCTGAGTCATGTGAACACGGCGCTAACCGGTCAGGACGAGCAACCGGTCGATGGGATTATCGGTGCCGATGTCCTGAGGATGGCCGCAGGTATCATCGATTACGGGGAAGATGCGCTTTACCTGAAATCTACCGAGTCCGATAGCGAATTATAAGGCCGGAAACCAGTTATAGCTCAAGCGCTTTCTTCAAGTCGCCATCCATCAGATGCTCCACCGGGTTTTCAATACCTTCTTTTACCGCAACCAGGAATCCTACTGATTCCTTACCATCGATAATACGGTGGTCGTATGACAGGGCTACATACATAACTGGCGCAATGGCTATAGCGCCATCACGGACAATCGCCCGTTCTACGATATTGTGCATCCCAAGGATACCACTTTGCGGTGGGTTGATGATCGGGGTGGAAAGCATGGAACCAAAGACGCCTCCGTTGGAAATCGTAAAGGTTCCTCCGGTCATTTCGTCTACGGTAATCTGCCCGTCACGCGCTCGGAGCGCCAGGCGTTTTACCTCTGCTTCAATACCGCGGAAACTCAGGTTCTCCGCATTGCGAATCACGGGAACCATAAGGCCTTTGGGTCCGGAAACTGCTATACTGATATCGCAAAAATCGTAGGTAATCATTTCCTTGCCGTCGATCATGGAGTTGACCGCCGGATACATTTGCAGGGCGCGGATTACCGCCTTGGTAAAGAAGGACATAAATCCTAGTCCAACCCCGTGCTTTTCTTTAAAAGCCTCTTTGTGCTGGCTGCGCAATTCAAATACGGCAGACATGTCGACCTCGTTGAAGGTGGTCAGCATGGCTGTTTCATTTTTGGCTGCCACAAGGCGTTCGGCTACCTTCCGGCGTAACATCGACAGCTTGGAGCGTTGTTGTCCGCGAGAGCCACTGCCCGGACTTCCCATAGAAGGAACCGCATTCATCGCATCTTCTTTCAGGATGCGTCCATCCTTGCCGCTGCCGCTAACCGATGCGGGATCTATTCCTTTTTCGTCCAGGATTTTCTTAGCCGCAGGAGAAGGCGTACCGGAGGCATAGGTGGTTTTAGCCTCGGATTCCTTTTTCTCAGGTTCGGGTGCCGGTTCTTCAGCTGGCTTCTCTTTCTTCTCGGCTGCTTTTGATTCTTTCTTTTCGGTTTCTCCCCCGCCCGGTTTTTCGGCATCGGTATCGATCAGGCAAACCACTTCGCCCACAGCAACGGCATCGCCTTCTTCGGCTTTCAGGGTAATTACCCCACTTTCCTCAGCGGGCAATTCCAGGGTCGCCTTGTCTGAATCTACCTCAGCGATGGCCTGGTCCTTCTCGACATAATCACCGTCCTGCACCAGCCATTGGGCAATTTCAACTTCAGTAATAGATTCTCCCGGGGAAGGGACTTTCATTTCTAGAATCATGGGTCGCTATTTACTAAACTTTCGTCTGTTTTCTGGGGCCCTTGCCGGCACCCTTTGTTATTTTTTCGCCGCTTCAGCTTTTGACTGAGGCCTTGTTTGATTGTTTTTGGACTTGTCAAAGACATAGTCGATCACCTGTTGGTGGCGCATGCGCGAACGCACCGCACTTCCAGCCGCAGGGGAAGCGTAGAATCTTCTGGAAGCTACGCGGAATTCCGAAGCTCCGGGGAAATGCATTAGCAAGTGACTCCAGGCTCCCATGTTGCGGGGTTCTTCCTGAGCCCATACAACTTCTTCGGCATTGGCGTATTTCTCAATGGTTTCCTGCATCTGTTTAGCCGGAAGTGGAAATAACTGTTCCAGCCTTACCAGCGCAACATCTTCCCGACCCAATTCTTCCCGGGCTGCCAGGAGGTCGTAATAAAATTTACCGGTACAAAATACGAGCGACTTAACCTTATTGGTCTTAACACTATCGTCATCGATAAGCTCCTGGAATTTCCCTGAGGCCAACTCGGAAACTGTCGAAACGCATTTGGGATGTCTCAACAGGCTCTTGGGTGTAAATACAATTAGCGGCTTGCGATAGTTTACTTTCATTTGCCGCCTCAGCAGGTGGAATAAATTGGCCGGGGTACTGACATCGGCAACAAACATATTATCCCGGGCACACAACTGCAGGTAGCGTTCCATCCGTGCCGAGCTGTGTTCCGCTCCCTGTCCTTCATAGCCATGGGGCAGGAGGAGTACCAGGCCATTTTGCGTTTTCCATTTGTCCTCTGCAGCAGAGATGTATTGATCGATCATGATCTGGGCTCCATTGCTGAAATCCCCGAATTGGGCTTCCCAAATGGTTAGCGTATTCGGGCTGGCCATGGCGTAGCCGTATTCAAATCCAACAACCCCGTATTCGGACAAGAGGGAATTGTAAATCTGGAAATCTCCCTGTTCTTTGGAAAGGTGGTTGAGCAAGAGCACTTCTTCTTCACTTTCTTCCACCTTCATCACAGCATGGCGGTGCGAAAACGTTCCCCTTTCCACATCCTGTCCGGAAATTCGAACATCAAAACCTTCCTGTAACAGCGTCCCATAGGCCAAAAGCTCACCCATAGCCCAGTCCAGGTTGTCGGTTTCAAAAAAGCGCTTCCGCCGGTCTTCGACCAGGCGCTCTACCTTGCGCAGAAATTTCTTGCCTTCGGGGAGTTTGGTGATTACCGTAGCCACAGCTTCCAGTGCTTTTGGATCCACAGAGGTATCAACGGCCTCCATCATCTCCCATTCCCGGGCATTTTCGAATCCGCTCCACTCATCTTCCATAAAGGGAGTGATGCGGGTCTTGTCTTCTTTCCGGCTGTCTTCTAATTCTTCCTCCAGGGAAGCTTTGTAATCCGCCTCTAATTGCGCCACAAAATTGTCGTCGATCACGCCTTCCTCCCGGAGCTTGGCCGCATAGATATCCCTGGGATTCTGATGTTTGGCAATTGCCTTATACAGCTTAGGCTGGGTAAACCGGGGCTCGTCCCCTTCGTTGTGACCGTATTTGCGATAACCCAACAGATCCAGGAATACATCGCGTTGAAACCGCATCCGGTACTCCAGGGCAAACAAGGAGGCATGAACCACCGCCTCGGCGTCATCGGAGTTAATATGCAGCACCGGACTCAGGGTTACCTTCCCGACATCGGTACAGTAGGTAGAGGATCGCCCATCGAGGTAATTCGTTGTAAATCCGATTTGATTATTCACTACGATATGTATGGTCCCGGCAGTTCTGTAGCCATCGAGCAACGCCATTTGCACAACCTCGTACGCTAATCCCTGCCCGGCAATAGCAGCATCTCCATGTACTACAATGGGTAGCACCTTGGAAAAATCGTCAGGGCAATGCAATTCTTGTTTCGCCCTTGAAATTCCTTCGACCACAGCACCTACGGTTTCGAGGTGGGACGGGTTCGGAGCGATATTCATATTGATGGATTTCCCGGAATCCGTCTTCCGTTGTGAAGTCCACCCCAGGTGATATTTTACATCCCCGTCAAATACTTCCTGTTCGTAGTCTTTCCCATCGAATTCACTGAAAATATCCGTGGCGGGTTTGCCGAAAATATTGGTCAGGACATTGAGGCGACCCCTGTGGGCCATCCCCATAACGAATTGCTCCACGCCCATTTCGGCAGCGCGTTCCACAATGGCGTCAACGGCTGGGATAAGGGATTCATTCCCTTCCAGTGAAAAGCGTTTTTGCCCAACGTACTTGGTGTGGAGGAAGGCTTCAAAACTTACCGCTTCGTTGAGTTTGCGTAAAATATGCTTCTTCCGCTCGGGGCTGAAATCCGGGTGATTGTCGTTGACATTGAGTTTGTCCTGTATCCACTGTACGCGCTCCGGCTTGCGGATGTACATGTATTCCACCCCAATGGCATCGCAGTAAATACGCTGTAAATGGTTTACGATTTCCCTTAGGGACGCCGCGCCAATCCCGATGATTTCGCCTGCACTGAATACCGTATCCAGGTCGCTTTCGGATAAGCCAAAATTGGAAATATCCAGGGAAGGGGTGTATGTCCGGCGTTCCCGAACCGGATTGGTTTTGGTAAAAAGGTGGCCTCGTGAGCGATAACCGTCGATCAGTCGGATCACCATAAATTCCTTCTGTAGCGATTCCGGCATGGCCTGCTGTGAGCCATCAGCAAGCTGAACTACACCATTGGATGCATCGATACCCAGTTCCTCCAGAGCACTCTCGGTTCCAAAATCGAAGCCTTGGAAAAAAGCCCTCCAGCTCGGCTCCACGCTATCCGGGTGGCTGAGATACTGATCGTAAAGTTTCGAAAAATACGCGGTGTGCGCCGCGTTCAAAAAGGAATACTTATCCATTAAAAGCTATGCTTTCACCTTCGGGTTGAATATTATATCAAAAATACAATAATTCCGGTGGATTAGACATCTTTATGCCGCTTTTAAGCCTGCAACTCAAAAGCGCAGATTCTCAAGGGTGTAACCCGCGAATTTTTTGCTCCCATTGCCAGGCCGAAAGGACCGCCTCATCCAGGCTCGATTCGGCTTTCCATCCCAGGACCTCATTGGCCCGCGTAGTATCCGCATAGGCAGCGACGACATCTCCGGGACGTCGGGGTGCGATCCGATAATTCAGGGATTTACCCGATACCCGCTCAAAACTTTGAATGACTTCGAGTACAGAACTTCCGGTACCCGTGCCCAGATTAAATACTTCAAAATCTTCCGAATTCTCACGGTTAACCAGGCGGTTCAGTGCCATGACATGGGCTTTGGCCAAATCCACAACATGAATATAATCCCGAACGCAGGTCCCATCTGTAGTGGGATAATCATCCCCGAAAACAGCCAATTCCTCACGAAGTCCGGCGGCAGTTTGCGTGATAAAGGGCACCAGATTTTGCGGAACCCCCAAAGGCAATTCCCCAATTTCAGCCGAAGCATGCGCCCCGATCGGGTTAAAATATCTGAGGGAAATCGCCTGCAGCGCCGGATAGACCTTACAGGAATCCCGTATTATTTCCTCCCCGATTTGCTTGGTATTTCCGTAGGGGGATTCGGCCGGAACCACGGGGGCCTGCTCGGTAATCGGCAGGTCTTTGGCCTGGCCATAAACGGTACAGGAAGAACTAAAAATGAAGTGCGCGCCTTCCCGCTGGTGCAGGGCTTGAAGCAGGTACACCAGGCTGTTGAGGTTATTCTCGTAGTAAAGCAACGGATTCTCCACGCTTTCCCCGACAGCTTTGGATGCGGCAAAATGAATAACCGCTTTCAGGTCGGGATGTCTTTCAAAAAAAGCGAGCACAGCCGACTTATCGCGCAAATCAATGCGGTGAAATTCGGGTCGGGTACCAGTGATGTTTTCGATCCCTTCGAGCACCGTTTCCCGGGCATTGGAGCAATCATCAATAATGACTACCTCGTATCCCGCCTCTTGTAATTCAACGGCTGTATGGGACCCGATAAAACCAAGCCCTCCGGTTACTAAAACCTTTGTCATGCGCTCATCAATTCTGATATGAAGTACGAAGTAACGGCTTCACCCCAAATATTGCAATATGGTCTTGCAGATAAAATCCAACTGCTCCTGATCCAATTCGGTGTGCATGGGCAGGGAAATGACTTCCTCCGACAGGCTGTTGGTTACCGGGAAATCGGCCTCGTTATATCTGGGATCTGCATACGCCTTCTGCCGGTGCAGGGGAACCGGGTAGTAGATTCCGTGTGGAATGCCCTGTTCCGCCAAATGAGCGGCCAATCCATCGCGTTTCCCGTTGGCGATCTTCAGGGTATACTGGTGAAACACGTGGCAATCGCAGGTATCGCAAATACCCGCACAACCCCGCATGGTCACCGGGGTAGTGATCTCGGGATGATCGGCTAGTGCCCGGTTGTAGGCGCGCGCGGCGTTCCGGCGTTTTTCACAATAGCCGTCCAGAAGGGGAAGTTTCGCCTGAAGAACTGCTGCCTGCAGGGAATCAAGTCGGGAATTAACGCCAATCACATCGTGGTAGTACCGTTCATACATCCCGTGGTTTACAATTCCCCGGAGCGTATGTGCCAGTTCAGCGTCATCGGTAAAGATGGCACCCCCATCGCCGTAGGCTCCGAGGTTTTTTGAAGGGAAGAAAGATGTTGCCCCGACATGCCCCAGGGTGCCGGCTTTTTTCAGGCTGCCATCTGCAAATTTATAGTTGGCGCCTATCGCCTGGGCGTTATCTTCGATGACGTATAAATTGTGTTTTTCAGCAATCTCGAGAATTGCTTCCATTTCGGCGCATTGCCCAAATAAATGTATGGGGACAATGGCTTTGGTTTTTGGTGTAATTGCCTTTTCGACAGCTTCCGGATCTATATTGAAAGTGTCGGGGCGCACATCGACCAGCACTGGCGTGAGGCCAAGCAGCCCAATTACCTCAACGGTGGCAGCAAAGGTAAAATCTGCGGTAATGACCTCGTCTCCAGGCTTCAACCCCAATCCCATCATCGCGATTTGCAAGGCATCGGTACCGTTGGCACAAGGGATCACATGAGCTACTCCGAGATATTCTTCCAGGGCCTGCTGGAAGGCCTTAACACGTGGTCCGTTAATAAAGGCTGCCGATTCCAGGATTTCAGAAAAAGCTTCCTGGACTTCCTCCTTAATATCCTGATACTGGCCCACCAAATCGACCATTTGGATCTTTTTCATGGCTAAAATTTTCGTCCCTCAAAGGTATAAAATAACCAAGGGGCAGCCAATGAATAGTTTAAAGAACCGTAATTTAGCTGAGGAATGGTTTTGGTCTATTTCTTTTATGATCTCGCGGTCCGGCTCACCGGATTCCTACTGCACCTGCCTGCACTTTTCAATCAGAAAATCCGGCAATTTCTTACGGGGCGGCAAGGCGTCTGGGAATATTTGCAAACGTTTCGGCAGCCCGATAAAAATTTGATTTGGCTGCACGCGGCATCCCTCGGTGAATTTGAACAGGGACTGCCCGTGCTGGAACACCTGCAAAAGGAATTTCCCCAACACCAGTACCTGGTCACCTTTTTTTCCCCTTCGGGATATGAAGTAAAAAAGGGAAGTATGCCGGGTGTGGGAATGACCTACCTCCCCTTAGATACTACCAGCGCCGCAAAGCGATTTATACAGCTGGTAAAGCCGGAAATAGCGTTGTTTGTTAAATATGAAGTCTGGCCGAACCTCTATCGGGAATTGCATCGGGCCGGAATCCCGAATGTTATGATCTCTACCCTCTTCAAACCCGGGCAGGCCTATTTTAAATGGTACGGGGGGATTATGCGAGCTGCGCTGAAACACGTTGTGTATTTTTATGTGCAGGACGAGCGCTCGGCGCAACTACTGGAATCACTTGGTTTTGAAAACCATACGGTTTGCGGGGATACCCGATTCGATCGCGTACTGGAAATACTGGATCGGGACAATCAGCTCGATTTCATGGAGTATTTCAAGGGGAAACGCAGCTGCCTGGTTGCCGGAAGTACCTGGCCGGAGGACGAGACTGTCCTGTTGCCTTTGCTCAGGGAATTAGATCCGGCGAATTCCTGTGCGGTTATGGCTCCGCACGCCATTCAGCCCCATGCGATCAAAAAGCTGCAAGAGAAACTGGGGCCGGGTACGATCTGCTACTCGGAAATCTCCGGCAAGGGGAAAGACTTCCTTAAAAATGCGCGAATCCTCGTGTTAGATACTATTGGAATACTAACCAAGGTCTACAGTTACGCCGACCTGGCCTATGTCGGTGGAGGCTTTGCCACAGGGTTGCACAATACCCTGGAGCCAGCTGTGTTTGGGATTCCCGTTATCATCGGTCCACAGTACAGTGGATTCAGGGAAGCGGAACAGTTGGTTGCCCTCGGAGGAATTCGCGTGGTGGAAGACCCCAAAGCGGCGCATATCACCTTAAGTGAATACCTGAATTCCCCTGAAAAGCGATCTGAAACGGGCCAAATTAATTCCGAATTTATTCTTAAAAGCAAGGGGGCGAGCATCCAAATAGCCGCGGGTATCCGTAAATACTTATAGAAGCCCCTTACTTATGCATTATCCTAAATGGTCTGGCATGGCATTGATTGCCCTGCTTTTGCTTAGCAGCTGTTTGCTTCGGGAGGATTCCTCCCAAAAGGGGCAGGAAGATGCTCCCGCCCTCCAGGCTCCGGACACAGCTGGTCTGCGGAATCCGGAACTTCGGGAAAAAGCAAACCCCAATCGCAAAAAGTCTACAGATACCATTCGGCCCTCTGTGGCCAGAAGCCAGTTTGAGGATTGAGTCCGGATTTTATTAGTTTTACCGGGAACCACCAATCCCTAACCAATCCATGCAATCCAAACTACTCCGCATTTCACTTACTGCTGCCCTGGCAGGATTCCTTTTTGGATTTGACACTGTCGTAATCAGCGGGGCCAACCTGCCCATAAAAGCGCTTTGGAACACCAGTCCCTGGTTTCACGGCACCTTTATTATGTCCATGGCCCTTTGGGGAACGGTCTTTGGTTCCGTTTTTGGCGGAATTCCCTCGGATAAACTGGGACGAAAAAAAACCTTATTCTGGATAGGAGTTCTCTACTTTACTTCAGCCATGGGTTCTGCCCTCGCGACAGACCCCTATGTATTCTCTTTCTTTCGATTTATCGGTGGAGTCGGGGTAGGCGCATCTTCTGTTGCCGCACCTATTTACATCTCAGAAATATCTTCCTCCGAAAACCGTGGGAGGCTTACGGCTATGTACCAGTTCAACATCGTCTTCGGAATCTTTGTAGCCTTTATCTCCAATTACCTGCTCAAGGGCGTGGGAGGCGACAATGACTGGCGATGGATGCTGGGGGTGGAAGGTATCCCGGCCCTCATTTACACCCTGATGGTACTCCGGATCCCGAATAGCCCGAGATGGTTGCTTTCGCGAAAAGGCCAGGAGGAAAAAGCCCTGGACATTCTGAAGTTCCTGGGATATAGTCTGGAAGCCGCCAAGACCGAAATCAAGGAAGTCCTGGAAGCGGCTTCACGCAGTGTAACCAAGGAAAACCTCTTTTCAAAAGCCTACAGCAAGCCGCTGGCCCTGGCGTTTATGCTCGCTTTTTTCAACCAACTCAGCGGGATCAATTTTATACTGTATTACGCGCCGGAAATTCTTGAACGCGCCGGACTGGCATCGAGTGAATCGCTTTTCAATTCTATCTCCATAGGTATTGTTAACCTGATTTTCACCCTGGTGGGTGTTCGCCTGATCGACAACCTGGGACGGAAAAAACTCATGTTCATCGGATCGGTGGGTTATATCGTTAGCCTGGCGATGGTCGGTTGGTGCTTTTACAGCGGGGCGGGTTCCGGGCTCTTACTGGTATTTGTGCTGGTCTTTATCGCTTCCCATGCCATAGGGCAGGGCGCTGTAATCTGGGTATTTATCTCGGAAATTTTCCCCACCAAGGTGCGGGCCTACGGGCAATCGTGGGGCACGGGAACCCATTGGGTATTTGCAGCCCTCATTACATTACTTACCCCAATTTTCCTGGATGCCGAAGAAGGTATCTTCGGTGATAATCCCTGGCCGATTTTTGCCTTCTTTGCAGGGATGATGGTCCTGCAATTGCTGTGGGTCATCTTTAAAATGCCCGAAACAAAAGGGGTATCTCTGGAGGAATTGAGTGCTAAGCTTACCGGGCGCAAATCACAGGAAAACTAGCGGCAATCGGAGTCTATTTTAGGAATAGCATCCCATCAAGCCTGTTTTAACATAAACTTAACCTGAAGCCGAAATACCATAAAATGGTCTGTCTGCCCGCCGATGTTCGATGCATAAGGCCACGAAATGATTTTATTCGGACCTTCATTTTGGGTAATTAGCTTGGTTTTTAGGAGTTTATTAGCTTTTTTTGCGTTTCCTAGATAAAATCATGTATTTTATCGAGGTTACATATTAGTCCAGGCGCAGTCTTCCCCCGTGCGCTATAATTTTTGTCCTTCTAAAACCCCACAACTTATGAGCGGACGAGAACGCTCTACATATATCCTTTTTTTATTTAACCCCACAAACACTATTTGAAATGAGAGTGAAAACTACGCTATTGCTTTTATTGGCCCTGTGCTGCTCAATCGTTGCCTCCGCGCAATGTAGCGGTGCAACCTTTCAGGAGCAAAACGGCATTGTCGTAATCCAGGCCGAAAATGTCAGTACCACTGGCTCATGGGCCAAACAATCCTCCCAATCCGGATCCACCGGTAGCGGTTACCTGAACTGGACCGGATCCGAATTTTTCGGAACTCCCGGGAATGGCCTGATCCAATATACGGTAAGGATTAATTCCCCAGGGACCTACCGCTTTAACTGGAGGACGAAAATTGGTATTGGAAACAACAGTACAGAACACAACGATACCTGGTTGCGAATTCCAGGGGCAGCAGATTTCTACGCCCAAAAAGGAAACAGCCGCATCTATCCGAGAGGAACAGGCAAAACTCCAAACCCGGAAGGAGCCAGCTCCAACGGATGGTTTAAGGTTTACATGAATTCCCTGCAATGGACCTGGTCTGCATTTACCAGCGACTTTGACGGACACGTAATTTATGTACGTTTTGCAACCGCAGGTGTGTACACTATTCAATTATCAGCCCGTTCTCGCGGACACTTGATCGATCGAATGGTACTCTATAAAGAAAGCCAATACGGCGCTGGATCTGCCCAGGATCTGTCCCGGGCCGAAACACTTTGCGACGGCAATCCTACGCCTCCACCATCAGGTGGCGGTGGCGGTGGCGGCGGTACTGGCGGTGGCGGTGGCACCGGTGGTGGTGGCGGAGCAGCCAATACGGCTCCAACCGTGAACATTACCAGTCCTTCGAATGGAGCTACAATTGCTCCAGGCAGTAACGTAAGCATTGCTCTGAATTCCAATGATTCCGACGGGAACGTCGTTCAACACCGCATCTTCGTTAATGGTGCTGTGGTAGATACAGACGGTGCGGGCTATACCCCTCATGTGATCAGTAATATTGCCAGTGGAAGTTACACCGTTCGCGCTTCGGTAACCGATAACGACGGGGCCGTGGCGAATGACGAAATCACCTTTACCGTAAGCGGAAGCACCGGCGGTGGTGGAAACACTGGTGGTGGCGGAAGTACCGGAGGCGGTGGAAGCACTGGAGGTGGCGGAAGCACCGGAAATGCAGCACCTACCGTAAACATTACCAGTCCTGGTAATGGGGCCAACGTTGCCGTTGGTAGCAATGTTTCCGTAAATCTGAGCACCAATGACAGTGACGGAACCGTTGTTGAACATAAGATATTCGTAAATGGAACCCTGGTAGATACCGATGGTCCCGGATTTACACCACATATTATCACCGGAATTGCCGCGGGTAACTATACCGTCCGCGCCATGGTAACCGACAACGATGGTGCAACCAGTGAAGACACCGTTAGCTTTACTGCCGGAGGTGGCTCAGGCGGTGGAACCGGAGGTGGAACTGGTGGAGGCACTGGTGGAGGAACCGGTGGAGGCAATGGAGCTCCTACCGTAAGCATTACCAGTCCTTCAAATGGAGCAAATGTTGCTGTAGGTAGTAACGTATCCGTTAACCTATCAGCCAATGACGCCGATGGAAGTGTTGTAGAGCACAAGATTTTCGTAAACGGGCGCCTTGTCGATACCGATGGTGCCAACTTTACGCCTCACATTATTGTTGGGGTTGCTGCAGGAGGCTATACCGTCCGGGCACTGGTTACCGACAATGATGGTAACACCGGTGAAGCTACTATCAATTTCAGCGCCGGAGGTACCGGTGGTGGATCTGGTGGTGGAACCGGAGGTGGATCTACGGAAACTGTTGTTTTCAACCTGATCAATCCGTCCAATAATACCAGCCTTGGAGCTTTAAATAACGGAAGCAACATCGCCAATGGTAGTTCTTTGAACATACAGGTTTCCACTTCTGTATCCGGTGCGGGTAGTGTCGTATTTGGTCTGAGTGGAACACAGAGCAGAGGATGGGTGGAAAGCACCGCCCCCTATGCCTTGTTTGGAGATTTCAATGGAGACTATATCGCCGGAAGCCTTGCTCCTGGAAGCTACATCTTGTTGGCAACCTTCTATTCTGGGGCTAGAGGTACTGGCTCCGTTGTCGATAGCAGAACCATCAGCTTCACGGTATCAGGATCCGGAAGGGAAGTAACAGACGTTAAGGCTGTTGCCTACCCGAACCCAACCCCTGACGGGACGTTGTCCGTTAAGTTCCCTCGCGTAATGGGAGCCGAAATTGGATACAACCTGATGTCTCCTGCAGGCCAGTTAATCGCCTCTGGGGTTATCGAGAATGCTACGGCTTCCGATGCCGCTGAGCTTAAACTGCCAGCATTACAAAACAGTCAGGAAGGAATCTATTACCTGATTGTAACGGATGGTGCGCAATCGTATACCATCCCGGTTATTCGCAAATAGTGAAGCATCGTAAATAGGAATATTTACATGCTGAGGTAAACAGAAAACCCTGGTCGTTAAGACCGGGGTTTTCTTTTATGCTTATTTACCGTTTACCGAATATTCTTCCCACGCATCCGTAAAAACCTCATTTTGATCGAATAGCAAAAAGGCATTGCCCTCAATTTTAGTATATTGGGAGTAAACACTATAGGATTATGGAAAATAATATCTCCGCCGGCACACGTGTCCTGAATGGATTTCTGAGAATTATGGTCGGTACACTTATCGTCGTATTGGGCGCAGTGGTTGTCTGTATGATCCTGGCGGCTCTTGGAGTTTTTTAAAGGCCAAACGAAAAACGAAACTTAACCCTCTGCTGAATCGCAGGGGGTTTTTATTTGCCAAACGGCGAGCTGTGACCAAAGGACGCTTTCAGCAATCGATCCATAATAGCTACTCCGATTCCTTCTTTCGGAACGGGCTCCGCAATAATCAGTTCCAGACCGGCATGTTGCAGGTCGTGCATCGCTCCAAAAAGGCCGGCTGCATATTTGCTGAGATCCCCATCTTCGGCGAGTAGGCGCACTTCTTTAAAGGGTGCAGGCGCAGGGCCGCTCAAACCAATATAGCCTGTGCGTTCGGGGTCAATAGATTGAATCAATTCCGGCGTACTTAGCATAAAGGGAATGACCGGGCTATAGTGGGAATCCATCATTCCCGGGGCTTCGGTAATAGAGGAACCCGGAAGTTCCGGGGCTTCGGGGACCAGGCGCAACAAATCGTTTCGGGTAATGGCCCCGGGACGCAACAAACGGAATCCGTCCTCCTGTAAGGCCACGATAGTGGATTCTATCCCCACCCGGGTGATCCCGCCATCCAGCACTTTATCCACACCAGGCAGATAGCGGTCTACGTGCCAGGCCCGGGTCGGGCTAATGCGTCCGAACTTATTGGCACTGGGGGCAGCTAGTGGCCGGTCTGCTTCACGGATCAATTCCAGGGCAATGGGATGGTCCGGCATTCGGATCCCTACCGTTGGGAGGCCTGAAGAAACGATGTCGGGCACAACATCCGATTTCGGCACGACCAAGGTCAATGGACCTGGCCAAAAAGCTTCTGCCAGGGTGTACATCATCTTGTTTCGGAATGTCGTCAGGGTTTCGGCCCGGGCAATACTATCGACATGCACGATAAGCGGATCAAAAGACGGGCGTTCTTTAAGTTCATAGATCTTTGCCACGGCCAAAGGATCCAGGGCATTGGCTCCTAATCCATATACCGTCTCGGTAGGAAATGCCACAAGCTTCCCCGCGCGAATGAAGGCAGCTGCCTCTTTGATATCCTTTTTGTTCCCTGTCATTTTCAGAAGTACGACCCTGAGACCGCCTTAAAATAAAAAACCCATCCGGCGGGATGGGTTTCCTTAAGTGCAGATGAAAGGACTCGAACCTTCACGCCTTGCGGCACTAGTACCTGAAACTAGCGTGTCTACCAATTCCACCACATCTGCAGCTTTTGGTATTGCTTACCAAAGCGGCGACAAATGTACTAATTTTTTTGGCTGACTGCGTAATATTTCGAGTCATTTCACAAAGAGTGGCAGCGGAATATTAAATCTTTACTAAATCCTGCTTTTTAGCCTGAATTCAACGCCTGGGATTTGGGTTAAATCGATGTAAATCCTTACATTTTACCTTGCTAAATTCAATACACTAACAATGAAGTTAAAATTCTTTTTTGCACTCTGCTTTCTGGCCGCAATAAGCCTGCAGGCCCAGTATAAGCAAACTGCCTCCGTGGAGGGAATCACGGAGTATCAACTAGACAATGGCCTTAAGGTATTGTTGTTCCCCGACAATTCCTCCCAGACCATTACGGTCAACATCACCTACCTGGTAGGGTCCCGCCATGAAGGATATGGAGAAAAGGGGATGGCGCACCTGTTGGAGCACCTGGTTTTTAAAGGAACCCCAAACCACCCGGACATTCCAAAAGAGCTGAGTTCTCATGGTGCCCGTCCGAACGGAACCACCTATTACGACCGCACCAATTATTTTGAAACGTTTAATGCCACCGAAGAGAACCTCGACTGGGCCCTGGATCTGGAATCCGACCGGATGATGAATTCCTTCATCGCCCAGGAAGACCTGGAATCCGAGTTTACCGTGGTGCGCAATGAATTCGAAAGCGGAGAAAACAGCCCGTTCCGTGTGCTGATCCAAAAGGTAACCGACGCGGCCTACCTCTGGCACAACTATGGGAATTCCACCATTGGTAACCGATCGGATATCGAAAGGGTTCCGATTGAGAACCTCAAGGAATTCTACCGTAAATTTTATCGTCCGGATAACGCGGTATTAATGATTACCGGAAAATTCGAGAACGAAGCCATGATGGAAAAAGTGGTGGAGAAATTCGGCCCGTTGAAGGCGCCGGACATGCCCATCCGGGATTCCTATACCGAAGAGCCTGCTCAGGACGGTGAGAAACGCGTAACCGTTAGCCGTGTAGGCGACATTCAACTCGTTGCTTCCCTCTATCACGGCCCTGCTGGGTCGCATCCGGATTACGCCGCTATGGCGATTGTGGAAGAAGTACTCACCGATGAGCCTTCCGGACGCCTGTACAAGGCGCTGGTAGAATCCCAAAAGGCTTCTTCCGTTTGGTCCTTCTCCCCTTTCCTCAAGGAACCCGGCTTTATATTCATCAATGCGGAGGTACCTTCCGATAAAGATGCCGATGAAGTGGAACGCATCCTGAAGGAAACCCTTGATGGTCTTAAAGACAATCCGATTACCGAAGAAGAGTTGAAACGCGCCCAGGCCAACCTGGCCAAGTCTACAGATCAGATGATGCGCAATTCCTCCTTCCTCGGACTCAATATGAGTGAATATATCGGAGCTGGCGATTGGAGGCTCGCCTTCATTACCCGGGACCGGGTAGCTGAGGCAACCCTGGAGCATGTCAACAAAGTGGCTGCCAAGTACTTCATCCCGTCTAACCGCACCATCGGAAGATTCATGCCTACCGAGAATCCTGTACGTGTTGAGATTCCTCACACCCAGGGTCTGGAAGAACTCGTTACCTCCTACAAAGGCAAAGAGGACATGGGTACGGGAGAAGCCTTTGACGTTAGCTATGACAATATCCAGCAGCGTCTGGATCAGGGTCAATTAGACAACGGGATCCAATATGGCTTCATCGAAAAGCAAAATCGGGCCAATGCCGTGAACCTTAATTTCAGTATGCGTAACGGGGATGTAAATTCCCTGATGAACAAAGGGGTGATTCCCGGATTCACCGCGCAGATGCTGAATAAAGGAACAACGTCACGCAGCAGACAACAGATCGAAGATGAGCTCAGCGCATTGAAATCTTCGATTTTCCTTACTGGTCGCAACGGAAACGTTTATGCCTATATCTCTTCCACAAAGGAAAACCTGATGCCTACCGTGGAGCTGATGACGGATATGATTAAGAATCCGGCCTTTGATCCGGCAGAGCTTGAAAAACTCAAGACCGAACGAATCGCTGCCCTGGAACTCAATAAGACAGAGCCGCAATCTGTAGCCGGGCGTCGCCTTTCGGAAATTAACAACCATTATCCCAAAGGACATCCGAATTATGCGATGTCTCTGGAGGAAGAAATGGAGGCCATCAAGGCAGTAACCATAGATGATCTGAAGCAATTCTACAACGACTTCTATGGCTTGGGGAAATCAATCACCATCGGGATCGGAACCTTCGAATCAGAAGAGGTTAAGGCGTACCTTCAAAAGGAATTCGCCGGATTTGATGACGCTGAGGACTATGCGGAAATTAAATCGCCGTTTCATGCGAATAACGTCGCCAATGAAAACATCATTACCCCGGATAAAAAGAATGCGATCACCTTTGGCGTTCTTGGGGTAAAAATGAGTCAGGACGATAAGGATTATCCGGCATTACAAATCGCTGCCACTGTTTTCGGAGGAGGCTTTTTGAATTCTCGTGTTGCTGAGCGCCTGCGTCAGAAAGACGGGGTCAGTTATGGAGCCGGTGCAAGTCTTAATGCAGATAGTGACAAGGACGACCAAAATTCATCCCTTTTCGTTTATGCCATCTACAATCCAATGAACCTGGATAAGGTCCAGCTCGGATTTACAGAAGAAACCCAGCGCTTTATTGATGGGGGGATTACCGAGGAGGAACTCACCAATGCCGTAAATGGTTGGATCCAGGGGCAGAATGTGAGCCGAGCCAAAGACAATGAGCTGGCGTCCGTCATTAACAACAACATCTACTACAGTCGGGACATGTCCTATCAAAAGGAAATGGAGGCTAAGGTAAGCGCCCTGACTGTTGCCGATGTCAACGCAGCCATTAAGAAGTACTTTAAACCCTTCTCAGAGTGGACCGTGGTCAATGCCGGAGATTACAATGCCGGTGACGCCTCCGGAACAGAAGAGGAATAAAGTTCACGATCCAAAAACAGGGAACATCCTGTAATTAATTTGAAAAAAGCTCCCGTTAAATCCGGGAGCTTTTTGTTTATATTCAAAATTCAAAAAAACTTGCGATGGATTATTACACCCTGATGTACCTACACCTGGCCACCGTAATACCGTGTTTTTTAATTGGCACAATGCTCCTAATGCTAAAGAAAGGTACGGGTATCCATAGATCTTTCGGGAGGGTTTACATGATCCTTATGCTAATAACCGCGACAATAACACTTTTTATGCCAGCCGATGTGGGGCCCAGATTTTTGAATCACTTTGGCTGGATTCATAGCTTTAGTTTTCTTACCATATATACCGTGCCGACGGCATATTGGGCTATTAAAAAAGGTAACGTCAAATCGCATAGCAGGAAAATGGTCCTCCTTTATTTTGGTGCGATAATAATCGCAGGTGGATTTACCTTTTCCCCTGGCCGTTACTTGCACGATTTATTCTTTGGCTAGGCAACATCGAACGAGCTTCTGGCGTTTTCAGGATATGAAATTTCATCCTTTCCAGCTACTTTTAATAACACCGCTACTCTTCCTGAGCTGTTCTTCAGAAGATAGTCCGCGCGAGGAGGTAATGCCAGACACTTTCATTTTTGAGGACGATTTTGAAACGGTCTCCGGGGAGTTGGACGAACTCTTTCCTACCGATCAATCCAGATGGTCCACATTACAACAGACGAATCCAAGTGGTGCCGTGAATGAGATTTCGGTAAGTACTGCCCGGTCGAGTTTGGGCGCTTCCTCCCTAAGGATCCTGGCTCGGCAATCGGACGCCTTGCTTTCCAAAATGGATATTGAAAAAAACGGCTTGAACATTGCCCCGGGTAGTCGGGTAAGCATTGCGGCAGATTTCTTTATCCCAGGTACCCAGCCCCTGACGAATTTACTGTTGATTGACCTGGAATGTTGTTCGTGCTGGGACCCGGAAGTGGGCGATAACTTCGGTGCGGAAAACCAATGCCCGGGAGTGCGGCTTATGATGACCGGAGACAATGACTACCTGGCTATAGAGCGCGGTAAGATCTCCGGTACCACACTCGTGCAATCTGCTGTTCCTTTTCCGAGAAATGAGTGGGTAAACGTCGTTTGGGAAATGACGCTTGCCCCTGATGATACCGGTCAGAACATCCTGAGGATCGAAGGGGTCGAAGTAATTAATGAAAGTGCAATGAATCTGCCCAGCGCAGCCGTTTTCCGAGAGGTATTCGCCCAG
This sequence comes from Robiginitalea myxolifaciens, assembly GCF_900115205.1. Taxonomy (GTDB): domain Bacteria; phylum Bacteroidota; class Bacteroidia; order Flavobacteriales; family Flavobacteriaceae; genus Robiginitalea; species Robiginitalea myxolifaciens. The sequence goes on from NZ_FOYQ01000001.1 coordinate 802,776, forward strand.
GAAGGCATCGCCTTTGAGCTGGCAGACCCCGCTTTTTATGAACGTGTTCAAATCGGGGCTACGGCCAATCCCATAGCCGGCGATGTCGAGATCTATATAGATAACTTTTCGATCCGAATCGAGCAATAAAAAAAGCCGACTGTTAAAAGTCGGCTTTTTTCGTGCAGGCGGAGGGACTCGAACCCACACACCTCGCGGCACTAGATCCTAAATCTAGCGTGTCTACCAATTCCACCACGCCTGCGATTGGGAGGCAAATATACACTTTTTATTCCTCTGGCGCTTTCTTAAATTTATCCCTCCGGCAAAGAACTTTTCCTGCCGCAGGTTCACCAAAACGAAATTGCATACATAAATGACTTCTATTTCCTCCTATATTGAAAAACACAAGCAACGCTTTCTGGACGAATTGCTCGATCTCCTGCGCATTCCGTCCGTCAGTGCGGATTCCAATTACGCTAAAGATGTCCACCGCTGCGCCGCAACCGTTGCCGAATCCCTGCGCAATGCAGGTTGTGAGCACGTGGAAATTTGTGAAACCTCGGGCTATCCTATCGTATATGGTGAGAAGAATGTAAATCCGGATCTTCCTACTGTACTGGTCTATGGGCATTACGATGTGCAGCCGCCCGATCCGCTGGACCTCTGGAATTCCCCACCGTTTGAACCGGTAATCAAGGAAACGAAACTACATCCCGAAGGCGCAATTTACGCTCGTGGGGCTTGCGACGACAAAGGCCAATTCTACATGCACGTTAAGGCGCTGGAATATATGGTTAGCGAGGGCGCCTTACCCTGCAATGTGAAGTTTATGATCGAAGGGGAAGAGGAAGTGGGCAGCAAAAGCCTCGGGACTTTTGTACGTGAGAACCGGGAGAAACTGGCCAATGACATTATCCTGATTTCAGATACCGGGATGATCGGGAGGAATGCTCCCTCAATTACTACAGGATTGCGGGGCCTAAGTTATGTGGAAGTTACCGTTACCGGTCCGAATCGGGACCTGCATTCCGGATTGTATGGCGGAGCCGTCGCCAATCCTATCAATGTTCTGGCACAAATGATCGCCTCCTTACACGATGAGAATCGCCGGATTACCATCCCCGGATTTTATGATAAAGTCCAGGAGGTTTCCAAGGAAGAACGTCAACTGCTGGCCGCTGCTCCGTTTGATCTGCAGGAATATAAGGATGCGCTGGATATCCCTGACGTTATGGGGGAAGCTGGCTATGCCACCCATGAACGCAATGCCATCCGCCCCACCCTCGATGTAAATGGAATTTGGGGTGGCTATATCGGGGAAGGCGCTAAAACAGTGATCCCTTCTCAAGCCCATGCTAAACTTTCCATGCGTCTGGTACCGGATCAGGATTGGGAAGAGATTACCGAATTATTCCAGAAGCACTTCGAAGCCATAGCGCCAGAGGGGGTAAGCGTAGCGGTTCGCCCCCATCACGGCGGGCAGGCTTATGTAACTCCAATGGACCACATCGGGTATCAGGCCGCTCACAAGGCCTATGAAACCACCTTTGGCAAAGCGCCTGTGCCCCAGCGGGGTGGAGGAAGTATCCCAATTGTAGCCCTCTTCGAAAAAGAATTGGGCAGCAAGACGATTCTAATGGGATTTGGCCTGGACAGCGACGCTATCCACTCCCCTAATGAGCATTTTGGCATTTGGAATTACTTCAAGGGGATTGAAACGATTCCACATTTCTATCAGCACTTTACCGCGCTTAGCCAGGGGGAATAAGTAGCCCTGGATTCTGCAGATAAACGGGCAGCATACCAGCTAAATGGCAAAACTTTAACTAAACTACATTTGTAGAATTAAAGATTTATTCTATGTTTGTAGAAAGGATTTAGCATATCCGTATAAAAAGCCTTGCTCATGAAATTATCCGCTGCAGAAGAAGCCCTCATGCAACTGCTTTGGGAGAACCAACCGGTTTTATTGAAGGATTTGGTAGAAGCCCATCCCGAGCCGCGTCCTGCCCAGACCACCGTGGCAACCCTGCTCAAACGTATGCAGGAAAAGGGCTATGTGGCTTTCACTTCCCGAGGTCGTGCCCGGGAGTATTCGGCCACGGTAAGCAAAAAGGAATATTTTTCCGGACACTTCAATAAACTAATTGCCAATTTCTTCAACAACAGTAAGGCCCAGTTTGCTTCTTACTTTACGCGGGAAACGGATTTGACCAAAGAGCAGCTAGAAGATCTCAAACGCCTGATTGAGGCAGAAATCGATAAGAAATGATTGAGTACCTGATTAAATCCAGCGCCTGCCTGCTCATCTTTTTCCTGTTTTATCGCCTGGTACTGGAAAGGCAAAGCAACCATGTCTTTAAGCGATTTTACCTGCTGGGCAGTTTACTGGCTGGCCTGGGAATACCCCTGCTAATCCTGGGCGAAACTGTTATTGCACTGGCTCCGGATTCCGAATCCCTGGTTGGTGCACTTCCGGATCCTGAAATAGGCGATGCCCTGCTTACAACTTCTCCGGGGGAGAATGGAAAGATCCTCACCAACGAATACCTCTTAAATCCGGATTTCTGGGAAGCCTTTTACTTTATTGGGTTGTTGATTTTCGGGGCTTACTTTATCTGGAATCTGTCCTTCCTCCTGCATAAAATATATGGCAACAAGCGCTTACGGGAGACCACTCACACCAAGGTCTTGTTGGAGCAACCTGAGCCACCGCACACTTTCCTTCGCTTCCTCTTCCTCGGACAGCAGGCCTACGCGGATAAAAATATTCCGGAATCCGTCCTGCAACACGAACAAACCCACATAGACGAGAAACACAGCCTGGATGTGCTCCTGGCCGAATTCCTGCGCCTGATCTTTTGGTTCCATCCCCTGGTGTGGGCTTATTGCAGGGCAATTCGACTCAATCACGAATTCCTCGCAGATCGAAAAGTAATAGCAAAAGGCTACTCGGCACTCGAATACCAGCACGCCTTACTGGCTTTTGCGCAAAACAGTAATCAGCCGGCATTATCACATGCCATTCATTATTCATCAATCAAAAAACGAATTCAGATCATGAAGACAAACACCTCAAAACGCCGCAATAAACTGGCCTTGTTGTTGCTCACTCCGATTATCGCGTTGACCGTCCTGAGTTTCAGCAGTAGAAAAATTACGTATCAACCTGTACCGGATGAATCGATTAGTCTGGAATACCTGAGTCCGGATGCACTGCGATGGAACGGGTCGGATTATACGCCAGAAGCGGCAGCCAAATTGGTAAAGGAAACCGCTGGAGAAGCTGCCTCCGTGCTTATTACGGCCCCACATGAAATTACGGCCGCTGCCACGCAGCGTATTGGATCGGCCTTTCAAGCGGCAGGGATTGATCAGATACAGATTAATGCGGACACCTATCGCATGCCTGTCCAAGAATATTCAGACCAGGTGGCTACTGAATCTGCCGGAGTACTAATGCGAGCCAACCGCCTTGTCCTGGAAGAGGAGGAACCCATTGCGGTCCAGCAGGAAAGCGCTACCCGGGAGGAAATGAAAATCTACAACGGTTTGGCTAAGAAGTATAATGCCATGATCGCCAAGGGAAAGGTGCAAGTGTATATGAAGGAAGTGGAGCGCATGATGTACATCTATAACAAAATGAGCGAGAAGCAGCGTGCGGATGCTGAGCCTTTTCCTGATTTCCCTGATCCCCCGCCTCCACCGCCCACACCGACACCTTCTCCCCAGGCAACCAAAATGGCTACGCCTCCCCCGCCTCCACCGCCAGCCCCAGGGGCAGTTAGTGGCAGCGCGCCTTCCCCCAAGCTACCTCCGCCGCCACCTCCGCCACCAACTATGGAGGAAATCCTGGCTAAACTGAAGGCTTCGGGTATGGAAAACACCACCTTTTACTTTAATGGAAAAGCCCTGAATAAAAAAGATGCCATTCGAATTATGGAAGATGGGAAAGCCAGCAGCGTAAGTATTCAGACCAAAAATGACGGAAGTACCGTGGTCAAGCTGTCGAATTAACCTCCAAAGTTTACGTTAAAAGTTAAAAGCGGCGTAACATTTCCCGGCAGGTCGCGTTCTAATGAATACACCAAACCGAGAACACATGCTACGTCGCTTTTTTATTCTCTGCTCAGGAGCAGACCGTACCATCCTTGAAGAGTGCTCCGAAGGAGAAAACAACAAATACGCCGGAATCGGCGCCACCGTCTTTTTTACTGCAGTTATGGCCTTCCTGGCCTCGGCCTATGCCCTCTACACTGTCTTTGACAATGTATGGGCCGCCGTAGGCTTTGGGCTCATTTGGGGACTGCTGATTTTTAATCTCGACCGCTACATCGTTTCTACGATGCGCAAACGGGATAGTTTCTGGAAGGAACTCCTCCAGGCCGGCCCTCGTATAGTGCTTGCCCTGATTATTGCCGTGGTCATTTCCAAACCCCTGGAACTTAAAATTTTCCAGAAGGAAATTGATCAGGTCCTGCTGGAGGAAAAAAACCAGATGACCCTGGATAACCAGGAGCAACTGGCCCTTCAATACGCTCCGGCCATAGCCGAAAAACAAGCCGAAATTGCTGCGATAAAAGACGAAGTAGCCTCCAAAGAAGCCGCCACTGACGCTTTATATGAAACCTACATCGCCGAAGCAGAAGGACGTGCCGGAACCGGACTCTTGGGCAAGGGACCGGTTTATGCCGAAAAGCGCGAAAAGCACGATGCCGCCCTAGCAGAACTACAGGATCTTAAATCCAGTAGTCGGGAACAGATCGCGGTCATAGAAGATGAAATCCTTGCCCTGGAAGCGGGATATGCAGAAGCCGTGGACACGAGCCAGCCGGTAATCGATGGATTCGATGGGCTAATGGCGCGGATCGACGCCCTGGGTAAACTTCCCTGGTTCCCTTCCTTTTTTATATTCCTCCTGTTTCTGGCCATAGAAACCTCCCCCATCCTGGTAAAGTTGATGTCGCCTAAGGGACCTTATGATTTAAAATTACAGGATGCAGAAGATTCCGTGGAATCCTGGGTCAAGCAGAAAGTAGATCAGCGTTTCCACATCGCGGATACCGACAGGCAGCTCAATGAAAAAGTCTACGGGGAAATTTCGGAGGAGGAAGCGGTTTACCGGCACAAGAAAGAACAAGCCGAAGCCCTCATGCAAGCCCACGGGGATTTTTTTGCAAAAATAGAAAGGGGTAGATTTTAAGAATTTTTCCGGCCTATTAGCTGAGTTGTTCCAATTCGGCCTTTAGCTTCTTCGTGAGGGAAGCGACCACCAGATTATATGAATCATCTACCAGCTCAATGACGAGTTTGGCGGGTAACTCGGTAATGTGAACGGTATTCCAGTGCACCTTGTTCATATGCCAGCCCGGAAGGATTCGTCCGTCGTATTCTTCCCTTAGGGCCAGGGCTTTCTCCGGATCGGATTTCAAATTTATTTGAGGAGGGATACGGTCCAGGCCGGAAACGGCAAACATCTTTCCCATAACCTTAAAGACCAGCGCATCGGCACCAAATGGGAAACCTTCGGTTACCCCCGGTTTGGAAAGACAGTATTCCCGCAGTTCTTCGATATGCATGATTTTTCCTTTTACTTATCGATCCCCATGGCATCGTAAACCACCACCTTCTCCCAAAGGTGCTGGGCCTCTTCAATAAAATCCAAATGCGGCTGATCGTCCTGGTAGGCCTGTTGGGCTTCGGCCGATTCAAAGGTTACAATCAGGTTGTAGGTAAAACTGCCATCTACTACCCCGCGGGTGGCTACAGGGGGCGTCCCGATAAAATGGGTCTTGGCGTAACCCGATCGGGAAAGGAATTTTGTGAGGGCGGCTTCAAAGGCCTGGCGATCGTCTTCCTTGTCTGGATTGTGTAACCAGAAGTAAACGACGTGGGCGAAATTCGAATCAAAGGTTTTCATAGCATCCTGTGTTTGTTGCTCGGTTTCATTAGTAAGTGCTGCAGTCTCCGCCGTAGCGTCTTCGGGACTAGTTGTCGTTTCGGTTTTATTGTCTTTACAGGAGAAAAGGCTTCCGGCCAGAACCAGGGCAAAGACTCCTTTTAGGAATATTGATTTCATTTGTAATTATTCTTTTAATTCTTTACGCTCCTGTTCCAACTGCAACGCCTCGGCCGAATCCAGTTCGAGGGCACTGTAATCCAGGCGCCAGCCAATGGTCTCCACCAGCTTTTCCATGAGTAACAGGGTTTCCATGGCCTCCCGGCGGGCCGATTCCATCAGGCCGCTCCCAGGAATCTTCTCGCGAATATGGGCCTTGGCCTCCTTGTTCAGGGTCGTGAGATCATCGGGAGTAAAGGCATTGAAAAGGTCGTTTCGGATATCGTAGAATTCCAGGTCCGGCTCTATGGAAAGGATTTCGGGCTGGGGGAAATCCTGAAGGTATATGGTCTTCTTGGCATCGTCGGCCCGGATGCGGATCTTTTTAAAATCAAAACCGATCTGGGCCTTGGCATTGATTACAATCAGGGCTTTTTTCTTGGTGCTGAAAAGTTTTCCAAAGTGGGACTTGCGATTCTCGAAGCGATAGATTTCCGCAAAGTCTCCCTCAACTGAAATCAACTTGCAAACCGAACGGATCTGCTGGAGTAAAACAGTAGACTGATGTTGGGTTTTACTGCGTCGGCTACGACCACTGATCAGGCTGTAAATCCCATAGGTGAGCAGCGCCCCCAATACCAATCCAATAAAGACTTCGATCATGGTATAAATATAGCCTTTTTACCTCAGGACTTTGGCTGGAAAGACAATGGGTCGGCTCGGGCAGGCATCATTAATCATAGGTCCCAGCTGCAGATTTAAAAGATAGATTCCATCTTCAAGAGATTCGGGAATCGCCAGCAATTCTGAAATTGTAGCTTCCGGGCGAAAGTCAGGACCGGGCTCACGGTCTTCGCCTATCCCCCAAAAAATACGGTGGGCCATGAGCGCGCCACCATCCTCCTCCGGATCTACCGACGGCAGGTTAATCAGCAGGTGTTCAATCCCATGGACAACCAGTGCCTGCATGGCTGCGGGGGTCAAATAGGGTGGATTACTCCCGGACCAGTTGGCCGGTGCATCCAAATTCTCCGGAGCCGTCATTAGCATCAATTCCGGACTAACCAAGCGCAGGATGATCGCAGTTATTTCGGGAGCCAGGGTTTTACCTTCGAAAAAATGGGCCGGAATACCTCCATTTGCATCCAGGGCGCCTTCATTTATCGTGAGTAACTGCGCAAACTGCAGGGCTGGAGGCGGGTTAAGGGTCAAAGGCCGAATTTCCCGTAAGACGTGTCCGCAGGATTCCGTGTGCGTACCGTGGGCATGTGGGTTAAATTGGACATTGTTAAAATTGACACTTCCCCCTGCCTGGACACTCCCAATAAATTCTCCGATTTGCAAAGGTGAAATTGTTGCAGGTGAAATTTCCCAGGCTGTGGTACCCCCATCGGATACCGGAAGACTCAGGTCTGTTGGTGCGGTAAGATCTACATCCGCTTCGATACCCCCTACTGTTATCCGTTGCCAGGCCATCTGCTTGTTTTATTCCAAATTAAGCATAAAGAGGTCGCTCGCAATACCGTCCGCAAGGAATTTTGCAGCCCGTGCAGTAAATAGCCTTTCCTCATCCTCAAAGAGCCAACCTTTACGGATATACGATTCGGCTTGCATCTTCAAATAGTTTTCGTATTTCGGCCCGATTTCTTCGCGTATCCTATGGTAGGAAACCCCCCACTGCGTTCGCAGCCCCGTCATCACGGCTTCGTTGTAGCGGTCGCGATCGGTCAAGGTTTCCGTTTCGAAGTAGCTTTCGCCCTGATCCAGCGCCCGGGTATACTTTATGTTATTCCGGACATTCCATCGGCGCGTTCGCCCGTCATAGGAGTGGGCAGAAGGTCCAATCCCGAGGTAGGGCTTCCCCAGCCAATAGGAACTATTGTTTTTGGAGTAGTAGCCATCCCGGGCAAAATTGGAAATCTCATAGTGCTGATATCTGGCTTCATCGAGGCGCTGCATCAGGATCTTAAAATCGTCCTCCGCCCGTGTATCCGAAACATCCGGGGATTTCCCGGTTTGGATCATGTGCTCCAAAGCGGTATTCTCTTCCACGGTTAGTGCATAGGCCGAGATGTGTGGCGGGTTATAGCCAAGGGCCGTATTCAGGGTAGCCTCCCATTGTTCGGGCGAGCTGCCAGGTATCCCGTAGATCAGATCGATGGAATAATTATCGAAGTGCTGCGCCATCAGGGCCAGGGCACTATGGGCCTGTTGCTGATTATGGGCGCGATTCATCCAGCGTAATTCTTCTTCTTCAAAACTCTGAATCCCCAGACTCAGGCGATTGATCCCAACTTGTTTCCAGGCCTGAATTCGCGATTCGTCCAGATCGTCTGGGTTGGCTTCCAGGGTAATTTCCGCATTGTCTTTCACCGTATACTGCTTGCGAATTGCAGAAATAAATGCCCCGATCTGATCCGCCTTCAGCAGGGAGGGCGTTCCTCCGCCAAAGTAAATCGTGGCTACTTCCCCCTGCACTTCCCCACTGCGGTCCCTTAATTCCTGATGCATGGCACCGAGCACCGGTTCCAGGTGTTTTAAACGGGTGGAAAAATGGAAATCGCAGTAATGGCAAGCCTGTTTACAGAAAGGGATATGGAGGTAGATGCCGGACATGCGTTGCGATTATTCGCTGACCCGGTTTCCCTGTTGCTTTACAAAAGACTCCCAACCGGTATATTTCTTGCCACCGGTAGGATTGCCCATATTGTAGAAATGGCAAACCGCTGCGGCCAGGCCATCGGTGCTGTCCAGGTTATTGGGCAGGGTCTTTAGCCCGAGCAGGGTCTGCAGCATACGAGCCACCTGCTCCTTACTCGCATTTCCGTTCCCGGTAATGGCCATTTTGATTTTCTTGGGCAGGTATTCGGTAATGGGTACCTGACGGGAAAGTCCGGCAGCCATAGCAACCCCCTGGGCGCGGCCCAATTTCAACATCGATTGCACGTTCTTTCCAAAGAAAGGGGCTTCGATAGCAATTTCATCGGGGTGATAGGTATCGATCAATTCAATGGTTCGGTCAAAGATGAGCTTGAGTTTGGTAAAAGGATCGGAATACTTCCGCAGCACCAGTTCATTCATCTGAATAAACTCCATTTTACTTCCCTGGACCCGGATAATCCCGAATCCCATAATCGTGGTTCCCGGGTCAATCCCGAGGATAATGCGTTCCGAAAGTTTGCCTTGCAGGGTAGCCATTATTCTTTTGCTTTTAAGACAAGGGGAATCCGAAATTCGGCCGCCACCGGCACCCCTCTTTTCAAGGCGGGTTCCAGCGGGGGAAGGTCCGACATACTCCGACTCATGGTCTCATAGATCCCCGGGTACTTATTTGCCGTGGCGTTGGTAAAGGCGGTCGAATCCAGGGTAACAACTCCCTGTTGATCTACGGTAAAGTCCAACCAAAGCGTGTCCCCGGCAGGCCCCTGAAAGGTTACGCCGTTTTCCTCCATAATCAGGGATAGATTCATGAGCATGGTGCTTTCAAAACAGTCTTGTTGTCTGAATTTCGAGGCGGTTTCATCACAAATCTCGAAGAGGGGAAACTGGTCGAGCTGATTGAAATCTATTTGTTTCATCTCCTCCTCAACATAAGCTTTGGTCCGGGCCTCGCGCGACGCGAACCATTGACAGGAACTTAATCCTGACAGCAATACTACCCCTAAAACCAATCTGATCCTCGCCAAAATAATTTCCAAATCAGCCCACTGATTTGAAATTTCAGTTTAAGCTGGATGTTGCTGGAAAATTACGACTTATTTGGGATTATCGGCAGACTCCTCTGCGAGTTGCCTCAGTCGCTTTCGGGCTGTATTGGTAAAGTAGTTGTCGTATTTGCCATACGTATTGAGATAGTCCTCATAAGCCCGGGCAACGACTTCACGGTCGGCATAGGTCTTATCCATCAGGGTGCAGATCTGGTAATCTACCCGTAAACTGGGCCCGATTTCCTCCCGTACGAGCAAATAGTATTTCAGCGCGAGTTCAAAATTCTTAGCGCCTTGTTCCAGTCGGCCTAATGCCTGGTGCTCAGCTGCCAGCGCAGGTTCCTTTGCCGCAATCGCTTTTTTGAAATAGATCCGGGCGCTATCCCGCTGAAATTCCAACTCAAAAGTCCGCCCCATACCGTAATAGGCCATGGCTTCACTCCCTTCAAATGTCTCGAGATTACGGAATGCAATCCGTGCGCTATCCAACCTGGAGAGCACAATATAGGACTCCCCCAACTTCTCCCAGATATGATCCTTTTCCTCTCCCATTGCAATCAGCCGCCAGAATTCCGGAATAGCTTCCCGGAAACTGTCCCGATTGTATAAGGCCTGGCCCTTGAGATTTATCAGAACAGGATGATTGGGATTGGTGCGCATACCGAGTTCAGTAAACAGAAGCGCAGAATCCGGCTCATTCTGACGGATATACTGGGTGCTCAGACTCATAATGGCCCGTAAATGCGTGGTATCCTGAGCAATGGCCTCCCGCCAGTTTTTAATGGCTCCTTCCGGGTTTGCCCTGCTGAAATCCATGAGTCCCCGGTAAAACAAAAATTCGGACTGGCCGGGATGTTGCTGGAGTAAGGTGTCCAGGTGTTTGGCAGCTATAAGGTAATTCTTGTCCTTATAGTGCATACGGGCCAATTCAAAGCGCGAAAGTGCCCAGGCGGGGTATTGCGTAACCAGCTCCTCGTACTGCTCCCGTGCTTTGCGCTCCAAACCAATGGCATTGTAAGCTCGCGCTATTTGCAATTGTGCCCGGCGATCCTCCAATTTGGAATACGCCCGTATCGCAGCATTGTAATTGCCTACGGCATACAGGCTATCGGCCCGAGCCGGGTTCCGGACCTCCTGCGCGCGAACCTGGGTTACCACCCCAAGCAGGAAAAACACTAAAAATCCCGATAATCTCTTTTTAATAGCAATGATCTTTTAATACTGCTAATCTAATTTAAATACAATGGGCAGCGAAAAGGGGACCTTAACCGCACCGCCTTCATGTATTCCCGGCTTCATTTTTGGCAGCCGGCCTATAATCCTTCTCACCTCCTCTTCTAACAGCGGATGTGGTCCACGGGTCGCAATTTTTTCAATCCCACCGTCGATCCCAATGGTAAAAATGACAGCAACGCGACCCTGAATCCCCTGGGCTTCCGCCTCTTCGGGATAATTGAAATGCTTACGCACATGCTCTATCATTTTCTTGTTGAAACACGCTTTGGGATCCGCTGCATCTTCGCAACCTGGGAAAACGGGTACCTCATCAATAACCGCAAACGGGACCTCGACAATAGCGCGGTTGTCCTTGGTATTACCCGAAGCGGTGGCATTTTCGCCCGGAAATTCCACATCTCCGGAACTACCGCTGGCCTTTTCGATCGCAGCGACTAAGTCATCGAGGATGGCTTGGCGTTGTTCCGGGGTCAGGTCTTCGTTCTGATTGAGTATTTCCATCATTCGCGCCTTATAATCGGCAACTTTTTCCCCTTCGGTCAGGGCAACATCGCTTATGGCAGCAGGTTCTGACTCCTGCTCACAAGCGCTTACCCAAAGCATTGCTCCCAGTAGTGGAAGGACCAGTAAATAGGTAATAATATTGGATTTTCGGGTGGATTTTCTCTGTAACATTTTAATGCGTTTTACGATTAGTGATTTCTTGAAAAAGGTATGCCCCAGGATCCCGGAGGGAACCCCAAATACCTGCCCGAGGAGTTCCCGGTAATATTGTTCCGGAGGATTGCCGGAAACGACCGTGGCGTCTGCGGCAAATTCGTGGACCTCGTCCAATAAGCGATGGTAAATCCATAATATCGGGTTAAACCAAAAAGGGATTCTCAAGGCTTCCAACAAGACTACGTCCAGGCTATGCCACTGTCGGGCATGAGCCAGTTCGTGCTCCAGAATTCGTTTTTCCTGTGCTGCGTCTAACAATTCCCCGAGGAAAATCCAATGGAAAAAGGAGAAGGCTTGGTCCGACCCGGGCAACCGGACAATGTGCATGGCTTCGAAGCTTTCGGATCGGTTTCCGCGGGACAACCCATGAAGCTTACTCAGGCGAAATAGCAACCAGAACAGACTCATTACCGCCCCACCTGTCCAGATCGCCAGTATCCAGGAGAACCCAGAGGTCGCGCTACCCGGCCCCAATACAATGGCCTCCAGCTCAATCAGATTGGTCTCGACTAGGGCCATGTCCAGGGCTGGCAAGCTTGAATTCCTGAAAACCGGTAATTCGATTAACGGCAGGACCAGGGACACGACCAGGCTACCTACAAGAAAGACCCGATTACTGCTGAAAAAAGTCATCCGCCGCAGGGCTACCAGGTAAAAAAGTATAAACAGGGATTGAAATAATAGTGTCTCCAGTATGTATGCAATCATGATTCCTTGTCTTTAAGTTCTTTCATTAGGGCTTCCAGTTCCTTGAGGCTGAGGTCTTCCTTTTTCATAAAGAAGGACACCAGGCTTTTATAGGAACCCTGGAAATAACCGTCGACCAATTTTTCCAGAGAACTATGGCTGTAGGCCGATTTCTCCACAATCGGGAAATACTGGTAGCCTTTGCCTTGTTGCTCATGATCTACAAAACCTTTGTTTTCCAGGATCCGGACTATGGTCGAGACCGTGTTGTAAGCGGGTTTGGGTTCGGGTAATTGCTCAATTATGCCCGCGACATTGGACTTCTGGAGCTCCCAGAGTATTTGCATTACCTCTTCTTCTGCCTTGGTTAATTGCTTCATAAGTGCCGGTTGAGGCATGCAATATAACTAATTTTTTAGTTTTAACTAATTATTTAGTTGAAAGTTTGTGGCTATTATCTTCCCGAATTGACTTTCCAGTTGTAACACTTTCCCAATTTCCACGTCTAATGCGCTATGGAAATTGTACTTCTTGTCCTGGGACTCTTATGTGTGATCATTGGAATTCTCGGCAGTTTTCTACCTGTTTTGCCCGGACCCCCGATTAGTTGGCTGGGGTTACTCCTCCTCTACCTTACCCCTTCCGTGCCGGACAATTGGTGGTTTCTGGTTATTACTGCGGTGATTGCCCTGGCCATTACCGCACTGGATTACTGGTTCCCGGTAATGGGGACGAAAAAATTTGGTGGAAGCCGTGCCGGGATGATCGGAACGACCATTGGCCTGGTAGTCGCCATATTTTTCCCGGTATTGGGTATTTTCGGGATTGTAATCTGGCCTTTTGTAGGGGCCCTGGTCGGGGAGTTGACCAATAATTCCAACCGGGAAGGTGCGGTCAAGGCGGCCTTTGGATCCTTTCTCGGTTTTCTGACCGGGACCTTTCTCAAGTTTGTAGTGGCAATCGTCTACTTTGGCTTTTTTATTCAGATTGCCTGGCGTTACCGGGAAGGGCTGTTCGCCTTTGAACTATTCAGCTCATCGGGATTCTGATACGTCCTCAGTGGCCTACGTCACAACCATGCAACCACCTCTTCCAGTGGTTTGCGATCTACGGCTTCCGCTGGAATTTCAGGATACCCCATATAGAAGAATCCCAGGCAGCGCTCCCCTTCGGCCAGCTCCAGAAATTCCCCCATATATTTTATCAAACCGGGCGAGCTCCAATAGGCGCCGATTCCTAAATTCGTAGCCACGAGCCACATATTCTGAACAGCCATGGCTGTAGCCGCAATCTCTTCCCATTCGGGCACCCGATTCTCAGGATCCCGCTGCATGCAGATTACAATCATGGCCCCGGCTTTAGCGGGATTATTCAACAGCTTTTGAGCCTTGAATTTCTTGGGATTCTCTTCCGTAGCCAGGTATTTTTCACTGAGAAATTTTCCCAGTTCCACCCGAGTATCGGCTGTAAGAACCTTCAATCTCCAGGGTTCCGTCTTGCGGTGGGTAGGTGCCCAACGGGCCGCTTCTACTATTCGCCTAACGAGGTCATCGGGGATTTGTTGGGAGGAATATTGTGCCGGGAAAATCGACCGACGCTTTCGAATGAGTTCTTCAACCATAATTGCGCTTTTTACAAATTTACAACTTGAGGCATTAGTCGTACCTTAGTCGGGACAACTTTAGCCAAACGAAAATGTCTGAAAATCGATCGGTTTTCCAATATGGAGAAGACCGGCTTACGGTAGGTATTGCCCTGGGATTATCCCGAGGAAATGTTCAGGGCAACATTGGAGCGAAGGCCGCTTCCAGGATCGAAAAGTCCGCCGCACGCGTCGCTGCAATTGTGGCTCAAAATGAAGCCGTTTATGGAATTAATACGGGCTTTGGTCCGCTTTGTACCACCAGGATCTCCGCCAGTGAAACCAATTTATTGCAGGTCAACATCCTCAAAAGCCACAGCGTAGGAGTTGGCGACCCCATTTCGGAGGAGCTCAGCCGGCTGATGCTGGTGTTGAAAGTTCAGGCACTTGCCCAGGGGCATTCCGGGATTCAACCGAAGACCCTGGATCGAATCCTCTGGCACCTGGAGTCGGGATATACTCCGGTGGTCCCCGCTCAGGGATCGGTGGGAGCCTCTGGGGATCTGGCCCCACTTGCCCATCTGTTTTTGCCTTTGATAGGACTGGGAAAGGTGTGGAAGGATGGAAAAATTATCCCCACCGCCACCATTATGGAGCCGCTTGGACTGGAACCGTTGGCCCTCGGACCCAAAGAAGGGTTGGCGCTGATCAATGGCACCCAATTCATCGCAGCCCATGCAGTTTTGGTTGTGGAAAAGATGCAACGCTGCTTGAACCAGGCCGATGTTATCGGGGCAATGATGATCGAAGGCTTACAGGGTTCGGTAAAACCTTTCCACCAGGGCCTGCATCAATTGCGCCCCTATTCGGGAACCCAGCACGTTGCCGAACGCATGCGAAACCTGCTTAAAGGATCAGAAATCCTGGAAGAGCATATCGATTGCGAACGGGTACAGGACCCTTACTCCCTGCGTTGCATTCCTCAGGTCCATGGCGCCTCCCGAAATGCATGGCTCCATCTTAAGGAATTGGTGGAAATTGAACTGAATTCCGTGACCGACAACCCCATAATCCTCGAAGATGGGGAGGCGGTTAGCGGGGGTAACTTTCACGGTCAGCCCCTGGCCATGGCATTGGATTACGCCTGCCTGGCAGCCAGTGAAGTGGGTAATATCAGCGACCGCAGGATCTACCTTGCCCTGGAGGGGAATCAAACCGACCTGCCCAAATTGCTGATGCAGGATACCGGACTCAATTCCGGTTATATGATCCTGCAATATACCTCTGCTGCCCTGGCAAGCGAAAACAAGGGCCTTTGTTTTCCGGCCAGTGCCGATAGTATTCCCACTTCCATGGGACAGGAAGATCATGTGAGCATGGGCTCGATAAGCGGGCGCAAGGCCCTGCAAGTACTGGAAAATGTCGAAAAGATCCTGGCAATCGAACTCCTCACAGCAGCCCAGGCCTTTGAATTTCGAAAGCCGCTGAAATCGGGCTGGTTCCTCGAAAAAGTCCACAATCTGGTGCGGGAACACGTGTCCTTCGCTAAAGAGGATCGCGTTTTTGCCGATGACATCGAGAAAGGACTGGAATTGCTTCGTTCCGGGGCATTGATCGGGATGCTCGACTCGGTATCCAAAAAGAAGAAAGTGGGCCTGAAAACCCAATTTGAGAACCTCTTTGAAAGCCTCTAGGTAGACTTATGAAATCAAAAATCCAGCTTCTCGGTCCTTTTACTCAATTGCTACCCATGTCGCAGCTGCCAACAAGGGGAGCACTTAAGGACAGCTCAATCCCCATCATTGAGGATGGGGGCTTGCTGGTCCAGGGAGATCGGATCCTGGACGTTGGCCCTTATGCGGATCTTCTTAATACGGAGGCTGGAAAGCAAGCCGAAAAAATTACAACAACAGGAGAATTAGTAGTCCTCCCCGGAATGATCGACGGGCACACCCACAGTTGTTTTGCCGGGAGCCGCGCCCGGGATTACGCCATGCGCAATGGCGGGCAATCCTATCTGGAGATCGCAGCGGCAGGCGGCGGGATTTGGGATACCGTAACCCAGACCAGAAAAGCCAGCCTCGATGTGCTCAGGGAATCATTGGTTTCCCGATGCCGGCATTTTGCAACGATGGGAATCACCACCCTGGAGGTCAAAAGTGGTTATGGCCTGAATCCGGAGGAAGAACTAAAAATGCTTCAGGCCATTGACGGGGCTGCTGAAGAAGTGCCCCAGGACCTGGTTGCCACCTGCCTGGCAGCCCATATGGCGCCCCGGGATTTTTCGGGTAGCAAGACGGCGTATCTGGATTGGATCGCAACAGAACTACTCCCCGTAGTTCGGGACAAAAACCTGGCCACCCGCGTCGATGCCTTCGTAGAAGAAACTGCCTTTAGCCCGGAGGAAATTCGACCGTACCTCGAAAAAGCAGCGGAAATGGGTTTTGACCTTACAGTCCATGCCGATCAGTTTTCCACCGGCGGTAGCGAAGTTGCCATTGCCTGCGGAGCCAAAAGTGCCGACCACCTGGAGGCAAGCGGGCCTCGCGAAATTGAATTGTTTGCCAAAAGCGATACCATTCCGGTTGCGCTACCCGGAGCCAGCCTGGGCTTGGGTTGTGCCTTTACCCCTGCCCGGCAGCTGTTAGATGCAGGCGCTTCCCTGGCCATAGCCAGCGACTACAATCCCGGTTCTGCCCCCATGGGGGATTTGCTTACCCAGGCCGCAATCCTGGGCACCTTTGAAAAACTGAGCAATGCAGAAGTTTTGGCTGGAATTACCTTCCGGGCTGCCGCAGCACTCGGATTGGAAGATCGCGGAATTCTCGATACCGGAAAACGTGCCGATTTTATTGCCTTTCCAACCGCAGACTACCGGGAAATCCTGTATTGTCAGGGGCAACTTCGACCTTCGAAGATTTGGATTGCCGGTGAGCAAGTTTTGTGATGCACCCAGGGAAACAGAAAGTACCCGAATGAATAACCGGCTAAATCAATGCCGCCATGCAAGAGACTAAAAATCATACCGAATTTCAAAAGAAAATCCTGGAGGGAATTCCCGCAACACTTCCCCCTGCCAAAAAGCGGAATCCGGATGTAAGCCATGCCCCTCGGCGAAAAGATATTCTGGATACCCCCGACAAGAAATTGGCGTTACGCAATGCGCTGCGCTATTTTCCGAAGTCCTGGCACGCCGAACTCGCCCGGGAATTCAAGGAAGAATTCGACCAATATGGTCGCATCTATATGTATCGGTTTATGCCCGATTATCCCATGTACGCCCGGCCAATAACGGAATACCCCGCCAGGTGTGCTGCGGCAGCGGCTATTATGCTGATGATCCAGAATAACCTGGATCCGGCGGTGGCCCAACATCCCGAAGAATTGATCACCTATGGCGGGAATGGGGCGGTCTTTCAGAATTGGGCCCAGTACCTGCTGACCCTAAAATACCTCGCTGAAATGACGGAGCAGCAAACGCTGCATATGTTTTCAGGACACCCCATGGGATTATTCCCTTCCTCGCCTCAGGCGCCGCGGGTGGTAGTGACCAATGGGATGATGATCCCCAATTATTCGCAGCCCGATGACTGGGAGCGCTTCAACGCCCTCGGGGTAACCCAGTATGGGCAGATGACGGCAGGATCCTATATGTA
Source organism: Robiginitalea myxolifaciens (assembly GCF_900115205.1). Classification (GTDB taxonomy): domain Bacteria; phylum Bacteroidota; class Bacteroidia; order Flavobacteriales; family Flavobacteriaceae; genus Robiginitalea; species Robiginitalea myxolifaciens. Next base: position 820,404 of record NZ_FOYQ01000001.1, read on the forward strand.
TATTGGCCCGCAGGGCATTGTTCACGGGACGACTATAACCGTACTCAATGGGTTTCGCAGGTGCCTGCCCGGGGAGGAAGATTTTAGCGGAAAGCTGTTTCTGACTGCAGGCCTGGGGGGAATGAGCGGAGCGCAGCCAAAAGCCGGGAACATTGCCGGATGCATCACGGTATGCGCAGAAGTCAATCCCGCTGCAGCCCACAAAAGACACGAACAAGGATGGGTAGATGAACTTTACGAAGATCTGAAGCAGCTCGTTATTCGCACCCGGGAGGCCATGGCTGAAAAGGAAGTTGTTTCCCTGGCTTATCTGGGGAATATCGTGGAGGTTTGGGAGCGCTTTGCCGATGAAGACATCTACGTAAGCCTGGGCAGTGATCAGACCTCCCTGCACAATCCATGGGCAGGGGGTTACTACCCCGTCGGCCTGAGTTTTGAAGCGGCCAATACTATGATGGCCGAAGATCCCGAAAGCTTTAAAAAGGAGGTGCAGGCTTCCCTGGTCAGACAGGTAAATGCCATTGCCCGGCATACAGCCAAAGGCACCTACTTCTTTGATTACGGCAATGCGTTCCTGCTCGAAGCTTCCCGGGCCGGCGCGAAGCTGCTTTCGGCCGATGGAAAATCTTTTATTTATCCTTCCTACGTGCAAGACATCCTGGGGCCGCTTTGTTTTGATTATGGTTTCGGACCGTTCCGTTGGGTATGTTCCTCCGGCGACCCCAAAGACCTCAGCCTGACCGATCAGTTGGCGCTGGAAGTAATGGAGCGACAACGGGAGGAGGCCCCGGCGGAAATCCGCGGCCAATTACAGGATAATATCCAATGGATTCAACAGGCCGAAGAGAATCAATTGGTGGTGGGCTCACAGGCCCGCATCCTCTATGCCGACGCGCAAGGGCGAATGGAGATTGCACGAGCTTTCAATGAAGCGATCGCAGCAGGACGAATTTCGGCCCCGGTTATTCTGGGAAGGGACCACCACGATGTAAGCGGTACAGACAGTCCTTTCCGGGAGACCAGCAATATTTACGACGGGAGTCAGTTTACTGCCGATATGGCCGTGCATAACGTTATCGGAGACAGTTTCCGCGGAGCTACCTGGGTTTCCCTGCACAATGGTGGCGGAGTCGGCTGGGGAGAAGTTATCAATGGGGGATTTGGCCTGGTGCTCGACGGTAGTGCAGAAGCCGAAAGACGCCTGACCCAAATGCTGTTTTACGATGTAAATAACGGGATTGCCCGCAGAAGTTGGGCGCGAAATCAAGAAGCTATCTTTGCCATCAAACGCGAAATGGATCGTACCCCGGGCCTTGCTGTTTGCATCCCGGAAATGGTAGACGATTCCTTACTGGACGACTTATTTTAGTTTCAATAAGCAACCCATAGAATTGATGAGTAACGCAAAAACTAATCAGTAACGCATAATACCAAAGTGCTGTGAGCTTTCAATACCTTCCTCCTAATCCCGACCTGTGGCATGGGCGCAGCTCTTCGTCAAAGGAGTATCTGCATGAAAATGTGCACTGTTTGGCCCTCGAGGGGGAGACCAGCCGATTGGGTAGTGACCCTACCGGACCGGGTAGCGACTCAGCAGCCTCTAAAGCCAAATCAGCGTTTATCCTTGGGTATGCCAGCGACCTGGGCGTAGCCCGAAATTCCGGGAGGGTTGGGGCAGCGCAGGGCCCTGAGGCCTTTCGTAGCGCGCTGGCTAAACTGCCCTGGCACCTGGGAAGTCAGCAACTAATTGATCTAGGGGATCTGACGCATCAGGGAGACGACCTTTCAGGCCTACAGGCCGGCTTCTCCAAAATCGTTATGGAAAACATAAAAGCCGGGAACTTTTCCCTGGCCGTAGGAGGGGGTCACGATATCGCATATGCGCATTACACAGGATTGAGCAGTGCAATCTCACCAGATCAAAAGCTGGGTATCATCAACTTCGATGCGCATCTGGATTTGCGCTTGCCGGGGGATGCGGCGCATTCCGGATCTCCCTTTTACCAGATCTCCCAGGATTGCAAGGCAAAACAACGAGCCTTTGATTACGCCTGTATCGGGGTACGCGAGGATGCCAATATTCCGGAACTCCTGAACCGGGCACGTGAACTCGATGTCCTGATGGTTTATAGAGATGCCCTGGAAGATTCCCTGCCCCGTTTTGAGGAATTTCTTGCCAACCAGGATTACCTGTATCTGACCATTGATCTCGACGGATTCGCTTCGGCCTTTGCCCCGGGCGTCAGTGCGGCTTCTCCACTGGGCTTCTCCCCTATTGAAGTATATCCCTTTCTGGATCGGGTGCTTGCAAGCGGAAAACTATTGGGTGCGGATCTTGCAGAATTAAATCCCACTTATGACCGGGATAACCAAACCGCAGCCCTTGCAGCTGGTTTGGCGCATCGGATATTACATAAGCGGAAGGAAGTTCGCTAAGGCGGCGATTCCAACTACTCCAGCCAGGATTTGTAATACTTCCCGTCGTCCAGGTCGAGTGCGGTCTGAGTGACCATAAGCGGCTTGAAGGTATCTACCATCACCGCGAGTTCCTCCGTTCCCTTTTTACCAATACTGGCCTCGTAAGTCCCCGGGTGTGGGCCATGTGGGATTCCTGCGGGATGCAAAGAAATATAGCCCTTGTCGATACCCTTGCGGCTCATGAAGTCGCCGTCTACATAATAGAGCACCTCATCCGAGTCGATATTCGAATGGTTGTAAGGGGCCGGGATCGCTTCCGGGTGGTAATCATACAAGCGGGGAACAAAAGAACAAACCACAAAGGCACTGGTCTCGAACGTTTGGTGTACGGGTGGCGGTTGGTGGACACGGCCCGTTATGGGTTCAAAATCGTGGATGGAAAACGCATAGGGATAATTGTAGCCGTCCCAGCCCACCACGTCGAACGGATGGGTGGCGTAAACCATGTGGTGCAATTGCCCTTGCTTCTTAACCTTCATCAGGAATTCGCCTTTTTCGTCGTGGGCCTGAAGGTTTTCCGGCAGGCGGAAGTCCCGCTCGCAAAATGGGGAATGCTCCAGATGCTGCCCAAACCAGTTCCGGTACCGTTTGGGGGTATAGATCGGATGATAGGATTCCACAATGAATAAGCGGTTATCAGGACTATCGAAATGAATTTGATAGATCATCCCCCTGGGGATCAATAGATAATCCCCATAACTAAATGAGAGGTCTCCCATCAGGGTTTTGAGTGTCCCCGAACCCTCGTGGATAAACAAGAGCTCGTCGGCATCGGCATTTTTGTAAAAATATTCAGTTTGAGACTTTCGGGGAGCTGCCAGCGTAATATGCACATCCGAGTTAAAGAGTACCACTTTCCGGCTGTCGAGATAATCATCGGTGGGAGGTAGCTCCAGGCCTTTCAGCAAGCGGGAATGCATATTGTATTGCACGGCTGCACGAGGGGAATAATCCAGTGTTTTGGTAATCTCACTAACCTGAGTTGGCCGGTGGAGGTGATAGAGCAGGGAGGACATTCCATCGAAACCAATAGTCCCGAACAATTGCTCATAGTGCAGGGTACCGTCGGCCTTGCGGAATGTGGTGTGTCTTTTATGGGGAATCTTACCCAATTTGTGATAGAGCGGCATAGTGCTGAAGCTTTTTTCTGCTGCCCTAAAAATACGAAGAAACAAAAAAAGCCTCCCTTATCGGAAAGCCTTTCATTGAATACGGCATTGGTTGCCGTTGACCTCGAATCCCCGAAGGGATTACAACACAACGAGGCAAAGATAATAAAGATTTTGATTCCTAATAACTATCCTTGATCCAGGCGTAGGGTTGGCGGTATTGCCATTGGCCCCGGGTAAAGTCTGGAATAAACTGGGGTTCGCCCCCAGCGGCAATAGAACGTTCCGATAAAGGTGTGATCACTGACCAGGCTGCGGCGTCGTAAGCATCGATAGGAGGTGCCACCCCCTGCTTGGCCGATTCCACAAAGGCATGCAGGACAAAGAAGTCCATGCCCCCATGTCCGGCACCTGTTGCGTATTCCCCATACTTCTTCCAAAGCGGGTGGTCATAACGCTCCAGCCATTCGCTGGCCACATCCCAACGGTGGGGATCGGACTGGCCTTCTACATAGATGCGGTTGCCATCTACTTCCCACAGTCCGTTGACTCCCTGAACCCGGAAGCCCAGCGAATAGGGACGCGGTAAATTGCAATCGTGGGTTATAATGATCGTTTCCCCCCGGGCGGTAGTCACTGTTGTGGTGATTACGTCACCCTGTTTGAATTTCAGGGAGGCGTTGGGGTGGTCGGCTCCTCCCTTGGAAACAATGTGGTTGTGCAATCCTATGGCTTTGGTGGCCGAGGAAGTTAGGCTCACCATCCGGTTTCCCCGATTGATATCGGCCATGGCCGCAATTGGTCCCAGTCCATGGGTGGGATACACATCCGCATTCCTGCTCAAGGAATACTGGGTCCTCCAGCGGGCCTCGGATATAGCCTTTTCTCCAAATTCCACGCCGCCTCCGTAGGGTTGTTTGCCATTGTTGAATTTAACCTCCCTAAGATCGTGCTGATACCCACAGCGGAAATGGACCAATTCCCCGAAAACCCCTTCGCGAACCATATTTAAGACGGCCAGGATATCCCTCCGGTAATTGACATTCTCCAACAACATGAGGTGCGACCCACTGGCCTCGTGAGTATTGACCAGATCCCAGCACTCTTCGAGCGTGGTAGCCGCTGAGACTTCCAAGCCGGTATATTTACCCGCTTTCATACTATCGACAGCCATAGGAGTATGCCAGTTCCAGGGGGTGGAAATGATCACAGCGTCCACGTCGTCCCGCTCCAGTAAATTCCGATAGTCGTAGTCGCTTTCCCCCAGCATAACGGCTTTGGGCTTCCCCGCTTTAGCTAAGAGGTGTTCCGCCAGTGAAAGACGCGTTGGATCGGTATCACAGATTGAGGTTACCTGAACATCGTCGCGCAAAATCAGGTTGTTCAGGTGGTTGGTCCCTCTAAGGCCCACGCCAATCAGGCCCACTCGTAACATCCCTTCAGTGTAGGGGAATCCTTTAAATGCCGCTGCTTGCTCCGGGTGGCCAGCAGCTAATGTAGTAGACGGGAAAAGACCAAGGGCGGCGGCAGCCCCTGCGGTTTGTCTGATAAATTTTCTGCGTGATTTCATGGCGGGCATGCTGTGTTGCTGGTTGAATAAATCGGGATAGATATCCGAAATATAGGAAATAAAGCGGCGGTCCTTTCGTTCCTGTTCAAAATGGTATTTTTGCGTCGGATTTCGACCCCTAAACAATAACTAACAATGACCCTATTATTGATGGCCGCCGGACGAGGCAGCCGCTACGGCAAACTAAAACAGTTCGATTCCTTTGGACCCCAAGGAGAATTCCTGATGGAATTCAGCATTTACGATGCGATCAAAAATGGATTTGAGCATATTGTGCTGATAACCCAAAAGGACAATGTCGACTACCTGAAAGATTACTTTTCAGGGCGATTGCCGGAAGCTATAAAACTCGATGTCCTGGCACAGGAACTGACCGACCTGCCCGAGGGTATTACCTTCGAGGGAGAGCGGCCGAAACCCTGGGGAACCGCCCATGCCGTTTGGACTGCACGGGAGGTTATCGACGGTCCTTTTGCCGTTCTGAATGCAGATGACTATTACGGGCAACCGGCCTTTGAACATTCGGCCCGCTTTATGAAGGATTCCGAAGAAACCGGAGCTTTCGGTTTGGTAGCCTATACTTTGGAGGATACCCTGAGCCCATATGGTTCGGTAAGTCGTGGCGTTTGCAGCCGTAATGGGAATCAATTGGTTTCTGTGGTCGAGCGTACTCAGATTGAGCGACAGGGAGATCGGATTGTCGATTCGGATAGCGGACTCGAGTTTGAAGGCAACACTCTGGTCAGTATGAATTTCTGGGTTTGCCAGCCCTCGATATTCCCACAGATCGAAACTGATTTTCGCCATTTCCTGGAGGAATCTGAAGATCCATCCAAAGGTGAAATCTATATTCCTTTTGTTATTCAGGATATGCTCCAGGCGGGAAAGGCCGAGGTTGCGGTGATCCCTGCCGAGAGCCAATGGTTCGGAGTTACCTACTCTGAAGACAAGCAGAGCGCAATGGATGCCCTGGCTAAACTGAGCCAGGATGGGGCGTACCCCTCCCCACTCTGGTCCTGAACCAATAGCTAATAGTATGCTGTAGTGGAAACTGATTCGTTAGCTGCCATCCTCCGGGCCTATGGGTACACTCCCGAAAGTGCCCGGCTTGCTCCCATGCAGGAAGGCTATATCAATCAGTCCTATCTCCTGTGTGCTCCGGGGTTTCCGGATCGTTTATTGCAGCAAATCAGCCTGGCTGTTTTTCCGGATATAGATCCGCTGATGGAGAACTTGCAGCGGGTGCTCCCCTTACTACAGGCCCCGGATTACCATCCCATCCAATTGATCCCGGCTTCCTCCGGGGAGTCCTTTATTCGCGATAACACGAACGCTCCGTGGCGCTTGCTTTCCTTTGTGGAAAACTCTCGCAGTTATGGCCATACAGACAATCCGGAAATTGCCTTTGAATGCGGCCGGATTGTAGGGAGATTTCACCAATTGCTGGAAGGCGTGGACGTGAATTCCTTTCCACCTGTGCTCGTGGATTTTCATAATCTGGAAGTCCGCCTGGAACAACTCCGGCTAGCTGAGGAATCGGCAGCCCGGGAAAGAATGCAAAAAGCTTCCCCCTGGATCTCACAGGTTGGGGAATTGGCCCGCTATTTCGATTATTTTCCGTGGGAAAGCCTGCCCTTGCGACTGTGTCATAACGATACCAAACTGAGTAATTTCCTTTTCGACGAAGCTTCGGATAAAGGACGCTGCCTGGTCGATTTAGATACCATTATGCCCGGGTATTTACTTTACGATTTGGGCGATATCCTCCGGATGCTTATCCAGCCCTTTGCCGAAGACCATCCAAATTACAAGGAGCTATACTTACGACCGGAATACTTTGAAGTCTTTTGCCAGGGTCTGGCAAGCTCTGGTCTTTACATGACGCCTGCAGAAAAAGGAGTAGTGGCTGAATCGGCATTCCTTATGCCCTTGTTGCATGGGATTCGTGGCTTAACGGACTATCTCGAAGGCGATCGGCACTATCGCGTGGTCCATCCCGAGCAGAATTTAGTACGTGCCAGTAACCTGATCACCACAGCCAGGTTGGTACACCAGGACATGGACAACCTTAAGCAACTGGCAAGATCCGTACTCGATTAGGCCAATTAAACTGAAAGGGCTAACCGGACGAGAGCAAGTCCTTATTTAAAAGCACTGATCCCAGTTATATCCGCACCGGTTATCAGCAAGTGGATATCGTGGGTACCCTCGTAGGTGATCACGGATTCCAGATTCATCATGTGGCGCATGATGGAATACTCGCCGGTAATCCCCATTCCCCCGAGAACCTGACGGGCTTCGCGGGCAATTTTCAGGGCCATGTCCACATTGTTCCGTTTGGCCATAGAAATCTGTGCTGTAGTGGCCCGACCTTCGTTTTTGAGTTGTCCCAGGCGGAAGGCCAGGAGCTGTGCTTTGGTGATTTCAGTAATCATTTCGGCAAGCTTCTTTTGTTGCAACTGGAAGCTTGCGATTGGTTTCCCAAACTGGCTGCGTTCTTTTGCATACCGCAGGGCGGTGTCGTAGCAATCCATGGCCGCACCAATAGCTCCCCAGGCAATCCCATAACGGGCAGAATCCAGGCAGCCCAGCGGGGCACCCAATCCGTTCTTACCGGGCAGCAGATTCTCCTTGGGCACCTTGACATTATCGAAAATCAGTTCCCCGGTGGCAGATGCACGCAGGGACCATTTATTGTGGGTTTCGGGCGTGGAAAATCCTTCCATGCCGCGTTCCACAATTAGTCCGTGAATCCGACCCTCTTCATTCTTAGCCCATACTACGGCCAGATCCGCAAAGGGGGAATTGGAAATCCAGAGCTTTGCCCCATTGAGGAGGTAATGATCGCCCTTATCTGCAAAGCGCGTAACCATCCCTCCAGGGTTCGAGCCGTGATCCGGTTCGGTAAGCCCAAAACAGCCCATCTTTTTTCCGGAAGCCAGGTCGGGCAGGAATCTTTTGCGCTGCTCCTCGGTACCATAAGCAAAGATCGGGTACATGACCAGGGACGACTGTACCGACGCCGTTGAGCGGACCCCACTATCGCCCCGTTCTATTTCCTGCATGATCAAGCCATAACTGATCTGATCCAATCCAGCACCACCATATTCCTCGGGGATATACGGGCCAAAGGCTCCAATTTCTGCCAGGCCGGCTATAATTTCGTTCGGGAATTCAGCTCGCTGCGCATAGTCCTCAATAATCGGACTCACGGCCCGCTTTACCCAACTACGGGCAGCATCACGGACCAGTTTATGTTCCTCGCTAAGCAGGTCGTCCAGGTTGTAATAATCGGGAGATTCGAATAAGTCGGGCTTCATCTTCGGCTATTTTTTGACGACATCAAATGTATGGAAATATCACATCTGACGTCCAAAATGTTTCATATTTAACGAGTAGTGGCAATTACTGCTCGTTTTAGGTGCAATTTTTTACAAAGTTCTGCATTCTCAGCGACATATCAATCCACCCGGCCAGGTTCCCGGCGCGCCTTACCTTCAGCACCGGTGAGCGCATCTCCTAATTCCTGCCGCATCGCCTCCGCCAATGCCAGAAGCTCACTTACTTTTTCGGGGTAGGCGTCTGCAAGATCCTGGGATTCAGCCGGGTCATCCGAGAGCCGGTAGAGTTCGGGTTGCTTAACTTCAAAGTGGGTGTATTCCCCGGGTAACCCATCGCCCCCCGGTGGTTGTCCTTTCATAGATCGGTAGCGGTGTGGTAAGAGCAATTTCCACTCCCCAAGCCGTACCGCTTGCAATTCATTGACGCGGTAGTAATAGAAATACGGACGCTCCGGTGCCTCCGATGTGTTGCCACTTAATAAGGGCCATATGGAATTGCCATCGATTTTTTTACCAGGTAGGGCCAGGCCACAAGCCTGCACCAGTGTAGGCAGTATATCAATGGCCATCACTGGCTGATCAATAAGCTGTCCTGCTTTAATTCCCGCGGGATACTTCATTACAAAAGGCTCTCGCACACCACCTTCCCAGTTCGTACCCTTCCCCTCGCGTAATTCTCCGGCACTCCCAGCATGATTGCCATAGGACAGCCAGGGACCGTTATCGGAGGTAACCATTACTATAGTATTATCGGATAGTCCTGAACGCTCCAGGGCCTTCAGGATTTCTCCTACCGACCAATCGAGCTCCATAATCACATCCCCGTACAAGCCCCGTCCGCTTTTTCCTTTAAAACGATCCGATACATACAGGGGTACATGGGGTTGCGGATGGGGAACATATAGGAAGAAAGGACGTGCTTTGTTTCTTTCAATAAATGCAACGCTCTTTTGGGTTAGCGCCATGGTAAGCGTTGTTTGGTCGGTCAGGGTATCGATCACCTGCTCCTGCTCGTAAAGCGGTAAGGGAGGGAAATCAAAGACCGGTCCCTGTTGCGGGTGCAGGGGCCACATATCATTGGAATAGGGAATGCCAAAATATTCATCGAACCCATGTCGGGTGGGCAGAAATTCAATTGCATCGCCCAGGTGCCATTTCCCAAAGATCCCTGTGCGGTACCCTTTGGCCTGCATTAATTCTGCCAGGGTTTCTTCCTCCGGATTAATTCCCACCGGACTATTCGGCATCAATGCATTGTGAATACCAATCCGGTTGGGATAGCAACCGGTAAGTAAAGCTGCCCGTGAAGCCGAGCAAACTGGTTGGGCTGCATAGAAATTTGTGAGTTGTACCCCATCCGCGGCGATGCCGTCCATATTCGGGGTTGGGATGTCTTTTGCTCCAAAAACGCCTATGTCGCCATAGCCCATATCGTCCATAAAAATCAGGACAACATTTGGAGGCTGCTGCGTTCCTCGGGTAAGATCCATTGCAGGGCGCTGTCCCGATAAGGCCAACAGTAACAGATACAGGTAGAGATGCGGAGCGGTAAACACTACAGGTAATTTTATCGGAATGTACGCAAATTTAAATCGGGGATTCGCTACGCAGGCCGCGATTGCAGCAGCCAGGGTAATGCGGTGCCAGCTAGGGATTCAGGAACAGGTCAATCAGACCGTCGGGGGTATTGATGTGGATTTCGCGGGCTTTTCGATCTACCCGCTCCAGGAAGGGATCACTTACCGGAATCAGGAGTTCCTTACCGTCTTTTTCTGCGATGAAAAGGACCTGGGAACTCTGGTCATTGACCCCTTTGATTTCGCCAACGTGTCCATGCTGGCGATCAATCAGGCTAAACCCGATAACCTCATGGTAGTAGAATTGATTACCGGATAGCTCCGGGAGCTGTGTCAGGGGCAGGTATAGTTCTGCTCCGATGAGTTTGGTGGCTGCATCCTCCCCGCTTACCTCCTCAAAACTCAGACGAAGTAATTCACTCTTGTGCAGGCGACTTTGGCGTATAAAAAAAGGAACCAGTGTATTCCCAAGGGAAATAAACACTGATTCCAGATTTTCGTATTCGCCTGGCTGGTCGGTATCCAGCTTTGCGAGTAAATCGCCTTTATAACCATGGCGGGAGACAATCTTACCGAGGTAGAAACAGTCCTCCTTGCGCATGGCGGGCAAATTTATTCCTCTTCGCTCTCGGCAGCTTCGGCCTTAGCTTCTTCAACAGCTTCTGGCGCTTCTGCTTCGGCTACTTCTGCTTCAGGAGCTGGAGCTTTGGCAACGGCTTCAACCTCTTCGGTTGCAGCTTCTCCTTCAGGAGTTTCAGGCAGTTCTGCTTCAGCAGCAGCGGCGGCGCGTTTCTCGTTAGCTTCTTTCTCAGCTTCCAGAGCTTTTGCGCGAGCTTCTTCTTTAGCTTTCTCCAGATCTTTAGACTTTGCAAGGATTTTTTGCTCCTTGTCGGTAAGCCAGGCCTGGAATTTCTTTTCAGCTTCCTCTTCGCTGAAAGCACCTTTGCGAACGCCACCCAGGAGGTGGTGCTTCATCATTACTCCTTTATAGGAAAGGATACGACGAGCAGTTTCGCTGGGCTGAGCTCCATTGTTGAGCCATTCCACAGACTGATCCACATCCAGCTCAATAGTAGCAGGATTGGTATTTGGATTGTAAATTCCTAATTTCTGGAGGAAACGTCCGTCGCGTTTTGCGCGGGCGTCTGCAGCCACGATCCAGTAGAAAGGTTTTCCTTTTTTACCATGGCGTTGCAATCTAATTCTTACGGGCATATCACATTAAATTTTGAGGTTCCCGACCCCGGTTATTAATTCATTATTTGCTTAAAAAGCGGGTGCAAATATACATTTCTTTTATAGAAGTCTCACTATATCCTATAGTTTTTTATTAGGCCTCTCCCTGGAGAAAACTGGTGATCCCGAAGGGGTGCGATCCGCTTAATCCGGCGATGCAGGGGCTCAAAGTGTTAAAGGGTGCCGCTCCTTTGTTAAACTATGTTAATCGCTTGATTTTCCGATAGTTAATTCTTATACTATATATGGTGTTACCGAAAGACGGTAAGCCACCCAGAATTTAAAATGAAGATAGATTAATGAAGTATTCGGAAAAGATTTCCAATAAATTAAATGAATTACTCGAAAAAACTTATGACGCGGAAAAAGGCTATCGCCTGGCTGCCGACAAGGTAGAAAACCCAGCGGTCAAGAAGTTTTTAAACGATAAAGTACAACAGCGCTACAATTTCGGGCATGAACTCAAGAATGAAATTTCGGAGTTCGGACAATTGCCGGATAAAGGCGGAAGTTTTAAAGGGGACATGCACAGAATCTGGATGAACCTGACTTCCACCCTGAGCAACAACGATACAGAGAGAATCCTCGAAGAAGTTGAACGCGGCGAAAAAGCAAGCCTGGAGGAATACAACGAAATCCTCAAGGAAACTACCTTGCCAATGAGCACGGAAAACTTGCTCACCAAGCAGCGCGATGCCATTAAGGCCGCCCTCGAAACAGCTAAGCGTTTTGAGACTGCAGTAGCCTAAGACTTTGGCACTATAAATAAACCCTAACCGAAAGAATCCCGGCCATGAGTCGGGATTTTTTTTGCCAGCGCACCAGCTGGCTCCTCGCTGTAAAAGATCCACAGGATCTTTTACGGTCGCTCGACCCCAGTTGATAACTCCTAAAAAGTAGGCTTTATCTAAAGGAGGTATTTCCATATTTTTAACCCTTGCAACCGGCGAACCTATGTACCTGATTTTTGATACCGAAACCACCGGGCTCCCCAAGCGATGGGATGCCCCTGTTAGTGACCTAGACAACTGGCCGCGTTGTGTACAGATCGCCTGGCAATTGCACGATGCCCAGGGGAATCTGCTGGAACAATACGATGCCCTGATCCAGCCGGAAGGGTTCAATATCCCTTACGAAGCGGAACAAATCCACGGGATTTCCACCCAACTGGCCCAAGAGGAAGGGTTACCCATGCAGGAAGTGCTCGACGCCTTTGATCAGGCGCTGTCGCGGACAAAATTTCTGGTCGGTCAGAACGTAGGCTTTGACATCAACGTTATGGGATCGGAGTATTTCCGTTTCCGCGGTGCAGACCCACTATCCGAACTTCCGGTTCTCGACACCTGTACGGAGGAAACGGCTGCCCTTTGCCAGCTGCCAGGAGGAAGAGGTGGGAAATTCAAGCTACCCACCCTTACTGAGCTGCACGAATTCCTCTTTGGAGAGCCATTCGGGGAAGCCCACAACGCTACTGCCGATGTAGAGGCTACTACCCGTTGTTTTCTGGAATTGTTGCGCCGGGAATCCTACCCCCTCAGCCAACTAAACCAGGGGCCGGATTATTACCGGGAATTCAAGCGTAACAATCCTGAGCCGATTGCTCCAATAGGACTCAAGCACGTTAATCTTAAAAAGGCATCGGCACGACTCCTAAAAAAGGAGGAAACAATCCAGGGACCTTCCCAGGCCGAAATACAGGAAAATGAAGAGGCGCTGGAATCGGTTGGTTTTGCCCACCTGCATAATCACAGTCAGTTCTCCGTCCTGCAGTCTACCATTGCAGTCGCAGATCTGGTGGCTGCGGCAGCCAAACACAAGATGCCGGCCGTTGCCCTGACGGATCATGCCAACATGATGGGCGCCTTCCACTTTGTAAAGGAAGTCAAGGCACATAATCAAAAAATTGCTGCGGCGCAGGAAGCTGCTGCAGAAGCCGGAGGGGTGGAGGAATCGGATTCCGAAAGTCCGAAACCACTGGTCCCCATCATCGGTTGCGAGTTTTTCGTCTGCAACGACCGTCACGATCGTTCCCACAAAGATTACGGCTACCAGGTGGTTTTCCTGGCAAAGAATAAAAAGGGGTATCACAACCTGGCGAAGATGTCGTCCATCGCCTATACGGAAGGCTTTTACTACGTGCCCCGAATAGACCGGGAAGTGGTCCTCGCCCACAAGGACGATCTGATTGTACTTACCGGAAACCTCTACGGGGAGGTTCCTTCGAAAATCCTGAACCAGGGGGAAAAACAGGCCGAAGAAGCCCTGCTCTGGTGGAAAGAAGCTTTTGGCGACGACCTCTATATAGAGCTGATGCGTCACGGACAGGAAGACGAAGATCGCGCCAACCGATCCCTGGTAAACCTGGCGCAAAAGCACGGGGTAAAACTGGTCGCCACCAACAATACCTACTACTGCGAGAAAGAGGACGCAGAAGCCCACGACATCCTGCTCTGTGTGAAGGAAGGGGAAAAACAGGCCACACCAATAGGCAGGGGACGCGGCTACCGTTTTGGTCTGCCGAACCAGGAATACTATTTCAAATCGGACGATGCTATGAAGGCCCTTTTTAAGGATTTGCCGGAAAGTATTCAGTCCATTCCCGAGATCATTGAAAAGATCGAACCCTTTGACCTGGCACGCGATGTCTTGCTGCCCAAATTTGAAATTCCCGAGGAATTCCAGGTCCCTGAAGATGAACAGGACGGAGGGAAACGCGGGGAGAACGCTTACCTGAGACACATCACCTACAAAGGAGCGGAGGCCCGTTACGGAGAGGTAGATGCCGAAAAACAGGAGCGTATCGATTTTGAGTTACAGACCATTGCGAATTCCGGATATCCAGGCTACTTCCTCATTGTAGAAGACTTTATCCGGGAAGCGCGGAATATGGGTGTTTCTGTAGGTCCCGGACGCGGATCAGCAGCCGGGTCCGTGGTTGCTTACTGTCTTGGGATTACCAATATTGACCCCTTAAAGTACGACCTGCTTTTTGAGCGGTTCCTGAATCCCGACCGGGTGAGCATGCCCGATATCGATATCGACTTTGACGACGAAGGCCGCTCTAAAGTCATGGACTATGTGATTGAAAAATATGGTGCCAACCAGGTAGCCCAGATCATAACCTATGGCACCATGGCAGCGAAGTCGTCTATCCGGGATACCGCCCGGGTCCTGGATTTGCCCCTGAATGATGCCGACCGGATCGCCAAACTGATCCCGAATATGACCAAACTCGGGAAGATCTTTGGAAAGCCCGAAGCCGAATTACGCCAGAAATTCCGATCCGATGACCTCTCCAAGGTCAACGAGCTACTCAATATTTCCGAAGGGGAAGACCTGGAGGCACAAACGGTGAACATGGCGCGGGTGCTCGAGGGCTCCGTGCGGAATACGGGGATTCACGCCTGCGGGGTCATTATTACCCCGGACGATATCACCAAGTTTGTCCCGGTGGCCACGGCTAAGGATTCCGACCTGTACGTGACCCAGTTCGACAACTCGGTGGTGGAGAGCGCCGGCCTTTTGAAAATGGATTTCCTGGGGCTTAAAACCCTGACCCTAATCAAGGATACCGTAAAAATTGTCAAGGCCCGGCAGGGAATCGAGCTCGTCCCGGACGACTTCCCCCTGGACGACGAAAAGACCTATGAGCTTTTCCAGCGCGGGGAAACTGTGGGGATCTTCCAATACGAATCCCCCGGGATGCAAAAGCACCTCAAGGACCTGAAACCAACGGTCTTTGACGACCTGATTGCCATGAATGCCCTGTACCGCCCGGGCCCCATGGAATACATCCCCAGTTTCATTGCCCGAAAACACGGGAAGGAGGAGATTTCCTATGACCTCCCGGAAATGGAAGAGAACCTGAAGGAAACCTACGGGATAACCGTTTACCAGGAGCAGGTGATGCTGCTCTCCCAGAAGCTAGCAGGATTCAGTAAGGGTGAAGCCGATGTCCTCCGGAAAGCAATGGGTAAAAAGATCTTTGCCCTCCTGCAAAAACTCAAACCAAAATTTCTCGATGGCGGGGAAGCTAATGGTCATCCCAGGGAAGTCCTGGAAAAGATCTGGAAGGATTGGGAAGCCTTCGCCTCTTATGCCTTTAACAAGAGCCACTCCACCTGTTACGCCTATATCGCCTATCAGACGGCTTATCTGAAAGCGCACTACCCGGCCGAATACATGGCCGCGGTGCTTTCCAACAACATGAACGACATTAAGCAGGTGACGTTCTTTATGGAGGAATGTCGCCGCATGGGGCTCGACGTTTTGGGGCCGGATGTCAACGAATCCTATTACAAGTTCGCCGTGAACAAAGAGAACCAGGTTCGTTTTGGGATGGGTGCAATCAAAGGCGTTGGCCGCTCGGCCGTGGAAGCGATTGTCGAAGAACGCAAAGCATCTGGGAACTACAGCTCACTATTTGACCTGGTCAAACGGGTCGATTTACGGGCTGCCAATAAAAAGGCTTTTGAGAACCTGGCCCTGGCCGGTGGTTTTGATTCCTTGAGTACGGCCCACCGCGCCCAGTATTTCCATTGCAACCCGGACGGGGTAAGCTTCCTGGAGAAAATCATGCGCTTCGGGGCGCGCTTCCAGGAGAGTCAGAATTCCGCCCAGGTAAGCCTGTTCGGCGAAAACAGTGATGTCCAGATAGCTGAACCGGAGATTCCTCCCTGCCCGCCCTGGGGCACCCTGGAAACCCTGAAACGGGAAAAAGAAGTGGTGGGAATCTATATTTCCGGCCATCCGCTGGACGACTTCCAGGTGGAAATCAAATCCTTCTGCAATGGGGAAATTGTTGCCCTGAATGATTTATCACAACTCCTGAATCGTGAACTCTCCCTGGCTGGCATCATTACCGATGTGCAACACCGCGTATCGCGCAATGGAAAAGGTTGGGCCGCCTTTACCCTGGAGGATTATTCCGAGAGTTATGAGTTCCGGATTTTTGGGGAGGAATACCTGAAATTCCGGCATTTCCTTACCATAAACGGTTTTATTTACCTGAAGGTTTTCGTTCGGGAAGGCTGGGTAAACCGGGAAACGGGCAAGCAAGGAGATCCCCGACTGCAATTCAACAACATCATGTTATTGCAGGATGTGATGGAGACCTTTGCCCGTAAGCTCACGATTCAACTCGATATCGACCAACTTCAGGAAGAACGCATCCAGCGGTTGCAGGATACCCTGAGGAGTTTTAAAGGAAAGCACCCTTTGAGTTTTACGGTCTACGAAATGGAAGATGCCATTAAGGTAAACCTGGCCAGTCGGAAACAAAAAGTACACATTAGTTCTGAGCTACTTAACTCCCTGGTAGAACAGGAGGTGCACTATAAATTGAATTGATCGGGCCATCGGTAAAACGAATACTGCCCGTGTAAGGCTTCGAGCCAATTATTGACTAACTTTGCAGTAATTAAAACAGTTGCAATCATGGCATTAGAAATAACAGACGCTAGTTTTGACGAGGTCGTACTCAAAAGCGATAAACCAGTAATGGTAGACTTTTGGGCAGCCTGGTGTGGCCCTTGCCGCATGGTAGGACCGATCATCGAAGAACTAAGCACAGAATATGAAGGAAAAGCTGTAGTGGGTAAGGTAGATGTTGATGTAAATCAGCAGTTCGCCGCTAAGTATGGCGTGCGCAACATTCCTACCGTGCTGGTCTTTAAAAATGGGGAAATCGTTAACCGACAGGTTGGTGTTAGCCCTAAGAAAGTCTATGCTGACGCTATTGATGCTGCCCTTTAAGCGCGAAATTTTTCTTCCGCATTAAAGGCTTCATCCTTTCCATAATTTGATGATGATAAAAACCCCGGGCGCTATGCCCGGGGTTTTGTTTTAAGCACTAGCGGCGGCTTTCAGCGAGACACCGCCTGCTTGGTTTTTGCAGCCTCGCTGTTTCGTATCTTTACTACATGATTCTCAAATCTGAGCTTAACAAAGCCCCTTTATTCGATAACCTGCAATTGCTGGCGCGGCAGGTGGTGGAAGGGTATATCAGTGGGATACATAAAAGTCCTTTTCACGGCTACTCTGCAGAATTTGCTGAACACAAAATCTACAACCCCGGGGAAAGCACCAAACACATCGACTGGAAGCTTTTCGCCCGCACCGATAAACTCTACACCAAACGCTATGAGGAGGAAACCAACCTGCGGTGCCACCTGATCCTCGACAACAGCGCTTCGATGTACTACCCCCAGGTTCCCCGGCTAGACCTGGATCATTTAAACAAAATGGGCTTTGCCGTACTGGCTGCTGCCGCCCTTATGGAACTGCTCAAAAAGCAACGCGATGCGGTAGGTCTGAGCGTATTTTCAGATACCTATGCCTATTACGCCGGGGAAAAGGGTAGCGAGCGCCATTATCAAATGCTGCTGGCCGCACTTTCTGAAGTCGGGCAAAGTCAGGGCGATTCCCGGAAAACGGAACTGCCTACCTACCTCCATCAAATCGCGGAAAAGCTAAAACGTCGCAGCCTGGTAGCGCTCTTTACCGATATGTTCCAGGACAATGCCCAGGACGAAGAACTCTTTGAAGCCCTCAGGCACCTGAAGTACAACAAACACGATGTTATCCTCTTCCACCTAACCGATAAGGCTACGGAAATTGCCTTTGATTTTGAGAATTCCCCAAGGCGCTTTACCGATGTGGAAAGCGGCGCAACTATTGACTTATTTCCCGAGCAGGTCCGCCGGCAGTATCAGGAGCATATGGCAGCCTATATTGAGGAATTGAAACAGGTTTGCGCGAAATATCAAATCAAATATAGCGGGGTGGATATTGCCCAGCCTTTTGCCAGGGTGTTTAACACCTTCCTCGTAGAACGGCAGCGTTTTACCTAGTCCTACGCTTCACGGTATCCAGCCCATCCAAAGTTTCAGCCCGGAAGTTCACCGATAAAGTCTGATCTGCTGTCGCACAAATTGAATTTTTTATTTGCCGATACACAGAAGTAACTTATATTTGCCCACGCTTTTGCACAAAAGCACTGACAATTTCTGTAAAACTAACTGTTGTTAGAATCCCGTAAGGGTTAGAAACTTGGTCTGGTAGTTCAGTTGGTTAGAATACCTGCCTGTCACGCAGGGGGTCGCGGGTTCGAGTCCCGTCCAGACCGCCAATAAAATCAAGCCCTCACAGATGTGGGGGCTTTTTTATTTCTCCATTTATAAACTATTTATAAACATTCAAGGGTTTAATAATCAATATTTTAAATAAGACTAAAAAAGTCATATATTGAGACTATAAATAGGTCAGCCAATAATTACTATGGAAGTCATCTGTGTTCAAAAAGAAGCTTTTTATGCCCTTTTCGATAAGGTGGTTGAACACATTGAATCCAACCGGAAAGACAATAAAGAAAAATGGATTGATGGAGAAGAGGCCATGTCAATCCTTAAAATAAAATCTACGACCACCCTTCAAAAATTGAGGGATGAGGGAAAAATCAGGTTTTCCCAGCCCCAAAAAAAGATTATCCTTTACGACAGGGACTCCATTATGGAATATATCGAGAAACACGCCAGAGAAACATTTTAACTATGGAAGAAGAAAACAAGGTTGACGAAAAATTCAAAAGTGCTTTTAATCTTGGTTATCGAGTTGCGGAGGAGTTGAATCTAAAAACATTGATATTTGAGAATCAAGAAAAGATAATGCCAGATAATCCTATGCATTTGGGTATGCAGCAATTTATTGATGAAGCCAAGCTTTCCATAAATAAACGGCAAAATAAATCCATTGACGAAACAAAAAGTAAATCTCGAAAAAAGAGCAGGGGCAAGGGTTTAGGTCTTTGACACTAAATTCAGTTCGCTTATTTAGTTATTTAGGTACTATAAGTACCGAAAATTTAATTTTTTTAAACCAATTCCTTAAACGGGTTTAAAAAATTACGTATTTTGGTACCATGAGTACCGATTCCAAATTAAAAATAAACCAACTGTTGAGTTCACATCCTTCGGGCATCGTGTACTTATCTTCTTGGTTGGTAACGCAAGGTTATAGTCTTGACTTGCAAAAGAGGTATCGTAAGAGCGATTGGTTTACGTCTATTGGTACCGGAGCCATGATACGTTCAGGAGAAGATGTTGGCTACGAAGGGGCCATCTATGCCCTACAGAAACAGGCAGGTTTATTAATCCATCCCGGGGGTAAAACTGCTCTAGCACTTCTTGGAAAATCACATTATTTGGAGCTATCCCAAAAAAGGGCGACCCTCTTTGGCGGCAAAGCCGAGCGTTTGCCCGCTTGGTGTGTGCGGTACGATTGGGGCATAAAACTGGACTATCACAGTTCTTCTTTTTTGCCCTCGGATATCGGACTTACCGAGATTGAGCTAAAAACGTTTTCAATCAAGGTTTCCAACGCGGCAAGGGCATTGATGGAGTGTCTTTATCTAGCACCCAAAAAGCAAACATTGCTAGAGTGTTACCAATTGATGGAGGGCTTGAATAATCTGAGGCCCGATCTGATCCAGAACCTATTGGAAAACTGCAGCTCGATAAAGGTCAAACGCCTTTTTCTCTATATGGCTGAAAAGGCCAATCACAGTTGGTTCCAACATATTAAAACTGAGATTATAGATTTGGGAAGCGGTAAACGAAGCATCGTAGAAGATGGCATTTACAATAGAAAATATAAAATAACCGTCCCGAAAGAGCTTGAAAATGGCGAATTATAAACCACAGGTATCTTTATTGTTGACCGTGCTGCCCGAAGTGGCAAAGGAAGACTGTTTTGCACTACACGGGGGAACGGCCATCAATCTATTCGTTAGAGAGATGCCCAGACTATCGGTGGACATTGATCTCACTTATATCACCTTGGAGGACAGGGAAACCTCATTTGAAAATATCAACGGTGCCTTGGGGCGAATAAAGGACAATGTGGAAGCAATAGCAACAGATGTCAGGATTGTACATAAGCCTGAAAATCTGAAACTTCAAATATCGAATGGGGAGGCTCAAATAAAACTGGAAGTCAATCAGGCCATGCGTGGAACCATGGAACCGCCCGTTACCATGATATTGTGCGAGACAGCCCAAGAAACTTTTGATGCCTTTTGCGAAATTCAAGTTGTACCCATCGGTCAACTTTACGGCGGAAAAATATGTGCTGCACTCGACCGCCAACACCCTAGAGATTTGTTCGATGTCAAACTTCTTCTCGAAAATGAGGGCTTTACAGAGCAAATCAAAACCGGATTTCTTTTTGGCCTTTTAAGCAGCAAGCGACCGATTCATGAACTTCTGAATCCAAATCTTATTGACCAGCGTTCGGCAATGAGCAATCAATTTGAGGGCATGAGTGAAGAAGAATTCACTTATGAAGATTTTGAGACTACGAGAAGTTTGCTCATCAAAACCATTCATGAGAATCTTACCGACAAGGACAAGGAATTTCTACTGAGTTTCCAAAATGGTACTCCCGATTGGAGTTTATTCGATTTTGGAGATTACCCTGCCGTGCAATGGAAATTGCAAAATCTTCAAAAACTAAGGGAATCCAATCTAGAAAAGCATAAGGAGCAGCTAAGTCTCTTAAAAAGTGCGCTTGTAGTATCAACATAGTCTTGAACACGCCTCATATGGCAATCCGTTATCACGTAAGTATAATTTTGAACTAGAAAACAGGCACGGGGTTATTTGATGATTAACAATACATATCCATAACTTCTAAAATATTTTCATAGGTATATTCATCCACCAGCGACAAATCGAACTCATCGGCGAAATTACATAGGAGCACTTTGAGTTCCTCAATGGTTTCCTGTTCTAGACCGCTTGCATTGGGTTCGTAAATCTTATACGCGAGAGACCTGCCGAATTCTTTATCGAAGTTTGTTTCGGAACCAACAGCAGCATCATATTCGAAACCTTCCAAATAATACAAATATTTCTGGTTCACACCCCAGAAATACAAAGTGATTTCTTCCTCTTTTTTCAGATTGTTTTTAAAACACCATAGCATTTCAAATAAGGCCAGTTCAATTTCGTAAGGCAAGTCAAATCCGTAATAGTTAACACTTTCGAACAAGTCGGTAATAGCCCTGTTATTTGATTGCGGTTCAAAGGAAAATTCCATCAATAGTTTACGGAGCACTATCTTTTTGAAATAGGCTACCGTGACCGAATTGACCTCTTTTGTGATGAACATTTTATCGCTGATACTGATCAAAAGGCTATGAATTTTCTTGCTAATGGATGTTCGAATCTGGGGATTACTCAAAGATACCGAGTGGAGATTTTAAAGAAGGAGTAGTACTCATTTTTAACTTTTATATCCATTCATATATTCCCAGGCAGCTGCGGAAGTCGCACAAAAATTTCACTCCAATCCTTCCCGTTCGAACACGCTTCGCCGGTCCGACCATGAAGTCTTTCCGTTCCAGTTTTGCCCGACCCCCTCGGCCAGCGCAAAAGCACAAGCGGCTGAAAAAGCCGCTTGAACTTTTTTCCCCCTACCCACAAAAAACCAAGGCAAGACTATACCCTTTTCCAAGATTATCAACTTCCATATGAGACCATTTAAAAGTTAATGCTGTACCCATTTGAACTCAAATGGTTTGATATGATTTTATGATATAAATATTTGATTATTAAATAGTTATAATCAAAATCAATCACTTATATTTATCCGTGGAACGGATAGCGAGCTATATTCTAAGTTACTTAGAATTGTCTACTTCTGGCGAAGTGTTTGCCCTGAAAAATCAGCAAAAATGGAACAACGGAAAAGAGGCCGAAAACGGTTGGGGAAAAAGAAGCGGTACCATAACGTAATGCTCCGTTTCAACGATTCGGAATACGCAAAATTGAAGGTACTATGCGAATCGTTTGCTCTGGATATTTCAAAACGGGGAACAATAAGCCCCCTGTTAAGAAGGTTGGTACTTAACCAAAAAGCCGATGAAAAAGACAGGCTTCCCGATACCTCAAACCTGGCATACCAAATCAATAAAATTGGCAACAACATCAACCAACTGGTCAAGCTGGCACACCATAAGAATTTGAAAAACCCGAACACGGGCCTGCAAGATGAAATACAGAGGACGAACGGACTGTTGCTGGAACTCGTGGAAATTATAAATGAGGAAAAAACAGGATGATTGGAAACATCATTTATGGCGAGACCTGTCAGGGAACGTTGAACTATGTTCTCGGCAAGGGAGGTATGCGAATACTCGGTTATGGAAACACATTTTCCCAAGACATCACGCCAAAGTTTTTCGGGAGCGTACTGCATTTTCAGGGACAGCGCAACGCCACCAAGAACCGATATGCCCATATCAGTCTGAACCTTCCCCATGGGGAACATCTTGACGACGCGACCTTCTTCAAAATATCGAAGGAATACATGGACAGCATGGGGTATGGGGAACAGCCCTACGTCGTAGTCAGGCATACGGATACCAAGCACGAGCATGTACATATCGTGACCACCAACGTAAAGGAAGACGGAAAGGTGCTCAGCATCTTCAACAGCTATCGCAGGAACATTGCGGCACACCAGGCCCTCGAAAGAAAGTACGGCCTATCGCCATCCCCAAGCACCAAACAGGAAAGGGAACTTCCGCTTTACCGATTACCGGAGCTGAAATTAGATGTGGACAACACCCAAGGAACGAGGTTCTACATTCAGGACGTTTTGAACACTATCCTCCAAAAATATAAGGTGCGAAGCTTCGAAGAATTGGCGAGACTCGTCAGGCCCTATCATATCGAAATAAAGCAGACCAAGAGCAAATCCGGTCGGATTGGAGTGGCCTATGGTCTAAACAACCAACAGGGCTATCGTACTAGGTTCATCAACGGCTCCAAGGTACACCGACAATTGAGCGGCCCGAAACTGCAAAAGATGTTCGATATCCATTCAAGGTCAAAGCAGCTGCCAATGCATCGGAAACGCTTGCTCAAACAGATAGAGACCACCTATAATCTTTTCAAGACTATCAAGCCGCACGATCTGGAAGAAGTGCTCAGGAAATACCAGAACATCGATATAAAACTTGATACGAAAGGCGATACCATCGAGGGATATACCATTTTTGACAAATCTCGGTATGTTTTCAGGGAAAGGGAACTCAGCAAGGACATCCGCATGCTGAATCGTATGGACATTTTCGGGAATGATGATGTACCAACGACAATCGACATCGAGAACAAACAGTTTAAACTGGAAGTCCATAAATTGCTAAAGGAAGCCTTTCGCACCTCCTATATAAAATCCCAAAAGCAGGAAGGACTGTATTCAGATTACATTGCCAGAATCAATCCCAAAAAAGTTTCCACACATTTATTGGAATCTAAAAGCTTTTTGTTCCTGCACCGATACGTTCCAAAAGACCAAAAGGAATATCTCAAAAGGGTCTTTGCCAATGCCTATCCGAAGGTCAGGGATGAACTGTACATACGAGAAACAAAAAAAGAGGAAGAAACCTTAAAGAACAAGTTCAGGCTCATAGGCAAGGTATTGGAAAAGCAAGTCTTCAATGTGGGCACAAAAGGGGGAAGTGTCAGGCACCTTTTCCAGTCGTTGGGGGTTCGCTACCACGACAATGAAATTTTGTTTGCAGATTCCAATAAGCATAGCCTGCCCGCTCATATAGGAAAGCTCGACTTTCCCAATAGCATGGAAGATTACGTTTCCAAGGCCTCTGTGCGCGAGAACCATCTGGTGTTAGAGATGCTCACAGAAGAGAATCTAGAAAACCGTAAAAAGCCAACTGCGACCGCCATTTTCCTGCCGATGGTATTTCCACGGCTCTTCGAGCGTATGAACAACAATCATAAGCAGCAATTTGATACCATTGCCTTGGAAGCCTATGTGAAATACGCCGAGCGAGTACATGCGCCATTTGAAAAATCCCCAAAGGACTATGTCGCTTTTTTCAACGCCAAGGGGTTCTATTTTGAAAAGGGAGAAAAGGGATTCAGGGTCAAATCGATTTACACAAACCATAGTGCTAGCTACACTCTATCGAAAAGGACGGGCCGTTATCTGGATTCCATTCCCAATTTGGCTTTAGTATTACAAGAACAGGATAAGGTCATGAATGGTTTGGTAGAAGATGGTAGGGACAATCTCAAAAACTTATGGGCAGGCTATTTGACTGAAAAGGGACTGTACAATAGTGTCGCCTATATGTTCACCAAAGAGAACATCGATCCAAACTTGCACAAAGAAATAGTTCAGCACCATTTGGAAAACGGACTTCAAAAAGCGATACGGGAGGCCATCACCAAAAAATCCACGATAGAACACAATCGTGTTCTCAGAAAAAGTGCTGCTACCTTAAGTTCCTTGTTGGACAACAGAGATGAGAACATAGAGGAAGCCTATAATGGGTTCAAGGATGAGCTGACCGATTGGAAGAAGCGCAAGAAAAGAGGCAGGGGGCTTTCATTTTAAAAACCTGATTTCTAATTCAATGCCGAAAAAGTCTGGTTTTCCAAATAACGTCCTTTCATAACCCCGCTTCTAAATCATTAGCGTAAACTAAACATTTCTTAAAGTCACTATACGAATGTTAAATATTTGTAGTTTTGTATTTAGATGAGAGAAGTCTTTCAGAAAATAACATCCCTTTCAATGGCACTTTTAGTGCTGTTTTCCACGATGTCCTTTTCAGTGGAAATGCACTATTGTGGAGACCATTTGGTAGATTTTAGCTTCATACAAAAAGTGGATACGTGTATGATGAAAGCTGAGAAAGCCAAACCTCAAAGCCAGTGTTCCATGCCGGATATGGACATGGAAATGGACTGTTGTTCGGATGTCGAGGTTGTTTTCGAAGGGCAAGACGATTTAAAATTGTCCTTTGACCAGCTTTCATTTGATCAACAAATTTTCCTCACCTCTTTCGTTTATTCTTATGTCAACCTTTTTGAAGGATTTGACGAGAATATAGTTCCCTTTAAGGACTATGCACCACCTCCCCTGATACGGGATGTACAGGTACTACACCAGACCTTTTTAATTTGATTTTTAGTCAGTAGCCTACTCTTTTTGTAGGCAAGAAGCCCAATGAAACTCCTTCATCTGGGCAAAACGTGTTGTCTATCACGCACGTCATGCATTACTGTCTAATTATCAAATCATATGCTGAACAAAGCAATAAAATTCCTGATTGAAAATAAGTTGGTAGCCTTATTGCTATTGGCACTCTTTGTGGGCTGGGGCATCGTCCATGCACCTTTTAAATGGGATATAGGATTTTTACCTAATAATCCCGTCGCAGTGGATGCCATTCCCGATATAGGGGAAAACCAACAGATTGTCTTCACCAAGTGGGACGGTCGGTCGCCACAGGACATCGAAGACCAGATTACCTATCCGCTTACTACATCCTTGCTGGGGATACCAGGGGTTAAAACCATTCGTAGTTCCTCGATGTTCGGATTTTCCAGCATCTACATCATTTTTGAGGAGGATATCGAATTCTACTGGTCACGAAGCCGAATACTCGAAAAATTGAATTCCCTTCCAGCGGGGTTGCTGCCTGATGGGGTAAATCCTTCCCTTGGCCCTGATGCTACAGGCCTTGGGCAGATTTTTTGGTACACCTTGGAGGGTCGCGATAAAGAGGGTGATGTCACAGGTGGTTGGGACTTGCACGAACTTCGAAGCATACAGGATTATTATGTGAAATATGCCCTTTCTACGGCAAGCGGGGTCTCTGAAGTAGCTTCCATTGGTGGTTATGTTCAGGAATACCAGATTGACGTAAACCCTGAACTGATGCGTCAATACAATATTCATTTGAGTGATGTGGTAAAGGCCGTCAAGCAATCCAATCAGGACATTGGCGCGCAGACCTTGGAAATCAATCAAGCAGAATATCTAGTACGTGGATTGGGCTATGTGAAGTCTATCGCTGACATCGAAAATGCAGTAGTGGATGCCGAAAACTACACCTCAATTCGAATAAAGGATGTGGCACAAGTGAACTTAGGGCCTGCCACCCGCAGGGGGTTATTGGACAAGGAAGGTGCCGAAGTGGTCGGTGGTGTTGTGGTCGCCCGATATGGAGCCAATCCTTTGGAAGTCATCAATAATGTCAAGGACCAGATCACAGAACTTTCATCAGGTTTGCCCACAAAAGAACTGGCAGACGGACGAACCTCCCAAGTGACCATCGTCCCGTTTTATGACCGTACCGAACTCATCCAAGAGACTTTGGGAACACTCAATGAAGCACTGACCTTGGAAATCCTGATTACGGTGTTGGTCATCATCGTTATGGTGTTCAACCTAAGGGCCTCCATCCTGATTTCAGGATTGCTTCCCGTGGCCGTTTTGATGGTCTTTATCTCCATGAAAATGTTCGGGGTAGATGCAAATATCGTGGCCTTATCAGGTATCGCCATTGCCATTGGAACCATGGTGGATGTGGGGGTCATCCTTTCCGAAAATATTATCCGACACATTGACGAGAACGATGGAAGACCTGAAAAGGAACAATTGCCCATCAATAGTGTGGTCTACAATGCCACGGCAGAAGTTTCAGGAGCCATTCTAACGGCCGTACTGACCACTATCATCAGTTTTATTCCTGTATTTACCATGGTAGGAGCCGAGGGAAAATTGTTTCGCCCTTTGGCCTTTACCAAAACCATGGCCCTTACTGCATCAATTATCGTAGCACTTTTCCTGATACCACCTTTTGCCGCTTATTTTTTCAAAAAGCAAAAACTAAAAACCTTTTCCAGATATATCATCCATGGGACACTCATAATTCTGGGCTTTACGGCAGTGTTCTTTGGCTATTGGCTCGGATTGGTGTTGGTAGCCTTTGGGAGTATGGCACTATTGGCATTGAGGGATATACTTACCCAAAAACAATACAATCTGGGAACTATCCTGGTATCAGCAGTCGCAATTGTCTTTCTGTTGGCGGTGTATTGGAGGCCTTTGGGATTTGACCGGAGCGTTTTGATGAACCTGATTTTTGTGGGCATCATCAGCTTCGGACTTTTGGGAACGTTTTGGGTCTTTAGAATGTACTATACGCAAATATTGCGATGGGCTTTACGAAATAAATTCCTTTTTCTTTCAATTCCTACTATCATCGTGGTGTGCGGAATACTTATCATGCGAAATACGGGGAAGGAATTTATGCCCTCGCTCAACGAAGGCTCGTTCCTTTTGATGCCCACCTCTTTGCCACATGCTGGAGTAGAAGAGAACAAACGTGTTTTGCGGCAATTGGATATGGCGGTGGCCAGCATTCCCGAAATTGAGACCGTTGTCGGAAAGGCAGGTCGCACGGAATCCGCTTTAGATCCAGCACCACTCTCCATGTACGAGAATGTGATTCAATATCGTTCCGAGTACGAACATAATGAAGAAGGGGAGCCACAACGCTTTAAAGTGAACGAGGATGGTTTTTTTGAGCTAAAGAATGGAAAAGTGGTGGCCAATCCCAATCTTGAGATTAAAGGAGAAGCCGATTATTCAAAAAGACAAGTGGCAAATCCCTATCGCATAGAAAGAGACCAGTTGATTCCCGATAATGACGGAGAATATTTCCGTAACTGGCGACCTGAAATACAATCCCCCGATGACATTTGGAATGAAATTGTTAAGGTGACCAAATTGCCCGGGGTAACATCCGCACCAAAACTACAGCCCATCGAGACCCGTTTGGTCATGCTACAGACGGGGATGCGCGCACCTATGGGCATTAAGGTAAAAGGTCAGGATTTAAGGGAGATAGAGGCGTTTGGACTCCAGTTGGAAGGCATTTTGAAAACTGCAGAAGGTGTCAAGGAACAGGCGGTTTTTGCGGACCGAATTGTTGGAAAACCCTATTTGCTTATTGACATTGACCGCGAGCGACTGGCACGCTACGGCGTCACTATTGAGGACGTCCAAAAAATACTGTCGATTGCAGTTGGCGGCATGCCATTGACCCAGACCGTGGAAGGTAGGGAGCGATATGCCGTTCGAGTACGTTATCCAAGGGAGCTGAGGGCCAACCCTGACGATTTGAAGAATATTTATGTGCCAGTTTCCAAGGGAAGTCCGGTGCCACTTAGCGAATTGGTAAAGATTCGCTATGAACAAGGACCACAAGTCATCAAGAGCGAGGATACTTTTTTGGTGGGATACGTGCTGTTCGACAAGTTGGATGGTTTTGCGGAAGTGGATGTGGTAGAGAATGCACAAGCAGCTATTCAGGCCAAAATTGATAGTGGTGAACTGATTGTTCCCAAAGGAATCAACTTTGCCTTTACAGGAACCTATGAAAATCAGCTACGGGCCGAGAAGACCTTGTCTGTGGTTGTACCATTGGCACTCGTTATCATCTTCTTGATTCTGTACTTCCAGTTTAGAAGTGTGGCCACTTCCTTAATGGTCTTTACCGGAATAGCAGTTGCCTTTGCGGGTGGCTTTATCATGATTTGGTTGTACGGACAGGAATGGTTCTTCAATTTTCATTTGTTCGGGGAAAATTGGCGCGACCTCTTTCAGATGCACACGATTAACCTAAGTGTGGCCGTCTGGGTAGGGTTTATAGCCCTTTTTGGTATCGCCACGGATGATGGTGTGGTGATGGCGACCTACCTCACCCAAACTTTTGATAGGAACAAACCTGATGATGTAAAAGGAGTTCGCGATTCCGTGGTCGAAGCAGGTGAAAAGCGCATCCGCCCCTGTTTGATGACCACCGCGACCACCATACTGGCCTTGCTTCCTATTTTGACCTCAACGGGACGGGGAAGCGATATCATGATTCCCATGGCCATACCATCGTTCGGGGGAATGCTCATTGCGCTGATTACACTCTTCGTGGTACCCGTGCTGTTTGGATGGCGAAAAGAAGTTCAACTTAAAAAGCTTAGCAGATGAAAACGAACAACATAATTATCATCATCGGTCTTTTGTTTGTTTCCGCTTTTGGGACTGCACAACAATTACAGTCTTTTATCGAGGAGGCTCAAAGAAACAATCCAAATATCCAGGCATACGAGCTGCGCTACAACATTGCCAAAGAAAAGGTGAATGAAGCCAATTGGATTCCCAATACCGAATTCGGAGCGGGCTATTTTATGAGCGAGCCTGAAACCAGAACGGGTGCCCAAAAAGCACGGTTTTCGGCAAGGCAGATGTTGCCGTGGTTCGGAACGGTTTCCACACGTGAAAAATATGCCGCTACCATGGCAGAGACCGATTATGTGGACTATCTGGTGGCCAAACGAAAATTGGCATTGTCCGTGGCACAATCCTATTATATACTGTATGGCTTACAGGCAAAGCAGAGGGTTTTGGATGAGAATGTCCAATTGCTAAAGACCTATGAAGAACTGGCACTGACTTCCGTTGAAGTGGGTAAGGCCAGTGCCGTTGACGTATTGCGATTACAGATACGCCAAAATGAGCTACAACAGCAAAAGGAAATCTTGCAAGAACAGTTTACAGCAGAGCAAGCCAATTTTAATGCATTGTTGAATCGGAATCCTAGTTTGGCGATCGAGGTGGTAGAAGAAATGGTTATTCCCGAAAATGACCCTATTACTTCCGACAGCATTCAGTTGAATCCCGAACTGCTGCGCTTTGATAAAATGTACGAGTCCGTTGCCCAAGCCGAATTACTGAACCAAAAAGAAAGGGGACCTATGTTCGGAGTCGGTCTGGATTTTATTCCGGTTGAGGAAAGGCCAGATATGACCTTTAGCGATAACGGAAAAGATATAGTGATGCCCATGGTATCCCTATCCATTCCCATTTTCAACAAGCAGTATGGTTCCAGAACCAAACAAAATGAACTCCGCAAGCAGGAAATCAATTTCCAGAAACAGGAAAGATCGAACGTATTGGAAACTGCTTTTGCAAGAGCGGTAGCTCAGCGCAATGAAGCCCGTATCGCATTCGATACCCAGACCAAAAATATAAAACAGGCAAAAGATGCGGAGCAAATCCTGTTGAAGAACTATGAAACGGGCACCATAGATTTCAATGACGTGCTGGACATTCAAGAACTGCAATT
Organism: Robiginitalea myxolifaciens; assembly: GCF_900115205.1. GTDB lineage: Bacteria > Bacteroidota > Bacteroidia > Flavobacteriales > Flavobacteriaceae > Robiginitalea > Robiginitalea myxolifaciens. Next base: position 850,718 of record NZ_FOYQ01000001.1, read on the forward strand.
AAAATTTCAACTCAATCAAATTCAATCCGTGCAACTGTACTATGTGCAGTCGGCACTTATAAATTATTTAATAAACTAAAAATCGTAACAATGAACACAAAATTTAAAATAATAATAGTAGCAATGGCATTGACTATAACGGCTAGCTGCAAAGAGAACAAGAACCGTCAGGATGCCAAAATGAACACTCCTGAAGAAGTGGTGCAACAGAAAGAACAGAGTCCAGATATAGCGGATGCCTCTTTTGTGGACGGCATGACCGGAAAGGCATGGCACAATTACCTACAGGTTCGTACCGCCTTGGTGAACAGCGATGCCAAAGGGGTGCAAACAGCTGCGGGCAATCTTGCTGAAAGCTTTGGAGAAGAGCGGGCACAATTAAAATCCTTGGCTATGGAGCTATCGGAAGCTGATGATATTGAGAAGCAGCGAAAACTATTTTCCGACTTTGGAAAGGAGGTCGAGCCTTTGTTCAAGGAGGGTCTGGGTGAAGGAACCATTTACAAACAATTTTGCCCTATGGCTTTTAACAACACTGGAGGCCATTGGTTGAGTGATGTGGATGAAATCCGCAATCCCTATTTCGGGGTCAAAATGTTGAAGTGTGGAAAAGTAACGGAAACAATCTCTAAATAAGAATCGCTATGGAAAATGATAACAACAAGAGTAACTACGGAAAATTTGCCCTAATGATGGGGGTATCCTTTATGGTAATGTACGCCGTCATGTTTTTGAACGCTGATGTCTATGACCATGTTATGCTAAGCAATACACGTACCTACATGACCATACTGATGATAGCACCCATGGCCATTTCCATGATGCTTTTCATGTGGGGCATGTACAAAAACAGGAAGCTGAACTATATTATCATGGGGCTTTCGGCAATAGTCTTTGTTGCCACTTTATATGGATTACGCCAACAGGTATTTATTTCCGATGTGCAATGGATGAAGGCGATGATACCGCATCACTCCAGTGCCATAATGGTAAGCCAGAAAGCGCATTTAAAGGATCCGGAGGCCATAAAGCTTGCGGAGGAAATCATTGAGGCACAGGAGCGCGAGATTGCACAGATGAAAAAGATGATATATCGATTGGAAAACGCAAAAGATTAGGGTATGAAGCTAATAAGATTGTCCCTGTTGTTAATTGTTCTTGTAAGTTGTAATAACAATAAGGAACCCATGGGTAAAGTGTACCATAATGGTGCATTGCGAACCCTTATGAAAGGTGATTTGAATACTGTTGTACAACTGGACTCTTTGAAGGGCAAGGACAATCTTTATGCGCTAGGAGCAGCTTCAAACCTAAAGGGAGAGATTCAGATTTTCAATGGCTCACCGGTAAACGCCCGCGTTGAAAACGAAAAGATCATCATCGATTCTTCATTTGATGAAAGTGCCTCTCTATTGGTATATGCCCAGATACCAGTATGGACTGAAATTACTATTCCCGCATCAGTCAAAACCAAAGTTGCTTTGGAAGAATTCATTCAGGTAAGTGCTATGAACAAAGGGCTTGATATGGGTAGACCTTTTCCTTTCCTTGTTGAAGGTGAGATTTCCTCACTCGATTGGCATGTTATTGACTGGCCTGAAGGGGATACGCTACATACACATGAAAAACATAGGAATTCTGGGCTTAATGGAACAATAAAGGAGAAAGAGGTCGAAATAATCGGTTTCTTTTCATTGCATCACAAAACTGTGTTCACGCATCATTCAACAAATATCCATATACACTTTAAAACCGAAGACCGTTCATTGGCGGGGCATGTTGATGACTTGCAATTGGGAAATGATACAAAACTTAAACTGCCAAAAAAATGAAGCACACCTATCATATACACGGAATGACCTGCAACGGTTGCAGAGCCCATGTTGAGAAAGCACTAGCAAAAGTGGATGGGGTAAATGAGGTATCGGTGGATTTAGAAAAAGCTGAGGCGACCATTGAAATGGAATCCCATGTACCCATCGAAAGATTTCAGGGGGCCTTGGCAGAGGATGGCGGTTCATACAGTATCCATCCACCAGGAGAACACTATCACGTTGAAAAGAAAAAAGAACAAAAACCAAAAGGCAAGGGAACGGGAACATTTTACTGTCCGATGCACTGCGAGGGTGATAAAACCTATGACAAACCCGGTGATTGTCCTGTTTGTGGAATGGATTTGGTGGAGGAGCAAAATCTATCCTCAAATGCTTCCGATGGGCAATGGACTTGCCCTATGCATCCAGAGGTCTTAAAAGACGAGCCTGGCAGTTGCCCGATATGCGGTATGGACTTGGTACCGATGGAACCCGACCTGTCAGCGGAGGAAAAGACCTATAAAAGATTGCTCAAGAAATTTTGGGTTGCGGTTGCCTTCACCTTGCCCATTTTCCTGATCGCTATGAGCGAAATGATACCGAACAATCCTTTGTACGCTGTTTTGGAACAAAAGTATTGGAACTGGATACAGTTCGTGCTTTCGATTCCGGTGGTCTTTTATGCCACTTGGATGTTCTTCGAACGTGCGTATCGCAGCATCGTCACATGGAACCTGAATATGTTTACGCTCATAGGCATTGGTGCGGGAGTGGCGTGGCTTTTCAGTGTGGTGGGCATGTTGCTACCCGATGTTTTTCCTGAACAGTTCAAAACAGAGCAGGGAACGGTGCACGTCTATTTTGAGGCTGCTACCGTTATCTTGACCTTGGTGCTTTTAGGTCAGGTTTTGGAGGCCAGGGCGCACAGTAAGACCAATTCTGCAGTTAAGGAATTGCTCAAACTTGCCCCCAACAAAGCTATAAAGGTGGTCGAGGGCGAAGAAATTGAAGTGCCTATCGATGACATCGAAATTGGTAATATACTTAAAGTGAAACCAGGCGATAAAATTCCTGTGGATGGCATCATCGCCGAAGGGCACAGTGCCATCGATGAATCCATGATAACAGGGGAACCCATTCCCGTCAACAAAGAGGAAGGCGATAAAGTAAGCAGTGGAACCATCAACGGTAACCAGTCCTTTTTGATGAAAGCTGAAAAAGTGGGCAGCGATACCTTGCTTTCCCAAATTATCACCATGGTCAATGAGGCCAGTCGGAGCCGTGCCCCCATTCAAAAACTGGCAGACACGGTATCGGCCTATTTTGTGCCCATCGTGGTCCTTATCGCTGTTGTCACTTTTGGGGTGTGGGCGATTTGGGGACCAGAACCTGCCTATGTCTATGCACTTGTGAATGCCATTGCCGTATTGATCATCGCCTGTCCCTGTGCTTTGGGATTAGCAACTCCCATGTCTGTGATGGTTGGGGTGGGTAAGGGTGCACAGAACGGTGTGCTTATCAAAAATGCTGAAGCCCTCGAAAAGATGGACAAAGTAGATACGCTAATAGTTGACAAAACAGGAACCATCACCGAGGGAAAACCCACTGTGGAAAAAGTAGGCTCATTTGATGATAGTCTTGATGAGGCCCAAATACTTGAATTCATAGTTGCGCTCAACAGCAATAGTGAACATCCGCTGGCAGAGGCCACAGTAGCTTACGGAAAGGAAAAAAAGGTGAAAGCAAATAAGGCCGATAACTTCAATGCAGTTACTGGTAAAGGTGTGGAAGGTAAGGTGGACGGAAAACAACTCGCTCTGGGAAATCCTAAAATGATGGACTACGCCAACGCTGAAATTTCCGAAGAGAAAGAAAACACAGCAAAGAAATTTCAGAAACAGGGCAAAACGGTTTCCTATTTAGCTGTTGATGGTAAGGTCGTTGGATATGTGGTCATAGGTGATAAAATCAAAGAGACCAGTGCCAAGGCAATCAAGGAACTCCAGAACAAGGGCATCGATGTTATCATGCTTACAGGAGACAACCACGATACTGCTCAGGCCGTGGCCAGTGAGCTGAACCTTGCGGACTTCAAAGCAAGTATGCTCCCAGAGGACAAACTCAAAGAAGTGGAACGGTTGCAGACTGAAGGAAAATCCGTGGCAATGGCAGGTGATGGAATCAATGATGCACCTGCCCTGGCAAAGAGCGATGTGGGTATTGCCATGGGCACGGGTACGGACGTGGCCATTGAGAGTGCTGCAATAACCTTGGTAAAAGGCGATCTGCACGGGATAGTCAAGGCCAGAAATCTCAGCGATGTTGTTATGAGGAATATCAAGCAAAACCTATTTTTTGCTTTGATATACAATACCTTGGGAGTGCCCGTTGCCGCTGGGGTATTGTACCCTTTCTTTGGGATTTTGCTTTCACCCATGATTGCGGCATTGGCCATGAGTTTTAGTTCGGTCTCGGTAATCGCAAATGCATTGAGACTGCGTTCAACCAAAATAGATAGCTAATGGTTAAAAGAAAAACAGCAAATTGGATTCGAAAATCCCACAGATACCTTGGTATCTTTCTGGGCATCCAATTTTTGATGTGGACAGTAAGTGGGTTGTACTTCAGCTGGACGGACATCGATGACATCCACGGGGACCATTTCAAGAATATGGATTACCAACCTACTGCCTTTTCGGGATTGATGGCACCTTCATCACTGAATGTTCCAAAGGGCATCAAATCCATCGAAATCAGGGACATTAACGGTCAGCCTTATTACTGGATCAATAAGAGCCATTTGTACAACGCTTTGGATGGCAAAATGAAATCCTCAATAAACCAGGACGAAGCCTTGTATGTTGCCAATAATTACGTGAAAGATGAATTAAAAGTAGCCGATGTGAAACTTATTGAAGAAGTTGGGAAACATCATGAATATCGGGAAAAACTCTTGCCGGCCTATGTAATTTCATATCAAGGGGCAGATAACTTGAAGGCTTACGTTTCGGCAATCGATGGAAAATTTCAAACGGTTCGCCATCGTGATTGGCGCATTTTTGATTTTCTGTGGATGACCCATACGATGGATTATGAAGGTCGGGATGATTTTAACACCGCCGTGCTTCGAGCGTTTTCACTGTTGGGGTTGATTACGGTTTTAAGTGGATTTATATTATGGTATATCAGTTCACCTTCACTAATTAAATTGAAAAAACGATTAAAAATAAAGAGATGAAGAAGGGTATTATTTACATAGGAATAGCAGCCATAATCGGATTGGTGTTAGGCTATTTGCTCTTTGGAGATTCAGCTTCAAGCAATATGGATGCAGATAAACATAACCATGGCGCGGCATCGGAAAGTCAAATGTGGACTTGTTCAATGCATCCTCAGATAATGCAGCCGGAGCAAGGAGACTGCCCAATTTGTGGCATGGATTTGATTCCCGCTGAATCGGGTAAGGATGGTTTGGCACCTGAACAATTCGCCATGACAGATAATGCACTTGCTTTGGCCAATATCCAGACCACAGTCATAGGCTCTGCTTCAACGGATAATGACAACACCATTAACTTGTCAGGTAAGATTGCCGTCAATGAGGAAGCAATTGCCGTTCAGGCCAGTTATTTTGATGGGAGGATTGAACGATTGAATGTGAACTATGAAGGGCAAGAAGTACGCAAAGGACAACTACTGGCTTCCATTTACTCTCCAGAATTAGTAGCTGCCCAACAAGAATTATTGACCGCAGCATCTTTGAAAGCCTCACAGCCACAATTATATAAAGCTGTTCGAAACAAGTTGAAACTCTGGAAACTATCTGAAAACCAAATCGATGGTATTGAAAGTTCTGGAAAGGTGACAGAATACTTCCCGGTGTATGCAACAGTTTCAGGAACGGTTTCAGAAGTAATGAGTGCAGAAGGCGATTATGTCAAAAAAGGGCAACCCATTGTAAAGGTGAGCAATCTAAATACGGTCTGGGCTGAATTTGATGCCTATGAAAGTCAATTGTCATTGTTCAGTAAGGGACAAAGTGTTCGTATCACTACCAATGCATATCCCAATAAAACCTTCGATGGCAAAATATCTTTTATCGACCCGATGTTGAATAATGCCACAAGAACCGTTACGGTTCGAGCTACGCTGAAAAATCAGGATAATATCTTCAAGCCAGGGATGTTCGTGATGGGCACCATAGAGGGTGATAAAATTGGAAAAAGCGAAACCGAACTAATGGTTCCTTCCTCCGCAGTAATGTGGACAGGGGAACGCTCACTGGTATATGTGAAAGTAAAATCGGATGAGCCCGTTTTTGAAATGCGCGAAGTAATGCTTGGGGCAAGAATTGGTGAGCAAATTGAAGTGACATCTGGTCTGAAAGCTGGAGAAGAAATAGTCACCAATGGCACCTTTACGGTGGATGCTGCTGCCCAATTACAGGGGAAGAAAAGTATGATGAACAAGGCAGGCGGCCGGACAATGACAGGTCATGAAGGCCATATAGGAATGCAGGAAAATGTGGTTTCAGACAATTCAAGTGCAATGATGAAAATGGAGTTTTCGGATTCATTTCAAGAACAATTTGAAATAGGGTTGCCAGCTTACCTAAAGTTGAAGGACGCTCTGGTTGCCAGTGATGCCAAACAAACTTCTATGGAAGCAAAATCGATGATGGAAGTATTGGAGGAAATTGACGATTCTAAACTAGGAAATATGGAAAAGGCCCATTTCAGCAAAATCATTGAAATGTTAAAGGCAATTGCCGTAAATCGGGATATAGAAAATCAACGAACCCATTTCGTAATCCTAAACGAAAATATGGTGGCTATTGCCAGCAACTTAAAATCTTTGGACGATACTCTCTATGTGCAGCAATGTCCTATGGCCAATAGTAATAAAGGCGCAGTTTGGTTAAGTGCTGAGGAAGATATTAGAAACCCCTACTACGGGGATGCGATGTTGACTTGTGGGAGTGTTGTCGAAGTTTTGAAATGAGGTAAAGAAAGAATTTTACGGTTTGAATGAAATAGTCTCAACTATCATTCTTTTTTAAACTGATTATTCCCATTTCATCCGCTGCAACCGCACCGCGTTTAGAATGGCTAACAACGCCACACCTACATCCGCAAATACGGCTTCCCACATCGTGGCCAGACCACCAGCGCCGAGAATAAGAACAATAATTTTCACCCCGAAAGCCAGACCTATGTTTTGCCATACAATCCTACGAGTAGAACGACCGATTTTGACCGCCCTAGCAATCTTGCTCGGCTGGTCGGTCTGAATGATGACGTCTGCGGTTTCAATGGCCACATCACTGCCCAAACCGCCCATTGCGACACCTACGTCGCTTGCTGCGAGTACAGGCGCATCATTGATGCCATCGCCCATAAATGCGACCGTTGTGTCGGGTTGCTTTTTAAGTTCTTCTACCTCGTTCAATTTATCTTGCGGTAACAGCCCGCCTTTCGCCCAATCGATATTCAGCTCTTCGGAAACCTGTTGGGTAATGGAATCCTTATCGCCCGAAAGCATTATGATTTTGGAAATCCCAGCATTACGTAGTTGCTTAATAGCTTGGTGTGCATCTTCCTTCAACTCATCAGCAATGGTCACGTATCCAGCAAACTTTCCGTCAATGGCCAACATTACTATGGATTCGACTAGAGTATCGGTCTCAGAGGGAACATCGATACCGTTGGAAACCATCAAAGCTTTATTGCCCACCAAGACCTGCTTTCCGTTGACTGTACCTTTTAATCCTTTTCCTGCAACTTCCGAAACTTCGGTTGCTTCATAACCCGCACCATCCGCTTTGTATTCCAATATGGCTTTTGCGATGGGATGGGTGGATTGTTCTTCCATCGCCATTAAGTATTGCATAAATTCCGCTTCCCCTTCGACTGCGCTCAGGGCAGGCGCGAAATTATTTTTGGTTACCACTTCCTTGATTTTAAACACCCCTTTGGTAACAGTGCCTGTTTTATCCATTACCACTGTATTCACCTTGGTCATGGCATCAAGGAAGGATGCACCCTTGAATAGTATCCCATTGCGGGATGCCGCACCGAGACCACCGAAATAGCCCAGAGGAATGGAAATGACCAAGGCGCAGGGGCAAGAAATCACCAAAAATATCAAAGCCCTGTAAAGCCAATCCCTGAATACATAATCGTCCACAAGGAAATAGGGAAGAAATGTAAGTCCGATAGCCAAGAAAACCACAATGGGCGTATAAATTCGTGCGAACTTTCTAATGAACAGTTCGGTCTTTGATTTTCGAGCGGAAGCGTTCTGTACCATATCCAGAATCCGCGCAATGGAACTGTCCTTAAATCCTTTTGTCGTTTCCACTTCGATAACACCATCGAGGTTGATGCTTCCCGCAAAGACTTTTTCGCCTTGAGCGATGGTATCGGGTTTGCTTTCACCAGTAATGGCAGCTGTATTTAGCGATGCTTTTTCGGACAGTAGAACCCCATCTAAAGGAATTTTTTCACCAACACGTACCTGAATCTTTTCGCCTATCTTGACGGTTTCGGGATTGACCGAAATAAAATCACCATTTCTAAAAACCAATGCTTCATCGGGTCGGGCATCCAAAAGGGCTTTAATGTTTCCCTTCGCCCGATTTACCGCTGCGTTCTGGAACAGCTCACCTACGGCATAGAAAAGCATCACGGCCACACCCTCGGGATATTCGCCTATGGCAAATGCACCCAGGGTGGCAATGGACATCAGGAAAAATTCCGTAAAGAAATCGCCGTTCCTAATACTGTCCCAGCCCTCTTTGATGACAGGAAAACCAACGGGAATGTAAGCTACGGTGTACCAAACAATCCGCACCCACCCTTTGAAAAATGGAAAAGTGTCAAAACAATCTATGGCGATACCCGTAATAAGCAGAACAAGGCTGAAAATGGCCGGTAGATAGGTCTTAAAATTAGTTGCTTCATCTGGAATGCTATGATTGTGTCCGTCATCGTAGTTATGTCCGCCCTGGTGTTCTTTCGGGTCCAAGTCCTGAAGGTTAACTTTTTTCTTTTTCATTTGCTTTGTCGGTATTTGCCCAATATTGGGGCCAAGTCTGACGGTAGCTCCATTTTTCGCAATGGTGGCACATCGCTTCCGCCGGTATTTCCAATAGGTACGTGGTCAATGAATGATTTCCAGCCACCGACCAAAAGACGTAAAACTTGACCCAAGACTTCTTTTGTGTTTCGCTGACGAAACCCAAATTTCAGCATGAGCCAATGCGTATAGGTATGCTCGATCGGATAGGATTGACCAAGAATATGGGAACGTTCAAGGTGGTGCCAAGCTGTCAATACATCATTGTTTTGAAGACAGGAACGGTATAGTTCAAGCTCTTTCAAATAATGACTTTTCAAATCGTGTGGAATAGTTGTATTGAATTTCAAGTTGCCCTTTTTCAATTGCCAAGGTATCAACTGAACAAGTGCAACGGAAGTGCATTTATTGCCCACTGCAATTATCACATATTCCTTTCAGGACCAGATTGGCATCTTCGGCAATAAATCCCTTGGGTAGATTGATATGAGGAATTTTCTGTTCGGTTAGACAAAGGGTATCACCACAATTGGTACAGTGAAAATGTAGGTGCAGGTCTCTTTCCAATTCACAATTACAACCTTCTTCGCATAGTGCATATTTCATAATACCGGAACCGTCGTCTATTTGGTGGACGACTCGTTTTTGCTCAAAAGTTTTCAGGGTTCTGAACAAGGTGGTCCTGTCCGCTTTGGCGAAGGTGTTCTCTATATCCGTAAGGGTGCTGGCCACTTTGGATTTGGCAAGATGCTGAAATACCAAAAGGCGCATCGCCGTTGGCCTTATTCCCTTACTCTCCAAAAATTTATCCGAGGGCGTCATAATCGTCACTTAGTTTAATCGTTGTCTTCGTTTCCGAAAGGTTTTAAAATAATTCCTACACTAAAAATAAACCCGTCAGTTGGGGCATAAATTTCTGGAAATGTAGGATTTTCGTGAGGGGGCAGTACCAACGGCGTAAAACGGCTTTGTCTCCTATCCGTAAAATTCTCAAAGTTGACAAAAGCACTTCCCCATTTAAAATTACGCATAGCTAGCAAACCCATGGTAATAAAATCGCTCGTTTCCAAACCATTGGAAAGCAATTGCTTTCCTGTGTAGTAAGTCTCATAGCCAATACGCCATTTTTCTGATTCGTACATTAAAACACTTCCAGCGTTGTGTTTTGCCGTTAACGGTTTTTGCGGGTTGCCCGGAAGGTAGTTCAATCGGGTATCGATGAGGGCATAGTTCAAGAACCACCTAAAGTCCTTATAGGTGAACTTGATGTTGGTCTCGGCACCCCTGCTCAGAATTTCACCGGAAGCATTCTCGAATTCAAAAAATTCATCATCCACTGGGGTCAGTAGCAATCCATCTCGTATCGCTGTTAGGTAGAACAATTGGTTTATGGAGAAACTAACGTTGTCCAACAGTCTGGTTTGATAGTTGAAGTCCAGATTAAGGCCGTAGGAGCGTTCCGCTTCAAGGTTACTTTTATCTATGGGCCTTATGTTTCTGAAGTTGATGAATTCTGCTTCCTCAGTAAAAATATCGGGGATTTTGTACCCCAATCCACCACCGAGCCTACTTGAAAAACTGCCGTTGGACTTAAACAACATTGAGACCCGTGGTAATGCAAAAAAGCCCCAATCCGTCGCATAATCGGTACGTAGACCTGTTTCAAGAATCCAATGTTCCGATAGGTCATGGATGTTATTTACGAACAGTCCCACCGTAAGGTCGTCTTGGTCGCGTTCCAAAGGGTTGTCCCGCTCATCAAATGATGTAGTATATAGGTTTGCCCCTAGAACCCAGTCCGCTTTCAGACCCTGTTTTTGATAGCTTGCTTCGGTAAAGGTATTCCACTGACTGCCTTTGAAAGATAGATCGGGAATTTCCAAACTCCTATCAAAAAAGGCGATGCTGTTCTTTATGGAAATGGATTGCTCGGAATCCAATTGGGACTCGTACACTGCTTGGGTGCTCAGACGTTTGGAAAGGTTCTCTTCGGTATATTGATGAATGCCATTTTCACCTTCCTCAATTTTTGTAATATCCCCACCTATTCTGTCATCATAGGTTCCATTGATTCCAAACCAGACGGTGGTGTTTTCTGAAGGGTAGTAAAACAGTTTAGGATTAAAACTTATGGATTGGGTATGTGGCAAATTGCTGAAACCATCATTTTCTGGGTCGAATGCCTTTTGATAGTGCCCGGAACCATAGAGAGTCCATCCCCATTTATTTTTCCGGTCTCCATAAAATACATTGACGGTGCTACCAAGGGCCTGGGTTTGGGTCAGCATGATATCAAGTTGTGGGTCTTCATCGGGGGTTTTGGAGACCATATTGACCAATCCCGCAATGGCACCACCACCGTAAAGGGTTGACGAACTTCCCTTTATTATCTCAAATTGTCTTAGATCCAATGGTGGAATCTGTAAGATGCTCAGTCCACTGGAAAATCCACCATAGAGCGGAAAACCATCGCGCAATAGTTGTGTATAACGACCGTCCAGTCCTTGAATTCTGATATTGGTATTGGCACTGCTCAATGAGGTCTGTTGCATCTGTATTCCTGTACTCTCCCTAAGAACCATCGAGATGTTCGTGGGGTTCATAATCGCCTTTTCACCTAGTTCTTCAACTCCGATAAACTCGATTCGTGTGGGTATTTTCTTGATTGTCCGAGTGCTTCGTGTTGATTGTAAAACTACTTCGTCCAAGGCGTTGGCACTTTCTTCCATGTAGAAAGTTAGTTCCGTATCGACCGGAACCGAAATAGAGGTTACCAAAGTCTTAAAGCCCAAATAGGAAATCTGCACTTGGTAAGTACCATTGGGAATTTCATCAAGCATGGCAATCCCATCAAAATTCGTGGTCGCTCCCTTGTCTAGGGATGGGATGTATACCGTGGCGCCAAGCAAGGGTTCTTGGTCTTTTTCGGTGAAGATTTTTATTTCCAATGTGTTCTGAGCATGGCCGAATGCACAAAACAGGAGCATGAGCCCAAAGCTCATAATGTATTCATTCATATTAATTGGGATAAACTGTCTTAATAATGTGGCGGGCGATGATTCTATCGCTTGGGGTCAGACGGTTTTCTTGGGCGGTTGAAGAAGGGAGGGTGAGAAGTTTATTCCGAAACCTTCACAGTAAGTGAATACCCGATTGGATATTGTCTCGTCAATAGGTTGAAATCCGAATATCCCAAAGTCCACCGTATGGGAGTGGCAGCAGTGGCAATGGCAGAAAGGTGAGCACAGTTCACAGTTGCCATGGTCTTGCCTGTGGTCAAAATCAACATGTACTTCCGTATTTTCGAAATTGTTGACAGGGGCATCATCGGAACATGGCAAGAAATTCAATGCCAAAAAATAGAAGGACAATATGACTGCTAGAAACTTCACAATGCAAAGATAGAAGAATTGCAGTGCAACTGTGTTGCAAAGGTTTGGGGGGGGTCAAATAACGGCCGATTTACGATACTAATCAAATTTCACCAAGGAATAATTGTATTAAGTCCCATTTTCCGTTCTTTTTGAGTAATTCCGTTAATTCATCTTTTACGGCACTAAAAAATCCATAAATAATTTGCATGCGCCTTTGAATCTAAGCACCCTATCGGGTGCTTTTTGTGGTTAGGGAGAAGAAGAAAAAGAGTGCTTTTTGAGAGTTATACAACCATGTAGGGTCTTCAAGCGTCACGACATAATTTTCGCATCATAGTCGTCAATGACATTGGTTTCAAATGAACTAAGGTAGGCTTGAGTCATGGCCTCAGTAGTATGGCCAAGACTATCCTGTATCACATTGCTCGGTGCACCGCTTCTTTTGAGTATGTTGGCATAGGTGTGTCGGGCAGTATAAATTGTGAATCTTGGAAGCTCCAGTCTTTCCGCCAAACGCTTTAGATAAATATTCTGCCTTTTTCGTTTGTTTTTTATGGTTTCATGGGTTTGATTTTGGGATACATCCTTAGTGAGTATAGGAAAGATATAATCATCCTTTTGAATCTTGCCCTTATTATAATCAAGGAGCATTTGCTTTAAAGCAGGGGTTATTTTGATGGAAAACAATTTGTTCTTTGTTTTGGCCCTTATATACGTTATCCGCTCAAAATCGCCTTGTACGTTATCCCCTCTCAACAAGGCCATATCCATCCAATTCATACCCCGCAAGTAAAACGAAGCCATGTACAGGTCTCGCGCCTTGGCCAAGTGAGGCTCTTCAATTGATACTTCCTTTAAAGTTTGTAATTGCTCACTGTTTAAAAATTGTCTTTTAGGAGTTCCGTTCTTTATCGAATAATCGTTAAAGGGATTGTGATTTTCCTTGGCTATCCCGTGCTTAACAGCTTTTTTGTAAACCGATCTCAGAGTTCTGAGATACACACTTAAACCACCGGCCGTATTTCCGGAAGCGTAATGATTGGTCTCCAACTTCTTTACAAAAGCGTAGTTGATTTGACGGAAAGGAAGGGAACGCTTTCCATGGAATTTTTCTATTCTATTTCTCAGGGTCCTATAAATTTCTGCATTGCCATATTTTCCGGCCTTTTTAAAATCTAGAATTAGAGAATCGATGAATTGATAAAAGTCCATGTTGCCAACGGACTTACCCTCTATTTCTTTTTTGATTGAGGACATCGACAAACTTTCAATTTTACCATCTTCCTCCAAGCGGGAAACGGTGTCGTAAATCTTCTTCAACTTTTCTTGTATTCCGTTGTTCAGCCGCGTAATATTGGAAGCTATTTTACTTGAAGGCCTTATACGTTGATTCTTGGCATCGAAGTCTTTTTCAGCCAAGTTGTAGCCCAAGGGCAGATATATAGATTTACGATTATAGGTGATGCGTATCACCAGCGGAAATGTTCCGTCCTGTTTTTGTCGTACTTTGTTTAGAAGGACTTTTGTGGTTAGCATGTGTTTATAAATTTATAAACTATTTATAAACAAATATAGGTATTATTTGGTTCTATATGGTTTTATATAATTTTTAATTTACTGAAAAACAGTTATTTAATTATTTTTAAAATCAATTAAAACCATAAATGACGTGTCTGTCACGCAGGGGGTCGCGGGTTCGAGTCCCGTCCAGACCGCAGAACGCGCAAAACCCTTCGCACGAAAGTGCGAAGGGTTTTTTCATTTTGCGAACGGAAAGCTTGCTTTTCAGTGAGTATAAATGGAAAAACCCTTCCCGCCGGCTAGCGCCGGCGAGAAGGGTTTTGCACGATTTGAAGGCCCACCCTTTCGGGCCCTTTTCGAGCCAATGGGGCGAGAAAAGAATCCCGGATTAAAATAGTGGGTGCATTCACCCACCCTTTCGGGCCCTTTTCGAGGCCATTGGCCGAGAAAAGAATCCCGGCTAAAATAGTGGGTGCATTCAGGCAACCCATTCCTGATATTTTACGTCTTATTTAGTAAATGCCCTGAGAAATAGAGGTGTCGGTTACCATATCTGCGTCGGTATAAAGTTGCTTTCAGGGAATCAGTAGTATAAGCATTACTTAAACACAATATTTCCATGAACACACTACGGAAAAAGACAGCATTAATAATCGCTTGCCTTTCGCTTTCATTTGCAAATGCCCAATATGAAATCAAACCAATAGAAGGTTACACGCCCAATATTGGCATAATGGTCAGTATGCTGGAAGATCTGAAGGCCAGGATAACGGAACAGGTAAAGGATCTGGACCAAACCCAGACCGATTTCCAATACGACGAGTATGCAAACAGCATTGGGGCTTTGGTCATGCATTTGGTTTCTACAGAAGCCTATTATCAAATAGAAACCTTAGAAGACCGGCAATGGACGGAAGATGAGCGTGCCCGGTTAGGATTGGCAGGAGAGCTTAACAATGAAACCAAAAAAATACTTCAGGGAAGACCGATCCAGCATTATCTGGATCTGTGGGACGAAGTCCGTCGAAAAACACTGACCGGACTTAAAACCAAAGACGATGAATGGTTTGCTTCAAATATCGAGGAGGGCATCAATTACCATTGGGTCTGGTTCCATGTTATGGAGCATTCGGCCAATCATATGGGTCAAATAGGGACAATTAAGAACAGGTTACCCGAGTAAACCACCACTGTTGGGCTACGTATAGAATCCAGCAAATAAAAAGTTGCTACCTCCTTATTGCTCCTCCAGCCGTACTTAAAAATATCGGGAATCATCGCGCGCCTCGCATCAATATCTTCTGCCTCGTGAGTCACGAACAAGGCCAAAAATACAGCGGGTTACAAGTTCATCAATAATATCATTTTTGATGCATGTCAGTAAATCCAAAAAGCACTCTAATATTTTTAATAATTTCAGTTCGAATAAAGTGAAGCTCACTACGTATCACTGATAGGTATTAGAAAAGGAGACATTCTTCAGCGTGAAATAATTAATTATCAAACATGGAACATTTGACCTATCCCGGAGTAGGTATCCTAATTGTGCTTATGGTATTTATTCTGGCGAAAAAGCGAAAAATTCCTAGTGATTGGTGGTTGTTTGTAGTTCTGTTAGCCATTGGAATCAAGTTTGTCGGTTTCATTTTGCCTTACGACTATACCATCTGGACGTATTGCGTTCAATCGCTGACTGAGTTTTATTTCTTCCCACTATTATTGATTTACGGACTCGTACTTATTTCTCCAAATCAAAAATTTAAACCTGTTTGGCTATGGAGTTTTAGTTTAGCAGTCCTCTTTACACTATTTCTTTTTTATGATATGGGAATCAGCAAAAAGACTTCCACATCAGAACAGATAAAAGAAATCTATGAGGCTGCTCCACCAAAGTATTTACTCTTCTACATTGCGCACTATGTATATCAGATAGTCCTATTAATCTGGTTCTTATTCCGGCTGAAAGGATATACCCTATCCCTTAAGGGAAGTTTTTCAAATATTGATAATATCAATATGCGTTGGCTAGGGAGTTTTACCAAAGCCTACCTTTTTACCATTTGCCTCGCTATGACTATTACGCTATTAAGACATCTAAAACAACCCTCTTATGAAGGTCTATTGTCTTATCTGTTTTATTTAAGTCTAACAATTGCCTTATTCTATGTTTGTTTTCATGGAATTCGACACTATGCTATTGCAGATTTTAAAGCCATTGGAGCTCACGATAGTGGACATAAAGAAACTTTCGAAAAATATAAGTCTTCGTCCTTGACCGAAGAAAAAATGAACAAGCTGTATCATCAGATCAAAAAGCTGATTGAAGATGAGCAGTGGTTTTTGAAACCCCAGCTCCGAATAGACGATCTGGCAAAAGAATTGCAGGTTACGATAAATCAGGTCTCGCAAACCATCAATTCGAAAGCGGAGAAATCCTTCTATGATTTTGTTAATAGTTATCGCGTTGCATATTTAAAAAATGAATTGATCAAATCGGAAAACCAACAATATACAATTCTGGCATTAGGCCTTGAAAGTGGATTCAATTCCAAATCTTCTCTGAATAGGATTTTCAAAGAATCAACCGGACTTACACCATTGCAGTTTCAAAGAATAAATATGCACTCCGCTTAATACTTCAAGTGTTAGCTATTAAGTCCCATATTATCTTTTGGGACGATTGGTATTTACACCTTTCTCAAATTTGGATCCATCAATCAAAATCGATCTGTAATGAGAAATTCAAAAAAGCTAATTCTTCTAGTATTTTCATGCTTACTAACGGTGCAATCCTCATGTTCAAAAGAGGAGAGTACTTCAGAACCTAGTTCCCCTTCAGAAAGGTTATTTCTAGCCACTAAAAACACACCCTACAATCCCTTCACGGGAACTGGGGGACTCAAAAACTATTTTTTGGTCTTATTGCCCGATGGAACAGCCTATAATGGTCTACCGCGGCAAAATACTTTAGGGCTGCTAACCAGAGCTGAATTGATTCAAGAGAATTCCCTCCGTGTCGGGGAATATGAAGAAAATGGCAATCAATTGGTTATCAAGTGGACTTTTAACCAAAACAAGGTTTGGACTTTGGAAAAAGAATCAGGGGGCTGGCGTCAGAATTCCACAAAAAAATACGAACCTATCAGCCCGAATGTAGCTAGTGGTACCCTTGATGCTACTTATGTCTTCGAACATACCGGAGCGTCTGGTTTCCCCGGCATCGGCAGCAACACATTGGGGGTACGAGACGAGATTAAGTTCAATAGGGACGGCACCTATGCCAGAACCATAATTGCAGGAGCTTCATCCGACGGAGGGGTCGGAACTAATGGTTCAATAGATGCGGGCACCTACACCATTGAAGGCTATGCATTACGTCTGGATAGTAACCAAGGCACCACGCTCTCATTCACCATTTTTAAATGGCCCGGGGAGGAGTCTACCGTCCTGGCCTTAAACGGAAAACGCTTTCAGAAAATCCAATAAATCATCTAAGGAGAACAATAATGAAACAAATTTTTAATTGTGACCATCCTGGGATAATGGCAAGTATCTTCCTCATTCTTTTATTTTCCGTCCCTTCAAGTGTATGGAGCCAAGACATACCCCAACCGGGGGTGCTAATCACAGAAAGTGATAAAAAAGCCATAGCGGACTTGGCTAGAGATATCCCTTTGATTCTTAGCAATGAAGGATGGGATGCCTATACCAACACGTTCACCAATGACTATAAAAACTGGTCCATGATTGGCGATAAGGTAAGGGAGCGAAAAGAATACCTTAGTCTGGTAAAAGACTGGTATGATAAAGGCAACAGGGCAACAGAGAGTAGGCTCAATTCCATTGGTTTTATTCCTGTAGATTCATCATGTGTACTCTTTCTATATGCCCTTAGGGAAGAATTCAATTCGACCAATGATTCATCCGGGAATAACTCAAGGGATATTCGATTTGTGGCTATTTATAGAAAGATTGATGGCGCATGGAAAAACTCCTTTACCGCATTTATGGATATGCCAAAACTATAATGGAATTATATAAACATGATCACATAACACTTACATGACATTGATATCAACCATCCAAAATAATACTATGAATGGACACTTAATTGCCGCGAGTGTTCTAACCCTTTTAGCGTTTTTTGTACACACCTTCATTGGTGATAAAGAGCTCCAGGTTTTAGAACCGAATCGTAAAAAAGGTAGTGTAGAAAAGGATACTGTAATATGGACGATGTCGCGATGCGGGTGGCACTGGATTTCATTCGATTTATTGTTTGCGACCCTTGGTCTGGCCCTTATCACGTTCACCGATACCCTGACCAATGAAGATCAATTACTGCAAATCATTTCAGTGTATTTTTTCGGTTACGGGATCGTATGGCTCATCACATTGGCGATTTCCAAATCGTTTCCAAAAAACTATGTCAAACTTGGCCAATGGATATTGTTGTGGACGATCAGCGGGCTCATTTTTTTGGGGACATGAAAGCTAGCGCATTGTGAATCGATTTTTTAGGATAACGAAGTGAAAATGAAAAACAGTATTTCCCGTCCAAGTTGTTTGCTACTAATGGCATTCCTTCTTACTGCAATTGGTTGCAACCAAACAAAAACCCATAAAGAAAATGATCTTGAAAAGGCCGTTCGAAGTAAAGCACAACAATATTTTGAAACGTATGCGGAACGCACTGATTGGAGTAAATTCTGTTCTTATTACCGAGAAGATTTCCTTTTTAAGGATATAATCCTCCAGTTGGAATTGGATAGCCTTTGGAAATTTAAGAGGTTCTATAAATGGGATGAGGAAGGAGATCGATTTCAAAAAATGTTCCCAGAGCAAAAAACCCTTGACTTGAATTCACTTGTTGTAGAGGGGAATATTGCTGTGGCCAAGGGGAATGTGAACCCGTTTTACTATGATGGTGAATTGATAGATACGGAATGGGGAATGGAATTTACCATATGGTTGCGTTTTGATCAAGATTTGAAGATCATTGAACAAATTGATTGGATTGAATACGACCCCAGGGTCCTTGAAAATACCATCCAAAGATGTAAGGAAAACGGCTTTGAGGCCATTCCAGAGTGGTTAGATTTATCCAGGGATAAATAAAAACGCCAAAATTCAATGCGGTTTTTCAAGAAGATTAAAAGAAGTAATCTTACTTACATTCTCAGTGAGCTGGTATTGCTCTTTATTGGGATCAATCTTGCCATCTGGTTCAATAATTGGAATACTTCTAAAAAAATTAATGAGGCTAAAGCGGTAGCCATCGAAAAGATTATTGATGAGATTGAAAATAATCAGTTGGAAGTTGAAACGGTTTTGCAAAATAATTATATCGTTCTCAATGCCTATGAAGATTTCAAAAACCTGTATTCGGGAAATACCTCAGTGGTGAAGGCGGATGCAATTAAGATGCAAACGTTGACCAATAAATACCCAGGTTTTTTTACCGTAAAAGATTCAACCTTGATTGACGAAGGTCAATACCTGTATGAAGGAAGTTCACGAATAAATCTTGAAATTCCAACCTTAACAGAAATTGCCTGGGAAACCACCGTAACAAAAAACATCTCCGTCGAATTCAGCTATGACTGTTTATATGAATTGGAAAGCGTTTACAATCTACAGCGAAGGGTTCAGGTTGAAATTGACAAATCAGCTGATGCATTACAAAAGGGTGATATAGAGAGTTTGATGGTCATCTTGGATTTTTTGAATCAATTAGGCAACGATTTGAAACAGGATTATGAGGCTTTGAAAGAGCACATAAAAAACTGTAGCTAATAGCACTTCGATCCTAACTTTCGATGTTGGCTTATTACTCGCGTTTAGTTCCCTTTTTTTATTCAGTGTTTTTTCATTCTTCAGGATGAGCTGAATTATGAATTCATTACTTAGCTCTTATCGAATTTGAGGTTGCTAACCGCAGGACCATACTGGGAAGTCTTGTTTAAAACAGGAAACCCACAAGCTATAAAAGATTTCGAAAAAAGGTAGCGTATAGACTGCAAGAAAATGGGAATACAAATTGTATCCCCTTTCGTGGCCGAAATTGGACGTTATTATTGAAAAATCCGAAAGTCATCTCCCTCCTTCCCTACTCCTCAGCCAGCTGTACCGCTATTCCATTAACATCGAAGTATTCGGTTACCTGTGCTATTTTGCCCGCCTCGTTAAGGGATATGATGCTGTAAAAATTAACACCGATTTCCTTCCCAGTTGCCGTATGGGTAGCGGTCCAAATCCCATAAACCCGGATGGCATCGGGAGTATCAGAAGCTGAATCCTCCGGGAACACAGAGCCCGACCAGTAGGCGTTTTCCATAGTGCCATCCGGTAGCTTTATCCCCGGGTGCCACTGAATGTTTTCAAAATTATCGTGGTAGCCTTTAATTGCGGCCAGCAAGACATCACTGCCAACCCACGCTCCACCATTATACGCTGGAGGACTGTACTTCAAGGTGTCGGCCATCATTGCGCGCATAGCGTCTATATCTTCAGCCTCATGTGCGGAGTACAAAGCTTCAATCACAGCAACTTGCTTATTAAAAGCATCATAATCGGGAGCGCTTTCCATCACAGGAGCCTCCTCAGACGCTGCTGGTTGTTCCTTACAACCAAGCGTCACTACTAAACTCATTACTACGAGCGTAAGAACTAATTTTTTCATTTGCTTACTAATTAGATTGGTTACGCTTTAAGTTACAAAATATTTGCTAATTGCCTTATTTCGTGAAGTTTATAGTTCTGAAACTATGTAAATGCTAAGATCCCAATTGAAGATATCTGCCTGCTGGCATAACAGAATCCCGGGTGTAGAAGTCAATTTCGAAAGTATCCAGGATTTTGAAAAGTTCGTCGCGTTTGGCGTCGGTTACTTTTGACTCCCAACGTCGGATCAGGAAATCCTTGTCCTGAATCATATCCTTAGTATTGTGACTTACGGAAGCCGAAGGCCGCTTGATCTGCTTAAACATAGGGGCTGTTTCGGGGAGGTTAAACTTTCTGGCCATAAGTTCTATGGTAGCTTCCGGATCCATAACCGTCTCTTCGTAATTGAGGAGTACCCAGTCCTCGGCCTCTCCGGAATTAATCATCCGGTGGGGAATCAGGTTTTTAAAGCACCAATCCAGTACGTGACGGTCTAGTTCGTCCCCGCTCTGCATAATTGTATTCGCCAAATCTACCTGGGCTTCTGTAAGCACTTCTTTCCTGAATTTTTCATTGCTCATAAAATCGGGGCACTCATCGGGCCAACCCTCCTGTAAAATAGACAGCGCGTTCGCAATGGGGTGCCGCATCAAAAAAGCCGATTGAACAGGTAGGTTTTGGTCTATCTGACGGGCCTGTGCAATGGCATTGGTAACCTGAAAAACCACCCGATTGGTTTTGCGATCAAAGAACTCGTTGTCGAATTGGAGTACCGGGTAGACTTCGATTTCGCAGAGTAAAATTTTACGGGCGAGTGTATCGAATTTGGCCTGATCTTTTTCGGAAAAACAAACAAATTGCTCAAAGGCGTGCTCCTCATAACCGACAATGCCTTGCTTTAAATTGGGTGCGCGCTTCTTATGCCGGCTTCGCAGGGCCGACACAAACGGACGGCCAACGTAACGCATCCCGGGATGGGCAGACAGGGTATTGAGAATCCAGGTAGATCCACTCCTGCGGGTACAGAAGAGTGCGATATTCGGTTCCGGACCATTTTTATGACTACAAAGCACCCTGAAGGCCAACTCCCGAATGGTCATTCCGGTTACCGAATTGGTGAATCCCGCGAAAAATTTATTGTAAATGTTGGATCGAAACCAGGATATGAGGCTCATGTGCTTTAGCTATCGGTTGGTTGGTAAATGTGCATATAGTACAAATATTTCACAATTATTCCAGACAAACTATTTGGATTCCCTCCCTAAAGCTTTACGGCTTACGCTCTGGGAACAGGCCACCGCTCTCTTTCGGCCTGCATTCTTTTTTTTCTCGTTCCGAAGCGGTGAATAGTCATCAACAACGTGATTATTAAAAAGACAACTCCCCCAACGGTAAAGACCAGTGATCCAATACCAACAAATAGTGTTCCGCCTACCAACAAGCCCAGCATACTAGCAATACTCCCCATAGAGGTGCCATAGCCCTGTATAGCTCCCTGAAAGCTTTTTGTACCAATACCTGATAAAATCGATAGGAAGCTGGGCCACATTAGACCGTTTCCAATTGAAAGCAAGGTGTTGGCAGCATACAGCTGAAGTATGTTTTCTGTCGAAAGTGCCATAAAACTAATCCCGAGGCAAAAAGAACCTATCAAAACAAGCGCATGACTTGAAATAATTTTTGAGAGTCGCGACAAAACGGGTCCCTGGACCAAAACCATAATTAAACTGGAATAGGCCAAGAATATGCCTAGTGCCGAAGCGGTCCAGTCGAGATAATCACTGGCATAAATCGGAAGTCCAGCGTAGAATAGACTAAATGCAAAAAATGTCAAAAAGTAGATCGCGTATAAAAGCGGGATCCCGGGAAGCTTGAGAACAGCTTTCCAACTTTTTTGTTCTTCTCCCTGCGCTTTCAACTCGCCCTCAGTAAAACAATCCTTATGCTCCACCTGAAAGAATCTTCTAATATTCCGCAGCGACACATTTTTAGTATCAACGACACAGGGAACACTCTCCTGTAGTCGAAATACAATCACAAAAATGGCGATAAGAGAAATTAAAGCAGCCAGGATTAGCGGTAGCGTGGCCCCCAGAACAGTACTTGCAAGGATACCTGCCAAGGCCGGACCCAAAACAAAACCCAGACTTGTCGAAGCTCCCATTTTCCCAAAGTTACTACTGCGGTTTTCGTCATCAGATATATCGGACATATATGCATTGGCGACCGAAACATTCCCCCCGGTAAACCCGTCAAACATCCTGGCTATGAAAATTACAGCAAGGGGTAAAGTCATAACATACCTACCCGTGGATTGATTATCCTGAGACCATAGCATATTCTCCGGTAGGAGGAAGGCCAATAGGAACAGGGACCAGGCAATAAATGTCCCCACCTGTGAGACGATCAACACTTTCTTTCTACCTACTCTGTCGGATAGTCGCCCAAGGATTGGAGCACCGATAAATTGAAAGAAGGGATAAGTAGCTCCTAAAACCCCATAAATAAATCCGTTCCCGCCGAAATCCTGTACAATGAAAATAAGAATGGGTACTACGATACTATAGCCTAGGATTCCTATAAAATTGACCAGGAGGATTGGAAAAATTCTCGATTTGAAGAGTCCCGAAAGTAGGTTGTTTCGCATTTCTTAAAGATAACTCCTTGAGTGACATTGCAAAGCGGCTCAGCTTAACAATAAAAACCAATAGGCTTGCTTGGCAGCTAAATCTACGAGAAGCTTTCAAAATGTATATTAAAATATACTTTATATATTTAATATTTCTATTTAGTATATAATAATATACGTTATAAATTAGTTCTGAATGTACGCTTTAACAGCGCTGACTGCTTTTCAGGAACTCCGGCCTGCTGGGCGAAAGTCTTCCACTCCCGGACAGCTTCTAATACCTCGTCCAGCACTTCCGCCCCGTCTTTTAGACTAATGGCCCGGGCAACAGCCAAAAGGTCGGCACGAGTAAAATCATCTCCTTTTCCCTGAATGGTCATTTGATGGCTATTGGTCCAAATCCCTGCAGGATTGAATGCGTAGGTAACGTCGTATGCCGGAGACAGTTGCCATGTTCCGGAAGGATCCATGGTAAAAGAAATGTTCTTGGTATGGTCGTCCTGGTTTCGCGCAACAACATTGAACACCATACGCCGGTATAGCTGTACGGCCTCGTTAAAAGAAAGGCGCAACTGTCGCATTACCTGAAAAGCATCCTCGTAGCCATATACCCCGGGTTTTTTATAATCGAAGTGGGCCAGGGAACACAGGGTTTGCATGTGCAACTTCTGCCCTTGGGCCAGGCGATCAAAACGCTGGGTCATGAAATGGGCACGTCCGTTTTCTTCCAGCAACCGGGAAGGCATCATCTCAATCCCACAAGCTTTGGCCATCAGGTAATAAGCGTACTCAATCCGACCATAGCCCTGGGGATCTCCCAGTTCCTCATTGGTAACCCCGTCGAACTTCAGAATGTAGTATTGAAAACCCTCAGGGGTCGTAGTTTGCCCCGAACGAATTTCCCCTGTATCCGCATTATAGGCGATAATGGCCTTGGCGCGTTGTCCTCCTGCCGAGGTACCCACCTTAATCAGTTCATTGAGGGTCTCGGTCTCCCGTAGATTCAGCTGCAGGTCTTCGCGCTCTTGCAGTACTTTTCCGGATAACTCCACCAGGCCTCCGATATTGAGGGAGGTGGATTGCTCATATCCCAATTTCCGTGCAGGCTCGAATTCCAGGGCCCCCATTCCGCGGGAACCAATATAGGTAAGCCGGTCGAGGGGAGTGAAATCCAGCGGACGGATGTCGTTGAGGGACAGCCAACGATCGATCAAGCGGTTTCCAAAATCATCGGGAAGCACATCTGAAAGCATCCCGGGAAGTCCCCGAAATGTCTCCTGATTCAGCGAAGGGAAGCTGTAGATTTTACCACGGGAAGCTTGTAAACTCATATGGATTGGGGAGACATCCCAACCGGAATCCAGGAAATCCGGAAAAAACTCAAAGGAACCATAGTTTCGGGATTCATCCCAACTCAAGGCCCCAAGATCCCGATCCCATAGCCTGACTTTAATTACATCTATCATAGGAATGGAGTGCTACCAATTCGATTCAGCCGTACCCTCGGAAGTATTCCCGGAAGCCCGTTCGCGTTCTTTACCTTTCAGTTGCAAGAGCTGTATTGGGCTGAGTCCCGGATCTGGAAGGAATTGATCCAGCCCCTCCAAGTCTCCGTAAACCCGAAGTATCTGGATAACAGTCTGCAAGGAGGCGTTGCGGCCACTTTCTAAATTCTTGATTGTTTGGATATGGAGTCCGGAACGCTCAGCAACCTGCTCCTGAGTCATGTTTAAATTGAGCCTGCGTTGGCGCAATCGGGACGTTAACTCCTTAAGTATCTGGGCATCTGACAATGAAGTGAATCGCATTTTAAGTACTCTTTATTATACGTTAACTACAAATATAGCTATTTAGTATAATATTATGTACTTTAAAAAACTTCTATTGCTTACGGAACCGTTGCCTTGGCCGCCCCTGTTATGGCCATGTTCCCATTTTCACTCAGGAGCATCAGGGTAATCGCCTCTTTTTGTGCGACCCAGGAAGGTATTTCCAGGCTTCCCCTCCCAGTACTAAGCTCGCCATCCAGATACCGCTCCGTAACTACGATATTGCTATTTTTCAGGGTTCGGTTTCGGTTTTCCCCCCGGGTAACCTGGGTCACACGTTCATTGAGGACAAGGACGGCACGCAAGGAAAGATCCTCCAGATTCCCCACGAGCGCATACTCGAAATTAACCCGATCGGCACCGCGGGAGACATCATTCAATCCTATTTTAACGGAAGCCCCCTGTTTTGAGAAATGTTTGATATGGGCGGCCATTTCCCTGGATTTGGACCCCACAAAATGTGCCTGGCCGTTGACCACTACCTCCGGCGTATAATTCCCGGGGTAATCCAATTGTCGGTTATAAAAACTTTGGCGAGCCGTATATTCCTTTTTACTGAAGGGATCCTTCCACCCGATATAATTCCAATAGTCCACATGATAGGAAAGGGCAAAAACGGTTTCGGGATTAGCTTCCTTTACGCTTTCCAGCAAGGCATCTGCTGGCGGACAGCTAGAACAGCCCTGTGAGGTAAAAAGTTCCAGTACCACAATGGGAGGATATGTTTCGACCCCATCGGCGGTCGGCGCTATCGGTCGGGAAACTTCCGTTGAACCCGACAGATCCTTAGACTTCTCGAGCCCGGGAACCATAAAAGCCGCCAAACAAACGGCCAGCAGAAGAAATAAAAGTAGGTAAATGTGCTTTCTCATTTTCAAAGGAGCTTGAGATAATTGGATCGCATCGGTATGGCATTCCTTACTCCGGTTGCCAAAATTTACAGTACCTTACCCCTATGGGACACAAGTTTAAATGGCTACCCGTATTGCTGCTGACGGTTTTGGCCGCTCCTGCATCACTCACCGCCCAAAAGGCAGACTCCTCCGATGCCTTTCCCTCGGAAAAGGAACCCCAAAACAGGCCGAACATCCTCTTTATTATGTCGGACGATCACGCCTACCAGGCGATCAGTGCCTATGACGACCGGCTAATACAAACCCCGAACATAGACCGGATTGGGGAAGAAGGGATGCGCTTTACCAATGCCTGTGTAGCAAATTCGATTTGCGCTCCTTCCCGGGCGACTATCCTCACCGGCAAACACAGCCACCTCAATGGAAAGATCGATAACCGCTTCCCCTTTGACACGACCAATGTGACCTTCCCACAACTCTTTCAGGAGGCAGGTTATCAGACCGCCATGTACGGGAAGCTCCATTTTGGCAATAACCCGAAAGGCGTAGACGATTTTATGATTCTACCCGGGCAGGGGAATTATATCAATCCGGATTTCATTACCCGGGAAGGGGACACCTCCATTACCGGATACGCCACGGATATTATTACGGACAATACCCTGCACTGGCTTAAAGAAAAACGCGATCCGGATCGGCCATTCATGATGATGTACCTGCATAAAGCCCCGCACCGACCCTGGTGGCCCAGGCCCGATAAATTTGCGGAATTCAGCCAGAAGACCTTCCCCGAACCGCCGACCTTATTCGACGATTATTCCAACCGGGGAACGGCCGCAAAGACCGCGGAAATGAACCTACTCGAGCACATGCGCTACAGCCATGACAGTAAAATCCGGCCGGCTACCCTCGAAGCCATGGGCGAAATTTCTCCTGATGTGCCGCCTTACGACTGGGGATGGAGCGGTCCGTATGACACTCGCGTTAATGCCGAACAGCGGGCTTTGTACAAACCGGTGCTCGATTCTATCAATGATTGGTTCCAGGCCAACTGGCCCAAGCTCAGTGAGCGCGAAAAAATGCAGTGGAAATACCAACGGTATATGCAGGATTACCTGGCATGTATTTCCTCGGTCGACGACAATGTGGGCCGGGTGTTGGACTACCTGGAGGAAAGCGGACTGGCCGAAAATACGATTGTCATTTACACCTCGGACCAGGGCTTTTACCTGGGGGAGCACGGCTGGTACGATAAGCGCTTTATCTATGACGAATCCTTTAAAACCCCTTTGCTGGTAAAATGGCCAGGGGTAACCAACCCCGGAGAGGTAAACACTAAAATGGTGCAAAACCTGGACTTTGCCCCTACCCTGCTGGATGCCTGTGATATCGAAATTCCGGAAGATATGCAGGGGGAAAGCCTGGTTCCCTTACTGCAGGGAAATGACGAAGATTTTACCAGGGAAGCAGTTTACTACCACTACTACGAGTACCCGGCCGTCCACATGGTCAAGCGCCACTACGGCATTGTTACCGAATCCTACAAATTGGTGCATTTCTATTACGATGTGGATGAATGGGAATTGTACGACCGCAAAAAAGATCCCCTGGAGTTGCGCAATGAAATCAATAATCCGCAATACGCGGGAGTTATCGATCGGCTTCGTCGGGAATTGGCTGAACTCCGGCAATTTTACGGAGACTCCGATGCCCTGAACCAGCGGTATATCGATCTGTATCAAGAGGATTCTGGAGGATGACCCCAGTAAAAGAATAGGAAATTTGGCTTAACTTAATAACCTTCTAATTGCAAAAAACCAACCCAATGCGCCACGTATCCCGAACGGTTCAACTGACACTTCTGTTACTGTCAGTAACCCTATTTTCCTGCAGTAGTGAAGGAGCTGACCCCTATTCCCCTCCCACCAACCAAAATCCTCCACAATCCAACAATCCGCCTAATAACCCCAGTCCGGGTACACCCTCTGGTGGCGAAACCCCGGAATCGGAAGATTTGTTCAGTGAATTCGACGAGGAAATAACCAATTTTATGCGTCAGCATGGTATTCGTGGAGCACAAGTGGCTATCGTACGTTTCGAAAAATTGGTGTATTACCGTTCTTTTGGTTTGGCCGATGAGGACGCCGCTGAGCCTGTAGGTCCAAATTCGCGTTTCCGAATCGCCAGTGTTTCCAAACCTGTAACGGTCCTCGCAATTTCCAAATTAGTAGCAGACGGCAAACTGTCCATGAACGACAAAGTTTTTGGTGATGGCGGTATCCTGGGCACCCAATATGGTACCCCGCCATATGGCGCTGCAATCGAAAGGATATCCGTAAATCATCTGGTAGAGCACACTTCGGGATTTACAAACGACCCTTACGATATCATGTTCGATGCTATAGAGCTGAGCCATGAAGATTTAATAAACAGGGTACTCGACGAACGTGACTACAGCGGGTCCCCGGGCTCGACCTACTACTACAGCAATTTTGGATATAGCTTACTGGGACGGATTATCGAAGAGGTCTCGGGTATGACCTACGAAGACTATGTTCAGGAAAAAGTTCTTGAACCTATGGGTATAACGCAAATGGTCATTGGCGGAGATACCGAAGCTGAGCGCCTGCCCAACGAAGTTAAATATTACTCTACCTGGTTCGATCCTTATGCCCTGCCCGTAAATCGAATGGATTCCCATGGGGGATGGATTGCCTCGGCTAAGGATTTAGCCCGATTCGCTGCAGGAACGGATACCCGTTCGTTTGTTCCTGATCTCTTGGAATTTGGGGACGGGCAGAGCTATTTACTCAATGGCTCCTATGGCCATTTCGGTGCTCTCGCCGGAACCCAGTCCATCATTTCCGTAAACACTACAAATTCCTTTGCCGTTGTCTTCAATTCCGGGAACGCAAACTTCGACGCCGTATTGCGTGCTATGAATCAGCTGGTACACGATGAAATAAACGCGCGAACCACCTGGCCACAGGAAGATCTTTTTTGATTTGCATCAGGAGAATTAGTGCCACTTAATGGGCTATTCCCCTCCAGCATCCTTTAGCAATACCCCAATCGCTCCCGATTCCGGACCCAATGGATAACTCGATTTAAAGAATTTGAAATTAATTGCAATTGATGTAAGTTTTAACTTACTTTATCGTTAGACAATAAACCTGACTACAAAAACCTTACTCGTGGTTTTAACGCAGACTATTCTTAAGCGTACCCCGCTTCCCATTGCAATCCTGGATAATAACCTCAAGTTTCTGGCTACTTCTGATAAATGGCTGGAGCAATTTCAAGGCCAAAAGGATTTATTGGGCAAATCATTTCCCGAATGTTTTCATGACCTTCCTGAGGAAATATTTATCGATATCCAGTACTGTCTTGAAGGGGTGGAGCAGCGCTCGGATGCAACAAGATATATCAATAAAAATGGCGATGCCCTGTGGTATGAATGGGATGTGAATTCCTGGCTAAACGAGGACGATTCGGTCGAAGGAATCATTGTTATTCTGAAGGAT
This sequence comes from Robiginitalea myxolifaciens, assembly GCF_900115205.1. GTDB lineage: Bacteria > Bacteroidota > Bacteroidia > Flavobacteriales > Flavobacteriaceae > Robiginitalea > Robiginitalea myxolifaciens. The sequence continues at coordinate 880,003 of NZ_FOYQ01000001.1, forward strand.
CGAACCTTGAGTCAACGCAACCGTTTATTGCTGGAAAAGTCGCAGCAGGTAGCCCGTATCGGGCATTGGGAAGTAAATTTATTAGAAGGAACACTCTACTGGTCCAAAATTACCCGTGAAATCCACGAGGTACCTGAAGATTTCCAACCAAATCTGGAAACAGGTATCAATTTCTACAAGGAGGGACATAGCCGCGATACAATAAGTGAGTTGGTCAATAATGCCATTGCAACGGGATCCTCCTGGGATACGGAATTACAGATTGTTACCAAAAATGGTCGGGAAGTCTGGGTACGGGCCATCGGGGAAGCCGAAATGGTAGACGGACAGTGCGTGCGACTTATTGGAACTTTCCAGGATATCGACAAACGTAAAAAGGCGGAGATTAACTCTAAAATTGCCAGTGAGCGGCTGGCACAGGCCACCAATTCGGCCGAAATTGGGATTTGGGAATATGACCTGGTTCAAAACGACCTGGTTTGGGACGACAACATGTATAAGATTTACGGGGTTTCCGAGTCAGACTTCAATGGGGTCTACGAGGCCTGGGAATCGACCGTACACGCTGAGGATAAGGCCAGAAGTGCTGAAGAAGTTCAGCAAGCCATCTCAGGAGAAAAGGAATTTAATACCCACTTTCGCGTGGTTTGGCCAGACGGTCAGATTCGATGGATCAGGGGGATGGCCACTATTTTACGGGACGAAGAAGGCATCCCATTAAAAATGATTGGGGCTAACTGGGATTTTACTGAGCTCAGGAATGCCCAAATGAAATTGGCCCAAAGCGAAGAATCCTTACAAGGGGCTTTCGAAAATTCCAGGGTTGGAATGGCCTTAGTATCCAAAGAAGGGGTATTCATGCAGGTAAATGAAAGTTTGTGCACAAGTCTGGGATACACGCAGGAGGAATTACTGCAGCTTACCTTCCAGGAAATTACCCATCCGGACGACCTTGAAACAGACCTCAAATTGCTGAATGAAGTAATTGATGGGAAACGAAATACCTACCAAATCGAAAAGCGGTATTTACGGAAAGACGGACAAATCGCCTATATATACCTCACCGTTACAGGGGTTAAAGATATCGATGGGAATTTGTCCCATTTTATTTCTCAAATAATTGATATCTCTTCGAGAATTGCCGCAGAGCAAAAACTCAAGAATCTCTTTGACCTCACCTCCAAGCAAAACGAAAGTCTGCTGAATTTTGCACACATTGTTTCCCACAATCTGCGATCTCATGCCGCAAACCTGACCATGATCACGGAGTTTTTGGTGTCTGATAAAATTACTGAAGACGAGCGGGATAATGCCAAGGAAATGCTGCAAACTGCGACATCCGGGTTAAACGAAACAATCCAACATCTCAATGAAGTAGTGCAGGTCCAGGTTGTTTCGGAAGAAGACCTCAAAACGCTGGAATTGGAAGTAATCTTGAAGAAAGTATTGAATGATATAGATGCCTTAATACCCCATGAGGACTCCAGTATGTCCATTGACCTTGATACACAACTGGAAGTCAAAGGCGTCAATGCTTACGTTGAAAGTGTCTTGTTGAACTTAATTACGAACGCCATTAAGTACAGGCATCCGGACCGGCCACTTAAATTATCTATAAAGGGGTCAGCGAACAATGGAAAGGTGATGCTATCTTTCACAGACAATGGTCTGGGAATAGACCTGAATAAATATGGCAATAAAATCTTTGGTATGTACAAGACCTTCCACCGGAATAAAGATGCAAAGGGCATCGGTCTGTTCATTACCAAAAATCAAATGGAAGCCATGGGAGGCAGCATACGGGTAAACAGTAGCGTGGAAAAGGGTAGTGAGTTTATTCTGGAATTTAAAGCAGCGTAATCATGGCAGTGTTTCAAACAGCATGCATTATCGACGACGATCAGATTTATCAGTTCGGGATGAAGATTCTTCTTCGGGAAGTAGATTTTAGTGAGGAGATACTGATTTATCAGGATGGTCAGGAAGCCATTGATGCTTTACAGGAAAGGCTTTCATCAGGAGATACCCTTCCTCCTGTGATTTTCCTGGACTTGAATATGCCCATAAAGGATGGCTGGGAATTCCTGGATGATTTTGTCCAGATTCCCCAACGTGACCGGGAGCAGGTAAACATATATGTAATTAGTTCCTCTATTAATCCCTCTGACGAGGATAGAGCTAGAAAATATGAGGTGGTTAGCAACTATATCGTGAAACCGATTACCTCAGAAAAGCTTCTTGAGATTATAGCGCAGCATCAGTAACAGGTTCTTGAAGAAATCAATCATTATCATAGACGACGATCCCCTGAGCGTTTATATGAACACCAAACTGCTTACAGAAGCATTGGGACCCTCAGAAATTCTCACTTTTGAATTGGTGCAGGAAGCGTTGGAGTATTTTGCAAGTGCCGATTATGTTCCTCCGGACCTCGTGCTCCTGGATATTAATTTCCCGGTGATGAACGCCTGGGATTTCCTGGAAGCATTGCCGCAACACAACATTGATCCCGAAACATTGCCCCTGGTCTTACTCAGTTCATTCCTGAGCCCTGAAGACAGGGAGAAAATAGTGCGTTACGGGATGGAACAAGCTGTGCTCATCAAGCCCCTGAAAATTGCGGAGCTCCTCAGGCTGCCACTAATGAAATAAGAAATCCCCCGGAGGCGGGGTATCAGATTTTCAAATCGATTCCGGCGGCATTGAAAACCCGGTAAATAAACTGGATTTCCCGTTCGTCAACTTCACCATCGGCATTGGCTGCCTCATTCATGAGTCGGGCCAGGGTTTGCTTTTGAGGTTCCGGCATGGCCTTGAGTACTGCAATTGCCTCAGCAGGTTCAGCCCTGCGTGCTTCCAATACCAGGGCAGGATCAAAATCCATGGCCTCAGACAGGCGATCCATGAATTTAACTTCTCCGAGTTTTATTTCCTGATCCATTTGGATTACCTCGTCTATCGCTTTGAGTACAGCTAGCTTTTCCAGCAGATTAAATTCCATAGCTTTTATTTGGCCATTAGTGAACTATAGGCAGGGTACGCCTGCAGGCGGGCAAGCTACAAATTTATTTAAGAAAGTACCTAATTCGGCTAGCGCGTAATGGAGTTAAATAATATTTATTTATGTATTTCATTACATATATAAATAAAAATATATGATTATTATTTCAGACTTTTGCCGGGAACAAAATCAAAACGTACTATGTCAAACACTACTGCCCTTACGCCCGAAACCCTTGGGAATAATAATGTAAATGTTCAAAATCTGGTTACTGTCGCTGTTTCTGAAGGCGATGGAATTGGTCCTGAAATCATGGAGGCCACCCTGAAAATTCTTAAAGCTGCTGAGGCCCCTGTGGAATTCGAGAAGATCTCCATGGGCGAGAAAGCCTATCTCTCCGGAATCAGCTCCGGTATCCCAGCCGACGCATGGGATGCTATCCGCAAGCACAAAATACTCCTTAAGGGTCCGATTACTACCCCACAGGGCGGTGGTTATAAAAGCCTGAACGTTACCTTAAGGAAAAGCCTTGGGTTGTTTGCCAATGTACGTTCCTGCCGAAGCTATGCCCCTTTTATCAGCACAAAGCACCCTGAAATGGACGTGGTTATTGTACGGGAAAACGAAGAGGATCTCTATGCCGGGATCGAACACCGCCAGACCCAGGAAGTAGTACAATGCCTCAAGTTAATCACCCGTCCGGGTTGCGAACGGATTATCCGCTACGCCTTCGAGTATGCCCGTAGCAATAACCGCAAGAAGGTTACCTGCTTTACCAAGGACAACATCATGAAGCAAACCGACGGGCTCTTCCACCAGGTATTCCGGGAAATTGCAGCATCCTACCCGGATATCGAAAGCGATCACCGAATTGTTGACATAGGCGCCGCCCTGATTGCTGATCGTCCGGAAGACTTTGACGTAGTGGTAATGCCGAACCTGTACGGCGATATCATCTCTGATATCACAGGACAGATTTCAGGTTCAGTAGGTTTAGGGGGATCATCTAACATCGGAGCCCAGGTAGCCATGTTTGAAGCCATTCATGGAAGTGCGCCGGATCTGGCGGGGAAAGACGTCGCGAATCCCTCGGGACTCCTGCAGGCAGCTATCCTGATGCTTAACCATATCGGGGCCTTCGAAGTTGCAGAAAAAATCCAGAATGCCTGGCTGTATACCCTGGAAAGCGGAAGACACACGGCAGATATCTACAGACCTGATCTGAGCACGAAGTGCCTGGGCACGAAAGCTTTCGCCGAGGAAATCTGCGCGAATCTGGGTAAAACACCCAAACGCTTTACCAAGGCCGATTACACCAATTTCAAATCGATTGAGATCCCCGAGTACCGCCGGCCAAAGTCCAGCGAGAAAACCTTGCAAGGGGTAGACATTTTTGTAGACTGGAGGGGGAGCGAACCCAAAGATCTCGCCATTAAATTGCAAGCCCTCAACGGAGCTGGACTGAAACTAAGTATGATCACCAACCGCGGGGTAATGGTTTGGCCACGTGGATTCAAAGAAACGTTTTGTACAGACCACTGGAGGTGCCGTTATTCTACGGAACACAACATTAACGTACGTCCGTATGATGTCATAGAGATATTACAAAAGGCGGCACTTACCGGGGTAGATGTAATCAAAACTGAAAACCTCTATAGTTTCGATGGCGAAAGGGGCTATTCCAAAGGACAGGGACAGTAAACTACCAACAATAAAAAAGGGCCCTACCTCACGGTGGGCCCTTTTTCTTTATGGATTCATATCAGATCCGGTCTACATCGATCCCGACCTGACCGAAAATCCCATAGATTAATTCCAATTCCTTCTCATCGACGCGACCGTCACTGCTGGCCGCTTCATTGAGCATTACCGCCAACGCGCGTTTCTTCCTCCCGGGCATGGCCTTTAAAATTGCCATGGCCTCTTCGGCTTCCACTTCTCTCGCCTGAGGAATCAAATCAACTTTAAACCGCATTACCGAAGCAAGTTGCTTGATAAATTCAATTTCTCCGGGAGCTACGGTGGCGTCCGACAGGATTATTTCGTCAATCGCCTTTAAAACGGCCAATTGTTCTGCGAGGTTGTATTGCATATAGGATAGGAGGTAGTAAGGAGTTAATTATTTGATACCCGGACCTGTTTTTGATTTTACGCCAGGGCCCGTCTTGGACTTGACTCCGGGACCTGTTTTAGATTTGACTCCGGGACCGGTTTTAGACTTAACTCCTGGGCCGGTTTTAGATTTGACTCCGGGACCTGTTTTAGACTTGACGCCCGGGCCTGTTTTAGACTTGACTCCAGGACCTGTTTTAGACTTCACGCCTGGTCCGGTTTTGGATTTTACCCCTGGGCCCGTTTTGGACTTTACGCCCGGGCCTGTTTTGGATTTTACCCCTGGACCCGATTTCGGGGTAAGGGGATTTGCTGAGTTAGATTGTGATGACATGTGATGGAGGTTGTTTGGATTGTTATTCACTATATTAGAGAAAATTAGCGAGTCTTGCAAGGAAAACCAGAGCCTCAACCCACCGCAAACTCCCGCTTAAACATCGATGAAGCTTAGCAAGTTTATAAAGGAGTGTCAGGAAAACAACGTCCTGAAGAACCTTTCGATTTACATCGTTTCCAGTTGGGTTTTCCTACAGGTTATCGCTTTGATCGCGGAACCGTTGGGATTTTCCATGAAGGTAGTGGCCTACTGCCTTATCGTATTACTCATCGGTTTCCCCCTGTATATTTTCTTCGTTTGGAAGTACCAGTTAGCCCCGAATGTCAAGCGCAAACCCTTGCTGGATGAAACCGGTGAGCCCATACCCGGTAAGTATCGGAAAAATAGTTTCCAGCGACTATACTTTGCCTTTCTGAGCGTTATCGGAATTATCTGCTTCAGCGTTGCCCTTTTTATTATTAACAATAACCTTTCTTCCGATGTCCCGGTTCGGGAATGGGAAGCTTCTGACAAAATAGCTGTGTTGCGCTTTAAAAACCTGACCGGGAACACCGAGGAGGACATGGCTGTGGTTGGTGAAATGGCTGTTCACCGAATTATCCACGGCATCACGCGCAACAAGTTGGCCCAGGTAATTTCCCCTGAAATAATTGATGATTACTCCGAAGTGCTGCGGGCAAGTCTGGCTCCGGACCAAGAGGATTTTGTCCTGGAAGAATATTTAAAACCTTCCCGGATAATTGAAGGGGATTACTATTTAAACGGGGATCAACTGGTTATGCAATGTGCAATTACCGACGAAGTCATGAATCAAACCCTGATTTCATTTGATCCGGTTTATTGCGACTCATCGAGCCCCATGGAGTGTATTGAAGCGCTGAATCAGCGTATTCTGGGCTATATGATTACTGCTGAAAATGAGGTAAACAGTCTGGAGGAGCGACCACCAAAATTCAAGGCCTATCAATTATTTCTAAAAGCACTGAACCTGAGGGGGAAGGACGGCTACCTGGATTATCTGGAGCGGGCCATAACGGAGGATTCCAGTTTTTTCGAGCCCAGGGTCTACCGGTTCATGTATTACTATAATCTTGGAGATCTTCGACGCGCCGACTCCTTGCTAAAACGCCTGGAATTGAGGACCGGAATGCATCCCCGTCAACAGAATCTCCTGAATCTTTACGATGCCTTAATTCGAGGGGATCATAGAAACACCTACAGGTACCAGAAGAATGAATACAATATCACGCCATTCCACTGGGAAACCAATTCAAACATGATGATTTTCAGTTTGCAATTGGTTAATCAACCGGAAGGTGTCGACAGTATTTATCGGCAAATCGTGATGGAAAATGCAGATCTCCAGAAATGCAATTCCTGTATCGAACGCTATAAAATACAGGCCATGTCCCTGATTGAATTGGGTAAATTCCAGGAGGCCATCGACCTGCTAAGCGGCCCGGCCCGACAGGATGTAGAACAAATATGGGTGCTGCGTCAAATTCTTCTTCGGGCATATATTCGGGCGGGACGTACCGAGGATGCCCTGCAGACACTCAATTCCTTCCTGGCCCCCATTACTAATGACTGGCTTAAGGTCGATATGCGGATTTTTGCGGCCAAGGAATTACTCAGGCAAGAGGAAGATGCGCAAGCCGATCAATTATTAGGGGAGGCAATAGCGGAACTAAGGGATCCTGAAAAATTTACCGATAATGAGGCCTACCGAAATTATTACCTGGGGGAAGCGCATTTTTATCAAAAGGATTATGAAGCTGCCCTTCCCGGTCTGAGGGAAGGTTACAGATTGAATGCCCTTAATTTCGATTACGCCGCTTTACTGGCGATAAGCCTGGAAAAATCTGGTAAGCCTCAGCAAGCGCAAGCCTTGATTTCCGAGATGAGGAACAACAAAGGAGACTATCAACTCGGGGAGGTGTATTATGCCCTGGCCACATACTACGCCGCGATATCCGATGACGAAGCCTGTTTGGAAAACTTGCTCCGTGCCATCTCGGAAGGCCATTGGTACGAAACCATTTCCTTCCAGAACGACCCGTTGCTGCGGGATTACTACGAACACCCGGAATTCAAAAGGGTTATGACCTACTGGCAATAAACACACAACTTATGAGTCAGCTCAATAATGCCCACGCGTTGTTAATCGGAATAGACTATGAAGATGGTCTGGATACTCGTGGCGATGCTAAAGATCTGGCAGCCATGCTTACAGATCCAACACGTTGTGGGTATCCGGAGGAAAATGTTTCCCTATTGTTGGGGGAAGAGGCGGATCGCAAGGGTATTCTCAATGCTTTTGACAAGCTCATTGAACGCACCGATGATCAGTCGGCGGTATTCCTTTATTACTCTGGCCATGGCGATGTATTGGATGACGTTTTCCATTTTGTGCCTTATGGCATTGTGGAGGGGATGGAATACGACGACTATACGGCAGCCTGGGTTACCGCCGCCGAAGTGCGTGAAAAAATCAATGCCCTGGCCACTCGGAGATTGATCTTCTTTATGGATTGTTGCCACGCTACAGGCATGGCTGTGGGCGGATTTGACCCGCGTATTAGCGGGGAAAATAGCTCGGATTCCGAAGGGGAACCAGCCTTTGATAAAATGGAGGGCCTGGCCCAGAAAGTAGACAATGAGAAGGGGATATCGATTATTGCTTCCTGTAAGGAAGACCAACTTTCGTATCAGCTCAATGCAGACAAGAATAGCCTGTTTACCAAATATTTACTCAAAGCCCTGAATGGGGAGCACCTCTCTGAATTCCACGATCCCTATGTGCGAATCCTGGAGGTTGCCGGGTATTTGCTGCGCAAGGTCCCGGAAAGACTTCAGCAGGAGGCGTTGGCCTGCGACCCCCCGCTGGATATTGCCCAGGAACCCTATGTAAACCTGGAGATGTACGACAATTTTATCCTGAGTTATATCCCTGAGGATAAAAGGAAGGGAATGGAAGTCGGAGATCTTCCTCCGGCCCCGGCAGATACTGCACAAAGCAAGAAACCGCCCCGGCTGATTTTTAGGGAATCCGATGATGCCAACAATCTTATCCTGTTCCTACATGGCTTTACCGGGGAAGCAGGCGACACCTTTGGAACCCTCCCTGATTTATTAATGAAGGATCCGGAACTCGAAGGCTGGGATATGAAGCCCTTTGGTTACTCGCAGTTCATCCAACCGGAGCACGGTAAACACGTATGGGGTGGAAGTACAGATATTCAACGAATTTCGGATTATCTGCGCACCTCTATGAAGTACAAATTCGATAAATACGACCGCATCGCGCTGATCGGACACGGTTTGGGAGGGCTGATCGCACAACGCGCCTTGCTCGATCTCCCGGAGGCCCAGAGCAAAAAAATCTCCCACCTCATCTTAATGGCCTGTCCCAGTGGTGGTATTCCCGAGGAATCCATCGACAGTACATGGAAAGAGGATTTTGCTGATATCGGTGCCCAATCCGAATTCATTCAATCTTTGCGTTCGCAGTGGTCTGAAAAATTTGGGGCCGAGCCGCCATTCCGGTTGACCGTAGCTGCTGCAGCTGCTGATCCTTTTGTTACCGTGGAGGCAGCCCTGAACCCCTTTGAAAACGACGTCTGCAATCTGTTGTCGGCAAACCACTTTTCTATTGTAAAACCGGCCGACACTGAAGACGAAGGCTATCGATTAGTGCGGGAAAGCCTTACGCGTTCCGAATTCTTCGCACAATTCGGAGATCCCCGGGAACGCAATCTAACCCTGGGGAATTATGAGGCCGTTGTGAAGGATTTGTTACCCCGTGCCAATGAATTGGACCCACATGGGCTGAGACAACTCATTTTTGGCCTAGAGGGATTGGATCGACGCGACGAAGCCCTCAAAATTCTCGATAGCCATCCTGCCGCTGCGGAGTCATCCGACCTTATGGGGATTATCGGGGGACGCTTTAAAAGGGATTACCTGAAGAAGCCCAACAAGCAGGATGGGGAATCTGCCCAGGTGTATTACAGCCTGGCTCTGGAAATAGCCATGGATCAGGATAATAAAGAGCAGGTATACTATCACGCCATTAATTTGGCGTTCTTATCCCTGGTGATTGCAGAAAACAGAAACCAGATGCGAGCGTATGCCCAGCAAGCGAAGACGGCAGCCGAACAATCCCCGGATTCCCTATGGAAAACGGCAACCGTTGCAGAGGCAGACTTGTATCTTGGAAATACTGAGGCGGCCCGGGAGGGCTATCAACAAGCGGCACACGGGGCCGGGATTCGTGAAAAAATCTCCATCCACCTTAACGCAGCTTCGGCAGGTGCGCGCTTACTCAGCGGAACGGCAGCTAAAGACTTCGATCAGTTTTTGAAATCGACCTTCCTAACCTAATGTATCGCCTCCATGCTTCGTTTTCAGAAATCTGAGATTCCGGACCTCCCCTTTCAAAAGGCGGTGAAAAAGCCCATCCCGATGCGCTGTATCCAGATACAGGAACCATTCCAGGTAGAGACCCTGGAAGGCCTGATGCAAGGCAAGGCCGGAGATTGGTTAATGGTCGGGATACACGGCGAAATGTACCCAATAGACCGCGAGATTTTTGAAAAGACCTACAGGCTTCTTGAAGAGTGATTCCCAGGGTACTGCTCTCTCGAGCAACGCGTTTCTCAATGTAAGCCCCCTGTCAATAACTGATTTTGACAAAGACCGCGCCCCCAATAAGCGATTCCACTTCCAGAGCAAGTGCAAAATCCCCGGTATGTATGGGCACCGACTTTTTGTTCACTACCGCAGAGCCGGTAAAGTCATTATAGACACTTCGTCCGCGCCGATCCGTGACTTGTAACAAATCGCCTTTCTTTGGTATCGCATTCGGGGAAGAAGGGCTTCCCCCTGTAGCGCGGTAAACCACCTTGAAAATACGGTCTTCGGGACTGAGCCTTTCTGTTTTCCCCCCATCGAGCCTACCTGCAAACAACCATCCGGAACGCAGGGCACGGATGCGGTTATAAGCAGAATCCACATAACGCCGCATGTCCTCCGGGATGTTTTCAATATTCCGGGTCTTCCCGCTGAGTTCATCGAGGTATTCTACATAGGCCTTAACCGTGTTTCTTGTAGTTGCCCCAATCCATTTGGGATCAATGGAATCCAGACGTCTCAACCGCTCTTCCGCAGCTTCGCGATGCAATGTAATTTCATCGGCGAACTCCAGGGATTCTATCGTATTCAAATAATTCCGAAGGGCTTCTGTCACCTCTGAGGATTCCGCTTTGTCGGCAGCCTCCCAGGCTGCTGCGGCCAGACGTTTCTCCCTGGACTTAATCGAATCCTTAGCCAGCTTCCAGATTTCATAGGCATCGTCCTCCAATTCGTCTGTCTCTGGATCGAATACGATCTCCCCCAATTCATTAGTCCCCTTATGGCCTTCGTAAAGTGCCTGCTGAGATTCGATATAGCGAACGACATCTTTGTATCCTTCGACATACAGAGTGCTGTCCTGCCCGGTATTTTGATCTTCGTCGGCATGTGCAGTGGCCATCATTTCCTGGGCCTTCTCCACAATTTCCCGGGTGCGTTCGTCGGCTTCCTTGGCCAGGTTATAAAAGTAGAGGGAAGCAAAAGCCGCACATAATAACAAGACCCCTATCAGGGAGCCCAGGACAACCCGATTGCTCCTTCTGCGTTTTAGGGCTTTCTGCTTAGCCAACTGATCTGCCTCCACACTTTTGTGGAGATACGCTACAGATTCCTCGAAATTATCATGGTAGCGGTTCGCCCAAATTTTTGTCGGCTTAAAGTGTTCAAACCACTTCTGGGATAACTCCAGCTCAATACCGCTGAGTAATTCTTTAGTCCCTTCATTATTCCATTGACAGTACTGGGCAAGTCGCATGTACTCGGCTGCAGCTTCACCTTCATCTGTCACCCATCGCTCCAGTCGCTTCCATTGGCGAATCAGGCTTTCGTGGCTAATATCTATGATATTTTCATGCTTCCTCCCGGTCTCTTCCACCATCAGGAAGGAACGCCGGTCGCGGATAAAAGCGTTGATTACCTTATCCAATTGCTTTTCATTCGCCTCGGTAAGCTCCAGCAGGATTCCATAGTGCACGGGCCTTCGGGTTTTTCGGCCGTGATCATCGATAGTGGTAAGCGCCTGAAACATTTTTTTGGCAATCTGGAATTCCTCCTTGCTCAGGGTTTTGAGGGCTTCATCGGCATGCATAGATAAAGCCATTTCCAGACCCCCGACAGCGCGGTAATCGTCTAAATTCATCTCCCCGTCCTTCCCCTTGCTTTTTTCATATTCCCAAATTCGCATCAGGGCATGCTGAAGCAGTGGCAACTCGTCTTTGACTTTCCCCATAGCATTGAGCAATTTGGAAGTCAGGGAAGGATTGACTTGCGTATTGAATAATCGGGCCGGACCTTCAATAACCATCTTGAGTTGCTGACGGCTCAATCGCGGGACCAGATAGAGGCTCTTATTCATGGCCTCAGGCAGCCCCCGAAACTCCGAACAATCCCCGATAAAATCGGAGCGCATCGTCAGGACTATGTAGATTGGCAATTCCTTTTGCTCGGCGAGTTCCAGAAAAATATTGACGAAGTCTATGGCTCCATCGCGGCCGGAGGTTCTTCCATCCTCGCTGGCATATCGGAAAAGCTCTTCGAACTGATCGATAAGGATGAAGAAATTGGTTTTTTTGGATTTCCATAAAGGCTCCAGTAAGCCCAAAATGGCATCTACCCCTTCTTCCTCCACGGTCTGTACCAACTGGTTTACGGAATCCTGGTCGGTAGACTGGTATAATTCCTCCAGCAGGGACCGACAGAGGTTACGCAAGGGGTCCTGCCCGGGTTTCATAATCGAAATAAACCAGTTATCACAGTTATCTACCAGGTAACCGGCTTTCAAAGAGGGAATCAACCCTGCGCGCAGCAAGGAGGATTTTCCACATCCGGAACTACCCACAACAGCCACAAAGTGATATTGGTGCAGGCGCTGTAATAGTTCCAGGTTCTGTTCGTTACGACCAAAAAAAAGCAGGCTTTCATTGTCCTGGTAAGGACGCAGGCCCACATAGGGATTCGTTAGTTCTTCTTTCATCCTGCCTGAAGCTTTAGCTCTTTGAGGAAACGATCCACGGCCTGCTCAGTCAGGGTGGGGTCATTGCTGTTGTCAATAACATTAACCTTGAGTAAGCGTTGGTTGATTGAAATATCCCCGGCCTCCTTATGAGGAGGTGCCATGTAGATAAAGAAGTCCTCGATAGGATAATTATTGGTCAGGATTAATTGCAGCGCCGCATTCATTCGCTCCAAAACCCAGTCTTTGGAAACATTGCCGTAGAGGAAAATGAGTTTTCGTACCTGACTCATGCGCTTACCGAGTAAATCCAGGTTCTTTCTGGGGTCATCCTCTTGAGGATTAATGAAGGGGCGAAATTGATTCTGAAGCAGTGAACGGCCCAGATCCAGTGCATACAAGTGATCGTTTTCATGGGCGTCAAGCAGTACGGGAATTTCACCGTCGTCTTCGATCGGTGCAGCGGATTTGGACTTTATCACTTCGGCATAGTCCATTATCTGGCGCGCCAAGGAACTTTTACTCCCACGGATAAACTCATACCGTTTCTTTGTTAGTTCGCCTTCTTCAAGTTTGGTCAGGAAATTTCGGTACTCCCCTTCCTCTATCTCTGCAAAATCGGAATCAGCAGGTATCCAAATGAGCTGGTCTACTTCCGTCTTAAGGGAGAGTTCGGTTTGGAATTGGGGATACCATACGTCCGGGGCGTCCACTACTTCCCGGCCTGGATAAATGTCGAGTAGGTTTACCGCCAGCCCGGAGGTCTGAAGGGCTGCTTCAGTTTCCTTCTGTAATTCCTCCTTGGCATCTGGAGGTGGAATCCCCGCCAGTACCTGATAGCCGTTTTTCTCCAACTCCGATATGATACGTTTACGCGGACTCCTGAGGGTATCTGGCACTTCACTCATAAAGATGGTGAATCCTTCGTCCGAGGCCACAGACTCCGTATTGGTAGCCGGCGCCTTTTCGGCTGCAGAAGCTTTAGCCGTTGACGGTTTCTTGCCAGCTAGCTTTTTCGGCTTGGTGGGAGCTGAAGCAGATCCTGCTTCCTTTTGCATGGTTTCCAGAGCGCGGAAAACGGCATCCTTTAAATGCCGCATTTGAGCTTTGAACTGTGCGGAAGTTGTCTCTACGGTATCCCCGAAATCGTGTTGGTCCTCGCCATCATGAAACGGAAATCCTGTACTCCCTTGAAGTTCGTCCGGCCAATCCGTGTGTGGAATGTTGTTGAGCAGTACGTGGAAAATGCGGGTTTGTTGCCCTGCCTTTAGCCCACCAGGTTCTCCCGCTGCCTTCTTGTGAAAAAGATCCAATTCCTGGGCGCAGTACTTGGAGGCCTTGTACCCGGGACTGTTCAGGCAAATCATAATAGCAGCCTTTTCGATGCCTGCGGCTATGGAATCGTCAAAGAGAACACTGCCATCGAGCTTCTTGGTATCCCACCAAATCTTGATCGAATCCAGCCTGCCCGATCGCTTGGCGAGCATCAGATTGAGGTTTTGATAAAACTGCTTGATCCAGCCATCTCCCTGGTCTGGAAAACAGATATTATCTACGTGAGCATAACTGATAAAGACGTCATACTCATAGCCTGGTACAAAAGCCATGTTAGCGAGGTTTTGGTTGTTGGTCAGAGTAAGATAGGGAAAAATCCTGCGTTAGCTCCCGCCCGGCTTTGCCTTTTTTCGCCCGCTTAAAGTCTTTTCCTACAAACGGATAATCCTACTGCTGTTCCTGCTGCTCCCCAACCCCTGTAAACTGCACCCAGCCTTTATTTTCATTGCCGAGGATCTCTTCGATATTCCGAACGAAAAGATTGAAGTTATTGCCCCCTTTATCATAAGGGTAAGTGGCTGTATCGTAAAGCATTTTTTCCCGGGTAAGGGCTTCAGCCGCTGCCCGGTAAGTGGTCCATTTGTCCTGAAATTTTACCAGAGCAGTGATTCCGGTGAGGGAGGCTGCGGATACCCCCAAAAGCCCGACCACCCAACTGCTTGGGATTTCGCCGGATAACAAGGGCGAGAGATTCAGGTTTTCATATCCCGACAAAAATGGAATCAGTGCGCTGCATATCAGTATGGCCGCATTGAATCGGTAATGGTATTTCTTGTTGAGACTACTTTTTTTGGAATACCAGGCCCTTTGTGCCTCTACCCGTACTTTCATATAATCTGCTTCTTCCATATGCGGAATCTTTTGGTCGCTTCGATTAACTGGGGCAGCATCGAATTTAGGGTATTTTTATCAATAGGCTAGATGCAGCTCCTTTAGCCACGCTTTAGAGGTTATCCTCCTCAAGGTTTGCCGATGTGGGTAATAATGCTGAATTTAAGGGCATGGTTTATCTCGGTTTTGATCTGGGAAGTTCTTCGGTTAAGGCGGCATTGATCGATGCTGCCGACGGAAGGGAAATTGCCAGGGCCCATGCCCCGGAATCTGAAATGCCTATCGACGCCCCTCATCCGGGTTGGGCGGAACAAGATCCTGAAGCCTGGTGGACACACGCGGTAAGCGCAGCCCGAAAACTCTTTTCCTCAGCAGCCATCAATCCCAGAGATGTCGGTGGAATTGGAATTGCCTATCAAATGCATGGACTGGTTGCCGTTGGCGAGCAGCAGGAAGTGATCCGCCCCTCGATAATTTGGTGCGACAGCCGCGCAGTTCAAACCGGGGATGCCCTATTCGAAAAGGTTGGTCCTACCGTGTTCGCGCAGCGCATGCTCAATCATCCGGGTAATTTCACCCTACCAAAGTTGTTATGGGTAAAAGAAAATGAACCGGAGCAGTTTAAGAGAATCCATAAAATCATGCTGCCGGGGGATTACCTGGCCATGAAACTTAGCGGGCACATCACGACTACCTCAAGCGGGTTGTCCGAAGGCATTCTCTGGGATTTTCAACAAAACACGCCTGCCCATTGGCTGCTGGAATCCTGCGGGCTTTCCACCGACCTGCTCCCGGCGCTCGTTCCTACCCTGGGCAAGCAGGGCGAGCTCTCGGCAAAAGCTGCCGCAGCCTTGGGCCTTCCGGAGGGAATCCCCATAGCTTACCGGGCCGGAGACCAACCCAACAATGCCTTGTCGCTGAATGTCATGGAACCCGGGGAAGTTGCTGCTACCGGAGGAACTTCCGGAGTAGTCTATGCGGTAAGTGATAAGCCCGATAAAGACGAGATCAGTCGAATCAACCAGTTTGCGCATGTGAATCATACCGCGGAGGCAGCCCGTATCGGTAAATTGCTTTGCATAAATGGCACGGGTATCCAGTATGGATGGCTCAGAAAACTCATGGGTAAAAAACTATCCTATAACGAGATGAATGCAAGGGCGAGTGCTGTATCTCCGGGGAGCGATGGCTTGAGCCTCCTGCCCTTCGGAAACGGGGCAGAGCGCATGTTAGGGAACAGGTTTCCCGGTGCCTCCATGCATGGTATTGATTTTAACCGCCACAACGAAGATCACTTGTGCCGGGCTGCCCTGGAAGGCATTGCTTTCGCTTTTGCTTATGGCATGGAATTGATGCAGGATACAGCGCACTTTTCGAAGATACGCGCCGGATCGGATAACCTGTTTCAGGCTGCTGTTTTCGGGGATACCCTGGCCACGCTAAGTGGGGCCCGCATTGAGCTTGTAAATACAACCGGGGCCATCGGAGCCGCCCGGGCTGCCGCATTGGCCTGCGGCAACCTGGCCAGTTTGTCCGAGGCATGTGCCACAGATTCACAGGAAGGATTGTACCTTCCACAAACCGACACCTCCGCCATCCAGGAAGCCTACCAGCGCTGGAAGCAACATTTGCGGAACGCATTAGAAAATAAATCATCATAAATACATCGATCATGATCGTAACCGGAGCACAGGAATATTTTAAGGGAATTGGAAAAATACCCTTCGAAGGGAAGGATTCGGACAACCCGTTGGCTTTTAAATATTACGATCCCAGTCAAAAGGTGGGTGGAAAAACCATGGAAGAGCACTTTCGGTTCGCCATTTGTTACTGGCACTCCTTTACCGGTCTGGGAGCAGACCCCTTTGGAGCACCGACTCAGGATTTTCCCTGGTTGCGGAATTCCGATCCCATGCAACAAGCCAAAGACAAAATGGACGCAGCCTTTGAGTTTATTACCAAGATAGGCGCCCCTTATTTCTGTTTCCATGATTTTGATTTGATAGCCGAAGGGAACACCCTGGCAGAATCAGAAAAACGCCTGGATTTTATTACCGATTATGCCGCCGAAAAAATGAAGGCCTCCGGGGTTAAATTGCTCTGGGGTACGGCCAACTGTTTCAGCAATCCGCGTTATATGAATGGGGCGGCAACCAACCCGGATTTTGCCGTGGTGGCGGCAGCAGGGGCACAGGTGAAAAATGCCCTGGATGCGACAATAAAGCTCGGCGGGGAGAATTATGTTTTCTGGGGTGGACGCGAAGGCTACATGTCCTTATTGAATACCGATATGGGCCGGGAATTGGACCACATGGCGCAATTCCTCCACATGGCCCGGGACTATGCCCGAAAACAAGGTTTTAAAGGCACTTTCTTTATTGAGCCAAAACCTATGGAGCCCTCCAAACACCAGTACGATTTTGATGCCGCAACGGTTCTGGGCTTCCTCACAAAATACGATCTGCTCGACGATTTTAAACTCAATATCGAGGTGAATCATGCCACCCTGGCCCAGCATACTTTTGAACATGAATTGCAGGTTGCGGCAGACAACAATCTATTGGGCAGCATCGATGCCAATCGGGGGGATTATCAGAACGGCTGGGACACCGACCAGTTTCCTGTAGACGTCTACGAGCTCACCCAGGCCATGCTGGTTATCTTACAGGCCGGCGGTTTCCAGGGAGGTGGTGTAAATTTTGATGCCAAAGTGCGGCGTAATTCTACCGATCCGGCAGATCTATTTTATGCACATATCGGCGGCATGGACGTCTTTGCCCGGGCATTATTAACTGCTCAGGCGGTGTTGGAACATTCCGCTTTTACTGCAATGCGAAAGGAGCGCTATAGTTCCTTTGATAGCGGCAAAGGGGCAGCATTTGAGGCTGGAAAACTCAGCCTGGAGGACCTGCACAGTTATTTTCAGGCGAATCCGGACATTGCCCGCCGCAGCGGGCAACAGGAGCTCTTTGAGAATATTCTCAACCAATATCTTTAATCGCCTCAGGGGCAAATACCTGCCTTCGTATCCAGGACCAGATTCGGGGCATTAACCCGATGAGCACCATCCCTGTACCCAGGGAGAGGCTTATCCATCCCGTACTGAAGAAGGATCCGAAATTGAAAATGAGCAGGATAAACAGGGAGGAAAAAGGCAGGGAACAGGCGAGTATATTGATCGCCAAATCCGTATCGAAAGTAGGGCCTTTGATATTCCTGTCTGTCTCGAGCTTTCCAACTAAATGCATATGGGCGTAGGGCCAAAAACTGCAAGAGCTTTGGGGGAAAACCAAAATAAGCAAAGCCATTGCCGGGCTCAACGCGGGAAAAAGCAGGAGGAAAATCCCTGAAAACAACAGGGCCATCCCGGAGCGCCAACTGAGCAGGAGGGCAATCTGGCGTAAATCCGATTTACCCACACGCACCGCCATCCCGATAAAAAGCAATACCAGTCCTACCATCATAAGGCTGAATCGATTGATCGTAGATGCTATTGCAGCGGGAAGGTGCTCCAGGCCTAACCCTGCGATCAACAAAATAAGGGCCAGGGCAATGGCCGCGTTGATCGGTTCCCGGATCAAGGAAAGGAGTAATCCCTTCAATTTCCCGGTGGTCGATTTGCCGTTCGTTTCCGAGTTGCGCCGGTGATACCATTGCATCGCCAATAAGTACAATAGGATTAACCCGAAAAACTTGTTCCCCACATCGGCCAGGGCTGCCAGTGCCAGGCTGGAATCGTCCAGATAAGCCAGAATAAAGGGAAAGCAGGAGAGCCCCGGGGCCAGGGAAGGCAACAACAGGCTCAGGGTACGGCGTTGTTTGCCAGAAATACCGGGTTGCAAGACAGGAAGGAAAAAACGGCTTGCCAATAACATATACAAGTTAAACCCCAGGGCGGCAACCGGTAATATGAGTAATGAAGCCTTTAATTCTATTTTCAACAGCGCCAGGAAGATTGTAGCCGGGAGGGCCACATTGAGGATAATCAATTTCACCCCTTCCAATTGCTGTTTCGCATTGAGCTTTCGCTGCAGCAAATAGCCGATCAGGATTATCAATACGAGTTCTACGGTGCGCTGGAGAGCAGGATTCATCCGACCAGCGTTTTTGCAATCGCTGCGAGGAATACCTCCATTTCCTGGCGGGTACCCATACTTACACGACACCATTTTTTATCCAGGAATTCAAAGGCGCGAACCCCAACGCGCTGGGCCGACATTTTATCCAGGAAATCCCTGCCCTCAAGGGCGATAGGAAAGATCATAAAACTGGTATGGGAAGCAACGGGATCATGTCCCAGGCTGCACAGGCCTTCAAAAGTAAACTCCCGAACTTCGGCATTTCTCTCCCGGGAGCTTTTCAGGAATTCCATATCGGAAAGGCTGGCGTCGGCTGCGGCAATAGACGTACAGGCGATTCCCATCCCGGCACGGGTAATGGCATTGATCCGCTCCAGGGTTTCCGGTAGTCCCACCGCATAGCCTACACGAAGGCCGGCCATCCCGTGGATTTTGGAGAACGTACGGGCTACAATGACGTTTTTACCTTCGGCGATCAGGGATACCATGGATTGTTTCATCCCGTCTTCCAGGAAATCCAAATAAGCTTCATCTACAAAAACGGGCACACGCTCCGATACCCGGGCGCAAAATTCGCGGAGGCCATCGGCCGCCGTAATGGTCCCTGTTGGATTATTGGGGTTACAGATATAGACCAATTTGGTCTCCTCGTCTATCGCCGCTTCCATAGCGGGCAGATCATGTGACCAATCGGTTTTCAGGGGTACAGGCTTCCAACTGGCACCACAGGATTTAGCGACCTGGATCAGGGACATGTAGGAAGGGTCAGCCGAAACTACGTTCCCACCACCCTGAAAAAATACCATCGCAGTCTTTTCGAGTAAATCTGAAGACCCCGGCCCCATGAGCAGGTGCTTGGGGCTTACCCCTTCTTTTTCCGACAGGCGCTCCATAAGTCCCATCAACTCCCTCCAGCCGTAGCGATTTCCGCCGGCCATGGCAGCGGACAGGGCCGCGGTGGCTTTGGGAGAAGGACCATAGGGATTTTCATTGGCATTGAGTTTGGCCAATAAGGGTTGTTCGGGTAATCCGGCGGGGATGAATTCCCCGAAAAACGGGCTCATTATTTGTAGCCCTTTGGCGGTTACGGGCATTGCTGCCAACGGGGTGTCGCAGTAAGCAGTAAAAGGCATCAGGCCCAGGCCCCCTGCAGTAAGTGCAGATCTTTTGAGCCAGGTACGTCGGTCGAAGGTGTTGGTTTTCATAGTGTGCTTCTTGTCAGTTGGCAACCAGGCGGTCGCCAGGTGGTTCATCTCTATGAATTTCATCAAAAAATAAGGGGCAGAAGAATCAGAAATGCATTTTTACGGGCTTGCTGAATTCGGCCGGTCCGGATTGTGAAACTGATATTTTTTCAGGGGGAATTTTCAGGCTTCCGCAATTCCGGGTTCATCGGATCCGGCCTGTTTCAGGGATTCTGATTCCTTACCCAGCCGCAAACGGGTGCTGGTTTTCATATCGGAGTACCGGGGATCGGAAATATAGTCCTGCTTTTGCATCCATTCCACCTCGATACTCAGGAAACCAAACTCGCTGACCACCTTGCCGACGCTACGGTAAATCCCCTTGCCGCGAAAGCGATAACGGGCAGCTACGGGTGGAAAAAGTACCGTGTCAAAGACCTCTCCATACCGGTCGATAAATGTGGCAAAATGCATGCGGTTGCCCTTGTGGGTTTTGGTGTTCTTGACCGTCACCAGGTAACCGTAGATATCGATACGCCGACCCAGGTACCCGGGAAAATGACGACTCCCCGTATCGTTAGTCGGGGGATGCTCCAGGAGCTCAAAGGGGCTGCAAAGACAAAATCCCAGGAGTTCGATCTGGGTGAAAGCTGTCTCCAGGTCGGTACCGGGGAGCTCCGGGATACGAAAACGGGTGCGCTGGGGTGGGAAGAGTCGCGGATGGTCCTTTACCTTCCCCTTACCCAACAGCATATGCGCCTTCCAGAGCAGCCGGTGTTTTTCCTCCCCCAAACTGCGGAAAGCGTCGATTCGAATCAGGATACTGAGCTGTTCTATGGAAAGCGGAACCCGGTCCAGGAAATCCTCTATGCTGCGGTACGGGCCTTTGGCCTCCCGTTCCCGGACCAGGCGATCGGCTACCCGTGCTTCCAGCTCGCGCAGGTACATCATCCCCAGGAAGATATCCCTGCCCCGGATACTGTTGGCCCAAACCGAACGGTTCACACAGGGCGGGTGGATGCGTGCTCCCAACATCCGGGCCTCATGCACATAGTGTTCCGAACGATAAAAACCGCCTCCGTTGTTGAGGACGGCTACCATATATTCCAGGGGGAAGTAAGCGCGCAGGTACAGGCTTTGATAGCTCTCCACCGCATAAGAAGCGGAATGGCCTTTGGCAAAGGCATAACCTGCAAAACTGGATACCTGATGCCAGATTTCGGAGATCAGGGATTCGGAATACCCTTTTTTGCGGCAATTCTCGACAAAGGTTGCCCGTACGCGTTCGAATTCGTCCCGCGAACGGAACTTCCCGCTCATCCCCCGTCTGAGCACATCGGCTTCCCCGAGGTCGAGGCCGGCAAAATAATGCGCCACCTTGATCACATCCTCCTGGTAAACCATTACTCCATAGGTATCCGGCATAATATCGAGCAATACGGGATGAGCCCGTTTCACGCGCTCCGGGTCCCGGTGGCGCAGGATGTATTCCCGCATCATTCCACTCTTGGATACTCCCGGCCGGATAATGGAACTGGCCGCTACCAGGCCCAGGTAATTATCCACCTCAAGTTTGCGCAGCAGCATTCGCATGGCCGGGGACTCCACGTAGAAACACCCCATACACTGGGCCGTTTTGATCAGGTTATTGATCACCGGGTCGCGCTTCATGCTGCGGATATCGTGAATATCCGTATCCCGGCTTTCTTCCGGTTGGTTCTGCCTCGCTATCTCCAGGGCTTCCTTGATCTTGGCCAGGCCCCGCTGGCCCAGAATGTCGAATTTGTACAGCCCCACATCTTCGGCAATGACCATGTCGAACTGGGTGGTGGCAAAGCCCTTGGGCGGCAGGTGGGTCGCCGAAAACCAGTTCAGGGGTCTTTCCGAAATCAAAATCCCCCCGGCATGCACACTCAGATAATTGGGCATCCCCTTAATCAGGCCCCCATAACGCAGGACCAATCGCGTTACCTCATCGAGGCGGGAACTTTCGTACTGCCCTTCACAGAGTTGGTCGATCTCCGCCTTGGGAAGGCCAAATACCTTGCCGAGTTCCCGGATAATCCCCCGCTCCCGAAAGGTTACGTAGGTACCCAGCAGGGCCACGTGTTCAAAACGCTCGAAGATGTAACGGGTGATTTCCTCCCGGTCCCGCCAGGAAAAGTCAATATCGAAATCCGGAGGGTTGGCCCGGAACAAATTGATAAAGCGCTCAAAATACAAATCCAGCTCAATGGGGTCCACATCGGTAATCCGCAGCAGGTAGGCCACAATACTATTGGCCCCACTCCCCCGCCCGACATAGAAAAACCCGCGGCGGCGCGCCTCACTCACGATATCCCAGTTGATCAGGAAATAGGAGACAAACCCCTTGGCCTTGATCAGCTGGAGTTCCTTCTCCAACCGTTTCTCGATCTCCGGACCGGGATCCGGATACCGATAGGGCATGCCCTGGCGGCAAAGCTTTTCGAGCAGGGCTTCATCGGCCTGGCGATCCCCGCTGTAATGTCGCAGGTTCTGTGGTTTTCGATCCTCGGAAAAGTCAAAGTGGATACTGCAGGAAGCCATCAGGGCCTGGGTATTTTCCAGGATAAAAGGATACTCCGCAAAGGCCTCAGCCAGGTTGGCCACCGGATACATGCAGTCGTCGGGGCTTGCCTGCTGTGTTTCAGGCAACTTACTGAGCAGGGTGTTGTTGTCGATAGCCCGGAGCAGCCGATGCGCATTGTAATCCCGTTTGTTGCGAAAGGTTACCGGCTGCATCACCACCAGGCGATCGCGATAGCCTACCAGGTGGGAAAAGGGCAGCTTGCGTAAATCCCGAACCGAAATCCCGATGTATTCGTGTGGGGTAAAGCCTTCCATTTCCTCCAGCAATACTTTTTCGAAGGGGTAAATCGCTACCGCATGCTCAAAAGCAGGCGCCCGGGACGGCAACGGTTTTTTTTCGTGCAGGTGGAACGAGAGGAAACGGTTGAGCTCGAAATACCCGGCATTATCCCGGGCCAATCCCACAAAACACGAATCCACCCCATTGCGGAAATCGATCCCCAAAAGCGGACGAATTCCAAACTCCGGGGCCCGGCGTACAAAGTTGAGCCCGGCCGAGGTGTTGTTTACATCGGTCAGGGCCACTGTGCCCACCCCCATCTCCCGGGCGAGCTCCAGTAATTCCAGTTCGGAAAAGGTACCATAGCGAAGGCTGTAATATGTGTGGCAATTCAAATACATGCAAAGACACCACTACTGTTTACGATGAGCCAGCACAATGGGCGGACGGCCGTCAAAAGGGTTGTGCATGCGGCCAATAGTACGCGCCCCCAGACCCGAGGCGCGGATCACGCTTTTGTCCCCAAAACGTTCGCGGATACGGTCCATAGCATTGTACAGATTCAGGACCTCCTCGGTATCTTCAAAGAGGTTGATCTGGTAATCCCCGCTTACCAGGTGGCTGAAACGCACCCCGATCAGGCGGACGAGCAGGCGGCGGTCGTATAGTTTTTCGAACAAGTCCAGGATCTTGGGGATGAGCTTGTGGTCGGCCGAGGTATAGGGAATACGCAGCTGTTTGGAGTACGTATTAAAGTCGGAATAGCGAATCTTTACCGTGACGCAGGCGGTGAGCTTACTGCCCCGACGCAGCTGGAAGGCCAGGTTTTCGGTCATCGCGATCAGGATTCCGCGCAAGCGGTGCACATCGATGGTATCCCGGTCAAAAGTGCGTTCGGTGGAAATGGATTTGCGCTCACAAAAAGGGACGACAGGGCTATTGTCGATCCCCTGGGCTCGCTTCCAGATTACCCGTCCGTTAGCTCCCAGCACCTGCTGCATAACCTCTACAGGCATCTCCTGTACCGTACGGATTTGTCGCAGCCCCAGGTTGCGCAATGTCTGGTAGGTCTTATCCCCGACCATGGGTATTTTCTTGATCGAGAGCGGGGCCAGGAATGCCTTTTCATAGCCAAAATCGATCTTGAGCTGGTTGTTGGGTTTGGCTTCCCCCGTAGCCATTTTGGAAACTACCTTATTGACCGAAAGCCCAAAGGAAATTGGCAGTCCTGCTTCCTGGATAATCCGCTGACGCAGCTCGGTCGCATAGCGATAGCAGCCAAAAAAGCGATCCATCCCGGTAAGGTCTGCGTAGAACTCATCGATACTCGATTTTTCAAAAAGCGGCACCTGCTCCTTGATAATCTCCGTGACCTCATCGGAATGCTTGCTGTAGGTTCCGGCATTCCCCCGGATCACAACCGCTTCCGGGCAAAGTTCCCGCGCCATGCGCATGGGCATCCCGGAATGCACCCCATATCCACGGGTTTCATAACTGCAGGCCGCTACTACCCCCCGGTCGCTTAAGCCGCCCACCAGAATGGGTTTTTGCTTGAGCCGGCTGTCCAGTTTGCGTTCCACAGACACAAAAAAAGTGTCGAGATCGAGATGGAGGATGGTCTTTTGCATCGCGCTTTTTAAAAAAAGAGGGGTGCTAATTTATGGATATATTCCTATTTTTTGGAATTATTCCATGTGATAATGTGTTAAATTTTCAGGGGTGTGTGCTACAGTGCTGGCTCACTGCAGGAAGGAAGAGTAAATTGATACGGGGAGGGGTTCCTATCCCTTTAAATTAAGAAAGCCAATCTCAATACTCATAAAGGATCTGATCCTCCCAGCCATCCAAATTGAGAAACACTGAATTGCTACTCACCCGCAACCGGCTCAGGTCAAAAACGAATGTCCGCTGCAAAAAAGCATCGCATAGCTCCGGGTTCGAAAAATCAATCCGGACATCGCGCTGTGGGGGTAAGGATTCCGCTATGGCTGCAGCATCGAAAAGCCGGGCCTCCCAACTTTCGCCATCACAACCACTGGCCGCCAATGTAATTTCAAGACAATCCCCTTCGAGCATCACGGATTCAATGACATAGCCATCGGTATTGGCCGAACGCCATCGGTTCTCATTAACCTCGGCCAGGATTCCGCACTGCGAAGAGCGGGGCGGATCATCGTCGGAAGTATCACAACTGAAAAGAATACAAACAAGGAATAGCGATAGGAAAAGAATCGGGCGCATAGCATGAAGTTTTCAGATAAGATGGTCATAATCACAATCCGTTGCTTGTGTTAAGCTTTTCACAATTATTTGGAACGTTCGTTCCATTATAATACGTTTGTATTGGAATGTTCGTTCCATTATAACAATTTAAATCTAAAAACATGACCAAGATCAAAGACAAAGTAGCCATAATAACAGGAGCAACCAGCGGCATGGGACTGGAAACCGCCAAGCGATTTTTAAGCGAAGGAGCCCGGGTAGTACTCACAGGAAGAGACCAGGGAAAACTCGACAATCTTAAAGGAGAATTATCCGGAGATTATCTGCTGGTTAAGGCCGAAGCCTCCAACCTGGACGATAGTCGCCAGCTCATAGAGCAAACCGTTAGCACCTTTGGAAAAATTGACATCCTCTTCCTCAATGCAGGCATTTTCAGACTGGAAGCCGTGGCCGAACTCAGCCCGGAAATCTGGGACGAAGTACAAAACATTAATGTGCGCGGACCCCTTTTCACCGCAAGGGAAGCCATCCCTCACATGAACGAAGGTGGAAGCATCATCTTTAATACCTCTGTAGTTAACGGTAAAGGATTTCCAGCCATGGCGGCTTATGCTTCAAGTAAGGCGGCCCTCCGCTCGGTAACCCGAATCCTGGCAGCCGAATTAGGTGAGAAAAACATCCGTGTAAACGCGATAAGCCCCGGGCCTATCGAAACGCCTATATATCAGAAGCACAACGTTGCTCAGGAACAAATCGACGGAATGGCTTCTAACTTTCCGGCAATGGTTCCCCTGGGCCGGTTTGGAAAGTCCGAAGAAATAGCGGCAACAGCACTGTTTCTGGCCAGCAGCGAAAGCAGCTATATCAATGGGGCAGAAATTCCCGTCGATGGCGGTTTTGCACAGGTATAACCCCTGAGAAATCCCTATTTTTGAAGGGAAGATTCAGCCATGCCACGCACCAAAGCATTCGATGAAAATGAAGTATTGAATAAGGCTATGGAACTCTTTTGGAAGAAAGGGTTCCATGCCACTTCAATGCAGGATATTGTGGAAACCCTGGGTATTAACCGGGCCAGCCTCTACAATACCTATGGGGATAAGATGCAGCTTTTCCGCAGTGCGATAGACCAATACTTAAGCGGTAATTATTCCCGTCTGGACGGAATACTGAATAGTGAGGAAAACGTGCATGCGGCCTTTCGGCGACTTTTCGAAGGTGCCCTGGAGCAAGCTTGTAACGACCCCGAAAAAAAAGGATGTTTCATTGTCAATATTACCACGGAATTTGTGCCAGGTCCTCCTGAAATCTCAGGTGTCCTGCAACAAAATCGCAGGGCTGTAACGGAAATATTTGAGAACCGCCTCAACCGGGGAAAGCAAGCCGGGCAGCTCTCCGATTCCATGGATACCAGCGCTGTAGCTTCCTTTCTGCTGACGCAGTATTATGGATTAATGGCGATATCCAAGACCTCCATGAGCCGGGACGAAATGCAACAGGTTTTAAATATTGCTTTGGATTCCTTAAAGCCAAGAAGCCTCTAGTACTTACCAGAGAACAATCAGGAAAATAGTGAGCCCGATAATGTATCCTATCAGGGCTATGATAATGATGATCTCGATTTTGCCGAGATACCTGTCGTGAAATTTGCGGGCAAAAGCCTTGAATCTGGACAGCCGACTTTTAGAAAAAGACATTTTCTTCAGAAATGAGCTAATTGTTACGGAGCCGATCATGACGCGATTTCTGGGGATGAAACACCTGCCTGATAGCACTAATCTAAAGTTGGCAGGAGCACTAAAATTAGCTGAGAAATTGCCAGGGAATTCACTCTTTCGACTAACTGCAGGGAAATAGCGATTTACTGTGCTAACTTATCCGTTAATCCTGATTATCTGCGTTTTACGGATGTGAGATAACCCTAAAGTAGTTTTGGCCAACTGAACGATAGCCTAGGAACCGGAGATCTTTGACTTGAGTAGTCTCGCGTTTAACTCCGCAATATTCGAAATGGATATCCCCTCCGGGCATTCTACCTCACACGCCCCGGTAAATGTGCAACTTCCAAAGCCCTCGAGATTCATTTGCCAGGTCATCTCCTTCACGCGGGTATGCTGCTCTGCCTTACCTTGGGGCAGTCGGTTCAAGTGATTTATCTTAGCCGCCGTGAACAGGGCTGCCGAGGAATTTTTACAGGTAGCCACACATGCTCCGCATCCAATACATGCGGCGGCATCCATTGCTTTATCCGCAACCGATTTCGGGATAAGAATAGCATTGGCCTCGGGTGCTGTACCTGTTTGGGAGCTGATATAAGCACCCTTTTCAATAATCCGATCGAAGGCGCTACGATCTACTACAAGGTCTTTTATAATTGGAAATGATGCGGCCCTCCAGGGTTCCACAACGATCGTATCCCCATCCTTAAAACTCCGCATGTGCAGCTGGCAGGTAGTCATATGATCGTGGGGCCCATGGGCGCGGCCATTGATAAAAATTCCACACTGACCACAGATGCCTTCCCGGCAATCGTATTCAAAGGCAATGACCTGCTTACCCGCAACCACAAGACGCTCATTTAAATGATCTAAGGCTTCCAAAAACGACATATCATCGGTCAGGTCATCTACCGGGTAGGATTCGAATTTTCCTTTGTCCTTGGGACCATTCTGTCTCCAAATCTTGAATGTTACCTGCATGGCCATTATTTATAACTGCGAACCGTGGGCTGCACGAATTCAAATTTCAACTGTTCTTTATGTAGCACAAAGTCTCCTTTCTGATATTCCCAGGCAGAGACATAGGAATACTCCTCATCTTTCCGGAATGCCTCCCCATCATCGGTCTGATATTCTTCCCGGAAATGGGCGCCACAGGATTCCTCCCGTTGCAGGGCATCGGTGCACATCAGGATTCCCAATTCGATAAAATCTGCCAGGCGCAAGGCCTTTTCCAGTTCCGTATTCATTTCTTTATCCCCACCGGTTACGCTCACATCCCTCCAAAATTCCTCCCGGATTTTTTCAATCTGATCGATAGCTTTTTCCAATCCCTTTTTGTTTCGGCTCATCGCGCATTCCTGCCACATGACCCGACCCAATTCCCGGTGGAAATGGTCTACTGTTTTGCTTCCCTGAATGCCCAGGACACGGTCGACATGGTTGCGAACTTCCCGTTCGGCTTCCTCAAAGGCCGGGTGATTGGTATCCGGACTTCCTTGCATTGCCCCTGCCAGATAATTGTTTATGGTATTGGGGAGAATGAAATACCCATCCACGCTGGCCTGCAGTAGGGAATTTGCGCCCAGTCGGTTTGCGCCGTGGTCCGAAAAATTGCATTCTCCAACTGCATAGAGCCCTGGAATGGTGGTCATCAATTCATAATCCACCCATAGGCCTCCCATTGAAAAGTGCGCTGCAGGGGAGATGAGCATTGGGGTTTTATAGGCATTAATTCCCGTGATTTTTTGATACATGTTAAAGAGATTGCCGTAGCGATCTTTAATCACCTCTAACCCAAATCGAGCGATAGCGTCCTTAAAGTCAAGATATACGGCATTCTTCAGGCGACCTACGCCATAACCCGCATCGATTCGCTCCTTTGCTGCACGGGAAGCGATATCCCTCGGGGCCAGGTTCCCGAAACTCGGATAGCGCCTTTCCAAATAATAATCCCGTTCCTCCTCGGGTATTTCTCCGGGTGTTCTTTGATCTCCTTTGGTCTTTGGCACCCAGATCCGTCCATCGTTCCGCAAGGATTCGGACATGAGGGTTAATTTGGATTGCGCTTCGCTGGATTGCGGCAAGGCTGTAGGATGAATTTGGGTAAAGCTCGGAGCAGCAAAGCAGGCTCCTTTTTTGTGGGCCTTCCATATAGCGCTCCCATTGCAACCAATGGCCAGGGTAGACAGCCGGAAAACCCTGGAGTAACCTCCGGTGGCCAGCACCACAGCATCTGCTGCAAATCGCTTCAATTCGCCGGAGACCAAATCCCTGACAATAATCCCTTTGGCTTTGCCATCGACCAGAACCAGGTCCATCATCTCGCTCCGCGTGTGCATCGTTACCTTTCCGGCTGCAATCATTTTATACAATTGCGAATAGGCCGCCAGCAGTAATTGCTGCCCGGTCTGCCCCCGTGCATAAAAAGTGCGCTGCACCTGCACCCCGCCAAAACTTCGATTCTCCAGGGTTCCTCCGTACTCCCGGGCAAAGGGAACGCCTTGCTGCACAAAGTGATCAATCAAAGGGGCAGAAAGTTCGGCCAGCCTATAGGTATTGGCTTCCCGGGATCGGAAATCCCCACCCTTGAGGGTGTCGTAAAACATGCGGTAAACACTATCGCCATCGTGTTGGTAGTTCTTCGCGGCATTCACCCCCCCTTGCGCGGCAACGGAATGGGCCCTTCTGGCAGAATCCTGATAGCAAAAACAATCTACCCTATAGCCCAATTCGGCAAGGGTAGCGGCAGCCCCTGCACCGGCAAGTCCTGCTCCAACGACAATGACCCGCAGTTTCTTTTTATTCGCCGGATTGATCAATTGGGCCTTCAATTGATAGTTTCTCCATTTATCTTCCAGGCGACCCTCCGGGATTTTTGAATCTAACAGCATAACAGCACTTATTTAAAGAAGACAACTATGGGTATAATCCCAAAACCCAGCCCCATAATCCAGGCGTAAATCAGGGAAATCCTGGCTATGATTCGAAGCCCGCCCTGATGATAAAAACCAAGCGTCTTAAACCCGCTTTTCAGACCGTGATGGAGGTGCCATGCCAGGGGGATGGCCATCAACGCATAAAACGCGACAAACCAAGCATTCTGGAATAGTTCGTAGGTAACACTGTAAACATCGAGATTGCCATTGGGGTCGGAAGGGACAGCCTCACCCAATCCCAATTTAATCCGCGCCCAGAAGTTTGCGAGGTGAATCACAATAAAGATCAGGATGAGTGTTCCCAGCACCCCCATATTTCTGGAAGCCCAGGAACTGTTTTCCCCGGCATGGTTCACGGCATAACGCACGGGTTTCGCCTTGCGGTTTCTCAAGGTTACCAAAAGGGCATAAAACACATGTAAAAGAATCGCTGCGTAGAGCAAATACGCCACAATTTTTATAAGCGGACTTTCCCGCAACAAGGTCGAATACGAATTATACGCGGGAATTGCGAGCTCCTTTGGCAGCAACAAGATGCAATTTGCGGAGAGGTGTACAATCAGAAAAAGGCAGAGGAACAACCCGGTTAAGGCTATTGCGGTTTTTCTGAAGAAAAGTGGATTGGTTGTCATGAGCTCAGCATATCAAATTCACATGAAAAAGGGTTGGCCGGTGCTCTGCAAGACCGCAAACCAAAAATCGCTCTCCAGGTCGATCTTTTTACGCTTTTGAACTACGGCGCTAATGGGCAGGTATACCAACTTGTTATTTACTCTCCCGACCACAAACTTTGTTTTACCCGCCATTGCCCCGTGAACCGCCATATAGGCAAGGCCGCTGCAAAAGACACTGTCGCTGGAGTTTGCTGCTGCACTGCGCACGATATAGCTGGGATCGATGTATTTGATGGTAATCGGAAAAATGTCCTTGAAATATTGCTTTATCGTTTCCTTCAAGAAAATGCCAATATCGTCGTGCATGATGTTGCCGGAGGCATCTTTTCGTTCTTCCTCTTTTTGAAAAAGATGCTGACCGGCTCCCTCCGCAACCACAATTACAGCGTGATTTTTGGCTTCCAACCGACGTCGCAACGATTCCAGAAATCCATTTTCGCCATGGAGATTGAATTCCTGCTCAGGGATCAAGACAAAATTAACTACGGGCATAGCCAGGGCGGCCGAAGCTGCAATGAATCCGCTATCCCTTCCCATGAGCTTCACTATAGACACTCCATTATATGCCCCTTGCGCTTCGTTATGCGCATCGCGTAAAATCGGGCTGGCGATATCAAAAGAGGTTTCAAAACCAAAGGATCGGTCAATGATATCGATATCGTTGTCAATCGTTTTGGGAATGCCTACCACAGCGATATTCAGACCTCTTTTCTGGATTTCCTCACCAATGGCATTACACCCCTTTAAGGTCCCATCTCCTCCGATGGCAAAGAGGATGTCGATACCATTTTTCACCAAGGTATCGGTCATTACACCTACATCCTGGGCACCCCTGGAGGAACCCAGAATCGTCCCCCCAAACTGGTGTATATCTTTTACTTTATCCGGGGTAAGTTCTATCAGGCCATGCCCCATCTCAGGATTGAGTCCTTCGTATCCGTAAGGTATCCCCAGGATTCGCCTGACACCATAGTAATAGTGCAAAGCCATGACCACACCGCGAATAACATTGTTTATCCCCGGACACAATCCCCCGCAGGTAACAATAGCGGCAGTCGTTTGCTTGGAATCAAAAAACAGGTTTTGCCTGGGCCCGGCCTTCTCCAGGCAATCAGGTTCTTTTTGATTGTCGAGGCAGAACTGATAATTTTCAAGGGACATATCGTAAACCAGCCGATCCTCGTCGTCGACAAAATTGAAGATGTTGTCGCCCTTTACCGTACTTAACTGTATGGGCGATTTGTACTTCCTATCCCCCAGATTTTCAATTTGAAACATATTTGACTAGACTGCAATTCGGCGGTATTTAAAATGGCTCTGTACTTTTCTTACTGAGTCCTAATCCGCTTTTTTAAGTTATTAAAAATTCCAAATCAAAGGCACCAGCACTATGGTAGCTATAAAGAACAGCAACAACAGTGGACCCCCGACGCGGATGTAATCCAAAAATTTATACCCCCCGGCAGATAGCACCATTGCATTGGTTGTAGTTCCGACCGGAGTTAAAAATGCCGTAGACGCGCTAACGGCTACCGTTATTAGAAATGGTTTCGGCGACAAACCCAGAGAATGTGCGGCCATGAAAGCGATGGGCGCCATCAATACCGCGGTAGCCGAATTATTAATGGTTTGGCTGAACGCCGTGGTAAGCAGGAAAATGCCCGCCAACAAGGCTACCGGGTGCATACTGCCCAGACTGGACACTAAACTATCCGCGGCAATTTGCGCCGCTCCTGTTTTTTGCAAGGCCAGGCCCATAGGGATCATGGCCGCAATCATAACCACGCTGGTCCAGCTTATTCCTTTGTAGGCTTTTGTAATCGGCACACAGCGCGTTAACATCATGATTCCTGCGCAAATTAAAGCCGCCATGGCTCCGGGCAGGATTTTAAATACGAGCAGGATAATCAGCAACAGCAGCGTCCCCAGGGCTATATAGCTTCTTGCGGTTAACTGGTCTACATTCTTGGAGAGCGCTTCCGGACTCCCGGAGATGACCACATTTTCATAAACCGACTTTAAGGTCTCAATATTCTCCCAGGTCCCGCGTATCACGAAGGCGTCTCCAGCCTCAATTTTTATTTTACCCCGCAACGGACTATTCTTTCGGGATGCGGCCAGTAGTTGTACGCCGGATTGCCTCAGATAATGACCTAAATTGACTATTCGCCCCACGAGCATGGAATTCGGAGTGATGAGCATCTCGGCCATCCCCACCTCCTGATTGATCAATTCATTTTTCAAGGTGTCCATTTCGGCCGGGGTAGGTATAATCCCAAGGGAAAACTGCAGAACCATACGATCTACCTGCTCGGGTTCCCCCTTGATGGTAATGATGTCGTGATAGCGCATTTCGGTCTCCGGTTCGGGCAATTCCACGAACAAGGGAACGCGCTGCTTTAGCGGACTGGGGTGTCTCCGTTTTAATCGCATTACGGAAATGCCGTAATTCTTCTCAAAATCCCAGGACCCTATTGTAGTATTTATCAGCGGAGACATGGAACGGATCCGAAGGCGATACAGATTATCTCCAATACTGTAGTTCTCGATCCATTTATGCATCTCTGCATTGATGTCCGTCGGTTTTTCATTGGTCTTGTTGGCAGGCATCAACCGAAAACCGAAATAGCGGAAATAGAGGATTGCAATCAACAATAAGGGTAATCCAATGAGGGAAAACTCAAAGAATCCAAATCCTTCCATCCCATTTTCCACCATGGCATTGCTCGCAATAATATTCGGTGGCGTTCCGGTGAGCGTCAGCAATCCTCCCGTATTGGATCCGAAGGCAACGGGCATCAGTAATTTTGAAGGCATGGTACCGGCATTCCAGGCTGCAGATACCGTTACCGGAACAAGGGCGGCTACGGTACCCGTATTGCTGACAAATCCCGACAACACGCTGGCACCCAAGGTCACGATAACCAGCAATTTAGGGACGCTCTTTTTGGCCCAACTCACAAAACGCTGACCCGCCAGCGCTGTCCAGCCGGTACGGGACAACCCTTCGCCGATAATAAAAAGTGCGGCAATCATGATGACTGTGGCATTACTGAATCCGCTTAACGCCTCCTCTACATTGAGAATTCCCGATAGGAACAGGCTCACCATCGATAGGAGCGCAACGACATCGGGTGGAAATTTTCCCCAGATAAATAAGAGAATGGTGCACGCAAGGATAATCAGCAGTGTAGTCATTAGTGCCTGTAACGGATCTTAATTTACTAAGTCTCAAAATTACGTGCAGGCTACCCGGACATTATATGATGGATGTCAGGATTCATATTTTGAATCGAACGGATTATGGATGAACTATGAATAAGACGGCCCCAGTGATTAAAAATAACCGGTCTTTGGAGATAAAAGCGACACTTCGCCTATGCGGTATTATCAGGCCGGTTACAGGTACTCTTTAAGCAACTCAATTTTGGAAGAACTGCGAAGTTGGTGCAGCGCATTCAACTTAATCTGTCTCACGCGCTCAGAGGTAATGTCCAATTCCATTGCAATTTCGGCCAAACCAACAGGATTATCTAATCCAATACCATAAACCCTTTTTAATACATAGGCTTCCCGAAAAGTAAGGTCGTGGAGAACCTCATCGATATCCTGTTGTAATGAATAATTATTCATGGTATACTCCGGGCCTGAGGATGTGTTGGAGGGCAGGACATCATGTAAATTCAAAGTGCTTTCTCCTGGTTTAAGATATTCATCCAGGGATCGGGAACGGGAGGTATGATTCATGCAGAATTCAATTTCCTGTAAAGAAAAATCAACCATTTCCAATAGTTCGATCGCAGTGGGAACTCTTTGATTCTGTTGTTCGAAGTGAGAAGAAAAGGTTTTTATCTTATTAATCGCGTTGATTTTGTTTAGAGGTAGCCGAACCATCCTTGATTTTTCGGTTAATGCCTGAATAATACCCTGGCGTATCCACCACACGGCATAGGAGATAAACTTAAATCCCCGGGTTTCATCGAATTTTTGTGCGGCCTTGATCAGGCCCAGATTACCCTCGTTGATAAGATCGTGTAGATTAAGTCCCCGAGACTGATACTGTTTGGCAACAGAGACGACAAATCTCAAATTTGCAGAAACCAATCTTTCCAAAGCGGCCGAATCCCCTCCTCTGATCCTAACCGAGAGCTCTACTTCTTCTTCCTGAGAAATCAATGGGATCCGGCTAATATCTCCCAAATACTTGTTGAGAGAAATGCTCTCTCTGGAAGTGATTTGTTTCGAAATATAAAGTGGTTTCATAGCAGGAGTATCTGAGTGCCGATTCTATGGGCAGGTGGAAAAATCAATTCTCCTGATTTCTCATGTATTCGTTCTTGTAAATTGCCTTTTTGAGCTCTTCCCTTTTCGCAGTGGACTTTTTGGTATATTCCTGGTAACTTCTGATACGCTTCAATTGCTGGGTTTTACGCACCTTATTCCTGTATCGTTTCAGAGCCCTTTCAATTTGTTCACCAGGAGCTATTTTTACTACTAACATATTTGCTTGAATTTGGAATTAAAAAAGGCTTTGTTGTAGGCGATATCTATTGAATCGAAAGCAGAAATCAATGAATTTGCCAGAGATGAATCTCTCATGAAGCAGGCCTTTCCGGGCTCAACAACGCAACTATTGGTTCAAGCAAAAAATAAGGAAGAAGGCCTCAGGAACAGCAATGAAGAATATGGAGGCTGTCTAATTTATTTCAGGATTGGAACAATCATTGTCCAGTATCCGTGATTTCCACAAAGGAAAGCTTTTAAATTGGAACCAGGCCTATGCAAGAGCCCAAAACTTTTGGGTGGGATTGCTTTCCTGACGGAAAGCTTCCCTACTCGGTCGTTTTGAAAACCACAAAAGGAAACACTGCGCGGTTTCAAAAAAAAGAAGCGAGCTTCATTTTTTGAAACTCGCTTGCACTTCCGCTTTTTTGCGGCTTATCCGTACCTCGGGTGGGAATCGAACCCACACGATATTGCTATCACTGGATTTTGAATCCAGCGCGTCTACCAATTCCGCCACCGAGGCATTTAAAATTCTCCTGTAAAATCCGCTCTGCCCGAATATCTTATTTCCATAGTAGTCTGAGGATCTTCCTCGGTGCGTTCAGCAGTAAAACTCACCCGTTGTTGGGAAAGATTCACCTGAAAACTACCCAGGGGTGGCTCCAGTGCGTTCCCGGCATTGTCCAGGAAAATCACATTTCCCGACGAATCCAAATCCCAGAAAAAATTGCTAGGGATAGGATCGAACCCGGTTTCGGTTCCGCTGCCGTTGGCGTTGAAGGTTAAAACCACTTCGCCGTAAGCCGCAGCACCTAAATCGGCAATCTCCTGATCGGTAAGCGCTGAGCCGTTGCGTTCAAGGACATTGAGCAGCACATACTGATCAAACGTCCAGGGACTTCCATCGATAACCAAATTGGCCTGTCGCTGGTCCGTTTCGGGTTGTGGCTCAGGCGTATCGCCCGAATCATCACTGCAGGAAACTATGAGAAACAAAAGCCAAAAGGCGATCGAAAAATTTCGAAAAAAACCCATTGACCTAAGATAATGAACATACTTGTTTTCACAAGGGATGGCAAAAGTATAAAAATATTTGATCTGGCATTGAAAATATGGGGTATTAATACTTTTCAGGCTCAGAAATATGTGTAAATTTGCACCTCCTTTCGGGTCAGGGAGTTAGGCCCGTAAAGACACAGTAATGTCGTACACCGTACCGGAACCGAAAATATTTGCCTGCACACAGAGTCAGGAGCTTGGGCGTGAGATCGCCAGGGCTTATGGGGCTGAGTTGGGCAATGTGCACTTTTCCCGATATAGCGACGGTGAATTCCAACCTTCCTTTGAGGAGTCGATTCGCGGAGCGCGAATCTTCATTATCGGTTCTACCCATCCCGGGCCGGAACATCTGATGGAGATGCTGCTCATGCTCGATGCTGCCAAGCGCGCATCTGCCCGCCACATCACAGCGGTGATGCCCTATTTTGGATGGGCACGCCAGGACCGGAAGGATAAACCCCGTGTTCCCATTGCCGCCAAACTGGTAGCTAAAATGTTGGAAACCGCCGGGGCCACGCGCATCATTACTATGGACCTTCACGCCGATCAGATCCAGGGCTTTTTCGAAAAGCCGGTAGACCATTTGTTTGCCTCTACCCTCTTCTTGCCCTACCTGAAAAAGCTGAAGTTAGATAATCTGACCATTGCTTCCCCCGACATGGGTGGATCCAAAAGGGCTTACGCTTATTCCAAAGCCCTGGAAAGCGATGTAGTTATCTGTTACAAGCAACGCGCCAAAGCCAATGTGATTTCGCACATGGAACTCATTGGGGATGTCGAAAATAAAAATGTTGTCCTGGTAGACGACATGGTAGATACCGCTGGAACACTTACCAAAGCTGCCGATCTGATGATGGAACGGGGAGCGTTAAGTGTTCGCGCGATTACTACCCACGGCTTGCTCTCGGGCAACGCCTTTGAACGCATTGAAAATTCCCGCCTGGAGGAACTGATCATCACAGATTCTATTCCGAGAAAGCAGGAATCCGAAAAAGTAAAGGTCCTGAGCTGCGCGGACCTTTTTGCAGACGTAATGCATCGGGTGCATCACAACACCTCGATCGCGTCTAAATTTTTAATGTAGCACAATTAAAATTCAATAATGAAATCAATTACAATCCAAGGATCAGAAAGAGAAAGCGTGGGCAAGTCGGCGACTAAGGCCCTACGTAATGCTGGAAAGGTCCCTTGCGTGATATACGGGGGGGAGGCGCCACTGCACTTTTCAGCAGACGAAATGTCGTTTAAAGATTTGGTGTACACGCCCAATGCCCACACCGTGGTAGTTGAGCTGGAAAACGGCACCAAGATCGATGCAGTAATGCAGGACATCCAATTCCACCCGGTAACGGATAAGATTCTGCACGTAGACTTCTATCAGTTGTTCGAGGACAAAGAGGTTACCATGAAAATTCCGGTTCGTCTGGAAGGAAACTCTCCAGGAGTTCGCAACGGTGGACGTTTGCTTTTCCGCAAGCGCAAACTGGTTATTCGTGCGCTTCCTGCTAACCTTCCCGATTTCTTCAACCTAGACATCTCCAAGTTGAAGATTGGGGACGCGATTAGTGTCGAAGGTCTGAAAAGCGAAGAATTTACCATCCTGCACCCAGACAGTACCGTAGTAGTACAGGTTAAAACTGCGCGTAAAGCTATTGTTGTCGATGAGGATGAGGATGAAGAAGGAGAAGAAGGAGAAACTTCTGAAGCTGCTGATGGCGCCGAAGGTGCTGCAGCAGAGGCTCCTGCTGAGGCCACGGAATAAGTCCGGAACCCTAGCGACCACAAGTCAATAGAAACAAGCGCCATGGGACCTGCAGGTCGCGTGGCGCTTTTTGTATTTTAGCCCTTAAAAGACCCCCTGTGTGGACCTGGCTTAAAAGACTGTTTAGCACTTCCGACCCTGATCCTGTAGCCAGGGTTGAGAGCGCGGATCCCGAAAGTTCCAATAGTGAAACCATGAAAAAATTCCTGATTGCCGGCTTGGGTAATATCGGAGCGGAGTACGAAAATACCCGCCACAACATCGGCTTTGAAATCCTGGATGCATTGGCCGAAGCTGAAGCATTCACCATGGAACCGGATCGCCTGGGAGCTGTTGGCCGATTTCGCGTCAAAGGCCGGCAATTGATTTGCCTGAAACCTTCCACCTATATGAATCGCAGCGGAAAAGCGGTAAAATACTGGATGGATAAGGAAAAGATTTCTCTGGAAAATGTGTTGGTCATAACCGACGACCTCAACCTCCCTTTTGGGACCCTTCGCCTGAAGACAAAGGGCAGTGATGGCGGCCATAACGGCCTGAAGGACATCCAACAGGTTCTGGGAACCACACAGTATGCCCGCTTTCGATTTGGAATCGGGGACGAATTCAGCAAAGGACGGCAGGTAGATTATGTACTGGGTAAATGGGAGGAAGGCGAACAGGAAAAACTGGGAGAACGACTCGAGCGCAGCGCTGCCCTGATTAAATCGTTTGTATTGGCTGGTCCCGCCCGGACCATGAATACCTTTAACGGCACCTAGAGCACCCGGAAGGAGTACACACCCGAACTACTGGAATTACCCTCAGCATCCCGGCTGATTACCTCCCAGAAATATACCGTGCCGGAATTCACACTGACTGTTGTTGACGTGCTAAACGGGCCTACCTGAGCGGCACTGCTGAGATTATCGACCGCGGTACCCAGAAACACCTCGTATCCGTTCAGGTCCCCATCTACATCTCCTCCGATCCACTCTAACAACACCTGCCCCTGAGCACTTGCGGTGATACTGGCTCCGGACCCAGGAGAAATAAGTGTTGCAGGAAAAGGGGGATACGTCAGTGTAATCCCTGCATTGTAAAATTGAAAGGTAGCACTTGAAGGCCCCGACATTCCGGAAGCGGTCTGCCCCACTACGGACCAGGAATACGGGGCGCCCCGATCCAGCACAACCCGGGCTGTGGTGTTCGATGTCGTAAGCTGTTCTGTGGTTCCATCACCCAGGTGGCGAACAGTCAACCGATAGGTAGCTGCGTTATTCGTGGCCTGCCAGCGGAATTCGACTTCACTGGTCTGTTGGTTCAGTACAATCCCGGTCAGGCATTCGGAGTTATTTTCAGGAAAAACAAGGGTTACAGCACCCGGCAGGGATGGGCCATCATCTTTTTTGCATCCCGCGAGCACCATTGCTGCTATCAGCACCACGGTCCCGATCCAATTTTTTAGCACTATCCTTTTCATTGCCGGAATAGTTTATAGGTTGCCGTATTCCCCTGGTTGCTTACCCGAACAACATATAAACCGGAAGGCAATACCGGCACCTCTGTTTCTCCTCGATTTTCAATGGCCTGGAGTTCCTTGCTGAACACCAGGGATCCTGCAGCATTGAAGATTTCCAAAGTAAAGACTTCCGCAGGCCACGGCAGGAAAAATTCGAGACGGTCTACAAAGGGGTTCGGAGCAATTTCGGGCTTGTTGGAATAGAAATACTCCTGACGGAAACTACCTGCGCAGCTGGGTATTGCTTCCACCTCCAACACATTCATCCCTTGCTCAAATTGCAATAGTGCCGTACGCGAATCCAGGGTTTGGGTGTTGCCGTTTAAGCGTACGGTGTAGGCCGCTGCCCCGCTAAGGGCCAGGGCAACCCCCGAACCATCGGCCAGGGTTTGGGCCACTACCCCTAAGGGTTCCGGCCCGGAAATCGTAACCTGGAAACAGCTGGGCTCAAAATTATTCGTTCCATCGTTGCCGTCAATGCAGAGCTCATAATCCCCTGCTGGCAGATTCCCGAAGGTAAATTCTTGGGTAAAGTTCTCCTGGCGGTTAATCCCGTTCCCCGTCAGGGTTGCCTGATAATTCAGTGGGCTGGACGCACTAATGGCAACCGATCCATCGGCCTGGCCTACACAGGACTCGGTAGCAATTTCCACCTGGAACTGATTACTTGCAAAGCGAAATACTTCACAACCAAAGGCATCTACTTCAGCTCCGGCAGGAGTTCCCAAACACAGGTCATCGCCATCGTCAAAGACTCCGTCCCCGTCGGCATCCGGCCGGAATTCTCCTTCGACGCAGAGTTCCAATTCAAAACTATTCAGCTGCCCCCCATCCGCAGGCAAGGTATCATCGATAGTCAGGATCCATTCCCCCTGTGAAGACTCCCCGGCAAATGCATTGAAGGATCCTAACGGGCGAACCATCCCCGATATGGCCGGATTAGAACCACATACAAATGGAGCAGCACTATTGTCAAAAACAGCGACAAGATCTGCGGCGCTTCCACAAGAGTTGGAGACCAGTGTTACTACAGTCCCGGAAGGCGATTGCAGTTTTATGATGAGATCCGATAAGAAACTGTGTTCGATATCTAAAGACACCTTAATATCCGCCACCGTCCCATTATCCGGTACCGTGATCCGCGATTCTACTGTCGGGGTACCCACTGGGGAAATATCTATAGGAAGTCCCGTGGCCGTAATCGTTTTGCAACTGACCTGTGCAGTCGTGAAACGAAATTCCTGGGAAAACGGCACGGCGCCGCATGCATCAGTTCCCGATACCCGCCAGAAGTACTCGGTTTCCGGCTGGAGTTCCGGAACCTGATAGCTGTTCCCAGCCAGGGTTTCCTGAGCAATCAGGGTTAGAAAACCTGAATCCGCAGCCAGCTCTACCGTGTAAGAAGTTATGTCGGGATTATCAATCCACTGTAAGTTGGGCCGGAGCCCAACATCCTGAGCCCCATCCGTAGGACTTGCCAGTACCGGAGCAGTACTTGTTCCGCCAAGGAGCTGTATGGATAGCGGTAAATTGAACTCACTTCCTCCCCCTGTTCCTGTAAGTACGAGGTCGTAATTTCCAGGACTCGCTCCTCCAGTACCAGTAAGGGTTAGGAGTACATCGGTATCGTTGGCCTGAACGCTGCTCGGGGAAAAGTTGGCATTAACCCCGGCTGGCAGCCCGCTCATACTTAATGAAACGACCTCTGTAAAGCTTCCGAAACGCTGATAATTAATGGCAAAGGCGCCATTATCGGGTTGGCATACTTCGGCCGTTAGCCGATTGGCCTGCAATACAAAATCCTGTTGGGTAATCGTGAAATTGGCCGCGTTGACAGCCAGGAATATGTTGTTTTTGGCCTTGAGCATAAACCTACCCTGATTGGTAGGCGTCCCGGGCAATTGGATGGTGGCGCTGCCAATATTGGGCAAAGCGTCATCAATCAGGATATCGAAAGACAGTCCGCCATTGGTAGAGAGCCACAATTCGAGTTCCTGGCAATTTATCGGGGCGTCACTGGTGCCTGCCACATCCCAGCTGATGTTTTGAACGCTTCCGGCCTGAAAAGTCTGAGACGTGGATTGGGAAGTCATTTCAAAAGGACCTGCCGCTGCGCGAACACCAACCCGAACCAGGTCGCTGGTCACCTGTCCGCCACCAAAGGCATTGTCGCGCACCGTAAGCGCAAAATTCAGGTCGCGTTCAATAGTAGCTACCGTTTCCCAGGCCGAACCACTGCCCGGGTTTTGCTGGGTAAGGTTCCCCGAACGAATTCGTTCCAGGGAAGGAAAATAACGTGCATTATCCGTTGTTGGGGGTAAGGATCTGAAGGAGGCCCCGATAGGGTTTTCCGGGCCAAAGCTCGCCTGAGTTACCACCCCGTTGTCTATTTGTTCCCAGGTGTAGGTCAGCACATCGGTGCCATCCGGATCACTGGCCGTTCCTTCGAGAACAAAAGCCGTTCCCTGGGGAATAATGTAATCGGGCTGGCTGGTGATTACCGGAGGGAGGTTGGTCAGATTCATCGTGGTCCCGCAACTCAATCCGGTAACATAGGAACTCATCTGAAGAATGCTGTAGTAGTGGAAGTAATCATCGCTGAAATCGGCAACATCGTTTTGCTGGGTAATTCCCGCGTAGCCCATAATCGTGGTTCCACTTGCCGGTTCGGCCTGAACTTCGGTCCCTTCGGATTGGAACGACCAGGTGTGGTTGGCACCAAACTGGTGTCCCATTTCATGAGCAACAAAATCCACATCGAAGCGATCCCCTTCCGGGTTGGGAGTAGCCGAAAATGCTCCCCCCTTCTGGGAATCAACACAAACGGTTCCAATTCCACCTGCGTTTCCGGTGGCACCGGCCCGGTGAAAGAGATGCCCGATATCATAGGCAGAGGCACCAATATTGGCACTTAGCGTAGTCTGGGCCTCCGAACTCAGGTTGCCCCCAAAGGGATCCGTACCGGGGTCGGTAAAAATAATCTGGTCGGTTTCGGGGATCAATTCCATCCGCAGTGCCATATCGCGCTCAAAGATGGCGTTGATCCGCGTCATGGAAGCATTGATGGCCGCCAGGGCATCGGGCACCGTGCCCCCGTGATATTCGGTATATTCTCCCGTAGTGGTGACCGCCAGGCGGTAGGTCCTCAACTGCCCGTCATCGACCAATCGCGCAGAAGGATTATCAGTGCCGGTCTTGGCAGAAGCCGTAGCCCCCTCAGTTTCACATTTCCAGGCGATGGGGTCGTCCCGGTCTTTTCTCGAAAACAGGATATAATTCCCGGGTCGGTCAGGATGCTGTTCAATAAAGACATCCCCGGACCCGGAAGCGGATAATAGCATGCCCTGGAAGCCCTGGGGCGAGAGGCTGAATCGAATTTGGCGGCCTTGTGGGTCGTCAATAGCAAAACCGCGGTAGGAGCGAATTTGTGGATAACGCGCCTGCAAATCCGGGTGCATTATCGAATATTCCTCCACCTGAAACGTCTTGATGGATCCTTCACCAACGGGGAAGGAAACGGTGATCATTCGCGTGCTTTGGCCCTGCAGGGATTCTAAAGTGCGGCTCAAATCAGCCGTCCGTAATAAATAGCCCTGGGCATCGCGAATCCCCAGAACAGGCACATCCATTGTCCCTGCTATTTCATCCCAAAGTTCCCCGCGATCCTGGGACCAGAGCGAAAAGCAAAAAAAGAGGAGGGGAAATGCTAAAACAAGACGTAATTTTGTCTTCATTTGCGGGGCTTTGCAACTCCTAAAATAAGCCATTTTTATTATTTTCAAGCTGTGAAAACCATTAAGGGTCTTTCAGATTTTCAGGCCAAGCGGCCATCCGTGGTTACCATCGGTACCTTTGATGGCGTTCACGTAGGTCATCGCAAGATCCTGGACCGGCTCATACTATCCGGAAAGGATGCCAATCTGGAGAGCACCTTACTTACCTTTTACCCGCATCCGCGGATGGTGCTTCAAAAGGATACCGATTTGAGGCTTTTGAGTTCCATAGAGGAAAAGACACAAATCCTCAATGAACTCGGCCTGGACGCCTTGATCATCCATCCCTTTACTAAGGAATTTTCCCGCCTCACCGCGAAAGAGTTTGTTCGGCAGATACTGGTGAACCGATTACAAGCCAGGCGGATTATCATTGGCTATGACCACCGTTTTGGCCGGAACCGCTCTGCAGATATCCAGGATTTGCGGGCGTACGGCAACCTCTATGGCTTTGAAGTAGAAGAAATCAATGCGCAGGAAATAGACGATATCTCCGTGAGTTCCACCAAGATCCGAAAAGCCCTGAACGAGGGGGATTTGGAAACCGCGAACCGCTATCTGGGCTATGCGTATACCATTAGCGGCAAGGTAATCCGGGGTAAAGGCCTGGGCCGGGAACTCGGCTTTCCCACCGCCAACCTCCAACCGGACACGCCCTACAAACTCATTCCCAGGCAAGGAGTCTATGTGGTTTCTGCAACCCACGAGCAAACCACCCGCTATGGGATGATGAATATTGGAATGAATCCTACGGTGGATGGAACCCGGGAACATATCGAAATCCATTTCTTTGAGTTGGATCAGGACCTCTATGACCAACCCCTGCAAGTACGCTTGCACAAACGCCTGCGGGACGAAATAAAGTTTTCATCCCTAGACTCTCTGAAAGCACAACTCACCGCAGACCAGGAGCAAGCCAGGAACTACATAGCTACGCTGGAATGAAAGCCCGGTTATTTCAGCGGATCGACAACAGCCCCCTGATCATCTTTCGCATCTTCTTCGGGCTGCTGGTGGCGCTGGAATGTTTTGGTGCCATTGCTACGGGTTGGGTCCGAAGGACGCTGGTAGAACCCCAATTCACCTTCAACTTCATTGGATTTGAATGGTTGCAACCCCTTCCCGGAGGAGGCATGTACTTCTACTTTGCCGTGATGGGTTTTTTGGGGCTGGCGATTATGTTGGGGTATCGCTACCGCTTGAGCATTATTTCTTTTTGTCTGATGTGGACGGCGGTCTACCTCATGCAGAAATCTGCCTATAACAACCACTACTACCTGCTGGTCCTCATTTCGGCTTTTATGTGTTTGTTGCCGGCCGCGGATTCCCGCTCCCTGGATGTGCGCCGCAATCCCGATAAAGAGCGCCATACCATGCCGGCCTGGTGTCGCTGGATCTTTATCGCCCAGTTATTCATCGTCTATACCT
Organism: Robiginitalea myxolifaciens; assembly: GCF_900115205.1. GTDB lineage: Bacteria > Bacteroidota > Bacteroidia > Flavobacteriales > Flavobacteriaceae > Robiginitalea > Robiginitalea myxolifaciens. The sequence continues at coordinate 924,379 of NZ_FOYQ01000001.1, forward strand.
ACGCAGCCATAGCGAAATTATACACCGACTGGCTGGACTTCAGTTTCATCAGTTTACTGATGGAAAGTCGGGGGAATATCCCGATTATCGGGGAGTTCCTGCAGCAACCTTTAGCCCATTCAATAATTGGGGGTTTTGGGATCCTCTTCGATTTCCTGGTTATTCCCATGCTGCTCTGGAAACCCACCCGGAAAATCGCCCTGATCGCCTCCTTCTTTTTCCATCTCTTCAATTCGGTGGTCCTGCAAATCGGGATTTTCCCGTACCTGTCCCTGGCCTTCATCGTATTCTGCTATCCCCCTGAAACGATTCGCCGGGTATTTTTTCCCTCAAAACCCCAGGTGCAAGAGGAAGTTTTAACCACTACAATCCCAAAAAATGCAAACTTGGTCCTGACCTTGCTATCCCTGTATTTTGTTATACAACTCGCCCTGCCGCTGCGCCATCACTTTATTGAAGGAGATGTCCTGTGGACGGAAGAAGGACATCGATTGAGCTGGCGGATGATGCTTCGAAGCCGCCGGGGAATGGTTACCTACCGTGTGGAAGACAAGGCCACCGGTCAATCCCAGAATATTGTACTCGATGAGTACCTCACCCCCAAACAGCACGGGATGGCTAGTGCCTATCCGGATTGTATGTGGCAATTCGCACAACGCCTTAAAGCGGAATACTCGGCAAAAGGGATGGACGTTTCCGTTTATGTGAATGCCAGGGTCAGAATCAACCGGCGCCCATTTCAACCCTTTATTGACCCGGAAATAGACCTGGCCGCAGAGCCCTGGGATCCCTTCAGGCACCACCGGTGGATCCTCCCCCGAAATAGTGGCGATTTACACGAGTAAATCCTACCTTTGGCGTCGCATAAATTAGTTGTCATGCTGCCTATTCAAACCTTGAGAGATCACGCCGCCGACGTTGCCACTGCTTTAAAGAAGCGTGGGATCGACGCCGAGGCTATGGTTGAGGAAATCCTGGAATTAGACGAAAAACGCCGAAGCCTGCAGGCCGAAGTCGATGCCACCCTGGCCGAGGCGAATCGAATTTCTAAGGAAATCGGGGTACTTTACAAATCCGGAAAGGGAGCTGAGGCAAATGCCCTGAAGGAGGAATCCGGCAAGCTCAAGGAAAAATCCAAGGCCCTTGGGGAAGACCTGACCACCGCCGCTGAAGCCTTGCAACAAGCATTGTATCAATTGCCCAATGCCCCGCACCCATCGGTACCCGACGGGCAGGACGACTCCGATAATGAGGTGGTAAAAGAAGTGGGGGAACGTCCGGATATGGGGAAGGATGCCCAGCCCCACTGGGAATTGGCTTCCCAGTACGACCTCATCGATTTTGAACTCGGCGTTAAAATTACAGGGGCCGGATTTCCGGTCTACAAAGGAAAAGGTGCCCGTTTACAGCGCGCCCTGATTTCCTATTTCCTGGATTACAACACCGCTGCAGGTTACCAGGAGGTTCAGGTCCCGCACCTGGTAAATGAGGCCTCCGGTATGGGCACGGGACAACTTCCCGACAAGGAGGGGCAGATGTATGAAATTACCGCGGATAACCTGTACCTGATCCCTACGGCAGAGGTGCCGGTAACCAATATGTTGCGGGACGAAATCCTGGAAAGATCTTCCTTCCCGATTAAATATACTGGTTATACCCCTTGTTTTCGGAGGGAAGCCGGAAGTTATGGAGCCCACGTTCGCGGGTTAAACAGGCTGCACCAATTCGATAAGGTGGAGATTGTACGCGTGGAGCATCCTGCAAATTCCTATGCCGCCCTGGACCAAATGGTTGCCCATGTCGAAGGCCTTCTTACGGCATTGGGATTGCCCTACCGCATCCTGAGGCTTTGTGGAGGTGACCTTGGGTTTACTGCTGCCCTCACTTATGATTTTGAAATCTGGTCGGCCGGTCAGGGACGTTGGCTGGAGGTGAGTTCCGTGTCCAATTTTGAGGCCTTCCAGGCCAATCGCTTAAAATTGAGATATCGGGACGAGGACAATAAAACCCAATTGGCGCATACGCTGAATGGCAGTGCATTGGCACTCCCAAGAGTACTGGCAGGTTTACTCGAAAACTTCCAGGAGGAAGACGGAATCCGGATCCCGGAGGTATTGCAACCGTATACAGGATTTGCAAAAATATCCCAGGAGTAAGGGCTCCCGCCTTGCTTTACCATTGTCTTAACTCGCGCTTGTGGTGCAAGTTTGTACCTTTGAGTAAGACGCGGTAGTTACTTTCCCGCAACATCCAGTTTATGAAAGGAATCCTCACATTGCTCTTTTGCCTGCTGCTAACTTCACTAAGTGCGCAGGAAGACTTTTTGGCGAAGCAGTACTTCAACGACGGGGAGTTCGAGAAGGCGGTGGTCTTTTATGAAAAGCTGGTTTCGGAGAATCCCAGACGCACAGATTTTGTGGAATACCTGGTCCGGTGTTACCAGCAACTGGAAGCCTACGACAAGGCCATTGCCATGTTGCAGGAAATGGTCGATTCCGGGATTGCCAATCCAACCTTATATGTAGACCTCGGATACACGTACCGCCTTAGCGGGCAGGGGGAAGCGGCTGCGCCCTGGTATCAGCGCGCCCTGGAAGCGATCGAATCCAATCCCAATATGGGATATGGAGTGGGTTTTAAATTCCAGCGCTATACCCTGTTGGAATACGCACTGAAAGCGTATCGCCGCGCGATGGCACTGAACCCGGATCTGGATTTCAATTTTCAGATAGCCCGGATTTACGGAGAACAGGGACGGGTGGATCAGATGTTCGAAGCCTATATGGCCCTGCTCGTAAAAAGGCCTGCCACCAAACCCAATGTACTTCGGGTTTTTGAATCCTTTGTAGAACCGGATGCTGAAAACGAAAACAACCGCCTGCTCAAGCGGGTACTACTCACTCAGGCCCAGCAAAATCCGGATCCCCTTTGGAATGAGTTACTCAGTTGGCTCTTTGTCCAGGAAGGTCAATTCGGTGCTGCCCTGAATCAGGAAAAAGCCATCTACCGCCGGGCGGAAGCCGCAGGGCTCGACCGTATTTTCGATTTGGGCAGGCTGGCCGATGCAGGTGGTGAGGCAGAAGCTGCGAATGAGGCCTTCGAGTTTGTGGCCAAAGAAAGCGGCGATCCCTCCCAGCAATTGAATGCCCGGTTGTTTCTGATTGAGATTGCCTTCCGGGAAGGAAATTACGATCGGGAAGACGCCCTGAAGGCCTACGAAAAATTGCAGGAGGAATTCGGTTATTCACCAGGGACGCTACAATTACAAGTAGCCTACGCCAAGTTCCTCACTTTCGAAATGGAACAAGCGGGCAAAGGGGTACGCTTATTAAAACGGGGGCTGGACTTGCCGCTCTCGGCCTACGGCGAAGGTTATCTGAAAACGCATTTGGCTGACCTGCTGGTTTACGATCGCAAATTCAATGAGGCGCTTATCCTGTACTCCCAGGTGCAAAAACGCCTAAAGAACGACGTCATGGGGCAGGAAGCCCGGTTTAAGGTGGCGCAGACCAGTTTTTATAAAGGGGATTTTGACTGGGCGCTGACCCAATTAAAGGTATTGCGCAATTCCACCTCCCAGCTCATCGCCAATGACGCCATGCAACTTAGTCTGATTATTTCGGATAATTCCCTGGAGGATTCCACCCAGACGGCTCTGCGAAAATTCGCCCGGGCCGATCTGCTCATTTTCCAACAGAAAAAAACACAGGCAAGGGAAATCCTCGAGGAGATCCTCTCCCAACACAAGGGCGAAGCTATTGAAGATGAGGCCTTGCTCAGACATGGTATGTTGCTTGCAGAAGCCGGAGATTACAGTGGGGCCTTGTTGAGTTATCGTAAAATAATTGAATTCTACAGCGGCGGAATCCTGGCCGACGACGCCTATTTCAAAAGTGCGCAACTCTACGACAACTATCTTGGCGAACCGGAAAAAGCCATGGAAAACTATCGCGAAATCATCTACCGCTTCCAGGATAGTTACTACTTCCCGGAAGCCCGAAGGCGATTCCGCATCCTTAGGGGAGACAATCTGAATTAACTGATATGATCATTTACAACGTCACGATAAATGTTTCTGATAAGATCCACCAGGCCTGGTTACCCTGGATGGCAAAAACCCATATCCCTGAAATGCTGGCTACCGGGAAATTTATCGGAGCCCGTCTTTGCAAGGTTCGTGCTGAGGAGCCAACAGGGGGGACCACTTATGCCGTTCAGTACACTGCGGCAACCCAGGAAGATCTGGAACGTTACTATGCCGAGGATGCAGAAAAAATGCGCCAGAAGGGGGTAACCCTTTTCGGGGAGGAAATGCTCGCGTTCCGGACGGAACTGGAAGTCCTGGGACAGACCGAGTCGGAATGAAAAACTCCCGCAAAAAGCGTAAATACGGACCACACAAATCCCATAAATCGGGTTCCGATCAGGGCGTTACAGCCAAAAAGCACCTGGGTCAGCATTTCCTGAAGGATTTACCCACAGCACAGCGAATCGCTGCTACTTTAAGCCTGAAAGGCTATGATCACGTTCTCGAAATTGGCCCGGGAACCGGGGTACTCACCCGTTTCTTGCTCCAACGCCCCATTCATTTATACGGCGCTGAGATTGATACGGAATCAGCGGATTTCCTGGAGGGCCCTTTCCGGGAGGAATTATCCCTGGACCAGGACCTGCCCGGCATCTTTGAATTGATTCGCGGGGATTTCCTGAAAATGGACCTAAGCAGTTTATTTCCCGAACAACCCTTTGCAATTACCGGGAACTTCCCCTATAATATTTCCTCTCAGATCGTATTCAAGGTCATTGAACACCGCGAGCGTATCCCCGAATTCAGCGGCATGTTTCAAAAAGAAGTAGCCGAGCGAATTTGCGCCGATCCGGGATCCAAAGCCTACGGCATCCTTTCGGTCCTTGCTCAGGCTTATTACCAGGCCGAATATCTTTTTACCGTTCCTCCCGACGTCTTTTCCCCACCCCCGAAAGTAGATTCCGGGGTTATTCGATTGACCCGATTGCCGGTAGAAACCATCGACTGGGCCTATGCTGATCTAAAACGAGTGGTCAAAACGGCTTTTAACCAAAGACGAAAAACCTTACGCAACAGCCTCAAAAGTTTGGGGCTTTCCGATAATCTCAAAGAAGATACTATATTTGACAGGCGCCCGGAACAGCTGACAGTTTCGGACTTTATCGCGCTTACAAAGAGTATCGCCAATGACACCCTTTAAGCTCACCGAAGAGCTGGTCCAGCAGATTGAAACACTGATCGAAGGCCAGCAGGATAAGAACTTGATGGATCTTACCGAGGAGCTGCACTACGCAGATATCGCAGAGATCATCAATGAGCTCAATGAGGATGAGGCTACCTACCTGATTAAGCTGCTCGACAGCGAAAAAACCTCCGATGTACTTACCGAACTGGACGAAGATGTCCGGGAAGCCATTTTAGGAAACCTCAGCTCGCGCGAGATCGCAGAAGAAATTGCGGAACTGGACACCGACGACGCTGCCGACATTATCGGAGAGCTGCCTAAGGAAATCGTCCAGGAAGTAATCTCTGAGATCGACGACCGGGAACACGCCCGTGACATCGTTGACCTGTTGCGCTATGACGAGAATTCTGCCGGGGGGCTTATGGCAAAGGAGTTGGTACAGGTCAATGAGAATTGGTCGGTGACCCGCTGCGTCAAGGAGATGCGCGCCCAGGCCGAAAATGTAACCCGCGTCCATTCCATTTACGTGGTAGACGATTCCGGCATGCTCAAAGGACGTTTGTCGCTTAAGGATTTATTGACCGCTTCTACCCGGGCAGCCATTCGCGAGGTCTATATCCCGAAAGTAGATTCAGTTAATGTCAATGAAAAACCGGAAGAGGTAGCCAAAATTATGTCCAAGTACGACTTGGAGGCCATTCCGGTTGTAGACGAATTGGGACGCCTGGTGGGGCGTATCACCATCGATGATATTGTGGACGTTATCCGGGAGGAAGCCGACAAGGATTACCAGATGGCGGCGGGTATCTCTCAGGATGTCGAAGCAGACGATAGCATTTGGGAACTCACCCGGGCGCGACTGCCCTGGTTGTTTTTAGGTCTTATTGGAGGCGTAGGTGCCGCAGCCATTATGGGTGGCTTTGAGGCGCTGATCTCCCAACACGCAATTCTCTTTTTCTTTACCCCGCTGATTGCCGCTATGGCCGGAAACGTAGGGGTGCAATCCAGTGCTATCATTGTCCAGGGGCTGGCGAACAACGACCTTAAGGGAAGTATCGCCAACCGGCTGGGGAAAGAAATGCTGCTGGCTACCCTCAATGGGATTATCCTCGCAGCCGTACTCCTGATTTTCACCTGGGCCTGGCAAGGAAGTTTTGCCACTGCCCTGGCCATTTCCATTTCCCTGATCGTCGTAATCGTGGTCGCCGGCATCATCGGAACCTTTATTCCGCTATTCCTGCATCAGCGCGGCATTGACCCAGCCATAGCCACGGGGCCTTTCATTACAACGAGCAACGATATCTTCGGGATCCTCATTTACTTCTGGATCGCCAAAATTATCCTCGGGATATGAGCGAAACCAAACGCGTACTCCACCTGGACGAAAACCATCCCCTGCTACTTAGTGGTCTGCAGGAATTGGGGTTTCAAAACGAGGAAAGATATACCGGGACCCGGGAGGATATCCTTGGGATAATCGGTAATTATCACGGCCTTATTATCCGAAGCCGGACCCCGGTAGACCGGGAATTCCTGGAAGCTGCAAAAAAATTGGAATTTATTGGCCGTGTGGGTGCAGGCCTGGAAAATATAGATCTGGATTTCGCCCGGGAAAAGGGGATTTTCCTCGCTGCGGCTCCCGAAGGAAACCGCAATGCCGTAGGGGAACACAGTTTGGGGATGTTGCTATCCCTGATGAACAAATTACACAGCTCGGACCAGGAAGTGCGCCGTGGGCTTTGGCAGCGGGAAGCCAACCGCGGCTGGGAACTGGACGGACGCACCGTCGGGATAATCGGATATGGGAATATGGGTAAGGCCTTTGCTCGTAAACTCCGTGGATTCGATGTCGAGGTCCTCTGTTATGATATACAGGGTGGAGTTGGAGACGAGGATGCGCGGCAAGTCGGTATCATGGAATTCCAACAGCGCTGTGAAGTAGTAAGCCTGCATGTCCCCCAAACCCCGCTTACCACCGGGATGGTTAACGCCGAATTCATCGATGCCTTCCAGCATCCCTTTTGGCTGATCAATACGGCGCGGGGAAAATGCGTCCGCACCGAAGACCTGGTCGAAGGCCTGAAATCGGGGAAAATCCGGGGTGCCGGCCTGGATGTACTGGAGTATGAAAAGACCTCCTTCGAATCCTTGTTTGCAGCCGAACTTCCCGACGCTTTTAAATACCTGATCGAAGCTCCCAATGTCTTGCTCAGCCCGCACATTGCCGGGTGGACCCAGGAGAGTAAAGAGAAGCTGGCACAAACTATCGTGGATAAGATACAACAGCATTATAACCCTTAAAAAAAATTGAATCCAGGGTAGTTACGCTTTGGGTTTCATTTCGCAATGTGGCGCACGATCCTGATATACTCGGTACTAATCCTCTGCCTGCTCATCCTATTCCGGATCAGCAGGGCGACTTACTTGCTGGGAGGTAATTCCTGGGACCTTACCCTGGCCGGGATTGCCCTGGTCTTTCTTCTGTTGGGCATCTTCCTGTCCAGAGGTCGGAAAAGCAAAACAGAAACCACCGAACCCGATTCCCGGAAAATCGAGCAACTCGGCCTTTCTACCCGGGAATATGAGGTCTTGCTCCAGGTATGTAAGGGCCAATCGAACCAGGAAATTGCCACGACCTTGTTCATCTCCGAAAGTACGGTCAAAACCCATGTCTCCAACTTGCTGGTCAAACTCGACGTTCGCCGGCGTACACAGCTCATGACCAAAGCCAGGAATCTGAACCTGATTCCCGGGTAAAACCAAATTTGGTACTTTAGTATGAGTCCCGATCCGAGCTGCATTCCTAGTTTGGCAACCTAAACCAATACAACGATGAAAAAAACAATCTTTCGCTACGGGCTTTACGGGGGCATCTTTATCTGTGTCCTGTTTTTAGCCTCCTGGTATTTAATGCCAGATTTGGATTTTGACGCACAGGAAATTGCAGGTTATGCCTCGATGATCCTGGCCCTGATTTTTGTATTCTTCGGAATACGGCACTATCGCGATCAGGTAAACAGCGGTACCCTGAGTATGGCCAGTGGGATTAAAATTGGCCTGGGTATTAGCCTGATCACCGCCCTGTGTTTTGGCTTGCTGGACCTGGCCTATGTGCTGTGGTTGGAGCCCGACTTCATGGAGAACTATTACCAGGCGGTCCTGGCCGACTTGCAGGCGAGCCTTCCGGCCGAGGAATTTGAGATGAGAAAGGCAGCAATGGAGGCTGAAAAGGAATTATTCTCCAATCCGTTCATAAGTTTTGCGCTGATGACCTTTACCGTATTCCTAATCGGAATAGTAATTACCTTGATTTCCACCTTAATCCTGAAAAGAAAAGCAAGCGATGAGATCTGATGCGACATCCCCCAAGGAATATCTATCGGCCTTGCCGGAGGACCGGCAGGCAGTTATAGGAGAGATTAGACAGGTATTGCTGGATAATTTACCCAAGGGATTTGAAGAACGCATGAGTTATGGGATGCTGGGTTTTGTTGTTCCCCACGAAATCTACCCCGATGGATACCATTGTGACCCTTCCCTCCCCCTGCCCTTTATAAATCTGGCATCACAGAAGAATTTTATAGGCCTGTATCATATGGGCATTTATTCTGATCCTGAACTTCTGAAGTGGTTTCAGAATAGCTATGCCGAACTCAGTATCGGTAAGCTCGATATGGGTAAGAGTTGTATACGATTTAAGAAAATGGATAAAATCCCATTTCAACTAATCGGGGAGTTAGCGTCAAAGATGACCCCTCAGGATTGGATTGCACGCTATGAAAGCGAAATAAAAAAATAAAACAAGACATGGATAAACGCGTAACCGGTTTGGGTGGTTTCTTCTTTAAGGCGAAAGACCCGGATCAGATCAAGAGCTGGTATAAAACTCATTTGGGAATCCCGACGGATCAGTATGGCTGGACGTTCTGGTGGAAGGATGCCGAAGGGAACGATTGCTCCACCCAATGGAGCCCCATGGCAGCGTCCACGGATTATTACCAACCGAGCACCAAACCTTTTATGATGAATTTCCGGGTAGAAAACCTGGTGGAACTCCTCAAAGCCCTCAAAGCGGAAGGTGTTGAAATCGTCGGGGAGATGCAGGAATTCAGCTATGGGAAATTTGGCTGGATCATGGATCCTGAAGGCAATAAAATTGAACTCTGGGAACCCATAGATTCTGCATTTCAGGAATAGCCCGGAATTTGCTAATTTGAAGGCTCAATCAACCAAAAGCTAGACAATTATGTCAGACGAGAAAAAAGATATGGGCGATAAGGCGGAAGACGCCTTTGACAAAGCCAAAGAAAAGGCAGAAGAAACATTCGATAAAGCCAAGGAAAAGGCTAAAGAAGCCGGAGAGAAATTCGAGGAGAGCACTAAGGATTTCCGTGAAGAAGCCAAGAAAACTGCTGAGGAGTTTACAGAGGGCTTCAAAAGCGCCAGTAGTGGCGAGAATAAAAAGATACTCGCAGGAATCCTGGCAATCCTTCTGGGTTGGGCCGGGGTGCATAAGTTTGTCCTGGGATATCAGAAGGAAGGGATAATTATGTTGGTACTATCCGTAATCGGATTTGTCTTAACCTGTATTGGAATAGGTGTATTCCTGGTCTGGGCCGTTGGCTTAGTCGCGCTTATCGAAGGAGTCATCTATCTCACTAAATCCGACGAGGAGTTTTACAACACCTATCAGGCGGGACGGAAGCCCTGGTTCTGAATAATACCTGATTATTGGTCAATTAAATTGCCTGAAAAAGCCAGAATATACCGTTCTGGCTTTTATATTTATTGTTATTATCGTAATATTGCGATATATAATAAACTATGGGCGTTTCCAAAACACAACTTTTCAATGACCGCCAGAACGAACTGGCCGAGGTAGCCAAAGTACTGGCGCATCCGGCTCGGGTTGCTATCCTTCAGTATATCAGTCGTCAGGAGGAATGCATCTGTAATGATCTGGTGGCTGAGACCGGGCTGGCCCAGGCTACCATAAGCCAGCATCTCAGCGCTATCAAAAAAATAGGCTTGTTGCGCGGGAATTTCCAGGGCAAGAACCTCTGCTATTGTATCGATAGCGAACGTTGGAATGAATTGCAGGAGTTATTTGGTTCTTTTTTCCAGAATATCGGGCAGCAATGTTGTGCCCCTGTCCAGACCACTAGCGAATAATAACACTTAGATCAATCTATAAAATCACCAATATGAATATTTCTGAATTTCTAAACCTACTCGAAGCGAATCCCGAAGCCGAACTGCGATTTGAGTACGCTCATGGGAAACAAGTACGTGCCGATTATCACATTACCGAAGTTAAAAACGTACACATCGAGGCTACAGATTGCGGAGGCCGGCAGGATTCCTGGCGCGAAACGGTTATCCAACTTTGGGAACCGGAGCAAGCTGAGGAAACCCGCAAATCCCTAAGTACGCGTAAGGCCTTGGCCATCCTGGGCCGGGTTGGAGCCGTACAGCCGCTTCTCAAGGAACGTCCGTTAAAATTCGAGTACGGAAACCCGGAATTCCACACCAGCCAACTCCCGGTAATGGGATATGAAATCCAGCCAGACCGGTTGCTGCTCAAGCTCGGAACCGATACAACCCAATGTAAGGCGCAGGAACTCTGTGGTCCCGCTACCTCAACTACCCAAGCCGTTAAGGAAGAAGTGGCTGCGTCTGCCTGTGCACCCGGCAGCGGCTGTTGCTAAATCCGGGACAATGACCATCCGTAAGATGCACGCCGATGATTGGCCAGAGGTGGCCCGAATCTATGCCGAAGGCATTGCTACCGGGATAGCGACCTTTGAGACTGCTGTCCCGGAGTACACCTCCTGGGACCAGGGGCATTTGCCCTACGGCAGGCTTGTCGCAACTTCGGGGGAAACCCTCCAGGGATGGGCCGCACTATCCCCGGTATCCGGGCGTTGCGTGTATGGCGGGGTAGCCGAGGTTAGTGTTTATGTCTCTGCCCGTTCCAGGGGGATGGGAGTGGGACTAAAACTAATGCAACAGCTAATCGCCGATAGTGAGCGAGAAGGCATCTGGACCCTGCAATCGGGTATATTTCCGGAAAATACCCCCAGTATTCGCCTGCATGAAAAATGCGGGTTCCGATTCCTCGGGATTCGCAAGCGAATCGCCCGAAGGGATGGCATTTGGAAAGACAACGTACTCTACGAAAGAAGAAGTGAAATCGTGGGTGTGGATTAAAAATCCCCCTGCAAACCAAAATCAGATAAGACTATGAAAAACATGCTTGTACTCTGCACCGGGAACTCCTGTAGGAGTCAGATGGCCCATGGGTACCTCAACGCCCTGCAACAACCGGGTAGCCTGAACGTATACAGTGCAGGGATCGAAACCCACGGATTAAATCCGGGGGCGGTTGCAATCATGCAGGAAGACGGGATCGACATTACAAGCCATACTTCCAACCATGTGGACGAATACGAAGGCGTCGCCTGGGATTATATATTGACCGTGTGTGATCACGCCTATGAAAATTGTCCGTTTATCCCGGCTCCCAATGCGATGCGGATGCATCATAATTTCATGGATCCCTCCAAGGTCCAGGGCAGTTCTGAAGAAAAACACGAGGCTTTCGAAAAAGCACGGAACCAGATTAGGACATACGTGCAGGAATTTTTGGAATCGGAAGGCGTGCTTGCCTGAGCCACGGGTTCAGCAGTTTCAGATCTTTTTTAATTCCCCTGGCCGGATTCCAGTAGTTTTTGTTCCAGTTCTGCCTGGAATTCTTCCATTACCGGACGAACCGTATCCTCCGGTAAATCCGCAATCTTGATATACATCAGGCCGTCTACCGAATTATTGAAAAGGGGATCCACATTAAAAGCGACCACCTTGGCATTCTGCTTAATGTATTTCTTGATCAGCACCGGCAACCGGAGGCTTCCCGGTTCTACCTCTTCAATCAGGCGATCAAACTTATTGAGGTCGGCCTCGGTCTCATCAAAGACAAATTCTTTGTCGGCGTCCTTCAGCTTTACTTTGAATTCTTTTTTCGGGCGGATGTACTGGGCTACGTAGGGATCCCAGTAATGGGACTTCATGAACTCGATCATCAGGGATTTGGAGAAGCTCGAGAATTGATTGCTGATACTCACTCCGCCAATAAGGTATTTGTGCTGGGGGAATCTCAGGGTTGTATGCACAATTCCCTTCCACAAGAGGAAAAGCGGCATGGGTTTCTGTTGGTATTCGGCAACGATATACGCCCTGCCCATTTCTATGGACTGTTCCATCATCCCATATAATTCCGGTTCAAAGCGGAAGAGATCCTGCAGGTAAAACCCATCGATGCCATGCTCCGGGAAAATGAGTCCACCCATTCCCATACGGTAGGCGCCCACAATTTGCTTGTCTTTATCGTCCCAGAGAAACAGGTGGTGGTAATAATCATCGAAGCGATCCAGGTCTATGGATTTATTGGTCCCCTCCCCTATAGCCCGAAAGGTGACCTCTCGTTGCCGGCCGATTTCCTGCAGGATAAAAGGCATGTCCTGCTTTTGGGCCAGAAATACTTCGTAATTGCGACTTTGCAACAAGCGGCAATCCTTTTCGCGAAGCTTATCAATTTCGCCCTGGATTACCTCAGAACGGACTGCTGAAGCGATGCGCTTAGGAGGCTTCGGAATTTTCAGCGTCCCAGGGATCTGATCGATCAGCCGTTCTTTTTCATAAGGGTTGGACAGGAGATAAGTCTTGCGCCGCAACAAATCTGCAAACTCATCAAAATCCTCGTGTTCTTTTTGTGCAGCTACCGAAATAGGGTGCCCGATTCGCACCTTAATGGGCCGGTTTCGTTGGGTGGTGAGCTCGGAAGGTAATTTGGCTGTACGGAAAACATCGTTCATCCGGCTAAGCGCATAAAACAGCCGGCTGTTTCTGGCGTGAAAATAAATGGGAACAACGGGTACCTCAGCTCTTCGGATTAATTTGAGCGCCGAAGGCTCCCAGGGCTTATCTACAAACTGCTGGTCTTCCTTATAGGTAGACACCTCCCCTGCCGGGAACAGCCCCAGCGGATGGCCCTCTCTTAAGTGTTCAATTGCCCTTTTGAACCCGGCAACGGAACTCTTCACATCCTTGTGGTTTTCGAAAGGATTTACCGGCATGATGTAGGGGCTCAGCGGTTCTATTCGTTGTAGTAGGAAGTTCGCAACTATTTTATAATCCGGTCGGTGACCCAACATTAACTTCAAGAGTAATACCCCGTCGATTCCCCCCAGTGGGTGATTGCTAATAGTTATGTAGGAACCGTCTTTGGGAAGTCGTTTGAGATCTTCCTCCGGAATTTCAAAGTCGATTTCGTAGTGACTCAGAATTTCCTCCAGGAATTCAGGACCCTCAAGGTGTTTGTGCCTGCGATAGAATCGGTTGATAGAACTGATCCGGGTCAGGCGCATCAATATCCACCCCATAAGGGTACCGAGCGGGCCATAACGATCCAGCCGAATCGCCCTGGCTACTTCCTTGGCATTTACTAAACTCATAGTTAGCTGCTCTCTTGAAAGTAAAGATAAAAAAATGACCCGGGCTGCTCGGGACTTATTTTACCACGAGTTGCACCGTTTCGGCACTGCGCTGTTCCAAGAGGACTTCCCGACCGTTGCGCAATGACTCAATGGCAGGAGAATCAAAATGCCGAATGGTGTAGAGGCTTACCCCTTCGTGGTGCACAACTTTGAACTTACCCCGGAGTGTATCTAATAGGCCTTCCAGTTTTCCAAAGCGATTATCGACACAAACCGAAAAACTAATGGCCGAATTCTGAATCAAATCTACCTTCATGCGATGGTCGGCCAGGAGTTTGAATAACTCGCTGATATTGTCCTCGACTATGAAAGAGAAATCAAGGGAAGACAGCTTCATCAGCACCTGGTCTTTCTTGAGGATAAAGCAAGGCACTTTGGGTTCGATCCCCTTACCCTTGCCTACTGTGGTTCCTGCGGCTTCCGGATTGAGAAAGGACTTTACATTAAGTGGAATTTCCTTGCGTTGCAGAGGTTGAAGGGTTTTAGGGTGGATTACCGAGGCCCCGTAGAACGCCAGTTCAATAGCTTCCCGGTATGAAATCCTGTTGAGCAGTGCCGTTTCCTTGAAATACCTTGGGTCGGCATTCAAGACCCCGGGTACATCCTTCCAGATGGTCACCGAAGCTGCGTTGAGACAATAGGCAATAATGGCAGCGGTGTAATCCGATCCCTCCCTGCCCAGGGTAGTCGTAAAATTGTTCTCATCGCTACCCAAGAAGCCCTGGGTTATAAATAATTCCTTAGATCCTTCCAGGGTCGAAATAGCCTGCTGGGTCTTTTCCCACTGGACATTCCCATCCCGGTAGTTGGCGTCCGTTTTTATGTAATCCCGGATATCCAGCCAGGTATTACTGATCCCCTCGGATTCCAGAAAAGCGCTTACGATCGTCGTGCTCAAAAGTTCTCCGTAACCAACCACCTGATCATAGACAAATGAAGGTTTGGGCGACTTATTCCAGGCCAAAAAACCCTTTACTTCATCCAGGAGTTCGCTCACCCGGGCATAGACCGGATGTGTTTTCTGGGGGAAGAGTTCGTCAAGGATCTCCCGATGATAGGCTTCTACATCGGCCAGGGCGGTTATGGCCCCTTTGGGAGATTCAAAATACGCCTTCACTACGGCCTCCATGGCATTGGTAGTCTTGCCCATGGCCGAGACCACCAAAAAGGTCTGTGCCGTTCCACTGATTTCCAAAACCCGGAGCAAATTGCGCACTCCTTCGGCATCTTTTACAGAGGCACCTCCGAATTTAAATACCCGCATATTCCTTTAAATAATTATCAATACCCGCAGCGTCCAGTTGTACGACATCCCAATCGCGTAATATCCGAGCACCCCTTGCCTTGTAAAAATCGATCGCCGGTTCGTTCCAGTCCAGAACCTCCCAACTCACACGGCGGGCTCCATTTTCCCGGGCGTACCGAATAACCTCAGTGAGCAGTCCACTACCCAGGCCAATTCCCCGGGCAGATTCGGTAACAATGAGGTCCTCAAGGTGCAGGGCCGGACCTTTCCAGGTGGAGTAACGCGGATAGCACAACGCCATCCCAAGGAGCTCATCGCCGCGGGCAGCGACGAAGCAATGGAACTTAGGCTGAGCGCCAAAACCGTCAGCTTCCAGGGTCTCGCGATCCACCTCAACGGCATCTGGTTCCCGCTCAAAATCTGCTAATTCCTGAATCAACTGGAGTACCCCGCCCATGTCTGACTTTTGGGCAGGTCTTATCACTATGGACATATTGTTACAAATAAAACACGAAGTTAAAAAAATTAAATCTATCTCGCTTTTCCTCCCGTACAGGTTTCACAAAATAAGCGATATTTGTGGGCAAAACGACCCTACACCAAATGCAACGCAAGAACAAAACCCTGGGTGAATTCATCATCGAAAACCAGGTCGAATTCCAGTACTCTACCGGAGAACTTTCCAAGCTTATCAATGCCATACGTCTTGCCGCGAAGGTTGTAAACCACGAGGTCAATAAGGCTGGCTTAATCGATATTCTGGGTGGCGTAGGGGAAACCAATGTCCAGGGGGAAAGCCAGCAAAAACTGGATGTTCTGGCCAACGAAAAATTCATACAGACCTTAACCAACCGGGAAATCGTCTGTGGGATTGCTTCAGAAGAAGAAGAGGATTTTATCAGTATCAACTCCCAGGACGAGAACCACCAGAACAAATATGTGGTCCTGATCGATCCGCTCGACGGCTCTTCCAACATCGATGTTAACGTTTCGGTGGGGACCATTTTTTCCATTTACAGGCGCATTACTCCGATTGGTACCCCGGTAACCCTGGAAGATTTCCTGCAACCGGGGATTAATCAGGTGGCAGCCGGATATATTATCTACGGAACTTCAACCATGTTGGTGTATACCACAGGGCACGGGGTTAATGGATTTACCCTGAACCCCGCTATCGGTACCTTTTACCTCAGCCACCCCAATATGCAATTCCCAGAAACCGGGAAAATTTATTCGGTGAACGAAGGAAACTACACCCATTTTCCTCAGGGGGTAAAGGACTATATCAAATATTGCCAGCGCGAAGAAGGAGACCGCCCGTATACCTCACGTTATATCGGTTCCCTGGTTTCCGATTTTCATCGCAATATGATTAAGGGGGGAATCTATATCTATCCAAAAAGCAGCGTCAATTCCGACGGGAAACTCAGACTGCTATACGAGTGCAACCCCATGGCCTTTTTAGCCGAACAGGCCAATGGCAAAGCTTCTGATGGATTCCGCCGCATCCTGGAAATCCAGCCGAAAGAATTGCACCAGCGCGTCCCCTTCTTCTGCGGAAGTCGCAAGATGGTGGATAAGGCTGAAAATTTTATGCAGGGAAAGGCTTGATTAGCTGGTAATCGGAGCGGTCGGGCTTATTTCTTCTCGATCAGACTGTAATAGTCGTCAAAAGATATCCTTCCGGAGAATATGGCCACACTACGCGCGATAGCTTTGTCAGCAGCTTCCGGAGTAAACCCGATTCCGATGGCGTACTTCTTAACCATTACCATTTCATCGTCTTCGATTTTGTTGTCCGAAAAGATGATCTGAAAAAAGTCGTGTAGTCTTTTGTAGCGCTTCTTAAGCTCAAAGGCCGGCTCAATCGGATACTTGTTTTCCTTTTTCATCACCTCTTTGAACTCCGCCTCGGAAATATCCAGCTTTACGGCAAACTTCTCAATAATTTCCTTTTCGGGGGAACTGATTACCCCGTTAATGGCGGCTAGTGACGCCAGAGCAGCGAAGTGCGCCAAGTTTTGACGCTTTTCGGAGTGATTATAAAGATCCAGAATGGGCATTTGTTGCAAATTTTGCATGCAAAGATACCGCTTTTGTTGCGCTTTTCCCATAGCTTTTTGCAGTCTTATAGCCAAGCTTGTCACAAAGTTGGCTGGCAGGATGTGACACGGCCAAAATGGGAATATTCCGTAACTTCACCGGGCTATGAAAAAGCCACTCCTGGAATTTACGGATAGAGGTATTTACTGCTCCCGGGCCAACGTTTACATCGACCCATGGAAACCGGTAGAAAACGCACTGATTTCACATGGCCATGCAGATCACAGCCGCGCTGGCCATAAAAAATATATCACCCATCACCGCAACCTGCCGATTATCCGACACCGGCTCGGAGCCATAGACGCTTCGGGGATGGAATGGGGGGAAACCTTTAGCAGAAATGGGGTGGTTTTCAGCTTTCATCCGGCCGGGCATATCATTGGATCTTCCCAGGTCCGCGTCGAGTATCGCGGAGAAGTCTGGGTGTTCTCCGGAGATTATAAAACCGAAAGCGATGGGCTTTGCGAACCCTTTGAACCCGTTCGCTGCGATAGCTTTATCACGGAATGCACCTTCGGGCTACCTGCCTTTTCCTGGCAACCACAGGAGGAAGTGCTCTCGGATATTAAGGCCTGGCATGCCACCAACCAGGCGGTTGGAAAGACCTCCGTGCTCTTTGCCTATTCCCTGGGTAAGGCACAACGCTTGCTGGCTGGGCTGGGCCCCGATTACGAGCCGGTCTACACCCATGGAGCAATCGAGAACATGACCGAAGTATTGCGCCCGTTGGGCGCATTCGCGCCTACCCGACGGATTACCCGGGAAACCCCCTCCGATGCGTTAAAAGGAGCTTTGGTCATTGCACCGCCCAGCGCACACGGGAGTACCTGGATGCGTAAACTCGTCCCGTATGAGACAGCCGCGGCCAGTGGTTGGATGACCTTCAGAGGAGCCCGGAGAAGACGGGCAGTGGACCGCGGATTTGTATTGAGTGATCACTCCGACTGGGAAGGACTCCTCAGCGCAATTGATGCCACCGGGGCCACATGCGTGATTTGCACTCACGGCTATTCCGATATTTTCTCCCGTTACTTGAGGGAAGTCAAAGGACTGGACGCGCGAACCGAGGCCACACAGTACGAAGGGGAAGGAAACGGAGAATCCACTGTCGAATGAAAGCTTTCGCCGAACTCATACGAACCCTGGATGCCACGAATAAAACCAATGCCAAGGTCGCGGCCCTGGCCGGTTATTTTGAAACGGCACCCGACCGGGATAAAGTCTGGACCATCGCCATACTTTCGCATCGACGCCCTCCCCGGCCCGTAAATACAGGATTGCTGCGCGAATGGGCCGCTGAGCTGGCGGGGATCCCCATGTGGCTTTTTGAGGAAAGCTATCATATCGTGGGAGACCTGGCAGAGACAATTGCCCTGATTGTCCCGAGTCCGAAAAGCCCTGAGGTTCCTGATAAATCCCTGACTGAATACCTGGAGGATATCATCCGTCTCCGTAAAATGGAGGAGGCCGGCAAAAAATCCTATTTACTGGAAGCATGGGCAGAGCTTCCTTATTACCCGCGTTTTGTACTGACCAAGCTCATGACCGGGGGCTTTCGGATTGGCATTAGCCAGAAATTAATGACCCGTGCCCTGGCCAAAGCCACAGGTCAGGAGGAAGACCTTTTGGCGCACAAGCTTATGGGGCAATGGGACCCGGCCGTGATCAGTTTTGAAGATCTGGTCCTCAGGACCCGGGAATCGGATTTGCTTTCCCGCCCCTATCCCTTTTATCTGGCCTACGGCCTGGAAGGAGACCCTGCAGACCTTGGCAATCCAGAACCCTGGGTAATGGAACACAAATGGGATGGCATTCGGGCGCAACTTATACAACGCAAAGGGAACCTGTTCCTCTGGAGCCGGGGAGAAGAGTTGATCACCCATACCTTTCCCGAATTGGAACGCCTTGCCGAAATCCTTCCCGATGGGACTGTCCTCGATGGGGAAATCCTACCGTTCCCCAAAGGACAAATCGGATCCTTCAGGGACCTGCAGAAACGTCTGGGACGCAAAACTGTGAGCGCCTCCATGCTCGCTAAAATCCCCGTAATCCTCAGGGCATATGACCTCTTGGAATGGCAGGGGGAAGACATCCGCGACCGGGCCTATAGCGAGAGGCGGAAACTCCTTGAAAAACTATTAGCTCCACTGGCGGACTCCCCCGAAATCCCCCTGGACCTATCCCATCAAATGAATATTTCGGATTGGGCACAGGCCGCTACAACCCGACAGGAAGCCCGGGAAGTGCGTTCCGAAGGCCTGATGCTCAAACGCAAGGATGCCCCGTATGGGGTTGGTCGTAAAAAAGGGGACTGGTGGAAATGGAAGGTAGATCCGCTTACCGTAGATGCGGTACTTACCTATGCCATGCGGGGTCATGGGAGACGCAGCAACCTGTTTACAGATTATACCTTTGCGCTCTGGGATGAAAAAGAGGATGGCAGTAGGGAACTGGTCACTTTCGCCAAGGCCTATTCCGGGCTAACCGATGCGGAATTTCGGGAAGTAGATGCCTGGATTAAGCGCAATACCCTGGAACGGTTCGGACCGGTTCGCTCGGTAACTCCTTTGCATGTCTTTGAAATTGCCTTTGAGGGAATTGCGAGATCCTCCCGGCATAAAAGCGGCGTTGCCACGAGATTTCCACGAATTGTTCGTTGGCGAAAAGACAAACCTATGGAGGAAGCCGATACCCTCCAGGGGGTTATTGAACTGATCCCGGAAACGTAAAAATCATCCCGGACGCATGAGCAGCGAGAATAGATCTTACGAGGCCCTTCTGGGAATAGCGGAAATGTGGTTCCGCAAAGCCGGCTGGTTGCCCTTCCCCTTTCAGAAGAAAACCTGGAAGGCCTTCCTCGATGGATATCACGGCCTGCTTAACGCTCCCACGGGTAGTGGAAAAACCTATGCCCTTTGGTTTCCCATCCTACTCCATTATATACAGCAAAACCCGGAATACCGGACAAAGAAAACCCCGGGCCTGAAAGCGATATGGATCACTCCATTACGAGCCCTGTCACAGGAAATAAAGCAATCCGCCGAACGGATTATTGCCGATTTGGAGATTCCATTTGAGGTAGGGATCCGCACCGGGGATACCTCCAATGCGGAGCGCGCACGGCAGCGGAAACAACTGCCCGATCTTTTGATCACTACTCCGGAAAGCCTGCAACTCCTCTTGGCGAGCAGTGGTTATCCCAAAAAATTTGCGAGCTGTTATGCTATTGTCGTAGACGAATGGCACGAGCTCCTGGGCAGCAAACGGGGAGTTCAAATGGAACTGGCCCTGTCTCGTTTAAAAACAGTATCCCCACATTTACGTATCTGGGGTATTTCGGCAACGATTGGTAATCTGGAACAGGCCAGGCAGGTATTGCTGGGGCCCGAATCGGAAGCCTTTGATCGGTCCGTGATGATACGCGCCGATATCCGGAAAGACATACAGGTTCGCAGCCTGCTTCCGGAAACCATGGAAAAATTTCCATGGCGGGGGCATCTGGGCCTCCACATGTCGGAGGCTGTGATTCCGATCATCGAAGCGAGTAAAACCACCTTGCTTTTTACGAATACCCGGGGGCAGTGTGAGATCTGGTTCCGCCATTTGCTGGAAACCCACCCGGAATACGCCGGGGAAATAGCCATGCATCACGGCAGTATCGATAAGGACACCCGCCTTTGGGTAGAACAAGCCATTCGCAATGAGAGCCTAAAAGCCGTAGTCTGTACCTCAAGCCTGGATCTCGGGGTAGATTTTGCTCCCGTCGAAACCGTAGTGCAAATCGGGGGACCTAAAGGCGTTGCCCGGTTTTTACAGCGGGCCGGACGCAGTGGCCACCGACCCGGACAACAAAGCCGGATCTACTTCCTCCCCACCCACGCCATAGAACTCATCGAAGCTTCTGCGTTGCAGGAAGCCGTCCGGGAACAAGCGGTCGAAGATCGCATTCCCTACCTCAATAGTTTTGATGTGCTGATTCAGTACCTCACCACCCTGGCGGTTTCGGATGGCTTCCACCCGGATGAAATTTATCAGGAGGTACGGCAAACTTTCTGTTACCAGACCCTGAGCAAAGAACAATGGGCCTGGCTGCTCAACCATCTGGTCCTGGGGAGCCAAAGCCTGCGCACCTACGACGAATACAAACGCCTGGAGGTGCTGGAGGACGGTCGCTTTAAGGTAACCAACCGGGGTATCGCGATGCGCCACCGCTTCCAGATTGGTACCATTGTCGGGGATGCCGATATAACCGTGCGCTACAAAAAAGGAGGGTATATTGGCACCATAGAGGAGTCTTTTATCTCCAAGCTCAACCGTGGGGACGTTTTCACTTTTGCCGGCCGTACCCTGGAGTTCTTACAGGTCAAAGGCATGCAGGCCCTGGTCCGGAATTCCCAGGCCAAAAGCAGCAAGACACCCAGCTGGATGGGCGGGCGACTCACCTTGAGTAGTGAAATGTCAAAAATCCTCCGCGATGAGCTCTATACAGCCAATCTGGAAACGGAAAAGCAATCCACAGAAATCCGGGCACTGCAACCCCTTTTTGACCGGCAGCGGGAGGAGAGTATTGTCCCCGGACCCGGACAATTCCTGATAGAGACCTTCGAGACCCGGGACGGACACCATCACATTTTTTATCCCTTTGAGGGCCGCTTTGTACACGAGGCTATGGCAAGCCTGTTGAGCTACCGAATCAGTCTGCTGGGCAAGGCCACCTTCTCCTTGGCCTACAACGATTACGGGTTTGAATTGCTTTCGGAGGAAGCCGTGAATATCCAGGAAGTGCTGGATAACAATCTCTTCACAGCGGAACACCTAATCGAAGATTTGCAAAAGAGTCTCAACATGACGGAGATGGCCCGGCGTAAATTCCGGGATATTGCCGTAATCAGTGGGTTGGTATTTACCGGCTATCCCAAAAAAGGAATTAAGATGAAGCACCTACAAAGTAACTCCCAATTGCTCTTCGAAGTATTCCGGGACTACGAGCCCGACAACCTGTTATTCCAACAGGCATTCACAGAAACCTTCGAACACCAGCTCGAGGAAGGCCGGCTGCGCCAAGCCCTGGAACGCATTGCAACCCAGGAAGTAGTTTGGAAGGATTGTCGGCGACCCACACCCTTCTCCTTTCCAATTATCACCGACCGATTGCGCGAGAAACTCACCAATGAAAAACTGGCCGATCGGATTCGCCGGATGACCCAAATTCTTACCGGTGGTAAATAGTCCCCACTATAAAATTTTGGAAAGACTGTTTCTTTAAAATTCGCGGAAGACAGTACCTTTTATACCTTTGAACAGATGACGTATTCGGTCGAGATAAGCGGAGCTACATTTACTTTTCACTCCTGGGGGGCAGCCTACTGGGAGGAGGAGCGGATGTTACTTATCAGCGACCTTCATCTCGGCAAAATCATGCATTTCCGAAAGTACGGAGCCGCGGTCCCCCGCCTGGCCCTGCTTGAAAATTTCAGGCGGTTGGAAAAGCTCGAAGCCCAATTCAAACCCGCAACAATATGCTTCCTGGGCGATTTATTCCACTCCCACAAAAACCGGGAATGGGAATTGTTTCAGGGTTGGACCTATGGTAGTAAGGCCAAACTCATTCTGGTGGAAGGAAATCACGATATTCTGTCCCCTTTGCTCTACGAGGAATTGGGCATGGAGGTATTACCCGAGTGGAACATCGGACCATTCTGGTTAACCCACCATCCGGCTGAGACTGATCAAAAGTTCAACATTGCCGGGCATATTCACCCTGCGGTGCGCCTGGGTGGCCGGGGCGGCCAGCGCATGCGCCTTCCCTGTTTTTACTTGCGATCCAACCAACTGATATTACCCTCTTTCGGAGCCTTTACCGGCTCGCACACCATTACACCCGAGGCCGGGGACCGATTTGTTGTGCTTGCCGGGGACGAACTCGTTGCCCTTGAGCAACGCGGAAAGAAAAAGACACTATCCCTTAACCAACCCTCATGAAAAACCCCTGGCTTATTGCAGTAGTTAATTTGCTGTCGGTAATAATCGTCCTTTTTGTCAATTACGCTTCGCAGGTACAGCTTTGGGGAGCTCCTGCCATTGGGTCTATCAGCAATGAATTTACAAACCTGGTTACCCCGGCAAGCTATGCCTTTGCGATCTGGGGGCCTATTTTCCTGGGTTTATTGGTCTTCTGTATTTATTCCTTTTACCGGATTATCAAATATGGAAAAGAGCAGGCATTCCTATTCCAAAGCCTCCCCTGGTTTTTCCTGGCCAATGCCTGTAATGCCCTCTGGGTGTACTGCTTTACCTTGCGTATGTATGGGCTATCGGTGCTGTTAATGCTTATCCTGTTGATCTCCCTGCTTCAACTCATCCGAAAATTCGATATGGAAATATGGGATGCCCCTATCGGCACCATCGCCTTTATCTGGTGGCCAATCTCGCTCTATGCCGGGTGGGTCGCTGTGGCCACCGTGGTCAATATTGGACTTTATCTCGAATCTCTAGGGTGGACAGGGGCGCCGTTGAACCCTACAGCCTGGACCATAGTCATGCTGGTTATTGTGACTATTTTGAATGCCTACCTCGTGCAAAAACGAAACTTACGGGAATTTGCCGGAGTAGCCGTCTGGGCATTGGTGGCCATCGGGTTTCGTCATATCGAAGCGATACCGGTGATCGCCTATGTGGCCTGGTCTGGTGCTGGCTTACTCGGATTACTTATCCTGCGACATGGATTTATAAACCGGAGGACCAATCCTTTTGAAAAACTCCGCCAGCGGCTCTCCAATAACCGTCAGGCCTAGCTGCCTGGTCTTAGATCGCAGAATTCTTAAATGCGGGCTTTGCCCGGGATAGAAAAGCGGCGTATTTTTGCACCTCTTGATGGCAGCGCCCTTACAGGATATCCGTTCCGCCTTTCGTCAGTCCCCCCCATTTCGGGAATTGACCGACGCCCTGCGTCCTGACCACACCCATTTACAGCTCAACGGCCTGCGCGGATCTGCCCTTTCCTTCCTGACCGCAGAACTTTTTGAATCCTACCCGGGCCCGGTATTGCTCTTGCTCTCGGATAAGGAGGAAGCAGCCTATTACCTCAACGACCTGGAGCATTTTCTGGGAAAAGAACAAGTGCTTTTTTACCCGGGAAGTTATCGCAGGCCTTACGAAATAGAGCAAACCGACAATGCCAATGTCTTACTGCGGGCCGAAGTACTCAGCCGGGTAAGTTCGCGCAAGAAGCCCGCCTTAATCGTCAGTTACCCCGAGGCCCTCTTCGAAAAAGTAGTCACCCGCAAAGAGTTAAAAAAGAATACACTCAAGATCGGCACCGGAGACTCCCTTAGTTTGGATTTCCTCAACGAGGTACTCTTCGAATACCACTTTAAGCGTGTGGATTTTGTGACGGAACCGGGGGAATTCTCAGTACGCGGTGGTATTGTAGACGTCTTTTCTTTCTCACATGATGAGCCCTACCGAATTGAATTTTTCGGGGACGAAGTAGACTCTATCCGAACCTTTGACGTAGAGACCCAACGCTCACTGGAGCGACACAAAAAGATCAGCATAATTCCCAATGTTGCCGATAAAATCCTGCATGAATCCCGCCAGAGTTTCCTCGGGTACATTGCCCCGGAAACGGCGATTATCGTTAAGGAACCTCAATTGGCCAAAGGAAAGCTGGACGCCCTTTTCGAGAAAGCCAGGGAGGCGTTTGAAGCCCTCAAGGGAGAAGTAGTCCACAACGAGCCTGAGGCGCTTTTTACCGATGGGACTTCCTTCCTCAGGGAACTGGCCGAATTCAGACTGGTAAACCTGGATGGCCCAATGGATTCGGCAAATGGGAAAGTCGGGGAACCCCTGCCTGAGATTACCCTCAGGACTCTGCCACAGCCCGCTTTCAATAAACAATTCGATCTCCTGCTGGATTCCCTGCGACAGCATGCAGAACAAGGGATCGCGAATTACATTTTTTGCTCCTCGGAGCAACAGGTAAAACGGTTTGCAGACATTTTCGAAGAGATCGGGAAGGACGTTCCGTATACGGCCGTTGTGCAACCTATTTACCAGGGCTTTATCTCCGAATCACTGGGGGTCTGCATTTATACCGATCACCAGATTTTCGAGCGCTTCCACCGCTTCCACCTGCGTAATGGCTATGCCAAAAAACAAGCGATTAGCCTCAAGGAACTCAATAAGCTCGAAGTCGGGGACTACGTAACCCACATTGACCATGGGATCGGGAAATTCGGGGGCCTGAAGAAAATCGATGTGGAGGGACGCCAGCAAGAGGCCATTAAGCTCATCTATGGGGATCGGGACATACTATACGTAAGCATCCATTCCCTGCATAAGATTGCCAAGTACAATGGCAAGGACGGAGCCGTTCCGAAAATCTATAAACTGGGATCCGCCGCCTGGAGTAAACTCAAGGCCAAGACCAAATCCCGGGTCAAGAAAATAGCTTTTGACCTGATCCAGGTCTATGCCAAACGCCGCATGAAGAAGGGCTTCGCATACGCCCCGGACAGCTACCTGCAACACGAGCTGGAAGCCTCCTTTATCTATGAAGACACCCCGGATCAAAGTTCGGCCACCGCGGCGATCAAGGAGGATATGGAAAGTGAACGCCCGATGGATCGGTTGGTCTGCGGGGACGTTGGATTTGGAAAAACGGAGGTAGCGATTCGCGCAGCCTTCAAAGCAGTTGATAACGGCAAACAGGTTGCAGTCCTGGTGCCCACGACCATTCTGGCCTTCCAGCACTTCCGAACCTTTACCGAACGCCTTAAGGAAATGCCGGTTTCGGTAGATTATCTGAACCGGTTCCGCAGCACAAAACAACGCAAATCGGTCCTGGAACGGTTGGCTTCGGGGAAACTGGACATTGTTATTGGCACGCATCAACTTGTGAGCAAACAGGTACAATTTGCGGACCTGGGCTTGTTGATCGTAGACGAGGAACAGAAGTTTGGGGTGGGCGTTAAAGACAAACTCAAAAGCCTTAAGGAGAACATAGACGTGCTTACCCTTACGGCGACCCCTATCCCCCGTACGTTGCAATTTAGTTTGATGGCAGCGCGGGACCTTTCTGTGATCAACACGCCTCCCCCAAACCGCTATCCCATAGAAAGCCGGGTGGTGCGCTTTGATGAGAGCGTAATCCGGGACGCCATCCACTACGAAATCCAACGCGGCGGGCAGGTGTTTTTTGTCCACAATCGCATCGAGAATATAAAGGAAGTGGCCGGGCTTATTCAACGTCTGGTACCTGATGCTCGCATTGGGATCGGACACGGTCAGATGGACGGACAGGTACTCGAAAAACGGATGCTAGGATTTATGAATGGGGAATTTGACGTCCTGGTTTCGACCACCATCATTGAAAGCGGTCTGGACGTAACCAACGCCAACACCATCTTTATCAATAACGCCAATAACTTTGGCTTGAGCGACCTCCACCAAATGCGCGGACGTGTGGGCCGCAGCAATAAAAAAGCTTTTTGCTTCTTCATTACACCTCCCTACGAGTCCATGACCCCAGAGGCGCGAAAGCGTATCCAGGCCCTGGAGCAATTTACCGAACTGGGCAGTGGTTTCAACATTGCCATGAAGGACCTGGAAATCCGGGGCGCTGGTGATTTACTCGGAGGAGAACAAAGCGGCTTTATCAACGAGATTGGATTCGAGACGTATCAAAAAATCCTCGCGGAAGCCATAGAAGAACTCAAGGATAATGAGTTCAGTGAATTATACAAGGAGCAGGGCGAAGTAAGACCCTTTGTCAAGGAAACCCAGATCGATACAGATCTGGAACTCCTCTTTCCCGATGGGTACATCAATGCGGTAGCCGAGCGGCTCAGTCTGTATACCGAGTTGAATAATTGTAAAAATGAGCAGGAACTGGAGGCTTTCCGTCTGGCACTGATCGACCGTTTTGGCCCGCTTCCCGAACAGGCCGAGGCGCTGCTGGATTCCGTACGGCTCAAGTGGCGCAGCACCCTTTTGGGACTGGAGCGCCTGGTGCTGAAGAAGGAAAAACTGATCGGGTATTTTGTCGCCGACCAACAGGCGCCATTTTATCAGTCCCCTACCTTTTCCAGGATACTGCAATTTGTCCAAAGCCATCCGGGTAGCTGTCGCCTCAAGGAAAAGCAGACCCGCAATGGGTTGCGACTGCTGTTGATTTATGAAAGGGTTCGTACTGTAAAAGACGCCCTGAAAGCTACAGATCCCTTAATCGAATTTCTTGGAGTAAGCCCGGAGGAGGCAGTGCAGAATTAATTATCTTTAATCGCACCGAAAATACTCCTCATGCGAAAATTTTACTACTTATTCCTGGCAATGTTGCTCCCAGCACTTGCCGGAGCCCAGGCTGTCGATTCCGTATACCTCCGTCAGCATTACGACCTCAATGAATATCACATCCCCATGCGGGATGGAGCCGAGCTGTTCACCGTGGTCTATACCCCTAAGGACAAGTCGCAGGACTACCCTTTCCTGATGAATCGCACCTGTTACAATGCTTCTAATTATACGAATTACCAGGCCCGGCGCTACCCTTCCGATTTCCTGATCCGGGATGGCTATATCCTCGTTTATCAGGACGTCCGTGGCCGCTACATGAGCGATGGCACTTTTGACAATATGCGACCAAACATTCCGGGCAACGATCCGTCGAATCCCGAGGATATCGATGAGAGCTCGGACACTTATGACACTATTGAATGGTTGCTGGAAAACATCGACAACAACAACGGTAAAGTGGGGATGTACGGCGTGAGCTATCCTGGATTTTATACTGCGGCTGCTTTGCCTGATGCACATCCGGCCCTGAAAGCGTCCTCCCCCCAGGCCCCGATTTCGGATTTCTTTTTTGACGACTTCCACCATCAGGGCGCTTACCTGCAAAGCTATACTGCCGCTTTTGCCGTTTTTGGATACCAGAAGGAGGAACGGACTCGCGAGCCCTGGTACCGGGATAAGATCATGCGATTTTATGGACAGCCTGCAGCGGACGGATATGACTTTCACCTGAGCCAGGGGCCCCTGAAAAACATCACAGAAAATTTCCACCACGATAATTTCTTCTGGCAGCAAATTGTAGACCATCCCAACTACGACAGTTTCTGGCAGAAAAGAAACATCCTGCCACACCTTAAGGATATTGACCATGCGGTAATGACCGTTGGGGGATGGTTCGACGCGGAGGATCTTTATGGCCCCCTGAACATTTATAAATCAGTAGAGGCCAGCAGCCCAAAGGCAAACAACATCATTGTTATGGGTCCCTGGGATCATGGCGGATGGGCGCGCGAACGCGGGCAACTCACCCACAACCACATCTACTTCGGGGACAGCATTTCGACTGGATACCAACGCGATGTAGAACGCAAGTTCTTCAATTACCACCTCAAAGGCGATGGGGAGATGGACCTGCCCGAGGCATATATGTACGATACGGGAATCAAGAAGTGGCAAAGCTTTACGTCCTGGCCGCCTGAAGAAATCGAGCCTGCCCGGCTGTATTTTGGAGCCAATGGAAAATTAAGTTTGGGTGAAGCTACAGAAGCAGCCGCCGAATTCAGTTATGTGAGTGACCCATCAAAACCGGTCCCCTATACCTCCCAGACCGAGGGCCTGACCTTCACCCCCAGGCGCTTTATGAGTGATGATCAGCGGCATGCCTCCCGCCGTCCGGATGTATTGACTTTTCAAACCGAACCCCTGGAAGATCCCTATACCATTGCCGGGGAAATCCTGGCAGCACTGGATGTGGCCATGACGGGCACCGACGCAGATTTTGTGGTGAAGCTTATCGATGTCTATCCCCAGGACCACCCCCAGTACGAACATAACCCGGACAATATCATAATGGGCGGGTATCAGCAACTGGTTCGCTCGGAAGTATTCCGCGGCCGGTTTCGAAACAGCTTCGAGAATCCGGAGCCTTTTGTTCCGGATCAGGTCAGCTCCATAAAATTCCGCCTGCAGGACGTGTTGCACACGTTTAAAAAGGGACATCGCGTCATGATACAGATCCACAGCACCTGGTTCCCGTATATCGATCGGAATCCCCAGAACTATGTAGACAACATCTACAAAGCTGAGGCTTCGGATTTTACCACTTCGACCATAACCCTGATGGGATCTTCCTATGTGGAAGCAGGTGGAAAAGTATCGGAAACCGGAGTGCAGCCGGTAAGTTTGGAAAAGGCTATTAAGGATTAGTCCCCTTCGAAAAGAAGGCGAAACCTCGAAACTATTGGCATTCAGATTCTTGCATTTTTGCGAGCATATTTTCCTACAAAATCGCTTCAGTTTACGGCGAATAATGCTATTCTTGCCTTCGTAACATTTAACCATATTATGAAGAATCGAATTGCTTTTTTTCTGGCTGCAACCCTGCTTGCCGCCAGCTTTCAAAGTTGTGGCGTCATGTTTGGCGGTAGCCGTTACAATGCTACAATTGTTGCCAAAGACAACCCCAATGCCCAGATCTATATCAACGGGGAATTCTATGGCCAGGGTCAAACCACTACCCTACTAAAACGCGACCAACCGCTTCAGGTAGAATTGCGGGAGGAAGGTTGCGAACCCGTGGTTAACAACTTTGATAACCGCTTCCGTACCGGAAACTTTATCCTCTCTGTTTTGAGCTGGGGTATTTTAGGTATCGCCGTTGATTTGGGAACCGGAGCTGCTTACAAGCCCGACCATAAGAACGATCCGGATATCGAAAGACTTTCCACTAAAGATTTCCGTTTCACCGTAAGCGGAGCAGATTGTGGCGATGGGGAGCCGGAAGCCGAAAAGGAATAATGATTTAGCGGGTCTTTACCCAATGCTAAGAATAGAAAAGCCGGGGAATTCCCGGCTTTTTTGTGGATACTAACCTACTAATAACCGCAAGTTATAGCGACTTTAAGTCTTTGATAACCGTAAAGGCCTGATCTACCTGCTCTTCGGAAACCAGAATGGTAAATTCATTAGTCGTGGAAATTACCTCATAGAGTACGATCCCCTCCCAGGCCAGGCGTTGGAAGATAAAGTAATAGATCCCAGGGACAGAAACATTTTCGGCAGGTAGCTTAACCGTAATCGAAGCCAGGTCTTCGGCTTTCTGACTCATCCGTTCCCCGGAGAACAGATTTTCGACCACGGCATTTAATTTATTACTCACCACTATGTTGAGTTCGTTTACCCCACGGGAGGAAGTGTAAAATACGTCCTGGTTGCGGTGAACTTCCTCAACCAACTTTCCCTGATTCTGTAAAATGGTTTCCGATATCAGGAAGGTATAGTCGGTAAGGGAGGAGCGAACCGTGATCTCTCCTATATTCTTAAGCACCTTTACAATACGGTGGGTGGCTCTAAATTCCAGATCGTCGGAAAGCCGCTTTAATGCCATAACAATAGCCCCGTTGCGTACCTCCTTGCCCAATTGGTCCTGAATTTCCGGACGGATTTGCCGGGACAACGAGGTCAGGTTGATTATACCCTGGGCGAGGGCCGATTGCAGGAAGGGTTTCTTCTTGATGTATTGCTCAACTACGGCAGATATTGTTTTCATTTCCCTAGATTCTCAATCAAACATAACAATTTGTTACATTACAAACAAAACTAGAAGAAATAAAAGGCATCTTCCGTGTGTCGGATCCGATATTGGTGTTTCCCTTGAAATTCAATGTAAATCACATCGAACCGAACTTCATAGTTACCCGAATAACTCCTTATATAATGATCGGCCGCCCGGATAAGGCGTAGCATTTTCAATTTCGGTATGGTAATCACAGGAGCCTCATAAAAACTCCCGCTCCGCGTTTTCACCTCCACGATAACCAGTAGATCCCGGCGCTGCACAATTAAATCAATCTCTGCATGCCGATACCGGTATTTCCGTTCAAGAATCTGGTAACCCAGTGCAGAAAGGTGCTCGGCGGCGATTTCCTCCCCTTTATCGCCAAGCTGCGTGGTGGTCTCCATTTTATTTCCCCGGATTGTGAAACTTTTGTGTATTTCATCGAAAAAAAGGGCATTTCGCCGCATTTATTAAGCAGTCCTTGTATTTTCGGGATGTCATTGAACGAAAAACCAAAACCTACGATACTAAGCAGTTTGTACGCGCGTTAAGACTTTGCCCCTAAACACATGAACGTCCTTAAAGCCTACAACGACTATGGAGTATTTTGTGAATTGCAATACGGCCTCGCTCGCCCCGTATGCAAACCCACTCGACAAAACTAGGGTAGAGCATTTGTTTAGGAGGCTGGGATTCAGCGCCTCCGCAGCTACTGTAAATCAAGCCGTTGGCCAATCGGCCACTGCGCTTGTAGACAGCCTGGTAGACGCCGCATTGGCGCTTCCACCTTTAGCTGCACCTGCCTGGTCTACCTGGACCCGGGCCGACTATCCCGAGGATGACGATGCGGCACGCCCTATTATCAGGGACCAAATCGCTACCCTCCGCCTGGATTATACCCAAAGCCTTCTGGATAATAACCTTCGGGACCGCCTCAGTTTTTTCTGGAGTAACCACTTTGTTACCGAGATCGATATTTACGACGGACCGGCATTCCTATTTGAATATGTGAACTGCCTGCAGCGAAATTCCCTGGGGAATTTCAAGACTTTCGTCAGTGAGATCGGCCTTACCAACGCCATGCTATATTATTTGGATGGTGTATTCAACAATGGTAACAATCCGAATGAGAATTACGCCCGGGAGCTTTATGAGTTATTTACCCTGGGTGATGGCAACGGGTACACCGAGGACGATATTATCGAAGCGGCCCGAGCCCTTTCCGGCTATACCGATCGCGGCGATGTACAATGGACCCCGGTAGCCTTCAATCCCGAACGCCATGATACAGGTGCTAAAACCATCATGGGCCAGACTGGAAACTGGGGTTATGACGATACCATCGATATCCTCTTTGACCAGCGACCTAACGAAATTGCCCAATACATCTGCCTGAAGCTGTATGAATACTTCGTACACCCGGATTCGAACGATGATGCCGGGAATGCCCAGACAATTATTAGTGGCATGGCCGCAACCTTTGTGGCGAACAATTTTGAAATTGCTCCCGTATTGCGTCAACTGTTCAAGAGTGAGCACTTTTTTGACGAGAATGCGATAGGAGTAATCATCAAGAGCCCCTTTGATCTGTACTTGCACATGATCAATGAGACCGGTTTCGCCTATGATCAGACGAATATTTCCTTTGCCCTCGAATCAGCGAGCCTGGTGGGTCAGACCTTATTTGACCCGGTAGATGTTGCGGGGTGGGAACGAGACCGTCAATGGATCAATACCAACTTTATTATTGGACGCTGGCTTACTTCGGAAGTAGTTTTCGAAGGGTTCTTCCAGGCCAACCAGGAGCAATTCCGAACCCTGGCCATGGATTTGGTAGGACCGGCGGACAGCAACACCAGCAATCCCGAAACTGTGGTTTCGGCTATCGTGGACAAATTCCTGCCCAAAGGCCTTTTGACGGCCCAGGACTTTGAAAATGCGATGTCCGTTTTCAAAATTGAAGACGTACCAGAGAATTACTATGGATCGGATTATATCCCGGGAGGATTAGGCTTGTGGATGCTCGCCGTTAGCCCGGAGGTTCCGCAACAGGTATTCCTCTTGCTTATGTATCTATCCCGCCAACCTGAATTCCAACTCAAATAAGCCTACGACTATGTGCAATAATCATATCCCTATACCCAAAGAACACCTCGACGCCCACGATAAGGAACACAAGGTTTGGAGCCGACGCTCCTTCCTTCAGGCATTAGGCATTGCCGGGTCAGGTTCTATGATGCTCGGCAGTAATATGCTTACGGCATCTGCTCCATCCCCACTGACTGCGGCAATCGCCAATGCCCCAGGCGATGGCATCCTGATTTTAATACGCCTTTCCGGGGGTAACGATGGACTGAGTACCGTTATTCCGATTGAGCAATACGATACCTATGCCAATGCCCGGCCGAATATTTACATTCCGGAAAGTAAGGTTTTGAAACTCACGGACGAATTTGGTGTTCCTTCCTACATGCAGGCGCTTGAAAGCCTCTGGGGGGAAGGATCCTTTAAGGCCGTACACGGTGTGGGTTACGAGGGGCAAAGCCTCTCCCACTTCACCGGTTCAGACATCTACGCCAATACCGACCTGACCACGACCGGATTTACCGGCTTGGATACCGGTTGGATGGGCCGCTACTTTGAAAACCTCTATCCCGACTACCTGATCAATCCTCCTGCATCACCTGCAGCTGTGCAGATCGGACAGTATGGAAACCTGATTTTCCAGGGAGAGGAAACCAATTACGCCTTCGTAGCTTCCAACATTGATCAACTCGAAGAAATTGCCCAGACCGGGGAGCAGTATAACCTCGATCCCACATTATTCGGAGATTGTATGTATGGCGATCAGCTTCGATTCCTGCGTGGGGTTGCGAATACCACCTATGAATATTCCGGATTGATCCATGCCGCCTACGAGCGCGGAAGGAATGATGTGGAATACCAGGAAAATGGTTTTGCCCGTCAGTTGGCGCTACTTGCGCGTCTGATCAAAGGGAACCTGGGGACCCGGGTTTACATGATTTCCATGGGTGGATTTGACACTCACGGAAACCAGCCGCTGGCTCACGAGCGTTTGATGACCAATCTTTCGGTTGCCGTAAAAGACTTCTACGAAGACCTGACCTTTACGGATCAGGACGATAAGGTGCTGAGTATGACCTTCTCGGAATTCGGACGCCGGATTTTCGAAAACGGTTCTAATGGAACGGACCACGGAAAGGCTGCCCCTACCCTGTTCTTTGGAGCAGGTCTGAACGGAAGTGCCTTTGTAGGGGATCACCCTTCCCTGGACAATCCGAACGGCCGAGGAAACCTGGAGTATACCATGGATTTCCGTGATCTCTACGCCACAGTACTGGCCGAATGGCTTTGTGTGGATATTCCGCTAGTAGAACAACACCTGCTCGGACACCCATATAACCCAGTTAATTTAGGATTCAACTGTTCCGGTGTGGACTTTGACGACATCGCTTACAGCGATCAACCGCCAACGCCACCTACCCCTCCGGACAGTAGTGATCCGAACCCGAATCCAAATCCTTCGGAGGAAATGCTCGATGCCATAGTGCATAAGCCTTTCTACCCGGATGCGGCAGGAGCCAATCCATATATCCGACTGGATATGCCGTTCACTGCCCATGTGGATATTACCCTGTACAACATCCTGGGACAGAAGGTCGCGACGCTCTATAACGAGATGATGCTCGAAGGAAGCCTGGAGATCAACGTTCGGGATCGGGTGCCAGCACACCTGGCAACCGGGAAATACATTTATAGAATCGGTGTACAGGACCGGTTCATGGCTAAATCCATTATGGTAGCCTAGAGCATAAAACCGCAATCGGCATTGCTTTCGAGCTTTGCAGCGGCGAAATGCATTCCCAATCTTACCGTTAATGCCCTCGGACACTGGACGCCCCTGATATTGTATCTGTCCAGTGTCTTCGAGGGCTTTTTTTTAGCTATTTTTGTGCCTTAAAACCTAAGGCATGCCGGCCAATCAGCGCCCTTTTAAGCGAACCTTAATCACCGCAGCCCTCCCCTACACAAACGGCCCGATCCATATCGGACACCTGGCAGGGGTGTATGTTCCTGCGGATATCTATAGCCGTTATCTGCGACAAAGCGGGAAGGAAGTACTCTTCGTCTGCGGAAGCGACGAACATGGGGTAGCGATCCCCATGAAAGCACGCAAAGAAGGGACGAGCCCTCAGGCGCTTATCGATAAATATCACGGCATCATAAAGGAGTCGTTTGAAGCCTTTGGGATTGCCTTTGACAACTATTCCCGAACCTCAGCGGAAATTCACCACAAAACCGCCTCTGATTTCTTTTTGCAGCTGCATGAGCAGGGTGGGTTCTCGGAGGAAGTCACTGAGCAATTATACGATCCCGAAGCCGAACAATTCCTCGCGGATCGCTTTGTGGTGGGTACCTGTCCGGTTTGCGGCCATACCGAGGCCTATGGGGATCAGTGCGAAAATTGCGGTTCCTCCCTGAATGCTACGGATTTGATTTCCCCCCGCTCGGCCATAAGCGGGGCCAACCCCATCCTCAAAAAAACAAAACACTGGTTCCTTCCCCTTGATCAGTCAGAACCCTTCTTGAGGGAATGGATTCTGGAGGGACATAAAGAGGACTGGAAAACCAACGTATACGGGCAGTGTAAATCCTGGATCGATGATGGCCTTAAACCCCGGGCGGTAACCCGGGACCTGGATTGGGGAATCCCGGTTCCCGTACCCGGAGGAGAAGGTAAAGTCCTCTATGTCTGGTTCGACGCTCCGATCGGCTATATCAGTGCAACACGCGAATGGGCCGAGCGGGAAGGAACGGACTGGGAACCCTGGTGGAAAGACGAGGATACCCGCATGCTCCACTTTATTGGAAAGGACAATATTGTCTTTCACTGTATCATCTTCCCTTCCATGCTTAAGGCGCATGGGGACTATATTCTGCCGGACAATGTGCCGGCCAATGAATTTCTGAACCTGGAAGGGCAGAAACTATCCACTTCCAAAAACTGGGCGGTCTGGCTGCACGAATATCTCGTGGATTTCCCGGATCTTCAGGATGTACTGCGTTATACGCTTACTGCCAACGCCCCGGAAACCAAGGACAACGATTTTACCTGGAAGGATTTCCAGGCCCGAAACAACAGCGAACTGGTTGCCATATTCGGGAACTTCGTTAACCGGGTAACTGTTTTGACCCACAAGTATTTCAACGGGGAAGTCCAGACCCCTGGATCGCTAACCGATATAGATACTGAAGTCCTGAAGGCTATTGGAAATTATCCATCGCAAATTGGAAAAAGCCTGGATCGATTCCGTTTCCGTGAGGCATCACAGGAACTACTGAACCTGGCACGTCTGGGGAATAAATACCTGGCCGATGAAGAACCCTGGAAAGTCATTAAAACAGATTCGCAGCGCGCCGCAACCATTTTGTACGTAGGTATTCAGGTAGCCGGAGCACTGGCCGTACTGAGTGAACCCTTCCTTCCATTTACCGCACAAAAGCTGCGGCGAATATTACGGCTAGGAGAAACCGGTTCGGCAAGGGCCCGTTTGGATTGGGACCTGCCGGCAACGGACCCGATTATTTTACCTGCTGGTCATACCATAGGACAAAGCGAACTATTGTTCCGAAAAATCGAAGATTCTGAAATTCAGGCACAACTCGATCGCCTTGAGGCGACTAAAAAATCAAATGCAATGAGTGATTCTAATGCAGACGCTACCGATAATTCCGAAATTGAAATCATCCCCCAGAAGGATACCATTACCTACGATGATTTTATGAAACTCGATCTGCGGGTGGGTACTATCCTGGAAGCCGAGAAAATGCCGAAGGCCGACAAACTCATTGTTATGAAGGTCGATACCGGTATTGATACACGAACCATTGTTTCGGGAATCGCCCAGCACTTTAAACCTGAAGAGCTAATTGGGAAGCAGGTTACTGTATTGGTCAACCTGGCTCCCCGACCTTTGCGCGGAGTAGAAAGCCAGGGGATGATCCTGTTGGCCGAGAATCACGAAGGAAAACTCATCTTCGTCGGGCCGGATCAGGACGGCGCGAATAATGGAGCGACCATTACTTAGTGCTTAAAATAGCTTACCATCCCATTTATAAACATCCTTTGCCAGAGGGACACCGCTTCCCTATGGAGAAGTACGAATTACTCCCCCAGCAGCTCCTGTATGAAGGAACCTGCAATGAGGAGAATTTCTTTGCCCCTGAAATAGTCGGGGACGAGGCGGTCTTTCGTGCCCATATCCCTGAATATGTTGCAAACCTGAAGGCGGGAGCGATACCTCCTCGGGAAATGCGGAAAGTGGGTTTTCCCTGGAGTCCAGCCCTGGTGGAACGCGAACTGCGTATTGCCCAGGGGACTATTCTTGGATGTGAATATGCCCTGAAATATGGCGTTGCGATGAATATTGCCGGAGGCACCCACCATGCTTATTCGGACCGTGGCGAAGCCTTTTGCATGCTCAATGACCAGGCTATTGGCGCACACGACCTCTTACATCGCGGCCTGGCCGAACGAATACTCATTTTAGATCTCGATGTGCATCAGGGTAATGGGACTGCTGAGATCTTTGCAGACGTCCCTGAAGTTTTTACATTCTCGATGCATGGTAAGGCCAACTATCCTTTCAGAAAAGAAACTTCGGATTGGGACATCCCGCTCGAAAAAGGGACTGGCGATCAGGAATACCTGACGATCCTGGAGGAAGCGCTGAATACCCTGGTAGAAAAGGTAGCGTCCGATTTTGTCTTTTACCTTTGCGGAGTCGATATTGTGGGTACCGATAAACTCGGCACCCTGGACCTGAGCGTTGCCGGGTGCCTGCAACGGGACGAAATGGTCCTACGTTGGTGCCAACAAAACAACTTGCCCGTCCAATGCAGTATGGGCGGCGGCTACTCCCCGGAAATACGAATAATCGTCGAGGCCCATGCGAATACTTTCCGCTGTGCCCAAAGGTTATTTTTCTAGGGTTTTAATACGTAAATTAGTGGTGAGAAACCCAATATGGGTTATCTGAAGTAATCTAATAATACGACCACCCATGCTCAAAAAGAAAGTAGAAGAGGCCCTAAACGGCCAAATCCGCGTAGAAGCTCAATCCTCTCAAATTTATCTGTCCATGGCATCATGGGCGGAGGTCAAAGGCCTTGAGGGAATATCCCAGTTCCTCTATAAACACTCCGATGAGGAGCGCATGCATATGCTGAAGTTGGTGAAATACATCAATGAGCGAGGCGGGCATGCTATCGTATCCGAACTGGAAGCACCCAAGACCGAGTTCGGCAGTTTCCAGCAGCTTTTCAAGGCCCTGTTTGAGCACGAAATGTATGTCTCGGAATGCATAAACAACCTGGTCGAAGTAACCCTGAATGAGAAGGACTTTGCGACTCACAATTTCCTGCAATGGTATGTGGCTGAGCAGATTGAAGAGGAAGCGTTGGCGCGTACCATCCTGGATAAAATCAGCCTGATAGGCGACGATAAAGGAGGACTCTACCTGTTTGATCGGGATATCCAGCAATTAACCGTAGATAGCGCAGCTGCCGACCCGGGAGCCTGAGAATTATCCGGGAACTCTAAGACAATTTGGGTCTGATTTGATCTTTTTCGCTTTTTTTATTTAGAATTAATAAAAATTACTAGATTTGTGTAGTCTTTCTACGCAATGGGTAAAAAGAAACAGAAAAAAGCCGCCGAAAAACTCCAAAAAATACGCTTGAAGCACCTGCAGCGCTTCCAGGAAATACAGTGTTCCGGAAAGGCCTGTAAATCCAAGTGCTGTAAAAAATACAAGAAGTGTGAGGAGAAACGCTGTAAACGCTGTCCCTGCAAAGACCTGCTCAAAAAGTGCGATTTTGTACTGGAATTGGAGCGGGTAGCCTAAGCCCGCTTAATTAGCCAAAACCTTATTAAAGCTTAGTTCCTGGAAACTCCAGCCAGGCTGTTATCCCGATTGAATCCCTGTAGCCAAACTAAAACTTCCGCGTCCTCAGAAACAAATTGTGCGTAATAGGAAGCTCGAAGGTGAAAGTAGTCGCCATGTGCGCACGCTTTGGTGCTCGAATGCTTATGGGCGGAGTACACCAACTGCTTGGCCAGAATATAGGTTGTAAATTCCTGAATGTCCTTATCCAGAAGCGCACGTTCATAGGCACGCTGGTCCTTCCAATAATCCAGCTCATCCTGTTCAGATGAAAAAACCAGAGTTTGCTCTAAAGTAGCGTCGTTCTGACCCTGACGGAAATAAAAGGATAAATGGTTAAGGGATGTTCTGCTATCCTGAGCCTGGTGAGCTGACTGACCTACCGCCTTGCCGGTGGCCGGAGTGAATCCATCATTATTGCCGTTACCCTGTGCCACACCCACAAGACTGAATGCCAGGCAAGTAAGCAGACAAAAATGTTTTCTGACGGGCATGATGATGGCTTTAAAATATGACGAATCACTTCTATAAAAGTTACATCAATCGGAGCGCAATTTCAAAGAAAAGGGGTCAGCGACCCCTTTTCTCCGATAAAGACCCCATTTTATTGCTTTCCAAGTAGCAAAAGTTCACTGCATCGAACCTCAGTTACATATTTGCGTTGCCCTTCCTCTGTGTCGTATTGGCGATGGATCAACTTGCCTTCGACAGCCACTTCCTTCCCTTTGACCAGGTAATTGGAAACGATATCTGCCAGCTTACCCCAGGCCACTACCTGATGCCATTGTGTTTCCGTTACCTTTTCTCCGGCGGCATTGCGGAAGGATTCGTTTGTGGCAACAGAAAAGCGCGCCCGCTTGCTGCCATTTTCATTTTCCGTAACCTCCGGATCCTGCCCCAGATTTCCAATTAACAGAACCTTATTTCTCAAAGCATTCATTTCTTATTGTATTCGTTTGTTCTTCGTTACGGG
The DNA here is from genome assembly GCF_900115205.1 of Robiginitalea myxolifaciens. Lineage (GTDB taxonomy): Bacteria > Bacteroidota > Bacteroidia > Flavobacteriales > Flavobacteriaceae > Robiginitalea > Robiginitalea myxolifaciens. Next base: position 964,006 of record NZ_FOYQ01000001.1, read on the forward strand.
ACTTTCCCGAAAGGTCAAAACTAGCCCGGGAAGTATCTGTAGTCGTGCTTTAAACATTTATACCCGTTTATAAATGTTTATGCTTATCTTGATTTGCACCAATCTCGCAAACCACTATTATGAAAATCAGTACCTCAAAAGACTTTTGGAGTAGTACCCTGCTCGGTCTTTTCCTATCGATCTTTTCCCTCTCCGCACAAGATTCAGACATCCCCAAGGCCATCGAAGAAGAGGCCACAGCAAACTCCCAACTCGAGGTCCTCGCGCATGAATTAATGGATCTTGTCGGGCCACGCCTGGTTGGCTCGCCTCAAATGGATAAAGCCCATGAATGGGCAGTCGAAACTTTCGCCTCCTGGGGAATAGAAGCCCAAAACGAAGCCTGGGGAACCTGGCGGGGATGGGAGCGCGGCATTTGCCACATAGACATGGTAGCCCCCCGGGTGGTTTCCCTCCACGGTCGTCAGTTGGCTTGGAGCCCTGCCACCCCAAAAGGAGGAATAACCGCGGAAGTTATCACACTTCCGGAAGTGGCCGATTCTTTGGCTTTTGCAAAATGGCTACCTGCAGTTAAAGGCAAGCTGGTTTGTGTTTCTATGCCTCAGATTACGGGCAGACCGGATTACAATTGGGAGGAGTTCGCTACCGAAGAATCCTTTGCGAAAATGAAGGAAATGCGCGATTCCCTCCAAGACGCCTGGCGTGCCAACTTGCGCAATACGGGATATACCTGGAGAACGCTGAACCAGGGCCTGGAAAAAGCAGGTGCCGCGGGTATTGTACAATCGCGCTGGTCGAATGCTTTCGGCGCAAATAAAATCTTCAGCGCCAATACGGAGCAAATTCCGGTAATCGATTTGAGCCTGGAAGACTACGGCATGGTGTACCGGTTATCTGAAAGCGGTAAATCACCGAAACTGCGGGTGGTAGCCGAGTCTAAAGAATTGGGAAGGGTTCCGACCTTTAATACCATAGCCACTATTCCCGGAACGGAATTGCCCGATGAATACATCGTACTTTCTGCCCATTTCGATTCCTGGGATGGAGGAACCGGAGCTACCGATAATGGTACCGGAACCATAACGATGATGGAGGCAGCCCGCATCCTGAAAAAAGTCTATCCCAATCCAAAACGAACCATCATCATCGGTCTTTGGGGGAGTGAAGAACAGGGTTTGAATGGCTCCAGGGCGTACGTAGAAGACCATCCCGAAGTAGTGGAAGGCCTGCAAGCGCTCTTTAATCAGGACAATGGTACCGGTCGGGTGGTAAACCTCTCCGGTCAGGGCTTTTTACACGCCTATGAATACCTAGGACGCTGGATGGAAGCAGTCCCCGAGTCAATTACTACCCATATCGAAACTACGTTCCCCGGCAATCCGGGAAGGGGAGGTTCGGACTATGCCTCCTTTGTGGCTATGGGCGCCCCGGCTTTTTCGCTTTCCTCCTTAAGCTGGAGTTACTGGAACTACACCTGGCACACCAATCTGGACACCTATGATAAGATTGTTTTTGACGATGTGCGAAACAATGCCATCCTGACGGCAATTCTAACCTATATGGCCAGCGAAGATCCCGAGCAGACTTCCCGGGAGAAAGCCGTACTATCGATTAATCCCAGGAGCGGCGAACGCCGCGAATGGCCAACTCCGCGAAGCCCTAATCGCGAAGGGGGAATGAATTAATAAGGGATTCCCCTTAATTTAAATCATCCAACTATGAGACTATTATACACCCTGGTTGCCCTGCTTCTGATCATGAGTTGCCGGCAACAGCAGTCGGATTCCGCGGCCGCTGAGCAAGTAGCAGTCCTATCCAATGGAAATGCCAGGGCTGAAGGATTATCCCCTGAGCGGCTGGAACGCATCGACAACATGCTGGAAGCGGCAATTGCCGAGAATCAAATCCCGGGGGCCGTTGCCCTTATCGCCCGAAATGGTAAGATCGTGTATCACAAGACCTTTGGGATGTCGGATGCGGAAAACGATATACCCTATAAAGAGGACGACATATTCCGAATTGCCTCGCAAACCAAAGCGATTACCAGTACAGCGGTAATGATGCTCTGGGAGGAAGGGCACTTCCGCCTGGACGATCCCATTTCAAAGTATATTCCAGAGTTCGCCGATGCCGGTGTCATGGAAACCTTTAATGAAAGTGACAGCACCTTTACGGTCACGCCCCTGGAAACGCCGATCACAATCCGGCATTTGCTCTCCCATACCTCTGGAATCGGCTATGGGATGATCGATGGGGATCCTCGATTTCGAAAAGCCTTTGCGAAGGCCGGGATTATCGATGCTTTTACCGCAGAGCCGGTAACCCTGGCGGAAAACATTCCCAAACTCGCCGGCATGCCCTTACATCACGAACCAGGGGAAGCCTGGACCTATAGTGAGGGGCTCGATGTCCTGGGACGTTTTATTGAAATAGTCTCCGGGATGCCTTTCGATGAATTCCTGAAGACGCGAATTTTTGATCCCCTGGGCATGAGCGATACCTGGTTTTACCTGCCCGACGCCCTATCCGAAAGGCTGGTACCGGTACAATACCAGGTGGAAGGCGAGTGGAAACGCTTTGAAACCCCTGTTTTTGACATCGATTATCCCATTAACGGAGCCAAAAGCTACTTCGCCGGTGGGGCGGGGCTTTCGAGCACGGCTAAGGATTACGCCACATTCCTCCAGATGCTTTTAAACCAGGGGGAATACAACGGAACCCGGATTTTGAGCCGCACGACGGTCGCTACCATGATGGCCAACCAGATCGGGGATCTCTGGGGCAATGGCGCCAAGGACTTCGGGCTTGCTTTTTCACGCACAACCGCCAAGGGTGTTGCCCAGGGTGGCGAAGGCGGCTGGGGCACCTTTGAATGGGGCGGTTATTTCAACACCCAATACTTTGCCGACCCCGGGGAGCAGCTCATCGGCATCCTGATGAAGCAAACTCAGAACGCCGCAACAGACCAAACCGGATGGAAATTTAAACAGATGGTTTTTGCCAGTATCGACGATTAGTTCTAACCAACCAACACTATTATGAGTACCCAACCACTACGAATCCTGATTTTTTTAATAAGCCTAACGCTATTCCTCCCGGAAGCCAGCCAGGCACAACGCCGTAAGGCTCCACAGGCCCCTGCAATGGCAGATAGCCTTTACAAAGGCCTGAAATGGCGCAATATCGGACCGTATCGCGGGGGCCGAAGTGTTGCCGCTACCGGCGTACCTTCGCTTCCCGGGACCTACTATATGGGTTCTACCGGAGGGGGAATCTGGAAAACGGAAGACGACGGACTCAACTGGGTCAACGTCTCCGACGGATTCCTGAAAACCGGAACCGTCGGCGCCCTCGATGTTTCCATGAGTAATCCCAATGTGGTGCTGGCGGGAATGGGCGAGCACGCCGCGCGGGGGGTAATGACTTCCATGGGCGATGGCGTTTACCTTTCCCGGGACGCCGGAAAGAGCTGGAAACATATTGGCCTGGAAGAAAGCAGGCATATCTCGGATGTCTGGATTCACCCTGAGGATGAAAACCTCTTTTATGTGGCCGTTCAGGGCGCGCAATACGGCCCCAGCGAAGCCCGGGGAATTTACAGATCGGCCGATGGAGGCAAGAACTGGGAGCGCATTCTCTATGTCGATGCCAATACCGGCGCCTCCTCCTTTGCAGCAGATCCGGACAACCCACGCGTACTCTACGCAGCCATGTGGCAACATCGCCGCTATCCCTGGACCATGGAATCCGGTGGAAAAAATTCGGGCCTGTATCGGTCCATGGATGGGGGAGACAGTTGGCAACAACTCAAAGGTGGTCTACCTGACGCATTCGGAAAAGCCGGGATTTCTGCCAGCGGAGGGAATTCGAACCGCGTTTATGCGGTAATCGAAGCCGAAGGGGAAAAGTCCGGGGTGTACCGTTCAGACGATGGCGGTGACAAATGGACCCAGGTCAGTAAGGACCGTATCAATGTAACGCGCTCCTGGTATTATATGGAGATTTTTGCCGACCCGGTAAATCCGGACCTCGTATATGTGCTGAACGCTCCGGTTACCCGGTCCATTGATGGAGGGCGCAGCTTTCAACCCATCCCTACCCCGCATGGGGACAACCACGATCTCTGGATCAACCCGCTGGACCCGAAAAAGATGATTAACGCCAATGATGGAGGCGCCAACGTATCCAATAATGGAGGGAAAAGTTGGAGTACACAACAAAATCAGCCGACGGCTCAATTCTATCGGGTAATTACGGACAATCGTTTTCCCTATTTTGTTTACGGCGGGCAGCAGGACAATTCCGCGATCGCCATCGCCAGCCGCACCAATGATGTTGGCATTGACTGGAAGGACTGGTACTCGGTAGCCGGGTGTGAAAGTGCGTATCTGGCCTTTGATCCGGATAATCCGGAAGTTGTTTTCGGGGGATGTTACCAGGGGATCATCGATCGCTGGGTTGCCTCCATCCGGGAAGCCAAACCCATTAACGAATACCCAGAGCTATCACTGGGAAATCCTCCCGAAAAACTCAAATTCCGTTATAACTGGAATGCCCCGATCATTGCCGATCCTTTCGACAGCAATACCATTTATCACGCCGGGAATGTGGTGTTCAGAAGCCGGAACCAGGGACAGAGCTGGGATATTGTAAGCCCCGATCTCACGCGCAATGAGGCCGACAAACACGGCCCCGGGGGAGGCCCGTATACGAATGAAGCCGCAGGAGGAGAAAACTACAACACCATCATGTACCTGACCGCATCGCCTCATGAGCAGGGAGTGCTCTGGGCGGGGAGCGATGATGGTCTCATCCACCTGACCCGGGATGGCGGACAAAATTGGGAACTCCGAAATCCACAGGGAATGCAGGAAGGGATCGTAAACAGCATTGAGATTAGCCCCCACGATCCGGCTACAGCTTATGCCGTTCTGATGCGCTACAAGTTCATGGACCTGCAATCCTATGTCTACAAGACAACGGATTACGGGAAAAGCTGGACTAAAATCACCAATGGATTCAAGGACCCGCACGGATTTGTACGCGTCGTTCGGGAAGACCCCAAACGCCCCGGGCTGCTTTATGCAGGTACGGAAACGGGGCTTTATATAAGCCTGGATCAGGGAAGCAATTGGCAACCCTTCCAACTGAACCTACCCATTGTTCCGATTAATGACCTCACTTTCCGCCACAACGATCTAGTAGCTGCTACCGCCGGCCGGTCGTTCTGGATTCTGGACGATCTGGCAGGACTACAGGCCTTCGCCGGACAGGCAACTCCGGCTCTGGGGCTGGCGCAACCCCGGGATACCTACCTATTTGTGGGCGGACATCAGGCCAAGCCATCCCCGGGTCAGGGGCAAAACCCGAAGTCCGGGGTAATTTTAGATTATTACGTCCCTGCAAAACCAGATTCTACGGGGATTCAATTAGAAATAATGCATAACGGACGCGTGATACGCTCCTACTCCAGTATTCCGGACAAAACCTTTAAATCCTGGCCCGGAGGCCCGCCAAAACCAGAGGTACTACCCGCCGAGGTTGGATTAAATCGCATGGTCTGGGATTTTCGCAGGGATCAGCTTCCTGCTGTTGAAAAAGTATTTGTGTTTGGCGATTATCGGGGTGCCCAGGTTGCCCCTGGATCCTATTCCGTAAAGCTCAGCGCGGGCGACCAATCCATAACGCGTGAGTTTGCCATACTTCCCCACCCCGGGGTTGATGCTACTGCCGAGGATTTTACGCAGCAGCAGCAACTGCTGGACCAAATAACCCAGGCCGTTTCGGACATGCATACCGGAGTGAACCAAATGCGAAAGGTAAAGGAACAGCTGCGGCAATATGAGCGATTGCTGGAAGAGGAAGAAAAAGCCGAGCCGCTGTTGGAAATGGGCAAATCCCTGCTGGAGCGCATCGATACCTGGGAGCAGAAACTTATTCAACCCAAGCAAAAGACCTTTCAGGATGTAATCAATTACAACAATGAGCTCAATGCCCAGCTGATGTTCCTGAAATCCTTTATGGAGTCTGCCGAACCGCAGGTTACCGATGGTGCCCGGGAACGCCTGTCCGATTTGCTGGCGACCTGGAACACCTTCAAGCAGGAAAAAGATGCCATTGTCCGGGAAGGGATGGCCGAATACAACGCCAAATACAAGGAATTGGAGTTACCCGCTCTGATTATGAATTGAAACTGCGTAGCGCAACCTTAATTTCCCGGCATGAAAAAGTGCCGGGAATGTGGGCTGCCGATATATGGGCGGAGTGACAAACGCTTTTGCGATGACGGTTGTCGCAACGCCTTTCACAATCGCAGGGCTCAGGGAATTAACCGGGAACTGCAGGGGACCCACCGTAAACTCCTCAGGAATTTCCGCTTGTTACAGGATTACGAAAGCTCAGGAATCAACCGGGTTAGGTTGGAGGAGTTGCTCCGACAAGGATTCGATCCGGAATCTTGTACAGGTTTAAAGACTGCTAAAATCCGGGGCAAGCGAAGGCGCAGCTTTTGGAGTAAAAAAACAGGCGGCACCGGGAGGTACCGCCTGATCTATACGTTGGCTTTTCGCGTGGAAAAAGGAGTAGTCCTTATTTCCAGTTTTGGGAGCTGAGTTTCAAAGCAGCTACCACAATATCTTTACGGCTGATCTGCCCTACCAGCAGGCCATCCTTCATTACCGGCAATCGGCGCCGATTGTTGCGGTGAAACACCCCTGCCGCATCGAAAATGCTCATGTCGTGGGGTATGGTTTCCACCTCTTTTGTCATAAATCGCTCTACACTTTTGTCCAGGATCGGCTGATTGAAATAACGGCTTTCCGAAATCTGTTTCATGCAATCTGCCTCTGAGACAATTCCTACCAGAAATCCGCTATCATCCAGGACGGGCCCACCTGAAATACGGTGTTTGGCAAAGGCTTCCATAACTTCCAGAATGGATTGCTCCGGATGAAAAGTAACCAGTTTGGTAGTCATATAGTCGGTGACCAGGATAGGAGCATCGAACTCCTTCTTGGCCGATTCTTTGGCTCTTCGGCCCTGAAAACTCTTAATGGCCATATGCTTCGTTTTTAGTCAGGTTATTCTTAAATATAGCATTTTCTTTCTAATGCCTTCAATTTAATCGTCGAACGGGAGCTGCGCTGTATATTTTTATACCTTTAAAATTCAATTGATTGGAATGAAAAATACCGCAGTCGTCAGCACGCTTTTACTTCTTGTATTCCTCGCATTTTGGGCCTTTGACGGGACCATCCCGCGCTACGCTCCCGATGGAGACATTCCTGCTGAGAACTTTTCAACGGATCGGGCCATGGACCATGTAAAAGCCATGTCGGCCGAACCGCATGCCGTTGGATTTCCCAATCACAGCGTAGTACGCGATTACATTCGCGCAGAACTCGAAAAACTGGGCCTGGAAACTACCCTGCAAAGCGGATATACTGCCGGAGACTGGGCCAACCTGAGCAAGGCGGAAAACATCCTAGCCCGGATCCCGGGCAGTGGGCAGGGGAAAGCCCTTTTGCTGTTATCGCATTACGACAGTTCTCCCCACTCCTCCTTTGGGGCGAGCGACGCCGGTAGCGGGGTAGCCACGATCCTGGAGGGGCTTCGGGCCTATTTAAGCACCAATCCCAAGCCCGTGAACGACATTATTGTCCTGATCAGCGATGCGGAAGAATTGGGCTTGAATGGAGCTGATCTGTTCGTAAACCAGCATCCCTGGACCCGGGAAGTAGGCCTTGTCCTGAATTTCGAAGCAAGGGGAAGCGGAGGCGCAAGCTTTATGCTCATTGAAACCAATCGCGGGAACGCCCGGATGATCGAAGAATTCGTGGCAGCTGACCCGGAATTCCCCGTGGGTAACTCCCTGGCTTACAGCATCTATAAAATGCTCCCGAACGACACCGATTTGACGGTTTTCCGGGAGGACGCTGATATCGAAGGATTTAATTTTGCCTTTATCGGGGATCATTTCGATTATCATACCGCCCTGGACCGGGCAGACCGGCTGGATACCCGGACCCTGGCCCATCAGGGTAGTTATCTCATGCCCTTGTTGAATCACTTTGCTCAGGCCGACCTGGGAAATCTGAAAAGCCTCAACGACCAGGTTTACTTTAACATGGCCTTTTTTAAGCTAATCACCTATCCTTATGATTGGATCTGGTTGATGTGGGCGGGAACTGTACTACTCTTTATTATTCTGCTGATTTCTGGCTTTCGATCGGGGGCCCTGAGCCTGCGCGGTGTCCTTCTCGGATTTGTCCCAGCCTTGCTTTGTCTGGTAATCAATGGTCTTGCCGGTCATTTTGCCTGGCCATTATTGACCAAACTGTACCCGGATTATACCGATATGCTTCATGGGTTTACCTATAACGGCTATTATTATATCGCGGCTATTGCCGCACTGGCTATCGGGATGTGTTTCCTGATTTACAATGGCTTTGCTAAGCTTAAGACTGCAGATGCCCTGGTGGGTCCTATGGTTTTATGGCTTGCCATTTGCGGCCTCCTGAATTCCGCTTTGAGCGGGGCAGCCTTTTTCCTGATCCCCGGCTTGAGCTTGCTGGCTGGCCTGTGGATCAGCATGCAAAAGGAGGAAGCCAATCCGTATATCCTGGCCTTACTGGCACTACCTGTGCTTTGGATTTTTGCCCCATTTATAAAAGTATTCCCGGTAGGCCTGGGCCTGAAACTCTTAAGTGCTGCAAGCATCATGAGTGTTTTCATCTTCTTATTGCTCCTCGGACTCTTACACCGCTATCCCAATAAAAAGCTTTTAGGAGGTTTAGGGATGCTACTTTTTGTACTATTCATGGTGGGCGCCCATTTCAACAGCTCAAGCACCCCGGAGCGACCCAAACCCACCAGCTTGCTATATGTACTGAATACGGACAGCGAATCGGCCTATTGGACCACCTACGATCAGGTCTTAACATCCTGGTCGGGTGCCTACTTCAAAGAAAGTGTATCCGAGCAAGTGCGGGAGCGCTTCAATAAGCTGAGCAGTAAATACGGCTCTGGATTTTCCAAACTATCGCCAGCCCCATTAAAGACCGTTTTAGCTTCGGAGGTCAAAATCCAGGGGGATACTACGATAGACGGCACCCGTAATCTTAAGCTTAGCCTCGTGCCCCGGCGTGCGATTAATCGCCTGGAAATCTATACGAATGAGACGGAATTGCAGCAAGCCACAGTCAATGGGATCGAACTTTCGGAATACTTCCTGGAGAATCGCTCGAGCCGGCTCATAACCCATTATGTCAGCGATAATGATTCCACCTATCTCGACCTGAGCTATCCTGCGGATCAGCCCCTGGAACTCACCTTGTACGAGGCTTCAAATGATTTGCTGGATAATCCGCAATTCAGCGTTCCGCCCAGACCTGAAACCGAAATCCCCAAACCCTTTGTCCTTAATGACGCGGTAATGACCATTCAAACCCTGAGTTTTGAGTAAAACGGTTGGTGTCCTGGGATGTGGTTGGTTGGGGTTTCCCCTGGCCAAATCACTCATCCGAGAGGGTATTTCCGTTCGCGGAACTACGACCAGCCAGGACCGAATAACGGATTTGGAAGCTGCAGGCATCCAACCCTTTTGCCTGCAACTTACGGCTGAGGAGATACAAGGTCCGATTGCTTCCTTCCTGCAGGGTCTGGATGCCCTGGTGCTGAACATTCCACCTGGCTTGCGCAGCAATCCCGAGACCCGATACACCCCTAAAATAATTCACCTGTTGGACCGGCTTGAACAATCCGATTGCAAACGGCTCATCTATGTGAGCAGCACTTCCGTGTACGGCAATAAGCAAGGAAGCGTCGATGAAGATACACCACCCGAACCCGATAGCGAAAGCGGCCGGCAATTGCTCGAGGCGGAGCAGGCGGTGTTATCGCGCAGTGGGCTCAAAACCCTGGTGCTTCGTTTTGGGGGATTGCTGGCCCGGGACAGACATCCGGTGCGATTCCTGAGTGGTAGGTCCGGCATGCAAAATGGCCGTGATCCGGTAAACCTCATCCATCGGGAGGATTGTATCCGACTCATTCGCGCAGGACTACAGGACCCTGAATTAACTGGTTTGATCAATGGGGTATACCCGGAACATCCGGTAAAATCCGAATACTACACTCGGGAAGCTAAGGCCGCTGGTATTCCTCCACCGCAGTATGAAGACAATGCCCAGCCGGCCACGCCCAAAATCGTGGGGAGCAACCACCCCCTGGGAGCGCAGAAAGCGTTCCTTCGGGGCATATATACCTTCGACCGTTCGGATTTATGAAATGCCGAAGCGGCTTTAACACAATCGATTCGAAAAATTACCTTAATTTTGGCACGCTTTAAAAGCGATTGAAAATGAGAAAATTATTCTTCCTTTTGCTGGTTTTAAGTGCCACAACTTCCTGGTCTCAGGACAATACTGCCCTAATGCAGCATTACGAGGCCTACTACAACCAAATGCGGCAGCAGGCCGACGTTAACGGGGTGATCAATGCCCTGACACACCTGTATGTGCTGCAACCCACCGAGGAACGCCGGGATACCCTGGCCTATCTCTATGCCAATAATGAGCAACACGTTCAGGCCTTGAACCTGGTTGGAATAGAAACCAGCCCGGAAGATTCTGATATCGCAGTCGAAGTCAAAGCAATTTCCCTGAAGGCCATTGGTCAACCTCAGCGCGCTATTGCACCTTTCCAGGAAATTTACAAGCGGAATCCCAACGCCTACATCCTGTATGAACTGGCCGATTTGAAAATCCAGACAGGAGAAAATGCCGGAGCCCTTATCGATATTCAGAAAGGCTTAGAGACCGCAACTGACGAAATGAAGCATGCGTTTTATGAGCGCAACCAGCCTTATGAAGTATCCCTGAAAGCTGCGTTGCTGCATTTGCGCGGATTAGCAGAATACGGGATGAACAAGAACAACATCGACAAGGCCATCGCAAGTATTGATGAAGCCCTGGCGATCAGCCCGAGTTTCAACCTGGCCAGCCTGAGCAAGCAGGCGCTGGAATCCCGTAAATCAGGGGCTGCACCGGGAACGTCGGACAACCAGAATTAGTCGGACAAGCCGAATTAATTCTCCGCGGCGCCTTCTAACAAGGCCTTAAATCCTAAAGCCACGCCGTTAGACCAACCAAATCCGTCCTGGGTGGGATACTCCCCTCCACCGGATAAAAGGGTGGTATCCTGAACGTTGTATTTTTCCATCATTTTCCCGGTGTCCCGGTAAACCTTCTCATTGACGTAGACCCACCGGCGTGCGATTTCCATGGCGAGGTCGTCGTGGCCGTAGCGCTGTAACCCCGCAACCGCCATCCACTGCAGGGGAGCCCAACCATTAGGAGCGTCCCATTGCTGCCCACTGGGCTTCAGGGTAGTAACCAATCCTCCCGGCATCAGGAATTCCATCTCCAGGCGATTCTTTACCGCCTCTGCCTGGGCTTCCGTTGCCAGACCAAAATACAATGGGTACACCCCGGCCAGGGTACGCTCGGAGGTCCTGCTGGAGGAAGTATAATCGTAGTCCATGAAATAGCCCAACTCAGCATCCCAGAAACGGGATTGAAACAGCGCAGCCCTTTGGTCTGCGCTGGCTCCCACACGGTCAGCCTCCGACTCCATGCCACGTTTGCGGTATCCGGCTTCCAGAAAGCGCTCCATGCCATAGATAAGGGCATTGAGGTCTACCGGCAATAAATCAGTAGTCCGGGTAGAGCCGAATTCTCCTTCCTGTCCATACCAGCGACTGCTAAAATCCCATCCGGATGCCGCTGCAGCGCGAAGATTGGCGTATAAGGCAGTCTTGTCGGTTTCACTTTCCAGCTCCCCCGCCAGGTGCAGATCCTCGGCATAAGATTCCGGGCGAGGGGTGGTCCCGCTATCCCAGAATCGATTGGCCAGCGTATCCCCTTGCAGGCGGACTACCCGGGCCGTTTCCTCAGTATCGGAAAGCGTTGAAGCCCCTTCCATCCAGTAGGCGTATTCCTTTTCGACCTGGTCAAAATAGGTGTCGGCCAGGCTGCTGTCTTTTGTGGCCAGGAGTTCCACCATGAGGGTGAAGAATGGGGGTTGGGACCGGGTCAGGTAGTAATCCCGGGTACCGTTGGGAATGAAACCCAAGGTATCGATCAGATAGCCAAAATTCTCCAGCATACTCTCGGCCAGTTGTTCCTGTCCGTCTTCTACCAGTCCAATCATCGTAAAGTAACTGTCCCAGTAATAAATTTCACGGAAGCGGCCTCCGGGTACCACATAGCTTTTGGGTAGCGGTATCTTGGAAGATAAGGGATTGACCTGATCGGCCGGGCGCTGAAGTACCTCCCACATATAATTGATGTGTTCTTCCATAGACCGGGTAGAATCGGCCACAAAATCCCGTTGTTGCATCGGGGCTTCCCGAAAGTGTGCCTTGACGAAGGCGCCAATTTCAAAGTCTTCGTTTTCCCGCTCCGCTAAATACAAGGCCTCGAGTTCTTCCCAGGGACGGTCGCGCAGGAGATCTACGAAGGTTTTGGAATCTTCGAACAAGCCGGCGAGCTGAGCCTCGCGAAACAGTTCGGTTTCATAGAAAGATTCAACGGTAACTTCAGTCTCGGTTGCTGTGCGGCACTGCCAGAAAAGCAGGCCGGCAAAACTGATAATCAGGAGTTTGGTTTTCATAAGGTGTATTAATTTCTGGGAGGTAGTGAAGCCTTGAAAACGCTATCGCGTTCCTTTTTCAGGGCAATGGCTCCCTCAACTTCTTCGTTGGGCATAGTCATGGACAGCACGTAATGGGAGATCTTCCATTTCCCATCTACTTTGATTACCACCCCGGATCCCCTGCAGAGCTTCATCCAGGTATCCAAAATTTCATCGAACCATCCCCACTCCCCGCTGGGATGCAGGTAGATATTTCGTTCTATAGCCGTAAATGACCAGGCCTGTCCCCTTTTAAAATAGGGTTCGGAAAACTCCATAAAGGCGTCCTTCCCCCAATTTTCAGAAGCATCCGTCCCAATAAAAGTGGCGCGTTCTGTCATCAGGGAAAAATAACCTTCAAAATCGGCATCGGCCGCAGCCTTGTGCCATTGGGTGAGCATGGCATCTATGGCAGCACGCTCCGGATCCCCGGACTGGGTGGTTGCCCCCGATGGAGATTCCTGAGCGGCACCCAGGGTACAGCTTGCAAAAATGCAGCAGATAAGAAATTGACGTATCATTTATCGAAGATTGTCGGATCGATATTCATGGCATCGAGCCGGTTGAATTGTTCACGAAGTGCGTTGTACGCTTCAGCGGTGAGGAGCTGGGAATCGCGATAGTTTAATTGGTAGTGGAAATCCTCCTTTAGTTTGAGTAAAAAGGTTCGGACTACCCGAATCCGGCTGCGAATGGAAGGTTTATCGGCATCCGCTGGAAATTCTGAAGTTTCCAGGGCCTGTGAGAGCTCGAGGAGCTCTTCGGCAAGCAGGAGTACTTCCCCGCCATCCTCGGTTTTAAGCAATTCGTCCATGCGCGTCGCCCAATCCTTGTATTCCGTCCAGCCATCCAGCATGGTAGCCACACGCGGTCGCAAGTTAACGGGCTGTGGGATCGCTACTTCCACCACCTGAGCTTCCGGTTCCGCTATTGCTTCCGGGGCTTCGGCATCTCCGCAACCATTTAGGAACAAGACGGCGAAAACAACCAAAATCGCATTATTTCGAAGGAAAAAATGGGTGGAAAACATATAACGAAGTTACAATATTGCGTCGAGTTATCTTTTGGGTAAACCGTTATCTTTGGGCGTAGCTAATCAAACGAACTACATGTCCAAAACAATACTAATTCTGGGAGCCTGCGGGCAAATTGGCACAGAACTCACTCTGAACCTCAGAAGTGTGCACGGGAACGACCGGGTTATTGCCAGTGATATCCGGGAAGGCAGCGGAGAATTGATGTCGTCCGGACCTTTTGAAATCCTGGATGCCACAAACGCCCAGGCCGTCGAAGATGTAGTGGTCCATCACAATGTGGAGGAGATTTACCTGATGGCTGCCCTGTTGAGCGCTACTGCCGAAAAGTTCCCGGACCGCGCCTGGAATCTAAATATGACTTCCCTTTTTAATGTCCTGGACCTGGCCAAGGAGGGGAAGATCGACAAGGTGTTCTGGCCATCGAGCATTGCTGTTTTCGGACCCAATACGCCAAGCGAACAGACCCCTCAGGCAACAATTATGGAACCGAGCACCGTTTACGGTATCAGCAAGTTGGCCGGGGAGCGCTGGTGTGCGTATTACCATCGCAAATTCGGTGTAGATGTACGCAGCGTGCGTTATCCGGGCTTGATTAGCTGGAAAACCCAACCAGGTGGAGGCACCACGGACTATGCCGTTGAGATTTTCCACAAAGCCGTGGCCGGGGAGCCCTATGAATGTTTCCTGAAGGAAGATTCCCGCCTGCCCATGATGTATATGGAGGATGCCATAAGGGCTACCATTAACTTAATGCAGGCCGATGCCGACGATGTGAAAGTGCGGTCCTCCTATAATCTGGCTTCCATGAGCTTTACCCCGGAGGAAATTGCCCGGGAAATCCAAAAGCATAAACCGGAGTTCACTGTCAGTTATGCCCCGGATTTCCGACAAGACATTGCAGACTCCTGGCCCGGGAGTATCGACGACAACCAGGCACGCACGGATTGGGGTTGGGAACCGGAATTTGATCTTTCGGCGACTACAGCCGCCATGCTGGAAGGGCTGGGAGGCTCGCAATAAGCGTCCTTCCAACCGGGAGCATTAAACCGTTGCTACGGGTTCCGGATTGTATTTGAGTTTCTTTTCGATACAGCGAATCATACTGTCGGCAATATCCTTTCCCGTTGCCTTTTCAATCCCTTCCAACCCGGGAGACGAATTGACTTCCAGCAGTAAGGGGCCTTTATTGGAGCGAATGATATCCACTCCGGCAACAGTAAGGTTGAGTACCTTGGCGGCCTTAATGGCCAGACGTCTTTCCTCCGGGGTAATCTTGATTCGGGAGGCCTTTCCCCCCTGGTGAAGATTGGAACGGAATTCCCCCTTCTCGGCCTGGCGTTGCATGGAAGCCACCACTTTGCCATTCACGACAAAACAGCGAATATCCTGCCCATTGGCTTCCTTGATGAATTCCTGAACCAGGATGTTGGTCTGAACACTCTTAAAGGCGTTGATCACACTCTCGGCAGCCTTATTTGTTTCGGCCAAAACCACGCCCTTCCCCTGGGTACTTTCCAGTAGCTTAATAATCAGCGGTGCCCCGTTAACCATCTTGATCAGGTCCTTGGTATCATTGGGCGATTTGGCAAAGCCGGTTATCGGGATGTTGATATCATTCCGCGAAAACAATTGTGACGCGAATAATTTGTCCCGGGACTGGGAAATAGACTCTGCCGTATTCAGGCAATATACCCCGAGATTGTCGAATTGCCGGATCAGGGCACAGCCATAAAAAGTGACCGAGGGTTTAATGCGCGGAATAACAGCGTCGAATTCATTGAGGATATTCCCCCCGCGGTAACGGATTTGCGGGGCTTGTGCATCCAACTTCATATAGGCCAGTTCCACATTGAGGAATACGATCTCATGTCCCCGGGCCTCCGCCGCCTCTACAATCCGTTTGTTGCTGTATAATTCGGGGTTGCTGGCCAGCAGGGCAATTTTTAATCCGGTGCGCTCGGGCTTGAATGAGGCATACAGCCGATCCAGTTCCTCCTGCTCCAAATCCCCCTGGGTAAAACTTCGGGCCGGATCGATCAGGTAGCGATCGGAAAGCGCGCTACGCCCCAGGAGCATGCGATACTCCATGGTATCCCGCTTGGCCAGGGTTAGTTCCGTTTCAAAGATGTCGGCTCCCAAACGGATTTTAGTCGCAACCACCAGGCGTTCTTCGGCAATCCCCAGCGAACTTTTAACCATGCGGCGATCGACCAAACGGGCTTCACAATGTAGCGTGATACTCCGGCTGTCTTGAAGCGGGTTTACCTCGAACTGCACGTATTCTACGGCGTTGCGGTAAATTACCTTGATGTTGTTTGCCTGAATGGACGAGGTTTTGGCTCCGGAATCGACCCGAGCCTTAATGGCCGGGATACCCAGGCCTTCGAAGGCGCACCATTCCTCGCCCCCGAGTATTTTGTGTTCTTGCATGTAAAATTGAATTCCCTTTCGGGCTAATGAAATTATCCTGGGGTTAGTACCCCCTTACCGGTATACTAGGATTCCTCCTCATTGTCCACTTCGAAATCATCGGAAATAGCATCCGGATCATCATCGTCGTAGTCTTCGTAGTCTTCTTCGTCGTAATTGGCCATGGTATGTTCCAGTTTGGCGCTGATCTTGACGAGGTATTTGGTATCCTCAGTCAGGACCTCAACAGCCTCTATCCGTTCCCCCTGCGCGTTGCGAAAGGAAATGATATCGGCATCGTCGTACCCATCCGGATATTCCTCTACCAGAAGACGGAGCACCTCCGGAGTGAGCTTTTTAAAGTCTACTATGACGCGTTTGAGTTGGTCCATAATTACATATCCAAAAGATAGGCAAAAATTAGGGGTGCTACAATGGTTGCATCACTTTCGATGATGAACTTTGGTGTATTGATCCCCAATTTGCCCCAGGTGATTTTTTCGTTAGGTACCGCCCCGGAATAAGAGCCGTAACTGGTGGTACTATCGCTGATCTGGCAGAAATAACTCCAAAAGGGTGTATCGGTTCGCTCGAGATCCTGGTAGAGCATGGGCACCACGCAGATCGGGAAATCCCCGGCTATCCCTCCGCCGATTTGGAAAAATCCAATGCCCTTGGCCGAATTCTCAGTATACCAGTCGGCCAGGAAAGTCATGTATTCGATGCCCGATTTAACGGTCGAGGCCTTTAATTCTCCCTTCAGCACGTAGGATGCAAAAATGTTACCCATGGTACTGTCTTCCCAACCCGGGCAGACCAGGGGAAGGTTGCGCTCCGCAGCCGCATACATCCAGGAATCCTTCAGGTCAATTTCATAATACTCCTCCAGGACCCCGGAAAGCAGCATTTGATACATGTATTCATGGGGAAAATAGCGTTCGCCTTTTTCTTCGGCGGCTTTCCATAGCTCAAAAATATGCTCCTGTAAACGGCGGAAAGCCTCCTCCTCGGGGATACAGGTATCAGTAACCCGGTTCAGGCCCTTTTCCAGCAACTCCCACTCATGTTCCGGCGTAAGGTCCCGGTAGTTCGGGATGCGCTTGTAATGGCTGTGGGCAACCAGGTTCATGATATCTTCCTCCAGGTTGGCCCCGGTACAGGAAATAATATGCACCTTATCCTTACGGATTACCTCGGCAAAAATACGGCCCAACTCCGCGGTACTCATGGCCCCTGCCAGGGAAACCAACATCCTGGCCCCACCGGCCAATTGTTCCTCATATCCCTTTGCGGCGTCCACCAATGCCGCGGCATTGAAATGCAGGTAGTACTTTTCTATAAACTGGGAAATCTGTCCTTTTGTGTTCATTCTTGGGAGAATTTATAACTCAACATTTTATAATACAGTTTGGCCGCCAGAAAGTCAGCAGCCGGATGCGCCTCGTTCGGGCATAATTCCACCAGGTCAAATCCGACGACATTGCGCTCAGCAAAAACCTGTTTTAAAAACTCCAGGGTTTCGTACCACATAAGCCCACCGGGTTCAGGAGTTCCGGTCGCCGGCATGATCGAAGGGTCCAATCCGTCCAGGTCAAAAGTAATGAAGACGTTTTCGGTCATCAGCTCCACCACCTTATCCATCCAGAATTCATCCTCCAGGATTTCGTGGGCAAAAAAGGTCTTCTCGCGATCCATAAAGGACTCCTCCAGAACATCCATGCTGCGGATGCCCACCTGGATCAGGTTTGTGGTTTGGGACGCCTCATGCATGGCACAAGCGTGGTTACAGGCACTTCCCTGATAGGTCGCGCGCAAGTCGGCATGGGCGTCGATTTGTAAAACGGTAAGGTCCTCATATACTTCGTTAAACGCCCGGATTGAGCCAATTGACAAGGAATGCTCCCCTCCGAAAAGGGTGACAAACTTCCCGCGTTTGAGGTATTCCTTGGTTTGCTTGCGCACTACTTCCACCAGGGCTTCCGGACTGCCGTCCTCGGTAATTGCCGGTGCCAGGTAAACGCCTTGCTTGTAGACCTCGGATTCAGTTTCAATGTCATACAGCTCCATATTTTCGGAAGCGTGGAGGAAAGCCTCCGGACCCTTGTCGGCCCCTTTCTTCCAGGTACTGGTTCCGTCATAGGGAACCGGGATCAAAACGATTTTTGCCGTATCGGCCTGAGCGTATTGCTCAGCGATTCCAGCATAGGTTGCATTATTTTTCATTGCGGATTTTATTTATCGGTAACCCAATATTTCCAGATGTTCTTCAGGGCGTTGTTGCTCCCGGAAGACGCTAACTTCCAGACGGCCATCTTCGGTGCGCTGGATAAGCAGGTGTTTTGGCGTGGGGATGAGACAGTGCTGCAGGCCCCCGTATCCGCCGATATTCTCTTGATACGCCCCGGTATGGAAGAAGCCTATGTAAAGGGGTTTGTCCTTTTTAAAGGTAGGCAGGTAAATCGCGTTCATGTCCTGCTGGCTGTTGTAATAATCATCGCTATCGCAGGTAAGCCCGCCCAGCAGAACCCGCTCATAGCGGTCTTCCCAGCGGTTAACCGGCAGCATGATAAAGCGCTTATTGATCGCCCAGGTATCCGGCAGGGTGGTGATGAATGAACTGTCGATCATATTCCACTTTTCCCGATCGTTCTGTTGCTTTTGGTAGAGGACCTTGTAAATGGCTCCGCCGCTTTCCCCTACGGTAAAACTTCCGAATTCCGTAAAGATGTTCGGGACCGGTACGTTGGCCTCTTCACAGGCTAGTTTTATCTGATTTACGATTTCATCGACCATATAGGCGTAATCGTACTCGAAGGCCAGGGAATTTTTCACCGGGAAGCCCCCGCCTATGTTAAGGCTATCGAGGCTAGGGCAAATCTTCTTCAGGCTTACGTAGACCTTCAGACACTTGTTGAGTTCGTTCCAATAGTAGGCGTTGTCCCGAATCCCGGTATTGATAAAGAAGTGGAGCATTTTCAGCGAAACCCCTTTTTGATCCTGGATCTGATCTTTGTAAAAGGAAACGATATTCTTGTAACCTATCCCCAGGCGGGAGGTGTAAAATTCAAACTTGGGCTCCTCTTCTGAGGCAATCCGAATCCCAACCTGCATGGGCTTGTTTACCGCAGCAGTCAGCAATTCCAACTCCTCGTAGTTATCGATAATCGGAATACATCCTTTGTGCCCATTATTGATCAGCCGGGCAATGTTGGAGATGTAGGCATCCCGTTTAAAGCCGTTGCAAATGACATGGGTATGGTCATTGATTTTGCCTTCGCGCTTTAAATGCTCTACGATCTCAATGTCAAAAGCCGAAGACGTCTCAATGTGGATATCGTTCTTGAGGGCTTCGGTAAGCACAAAGTTAAAATGCGAACTCTTGGTGCAGTAACAATAGAAATAGTTACCTCCATAGTTATGGTTCTCGATAGCATCCGCAAACCAGCCTTTGGCCCGTTGGATATTTTCTGAAATCTTCGGGAGGTAATTGAATTTGAGCGGGCTCCCGTACTGGCGGACGAGGTCCATCAGGGGGATGCCGTGAAACTCCAGGCCGTCATTGCCCAGTTCGAACTCCTGGGTTGGAAAGTAATAGGTCTGATCGATCAGATCTCGGTAGGAAACGTTCATAAGGCGTGTGCTGAATGGTTTGAGTCTTCAGCGTTGCCCGGAGCGTTCGCAAAATGTTGTTCGGAAGCTAGCTTTAAATACCGGTCACTTACTCCGTAAGCTGTCGGGAAGTATGACTTCCTGATTCTTTCCGACCCGGCGGTAAAAACAATGTTCATGTGTTCAGCTAGCGCAGGCAAACCGCTTTGCCAACGCGAGTGCAAATGAAATTAAAATTTTTGATAATTAGCGATTTGATGTAAAAAATATTTGAATCATTGAAAATACTTATAAAACCCTGAATTACAAAGTTTTACGAGCTTATTAAAAATCAGAAATATATCGTAATTTAGTAAATACACGATCAAATCCATGTTATGATATTATCAGGAATACTTAAAGTAGGTTTCAAGAGGATTGTAATTGCCTTTTGCGGGGCACTCGCACCGTTTTTTGTTTTGGCGCAACCGGAACCCGGCGTATATCATGCCGAGGAAATCCTCGATAGTGGAACCCGGAATTATCGCCTGATGATCTCGGACAATTATGTGATCCATTCGGTCTTTGAATCCAGCCCTGCCCATTTTTTGGAAACCAAGGGCGGATACTTCCAGGTGGAAGGCGACAGCCTTTTCCTCGACCTGGAGTTCAACTCAAACCTAGAGGCCGATCAAATCCGGGAGCAGCGGTTCCATTTTAGTTATACCGGGGGGAACCTCATATTGAATGGTAACGAAGGCCGGCTGTATCGGCGCATGGCAAAAGTAGAACAGGCCCTGGATGGCGCCTGGTTATTTGCAACAAGAGGCCCTGACGAGGGACAGGACCGCCGTGGGGATGAGAACCCCCGCAAAACCCTGAAGTTCCTGATCGATGGGTACTTTCAGTGGACCGCCTACAATGTGGAGGATATGCGATTCATGGGCTGCGGCGGTGGACGGTATGCCGCCGATCAGGGTGCCTATATCGAAATGATCGAGTATTTCTCCCGGGACGATTCCCGGGTGGGGGCCGAACTTAGTTTTACCTTCGACCGGCAGGGCAACGACTGGCACCATACGGGTAACAACAGCCGTGGGGAACCCATGTATGAGATCTGGGCGATACGTTAAACCGTTTATCTACACTTAATCGCAATCCGTCCCGTTCCTGTAGTTTTTCAGCACATTTCGGGAACTGGCATTTCTTTAATATTCTAGTTTTGGGGTGTAAATGTTACGAATCCCAAATCTTGTATTATGAAAAATTCACTGTTTGTATCGTTCTACCTCAAGACACTTATCTCTGCAATGGTCTTGATTCTCTCTACAGTAACTACAGTTGTGCCTATGAGTATGATCGGAGTTCTCTAATTCCGGTGAATATCGCTTTTACCCCCGCGTTTTTCGAGTAGGCGGATGTTGCGAATCTCAATGCCCTTGTCGATAGGTTTGAGCATGTCGTACAGGTTCAGCGCTACAACGCTGGCCCCGTGCATGGCTTCTACCTCTACCCCGGTTTTGTAGATGGTTTCCACACGCACCTCAACGCGAATTTGTGCATCACTGAGTTCATAGTTGACGCTGGCCGCTTCGATGGGCAGGGGGTGACAATCCGGCAATAGGTCCGGGGTCTTTTTGATCCCCAATAAACCTGCGGCCCGGCTCATTTCAAAGACATCCCCCTTTGGAACGCGATTTTCGCGAATGGCCTGAGCGGTTTCAGCACTCCCAAAGACAACTGTTGCTTCTGCAATCGCAATGCGGTGGGTATTGCTCTTATGTGTGATATCTACCATTATCGTTACGGGTTTGCCGGGCTAAATTTTTGGAAACTAGCGATTCACTTTCCAGGCGTAATCGCCTTCGGAGAATAATTCCTTTCCGAAAACGGGCAGTTCTGCCTTGATGCGTTCCACCAGATAGCGGATTCCATCGAAGGCCTCCTGTCTGTGGGGTGCAGATACGAAGACAAATAAGCAAATTCCCCCTACAGGCACCTCCCCCATACTGTGGTACACGTGCATACAGGTCAACGGGAATTTTTCGAAGGTCGCCTCCCGGATCTCGTGCATCTTTGCATTGGCCATTTCCTCATAGGCCTCGTAGGCAATCCCGGTTACCGTTTTACCTTCAATCTCATCGGCCCGTACCTGTCCGAGGAAAATATCATGGGCCCCGATTTGCGTTTTATGCTGGTGTTTGGCGATGGCCTCAGCGATAAACTCCGGCGCAATGGCCCCGGGTTTAAATATGTTCTTGAATTTGGTCTCCTTCATAATCTTTTATCTTCTCCTGCATGCGCAATTACTACGCTCTTACGTGTGCCACACTCTCCTCTTGCGCCGAGCTTAGCTTTACCTTCGAAGGTAAGCCAATTTTAGAAAACTATTCATAAATTCGCGGGCTGCAAAGCAGCATCCGGCCCCATAGTTCAATGGATAGAATAGAAGTTTCCTAAACTTTAGATCCAGGTTCGATTCCTGGTGGGGCTACTGACAAGCACAAAATACCCCGGCGAGAGCCGGGGTATTTTCGTTTTAGGGGGTGGCGTCGAAAGCTCGCTTTCGTAAGGCAGCCAACGAAACGAAAATCCAGGCTTGCGAATGCAAGCCTGGGTATTTTGTATTTCCAGCACGAGCTACCCCAGGAACACCGAGCACATGCGAGGTATCTCCTGGTGTATAGATACTAACTTTCAATCCTCTGCAGTAGCAGGACTGATCACCGTAGACAATTCACGAATATTATTGATGGGAAAACCTCCCTTTGCGGCGTGCTCTTTGAGCAATTCTTCGTTTTCCGCCTTGTATACGCATATTACTTTGTCATCGGTCACATAGCTATGTAACCATTCAATCCCAGACCCCATCTCAAATAAGACTTCATTGGATTTCTTTGAGATTCCCTGTAATTCCTCAGCAGACAGGTCGCCGGCATTCGGGATAACGCGCTCAATAACATAGGTCTTCAATTCGGCCTGGTCGGCTGTGTTGGTATTTGTTTGGGCCAGGGTAGTATGACCTGCAAGTACAACGAGTAAAAAGCTTAAGAGATAGTGCATTTTCATGACGATAAGTTTTAAAAGTTTATACCTCCAAAACTAGATCGTGGACTGATGAACAACTATCAGGGATAAATCAAAAAATAACAGAGAGGGTTCAGCTGGCCTGATAGGACTTTTGGTAGGTCAGGGGTAAAAGCTCAAATCGCTCCTGAAAGCACTTGGTAAAATACGAAGGGCTCCCAAACCCACTATCGAAGGAAACCTGGGTGATATTGCGATCGGTTCGCAACAGGGATAAGGATTGCTGTAATCGAAACTCTTTGAGTAATTCATTGGGTGAAAGGTCAAAAAGGGAAACACATTTGCGATAGAGCTTGGATTTACTCATACTTGCACGGCCTTCAAAATCCTTGATGCTGAATTTAGGGTTTGCAAAATTATCCTGGAGGATAGTCATTAAAAGCAGCATACTATTCTCTTCTACAGGAGGATGGGAAAGAAAGCTAGTGGAATCATTTAAATCGCTTTGGCCATCGTCCTTGTATAATTCCCTTATGATAGAAGCCATAACAATCTGATTCGGGCCGGCAGTCAGACAGAGGTAATCCGCCAGTTTAATTACGTCCCCAAAGATGCTCTTGTCCTTGTCCACCGGCATCCCCGCATTGATGCCTATACGCATCTCGATTAATTCTCCGGCGATGTGCAGCTGTTTCTGTACCGCCGCGGCACAGGCTATTGCCTGGGTAACCGATACAAATGAAGCGATAAAGCGCTCCCCGACTAATTCCACCTCCCTGCCCTGATTGGCCTTGATCTGCTCACGCATGATCTCGTGATACAGGGATAGCAATTTATGTGCTTTGTTAGCGCCTATTTTCTGCTTAAGTAAGTTAGAATCTTCGGCCTTTGCGACCAGAATAATCCGGAAGGAAGGATCATTGAAGATCTTCAGGTCGGGATCATCAGCATCATAGTACCCTTCCGGGTCTGTGACTCGGCCTAAAAAGGCTTCAACTACATTGCTATTAACCTGAACAATTTCATGGGGAATCAACCCATGGGCCCGATCGTGCATCTCCTTTACCGCCTCCTCATTCGGAGCATCTATCAAACAGAAGGCACTTCCTCTTTCTTCATCGACCCAATAAGTCATGCATCTGCATCCGTATTCGTCCTGAATTAACAAGTCCTCACGGTGGGCTTGAGCCGCATGTTTGGCTTCGATTCCCGGTACGATATGTCGATCCATATAGATTGGCATGCCCCTAATTACGTGATCCTACTGTGTTGAAAATATGACATATAGACCATAATTTATCAAAATTGGATCAGTTTTAAATGTTTCTACAACCTTCGATAGCAACATTCCCGAAGTTTTCTGATGATTGAAAAACGTTGATATTTACCTGATCTGTAACATCCGTTGTTTTTCAGGCTCTTTAAGAGGTGAATTACTATTAGAACTTATGCGTGTATTAATTACCTTACTGCTTTTTGCCGGGGGCACCTGTCTTATTTCGGCCCAAACCTCTTTAGCCGAGATCGACCTGGATTACGGAAATTACACGGTTGGCTTCCAGCACTATACCCTTTCCGACAATACCCGCACATACAACAGGATCTACGATTATTCTAATGAAAAGATAGCCAGACCTATACCGATAAGTCTGTGGTATCCCGCAGAGGCAAATTCAAGCACAATAACGCCATTGAAAGTTCTGGATTACCTTGAAATCCTGAAGGAGGAAGAGGAATGGGAACACCTACCCAATGAACAAATCCTCAATTGGTTCTATTATGCCAACACGCCTCAAAATCAGAAACACCTACCCGAGGTCAGTCAAGCCCACCCAAATGCACCCAAGCTGAATGGTAAATTTCCTGTAGTAGTTTACGCCCCGAGTTTTCAAGCCTCGTCCATCGAAAACTTCGGACTCTGTGAATATCTGGCCAGTCATGGATACGTTGTGATCTCCAGTCCCAGCCGGGGTACGGAAACCCGTTGGTTTATCGATAATTACCCGATGGAAATGGAAACTCAGGCCCGGGACGTCGAATTCCTGATTCGCGAAGCAAAAAAACAGTCCATAGTCGATCCTGATCTCGTCGCTTTGATGGGCTTCAGTTTCGGAGGCTTGTCTAACATTGTAGTGCAGAACAGGAACGACGCTGTAAAAGCAGTGGTGAGCCTGGATGGGACTGAGCGTTATCAGTATGAACTCTTGATGAAATCCCCTTTTACATACCCGGACAAACTCGATGTTCCTTATCTCCACATGGCGCAGAAAGTAATCCCAAAGCAGGTTCTGGAAGCCGATAATATTCCTGAGGCATTAAACACTACGTTTCAGCTTTACGATAGTATCTCCCTTACTCAGGCTTACAAAGTTCGGTTTCATAACCTTACCCATAGCCATTTCAGCACCCTTGGGGTTTTGTTCTCAAATCGGGACCCCAGGCAGGATAAGAGCGATCCGAAGATCATGGAATCCTATAAATTGATGGCAGCTTTCACCCTCAATTTTCTGAATACCCACCTACAACTTAATTCTACCAGCCCAAATGATCAAAGTAATGATCTCGGTGAATTCAGTGATTCTTCAGAGCTTTTGACGGTTGAAAGGAAAACAGGAGGAAAGGATTCTTTTAACTATAAGGACTTCAACGATCTGGCTTCAACCCAAAACTATGAAAACCTGATTCCCCTATACGATTCCCTTAAAGCAGCCCATCCTGAATTGGCACTACCTGAAGGGGTGTTGAATACCCTGGGATTACAATTGGTTTTTAACCCGGAAAAAGGTAGCGCCGGAATTAGTGTTTTTCTATTAGCACTACATCTCTATCCTAACTCGGCCAACCTCTACGACAGCATGGCCGAAGGCTATTTGTTCCTCGGCGAAGAACAAAACGCTAAGGATTCATTTAAGAAATCCCTGGAGCTCAATCCGGAAAACCAAAATGCCATAAAACGATTACAGGAACTCAGAAAGTAAGCAGTATTACTCCAAATTGTAGCACTTTAAATCCTTCCCTGGATGCTCTGTAGCCAGTGAAAAAAGGCCAAATTCCGGGACTTCATACGTTGCAATATGCGTTTCCCGCATCCATTCAGGTGCCACGTCAGGTAGGTGCTCGAGGGTGGGTACCTGCTCCAAAACATTGATTCCCCTTAAGTCTATCGGAGTGGATAGTCCGAACCCCGCTTTTTTGATCAGGGCTTCTTTGCGGGTCCATAACTGGTAGAAACGCGCTGCTGAATCGGATCCTCCCGCCGAGATATAATCCATTTCGGAAGCGCTGTAAACCCGACTTCCAACTTCCTGCACATCGATTTCCGGATTATGCCATTCCACATCAATGCCCAGCTCCTGGTTGCGATCAAAGGCAAGGGCTATCCGATCCCGGCTATGGGATAAACTAAAATTCAATCTGGCCCCTACAGGTAAGTAGGGCTTCCCAAAGTCCCCCCTGGAAAACTCCTGAGAACTGAGTTCATCACCGCCAAAAGCTTTAAGGACCTGGCGAAGGACCGCATGGGCAGCGACATAAGTCTGTCGATCTTTGTCAAACATAAAACGCCCGCCACGCTCGCGTTCCTCCTGAGTTATTAAGGCCTCAAGATGTGGGTATTGCTGTATAATCTCAGAATTAAATACCAGACAACTTCCTTCCAACCCGCTGGCCTGAAGTTTCTCCAAACCGGCCAGGGATAAGCTGTTTACTTCGGGGGTGATTACTGCGAACATGCCGATTCGATGTGTTGGCCCAACAAGGCCACATGGGGCTCCTCAAAAATACTGAAGTGGTTGCCGCTATTGTACACCACCTCGGGTTCCTGCCCAAGCCAGTGCGTCCACCGTTCGATCTTTTCTTCGATCAGATCGGGATGCTCCTCCCGGATCAGGATCAGGGTTGCTTTATTGCGCACGATCTTCCACTGGTATTTCAGAAAAAGGTTGTGCAGGTTTTCCCGAATCTTACGCAATTGCAGGGTTTCGCGCTGGTTGAAGATTTTTAACACCAAGGGTTCCAGGTGCCTTCGGTAGCGATAGATGACTGAAGATTTTATTGTAATCAGGGGGAATCGCTTTAATCGCTTTAAATACTCAACGGAACGTCGGTTGTCGGTGTAGCTGGCTGCAAGGGATGGTGCCAGAGCTGTACTGTCTATGATAATCAGGTTGGGACTTCGGTCCTTTTTCTTTAACTGCTGGGCCATTTCAATAGCAAGGGCACTGTAGCAATAATAGACCAGGTTTACCTCCTCCCCGTCATAAACCTCATTGATTTCCCGGAGATAATCGCTGGCCATCTCCTCAAGGCTCTCATGCTGATCAGTTTCGCCATTAACCCCTTTGGGCTGGAGCAGATAAATAGGTCGGTCCGGGTCCAGATACTTGCTGAGCTCGCGGTAAAACAAGATATGACCTTCGCCCCCGTGAACACAGAACAAAGGAGCTTTCGTCCCAACGGTCCTCAGAGGAACCAGGGAGGTGGGCTCGGCTACCCCTGTGTCTTCTTGATGCACCAGATTGCTCGCCAGGTCTTCAATGGTCGGATGGAATAAAATAGTCGTTGGAGGCAACTTAATGCCGATTTCCTTTTCGATTCGCGCAAAAAGGTGAATCACATCGAGGGAGGTTCCCCCTGCATTGAAGAAATCCTCGCGCACACCGATTTTTTCAGTCCCCAATAACTCGTCCCAAATCTGCTGGAGCGCAGTCTCTTCAGGATTGGAAGGCTGCTTACCAGGACTGCGTTCGTTATATCCGCCGTTATCGCTGCCCACCGCGGTCTTACTTGCCGAGGGAAGTTCAAAATCCACAGGGGAAAGTACTTCGCTAAGGCCGGAAGCAGTTTGCGGAAGTTCCGAAATGAACTCACGAATTAGCACCATGAGGTTTTCACCGAGCCAATTGGGAATCGGAGAATCCTCGGGCTCATGACTGATTAGCGAAATCTGAATTTCCCGCCCGGGAACCACGATCAGATTTAACGGGTAATTCGTGGTAGCTCCGCTTTTGAACTGATCAATCGAAATAGTATTGGAGGCGGGCGTATCCCAGGGATGACTCTCAAAAATCAGCAGGGATTCTACCGCCTGGGACCAGGATTTATTTTCAAAGTACTTTTCAAAGTAGGAATTCGGTGTCTGTTCGTATTCCAGAGCCGCCATATCGCGCTGCTGAATTTCACCAAGCCAGGTCTTGAAGGGTGTATCCTCTGCAATGGAAATTCTTACCGGTAAGACATTGGTAAACATCCCCACGGCTTGCTCCATACCGGGTAATCCATTGGCCCGACCGGAAACCGTGGCCCCGAAACAAGAATCCGAATTGCCGGTAAGGCTCGCCTCGAGGATTGCCCACAAAGCGCGGAAAACCGTATTGGGACTTACCTGTAGTACTTTGGCATGTTCCAGAAATCCTTGGGTTTCCGCTACGGATAATCTGAATTCCCTCTGCTGCGGCGGGCCCAATCGATATCGCGCCGGGTAAACAGCCCGCTCCTTACTAAAATTCCTGAAGTAATCTGTCCAAAACGTATCGCGAGCAATCGCATCGATCGATTCCGAGTGTTTATAGATGGTCTGCAAGGCCGGGATTCCCGGCAGCACTATTGGCTTACCGACCAATAGCTGGTCATAGGAAAGGACGAGCTCAGTTAGTAAATTAGTACTGGACCAGCCATCGAGCAGTATATGGTGAACCGGCCATACGATCCAATGTTCTTCGGGAGCTGTCTGCACGATATGGAGCTGGGTTAGGGGAACTTCCTGAAGGTCAAAAGATCCTGCGATTTCTTCCCATAACTTTTCAAAGTAGCCCTCGAATGAGGTGTTTGTAGGCACTTCATTGCGGGTGATCTTCACAGCGGCCGATTCGTGAATTACCCATGCGGGTTGGCTGAGGCCTTCGAACCGGACACTACTGCGCAATACTTCATGGCGTTGGACCAGACTTTGTAAGGCCTGCGCGAATACATCGGCATTCAGCTTTCCGGTTATCCGGAATCGCATCGGTAGAAGTCCCTCGTCCTCCTTACTCGTCCTGCGGTGGATGAGCAAGGCATGCTGGATTTCAGTAAGGGGGAGGATATTAGAAATACCGGTTGCTGATGAGCCTTTGACTTGTTGTTGGATTTGAACCAGGTCGTTCTGATCTAAGCCAGTCATGGGGAAATCCGAAGGGGTAAAATGCCGCTCCGATACCAGCGAACAGTGTTCTGTTATAGCCTGCAATTCCTGCTCATAGTCCCGGAGTAAGTTGCGAACATCATCCGCGGTGAGCACTGCAGGGTTATAGGAGAGCTTATACACCAGTACGTTACCTTCCATCCAGGAGTTCATCTCGAGATTGTGCTGGCGTTCACTCTGCGGATGCCGTAGATTCTCTACAAATCCTTCAAATACAATTCCATTGGTGTTCTTTCCGGCTTGGACTTCGCCGGTATAATTAAAAACCAGTTGTGGGTGAAACGCCAGTAATTCCTCCTCCATGGTGGATTCCATCCCATACCGGAGCAATCCATATCCCAGGCCTTGATTCGGTATTTTTCGGAGTTGTTCCTTTACATAAGGGAGGCAGTTTTCGGGACTTTGATCCGAATCGGGAAGCTTCAGGGTGATCGGAAAAAAAGAGGTCAACCATCCTACAATGCTGCTGAAATCGGAATGAAACGCTTCCTGTGGCCTACCTGTTCGTTCCAACCAAAGCGATAACCCATTCCGGTGGGTTACTTTTTGGGTGGCCCGCAAGAGGGCCGTTAGTAAGACTTCATCGGTTTTGGTCCCATAGGCGCGATTTACCTCCGACCAGGTATTTTCTGTATCGAATAGAACTATCCGCCCTTCTACTTGTGAAGCTTGTTCCTCAGAATAGGCAGGAGTCTTTTGATCTCCGGGCCAAACAGCCGGATGTCTTTGTTGGCGTTTCCAAAAATCCAAATTTCCCGAAGGCAATGCGCTTGAGAAATGCTCCTTTAATTCCTGCATCCAGGAATAGGGAGTATCTGTTGCTTTGTTTACTGGGGTTCCTTCCTCATGGCTAAGGGCAAGCTCGAAATCTTCCTGCAGTATTTGCCACGAAACCACATCCAAAAGCAAATGATGGGCCACGAGGAATATCCTCGGATTCCCTTGGGGTGGCATAAAATAGAAGGCCTTGAACAGTGGGCCATCCGTTAAATCAAAACCTGCTTGTTCGCGGAGCAGGACCTCCTGAATAAAACGCTGTTGTTCCGATTGCACCGTAGTCTCCATTGCTGCAACTATCACGGAATCTTTTGGGATTTCCCTGGATTGAATGGTCCAGGATGCCTCCGATTTATGAAATCCGCTGGACAGTCCCGGATGCCGTTCCATCAGATAGCGGATCGCCGTATTGAGTTTCCCCGGATCAATATTCCCCAAGCCGTGAACTTCGACCCCCATATTCCAAAAATGAGGGGCTTTTTGATGGGTTTCAAAAAACCACTGTTGGATAGGCAGGAGTTCCCAATTGGCATCGGATTTCTCCTCTATCGAAGTGGCTTCGGCTTTTTCCAGAAACAACGATAATTCCCGGATTGTGGGATAGTTAAAAACCTGGGCGGGGTGTATGGTGAACCCCTGCTTGCGTATGGCTGCAATTAATTGGATACTCTTAATAGAATCCCCCCCAAGGTCAAAATAGTTATCGTCCAAGCCCACGTGAGCAACACCTAAAAGGCGTTTCCAGATGTCCCGAAGTACAGCGGCAGTTCCGTCTACCGGCTCTTCGGATTTTTCAGCTTGAGGGCCGGTATGATCTCGTAAGAGCTGCAGCAAGGCATTCCGGTCGCTTTTGCCATTGGGAAGCGTTGGGATACGCTCCACTTGGACCAATTGGTTCGGGATCATATACCCCGGAAGCGATCCGGCGAGGATTCGTTTAATCTCCCCGAATGAGATGGTTGCCTTAACCGTGTAGGCCGCTCGTAATTTGTTCTCGGATTTATCCCATAAGACATGCGCCTGGTCTATTGCGTCAACAGCCCTCAAACGTTCTTCAATCTCCCCGAGTTCCACCCGAAATCCCCGGATTTTTACTTGTTCATCGGCCCTCCCGAGGTAGTAATAGTTGCCGTCAGCGCCCAATTTGGCAAGGTCCCCGGTTTTATACAACCGAACGGTATATTCTGGATGCAAAGCCACCTCCCGGAATGGATCACTACTGCTTTTCGGCGGCTTCAGATAGCCTGGCGTAAGTCCGGGACCACCGATATAAATCTCCCCGACAGCCCCCTGTGGAACCAGGTTCTGATTTTTGTCCAGGAGAAATATGCGGGCCCCGGCAACCGGTTTCCCAATAGGAACCTGTGTATCAGCAGGACTAACGTTATGAGCGATACACCAAACGGTGGCTTCTGTAGGACCGTATTCGTTATACAAGCCTGTATTGTTGAGCTCCGTAAAATGTTTTTGCACTAATTCCGCAGGGCAGGCTTCCCCGGCAACCACTACTCCCTGCAGCTGGTCAAAAGTGTTGGGGGGACATACTTCCAACAGGACTTTATAAAGCGAGGGCAGCATCAAGGTGTGGCTAATGGAAGCCTCTTGCAGAATCTTACCCAGTTGCAGGGGATCCTGTTCTATGCGCTTGGGAGCGAGAACCAGGGTTCCGCCTGTAGTAAGGGTCCAAAAGATTCCGGCCTTGGAACTGTCAAAGGATATGGAGGAAAGCAATAGGAAAGCCGACGGATTCTCCGGATAAAAATCCAATCGGCCTGCCGTCGAGTCCAGAATATTTCCATGGGTTACCGGCACGCCCTTCGGCTGACCCGTACTCCCGGAGGTGTAGATCATATAGGCATAATCCTCCCGCCCAACAGAAACCAAAGAAGGTGGTGTATTGGTGGCTTGCAGGTCTTCAATAATCAAGGGTTCAATGCCTAAAGCCGCCAGTTTTGGAGCCAAATCGGACTGGGTCACGATCTTTTTGATTTGTGCATCGCCGACCATAAACTGCAGGCGTTCATCGGGATATCCGGGGTCCAGGGGCAAATAAGCGTGGCCCGACAGGAGGATGCCGAGCATCCCGGCAATCATATTGCAGGAATTCTCCATGCAAAGACCAACAATCCCCTGATGCTTTTCGATCTGTAGATGAAAGGCCACTTTTCCCGCCTCCAGAATCAACTCCCTGTACGTCATTTTCTCGTCCCCGAATTGAACGGCGACCTTGTCGGGATGATGCTTGGCGATTTCGAGAATTACCTCGTGAATCCCCTGATAATCGGCAAATGGTAATTTTTGACCTGCGGGCTCCTCAAGAACAGCTTGTATTTCTTTCGGGCTAAGCAGCGGGATTGACCCAATAATAATTTCGGGCGTATCCACCACCTGACTAAGGATCATTACCAGGTGTTTCTGAATGGCATCGATGGCCTCCGGACTGAACTTTGCGGTACTGTATTCGATCAGGGAGCTGATTACGCC
This sequence comes from Robiginitalea myxolifaciens, assembly GCF_900115205.1. Classification (GTDB taxonomy): domain Bacteria; phylum Bacteroidota; class Bacteroidia; order Flavobacteriales; family Flavobacteriaceae; genus Robiginitalea; species Robiginitalea myxolifaciens. Next base: position 996,199 of record NZ_FOYQ01000001.1, read on the forward strand.
CTGGTCTTCCTCGAATCCAAATGTGATATCGAATTTGGAATAGTCCAGGGTATAGTCTTCTGAACAGGTCAGCTCCAAGTCTTCCCCAAAAGGGGGTTCTTCCGGTTTCTCGAAGTACAGGAACATGGAATTGAAAAACGGGTTGTCCTGATAGGCTCGGGTTGGATTGACTTCCTTCACGAGTACTTCGAGGGGGACGTCTTTATGTCCAAGAACCCGGAACCAATCCGCATTCAGGTCCATGATGTACTCCCGGAAGGTTAGGTCTGGCTGAACAGTACTTCGCAAGACCAGGGAATTCAGGAAAAATCCCATTACGCGGTCCAATTCCTTGCTGTTACGCGTTGAGATAGGTGTTCCCACCGCAATGTCTTCCTCCATGGCATATCGGGAAAGCAACAGGTTGTGCACACCTAGAAATAATACAAATGGAGTAATCTTTAAGTCTTTGGCCAGCTGCAGCGCGCGGGTGGAAAGCTCTTGTGATAGGGCAAATTTCTGGTGCTTCCCCGCAAATTGCGTTTCACTCAGGCTGGCTTCGGCATCGCCGAGTTGCAAGCTCGGGATATCCCCGGCCAGAAACTTTTTCCAAAAAGGGATTTGATCCTGGTACTGCTCCCCTTTACCAGCTTGTGCGGCATAGGCAGTAAAACTTGTTGTTCCTGAAGAGGTGGCAGGGGTTTGGCCTGCCCGAAATTCCTTGTAATATGCTGCCAGGTCTTCCTTGAAAATTCGAATGGACCACTCATCGATGATGATATGATGAAAGGCCAGTAACAATTCATAAACCGCGTCCTCAAGGCGCACCAGGGTACAGGAAAATAAGGGTGGCTTATCCAGCGCAAAGCGGTGATTCCCCCGCTCCCGGAACAGCGATTCCCGGCGTTTATCCCGTTCTGACGCATCAAATCCCCGAAGGTCTACACGGGTAAGTGGAAGGTCAACATCCTTGTGCAACACCAATTCCGGAACCCCATCTTTGCCTGGATAACTAGTTCGCAACACATCTTGTTTTTCCAGGATTAGTTCCAGGCTCTTTTCCAGGGCTCCAACATCGAGATTCCCTTTAAACTTCAGAAGGGTTACATAGTTGTAGAACGAAGACCCGGGATACAGGTTTTGGAGGATCCAAAGCCGTTTCTGATCTCGTGTAGGCACAGGTATAGCGGGTGCAATCGCGGCTGGCTTTTCCTTTTTAGCTGTTGCCTGTTGCTGCCGGGATTTCCACCGCTGTAATGCGGAATTTTGCGAGTTCCCTTCCATTCTGTGGCTGATTAACCTAGACCGGTTCTTTTATGCCGAGCCAACGCAGCAGGTCTCCCCCTGCGCGAATGATTTTATCATCGAGGGTTAAGTTAATGTCAAAAGCGCGTTCCACAAGCCAGTAAAGCGAAATTACGATCAGGAAGATAGAAGTATAGACCAGGAAACCGGAATACTTCCCGGATTTCCTGATGAAGTAAAGTATCGGAAAAATCAGGGCAATGATTACAATCTGACCCAATTCCACTCCGATGTTGAAACCGAGTAAGGATAGGGTGAGAAATTCCCCGCGGAAGCCCAGGTCGCCCAATACACTCGCAAATCCAAATCCATGGAACAATCCAAATCCAAAGGCGATAATCCAATCCCGTGATTTGAAAATTGGAGTAATGTTATGCAGCGCAGCCAAACCGATGGAAAACGCAATCACAGATTCTACAAATCGAGGTGGGAGCACCACGATTTCAAGGGCAGCTACACTCAGGGTTATGGTATGTGCTATGGTAAAAAAGGTGACTACCTTAAGTATATACCAGAATGCAGGTTTAAAAGCTTTTACCGGTTCCCATTCCCAGCGCAACCAACCGGTCGGGTTCTCCTTCCGCCTGCGTCGTACTACTGAGGGAAGAATTAAAGCCAGGAGAAACAGGATATGATCCAGGCCAATCCAAATGTGCCAAACCCCCTGTTTGATCATCATCCAAAAGCCATTCCATACACTCGAATCGGCCAGGTCCAGGGTTTGGACATCTCCAGTCTCAGAAAAAGCCAGGGAAAGGTAGGATTCGTTATTGATCAGTCCTGCGCGCCAGTTATATTCGATACCTAACATATTAACGTGACTCGGATCCTTATCTAGAAACACAGAATAGGAAACGTCGATCTTATCGGGATATCCCGCAGAATCGGCCAGCTTAAAATGCAGGTTTACAAACGATCCGATTTGCACGCGCCAAAAGCTGATTTCCCCTGTAAATACGATAGTATAGGGCTTTCCATTGGCACTAAAGGAAGCGTTGGCCAGGATGTAATTCTGTAAGGCTTCCTGATAGGGTCGGACATCGGCTTCTTCCGGGTATTCCGGGAGGTCGTAACCCAGATATTCAATCAGGTCATCGACATGCATTTCAAAACGTCCTTCTATCCCGTCGGTTTCATACATCCTTAAATAGATGAAACTCTTATCCAGGGTATGGGCCTGAGCGCCAAATCCAATCAGGGCGAAAAAGAAAAATGCGAGTAATCGGTTGGGTTTAAGAAACATGTGGTGGCGTACAATTTTTCCTAAATATCCTTAATTTTTTGCGAGTTCATTGGGGTTAAGGCCCTGATTTTCGACCAAATGGGAAAAAATCTGGTTATACCGGCCGGTTGGCTTTTTTACAGGCGTAAGAGTCGCCTTACCTTTATTTCCTGCTAAAAGAGCACCTTTTCCTCAAACCAACCAAGCCCCTATTTTTTGTGAAAAAAGACGAGATCACAACAATACTTATTAAGTATATCAAAAAAGAGTTTACCAGGGATTCCGAAGTAGAAATTGTGGCGGAAACCGACCTTTTCGCAAGTGGAATTCTGGATTCGCTGGGCTTGATGAAGCTAATCCGGTTTATAGAAGCAACCTTTGATAATCCCGTTCCTCTTATTGATATACTGCCGGAAAACTTTAGCAGCGTCCGCAATATCTCGCTATACCTGACCAACGCCTAGCCGAGTTCATGACCAACCCCACACCGACATATTACCCGCTAACCCCGAGTCAGAAACAAATCTGGACCGGGCAGTTGCTCTTTCCCGACTCCCCGCTATACCATGTTCCATATTTGTTCAAGTTCAATGGCGCTATAAATCCAGAGGTCTTACAAAATGCCTTTCAGGAACTGGTTAACTGTACGGATATCCTGCGCATTGTTATTGGCGAAGGGAATGAGGGGCTGGAACAACAGGTACTCCCCACCTATACCTTTGCTCTGGAACGCATTGAAATGGGGAGTGCGGATTTCGAAAAATCGGTCGAAAAATGGGCGCTGGATCGCAGTAACCTTCCCCTTGCGACAAACAAACCGCTTTTTGATGCAGCCATACTGGAAAACCGGGAGTCCGGTTTTGTCCTTTACCTGAACCTGCACCATGTAATCACCGATGCCATTACTGCTTCCCTGCTCTTTGAGCGATTAAGTGGAATTTACGACAACCTAATACAGGGTAAACCAGCCCTCACCGAGCTGGAACTCCCGCAATACAGGGACTGCATCACCCCATTGGTTGCACAAGGGGAATCTCACGCTCAGGATGCAACCATCAGGTATTGGCAGGATAAACAAACGCGTCTACCCGTATTTCCGCAACTCGGAAGTCCTGGAAAACCAGGCCTTGATACCAAAACTACCCGAGTAGCAATTCCTCTTGGAAGCGAGCGATTTAAAAAGATAACTGAACTCCTGGGTCAAAAAGGGTTTGCCACCTTTACCCGGCAGATGTCCCTGACGAATTTTTTTACCAGTGTCCTAACTGCTTACCTGTATCGCGTTAGCGGACAACGAGCGTTTACCATTGGAACCCCGGTGCACAACCGGTATACGCATCAGGAAAAAAAGACCCCGGGTTTGTTTATTGGGGTCTACCCGCTTATCAATAAGATAGATCCAGAGCGCTCCTTTCGGGAGTTGGCTGCAAGTAACTATCAGGAACTGGCCGAGACGCTGGGACATTGTGGCTCGGGGATTGCCTCTACGGCAATAAGTCGGAACATTAATTGTATCGTCAACTACCTCCCAGCGACCTTTACAAATTTCGGCGGGATGCCCGTTGAGACAAAATGGATTCATCCCGGATATAGTGATCCCATGCACTACATCCGCCTCCACCTTACGGAATTCGCTGCAGATGAACCCCTGGAACTTTCAGCTGATCTGAGCTCGGATGTATTTACTGCTGAGCAGATAAACAGCTTTCCTCAGAATTTCCTGGATATCCTGGACGCTTTGGTTGCCCAGCCCGACGAGACCCTCGGTAAAATCTCCCGGGTTAACCCGGAGATGGAGGCCTTGTTTCTCGAAAATTTTGATAAAACAGCGCTGGCACCCGAACCTAAAACCTTCCTGGAACTCTTTCAGGAGCAGGTTCAAAACCAGCCGGAAAATACAGCGTTTACCCTTAATGATTCGGCAGTTTCCTATGCGGAATATCAGCAAAAGGCCAACACATGGGCTGCTGCCCTCAAAGCTTCAGGCTGCCAGCGCGGAGACACGGTAGCCCTTCAATTGGGGCGAACTGAAGACTATATGTTTGCGTTGCTTGCCATCATGCAGCTTGGAGGGATATTTATCCCAATGCCAAGCGACTTACCCGCGGAGCGACGGGATTATATCCTGGTCGATTCGGGATGTAGTTTTATTTTATCCCGAAGCACCTTCACTACTCCGGAGGGAATTCAGGTATTAACCCCTGAGGACTTGAATCGAGCAGAACCTAATGAAACACCGGAATTCAATTCCCTGGGAACCGCAGATCGTGCGTATATCATTTACACCTCCGGTAGTACCGGAAATCCAAAAGGGGTAGCCATACAACACGGGGCCCTCGGAAATTACCTGCAGTGGGCACGGGACCGTTACGCAATCGATGCCCAAACCGTAATGCCGCTGTTTACCTCCTTAGGGTTCGATTTAACGCTGACCTCTACCCTGCTGCCTTTGGTTGCCGGAGGACGGGTTTCCCTGGTCCCTGAACCCGCAATAGGTCCGGACTTGGCGGCCTTGCGAATCTGGTCCATGGAGGACATTACCGCCATCAAACTCACGCCTTCCCACCTCAGACTTGCCGGGGATCGGAATCCTGAATTGCCCAATTTAAAGACGCTGATCGTAGGAGGAGAAAACTTTCAGACTGCCCTGGCCGAACAAGCTACCGCTAATTTTGGGCATGGAGTGGCCATTTATAATGAATACGGGCCAACGGAGGCCACCATTGGGTGTATTGTTCACCGCTATGCGCCTACCCAATCGGCTTCAGTCCCCATCGGGAGCACTATTGCCGGGATGGGTGCTTTTATTTTGGATGAGCATATGCAATTAACTCCTCCAGGGGTCCCCGGTGAAATATACCTCAGCGGGGCAGGCCTCTCCACTGGCTATATCAACCGTGCCGAATTAAATCAGGAGCGCTTTGTTTTCCACCCGGAATCGGGCCAACGCCTCTACCGCACTGGTGATGTAGGCATATGGAATACCGATGGCGTCATGGAATACCACGGCCGGAACGACGAACAGGTTAAGGTTAACGGGCACCGGGTAGAGCTCCAGGAAATAGAGGCCGTCCTCGCCCAGTTCCCTTCGCTTGAAGGCGCCGCAGTGAGTCTGGACACCATAAATAAACCCTTGCAGGAATCGGAGGCGAATTGCCGCGAATGTGGTTTACCCAGCGAATATCCCTCAGCAGATTTTGACGAAAATAATGTTTGTCACCTATGCCGGTCCTTTGCCGATTATCAAAATGAGGTGGCGAGTTATTTCAAAACCGAAGACGATTTATACCAGCAAATTCGCTCGGGCACCAATTCAGACAATAAATATGATTGTCTTTCCCTACTCAGCGGTGGAAAGGACAGTACCTATGTGCTCGCCAAACTCATAGACATGGGCTTTAAGGTCCTGGCCTTTACCCTGGACAACGGGTATATCTCGGAACAGGCCAAAGCCAATATCGACAAAATTGTAACTGCCCTGGGGGTAGACCATGTGTACGGGAGCACCGAACACATGAACGAGATTTTTGTCGATAGCCTGGAGCGACACGCCAATGTTTGCAATGGCTGTTTTAAAACCATTTATACCCTGAGCACCCAGATAGCGCTGGAACATGAAATTCCCTTTATCGTAACGGGACTGTCCCGCGGGCAGTTTTTCGAAACCCGATTGGCCGAAGAAACCTTCATGGATTTCCGGGATTCAGGGAAAAGTATCGACGATATTATCCTGGAGGCACGCAAGCTCTATCACCAGGAGGACGATGCGATTAAACAACTTTTGGAAACGGAGATCTTCAACGACGCCAATAACTTTGAAAAGGTTCAGTTTATCGACTTCTATCGCTATACGGATGTCTCGCTGTCCGAGTTACTTCGTTTCCTTAAAGAAAAGATTGGCTGGGAGCGGCCTACCGATACCGGGCGTTCTACGAATTGCCTTATTAACCAGCTCGGGATCTATGTCCACAAGAAAAAGAAAGGATATAGCAACTATGCCTTCCCCTATAGCTGGGATGTACGACTGGGCCACAAAACGCGGGAGGAAAGCCTGGATGAGATCAATGAAGCCCTGGACGAGGAAGAGATTCGCAAAATGATGGGGGAAATCGGGTATTTCGAAGACCTGGAACCCACCGATCAGCTGGTTGCCTATGTCGCCGGGGATAACCTCCCCAATAGCCAGGAGCTTCGAGCCTACCTTGCTGGTAAATTACCCGCGTATATGATTCCAACTACTTTCAAAAAAGTAGAGGCGTTGCCCCTTACCCCTAATGGAAAAGTGGATAAAAAGGCATTACAGGAGCTCAACCCCTTACAACTGGGTGCTGCAACCAAATACGTAGCCCCCCGAAACGATCTTGAAGAATTGCTTGCCGAACATTGGGGGGAAGTACTACAGCTCGAAAAAGTTGGGATCCATGACAATTTTATTGATCTGGGCGGACATTCCCTTGCGGCGATCCGGATAACCGGTCGTATTAACCGCGAACTTACCCTGGAACTGCCGCTGAGCAAAATATTCGAGCACCCCACCGTGGCCGAATACGGGGTGTATCTCGAAAACAAACTGGAAGAATTGATGGCCCTGGACGATGATTAGGAACGGGAAACATATCAGTGGCTATTCCAGCATCCCTCGCTATTCCAGCGAAAAGAGATTGCTCGCGGTCTTGCTGGCTGCACTTTACCTGCTGCAGCCCATGCAAGGGACCCTGAACGCCTGCTTCCAAAATGTCGTTCAAATCATGGATTCACCAGAGTACATCATGGGACATTATTCTACGGATGCGAACGAGCAAAAAACCCATCGCTCCACAGAACACATTCTGATCAGCAAAAACGATAATAACCTCGCGGCCAAACTCTGGCAAAGCCTCTCCGACACGGATACCGAGGGCCCTTATATGCTTCCGGAACCCAATAAGCAGCAAAAGCACACACCCCTGCACAGGGAATTCTTACTGGCGCGCTGGGTAGCAGAAAAACTTGACTTTTCTAAGACTAGCATAGAAATGCCCCTGGTGATCCTGCCAGTACCTATAGAGCCGCCACAGGCCTCCTGAACTCCTCCCCATTTCTTTCGTACTTCATCCTTAAAAACTTTGGGATTTAAACAAAACCCCTCCAAGCATTACATCCTTTATCAGGAGACCGTAGTGAGGAGGGCTTAAAAAGCTATCGCAATGTTACGATTATTGAATTTTCTAATCCTGTTCCTCCTGGCCACGCCCCTGTGTGCGCATGAGTTGAACGGAACCATAGTAGACGCCAATAAACAGCCTTTGGAAGGAATTGGGGTTTACAACAAAACCAACGGGAGTTATACCTACTCCAACATGTCCGGATATTTTGAGCTGGACGGAATTTCAGTAGGAGATGAAATTTTCTTCTATGGCCTGGGATATGCCAACCAGGAAATGACCATCGCCGAATCCGACCTGGACACCACCATTGAGGTGGTTATGCAGGAAGCAGCCCTTTCCCTGGACCAGGTGGTCCTGGTCTCTAAAGTAGACGCCCTTACCCGACTGGTAGATATCGATATTCAGACCAACCCCATAAAGTCTTCCCAGGAGGTGCTGCGGAAGGTTCCCGGCCTGATTATTGGCCAGCACGCGGGAGGCGGAAAAGCAGAGCAAATCTTCCTGCGCGGATTTGACATTGACCACGGAACTGATGTTGCCATTAACCTGGATGGAATGCCGGTGAACATGGTTTCTCATGCCCATGGACAGGGATATTCCGATATGCACTTCATTATTCCGGAAACGGTGGAGAACATCGATTTTGGGAAGGGACCGTATTACGCCTCAAAAGGAAACTTTACAACGGCCGGTTACATCGGATTAAACACCAAGAAAGTCCTGGACAATAACTTGGTTACCGTAGAAGCGGGACAATTCAACACGCTCCGCGCCCTGGGGATGGTTAAACTGGTTAGCGGAGAGCAATCCAATGCCTACCTGGCCTCGGAAATGTTGGTTACGGATGGATTCTTTGATGCCTCACAGAATTTCAACCGCTACAACCTGATGGGTCGGTACCATTACAACAATAAGGAAGACGAGGAACTTACCCTGTCTATCTCACATTTCCAGAGTAAGTGGGACGCCTCCGGGCAGATTCCACAGCGTGCAGTAGACCAGGGGCTGATTGGCCGCTTTGGCGCTATTGACAGCACCGAAGGGGGAAATACTTCCCGCTCTAACATCTGGGCGAACCACCGCATTCAACTCGATGAGCATAACCGGGTAACCACCAACGCCTTCCTGAGTACCTATGGCTTTGAGCTCTTTTCGAATTTTACCTTCCTCCTGAATAACCCGGTAGATGGGGATCAAATTCGGCAGCACGAACAACGTACGCTGCTGGGTATGGAATCCGTGTACAATCATAGCTTCCACCTGGACGATCACAACGACCAGTTGCAATACGACCTTGGGGTTGGATTCCGTTATGACGATGTCAATGATGTGGAATTATCCCGGACCGCAAACCGAACGGAAACCCTGGAACGTTTGGCGGACGGTGACATCGACGAACTCAACTTTTTCGCCTATACCAATTGGACCTATAAGAAAGGCGACTGGACCTTTATCCCTGGTTTGCGCATGGATTATTTCCGATTTGACTATCGGGACCGACTCCCGGAGAATTACACCAGTCTGAGCGAATCCAAAATGTTCCTGGGTCCAAAGTTTAATATGATTTACGCGGCGAATCCGGATACGCAAATCTTCCTGAAATCCGGGTATGGCTTCCACTCCAACGACACCCGGGTGGTGGTTGCCAATAACGGCCGGCAAATCCTTCCCGGTGCCCTGGGGGCAGACCTGGGAATAATCAGCAAACCCTTTCGCAGAACCGTTTTTAACCTGACGCTCTGGACGCTCTTCCTCGAACAGGAATTCGTTTATGTTGGAGACGAAGCCATTGTGGAGCCCAGCGGGAAAACCCGGAGGATGGGTGTTGAGGCAGGTGTTCGCCAGCAGATAACTGACCAACTATTCTTTAACACGGATATAACCTATACCTATGCCCGAAGTACCGAAGAACCGGATGGAGCGGATTTTATTCCACTTGCCCCGGACCTCACCTGGACAGGTGGATTGAATTATACCAACAATGGTCCTATCTCCGGAAGTATCAATGCCCGGTATATCGCAGATCGCCCGGCCAATGAAGACAACTCCATTGTGGCCGAAGGATATTTTGTCACAGATCTCAATGTACAGTACACCGTCGGTGCCTGGAGTTTTGGGATTATTGTAGAAAACCTCTTCGATACCGAGTGGAACGAAACCCAGTTTGCAACCTTGAGCCGTTTACCGGGAGAGCCTGCAGCAGGGATAGAGGAAATTCACTTTACCCCGGGAAGCCCATTCTTTGCCCGCGGTCGAATCAGTGTGCGGTTTTAATGAGCTAAAAACCGGTAAGCCGGTAACAACAGCTCTACCAATGGCTTAAGCAAGCCGCTGAATCATGCTTATAAACGTTAGGAGTCGTCCCCGGATAGCTCCTGACGTTTTATTTTTTAGCACCTTGTAACAAATCGGCTGAGTGGTGCAACCTACCCCGTGTTATTTACCAGCAGAGCAATGGCCAACCAAGACGAGTTCATAGCCAAAATCCAGGAGCATAAGGGAATGATCAATAAGATCCTCTACCTCTATGCCGATAGTTTGGAAGAACGCAAAGACCTGAGGCAGGAGATACTGGCAGCAGCGTGGAAGTCGTATCCGAAATTTGAAAATCGGGCAAAGTTCTCGACCTGGCTCTATCGCATTGGCCTCAATGTTTCGTTCATGCGCCTTCGTAAAAAAGAGCGAACCAAAAGCTGGGACACAGAACACACCGAATTGTCTACCCCACAATCCGGATCATTGGAAGGCAAGGAATTACTGGCCTATATCATGGGCCTCTTGCAGCCCATCGAAAAATCCATTGTGATGTTGCTCATAGAAGGATATGACCAGCAGGAAATTTCAGAGGTGCTGGGTATTTCTCCTGGGAATACGCGAGTCAAAATTCACCGATTACGCAAAAAACTTGAAGATTATGGAGTTAAAGAAATTGCTTGAAAGCCAGAATTGGTCCGACTCTCAACTGAGCTACGATGACGCCGAACTCATCACTGCCATTCGTGAAAAAACCAAGGCCCCTGTTAAACGCGTTCTCGCCAATGGCAAGCGGTCCTTGTGGTTAAACGGGCTATTCTTTTTGGCTTTTGGCCTGATATACCTGCTTTTGCCCAACGAACTTACCCTGCTGGCCTGTTTGCTGATCTGCGGGTGTTATCTCTTTGTATTTCTATCCGTGCTTTTAGCCTTGCAGGCCAATCCTGAGCCCAGATTAGAAAACAATATTAAGCAAGTGCTAGAGGAAACCCTCGCTTTTGATGAAACCGTGAACCGATTCCAGTGCCGGAATTTCTCGGTTATCCTCACCGTGGCCTATTTAGGTGGAAGCTTCCTGGGACTTGGGGTGCAAGGATGGAATTTCGCCAAATTAATCGAAAAATGGCCCGTGTTGATCATCTTTGGGATTGGTACTGTTGCGGTATACCTGTTTTCCAGGACGCGATTATTTACCAAAGCCAACCGATACTTTACTCCTCATTACCACAACTCGAAAAAGTTCGTTAAGGAACAACTAGAAATATTAAATGCAATCTCATGAAGAAGAAAAACAGTAGAAAAACCTTAATAGGAGTAAGTTTCGGAATTCTTTTGGCCTGGGTGCTCCTAATATCCTGGGCGTTGTACAAGGAAATGGAAACCGACATGATTGTGCTGTTCGTCGTAATGATGCTGTCCACCTCTTTTACGACATTAGCCTCCTCCTATGCTACCGGAAATAAAGCCTGTAGTAGTTCCTATTTTGGCAATATTTTTAAGAAAAAACGGCTGTGACCCCTTCGCAATATCAGAAACGGCTCTCGCAAGAATCTTGAGAGCTCTTGCAGGAAACGTAATAGTCCTTTAGTAACAATACTCCGATTTTTGAATTGTTTAACTTTTTAACCTTTTTGTTAAACAATATCTTTGATTACTAATTGCTACGATCTTCTTGCTATGAAATCACTGTTCGGCTTCTTCTTACCTACTCTGCTGATTATTCTTTGTTCGCATACTGTAAATGCCCAGGTAAACACCGAAATATTCGGGGTAGTCACTGATCCCTCAGGAGAACCTATTATTGGCGCCTCTGTTTATCTTGAAGGAACGGATAAGGGATCCCAGACCGACTTCGATGGGAAGTATACCATTACAGGTATTAGTCCGGGATCATATAACCTGATTGCCAGTTATCTGGGCTACGAAACGCAGACCAAATACAATATTCTCGTTCGCTCGGTGGGTACGCCGGACTTTAATTTTGTCCTGGTGGAATCGGCGCAGCAACTCGATGAAGTGGTCGTTTCGAATGCAAATGTGATAAGCCGTCCCAAGGAGACTCCATTGTCTACCCAATCCCTTTCCGCCGTGGAGATAGCCACCTATCCGGGGAGCAACAACGACGTGGTTCAAGTAGCTCAGACCTTACCAGGAGTGTCACCATCGATTGGTGGATTTCGGAATGATCTGATTATTCGTGGGGGAGCGCCGAACGAAACCGTGTACTACCTGGACGGCATGGAAATTCCCAATATCAATCATTTTGCCACCCAGGGAAGCGCTGGAGGACCAGTAGGGCTAATCAATGTATCTTTTATAGACAACGTAACCCTCTCCACCTCGGCATTTGGTGCGCAATATGACAACCCGCTTTCTGGCGTTTTGCAATTCAGCCAGCGCACCGGAAATAGTCGCGATTTTACCGGAAACTTCCGGGTTAGTGCCAGCGAAGCGGCCCTTACCCTGGAGGGTCCTTTACTCAGAAAAGGAAAGGAAGAATCCGCTACCACTTATTTGGTATCGGTTCGCAGGAGTTACCTGCAATTTTTGTTCGAAGTAATCGGTTTGCCCTTCCGGCCGAACTATTGGGACTACCAATACAAGGTGAACCACACCCTGGATGCCTACAATGACATAAGCCTGATCGGTGTGGGATCTATTGATGATTTTTCTGTGGAAGCGCCTGAAGAATTTGACCCGGAGCAGCAAGCGGCTCTGGAACAAGCTCCCTTTATAGCTCAGCGCACGAATGCCATAGGGATTACCTGGAAGAACCGGTTCAAAAATGGGAACGGGTTTATGGAAACCACCTTGAGCAACAATACCCTGATTAACGATTTTACCCGCTACGAAGATCCTGAAAATGAAGTGGGGATTGTTTTCCGCAACGATGCCCGGGAATCGGAAACAAAACTTCGATATGCCATGACCAACTTTTTTGACGGTTGGAAGTTATCCTCCGGTTTCAATTTCCAATATTCCGACTATGAGAATACTACTATTGACCAAAACCGGCAACTGGCATTTGATACCCAAATCGACTTTTTCAAATACGGGCTCTTTTCAAATATTACTAAGTCATTTATAGACAACAAGCTCGATCTTTCTTTCGGTTTTAGATTGGACGATGACACCTTTACCACGGAAGATAATCTTCTTTCAACGTTCTCCCCCCGATTCTCACTTTCCTATGAATTTCAGAAAGATTGGCGCATAAATGCATCGGTGGGTCGCTATTTCAAACTACCCCCCTATACCATTTTGGGCTTCCGTGATAACGCAGGCGGTTTACTCAATGAAAACAGTCAGTATACCCGTAGCGACCATTTCGTACTGGGATTGCAACACTATTTCGGTCCCTCTTCAACCATTTCCCTCGAAGGCTTTTATAAACGATATGCTGATTATCCTGTTTCCGTGGCCGACCAGGTCTCCCTGGCCAATAAGGGGGCAGATTTTGAAATTTTGGGAAGTGAAGAAATTGAAACTGTCGGCAGGGGTCGCAGTTACGGGGCAGAATTGCAGTTTCAACAGAAGCTCACCAACAACTTTTACGGTATCCTGGCCTACACCTGGTTCTTCAGTGAATTCACAGGGTTTGATACAGAGGAGTTCCTTCCCTCCGTTTGGGACAGCCGCCATTTAATATCTTTCACAGGCGGCTATAAATTCAATCGCAATTGGGAGTTTAGTGCTAGATACCGGTTCGCAGGGCCAACCCCATTTGTCCCGACAGATTTGGAGGCAACACTGGATAGTTATCCGGAAGTTATCCTGGACTATACCCGGTTGGGGGAAGAAAACCTGGACATATTCAGCCAGCTCGATATCCGGATCGACAAGAAGTGGAATTTTGAGAAGCTTGCCCTCAATATATTTTTCGAAGCCCAGAATATCCTTGCCCAAAACATCCCCCAACCAACCGAATATGGCTTAAATCGCGATACCAACGGAAACATCGTCAACCCGCGTAGTCTGGTTCCGATTACCGCAGAGAACAATCAGGTAATCCCAAGTATAGGAATAGTGCTGGATTTTTAAACCAGCCGTAAAACTCCAAAGTGGGTAATTAGTCTGGCCCCTTAGTTTACCGAATAACTCACAAAAGCTACCTGACGACTATCCGGACTCCAGGACGGTACGTTAATGGAACCTTGCCCTCCAAAAAATACAGGAGTCAAATCACGGATTTCCCGAGTCTCCAAATCCATTAAACGGAGTTTTACCTGTTTACCAAATGGATGTGCCTGACCCTGATCCTCCACATATGAAATGTAGACAATCCACTTCCCATCCGGGGATACATGTGGGAACCAATTAGAATACTGATCAAAGGTCATTTGCTCGGGATTAGAGCCATTGGCCTGCATCCTCCAGATTTGCATTTTACCCGTTCGAAAAGAATTGAAGTATACGTATTTTCCATCTGGAGAATACTCAGGACCATCATCCAGACCTTCGGTAGTCGTGAGACGTATCTCTTTTCCACCATTACTATCAATAGCGTAAATATCAAAGTTGTCCCCACGCTTACCGGTATAAATGACTGCAGAGCCATCGGGTTTCCATCCGTGTAAGAAAGAATTAGATTCTTGTGTTATCCGTTGCGGGGTCCCCCCGGTTATAGGCATCTTAAATATTACCGATTGACCGCGCCCCTCTTGTGATGCAGAGTCCTTTACATAATGGCTTATTCCCAGCCATTTCAAATCTGGTGAAATAACGTGATCATTATTATTCCGATCGGCAAAACCGGAATCCAGTACATCTAGTTTATTACTCGTTAGATCGAGTGTGTACAGTTTGCCCTTACTATTGATAATTAAATAATTGTCCGGGTGCCAATTGGGAGCCTCAAAATGTTTGTCAAATGTTGCAATGGTGTCGATATGTCCATCATTGATATGGACCGTCTGAATAAAACTTGTAGTATCCTGTAAAATCATAAAGCCAGGAGAAATATTTCCATAAAGCATTTGTCCAAAAAATAGTTCGGAAAATAAAAGCGCTATCAGCGCCGCAAGTCGAAATATAGGCCTACTCCTCATACTGCTGACAAAGTTCGATGATAGCTTCGATCCGGGTAGCTGCTTCCTCGTAGAATTCCATCAGGAAGCGGTTCACGGTAACCCGCCCAACAAGTTTATTTTCAAAAGAAATTTCACGTAGCAGGGCCTCGTTGGTACCAGGAAAACTGGAATTTCCATAGCGGGCACCCCGCATAGCCGTAAAGTTTCGGCCTATGCTGTTCTCTTCCAAATATTGGAAATACTTTTCTCCCCCATCGACGTAAAAATCGCACCAATCCACCAGATTGGCATAGAAACTCTCCCACTCAATGAGCTTTAGTTTGAGCTCCTCATTGGATAGCGTGGCGAGCTGCCCTGAATTCTTGATGCTGCTCAAGGTGTAGAGGCTGGGATCCCAAACGACCATGCGTTGGGTAAAAGAAATCAGACTGTCTGCATTGATGTCCCCATCCGTATACCCCGGTCCGGTATGCTGCAGTAAGAGCTCCCCGGCTGCTTTAATATCCCTGACGTTTTCGATACTGGCACCTAAATCTGTCAGGTTCTTTTCAAACTCGAGTTTTAAGCTTCGGATGGTGGCCTTTTCATCGTCCCGGGCCTTTCGCTCCTCGTTCCAATTATTGATTTGCAAGGCAATCAGGATCCCGATGACCACGAGTAGAATTTCGCCCAGGGCGTAGAGCAGGTATTTTGAAAATTTGTTCTCCTGCAAAAGGTTCTGGCGGATCCGTCTGAAAAATCGAAGCATCTATTCTACCTCTACTACCAATTCTACTTCTACCGCAATTCCACGGGGCAAGGAGCCCATACCCACAGCGGCCCGGGCGTGCTTACCGCGTTCTCCAAGGACTTCGACCAGGAGATCTGAAAAGCCATTGACCACTTCGGGCTGATTGCCAAAATCCGGGCTGCAATTTACCATCCCCAGCACTTTGACAACCCGTTTTATTCGGGAAAGCTCCCCCAATTCGGCTTTGAGCACGGCCAGTTGATTCAACGCTACAATTCGGGCAGCTTCATAGCCCTCTTCTACCGTTAAGTCCTCACCGACCTTCCCGGTAATGTAGGTGCCATCTGCCTTTCGCGGGCCTTTACCCGCCAGGAATATCAGGTTACCGGTGCGCACGGCATTGACATAGTTGGCTACAGGTGCAGAAATTACAGGAAGTTCCAATCCCAGGGAATCGAGTATGGCTTCCGGAGTTCGGGTATTTGTGGTTTGGGTGGCAGGGAGGGCATCCGAATGTGCTGCCTTGCCTACCTCAGCTTTGGAATCGGCATCGGCTGTGGCCTCTCCGCAAGAGTTCAGGGAAATACAAATCAGGAGGGCGGCAAAAACAACGCCAATGGACGTAAGGTGTTTTTTGGGTGTCATCGGTTGGTAATTTGTACATAAGATACGGTTTACTCACCTACCCTTCCTCGTGATATTCAAATATTTCCTCGATTCTCTTTTCAAAAACCCCTGCCAGGCGGAAGGCCGTGGGCAAACTGGGATCAAATTTACCTTTCTCGATAGCATTGATCGTTTGCCGGCTTACCCCGATGGCATCGGCCAGTTCCCCTTGCGTCAATTTTCGTTCGGCCCGTAAAACACGGATATTATTTTTCATATCCTTTTAGGATTAGCGGTATCGGCGGGTGTTCATAAAAATTGCCAGCATATAGCAAATGCCCATAAACATGACCAGGAAGCTTATCTCCGCATCCCAGGGAATAACATCAGTTACGTCTAACATTGAATAGGCCAAGCCGATCACCAGGGTTAAACCTAATGTTATTGCCATAGATTCGAGCTGAATTTTTCGTTCCAACTCATCGAGGATTTCCAAGAAATTGCGATGTGCTAAAATCATTCCTATCCCGAGTAGGATATTAATGCCCAATGCAAAAACGGTAAGCCCCTTAGTCCCATTCCAGATAAATTCGCTGCCAAATACCACTAAAGCCGTACTTATGGTCCAAACAAAGGTCCAAAGCGCCAGTAGGCGTACGCGTCGTAAACGTTCTGATTTTCGTTCCATAGTTACACTATTCATTGTAAATATTATTTGTCTTTTTGTAAAGTTTACTTGACAAATATAAAACAAAAAATAGAAATGTCAAGTCTTATTTACATTTTATAGGAACTAACAGTGAAGTACAGGCCTATTAAGACCTTGGCATGCTTTCGCCTTCCTTATGGTAAAGGTCGGCCAGCTCGGTCATCAGGTAATCCACGATCCGCTGATCGGAGGCTCCTTTCTGGAAGAGGGCAAAGGAAGCGCGCAATTGTTCGTCCAGGAAAAATTCAAGATCATCTGAGCCATTTATCTGAAACGACTTCCAGGATCGCAATCCTTCCAGCATTTGCCGGTGGGCTTCGTAGCGCCTTTTGGCCAAAAGGAATTCATCCTTTACCCGTTGGTCGTTTTGATTATCTGCTTTGTGGGATTCCACATACCAATGTTGGTAGGCGGCCACAATCTCGCGATCGGCATCCAGGGCCTCCGCGATCAACCGGAAATAAGCGCGGCTGACCAGGCGCGGATACGTTTGCATAAATTCCGGACTTACCTGAGTTGCGCTGATTTGTGATAACCCGGGTAAGGCGTAGTAGGCTTCCTGAAATTCCAGAGTCGTCTCGGAATCGGGAATAGCCCGGGAAGGCGTAGTTCCCCCCAAAGAAAGTTTGGGGGTGTTTTCATCCGTAACATCGGAAAGACGTTGGTTCCAGGCAGCCTGGTAGGGATCTTCTTCCGTTTGCAGGGTAGCACAAGCCTGCAGGCTTAAAAAAAGCAACAGCAAACAACATCCGAAAGCTGGGAATTTCATTTTCAAAGGGGGCATCGTGTTCTGCTCCGAAAAAAGGAAATTTGAACCACTTTACAAAATGCCCCGGACTAAGCGTTACATATTCCCGGGCAAATACAAAACACCGATCCCCGCCTCCTGGAGTTTGCGATTGAATTCCGGAATGTCTTCATGAATTATAGCTCGCGCTGCCGCCTTGTGTTTTGCCCATTCCTGGTTCAATTCAGCGATTCGTGCCCGTGTCCCGTCGTTAACCGCAGGTATGGTCGCATCACTATGGTTGATGGCGGTGATGTACTGGGCTGTAAATCCATTGACATAATTCTCCACATCGTCATAGGCTTTGGCCAAACGCTGTACCATAATCCCATCCCAATCCGCCATTTTCTGCGCAAGGACCTCAGCCTGGGTTGCCAGGTCCTCCTGTTGATTCTGCTTTAAGTGCTGGGTGAGTTTATCGAGTCGTCCGCTTACCTCTTTCAGGGCATTGGTCATCACCGTCATTTCCCGATAATTCTCTTCGGCGGCTTCCATGAAATTCGCGTAGTCTTCGTATTGAGCCGCAGTAGTAGGCAGCATCGGGTTAAAATTGAGCGTGGCCTCGGCTTCTACCTTGTTGTTCCCTGAAATCAGTGCAAGGGAATAGGTACCCGGTATGGCCCGGTGACCTGAAAAGCTACCCTCGATGTACACCTCCGGAGCACCCGGGAGTGGCTCATGCCTCAGGTCCCAAACCAAGCGGTTGAGGCCCGGATTCGCGGGAAGTACTCGTGGCGGTGGCGGAGCTCCCTCGTACTTGGGGGCTACAATTTCATAGGCCGCTTTGTAGGTGCGTACCAGCTTTCCGGAAGCGTCCCGGATTTCAAGTCGCAGTTTGGCCGGATCGGTCCCTTCGGGAATTTCATAATAAATCGGTAAGCCACTGGCCGGGTTCACCCCCATATCCGGATGGGTCCCGTCAGAACCATTTCCATTGAGAGCGCTCCCCCAGTTGGGCATGACCATAGGCTCCGGATGATACAGGGTAAGGGAATTGGCCTTCCCCTTGTACTGCCGCAACAAGCCCAGATCATCAAAAATCCAGAACGAGCGCCCTTGGGTAGCGATGATGATATCCGAAAAACGAAGTTGCAGATCCGTAATGGGGACTACCGGGAGGTTGCCCTTTAAGGCTTCCCATGTATTCCCCGCATTGAAAGATACATACAGCCCAAGCTCGGTCCCTGCAACCAATAAATCCTTGCGAACGGGATCCTCCCGAACTACCCGGGTATACGCCCCCATAGGAATACCCGTATTGATGCGCGTCCAGCTTTGCCCATAATTGGTGCTTTTATACAACATGGGCTCAAAATCATTGAACTTATAGCGCGTAGCCGCGATATAAACGGTCGCAGGATCATGAGGGCTTACCTCAATAGCGTTGACCAGGGACTCGGGCATTCCCTTTGGCGTAATGTCGTTCCAACTGGCGCCGTTGTTCCGGGTAATGTGAACGAGTCCGTCATCACTACCGGTGTATAGGGTTCCGGCCTCATGCTGGGATTCGGCCACGTAGGCAAGGGTACCGTAATTTTCCGCCCCAACGGCCTCGTTGGTGTAAGGTGCACCCCCATTTCCCTGCTTCTCGTCTATGTTGCGGGTGAGGTCCGGACTAACAACTTCCCAGGATTTTCCTTCGTCCCGGGTTCGCAACAAATACTGAGCCCCGTGGTAATAGGTATTGGGTTCGTGCATTGACTTAATGATCGGCGCATTCCAGTTAAAGAGGTACTTCATTTCCCGGGCCGGCAGTCCGAGATACATCCTGGGTTCGATCATTACATTGGTTGCACCTCCCGCGTTTACATTCACAACATTGACGGTTCCCAGGTAGCTTCCCCCCATCACTTTTTGGGGGTCCTTGGGATCAAAAGCAAGAAACGCGCTTTCCCCGCCTGCCGAAGGCGACCAGTGCTGTCGGCCAATACCCCGGGAGCCAATGCCTATACTGGCGATCTTCACCGAACTGTTGTCCTGCTGTCCCCCGTATAGGTTGTATGGGAAGAGGCTATCCACGGCCACGCGGTAAAACTGGGCGGTGGGCATCTTGTCCTGATACGACCAGTGTTGGCCTCCGTCAAAGGTAATCTCTGCGCCTCCATCATCGGAGATCACCATATTCTTTGGGTTATCCGGGTTTATCCAGAGATCGTGATAGTCTCCATGGTGGGTGTCGATTTCCTCCCAGCTTTTTCCCCCGTCTATGGAGCGGTAGGTGGAAGCACTCATCACATAAATTGTGTTTTCATCTACAGGATCGGGTGTGATTTCAATGTAGTACCAGGCCCGCTGGATCAATCGGTGATCCCCGCTTACACGGGTCCAGCTTCCTCCTGCATTCCGGGAAACGAATAACCCGCCAAGCTCTTTGTATGTATCGCTTTCGATGAGGGCATAGACCAATTGCGAATTTGCCGGGCTTACCGCGATGGCCATCTTACCCTTTTCCTTGGGAAGCCCGTTATGGATCAGGGTCCAGGTACTTCCACCATCTGTAGACTTGTAGAGCCCGCTACCTTCTCCCCCACTGACTACCTGCCAGGGAAGTCGCTGGTGCTCCCACATGGCCGCGTACAGGGTAGTAGGGTTATGCACATCCATGGAGAGGTCGCTACACCCGGTCAGGTCGTTGACAAAAAGTACTTGTTCCCAGGTCTCTCCGCCGTCTTCCGAGCGGTAAATGCCACGTTCGCGGGAAGGACCGTGCAAGGCCCCTTGGGCTGCCACCCAGATCTTGTCCGGATTCCGAGGATGAATAATGATCCGGGAAATATGTCGGGTCATTTCCAGGCCCATATGCTTCCAGGTCTTGCCCGCATCAGTAGATTTATAGACCCCATCGCCATAGGAGGTCATAACCCCGCGGGGGGCATGTTCCCCCATACCGACAAAGACAATATCCGGATGACTCTCCGAAACACTGACCGTTCCCACGGAGCCCGTCTTAAAATACCCATCGGAAATATTTTTCCAGTACTGCCCGGCATCGGTGGTTTTCCATAATCCGCCCCCGGTTGTCCCCATGTAGTAGGTAAGCGGATCGCCGACTACCCCGGTGGATCCTGTAGAACGTCCCCCTCGAAAAGGGCCGATATTCCGGAATTTGGCTGGCTTTAAATAATTGTCCAGTTCCTGAGCCAGGGTGGGCAAACTGAAAAGTGTGAGCAGGGATAATAACAGGGTGTGACGAAACCCCGAGTGTAGTCTTCGAAACATAGGTTGGTACTTTCCTCTAAAAGTAAGGAATTAAGGGGATTTTAGGCCGTAAATCTGCGCTGCCGTATCTTTAGCCGACTTCTTTCAAAGCAAGGTAATGATTGCAATTCGCGAAGCTTCCGCTCAGGATTTTACGACCGTAGCCACCCTGGCACATACGATCTGGCGCGAGCATTATACGCCGATTATTGGCGTGGACCAGGTGGCCTATATGCTCAATCGTTACCAGTCCGAAGCTGCCATTGCGGAACAAACAGCCCGGGGCATGCAGTACTTCCTAATGACCTGGGACGCCCAGGCGGTAGGTTATCTGGCCTTTGAAAAACGAGACGAAGAATTGTTCTTGAGTAAAATCTATGTGCTTAGGGACTACCGGGGGAAAGGCATTGGCCGCGCAGGGATGGATTTCCTGGTGGAACAGGCCCGTAAAATGGGATGTACCCGGATAAGCCTGACGGTGAACAAATACAACAGCAATTCCATCAAGGCCTATGAAGCCTATGGATTCCGGAATACCGGAGCCCTGGTTACAGACATTGGCGAAGGTTTCGTCATGGACGATTTCCGTATGGAACTCCCCCTGCAATAGTCGGTTCCCCGGCAGGCTTATTCCTCTCCCTTGGAGCCAGTTGAACCGGCAGCGGTATCCGCCTTCATCTTAAGGGTAGGATATTCCACCCCTAACTGTTCCAAATAGGTCTCATATCTGGTCTCGTCGTAGTAATACTTCTCGAGTTCCGGCCGGAAGGTTTCCATGATGGCCGTATTCCGCTCTATGGGTGGCGGATCGTTCTCCGTGATCATGGGACGATATTCCGTTTCCTTTTGTTGGACATCGGTAAAGTAGGCCTTGGCCTCGTCGACCAATTCCGGTTTCATCAAAAAGTCGAGCATGGTCATAGCCACTACCTTGGCTCCGGCCGTAGCGCCTTTATGGGCGATTGGTGTGGCCATAGTGATGGCATTTGACCAGTGATGACCTTGCAAGCCCGGGATATTGGATGGAAAACGCAGGGTAACGGTAGGTACCGTCCAACTAACATCTCCAATATCGTCAGACCCGCCGCTAACGGGATTGACCACGGGCAGGCCCAACGGAGCCAGTTCAGTAGCCAGGCCTGTGGTGTCCCTTGAATTCACTTCTTTTTGAACGGCTACGGCAAGTTGCTGGTCCTCCTCCGACCAGGTGGGCAAGCCCACGACCTGGATGTTGTCGTACATTTTCTCGGCGATTACCTTGTTGAAGTGACGCGGCCAGGCGGCACCCACTACCTTGGAGGTCAATTCGGTATCGGTCATCAGGGCCGCCCCTTGGGCGATGTTATTGGCATCCGCATACATATCCATAATCCCTTCGTAGGTTACGTCCCTGAGGTAAAACCAGATCGAAGCCTTGGACGGAACCACATTGGGCTGGTCGCCGGCATCCGTAAATATGGAATGGGAACGCTTCAGCGGGTGCAGGTGTTCTCGTTTGTAGTTCCACCCGATGTTCATGAGCTCGGCGGCATCCAGCGCACTGCGTCCGCGCCAGGGCGATCCGGCAGAATGCGCGGCCTCCCCGTCAAAGGAGTATTCCACGGAAATTAAACCTGTCCCGCGGGCCTGTCCATAACTCACTGCCATATTACTGCTTACGTGGGTAAAGATGCACATATCGATGCCTTCAAAATAGCCATCGCGTACATACCAGGCTTTGGCGGCAACCAGCTCCTCGGCAATCCCGGGCCAGATTTTCAGGGTGCCTCCGATATTGGCATCCTTCATCGATTGCTGTACGGCCAGGGCTGCCGTGATGTTTAAAGGGAGTCCGGAATTATGCCCTTCTCCATGTCCGGGGGCCCCTTCGACCATGGGTTTGTGATAGGCTACTCCAGGGTATTGGGAGGCTTTGGGAATGCAGTCTACATCGCTACCCAGAGCAATGACCGGTCCGGGTCCATTAGACCAGCTTGCCATCCAGGCTGTAGGAATCCCGGAAATTCCATATTCAATTTCGAAACCGGCTTCTTCGAGGATACCCGTCAGGTATTTTGAGGATTCCACTTCGTGAAAACCCAGTTCGGCAAAGCTGAAGATTTTATCGACCATGACCTGGGTATTCTTGTGGCGGTTCTGGACTTCTGTCGCCACCGTCTCCTTTTGTTTGCGGATAGCGGAATTGGAATATTTCTTTTGAGCAGTTAGTGACAGGCCGCTCCCAAGGAAAAGCAGGAGCAGGATGCTGGCGATAATGGTTGGATTTTTCAAGGTGTATCGGGTTGATTTAGCTCATAATTTACAAATTCCCGGGAATTAGCAGCTCCTTTTCATAGGCGTATTTCAAGACGGAATCCCGGGAATAAGGCATCGGGAAATACTGGTCCTCGGCCCAGGGCTCAAAGAGGTTGTCGTAAAAGGGGCTTTCGGGATCTCCGGATTGTCCCGGGCTGTTCGTGCCCAGGGTCCGATCCCAGTCGCCCACCGGGACCAGCATCCGAAACGACGCCCCGCTGGTTTGCTGGTAATTATTTCCTGTTGACCCCGGCGTATATCCATTTCCTCCCCTTGGTAGTGGTCCCAGGTCGGTTTTGGTTCTTTCCTCCTGGGAAATCAAACTACTCAGGGGATGTTCCATGAACGTGTGTTTCAGATTTTCCTGACCGTATTGCCAGGAGCCCATATCCGCGCCAAGGCGCTGGGATAAGTCGGCCACCGACCGCTGGAAGCAATCAACGAGGAAAGCGTCTCGGGCAGCAACACTCCCAAATCGCGAACCCGGTTCCCGGATCCATTGTAAAATCCGCTCCAGTTGTATGCTGGAAAGGTAAGGTTTGGCTTTTTCAGGCATGAATGCTTCCCAGGCCGATCTTCTAAGGGTGTTTTCAAAATTGACATAAATGGCTGCAGCCACGGAATTTGGTTCAAGGCGATAATCCCAGGTTTTCAAGACGTCCCGGGCAGCTACCGCCTGGCCTGCTACCTCCAGATCCATTAAATAAGGGGTCAATTCGCGAGCAGGCAAAGAAGTTACATCTACTTGCAAGGCCATCATTTCTTCCATAGAAAATGGACCTTCCCCTTCAAGGACTTCTTCGATACGGTCGCCCCGGAACGGATCACTCCATTCAAAGCCTATGGCATCCCAATGCGTATAGTCTTCCGGAGTCACGTTTTGGTTTGCTGTGGCAATATATCCCGACGCCGGATTCTCGATATGGGGTTTTTGGGGTATGGGCAAATACCCTTCCCATTCAAACCGCCCGTCTCCGGGTACAGGTACCAACCCGGAATAATTCCGGCGGATTGGGGCAATTCCTACCGCTTGCCAGCCGATAACCCCTGAAGTATCTGCCCAGATCATGTTTTCCCCCGGAATATGGCTGTAGGAGCAAGCATCCCTGAATTCCTCCCAGGTTCTCGCCTGATCCATTCTCAGGGAAGCCAGATAGGGCGAACCCCCGGGTTCCATCCAGGCACATCGCACTGCGTAAGCAAGGTTACGCACGGAATCCTGATAAACTACGGGGCCATGCCGGCTGTATTTCAGGGAAACCGGTACCGGGTCCTTCCCCTTAACCGGAATCTCCTCTTCAATAACCTCCATAGCGACCCACTGACCTTGATAAAAATATTCATCCGGAGCCTCCGGATTGGTCTTATAAACCATAAGATCTTCTCCATCGGTACTGTACACAGTAAGTCCCCAGGCGCCGTGTTGGTTATGTCCAATAGATATTCCGGGGATTTCCGGCTCCCCACCCCCAATGACATCCCAGCCCGGTGCAACCAGATGCGCCATGTATCGTAAAGAGGGTACGGCTATCCTCCGGTGCGGGTCATTGGCCATAAAAGGAAGGCCATTAGCCATGCGGGAAGCCTCGACTACCCAGTTATTGCTTCCCAGGGAAAGGCTGTCGGCCAGGGAGGGGCCGTTATAAACCGCCAGGTCAGCTTCCTCAAATTTTACGGATTGCCGGTAGGCATTATAAAGCTCGAGGATATCGGCTTCCAGAGCATCCGAATCAATTTTCCCGTGCAGGGTAAGGTCGGGGCTTTTGGGATGAAACCAGAGCACCTCCCGGACAGCTTCTTCGCCGATCGCAGCCACTGCCCGGCCTATGGCCAGTTCATCTTCGATGTTGCCGAGCAGGCCCTGATGGCGGGAAATCACGACTTCCGGAGTCCAGAGTTCGGGCAGGATACCCAGAACACCGAACTCGAAAGGCAGCAAGTCCGGATGCTCACGAACTTCCTGTATGTATGCATTGACCCCATCCGTATAGGCCGTAATAATTTCATAGCCATTTTCGTGGTAGTAATCGAACTCTTCCCGAAGGTCTCCCCGGTATTTGAAAAGGCGGGTTCCTATATCCCGCTTCAATTCCTTTTCCCCCAAAATTTCGGCTACCGTACCCGTAGCTTGCCGCCTCCAGATCTCGAATTGAAAAAGCCGGTCACGGGCGGCGAGATAACCCTGTGCAAAAAACAGGTCGTGTTCGCTCTGAGCGTAAATATGGTTTAACCCAAAGGAATCCCGTACCACTTCGACGGAACTTTCCAGGCCGGAGACAGCCTTTTCCATAGGTTCAGGGGATTGTTTGCATTGGACAAAAGCCAAGAGGACAAAGGCATGGGCCCCTGCTATGAATAATCGACGGGAGTACTTCCTGGGTGGGTTCATGATTATGGAAATTTAGAAGGAGTGGGAATTTACTTTTAAGGGATTCCCCGTTAAAAGATAGGGAATAGAATTATTCAGTACCTTGGACAGGCTTATTAAAAAACAGGGGGAAATCGTCTCCGCCTGCTAACTGAAATCAAACTACGAACAATGAAAAAACTGCTACTTCCTTCTCTGGTACTAAGCTTTTTGATGGTTTCCTCCTGCAAGCAGGAACCAAAACTTCCCGAGGCTCCGGTAGCCCGAAAAGAAGCTAAGAACATGGAGATTCACGGGGATACCCGAACCGATGACTACTTCTGGATGCGCCTTTCGGATGAACAAAAAACGGCTGAGACCCCGGATGCCCAAACACAGGAAGTCCTGGATTATCTGGAAGCCGAAAACGACTATCTGGCCGAAGTAATGGCGCCGACCAAAGCGTTACAGGATACGATCTATGAGGAAATCGTAGCGCGCTATGCCCAGGACGATCAATCGGTACCCTACACGGTAAATGGCTACAGTTATTACGTTCGCTACGAAGAGGGCGGACAGTACCCGCTTTACTGCCGGAAATCCCTGGAGGAAGGCGCTGAAGAGGAAATCCTTCTAAATGGTCCGGCCATGGCCGAGGGCAAAGCCTATTTTGCCATCGGAGATTGGTCTGTGAGCGAGGATAATCGCCTCTTGGCCTATACCGTAGATACCGTTTCCCGCCGGCAGTATACCGCCTACGTTAAAAATCTGGAGACCGGGGAACTACTCCCAGACCGGATCGACAATATTGGAGGCGTAACCTGGGCCAACGACAATGAAACGTTCTTCTACGCCAAAAAGGATCCCCAGACCTTAAGGACCTTTCAAATTTACAAGCACGAGTTGGGCGAGTCAGCAACCTCAGATGATCTGATTTTTCAGGAGGACGACAATACGTATTCCATCTATGCCTTTAAGAGTAGCTCCCGCGATTACCTGTTTATCGCTTCCTACCACGCCCAGCAAACGGAGTTCCGCTATCTCAGTGCCGACACCCCGGATGGGGATTGGCAAATTTTCCAGCCACGCGTCAAGGATCATTTTTACTCCGTAGACCACATTGGGGATCAATTCATGATCCGAACCAATCACGAGGCGGAAAATTACAAACTCGTTTCCTGTAGTGAAGGTGCCACTACCATGGAAAACTGGGAGGAGGTCATTCCCTACAACCCCGAAGTGTTCTTTGAGCAAATGGTGCATTTTAAAGACTATTCCGTCCTGGAAGAACGCATCGAAGGGCTTTCACAGTTTCACGTGCTGGACCGTTCAGGAGATTCGGAATACTATATCGAATTCGACGATCCTACCTATCGGATTGGATTTAGTGCCAACCCGGAATCCGATACCGATACCTTCCGTTTCAGCTATTCTTCATTTACCACCCCGGGGCGGATCTACGATTACAACCTGAGTACCAAAGAGCGTACTTTGATGAAGGAAGATCCCGTTATGGACCCCTCCTTTGATCCGGAAAATTACGTTTCCGAGCGGATGATGGCTACAGCGGAGGATGGAACGGAGGTTCCCATTTCCCTGGTGTACCGAAAAGGTTTGGAACTGGGTGCAAGTACCCCCTTGTTGCTTTACGCCTACGGATCCTATGGTTCAACAATGGATGCCTCGTTCAGCAACAGCCGCCTGAGCCTGCTGGATCGCGGTTTTGTCTATGCCCTGGCCCATGTACGCGGCGGACAGGAAATGGGGAGGCAATGGTATGAGCAGGGTCGCCTGCTCAACAAGAAAAACACCTTTACGGATTTTATCGACTGCGCCAAACACCTGGTTGCCGAAGGCTATACATCCCCGGATCATTTATATGCCATGGGCGGAAGTGCTGGAGGCCTGCTGATGGGCGCCATTATAAATATGGAGCCGGAACTCTGGAATGGCGTTATTGCCGCAGTTCCCTGGGTAGACGTGGTCACGACCATGCTCGACGAGTCTATCCCCCTAACTACTTTTGAATTTGACGAATGGGGAAATCCCAAGAATAAAGAATACTACGATTACATGCTTTCCTATTCGCCCTACGACAATGTGGAGGCCAAGGAGTATCCGAATATGTTGGTGACCACAGGATTCTGGGATAGCCAGGTACAGTATTGGGAGCCGGCTAAATGGGTGGCAAAGCTTCGGGACCGCAAAACCGACGACAACCTCCTGCTTCTGGAAACCAATATGGACACCGGCCACGGTGGTGCTTCAGGTAGGTTTGAACGTTTTCGAAGAGTAGCCCTGATGTACGCTTTCCTCTTAAAACTGGAGGAAGGAAGCTAAATAACCTAAAGAGCAACAAAAAAAGCCGGCCGCTCAAACGCGCCGGCTTTTTTTATATGCGTTGATTAATCCGCTAGACCAGAACCAAGACTACTGCCAGGGTGAAACCGGCCGCAGCAAAATACAATCCCTTCTTATAAACAGGGGCGCTAAAGCGGAACATAAAGAATGCGGAGAACGAGAAAAACAACAGGGAAATAGCAAAGAAAATCGCCAGCCAGAACAGGGGATTTCCCGAGTGCATCAAGTGGAGTTTATTCATTTTATCGAGCAACCAGGGATACTTCATTTTGGTATAATCGGCCACCCCGGTTTCGCTGTTGTAGCTCCCTTGCTCAAAATAAAGCGTAGCGCCTTCCTGCCGATCTACCTTAAAGTTGCGGATGCGTAATTCCCGCCCCAGGGCTTCTCCTTCCAGTCCTTTCTCCAACTCAACAGTGACCTGTTCCTCCACCTTCATCATGTCGGTATTCCGAAAGGTTAGCACTATTCCGCTAATGGCATAAACCGCCATAATTCCAGCCAGGAAAAACCCGAGATATCGGTGGAAAATTCGGAAGGTTTCACTAAAGTGCTGTTTTCTGGAGGACATGAAAAATATTTTTAGGTTACTACTTAATTTACTGGACAGGGAATTCACTTGTATCCAAGGATTACCCTGTAGGCCGACAAATATAAGCGCTCCTATTTATTTAGACTATTTCTAAACAAAAATAATTTTCTAAACTATTTACCCTGTTAGCTTCCAGCCCAGGGCGAGCCAAAAATCCCTACGGCCAACTCGGCCCAAATCAGGAAAAGTACGATGAGGATGGCCAGGATCAGCAGGGTTCTTTTATTGAGTAACTTTTTAATGAGGATGCCTGTACTAGGAATTCAGAAATTCAATTCTTCTTCGCTGTCCAGATAACCCTGAATATCCCGTATTTTGGTAGATTCAAGGGTTTTTCGAAACTGACTCTTTTGAATTCCTAACAGATCATGCAGCGGACATGGATTATTGAGATCACAGCGCTCATAACCCAGTACACAAGACTCAATATCACCTACTCCGTCTACCGCCGAAACAACTTCAAATAGCGAATGCGTTCTATTATCTTCTTTTAAAAATAAACCCCCGTTACGACCACGAGTAGATGATATTATTCCCCGTCTTGTCAATTCTTGGACAACCTTGGCCAAATACTGTTCAGGGGCCTGAATATGATGCGAAAGATCACGCACTAATACCTTTTTGGATTCGCTAGAGTAGGAGGCAAGATATATCACTGCCTTTAAAGCGTACTTCGCTGAGTTCGAAATCATGAGTTGATCGTAATCTGCATTTAATAAAAAGGCTCTATAAAGATTAAAAGACTTTTTTATCCTTTTTATGATAAATGTCATGATTTTCAAATGTTTGTGAAGGTATTTTTGGAGTCACAAATACTATAATCATGATCAGAAATCAATTGCTTTTTTGCCTCATCTTAGGATGTCTTACCTGCATTAGCTGTGGTGACAAGAAGGAAAAAGATACCCAAGACTTTAAAATAGAACGTAAAGCTACGGAGTCTGCAAAAATTGACACAGCTAAAGAAGAACAAAAACCTTCAGAGCGCATTGATCTCAACACTTTAGGGGTTGGGCCTATTAAATCCGTTTCACTTGATCCGGAAATTGATTCCGACCTCGCCGCAGCGGGTGAAAAGTTATACGGACAACTGTGTATTGCATGTCACAAAGTAGGTAAGCGATTTATTGGTCCCGCACCAAACGGAATCCTGAAGCGTCGATCTCCCGAATGGGTAATGAATATGATTTTAGCTCCTGAAATAATGGTAAAGGAAGACCCCTTGGCCAAAGAGTTGCTACAGGAATTTAATGGATCACCCATGTCCAATCAAGGGCTAACCGAAGACCAGGCACGGGCCATCCTCGAATATTTTCGAACCCTGGAATAGTACGATTAACTAAACCCATCATATTATGAAAACAAGAAATACAGCGGCGCTGATATTGGCACTATCAGGATTCCTGCTTTTATTAAGTTGTAAGTCGGATGCCAAACAAACCGCTTCAGAATCAACAACTGCTACCGGAATTAGCAAGGAAGAGGGACAAGCCTTTGTAGAGGACGATATCTCCGCACCCAACATCCTCAATATCGCCATCCAATCCGAAGATCACACTACACTGGTAGCTGCCGTTCAGGCTGCTGACCTGGAGAATTCATTGGTAAATGCGGGTCCTTTAATGGTGTTTGCACCGACCAATGCCGCCTTTGATGAGCTACCGGCGGGCAGTGTCGAAGATCTATTGAAACCCGAAAACAAGGAGGCCCTTGCAAACATCTTAAAGTACCACGTAACCCCTGGGAACTATGATCGGGAATTCCTAAAGAAGTTTAAGAAGCTAGGCCAAGCCAATGATCAAAACGTCTTGATAGAAGTGCGAGAAGACGAAGTCTATGTAGGAGGGGCCAAAATAGTAGCAAGCATTCCTGCAAGTAATGGAATCATCCACGTGGTCGATAAAGTCATGCTCCCGTCAGAA
Source organism: Robiginitalea myxolifaciens (assembly GCF_900115205.1). Lineage (GTDB taxonomy): Bacteria > Bacteroidota > Bacteroidia > Flavobacteriales > Flavobacteriaceae > Robiginitalea > Robiginitalea myxolifaciens. The sequence continues at coordinate 1,026,682 of NZ_FOYQ01000001.1, forward strand.
GAGTAGTAAAAAATCATAGGTCAAAAAGAAATAAATAAACAATTACACGATGAAAACAATACATTTTAACCAAATACGAATAAGCCTGGTTGGGATGGCCTTGATGTTCCTGGGATGTAATCCTCAGGGTAGTGGCGGGTCAGATGGAGCCTTATCCTCCTCTGCTGCTGAAAAGGTTTATATCGCCCCGGGAGAACAGGATGAGTACTATGCTTTTTTATCCGGAGGATATAGTGGGAACTTAACCGTTTACGGTCTCCCATCGGGACGAATGTTTAAAGAAATTCCCGTCTTTTCCCAATTTCCAACTTCTGGATATGGGTATTCAGAAGAGACACAACCCATGTTGAATACCTCTCATGGTTTCGTCCCCTGGGATGATTTACACCACCCTGACATCTCACAGACTAATGGAGAATTAGATGGTCGATGGATTTTTGCCAACGGAAATAACACGCCAAGGATCGCACGAATAAGTCTGAGCACTTTCGAAACTGAAGAAATTATTGAAATCCCCAATAGTGCAGGAAACCATAGCTCGGCGTTTATTACCGAAAATACCGAGTACGTAGTGGCGGGAACCCGCTTTTCTGTCCCTGTTCCTCAGAGAGACATGCCAATTAATGAGTATAAGGGTAACTTTAAAGGTGCCCTGACATTCATAAGTGTGGACCCTGAAGAAGGGCATATGGAAATAGCCTTCCAGGTGATCATGCCAGGATTCAATTATGATCTGGCCCGACCTGGACGCGGCGAATCCCATGGATGGTTCTTCTTTTCTACTTACAATACAGAAGAAGCCAATACGCTCATGGAAGTAAATTCTTCACAGAACGACAAAGACTTCATCGCTGCGATAAACTGGAAAAAAGTTGAGGAATATGTTGCTCAAGGCGGCGGGGAATCTGTTGCCGTGAATTACGCTCACAACCTGTATGATGAAAGTACGCATTCAGCAACTTCCACCATGATCAAGAAAGTAGTTACCGTGGATCCAACCCAAATACCCGGAGCGGTGTATTTGTTACCTACTCCGAAATCGCCCCATGGATGCGATGTTGATCCGTCTGGTAAATACATTATCGGTGCAGGGAAATTATCTGCCGATGTTACTGTGCATTCATTCACTAAAATGACCGAAGCTATTACCAATGAGGACTTTGATGGAGAGGCCTATGGTATTCCTATTCTGAACTTCGATAACGTACTGGCTGGGGTAGTCAAAAGTGGCGGACTGGGGCCCTTGCACACGGAATTTGATAGTCAGGGAAATGCGTATACCACCTTCTTTATCTCCTCAGAGGTCGTTAAGTGGGAATTGGGGAGCTGGGAAGTCGTTGACCGCAAACCTACCTTTTATTCTGTAGGGCATTTGATGATTCCAGGAGGAAATTCACGTAAGCCTTACGGGAAGTATTTGGTTGCGATGAATAAAATTACCAAAGATCGTTATTTACCCACTGGCCCGGAAATGGAACATTCCGCACAGATTTACGATATATCGGGAGAGAAAATGGAATTGCTTTACGATTTCCCAACCCATGGCGAACCACACTATGCCGCGGGATGTTCTGCTGATTTATTACGGGATAAGTCTAAAAAGATATACCGCCTTGACGAAAACAACCATCCATTCGCCATTACATCACCAGCTGAGGCTCGCGTAGAGCGTGACGGTAAGGAGGTTCACATATATATGTCTACGATCCGAAGCCATTTTACCCCCGACAATATTGAGGGAATTAAGGTAGGTGATCGGGTTTATTTCCATGTCACCAATCATGAACAGGACTTCGATGTTCCACACGGAATTGCCATGATCGGGGCAAACACCTCTGAAATCCTGGTAATGCCCGGCCAAACCAAAACCATTGTTTGGGAGGCTAAACAAGTAGGTGTATGGCCATTTTATTGTACCGATTTTTGTTCAGCGCTCCACCAGGAAATGCAGGGTTATATCCGCGTTTCTCCGGCAAATTCTAACGTAGAATTATCCTGGTCTCTAGGGGATTAAAATTCGCCAATCTTTTGTTTTGGGAAACAGGCCGACTGCAAGGCTTGGCCTGTTTCCTTATCAACAACATTTGTTTTCCAAATTCTAAAATTCATGAAAAAGGCTGGTTATCTGATGATGCTAGGTTCGACCCTCTTGCTCGGACTCTACTTCTTGCCCTTATGGAATATCATGCTGGGAGCTCCGCAATATCCCGAACCCCTTGGAATGAATATTCATATTGATGGCATTCGTGGGGTCAATGAGTTCGACATACAAAACATCGATGGCTTGAACCACTATATCGGTATGCGGACGCTTCCGAAAGACGAGGACATGTGGGAGTTTAGCGTCTTTCCAATAATTGTTGGTTTTATGAGCATTCTAGGGATCCTATTTGGATTACTGGGGGCTTATGGTAAACTCACTTTTCATTGGTTCTTTATCTGGTTCGTATTAATGTCTGTTCTGGGAGTTTTGGGTATCTATGATTTCAATGCCTGGATGATCGATTACGGAACCAACCTTGACCCCAAGGCAATCATGAAATTGACAAACCCGGACGGTACCCCGATCAATTATAAACCGCCTCTTTTCGGACATGTTAAAATGTTGAATTTCGATGTAACCTCATTTCCAGCTAAGGGTGCCTGGTTAATGTTTTTGGGGATGTCACTAAACCTTATAGCAGGATTTCTGGGATATCGTTCCGCCAGCAAATCTCCTGTAACAACTCAATTGAACCTGGCCAAATAATTTATACTATGCGACTTCATGGTTTCTATACTTTACTGGCGGGTTTGGGTACCCTACTTCTTTTTTCTTGTAACGCTGGCCCGGAACCCATCAATTACGCCACTGATGCTTGTAAGTTTTGTCGTATGGTCATTATAGACAAGCAACACGGTGCGGAAATTGTGACTGCAAAAGGAAGAATCTACAAGTTCGACGCTGTGGAGTGCATGCTTAATTTCAGTGCAGACATCAAGGATACCACAGGGATAGAATTTCTAGTGAACGAATACATCGTTCCTGGAGTGCTTCGAGATGCGCCTTTGGCTACCTATTTAATAAGCGAGGGTATACCGAGTCCAATGGGCGAAAATCTCACTGCCTTTACTTCTCGTGCCGATGCGGAAAATGCTCGCAGGAAATTTGGAGGACAACTGTATACATGGACAGAAATCCAAGCACATTTTAAACGGTGATCAGAAGACTTCATACTAGACCGTTTCAACTATGCGCCTTAATGGCAATGGTAATGATGGCCCAAAATGTAACTGGGAAAACACTTACCATATGTCAGAATTGCGCTATTAACACCATCGAAGAAGGAATAGCGCTTGCCCAAAGCGGTGACACCTTGCGTGTTGAAAGGGGCACCTATAGGGAATACAATCTATTCGTCGACAAACCCCTAACTATAGTCGGTATTGACACTCCGGTGATCGACGGTCAGAAGAGAGGGGAAATATTCAGAATAACAGCAGATAACGTAAGCATTATTGGCTTAAAAATCATCAATGTTGGTGTTAGCTATACCTCAGATCATGCAGCCATTCGGATCGTAAAAAGCGAAGGTTTTAATGTCTCCAATAATGAATTGGAGCAATTATTCTTTGGGATTTTCCTTGAAAAATCTAGCCGCGGAAGAATAGCCAACAACAGGATATCAGGTGTGGCCAAAGACGAATACAATTCCGGGAACGGCATTCACATTTGGTACTCGAAAAATGTGGATGTACAGGATAATACCGTCGAGGGCGTTAGAGATGGTATCTATCTTGAATTTTCAGATTCCGTGCATATTCGTTCTAATAAAAGCAGAAAAAACTTGAGATATGGACTGCATTTTATGTTTTCCAATCACAATTTTTACGGGGACAACACCTTTGAAAACAATGGTGCCGGAGTTGCAGTAATGTTCTCAAAATTTATAGAAATGCGAGGAAACCATTTCTCGAAAAACTGGGGACCGGCTTCGTACGGCATGCTACTTAAAGAAATCACAGACGCTACTATTAGTGACAACATTTTTGAAGAGAACACCGTGGGAATCAATATTGAAGGCTCAAATCGTATTGTTTACGAAAGGAATCAATTCATTCAAAATGGTTGGGCCATTAAAGTACTCGGCGCTTGCTACTCCAATACCTTCCGCAGCAATAATTTTTTGTACAATTCCTTTGACCTTTCCTACAATAGTCGCATGAACGATAACCTGTTCGAGGGTAATTACTGGAGCAATTACTCTGGCTATGATCTGGACAAAGACGGGATTGGAGACATTCCTCATCGGCCGGTTAAACTCTTTTCGTACGTAGTAAACAGAACCCCGGAGACCTTAATCCTTCTCCGGAGCCTGTTCATGGATATCATTGATTTCTCAGAGCGCGTATCTCCAGTTTTTACGCCGGATAATCTTGCCGATACTAAACCCCTAATGCGTAAAGTAGAATGATCAGAGTTTCAGGTTTGGAAAAGAAATTTGGCAGGCAAACAGTCCTTAACGGGATTGAATTGGATATTGCCGAAGGAGGAATTTACGCCATACTTGGCCCAAATGGATCTGGAAAGACAACGCTGATAAAGTGCATCCTGGGCCTAACCCACCCCAATGAGGGTGAAATATTCATTCACGACAAAGCAGTAAGGGGTAAGTGGAAATATCGCAATGCAATAAACTACCTGCCGCAGATTGCGAACTTTCCTGAAAATCTGCGGGTAAAGGAGTTATTCTCGATGATCAAAGATATACGCCAGAGCCCCGGTCGGGATGAAAGACTTATCGAAATATTCAACCTGGAGCCCTATTTAAATAAAAAGTTGAGTACGCTATCAGGCGGTACGGTACAAAAGGTCAATCTGGTACTTACGTTTATGTTCGACAGTCCTATTGTGATCCTGGACGAACCGACTTCTGGCCTTGATCCCCTCGCAATGCTCAAATTAAAGGAACTGATTCGACAGGAAAGAGCCGCTGGTAAAACACTGATTATTACTACACATATCATGCAATTCGTCGAAGAAGTTTCAGATCGGATCGTTTACTTGCTCGAAGGGAAAATCTATTACTCAGGTTCAGTCCAAGGATTATTGGAAAAAACCCAGCAACAGGACCTGGAGCATGCTATCGCTCACATAACAAAGCAAGAGCTTTATGCTTAAGATACTCAAATACAGTTTTTACGATTTACTCCGAAGTAGGTGGGCGTACGCGTACTTTCTCTTCTATCTTATTTTGGGATTTGTCTTGCTATTTCTCAACGGCGATCTGTCCAAGGCCGTAATTACCCTAATGAATTTAATTATTATCCTCGTTCCCCTGATCTCGACGATTTTTGGGGTCATGTATTTTTATAGTTCCAGAGAATTTACAGAACTACTTTTAGCACAACCCGTAAGGCGAGATGCAATATTCTTAGGGCAGTACCTGGGAATTACAGGGACACTCGCATCAGGTCTGTTATTGGGGTTGGGTATTCCTTTTGTTGCTTACGGGCTTTTTCAAAGCAATGAAATTTATGACTTTATAACGTTAATCGTTTCAGGATTAGCCCTCACATTTATTTTCACAGGTCTGGCTTTCAATATTGCAGTGCGAAACGAAAACCGGATTAGAGGTTTCGGCTATGCCGTGCTACTGTGGCTGTTCATGGCCGTAGTATACGACGGGCTTTTTTTATTGACCCTGATTATTTTTGAGGAGTATCCCCTGGATCATTTTTCGTTATCCGCAACTGTTTTTAATCCCATCGATCTCTCCAGAATTTTGATCCTTCTTAAGCTTGACATTTCGGCTTTGCTGGGCTATACCGGAGCTGTTTTTAAGAACTTTCTCGGAACAAAAAGCGGTATTTTTATTTCATGCCTCGCACTTCTTTCGTGGATTGTTATCCCGCTCTGGACTTTTATGCGTAAATCCCGGAAGAAGGATTTCTAATCCCTTGGATAAGAATAGGGTTAAATGAGAAATTCTGTGACTATAGCAACTTTTTCCGCAGGTATCATAAACACATTACGCACCCCGTTATCGGTCTCGCGGACCAGGGTTTCTATCGGGCTTAGCCCTTTATCCTGATGTGCGTATAATTGATACCCCAGGGGTTTGATAAGCGCTTCAATTTCCGTCTCATTCCGGTTGAATAGCAGTTCGCAGATAATTATCGGACGTTCGGTGCGAATGCGCTCCATGCCCCCGCGAAGTACCATGGGTTCTGCCCCTTCGACGTCTATTTTAACCAGATCCATAGGAGCCTTACCCTCCTGAAAACTGTCGAGCGTTTTGGCTTCAACCCGAATACGTTGAGCATTCAACCCTTCCTTGGTCCCGAGGTTATGCTCTCCGGATAGGTTGGGCAGCCCTGGAAATTTGGGATTGAACACTTCCTGAAAATCAAGGGTGCCGGACTGGTCGGACAAGGCAATGGCATGCACTACCACCTGTTCCTGCAATCCGTTCAGGGCGATATTCTCTTTTAAATAACCCAAAGGTCCCGGGGAAGGTTCAAAGACTTCCACCTGTATATCCGGATTGGCTGCTCCAGCCAAAATCGTATAATAGCCGATATTTCCTCCGATATCCCAGAAGCCCCTGACCTTGCGAATCAAGGGTTCGAAGATGTCGGAATACTCAAAATTTTCAGGGCCCTCCCAGTAAAGTTGCCTGCTGATGTAACTGGTCTGGTTCGTAACGAGTTTAAAACGTACATCCGATCCGAACTTCAACCGGATCTGATGCGAAGGATGTAGCTTTAACCCCTCCGGCCACAGCTTGCCAAAACCCTTGCCCACCGAACGTAAAAGGCTATTGATCGATCTGGTGTATATAAACTTGCGAAACAAGCGCAGCATGGGATATTGGTTTATGTGGAATGTAAATGTATTGAATTCGCGCAGATGGCTCTCGCCTCTTGCTGTTTTGGCGAAACTGCTTCGTATCTTTGAAATTCCACAACCTTTCCGCAAAGCCTATATTCCTTGGCGGGAATCACCATTTTCTGGTTTAAGAGAGACCTGCGTTTGCAGGACAATGAAGCCCTGAGCGCAGCTATTGCCTATGGGAAGCCTTTGCTCCTTGTATACCTGATGGAACCTTCCATCTGGGCCGACCCACATTACGACGAACGCCATCTCCGATTTGTAAAGGAAAGCCTTCGGGATTTACAAGAGGAATTGGGGCCTTACGATCTGCACTTATCGGCAGTGCAAATAGAGGCCCTTCCCTTTTTTGAATCCATCTTTCAGGAATTTCAGGTGGAAAAGGTTTTCAGTACCCGGGAAACGGGTTTGGAAATAACCTTTGCGCGTGACATCGAAATCGCAGATTTCCTGAAGCAATCAGGAGTAGTTTGGGAAGAGTTTCAGGCCAATGGGGTCCTGCGCGGAAAGCAAGACCGAAGCGACTGGCGCAAAAGTTGGTATGCCTACATGAACGCCCCAATAGCAGATCCCAACCTACAGAACGCCACCAGCCTTCCTCTTGAGAAATTACCGGAAATCATCCAGTCGGATATTCTCGATTTAGACACCCCGGAAACCGAATTCCAGCGCGGCGGAACCCAAGAGGGGAGGAAATGGATGGAATCCTTCTTTGATCATCGAATCGCCAATTATGCAGCCTATATTTCAAAGCCGGAATTATCCCGTTCAGGCTGCAGCCGGCTTTCCCCCTATTTTGCCTGGGGAAACCTCTCGATACGGGAAGTCTTCCAACGGGCTAAGGAATTCAAAAAGAGTTCCCGTTACAAACGGGAAGCCAATGCCTTTATGTCCCGATTGCGCTGGCAAAGCCATTTTATCCAGAAATTTGAAATGGAGCCACGAATGGAGTTCGAGGCCATTAACCGGGCGTTCCTCTCGCTGGAACAACCGCTGAATCCAGTCTATATCAAGGCCTGGCAGGAAGGCAAAACCGGTTACCCCCTTGTCGATGCTTCTGTCCGCTGTGTGGTACAAACCGGGTATATCAACTTCCGGATGCGTGCTATGATCACGTCATTCCTCACACACCACCTCTTCCAGCATTTCAAGACCATAGGCCCTTGGCTCGCCCGGCAATTCCTGGATTTTGAGCCGGGCATCCATTACGGGCAGCTACAAATGCAAGCCGGATTTACCGGGACCAATACCGTACGCGTGTACAACCCTACCCGGAATGCCCAAGCCCATGACCCCGATGCCGACTTCATCAAAAAATATGTCCCCGAGCTCCGGAATTTACCTTCACACCTGGCGATTACCCCATGGGAAATTACGCCCCTGGAGGAAGGCTATTACGAATTTCAATACGGACACGACTATCCAAAGCGCATTGTTCTGACCGAAAACACCAGAAAAGAAGCCTTGCAAAAACTCTACGGGACACGAAAGCAAACCCTGGCCAAGGCAGAAAAGCAACGCATCCTAAAGAAACATACGTTGCCTGGTCCGAGGAATGCATAATCTCATATTTACTAGTTAAGGAGCTTGCACAGGCCATTTCTAGCGTAATAAAAAGGGAAGTTCTATTTGCTTATTTTTAAGCATGACCAATCGCCTCAAACAACTTCTCTTTATCGGAGTATTTATTGAACTCCTCCTCTTCGCTATTCTCCTTTTATCCAGCGATACTTTGCCCGACGCTTTTCGCCTTACCGCTCGCTATACCGGGCGAATTTCTTTTGGCTTATACGTAGTCATGTTTTATCACTTCATTAATGAAAAATTCAGTGGCCAGGCCTTAGAGAAAACCTATACATGGGGAATGCTTTTTTGTGTGCTGCACCTCATCCACTTTGGGTTTTTGTCCGCCTCGGTATACAGCAACGAACTCCCGATAATTCCTCATAAACTAATTGGAGGTGCTGTGGCCTATTTAGCAATTGTGAGCTATCCCTTTTACATGAAAAGGATAAAGAGGCTCGGCATTCACCTCGCTTACTTTTACTACGTCGGAATTGTAATGGGCGTGACCTTTTTGGCCAGGATACGAGGGGAATTCGAGGGAGCCCCTGAATCGCCTTTTCACTATTTCGGAATCGCGACTCTAGCGGTACTTTTTATATATAGCTTTAAAGTGTTCCTTAATAAGAATAATCCGGAAAAATGAAGGTAACGAACGAACAACTTATCGTAGGAGCATTAGTTATCCTGGGCATATTTCTTATCTCATTCCTGGTAACCCGTTATACCAAATATGGAGGGGGAAGCAATTACGGCATGGGCGATCCGAAAGAAGATGACGATGATGACATCTGGCTTCCTTAGGCGTAATAATTGAACCACATGACGTAATATGTTGAAAAAAGGGAACTCCTTTTAGGCCCAAGCCCTAGATAGATATTAAAAAAAGCCAGCGCAATGCTGACTTTTTTACACCTCGGTTTCAGGTTTTATCTAAAACGCTTTCTAGCGCTAATGACTAAATAAGTTTTTTGTAATCATATCCTTCATTGCGGCTCAAAATCATGGCCACATTCCCCAGAAGTACGCCGTAAATGACTTTGGAGGATACATCGGCAATGGTATAGGTGATTTGTCGGGCAACTACACCAGTTTCATTGAAGAATCCTCCTTCCAGGCCTAATAAATGCGGCATCAGATAGGCTCCCGGGTACAGAAACCAGGAAACGAGAAACAAGGTCCAGATAGATCCGAGAACTTTCTGAGCTTCTTTAGGTATGCCTTCTTTTCCTTCCTGAATCACTTTACGCATTAGCCAGAGAATATGAAAGAAGAAAACCGTAGAAATCGCTCCCCAAACAAAAAAGGCAGTAGGATTGGAAACCTCGTAAAACTGACCCACATAACCTGTCAGGATCATCAGCGTACCAGAGAACCAGAATTGATTCCGTACCGATTTGAAGTTCGATTTGGTAAGGGATACAACAAAAAGTATCTGGAACAGGAGCATCGGGACATCGATCAACCAGTTCAGGTAGCGATACCCATTGTTGAACAGATCCCCTTTCGTATTCAAGAAATAGCGTCCCGCTTCTGCGTTAAATTGAAATGATGATGTCCAATTGCCCGCTTGTGCAAATAGCAACAAAAATGCGGAGACCATGACTACACCTGAAAGGATGTTAGACATCCTGTATTTGGGCGATACAGTTCGGAGGGTAAGGACAAAATAGAGTAAGCCTGCCAGCATTACTGCATATCCGAGAGTCAATACATGAGATACCATTTGATAGGCCATCTCCGAGTATCCCTCAGTCAACCCAATGAAATTCTCAAAGTTGGCGTTAATCGTTTCGTTCATTGCTGTTTTTTTCTTTTTAAACTAAATCAGACAAGCCAATTTCCTTATCGCATTTGAATAAAACTATACCTCAATTGACAAGTCGGATATTTATCCCTATAGCTATTCCTATAAGTACAAATCCGATCAGCATTAATCCAGGGGAATCATCCAACTCGCCGTAAACAATAGCCAGGACACCCAGAACAGCCAATAATATGGGCAGAACAGCCTTTAGTATGTCCTTTAATTTTTCCATGAGTAGCTTTTTCCTTCTCAAGGTACAAAAAAACAAAAGGTAAAACAGGCAACAACTTGAATAACAGGTAATTGACACAGGGATGAAAAGGTTAGCCGGCCGAACGTCCGACCAAAAGTCAAGTGGCCTGATTTAGCGAAGGGGCCAGCTGGCGCGTTGGCTATAGGTCATAAAAAAAGGCCGGTTAAAAACCGGCCTGTGAATGCTCCCCCTCTTGGGCTCGAACCAAGGACCCTCTGATTAACAGTCAGATGCTCTAACCAACTGAGCTAAGGAGGAAGGTGCTTTTGACAGCCATTTGGCAATCAAAGCGGGTGCAAATATAATTTATTTTTAAATATCCGCAATTGAGAAATGATCATAAAATTAAAAATCGGAACCCCTGTGTTTGCAGGAGCTCCGATCTTATCAGGCAGAATTTCGGTTCCGGAATTATTCAGGCATCAGGACAAAATCCCGGGTAACTTCGCTGCCCTGATCAATTTGTAGTTTAATGGTTTCTGATGCTGAGAATCCATCGGCGGAAGCTTGAATGGTATAGGCCCCTGCTTCGATTCCCATTATTTTATAGCCTCCGGAGTCGTCCGTGAAGGTTGTCGTATAAACTGTATCGGCGGCCATAAGGCTTACTTGGGCTCCTGCAATCGGTGCAGCTTCTTCCATATCATTGGTTACCATACCGCTTACGGATCCGGCATATCCCAGGTTTACCACCCGAATGACTGGCTTAAAAATGAAGCCGTTAATACCTTCCATACGCTGCGTATTGCCGCGAAGCACGAAGGATTTGCTTATGTCCATGTCAAAAAGGACTTCATTGGTTTCTTCCCCGGTAACCTCCAGCGATGGTTTTACGAAGATCTTGACCCCGCTTTGACTTCCACTTGGCACCTTAACATCAAAGGTTCTGCCGTCAGTTAGCGTGAGGGAGGCATCAGTCACATACACCCGGAATAAATCATAAGTTCCAGCCGGAACGGCACTTACTCCCATAGATCGGGTCATGCCATTCGTCAGTTCAGAAATATTGATAACCTCTGAACCTTCAAAAAGTACCTGATACGGGCTCCCTTGATTCTCTTCTGTCGTGGATGAACCTTCAGATTCCGAAGATTCCGCGTCCTCGGTTTTTAAACGAGCTTCAATTTTGGTCACCGTAAACTCAGCCGACTCAATCCAGTTGGTGGGATAAGGGGCATCGGTAAAAAGCACATGAATGCTGCCTTCTTTTACATATTGAAGGTCATTACCGTAATCGGAACAAGAGAAGGGGAGCGCTGCAGCCAACAATAGGCCCAGCAGCACGGATTTGGTCCGTTTCATAGGTCTTAGATTAAGTTCGTTGCGCTTGCACTTGGGGATGCAAACCAGACCTAAAGAAAAGCCAAAGTGCTGAAAACCTGAAATTTATTCGATAAACTACCGAATCGAGAACCGGTAGGAAAACCTCAATTTACCTAAAAAGCCACTTGTAAATATCGTTCCCATTGGCGAATAGCACCAGGGCAATCAAGAGGAAGAAGCCTACCATTTGGGCATATTCCATAAACTTATCGCTGGGTTTACGCCCGGTGATCATCTCATAGAGCAGGAACATGACATGGCCACCGTCTAAGGCCGGAATAGGCAGTAAGTTAAGTACGGCGAGCATGATGGATAGGAAGGCCGTAATGCTCCAGAATCCTTGCCAACTCCAGAAATCCGGGAAAATATCGAAGATTGCCTTGAATCCGCCGACACCCTTATAAGCGCCTGTACTGGGGGTAAAGATCTTCTTCAGCTGCAACCAATATCCGGAAAGCTGGTTGGTAAACTTGTTCATCCCAACACCAAAGCTCTCCCAGAACCCGTATTCCCGGATAACGGTGTCGAAATAGCCAAGCTCTGCAAACCGGTTGTAACTTCCTCCGGGATAAATGCCCAATTTACCTTCGGCATCGATCTCGAGGGGAATGTCCAGGGACTGCCCATCGCGCTGTACAGTTACCGGCACCTTCTTATTCTTAAGCGTATCCAGAATAGGGGCTACCTGGTCAAAAAAGCGGACCGGTGTGCCTCCTATTGCCTGAATTACATCGCCTTTGAGAATATCGGCCCCCTTATTCAGGGAACTGTCAGAGACTTCGCGAACGATAAATGGGAAACGAAGCTCAAAAAGGCTAATGTCTTCCCCCGTACTCAGTTGGCCCAAAAAGTCCTCGGGTAGCGTAACGGTACGCTGCTGCCCGTCGCGCTCCACGGTGATTTGTTCGGCCGTGATCAGGTTTCGACGAAGCTCCTGAAAACTGTCATATGTTTGCCCGTCAATGGCTACCAGGTTATCCCCGGTTTGAATCCCGAGGTCCAATAAGACCGGATTAGTGACTTCATAACCATCCTTTATGCTTTTGGTTGAGATGTAGGCATCCCCAAAGGCATAGGAGGCAAAAATGTAAATAACCAGCGCTACCAGGAAATTCACGGTTACCCCTCCGAGCATTATTATCAAACGTTGCCAGGCCGGCTTGGACCGAAACTCCCAGGGCTGGGGCGGACCCGACATCTGATCCGTGTCCATGCTTTCGTCGATCATCCCTGCAATTTTCACATAACCGCCCAAAGGCAGCCAGCCAATACCATATACCGTATCCCCGATTTTCTTTTTGAAAAGGGAGAAGTTGATATCAAAAAAGAGGTAGAATTTTTCTACACGGGTCTTGAAGGCCTTAGCAGGAATAAAGTGCCCCAATTCGTGCAACACAATTAACAGGGAAAGACTCAGCAGGAACTGAAGGGCTTGGATAAGAATGGGCGACATAAATGGCTCCGGTTTTTAAAACGCACAAAATTACACTTTTACCCCCGGCTATAAAAGCAGTTTTGCAGAATGCTCCGACTTTATGAAAGATTTAGCAGGAGGAATCGTGAGCGTATTTGAGCCGATGCTTTCCCTTGCTTACCTTTGCAAAAAGTGCGATTTATGCGGGCCTTTTTCTCCCGATTCAAATTACTCGGTATTGTGCTGTTGGTGCTCTCGGCCATCATCATAACGTTATTTTACAATGCCCTGAAACCCGAGAAACGCCTTCCGGTTTACCAGCCTGCAGATTTTGACCCTTCCCTAGTAGATCCGGCGGTTAGCCACGTCCGGAACTACCACACCGTAGCCGATTTTTCCCTGATCAACCAAAATGGGGATACCATTACCCAGGCCAATTACGACGATAAAATTTATATCGCCGATTTCTTCTTTACCACCTGCCCGAGTATATGCCCGATCATGACCGAAAACATGGTTTATCTACAGGAGGAATTGGCTGGGGATAAAGATATTTTACTGTTGTCCCATTCGGTTACCCCGGAAATTGATTCCGTTGCACAGCTCAGGCGATATGCCGACGATAAAGGGGTTTTGGACGAAAAGTGGAATTTGGTTACCGGCGATAAAAAGCAGATTTACCGGTTGGCACGTAAATCTTACATGGCGGTGAAGACCGATGGAGATGGTGGACCCTTTGACATGATCCACACCGAAAACTTTATTCTGGTCGATCGCAAAAAGCGCATTCGTGGTACCTATGACGGCACCAAACGCGAAGAGATGGATCGCTTGCTGGAGGATATTGAAATCCTCAAAGCTGCCGAAGACGATTCTCAGTAACAACTAAATGCGGTTCCCCTCGTCTTTTTCCCTTATTTTTGACACTGCTTATAATGAATCTAAATAAGGATTAAGGGTGACCATAGCCGATCTCAAACGTGGCGATAAAGGAATTATTCAGGAATTCGATACCGATATCCTTCCTATAAAATTGTTGGAACTGGGGTGTTTACCCGGGAACGAAGTAGAACTTTTGCAGGTTGCGCCGCTACGAGACCCCTTATACATCAATGTCAGTGGAACCCATATCGCCATTCGAAGGGAAATGGCCGAGAAAATTGAATTGGAACTCCTTTCGAGCTAATGGTTAAGGATATTAAAGTTGCATTGATCGGGAATCCCAATACGGGTAAAACCTCTGTGTTTAACAGGCTTACCGGCCTGAACCAAAAGGTTGGGAATTATCCCGGGATTACTGTCGAAAAGAAACAGGGCATCTGTAAATTATCCCGAGGTGTTAAAGCGCACATAACAGACCTGCCCGGCACCTACAGCCTCAATACTACCTCCCTCGACGAGAGTGTCGCCGTAGAATTACTCCTGAATCGCAATGCTCCAGACCATCCGGATCTGGCCATCGTGGTTACAGACGTCGAAAACCTCAAGCGCAACCTGCTGCTCTACACTCAGATCCGCGATTTGAAGATCCCGGCCCTTTTGGTCATTAATATGGCCGACCGAATGTCCCGTAAAGGGATTAGCCTGGATGTGGAAGCGCTGGAAAAGAAATTGAATACCCGTATTGCATTGGTAAGTACCCGGAAAAATACCGGGATCGATGCCTTGAAAAAGCTGATCGAGAACTACCGCGCGATTCCCGCTTCCCCCTGCGTGGATATTTCGAAAATTGATCCTCCTTATTTTGATCGGCTGGCCAAAGCGTTTCCCAAAGAAGATCAGTACAAACTGTGGGTGGTCATTACCCAGGATGTGAATTTTACCCGGTTGCAAAAAGAGTTGCCGGAAATCGATCCCAGTTTTCGCATCAAGTCCAAAAACGACCTGAAACGCCTGCAGCACAAGGAAACCATCCTGCGCTACCAGTTCATCAATGCAGTGCTGAAAGACACCTACACAGTAGATTGGCTGGCGGCAAAAGGGCTGCGGGGAACCCTGGACCGAATTCTGACGCATAAGGTATACGGCTATCTGATCTTTTTGCTTATCCTGCTGGCCATTTTCCAGGCCATTTATGATTGGAGTGAAGTACCCATGGATTTTATCGATGCGCATTTTGCCCTGGCCAGTGAATGGATCAAGGACAGTTTCCCCCCGGGTATGTTTACGGACCTACTGGCCGAAGGGGTAATTGCCGGTATCGGGGGCATCGTCATCTTTATTCCGCAAATCGCTTTCCTTTTCTTCTTCATTGCCCTGCTTGAGGAATCGGGATATATGAGCCGGGTGGTCTTTCTGATGGATCGCCTGATGCGACCTTTCGGACTCAGTGGAAAAAGTGTAGTTCCGTTAATGTCGGGAACCGCCTGCGCCATCCCGGCGGTCATGGCAACACGGAATATCGAAAGTTGGAAAGAGCGGCTGATCACTATTCTGGTAACCCCTTTTATGACCTGCTCAGCCCGGCTTCCGGTATATCTGATAATAATTTCCCTGGTCATTCCTCAGGGAAGATTTATGGGACTGGGGTATCAGGCGCTAACCCTAATGTCGTTGTACCTAATCGGCGTTTTGGCAGCACTGATTTCCGCAGCGATTCTAAATCGAATCCTCAAGATTCCCACACGTAATTTCTTTGTGGTGGAGATGCCTACCTATAAACTGCCCCTTTGGAAAAATGTCGTATTTACCGTCATCGAGAAGACTAAGAGCTTCGTATTTGGTGCTGGTAAAATTATCCTGGCCATATCCATCGTCCTTTGGTTTTTAGGATCCCATGGGTTCTCAGAGGAATTTTTGAATGCCGATTCCATCGTTACCGAGCGCATTGCCGAGGAGGGTCTTTCGGAAAATAGCAAGGCCTTTATCGCGGACAAGATTCAGGAATATCAAAGCACCCTGCGTGTAGGTTTGCGTAAGTCCGAAGGTACCGTAGCGCTTACCGATGTTCAGGATAGTCTGGATCTGCTTCAACGGGAATTAGAAGTACGGGCCATCAATCAGGAAATAGCCAGCTTCCGCCTGGAACACTCCCTTATTGGTCAAATGGGAAGAGGTATCGAACCCCTGGTCCGACCGCTGGGCTATGACTGGAAGCTCGGAATTGCCCTGATAACCTCCTTTGCCGCGCGGGAAGTTTTTGTAGGAACCCTGGCTACCATCTATAGTGTTGGGAGCGATGAGGAAGAAACGATTAAAAATCGCATGGCGGCGGAAAGACGAGCCGACGATACGCCACTCTTTAATCTGGCTTCGGGTATTTCCCTCTTACTTTTTTACGCCTTCGCCATGCAATGTATGAGTACACTGGCCATCGTTAAAAGGGAGACCAATAGCTGGCGTTGGCCCATGCTGCAATTAGTATTTATGACGGGAATCGCGTATCTTTTTGCTTTGGGCGCCTATCAAATATTGTCCTGATGATCGATTACTGGCAAGAAATTTTAGCATTTGGAATTCTCAGCGGGGCCGTGTATTTCCTGGTTCGGAAATTCATCGCTAAACCCCTGGCAAGTAGTTCCAAATCGGGCTGCGCTGACGACGACTGTGGGTGCCATTAAATATCTTTGAACTCACTTAATTCGATGACGATGAAAAAACTCCTTTTTTTGCTTCTCGGGGTAGTACTCACCCTGCCGGCCGTAGGTTGTGGCAGTTCCAGCAGTGCCAACGGGGGAAACGCCAACCTCCAGGAGACCATGGACGACCGCAATAGTGCTGTAATTCCTTTGATTACGCGAATCCGAAGGCTTCCCGGGATGACGGTCGAAAATGGAGTTCCCGTCTTTATCAAGACCCAGAATACGGCGCAGGCTGGTCAGTCCAACGAACCGCTATATGTCCTGGATGGACAAGTTATTGGAAACAGCTATCGTCGGATTCGCGATGTGGTGAACGCAGTAGATGTAAAGTCCATCAAAACGCTTTCCGGGGCGGAAGCATCATTTTATGGGAGTCAGGGTGCTAATGGCGTAATCCTGATTACTACAAAGCAAGGGGGATAGTCGGTTAGTTCATTTGAATGACCACGCTGGCATCCGTTTGCAGGCGGATTCGGCAATCTTCAAAACTGGGAGGACCAAACGCTTTCATCCGGGAATTGGAAAAGCCCAGGGGTTCTTTGGGGATTCCAACCCAATTCGTATCGAGTTCCTCATTGTCATTCTCATCGTGAAAAACGGCTACTGCATAATCTCCTGGGGGTAATCCTTCCAGAACCAATTCATTACTGCCCGATTTTGCCTTTACGCTATCCCGACGATATACTCCCTGAACCTTAAGAAAATTTTCTTCCTCGGTATATACTGCAACCTGCAGGGTGCCCTGGGAGGAAGCTACCCCGTCTACCCGGATAGATAATCGATGTTGGGAAGACCCTAAAAAAGGAAGTAGAAAAACGATACTTAGAACGAGCCAGTTCAGATTTCGATTCATCGTATGGTTGCCGTGTTTAGAATAAAACAAATTTACGGTTTTGGGCAATACCCTGTGCCCGGATTTATTCATTAGATTGGAGGCTGATTTTCTGCTGTAGTTCTTCATAGAATGCCCGGGTTTCCAGAGAATCCCGAAAATTCAAAAAGAGCTGAAGCGAATCCCCCCAGCTCAGGTGAATTTTGCCCTGGTTCCAATCGTCGACCAGCACATAGGATTTTACGTCGGGCCTCAGGGAATCGCGATAGACCCCCTTTTCCCAATCTCCTGCCGAAAATCCGTGACTGCGGTGCAGGTAGGGGACTTTCTCCTGCCAGCCTAATTCATACACCTCCGTTAGGGGCACATCGAGATAGTAAAAGCCGCTTAGGACTTGCAGTTTACCATCTTCTACTTTTTTCCAATTCCGGGAATGGGCGGCGAAGGCCAGAATACACAGCGCAACACTGAGTAGCAGTATAAAATTCCAGAAGGCATGTCTTTTCTTCATCTCCGATATGAACAACGCAGCAAGAGCCTAAAAAATTATCCTTAACTTGTTAGGCCTCACGAGGAAAATAACAAAGAACGTACCAATTAAAAACAATCGAAGATGAAAAAACTACTTGTAGCCATCCTGAGTCTGGCCGCTTTTAGCGCTAGCGCCCAGGACGACGTGGTTATTCCCGGGATCTCGGGAATGCTGGGTCAGGCACAGGGCAACATTGTAGCCCTGGCCGGAGCTTTTGACGAAGAACAAATGAATTGGAGACCAGCCGAGGGCATTCGCTCCGTAGGAGAAACAATCCTGCACACGGCAGCAGCCAATTATTACATCGCCATGAAATTGGGATATCCACCACCAGAGGGCGTAGACATTATGACCATGGAACAGATTACTGGTAAGGACGCCATTATTGAAACCTTCCAGAAATCCGCCGACTTTGTCCAGGAAAAATTAAAAGGTGTAGATCCGGCATCCTTCGGGGAGGAAGTAGACCTCGGATTTGCACAAATGAATCAACTTTCCTCCTGGTTGATTATTCTGGAACATACCGGGGAACACAAAGGACAACTGATTGCTTATGCCCGTTCTAATGGGGTAGCGCCACCCTGGAGTCAGCCCGCAGAATAATGTGGTATCAACTTCAGTACAAAATAGAAAACCGGCCTTAGTGCCGGTTTTTTTATTCTCCAAGTGGAAGTTCACTGGCTGTATTGCCTACCCCAGACCCACATCCAGGGTCATCATGATAATAAATCCGCCAATAAAACCCATGGTAGCGATATCGGTGTATTTGTCTTGTTGGGTTTCCGGGATCACTTCTTCCACTACAACGAAGATCATGGCCCCTGCCGCAAAGGCGAGGGCATAAGGTAGAATCGGCTGAAAGGTCAGGACCGCCCATGCACCGAGTACCCCGGCGATGGGTTCCACAATAGCAGAAGCCTGTCCATACATAAAACTTTTACGCCGGCTCAGGCCATAGCGCCTCAAGGGTACGGCGACGGCAAATCCCTCTGGAAAGTTTTGCAGCCCGATTCCCAGGGCAAGGGCTACCGCCCCGCCGATTGATGCCCCATCAAAGCCCGCTGCTACCCCTCCGAAGAGTACGCCCACTGCAAGTCCCTCCGGGATATTGTGCAGGGTAATGGCCAGGGTGAGCAAGGTGGTACGGCGCCATCCGGTTTCAATTCCTTCGGCCTCACTCTTATCAAAATTCAAATGCAGGTGGGGCAAAACCTTGTCCAACCCAAAAATGAATAGGGCTCCAAGCAGAAAGCCTACTGCGGCGGGAATAACTTTTTCGAATCCCTCACCCGGGCTCATTTCAATTCCCGGGGCTAACAAGCTCCAGAAGCTGGCGGCAACCATAACACCGCCGGTAAAGCCCAGCATACCGTCCATCAGTGCCCGGCTCGTCCCCTTGACAAAGAAAACCAGACCAGCTCCAAGGGCTGTTAACCCCCAGGTAAATAAGGTGGCATACAGTGCTGCCAATACCGGGTCAATTTGTTGAAAGTAATCGATTATAGCTTCCATCAGTTTTCAATTGGTTTTACATAGAGGTTGGAGGCGATACGCTGCGATACGGAAAAGTTGCGGGTACCGATACGGATCTTCAGGGACTGATCAAATTCCTCCCGCTCCAGTACGGTTATGGAATCTCCGAGCGCAATGCCGTGTTTATCCAGAAACTTCAGGTAGGCTGCCGAGGAATCCACTACCCCAACACACTGCCCGCTCTTACCCGGACCCAGGTTCGCAAGCAATTTCTTGTCCCGGGTTTTGAAGGCGCCGTCTTTATCTGGTATAGGGTCGCCGTGAGGATCGTAATCGGGATAATCCAACAGCGCATCCAGGCGGTCTACCAGCATGTCGCTCTTTATATGCTCCAGTTGCTCTGCAACCTCATGGACCTCGTCCCAGTTAAAATCGAGTTTTTCGACCAGGAAGGTCTCCCACAATCTGTGCTTGCGGATTATCTGAAGCGCCTTGAGCTGCCCCTGCTCGGTAAGTCGAACCCCCTGATACTTTTTATAATTCACCAATTCCTTACCCGCCAGGCGCTTGATCATATCAGTGACTGAGGAAGGTTTGGTCTCCATATGGGTTGCAAGCGTTGTAGTGCTCACCGACCCAGCCCCGGCTTCGCTCAGGTGGTAAATCCCCTTGATATAGTTTTCCTCCGAATGGGTCATGGTCTTCAAAATTACATTTTTAGGGGGTTTTCAGGATATTTTTCATTTGCTCCGGCGAGAGGTATTCGAAATGCCTTGAAGTGATCATAAACTGCTCATCGAGGAGTACAATAGCTGGCAGGGAGAACGGGTAATTCTCCCGGGAAGCGAGCAACAAGGGAATCTCATGGGTTGAATTCCGTTTCTTGCCCAACTGCTTGTTGCTATAGCTAACGCCATCGAAAACAATCGTATCCCTGCTTTCAGCGTTCATCCTAACCGCATAATATTGCTCGGTGAGGGTCTCGACTACCTCAGGATCCCGAAAAGCGGCACGGTCCATCTTTTTACAATAGACGCACCAATCCGCATAAAAGCTGATCATGACTTTCCTGGGTTTGACCGCCAGGGAATCTTCTAATTGCTCAAAGGACAACCAGGTAATCCCTGGTTCTTGGGCACCTACAGGTATGGCGAACAGGATCAAAAAAATACCGATAATGCAGCCCTTCCTCATCGGGTAACCTGTACTTTTTTTAAAGTGCTTAGTAAGCATTTCTTCCTAGTGTAATTTGCCAAACTTAATACCCAGAAAAACTGTTCTGGGTGCATCGGGTCCATATATATAGTCCGAGTCGCGGGTCGGACCAATATCAAAGTCGTCCTGATAACTATTAAACAGATTAGTCACCCCTCCGGTGACGGTAACCATGAAGGAATCGCTGAAATCAAAATGCGTTTCCAATTTAATATTTACATCAAAAAAAGGATCTACTTCATTGAGTTGCAGGAAGCCCGTATCACTGATCACCAGTGGGACAGTCATCTCGCCGGTATAGGTCCCGGTTATGTCGAGGTTAAATTTCTTACTCGGAATCCAGGCCGTATTGACGTAGCCATAAAAATCAGGGACCCGGAGGAACTCATCGATCACGATGTCGGTCTCCCCTGGAGTACCATCGCTTTCAAATAGTATCTGAGGTTCGTCATATTTAGTGCGTTGTAGTGTTCCCCCTAACTGAAATCTCCATTTCGGGTCGGGTGAAACCCCGAACTCAAAGTTCGATCCAAATACTTTTGCTCCTTCCCCATTGCGAACCTCTTCCAGGATAGAGCCATTTTCGAGTACGGCACCAGTACTGACCAGGGTAAATGGATCTCTCAGGGTAGTGTAAAATCCTTCCACCAGAAAGTCCATTTGCAGCAGGTTGACATTTTTTGAAAAATTCAGGGAACCCGTGAAGGCATTGGAATATTCAGTATCCAGATCGTCCGATAGGATTACGAATTGCGGTTCTCCACCCACACTGGAAATATGCAGGTCTTCATTGAAGGCCTGAGGCGCCCGGAATCCACGCGCGTACCCTCCCCGAAGTCGGATATCATCCGTTACCTGGTAAGAAAGGGTTAGCCTGGGGGAAAGCGCCGTTTGACTCAAGTCCACTTCCCTGGAAATTCCCCCGATGGAATAATCCCCGTCTACGCTAACATTGTCGAGTCGGGTCCCGAGTAAGGCAGAAAATGCATCGGTGGGTTTCCATTCGTATTGAAAATACCCCCCGATCGAATTTACGCGTTGGTCTATCAAGCGTTCGTATCCGGGAATCTCATCTTCAGTAGTATTGAAATTGAATTCTGCCCCTGCGGTGAGTACGTCCTCATTTTCAAATCTTTTGGTATACTGCAGCCCATTGACCCAAGCCAGGTCCTTGGTTGTCCCAAAGGCATTATTGGCCAGGAGGCTGTCCTGAGGCGTTCGCGCTCCCCCTAATCCTCCATAATAACTATCGCGGTTTGTGTAGGAAGCCGATGTATACAATTGGAATTTGCGGGTATTGTCCCTGCTGTCCACTTCGTATTCAGCACCCCCTATGAACGTGTCGTGATCCAACTCCTCGGCGATATCGGTAAACTGGGGGGACAAATTTAAACGATCCCCTCCGCGGCGATATTCCCGAATCGCGTTGAGGTTAAGCGATACGCGACTGAGGTCATTGGGCCTGTAAAACGCTTTGGCCCCAACCGTTGTATTCCTCAATTCAACGATCTCCGTAAATCCATCGCCATTCGCGTCGTAGTCTTCCCTGTTGCGGTAGGTCCCATAAAGGGTAATGCCGCTTTTGAGATCATCGGATACGTTGGCTGCATTAAAGGTGATAAACCGGTCCAGTGCTTCCCCGTCGATCAGGGCCAGGTTACTCCCTATTTCCCAGGTATTCAAAACAGGGTCTTTGGTTATGACGTTCACGGTACCGGCAATGGCATTGGATCCATATAGGGCGGAACCGCCACTGCGCACCACTTCTACGCGTTCAATGATATTGGTGGGGATTTGTTCCAGACCGTAAACCCCGAGCAGGGAGGTGAAAATTGGTCGGCTATTGAGGAGAATCTGTGTATAGCCACCGTCAAGTCCATTGAGGCGAACCTGGGTAAATCCGCAGTTTTGACAATTCGTTTCTACCCGTACTCCGGGGGCAAAATTCAGCCCTTCGGCCAACGATAACGATTGGGTGGCCGTTAGCAGCCTTGGTTTTATTGAAGAGACCACCACCGGGGCGCTTCTTCTTTCCACGCGGTTCCGGGTAGCACTAATTACCACTTCATCTAGTCCCAGGGCATCTTCAATTAGCTCAAAATTTACCTCCAGCGGCTTCCCTTCCAGAATCAGGTTTCGCTTTTCATTCCGATACCCCTGGGCGCTTGCAATAAGCAGGGCTTCTCCATTGGGAAGAACCAGTTCAAAGCGACCATTTTCATCGGCACTGGTGGCTACAGATGTCCCCTGCAGGAAGACTGTGGCAAAGGCCAGCGGTTCCCCATCAGCGGTTACCTGCCCGTTAAGCGATGTGGTACCGGTTTGCGCTGTCAGTATCGAAGTCCAGCATAGCAAAAAGAAACACAATTGTTTCATTAGGCGAACAGCATTTTTAGATTATTGCTATTTTATTTTTAGACAAATCTAAATATTTATTCCCTAACTCTAAAATCGGGGGCCTTTTATCCGTTCTGGAATTTGTACTTTTAGACCATCCGACCTACTATGGATTCCTACGATATTGTTATTATCGGCGCTGGTGCCTCCGGATTGCAACTCGCCGTTGCCCTGGGGGAAGACCCCTACTTCCAAAACCACACCATCGCCCTTCTGGAAAAAAACGGTAATAAGTCAAACGACCGAACCTGGTGTTTTTGGGAAAAAGGAGCAGGGGCATTCGACAACTTCACCTATCGCCAATGGGATACGATCCGCCTGGCCGGACCGGGCCTCGATCGTAGTGAGTCGCTGGGGGATTACCGCTATAAAATGATTCGTGCCATCGATTTCTACCGGGCCATGGACACCCGGTTGGAACATTGCACAAACATCCACAGGATTGAGTGCGCTGTAGAAAAAGTCGAGGAATTCGATGCCGAAGTGCGAATAACTACCGATGGTCGAATCCTGCAGGCCAAAAAAGTCTTTACCAGCGTGTTCTTTGATCCTGATTCCGCTGCGATTCTACCCTACGCCGGAGAAGGGCATCGCCACCCACTATTACTTCAGCATTTTCTGGGTTGGGTAATCCGAACTGAGGATGCTGTTTTCGATCCCACCGTACCCACTTTTATGGATTTTGACCTGCCCCAGCTCGGCAATACCCGATTCATGTATGTCCTCCCATTCTCCGAAAACGAAGCCCTGGTTGAGTATACGCTCTTTTCGGCGGAATTACTCAAAAGGGACGCCTACGAGGCGGGGCTCAAGGATTATCTAAAAGAAAAAATGGGGATCGCGGATTACGAAATCCTCGAAGAGGAAACCGGTTGTATACCTATGACGGTATCGGATTTCTCAGCACACAATTCCCCGCGCATTTATCATATCGGGGTTGCCGGGGGATGGGCGAAACCGAGTACCGGTTACACCTTTTACAGGATTTCCCAATGGGTTCCCAGAATTGTAGAGGCCCTCAAGGCTAACAAGCCCCTGCCCACTCCACCAAAAAATCGATTCTGGTATTACGACCGTCTGCTGCTCGATGTGCTGCATCGCGACAACCATATGGGTGCCGAACTCTTTACCGGAATGTTTAAAAAGCTATCGGCAGAACTCATTATGAAATTCCTGGGGGAAGAATCTAACCTGGGGGAAGAATGGCGGGTGATAAATTCCTGCCCCTATGGCCCGTTCATACGAGCCCTCCTCAAGAGTATGGTAAACTGAGTTAGAATTCCCTTTTCAGGAGCCAATTCCCGAATTCACGCAATGCTTCAGCCGCAGGACTGTCCTTTCCGAGGTATTCCAACTGACGAAATGCCTCCTCGGTATAACCGACTATCTGCGCGCGGGTTTGGGTATCGGCCCCGGTTTGCTTAAATAGTTTCTTTACGCGGACAACCTTGGATTCCGGGTTTTTGGGACGGATGGAATACAAGTCGCGAAGCTCCTGCTGCACAGTAGAACTCCCCAACTCCATCGCCTTCAGATACAGAAAGGTCTTTTTGTTCTCAATGATATCCCCTCCTACCTGCTTTCCAAAGGATTTAGGGTCCCCAAAAGCATCCAGGTAATCGTCCTGCAACTGGAAGGCCATCCCCAAATAGATTCCAAAGGCGTAAAGCGCCTGCTGCTCCTCCACAGGTGCCTTTGCGGCCATAGCTCCCAATTGAAGGGCGCACCCTAAAAGCACGGCAGTCTTGTATTCGATCATTTTGAGATAATCGGGGATAGTAGTCCCTTCCTGATTCTCAAAATCCATATCGTACTGCTGTCCTTCACAAACCTGACGGGCCGTTCGGGAAAACAACGCCATCATGGGTTTGAATAGTTCCGGTTCATATGCCTCCAGACACTGATAGGCATAGATCAGCATGGCGTCACCGGAAAGGATTCCGGTATTGAGATCCCATTTTTGATGTACCGTAGGTTTGCTCCTTCTCAAAGGCGCCTGGTCCATAATGTCGTCGTGGATCAGGGAAAAGTTATGGAAGATTTCCACGGCACGGGCGGCGGGTAATGCCTGCTCTAACGGAGCGCCATATAGATCTGCACTCATCAGGGCAAGAATGGGTCTCATGCGCTTTCCACCTAGATTCATGATGTATTCAATGGGCTCGTACAGGCCGTTGGGCTGACCCAGGGCCGGGCTGGCAGCGAGATCTTTTTCAAAAACCTCGCGATAGCGGGCAATCGCTTCTGTCATGGCTCAAAAGTACATCAAAGAGCAGCCTTTCACCAAGACCCGGATGGCGCTATTCAAAAAAAAATGCAATAGAATTTGAGATCTTCGTCTATAGTAGTGTACGACCAACAACCAATGTCCGCCAAAGAAGACAATTATTCAAACCTCAGCAGGTTTTTCCAGGAGGAATACCAGGCCCTTAATGGGTTTGTGCGTTCCCGCATTGGAAATACCACGGAGGAACAGGCAGAAGATGTTGTTCAGGACGTGGCCTTGAGGTTATTCTCCAGATCAGACGATTTGGGTCGTATAAATAATATTGCCGGCTATGTATATCACGCCATTCGCAACCGGATCGTAGACATACGCCGCGGAAAGGACCCGGATGCCAATCCTGAGGAAGAATTTTGGGAACGACTGGCAGATTTAGCCCAACAGGTGCACCCGGAGTATACGGAAGAGTATCCGGATAAATTGATTCGGGAAATGCGAAAGGCTATTGGCGCGTTACGACCGGAATACCGGGATATTATTCTCGCGATAGACTTTGAGGGCTATACCTACAGGGAAATAGCCGCAGAATGGGGGGTTTCCCCGGGGACTTTAATGTCCCGAAGACATAGAGCGCTGCACATTTTAAATCGAAAACTAAGTCGGCAGCATTAAAAAACAAATACAAATTTAAAACTGAATAATCATGGCATACGAAAGACATGTTGAACGAAAGGTGGAAGGGGTAGTTCGATCCGTTTTCAAAGGGATTTTTATAGGTATTCTCATCGTTGCAGTACTATTCCTGGTGGCCTATCTCTTTATGCTTCTCTGGAATTGGCTCATGCCGGACCTCTTTGGACTGGGCACCCTGACCTATTGGAAGGCCTTTGGACTGCTGATCCTCGCCAAAATAGTCTTTGGCTTTGGCGGTGGAGGACACGATAAGAAAGGTGGAAAACACCGAAGCCGGAAAAAGCAATGGAAAGAAAGAGGGGCTCGGTTTTCCCGTTGGAATTGCGATGAAGCGGGTAAAGACAGTTGGGAACACTACGACCGATTCTGGTCGGAAGAAGGCGAAAAAGCCTTTGAGGCCTATGTTGAAAAGATAAAAGCGCAGGAATCCAATGAAGACAATTGAGGAAAGAATTGATCAAATGGGGGCGCTTACCCGGCTCATTCGATGGACGCCCAAAGGCCTGATCCCGGGGAAACCCGGGGAGGTTTCCCATGAAGATGGTAAGGCCCCGACCGGCCAAATTAAAGGGGGGTAATCGGAAAGTTAAAAAAAGATTAAACTTTGGAAACTTTTTTTGTTCTTAAAGTTTCCACCCCTACATTTGGCCCCCTATGAAAGAAGAAATACGCGATACGGCTACCCGGCTTTTCCTGGAACTAGGCTTTAAAAGCGTAACCATGGACGACCTCGCCGATGCCATGGGAATCTCCAAAAAAACAATCTACACGCATTTCGATAACAAGACAGAACTTATCGAGGCGTGCACCGTGGGCCTTTTCTATAAAATATCACAGGGTATCGACCTGATCTGTGAAAGAAGTAATAACCCGATCGAGGAACTCTATGAGATTAAGCGTTTTGTAATGCTTCACCTCAATAACGAAAAAGCCTCCCCCGATTTTCAGCTAAAAAAATATTATCCCCAGATATATACGAAACTCCACCAGTTGCAATACGACCTAATGAAAGATTGTGTGCTGACCAACCTGAACCGGGGTATAGAGATGGGTATTTTCAGGCCCAACCTCGATGCGGGCTTTGTCTCACGGATTTATTTCAGCGGGGTAACCAGTATCAAGGATGAGAACCTGTTTCCAAGGACCAAGTTTCCAGCCGCAAAACTCATGGACAGTTACCTGGAATACCATCTTAGGGGGATTGTAACCCCTGAGGGAAGGAAGATCCTGAATAACATCATCGAGTCAAACAAAGAATTACAATCAAATTACGAATAACTCATGCGAATAAAACTCACCCTTTTGTTGCTGATCGGCGTAGTTGCCCCGGGCCTGGCTCAGGAAACCCCTACCCGCTTTAGCCTGGAGGAAGCCGTGGCCTTTGCCTTGGAAAACAATTACAGCGCAATCAATGCCAACCGCGATCTGGTCGATGCACAAAAGCAGAAATGGGAAACCATTGCCAGCGGTTTGCCTCAGATCACCGGTGACATCAGCTACCAGGATCAGATTAAACAGCCCGTTTCCCTGGTTCCCGGAGAATTTTTTCCCGATGGTGAGCCTGGAACCTTTGTGCCTGTAATTTTCGGGCCACCGCGAACCACCAGTGCAACGGCTACCTTGAGACAGCAAATTTTTGACGGTACCTACATCGTAGGGATCCAGGCTACACAGGCCTTCCTCCGATACAGTCAAAACAACAAGGAAAAGACCGAGCAGGAAGTGCGAAAGGCGGTTACCGAAGCTTATGGCAATGTGCTGCTGGCTCGTGAAAGTGTCGCTATCCTGGAGCGCAACATCGCTGCAGTTGATAAAAACCTTTACGAGACGGAGAAGTTGCTCGAAAACGGTTTGGCAGAGGAGGAAAGTGCTGAACAGTTGCGCATCACTTCCGCAACATTGTACAATAACCTCAGCAGCAGCCAGCGCATGACAAAGATTACGCTGCAGATGCTCAATGTCCTGATGGGGCTGCCCCTGGACCATCCCACCGAACTCACACAGGATCTGGATGTATTGGTACAGGAACAAACCCGGCCTGAACTTCTGGATGCGGAATTCACAATGGAAAACAACGTAGACTTCAAGCTCATTCAAAACCTGAACGAACAGCGGTATTACGAACTCAAACTGGCTAAAAGCCGGGCATTGCCTACGCTAAACGCCTTCATTAATTATGGGCGCACCGGATTCAGCGATCCGTTCAGCTATTTTGACGATGAAACCCAGAGTTTCGAATCCTCGATTCTCGGATTTGACCTGTCCATTCCGATTTTCAGTTCCCTCCGCCGCAGTGCCGGAACCCAACGCGCGAAAATCGCCCTGGAAAAAGCAAAAACCCAATTGCAGGAAACCGAACAACAGATCGAATTGCAGCTCGCCCGTTCGCGAAGTGATTACACATTGGCCATAGAGACCTATCAAACCTTGAAAAGCAACCTCGCCCTGGCCGAACGCATCGAGAACAAAAACCAGGTAAAATATTCGGAAGGAATTGCAACGAGTTTCGAACTCCGACAGGCGCAGACACAATTGTACACCGCGCAACAAGAATTCCTCCAGGCTATGGTCAATGTAATTAACAAAAAGACCGAGCTCGAAAACATAATAAACCCCTAATACCATCAATCACCATCCTATGAAAACATTAAAAAGCTTCGGATTACTCACTTTGCTGCTCGTTATGGCCTGCGGTGATGGTGCCAACGTTTCCGTACAGGATCTGATCGCCGAGGGCGATTTGGAGGCGATCAAAGAACGAAGAAAGCAGCTCGGCGAACAAGAGCGGGAGCTCAACAATTCCCTGAAATTGCTGGATTCTACGATTGCGGTAAAAGAAAACAATGCCAGCCGACCCCTGGTGACCACTCAGGAGGTTCAAACCCAATTATTCCGTCACTACCTGGAACTTCAGGGAGGGGTGCAAACCCGACAGAACATCCTGCTTTTCCCGGAGATGGCAGGAACCCTGGAACGCGTACTGGTCAAGGAAGGCCAGGCGGTTCGCAAAGGGCAGGTTTTGGCCCGAATCGACGATGGTGGCATGGCCAGTGGCCTGGCCCAGCTCCGCACGCAAACCGAACTGGCCAAGACTACTTTTGAACGACAAAAGCGGCTATGGGATCAAAATATCGGTTCGGAGATTCAGTACCTCCAGGCCAAAACACAATACGAATCACTGCAAAGCCAGGTAGCTCAAGCCGAATCCCAGTTGGCCAAGTCCATCATCCGGGC
Source organism: Robiginitalea myxolifaciens (assembly GCF_900115205.1). GTDB lineage: Bacteria > Bacteroidota > Bacteroidia > Flavobacteriales > Flavobacteriaceae > Robiginitalea > Robiginitalea myxolifaciens. The sequence continues at coordinate 1,056,097 of NZ_FOYQ01000001.1, forward strand.
ACCCTTCAGCGGTATCGTAGACGAAGTGCTGCAGGACCAGGGAAGTACGGTTAATCCGGCGGCCGGCGTTGCTGTTTTCCGGTTGGTTAACCTCTCCGATATGTATGTAGAGGTCGATGTTCCGGAAACGCATTTGCAAACGGTCCGCCCCGGTAAAGAGGTAATTATTTACCTGCCGGTCCTTGGAGACAGCATCATGAGCCAGGTGCGGCAGACCGGGAATTTCATCAAGCCCGGAAACCGATCTTTCAGCGTTGAAATTCCGGTTCCCAACGAAGATGGTGCAGTGAAACCCAACCTCACCGCCATTGCCAAAATCAACGATTATACCCAGGAAAATGCCATCCTGATTCCACAAAGCGTTGTTTCCGAAAATGCAGCAGGGGAGCAGTATGTGTACACCACTATTTCCGATGGATCAACCCTTGCAGAAGGATCCGAGGATATCGTGGTTGCCAAAAAAACGATCATTGCCCTGGGCAGGACTACGGGCGATAATGTAGAAGTGCTTTCCGGCCTGAATCCAGGAGATAAAATTGTAGTGGAAGGTGCCCGAAGCGTGCGCGACAACCAGGAGGTTAAAGTTCTCGCCAGTAACGGTACAGCTAAAAAATAGAGCATGGAAAGAGCCAAGAAAAACGCCAACAAGGAGTTCAGACTGTCCTCATGGGCCATAGATAACCCATCGGTAATCTATGTGATGATCGGCATCTTCCTGTTCATCGGGATCTCCTCTTACTTCTCGATGCCGCGGGAGGAATTCCCCGAGGCTGTTGAAACCAAGATCTATATCAGTACGGTTTATCCGGGGAACACCGCCGAGGACATGGAGCGGCTCATCACCGATCCGATGGAAGAGCGCCTCAAGAACGTCAGCAATGCCGTTGAGATGACCTCAACTTCCCAGGAGGATTACGCCATGATCGTTGTTGAATTCGACGAGAATATCACGGTTGAAGCCGCCAAACAGAAAGTCAAAGACGAGGTCGATGCCGAAAAGGCCGGGGAAGATTGGCCCGTATTCAACGGGGCCAAGGTCGAACCCAATGTTTTTGACCTGAACCTGGCCGAGTCCTTTCCGATCCTGAACGTCAACCTCAAAGGAGACTATCCGGTTGAAAAACTCAAGGAGTTTGCGGAATATCTGCAGGATGAAATCGAAAACCTTGAGGAAATCAAGCAAGTGGATATCCGCGGGGCCCAGGAAAAAGAAGTCGAGGTAGCCGTCGATATCAATAAAATGATGGCCGCCAAAGTAAACTTTGACAATGTAATCCAGGCTATTGCCAATGGCAACATGACCATGTCGGCGGGGAACCTGATTACCAGTGGCCAGCGGCGTACCATCCGTATTACCGGGGAAATTGAAAATCCGTCAGAGCTCAACGATTTTGTAGTCAAATCCGAAAATGGGACGGTCTACTTAAAAGATATCGCTCAGGTTACCTTTACTGAAGAAGACAAAACCACCTATGCCCGGGAAATGGGTCAGAGCGTGGTGATGCTGGATATCAAAAAGCGCTCGGGTAAAAACGAAGTTCAGGCAACTAGCAAAATCCGGGAAATCGTCGCTGAAGCGCAGGAGAGTTACCTGCCGGAGGACCTGGAAGTAACTTTCGCCAATGACAGTAGCAGCAGTACCCTCAATCAGGTCGACGACCTCGTGAACAACATCATCTTCGGGATAATCCTCGTGGTAACGGTATTGATGTTCTTCCTCGGGTTCCGCAATGCGCTCTTTGTCGGATTTGCGATTCCCATGTCTATGTTCATGTCCTTTATGATTCTGTCTTCCCTGGGATACACCCTGAATACCATGATCCTATTCGGGCTCATTATGGGGCTGGGGATGCTGGTAGATAACGGGGTTGTGGTCGTGGAAAACGTTTATCGACTCATGGAGCAAGAGGGAATGTCCCGGAAAGAAGCTGCCAAAAAAGGTATTGGGGAAATAGCCATCCCTATTATCATCTCCACCGCCACTACGGTAGCTGCTTTTGTCCCTCTGGGGCTTTGGCCGGGAATTATGGGAGAGTTCATGATTTACTTCCCGATTACCCTCTCTGTAGTATTGGGTTCTTCTTTGTTTGTTGCCATCTTCATGAACTCCATGCTGGTATCCCAGTTTATGGAGATCGGGGAGAAAACGCTAACTCGCAAACAACTCATCCGTATTTCGGCGATCCTCGGAGGCTTCGGCCTCTTTATCGTGGTTGTCGGCGGACCTGTACGCGGTTTGGGCACCCTGATGATTGTGGTTGCCGCCATGTTCTGGGCCTATAAGTATTTCCTCAAGCCCTGGGCTACCCGTTTCCAGAAGAACAGCCTGGTACGCCTGGAAAACTGGTATGAAAAACGTCTGAAGGCAGCCCTGCGCGGTCGCAATGTATACTGGTACTTCGGAGGCACCATGCTCCTACTGGTAGCCGCCTTTATGGCATTCGGGGTTTCCGTAGACAGCCAGCGGACCAAGCTCGAGTTCTTCCCGGATAATACGCCCAAGGAAATCTACGTCTATATCGAATACCCGCAAGGAACCGATATCGATAAAACAAACGCCCTGACGCGGGATATCGAAGAGCGGGTATATGCCCTGATCGACGACGAGCGCTACCAGGACTCAGCAGGGGAAAATCTGCTGGTCGACACCGGGGTAAGCCAGGTGGGGAAAGGAGCCGAAAACCCGTTTACCGAGGCGGGTCAGGTTGCCGATATGCCGCACCGCGGAAAGATTACCCTTTCCATGGAAGAATTCAAATACCGAGATGGCCTGGATACCGAGCAGCTTCGACTGCGGATCCAGAATGCCCTGGCAGAAGTGTATCCCGGGGTAACCATTTCTGTTGAGAAAGATGCCGTTGGGCCTCCTGCCGGTTATCCGGTCAATATCGAATTGATAGGCCAGAATTACGATACCCTTATCAATGTGGCCGAACGCATGCGGAACTTCATCAATACCAAGAACATCGAAGGTATGGAAGGCCTCAAGGTGGATGTGAACAAGAGCAGCCCGGGGATGCAGGTTATCGTCGATCGCCAGAAAGCCGGTGAGCTTGGGGTTTCCGTAGGACAGGTGGGCCAGCAATTACGCCGCTCCCTCTTCGGGGATAAGGCCGGGGTTTTCAAAAAAGACGGGGAGGATTATGACATCAATGTCCGTTTCAATGAAGACCTGCGCTACAACACCAGTGCCTTGTTCAACCAGAATATTATTTTCCGGGACCAGGCAACCGGGCAGATCAAGGAAATCCCGATCTCTGCCGTCGCCAGCCGCAAGAACACCTCTTCCTTTAATGCGATCAAGCATATCAATGGACAGCGTGTGGTAACGGTGTATTCCGGGCTTAAACCTGGAGGGAATGCCAATATCATCGTAGACCAGATCAAGAAGGAAATGGAAAGTTTCGAAGACCTGCCTGCCGGAGTTAAGATTGACTATACCGGGGAATTGGAGGAGCAGGCCAAACAACAGGCCTTCCTCATGGGCGCTTTCTTTTCCGGATTGGGACTGATCATGCTGATCCTCGTATTTCAATTCGGGGGTATCTCCAAACCAGCGATCATTATGATGGCCATTTTCCTGAGTTTTATCGGGGTATTTGGCGGCCTTGTTGCCACGGGCTGGCCCTTTGTGATCATGATGACCATGATGGGAATTATTGCCCTGGCCGGAATTGTGGTCAATAACGGGGTGGTCCTGCTAGACTATACCCAAATCCTGATCGACAGGCGCAAGGTAGCCCTCAATATCCCCGACGACGAATTGTTGTCGCTGGAAGATGTTACCAAATCGATTATCAATGGTGGAAAGGCCAGGTTGCGACCTGTAATCCTAACTGCGATCACAACCGTACTTGGTTTGATCCCGCTGGCCACTGGTCTCAATATTAACTTCATTACACTATTCGGCCGATTCGACCCTCAGGTCTACGTCGGAGGGGACAATGTGATTTTCTGGGGGCCTCTGGCCTGGACAGTGATCTTCGGACTTATCGTGGCCACCTTCCTTACCCTGATAATTGTTCCGGTGCTGTTTAACATTACGTACCGCATTAAGCTGGCCATCCGCAAGCGCAGGCCTCAGAGCCAGGAGGAAGCGGTACGCCTCAAACAAGCGGCTTAAGTGGCGTTCGAGATCAATTGATTTTACCGAAATAAAGCCTGGGGGAAGTTTAAACATAAGTTTTAAGCTTCCCCCTTTCTAATGTACCTTTGCCGCAGATTTTACAGCTATGTATCGATCGCACACTTGTGGAGCATTACGAGAGAGCCATATCGGCCAGGAAGTAACCCTGGCAGGTTGGGTACAGAAAACCCGGGATAAAGGATTCGTGGTTTGGGTAGACCTCCGGGACCGCTATGGGATAACCCAGCTGGTCTTTGACCAGGATCGCACTTCCGCCGAACTTTTGGAGCAAGCCCGGGAATTGGGTCGGGAATTTGTGGTTCAGGCCAAAGGCGAAGTAATTGAGCGTGCTTCCCAAAACCCCAACCTACCCACAGGTGCTATTGAACTCCTGGTTCGCGAACTCAAGGTGCTCAACCCTGCGGCCACCCCTCCTTTTACCATTGAGGAGGAGACCGATGGCGGGGAAGAATTGCGCATGAAGTACCGCTATTTGGATATTCGCCGTAACCCGGTAAAAGAAAAATTATTATTCCGGGCAAAAGTTGCCCTGGAGGTTCGCAACTACCTGAGCCAGCAAGGTTTCGTAGAAGTTGAAACGCCCTATCTGATCAAGTCTACGCCGGAAGGTGCCCGCGACTTCGTGGTGCCCAGCCGCATGAATGCCGGGCAGTTTTATGCGCTGCCCCAATCCCCCCAGACATTTAAGCAGCTGCTTATGGTAGGAGGAATGGACAAGTATTTTCAAATCGTAAAATGCTTCCGCGACGAAGACCTGCGCGCCGACCGCCAGCCCGAATTTACCCAGATCGATTGCGAAATGGCCTTTGTGGAACAGGAAGATGTGCTGCAGGCTTTTGAAGGCCTGACCCGTCACCTGATCAAAACTATCCACGGCACCGATCCGGGAGAGTTTCCCAGGATGACTTATGATGAAGCCGTAAAACGCTTTGGGTCCGATAAGCCGGATATCCGTTTTGGAATGGAATTCGGGGAACTCAACGACATCGCGCAGCACAAAGAATTCAATGTCTTTAACAACGCTGAGCTGGTAGTTGGAATTGCTGTCCCTGGAGCAGCATCCTATACCCGAAAGGAAATTGATGCCCTGGTAGATTGGGTAAAGCGACCCCAGGTAGGTGCTGGAGGCATGGTCTATGTAAAATGCAATGAGGACGGGACCTTCAAATCCTCTGTGGATAAGTTCTACGACGCCGATGATTTGGCGAATTGGGCCGAACGCACCGGGGCAAAAGCCGGAGATCTCATCTGTATCCTGTCTGGCCCTACCAACCCAACCCGCAACCAGCTCAATATGCTGCGCATGGAATTAGCCGGACGCCTGGGCCTGAGAAAATCTGACGAATTCGCCCCGCTGTGGGTGGTAGATTTCCCCTTATTGGAATTCGACGAAGAATCCGGTCGCTACCACGCCATGCACCACCCGTTTACCGCCCCGAAACCCGGACAGCTCGAATTGCTGGATTCGGACCCGGGTGCAGTACGCGCCAACGCCTATGATTTGGTGCTTAATGGGAATGAAATCGGGGGAGGCTCCATCCGTATTCACGATAAAGACATGCAAGCCACCATGTTCCGCCATCTTGGATTTACCAAGGAAGAAGCCCGGGAACAATTCGGCTTTTTAATGGATGCTTTCCAATATGGTGCCCCACCTCATGGCGGTATTGCCTTTGGACTGGATCGTCTGGTCGCCATCCTCGGTGGGCAGGAATCCATCAGGGATTACATCGCGTTCCCAAAGAACAACAGTGGCCGTGACGTGATGATCGATGCCCCTGCCCGTCTGGATCAGGATCAACTTAAAGAACTTAACTTAAAGGTTAATCTCGGTTAAAGTTCCTAACCTTACTTTACTCAATCTACTTTCAGGTGCGGTGTTGCTCTGGTAAGTAACAAGAATCCACTTCTTTAAAGCTAAATAGCGCTGAGCAGACAATTTTCCATAAAAATTTGTTTTAGTTAGGATTCCTTACTATAATTGCATTATTATTTGACTATCATCTAGAATATTTTAACCCTATTAATTAGGATTCCTAACTTTATGAAATTTAAATCATGAAAAACTTACATCAAATTTTCCTGGCCCTGGCCCTTTCATTTCTGCAAACTTCCTGTGCCCAGGATAATCCTTACAACAACGAGGATTTTGTCATTGAAACCGTAAAAGTAGTTCACCGCACAGATCTTGAGGTATTGGTTTGGGAAATCAATGTCCGGGGGAATGCTGGAGAAACCGTTCCCTCGCCCGCAGGTCAATTGGATGGCGCTCCTGTTCTGGGCTATGTCTTCCCAACAAGTCTGAGTCCGACAGATGTAGGATTCGGAGCAACAGAAGGTATCGTTGCCCTGGCCCTGACCTCACATCCCGATTTTGACGATACCCCACTCTGGGATGAAAACAGTGATCAGAACTATGGGAACGATGGTATAATTTGGCATCCTCATTGGGTGGTTCTCACAGAAGACAAACGAGTGGCCGGGGGACTTTCGGTAAAGCAGTTTAAAAAAGCAGACCAATCGGTTGTGCTTCCACCCACAAATCCAGGAATGCCCATGTATATGGATTCCCCGGGCTATCCCGTTGCAAGCAAGCGGCATACTATCCAGGTAGTCGTACCCAAATACCGGATGAACAACAAAACCGCCTTTAATTACGACGGCGTTACCGCCTATATGCAGGTTAATACCTCAAACGATCAACTTCCCATGATTGGCGTTTACGCAGTTTTTAGTGTTGCAAGCGGGGATCTTTCGCTTCCCTACGCTGTGAATGAGAAATAAGAAAGTTAAAGATGGGCTACCCGATCCCGGCACATTTAATTAGGATTGCTAACTTAGTCCCGTTCAATGAACGGGACTTTGTTATGAAAAGCAGCGCCTTTAATCCCAACATGCAAGAAGAAGATCTGGCCAGTAAAATCACCTTTGGCCTGGAGCGGATTTCCGAGGTATTCAAAACCTTACTATGGGCAAAAGCCAAAGTCGTTGGGCTGAGTCCCATTCAAATACAGATCGGTTTATTCGTAGCCTATCATCGGGCAGAACTTTGCAATGTGAGCCATTTGGCCAAGGAGTTCAATGTCACCAAGCCTACAATCAGCGATGCTGTCAAGATCTTGAATAAAAAAGGCCTTATTGATAAAGATTATTCTGCCTCAGACCAGAGGAGCTACACGCTCCAATTGACAGATTCCGGCAGAAAATTGGTTCGGGAAGTCGGAGATTTTGCCGATCCATTAAGGGATTTAATTGGCCACAAAGATGAGGCGGAGTTAAGCCGTTTCTTCACGACCCTGAGTGAACTGATCTATAGTCTGAATCGCACAGGCGTATTGACCGTCCAGCGGACTTGTTTCGGATGTAAATTCTATGACAAAGAAAGTGAAGAAGATTATTGCAAACTGCTGCAAAAAAAATTGAGCAATTCGGATATTCGCCTGGATTGCCCGGAATTTGAAAACAGGAACTAATATTCCAGCCAAGCTGCATTGCATTTACATTCTGGTATCCTATTCAAAATTCGCCCGAACGACAATTTTACTTAGCTTTAAGCTAGTTAACCGATCTCATGGCCAAGCCAACCTCCAAAGCCCTAACCAGGTTTCTAAAATGGCGCTATAAACATATCAGCCACAAGACGTTCATTCAATTAATGAGCGCTGTGATCGGGTTGCTTGCCGGGCTTGCCTCGGTTACCCTGAAGAATTCCACTTATTTTATTCAATCCCTGCTCGATCGCGGCGTGCTTTTCCTGAGCAAGGAACTCTATTTTATCCTCCCGGTAGTCGGGCTTACCCTGGTGTACCTCTATGTAAAATATGTGCACAAGGAGAAGCTGGAACACGCGGTTTCTTCCATCCTGTTTTCCCTATCACGTAAAAAAGGAATCATCGCTTCAAAACGCATCCTCACCCCTCTGGTTACCGCCCCGCTTACCGTCGGATTCGGGGGTTCCGTGGGGCTTTTAGGACCTGCCGTTGCCAGTGGTGCCGCAATCAGTTCCAACGTCAGCCGCCTGCTGCATATCGGGGCGCGTGACCGCAACCTGCTCATAGCCTGTGCCTCGGCCGGAGCCATCGCCTCCATATTCCAGGCACCTATTGCTGCCATTATTTTTGCGGTGGAGGTCTTCAGCCTGGACCTGACGATGCTCTCCATGCTTCCCTTGCTCCTGGCCTCCATTTCCGGGGTCCTGACTTCTTACTTTTTCCTTGGGGATGAAACCCTTTTCAATTTTGCCCTGAAGGATACCTTTCAGGTAAAAGATAGTTTGTATTACATCCTCCTGGGGGTGGGAACTGCCTTTGCCTCCGTGTATTTTACGCGGATGTACTTTGGGATCCTCAAACTCTTTAAACCACTCAAAAGTCCCAAATACAGGCTCCTGGTAGGCGGGCTGGCCATCGGCGGAATGCTATACCTGATACCTCCCTTATACGGGGAAGGTTTTGGTTTTATCAATCACTTGCTCGAGGGAGATCACCGGCAGGCGTTGGGCGTTACCCCTTTTGACGCCTACGTCGACAATATCTGGGTAGTCATTGCCTTGCTCTCAGGCATCACGCTTTTCAAGGCCATTGCGATGACGACAACCTTCGCCGCGGGGGGTGCAGGTGGGATTTTTATCCCCACCATGGTCATGGGTAGTGCCCTGGGCAATGTCTTTGCCAAAGTGTTGAATAACCTGGGCCTGGGTATTGAAGTCAGTGAATCGAACTTTACCCTGATCGGGATGGCGGGACTGATCTCCGGGGTTATCCATGCCCCGCTCACCGCTATATTCCTGATTGCAGAGATTACCGGGGGTTATGAGTTGTTTGTGCCCTTGATGATTACGGCGGCCATTTCCTTCCTGATTACTCGGAATACCATGGCCCATACTATATATACCCGAGAACTCGCCCGAATCGGAGCCCTGATCACCCACAATAAAGATCAGGCGGTACTCACCATGATGGATCTGGACGAGGTAATCGAAACCAATTTCAAAGCGGTTACCCCGGAGATGACCTTAGGGGACATGTTGCATCAGAGTGTGGCCAAATCGAGCCGAAACCTATTTCCAGTGATCGACAAGGAAGACCGGCTATTGGGCATTGTGTTGCTGGACGACATACGCGAATTCATGTTCGACATCAATATCTATGACAAAATCCGGGTTGAATCCTTTATGATCCGCCCTCCGGAACAGATATTCTACGGTAGGGATTCGATAAAATCGGTCATGAAAAAATTTCAGGACAGCGGAGCCTGGAACCTCCCTGTAGTCAGGGACGGCCGGTATCACGGCTTTGTTTCTAAATCCAAACTCCTTACGGCCTACCGTCGGAAGTTGATTACCTTTACCCGCTGATTCTAGTTACCTCTCCATAATGAACGCCTCAAAAAAGAAACTTCGCTGGCTGGTCCTATTCCTGGTTATTGGATCCCTGGCTTCTATAGCATATGGCTATCAATTGCTCGATACCGAAAAAGAGCTGGCCCACCGCTTTATCGGTGTCGGGGTAATCGGGCTGTTCCTGGTAGCTATGCCCGTATTCCTATTCTCGGAAAGCAGGGGGAAACAGATGAAAGACTATATGCTTACCGACGAAAATCTGAAGAAGATGCGGGAAAAAGAACGCGATTCTGCTGATAATCAATAATTTTTACCGATTTGTTAGCGTTATTCCAAGAGGGGGGAAGAAATTCCCTACCTTCGCAACTCTTATTTATTTATAATTTTTTTTAAATGACTGGTACAGTTAAATTTTTCAATGAGTCCAAAGGTTATGGATTCATTACCAACGATGACACCGGAAGGGACATCTTCGTTCATGCAACCGCACTCGACGGGTTGCAACTCAATCAAGGAGACAAAGTAGAATATCAGGAAACTGAAGGACGTAAAGGAATGGTTGCGGCCGACGTGCACGTAATCGGTTAAGATATATTTTATTTTGAGTACAGGCGCCGGGTAAATCCCGGCGTTTTCTGTTTATAGCGGCAGCTACTGTTTGCCTGCTAATTCAAGTTCCGTTTGCGTATAAAGAAACGCTTGAGCATCTCCGAGGCCTCTGCCTCCATAACACCAGCGGTGAGCGCTGTCTTCGGATGCAACCTCCCCCCCATAGCAGAGAACCCACGTTGCGGATCCGATGCGGCATAGACAATTCGGGAAAGCTGACTCCAGTACAAGGCTCCGGCGCACATCTGGCAGGGCTCCAGGGTTACGTACAAGGTGCAATCCGTTAAATACTTGCCTCCCAAATAATTTGATGCGGCCGTAATGGCCTGCATTTCTGCATGTGCCGTAACATCCCGAAGCTGCTCGGTAAGGTTGTGGGCCCGGGCAATTATCCGGTCGCGGACCACTACTACCGCCCCTACCGGAACTTCATCTTTTTCGTATGCCGCCTCAGCTTCCTGCAGAGCGCGCTGCATAAAATAACGATCGTCGAGAACCAAATCCATCAGGACAAACATACAATATTCCCTTACCTTTACCGCTGGAATCCGCTTGTCGCCCTGTGCAGATGAAACTTTTAGATCGCATCGAAAATCCCTCGGACCTTCGGAAACTTCCCGCTGAATCGCTCGTGGATCTTTCCCGGGAACTTCGTGAATTCATTATCGATGTGGTGGCAGCCAAGGAGGGGCACCTAGGGGCCAGCCTGGGTGTTGTTGAACTTACCCTGGCCCTGCACTATGTCTTCAATACCCCGGAAGATCGCCTGATCTGGGATGTAGGGCATCAGGCCTATGGCCACAAAATCCTTACCGGCAGACGCAAAGATTTTCATACCAATCGCCAACTGGGTGGAATCAGTGGCTTTCCCAAACGCTCGGAGAGTCCTTACGATGCTTTTGGGACCGGGCACGCTTCCACCTCGATTTCGGCCATTTTAGGAATGGCCCTGGCCGCCCGTTTACAGGGAAAAACAGCACGCCAGCACATTGCCGTGATCGGCGATGCCTCCATTGCCGGAGGAATGGCTTTTGAAGCCCTCAACCACCTTGGGGTGAGTGACACCAATGTCCTGATCATCCTCAATGATAATACCATTGGAATTGATCCCAGCGTAGGAGCCCTGAAAGAATACCTCAGCGGTTCTAAAGATATTGGCAACGGGCAGGGCAATCTGTTCGAAGACCTCAATCTATACTACGAGGGACCTCAGGATGGTCACGATTTACCGGGACTCATCAATACCCTTCAAAAACTCAGCGAACGCAAAGGCCCCAAACTCCTGCATATAACTACGACCAAAGGAAAAGGACTTAGACAAGCCGAAGAGAATCAGGTCGTTTACCATGCCCCTGGAAAGTTCGATAAGCACACAGGCGAATTACTTCCCAAACATGCCGAACCCGGTATGGGCCCAAAATATCAGGATGTGTTCGGGCATACCTTAGTGACGCTGGCAGCATTAAATCCCGACATTGTTGGGATAACCCCGGCCATGCCTACAGGCAGTTCCCTCAAGTACCTGATGGAGGCTTTCCCGGATCGCGCTTTTGACGTGGGGATTGCCGAGCAACATGCAGTGACCCTTGCTGCCGGGCTAGCTGCTGAGGGCCTGATTCCTTACTGCGCCATCTATTCCACTTTTCTGCAACGCGCTTACGACCAGCTTATCCACGACGTGGCCCTGCAGGAATTACGGGTGGTGTTCTGCCTGGATCGGGCAGGACTGGTTGGACGCGATGGTCCAACCCACCATGGGATTTTTGACATCGCCTACCTCCGATGTATCCCCAACATGACCTTGATGGCCCCGATGGACAATCGGGAATTGCGGAATATGCTCTATAGTGTACAGGCCGAAGATTTTGGAACAGTGGCCATCCGCTACCCGCGGGGCGCCAGTCAAAATCCGGATTGGGAACAACCCTTTGAGGCAATCCCGAAAGGACGGGGACGTAAGCTCAAAGCGGGCAACCGCATTGCCGTATTGAGCCTTGGCCCCTGGGGCCAGGACATCGCCAAAATCCTTCCGGATACTAAAGATCCGGATGCCTTTGGGCACTACGACATGCGCTTCGTCAAACCCCTGGATGCAGATTTACTCCGGGAAATTGCTGCCGATTACGAGCAAATCGTTACCCTGGAGGATGGTTGCAAGGCTGGTGGTTTCGGATCCGCCGTTCTGGAATTTCTCAATAGCATCGGCTATAAAGGAAATACTACGATCTTGGGCCTTGAGGACTCCTTCCCACCTCACGGGGCTACCTCGGAATTACGACACTTACAAAACCTCACACCCGATAATATTCAAACGACCTTAAACCAACTAATTTGATGCACAAAACCGGAATCTGGCCGGCTAACAAGCTCCTTTACGCGCTCCTGGGCGTACTACTGCTTAGCCTGAGCAATGTCCGCGCTCAGGATAGTCTGCGAATAGATATAGACAGTCTTCCAATTTCAGAAACAACCATTATCCGGTCTACCCAATATCCGGTCAAGATTATTCCAAGGGGGGTAACGCTGCGTGTGCCGAAGATCAGTTTTAATGAAACCAAACCCTTGCTCAAGCGAATCAAACGCTTCCGAATCCCTTCTTTCTGGGAACGGGAAAACGAACTGGACATCCAGATGAGCGAGGTAGCTTTCGTAAACTGGAACGCGGGGGGTGATAACGCCATCTCGGCCATCGGCAAGCTATACTTTGCCCGGAATTATAAGTTTCGCTACTTCCAATGGGACAACGATCTGGAACTGCGCTTTGGATGGAATGCCCAGGAGGGCAGGCAATGGCGTAAAACCGATGACGCCATCCGGTTCAGCAGTACCATCGGGTACCGCAGGGACACTATTAGCAACTGGTTCTATTCTGTAAAAATGAAGTTTAATACCCAGTTTGCCGATGGTTTCAAATACCCCGACCGCAGCGAACCTATTTCACGTTTTATGGCTCCCGGTTACCTATTCCTGGGTGCGGGTACCTCCTATATCCCGGAAGGGAAAAAATTCAACCTCTACCTTTCCCCTTTTACCTTCAAGGGCACCTTTGTGCTGGATCAGGAACTCGCCAACCGCGGGGCATTCGGGGTCCGCAGGGCCGAAACAGATGCCATGGGGAATATCATAAGTCCAGGGGAAAATCTCTTTGCGGAACTCGGGTTCCTCCTGACCCATAAATGGAACCTGGAGGTAGCCAAAAATATAGCCCTTGAACATAATATTACCCTATATGCAGATTATCTGCGGGTTATCGGAAATGTGGATGTAGACTGGGTACTCAAGTGGAATTTTCAGGTCAATGAATACATCAATGCGACCTTGCTCACCCACCTGATCTACGACGACGATATCCTGTTTGACCGGGTGATTGCCGACGATGGAACCGTCATAAACCCGGGGGCACCCCGCACGCAATTCCGGCAGCAGCTCGGTATCGGGATCAATTACAAGTTTTAAGTCAACAGGCTGGCAAAACACCCGGAATTCAAGGCTCCTTAGAGCTGTTTCCCTAAAATTTTGTTGTGTAAATGCACGGCCGCTCCATCGGACAGGGAGGCAGTAAAACTACAGGCTTGCATGAGGGCCTCATAAAGGGATTCCGGGACTGCCGTATCCATGGGTTCCGGGAGGATTTGCAGGATCAGCCGATCGTAGGCGGTGTTTTTTCCTTCGAGGCGGCGGGTAAGGGCGCCCGTTACTACATCGAGAATATCCGAGAGAATGCGATAGCCCGAAATTTCCTTTTCGACGACTTCTGGCGCCTGGTAGATTCGCTCCACACTTAAGTCCAGAATATCGCGGAGTTGCGCTTTGTAGGCACTGCGGTCCAGGAGGGAATCTGAAAATTTTCCTGCGAGGATGGCTTCTTCCTCTTCCATAAAAATGCGCACTGCATCCTGCACCAGGGAATTGATGGCAATGGCCCTCAGGTAACCCAGGCGATCCCGTTTACCCCCTATGCTGCGATATTTCTCCGAATTGATTTTACCGGAGACTAACTTAATCAGGAATTCCAGGGCGTAATCCTCCGAGATGAGCCCAAGGTTTATACCATCCTCAAAATCGATTATGGAGTAACAGATATCATCGGCAGCTTCCACCAGATAGGTAAGCGGATGACGATGCCAGGCCCGGGCTGCGCCCGAAAAATTACGCTCCAATAACCCCAGTTCCGTGGCCACCGACTCAAAATCACCAGCTTCCGACTGGAAAAATCCAAACTTTTTTGAAGCGATGTGTTTATCGGGTTTATGAGGGAGGGACTGCTTGGGATATTTCATAAAAGCACCCAGGGTAGCATAACTCAGGCGCAGGCCTCCGGGCACCCCTTCGCGGGAAGCGGTAAGTAAGTGATAGCCGTGGGCATTCCCCTCAAAACGTACCAGGTCCTCATATTCCGGAGGTGTTAGTTGCCCTTCGAAACGTCTCCCGGGACCGTGGTCAAAGAAGGAACCGATAGCTTTTTCCCCACTATGTCCGAATGGTGGGTTCCCAATATCGTGGGCCAAAGCAGCCGCAGCCACTATTGCCCCGAAATCATTAAAGGTATACCCATGCGTCTGGGCCAAAGCCGGATATTTTTTAAGGAGTTCTGTCCCGGCCAGCCTCCCCAGGCTGCGCCCAACAACACTGACTTCCAGGCTATGGGTTAAGCGCGTATGGACAAAATCGGTTTTCGATAGCGGAATTACCTGAGTTTTATCCTGCAAGCTCCGGAAATAATGGGAAAAGATGATGCGGTCGTAATCCACTTCAAAACCCAGGCGGGTCGGATCCTGTTCAACCCTGAGTCGCTTGTTCTTATCGCCCTGCCGTCTTAGCGACAGCAGCTGCTCCCATTCCATCATTTTCACTCGAATTTGCCGCAAGATAGCCCTTTTGTAAGGCTTGACCTACCGGATGCTGCCTGCAGTTAACATTGTCTTAATCCCGTAACATTTTTCTAACACAAAGGCAAAGAAGGTTTAAAAGACAGCTAACCCGAACCTTACAACACCTTGCGTTCTTTGCGCCGGTACTAAGTATAGCTAAACTAATTCAATGAGAACCCTAATTTTTGGCTTTATAGCCTTGACGTGTTTATCCCTAAGTGGGCAGAGCACAGGAAGCATTGCGGGGACAATTACAGATCGTGAATATAATGACGATCCCCTGCCCTTTGCAAACATCCTTATTAAAGGAACGACTACAGGAACTACTTCCGATTTTGATGGCCTTTATGAGATTGACGGTCTTGATCCCGGATCATATACTGTTGTCTTTAGTTATTTGGGCTACGAAACTGTTGAAATTCCCGAGGTAGTCGTAGAAGCGGGTAAGGTTACCCAAATTAATGTCCCTATGAGCGCCAGCGAAGGCGTTGCCCTCGACGAGGTTGTGGTTACAACGGTAGCCCGTAAGGACTCAGAAGTTGCCCTGTTGCTCGATCAGAAATCGGCGGTACTAATCCGCGAAAGT
The DNA here is from genome assembly GCF_900115205.1 of Robiginitalea myxolifaciens. Lineage (GTDB taxonomy): Bacteria > Bacteroidota > Bacteroidia > Flavobacteriales > Flavobacteriaceae > Robiginitalea > Robiginitalea myxolifaciens. Next base: position 1,071,651 of record NZ_FOYQ01000001.1, read on the forward strand.
ATTGGAGCCCAGCAGTTGGGGCGTATTGGTGTTTCCGATGTTGCGACTGCAACAACCAAAATTTCGGGAGTATCCGCCAGTGAAGCTTCTGGTGACATTTACATCCGCGGTTTAGGAGATCGTTACCTGTCGACAACGCTGAATGGTTTACCCGTTCCTTCCGATGATGTAGAGCGAAAGAATATCGATTTGGGACTTTTCCCCACGCGGGTTATCCAGAACGTAAGTGTTGGAAAAACCTATTCTGTTCAAAATACTGCCGATCAGTCGTCCGGTACAGTGAATATCGCTACCCGGGAACTCGTGGGTTCTACAGAACTCGCTGTAGGTGTTCAGGGAGGGGTCAATACTAACGTAGCCGCTGGTGGTGTTTATGACGATTTCCGCACTTCCCCGGCCAGCGCTAATGCGCCTGGTGGCTTTTACGACAATAATGGACGCACCGTACAGCAGTTGGTAACCCAACAGGGTTGGAATACCCGGACTGAAGAAAATCCAATGGATTACCGGGTCAACCTGGTAGCTGGTAAAAAGTTCGCAGATCGCCTTTCCGTATTGTTTACCGGTTCCCAGAGTCGCTCCTACGACTACGGACAGGGTATCTTTTATCAATACCGTTCCAACTTTGTAGACGATACAATTACCGATGCCACCAACTGGAGAAAACGAGAAGTTACCTCCGGGTTACTGGACCTTGTATACTTCGCCAACGAAAACAACAAGATTAAGTCTTCCACCATTTTCCTGAACACCTTCACCGAAGAAATATATGAAGGGGGTCGCAATGGAGAAGGATTCATTTTTGAAGAAACCGACCTTGACGAAGGATTGGCGCAGTTTGTACGCGACCAAAACATTAAGCAGACTCAAATCCTTATCACCCAATTACTGGGATCACATAAGATTACACAGAAAAACACCATTCAATGGGCGCTCGGTTACAACCGGGTGAATGCCGACGAACCTAACCGTATCCGGAATGAGGTAAACTTTGACCCCCAAAACCCTTCTTTCGTACAATTGGGTAGAACTGGTGGTTTTCAGCAGCGAAAGTCCAGCCAGCTTATTGAGGACAACGAATACAATGGATACATCAAAGATATTATTGATATCATCCAGGAGGAAGACAAGTCGTTTCGCGTTGAACTCGGGCTGAATTACCGAAATAAAGAGCGGGACTTCGAGTCTATCTTTGTAGGGGTCGAAGAGCGCACGACGAACGCGATTAATCCACCTTCCATCGACAATCTCGGCTCCATCTTTCAGCAGTCGAATTTTGATTCGGGTGTGTTGGAGTTCAACCTGCTTCAACCCGACTTGTATACGGGTGAATTGGAATCCAAAGCGGCCTTCGCAGACATAAATCTGCGTATCAAAAAGTGGAATTTCAATGCAGGAATGCGCTTCCAGCAAGACAACATCGACGTTGGCTTCGACGTTGGAAACTTCCCAGGAAGGGTTGGTGAGACGAACAAGGAGTACAGCAACCTCTACCCCAGCGCGAACATCCGCTATGCCTTAGACGATAAAAACACGCTTCGCCTTGCGGTGAGCAGTACCATTACCCTTCCCGAATTCAAGGAAATTGCTCCTTTCGAATACGTGAGCCAGGTTGGGCAGGTTACCCGTGGAAATCCGGATCTGGAGGCTTCCCGAAACCTGAACTACGACCTGAAATGGGAATATTTTCCATCTGCAGGAGAAGTTATTTCATTCGCTGCCTTTTACAAGGATATTAGTGACCCGATCAACCGGGTTCAGGATCGTGGATCCGCCGGGGTATTCTCTTACTTCAACTCCGGAGATAAGGCAGAGGTATTTGGACTGGAAGCCGAGGCTAAAGTAGATCTGATCACTCCCCCAGAAAACAGCGAAGGACTTCGCGAAGGTGGTGGCCTTGGTCTGGTATTCAATGCCTCCCGCATGTGGCATAAGCAGGACCTTAAAGAGGTGCGCGATGCCGATGGGAACTTTATCAGAACATTCCAATACAAAGGTTTGACCGAGGAAGGCTTGCAAGGAGCTTCCGATTGGATCTTCAACGCCAGCCTCACCTACACCTACGAAAGCGAAAATCCTTTTACGGCAACCTTAACCGGAAATTATGCCTCCGATAAGATCTTCTCGTTGGGAGCTCCGGAAATCCAGAGTCAGGCCGATACTTTTTACAACGATGCCATTGTTGAAAATGGCTTTGTAGTCCTGGATGCAGTTCTGACCAAGGAACTTGGGGAGCATTGGCGCTTCCGACTGATAGGACGTAACCTTTTAACACCGACAATTGAAAGGACCCAGCTGGTCCGCCCTAGTACCACAAACATCGAGACAAATGAAGTTGTCCGAAGCTATACCTCGGGAGCACAGATCAGCTTGGGTCTCAATTATAGATTTTAACTGGAACCTTGAAAATTAAATTGATTACAAACCATTCATTTAAACCCCTTATTATGAAGACAAACATTCTGAAATTTGCATTTTTTGCTACGTTCTTCGCCTTATTCCTGGCTAGCTGTAGCAATGACGACGACGGGCCCGATCCGGAGCCACAGGCTACCTGTACTGATGGTATCCAGAACGGTGATGAAACTGGTGTTGACTGTGGCGGATCTTGTTCTGCTTGTGTTGAGCCTGAGAACACGGACCTCAACGGAAGCCTCTCTGAAGATCGCACCCTCGATCCTACGCTTACGTATCGCCTGAGGGGTACCTACAGCATCGAGTCTGGGGCAACCCTGACCATTCCTGCTGGAACTACTATCATTGCCGACACCGGCACTGACGTATACTTTGTTGTGCAAAAAGGAGGAGACATTGCTATCAATGGAACTGCAGCTGCTCCTGTCCTTATGACCTCTGCCAGCGAAGCTCCTGGTGACTGGGGTGGACTGGTAATTGCTGGTAACGCTACTACTACTGAAGGTGTAGACGCTATTGCTGAAGTAGGTGGAATCATCTACGGTGGCACGGATGACGCTGACAGCTCAGGTTCTATCTCTTACCTGATCATCAACTACGCCGGTGCCCAGATCAACTCTGAGTCCCAGTACAATGGACTTTCCCTCTACGCTGTAGGATCCGGAACTTCCATCAGCAACGTAGCTATCCTAAACGGAACTGACGACGGTGTTGAATTCTTCGGTGGAACCGTTAGTGCTTCTAACTTCTACCTGGAAAACAACGAAGACGATGCCGTTGACTGGACAGAAGGATGGAATGGAGAGCTGAGCAACACCTATGTGCTGCACACTATTGACGGTTTCTCTACTGCTGTCGAAGCCGACGGAGTTAACGCCAATCCAACCCTGACCAACTTTACTGCCGTATCTACGGAAGGTGGTACTGCTTTGCAATTCAAAAAGGAATCAGGAGCTACCATCACTGGACTTTCCCTGACCGGATACGAGACTTCTGTAGAAATGCGTGACGGAGGTCCTTTGGCTAACGTACAAATCGACGGAATGGCTGCTGATCCTGCTAACACCTACCTGGCTGCGGCTACTGTAGATATCGCCATCTTTGCCTGGGTAGATACTGATGTTTCTGTTGAGTCTCAGGATATCGACGGAGCTATCACTGCAGACATGATGCTGGATGCCAACGTTATCTACAGATTAACCGGTACCCTCAGTGTTGAAAATGGAGCTACCCTTACCATCCCTGCAGGAACCACTATCATTTCTGATACCGGAACTGATAAATATATTGTAGTTCAAAAAGGGTCTATGATCGATGTTCAGGGTACTATGGACGATCCTGTTATCATGACCTCTTCTGATCAGACTCCTGGAGACTGGGGTGGACTGGTAATCGCCGGTAATGCTTCTACCACTGAAGGAATTGACGCTATCGCTGAAGTAGGTGGAATCATCTACGGAGGTACTGACGATGCTGATAACTCCGGATCTATCAACTACCTGGTTATCAACTACGCTGGTGCGCAAATCAACTCAGAGTCTCAGTACAATGGACTTTCCCTCTACGCTGTAGGATCCGGAACTTCTATCACCAATGTTGCCATCCTCAACGGAACGGACGATGGTGTTGAGTTCTTTGGAGGAACTGTTAGTGCTTCTAACTTCTACCTGGAGAACAACGAAGACGACGCTGTTGACTGGACAGAAGGATGGAACGGTACCTTAACTAAAACTTACGTGCTGCATACTATTGACGGATTCTCAACTGCTGTTGAGGCAGATGGTGTAGATGCTGCCGTAGCTGTTCCTACCCTTGCAGACTTTACCGCGGTTTCAACGACCGGAGGTACTGCATTGCAGTTCAAAAAGACTACCGGTGCTGTTATTACCAATATTGTACTCGACGGATACGCTACCAACGTAGAAATGCGTGATGGAGGACCCGTAAGCAATGTTGAAGTAGACGGTACTGCTATGACCACTGTAGACGATGACGTCTTCAACGGCACTGCTGTTGATCCTGCCGACTTCGGCTGGGCAACCGGAAACTAAACACTGACCTGAGGTTCTTAATCGAACCTATGCTATTTAAAGGTTCCGTCTGGTATACAGGCGGAACCTTTTTTTTATATTCGCCCGGGCAGGGGATAAGAGCATTCATAACCTTAGGTTAACACCCAGCGCCTGTAGAAGTGTAACTTTTGTGATTATTTGTGGATTATGGGGGAAAACCTCTATTTCTTTATGATTATCGCCCTGGCTGTTCTGGCCATTACCGATTTGGTCGTCGGGGTAAGTAATGATGCGGTTAATTTCCTGAATTCAGCAATAGGTTCGAAGGCCATTTCCTTCCGGACCATTATGATTGTGGCGAGTATAGGGATTGCCTTTGGGGCCATGTCTTCCAGTGGAATGATGGAGGTTGCCCGAAAAGGGATTTTTAACCCCAGTGAATTCGTTTTCGCCGAGATTATGATCGTCTTTATGGCGGTGATGATAACCGATATTTTGCTCCTGGATTTCTTCAATACCATGGGGCTACCCACCTCTACTACCGTATCCATTGTCTTTGAGCTTCTCGGAGCCTCAGTAGCCATTTCCCTGGTCAAAATATATTCCAGCGGGGGAGGGTTCACGGAATTGGGATCTTATATCAATACGGACAAAGCCACGGAGATTATACTTGGGATTTTACTTTCGGTGGCTATTGCCTTTTCCATAGGCGCCATCGTGCAGTTTTTCTCCAGAGCCTTACTTACTTTCCGATTCGAAAAAAAACCTTCCTGGATGGGCGCCCTGTTTGGAGGGTTTGCCATTACCGGGATCATCTACTTTATCCTGATCAAAGGCCTTAAGGGTACTGAATTCCTGGGGACAATCCTGGATTGGGTAGCCCAGCACACCAATTTATTCCTGCTGGGCAATTTTGCCTTCTGGACCCTGGTTTCCTGGTTTACGATGAAAGTATTTAAATGGAACATTTACCGACTTATAATTATCCTGGGAACCTTTGCATTAGCTATGGCCTTTGCCGGGAACGACCTGGTAAATTTCGTAGGGGTTCCGATTGCAGCCTATCAGTCATTTCTCGATTGGCAAGGAGCCGGAGTCCTGGCCGAAAATTACACCATGGAGAACCTGGCTACAGCAGTGCGTACGCCCACCCTCTTATTGCTGATTTCGGGCCTCATCATGGTTCTTACTTTGTGGTTTTCCTCAAAGGCCAGAAGTGTCGTTAAAACGAGTGTAGACCTGTCGCGACAAGACGAAGGCGAAGAGCGCTTTGAACCGAATTACTTAAGTCGGCGCATTGTAAAGTACAGCATTCAGGCAGCCGACAATGTGGGTAACCTGCTGCCGCGAAGTCTCCAAAAACGCTTGAATAAGCGATTTGAGAAACCTTATGTATATATTCCCAAAAGTCGGGCACAGGATCTTCCTGCTTTTGATATGGTTCGCGCTTCGGTGAACCTCATGGTGGCCAGCGTCCTGATATCCATCGCAACCTCCATGAAATTGCCGCTGTCCACAACCTACGTAACCTTTATGGTAGCCATGGGCTCTTCCCTTGCCGATCGTGCATGGGGACCTGAAAGTGCGGTATATCGAGTAGCCGGGGTACTCAATGTCATTGGAGGATGGTTCTTTACTGCCTTCAGTGCTTTTGTAGCCGCTGCGGCTATTGCCTATCTCATTCATCTTGGAGGAATCTGGGCTATTGGCATTCTGCTGTTAATGGCGATACTTCTTATCGGAAGAAATTACCTGAGTCATAATCGCAAAATCCAGGAAACCAAGCGAGAGGAACGCCTGCAAAAAGCGGAAAGTGGTACTATCCGTGAACTTATTGATGAAAGCTCCGAAAACGTTGCCCTGGCCATGCGGCGTGCCAATAAGATTTATACCTCCTGTATCGATGGTTTGGCCCGTCATGACATCGAGCGCCTGAAGAAGAGTAAAAAAGGTATCGATAAACTTGAAACGGAGATCGAAGAGCTCAAAGGAAATATCTTTTATTTCATTAAAAATCTCGACGATTCAAGTAGCCTGGGCATTACTAACTTTTACATTGCCGTACTCAATTCCCTGGAGGATATAGCCCAGTCTTTGGAATACATCTCAAAGGCAGGATATAAGCATGTGATTAACAATCACAAAAAACTACGCTTCAATCAGATCAAGGATTTGAAGGAAGTTGACATTCGGGTAGAAGAATTGTTGAGCCGGATTCAGAAGATTTTTGAAACAAATGCCTATGCCGAAATAGTGACAATTATTGTCAATAAAGAAGAATATATCAACGAGGTAAACCTGAAAATTGAGAAGCAGGTTACCCGAACCCGTATGGACGAATCCAGCCCAAAAAATACAGCCCTCTATTTTAGCTTACTTTCTGAAACCAAAGATTTGCTGGACGCATTGATGGACTTGCTCGAGCTCTACGACGGCCATGCCAATGCAAAGACCGGCACTACTTTATAAATTACCCCCAACAAAAAAGCCCCTGCTCTCTCAAGCAGGGGCTTTTCCGGGAAAATCTTGCCTCATTCATTCACTACAACGGCTTCTCCCTGATTCCATTTGACTACGCGCGAAATCTTGTTTTGCTCGTAATCTACTTCTTTAAGCCCGTCCGCTTCCCAGAAAAACCATTTCCCGGTGCGAACTCCTTCAATATATTGTCCCATGGCCAGCTTCTTACCTTCATTATCGTACATCTTCCACTCTCCATGTAATTTACCATCCTGATAGAAACCCACTTGCGCAATTTCCCCATTATCATGGTAATAGGTAGCCTTAACCTGTTCACCTACGCGTTCCATTCTTGGTTCCGGTTGCTGGGCGCTTAACATACACGTCAGCAAAAGGGCTCCTAAACTCATTACAATCTTCATAACATTCCTTTTAAAGTGGATTTTCCTTTACATAAACGTAACAAAGATACATTTATTTTACATTTATTACACTTTTAATTTACTTTTAGTTTACATTAAATTTACATTGTTTATGTAAATGCCTGTTTATCTGATATTTATATTGTTAACTTTCTTGCCTCTGGTTAAAGCGTATAGTCATATAAATCCCCGAATATTCGTTAAAGTGCTATCGCCTTTCGCTATCTTGAGGTAGCAACTTCTAAAATTGTGTCCATGAAACTCCTCAGCACCAGATTTCAGATCCCCTTCCTTTGTTTTATCCTGTTTTCGGGACAAGGAGTCTTTGGGCAGCAGCCTAAAATCAGCAGTGACGAATTGCTGAAGCGCTCCATTGCCTATCACGACCCACAGGGGACCTGGGGATCCTACGCCGGCGCCTTTACCGTAGTTTCTACCCGACCGGGCAAAAGCGATCGCACCAGCCGCATTTCGATGAATCAGAAAAACTCCCTTTTCCGGATTGCCATGGAACTAGACGGAGTCCGGACTGCACTTCAAATGCAAGGGGAAAGCTGTAGCCTGGAATATCAGGGGAGTTCTGAATTTTCTGAAGCTATAGCCGAGCAACACAATCTCAACTGCGAGCGGGCGGTTATGTGGCGGGACTACTATTCCTATCTGTACGGGCTCCCGATGAAACTTCAGGATCCGGGCACCGAGATAGATCCCAATGTCAGTTTACGGGAATTTAAGGGGTCCGAATATTTGGTGCTGCGGGTTACATACGAGCCGGAAACGGGGAAAGACACCTGGTATTTCTATTTCGATCCCATTACCTACGCCTTAAGCGTATATCAATTCTACCACGACGAATCCCAAAACGATGGGGAGTATATCTTATTGGAAGGGGAGTCAGAGATCAAGGGAATGCGACTGCCGGAAAAGCGAAGCTGGTATACCAACAAAGATGAAAAATTCCTCGGCGCCGATACCATTACCGACGGCGGCCTTTAAACAGCCGCTATTTGCCTTTGTCCGATGAAAAGGACCCGTTAGTCGAAATAAAAGGGATTCCTGCTTTAAGGCGCCCTTATTGCGTAACTTAAAGACACTTATCGGGGGCATATGGGGCATTTAAAACTACTTCAGGATCATCTGACTACCCTGGATCTCGATTTCGGGACATTCAAACTGTATCGAAATTTGGTGATTGGGGAAGTCCATGAGGGAGTAGTCATCAATGCGGACCATGCCCTGGAGTTGATCTCCTTCAGCATCTCACATTATCCGTCCATGGCTTCCGTAGTATACCTCAGCCACCGCCGGAATTCGTATTCGGTAGACCCGACCATGTACCTGGAAACCGGAAGAGCCTTTCCTGCTCTGGCGGGCTACGGAATTATATACCATAATGAATTGAATCGAAAAGTGGCTTTACTGGAACAAAAGTTCCTCCCCTATCCCAGTAAATTATTTACCTCCCTGGGTGAAGCCATTGAGTGGGCCGGGACCTGCGTGTCCAAAACCCCCGGAATTCCGCAGCCTTAGCGATAAAAATTCATTTCATCCATATACTTCCACACTGCAGCCGGAAGTAAGGGTCGAATATTCTTTCCAGCCTTATGCTGCTTGCGGATAAAGGTGGCCGATATTTCCATGATCGGGGCATCGACCCGGTGAATCCGCGGATGGTCCACCAGATTATCGGGAATTGTCCCGGGACCCAATCTGGGATACACGTACAGCTCATAATACTCCAAAATGGCTTCATAATTCTTCCACTTATGGAAACTTCGAAGATTATCCTCCCCCATGATCAGCGCAAAGGTACGCTCCCCTTCGTGCCGCTCGTGCAGCGCCGTTAAGGTATCGATGGTATAGTTGGGTTGCGGGAGTTTAAATTCGATGTCGGAAACCCCCAACTTCGGATAATCCGCCACGGCTTCGTATACCATCTGGAAGCGGTGATGGTCCTCGAGCAAACTGTCTTTGACTTTGAAAGGGCTGCGTGGGGTAACCACAAACCAAACCTCCTCCAGCTCTGAAAATTCCACCATATGGTTCGCGATGACCAGATGCCCGATATGCAGTGGGTTAAAGGTCCCGAAAAAAAGGCCTGTGCGTTTCATCAGCTCTTATCAGCGATATACGCAGCAACGAGTTCAGTAGCCTCCTTTAAGGCGGTGTCCAGGTCGTAATTCTTAATAATCTTATCGAACTGGGGAGCGGTGGCCAATTCCACAGAGGCCTTGGCAATACGCATATTGATTTTGTCGTCGTCTTCCGTACTGCGCTTCTTTAAACGTATTTTTAATTCGTCCACACTTGGGGGCTTCACAAATACGGCCAGGGTTTGGTCTGGGAATTTCTTCTTGATCCGCAAACCTCCCGCGACATCGATATCGAATATCACGTTCTTCCCTTCGGCCCAGAGTCGCTCGACCTCACTCTTTAAGGTGCCGTAGAAATTGTCCCGGTATACTTCCTCCCATTCCAGGAAATCTCCGTTTTTGATATGCTTCTTAAACTCCGAAACACTCATAAAATAATAATGCTCGCCCTGATGCTCGCGAGGCCTGCGGGGTCGGGATGTTGCCGAAACCGAAAATGCGAGGTTTAACTCGGGCTGGCCGAGCAAGTGCCGGACGATTGTGGTTTTACCACTCCCGGAAGGAGCCGAAAATACTATGAGCTTTCCTCCCTTCATTACAAGACATTGAGCATTTGTTCCTTGATCTTTTCGAGCTCATCCTTCATTTGGACTACGATCCGTTGCATGGAAGCGTCATTGGCCTTAGAGCCGATAGTGTTGATTTCGCGACCGATCTCCTGAGAGATAAAGCCCAGTTTTTTTCCATTGGAATCCTCAGAATCAAGTGACTCCCCAAAATACTCCAGGTGTTTGGCCAAACGGACTTTTTCTTCCGTGATATCGTATTTTTCGAGGTAGTAGATCAATTCCTGTTCAAAGCGATTACTATCCACGGACTCCTTAAGTTCTGCTACCGCCCGCTCCAGGCGTTCCCGTACCGCTTCTATACGCCTGGCGTCCTGCCGTCCCACTTCCTCCAATTGTTCCATTAGGGTTTTAATGCGGTTGCGGAAGTCCTGCTCCAGGGCTCGACCCTCTTCCAGGCGGAAATGCTGTAATTGTTCAATGGCCTGATCCAGTGCGCCTTCAATAGCCTGGAATTCCTCCGGGTCAATTTCTTCCCGTGCCGTCTTCAGGGCATCGGGTAGTCGGAGCGCCATCTCCAGAAATTGCACCTGTTCCCCGTGGGCAAGTTCTGCCAGCTGCTCCATATAGGCACCTACAACGGCCTGGTTGATTTCACTATTCGCGGAAGCTCCGTTAGACTCAACATAGAGCGAGAAGTCTACTTTGCCACGCACCAGGGCTCTTGCGATCCGGTCGCGAAAAGCTAGTTCCTTCTCCCGATAAGCCTGGGGTACGCGCGCATTGACATCCAGGTTTTTACTATTCAGGGATTTGATTTCAACGGTAATCTTCTTTCCCGGTCGCTGGAGTATTTGCTTTCCAAAACCGGTCATGGAATGAATCATAGTAATGCGGATTTAAATCCGGGCAGTAACCCTAAAGTTCCCGTACCCAGATATTGCGATAGCTCACCCGGCTATTGTCCTGGTGGTCCTGCAATCGCAATGGCCCTTTCCCGTGAGCCGGGTTCTTTGGCCAGCCAATATACGGCGTTGTTCCCTTGATTTCGACATGATCCTGAATCAGGACGCCATTGTGAATTACGGTGAGGGTTCCCGACTTGATCTTCTCCCCTGCCTCGTTAAACTCAGGCATGTGATAGATAATGTCGTAGGTATTCCACTCGCCGGAAGGAACGGAGGCCATTGCCAAAGGGATATGCTGCTTGTAAATAGATCCCACCTGACCATTCGTATACGTTGGGTTATCATTGTTGTCCAATACCTGTACCTCATAGAGATTATTCAGGAACACCCCGCTATTGGCCCGATTCTGATTGTCTCGCTGTACGTCGGCCGGGGATTGCCACTCAATGTGAAGCTGGATATCCCCAAACTCTTGTTTGGTCTGGATATCTCCGGTTTTGTCTGCAACGGTCATACTCCCGTCATCGTTCAGGTGCCAAACCACTTCACTGCTGTCACGGGTCATAACCCATTGGTCAAAATTGGTGCCGTCGAAAAGTACAATAGCGTCCGCCGGTGCTCCACCCTGGCTGTAGGGAGAAACTTCCGGTGGCACGGGTTCATAAAGTTCGGTTTCCTCTGGTTTTGTAGGCTCTTCGCCCTGGTATTCCTCGTATACAATGGGCTGCGGGCCATCGGTTGCCATGGCTTCGTCAGCATCAGCATTTCCTGAAGTTGCTTGTTCCCCGCAGGCAGCGAGCAGGAGGAATGCACAGGTAATTGTGCACAGTTGGCGAAAGTCGGATAGTACGGATATCTTGTATTTTCTCATTAGTCCAATGATTTGATTTTAATATTTCGGTAGGACACCACATCGCCGTGGTCCTGCAAGCCAATCTTCCCGGTATGGAAAGCTCCGAAACCTTCCCAATCCGCGAATTTGGATTTGGCCACCATAGCATCCCAGGCTTCGTTACCCAGGGGGAAGCTAACGATTTCCGTCCCATTCAGCACCACCTTTCCCGCCTCATTGGCGTAATCCACGGTGATTTCCACCTGATTCCATTCACCAACCGGCACGGTCACATCCGACGCCGGGGCAACCATATCGTAAAGCGCCCCCGCCTGATGCGTGGTCCCGGCCTTAGCATCGGGATGCTTTTCGTTGTCCAGGACCTGGATTTCCGGGCCCGTTACGTAAGGTTGTCCGTACTGCTCCCCTTCGGCAACCCCCCAGAAAATTCCGCTGTTTCCACCTTCGGAAATGCGCCATTCCAGGGATAGCACAAAATTGGAGAACTCCTGGCGGGTCACGATATTGTAATTCTGACCTTCGATGCGCTCCGTCGGCGGTGTAAAGACCAGGGCACCATCTTCAACAGACCAGGCGTCCGGGATTGCATCGCCATTATAGGCTTTCCAGGCATCCAGAGAACTGCCATCAAAAAGCACTGTCCACTCCGGGTTTTCAGCGATTGGTTCCGCCTCTTCTGAAGCAGCTGCCATTGCCGGTTCCCGGGATTCTTCTTTTCCTTTACAAGCTAGGGCAACTAGCATTAGGGCCAGCAGGCCCAGTGTTGATTTACGCATTATTTCCCAGTATTTTTTTCAACATCTCGGTGTCGATTTCCCCTCCGGCGAAATCGTCAAACGTCTTTTCCGTAGCCTCGATAATGTGGTCCTGGATAAAGATGGCCCCTTCACGGGCTCCCTGTTCCGGGCTCTTAATGCAGCATTCCCATTCCATGACCGCCCAGACGTCGCATCCGTATTGGGTGAGTTTGGAGAAGATGGTTTTGAAGTCGATCTGACCGTCGCCCAGGGAACGGTAGCGTCCGGCGCGGTCCCCCCAATCGTTATACCCACCAAATGCACCCTTTTTCCCCGTCGGGTTAAACTCCGAGTCCTTCACATGGAAGGATTTAATAAACTCGTGGTAATGGTCTATGTAGGTAATATAGTCGAGTTGCTGCAGTACAAAGTGGCTGGGATCATATAGGATATTAACCCGGGGATGGTTTCCGGTAGCCGCCAGGAAGCGCTCAAAAGTATCTCCGTCGTGCAGGTCTTCGCCAGGATGAATCTCATAACAAACATCCACACCTTCCTTATCGAAATGGTCCAGGATAGGCTTCCAGCGTTTGGCGAGCTCTTCAAAACCCATTTCTACCAGTCCCGGGGGACGTTGGGGCCAGGGGTGCCAGGTGTGCCAGAGCAGGGCTCCGGAGAAGGTCGCATGGGCTTTAATCCCAAGCTTCCTGCTGGCAGTACCCGCTTTCTTTACCACGTCCACTGCCCACTCCGTACGGGCCTTTGGATTATTCTTGACCTTATCCGGGGCAAAGTTGTCGAACATCAGGTCGTAAGCCGGGTGAACCGCAACCAGCTGCCCCTGCAGGTGGGTGGAGAGTTCTGTGATCTCAAGCCCATATGACTGCACCTTTCCTTTGAGTTCATCGCAATAATCCTGGCTTTCCGCCGCCTTGTCCAGGTCTATCAGGAAACTTTCCCAGGTAGGGATTTGGATGCCCTTATAGCCGAGATCGGCAGCCCATTGGCACATGCCATCCAGCGTGTTGAAAGGCGCTTTGCTGTCTACAAACTGTGCCAGGAAAACCGCCGGGCCTTTTATAGTCTTCATCGTTGGTTGTTTTTAGGTTTTAGTCCTGGCCGGAGCGAAAAAACGTTCCGGTAATCCGCTTCGGCCTTTATTAGGAATGCCCTATATTTAGGAAGAAGAATTACTCGCTTCCCGGCTTCGGGGGCAGGGTTATAAATATAGACATGAAAAACGCTTCTGCCAAGCGCTTATGGGGCGATTATCTCGACAAGCATTTGGAATACGCCTTTGTGGATGAACCCCGGGTTCGTCATTTTGGAGATAATCCCGAACTCGCGAATACCTGCCTGAAATTGGTGTTGGAAGGAAAGAAAAGAGCAAGTAGCCAATCCCTCCTGGGATTGCAATATCGCGAGGAAGCCTTGCCAAAACTGGGAGACTTTACCGTCCTTACCGATTGGGAAGGAGAAGCCAAGTGCATAATGCGCACTACAGCGGTTAGGCTCAAACCCTTTTTTAGCATTTCCTCTTCCTATGCCAAGATGGAAGGAGAAGGCGATGGATCCCTGGATTACTGGAAAACCCAGCACTGGGACTACTTTACCCGAGAGCTGGAACCTTTTGGCCGTGTCCCGCGCGATAGCATGATCGTGGTATGCGAAGTGTTTGAACGGGTATTTCCAGAATCCTGAGGTGCCAAACAAAACGAGCCTGATGCTGTGAACATCAGGCCCGAATAATACTGTGTTTCCAGGAGGAAGCGCTAATCCATATCCACCCAGATATTCCCGCCTTTATGTGAAGCAACTGTAGCTTCGATATAGTTCATTCCGCGAACTCCATCAGTCATCGTTGGGAATTCGCCTTCGTCGTACTTTTCACCGCGGATTGCTTTGGCAGCACCCTTGTAAATATTCCCCATGGAATCGAAAATTCCTTCTGGGTGTCCGGCGGGTAATTTTGTGCCGTCCAGGGATAACTCGGAATTGTACGCATGCCCGGGCTTATACACCTGCAAGGGTTGGGTATCGCTCAACAGGTATAGGAAATTCGGGTTTTCCTGCTCCCATCTCAGCCCCGCTTTTTCACCATAAATAGCAATGGCCAATCCATTCTCTTCTCCGGTGGCTACCTGGCTGGAACGGATTACCCCTTTAACGTGGTCGTCCATGCGGATCAGCACGGTTCCATCCACATCCATCAGGTTGTCGTCGTACATATAATTGAAATCACACAGCAGGGATTTTACTCGGAGTCCTGTGGTGTATTCCACCATATTGAAAGCGTGGACTCCAATGTCGCCCATACAGGAACTGATCCCCGCTTTTTCCGGATCCAATCGCCAAACCGACTTGCGCTTGGCCTTGTCGTGAATGATCGGGTTGATCCAACCCTGGTAATACCGGGCGTCTACCTTATGGATTCGGCCAAGTACTCCGGAAGCAATCATTTCGCGCATTTGGCGAACCATGGGATATCCGGTGTAGGTATGTGTCAGGGCAAATACCGTACCTGCTTTTTTATGCGCCTCCTCCAGGATTTTGGCCTCCTCATAGGTAGTAGTCATTGGTTTTTCACAGATCACGTGAAAACCGTTATCGAGGAGTTTTTTGGCCATAGGGAAATGCAGGAAATTCGGTGTCTGTACCGAGCAAACCTGAATCCGTTCCGATTCCGGAAGTTTCAGCTCCTCTGCAATCAGGGTGTCAAAATCCGGATATATCCGATCGGTGGGAATGCCCAACTCACGAGCAAAGGCAAGGCTATCTTCGTGATTTGGGTTAAACACAGCTCCGGTTATTTCATATGCATCGAACATATGCGCGGCCACGCGGTGCAGGACTCCGATAAGTGAGTCTCCGCCTCCCCCGAGAATTCCTAATCTGATTTTAGCAGGCATCTTATTTGTAGATAATTAGTGATGAATTAAACAATTTCTTCGGCCCCATGTGCTTGAGGCACGCGTCCTTCCTCCAATTTCTTTCGGAAAAAGAACAGTATTCCAAAGAGTACCGCAACGGTGAGCGGGAAGAACATCATTTTGCCAAGCGTGGCTTTTCCCGCCGCCAATTCCGCGGCTTCCTGTACCACTCCTGAGGCCAGTGCATTTTCCCGGGCACTATCGAGCCAGGAGCCAATGACAGGCTGCCAAATCGCCGTAGACAGCATTCCGGCTCCACCTACCAGTGACATCCCCAGGGCACCGGTCTTAGGCAGGTATTCTGAGGTAAATCCAATCATCGTTGGCCAGAAATAACAAACGCCAAGGGCAAACAAAACAGCCGCAGCATAGATCATTCCCCCTTCGGCGATACTCATACTATAAACGGCTACGGTGGTTATAATAGCCGACATCAGCAGTACCCCTATCGGGTTTAATTTGTGAACCATGAATCCGGCAAAATAGCGACCAACGGCCATGATCCCGGTAACCATTGCCAGGATTAGCATAGGACTTGCCCCCGAATTCCCCAGAATACGCTCTACCCATTGTTGGGGACCAAACTCCGAGATTGCGGTCAGGGTCATACAGATGATTATAAAGATGAACAAGGGTGACGCAAGCGATCGGATATTTAGTCCCGTATCGGTCTCGATATGCTCGCTTTCCGGGAATTGCTCTTTAAAGAAGAGATAACCATAGATTAAAGTCGGGATAAGCATGATCCCGATTTGCAATTGCCAGCCCATGTCAAAATCCGTCATAAACTTGGACACCAGGGCCCCGATTACGATTCCTCCGGGAAACCAAACGTGGAAGCGGTTGAGCATGGCCGTGCGGTTTCGGGTATACATATCGGCAATCATTGGGTTACAGGCCGCTTCTACAGATCCATTGGCAAATCCGATAAAGAAGGTGGAAATGAGTAAGGACCAGAAGCCCCCTGCGAGGATGGTTAATACCAGCCCGAGGATGTGCGAGGCAAAGGCAATCATCATGAGTTTACGTGCGCCGAGGGTGTTGTAGAGTAATCCCCCGATTACCGTTGCAATAGGAAAGCCCAGAAAGGCCATCCCGTTGATATACCCCAATTGGGTATCGGTAAGGTTGAATTGTACGCCGAGTTGGTCCAAAATCCCAGCGCGGATCGCGAAGGTCATTGCGGTGACCACCAGGGAAATACAGGCAGCCAGAAAAAGCTTATTCTTGTTAACTTCTTTCATGGATTATTGCGTTTGGTTTGCTAATTGGATGGTATCGTCAATGGGTTGAAGATATTAAAATAAAAGCTTTGCGCACATCAGTGCTCGTAACTCACGTCTTCGTTTTTGAATAATAAGGCAAATAAGAGCATGACGAGCAATGCGAATCCCGCCGGATAAATCCAGATTTGATCCCACTGGTGGGCGTTCGGACCCAGCGCAAATTCATCGGTCAGTTTTCCGGCCACCCAGAATCCTATGAGCATCCCAACGCCATAGGTGGCCAGGGTAATTAACCCCTGAGCAGCGCTCTTGATTGCAGGGCCGGCCTTGTGGTCGGTATAAATCTGTCCGGAGACAAAAAAGAAATCATAACAAATCCCGTGCAGTGCGATCCCGGTCAGCACCAACCAGACACCTTCACCCGCATCGCCATAAGTAAAGCAGACATAGCGGAGGAACCAGGCGAGCATAGCCACGATGATCGTATTCTTGAAACCGAAACGCTTAAAGAAAAAAGGCAGCAACAACATGAACAGGATTTCGGAGAATTGACCCAATGTCATTTTCCCGGCCGGATTGCTCACCCCTATCTCCCCAATAAATTGCCCGGCATGCTGATAGTAAAAAGCCAGCGGGATACAGATCAAAACGGAAGCGGCGAAAAAGATACCGTAATTGCGATCTTTCAAGAGATTAAGGGCATCCAGCCCCAGCAGGTCCCGTATACTTGTTTTCCCTGAGCCTTTCCCCTGAGGCGGGGTTTTGGGCAGGATAAAACTCAAAAGTCCCAACAGGAAGGAAGCTCCAGCTGCCAGGTAGAAGGTATTGCGCAACGCACCTTGGGCCATGCCCTCGGGGCTGTCCCAACCAAAAATAAAACTGATCGAAAGCCCTGCCAAAATCCAGCCGATTGTCCCAAAGACACGGATAAAAGAAAACTGCTTTGCCGGGTCGGTGAGTTGATAGAAACAGATGGAGTTCGCCAGGGACAAGGTGGGCATATAAAGAATCATATAACCCAGGACGTAAGGGTAGAAAACGGCAAAGGTTTCGGCCCGGGCCAGAAAAACCATCAGCACGCCTCCAACCAGATGCAGCAATCCGAATATTCGTTCGGCATTAAAGTAACGATCTGCGATAAGCCCTATAATAAATGGGGCCACAATAGCTCCCCAGGATTGGGTGGCGTAGGCCAGGGCAGATTCAGCCCCGCTTGCCTCCAAAGCAGCGGGCAGATAAATGCCCATGGTAACAAACCAGCTCCCCCAGATAAAAAACTCCAGGAACATCATGGCCGATAACTGGGTCCAGATCTTACTTTTCATTGTGCTTATCGTTTGTAAAATACATAGTCCAGAACCAGGGGTTCCAGGCCGGCCTCCCTGAATTCTGCAGCCAGTTGAGCCCGGTGATGGGTGGAATGGTTAATGATATGAAAGAGCATATCCTGGAGCGCATTGGTAAAGGTCTCGCCCCGGCTATTCATATAGTCAATCCGTCGGTCGAAATTGTCTGTATTGGTGATTATTTCGAAAGTGCTGCGTTGGTTTTCGTAGTGAATTTCCTCCCAGGCGTCCTGTTTGTGCTCCTGCCATACCGTAAGGTCCGGCGTTTCCTCCAGCATTCTTTTGTTCCAGATGTGGTGGGCATTGAGGATGTGGCTGAAGAGCTGCGGGGACCTGCCGGGCAATTCCCCCGATTCGGTACCCAATTCAATAATCATGCGATTACAATAAAAGTTGTAATCGAAAAGCTGATGAAAAAATGCCTTCATGTACCGGATTAATTAGGAAACGGATGCGGCCGCTGCAAGCAGTAAATCGCGGGTGGCCAGGATTCCGGCTTCTTCCCCTAGTTCACTCCCTTCGTATTCCACTCCGATATATCCGGAATAACCGGCATCCTTAACGATCTGGAGCATTCGCACATAATCGATCTCCGTCTCATTACCCTGGGCGTCAAAATCATGGGATTTGGCGCTTACTGCTTTGGCGAAGGGCATGAGTTCCTCGACCCCTTTATAGATGTCGTACGCTTCAGCGCAACCCGAACTCCAGTCGGATGGGTCGTTGCGTCGGATACAGAAATTTCCAAAATCGGGAAGGGTTCCGCAATTGTCCATCGCCACGCCTTGCATTACCTGAGCAAGGAGGGCTCCATTAGAGGAAAACCCGCCGTGATTCTCAACCAGGACATTGATGTTTTTCTCAGCGGCATAGGTACATAGCCCTTGTAAACCGGCGATAGAGCTTTCAATCCAGGACTCCTCATTGTCATTACCGGAGAGATTAACCCTAACCGCATGACACCCCATCGCAGCAGCTGCATCTACCCATTTTATATGATTGGCGATGGCATTGTTTCGCTCCGTTTCATCAGGGTGGGCAAGCGGGCCTTCCCCATCGATCATAATCAGTACATTGACTAATCCATACTGGGCGGCTTCGGCATTGCTCCGCGCTACAAAATCCTCCATACCAACTTGCTCATTTTCGGCCGCCTCCATTTGGCCCCTATAGAGCTGACTTACATATTCCAGGCCTTTGAAGCCCCATGCGGCCGCTTTCTCGGCAAAGGCATAGGGATCGAGTCCATCTTCCCGGATCATGCGGTGAATTGACCATTGCGCGAGCGATAGTTCAAAAAAGGGCGCAGCACTTGTCATTTCCTCCGGCATTTCTGCATCGGCTTCGGTCTTCTCTTTATTCTTGCAGGCGGCAACTCCCAAAAGTGAGAGGGCCACTCCTGCCCGGGATCCTTGTTGGATGAATTTTCTTCTTTTCATTAAAGTATGGCTAGGATTATACTATCGAAGTAGGAATAAGCCCGAAGGTCTTGCCCATCATCGATTAGCGGATAAATTATTAGGCCTCATTGCCTTATCCGCAAACCAATGCGTAAAAAACTGCTAAACCCTCGGAAATCCGGGGATTTAAATGTAGAAAATATATTTAATATTTAATACATTTAGAGACTAAACAAAAAATTACATGAGTAAATTCTATTACAACCAGGAACAGGCTTCCTATGATGCTATCGTTGTCGGTAGCGGAATCAGTGGTGGCTGGGCCGCCAAGGAGCTTTGTGAGGCGGGTATGAAGACCCTGGTCCTGGAACGGGGAAGAATGGTAAAGCACGGAGAATACCCCACAGCCAATATGGACGACTGGGATTTTCCAAATAACGGAGCGTTAACCCGAGAGCAGGCAGCTCGACAGGAAAAGCAGGCCAGGACAGGATATACTGTTCGGGCGCAACACAATTTCTGGTTTGTGGACGACGTGGACCATCCCTATAACGAAACCAAGCGATTCGACTGGATGCGCGGCTACCATATGGGAGGACGGTCCATTATGTGGGGACGCCATAGTTACCGCTGGAATGAAATGGATTTTACTGCCAACCGCGATGAAGGTATCTCAGTTGATTGGCCGGTACGCTACAAGGACATAGCCCCCTGGTACGACAAGGTTGAGTCCTATATCGGGGTAACCGGCGAAAAGCTTGGCCTGGACGTTCTGCCCGATGGCATCTTCGAGCCCATGATGGAGCTCAATTGCGTTGAGCAACATGTTCGTGAAAAAATAGCAGAGCAATACGAAGATCGCATCATGACCGCAGGACGGGTTGCTCATATCAATAGCGATAAGTCTTTTGAAGGCAGGATGCGTTGCCAATATCGAAACCGCTGTATTCGTGGCTGTCCTTTCGGAGCCTATTTTAGCAGCTTGTCGTCTACCCTTCCGGCCGCCGAACGCACCGGAAACCTAACCGTTCGTCCGGATTCTATTGTACACGAAATCATTTACGATCCGGATACGCAGAAAGCAACGGGGGTTAAGGTTATTGACCGGGAAACCAGCGAAACCTATGAATTTAAGGCCAAGGTGATTTTCCTTTGTGCCTCCGCCGTGGCCTCTACCTCCATCCTCATGCAATCCCGTTCCGATCGCTTTGAAAACGGATTGGGGAACGATTCCGACCAACTGGGGCGAAACATTATGGACCACCACCTCAATGTCGGAGCCTCTGGAAAATTCGATGGGTATGAGGATAAATATTACAAAGGAAGAAAACCGAACGGCATTTACCTGCCACGCTTTCGCAACCTCGGAGGAAATACCGATGTAGATAGCTTTACACGCGGATATGGTTACCAGGGCGGTGCCAGCCGTGGGAACTGGGAAGACGTGATTGCAGAAGTCAGCCACGGTAAAGCCCTTAAGGATGCCATCCTTAAACCCGGAGGCTGGACCTTCGGTATGGGAGGATTTGGAGAGGTACTTCCTTATGAAGACAACCGCATGACCCTGGATTATGACAAAAAAGACCAGTGGGGTCTGCCTACGGTTACCTTTGACGCTGAGTACCGCGACAACGAACTGAATATGCGTAAGGATATCCAGGAACAAGCCGTAGACATGCTGGAAAAAGCCGGATTAAGAGATGTACAGGGCTTTGATAATGACAGCTACCTCGGTTTGGGGATTCACGAAATGGGAACGGCTCGTATGGGTCGCGATCCAAAGACTTCGGTACTGAATGGCAATAACCAGGTTCACGCTTGTAAGAATGTCTATGTAACCGACGGAGCCTTTATGACTTCGGCCTCGTGCGTAAACCCTTCACTGACCTATATGGCCTTTACGGCTCGCGCTGCCAACCATGCAGTAAATGAACTCAAAAACGGAAGAATCTGATGGAAAGAAGAGCAGTATTAAAAAATATGGGATTGGCCATGGGAGCAGCCGTAGCTACTCCTACACTTCTGAGTATTTTACAGAGTTGCCAGGGCGAAACCGGACCCGTTTTTACGCCGGTTTTCTTTAGCCAGGAGGAAGGAGATGTTCTCCTGAAAACGGTGGATATAATTCTCCCTAAAACGGATACCCCTTCCGCCTCTGAACTCCAGGTCCACGCCTTCATCGATAAATATATGGATGAGGTTGTGCCGCTGGAGGAGCAAGAAATGTTGCGTATGGGTATGGGAGCTTTTGTATCCAGTATACTTGAAGCTTCTGGAAAGGAATCTGCTGCGGATATTGAGACCGCAGATATCGAGCCTGTACTGGCTGAAGCCCTTGTTAAACTGGATGAAGAGGAAGAAATGGCCATGAATGAGGCCATGATGGCTTATTTCCAGGCCATGGAAGCCGGCGAGGAAGCTACCCTGGACGATAAAATTGCCTCGCGGGGCTTTGCGCAAAACATGCGTGGCGCCGCAATTTGGGCATATAAATCCAGCGAATACATTGGCGAAGAAGTACTCGCCTATCTTCCGGTTCCCGGGGAGTATGTACCCTGCGGAGACGTCGATGAATTGACAGGTGGTAAGGCCTGGTCCATATAGATATATACTTTAACGACGATTACCTGAAAACCGGGTTGCAACTAAGCTGCAACCCGGTTTTTTCTTTCTGACGCCTGGTGGAATAAGGGTATTTCATCGAAAAAAGAGGCATTTTATCCCAGCGAGGTCAGATTCTTCGTACTTTGGACTGTAGAGAATCCCAAATCTCGCCCTTATGAACCAAATTGAATCCTACATGTACCTGATGGGTACTTACGCTGCTCTTTATGCGCTAGCCTTTATCATTTACCAACGTTTCAAGTCCCGAATTTCAGAAGATTCATCCGCTGATAATGCCTTGGCCAATCAGCAAGGAGAGTAATTTTGTGTTAAAATTCTGACGTCTGTGATCCAAATACGCTACAACAAGCGTATGTACTATAAACACGCGGTTTTGGATCTCTCATTTCTCTTACTTGCAGCCTATGTGCTGCTCTACGTTGCCATGCGTGGCCTTGCAGGCCCGTTATTCAAAGATTAAAGGCGCAAAAAAATACCTCAGCAAAGAGCACCCGGTAGGTCGGGGTTGCTGAGGCATTTTCACGAGAAATAAACACTATTCTTTAAGAGCCACACATCAGGCAATCGTCATCGGGATTTCCCGAAGCGGCTTTGGCCTGGGCAATTAGCGCCTTCATCTCTTCCGGACTCATCGGTGCTACTTCATCCGCTACAGGAGTTGTCTGCACATCCATGGCTTTTGCGCCCTTGGCCTGAACTTCTGCTGCCGGGGTAACCCCAACAGCCTCTGTAGCTTCTGCAACGGCTACTGGCTCCTTCTTCTTGCTATTATCCAGAGTAAACTTGATCGCATCCACAGCAGATTTGGTGCGCAGGTAGTACATTCCTGTCTTCAGCCCGCTCTTCCAGGCATAGAAGTGCATTGAAGTGAGCTTGGCAAAGTTTGCGTTCTCCATAAAGAGGTTGAGCGACTGACTCTGATCGATGAAGTAACCTCGCTGGCGACTCATGTCAATGATGTCTTTCATACTCAATTCCCACACCGTCTGATACAGCTCTTTGATATCCTCCGGAATCCCATCGATATGCTGAATGGATCCATTGGCGCGCATCAATTCCTGTTTCATAGTCTCGTTCCACAGCCCCAGACGCACCAGGTCCTCTAGCAGGTGTTTGTTCACCACGATAAATTCCCCGGAGAGTACGCGACGGGTGTAGATATTTGAGGTATATGGCTCAAAACATTCATTGTTCCCAAGTATCTGAGAAGTAGACGCTGTTGGCATAGGTGCTACTAACAAGGAATTGCGCATGCCGTTCTTCTTAATATTCTTGCGCAGTTTTTCCCAATCCCAGCGACCGCTCAATTCCTCGTCCTTGATTCCCCACATATTGTGTTGGAAGGTACCTTCAGAGATCGGGCTGCCTTTATACGACTGGTAGGACCCCTCTTCTTTCGCGAGTTCCATAGAAGCCGTTGCAGCGGCGTAATACAAGGTTTCGAAGATTTCCTGGTTCAACGTCTTAGCCTCGTCTGAGGTAAAGGGAAGACGCAGCATGATAAATGTATCGGCCAGTCCCTGAACTCCCAATCCAATTGGTCGGTGACGCATGTTGGAATTTTTGGCTTCCGGTACCGGGTAGTAGTTCCGATCGATAACGCGGTTCAGGTTATGGGTTACTCGCTTGGTAACCTTAAAGAGCTCCTTGTGATCGAACTCCCCATTCTTCACAAACATGGGCAGTGCAATAGAAGCCAGGTTACAAACCGCTACCTCATCCTCATCCGTGTATTCCAGGATCTCCGTACAGAGGTTGGAAGAACGGATCGTCCCCAGGTTCTTCTGGTTACTTTTGCGGTTGGCGGCATCCTTATAGAGCATATAAGGTGTTCCCGTTTCAATTTGAGATTCGAGGATTTTCTCCCACAAATCACGCGCTTTGATAGTCTTGCGACCGCGGCCTTCCGCCTCGTATTGGGTATAGAGTGCTTCAAACTCCTCGCCGTGGGTTGTGAATAGATTCGGACACTCGTTAGGACACATCAGGGTCCAGTCGGCATCCGCTTCAACGCGCTTCATAAACAAATCGGAAACCCACATGGCATAGAAAAGGTCGCGGGCGCGCATTTCCTCTTTCCCGTGGTTTTTCTTCAGTTCCAGGAAGTCGAAAATATCGGCATGCCACGGCTCGAGATAAATGGCAAAGCTCCCTTTGCGCTTCCCACCCCCCTGGTCTACATACCGCGCCGTATCGTTGAAAACGCGCAGCATAGGTACCAGTCCATTGGAGGTTCCATTAGTACCTGCAATGTAAGATCCTGTAGCCCGGATATTATGAACAGACAGACCTATTCCTCCCGCAGATTGGGAGATCTTAGCGGTTTGTTTCAGGGTATCATAAATGCCATCGATACTATCGTCCTTCATGGCCAGAAGGAAGCAGGAAGACATCTGTGGTTTCGGGGTACCAGAATTGAAGAGCGTTGGCGTAGCGTGTGTGAAGTACTTTTTAGACATCAACTCGTACGTTTCCTTTACGGAGTCGAGATCATCCAGGTGTATTCCAACCGCCACCCGCATGAGCATGTGCTGAGGTCGCTCAGCAATGTTTCCGTTTATTTTTAGCAGGTAGGACCGCTCCAGGGTTTTGAAACCGAAGTAGTCATACCCAAAATCCCGGTTGTAGATAATCATGGAATCAAGGCTATCGCCATGGGCTTCGATGACCTTAAAGACATCATCGGCAATCAGCGGAGCTTTTTTGCCGGTTCTGGGGTTCACGTATTCGTAAAGATCCCGCATGGTTTCCGTAAAGGACTTCTTGGTATTCTTATGCAGGTTGGAAACTGAGATACGTGCCGCCAACTTGGCGTAATCGGGATGGGTTGTAGTTAAGGTCGCGGCAATTTCAGCTGCCAGATTATCCAATTCCGAAGTGGTTACTCCATCATAAAGACCTTCGATAACCCGCATGGCCACTTTGACCGGATCGACAAGGTCGTTGAGGCCATAACACAATTTACGGACACGCGCCGTAATCTTGTCGAACATTACCGGCTCTTTACGGCCGTCTCTTTTAACTACAAACATTGCTCTTTAAATTATTCTGATATTAGGTTGGTGTTGGTTCTTCCTCATCCGCTGTACCCGGATGTACCCTGGTCCTGCTTTCAACAAACCGGAAGGGAGCGCTCTCTTATTAAATACTCTTAGAAATCGGCGTCGAAGCTGATTTTTTGGGAATCGGCATCCTGCTCTTTGTTCAGGACTCCTGCCTTCTGGTACTCAGAAACACGCTTTTCAAAGAAGTTCGTTTTCCCCTGAAGTGAAATCATATCCATGAAATCAAATGGGTTGGTCGCGTTGTATACCTTTTCGCATTCCAGCTCTACCAACAGGCGGTCAGTTACGAATTCCAGGTATTGCGTCATGAGCTTGGCATTCATTCCGATAAGGCTTACCGGTAAGGATTCCGTGATGAACTCGCGCTCAATATCCAGAGCATCGGTCAGGATCTTGGTGATCTTCTCCTTAGGCACCTTGTTTACCAAATGGTTGTTGTGCAGGTGGACCGCAAAATCGCAGTGCATCCCTTCATCTCTGGAAATCAACTCGTTTGAGAAGGTTAAGCCGGGCATCAGGCCGCGTTTCTTCAACCAGAAAATAGAACAGAACGCTCCGGAAAAGAAAATTCCTTCCACAGCGGCAAAGGCAATAAGCCTTTCGGCAAAGCTCGGGGAATCCACCCAGTTCAGGGCCCAGTCGGCTTTCTTCTTAATGGCGGGGAAGTTTTCTATTGCCTTGAAGAGAACGTTTTTTTCCTTTTCGTCCTTCACGTAAGTGTCGATCAATAGTGAATATGTCTCAGAGTGGATGTTCTCCATCATAATCTGGAAACCGTAAAAAAACTTGGCCTCCGTATACTGACATTCACTCACGAAGTTCTCGGCCAGATTCTCATTAACGATTCCATCAGACGCAGCAAAGAAGGCGAGTATATGCTTCACGAAGTAACGCTCGTCGTCGCTTAGCTTATTGTTCCAGTCGGTTAAATCCTGCTGGAGATCAATTTCTTCTGCCGTCCAAAAACAAGCTTCCTGTTTCTTATACCACTGCCAAATATCGTGGTGTTTAATAGGAAATAGGACAAAACGATCGTCGTTTTCTTTCAAAATGGGTTCTTGGACATCAGACATGGTTCCTCGTGTTATATTAGTGTTAAAGAATTGTGAATTTTTTCCCTGCTCCCGGGACTAACAAAGATTCAAAATTGGAATCGAAATCGAAAGTCGATTTATCCGCAAACCCTTCAAAGTTTTTAACACCAGATGTTGAAATGTGAGCTGGGCAACGATTAATAAAGCCCTTCGGGAAATTGAAAAAATCTGGTTGGAAATGAATGGCAAAAAATAAACCGAACAGTAGCTTTTTGCATACTATTCGGTTCTTGAAAATTTTGTCAAACCGTACGGTCCCCGGCGTTACTAATAAAATGGACTACAATGTGCCGATCCAGGTAGTTCCCCCGAAACCTAAAATCGAACCCGCAGTTGTTACACCGCAGTACTGTAAACCATACGCCTGTACGTAGCTGTTATAACATAACGAACTCCTGCAGGACCGTACTTACGTTTGACATCATTGTTTTTATTCTCTTTTTCAATCTTCACTTAAAAGGACGCCGTCTGTTTCAATGGGATGGCGGTAAAGCTTCCACGCACCCGCATCCGGCTTCCATTGGCGCTTTTAAGCCACATATTCATTTCGCCCACCACTTCCTGAGCTTCTACCCGGGAAATGGATATGCTTCCTGTTTCGGTAAAATACAGGGCGGATCCCTCGCTCAGGACGTCGGCATAGCCAAACACCGTTTCTTGCTTTGAACCCGGAACCCCACTTTCCTTAACTACACTATAGCGATCCGCATTGATCTCCTCCTGATTCTTCTCAAGAGGTATCAGGAAACCGAATCCGTTGCCGGACTTAACCTCGGCATTTATAAAATGAAGTTTGAATACGGGTTGTTCATCTACCCCGCTATGTTGTTGGGCCATTTCGAAATACACCGGCCCCTGGAAAAAATGCTTTTCCCCGTCGAGTTCAGAAATTAGTGAATACTGGCCGCTACCCTGTTGGGTACCCCGAAAACCAGTACCTGGCGTCACATAGGAAATACAAAGGAATATCGCCGCGATAGCCAAAAGGCCTGCCGACAAACGAAATACATTCTTTGAATTAAGGATCATAGGCTTTTATCCAAATTGAGATCAGGGGCTTCTTTGGTTTGGTACTCTGAAGCGGAGGAAACCACGGGATCCGAGATTATTTCATCGGCCTGCGGATCCAGGGTGGGCTGGTGCTTTGCTTCCACAATTACAAAGCATAAAATGGAAAGTACCAAGCCCGAGAAAAAAAAGAAACATCGCTTCATGTCCGGCATTACTTCTAAGTTCTGCAATCCGAAGTACGCAATTGCGAAGAGTTAATCGAAGGCTACATGTACGAATGGGGCCTTTTTCTGTATAATTCGCAATACGCTCTTCGGGCCATTGAAATCGGGTTTTGAAAACAATCCCCAATAAGAATTCCCCTGCTGCCATTAATCATCCGATACCGTCCATCTATACGGCGATAAGAACCGATGGCACATCTTTGATTTTGGGGATAAGACCCTCCCACCATTTTTGATTATTTTCACCAATCAAAGGGGAGTTATGAAATTACGGGCAGTAATAGTAGATGATGAGGAAAAGGCCTTGCAAAGCCTGCAATGGGAATTGACCAACTTTTCCGATGATATCGAAGTAGTTGCCTCCTTTACCGATCCCATGGAGGCCCTCGATTACCTGGCACTTACGCCGCCGGATTGCCTTTTCCTGGATATTGAAATGCCCACCATGGATGGCTTTCAGTTCATCCAAAAAATGCAGAATCCCGATGTTGCCGTTGTCATTACCACAGCCTACAATCAGTATGCCATCAAAGCGTTGAAAAATGAAGCTATTGACTACCTCCTCAAGCCGATAGATTCCGATGACCTGAAGGACACCATTGCCAAAATCCGCAAGCACAATTCCAAGAATCTTACGGCCGAGCGGTTAGAACGCATTCTCACCGAACAACAAGTAGGCGGGCAAAAAAAGCGTATTACCCTGAACACCGATGGGAAATTGCTATTCCTCGAGAATGACGACATTCTCTATGCCGAATCAGATGGAAATTACAGCACAATCTATTTAGCCAATGGCCAGAAGATTGTTTTGACAAAAAAATTGAAAGAGGTGGCACAAATCCTGCCGGAAGACTCTTTTTTCCGGGTCCACAATTCCTACATCATCAATCTCAACATGATCGCGGAATTTATCAAAACCGATGGCTATGTTGTCCTTAAGTCCAACCATAAGATTCCGGTTTCCCGTCAGAAAAAATCGGATTTCCTGGACTTGATTTAATCCCGGGGTAACATGCGCATGATCTGCCTTAAACTTCGATTTTTCCTAATACTATTATCGTTTACAACCGTACTTCACGCTCAGGAACCCCCAAAGGAGTTCAAAGCCTTGGTAGATAGTTTGGTTCAGGCCGGACCAAGGAGCTACAGCCAGATCAATACACCTATGCGACCCTATCGCCGGGACGCGAACCTGATGAAATATTTTGCCGCCGTCTGTGAGGAGAAAAGATACCTCGACGGGCTTTCCTATGCCTACAACCAGGAGGGTACCAGGCTGCGCAATATCTCGCAATATGAGGAAGCCATAGAATTCCATAAAAAAGCATTGGAAGCTGCGAATACGGCCGATAATGTGGAGTTCCGGATTTTCAGCCTCAACATGCTCGGGGTAGTCTATCGGCGTATGGAATCGATCAAAACTGCGCTGGATTACAGTACGGAAGCGTTGGAACTGGCGAACCGGATCGACAATCCTTCTGTAGGGATCAAACGCAGCAAAAATGTAAGCCTGAACAGTATTGGAAACATCTTCAAAACCCTGGAGCAATACGACAAGGCTATCGAACACTTTGGTCTTTCGCTGAAATTAGAAGCCGAACTCGGCAACACCCGGGGGATGGCGGTGAACAATCAAAACCTCGGGGAATGTCTGGAGGCCAAAGGAATGCTGGAGCAGGCTCTGGTTCGCTATCGCAAAGCCCTGGAATACGACATTGAGATCGGATCGATCAGCGGGCAGGCAATCTGCCGATTGAGTATCGGGAGGGTACTTATCAAGCAAGGGAATCCTGAGGCATCTCTGCCACTTTTGGCCGAAGCAGAACAGCAGGCCCGGGGAACAAAAGATCAACAGATCATTTCTGAAATCCTTATAAACCAGGGATGGGCTGCAGTAAAACTCAACAGGCTGGACACGGCAGAAGACCTGCTTTTACAGGGCATTGAAATTGGGGAAGAGCTCAACTTCTTCAGCGATCTTTCCACGGCCTATGCCCTACTTTCAGAAATCGCAGAACGCCGGGGGGATCATAAAGCGAGCCTGGAATATTACAAGACCTCAGAAGACTACTCCCACCGGGTAACCAATGATGTAAATATCCGGTACGTGAACGACGTCCTGCAGCGCTATAACAATGATCAGCAGAATAACCAGATTGAGCTCCTGAATCGGGAGAACGAAATCGTAAAGCTCAAACTGCGCCGGAACAAAACCACGTTGTTGGTCGGCGCCCTTATGCTGGTCATGTTTACCCTGATCCTCTACATCGTTTACCGGCAGTATCAGCTTAAGAGCGAGAAAAAAGTGATGGCCCTGGAGCAAAGTATGCTGCGAAGCCAGATGAATCCGCACTTTTTATTTAACTCGTTGAATTCGATTAAGCTCTACATTATTAATAACGAGCAGAAAAACGCCGTTCACTATCTCAATAAGTTTTCCAAGCTGGTCCGAAAAATCCTGGAGGCCTCCTCGGTTCGGGAAACCTCGCTCGAAGAGGAGTTGGAAACTATTGAACTCTACATGAATATTGAAAATATTCGCTTCAATCACGAGATCGATTTCGAGATTGTGGTAGATCCTGAAGTAAATCCTGCTTCCATACGAATTCCTTCCCTCCTCCTGCAACCCTTTCTGGAAAACGCCCTCTGGCATGGGCTTTCCTCCAAAAAGGGAAACAAAACGCTACGGGTAAATGTGGAAGCTCCGGAGAAAGGATCCATTCTGATTACTATTTGCGATAATGGAATCGGGCGTGAGGCGGCTCAGAAGCTACAGGAAAACAAAGTACTTAAACGCAAATCTGTTGGAATCGCCAACACCAAAGAGCGCCTGGCTAATTTCTCAAAGGACTACCAGAACCGCTTTGATGTGAGCATTAATGACCTGTATGGCGAGACCGGTGAAGCCTCAGGAACCTGTGTCTCCCTAAAGATTCCTACCCTTTAACCCGCGATTTAGCTACTTCCTCCAGCTCCGAATACCAGGCCGCTCCGAATTTCCGGACCAATGCCTCCTTGACAAAGACATAGATCGGTACTTGCAATTGTTGTCCTAGGCTGCAAGCGGCATCACAGATATGCCAGCGGTGGTAGTTTACAGCGGTCAGGGCGGTGTAATGGCGTACACGAACCGGATAGAGATGGCAGGATACCGGCTTTTTCCAGTCAACAGCACCAGCGCGTTGTGCTGCCTCGATCCCGCAAAGTGCCGTCGTGCCATCAAAGACCACATAGGCGCATTCCTTATTGTCGACCAGCGGAGTCTCCCACTCTCCATCTTCTCCCTTTACATAGGTGCCCTGGGCTTCTATGGCCGCGATCCCCTCGGGGCGTAAATAGGGTTTGACCCTGGGAAAGATTTCGTCCAGGATAGCGCGTTCATCTTCTTCTACTGGGGCACCGGAACTCCCGGCGACACAACAGGCTCCTTTACAGGCATTGAGGTCGCAAACAAAGGCCTCATCCAGGATTTCTTCTGAAACTACAGTCTTCCCCAATTCGAACATGAGAACAGGATTTCCGCAAAGATATCGCTTTGCCTGTGGATTGAAAGGATCTGCAAAAAGCTGCTCTGATTTTAGCGAGAACCTCCTACCTTTGCACCGTATCTAGAAGAGGCATTATAAATGCTAGCGAAATGAACAAGATTCTACTTATAGTACTGCTGCTTATTGCCATTGGCCTTATTGCCTTCAATGTTACCATGGTCGATCCTGCAGATATTTTTGGCAAGGATAGTATTGTAGCCATGATCGGGATTCTGGCCTGTTTGTGCGCTATTGTTCTGCTGTTGATCTTCAACAACGCCAAAAGGATCCAGAAAAAACTGGAGGAAGAAGGCTAATTTCTTAACTCCTGAATTAGTCCCTGATGATTGCGGAATCAGCGTCCTGAGAAATCTTTGGTTTGTCGAGGTCCAAAACACGCTGGAGCATATCATCCTCAGGTACAAGAATGCGCGCTTTAAGATCCGGGGAAAATAATTGCTCGGCAATGCCTGCCTTGATATAGGCCTTTAAGCTGTCTTCGTAGTCGTAGAAATTGATGTTGAAATTAAAGGCGGTCAGGAACTGGATTAACTGGTCAAAAAGTATGTCGTCCGTTCGGAATTCCTCCAGGAATCGCTGGGCATCATAGTCGGAATACCTGCTGCGGTCTTCCTCCAGATGTTCAAATACAAAACGCGAGAAATATCCCCTCGAATCCAGGGCTGAAATGGCTTCCTCCTCGTTAGAACCGATAGGAACAAAAACATCGGGAATTATTCCTCCCCCACCGTAAACGACTTTACCTCCGGGAGTGGTGAATTTAAGGGAATCGGCAACCTTGATGCTATCTGCCGTCATTAATTCCCCATTGTGGTAGCGCTGGGTAAAGCGCTCATAATAGTCTTGATTCCCGTTCTGATAATCCTTTTGGATGGATCGGCCGGTAGGGGTATAATACCGGGAAACCGTCAGGCGTACCGCAGAGCCATCTCCCAGATCCATTTCCCGTTGCACCAGGCCCTTTCCGAACGACCGGCGGCCAACGATAATCCCGAGGTCGTTGTCCTGCAAGGCTCCGGCAATAATTTCAGAGGCGGAAGCAGAACGTTCATTGATCAGGACAAAGACCGGTCGGTTCTCAAAATTTCCACGGGAAGTAGCGAAAACGGAATCCGTTTGTCCCTTTTTGTTACGTGTAAAAAGGATGAGTTTATCCTTGGGCAAAAAGGTGTCCGCAATGCGTTCGGCAATGTGCAGGTACCCTCCTGGATTATCCCTCAGGTCCAGCGTGAGTTTCTTAGCCCCCTGGTCCTTTAAAGCATCCAGCGCTTCTCCGAATTCTTCGAAGGTGGAATCTGCGAATCGGTTCATACGGATGTACCCCATATCCGGGGTGAGCATAAACGAAGCATCGATACTGCGCAATGGCACCTTGTCCCGGGTTAAATTCAAGTCAAAAGTGCGGCCTTCTGTTTTGCGATAAATCCGGAGTGCCACCCGGCTCCCCGCCTCTCCCTTAAGTCGGGAAACGATTTCAGAATCCGGCAGATCCCTTCCGTAAAGGGTATCCTTATCGGCCATAAGAATTTTGTCTCCAGGCTCCAGACCGGCCCTCTCGCTTGGGCCTCCGCGAATAATCCGCGTTACGGTAATGGTATCCCTCAGGGTGTAGAAATTTATGCCGATCCCCACAAAATCTCCTTTCATGGTTTCACTGACACGCTGCATTTCTGATCTGGGGATGTAGACCGAATGTGGATCCAGTTTATCGAGGATGTTATTTACCGTAACATCGACAATGCTATCCGTATCGACCTCATCGACATACTCATAGTCGATGTAATCGATAAGCCGGTTGAGCTTGTCCTTTTTGGAATTGGTGCTGAAGAGCCGTTCCGGGGAATCGTTGAAATTCAGTTTTCCCCCTACAAATATTCCCAGCGCTAATGCCAGGGCCACCACTGCCGGTCCTATGTAGTAACTCTTTTTCAAGGCAATTCTCGCTTCAATGTTGGGGCTTCCTCATGCTCGGGTAGATGCAATAACTCCACGCCGGCTCGTTGCAGAAACCGAAGGCCGGAATCGTCCTTGTAGGCGGTGCGGTATACAACACGCCGAATCCCGGACTGGTGGATGAGTTTACTGCATTCCCGACAGGGTGAAAGGGTAATATACAGGGTAGCGCCTTCACAACTTTGCGTGGAGGAGGCTACTTTGGAAATTGCATTGGCTTCTGCGTGAAGTACGTACCATTTGGTGTACCCTTCATCATCTTCGCAAAAGTTCTCAAAACCCGTTGGGGTTCCGTTATACCCATCGGAGATAATCATGCGGTTCTTGACGACAATGGCTCCCACCTGTTTCCGTTTGCAATAGGATAATTTACCCCATTCATAAGCCATTCTTAAGTAGGCCCTATCGTATTTTTCCTGTTTCTTCAAGGCGTGCTTTTAATGCTAACGCGGGAATAACCGCTTTGGTACTAAGATACCGGCTTTTAAAGATGTCGGCAATGGCAGGACGTTAATTTTAAACTAAAGCGGGAAAGCATTAACTGCGAGGACTCCCGATAGCACCAAAATTGCCAGACTTACCAGTGCAATATAGGGTTTACGCGGGAGGCGGAGCTTGTCCAGGAGGAAGTAGGAAAGTAATAACACAACCGCCAGGACCACCAGTTGGGCACCTTCTATCCCCAGGGCAAATCCCAGTAGGGGACTTGTCTTTTCTTCTTCCCCGGACATCAGCATGCTGAAATAGTTGGAAAATCCAAAGCCGTGAATCAAGCCAAATATGGACGTTGCCATCAGGTGCCATTTTAAAGCACGGGAACTGTCCCAATCCTGGCGAAGTATCCACAGGTTGAATCCTGCGGTGAGCAGTATCGTTACGGGAATCAGGAATTCGACCCAGGCCGAATCGACTTCCACCCATCCAAAAGCCGCAAGGGCCAGCGACAAACAATGCGCAATGGTAAAGAGGGTTGCCAACCAAACAACAGGGCGCCATTGCCGATACGTAAATGGTATGGCCAGTGCAATTAAAAATAGGACATGATCGTAACCTGCAGGATCCAGCACGTGTTCGAACCCTAATTTGCCGTAAATAGTAAATGTTTCCATACCCATTCTATAGCCTTAAAGTCCGCGTTCCTTTTGTATGGCCTCATAGGCCTTTTGGACTTCTTTAAACTTTTCCTCGGCCCCTCGTTTTATGGCTTCATCGGCGGTGTTCACCCGATCCGGGTGATACTTCTTCGCCATGGTTCGATAGGCTTTCTTGACTTCTTCGTCCGTGGCGGACCGTTCAATTTCAAGAATGGTATAAGCCGTGTCGGCCGAACGCACAAACATGGCCATGATACTTTCAAAGTCGGTTCTGCTCAATCTGAGGTAGCCTGCAATTTCCTTTAACTTCTCTACTTCTGAAGGGCTGATTGTACCATCGGCCTGTGCGATTCCAAACAAAAAATGAAGGAGTTGCAAGCGTACTTCGTAACGCGTACGCTGGTTGAGGTAGGCACAAATGCGTTGGGCGGAAACTTCCCGTTTCTTGATGACCTCATTAAAGGTGCGGAAAATGGCATTGGCCTTTTCTTTTCCATAGGTCTGGAGGAAGTATTGCCGGACATAATCCAGCTCCTGCTGGCTCACCTGCCCGTCGGCCTTGATAATTATGGAACAAAGGGAGAGTAAATTAAGTTCAAAATCGGCCGGGGAAACCCGGGAACGACCGAATTCCGGCATGGCGGATCCCCCGCCTCTACTCCCGTCGACCAGGCTACCGATCAGGAATCCCACAATGGCTCCCGGAAGCCTGAGAAACATATAACCCAAAATGGCGCCAAACCATTTAATCATCTCCTTGAAAAATTTTTTCAAAGATAGCGGTTTGTAAGGGATAGCCTGCTTTTTCCGACTTATGGAAAACTTCGTTTCAATTCGTACCTTTGCGGATGAATTTTTAGCGGAATATTACCCCAAAATATAAGACATATGTATCCTGCAGAACTTGTACAGCCCATGAGAGACGATCTTTCGACGGCTGGATTTGAAGAATTATTCAGCGCAGAAGCTGTGGCTTCTGCCATCGAAAGTGAAGGAACCGTACTGGTCGTTGTAAACTCGGTCTGTGGTTGTGCCGCAGCCAACGCGCGCCCCGGTGCTAAACTCAGCCTTCAAAACGGAAAGACCCCGGATCGTTTGGTAACAGTATTCGCCGGTGTAGACCGCGAGGCAGTAGATGCGGCCAGAAACCGGATGGTTCCATTCCCTCCTTCCTCCCCGAGTATGGGTCTCTTTAAAGATGGCGAGCTGGTTCACATGATTGAACGCCACCACATCGAAGGTCGCCCAGCGGAGATGATCGCAGAAAACCTGATGCAAGCATATAACGAGTTTTGTTAAAAAACTGTAGCAGCAAATAGAAACCCCGGAGGACTCCCCCGGGGTTTTTTATTTTTGTGCCATGGCAAAACTTCTGGCCTATCCGCTGACCGTTATTTATCTGATTTTTTTCGGACTGACCCTGGTAATTTTCCATCCGATTCAATGGTTCTGTCTGAATGTTCTGGGATATCATGCGCACAAGCGCAGTGTGAGTATCCTCAACCTTTGTCTGATGCGCTGTACGCATCTTCTGGGAACCCGATATTCCATAAGTTACCGGGACAAATTACCCGAAAATGGTCCGTTAATCATTGTGACCAACCACCAGAGCATGTACGATATCCCACCCATTATCTGGCATCTGCGGAAGTTTCACCCAAAGTTTGTCAGCAAAAAGGAGTTGGGCAAGGGAATACCAAGTGTAAGCTATAATTTGCGCCATGGCGGATCGGCCCTGATCGATCGCAAGGACCGGAAGCAAGCCCGCGAAGCCCTTGAAGCCTTGGGGAGGTATATCGAAGAAACGGGGCGAAGTGCTGTAATCTTTCCAGAGGGAACCCGTTCCCGCAATGGGGTCCCAAAACCCTTTAAGACCTATGGCCTGCAGCTACTGATGGAGCAAGCCCCTTCGGCCAGTATCCTACCGATTAGCATCAATAATTCCTGGAAAATGTTTCGCTACGGAAAATTCCCACATGGCCTGGGAGCACATATCCGCTATACCGTCCATCCGGCCATCCCGGTCGCGGAACTCGGGGAAAATGGCCTGGAAACCATTGAAAAAATCATTGTAACCCATATTAAACCCGAAGCGTGAACGACGCAGAACGCATTGAAAAAACAATAGCCTTCGTAAAGGAGGAACTCAAGGGTGCCGAAGGTGGACACGATTGGTTCCACATCGAGCGGGTTTTCCGAAATACCCTGCTAATTGCCCGGGGCGAAAAGGTAGACTTACGTATTGTAAGCCTGGCTGCATTGCTTCACGATATCGCCGATCCTAAATTTCACAATGGGGATGAAAGCATTGGCCCCAATAAGGCCGGCGCCTTCCTGAGCACCTTAGATATACCGAAAAAAGATAGGACACACATCCTGAATATTATTCGATATATGTCGTTCAAGAATAGCCTTTCCGGTAAAAAGGCTCCCTTCGATTCCAGGGAACTCCATGTAGTTCGGGATGCCGACCGTCTGGACGCAATCGGTGCTATTGGAATAGCTCGAGCCTTTAATTATGGCGGACATAAGGGCCGTAAACTCTACGATCCCGAAATCCCCCCGCGACTCAATATGACCAAAGCGGAATACAAGAAATCCCAGGGGCCTACGATCAACCACTTCTATGAAAAGCTGCTCCTTCTCAAGGACAGCATGCACACCCAAACGGCAAAATCACTGGCCGAAGACCGGCATGGTTACATGCTGGCGTTTTTGGAGCGGTTCTACGCCGAGTGGAATGGAAAGGCCTGATGATTGGCCTGCAAAGCCTTTGTTTTGATTATCCTGAGTTTGTATCTTCAGGAATTCATTCACTAAAACCTCTCGGGCAATGCAAAGAAGAAAGTTCCTGAAAAACACGGCGGCTACCTCAGCGGCCTTTACTATAGTTCCCTCATTTGTCCTGGGCAAGCAACACGTGGCGCCCAGCGATACCCTCTATGTAGCCGCATTCGGTGTTGGTGGACGCGGCCAGGGGGTGATGCGTGGCCTGGAGGAAACCGGCAAAGTAAAATTTGTAGCGCTTTGCGACGTGGATCAGCGACGGGCTGCCGATACCCTGAAGCGATATTCCAAAGTGCCCGCTTATAAGGATTTCAGGGATGTCTACGACAACCATTTGAATGAGATTGATGCAATTATGGTGGCTACCCCCGACCATACCCATGCCACGATTGCACTGCCCTTTATGCGCGCTAAAAAGCACGCCTATGTAGAAAAGCCCCTGACGCATAATATTGCTGAGGCACGTATGATGACCCAGGTTGCCCGTGAGCATAATTTGGTGACGCAAATGGGGAATCAGGGAGCCTCCAGTGATGGCAGCCGCGAAGCCCGAGAATGGGTAGATAGCGGGATAATCGGTGAGGTATATAAGGTGGATTGCTGGACCAACCGCCCTGTGTGGCCCCAGGGAATTCCGCTGCCAGAGGGAGCCGATCCTATTCCCAGTGAACTCGATTGGGATTTATGGCTTGGACCCGCAGCAATGCGAGATTACAAGGCATCATACCTTCCCTTCAAATGGCGGGGCTGGTGGGACTTTGGAACCGGAGCCCTCGGCGATATGGGTTGTCACATCATGGAAACACCTTTTAGCGTCCTGGACCTGGGCTATCCCACAGAGGCTGAGGCCAGCTGTACAACCAATTGGGTTGGGGATTTTGTGGAAGCCGATTACAGCGCTTCCTGTCCGTCTTCTTCCATTGTGCGCTTGAAGTTCGAAAGCAAAAACCACGGCAAAGTTGCCCTGAACTGGTACGATGGGGGGATCAAACCCGATCTGCCGGACGAACTCGGAGACGGCGAGCCAATCGGAGATAATGGTGGAGGCTCCATTTTCTATGGAAGCCGGGGAATTCTGATTTGTGATACCTACTCACGAAACGCGCGTTTATTACCTTCCTCTACTATGGAATTGATTAATAAGCCCACGCCCTATTTACCAAGGGTAGAAGGCGATATCAATGGTCACCAGCGCAACTGGGTTGAAGGCTGTCTGAACGGAACTCCAACTTCCTCGGATTTTGAGCGTGCCGGAAAGCTTACTGAAGCCGTACTTATGGGGAACCTGGCCATCCGTGCCTATCAATATAAGGTGCGACCAAGCAACGGCAGAGGTTTCAGCTACCCCGGACGAAAGAAAATCATGTGGGACGGTGAAAATATGAAAGTCACCAACTTTGAGATGGCCAACCAATGGGTACAGGGATCCTATCGGGAGGGCTGGTCTCTTACCTGATTTTTAGCGGCAACAGACTTTCTTCCTTGCGCTTCAAAATGAACCTTTTCCAGGTTGTTCTGACTCAGATCAGCGGCCCTGGCAAAGGCTTCTTCAGCCTTTTCAAATGCCCCCTGATTATGAAATATCCTGGCGCGCAGTGCGTGGAACAGGGCTTTTTCTGCTACCATAGGATGCGCTTTGGCTAGTTCTTCCAGCGCTTTCTGAGCCGATGTAATATTCCCGGATTCTGCCAGGGCAACCAGGCGGTTGAGGGCAACAATCGGACTAAATTGACGTGCCAGGTGAGCGTCGTACAGGAGTAAAATTGATGCCCAGTCTGTCGAAGCATAGTCTTTCGCCCTCGCGTGGAGGTAGGCTATTCCGGCCTCGAGATGATACCTCGAGGAAAAAGGCTGGTCTTGCTGGCAGACTTCCCAATTCGCCTTCCCGTAGGCAATGAGCTCCCCATTATATTTTGAACGGTCCTGATGTTCAAGGTCTACCAATTTTCCATCAGCATCAAAACGGGCATCAAAGCGTGCAGCATGGAAGGCCATGAGGGCAATCAAAGCCGATAAATCGTGGGTCTTAAACGTAGAATTAGTATCGAGAAGGATTGCCAGTCGGAGCGCTTCAAAACATAGATCCTTGCGCAGGCCAGAATCGCCGGATTGCGGTCGGTAACCTTCGGTAAACATCAGATAAATCACTTGATAGACTACTACTGAACGGTTGCGCAAAGCTAGGTTACGGATGGGTTCAAGAACATCCAGTTGTTGGCCTAACGCTTTTTTGGCTCGGGTGTACGCCTTGGCAATAGCTTCCTCCTTCTTTAACAATACCCGGCCTACCTCCCGGTTATTGAATCCGGCTACCAATTTCAAACTGAGCAGTAACTGGTATTCACGGCTGAGTGCAGGGTGGCAACAGGCAA
Source organism: Robiginitalea myxolifaciens (assembly GCF_900115205.1). Taxonomy (GTDB): domain Bacteria; phylum Bacteroidota; class Bacteroidia; order Flavobacteriales; family Flavobacteriaceae; genus Robiginitalea; species Robiginitalea myxolifaciens. The sequence goes on from NZ_FOYQ01000001.1 coordinate 1,110,792, forward strand.
AGATCATCCGCAACTGAGCATCCTGCACCTCTTGCGAATCAAGGTTCACCACCTGTGAATCAACGTTCATTGCCTGCGAATCTGAAGCACCAGAAAGCAGTTCCGTTGCAGCCTGGCTTTCCAGAGGGAAGTCTACCTGCTTTTTTTCTTTGCGCAGCAGGTCTAATAATCGATTCCGTGCAGCGGTATACAGCCACGCCCGTGGATTGTCCGGCAATCCCTGATATCCCCATACCTGCATCGCTTTGATGAAGGTATCCTGTAAAGCGTCTTCAATACTGTCCAGTAATCCAAAACCAAATCGCGCAGCAAGGGAAGCCAGGATTTCTCCATAGGCCTCCCTGAATAAGTGGTCTGCGTGATAATTGGCTTCTTGCTGGGCCATCAGTGGTTATCCATATCCTGAATTTCCCGAATCTCAACAAACGCCCCGTCGTAATCAAAGATGGGACAGCCCTTGGAAATTTCGGTCGCCTCGTGAAAATCTGCAGCGCTAACGATGAGGTAGCCCCCGACTACTTCTGATCCTTCTACAAAAGGACCATCGGTAACTACCGTTCCCCGATCCCGGACCACCTTTCCTTCGGCTCCAAGGGGCTGACCGTCTACAAGATTTCCCTGCTGTTGCAAATTTTCCATCCAGGCGCCCCACAATTCCATGTGTTCCTGGCGCTCTTTCTGGGACATGCGCTCGTAAGCCGCGTCCCCTCCTCTGAATAAATACAAAAAGTTACTCATGTGATAAATGTATTAAGTTATTTACCCTAATGACGTTTGGGCCCGGGACGGATTGGACAATAATTCAAAAAAAATTAAAAAAGACGTAATTGCCCGGTCTTATACTGGGCGTGAAGGCTGGTGTTCAGCTCCGGAAGTTCTCTCCCTTTAAAGAATTTCTGTCGGGAAATACGCGCCATTTGATGTAATTGGCTGGCAACCTCCCCCTCACCTTTCATGCGGCGTCCAAATTGACTGTCGTTCAACTGCCCATCATGACAGGAGCGAATCAGCGATTCTACCCGGGAGGCTCGGTCCGGCATTGCTTTTTGCAACCAGTCCAGAAACAGTGGCCCGATGGCTCCATTGAGACGGACCATGGTAAAACCAAAGCTAAGGGCTCCTGCATCGGCAACTGCCTTGGCTAAATCCATAAGCTCATGACTGTTCAGCCCCGGTATCATGGGGGCCAACATAGCGTTTACGGGAATACCCCGATTGGATAGTTCGGCAATAGTCCTTAGGCGTTTTCGCGTGCTCGCTGTGCGGGGTTCCAGGAGGCTGCGTATCGATTCGTCCAGGGAAGTTACCGAAATATGAACGCTTACCAGGCCTTCGCTATTGAGCTGCTCGAGTAAATCCAAATCGCGGAGTAACAGGGAATTCTTGGTTATTATTCCCACGGGATGCCGATACTTCCAAAAAACTTCCAGACAGGATCGGGTAAGGCCAAAGCGACGTTCTGCGGGCTGGTAGCAGTCTGTATTTCCCGAGAGAACAATGGGAGAGGCTTCCCAGCGCGGGTTCCTCAGATGTTTTTCGAGCAAGGTGGCCGCTGCAGGTTTGTAAAGGATCTTACTCTCAAAATCGAGGCCGGCGCTATACCCCCAATATTCATGGGTATTTCGGGCATAGCAATAGACGCATCCGTGCTCGCATCCCTGGTACGGATTCATACTGTAGGGCATGCGAACATCAGGGCTGGTTACCTTGTTGACTATGGTTTTGGGATGTACCGGGGTATAGGTTGTACGCAGCTTTTCGGCTTCCCCACTACGGTTGAGATACTCCAGGTAATCGTCCCTGGTTTCCTGAATATGACGTTCAAATCTGTTGTGGACCTGTCCTTGGGCTCCTCTCCCTTTAAGCAGCTCTTTTCGGCTCAATTTTTGGTTTTATTCCAAATTTATGGAATATATCCATCGTTTTGAGCTATCCCTGAATTTTAACAGCCACCAATTGCTTCTTGCTTCCCCGCTTTGCGTAAAAGTAAACGGTGTCCGAATCGTCGCAGATCAGCGGTTTGGAGACCATAAGGGGAAGGCGGGCTTCCTCCTGGTCTATAATCTTTTCATAACTCACCTGGCCCTGGCCATCGATGCGAATGAGGAAGACATTGCGATTTCGGCTCAGGCCCTGCTTAAAAATCAGGCGTTCGTTGTTCAGGAGTCGTGGATTGTCTGCAGCGGTGCAGATGAAAAAATACGTATTTCCATCTTTGGAGAAAGAGGTGTACGAAGCGTAGGCCCCATCCCCCTGGGTTACCTCCGTTTTATTGATATTCCGCGCCCAAAGCATCTTTCCGTCTGCATCCAGCTTAATGCTAACGATATCATTGTAGTGAAACCGCTCTTTTTGTACCCTGCCACCACTGGCATTGGATTCCAGACTGCGGGTAACAAAATACTCTTCGGCATTGAATAATAGGGAACCGTCGGCAGTAAACTGAGCATCCTTGAAGACCAGGTTTTTGACCACCTTCTCGTTTTCGGTCCCGAACTTATCCTTCATGAACTGCTCTGAAAATGGATTATGCTGGCGCTTTACGGCTTCAAGGGTACCCGGTTTTATCGCTATAAAATCGATACCATTGTACCGGTTATCCCTGCGATCCGCATAAAATCCGACCAGATAAAGGGAATTGTTCTTCCATAGGGGCTTCATGCCTTCAGAGAACTTTCCGGGTAAGTCATAACTGGCGGTTTGCGTACCTCCTGCGGCAATTTTTACCACCTCATATTGGAATTTACGCTCCTCGGCCTTAAACCGGCGCTTTTTGAAATAGGCCTTTCCAACCAGATAAGCTGCTGAAAAATCAGGAGCCATCTTAAACCCTTCGAAGGCGTAATTCTTGTCTTCGATCTCCCCGGAAAAATCCTGATCAAAAACCGGATTCATGTTATAATCATAAATGATAATCCGATGCTGATTGTCCTTGCGCTTCTTGTAATGAAGGCTCAAAGCAAAGGCCCGCTGGTCCCGATCAAAGAGAATTGTAGTGCTGAATCCCGAGGTAAAATTCCGGTTGAAATAATTCTTCTCAACAGGGTTCTCCACGTATACCGAAGGAACTACCAGGAGGTTCTTCTTTTTGAAATCGTAGGATCCGACCGGACTCTGGTGGACCGTATAAATATAGCTCAGGCGTTCCGGATCATACTCGATAAACAAAAGGTATATTTGACCATTTGCCGTAAATCCGTCGAGAAAGTCGGCGCCCCGAAATTTATAATTGAACTCATCTATTAGTTGAAGTTCACTGTCGTAACGCTCTATGAGATAACCTTTAGGCTTCAGAATAAGTCCGGTATAATAGGCCCTTACCAATATCTTATTGTCAGACTCCCCTTCCTCGAAGGTCATTAGGTTAGAATACCTATACCTATCGTTATATTTTTCGCCAAAGTCATAGGACACTGGGTATTTTTCCGAAGCGATTTTCGTCTTGTCCTGGCTATGGCCAAGTAAAATCCCTCCAAATAGAAACAAGAGTAAGAATCGTAGTTGCATGGTCGAAAACGTTACGTTATCGGCCCGAGAAATCTGGTTTTCTTTTTTCGAGGAAAGCGGTAGTACCTTCAACAAAATCCGCAGTGCCAAAACAATTGCCAAAGCGTTCAATTTCGGCCTTAAATCCCGGGACGGTACTCCTAAAACCCGCATTTATGGCTTTTATTGCATGTTTTTGTGCCGAAGGGGAGTTCCCGGCAATCTTCTCAGCCAGACGTAAACTCAATTCGTCCAGGCCTTCCAATGCAGTAACATGATTGACCAATCCGTATTCGTGCGCCCTTTCAGCATCGATCATACCCCCGCTGAGAATCATCTCCATAGCACGGCCTTTTCCAATGAGTTCTGGCAAACGCTGGGTTCCCCCATATCCCGGGATGACCCCAAGTGAAACCTCCGGTAGTCCCATGCGGGCGTTGTGACTGGCTATTCTGAAATGGCAGGACATGGCGAGTTCCAGCCCACCGCCCAGGGCAAATCCATTGACCGCCGCAATGATGGGTGTGGAGAGATTCTCCGCAAAATCGAATAATTTTTCCTGACCACTTCGAGCCAAATCCTGGGCCTCTTCCGGGCTGTAATCGGCAAATTCCGAAATATCGGCCCCGGCAACAAAGGCTTTCGGACCGCTTCCCCTAAGGATGATTACCCGAATATCCGGATCTTCGTCCAGGGCTTTCAGTGCCTGGTGAAGGGATTCTATCGTTTCTCTGTTTAAGGCATTCAGCTTTTTCTCACGATCTATCCAGATACGACCAATGGCCGAATCGCGCTTAACTTTCAGGTTTTTAAATTTCATTGGATTTGGCATTTGATTCTTGGTGCTTGGTTTTTTGGAATTTGAAGTTTGGTACTTGGTGCTTAGTGTTTGGGATTTGGAATTTGGAATTTGACTAAGCTAGCGTTTTAATCCTGTACCTCAACTTTCTTGCGTTTGAGGCGAACGGTAAATACGGTTCCTTTCCCGGGCTGACTGGTAAATTCAATAGTTCCACCTACTCCTTCGACAATGGTTTTAACCATTCCCAATCCAAGGCCCATCCCGCTGCTTTTGGTGGTGAATTTAGGCTCGAATATTTTGTCGGTATTCGCTTCACTGATCCCAATACCATTGTCCGCCACCATAATTTTGGCCCATCGCTCATCGGCTGTGACCGACACCAGGATGCGGGGATTTTCGACTTCCGGCACGGCCTGAATGGCATTCTTGACCAGGTTGGTCACAACCCGGATCAATTGGGTGCGGTCCATCTCGGCGGTAATATGCTCCTCCTCGGCCAGGAAATGGATATAAGGCTCGTTGAAAATTTCCAATCCAAGCCGGGTAACCTCCACCACATTGAGGTCTTCATTTTGCTGGGCAGGCATCTTCGCAAAATTTGAAAAAGCCGAGGCAATGCTACTGAGGGTATCGATTTGCTCGATCAGGCTTTTTGAAAATTCCGCCATCCGGGTCCGGACCTCAGGATCTTCCGGGTCAAACTTCCGCTCAAAACTTTGGACGCTCAAACGCATTGGGGTAAGCGGATTTTTGATCTCGTGTGCTACTTGTTTGGCCATTTCGCGCCACGCCTGTTCGCGCTCGCTTCGGGCAAGTTTCGCGGCACTTTCTTCCAGCTCATCGATCATACCATTGTAGGCCCCAATCAAATGGGCAATCTCCTCAGTGGGGTCATCCAGGTGAATTTTCTCATTACTCTTCGCCAACCGGGTTTGGGTGAGCTTATCAGAAATGGTCTGCAGGGACCGGGTAATATATTTTGAAATGAAATAGGCCAGGCCAATTGCCGAAAGCAACATAAGGAGGTAAACCGCGCCAAGGCGCAGCAGGAATTCCTGTAATTCTTCTTCGTAAAAGGAGTTCTCCTGAAAATAGCTTAGGTGGAGAATCCCTATGGGCTTGAATCTGGCATCCGTTATAATGCTGTAGGAAGCCTGGTAGGTGTCTCCGGCAGCTTCATTGATTTCCACATAGCGCTTTGAACTTCCCTGCCTGAGCGCGTTAAGTACATGGGTTTCCAGACAAATAGAAACCGAATCGTTATTGAATTTAGGCCGGGAGCTCTTGATGAGTTGCCCCTCCAGATCGTAAATATTGAAATTCGCGTTTTCAATGATCGCAATCCGATAGATCTCATCCTTAAATATCAATCCAAGGTTATCCGTAGTAATCGGGTAGGTGGTTTGCTGAAGGGCAAATTCGATGGCCTGCAGAATTTGCTGCTCTTTACGCTCCAGGCGATCTTCATGATACTCAATGGATTGCTCCCGATATTGATAAACCGTAACCCCAGCGATCAGGATAGAGGCAATGATCACCAGCAAAATCATGGATACAAAAATCCGGGACCTCAAAGACAATTTACGGAGCAAAATTCGCTGGTTTAGTCGGTTAAAGTTAGCAATAATCAGGCCAGGCTGTAAGCGGGCTTTCCTTAATCCTTCCGCAACTTTTTATACAAGCGGATTCCGAGCATTAATAAGACCGCTAACCCGATGAGCCCCAGGAGGCCATAGATCCAATTCAGGCTGTGCCGGACCACCGCGAGGAAGACCATGGCAAAAAGAATGAGCGTCGCGCCTTCGTTCCAAATCCTCATAAAGCCGGAGGTGTAGCTGAACGCTTCCCTTTGAAATTTCAAGAACATGCGGTGCATCAGCAGGTGGTAGCCCCAAAGCACAACCACAAATCCCAATTTTACATGCATCCAGCCTTGTTGTAACCAGCCCGGCATGATGGCCAGCAAGGTAAAGGCAAAAAGGGTGCACAAAATAGCCGAAGGCCAGGTGATGATATACCAAAGTCGGCGCTCCATGAGGCGGAATTGCGTGCCCAGTACCGCTGCCTCCGACTTCCCCTTATCCCGGGATTCGATATGATAGATAAAAAGCCTGGGCATGTAAAAGAGGCCGGCAAACCAGGTAACCACGAAGATCAAATGCAGTGCTTTGATATAAGGGTAATACGCTTCCATGTTTTCCTTTATTAGGCAAATTTACGGTTTCGGGCTACAACCCAAAGCATGGAAAGGGCATAGACCGCTAAGGCCGGTAAAACCCATCCCATACGGAATTCCTGCAGGGGCAAACGTTTAACGATATCGCCAATGCCTGAACCGCCCGAATCCTCGAATAATCCAATACTTTGCAGAAAATCCGGTACACTAAAAATAAGCACGGTCGCTACCACTATTCGAAATACCAGAGGTGGGCTCCAGCCTTTAGGCAGGGCATTCAAGAGGATCAGGACAATGGTGAGCGGATAGATCAGCATCAGGGCTGGCAAGGCAACCTGAATGATTACATCCACGGGAAGCTGTCCCATAATAACCCCCAAAATACACCCAACTACAGCGGTTACACGATAGACTTTTCGTGAATTGCCATAGCGCGAGCTTACGAAGTCTGCCGTGCCCGTGACAATCCCGACCGCGGTGGTAAAACAGGCCAGGCTAATGAGCAGGCTTAGGAATATCCCTCCGTAAGTACCCAGGGCAATCGAACTCATTCCCGAAAGTAAACCGGTTCTGCTGATATCCGTACCGAATTCCCCGGTGACACTTGCCCCCGAAACCATCAAACCCCCATAGAGCAATGCCAGAGCAAGCCCGGCAAAGGCCCCTGCTTTGATGAGAATCCAGAAGCGCTGTCTGCGTTCCAGGTCAGGCGCTTCCAATTTCAATGAGATCAGAATTACCCCACCAACCACAACGGCTCCAATGGCATCAAAGGTTTGGTAGCCTTCCAGAATACCTTCCGTAAAAGGATGGGGCATTAGATTGGTTGTGCTTAAGTCTCCCAGGGGTAACAACAGACTAATAATCAGCGCGAGTAAAACCAGGAGAATGATGGGGGTTAGCCATTGCCCAATCCATTTACTCAAGCGGGAGCGATTGTGGACAAACAGGTATACCAGCGCAAAATAAATCAAGCTGGTTAGCAGGGGAGGTATTTCAATAAACGGAGCCACAGCCATTTCATGCGTAACCGATGCGGTACGGGGAGCAGGCAGGGCAACAGATATGGCGTAGACCAAATAACAGTAAGCCAAGCCAAAGAGCGGATGGGTTTTCAGGGTAAAATCAAACATCCCGCCCTGCAATCGGGCATGGGCCAGAATACCGAGCATGGGGATCAGCACAGCAGAGAGGCAAAACCCAAGACAAACCAGCCACCAAAGCTCACCGGACCGAAATCCCAACATGGGCGGAAGCACCAAATTCCCCGCTCCGAAAAAGAGGGAGAAAAGCGCCATCCCCAGCACCCAAATGGCACGTTTTTTCATAAAAAGTTTGTAAGAAAGCGGTAAGATGTCGAAAAAAAGTAAAATAACTGCGGATATACCCAATAATTCCGCAGCCCGCACGTTGGGACTTTAGACCGTTAAAAGAAAAGTGCCTATTCGTGAAATTCGCCCCTCAAGAAGTGATTCCCAAATCTCCGATCCAAGGGCTCGTCTGGATACCACATAACCTAATCTCTGCGCCATGAAGAAATACTTCTGCACCCTCTTCGGCCACCACTTCTCCGTAACCAAGAAAGTGACCTCTCATATCAAAGAATACAGCTGCGTTCACTGTGGAAAACAAGTAACCACAGATGTTAGTGGAAACCTTTCCCTGTTAACGCCGCAATTAAAGGAAATCAACGAAACGCTGGAGTTTATCAACAGGAAGAAGCTCAATCGTTCTGCCCCCCAGCAGGTTGCCTGAACGAATTCCATCCCCTTGCCGTTAATGGCATACTTTGAGAGGTACGGGTTATAAGCTGTGCCCCCGAAGCCTCGTCTGTCATATGCCCTATTACCGTTAAATTCGGGTTCCCTTTGATCTTTGGATAATCATCAGGGGAAATCGTGAATAAAAGTTCATAGTCTTCGCCCCCGCTTAAAGCCACCGTACTTACTTCCATATTAAATTCTTCAGCAGCTCCTATCATTGTTGGGTCCAGCGGAATTTTTTCCTCGTAGAGCGAACATCCCACCCGGGAAGCCGTGCACAGATGCAGGATTTCAGAGGAAAGTCCATCACTGATATCGATCATTGCAGTGGGTTTTACCCCGAGTTCGGCTAGCAGGCCAACTATATCTTTTCGGGCTTCTGGTTTCAGTTGCCGTTCTACCAAATAACTATACGGTTCCAAATCGGGTTGGTGCTGTGGATTTACCTTGAATACTTCCTGCTCCCGTCGCAAAATTTGCAATCCCAGATAGGCAGCCCCTAAATCCCCGCTAACCACCAATAAGTCATTAGGTCGGGCACCACTCCTTTTTACAGCTTCGATAGCTCCGGCTATTCCAATTGCCGTGATGGAGATCACCAACCCACTGGTAGACGAAGTCGTATCCCCCCCGACCACATCTACCCCGTAGTGCTCCGCCGCATGATAGATTCCGGCATAGAGTTCTTCCAACGCCTCCAACCCAAAGCGATTGGAAACTGCAAGGGACACCGTTAGCTGGGTGGGCTCCATATTCATCGCATAGATATCGCTGAGATTTACCACAACGGCCTTGTAACCGAGGTGTTTTAACGGGGTATACCCCAGATCAAAATGCACCCCTTCGACCAACATGTCGGTGGTAAGGGCTACATCCTCCCCGCCAAAATTCATCAGGGCGGCATCGTCCCCAATGCCTAAAAGGGTGGAAGGCTTTTTGATTTCAAAGGCCTGGGTCAGGTGCTGGATTAGGCCAAATTCACCGAGGCTCTCCAGGGAAGTCTTTTGTGGATCTTTAGATTCAAACATGGCGCAAAAGTACTATCAAATGCCTGTAATCCCTATCTTTACTTTAAAACCTGCTTATGAATTCTTCAAGGTCGCTTTCACAGCTAATATATCTTTTGTTCGTTTTTGCCCTCGCCATTTCTTGCTCGAGTGATGACGGTGCTTCTCCGAATCCAAACCCGAATCCAAATCCCGGAACGGGGAATCCTGGTGGAAATCCACCTCCTGGAGGTGTGGACATCGGTGCTATTCCCTGTGAAAATGGAATGGCGGGTGCTTATCCCTGCTCTGGTTATGATTTGGTATCCAGACTCGACCTTGCAGCCCTTGGCGGGAATCGGGGTAATGATATCTGGGGCTGGGTCGATCCGGATACGGGCATCGAATACGCTATAGTAGGCCTGAATACCGGCACCGTTTTTATTTCCCTGGAAGATCCGGAAGATCCTTTGGTTTTGGGCACCCTTCCCACGGCGACTTCCAACAGTACCTGGCGGGATATTAAGGTCTATTCCAACCACGCCTATATTGTCTCAGAGGCCAACGGGCATGGCATGCAGGTTTTTGACCTTACCCAATTGCGAAACCCGGCAACCGTTCCGGCGACCTTTTCGGCAACTTCGATTTTCAGGGGCTTTGGAAACGCTCATAATATTGTAATAAACGAAGAAACCGGTTTTGCTTATGCCGTAGGGACCGGCCCTGATGCACCTTTTAACGGAGGGGCTACTTTTATCGACCTCAGCGATCCGGGTAATCCTTCTCCAGCTGGAGGATATGGGAACAGTGGCTATACCCACGACGCCCAGGTAGTCACTTACAACGGCCCGGATTCCGACTATACCGGACGTGAAATCTTTATTGGGTCCAATGAGGACCGCGTGGTAATCGTCGATGTTACCGACAAGGATCAACCCCAATTCATTTCACAACTGACCTATCCACAAATCGGGTACACCCACCAGGGATGGTTCACTGAAGACCAACGGTATTTTCTGCTGGGGGATGAGACAGACGAATTAAATTTTGGCGTGCTCTCCCGAACCATAATCTTTGATTTTACGGACCTGGATTCGCCGGTTTTTGATTTTGAATACAGCGGGCCTACTACAGCCATAGACCACAACGGATATGTCCTGGGTAATTCATTTTATCTGGCCAACTATTCTGCCGGGCTGCGGGTTATCGATATCAGTGATATCGGCAACGGCAATATCACAGAAACCGGATTTTTTGATTCCTACCCCCAATCACAAGCGACAAGTTTTGTAGGTGTTTGGAGTGTCTATCCGTATTTGCCCAGCGGTGTTATACTGATCAATGACATCAACAACGGCTTCTTCGTGGTACGCCCTTCATCCTAGCGTTCGATTAAAAAAATTGCATCATGAAAATATTCAAGAAATTGTCTAGAGCGTCTTTGATCCCTTTTGTTTTGGTTTTGTTGCTGGTTTCCTGCAGCGATGATCAGGACGACCTGCCTCAAAACCCCGATCCGGTGGCAGCCAGTGGCACCATCGAATGGACACGTAGTTTCGGGGGAAGTGGAGCAGAAAGCCCGAGATCAATAATTGCCACCATGGATGGTGGCGTGGCTATCCTGGGGTTCACCGAAAGTACAGACGGCGATCTGGCCGGGAAAACTACTGCTGTAAATGATTATTGGCTGCTTAAACTCGATGCTGAGGGCCAAATGCAATGGCAGCGCACCCTGGGCGGCAGTAAGGACGACCGCGGACAGGCCGTGATTCAGACGCGAGATGGAGGCTATGCTGTTAGTGGGTATGCCATGAGCGACGATGGAGATGGTTCGGCAAACAATGGTTTTCACGATAATTGGGTGGTCCGGCTCGACGGTGGCGGAAACATTTTGTGGGAACGCAGTTTCGGATTTTCCGGGCACGATCATAGCTATGACTTGCTGCAAACGGAGGACGACGGCTTCCTTTTTGCGGGCTTTATGGATTTAAGTGCAGCCCGCGTAGACGGCTTTGAAGGGCTCTCTGCGAAAGGAAATGCCAGCAGCCAACACGGAGTCGGTGAATTCTGGTGTACCAAATTATTTGCCGATGGGAGCCTCGACTGGCAATTTTACTTCGGTGGATCAAACAATGATCGGGCGCATGCCCTGGCTCCTGCACGCGATGGAGGATTTGTGCTCGCGGGTTTTTCAGAAAGCGACGATTTCGACATCAGCGCAGCCAGAGGGAGTTACGATTTTTGGGTTATTCGCCTGGCCGAGGACGGTGCCATGGTTTGGGAACGCAGCCTGGGAGGTAGCGGCATTGACATTGCTTCTGACATAACCCCTACCGCTGATGGCGGGTTCCTGGTGGTTGGAAATTCTTTTAGCCCCGATGGGGATCGGACCGAAGCCCTGGGCGAATCAGATATCTGGCTGGTAAAACTCAGCGCTCAGGGGCAGTTGGAATGGGAGCGCAGTTATGGCGGGGAAGTTTTTGACACCGCAGAAGGAATTGCCCCCCTTTCTGATGGCGGTTACCTGATCAGCGGAAATAGTCGAAGTACTACCGGGGGCTTTTCCAATTCCGGAGAAAACGATATGCTCTTCATCAAGATCGATGCCCAGGGCGATGTGCTATGGGAAAGATCCTTTGGGAGCACAGGAATTGACCAGGCTTTTGATGCGGTGGAAGGGGCAGATGGGAGTGTTTATATCGTCGGAGAATTGGCTGCACCAGGCACCCCTGAACTACCCTCCCGGGGAGCAACAGACCTCATTCTGTTAAAGGTCCGATAAACGCTGGGGTTCTGCCATAGAATTCCCCAATGTCCCGATACGTTATAATAATGTTAGGATTTGCCGAAATACCGGCCTCTTGCCGTATATTTGTGAACTATTTAGAATAATTCCATTTTAAAATGATCAAAGTTTCAGAATCCGCCAAGGAAAAAGTCGTCGCTCTGATGCGCGAAGAAGGCTTTGATGCCCAGTCCGATTACGTTCGGGTTGGTGTAAAGAGCGGGGGTTGTAGTGGCCTCTCATACGAATTGAAATTTGACCGTGACCTCGATGAAGCCGATAAGGTCTTTGAGGACAACGCCGTCAGAATCATTGTGGATAAAAAAAGCTTCCTGTATCTGGTAGGCACAACCCTGGAATATTCCGGCGGTCTGAATGGTAAAGGATTTGTTTTTAATAACCCGAACGCACAACGCACATGCGGTTGCGGGGAAAGTTTTTCCCTATAACAAGTTAAGATATGGCCTATACTGAGGAAGAATTAAAAAAGGAGCTGGAAAGCAAAGAATATGCCTACGGCTTTTACACGGACATTGATTCCGAAACCTTCCCCAAAGGTTTAAGTGAGGAGATCGTAATCGCAATCTCCCGCAAAAAGGAGGAACCCCAATGGATGACCGAATGGCGCCTGGAGTCGTTCCGCCTTTGGCAGGAAATGGAGGAGCCGGAGTGGGCAAACGTCAACTACAAGAAACCGGACTTTCAGGATATTTCCTATTACTCCGCTCCGAATAAAAAACCCAAATACGAAAGTCTGGACGAAGTAGACCCTGAGTTGCTCGAGACTTTTGAAAAACTTGGGATATCACTCGAAGAGCAGAAAAAGCTCGCCGGGGTGGCCGTCGACGTGGTAATGGATTCTGTATCTGTAGCCACAACCTTTAAGAAAACACTGGCGGAGAAAGGGATTATTTTCTGTTCCATTTCTGAAGCCATACAGGAACATCCGGAATTGGTTCGCAAGTATATCGGCAGCGTTGTTCCGCAACGGGACAACTTCTACGCGGCATTGAACTCTGCCGTTTTCTCCGATGGATCGTTCTGTTACATTCCGAAAGGTGTTCGTTGTCCAATGGAACTTTCCACCTATTTCCGAATCAATCAGGCGGGAACAGGACAATTTGAGCGAACCCTGGTTATTGCCGATGAGGGCAGTTACGTGAGTTACCTCGAGGGATGTACCGCTCCCTCCCGGGACGAAAACCAATTGCATGCCGCAGTAGTAGAACTGATTGCGCTGGACAATGCCGAAATCAAATACTCTACGGTTCAAAACTGGTTCCCTGGAGATAAGGAAGGTAAAGGCGGGGTCTTCAACTTTGTAACCAAAAGGGGGCTCTGTGAACGCAATGCGAAGATTTCGTGGACGCAGGTGGAAACCGGTTCAGCGGTGACCTGGAAATACCCTTCCTGTGTACTTAAGGGCGACAATTCTATCGGAGAGTTCTACTCGATAGCCGTTACCAATAATTTCCAACAGGCCGATACGGGTACCAAGATGATCCACCTGGGTAACAACACCCGCAGCACGATTATCTCCAAAGGGATTTCGGCCGGGCAATCCCAAAACTCCTACCGCGGATTGGTACAGGTAGGGCGACGAGCCAAGAATGCGCGGAATTTCTCCCAGTGCGATTCCCTGCTAATGGGTAACCGCTGTGGGGCCCATACCTTCCCATATATCGAAGCCGGGAACAGCACGGCTCAAATTGAGCACGAGGCCACGACCAGTAAAATCGGGGAGGATCAGATTTTCTATTGCAACCAGCGCGGGATCGATACCGAAAAAGCCATTGCGCTTATCGTAAACGGTTTCAGCAAGGAAGTACTGAATAAACTTCCTATGGAATTTGCGGTGGAGGCACAGAAATTATTAGAAATCAGCCTGGAAGGATCTGTAGGTTAAGCCCGGATTCCTGAAACGCACCTAGAAACACTGCGATGATCAAAAAAATTACATTCCTGTTATCGGCCCTGACGTTGGTCTTTACCTCTTGCAAGGAGGCTCCAAAAAATGAAGCAGACCAAGCAGCAGCCGAAATGAGCGGTCCGGAGGTAAAACTCTACGCCCTTGATGGGGGAACCGTTCAGGTAAATAACCTTGAGTTTTTTGCCCAGGACAGCGTTTACCGCGGGCAAACGGCTACATTCGCCGATGCCTATTACGTCATTGTCCACCCGGAAGGCACCCTGATGTGGGATGCCGGATTAGCCGAAGCTTTAGTCGGTCTTCCCGAGCCTTACACTTCCCCGGATGGCGCCTTTACCGTAAGCCGGCCCGATTCTATGGTAAACCAGCTAAAGTCAATCGGGATGAGCCCGGAGGATATCGATTTTCTGTCACTCTCCCACACCCATTTTGATCACAGCGGCCATGCAGAAGCCCTGCCGCAAGCGACCTGGCTGGTTCAAACGGCAGAGTTCGACTTCATTCGCAACCCGGAAATGGAGACGACACAACCCGACATGTACAATGCCGTAAATGACATTGAAAAAGTGCAAAAGCTAAACGGGGACTACGATGTTTTCGGAGATGGCTCTGTAGTCATTAAATCGATGCCCGGCCACACCCCGGGGCATTCAGTTCTTTACCTGAACCTTCAGGACCACGGACCCGTTTTACTAAGTGGTGACCTGTATCATTTACAGGCCAACCGGGACAACAAACGCATTCCAAAATTTAATACCGATGTGGAGCAGACGTTGGCGAGTATGGCAGCCTTCGAGGCTTTTGCCGATTCAACCGGCGCTACCGTATACCTGCAACACAGTAAAGACGATTTCAACAAACTGCCCCAGGCACCTGATTTCTTAAAATAAGTACAGATGTTAAAGATTAAAAACCTGCATGCAGGCGTAGAGAGCAAGAAAATCCTCAAGGGGATCAACCTCGAAGTAAAACCCGGAGAGGTACATGCCATCATGGGACCCAATGGTTCCGGAAAAAGTACACTGGCCTCTGTAATCGCCGGTAAAGAAGATTTTGAAGTGACTCGCGGCAGCATCGTCTTCGAGGGGGAGGAACTGGACGAGTTAGCCCCTGAGGAGCGCGCTCACAAAGGGATCTTCCTGTCTTTCCAGTACCCAGTCGAGATTCCCGGGGTATCCGTGACCAATTTCATGAAGACTTCTATCAATGAGACACGGAAGGCTCAGGGTCAGAAAGAAATGCCCGCGAACCAGATGCTCAAACTGATCCGCGAAAAATCACAGCTTTTGGAGATCGATCGCAAATTCCTTTCCCGCTCATTGAACGAAGGTTTTTCAGGGGGAGAGAAAAAGCGGAATGAAATCTTCCAAATGGCCATGCTGGAGCCCAAACTCGCCATTCTGGACGAAACAGATTCCGGGCTGGACATCGATGCACTGCGTGTGGTAGCCAATGGTGTCAATAAGCTCCGCAGCGAATCCAACGCTTTCGTGGTCATTACCCACTACCAGCGTCTTTTGGATTATATCGTACCGGATTTTGTCCATGTAATTCACGATGGTAAGATCGTTAAGTCCGGCACCAAAGAACTCGCTCTCGAACTGGAAGAGAAAGGATACGACTGGATCAAGCAAGAAGCAGTACTGTAGAGACTATGGACCTGAAAGAAAAATTGCTCGCCTCCTTTATGGCGTTTGAAAATCAGCTCGACCTGGAACACCCGGTGCACGACATCCGTTCCGAGGCCATCAAGAATTTTGAGCAACTCGGCTTCCCGCACCGCAAACTCGAGGCCTGGAAGTATACCTCTCTGGCCAGTTTGCAAAAGACGGACTTTACCCTCTTTCCAAAAGAAGACAATAGTCTGGAATACCGGGAGGTGAAGCCATACTTCCTGCACGAAATAGACACCTATAAAATCGTCTTTATCGATGGGATATACAGCTCATACCTTTCGGAAACCACGCACGACGGGGTGGATATCTGCCTGATGAGCGCAGCGCTGACCAAGCCCATGTACAAGCCAATAATCGATGTTTATTTCAACAAGATTGCCAAGGCCGAGGATTCCCTCACCAGCCTGAACACGGCCTTTACCCGGGAAGGTGCCTATATCTATATCCCCAAGAACAAAGCGCCCCGCAAACCTGTGGAAATCCTCCACCTGTCTACGGGAAGCGAAGCTGCGTTAATGCTGCAACCCCGAAACCTGATCATTGCCGAAGACAATGCGGAGTTGCAGGTTATCGAAAGACATCAGAGCCTTTCTTCGAATGCGGTCCTGACCAATGCAGTTACTGAGATTTTTGCAGGCAAAAACGCACAGGTAGATTACTATAAGGTGCAGAACGATCGCGAAGGGGCATCCCTGATAGACAATACCTATATTGATCAAAAAGATAGCAGCCAGGTTAGCGTTCATACCTTCTCTTTCGGGGGGAAACTCACGCGGAACAACCTGAATTTCTTCCAGGATGGTTCTGGAATCAATTCGGTACTGAAAGGGGTAACCATACTCGGTGAAAAACAACATGTGGATCACCACACCCTGGTTCACCACCAGCAACCGCATTGCGAGAGCCACCAGGACTATAAGGGGATTTTTGGACAACAATCCACCGGGGTTTTCAACGGGAAAATCATCGTGGATAAGATTGCGCAGAAAACCAATGCCTTCCAACAGAACAACAATTTGTTGATCAGCGACAAGGCCAATGTAAATACCAAGCCGCAACTGGAAATCTTCGCAGATGATGTGCGCTGTTCGCACGGTTGTACAATTGGTCAGCTCGACCAGGAAGCTTTGTTTTACCTGCGCAGTCGCGGGATCCCTCAGAAGGAAGCCTCAGCCCTGATGATGTACGCCTTTGCCAACAACGTGTTGGAGAGTGTTCGCATCCCGGAACTCAAGGCCCGAATCAACAAATTGATCGCCAAAAAATTAGGAGTAAACGTTGGATTCGCCCTGTAGTCAATGAAGGAAGTGTTGCTGGATATTGAACAAATCCGCAAGGATTTTCCGATTCTACATCGCAAGGTAAACGGGCAACCCCTGGTATACCTGGATAACGCTGCGACTTCTCAAACCCCGCAGCAGGTTATCGATGCGATAACCGATTATTATTCCCGGTATAATGCCAACATACACCGCGGGGTCCATAGTCTGTCCCAGGAAGCGACCGACGCCTATGAACAGGCCCGGCGAAAAATACAGGGGCATTTCAATGCAGCCCATCCTGAAGAAATCATATTTACTTCGGGTACTACCCATGCCATAAACCTGGTAGCCCAGGGATTTACTACATTTTTAAGTCCTGGGGATGAAATCTGGGTTTCTGCCCTGGAACACCATTCCAATATTGTCCCCTGGCAAATGCTTTGCGAACGCAGCGGGGCCAAACTTCGGGTGATTCCTATGAATGAAAATGGGGAACTGGAATTGGACGTTTTCAAAAGCAATGTTGGTCCACAAACCAAACTGGTTTTTGTCAACCACGTCTCCAATGCCCTGGGCACGATAAACCCTATCGAAGCCATTATTGAAACTGCTCACGCTGTTGGCGCTGCTGTACTCGTAGACGGGGCTCAGGCTGCGCCTCATATCGTAGCGGACTTTCAGGCTCTGGATGTAGATTTTTATACCGTTTCCGCCCATAAAATGTGTGGTCCTACAGGGGTCGGCGTGCTTTATGGAAAAAAGGACTGGTTAGAAAAATTACCACCTTACCAGGGAGGGGGAGAAATGATCGCTACGGTGAGCTTCGAAGAAACCACCTATGCCGGGCTTCCCCATAAATTTGAAGCAGGTACGCCAAATATATGTGGTGGGATAGCCTTTGGGGCAGCGCTGGATTACCTGCATGGTATTGGCATGCAGGCTATTCAGGAATACGAGGAGGAATTGCTGCAATACGCCACGGAGAAGTTGCTGGCGATTCCAGGTTTGAAGATTTATGGAGAGGCGCCGGAAAAGACTTCGGTAATTTCATTTAATCTGGAAGGTATCCATCCTTATGATGTAGGAACCCTGCTGGACCAAATGGGCATTGCCGTTCGCACAGGTCACCACTGCGCACAGCCTATTATGGACTTCTACAAAATTCCGGGTACTGTACGTGCGAGTTTTTGCTTTTACAACACCCAGGAGGAAGTAGACCGCCTGACAGCCGGTATCGACAAGGCACGACAAATGCTGAGTTAGGCTGGAGAGCTATTTTTATCCCACTCGATCTTATCGTATTTTTGCGCTAATGGAAAACAGAGGAATTCAGGAAATTCAGGAGGAAATTGTAGACGAGTTTGCACTCTTCGATGATTGGATGCAGCGTTACGAATACATGATCGAATTGGGTAAATCCCTGCCGCAGATCGCCCCGGAATTTAAAACGGATGACCACCTGATCAAAGGGTGTCAGAGTAAGGTTTGGGTTCATGCCCATCTCGACGAGGATAAACTGGTCTTTACTGCCGATAGTGAAGCCATTATTACCAAAGGGATAATCGCTATCCTGATCCGGGCCTTCAGCAACCACAAACCTTCCGAAATCCTGGAAGCAGAAACAGACTTTATCGACGAGATAGGCCTAAAAGAACACCTCTCACCAACCCGTGCCAATGGACTGGTCAGTATGATCAAACAGCTTAAATTGTACGCAGTTGCCTACCAGGCTCAGGCCGAATCAGGGGCGTAAAAAGATCCCAAATCCTTAGAAACGTACAGATAGTATGGAAGCAAATATTGAAATAGACACCCAGGAACTCGGCGAAAAAATCGTTCGTGTCCTGAAAACCATATACGATCCCGAGATCCCTGTAGATATCTACGAATTGGGGCTGATCTATGACGTCCTTGTCAATGAAGACCGGGAAGTCAAGATTTTAATGACCCTGACCTCCCCGAATTGTCCGGTAGCCGAAAGTCTTCCGCTCGAAGTAGAGGAAAAAGTCAAATCCCTGGATATGGTAGCCGACGCCGAGGTCGAAATAACCTTTGATCCTCCCTGGACTCAGGAATTGATGAGTGAAGAAGCCAAACTGGAACTCGGACTGCTGTAAGTCATGTCAGAACAACCAATTGTAAATCGGGTAGCTCAAAGCGCTCTGGTAACGCTGGACCTGGAGGAAATATATCCTAAGGGACCCCGGACCGGAGTGGATATCAGCCAGTGGTTGGAAGAGGGCTTATTGCTGCGGGAAAAAAACTTCCGGGCAGCTTTGGCCGCTGAGGACTGGTCCCGATATACTGATAATTACGTCCATCTCTACTGCAGTACTGAGGCAATCATCCCCGCCTGGGCTTATTTATTGTTAGCAACTTACCTGGGTGCAGTTGCAAAAAAGGTTGTTGTTGGAACCTCTCAGCTGCTGGAAACCGTTGTTTTTCAAGAAGCCATCGCTCAGATTCCCGCAGAATCCTTTCAGGGCAAACCCGTTATAATTAAGGGATGCAGCAAGGTCCCCGTTCCCCCTACCGCCTACCTGATGGCCCTGGAAAAGATTCGTGACCAGGCGCGATCCATTCAATATGGTGAGGCATGTTCCTCCGTTCCCCTCCTTAAAAATCGTCGTGGATAACAGGAAGATTTCCTGTTAATAACGTACAGATTTATCCACATTCTGTAAATTTGATGTTCATAACACTAACACTTACGACTATGAAAAGACTACTTATGGCTTGTCTGCTTATGGCAAGCGTCAGCTTTACCTATGCCCAGAGCGAGGAAGAACTGAAAGCAGCCCTGGCTGAGAAAAAAGATTCCATTTCCGCCATTCAGGGACGTGCCGATGCCATCCAGGCCCAAATCGATGCCCTTCCGGGCTGGAAAATTGGTGCTTTTGGAGTGATCGGAGGGAGCATTTCCAATTTCAACAATTGGTATGCACAGGGAATTCCGAATAACTCCTCAGGAAATATCGGGTTTACGGTAAACGCCTTTGCCAATCTGCAACAGGAAAAATTCTTTTGGAGAAATTCTGGGAATGTCAACCTGAGCTGGGTTAAACTAGACGATCAGGACGACCCCACCGACGAGGATGGTTTCCGGGAAGCGGTTGATGTTTTCAATATTAGTTCCCTTTACGGACGAAAACTGAGCGAAAAGTTTGCGATTTCTGCCCTCGGGGAATACCGAACCACCCTTTTGAATAATTTCAACAATCCTGGCTACCTGGATTTAGGGGTCGGGGGTACCTGGACGCCTGTGGAGAATCTCGTGGTGGTTATTCATCCGTTGAACTACAACTTTGTCTTTGCCGATGATGGGGATATTTTCCAATCTTCCCTGGGTGCAAAGATCGTAGCAGACTATACCCGACAAATCGGGGCCATTGCTTTCAAATCTAACCTGTCGGCATTCTCCAGCTACGAAAGTAGTGATCTGAGCAACTGGACCTGGATCAACTCCTTCAGCTATACGCTTTGGAAAATGATCGGGGTAGGATTTGACTTCGGGTTGCGCAGCAACAAACAAGAAGCGCTTAATTATGCGATCAATACCCTGGAAATTACTGACGCCACCTTCGAAAATGTCGATAATGACCTGCAAACTTACTGGACCCTTGGGTTGAGCTATAAGTTCTAAACTCCGTCGGAGCTCAAATAAATACAATAAAAAAAGCCCTGACGTTTGTCAGGGCTTTTTGTTGGGGCTTGTCATCACATCTGGTTACTTGGTTTGGAATAACCGGGTGAAGTTGGTAAATAAACACTATCACTTAAACACAAGGTAAAGATAGGGGATGAGGCTTAGAACTCCTGAAAATTTGTTGTCAATTTTGCGATAGTTGTGGTTCTTCCGACCAAGCGAAGTATTTTATCGATGAATGCCCGGCAGTGCGAAGACAAAAGGGTACTAGCTCCCCCCACTATAGGCATCCAGATTCTCCGGATACAGGAAATTGTTATAGGGAAAGCGGGTTACGTGGATTTCCCGAACTTCCTGGTAAAGCCGCCTGCGGAACTCCTCCAGATTTTCCTTCTCCAGGGCGGAAATGAACATGGCTTTTCCTCCCATCCGGCGCATCCAGGTCTTCTCCCATTCGGCCAGGGAATAGTGTCGTGAAGTGCGTTCGGTGATGAGATCGTCGTCCTCAATTTCCTCGGGTTTGTATTTATCGATCTTGTTGAAAACCATCATTACCTTCTTATCGGCACTTTCTATCTCGTCCAGGATTTGATTTACTGAATCGATATGATCCTCAAAGCTTTCGTGGCTAATGTCGACAACGTGTAAAAGTAAGTCCGCCTCCCGAACCTCATCGAGGGTACTCTTAAAGCTTTCGACGAGTTGTGTGGGTAGTTTTCGGATAAACCCAACCGTATCGGAGAGGAGAAAAGGTAAGTTCCCAAGGACTACTTTCCGTACGGTGGTGTCCAGGGTGGCAAATAATTTGTCCTCGGCAAAAACTTCACTTTTACTCAGCACGTTCATCAGGGTAGATTTACCGACATTGGTATAGCCCACCAGGGCAACCCGAACCAGGGAACCCCGATTCCCGCGCTGCGTTTCCATTTGCTTGTCGATCTTAACCAGCTTTTTCTTGAGCAAGGATATCCGATCACGAACAATCCGGCGGTCGGTTTCGATCTCCGTTTCCCCGGGACCTCGCATTCCAATTCCCCCACGTTGCCGCTCCAGGTGTGTCCAAAGTCCGGTCAGGCGTGGCAATAAATATTCGTACTGGGCTAGTTCTACCTGGGTGCGGGCATAATGGGTAGTTGCCCGCTGGGCAAAAATGTCGAGGATCAGGCCGGTACGGTCAATAATTTTACAGCGCAATTGTTTTTCGATGTTGCGCTGCTGCACCGGGCTGAGTTCGTCGTCGAAAATAACGGAACCAATCTCATTGGCTTTGACATACTGCTGAACTTCCTCCAGTTTTCCGCTGCCGATAAAGGTTTTGGGGTTAGGCGTTTCAATGCGTTGCACAAAGCGCTTACTAACCTCCCCTCCGGCAGTATAGGTAAGAAATTCTAATTCGTCCAGGTACTCATTTACCTTTTCCTCGGGCTGTTCCCGGGTAATGATACCGATTAAAACGGCCGATTCGTAAGTCCTGGTTTTCTGTTCCAGCATAATTCTAAAGAAAGTATCGAATTTACAGGATTTAGCTAACTTTCGCGTATCCTATTCGCGGAAAACGATGTGCATGAGGCCAGGAGAAGCCCGGTACTGCCAGGCGAAAACACACTGTAAGTATGAAGTATACCATTGGGTTTTATAATTTGGAGAATCTGTTCGACACCCAGGATCATCCGGAATTACTCGACGACGACTTTACCCCGGATGGCTTTAAAAACTGGACCGAGGAGCGCTATCAAAACAAACTCTTTAAACTCGGACGAGCCATAGCCCACCTCGGAGAAGGAAGTGCTACAGATCTTCCCGTTTTGCTCGGAATGGCCGAGGTAGAAAACGAAACGGTTATTGCGGATTTGCTTAAATCCAAACCCCTGCAGGGCAAGGCCATTGATTACATCCATTTTGATTCCCCTGATGAGCGGGGAATAGATACCGCCCTATGTTATCATCCCGAATACTTTTCCCCGGATTCCCAGGAGGCCCTACCCGTACTGATTTACGAAGAGGACGGGCGCAGGGATTATACCCGCGATATCCTGTATGTCAGTGGCCACATGAATGGAGAGCGGGTTCACGTTTTTGTAAACCACTGGCCGTCCCGCCGGGATGGCGACGTCGCTACGGCCCCAAAGCGATTGCAAGCAGCACAAACCCTGCAGGGCTTTATCGAGGGGCTGCGGCAGGAAGAGGAACATCCGAATTGCATTCTGATGGGTGATTTTAATGATGACCCGTTTTCGGATAGCATCGTTTATCTGCAGCAAGCCTTAAACTTGCATAACCCGATGCGCCGGCTGCTGAGCCCGGAACAAGGCTCAGC
This sequence comes from Robiginitalea myxolifaciens, assembly GCF_900115205.1. Taxonomy (GTDB): domain Bacteria; phylum Bacteroidota; class Bacteroidia; order Flavobacteriales; family Flavobacteriaceae; genus Robiginitalea; species Robiginitalea myxolifaciens. The sequence continues at coordinate 1,133,621 of NZ_FOYQ01000001.1, forward strand.
CAAATACAAGGATCAATGGATGCTTTTTGATCAGATACTTCTTTCCCACACCTTCCTGAATAGTGAATCCGGCACCCATCGCTTTGACGGAGCTGATATCATGAATCCCGAATTCCTTCAGGAATGGAAGGAACCTTTTAAGGGGAAGCCTTTCCGGACCTATGCCGGTCGAAACTACCTAGGCGGCTACTCCGATCATTTCCCCGTTCGGGTAACCCTGAAATATATTCGATAAAAAAGCGACTCAGGCTGCAGGAGGCTTGAGCAATCGCTTCCTACCCATGTAATAGACAACGGCCACCACAAGCGTCAGGTAGAACAGCAGAAGCCAGAATGGACTCATCGTTCCTGTGAACTCAGGTAATAAGTGTAGGTAATTAAAAGCCATATTCGCGCTGGAATGTACCAGAATTGATGTGAAAACACTCTCAGTATAATAATAAACCCAACTAATAAATAGTGAGGCAAGTACAACCCAACCTAAAAACACCAAAAAATCCATATCCAATGGAACACCAGTTCCTATGAGATAGGCAGGAAAATGCCAAAGACCCCAAATGAGACCAACCAGAACACCCGAGTGAAAAACACTGAATTTCTTGAATAATCGGGGTAGCAGGTATCCTCTCCATCCGTATTCCTCCCCGATAGATATTAAACCGATTATTACAATCTGGGGAAGTAGTTGCGTAGTCCTTAAACTAAATTCGGATACCTCAAATTTCAGATCGGTGAGTATTGCCAGCGAGGCAAGTAGCGGAATCCCCAGGAGTGAAACCAGCCCCCATCTTAGAGGAAACTTCTTAAAAGTTTGTTTGATGAATAATTCCTGAAGTCCTGTCCGCCCCTTATAGCGTACTGAAAGGACCAGCCCGGTCAAGGTTGGGGTAAACACCGACATGATGGTAATGCTGGGGTTTTCCGCTTTCCATGCTATAAAGCAAATAAGCGAGGAAAGCGCGATCGTAACCGCCGAGAAGGTCAGGATTTCTTTGGTAGCAGAATAACGATACATATCGGGTACTTTATACCCTTTAATGACGATTCAGCCAAATCTTTGTTACCGCTGCGCCTTAAATGCCGTCAGGTGTTCCGGCTTATTGTTCGAGGAATTGTTTATAGGGCTGCTTTAACCGTTCCGAGATAAAAAGCACTTCATGGGGTTTGTTTCTCACTGCTGTCCCGGCATCGAGGAAGAAAGTGGCATCCGCTACCTTATGTGTGGGTTCCCCGTATAATTCCTTAAATCCGTCCAAGAAAAATTTCTCTTCTTCCGCCTCAGTCAAAATCCATACGATGTCCAGCTGATCATCTGCGAAGATCAGTTCTGCTTTCCTTTTTTTGCCGGCATATTCAAATCCATAACAATCGAGTTGTGATTGCTCTTTTTTGGCGGTTGGCAGCTGTATGGGCTCATTTGATCGGATTATTATAGAGTCGCATTGAGATTCAAGATTTCGTCTGATTTCATCCATGGAATTACCAAATACGAGTACCTCAGGTTTTGATATCTCAACCGATGGCAAGGAAAGTAAAATGAACAGGATTAATGGAGTTACAGATTTAATTAAACTCATAGTCTATATCTAGATTGTTTGCAGTAATTATTAAGATTACTATAAACAAATAAGGACTAAGGAGAATGGAAACTGTTACACCAGAAATATTAAGAAACCCGGGTTACCTGGTTTTCGTCTAGGAGGTCATCGCCGCGTAACCTCAGGAATACCTGGGCAGTGGTCAGGACATCCAACTCGCAGTACTTCTGGATTCGCTCAATATCCCCATCTTCATAATATACCGATCGGATTTGACTTCCATCCAGGTCCTCTTTGGGGGATGGAATCCCCAACACATGGGCCATGAGCCGCAGCGAAGTGTAGTGCCGGAACTCCCCGAATTTCCACAACTCCATAGTATCCAAATGAGGGATTTCCCAGGGCTTTTTACCAAAAAGATTCAATTTTGCAGGCAGGCGCAGGCCATGGATCAGCATTCGACGGGCCAGGTAGGGGAAGTCGAATTCTTTCCCGTTGTGAGCGCAAAGCAAATGCCGGGGACGACCAAAATGATCCTCCAGAAGTTCACTGAATTGAATTAACAGTGATTTCTCTTCTCCGGTAAAACTGCGAAGCCTGAACTGACGTTGGGATCCAGACAGATTAAAAAAGCCAACTGATATGCAAATGATCTTCCCGAATTCGGCCAAAATTCCTGCGCGTTCGTAGTACTCTTCAGCGGAAATATCATCCTTGCGCTGGAAGCGGGTTTTTAATGCATACAACTCCCTGGCCTCCTCGGAAAGCTCATCAAATGTTTGCGCTTGGGGGACGGTTTCTGTATCCAGAAAAAGGATGGAATCCAGCGGTATTTTCTGTAGCATGGGGTAAAAATAAGGGCATTATATGAAAAATAGCTGCAACCGACCGCCGAGTCGGTTTTGGGCCCTAATTAAACCGTTCATCGATTGGCAATTTTCAGATTCCCGGTCTGGAAAACCGATTAAGTGCAACTTTTGCGAGCAGTTCAAAGATTTTTTCAGGACTTACCGACTATCTGGTCGGTCATTAATCGAAGAGTGCAACTTGTCGATGCGGACTTTCATGGTTCAAGAGCCATTTCTTTCGATGAAGTCCTCCGGCATACCCTACCAAAGAGCCGTCAGAGCCGATGATTCGATGGCAGGGAATGGCAATCCATATCGGGTTTTTTCCGTTGGCTGCGGCAACAGCCCGAATGGCCTTGGGATCTCCCAGATCTTTAGACAATTCCAGGTAACTCATGCTTTTCCCAAAAGGAATCTTCTGAAGTCGCTCCCATACACTTTGTTGAAAGGTCGTACCCTGGGGCTGCATGGGAAAGGTAAACTCCTGAAGGCTACCCTCAAAATATCGGTTCAATTCCGCTGCTGCACGCAATAGTAATTCCTTGTTTAAAGGGGAGGGGTCGGTTTCGTAAGTATCCGGAATAGCATCTACGAGCTTAATGCTCGTAATGGCCGTTTGGTTCCCCTGAATACATGCCATGCCCAAAGGAGTCCGGACATACAGGGTGTTGGCTATCAGGGTTGCATTCTCTTGCTCTTGCGTATTCATTCTATGATCCCGGAACGTTTGGCGCGGTCTTCCCATTTCTTTCGGGCCAGCAACTGTAAATCCTCAACGTGATCGCTCTCGTCCATAATCTCGAGGCCCAATAAGGTTTCAATCACATCTTCCATGGATACTAGTCCGCTAACCGAGCCATATTCGTCTACTACCAGGGCAATATGTTCCCGCTTTCGGATCAGGGTGTCAAAAAGCTGTGGGATGGGCGTATCGCGGCGGGTAACCAGCATATCGCGCCTAATTTCAGAAAGGGGTTGTTCCCCATTCTCATCGATGAGTTCTTCCAGGACGTTATCCTTAAGCACATACCCGGTAATGGCATCTTCCCGTTCCGAAAATATGGGAATACGGGAAAAGCGAAGCTTGGGGTTTTCCGTAAAGAACTCGGAGATGGTCTGGGACGCCGGGGCTATTTTCATGACCGCGCGTGGCGTCATCACATCCTTAACTAGAATTTCATCGAATTGCAGCAAGTTGCGGATAACCTTGGATTCGGATTCCTCAAAAACACCTTCCTCCTCGGCAACTTCCGCCATAGCGCTAAAATCCTCCCGGCTTAAAACACTTTCATGCGAACTTTTCCCTACCAGGCGGGTGAACAACTGCAAGAGCCATAATAAACCCGTTACGCGCAATACCCATACCATGGCATTGAGTATCCGGGCCGAGATATTGGCCAGTTGTTTCCAGTTATTCGCCCCAATGGTTTTCGGAATTATCTCAGAAGCTACCAGAATCAGGATGGTCATTATGGTGGAAACCACTCCGACCATGAGATCTTCTGTAAATTCCAAGCCCAGGATGGTCCGGGTTTGCTGCCCGTAAAGCTCCGCATAGGCTGCTTTGGCCTGAACACCAACCAGGATGGCTCCCACGGTGTGCGCCACAGTATTGAGCGTCAGGATAGCGATGAGGGGCTTGTCTACATCTTTCTTAAGCTTCTCCAGAATAAGCGCATACTCCTTGCCTTCTTTCTTTCGGACATTGATAAAAGTCGGGGTGACCGAAAGCAAAACTGCTTCGAGGATGGAACAGAGAAAGGAAAAGAAAATTGAAATGAGTGCGTAGAAGATCAGTAATCCCATGAAACCGTATTCTGCCTCCTAAGATACAATAAATGCAGGGTAATGTTAAGGAGGATTATTGCGCAGCTAACAATGCTTCATAGAACCATTGATGCAACTGGGTACGCACCTTGAGTTCGTAGAGCTGCCGGTGGCTGCGATCGGGATATACCCGGTTAGAGAGGAAGATAAATACCAATTGGTTTTCTGGATCGGCCCAGACGAAAGTACCTGTAAAACCACCATGTCCGAAACTTTTGGCACTGGCAAGTGGAGCCGGATAAGCCGTATTTAATGATTGGGAAGCATTTTCCAATAAAGGCTTATCAAATCCCACTCCCCGGCGATTCTCATTCTCCGGATACTGTACCCGGGCATATTCTTCTACCAGGTTGGCATCGAAGATTTGCTTTCCATTGTAGCGGCCATAATTCGCAAAGCACTGCATAATTACTGCCAAATCATCGGCCGTACTGAACAGGCCGGCATTCGCAGAAACACCTCCCAGAAGCGACGCATTCTCATCATGTACCCATCCACGGGTAAGTGTATTGCGGTAAAGGGTGTCTTGTTCGGTGGGAACAATTCGAGCCCCCGGCTGGCGTAGTTCTGGTAGGAATGAGGTATGGCTTAAGCCCAGTGGCCCATAAACATTTTCAAAAAGGTAGGTGTCAAAATTCAGACCTGTCTGTTGCCTCACTATTTCGGGTATCAGGAGGAAGGCCAGACCGGAGTAGCGGTACGTTTTATCACTGGAAACGGCCGATTTGTTGATCCCGCGGTACATTTTTTTGGGAAAACGCCGGTTTATGAACCGATCTTCATAGGCCTGTAAGGAGAATCGGGTAGATGCGCTGGTTCTGACGAACTTTCTTTTGAGCCCTGGTTTGCGCTTGTGCCTAACATCGCTAAGGAACACGATATAGGGTTTCAATCCCGCCTGATGGGCCAGGATCTCCCTCCAGGTGAGCTCACTTTTGTCGGAACTGCGCCGCCAGGGTTTCCAGGTTTCACTTAATGGATCATCTAGCGCAATTATACCTGCTTCCTGAAGCTTCATCACGGCAGGCAGGCCAGCGGTAATCTTAGTAACGGAAGCCAGGTCATAAAGATCGCCTTTGGCAACGGGAGATAAGCTGTCATAGGTATGAAAACCAAAGGTCTTGTGGTAGATTTTTTCGCCCTTGTAGGCGACCAGCACCTGAGCGCCAGGAAATGCCTCACGCCCTATGGCCAGGGACATTAGAGAATCTACCTTCTGGTATAAATCAAGGGAATCCAGCTTGTATTTTCCAAAACTCCCGTCAGGTAAGACTGCACTTTCAAATGAGGCAGGATTGGTCTCAGGACTCAGGTAATCGGCCTGGCCGAAGCCCTGGAATATACCTAATAGTATGACGAAAATCCGGAAAACCACCCTACCCCAGGTATTTGATGGCATCTCTGGCGAAATAGGAAGCAATCAGGTCGGCGCCTGCACGGCGAATGGCGAGTAATTGTTCCATCATTACCGCATCGTGATCCAACCAGCCCTGGGCAGCGGCAGCTTTGAGCATGGCATATTCCCCGGAAACCTGATATACGGCTACCGGAACTACTACCTCATTTCGAATTTCACGAACAATATCCAAATAACACAAGCCCGGCTTGACCATGACGATATCGGCACCTTCTTCGATATCAGCCCTTACCTCTTTGAGGGCCTCCAACCGATTGGCCGGATCCATCTGGTAAGTCTTTTTATCGGACGGGGCGGAAACATCGGCTACCGGAGCCGAATCCAACGCATCCCGGAAAGGTCCGTAAAAAGCGCTGGCATATTTGGCACTATAACTCATGATACCGGTGTTGGAAAATCCTTGTCGGTCCAGGGATTCCCGTATGGCAGCTACACGTCCATCCATCATGTCACTGGGAGCGACCATATCCGCTCCGGCACGGGCGTGGGACACACTCATTTCGCCCAATACAGCAACCGTTGCGTCATTTACTATCTCACCCCCCTGAACAATGCCATCGTGACCAAAACTGGAATAAGGATCCAGGGCCACGTCGGTCATTACCCATAATTCCGGACAGGCGTCCTTGATGGTGGCCACCGCCCGTTGCATGAGGCCATTCGGATTAACAGCCTCAGTTCCTGCATTATCCTTGAGCCTATCGGAAACCTTGACGAAGAGCAGGACCGATCGCAGCCCCATATTCCATAATTCCCTGGCTTCGGCGGCCAGATAATCCAAACTTGTCCTGTAATAGCCGGGCATCGACGGAATTTCCTCTCTGATCCCTTTGCCTTCGGTTACAAATAAGGGTACAATAAAGTTTGCCGGGGAAAGGTGGGTTTCCCGGGTCATGGAACGTATGGCCTCAGTCCTTCGTAATCTGCGATTTCGCTTTCTCAACTCCATTTCCTGATCGTATTGCGTTAAGGGATATATATTTCTCCCTTCATATATAGGGCCGCTTGCCCTCCGATGCGAACGCGGGGTCCATGATCCTCACAGCGCAACATACCTCTCCGCGCTGAACGCTGTTGGGCCAACAGGGACTTCTTGCCCAACCGCTTGGACCAATAGGGAATAAGTATGGTATGTGCAGAGCCAGTCACGGGATCTTCGTCTATCCCGGATCCGGGAGCAAAAAAACGGGAAACAAAATCTACCTCATTGCCCGGCGCAGAAACAATGATCCCGCGAACTTTATAATCCCTGAGGAGGAAATGCTTGGGATCCAGGGCGTCTATCGTGCGCTGGTCTTTATAAATCAATAGGTAATCCGTTGTCCCCATATAGCATTCAAGGGGTTCCTTACCAATAACTTCACCCAGTCCTTTGGGCATTTTTATGGGATGCGGCTCATCGGATGGAAAATCCAGTACCAGCCAATCTTCTTCACGGTCTACGGTCAGGGTTCCCCGTTCCCGACTGTAAAATACCAGGGAATAATCGTCCTGGTGTTTCGTGGTAAATAAGACATAAGCCGTGGCCAGCGTGGCATGTCCGCAAAGGGCAACTTCAACTGCCGGAGTAAACCAGCGTATTTGATAGCCTGCCTGGTAAGGAACTACAAATGCGGTTTCTGCCAGGTTGTTTTCAGCAGCAATTTGTTGCATCATTTTATCATCTAACCAGGAGTCCAGAACACATACGGCTGCCGGGTTACCGGTGAAGGGAGCCGAAGCAAAGGCATCGACCTGATAAATACTAAGCGTTTGTCCCATTAATTGATCTATTGTTTACGCATGTAAAAATAGTACATCTCCACCTTGAAACAATCAGGTAGCAAAGTCATTAGGGCTTCAGACCCAGCCCCTTGGATTTTTAAGGACCTCCAGCAATTTTTCCTCAGGGGAACCTGCTGCCGGTTGATGGTCATAGGCCCATTGCACCTTAGGGGGAAGGCTCATCAAAATACTTTCAATACGCCCCTGTGTTTTGAGACCAAATAAGGTCCCTTTATCATGAACCAAATTAAACTCTACATATCTCCCGCGGCGTATTTCCTGCCAGGTTCGCTCTGACTCACCATATGCCATATCCTTACGCCGCTGGACTATAGGCAAATAGGCCTCCAGGAATGAATCACCTATTTCAGTAACAAATTCATACCAATCGGTTTCAGAACGCGAATCATCAGGCCGCAACCTGTCGAAAAACAACCCGCCAATCCCCCGGGCTTCTCCCCTGTGGGCATTGTGAAAATAGCTATCGCATTCCGCTTTAAACTTTGGGTACAGTTCACTGCCATGCCGGTCACAGGCCGCCTTACAAATCTGGTGGAAATGCTCGGCGTCCTCCTCAAAAAGATAATATGGGGTTAAGTCCTGCCCTCCCCCGAACCATTGTTGCGCGATGTTCCCTGCCGCATCGTACATTTCAAAATAACGCCAGTTGGCATGCACCGTTGGAACCATAGGATTTACAGGGTGTATTACCAGACTAATCCCACAGGCATAAAAATCGGCCTGGTTTACCCCAAAGTAATTGCGCATACTTTCAGGAAGTGCTCCGTGCACAGCGGAAACATTCACGCCGCCTTTTTCAAAAACGGCCCCAGATTCCAAAACCCGGGTTCTGCCACCTCCACCGCCGGGTCGCTCCCACAAATCTTCCCGGAAAGCCGCTTTACCGTCCTCAGCTTCTAAAGCCGTGGTAATACGGTCCTGAAGGTCGCAGATATAGTCGTAGAAACGTTGTTTTATGGATGTTTCCGTTCCCATTATTCCGAATATTCCTGAACCGCCCGGATAAAGGCCTCTGCATGGGCAACCGGTACATTGGGCAAAATCCCGTGACCCAGGTTGGCGATGTAGCGATCCTTACCAAAACCGCGGATCATTTCATGTACTTTTTCGCGAATCACTGCCGGAGGTGAAAGTAAGCGTGCCGGATCGAAATTTCCTTGCAGGGTAATTAGTCCTCCGGAAAGCTCCCGTGCCTTCTGTGGGTTAAGCGTCCAATCTACCCCAAGGGCAGATGCGCCGCTGCCAGCCATTGTATCGAGTGCAAACCAGCATCCCTTACCAAAAACGATTACCGGAGCTTCCTCTTTCAGGGCAGTGACGATCTCCTGCAGGTATTTCCAGGAAAACTCCTGATAATCTTCCGGACTGAGCATGCCACCCCAGGAATCGAATAGCTGTACGGTGTGTACCCCGGCAGCCACTTTCGCCTTCAGATAAGCAATGGTTGTTTTTGTTATCCGGGATAATAGCTCGTGGGCGACTTCCGGCTGGGAAAAACACAGGGCCTTAGCCTGATCAAAGCTCTTGCTCCCCTGCCCCTGTACACAATAACAAAATATCGTCCAGGGCGATCCGGCAAATCCGATAAGGGGTACTTCGCCTTCCAATTTTTCCAGGGTCATGTCTATGGCATCCATCACATAGCCCAGGCTTTCGTGTACATCTGGGACTATCACGCGATCCAGGTCTCCTGCATTTTTGATCGGATCGGGGAGCCAGGGGCCTACCCCCTGTTTCATCTGCACTTCAATATTCATGGCTTGTGGCACCACCAGGATATCGCTGAAGAGGATTGCCGCATCCATCCCAAACCGGCGAATGGGTTGCACGGTAATCTCCGAGGCCAACTCAGGGGTTTGGCATCGGGTAAAGAAGTCGTACTTCGCTTTGATCTCCATGAACTCTGGCAAATAGCGCCCGGCCTGACGCATCATCCAGACCGGTGGTCGTTCTACCGATTCGCCTGCCAAAGCACGCAGAAATAGATCATTCTTAGGTTTACTCATGAATTTATATGTTCGTTTAACGCCTCGAGGACACTTTCCACAGTGGGTTCCCGGGCTATAATAATACGTTCGGTATATTGCTGTGCGGCCTTAGCCGTAGTAGGGCCTATGCAAATGGCAAGTAGTGCCGAATCTCCATCGGAGTCCTTAGTGTTTTGATTGCCTATTCTGCTGGAATAAAAACTTTCCACACCACTGGGGCTATAAAACAAAACAATGTCAAAATCCTGACCTAATGACCAGCGCTTGAGGTGTGTACGATAGACTACTTCCTCCTGGAATTCAATATTGTGCTCCTTGAGAATCCGGGATAATTCCCCTAGTCTTCGGTTCCCGCAATAATGAATAAAATGACGCTCGGGATATTCGCTAGCCAGAATCTGAGCAAGGTCCGCCGCCTTATCGGCAACAGCCAGAATTCTAACCGAATACTCCCCGAGTAACCCCTGGGTTTTTGATCCAACACAACAAGCCTCTATTGCATGGTCGCGAAGCAGCACATCGCACGCACGCACAGCATTCTGACTTGTAAATATTGGGGTATATCCCGCCGGGATCTTCCCTTCCGCGGGCAGCAATTCTATGGAAATAGCATCGTACTGGTGGAAATCCAAAGACGCTCCCAGCATGTTTTGCTGCTCCACATTCAATTTGCGGGTGGAAAGGACCTTCGGGTTTTCGATCATTGATCCAGGGCGTTTCGCAGGGTTTCCATTATAGCCGCTCCTCCAGCCTCTAGTGTAGTTCGGGCATATTGTTCTCCAAGGATCTTTGCATAGGCCTGCACTTGCTGCGAATATTCTTCGAGCGGACCAACCCCTGTAAGAATATCTTCGGGTATTAAGGAACGTTCCTCTATAGTGCTTACGTCGCGGCCATCTAACGAGAAAACACCTCCCGTAAAGAGTATCTCATTTTTCTTAATTCGGGCCAACGCACCGATAGGCGCAGTACATCCTCCTTCGAGGCCTCGCAAAAAATACCTTTCAATACCTACGCACAACTCGGAAGGTAAATGGTTCAAATTCCTTACCTGTTCAAATACCTGGGGGGCATCTTCCCGAACGGCAACCATTAAGGCACCTTGGGCAGGTGCCGGCAACATCCAGTCCAATACTTCGAGGTGTTCGGGTTTAATCTCGAGACGCTCCAGCCCGGCAGCAGCAAAGATGGCCCCATCCCAGGCCGAGTCTTCCAATTTTTGAAGTCTGGTTTGAACATTCCCCCTGAGATTTTCAATGCGGTCTCCGGGGTACTTCCGCAACCACTGTGCTTTCCGTCGCAGGCTCCCGGTTGCCACCACTCCATGGCGCTGGTTTCCGGGAGTATTCTTTCGCACCAAAACGTCTTCGATTGTCCCTCGCGGTAGAACGGCAGCTTGAATTATTCCCTTGGGTAAGGCAGTGGGAACGTCTTTCAGGGAATGTACCGCCAGATCTATTTGGCCGGCTAAAAGGGCCACATCCAGGGTTTTGGTAAATATCCCGGTTATTCCAAGTTCGTAAAGGGGCTTATCCAGGATAAGGTCGCCGGTAGACTTTACCGGGACCAATTCAGAAGGGTAGCCGTGCTGCTTTAATTCCTCCTGCACTTTTCGCGCTTGCCATAGGGCCAGGGCACTATCCCGGGTCCCGATTTTGAGCAGACGGCTCATGAATTGTCGCTTTCCAGTTGAAAAACTTTGCGGATCCATTCGAGGCTTTCATCCGTATCGCTGCCATCGTCTTTCAGGTGATTGGCAAACTGCCTGGTGATTTTGTGGATGATGCGGTCGGCCACTGCTTCGGCCTGCTCGTGGTGGAAATCGGAGAACTTGCGCGACTGGAAATCTATTTCCTCGTCCCGCAGGTGTTTTAGTTTTTGATTCAGGGCCTTAATGACGGGAGCAAAGCGACGACTTTCCAGCCAGGCGCCGAACTCGGCTTTTACCTCCTCGATAATGGCTTCCGCCTTAGGGATGTCCTTGCGGCGTTCCAAGATGGTCTGGTCTGTAATCTGGGACAGTTGATCCAGGTGAACCCGGGTTACTCCATCGATATCTGAAATGGCTGGATCCACGTTCATTGGGATACTCAAATCCAAAATCCAGCGCTTGCGCACCTCAGCTTGCTCGCTTTCTGCCGTCCCGCCGAATTGTTCGGGGGTCAGGGTCGGGGTTGGAGAACCGGTGGCAACGATGATGACATCGGAACGCCCCACTTCCTCCTGCAAAGCGTCTAAGGGTCGTACCAGCAGATCAAAGCGCCCACCGATAGATTCTGCATTTTGCAAGGTTCGGTTAATGAGGGTAATTCGGGAATGTCCGGTATGTTTTACGAGGTTCTCGCAGGTGTTTCGACCTATTTTTCCCAGGCCAAAAAGCAGGATTCGCTTGTTGCCAATATCCGGGACCCGCGCCATAAGGTATTGGACCGCGGCGAAAGCTACTGATGTAGCCCCACTGGATATCCGTGTTTCGTTTTTAACGCGTTTGCTCGCCTGGATCACGGCATTCAACAGCCGCTCCAAAAATGGATTGGCAATACCCGCCGCCTTGGAGGCGATAAAGGACTTCTTTAGCTGACTAATGATCTCGAAATCTCCAAGAATCTGACTATCCAAACCTGAACCGACGCGAAATAAATGCGCTATGGCTTCGGTATTCTCGTAAACATATCCAATGGATTCAAAAACCTCCTCGGTGCCGTGGCTATGGGTACACAGCAATCGAATCAAGTGCTCCGGGGAAGCTGCAAAACCATGAAGCTCCGTACGGTTGCAGGTGCTGCAAACCAGTAAGCCGTCGATTCCTTCCTCCCGGGCCTGCTCTAATAATTCATCGATAGCCGCCTGGCTCAACGCAAAGCGTCCGCGTGTCTCGGCATCGGCCTTTTCGAAGTTCAGGCCAATAGTAATGAATCGGTGATGTCTGGAAATATGATATTTCTTCATCCCTGTTTGCGCAAACGTTGCAAAAATAGTCGTTCGGACTTGGCAAAAATAACGCTAGCGGTTCTATAAGTACCGAACCAGGTCTAAAATTGGACCCTACATGGCTAAAATGGGGAAAATCCTTAATTTTGGGGTCATCAACTCGATAATTCTTTGAATAATTTAGAACAACTCTAAATAGTTCTCCCTAATTATGTCCACGAAAGAGACGCTTAAAAATGTCGCCAGCGGTTCGCTGCGTATGCTGCCCATCGAAGCTGAAGTTTATTTGCTTAGGGGAGAGAATGAGCAGCAGCAACCCGCCCTGTTGCAGCGTGAAATCGAAACCGGGTACCTGCAGTTCCATTTTGGATTGAAAGGTCGCGCCCGGCTTTTTTACAACAATGACAGCTATATCCTTGATTTGCCGGAAGAACAGTCGCTGATCCTCTACAATCCCCAGCACAACCTCCCGCTGAAAATGGAGCTTTCCCCGGGGGCCCGCGTTTTTAGCCTGGTTATGAGTATTCGCCGATTCCACAGCCTCTTTACCAACGAGGCCGATAGTATCCCATTTCTCAAGGAGGAATACAAGGAGAAGCGTTACTACCAACAGCACCCCATAGGAGCCGCACTTTCCGTGGTACTCAGCCAATTGTGGAACGAACACATGCACCCTTCGGTGCGGGAGTTGTATATCCGGGCCAAGACATACGAACTGCTCTCCCTTTATTTCAACCGCAACGCCGATGCCCAGGCCGAGCAGTGCCCCTTCCTGGTCGACGAAGAGAACCTGGGTAAAATCCGTCGCGCCAAGGAGATCATTATCCAACGGATGGCAGAGCCCCCTACCCTGGCCGAGCTGTCGCAGGAAATAGGACTCCCCTTGAAAAAACTAAAGGAAGGCTTCCGCCAGATCTACGGGGATTCGGTCTACAGCTACCTTTTTGATTACAAAATGGAGAGTGCACGTAAAATGCTGGAAAGTGGAAAATTCAATGTGAATGAGGTAGGTCTCAAAATTGGCTACAGTACGGCGAGCCACTTTATTTCGGCCTTCAAGAAGAAGTACCACACCACACCAAAAAAATACCTGATGGCCCTTGCCCAACAGGGTGCCTGATTCCTATTGCGGACGGGCAACAACAATTCCCACATTACGCCGCACCCCTTTCAGGTAGTCGGCCAGGGGCTCTGAGGTGATCATGACCTGTCCGCTGGTCGAAGCATGGAGTAAATGGATGCGTCCCGTATCCATTCGAATGGCCAGACCGGTATGGGTTACATCCAGGCCATCGATATCGGTAGCCAGGGCTATGATATCCCCATCCCGCATTTTCGCTTCCTGGCTGGCAACATCGTCTCTCGGCAGTATGCAAAGCGGAGCTTTGGAAATCTGCTTTTCTATCTTAACTATCGCATCAAAATGGGCCTCATCGGCCAGGAAAGGGTAGCTCTTACGATGGGTTCCCATGAAATTGATCTCCTTGTAAAGGGTTACCCCACTCAACTCCTCGGTGATATCTTTTACGTAGCCTTTTGCGCTGTTATCCCGGATCCATTCCGTAAAATAATGCAGGCGCGATGCATAACCTTCCCGTTTTCCTTCCCGGTAACGCACCTCTTCCAGGGTACGCAGGTACCGTTTCCAATTCAGGGATTTCTCCTTGCTCAGGTGCCCGAGTACCAGCGCATTTTCCACAAAGGTGGTGCAGTCCATCCCCCTGAAATTTACCACCAGCGGTTCCCGATCTCCCACTTCCAGCGTCTGGGCCACATAAGGCGTGCCGAGCATGGCTTTTCCGGCCGCAATAATTCCCACTCCGGTTTCTTCCCATTCGCCTTCCTCCAGGCTCCCTTTCAGGGAATCAAAGATGGCGAGATCGAGCGGCTGATAAGCCGGGGAATTCTCCTGGGCCAAAAAGCTTGTGGAAACAAATAAGGCGATAACGAAGGCAAATACGGGGCGCATTGGAGTAGGTGTTTTATATAAGTACGTTTTAAAGACCGGTTAAGTTTCCATTCCCGCGTTATCTTATCGTTAGGTTTCCCCCTGGAGCAGTACCCGTGTTCGCGCCAGGCTTTCGGGATACTCCCGCTGGAGGAAATCAATGAGTTTTTCCCGGGTCAATACCCGCAGATCCCAGGCCCGGCCCGCATCGGAAGCACTGACCAGGGCGCGCACTTCTACTCCCGCTGCCGTAACATTGGTAACCTGGACATTGGCTACCTGCCCGTCCCAAAGCTCGGTTTGTTTAACAATCTTGTCGAGCTCCTTCCGGATGGCATCTACCGGAACGGTGTAATCGGTATAGATAAAAACCGTCCCCAGGATATCCGAAGTGGTTTTGGTCCAGTTCTGGAATGGCTTCTCAATGAAATAGGTTGTCGGTACAACCAGTCGCCGCTTATCCCAGATAGCTATGGTAACATAGGTCAGGGTAATTTCTTCAATCCTTCCCCATTCCCCCTCTACTATAACGACGTCGTCCAGGCGGATGGGTTGCGTAATCGCAATCTGGATCCCCGCGAGAATCGTTGCTATAAGTTTCTGGGCGGAAAAGCCGATGATGATCCCGGCTACCCCTGCAGAGGCAAAAACACTGATTCCCACCCGCCGGATACCCTCAAAACTCATCAAGGCAAGGCCCAGGGCCAGGATAATGATGATAAAAATGACAATCCGCTCCAGGATGGTAAACTGGGTGTAGATTTTGCGCGCCTTTAAATTATCGCTATCCCCTACATCGTACTGTGCAATGACTACTTTCTTCACCACGCGCAGGGCACGGATCACCAACCAGGTGAAGGCGAAAATAAACAGGAGGGTCCCCGCTTTTCTGAAATACCAGGCATAGTCTTCCAAGCCGAGGAGGGATCGCAGCGCTTCCATGCGGAGCAGCAGCGAAAAAAGGATCAATATCAGCGGCCGGGCCACCCTTCTGATAGTTCCCTTGGGCAAGAGGTATTTCGGATTCTTCCCCATTGCGCGCAAGGTCCGGTCAACGATGATATACAGGACCACCATCCCCAACAAAGCCAGGCTCAGATAGAGCAAAGCACTTTGGGTCTCGTCCTGAAGTATTTTTTGCAGCATGGCGCAGGGGTAGAATTTTGCTTGAAACTAGGCAAAAATTCACCGAAATCCACAGCCTTTGCGGTCAAATTGAAAATCCCTATCTCCCTATTGACAATTCCGGGGCCAAGGGCTTCCCGGAACTGCCCCAGAAAGCTTATTTTTGTGCGTCTTTAAGACAAGCCTTTAACAACCCGACCCAAAGCTGTTTTGCTTATGAAAGGTGTCCTTCTGGTCAACCTGGGTTCTCCGGACAGCCCAACGCCTAAAGATGTCCGACCCTATCTGGACGAATTCCTTATGGATGAACGCGTGATCGATGCCCCCAAGTGGCTTCGGAATTTGCTCGTCCGGGGAATTATTTTGCAAACCCGGCCCAAGAAGTCTGCCAAGGCTTACGCCAAAATCTGGTGGGATGAGGGTTCGCCCCTGATTGTGCTTTCTGAACGTTTTCGCGATAAGGTCCAGGAAGGGACCAAACTTCCGGTTGCGCTGGGGATGCGCTACGGCTCGGGGAGTATTGAAGAAGGGTTGGAAAGCCTAAAGTCACAAGGCGTTACCGAGGTACTGCTCGTACCGCTCTACCCGCATTACGCCATGAGTTCTTACGAGACCGTAGTGGTCAAAGCCCTGGAGGTAGGCGCTGCAAAATTCCCGGAAATGGAGATTATCACCCTGCCGGCTTTTTACAAGAACCCCGAATATATCAAGGTCTTAAGCGAATCCATTGCCGAAGGTCTGAAGGATTTTGAATACGATCATATCCTGTTTTCCTACCACGGGATTCCGGAACGGCATATTCGCAAATCCGACCCAACGCGATTCCATTGCAAAATCGACGGGCAATGCTGTAAGGTCAATTCGGTAGCCCACAATACCTGCTACCGCCACCAGGTCTACGATACCACGGAGCTGGTCAAAAAAGAACTGAACCTGCCCGAGGATAAGGTAAGTTCCTCCTTCCAAAGTCGTTTGGCCGGGGATCCCTGGCTCAAGCCGTACACCGATTATGAATTCAAACGCCTGGCCGAGGAAGGCAAGAAACGCCTGGCCGTAATCACCCCCGCTTTTGTCAGTGATTGTTTGGAGACCCTGGAGGAGATCGCAATGGAAGGTAAGGAGGAATTCCTGGAAGCCGGCGGTACGGATTACATCCATATTCCCTGCCTGAACGATCGGGAAGATTGGGTAGCCCTAATGGCAAAATGGATCAACACCTGGGCAGAAACGGAAGCCCTTCCGGTATAAGGGATATCCCAGTTAATTCTAAAACATGGCCAACGTACGATCAGATCAACTCGGCTCTGAGCCCATAGGCCGTTTGCTCATCAAGCAGGCGGTTCCCGCGTCTATCGGGATCCTGGTGATGAGCCTGAACATCCTGGTCGATACGATATTTGTAGGGAACTGGATTGGTTCCATCGCTATCGCCGCCATCAATGTGGTGCTTCCCGTCTCCTTTTTTATCGCCGCCCTGGGGATGGCTATCGGGATCGGGGGAAGCAGTATAATTTCCCGGGCACTCGGGGCGGAGAACAAGAACAAAGCCCTGAAGACATTCGGGAACCAGATTACCCTTACCATCCTGATTACGGTGGCCATGGTGGGCCTGGGACTCTACTTTGTGGACTCCCTGATCCCGGCCTTCGGGGGGAAGGGTGAGATCTTTGAACCGGCCAAGATCTACTATACCATTGTCCTCTACGGGGTCCCCTTCCTGGCGCTTTGTATGATGGGAAACACCGTGATCCGGGCAGAAGGCAAGCCCCGTTTTGCCATGATTGCTATGATCATTCCATCCGTCGGAAACCTGGTCCTGGACTACCTCTTTATTTATGTTTTCGATTGGGGGATGCACGGAGCCGCCTGGGCCACCACGGCCGGTTACCTGCTCTGTTTCGGATACATTTTCTGGTTCTTCCTCTCGAAAAATTCGGAACTCAAAATCAGCTGGCCCCACTTTGGGCTCAATGGGGGAATCCTGCGGGAAATCGGATCGCTCGGTTTTGTGACCCTGTCGCGGCAGGCGGTTACCTCGATCACCTACCTGCTGATGAACAACATCCTCTTTGATCTCGGGGGCGAAGCCATGGTCGCCGTCTATGCGATTATCGGACGCATGCTCATGTTTGCCCTCTTCCCGGTCTTTGGGGTAACCCAGGGGTTTTTGCCCATTGCCGGCTTCAACTACGGTGCGGAAAAATATGCCCGGGTTAAGGAATCCATATACACAGCGATCAAATATGCCGCCCTGGTCGCCACCCTGGTATTTGTTGTTTTAATGATATTCCCGGCCGAAATCGCCGGGCTCTTCCTCAGCAGTCGCGAGGGGATGTCGGCCACAGAAATCGAGACCAATACCTTTGTGCTGGAGCACACTCCTGCCGCCATGCGCTGGGTTTTTGCAGCGACGCCAATCATTGCCCTACAACTTATCGGTGCCGCCTACTTCCAGGCTATCGGGAAAGCCATCCCGGCCTTGCTGCTGACCCTGACCCGTCAGGGGTTTTTCTTTATTCCACTAATCCTGACCCTCCCTTACTTTTTCGGGGAAATCGGGGTATGGAGCTCCTTCGCTATAGCCGATGTACTCGCTACTATCGTTACCGGCATTTACTTAAAAAGGGAAATCGACCGGGACCTCAACCGAGTTGCTGCATAAGGGCCAAAGCAGCTGCTTCTCCGGAGGCCATCGCGGCATTCAGGGAACCGTTTACCCGGTAATCCCCGGCCGTAAAAACCCGCTCCAAAATTCGATTGTGGTCGGCATTCCAATGGTATTGCAGGTTTTCAAGATCAGGCAGCGCCTTCTCAATCGGATAATGGCGCACTAAATCAATAGCCTCAATGCCGCAGTGTTGCTGCAGTTCCTCCCGCACCCGCTGTTCCAGGGTTGCGGTATCCAGACCATGGTTTCCAACCACGGTAACCGATAAAAGCCAGGCGCCAGACTTACACTGAGAAAAATTGTAGTACAAGTTATTAACCAGGGCCGATTCGTCAGCGACCAGGCCAATTACCCCGTGGGGAATCGCCTGGGATTTGGTCGTGAAGTAGAGATTGTCGCAGCGCTTCCACTGCACCTGTCCCAGATCCGGTTTGCCATTTTTCGGGTTGAGGGGAATGGTACTTATGATTCCATCGTAGGGCAAGGGATCGCCGTGCGCCAGCACCAGGTGATCCCTGGTGATTTGTTCAACAGATTCCATATACCGGAAGCTGCATTGCTTGGCCTGGGAAGCGAGTTGGAGGGAAATATCCCCGATCCCCATTGCCGGGATGGCGGCCGCTCCTTCACTAAACATCTTAAAGGTAAATTCGAACATGCGGGAGGAAGTCCGGAGTTCCCCCTCCAGGAAAATCCCGGTAAAAAACGGACGGAAAAACTGCCGGATAATTTCATCCGAAAAGCCAAAGTCCTTCAGGTATTGCAGCGTCGTTTTTTCATCAGATTCAAAAATTTCCTCAATGGATTTCTTCTTGAGTTGGGACGACAGTCGAAAGATCTTCCACTTATCAGACCAGGAACCTACCGGTGCTTTCAGCGTAGGCAACAAGCTGCTCAGGTCGCGCAACGGGTCCCCAATCCGGCACGAGTTCCCGTTTTCGAAAATCATTGCCCCGGGCTTAAACCGGCGCAGTTCCAGTTCCGAGTAATCCAGGTGTTTTTGCGCCTGGGGGTAGGCCGTCAGGAGCACCTGAAAGCCGTGATCAAAAGCCGATCCGCCTTCCCGGTCTGTCTTAACCCTTCCTCCTGGACCCGCTGTAGCCTCAATGATTACAGGGTGGTAGCCGTTTTCGGAAAGCGTCTTTGCGGCCACCAATCCACTAATGCCAGCGCCAATAACATAGATCTTTACATCCTCCATAAATTAAATATTGGAATCAAGGATTATTTCCCAGGTACCTTTTTCATTGCATTGCCACACCAGCATGTACTTTCCGGGGTAGGAGCCCGAACACTGCCCCAACTCCAGGATCAGATCGGAGCGCACCGGGACCACGGCAAGCGGTGTTAGCTGGAGTGAATACTGCGGGGATTCCATATACCCGTAGACCGGGATCAGGGCTTTGCGCCCTTTGACCATGGGCCTGTGATTATAGTAGAGTGTTTGTGGCGCGTACAGGGTATTGACCAGCTCACTTACCTTATGGGCATTGCACAATTCCATCCACTTCTCCCGGTACGGATCCAGGACTTCCGCCTTGGGTAAGGTACCCGAAATCGGGACAATGAACTCGAATTCCTTAAGGGGTTTCTCATCTTTCAGATTCCAGATACAGAGCTCTGCAATTTTAGTCCCGGAACTACTGGAATACTCCGCGATTTCATACAAATAATCCTCCACGTGCGGCTGCGCCTGATGCAGGACCATACGCTCTTGCAGCTTCCAGTCTGATTGCTGCCATATAACCCCCAGGGTATAGGCCCCCTGGACATAAGTGCCGTTGAGAAACATGCGGATAGCCGCAGGGAAATACTGTTGTTGGAGCTGGTCCGGGTTCTGGGTATACGCTTCCATCCAGGCGTCGCCCGGGGATTGCTGATCCTGGGCAATAAGACTACTTATGGAAAGAGCAAATAGGGCAAGGGCGAGTGCAAGTCTTATCCGCGGCATAGCAGGGAGTTTAGGCTCCCTTAAGATAATGATTATTGTAAATAGACGCTATTTCCCTTTCCCCATATATCCAGAGTCGGTGTGGGTACAGCTGCCGTGGGCATCCCATGCGGCATATACCACTTTTTGAGCAAGCTGATTGGCTTCGCGAGCGGAATTCAGGGAGCGACGCATGTAATAATGTACATCGCCCAACTGACCGGCAGTGCTGGCTAATTTGGCATTGTTATAGGAGTCCTCGACCAGGTCCCGGACATCAATGGAAAGTTCCGAGGCTTCGGTGGTATAGGAAACCACTGCATCAATCCCGCATACCCGACCGTGATAATGCGCCTCTTCCGCAAACTCAACAGCTTCCATAGCGGCGGCAAGTGCCTGACCTGCCAGAAACTGAACCTTTTTGGAATCGCCCCGGGCCTGACTGAGCCGTGCGGCATAGGCCGCCTGGTCAGCATAGACTTTAAGGGAGTCTGTGAGTTGGACCACCTGATCTTCGAATTGGCGGACATCGGTAATCTCACTCTTGAAAAGGGCACACTCCTGGGCCGTGGCCTGGGTGCTGAAAAATAAAAAGGAAGCAGACAGGGCTACGATAAAGTTGCGAGTAGTTGGGATTCTCATGTCAGGGGAATATTTTAAAGTTACCTTATTAAAACGCCTGTCGTGGGGCAAACCCTAATGGCCTTCGATAAAACGCAGATATACTGGGGGAATTGCCTGAAAATTAAATTAGTAATACTTTGTAGGTGTATTAATCAATAAACTGATCCGTCATGTTCCATTTTCATCGGCAAAATTCACTGCCGCGTACTTCCCGATTTCCAATTCTCCCTTTGCTGTGCTGCTTGCTATTTGCAGGCACCGCTCAGGCACAGGATGCCAACTCCGACCTGGAATCCCGCGTCGATGCCGTTTTCTCGGAGTACGGGAACGAAAAAATCCCGGGAGCTGCGGTAGCGGTTTTACAAGGGGATTCCGTGGTCTTTAGCAAGGGTTACGGGAGCGCTAACCTGGAATATGATATCCCCATTACTCCGGATAAAACCATTTTTCATGTCGCATCCGTATCCAAGCAGTTCACGGTTTATGCGATTATGCTTTTGGAGGCGGAAGGAAAATTGAGCCTCGATGACCCCATCCAAAAGCACATTCCGGAGGTGCCGGATTTCGGCACACCCATAACGCTCCGCCACCTGGCTACGCATACGAGTGGAATGCGTGATCAATGGAGCCTGTTACAACTGGCCGGATGGCGAATGGACGATGTTATTACCGTACCCAATATCCTGAAGCTGGTAAGCCGGCAACAAGACCTCAACTTTGAACCGGGATCGCAATACACCTATTGCAACACCGGCTTTACCCTGCTGGCGGAAACTGTGGCGCGCATTAGCGGGAAAACCTTTGCAGATTTTTGTAAGGACGAAATGTTCCGTCCTTTAAAGATGTATAAAACACAATTCTACGACGATCATGAAAAGGTGGTGCCAAACCGGGCCTATTCCTATTATCAGTCTGGCCTGGCGTATCGCAAGTCTGTGCTGAATTATGCGAATGCAGGCGCTACCAGCCTCTTTACCACAGCCGAGGATTTAATGAAGTGGGCGGCTCATCTGAACAATCCACAAACTGAGCGGGATCAGAAAATAGTTGCCCAAATGAATACCCTGGCCGTGCTCAACGATGGGGAAACTTTTGGTGGGGCTTACGGACAGTTCGTAGGTGAGTACAAAGGCCTGAAGGAAATCCAGCATGGGGGCGCCGACGCGGGTTACCGATCGTATCTGGTGCGTTTTCCCGACCAGGACTTTGCCGTTGCCGTTGCCTCGAATCGGGCGCAGGCGAATCCTGGAGCTTTGGCCTATGGGGTAGTCGATATTTTCCTGGAAGACGTTCTGGAAAGTGAACTGGAAGCCGAAGCGGAAACTACTTCGGAAGAGGTAACTGCCTATGAGCTTTCAGAGGATGAATTAGAAGCCTTTGCCGGATACTACTGGTACGAAGGTGGGCGTACCTATCGCAAGATTTATCGACGTGAGAACCGTCTGGTTTATTCGAGAACCAATGGGCCGGAGAACGAATTGTTGCCCATTAGCAAAAACGAATTCAAAATGTTGGAAGTACCTGGGGACATTGTCGTGGAATTTGGAAAACACAAGGGTAAGGAAGCCCTGATCTTCAAAGATGATACCGGGGAAACGGTCATGGAAGCCTTTGATTATGTGGAAGGTAGCCCGGAAGTGTATCAAGAATATACCGGAAAGTATTATAGTCCGGAGCTCGATGTGTATTACACCCTACTTCTGGACGATGAGCGTTTGATTGCGCGGCATAATCGCCTTCCTGACGTTCCGGTAAACTACACCCGCAAGGACGATGTGAACATCGGATATACCAGCGCGCATTTCGTACGCGACGCAAACGGGAAAGTAAGCGGCATGTTGGTGAGTACCGGACGGGTAACCGACCTGAAATTTGAAAAGCTGGACTAAGAATTCACGGGCTGGTCTCCGGTTTTAAAATCCGCGCTACGATTTCCTGGGAATGGTCTTCCGTAGCCATTTTACTCGCAAGCGCTTCGGCTTTGGTTTTGTAAGTCGGGTCTGTCCAAAGTGATTTTAGCAAGGGGGAAAGCCGGGATTTATTCAACTTGGTAATTCCCGGACCTCGCGGCCCTGCCCCGAGTCTTTCCACCACCCGGTTCCACATAAACTGATCAATGATGTGGGGAATTATTAATGTAGCGCAACCATGTCGTAATCCCTGATGTGTGGTTCCCGAGCCACCGTGATGCACAACCGCATATACTTTGGGCAATATCCAATCGTAAGGAATAGTCCGCACAAAAAGGAAGGCTTCCCGATTGTAGTTTTCAGGGATAACCAATCCCCCACCGGCCGTATTTAAGATGGCAGGTATTCTCAGTTCCTCAAGTGTCGCTAAAATCTGCTTGGTTTTTCCTTCAGCATCGGGATTAACCATGCTTCCGAAAGTAACAAAGAGGATCTTTTTGTGGCGCTCCAAGAATTCCTGCAAGGCTGGCTCCGGCGTCCAGGCAGAACGTTGATTCCGCTCCTGGAATCCAAGCACCTGAACGTGATCGGGCCAGTACCCGGGACGATTAAAAAGACTGGGGGAAACCGAGTAAATCGTCGGCTGTAATTTGAGTGCCGATTTTATCCAACGCGTACTGAGTTTCTTGTAATCGGCTACATGTTTTGCGTCGTACTTAATCGAATAGATTAGCCCCAAATTGGCCAGCTTGTACGACGCCCTATTCCACCACGGTCCCCAATCCTTGTTGAAGGCGATATGGCTTAGCTCCTCAGTTGGATGCAGGATGTAAGGCACGGGGCTGAGCAAGGTGGCCCGCCCTGGATTTTCCTTCCCCCAGACAAAGCCCGAAATGATCTTTGCATGAAATACCAGGCGGTCGGGTTGCACGCGTTGGAGGCATTCGAATTGTCTTTGGGTAAGTTGTTTGCGCAAAGGCGCGAACAGGTGTGCGAGCTTGGCGTAGGATCGAATCTTTTGCCAGGTGGTGCCACTTCCTCCCATAGCAATCCGCCCGATGGGGCTCTCCAGCAATTCCATGAATTCCGGGCCCAGGGTTTCGAATTGGTGCCCGTCGCCTTCCGCCAGTTCCCGGAATTGTTCCGGGAAAAGGCAAATGGTTTCATGCCCGGCAGTCTTAAGCAAATTAGCCACCGCCAGGAACGGCTCCATGTCGCCCCGCGTTCCCAAAGAAGCCAAGAGGATCTTCATGCTAAGGAAGGTACGAAATGTGGCGCCAAAGGCAGGCGGAGGTATCGGACTTAATACGCCCTGCGTCGAAACAGGTTGCCGATTCGGCGGAAAATGCTGGGACGGCCAAAACTGGCTCCTCCGACAACGACCATTTCGCCCATAAAGTCCTCCTCCAATTCAACAAGCATGATCTCGGATGCACTTTGGGATTTGGAAAGCAGTACTGTTTTGGAAACAAATCCGATATATGAGATTTCTAACCACATGTCGTCTGTGCGCAAACGTGGGGATACCCTGAGCACATACTCCCCGTCAAAATTGGTGTGGGCTAATAAATCTGTCCCGACAATGGTAACCCGGGCCCCAGGAAGGGGTTGTTGATCCTGATCCAACACTACTCCCCGGATTTCTGCAGTGGTTATGTCTACACCTACGGCTTGGGCACCTCCAATGACTACGCCTCCCAAGACCCCTTGGAGTTCCTCTGTTTCGGTTACTTCGGCCTGATCGAAGGGGGTTTTGATCTCCGTATCCTCGACATCGCATACCGGTTGAATTTCCGTAGTAACCTTCGGAAGACTTTCCTGCGCCTTTAACGAACCGCTAAACCCCATTACCGCGGTAAAGCCGGCAGCTATGGCGTTTTGACGCCAGCGATTGGCTTCGATCCGGGGCAAGGGGGTATCCAGTTGGGAGGAACGGAATCGACCGCAAAGGCCTTCCCCCTGCTTGTCTTTTTCAGCTTCGTTAATTCGGCGGGCGAGCTCCCGATTGGACATTCCGGTAAAATCGACCACCTCTTTTTTACAAGAAGCGCAAAAAGCTCCCTGTTGGGTCGGCGTCATCTGGTTCCAGTCTTCGGAACAGGGCTCGGCAATCTTTATTTGGTACGACATGGTTGGAATTTTCAGTGAAATAAGGCAACCTTATCGCCTTTGAAAAGCTACAATTAGTGTACGTCTACATTTAGGAGGTAAACTGCTGTTTCCGGCTAGGATCGACAATTGACCCTTCCGGCAGGAGGAAGTTTATTCCCCCATGTGAGTTTATTAAAAAATGGGGTGTATCCTGTAGGATACAGTTCCATTTTGAAAAAAAAGGACACTAGATAAGCGAATTGCATATGGAAGTAAACTTTCCCGGCAGCTCAGAGTTGTTTGCCTTTTACCTGAACCTTGCGCTGCGATCGGATAGCAAAGATGAATTCATTGAAGCCTTGGGTAAATTATCACGCATGAAAGGGATGACGGAGATCTCCGAGAAAACTGGTTTGAGTCGGACAAGTCTTTACAAAGCGCTGAAACCTGGGGCGAATCCTGAATTTCGCACAATAGTGAAGATTTTGACCGCACTCGGGGTAAGATGCATCGTAGAGTCAGACGCAATTCCATTGGACGTCTAAAACCCCTGGCGCAAAACCCCTGCCATTCATCGAAAAACCAACCGGATAATCCGAGGCGAGGGCCTTCTGGCAAAGAATTTGTGCTATTCCGACAAAACCAACACCATGACTTCAGTTGACCGATTTACTTCTCGACAACTATTTGCTTACCCCTGGAAAATAGGATTGACGCTAGTCCTTCTACTCGGATTCTGGTCCGTGCCCGCACAACGACGCGGCTACATTCCAGGCTACATCATAACCGTGCAGGGCGACACGTTGTATGGTCAGGTCAAAGATCGCAGCAATGAGCCCTTCGTGGATATTTATGAACGGATTCGTTTCCGGGAAGAGGGACGTCGAGGTAAGCGCAAATTGAGCGCCGACCAGATCGCCGGTTACGGCATTGGTGATCGACATTACGAATCGGTTTCGCTGCGGGAGGATTCAGAATTCTTTAGGTTTCGCTATTACCTACAACCCGGAGCCCCAAAGGTTTTCCTTCAGTTAGTTCGGCGCGATGGCCCCCTTACCTATTATCGTTGCGAGTTCGAAGACGACGACGATTACCTGGACGCTTTCCCCCTGATCCATCGGGAAGGCAGTTGGGAAATGGTACGCGTTACCCAGGGAATTTTTGGACTCAAGCGGAAACGGCTAGCGGAATATTTCCAGGATTGTCCAGCACTGGTGGAAGCCATAGAATCTAAGGCTTTGACCCATCCGATGGAAGTGTATGAGTTTTATCTGGAGCATTGCGGAATGGCCCGTTAGTTCTGGCTTGCAAGCTTCTTGCAGCGAGTTACGCTAAGCCCTAAAGCCTCCCGTTCGGCGTTACCCAGGCAAATCGGTAGTCGTCCGTTGGGATGGCCATGCGCTCGGAAATGCGTTCCAGGCGTGCCGGGAGTTTCATTAAATAGTCCCGGGCCCGCTCAGCTTCATCCGACAAAGCACGTAAATTATCAATGGCCCAATAGGCATTCAATTTTTTCAGGATCTCGATATAATCCTGAGCCGTGTAAACGCCAAGACGTTGGGCGCAGTTGGAAAAATTTTCAAAGGCCTTTCCAATACTTCCTCCTGATTCCCGCAGAAAATGGGCAGGCATCACAATCTTTTTCTTCATCATGTCGGCAAAGGCAAGCACCATGCCGCTGGGATCGTGCTCGGAGATTACCTTTACGAATTCCCGATACGCCAGGTGGTGTCGCATTTCGTCCCCGGCAATGATTTTACACATTTTCCCCAGCAAGGTATTCCCCTTTTTACTAGCCATTTGCCCTACGCGTTTGTGGGAAATATTGGTAGCCAATTCCTGAAAGGTGGTATAGACAAAATTCTTGTAGGGATCGCGATCGGTTCCGATATCGAAACCATCGCTGATCAGATGCTGGGTGGAAATTTCTACTTCCCGCATGTTCACGCGCCCCGATAGATAGAGGAATTTGTTAAGCACGTCTCCGTGTCGGTTCTCTTCTGCCGTCCAGGCGCGTACCCAACGCGACCAGCTATTGGGGGTGTCCTGCTGGCTGATCCCTTCTACATCCATAAGCCAGGATTCATAGGTGGGCAGGGCTTCCTCAGTTATGGTATCGGCCACCAGGGTTACCCAGAAGTCGTACCCGAGCTCGGCTGAATTCCCCCGAAGTTCTTCCACCGCGTCCAGGAATCCTTCGCTCTGGGAATCCGGTAATAAATCGGTAGGCTGCCAAATATCCTCAATGGGAATCAGGAAATCCTCCATGTAACCCGCCACCTTAGGCTCAATGGCCTCCATAACCTCCAGGCGAATGTTCTTTTCGACTTTTCGTGGCTGTCCTTGCGACTTCATCTGCTCTTGCTGCTTCTCCATGTTGCTTTTTTTCAAAGTTCGGGAATTACCTCCGGCTTAATGCCAAATCCAACATAAAAGTGGGACGCCCAACAGCTCCCGCAAGCCACGGCAAGGAAGGGATATACTGTAACAGCCACCCGTTGTTGTGCTCTTTATTACAAACCCCCGCAAAAATGGAGCGATTTCTATTCCTTTTTATTCACCTGGGCTTGCCGCTCATTATCTTGATGGCCGCATTGCGGATCCGGCCCAAGTCCTGGTTTGCGCTGATCAGCAATACCGCCCTCTACCTCTTAGTATTGACTTTCCTGTATTTCTGGGGGCAATGGCCTTTGGCCTTGAGCCTGACTTATAAATACGTGGTGCTGGCAATAGCACTCGCTGTACTGTGGAAGGGATATCGACGCATTCCCAAAATCAAAGCAACCTGGCCCATCGGTTTTTGGCGGTGGCTACGTGCAGGAATCGCAGCCGTATTGGCCTTGCTTTTTGCCCTTTTAGTAGATCAGCTGATTCAAGGACGAAGTTATCCAGAGGAAGGCACAGCCCTTGTTTTCCCCCTGAAAGATGGTTCTTATTTCATAAGTCTGGGGGGATCTAACCGGACTATTAACAACCATTACGGGACTTCAACCACTGCCCAATGGTATGCACTCGATGTCAATAAGCTGGGAGATTTTGGCATGGCCACTTCCACCTTGTGGGGAACCGCCAATGCCGAGCATTACATTTTCGGGGAACCCGTTTATGCCCCCTGTAGCGGGCGGGTAATTGAGGTGAAATCCGGGGTGCCAGACAATGAAGGCGCCAGCATGGATGTTGGACCGGAGGATGGAATGGGGAACTATGTGGTCCTGAACTGTCAGGGGCTGATCATAACCCTGGTCCACCTGCAAAACAATAGCATTGTGGTGGAAGAAGGCCAATACATCACAGTAGGCGATTTACTGGGCCGCGTAGGGAATTCTGGCTTCTCCCAGGAACCGCACCTCCACTTTCAGGCCGCCCGTATGGCCAAAGACTCCACCATGATTCCCGTACCCATGCGCTTCGGTAAAAAAACGCCAGTGCGGGGGGATGTGATGGGGTACTGATTTCAAGTATTAGATTAGAAATTGTAAGCTTTTTATTACATTACAGCTTAAACCAACCACTTACCTAAAATGAAATTACTTCGACCAGTACTGGTATGCTGCATGCCATTGCTATTCTCCGGCTGTTTTATTGGAAGACTATTCCAGGACACCACTGTCAAGCGATATAGATCGGTTTCTTACCAAGAGATTACGGATACTCGCGTACCCTTAGTTGATATTTCGGTCTTTACAACGCGAATCAAACCTGATAAACCAATTGATAGACGTAAAACTCTTTGGGATTTAGATGGTGAAGGTGAAGCTAAACTTATAGAGGTTCTAAGTCAGCGATATGATTCCAATGAGGTATTTGTTAAATCCTTGGGTAATGAGTTTTTTAAAACAAAGAATAATCTTGTCACCGACTACAGCACACAAAATTTGAGAATTGTCTTGTCTGTAGCCAAAAATCGTCGATACGGTTCGCTTGGAAAAGGATTCTCGTTAGCTGATAGAATTGAATACCTCAAAATTAATATCAGAAGTGATAGCTCTGGAATACATTTCACAAAGTGGAACAAATTTGAAACTGAATATGGAACAGTGAACATTGGTGATGTGACCTTTAACGAATCAATAAGTTTGACCGGGGGATTGGGAGGATCACGGACGAGCAGTAATTCTTTTACAACCGCTTCGGAATCAGACTCGGCTACCAATGGAGTAACTGCCGTCGTTACACCTACGGCAGCGGTTACAGGAGGTAACAGTGTTTCAGAAGTTCAAAAGTTGGGATATAGATTTTTAGCATTAAATGGTAGAATCAACAATGACAGTTTGGTCCTTGAACAAGAAGGTATTCGAGACATTGATCTTGCCGGAAATATTATTCTAGATGTGGAAGTCCGTTTTGACAGTCTCCAAACGGAACCATTCTTTCAGTTAGAGGGGTTTGACAAACCAAATGGGAATGGACAGAAGGTAGGTCGAATTGAAGTGCTTTTACCTAAATACAGATATAATCAGGAAGATATCTTTCCAACATATACGAAAGAAGTTAAAGTACCAATATTATATAAGTATGTATATCGGCATGTAAAGAATACAGGAGGTGCAAAAACGTTCTACGAATGGGATGACGACGTTGTATACTATGACGATGAAGTTCTAACTGTAGATCACCTTCTAATGCGTGAAAAAGACTATCTACCAGAAATATATTTCATTGGGATGAATAATCAGCGGGTTCGCATGGAAACGGACCAGCCGAACACAATTGGCCTATTCTTTAGGAACAGACTTAGCGGCAAAGTAGACAATATTCAGTCATTAGATGTGAAAGAACTCCGAAACTTTATGACTTATTTACAACAAAAGTCTATGACCCAAGTTGGCCAATCTGCTTCAAGTAATCCAATCGTATTTGGAAATTATGAACTTGTTTCACAGGAGCAACGATTTTGGCAAACTGACTCTGAATTTAATCCAGTTACTTGGCAAACAATCCGTGAGAATCGTGACGAATTATATGTCGATTATGCATTTAATTTCGATAATATTACACGATATTTCTTTGCCGAATAATAAACTCTGGCATCATTAAAATCAGGCTATGAAGTTTCTCAGGTTATTCCTCCTGTGCGTCCTTGTTGCATCCTGTTCTTCCGACAGTCCGGAACCAGAACCCGAGGGAAATCCGAATCCACCTAATGAAAACCCGGATAATCCGGATGGTGAAACGCCGCCCGAGCCAGAGGAATTTCTCTATCCCTATGAGGTGACGGTGATAAACTTTGATCGCGGTGCGGAAACCGAACAGCAATTCGATCGGAATGGTGAATTCGTGCAAACGGTGGATATCAATTCCGAATTACAACTCGGCCCGGATGGATTTACGGGGAATTTTTCGCTCTTCCCTCCGGAATACAGTTTTGCCAGAACGCGGACTCCCGGAAGAATTTCTTTTAGAAATACGGCTACGGATGTCAATGAAGTAATCCAGCCGTACTGTTCGTCCGAATCTTTTGACGCCGGTGCCGCATTTTCATCTTCGGCCCAATTTACCGGTCATTTATTCTTTGGTGGCATGGGCAATGCCCGGATAGATGTTTTTTCCCGGCAAGAGAATAGCTGTACTACCTTAGAATTTCCCGAGTATAACCAGTTCTACCGTTTTCGAATAAACGAAAATGTGATGATTGTGGACAACGGGCAGCTCCCTTTTATTTTTCCGGACGGGGAACGACTGCTCTATTTTGTGGACCTGAATACCCTGGAGACTTATGATACCCTGGCAGTTTCCGACGATTTCGATGCCCTGGCGATTAATGGCGATGAACTATATCTCATCTATGTAATAACGAATACTGAGGTGGAATATGAAGTTCGGAACCTGGCTACGCTAGAAATCCTTACTCCTCGAACACCTACTTCCTTTTTTCCGCCGAATGGGCCCTTCCTCAGTGGACAATGGAATCAAGATACCTTTTATTATGATGTGCCCGGAGCGGGTCCCGGTCCCTTTGCCCTGCTGCCCGGGAAATTTGATTTTTCGGACGACACCTTTGAGGTTGCCGATTTAGGTGCACTTTTAACCGCCTTTCAGGACGACTACTTTGAGCAAAATGGAAATATCCCGCTGGGATTCTCTTTTACTACCTCACAATTTGATCCGGTGAGCGAGGATTTGGTACTTGGTTTTCAATTGACAGAAGACCCTTGCGGGTGCCAAAATTTTACAGGAGGAATTCTCTTTACCAATTTCGATGCCGCCGAGTACCTGGCCTACTATATAGACCCGGTTCCCGGTGCAATACTTGTGGATTTTAGCGGTAACTAGAGCGCCTTAACTTATTTCCCGGCCTTGGGAAGCGCGGCAGCTCCTGCTTTTGTTAGCGCGCTGTTGACCCGTGCACCTTCCTTGTCCATAACCTTTTGTAAGTCGGCCAGGTGTTGGTCGAGTTCTGCGGAGAGCTCGCCAAATACCTGATAGGCTCCGGCCGTGGGTTTGGCATCTCCGGTTTCGATACTGCGACGCAGGGAAGCCAGACGGTTATTGAGCTTGATCGGGAAATTGAGCGGATCCTGGTTACTCTGGTTCTTGACCTGGTAAAGTTCCTGCTCAATCGCTGCGATCTTATCGAGGAAGGGTTGGGCGGTTCGCTTGTAGGTGGACGCGCCTAATTGCTCCTTGCTTTCTTCCAGGTGGGCACGCATTTGCCGGATATGGATTACCGCCTCGTTGGCGGTACTTGTTTTTTGTACAATGCGCTGAGACAAATCGAATTGCTCCTGCAAATCCGCTTCAGTGACTCCCTTGAGATTCGGATCCATGTGAATATCGAAGGAATGCGTTTGCGTTTCTCCAGCCGCCTTCATGCGCACCTGATAGGTACCCAGCGGTGCTTTGGGCCCGCGAGTAGGTCGCGCGCTCCAGATGATCATCCCTTCAAAGTCGGTGGCTCCCTGATATCTAAGATCCCAGGTGAAAGTGTTCATTCCTTTAGCCGTTGTAGGCTTGCTCGATCCGCCTTGTCGCCACCAGGGAATGTTTGGGTCTTTTTGGTACTTGGGCTTGCTGCCGGTAAAGGTGTCTACCAGATTGCCTTCCGCATCCAGGATTTCAAAGGTGATAGTGTCCAATTCCTCCTGTAAATAATACTGTACCGAGGCATCGTAAACCCCGCGGATGGCATCTGCAGGTTCCAGCATCACCGCCGCCTTGTTTTCCATCCCAGGGGTGTATTGCCGTAAGGGTTGGATATCGTCTAAAATCCAGAAGCCACGTCCGTGGGAACCGACAACGACATCATTTTCCTTTACCACCAGGTCGCGGATTGGCGTATCGGGTAAATTCCCCTGCAAAGATTGCCAAAGCTCCCCATCGTTCAGGGAGAAATACACCCCGTGTTCGGTCCCGAGGAATAGCAGTCCTGGCCGCTCAGGATCCTCCCTGACGGCCCGAGCAAAATGACCATCTTCGATTCCATTGATGATTTTTGTCCAGGTTTTGCCGTAGTCGTGCGTCTTGAATACATAGGGCTGACGGTCGTCTACCTGATAGCGGTTGGCCGCAAGGAACAAAGTCCCGGGCCTATGCCTGGATTCATCGATAATGCTGATGCGTGAAAACTTCGGCAGGCCTTCCGGGGTAATGTCCTCCCAGGATTGGCCTCCGCTGCGGGTAATGTGGACTTTTCCGTCGTCTGAGCCAGCCCAAATCGTATTAACGTCGTGCCAGGAGGGTGCCAGGGCAAAGACCGTGGCGTAGATCTCAGGACCGTTCATATCCATGGTGATGACTCCTCCTGTTTTGCCCAACGTACTGGGGTCCGCATAGGTCAGGTCCGGGCTGATTTTCTCCCAGGACTGCCCGTCGTCGGTGGTCTTCCAAACATGCTGGGAACAGGTGTACATGATGCGGGAATCCTGCTTGGCAAACATGATTGGGAAGGTCCATTGCCAGCGCTCGGGAAGGGCATCCGCAGGCTCCCCGGAAAAGAATCGCGGGTATACCTGGATGTCACGCACCTGCCCATTGCTGCGATCGTATCGAGTAAGCAAGGCTCCCTGGCTGCCCGCGTAAAAAATATCGGGGTTCTCGGGATGCTGGGTAATCCAACCGCTTTCCCCTCCTCCAACAGCATACCACCAACCGTGGTTGGGACCCCGCGCCTGCATGTGACTCCAGCCCTCGCTGGGCATGGCCAAAGTGGAATTGTCCTGTTGCGCCCCGGCCACGTGATACGGCACATCGCTGGTGGCCATCACATGGTAAAACTGGGAAGTGGGATAGTCCTGCTCTGTCCAGGATTTTCCGCCGTTGATACTCACATTTCCGCCCCCGTCGTTGGAGTTGATCATCCGCTCCGGGTTATTGGGGTCGATCCAGAGGTCGTGATTGTCGCCATGTGGAACCCGGATCGTCACATCAAAGGTCTTCCCCCCATCCGTGGATTTATAGAATCCCGTGTTGAGGCAGTATACCGTTTCCTTTTCCAGCGGATCGGCATAGATGCGTGAATAGTAAAAGGCCCGCTGCCGCAGCTTGCGCTCGTCGTTGGTGCGCTCCCAGGTCTGGCCGGCATCGTCCGAGCGGAATACCCCGCCTTCGTTCGCCTCCACTATAGCCCAAACGCGATTGGAATCCGCAGGAGAAACCGTAACCCCGATCTTTCCGATTGGACCTTCCGGCATCCCGGGCTTGCTAGTCAGGTCGGTCCAGGTATCCCCGCCATCCGTCGATTTCCAGAGCTTGCTGTCACCACCGCCGCCCCACATTTTCCAGGCCTTACGCTGCACCTCCCAGGTGGTCGCGTAAATCACCTCCGGGTTATTGCGATCGATGATCAAATCCACCGCCCCTGCCTTAGGGCTTACATATAATACTTTCTCCCAGTTCTCGCCCCCATCCTTGCTGCGGAATACCCCGCGTTCTTCATTATCACCATAAGGGTGGCCCAGGGCCGCAACATAAACCAAATCGGCGTTAGTCGGGTGGATGCGAATACGCGCTACCGCCTGGGTTTCCTTCAGGCCTAAATGCGTCCAGGTCTCTCCAGCGTCGGTACTTTTATATACCCCATCTCCCTGGGTAATGCTGCCACGCAACTGTACCTCACCCATCCCGATATAGACAATATCCGGATTGGATTCCGCAACTGCTACAGCCCCTACCGATGAGCTAGTTACCTGCCCATCGGTCACTGGCTTCCATTCGTTTCCGCCGTCTATCGATTTCCAGAGCCCGCCTCCGGTAGCCCCGAAATAGTATTCATTCGGCCGCGTCGGACTCCCCGCACATCCTAGGGAACGCCCCCCGCGATTTGGTCCGATATTCCTCCATTCCATGCCTTCATAAAAGGCTGGGGGGATTGGGACGTCGGCGGTGTTTGCGTTTTGGTATGCACTTGCCTGCGTTGCGGTTTCTACTTCAAGCGCCCGGCTCGGCCCTTGAGCTACCCCCGTTTGGAAAATAAACAGCGTGAGAATGCAAGTAAAAATCAGAGAGGGGAGGGTGGTTGGTTTCATGGGTTGGTGTGTTATTAAGTAGTGTTAGATTTTGATCGATATGAATAACTTGATTGATGGAGCAAGAATTTACCGATTGAATATACATAGTGATGATTAACTCATCTAGAGTTCTTAATTTTAAGCAATTCCTTCTTTACCTCTTCCCAGTATTGAGCTTTGTTCGGTTCTGGAGATATCTTGGTATACTCCCGTATTAGTTCACTACATAAATGCAGGGCAAAATTCATCGGATCACTGTAAGCGGCATTTTCTTTTAATAGTTTTTCAGCTTCAAGTTTAGGCGGCATGATTTAAAAATAAGCAATTAACCATCGCAAGGACTGAGAACATAACAGCCTTTCAGATGAACTTATAATCAGTGGCAAAAAAGAATGCCGATGATCTCCCTAAAGTGAATCTTTCCCAATAAAGAATATACACTATTTGCCACCATAATTTTGACTAAGTATATTTTTAGACACTTTTTTATCCCTTGGTGAAGGTTCAAGCAAAATTTCTTTTGGAAAAGTAGACCACTTTGAAGATTATAATAGCCCAAATAAGATTGAGGCAAACCTTAGGCGTCCAAATTCGGGAACACTAGGTTTAATGCTTAGGTATTGAACATACTAGCGTTTGGGGGAAAGACTAATTAAAGATGAAGAGGTCAAAAACAGTAGGTCAGTAGTTATAGTTGATATTAAGGCATTCACAACTAGTATAACCTGTAGTCTGGTAAATCTTTGTAATATTAACCCTACAGACTGTCTCCGCTATTCTGAAATTAATGGTATTTCATTTCATTAGGGCGTTTGCGGATAAAATAAACTGAATACAAAAAAAACCTGCCGTTAAATATGTTCAAAGAAGATTTTATTGACTTCATCAGAAAAGATCTCAATGAACTTAATGGCTTGAAGATTACTATTGAGAATAGGCCATACGAGAATGTGTTGTACAATCTGCTTACACCGTATATCGCCTACAAAAATTCATTGGATGAATTTAATCGGGTTATTGCAATCTATACCCGAAGAGAAAGTAAACAACATAAATTACTGCCTTTTTTCATCGGTCTTTCCAGCTATTACAAAACATTTGAAGAGATAAGGAGTAAATCCCAGACTCCTTCAGAGAAATTAACTTCTCTTGAGATCAAAATGTCCGGTATTAAGAGGCTATTACCTGATAAATTTTCTTATCTGAATAAACTCTGGAAAGTAAAGGGCCTGAGCATTAAACCTGACCGAAATCAGAATATTTGTTTGATTCTCCGGTCGGAAGAAAGAATCCCAAATGAAATTGCCCCTCGTATTCAGGATATTATAGGGCACTTGAAATCAAGTATTGAAGAATATGATGAATTTGTAAGAGTATTGGAAAATGCCCAGGCAGAACTTGACAGCTACATCGCTGAAAACAGAGACATCTTCCGATATTCATCACTTTTGGAAAATTCCAATGGCAATATAGGAATTAATGAAATCCGTGAACTTGGGATGTTTGTTAATACTGTTCCAACAGCAGGCGTATTGCTATTTACGAACAAAACCAAATACCGCGAGCTGCTGAAAGGCACAAAAATTAATGGCAAACAGGTAATGGACCATTTTCCCATTGCAGAAATCATAATTGATACGAATGGTGAAATACAGGTAAATCAAAGTAACGAGGTGGCACATCCTGTAATGTATTTCTGTTCTCTGGATTATTATGCCGGATGGAGTGAAATTATTCAAAGCCTTGATTCCGTTTATGTGAATACCCTGATTATTGATGGATTTAATGAATTGGTCAAATCGAAACGAAACTTCAATGAACTGCGATTCAAAGGCTTTACAGACTCGATCCGGGAGGCGCAGCAAAATAATGTGCTTAAGGATGTTTACTTTTTTGATCAGGACACCCACTTTGAAAACTTCATTAAACTTCAGGATTATAATCTAAATCCATATCCATGGCTTCTGAATCATCTTGAGCGGCGTCTCTTGGACAGTCCTGACTCAGAAAGATCTGCTAATCATACCGTGATTTCCATTCAGGATGATTTCGGCTCAGGGTTTTATAATTTATTCAAGCTTATCTCGATTCAATTAAAGTCCAAAATACGGGAATCACGGGATGATCAGCTTATTTCCGATGTATTAAAGAGTCTGAAAGATGGATATTCGTTTTTAAGCAGAGCTACGAGTTTTTATTCGGAATCACTTAGAAATGACCTGTTGGAATATGTGAAGCGCCTGCAAAGTATATCCGAAATACTGTCATCAGTCTCTTTAAGAAATCAGATCCAAAAGCTTTCTGAATTTATCTCTGAATCCGAATATGAAAACAATAAAATTCAAACTATACGTCGCACGATAATTACAAGGAGTCTGAAAGGTAGAACCTGCCTTTTAAGTAGTAATATAAATTTAATTGATCGCATAGACATTCAAGGGCTTTTGGAAGAAGGCACAGAATGTGTTATAGATTTTAAGGGCATGGATGACGACTTAACAGATATAGAAGCATATGATAATCTATTTGTGCTTCAGTTTTATGGTGAGATTACCCGGTCTATATTCCTACATGACCATTGCGAAAATCAGTTTGTTATTCTCAACAATAAATCAGAATTAGGTTATTACAAGAAATGCTTCCGTTTATTTACACCCCTTATATCAGAATTGTCCGATGCTGAATACAAATTACTACTGCTGAATTTGGAAGACAGGGAATATTTGATTGATGACTCCAAACTGACTTTTAAAATGGAGGATTACATAACACATGAAGATTGGGAAGAAATACCTGAAACAGCAGAGATTGATAATGAAAATTCTGATCAGGAGGAGATTCTGGATCTGTCTTTCCTGATAAAGGATATAATATCAAGAAATGAAACCGATGAGGAATCATCTGATAATAACTCTGAACATAGGGATTATCTTATATTCTATTTTGACGACAGAATTTTACGTGCCCCCCAAGAAAAATATTATCATGTCATTGTTAATCAAGACTCTGATAGCTCAAGGGACCATAAAGTTAAGGCAAAAGATCTTGCAGTTGGTGACCAGATTTTCCTGATTGAGGACTTCAATGATGACTTTGAAGAACTGCTCTCCAGTCTGAAAACGGAATTCCCTGAATTAAACACCTATTTAGAGAAAGCAGATTCATGGAGAATTGATTTGAGGTGGAAATATGAACAGCTTGGAGGCTATTATTCTGAATTACAGTCCTACCTTGACGGGATGGGTATTAGTGTCTCAAATCCCACTGTAGAGAATTGGATTTCTGGAAGTACTATAGAACCGGAGCTTTTGGCGGATCTGTATGATGTGCTTTCAATAAATCCGGATTCAAAATGCCGGTTATTTGACAAGATGGAAGTTCTGGCAGCTACCAAATGGTTATCCAGATTCAGAACCTATTTATATAGGGCTTTGCTTCGATATTCTGTTTATAAGGAGTTCGGAATGAAGGAAAATATCAGAGAATTACAATTAAAAGACCTTGTTGAAAAAATTCATCATAACAATATGGTGGAAATTAAGGAAATCCTAATGATTCAATAAAATATGCCTGTTTTACCAAGTCACAGAATCCAATTCACGAACAGAGCGGAAAAAGAACTATTTGAAAAGGCGAAGAACAGTTCCTACTTCAATACAACAGAAAAGTTTCTTATACATTCTCTCAGATCTCAGCAAACCAGCAATAAACTGGTTGGAGAAGTGGATTTTGTGTATCTGGACAAACAATTCATAATTTTTCTTGAAGCCAAAGGCGGCGAAGTTAAATATGACAGTTCTGAGGATCAATGGTACGTGCTGGGCGGTACAAAAAAAGGAGATCCGTTTGTTCAGGTGACTGATTACCTTTTCTATTTGCGAAATAAGCTTATACCTGAGCATTTTCCCAATAAGAACTTTCAGCACAGACTTGTTTTCGGTTATGGCGTGATGTTTCCTCATGTGACCAGAAAAACTTCCTTTTCTAAAAAATCTGAACAATCAGGAACCTTCAGAAATGAAACTATTGAATATGATCCGAAAGTTATTTATACAAGTGAAGATCATGACCAGAAGGGAGGATTTGAGAACTACATCGAGCATCTGAAAACGTATTGGCTCAATCATGGCAGATATGAGGGAAGAACCTATGGAATAAACACCAAAGAACTACATGAAATTCGCAAATATTTCAGGGCTGATCTGATTTATGAGATTCCAGTAAGTAAGGTCATTAACTCAGAAATCACCAGTATTGAACAATTCACTCATGATCAATTCGGCATACTTGACAGTTTTGATCAAATCGGCAACCGGGGTATGGTCGTTACAGGTGGCCCGGGCACGGGAAAAACTATCCTGGCAAAGGAGCTCTTAGTACGAAAAGCCTCGGAAGGGAAAAGATGCGCCTATTTTTGTTACAATAAGAACCTTGCAGGTGAAGTAGCCAGATATTTTAAAGATCTTGATCCGGATCTGCACATAGAATCTCACAATATTCACCAGTATCTTGTCAGTTGTTTAAAAGACAAGAATTTATTGCCTTCATTCGACCAGAAAGATCCGGCTTTCTGGAGTTCAATATTACCTCAGCATTTTAAGCAATGGTACGGGAGTCTTGGATTGAAGCAGTATGACTTCATCGTCGTTGACGAATCGCAGGATATTTTCAGTGAGGAAGTCTTAGAATCGATTTTCATTAATCTCAAAGGTGGTGTTGAATCAGGTAATTGGACTGTGTTTATTGATTTGAAATATCAAGGGTTCTATGAAGGATTCGATTCTGAGTATTACAGTCTGTTTTTGCAACTCTATCCCTGCAACCTACAAACTCTTATAATGAACTGCCGGAATCATGATGATATTATAGAAAAGGCCAGTATCCACAGCGGATTGGAGAAAATGCCTTGTCGGCGTACAAGTGCTCCGTTCAAGACAAGACTCAAATGGTACAAGAGTCCTGATCATTTCAGTAATCAGTTGAATAATCAAATTAGCGAGTGGTTAAAAAGTGGAATAGCGGCAGAGGAAATAACTATTCTAACAATGGACAAAACTATGCTTAAAGTTGT
Organism: Robiginitalea myxolifaciens; assembly: GCF_900115205.1. Taxonomy (GTDB): domain Bacteria; phylum Bacteroidota; class Bacteroidia; order Flavobacteriales; family Flavobacteriaceae; genus Robiginitalea; species Robiginitalea myxolifaciens. The sequence continues at coordinate 1,172,768 of NZ_FOYQ01000001.1, forward strand.
CCTCAAAGAGCTGAAACAACCAACACATAAGGTGGATGAGCATTATCATTCAAAGGCTGGAAGAATTTCTGTTTCGACCGTGCATTCATATAAAGGGATGGAGAATGATTTTGTACTTGTGGTGGGACCTGACAGGTATGACAGGGCTGAAAAGGAGCTCATGTCCTTAATTTATGTCGCATATTCAAGGGCCAAAATTGGGCTGGTGATATTTATGGATAAAAGGATCGAGCAGCAAATTATCGGAAGTTTAATAGGTTAATCTGATATGAGTAAGACTAATAAAAATATCCGTGATGAAATTAAGTCTTGGGTTGAAAGGGCTTATCTGGGACCATTTCAAATTGATGTTCATGGAAATCCGGACTTGGTTGAAGAATTGAGCACTAAACCCAGGGATCTGTATACAACCGGAATTCTGTACCCACAGGTTTCAGAATTCGATGAACTTTTCCAAGAGACTGAGGAGACTCTTCCAGATTCCGAAGATGCAAGAGATAACACGCAGAGTATTCGCGATTCAACCTCCGTAAATGTCAGGGAAAGTACAAGACAGTCACAATACAGGGGTAAATCCGTTGAAGATGATGATGATAATGAACAGGAGGAGGAGCTTCGCATGACAACTGAGTTCAATCCGTCGTCAATTGCCATTTCAATGCTTGTTAATGAAGATTCAGTAGTCAATGCGGATTTTGCCTGTGGAAAGTATTCCTTGGTAAAAAATGAGACTGGCAATACAGTTTTCAAAAGATCGGATATACGACTCGGACTTGATTTGAGAATTTCTTCATTTTCCATTACAGTCATGAAAGATCCTCCAAATAATTGGGAGCATTCCTCAAATAAAAATCAGCTTGTACTAAACGATGATCATAATTCAATCCGGATAAAAGCAATACTCAGAAAGCAAATTGGTGATTCAAATTCATCATATGTACTCACGTTATCTATTATCAATCCGCTTCAATGCAGTGTTTCCGGGGTGAAGCAAACCAGTAATTGTGTTTTTCAGCCTTCGATTGAGGTACGTACCCAGGAAGGTTTCCTTCCGTTTCCGGATAACTCAGATCTCTCTTCACTTTCTAAAGAGGAAGTGGAACTCAAATTCCTTTACAGGAATTACAAAAATTACGGAATGGGTCACGGATGCGCTGTTGATTGGAATGTTGATAATGGCAAGGTCAGCAAAATATTCTCTTCCATTATTCCAACAGAAACGATCAATGGGGTGGACTTTGAACCTGAGGAACTTTCGGGGGTTTCGGATGTCCTGTTCATGAAAAATCTGACGGATTGTGACCCGGATTTTCAAAGCAAAGCATTAATCGACAGGTTGGAAAAATTTGTGTCTGTTTACGACACATGGATAGACAAGCAACAAGAGATGATTAGTGAGGAAAAACTCAATAGTCATTTTCAAAGCTCGGCCGATAATTTGCTCATACAATGTACTGATCTGAGTCGCCGAATGAAAAAAGGGATAACCCTTCTCCGGGATCCTGATATCCTGAGAGCATTCCTTGATGCGAACAAGGCCATGTTTTACCAGAGAATCATGGGAGACTTCTCGAGTCACAGGCGCCAGAATGGAAGAGTTCAACATAATGGCCCGGAAAAGGATGACCCATTACCTCAGTTTGATCAGATTCCCAAAAATGCCATTTCTGGAATTATCTGGGAAAATGGAGCCTACAAAGAAGATTGGCAGAGTCTGGCTTCATCAAGTAACAGATATCTGGCTAAATGGAGGCCGTTTCAATTGGCATTTATTCTTTCGCAGCTTGAGGGTATAACAGACGATAATTCTTCGGATCGCAATACTGTGGATCTGTTATGGTTTGCCACTGGTGGTGGTAAAACAGAGGCCTATCTCGGACTCATTGCATTTACAATTTTCTATACCCGGATAACATCTGCCTACACCGAATCAGGGGTCACCGTGATGATGAGATATACGCTTCGAATGCTGAACAAACAGCAATTCAGCCGGGCCAATATTCTTGTTTGTGCATGCGAGCTTATCCGGAAACGACATCCGGATCAATATGGAAGTGACCGAATTTCGAATGGATTATGGGTTGGTAAATCATTAAGTCCTAACAAGCACCATGGAAGTACAAATTATCCCGGTAATAATGAGCTCATGGTCAAGTACAAAACACGGATTGAGAATTTAAGCTCATACGGATCAGGCACTTATAGCCCTGCTGTATTCAGTTGTCCTTGTTGCGGCAATAAACTTGTTAAGGAGATTATTACAGATTCAAATGGAGACAGCTCTGTTGTGGGTCGATGGGGATATCACCAAATGATCAACCCGCTTAACCGAAGGCCTTTTGGGAATGACAATCCGTTTCATATGGTGTGCACAAACACCAAATGTTATTTTCATGTTCCTCCAAATTCCTTCCAAGGCAGGCGAAATGATACTTCCGAGTTTATTGAAAATGTTCTCCCTATACACTATGTGGATGAATCGATATATCAGAATAGACCTACCCTTCTTTTCTCAACCGTTGATAAATACGCGCAATTGGCCTGGAAGAACGAGTGCTTCAGACTCTTCAATCTGGATGATCAGTTTGAAAGAATGTCTGACCCTCCCAAGCTGATAATACAGGATGAGCTTCACCTTATCAGTTCATCACTGGGGACCATTTATAGTCTTTTTGAGTTTGCCATTGATGAATTATGCAAATCCGGCGGAATTTCGCCTAAAATAGTTACAGCTACTGCAACGGTGCGGAATGCCATGTATCAATGCATAAAAATCTATGACCGAAAATCGTATCGTCAATTTCCTCCCTCGGGTATTACAATAGATGATGCTTTCTTTTCAAGAAGAAAACAGCAGGATGAAAAGGCCAGGCTCTATGTTGGAATAATGTCCTCCGGATTTACGTCTACAACTGCAAAACTGCGATTGGACAGTGTTATACAGGAAGGTGTAAATACAATTTCTGGTGCGTCCAGTGAAAATCTTGATAATTATTACACTCTCTTGGCTTATTTCAATACAGTTAAAGAGCTTGGCAAATACAGGACTCTCCTAGAAGACGACATCAAAGACTATCGGAAGTTTCTTAGCAACTTCAGACGCACATTTTTCATGGATTACAATCCGGACAGAACGATTGAACTCTCCAGTCAGATGACAGGTGATGATATAAACAGGGGGTTGGAAGCGCTGGAGAAAGTTCGCCTGCATAAAATAGATGAAGAAGACTCTATTGTTTTTTTTCTGAACAGCCTCGGGATCCGCAGCATCAAAGACATGGAATTAACGCGTATGTGGGATGGTTCGTGGAATTGGAAATGGCTGCGGGTGATAAGAGAGAATTGGGAATTCTTAGAAAAAGAATGCGGCCTGTCTCCGGACATGTTTGTTGACCAAAACGTAAATAGCAAAGAGCCTGAACAAAAGGAAAGGATAAAACGGTTATTGGATCATTGCTGCGGTTTTTTTGCAGAAAGAATATCCTCCCTAGTGGATCCGTCAAATACTGAAGACCCTATAAAAATAGCAATGTCCACCAACATGATTTCTGTAGGGGTGGATATTCCCAGACTTAATGTTATGTCAATTTCAGGGCAACCCAAGACCACAGCAGAATATATTCAGGCAAGTTCACGGGTCGGAAGGGAAGTGCCCGGAATCGTATTCACCCTTTACAATCCCGCCAAAAACAGGGACCGGTCACATTATGAAAATTTCAAGGACTACCACCAGGCATATTACAGATATGTGGAGTCAACCAGCGTAACTCCTTTTTCACTGCCCGCACTTGAAAAGGTTACGGACTCAATAGTAATTGCACTTATGAGGGCATTTTATTTTAAACGCGATGATGACGCTTATTTGAGTACGCAGGCTAAGGAAGCTCTTGAGGAAATTTGCAATAAAATGATTGGACGCTTCCTCGAAATTGAAAAGACACTTGGAAACACCAATGAAAGAGCATTAGTCAGTAAAAGAGAATCCATAGAGCGGATATTCAGTGATCTCAAAGAAAGGTGGGAGAATCTGGGACATGTTCGATTTACAACATTTCAGGATATGATGAGGATAAATCAGCTTAGCCCTGATAATATAAGAGACTTGTTATTTGTGGACCTGAAATATAAGAATCATCCGGTCGCCGATGATAAGCTATTCGCGATGACATCCCTGAGGGATGTTGAAACTACCTCCAGGATTAGGATTAAATCATATATAGAATAATGGAACAGGAAATAAGGACATCACAGGCACTGCATACATATGGCCCCGGATCCATAGCAGACTTCCCTGATTTGTCATTAATTGTGCTCTGCCATGACATGCCGCAACCGGGCGGTACCGAAACGGCGGCAGACTGGGGGGAGAATACAGCAGTCAACCAGCTGGAGGATGATCGTCTTGCCATAGCCTTCAATGTTGATTATTTTGTATCACCACCACTTTCAGATTCACCTCGCGCTCGTGTTCAGACAACCCGTTTTCCCACATTACTGCAATGTCCTGATACAGGGGAGTTGTTTGATGTGCGGCAATTGGAGCAGGAAGAAAGAAACTATACGGACTTCAGGAGCCGGGAAAGAAAAACTGTGGATGAAACATTCAAAGGATATAATTCCCCGATTAAAAGAGAACGCAAGCTAATTCCCATCCGTTTTGTAATTGCCACTGAGGATGGTCATCTGGACAACTTCCCGTTTGATTGGTATGTACATGTCAAAGCGAATAAGCTTGAGGAAATTGGCAAAGGTAACCGGCTTTTCCTGAGATCCAGAGGCGGAACGGCTTCATTGAGGGATCTGATTATAGAAAGTAAGTCACCGAGAGACGGAAGTTTAATCGCAAGGGTCAGTCTTGAAAAGATTTTTGATCAGGAAGACACATTTGTTGACCTCAACGACCGCAGAAAAGATTATCTGTCATTTGTCGGCAACAGGATGCCATTGCCGTGGAGGGGCAGAGGAAAACGCACTTCAGATGGTATTAGTGATTTTCAAGAGTCAATAATAGGTGATGTTTCATGGCCAGCATACAGCATCAACAGTTCACAGGAAGAAAAGAATGTGGCTCTCAGCAAATATCCGAGAACGCTCCAGAGAGGTGCTGGAAACCTATATTTTCCGATAGTCTATAAAGGTATAAGTATACCGAAAAGCGGTTACGATCCTATGCTTCCTGAGAGTTTCATTCTTGACATTAAAAGAAATTATGACAACCTTGAAAATGCTGGTTTTCTTGATGACACTGAATCAAAGTTAGACAAGTTTATTTCTCTTTACCGAATTAATATTTATAGAAAGCTTGATCATTCACAATATACTCTCGACGAGGCTGTAAGAATGATAAAAAAGCTTTTCAAATCTGAAAGCGAAAAGACCGGTCAACTGACTACTGAAGAGCTCCGGCTTCAGGAATTCAGATGCTTTCTGAATCCGGCAATCCGGACAAAAAGAAAGGAATGGTATGATTCAGAAATTATCGATGGTTCTCACTATGTAATTCAGAACAGAAAACTAATACATAAAGTTGTACTTCTGAATAAACTCCGGGAGCTTAAGATTTTCAGGGGCTTTACCAGAATAAGGCCTCTTATGTTTGAGGATTTGATCTTTGATTTGTCGCAGGAGAGAAATCTTTCAGGCAGAAGACGCAGAGAGGCCAACAGGATTCAGGATCCCCGATTCAGACGCGAAACCAGAACTCTGCCTGCGACTGAAGTCAGGGGAGAGGGGATATTCATTCAATTTGATGATCAGTTCTTGCAACAATGGGAAAACAGAGAAGAGGTCCGTGAAAGGTTTGAAACTATTTCGGGAAATTTTCAGCATTACAGAAGGACCTTCGACATGGAAGATGACCACCTTCTGACACCCAGATATGTGGCACTTCATACATTTTCACATCTGATAATAAATGAGCTGGCCATTGAGTGCGGGTATGGCAGTTCAGCGCTTTCTGAAATCATTTATTGCAGTTCGCCTGGCTCAGAAATCGCAATGAATGGAATTCTCATTTATACCAGTTCATCGGATTCAGAAGGTACCTTGGGTGGTTTAGTGGAAAAGGGAAATGTCCGGATTCTGAGTGAGATTGCCGAAAATGCCCTTAGCAAGGCTGCCTGGTGCAGCTCGGACCCGCTTTGTATAGAAAATCAGTCCGGTAGAGGCTTTATGGGGGTCAATCTGGCTGCCTGTCATTCCTGCTGTCTGTTACCTGAGACAAGTTGTTGTAACCTAAATAAGTTTCTTGACAGGGGATTGGTTATTGGTACACTGGATAAACCGGATATAGGATTGTTTTCCTGAAACTTGTGATTAAGTATATTCAAGAGTAAAAAATCAAATCTCTTCCGTTGAGAATAAACGAACTAATTAGCATTTTCAGTGAACTGGGCTGTGATGAGTTTTATGCCAAGGAGCTTTCTGAAAACGACAACAGCAAACAACAGATATATCTCGGCGCTAACTTCAGGTCAATAAATCAAATACCAAAAGGACCTATTTATACTGATCAGAACGGGCCAAGAAAATTAGTGACTTTCAAGGCTGATTTGGATTTGTTTTGGCTGAATGAATATATGCAACCTGAGCCTGCCGTAAAGGCAAAGCTAATCTGGTACCCAAAATATCCGGAAGTGAGATTGTCGGGTTTTTTATATGGTTGCAAAGCTGCTCCATCAGAATTTTTTCAAGCCACCAATCGAATCAGTGGCCGGATATTGTTTTTGGGTACAGATTCTGCTACAGGGAGGGTATACTGTTACCTGGGAATACCGGAATCAGAAATTACGAATGAATTCATTAGTGCGGAATGGGCTGATACTACCGGCGTTCTGACCAACCTGTCTCGAAGGAAGAAGGTTGATCCGAAATCCGAACTTCTGAGAAGGCTTCGGGAGATACATCTTTCAGGCCCCATATCTGGCCAAATTTTATCCAGAGGAATGGAAATCAAACCATACAAGGCAAGAAATGCAGGAGGACTTACCCTGGAAGCCATGTTGGGAATACCGCATAACAGTATTTCTGAGGGCGATTTTATGGGATGGGAGGTCAAACATTTCTCAACAACGGATTTCGGTAAAACCAGAGGTCGTCGCATAACCCTATTTACCTCAGAACCGGATTTGGGTCTATATAATGAAAATTTTATTGGATTCATGAAGAAATACGGACGCACCAAAGAAGGTACACCAAGGTATGATTTCACCGGACAGCATGTGGCCAAATTTCGGTCGACATCTACTGGTCTGAGAATACATGTGGAAGGATTTGATTTTGAAAAAAACGAAATCAACGAGGCTGATGGTAGAGTACTATTACAGGACAGTGATAATCATATTGCGGCTGGGTGGTCGTTTTCCCGGTTACTGGATCATTGGGAGCGCAAACATGCCAGTGCTTGTTATGTGCCCGGTATATTCTTTAAAAAAACAAATGAATATGCCTTTGGCAACAACATTATCCTTGGAATTGAAACTTCTTTTCTGCATTTCATTACAGCACTGAACTATGGAATTATTTTTTATGACCCCGGTAACAGAGTAAGCATAAGGGGTGATGAGCATTTTGCCGAGAAACGAAGGAATCAGTTCAGGTTCAGTAGTAGTTTTCTGGGAGGCCTTTATAAGAACATAGAAGAAGTTAATCTTCTTAAATTGTAAGTTCTATGGCCGACGTACATTCAGCGCAAGTGCGTTCCTATAACATGAGCAGAATCCGTTCTATGGACTCAAAGCCCGAAATGATTGTTAGGAGATTTCTACATGGACAAGGTTTTCGTTATAGTCTTCATAAAAAAGGAATGCCTGGAAATCCAGACCTTGTCCTGAGAAAATACAATACCGTTATATTCGTCCATGGATGCTTCTGGCACGGACACAAGGGATGCCCGTACTTTAAACTTCCGGAAACAAGAAAGGACTGGTGGAAGCAAAAATTGAAGTCTAATCAGCTTAGAGACGGGAAAAACAAAAAAGCCCTGACGGCTCAGGGTTGGAATGTTATTACAGTTTGGGAATGTGAATTGAAACCTAGGGTTCTTGAAGAGCGTCTGAACATACTATTGTCAGAATTGACTAAGTCAGGCAGTAAATCTGTGTTCTGAATCTTCTTCAATTGGCTCATTCACCTCAGTATCATTCATATTTTCAGAGTTCAGAAGACTGTTCTTCATATGCTCAATCACCCGACCCGCTACAGCTTCAACCACCGGAACAGCTACTGAATTACCGAACTGACGATACAACTGCGTATCAGATACGCCAGTGTCTTTTATTCTGAACTCTTCAGGAAAACCCATAAGTCTCCTGCATTCTTCAGGGGTAAGTCTCCTTGGATTCATTTTCTTTCCTTGAGAAACAAGTATTTCTGATCCGTCTTTATGATAGCGGGCACTGAGAGTCCTTGTAACGCCATAAGGGTCTGCAAGTCCGAAACCAAATCCGTTACCCTTCTGACGATGCTTTTCAGCATAGGCCTTCAGGTAACCCCACAGCTTATCGGACAGCGTATATTTTTTATCTACCACCGGTGCCAACACATTTGAATCAACAAGCTGGATCGGATCACCGTTTTGCTCTGGAAATGAAAATTTCATGTCCGGATTGTAGGTGTTTCTGTCAAAGCCCACAATAAATATTCGCTCTCTGTGCTGCGGAACATAGTATTTGGCATCAAGAATATCGGCTGAAACTTGATAATTGAGCTTATCCAAGGTATCCATGATTACGGCAAATGTCCTGCCTTTGTCATGGGATCTCAGATTTTTCACATTCTCGAGAATGAAAGCTTTGGGCCTCTTTTCTTTAATAATTCTTGCTATATCAAAAAACAGTGTGCCCTGAGTTTCATCAAGGAATCCGTGGTTTCTGCCCAAGCTATTTTTCTTTGAAACACCTGCAAGGCTGAATGGCTGGCAGGGAAACCCGGCAAGTAGTACATCATGGTCAGGGATATCCTTCTCATCTACCTTGGTGATATCACCGAATGGCAATTCACCATAATTTGCCAAATAAGTTTTCTTGGAGTACTTATCCCATTCCGATGAAAATACGGACTTTCCCCCATGCCCCTGCAAAGCTAGTCTGAAGCCTCCTATACCGGCGAACAGATCTATAAAAGTAAATTCAGGAGATTTGGGATGCTGAAATGGTGGCTCTGGTTTATAATTATGAAGATATATATCAAGAACCGTTTCAATTGATTCCGTACTCAACTCAAGTTCCGGTTCAATTTCTTCTGCAATGTCCATTATAAATTCATAAGCGCCACCCCTGTATAGACCTCGTGCCGGATTGTCAAGATTACTTATGAAATGAGTAAATTCAGCTGATCTCCCGGCATACTTATCCTTCTGAAGGAAAGGATTAATTCTTTCTGCGATCTTTTCAAGTTTCTCCATTCTATTCGAGTTGTTCTGGCAGAGTAATTCGCAAGATATTAAGACAGTGTCTTCGAACAGAAAACTCCTCTACTAAGTTTTCCAGGATTTACTAACACTCAATTGTCAAAAACAAAAATAATCTCAATGCGTGCAATCTGTTAGCAGGACTTCTGATAAAGCAGATGATTATCGCATGTGTCCATATTATCCTAATTTTCTATACTAGTCTAGATTATCATGAACGAGAGGCGAAGTAGCTTTGGGTACTATAATCCGTAATCACCTTTACCTGGAATGATATTTCGTAAGCCTCCTATTGGGTTGTCAACGTCTCCATGCCTTCTAGGAATTAGGTGCATGTAGCAGTGACCAATAGTTTGACCAGCATCTGTCCCTGCATTGAATCCAATGTTAAAACCTGTTATTGAGACATCTTCTCTTTCTAAATTATCCCTTGTTTTGTGAGCAAATTGGTGTAAACTATTTAATTCTGCCTGACTTAGATCAAAGTACGTCTCACAATGTCTTTTCGGTATAATCAGAGTATGACCTTCAGTAACCGGATATTTGTCATTGAGGACCAGGGCCAGTTCATTCTCTTCCACAATTCTGGGTTCGTCAATTTGACAGAATATGCAATCATCTTCTCTCACTTCATATAGGGCGTTAATATTACGAAAGTCTGTATCGTCGGTATCCCTTTTATTTGCGTTGCAGGTATAGCAGAGAGCCTGATAATTATCTATAGAATCGGATCCGCCTAGATTTTTGGGAACTATGTGGTCGACTTCGATTGCCTTTTCCTCAATAGATATTCCACACAGTTCACACCGTCCTCTAGCCCGTCTTAATACTTTGTAGCGCACAGAACCAGGAACGGGTTTCCTATTCTTTCTTCTGTGCGCCCAAATGGCTTTACCTCTTTTGTCAACATACTGGTCTATTTTCTGATCGCATAATTGAACTAACTCCCCTAGTTCATTTTCGCTTAGTAAATCAAAATCAATTAATCTGTAATCGTCTTTCTTCTTTGTGACAATCCCATTTTTTCGAAGAATCCTCCCTACCATATTGTTGGTAATCGCCTGATAGTATTCAATCTGGGATTCGTCATAGGACAGAATGGATTTGGCAATATCCTTTTTGTGGGCTATCCCGCCATTCAAAATCAGGGTTTTAATCATTACAGGTTGGTAAATATGAGACATACTCATATTGGCCTCGATATATTCTTTCAGATGATTCACATGAAATTTATTTACATAAAAAAAATTGAAACCGCTTGAATCAAAATCCCCTACCTCTACCCTCAATTACTTATCCTATCCCCCTACAACAAATTCTTCTCTTCCAGGGTGTTTTTCAGCTTCGCCTGGTTTTCCCAGAACCGGGTGTTGATCTTTTCAATTATGCCGCTATACTCGGGATGCTCCTTCAAGGGATCCAGCAGCGGATCTTTATCCAGGAATAGTAAGACCCAATACTGAATATTGTCCTGGTTGGCAAAGACCTTGAGTTGTTCAATGGCCTCGTCGTATTCGCCTTCGATTACATGTGCTACGGCAAAACACGCCGATTGATAGATGGATTCATCTTTTTCGCAATAGGCAGCATAGGAGGAATATAATTCAGCGGCCTCGGCTTCAAGGCCCATTTGTTCATAGACGAACCCAATCTTACTGTCTTCCGCATGGTAGAAATCCAGGCCGTATTGTTCCCGGGCCTCCACAAAAGGGGCATAGTAGGTATAGGCCTGTTCGTATTCATTATCAAAGAAGTAGAGCTTAGCCACCTCCTGCAAAATATCCAGCCGGGTGGAATCTTTCTGGTATTCCGCTATCAGCAAATCCCGGGTCTGCTTCAGATCCTTATCCTTGGCATAGAGCACAAAGGCGCGGACCAGGGGAGCATAGTAATTGGTGGGATCATATTCGAGCGACTTGTCGACATAGGTTAGGGCCTCATCGGCAAAACCGTTTTGCACAAACGCATTGCTGAGGTGGAGGTAGGCATAACTCTGGGTCGAAGAATCTTTGACCGCGATATCGAGCTGCATCCCCATTAAGGCATACTCCAGGTATTTTGCCGTATTGGGGGTTACCCGGGCGTAATAATCGGCCAGGATTTGCACCACTACGGAGGAATTGGGATTGTATTCCAACGCCTTTTCCAAATGGGGCAGGGCCAGGCGATATTCGCCGGTCTGGGTGTAGTAAAGTGCCTTGGCGATCAGGCTTTGGGCCGACTTGGCATCGTACAACAGGGCCTTGTCGGCATTGTTGTTGATGGCTTCGGTGTATTGCTTTTCTACCAGGAATTCGTCCTTAAAAAAATATGCTATGGCCAGGTTGGCATAAGCCAGGGAAAACTGGGGGTCTTCCTCAAGGGCCTTTTCAAATAGGGGAATCGAGGCATCCAGGCCCTCCGGGGTTCGTTTGTATAATTGATCGTGTGCTTGCAGGTAGTAGTCATACGCTACCAGGTTTTCCGTGGGGATCTTGTTAAGCTGCTCCGCCTCCTGGGGGGTTACCGTCGCTTCCACCGCAGCTGCGATCCTTCGGGCCACTTCGTTCTGCAGGGCAAAGATGTCGGTTATCTCGCGGCTGTACTGCTCAGACCAAACAGGCTGGTCTGTGCTGGCGTCGATCAATTGAATGTTCAGGAGGACGCGATCGCCTACACGCTGTCCGCTGCCTTCCACCAGATAATTCACATTGAGTTCTCCGGCGATCTCCGGGATACTCTGGGCGGAAGTTCGGTACTTTTCCACCGAGGTACGACTGATCACCCTGAAATCTTCAATCTTTTGGAGGTTGTTAAGGGTAGCCTCCATTAGCCCATTAATGAAATACACATTGGTGGCATCACTACTCTCATTCTTAAAGGGCAGGACGGCAATAGATTTTTCGAGAACCACCTCTTTGGAAGCAGGCCACAGGGTATACGCTAAAAAAGAAATGAGCAATAGCCCAATGGCTCCTATTGCTATCTTCTTCCAGGGCAAGCCCGGACGGTTCCTCGGATCTTCGAAATTGTGTTTCCCGGCCTCTCCCGGGGGGTACCCATATTGCTCCCGGAAGCACTTGATAAAGTAGGACGAGCTCCCGAACCCTACCTGGTAAGCCACCTCCGATACGGTTTGCTCCGAATCCCGCAGCAGCTCCATCGCTTCCTGCAGGCGAATCTCCCGTATAAACTGATTGGCTGATAGTCCGGTTTGCTTTTTCACCTTGCGCAGCAGATTCGAACGACTCATATGCAAGGCCGCTGCCAATTCAGAAACCCCGAAATTCTCATTGGAGAGGTTTTCCAGGACCAGGGATTTGGCCTGTTCGATAAATGAAGATGGGTCTGCCATGCCGCTAATTGCTCCTTCGAAAGTAGAAAAAAAATAGACGCCACTACTCGGTTTCCATTCCTCCAAACCAGCGGCTTAAACAGCGGTTTGCGTCATAATTGCTATCCCTGCGCCAATTGTTATACCCGCCTCCCCAAGGCTTATGCATTCGGCAGCATGCCTGATTGGCCTTGCGTCAGCACCCAGCGGATCTTTGTCTCAGTAAAGTTTAATTCTAAAATCAAAGCAAATGAAAACTATGAATCTTACCGTACTAAAGACCCTAAGCATGCTCAGTATAGGGCTGTTATTTTTTACCGCCTGCGGGCAAAACAATAAAACTTCCCAGGCCACAGCAGAAGTGACTGTTCCAAAAATGGACATCCATACTGCCGTGATTTCGGAGAACCTCGAAGTAGTAAAACAACACATAGCTTCAGGTACAGACCTGAACCAAAAGGAACCCTTCGGTGGGTCTACCCCGCTGATCACCGCCGCAACTTTTGGGAAGCAAGAGATGGTCAAGACCCTGATCGAAGCAGGAGCGGATCTCAATATTCAAAACAACGATGGATCTACAGCCTTGCATACCGCAGCCTTCTTTTGCCGGATAGAGATCGTACAGCAACTGATCGATGCCAAAGCGGACAAAGGCGTACGGAACAATTACGGATCAACCGCCCGGGAAACCGTCTTAGGGTCCTTTGGAGATGTCAAACCTATCTACCAAATGTTGCACCAGCAATTGGCGCCCATGGGCTTTGAGCTGGATCTTGAAGAAGTGGAAAAGTCCCGTCCGGTGGTAGCCATGATGTTACAGTAAACCGCAGATGCCACAGTAAACAGCCTTTTAGACCAAAATTATGTTACACGAAAGAAGATACGATATTGACTGGTTGCGGGTGATAGCCATTGGCTTGCTATTGATCTATCACATTGCAATAGTCTTCCAGCCATGGGCCATGCTAATCGGCTTTATTCGGGGTCCTGAAATCATGGAAAGCCTGTGGACCCCGATGACGGCTTTAAATGTCTGGAGGATTCCGCTCTTGTTCTATGTCTCGGGGATGGGGGTATATTTTGCCCTGCGCAAGCGCAACTGGAAGCAACTGTTGGGAGAACGTACCAAGCGTATCCTCTTACCCTTTGTTTTTGGATTCCTGGCGATCACCCCCCTGCACATGTATATTTTTCAGGGCTATTACGGGATGCCGCTGAGCTATTTTCCACACGCCGGGCACCTGTGGTTTCTTGGGAATATTTTCGTGTACGTGATAATTCTCTCGCCACTCTTTTTCTACCTGAAAAACCGGGAGGAAGGATCCTTTAAAAAGGCGCTCTCCGCTTATATGGGCAATCCCCTGGGGCCCTTATCGGTATCGGTGTTCTTTATTTTGGAAGTTTTATTGGTAAAGCCCCAGCTCTTTGAATTATATGCTGAGACCTGGCACGGATTCTTTATGGGGCTGCTGGCCTTCCTCTTTGGTTTCCTGTTTGTTTACAGTGGGAAGGCGATCTGGCAAACGCTCCTAAAATGGCGCTGGTTATACCTGGGGCTGGCCCTTGGGTTATATGCGGTGCGATTCTTTGTCTTTAACCTGCAAATGCCCGGCTATGTATTGGCGATTGAATCGAACTGCTGGATTTTTGGGCTATTCGGGTTCGCCTACAAATACCTGAACAAACCCAGTGCGCTATTGAGTTACCTCAGCACAGCGGCCTATCCGGTCTACATCCTGCACATGTTTGCCCTCTATGCCGGATCCTACCTGATCCTGCCCCTGGAAATTCCCGTATTTCTGAAATTCGTTGGGATTGTAGCGTTTACAGGCGTTGTCTGTTACCTGCTTTACGAATTTGTTATTCGACGCATAGGGTTCCTGCGGCCCCTCTTTGGATTAAAAGGACGGGGGCGTAAGGAAAAGGCACTCAAAGAAAAGGGCAACGCACTAGAAGAAGTTGTAGGGCCAACCCGCTAGTCTGCGATTCCCCAGGAGCTATTCAGCAATTCCCTAAAACTCCCGATACTCCCCGCTCAAATACTGGTTTGCTTCGGCTTCCGCGAATTGCGCCTTTTCGGCATCCCAGTGGAGAGTCTGGCCGGGGAAGCGGCCGGCAATCGTTCCCAGTAAAATGGTTTCGGTAAGGCGGGCGCCGTAATCAAAAGGTGCAGTGGTTTCCCCCTTGCCCAGGCATGCGTCTACAAACTGGTGGTAGTGCTTAGGACCTTCACTGGCGTAGTTGCGGATCGGGGTACCCAGGCCGTACTTTTCAAAATCCATCTCCTGGTAGGCACCATCGACAATGAGCTTGGGTTCAAGCATAAAGTGTGGCAGGTACAAACGTCCTTTTTCGCCCAGGAACATCGCACCCTGGTCGTGGAGTTGTTCGCCTCCCGGGAGCGCTAAGTCTTCATGAGCGGGAGGCATTCCAGGGCCATCGTACCAGACCCATTTCAGGCTGTCGGCCGTATAATCAGTTCCTGGGAATTCATAGGTAACGGTGTTGTTTTCCGGATAGCCAAACCCACTTGGCGGACGGCACTCGGTCATGATGGTTCGCGGTACATCGAGCTCCAGGGCATTATAAGGGGTATCGAAAATATGCACTCCCATATCGCCTAAGGTTCCGCAACCGTAGTTGACGAGTCGGCGCCAGTAACCGGGATGGTAATAGCCATCTTTATAAGGAACCTCGGGGGAAGTTCCCAGCCAAAGGTTCCAGTCGAGGGTTTCTGGCACCGGATCGGAGCCTTCAGGCGCAGGTCCGTTAAGCCCCCATTGCTTCGGACTCCAGGCGCGCACGGTGTGCACCTTCCCGATAATGCCATCACGAATGAGCAGGGTGGCCAGTTTATAATCGTAGAAGGAATGCACTTGAATCCCCATTTGAGTCACCAGCCCTTTCTCATTGGCTACGCGGCGCATTTCGCGGGACTCGCTTACAAAGTGGGTCAAAGGTTTTTGGCAGTAGACAGGTTTATCCAGTTCCATTGCGGCCAGGGCGGCTGGTGCATGGGTATGGTCCGGGGTGGAAACAATTATGGCATCGATCCCGTCGCTCATTTCCGCCAACATTACCCGGTAGTCTTTAAAGGTCTTGGCGCCTGGGTGCAATTTCAAAGCAGCGGCCAGATTGTTGGAGTCTACATCGCAAAGGGCAACCACGTCTACCTGTGGGTGGGAGGAGATGTCGCGCAGGTCTTCATTCCCCATATTTCCAACCCCGATGTGGGCGGTGCGTAGTCGCGCCTGGGGTCCTTTCGCTTCGAGGGCTTTCAGGCCGGAAGGCAGGAGGGAAAGTCCGAGGGCGCCGAGGCCGCTTTTCTTGATAAAGGTTCGCTTATTCATGAGGGTAATTCTTTGTGATTGGATTTTCTGTTGTTGCTGCTTGCAAATTGCAGGCCAAGGCTAATTTGAGCCTGCCGAGGCTAGAGTCTCTTAATTTTAATATTTCGAAACCAGATCGGGCTGGCGTGATCCTGCAGGGCAATGTAGCCCGACTTGAATTTCCCGTAATCCGGGCTGTTTTTCCACTTGTCGTCGTTTTTGCGCTCGTACCAGGCATCGTCCCAGGGCACAAAGGACAAAATCATTTCCCCGTTAAGCCAGTGCTCCACGCGTTCGGGGGTAAAGACGATCTTGGAACTGTTCCACTCGCCTACCGGATGCAGCGTTTTCCCTGGGTCCGGCGGATGCATGGCGTAGTCGGCCCCGGTACTCTGCAAGGGCTTCAACTCTTCGGGTTTGTCGGTATATCCCAGACTCGTATTGTAAGCGGTCAGGTCGTGGATATTCTCGTAATTTTCGTCATCGATCAATTGGTATTCCGGCGCAACCACTGGTGGCCCGTCATAACCTTCCTGCACGTGGTAGAAGATCCCGCTATTTCCACCTGCAGGAATCTTCCACTCCAGATAAAGCTCAAAATTATCGAACTCCTCTGCGGCATACATAATGTCCTTTCCGCCTTCGTAATCCTGCTCCAGGCCGAGCTCGGTCTTAAAGGTGAGCACACTATCTTCAATGACCCATCCGGGAGGCATGGTCTCGGCGTTATAACCGCGCCAACCGTCTAAGGAAGTCCCGTCAAAGAGCACGATCCAGTCGGAATCTTTAGCGTCCGCGTCGGCTGCAACTTCAGTTTCCACATTGGCATCTTCATCGGAAGGTGTCGCTGCTTTGTCTTTGCAGGAGGAAAAAAATAATATAGTGAGGCCAAGGGCCAGGCCAAGGAATTTGGCCGGGGAGATTCCATTTCGTTTCATAGGTGCTGCTTAAGTCAAAAAAGGTACGAAAACCTTGGAACTCTTGAAATGCTTTCGACCGGCTACCCTTTCAGGAGTCTTCACCGGCTTCGATATCCCGGGCTTTGCTCAGCGAAGCGGCAACCAGTCCTGCGGGAACGGTTACGATGCCCACGCCAATGATGAGTACGAAAAAGGTAAAAATCTTACCCCCTGCCGTAATGGGATACACATCGCCATACCCCACAGTAGTCAGGGTAACGATCGACCACCAAAAGCTATGGAAAATAGAGGCGAAGGCCTCGGGCTGGGCTTCGTTTTCAAAGTAATAAATCCCGGCGGAGGTCAGGTATAGAACAATGAAGGTGATGATAAAGAACAGCACGATTTCCTCCCGGACCATGCGCGCCGCCAAAGTAAATCGTTGCAGGGCCCGGTTGTAGCGCACCATCTTGAGCGCGCGGATCAGACGCAGGACCCGGAACGAACGCAGGGCCCGCCAGTCGAGGGCGTTATTAAGGTAAAATGGCAGGATGGCCAGCAGATCAATAATCCCATAAAAACTGAAAATATACTTCCAGGGGTTCGGGGCGGCCATGACCCGTAAAACATATTCCAGGGTAAACACAACTACTGTAAAAATCTCGAAAACATAGAGGGCCTGGGCTACATCTGGATCCAGGTTTGGCAGGGTTTCAATCGCATAAGTGATCAGCGATAACAGAATTAGTGCCTGGATAAAATAGTGGAAGCGGAAGGACCATTTGGAATCCGACTTCTCCAGGAATTGCCACAGTCTTTTACGAGGCGATAGCTGATTCATGCTGCAATCATTTTTTCAAGATTTCCATCACCCGGTCCATCGGCAAGGCCTGAATAGTCCCCCGATGACCGGATACGGTTTCGGCGGCGGTCATGGAATTCCAGATGGCTTCTTCGGTGGCCTCAATGGCCGCCAGGAACAATGCGCTCATATAATCGTTGTGCACCACCGGCATCTCGGAGGTCATTCCCGAAGGCTCGTAAGGCACGCGATTGGTCTCCGCAGTGGAAACTGCTATCACGTAATCCCCGCTGCCATTGCTGGCAATGCCACCCGTGCGTGCCAGGCCCAGCATGCAGCGCTCGGCCAGGCGCTTCAGGTTCCTTGCATCCAGGGGTGCGTCGGTTAGAACCACCATCATGCAGGAGCCATCGGTGTCGTAGCGGAAATTCCCGGGAATACGATCCAGGTCACGGGCCAGGTTCCGGCCATTCAGGGTAAGTACCCCGCCAAAATTGGTTTGTACCAAAACCCCTACGGTATACTGCTCAAATTTTTCAGGCAAAACGCGGGAGGAAGTCCCGATTCCTCCTTTAAAACCAAAGGCGATCGTACCAGTTCCTGCACCCACATTTCCTTCGGCCACGGGGCCTGTTGAGGCGGCGGCGATCGCATCCAACACATCTTGTTTGGATACGATCCGGGCGCGAATATTGTTCAAGTATCCATCATTCGTTTCCCCGACCACGGCATTCACAGAACGCACTTCCTGGTTGCCTTCCTGGGCCAGGGTATAGGAGATTACGGCGTCCATAGCCGTGGCCACGCTCAGGGTATTGGTCAGAACAATGGGCGTTTCCAGATTTCCAAGTTCTTCCACCTGCGTAGATCCGGCCAACTTCCCAAATCCATTCCCCACGTATATCGCCGCAGGCACCTTGGATTGAAACAAGTTGCCGGAATGCGGGAGGATGGCCGTAACCCCGGTGCGAACTTCCTCCCCGGAATTTAAGGTCGTATGCCCGACATGAACCCCGGGCACGTCGGTTATCGCATTCAGTGGGCCGGGGCGCAGCACCCCGAGTTCAATTCCGTAATCGCGAAGGCGTTGTCCCTGAAGTGCCGCCATAGACAAAAAAATTAGGCAGAGTAAGAACGCTTTTTGAATCATTGCGTACTAGTATCTGCCTAATGTACTAAAACTTGCCAGTATGTTGGGAGGATCTTACTTCCGGATCACCTTCCCTTCGTATTGTTGGCCATTGGTAAAATCAAAGGCGCGGTACACATACACCCCGGAAGGTAATCCCGGTACCACCATCTCAAAGATGCGATCGGCCATTCCAGCACGTACTTTTTGCTTCCACACTACCTGTCCGCGCAGGTTGCTCAGGGTCACGTGGAGTTCCTTAGTCGCTTCTGGCAAAATCAGTTTAAAGGACGATTCAAACGGGTTTGGATAGGTCCGTGCCTGCTTGAGTTCGGGTAAGGCCGATGGAGCGCTCAGTGGATTGGAAGCTGTTTCGGCTTCCTGCTCAGTTTCATTAGTTTCCTCCTGGTTTTCAGCTCCAGTAGCTTCGTCAGATGAAGTGTCATTCGAAACACTTTCCGCTTCGGTAGCCGCTTCCGCAGTTTCAGCCTCAGTAGATTCCTCTGAAGTTTCTTCTTCCGTAGATTCCTCAGTAGTATCTTCCGCTGTAGTTTCTTCGCCCACTTCGGTAATCGACTTCGTAGTCAGGGCGAGGCCATTAACGGCAAAGGCAAATTCCTCAGCTTCCTGGTAGTTCCCCTGAACGGAGAATACAATGGAAGTCAGTTGCTCAAAGTTTCGGGGATTCCCGCTTCCGTCCCGGAATTCGCTGAATGCAACTTCCAAACGCCCGGCAGTCGAATCCGGAACTACCTTCAGGCGCAGCCTGTCGTTCCAGTCCTTCATTTCCGTGGTGATCAGGCTAATCTCGATGGGGCGGTCCTGTTGCAGCTCTATGCTCATATAGGCATAGGCGCTTACATCCAGGGATCGGTCTCCAGCCAGTAGGTGGCGGAAAACATTTATAGTCCCTTCCACTTTTCCGGACATTTCCAGTCCGCGCTCAACCAAATAGGTGCTATCTCCAAAGATGGCTTTGAGTTCGGAATTAATGGAATCCTTGTGTTGGGCTATGTTCCAGGCAGGAACTTCGTCGCGGTTGGTGTCCAGGTCAATTCCCCAGGGGCCATCGGCCAGGTACAAATCGTCGGCACTCCCGGTTGCTCCGGTAGTCATGCGCAATCCAATATCGAACAGGTGCCCGGTAGGGATTTCGATCCATTCCACCCGGTTTCCACTCAAAACTTGGGTAAAGGAAACATTCTCAGGGGCAGATAACTCCGTGCGTTTCAAATTTCCATCAATAGTAAGGCTGGATACCCGGCCTGGATTTTCGATTTTCAGGTGCAGTGCCCCATCGCGATAATATCCTTTGCGGACAAAAGCCTCAGGAATTCGGGGAGCCTGGGTTGTAATAACCGGTTTGTCGGCTTCCAGCGTCTGCAGGATATGGCTCACCAGGGTACTCACCTGCCCCATGGAAGATCCCCATACCTGGAAGTTCATATAATCCCCCTGAGGATAGTCACTCAGGTTCCAGGTGCTGAAAAGTTCATAGCCGCTGATTCCTTCGCGTATGGCAAAAGCCAGCGTGTGCTCAGTTCCTTCGGCGCGTTCCATGCGGGTATACACCATGCGGTGTCCCTGCAATTCCAGGGTCCGTACATCGGTCAGCTCTGCATCGTTCAGGCGATCGCAGATATATTTGGTGTGATTGTAAACGCCATCGAGGGTATTGAGGGCCAGGGCCGCAGCAACGCGTTCGTTGCCCTGGTAGTAGTCTACCGAAAATACCTTATCGGCATTGGTGATCTCGAGCAAATCCTCAGGACTGGACACGCGGGCTTCTTCCGTCCCCATCATTCCAGTCTCCGGGAAATAGGTATCCAGATTCCCATTTCGCGCAAAATTTCCATTAAAGCTTTTAGCGGAATACCGCACCTGAAGGTCCTGTTGGTTCAGGGCGCTACCCGTTTGGCGGCGTTTCAGGGTACGTTTGGCAATCTTTTGAGCCAGGCGTCCATGGCTTTCCAACCCGCCATCGTTTCCGGAACTGACATCGTTGCGATCTTCTACCCGAACCAGGTTTTCCGTTTTCAGGGCGGTGTAGGGGGAAGCGGTAATGTAAAACAGGGCATCGTTAAAATCCTGATCACAGCTACCGTAATCGCGTCGAATATCCTCGAATCCGAGGATAATGCGCTCGTTTTCGGAATCGCTCAACAGTACATTGTGGAATTGCAGGGTCGGATCGGACTCCGGGTTGTATTCCGGACGGGAATACACCTGCCAGTGCCCTCCGGTTACCTTGCCGCGCCATCCATTGGCGAACAGCACCCAACCAATAGCGGTGCCGGCAGGGAACCTTCCGATTTTTACCTTATCCCCGGCATATAGCCCTCCTCCACTCCATTTGGCGGAAACGTTGGGGAAAACAATGGTAATGTCTTCGGGTTGCGGGGTGGTCGGAGGCGGTGATCCGGCCTCATAGGTAAAGAACCCCAATACGTTTTTATACCCGGCACCTTCGGCAACGAATGTTACCCAGACCTCAGCCTCTTCGTAAAGGATAATGTCGGTGTCGTAGCCGGAGCTAATGTAGTGTGGGTTGTAATCCGGTACCGGATACCCTTCGGGCAGGGCGTCCGCAACCAGTTTTAATGTGCTTTCTGAAACCACGTCGGGAGTGGTCAGGTAGTCTGGCGTCCCTTCACTGTCGAAGGTCCCCAGGTAGTTGTAGTCTTGTCCATAGCTAATACCGGTGAGCAGCAGCCAGGGTAAGTAAAGTAGCTTTTTAATCATGTTGCAAAATTTGGAATCTGCAACAAATATGCGGTGGCTTTCCTAGCTTATAAGGTAGCTGTCGGTGAATGGCAATTTCCTGTAGATAAAGCCAGGAGGAAGTGCGATAAACTAATTGCGGTTTACCCGGTAAGTTATCCTGCGGTTGGTTATCACGGAAGTTGGAATGGTGAGGGTAACCAGGCCGGTATCGCAAAGCTTGCTGGTGTCGGTAAACTGAATGCTACAAAGCGATGGAATGGCCGAACCGCTGCTATCCATAAATCGACCTACATGGATTTGTGTGGCCAGGGTGGTATTCAAAGGGGAATAGGCCGGGGCTAAGGCAAAGGTGGTAGTGGTCCCATTGGCCGTATAAATGATGTTTCCGGTTAGTTCATCGTATTCAATAGTATATGGGTTATTTCCGCTCAGGAATGCGCCCAGGTTTACCGAATAGGTAGCCGGGGTACCGGTATTCCCGTCGATTACCTGTACCTCTACCCCAAGGTTGTTCGACCCGATATGCCAGATGCGGAAATTACCGGCTGTGGCGATGTCTGCGGTTCCTTCCTGATCCTGGTATTCAAAATCTGCCCGGAAGCTGGTAAAATTGAAAATGTTCCCGGTATTCGGGACAAAGACGTCGATCCCCACACTTCCACCTGCGCCACTGGCAATATGGATTCCACATCCTGTCTGGGCCGCCAGGGGACTTACTGCGGTCGCGTCCGGGCCAATGGTCGCCAGCGCCAGGTTGGGGTCGTCAAAATCAAATCGGGAAACTATCTCATTAGGGGTGCCATCGTCACAAACCTGATATTCAAAACTATCGGTCCCGCTAAACCCCGGATTGGGCACATAGCTGAAACTCCCATCGGAATTCAACGTAAGGGCTCCGTTCGAAGGAAGGGTAACAGGAGTCGGGTTAACCGTTAAACCTGCCGTTCCGTTTGGGTCAGTATCGTTGGAGATTACCCCGTTGGCCGGGACGTTCAGCGTAGTATTTAAACCGGTGGAATAGCTGTCGTCTACCGCGGTTGGTGCTACATTTTGGGCCATAAGGGCCTGGTTCCCCAGAATGAGGAAGAGCAAAAACAGGGTGAAGCGTATCCCGGAAAGGACCACTGCATTAGGCTGTAGGAATGCCATACTACTAAAGTATAGCGAGATCGGAGGCAGGCGAAAACTTTGTTGTCGAACCGCTCTGGGACGTTGTGAACGGCAAATAATTCCGTATTTTCAACAGCTGACTAATTCGAATACGACACTTATGAAAAATCTCGTTCTGCGGGCAGGGTTCCTTCTGCTCCTTCTTGGCCTGATGCCTTATGAGGCCCAATCACAACGCCGCAATCGCGGGGCCAACACCACAACTTTTGACGAAAGCCTGTATTCCTCCCTGGAATATCGGCTGGTAGGCCCGTTTCGAGGCGGACGTTCTGCCGCTGTAACCGGGGTACCCGGACAGCCTAATTTGTTTTACTTCGGGGCTACCGGTGGGGGCGTATGGCGCACCCAGGATGGTGGCCGTACCTGGGCAAATATCTCCGACGGGTACTTCGGGGGAAGTATTGGCGCCGTTGAAGTGGCCCAAAGCGACCCGAATGTTATCTACGTGGGGGGCGGTGAAAAAACCGTCCGCGGGAATGTCTCCAGCGGTTATGGTGTATGGAAGTCCGTGGATGCCGGGAAAACCTGGCAGCAGGCCGGACTGGAAAAAACCCGACACATTCCCCGCCTCAAAGTACACCCGACCAACCACGATGTTGTTTATGCTGCCGTTATGGGCAACATATACAAACCGACTCAGGATCGGGGCATTTACAAGAGCACGGATGGCGGCGCTTCCTGGAAGAAAATTCTTTATGTAAACGATCAGGCCGGGGCGGTAGATCTCACTTTTGACCCCACCAACCCGCGTATTCTCTATGCGAGTACCTGGAGGGTGCAGCGAACCCCTTACAGCTTGAGTTCAGGTGGCGAGGGATCAGCGCTCTGGAAATCAACGGATAGCGGGGAAACCTGGACAGAAATTTCTAAGAATAAGGGCTTTCCGGAAGGAACTCTGGGAATTATCGGAGTAACGGTTTCCCCGGTTAATGCGCAACGCGTTTGGGCCATTGTAGAGAACAAGGACAAGGGTGGATTGTACCGCTCGGAAGATGGCGGAAAAACCTGGTCCCAGGTAAATAGTGAGCGCAAACTGCGCCAACGCGCCTGGTACTATACTCGCGTTTATGCCGACACCCACGACGAAGATGTGGTCTATGTACTGAATGTACGTTACCACAAGTCTACCGATGGGGGTCGCACCTTCAATACGTTTAATGCGCCCCATGGCGACCACCACGATCTGTGGATAGCCCCGGAAGATCCGATGCGAATGATCATCGGGGACGACGGTGGGGCCCAGGTCTCCTATGACGGCGGGGAAAACTGGAGTACCTATTACAACCAACCCACAGCGCAATTTTACCGGGTTACGACGGACAATGCACATCCGTATCGTATTTACGTGGCCCAGCAGGACAACAGCACGGTTCGAATCCGGCACCGTTCGGATGGCTTCGGCATCTCTGAGGACGACTGGGAACCGACTGCCGGAGGGGAATCTGCCCACATTGCCGTAGACCCAGAGAATAACGATATCGTTTACGGAGGAAGCTATGGTGGTTTCCTGACCCGCGTCAACCACGATGCTGGAACCGTTCGCGCCATAAACGTTTGGCCGGATAACCCTATGGGGTACGGGGCCGAAGGGATGAAATACCGCTTCCAGTGGAACTTCCCCATTATTTTCAGCAAGCACGATCCCAAGAAGCTGTACACCTTTTCCCAACATGTCCACATGAGTACAAATGAAGGACAGAGCTGGGAATTGTTAAGCCCGGACCTCACCCGTAACGATCCCGATAAACTGGTTTCCAGTGGCGGACCGATTACCCAGGACAATACCGGGGTGGAATATTACTGTACCATCTTCGCAGCCAATGAGAGTCCGCTTAAGGAAGGACTGCTCTGGGTAGGAAGCGATGACGGCCTGATCCATGTCTCCCGCGATGGCGGTGGCAGCTGGGACAATGTTACCCCTGCCGGCATGCCGGAATGGAGCATGATCAACAGTATTGAGCCTTCTGCTTTTGACGAAGGAACCTGCTACGTGGCCGCTACCCGATACAAGCTGGGCGACTTCCAGCCGTATCTCTACAAAACCACGGATTACGGGCAAACCTGGCAAAAAATAACGAACGGTATTCCTGAGGAGCACTTTACCCGGGTGGTCCGCGAAGACCCGAAACGCAAGGGCTTGCTCTATGCCGGAACGGAAACAGGCATGTACATCAGCTTCGACGACGGGGCTTCCTGGAAACCCTTCCAGCTGAACCTGCCGATCGTACCGATTACGGATCTCGCCATCAAGGACAACAACCTCATCGTGGCTACCCAGGGGCGTTCCGTTTGGATCATCGACGACCTTACCGTTTTGCATCAACTGGAAGCAGGCGATCGCAGTGCCGATGCCATCCTGTATAAGCCAAAAGATTCCTACCGCATGCGAGGCGGGGCACGCAGCACACCTTCCCTGACTGAGGGGCAAAATCACCCGGCAGGAGTCGTAACGCACTTCTTCCTGAAGGATTTTGCCGAAAAGGACAGCGTAAGCCTGACCTACACCACAATTAGTGGAGATACGCTGGCAAATTTCAGCACCTATGCCAAGGAGCGGAATGAAAAGCTCAAGGTGGAGCAAGGTGGAAATACACATGTATGGAATACCCAGGGCAAGAATGCCAAACGCCTCCCGGGTATGATCCTTTGGGGCGCCGGACTCAGAGGTCCGAAAGCAGTTCCCGGGGATTATATGGTACACCTAACCACTGCTTCAGGCACGCAATCCGAGCGCTTCACCATCGTTCCCGACCCCAGAGCAGAAGCCAGCGTAGCCGATATGCAAAAGCAGCATGAGTTCATTACGGATGTCAACAAAACGATTGATCGCGCACACGAATCCATCGAAAAAATCCGGAACGTAAGCGGGCAACTCGACGCCTTTATGAAGCAATACAAGGGGAACGAGGCCACCAAAGAATTGGTGGAAAAAGCCAAGACCATTAAGGACGGTTTCGGGGAAATCGAGAAGGCGCTGTATCAAACGAAGAACCGCAGTGGGCAGGATCCGCTTAATTTCCCGATTAAGTTGACCAATAAGCTGGGACACGTAGCCACGTTAGTGGGCTATGGCGATTTCCCGCCAACGGCTCAGGACATTGCGGTTAAAAATGAACTCACCGCAGCGATCAATAAGGAGTTGGCTGCCTTTGACAAGATGGTAGATGAGGAAATCGCCGCCTTCAACAAGGCTTTCAACGAGTTGAACTTAAACTATTTGTTTATAGAAGATTAGGTCGGGGTATTGACTCTTCGCTAGTCTGTTTTCAAAATAAAACCCTCGCTTATTGCGAGGGTTTTTTCTTTGCATGGCGCGCTAGATCTTCAGAGTTCGCAGAATGCTAATACTGCAGAAATTCAGGAAGAACTAGCTATTCATAATGTCCTCAATTTCCTCCACTTCCAAAGGAATATCGGCCATCAGGTTTACGGGTTCTCCTTTTTCCTGGATAACCACATCGTCTTCCAATCGAATTCCAAAACCTTCATCCGGGATATAGATCCCCGGTTCCACCGTAAAGACCATATTGGCCTTCATCGGGGTTTTCAGCATCCCGTAATCATGGGTATCCAACCCAATGTGGTGGCTGGTTCCATGCATGAAGTATTTTTTATAGGCGGGCCATTCGGGATTTTCGTTCTGGACATCGGCCTTGTCGAGCAGACCCAAACTGAGCAGTTCGGAAGTCATAATTTTACCTACTTCCTGGTGGTATTCCGCCCAAAGCGTTCCGGGTACCAACATCTTGGTGGCCTCCTCCTTGACTTTTAAAACCGATTGGTATACTTCTCGTTGTCGCTTGGAAAATCGCCCGCTCACAGGAATGGTTCGGGTCATATCACTGGAATACAAGGCGTATTCCGCGCCAACATCCATAAGGATTAATTCCCCTTCCCGGCACTGTTGGTTGTTTTCAATGTAGTGCAGGACATTGGCATTATTCCCCGAAGCGATAATGGGCGTGTAGGCAAAGCCGTTGGAACGATTCCGGATAAATTCATGCAGGTATTCGGCTTCGATTTCGTACTCCCAGACCCCGGGCTTCACAAATTCCAGCACCCGTCGAAAACCCTTATTGGTTATGCCGCATGCGGTGCGCATCAGATCCAGTTCTTCCGGTTCTTTTACCCCGCGGATTTCCTGGAGGATGGGATTGCTTTTGGCCACCTTGTGGGCAGGGAAATCTGCCTTGCATTTTTTGATGAATCGCGCCTCCCGGGTTTCGGTTTCCACGGACTGCCGATAGTGCTCGTTGGTATTGAAATAGATGGTTTCGGCTTCGGTCATCAGGTCAAAGAAGACTTTCTCAAAATCCGTGAGCCAATAGACCGTTCGAATGCCGGAAGTGGCAAAAGCCTGGTCTTTATCCAGTTTGGCTCCTTCCCAAATGGCAATATGCTCGTTGGTTTCCCGCACAAACAGCACTTCCCGGTGCTTGGGATCTATGGCATCGGGAAACAACAACAAAATACTTTCCTCCTGATTCACCCCGGAGAGGTAAAAGATATCCCGGGCCTGGGCAAAAGGCAAGGTACTATCTGCACTTACCGGGTAAATATCGTTGGAGTTGAAAACCGCCAGGCTCTTGGGAGCCATACGTGCCATGAACTTGCTGCGGTTCTTAGTGAAGAGGGTGTTGGGTATCGGGTGATATTTCATGTATGGTGATTCCTGGTTTGACTCTTTATTGGAAAGGCTGCTTGCTAATTGCAGTTCCTTCCCAAAAGTAAGGAAACCCACAAAAAAAAGGAGCCCCGAAAGGCTCCTCCAAGTATGCAGGTTGGTTAGTTACTATTTAGAGATGGCTTTTTTCACAGCCCCGATGATTGCCATCAGGACTCCACCACCAACACCACCCCCGGCCACACTGCCGAGAATAGAACTTAAATCCATGCTGGTGGAAGCTTCCGCTGCTTCAGCGCCACTCATTCCAAGCATTCCTAATAGTGTTCCGCCCAGGCCGCCTCCGAGAATTCCAACGATAGAATTCCCTACGGTGCCAAGCGAAAGATTTTTCAATATCTTTCCAGCTACATTGCCGCCTACGGCGCCGGAAATCAATTGAATAATTAAAGGGAGATACTCTTCCATAATTCAGTTTGATTAATTAATTGGGCAATAAATTAACAAAATCTTAAAGGTCTGTGCAATTTTAATCTGAATATTTTACCAATATCACAATATGAAGCCATCGCTACTACCAACCCGACTTCCCAAATTTTCCTTACTCCTTCTCCTTATTTTCGGCTGCTTCAATGGCTTTAGCCAAACCCCGGCTACTTCGCCCGAAGCACAATTACAAGCTTTACAAGATCGCGCCAGCAGCGCCCAAAATTCCCTGCTGACCAACCTGAAACTCGAAAACATTGGCCCGAGCATTATGAGCGGCCGTGTCGTACAACTGGCGGTCAATCCCGACAACCCCATAGAATTTTATGTAGCCTATGCTTCAGGAGGCCTCTGGCATACCGCCAACAATGGCACGAGTTTTACCCCCGTAATGGACACTTCCCCCACCCAGAACCTGGGGGCCATAGCGGTGGATTGGAATAGTGGTACTATCTGGGCCGGAACCGGGGAAAACAATTCTTCCCGTTCTTCCTATGCCGGTATCGGGATGTACAAATCCACGGACAAAGGAGCAACCTGGGAATATATGGGCCTGCCCGATTCCCACCATATTGGACGTATCAGTATCCACCCGGAGCGACCCGATGAGGTCTTGGTTGGCGTGCTCGGACATTTATATTCCCCCAACGCTGAGCGCGGGGTGTATCGCACCACCGACGGCGGGCAGACCTGGGAAAAGACCCTGTTTATTAATGAGGACACCGGAATCATAGACCTGGTTGTAGCGCCTGAGTCTCCGGATATTGTTTACGCCGCATCCTGGCAGCGGGACCGCAAGGCCTGGAACTTCGAAGGAAGTGGGGAGGGCTCCGGGATTTACAAAAGTCAGGATGGGGGAAAAACCTGGAACCTCGTCAGTGAATCCGGTTCCGGATTTCCCACAGGTAATGGCGTGGGTCGCATCGGATTAGCCATCTATGATCGCAACACGGTTTACGCCGTCCACGACAATCAATTCCGGCGCGACAAGGCTACAGAAGAACAATCCACACGCTTGCAAAAGGAAGACTTTAAAAACATGAGCGCCGATACCTTCCTGAAATTGGACAACGGGGACCTCAACGCCTTTTTGGAGGCCAATAGGTTTCCCCGGGAGTACCGGGCGAAATCCGTTAAAGCCATGGTGCGCGAGCGCGAAGCCAAACCTGCCGACCTCGCCATTTATCTGGAAGACGCCAACTCCCTGCTCTTTGATACCCCCGTTGTAGGGGCCGAAGTTTACAAGACCATCGATGGGGGGAAAACCTGGAATAAGACCCACGACGACTTTATCGAGGATCTATACTATAGTTATGGGTACTATTTTGGCCAGATACGCGTAGCGGCCTACGATCCCGACCAAATTTACATCGCGGGAGTTCCCCAATTGCGTTCCACGGACGGGGGGAAAACATTTGAATCCATAGGTGGCCCCAGCGTACACGCCGACCACCACGCCCTCTGGATCAACCCCAACCAACCCGGGCACCTGATCAACGGGAACGATGGTGGGGTAAATATCACCTATGATTACGGGGAGTCCTGGATCAAAAATAACAGTCCTACGGTAGGGCAATTCTATGCCATTACCGTAGACAACGCCAAGCCGTACAATGTCTATGGCGGCCTTCAAGATAACGGGGTCTGGAAGGGAGCGCATACCTCCCGGGAGTCGGATCGCTGGCATGCCGAAGGGGAATATCCCTGGAAGCGCATTATGGGAGGCGACGGGATGCAGGTACAGGTAGATCCCCGCAATAATGACATTGTGTATACCGGGTTTCAATTTGGAAATTACTTTCGCCTGAACCTGGGAACCGGAGACCGCAAGCGCATTCAGCCAAGCCACAAATTAGGAGAATCGCCGCTGCGTTTTAACTGGCAAACCCCCATTTTACTTTCTGCCCATAATCCGGATATCTTGTATTTGGCAAGTAACCGCCTGCACCGATCCATGAATCAGGGCGACGACTTTACCGCTATCTCCGGGGATTTAACCCGGGGCGGCCGCAAGGGCAATGTACCCTATGGCACCCTGGCCACGATCTCCGAATCGCCATTTGCCTTTGGGTTGTTGTATACCGGAAGTGATGATGGTTATGTACATGTGAGCAAGGACGGCGGAGGCAGCTGGACCCGTATTTCGGATTCCTTCCCAGGAGAACTCTGGGTGAGTCGGGTGGCCGCTTCCAAACACAAGAAGGAGCGGGTCTACGTATCCCTCAATGGCTATCGCGCCGATGATTTTACCCCCTATGTCTATGTAAGCGAGGATTACGGAAAAACCTGGAAGTCTATTGCCGCGGGAATCCCGGATTCCCCGGTCAACGTAATCCTGGAAGACCCTAAAAACGAAAACCTGCTCTATGTGGGTACGGACAACGGACTTTACGCATCCCTGGATCGGGGTGCAAGTTGGGAGCTTATGGAGAACGGCATGCCCGTAGTTGCTGTACATGATTTGGTGGTGCAGGAGGAAGCAGGACACCTGTTGGTTGGTACGCACGGTCGGAGTATTTATAAAGCCGACGTGGCTCCGCTGCAAAGCATGACCCCGACAGATATGGAATCGGATCTCGTGCTTTTTGAAATGCCGGAAATGCGCCACAGCAGCCGGTGGGGCAACCGTTTCTATACCTACGCAGAACCCAATACGCCAGGCCTGGATATTTCGTTTTTCGCCGGAAAGGCCGGGAAAGTAAAGGCGCAGGTAAAATCACCGGATGGGGTGGTCGTGAGCGAAGTGGAAACCGAAGCCGTGGAAGGTCTGAACATCCTGTCCTACGACCTGGCCTTCAGTAAGGAGGGCAAGGCCAACTACCTGTCTAAAAACAAAACCGAACTTAAGGAGGCCGATAACGGCAAGACCTACCTGCCCGAAGGTACGTATACGGTAATCCTGGAGATGGGTCGGGCCGAGCAGCAAGGAGAATTCACATTGAAATAATAAGTTCATAGGCGGCCCTGCCGGCGACCTTGATTTACACTAGAAACCAGAACCCATGGAACTAACCTTGAGTATCCCCGCCTTATTATTTCCGGCCATCTCCCTGAGCATGCTGGCCTACAACGCGCGATACCTGGCAATCGCGGCCCTTATCCGGCAGCTTTCCAAAGAATTCGTGGATACACACGCAGCTCCTCTGGAACGGCAGATTCGGTCCTTGCGCAAACGACTGAGTATCATTAAGGGAATGCAGGGCAGCTCCATCCTGAGTTTCCTGTTGGCTGCCATAAGTATGTTCCTGATCTATGTGGAACTTCGATTCTGGGCCAATGCCATATTTGGATTGAGCCTGATCCTGCTCATGGTATCCCTGGTATTGTCGCTTTGGGAAGTGCAATTGTCTACCCGGGCCCTGGAAATCCAATTACGGGATATGGAAAAGTAAGCTAGTCGGCTTCCCGCACGCTCACCTTCCTTTCAAATGATTTAAGACTAGCCCGGGCTTCCGATATGGAAGAGGGCATCCCCCTGGTTCACGACGGCCTGATGATTGATACAGATAATATAACCGTCATAGGGGGCCTTTAACTGCTTCTTACGTTTGGCAAAGGTATCGGTTACAATCCCGAGGGGTTCCCCCTGGGTTACCTGTGCGCCGTTCAGGACTTCCGGAACAAACATCCCTGCCATTGGCGCCCGCAACCACCGGCGTTTCTCTAAATGTACCGATTGGTACTGTTCTGCAAAAATAGCGGGCAGGGCTGTGATCATTTCCAGGTGACGCATGAGCTGCATGATCCCCTGGATCCCCTCCCGAATGGCCTGTTCATCAAAGCGACCACTTTCCCCGGCTTCATAAACGATACTCGTTTTTCCAAGTTGTTCGGCCGCCTGCCGGAAAGAACCTTTAATCAGTTTGGAAGCAAAAAAAACCGGAGCCTGAAAAACCGCTGCCAATTCTTTTCCTTTCTCGTCTCCGGGAGTATAGCGAGCCTGGGGATAATTGGCGCGCTGGGCACCTCCTGTATGTAAATCAACCGCCAGATCCATAGCACTCATCACCTCATTGCGATACAACCAGGCCATGCGCCTGGCCAGAGACCCCTTGGCGCTTCCCGGAAAACTGCGGTTCACATCCTTGCCGTCGGGGAGGTCCCGCGAAAAATGGATGAACCCGTAAATATTCATCACGGGAACGGCCATTACACAGCCCTTTTCGACCTGGAAAAGCCCTTTTTCCAGCATGCGCCGCACCACCTCGATCCCGTTAATTTCGTCTCCGTGAAGACCTGCCTGAACCAACAAGCAGGGACCCGGCTCCTTGCCGTTAAAGACATAGACGGGAATATCGATGAGGGTCCCGGTGGGCAAGCGGCCTACCTGCAGGTTTACCCGTTTTTGCGTTCCCGGAGGAATCGCGGTTCCAGCAATGTTTAATTCCTGTTTTGGTGTATCCAAACGTCGTTTTGTTTTATTGCATTATTTTTTCCGGCTTCCATTGTATTCGGCATATTTTACAATTGCCGCGGCCACATTGATCCCAGTGGCACTTTCGATTCCCTGTAGTCCGGGAGAGGCGTTGACCTCGAGTAGCCGGGGTCCTGCATTACTCCGGATAATGTCTACTCCGGCGACCCCCAGCCCGAGATAGCGCACAGCTTCCAGGGCCATTCGTTCTTCTTTCGGGGTCAGCAAAACCGTTTCGGCGCTTCCCCCGCGGTGCACATTGGCCCGAAATTCGCCAAAGGTCCCCGTCCGCTTCATAGCGGCAACAATATCATTCCCCACCACGATAATTCGCAGGTCTTCCCCTTCTGCCTCCCGAATGTATTCCTGTACCAGGATGGGTTGGTCCATTTTATAAAAGGTGTCGATAACGGAGCGGGCGGATTGTTCCGACTCGGCCAGGATTACCCCCAACCCCTGGGTGCCTTGTTGTAATTTGATGACCACGGGCGGGCCTCCTAATTGTTGAAGTTGAAAGGGGATACTTTCCGGGTCTATGGAAAACAGGGTTTTGGGAACCGGCACGCCTTTGCGCGCCATGATTTGCAGCGTCCGCGCCTTGTTGCGGGCACGGGTAATGCCCATGGAGCGCGCCGTACTGAAACATCCACTGAGCTCAAATTGCTTCACGATGGCTGCCCCGTGACGGGTAAGTTTTGCCCCGATCCGCGGAATGATCACCTGGAATTCGCGGCTGATGTCTTCCTCCTGATAGAAAATCCGGGGCCTGCCTTCACCCAGGGAAACCGTGCACCGGCTGTAATCGATCTGCTCTACAAAATGCCCCCGTTTCTCGGCTTCCTCCGCAATCCTGCGGGTAGAATAAACCGACAGGCTAACCGATAATATGGCGATATTCAAACTGGGCACTTCAGGGAGTTCAATCCCCCTAATATCGGTGAAAAATACCCAATCGCCTAAAGTTTGTTAATCCGTCGTTTGTGAAGTATTTTTGTAGGGCTTAATCCAACCCTTTTATGAGTGGAATTGTAAATTCTTCGATAGCCCGGAAAGTTGTAATGGCTTTGTCCGGTCTTTTTTTGGTGTTTTTCCTGGGTCAGCACGCCACGATTAACCTTAGCTCGGTAATCAGCCCGGAAACGTTTAACAGCTGGTCGCACTTCATGGGATATAACCCGGTAGTGCAGTATATCCTGCAACCCATCCTGATTGCAGGAGTGATCGTGCACTTTGTGATGGGGATAGTCCTTGAGCTGCAAAACCGCAAAGCGCGCAATGTGCGCTACGCCCAGTATAAAGGAGGCGCCAATGCGCCCTGGGTTAGTCGCAACATGATCCTTACCGGCCTGGTCGTGCTCGCCTTTTTAGGGCTGCATTTCTACGATTTCTGGGTGCCTGAAATGGCATACAAGTACATTGAGGCCAACCCTGAAGATCCGACGCGCTACCACCACGAACTGGTTGAAAAATTTCTTTCTCCTGCCCGGGTGGGGATCTACGTAGTATCCTTTGTGTTGCTCGCCCTGCACCTCTGGCACGGATTCGCTTCCTCCTTTCAAAGTATGGGAGTGAACAACAAATACAGCCCGGCCATCAGGAATTTCACGCGGCTCTATGCCATTGTGGTGCCGCTGATCTTCATCTTTATCGCCTTATACCATCACTTTAACCATACGCATTAATATGGGAAGTCTAGACTCCAAAGTCCCTGCAGGCCCGTTGGCCGACAAGTGGACCAAACATAAGAACGACATTAATCTGGTAAACCCCGCCAACAAGCGGAATATCGATATCATTGTGGTGGGAACCGGACTGGCAGGTGGCTCTGCAGCGGCAACGCTGGCGGAACTGGGTTACAATGTCAAGACCTTCTGCTACCAGGATTCCCCCCGGCGCGCACACAGTATTGCAGCCCAGGGAGGAATCAACGCAGCAAAGAATTACCAGGGCGACGGGGACAGTCCGTACCGACTCTTTTACGACACCATCAAAGGAGGGGATTACCGTTCCAGGGAAGCCAACGTATACCGATTGGCCGAGGAATCCGTAAATATTATTGACCAGTGTGTGGCCCAGGGCGTACCCTTCGCACGGGAATACGGCGGCCTGCTCGACAACCGCTCTTTCGGAGGGGTATTGGTAAGTCGAACCTTTTATGCCAAAGGACAGACCGGCCAGCAATTGCTGCTCGGCGCCTACGCCGCTATGAACCGCCAGATCAACCGCGGGAAAATCAAAGCGCACAACCGGCATGAAATGCTGGACCTGGTGATTGTCGATGGGAAAGCGCGCGGAATCATTGCGCGTAACCTGGTGACTGGGGCCATTGAAAGACACAGCGCCCATGCCGTGGTGCTGGCTTCAGGGGGATACGGAAACGTATTTTACCTGAGTACCAACGCCATGGGAAGTAATGTGACCGCTGCCTGGCGTGCACACCGTCGCGGGGCCTATTTTGCCAACCCTTGCTTTACACAAATCCACCCGACCTGTATCCCGGTATCCGGGGACCATCAGTCCAAACTGACCCTGATGTCGGAATCCCTGCGGAACGACGGACGAATCTGGGTGCCCAAACGCAAGGAAGATGCCGAAGCCATCCGCGAAGGGAAACTCAAACCCACCCAACTGAAAGAAGAAGACCGGGATTACTACCTCGAGCGTCGTTATCCGGCATTCGGAAACCTCGTGCCTCGGGATGTAGCTTCGCGCGCCGCTAAAGAGCGCTGCGACGCCGGCTTTGGGGTGAATAAGACCGGGGAGGCTGTTTACCTGGATTTCTCTGCAGCCATCGAGCGCTATGGGAAGGAAAAAGCGTTGACTTCCGGGATCGAGAATCCCGATAAGGAGACCATCACCCGACTGGGAGAAGAAGTGGTTGCTGCCAAATACGGAAACCTCTTCCAGATGTACGAGAAAATTGTGGATGAGAACCCGTACAAGACCCCGATGATGATCTATCCTGCCGTGCACTATACCATGGGCGGGCTTTGGGTAGATTACAACCTGCAGACTACTATTCCGGGATGCTACGCAGCCGGGGAAGCCAATTTCAGCGAC
The DNA here is from genome assembly GCF_900115205.1 of Robiginitalea myxolifaciens. GTDB lineage: Bacteria > Bacteroidota > Bacteroidia > Flavobacteriales > Flavobacteriaceae > Robiginitalea > Robiginitalea myxolifaciens. The sequence continues at coordinate 1,208,127 of NZ_FOYQ01000001.1, forward strand.
CACGGGGCCAACCGACTGGGGGCTTCCGCCCTGATGCAAGGCCTGGCCGACGGATACTTTGTACTGCCCTACACCATTGGAGATTACCTTTCCGACGATATCCGAACCGGTCCGATCTCCACAGATTCCAAGGAATTTGAGGAGGCCGAAAATACTGTTCGCGAGCGGATGCAAAGCCTGCTGGATACCAAAGGGACCAAGTCTGTGGACTACTTCCACAAGAAATTGGGTAAAATCATGTGGAACAAATGCGGGATGTCCCGTAACGAAAAAGAACTCAAGGAAGCCATCGCAGAAATCTCCGCGTTGCGCGAGGAGTTCTACAAGGAAGTCTCCATCCCCGGAGGCATGGATGAGATGAACCAGGAGCTGGAGAAAGCCGGCCGCGTTGCCGACTTCCTGGAGCTCGGGGAACTCTTTGCTAAAGATGCCCTGCAGCGCAACGAAAGTTGTGGGGGCCACTTCCGCGAAGAATACCAGACCCCGGAAGGCGAGGCCCTGCGGGACGACAAGAATTTCCGCTACGTAAGTGCTTGGGAATACAAGGGGGAACCCAAGGATGCCGTCCTGCACAAGGAGGAACTGGAATTCGAAAATATTGAACTGAAAACGAGAAGTTATAAATAGAGCTATGAAACTGTTACTCAAAATCTGGCGTCAGAAGAATAACGACTCCAAAGGGAAGTTGGTGGAATATCCCATCAGCGGTATCGAGGGGGACATGTCCTTCCTGGAAATGCTGGATGTTTTGAATCAGGAATTGATTGAAAAAGGAGAGGAACCTGTGGTCTTTGACCACGACTGCCGCGAGGGGATCTGCGGATCCTGTTCCCTGCAGATCAACGGAGAACCGCATGGGCCGGATCGGCTGATCACGACCTGCCAGTTACACATGCGCAAATTCAACGATGGCGACACCATTGTTATTGAGCCATTCCGTGCCACTGCCTTTCCGGTAATCAAGGATCTGATGATCGACCGCTCTGCCTTTGATCGAATTCAACAGGCGGGTGGATATATTTCGGTAAACACTTCAGGGAATACTGTAGATGCCAACGCCATCCCGGTAGAGAAAGACAAGGCCGACGCTTCCTTCAATGCAGCTACCTGCATCGGATGCGGCGCCTGTGTGGCCGCTTGTAAGAACGCCAGCGCCATGCTCTTTACCTCAGCAAAGGTGAGCCAGTTTGCCCTGTTGCCGCAAGGTCAGGTAGAAGCTGCCGAGCGGGTACAAAACATGGTACGCCAAATGGATTTGGAAGGCTTTGGAAACTGTACCAACACCGGAGCCTGTGAGGTGGAATGCCCGAAAGGAATTTCCCTGGAAAACATCGCCCGGATGAACCGGGAATACCTCACGGCTTCGGCCAGAGGATAAAAACAGCAGAGCGGGTAAATTTAGCACAGCGCAGTTTACCTTATCGCAATAGTTATAAAACCCGACCGTACTGGTCGGGTTTTTTTCTCTCCTTCTAAATGTTAAAGGATCTTAACGAAAACCCCAGGGATTTTAGTAGCTCCTTAACGGACTTTTCGATCGTAATTACTTATATTATAGATAGTTGAATTAATAATTAAAAGTAGAAAGATATAATGAAGAGGATAGCAATTTTAGCTACAAATGGATTTGAAGAAAGTGAATTAACCAGCCCAAAAGAAGCCATGGAAAATGCGGGCTTCAAAGTAGATATAGTAAGTACCCAATCCGGAAGCATCCGGGGATGGTCCAATGGAAACTGGTCCGAGAATTATTCGGTAGACAAAACCTTGGAAGAGGTAAATTCCAAAGATTATAATGCCCTGATGTTACCAGGAGGAGTCATAAACCCAGACCAACTACGAACCAATGATAATGCCTTACTATTTATCCGGGACTTCTTCGCAGAGAAGAAGCCAGTGGCAGCCATATGCCACGCACCACAGTTGCTGATCAGTGCCGACGTGGTCAAGGGACGCAAGTTAACGTCCTATAAGTCTATTAAAGACGACTTAGTGAACGCCGGAGCACTCTGGGAAGACAAATCAGTAGTGGTAGATGAAGGCCTAGTAACCAGCCGTAACCCGAATGACCTACCGGATTTCAACGCCAAATTAGTCGAAGAAATCCGCGAAGGAAAACATGAAGACCAGCACGTATAATTTTACTTTGACTGATGATAGGGATCTCCCAGATCCCGCTAAAACCTCGGCTCGATGCCGGGGTTTTTATATTTTTACAGGAAACACAATCGGCTTCCTATAAGCTGAAATTTTCGAATACACCAGGTGAAACACTCCCTCCCCTTCAACTCCAAACTGCCCGAGCTCGAAACTTCGATCTTCGATACCATGAGCCGTATGGCCCATGAGGAAAAAGCGATAAACCTGAGCCAGGGATTTCCGGACTTCGGAGCCGATCCCGAGTTGCTGGCCTGTCTGCAGGATGCTTTGCAGGGAGGATACAACCAGTATGCGCCCCTGGCGGGGATTTATTCCCTGCGGGAAGCTATTGCCGGCAAAACGGAAAAGCTCCATGGGGTGGACTACGATCCGGCTACCGAAATCACCATTACCAACGGAGCTACACAGGCCCTCTATACGGCACTGGCCTGTGCGGTGCAGCCGGGAGATGAAGTAATCGTCCTCAAACCGGCCTATGACGCGTATGAACCAGCAATTAAGGCCCAAGGGGGCATACCGGTATTACTGCAGTTGCAGGGGCCGGAATATCGGATCGATTGGGAGGCGCTCAAGGCCGCTGTCGGTCCCCGCACGCGGATGCTTATGATCAATACGCCGCACAATCCCAGCGGAACCTTGCTTACCGAGGCCGATATGAAGCAACTTGAAGAGCTGCTGGCACCGACGGACATCCTGTTACTCAGCGACGAGGTCTATGAACACCTGGTCTTTGACGGCCGGGAACACCAAAGTGCCTGCCGATTCCCAGGGCTTAGAGAGCGCAGTTTTATTTGTGCTTCCTTCGGAAAAACCTTTCACGTAACCGGATGGAAATTGGGCTACTGCCTGGCCCCGGCCGGGCTGATGAAGGAGTTTCGTAAATTGCATGAGTTTGTGGTATTCTGCGTAAACCACCCTGCACAACGCGCGGTTGCCGCCTACCTGCAGGTGCCAGCCCATTATCTGGAGTTGGGTGCTTTTTTCCAGCGCAAACGCGACCGGTTTTTAGCGGGTCTTGAAGGTTCGCGCTTTCGATGGACTCCTGCTCAGGGAACGTACTTCCAGCTCCTGGATTACACCGCCATCAGCGAGCAGGGCGATGTTGCGTTTGCCGAAGAACTGACCCGCAAACACAAGGTAGCGAGTATTCCTATCTCCGTATTTAACCTGAATCGCACCGATCCGAAACGGCTGCGCTTTTGCTTTGCGAAAAAAGATGAAACCCTGGATCGGGCCGCTGAGATTTTAAGGAGTCTATAAAATGTTCTTAAGTCTTGGGCAACTCCCACTTGGGCAACTCCAAGACTTCAAAGAATGCCCAGAAGTTTAAAGAGCTTTAAAAACTTCCCGTACAAAGTTGCCCACCTCGCTGGGCTCGAGCCAACGCAATACCATCACCAGGTCCTGATCGGGGGCTACCACAATAAAATTCCCTCCGAATCCTGCGGCATAGAACACGTTTTCGGGCACCCCTTCCCAGTGTCGGTTCCCTTGCTGGTTGAGCCACCACATGTACCCATAATTCGGATTGGGGGTTGAGGGGGTCAGGGCTTCGCTGATCCATTCTTCGCTAATGAGCTGTTCGCCATTCCATGATCCCCCGGAGAGGAAAAGCAATCCAAATCGGGCCATATCTTCTGCACTGATAAAGATCCCTGCCCCGGAATGTCCACCTCCGGTAACCGATTGCATTTTATAGCCATCGATGGTGGTCCAGGCGTGGTCATAACCAAACCAACGCCAGGTCGACGAGGCGCCGATCGGATCCATCAGGTGGGTTTTCAAGACGGTAGGCAGGGGTTGGCGCCACACATGTGTAAGCGAATAAGCCAGGACGTTTACCCGGACGTCGTTGTATTCCATAACGGTTCCCGGCTCCACGAGTTTCCGATTCTTCCAGTCGTCTATTCCCCCTTCCCGCGGCGGGCGATCGGCCCAGTCTTTTAAACCCCAGAGATCTCCCGACCAGTCGGAGTTCTGTTGCAACAAGTGGCTCCAGTTGATTTTTTGGTTATGCTCCGAGCGAAAAGTCCCGTCCCAGATGTATTCGTGTACCGGGTCCGAAGTATTTCGGATTAAGTTGCGGTCCGCAGCCAGGCCGGCTACCGTGGAGAGGAAACTCTTGGTGACGCTGAAGGTCATGTCTACCCGTTGGATATCCCCCCAGGATGCAATCAGGTATCCATCCTTGATGATCATTCCGGCAGGACCTCCCCGTTTCTTAACGGGTCCCAAAATCTCGTGATAAGGTTCATATTCGAATCCCTTCAGGATGGCTCTGCGCAAATCCCGAGGTCCGGAATACTCGTGTGTTTCTGCATAGTTAACGGCTTCCTGCAGCGCTGTGGCTTTTAAACCGGCCTCCCTAGGAGAACGGGTTTCCCAATCTACGCCGCGCTCCGGATAATAATAGTCCGTTTGGGCCAAGAGGGTGGAAAAACAAAAGAATACGAAGAAGAAAGATAGGGTTGGTTTCATATGTGGTCTATTAGAGATCAAGGCGCATCAACCAATCCATTTGGCGATCGGAACCTATGTAATACGGATGCTCCCCAAAAATAACAAATCCCATCCGCTGATAGAAGGCCACTGCCCGGGTATTCTCCTGCCACACTCCGAGCCACAGGAAAGATTTGCCTGCCTTCTTGGCCATTTCCCCCGAGCGCTCGATCATCCATTGGCCCAAACCCTTTCCCTGATGGCCATCCCGGACATAGATACGCTCCACTTCCATCCCTTCCTCCCCTAGGGGTTCGGACTGCGCGGCGTCGGTGTTGAGCTTTAGGTAGCCAAGGGTAGCAGCACTTGGCTCTGTTGCCCCGGTATCCGTATTATTTGCAACTGTCGGTGCGGCCTCCCGGAGAAAGTAAAAGGTAGTCCCCGCTTGATGCAATTCCTCAGTCAATTGTTCTCTGGAGAAGGCGTTCTGTAAATAATTCTGGAAGTCCGCGGGATCGTTTTGAGGACCAAAGGCCGCGGTGAATGTCTGGATGGAGAGTTCCCGCAGGTCCTCCAGCTCGTCTTCAGAAACAGGGATCAGGCTAAGTGGGTTCATTCCATACAACTGTTGGCATTTACTCCCACAAAATACGCACAAAAAAAAACGCCTCCGACTGGGAGGCGTTCATTAAGATTCTATTTGAATCTTATAGCATAAATAATTTTTTTGCCAGCAAAAGAAATCCGCTCCAAAAATCATTGCGGTAAACCTGTACTTCTTTTTGCTCTGTTTTTTGGATCTGGGCGTCCATGATAGTGGGATATTTTTGTTAATTCAGTTGCCTCGCTAATATAGGAACCGACTATGAAAAATCCATAGCGTTTGTTGTGAATTGTTGCGGAATTGTGGTGAGATCGACCAACGACAATTCGGTTTTCGACGAACTACACATTTTATTAAGAAATAGAAGGGGGTGCCCCAACTGAAGTGAGCGCCTGAAACCCGATTTGAGCATGAAAATGCGAAGTCCTTACAGGTCCATTTCCGGAACCTCGTCGGGGATGTGGAGCCGGCCAGCAGTAGCCGCCTTTATCTCGGCCACACTTACCCCGGGTGCCCGCTCCAAAAGGATAAACCCTTCCGGCCCTACTTCCAGAACGGCCAGGTTGGTCACGATTTTTTTGACACACCCCACTCCGGTAAGCGGCAGGGTACATCGCTCGAGTAATTTGGAAGCTCCTGCTTTGTTGGTGTGCATCATTGCCACGATAATATTTTCAGCAGAGGCTACGAGATCCATGGCACCGCCCATACCCTTGACCATCTTCCCCGGAATTTTCCAGTTGGCGATATCGCCGTTTTCAGCTACTTCCATCGCTCCCAGGATGGTGAGGTCTACATGTTGACCGCGAATCATGGCAAAACTCATGGAGGAATCAAAAAAGGATGCGCCGGGTAAGGTGGTAATGGTTTGCTTACCGGCATTGATGATGTCCGGGTCTTCTTCGCCCTCCCAGGGAAAAGGGCCCATCCCCAGGACCCCATTTTCACTCTGGAATTCGACCTCAATATCGTCCCGCACAAAGTTGGCTACCAGTGTGGGTATCCCGATACCGAGGTTTACGTAGTATCCGTCTTTTACTTCCCGCGCAATCCGCCGGGCAATTCCATTCTTGTCCAACATCAGCTTCGGGTTCTAACGGTTCGTTGTTCTATGCGTTTCTCGTAGAGTTCGCCCTGGAAAATGCGCTTGACGAAAATCCCCGGAATATGGATCTGATTCGGATCCAGGGCCCCGGCGGGTAAGAGTTCTTCTACCTCAGCCACGGTAACTTTTGCTGCACCTGCCATGACCGGATTAAAGTTCCGGGCGCTTCCTTTAAAAATCAGATTCCCCGCCTCGTCTCCCTTCCATGCTTTGACAAAGGCAAAGTCGGCCTCATAAGCGGGTTCAAGGACGTACATCTTACCGTTATATTCGCGTGTTTCCTTACCCGCTGCGACCTCAGTTCCATAGCCGGCCGGAGTATAAAATGCAGGGATGCCTGCCTGGGCTGCCCGGCATTTTTCGGCCAGTGTGCCTTGTGGGGTTAATTCCACCTCGAGTTCTCCACTGAGCATTTGACGTTCGAATTCGTCGTTCTCCCCCACATAGGAGGAAATCATTTTGCGGATTTGTCGTTGCTGTAAAAGCAGTCCCAATCCAAAGTCGTCTACCCCGGCGTTATTGCTGATACAAGTCAAATCCTTTACCCCCAAACGAACTAATTCAGCAATAGCGTTCTCCGGGATTCCACTCAGGCCGAATCCTCCAAACATAAAGGTCATGCTGTCGCTTACCCCCTTCAGGGCTTCCCGGGCATTGGCAACTGTTTTTACTATCATGTCGTAAGTCTAAAAATCGAGATCTTCCAGGTCGTCTTCAAGATCGTCAAAATCCTCTTCGGTTTCCGAAGTCTTGGAACAATCTATCCGGATGGATAAATCCTCCGGTTCTTCAAAGTCTTCCTGGGAAACATTGAGATCTTCATTGGCATAGTTCCCTTTCATATAGAGGGCCCAGATGGGGAGTGCCATGGAGGCTCCCTGCCCATAGGTGATGCTATTGAAGTGGGTGGAACGCTCTTCTCCTCCTACCCAAACCCCGGTAACCAGGTTGGGAACCATCCCGATAAACCAGCCATCGCTGTTGTTTTGGGTGGTTCCGGTTTTCCCGGCAATCGGGTTGGTAAATTCATACGGGTAACCCGTGATAATTTCCTTGTAAACGGTTACCTCGGCCTGGGATTTATGGCGCAAGCGCATTCCCGATCCACTTTCGGTAACTCCCTTCATCAGGTCTACCATAGCATAGGCCACATCCTTGCTCAGCACATCCTTGGTTTCGGGAGCGTATTCATAGAGCACCGTCCCGTTGCGATCCTCGATGCGAGTAACCATTACCGGTTTCACATAGACCCCCTGGTTGGCGAATGCGCCGTAAGCGCCTACCATTTCATAGACACTGAAATCCGGTGTCCCGAGTGCAATGGAGGGAACTTCAGGGATCTCATTGGTCAGCCCGAGGTTCTTCACAATGTTCACCACGGAGCTGGGGCCAACTTCATCGATCAGGCGGGCCGTTACCGTGTTTACCGAGTTGGCCAGGGCCGCCTTGAGGGTGTAGCTCTTTCCTGAATACTTTCCGTCCGAGTTCTTGGGCGTCCAGGGTTCCGGGTTTCCGTGCTTATTTGCCTCGATACTGTACTGGGTGTCTGGCAACGTATCACAGGGGGAACGCCGAAGCTGATCGATTGCTGCAGCATAGACAAACGGCTTAAAGGTAGATCCTGCCTGCCGCTTTCCAAACTTGACGTTATCGTATTGGAAGTGGGTATAGTTTACTCCGCCCACCCAGGCTTTGACGTGCCCGGTTTGCGGCTCCATGGACATCATGGAGGCCCTGAGGAATGTTTTATAATAACGGATGGAATCCATTGGCGTCATTACCGTGTCCCGGTTGTAGCTCGGGCTGTTCCAGTCAAAAACGGTCATTTCGGTGGGCCGGTTAAAACTGGCGCGAATCTCCTCCTCGCTCTTACCTTCTGCGGTCATTTTGCGCCATCGCTCGGAAGTGCGGACGGCGCGCTCCATGATACGGTTGATCTCCTCGGAATTCAAATCGCGGAATGGAGTCGTGGGATTACGTTCCGGGGTATTCTGGTGGAAGAATTCGGCCTGAAGGTTTTTCATGTGCAGCTTTACCGCTTCTTCGGCATTAGCCTGCATGCGCGAATCAATGGTGGTGTATACTTTGAGGCCGTCCAGGTAAATATTCCACTTGTCCCGTTCCCCTTCCAGGGCAGGCTTCGGATTCTCTTCGATCCAGCCTTTGAGCCAACTTTGCAGGTACATCCGGAAATAGGCGGCCGGGCCCTCCCGGTGGTTCTCCGGGTTGAAATTGATATCCATTTTACTGGCAATCAAAGAATCCCGCGTGGCTTCGGTAATGTATTCGTATTTGGCCATCTGGGCCAGGACGGTATTGCGGCGGTTTTTGACCAATTCCTCCCGTCGGATCGGATTGTAATAGGAAGAATTCTTGAGCATCCCTACCAAAACGGCCGACTCTTCCGTCAGCAGATCCTTGGGTTCTTTCCCGAAGTAAATCCGGGCTGCAGATCGGATTCCATCGGCATTATTTCCAAAGTCGTAGATGTTCAGGTACATCGCGATAATCTCCTCCTTGGTGTAATTGCGTTCCAGGCGGGTGGCAATGACCCATTCTTTAGCCTTCTGTAACACCGCTTCCATCAGGTTGCTGGAGCGTACCCCGACAAAGAGCTGGCGGGCAAGCTGCTGGGAGATGGTACTAGCACCCCCGCGACTCCCCAAAAAGGCAAATGCCCGAAGTGTTCCGCGGGCGTCGATCCCGGAATGGCTGTAATAGCGTGCATCTTCAGTGGCCACCAGGGCGTCGACCAGGTTATCTGGTAATTGGGAAAAGGGAACATCGGTTCGATTTTCATCCAGGTAGAATTTCCCCAGCGTCTTCCCGTCCGAAGAGAGGATCTCTGTGGCCAGATTGGTCTGTGGATTTTCCAGGCGCTCGAAGGTGGGCATATCCCCAAAGACTCCCCAGGAGGCTAACAGGAACAAGAGTACAAAGCCCAGCACGGCGGTGGCAAAAAGGATCCAGAACCATTTAATGAAGGGCCAGAACGTTTTGAATTCTGCCGCTATACTTGCTTTTGCCTGCTTTTTCTTTGCCATGATTGCCTAGTTCTCGTTGGATTCGATTTGCAAGCCTACATCCAGGACCCCGGGCAGGCTTTCCATCCCGGCAACACTGCCATTACGCCGCATCGCATGGGATATACTTATAGTATATACGCCTTTAACGGGAAAAACGACGTTTCTCTTGTATCCCAATTTATTTTCATAGACACTTCCGTACCCGGAACCCAGGAATTTTCCATTGGCATCGGCCATTTCATACTCGAGGGTATCGCGTTGGGATTCCCCGTCGGGGCCAGTCATTTCGGCGATCAGGAAGAGGTTTCGAAACGGATAGCTATCGTCGTTGCGGAGCATGATATACATCGTCTGAGCACGGGTAGTATCCGGATCCTCGACCTGAAATTCCATGACCTCATCGCGGTCCCAGGAGCCATCGCCGGTAGCAGAATACTGCGCGTACTCCAGGTTGTCCTGGCAGGAAACCAGAGCGAGTACCATAAAACATCCAAGGATCCACTTATGCATTTTTTGATCTCTTTTTTTGTGAATTGTTGCGTCTGCGTTTCTTTTTGCGGCGATTGCCACGCGGCCGGTCGAAGCGGGTTAGGCTGTCCTGCCCTACCGCGTTCTCAAAAACCAGATCGTCTTCCCGGATATTCTCCCGGGCGTATTCCTCCAGGCTTTGCACCTTGGTCTTTTTCTCATTGAGCTGGAGAATCTCCTGAACCTGTGCCTTGGTCAAGGCATGCCAGGCGGTAGGATCTTCGCGATAAGAGAACCAAAGGACCCCCTTAAAAATATCCGTCTTCTGACAGAAGGCCAGCCCTTTTTCGGTCAATAGTTTACTGTCCGTAGGTGGAAAGTCCTTTAAGGCGTCGAGATAGGTGTCGAGCTCATAGTTCAGGCAGCATTTCAGTTTCCCGCACTGCCCGGCCAGCTTCTGCGGATTCAGGGCCAATTGCTGGTAGCGCGCAGCTGCTGTACTCACCGAACGGAAATCGGTAAGCCAGGTAGAACAGCACAACTCCCGCCCGCAGGAACCGATTCCTCCCAGGCGCTGGGCTTCCTGCCGATATCCGATTTGCCTCATTTCGATCCGGATTCCAAAGGCCTTGGCCATGTCCTTGATAAGCTGCCGGAAATCGACCCGGTCCTCGGCGGTATAATAGAAGGTAGCTTTAGAGCCATCGCCCTGAAACTCCACATCGGAAATCTTCATTTCCAATCCCAGGATAATGGCCATCTCCCGGGCGCGTTTTTTAATCTCTTCCTCCTGATTCCGGCATTTCTGCCATTTATCGATGTCGCGCTGTGTTGCTTTTCGGTAAATCTTGGGCAATTCGGCGTCGGCGTTGAGCTTCTGCTTTTTCATTTGAATCCGGACCAGTTCCCCCGTCAGGGTTACCATCCCGATATCGTGTCCGGATTTGGCCTGGGTAGCCACCACGTCGCCTATGGATAGGGTAAGCCCTTCCTTATTCCGGAATATTTCCTTTCTGCTGTTTTTGAAACGCACTTCCACTGCGTCGAACACCTGCTGTCCGGCAGGCAATGACATATTGGAAAGCCAGTCAAAGACGGTAAGTTTGTTACAGCCATCCGACCCGCAGGTACCATTGTTCCTGCATCCGCGCGGCTGTCCTCCCGAAGCGGTTGAACAACTGCTACACCCCATTCTGTATATATTGATTCCGCCTTCGGTTTAGTCCCGGTACAGGTGGAATTGGGTTCATAATTAAACTACCCGTAAATATAGGATAATTTTGACACCCGAATGAAGAATAACCGGGAGCTATTGCTTGTATTTCAGGACCTCGGAGCGTCCCTTCTTGAAAATTTGATTGCTCTTGACTTTTCCCTTCCGCAATTTTTTCTGTTCGGCTTCCGGGAGGGCGATTACCTCCATACAGTCTTCCGAGCAACAGCCATTCATCTTTTCTGCACAGGATTCGCACTGAATAAACAGCAGGTGGCAGGCTTCGTTCTCACAGTTGGTATGGGTATCGCAAGGTGCCCCGCATTGGTGGCAGGAAGCGATGACTTCCTCTGAAATTCGCTCGCCCCGTCGCTGGTCAAAGACGAAGTTCTTCCCCTTGAATTTATTTTCCAGCTCCTGCTCCCGCACCTGCCGGGTATATTCGATGATGCCGCCTTCGAGTTGGTAAACCTGCTTGAAACCCTTGTGCTTATAATAGGCACTTGCCTTCTCGCAGCGAATACCGCCGGTGCAGTACATGACGAGCTTTTTGTCTTCCTTGTGATCCCGTAACTGCTCTTCAATGAGGTCCAGGGAATCCCGGAAGGTATCCACGTCCGGGGTTACCGCCCCCTGAAAGTGGCCGATCTCACTTTCGTAGTGATTCCGCATATCCACCACTACGGCATCCGGATCTTCGATCAGGGCATTGAATTGTGCTGCCCCGACATGAATGCCTTTGTTGGTTACATCAAAAACACCGTCGTCCAGACCGTCTGCCACGATCTTCTTGCGGACTTTAACCTTGAGTTTCAGGAAAGACTTGTTGTCCTGTTCTATGGCGATATTGAGGCGTACGTCCTTGAGGAAGGTAATGCTGTCTAAATGTTTCTTAAACGCTTGAAAACGGGAGGCCGGGACGGAAAGTTGCGCATTGATGCCTTCGTGTGCCACGTAAATGCGACCCAGCACTTCCAATTCGTTCCAAGTGATAAAGAGATGATCCCGGAGGAGTCCCGGGTTTCCGATGTGCGCGTACTGGTAAAAAGAGATCGTCAGGCGGTCTTCCCCGGCCTGGTCGATAAGTTCCTCTCTTTCCTTCGCGCTTAGCGTATTGTACAGTTGCATGCTATACGTGGCTTTGAGCGTTAGAAAATCCCGGCAAAGTTAGCAAAACAAGGGAACTGCACAAAAAAAGCCCCGCCGAGGCAGGGCTTAAGAGGACCGCAATTAAATCTTCTTCTTCTTCATAGCAAGCTTTCTGATTTTACTTTGCGGTGTAATCATCTAGCTTTGAATTCTCGCTGGATTTCATCTCAAAGATGCAGGCAATTGCAAATGGTTGCTTCGAGCTTCTAAATTGTTAATTAAACCTTCAAAAGCTTGGGTCTGTGATTGTGATTCCAGTAAAAGAAATGGTAATTTAGCCTTCCTTTAAAATTTAAGCCCGAGTACCTATGAGCAGTGAAAAAGACGCCAAGTTAAAAGCCCTGAAATTAACCCTGGATAAGCTGGACAAAACCTACGGTAAGGGAGCCGTAATGAAGATGGGCGATGATGTTGTCCAGGATGTGGAAGTAATTCCTTCCGGATCTCTTGGCTTAGACATTGCCCTGGGTGTTGGCGGTTATCCCAGAGGTCGGGTCATTGAAATTTACGGCCCGGAATCCTCAGGGAAAACTACCCTGACCCTTCATGCTATTGCGGAGGCACAGAAGGCAGGAGGAATTGCTGCCTTTATCGATGCAGAACACGCCTTTGACCGTTTCTATGCGAAAAAACTCGGGGTGGATATTGATAACCTCATCATCTCCCAACCCGATCACGGGGAACAAGCTCTCGAAATTGCCGATAACCTCATTCGCTCCGGAGCCATCGATATCGTAATTATCGACTCCGTTGCCGCCCTGACACCCAAAAGCGAAATTGAGGGAGAAATGGGAGATTCCAAAGTTGGGTTACATGCCCGGCTAATGTCCCAGGCCTTGCGAAAGCTTACCGGTTCGATCAGCAAGACGCATTGTACCGTGATTTTCATTAACCAGCTCCGGGAAAAAATTGGGGTGATGTTTGGGAATCCGGAAACCACCACAGGGGGAAATGCCCTGAAATTCTATTCCTCCGTACGCCTGGATATCCGGCGTTCCACCCAGATTAAAGATTCCGATGGCGCTGTTTTGGGGAACAAAACCCGGGTTAAGGTCGTTAAGAACAAAGTAGCCCCACCTTTCCGAACCACAGAATTCGACATAATGTACGGCGAAGGGATTTCCGTATCGGGCGAAGTGCTGGATCTTGGGGTGAATTACGAGATAATCAAAAAGAGCGGTTCCTGGTTCAGTTATGGAGACACCAAACTGGGACAGGGCCGGGATGCGGTAAAAGCCCTGTTGGCGGACAATCCAGAGCTGATGGAGGAATTACAGGACAAAATCAAAGAAGCCATCGCTGCAGTAAAGGAATAACACTGCAAATTCCGCCTTTCTTCAAGCAACCCTGAGGGTTCTTGCGCATCTAAGTTATTGGAACGATTTAACCATGATGTATACCAAGCGCTTTCTAAAAGGGTTTTTACTAGCTGCAGTAGTGCTGCTGTATTCCGGCTGTTCCCTTGAGGATGATGAACTGTCTTATCGGTTTGTTACCCTTGGAATCGTCGAGGCGAGGTTACCTGAATTCTTTGAACTTAACCATACATACGAAATCAGTGTTACCTACCTGCAAACCAACGGATGCATTTCATTCGAAGGATTCAATGTGGATACTGAAGCCACTACCACGAGACGCGTCGTTGCCGTAGGTACTGAGGCCTTAAACCAGGCATGTACCCAGGCGATAGTGCCCATGGAGGCAAGTTTTCAGTTTGTTTGCGTTTACTCCGACACCTACGTTTTTAGATTTTACGCCGGAGAAAACGAAGCAGGTGAGGCCGAATTTCTGGAATACGAAGTGCCGGTTAACCAATCGCCAACGAACTAAAGGCCCTGGGAACACCTGCTGCTCCATAAACCGACCACGTACTTGACTCAGGAAGAACTCATACGAAAGTGCATAAAGGGCAATCGCAGTGCCCAGCAGGAGCTGTACTCCCGTTACAGCGGGGTATTGTTCGGGATCTGTATGAAGTATTCCCGAAATCGCACGGAAGCCGAAGACAACCTGCACGACAGCTTTCTGATCATTTTTGACAAAATCCATCAATATCGTTCCCGCGGATCCTTTGAAGGATGGCTCAAACGCATTACCGTAAATACGGTATTACAGAAGTATCGCAAATCGGAACCGCTGACTTTGATAGAGGAAAGGTTGGAGGATGAAACCGGGGAAGAGGAAGATTTAAAGACAGATATCCCCCTGGCTACTTTACTGAAGTATATCCAGGAACTCCCCAATCGTTACCGCCTGACCTTTAATATGTATGTGCTGGATGGGTTTACCCACCGGGAAATCAGTGAGAAACTCGGCACGTCCGAAGGAACCTCAAAATCGAATTTAGCCCGTGCCCGCAACATACTTAAAGAACGCATACTCAACGCCAAAATAAACATTGCTTAATTCCGACACATGAAGAAGAAATATACAGATGATATTTTCAGGGATAAGCTGAAAGATTACCAGGAAAATCCGGACCCCGCCGTATGGGATCGGATTGAGCATTCCCTGAACCGACGAAAACGCCGCGGAGTGATCCCAATTTGGTGGACCCTCGGAGGTGTTGCCGCCCTGCTAGCGCTTGGGATATTCCTCTTCGGCCCTGAAGGGGTCGATACCATGCCTTCAGGAGTAAGTGACTCCCCTAGTGTAGTAAAGGATTCGGAAAACCAGGAGGCTTCCGAAGCGACCACCGGGGAACAAACCAGTACTCAGGAACAATTGAATTCCCGGGAACAAACCCAGGAGGAAGGCGTGGCCCGTAGTGGAAGAGGCGATACCCCGAACCAGGAAGAGGCTGATGCCGGTGAACGGGTAGCGAATAATCCAGTAACACGCGAGGCCCAACGAGATCGGACCACAGGGACTGAAGTACAGCAAGAGGGAACTGCCCAACCAGAAAGGCAAGCCGTAGCAGCGGTTGAAAACCGTTCTGGTGAGGATAATCAGGAATCCCGCCTGGAAAAAATAGTCTCCGGAGAAAATTCTCAGGAATCCGCTGTGGCCGTTACCGAGGCAGTAGTTGCTGACCCGCAAGGGGAAGTATCAATAATGCCTGACCCGCAAGAGTCGAATCGGAGCGGGGAGCAAACTAACACCACAGTATTGCCCAATCGAAATACCACGGACACTGGAGTTGCAGTAGCTGAGGAAAAAGACCCTGAAGAAGGCAAAATTTCAATCCTGGATGCCGCTGCAGAGCAGGAGGCGCTTTCCCGTAATGAGGATGAATTCCAAAACGCGGAAGAAAAATCAAAGTCCTGGACCGTTGGACCGGCCGTCGCACCTGTTTTTTACAGCAACTTTGGCAATGGTTCCCCCCTGGATCAGGATTTTGTGCCAAACAGCAAATCGGGTACCCTGAACATGAGCTTTGGAGTAGCCGTAGCCTATGCCGTGACCGGAAAGCTCAGTGTGCGTTCCGGGGTACACCGGGTAGATTTTGGATACAATACGAACCAGGTGAGTTTTTCCCCTTCATTAAACGCAGGCCCATCCAGCCTGATAAGAACGATCAGTTATTCAGAAAGCTCACGCAACGTGGTAGTGCATAGTAATGTGAGCGGAGCCGGGGCCCAGGCCGTAGAAAACGCCCTGGATGTCTCCGCCCAAAGCCCACAGCGAAACGGAAGTATGCTCCAGGAATTTGGATACCTCGAAATTCCATTGGAAATGCAATATGCCCTGGTAGAAGGTAAATTTGGGGTGAACCTGATTGGGGGTATGAGTTCCCTGTTCCTGGTCAATAACAGTGTTAGCCTGGATTCTTCGGGATCACGGACCGAAATCGGAGAGGCTAACAACATTAACCCGGTTAACTTCAGTAGCAACCTGGGGCTCGGTTTGTATTATAACCTCAACCCTTCGATGCAGTTGAACCTGCAACCGATGTTCAAGTACCATATGAATGCTTTTTCCCAGACTGCAGGGGATTTTCAGCCCTATACCCTTGGGGTTTACAGTGGGTTGAGCTTCCGGTTCTAGGCTAAACTCCCGATTTTAGGTTAAGCTTGCGGTTCTAGGAGTTGCTTACTGTTTGGCCGACAGGCTGTCATGGAGTAATTGCCAGGCCTTTTCCTTGAGCTTAGACGCCTCAGTATCCTGCATTCCGGCTGTCGGGATAAAAGGATGCACCCTTACCCGCAAGGGACCAGGGGCTCCCCCATTCCAACGAAAGGGAAATCGTTTCTTACAATCATAAAAGCTCATGGGAACAATGGGGATCTGATGGGCAATGGCCATTTTAAAGGCCCCGTCTTTGAACCGATCCAGCACCAGGGATTCCTCCGGCACCCCCCCTTCCGGGAAAATGCAAATATTCAAACCCCCGGCCAGGCGCTTTTTTACCCTGCGATATACTGCCGAACGGCTTCTCGGGTCTTCCCGGTCTACCATGATGCAAACCCGTTTGTAGAAAAACCCGAAAATGGGAATTTTTACCAGTTCTTTTTTGCCGACAAACACGAAAGGATGCCGGCTGGCCCGGAGCATTAGCATGATGTCGAGCATGCTGGTATGGTTGGCAATAAGCATGTAGCTTTTTCCTCTTTCCATACGCTCGTCCCTTTTAATATGGGGGATACATCCCATACCAATCAGTATAAAAAGTGCCCAGATATTCCGCGCCAACCAAAAGAATTGCGCATAGGTGCGCTCACTGAGGGTAAATAGTAAAAGCAAAGGGCCAAAAACAAGGATGGGCAGGGTCACCAATATATAGAACCAGATACGCCATAAGAATCGGCCCAGGGAGATCAACGCTTTCGCCATGAAACGAAAATAGCAATTTAGAATGCGCTACCTTTGTCTCCACCTTTAAAAAGGGAATAAACATGCCACGAATTCTTACAGGGGTCCAAAGCACGGGGACCCCGCATTTGGGGAACATACTCGGAGCCATAGAACCGGCAATTGCCATGGCTGGTGAGCCCAAAAACGAGTCTTTTCTTTTTATTGCAGACCTGCACTCATTAACGCAGATTAAGGACGGTTCTGTACTGCGGGAGAACACCTATGCCACTGCAGCCGCCTGGATGGCTTTTGGCCTGGATACGGATAAAACGGTATTCTACCGCCAGAGTGACGTGCCCCAGGTTACGGAGCTCTCCTGGTACTTAAGCTGTTTCTTTCCCTATCAACGCCTGACGCTGGCCCATTCCTTTAAGGATAAGGCAGACCGCTTGGAAGATGTGAATGCGGGTCTTTTTACCTACCCCATGCTTATGGCCGCAGACATCTTGCTTTACGATGCGCATTATGTACCCGTGGGTAAGGACCAGTTGCAGCATTTGGAAATGACCCGGGATGTGGCCTCCCGGTTCCATGCACAATTGGGGGAAACCTTTGTTTTACCGGAGGCTAAAGTCCAGGAGCAGACCATGTATGTTCCCGGAACAGATGGTCAAAAGATGAGTAAAAGCAAGGGCAACCTGATCAATATCTTTCAGCCCGATAAAGCCCTGCGCAAGCAAATTATGGGCATTCAAACCGATTCAACGCCACTGGAAGATCCGAAGGATCCCGAATCCGATACCGTTTTTGCCCTGTATCGATTACTGGCTTCAGAAGAAGCGGTAAATGAAATGCGGGAGAATTATCTGAAAGGGGGATATGGGTATGGGCATGCCAAGCAGGCCCTGTATCAATGTATCCTGGAACGATTTGCGGAACCCCGGGAGCGATTCGAAACCCTGATGAGCAACCGTCAAACCCTCGACGAAGCACTATTTCAGGGGGCCGAAAAGGCGTCCAAAGTGGCCGAAGAAGTCCTGAATCGGGTACGAAACAGGCTGGGATACTCCAATCGATGAAATGCACATAACCGACCCGGCGGTCGGAATACGAACCTTTTATCGGAGAATTTAAGCCCTCTTCCCTCGCTTTTCGGAACTTTTTCCTCGTTAAGCTACCTGAAAGGTGTACTTTGAGCACTTGTGATTGACCATTACCGACTATCCGGTCGGTTTAACACCTGCCATACATCCGGTGGACCCCGGCTCAGAAACCAGCTTTCCGGACCCAGGAATAGCTTTTTCCCGGAAATCCTTGTATCAAACCTTCCATTTCCATTAAAAAAAGCTCCTGATTGAGCAAGGCGGGGGGAATTTTAGTGGCGATCAAGAGCGCATCGATCTGGCACTTTTGCCGGTCTCGCAGGAAGGTGGCGATTGCGACCCGGGAACGCGACCAACCGGCCGGAAAGCTCGCCTCACTATTTGGAATGGATTCGGTTAATGGAGCTTTTTCCTGAAGCGATGACTTCCAATTTAAGGCTACTGCCAGTTCTCCGGCGCTTCTCAAGAGTTGTGCGCGCTGCTGGGAGATCAATCGATTGCATCCGGCGCTCATTGGATCGCTCAATCGCCCCGGAACGGCAAATACCTCCCGGTGATACCCCAGGGCGTAGTCTGCAGTGACCAGGCTCCCACCCTGATCCCCCGTTTCAATGACCACTGTGGCCTGCGCCATCCCAGCGATTAAGCGATTCCTGCGGAGAAAATACTCCGGCCTGGGCCGAATTCCAGGAGGAAATTCCGAAATAAGCCCCCCCTGATTCATTATAGCCAGGGCATCGGCCTGGTGCGCACTGGGGTAAATGCAGTCCAATCCGTGTGCCAGGCAGGCTATAGTCTGCAACCCACTTTTAAGGGCTGCCCGTTGGCCGCAAATATCCACCCCATAGGCCAGGCCACTAATGATAATGGGATTATGCCGTTGAAGCTCCTGAATAAACTCCCTGCAGAAATCCCGTCCATAAGGAGTCATACTACGGGTTCCAACTACGGCCAGGCCCGGGCTGGCATTGGCCTGAATCTTTCCCTTGCAATACAACACAAGGGGCGCATCCGGGCATTGGTTCAGATAGTCCGGGTACTCTTGGTGCTCATAGGAAATCACAGTTATCCCAAGCTTGAGGGCCCGGTTGTAGTACCTTTCGGCCTGTTTGAGGTACTGATCCATGGCCAGGGATTCTTGTAGCCGCTCTGAAAGCCTGGGGAGCTCCTGAGGCCATTCACCGGAAAAAATCGCGGCTGGTCTGTCAAAATATTGGAGGAATTTTCGGCTGCTTACGGGGCCTATACCCGGGATTAAACTTAGCCTGATTAGCGCAATAATTTGTTTATCAAGCACTTAATTTCATTTTGAAGCGTTGGATGTAAAGAATCTGTTAATAATTGAGCCCCGTGCGGTTTGCAAATAGCCTTAAAATTTTCCCATATTTGTGTTGATGAACGCCGCGCAACACATAGAAGCTCTATTGTACCGCTACCAATGCGTGGTGGTGCCTTCTTTTGGTGCGTTCCTCACACAAATTAAACCGGCCTTCCTGCAAGCCGATAGCAATACCTTCTTTCCACCCTCGAAAACGGTATCCTTCAACAGCCAACTCCAGACCAATGACGGACTCCTGGTCTCTCATATCGCCAGGGAAGAGGGCAAGACCTACGAGGAAGTTCTCGCAGAGCTGGAGCAACTGGCCAGCCTTTGGTCCCGGACCCTGAGAAGGGAAGGGACTTTGCGCATGTTCCCATTGGGAATATTCCGCAGAAACGGGGAAGGGAAATTGCTGTTTGAGCCCGAGGAGAAAAATAACTTCCTAACGGCTTCTTTCGGACTCAGTCCCGTTCGGGCGAATCCGGTTATCCGCGAGGTCCTGAAGGAAGAGGTTGCTGAGGTGGAGCAACGCATCCCATTTACCTTTACACCAGAGCGCCGCAAGATTGTGGGGCTTCATCCTGTGTTTAAATATGCCGCTATCGCTTTGCTGGCCCTAACCGCAGGGGTGTCGGCCTATACGTTTAACCAGGACTTTAAAGTAAATGACGCCCAGGTGCGCGCCGAGGCCCAGAAAGAGGTAACCCGCCAAATTCAGGAAGCTACTTTCTTTTCCAATAATCCCCTGGAACTTCCCACTTTAACGCTGGAGGTTGTTCAGGAGGAAGCACCGGCACCTGAAATTTTCGAAGCAAGGCACCACATTATTGCCGGCGCATTCCGCGTTCGGGCGAATGCCGAAAAGAAAATCCGCCAATTAAAACGCCGTGGTTTTGACGCCCGTTATATTGGTGAGAATGCTTACGGGCTTCACCAGGTGGCTTATGGTTCTTACGTCGAGGCCGAAGAAGCCCTCGAGAAGCTTAAGGAAATAAAGCAGCAAGTATCCCAGGACGCCTGGTTGCTCTCGCAACGATAGTAAGGCGTATCTTTGCCCAAATTTTCAGTATGAAAGCGAAAACTCCGAGCGATTCCCGTACGGTAATGACCGATTTGGTATTGCCCAGCGAAACCAACCCACTGAATAACCTTTTCGGGGGAGAACTATTGGCCCGAATGGACCGCGCAGCCAGTATTGCTGCCCGACGCCATAGTCGTCGCATTACGGTAACGGCTTCAGTGAACCATGTCGCTTTCAATCGTTCAGTTCCACTGGGAAGCGTAGTCACCATAGAAGCTGCCATTTCCCGCACCTTTCGAACTTCCATGGAGGTTTTTATCGACGTTTGGATGGAAGATCGCTTCAGTGGGGAGCGCACCAAAGCAAATGAAGCCATTTATACCTTTGTTGCCGTAGACGACGCCGGTGTTCCTACCGAAGTTCCCCCATTGGTTCCAGAAACCCAACTGGAAAAAGAGCGTTTCGAAGCTGCCCTGAGAAGAAAGCAGCTCAGCCTGGTCCTAGCAGGCAAAATGAAGCCTCACGATGCCACAGAACTCAAGGCATTATTCATGGACTAACCCATTCGGGGTAGTTCCTTCAAGTGTTTAGAAGTCGAAATTATCCGGATCCGGTCCAAACCGCTGATCCCGGTCCATAGCA
This sequence comes from Robiginitalea myxolifaciens, assembly GCF_900115205.1. GTDB lineage: Bacteria > Bacteroidota > Bacteroidia > Flavobacteriales > Flavobacteriaceae > Robiginitalea > Robiginitalea myxolifaciens. The sequence goes on from NZ_FOYQ01000001.1 coordinate 1,229,112, forward strand.
TCGAGTTGGGCTACATCTTCCGGGGAAATTTCGAAATCAAAAATGTCGCTGTTCGCTACAATCCGATGCTGTTTGGTGGATTTTGGAATGGTAATCACTCCTTTTTGCAGATCCCATCGCAGTAATACCTGGGCGATGTTTTTCCCGTATTTGTCTGCTAGTGCCTTCAATTCAGGCAAGTCAAATGCCTTCCCTTGCATGAGGGGGGACCAGGCTTCATATTGAATGTGATGCTGCTGGCAAAATTCCCGGAGATCGGTGCGTATGAGATACGGGTGGAATTCCATCTGATTTACCATGGGAACTACCTCAGCGCCGTCCATTACGTCTTTGAGATGCTGGATCATGAAGTTGCTCACGCCAATTGCCCGGACTTTCCCATCGCGATAAAGCTGTTCCAGGGCCTTCCAGGTTTCCTTGTATTTCCCGGCTACGGGCCAGTGAATAAGGTACAAGTCCAGATAATCTAACTGAAGTCGGTCCATGCTAGCTTGAAATGCATCCAGGGTACTTTGAAATCCCTGGTCGGCATTCCAGACTTTAGTGGTGATGAAGACCTCATCGCGGGGGACATTGCTTTCAGAAAGGGCCTTGCCTACTCCCGCTTCGTTCCGGTAAATACTGGCGGTATCGATATGGCGATAGCCCGCCTCCAAAGCCCAATGCACGGCCTGTTCCACCTCTCCCCCGGTCTCGGCCAGATACACGCCCAGACCAAAATAGGGCATTTCGACCCCGTTGTTTAAGGTAAAAGACCCCTGTAAATCAGTTATTGTACTCATCGTTATATTTTATAGTTGAAATATCCATTCCTCTGGATTCAAGCGTGTTACGTCCCGGTATAGATAAAATTTCAGTTGTGTTAGTCCATTAGACCGATTGGTATGTATAGTGCCCAGCTCCTCTTTGGCCTTTACTTTATCGCCCTTCTTTACATAGAGTTCAGAAAGGTTGTAGTAGGTACTGATAAAATTCCCGTGCTTTATCTGTACCCCTTTATTGCCCCCGGGTACAGCGAGGATGGCTATGACCTCCCCTTCAAAAACAGCCCGGGCCCGGGCTCCCTGGTCTGTAGCAATAATAACCCCATTGCTCTGGTGCTTGATTCCGGGATAAACCGCATCTGCATAGATTCCAAAGCCCTGTTTTTTAATGCCTTTCTCTACAGGCCAGATCAATTTACCCTTAGCGGCCGAAAAATTACTGGCTACTATACTGGCTTCCGGGGTCAGGGCAAAACGGGCAGCACTATTCGAGCGGGAAGTACTGCTGCGGTTCGAAGCCGCAATGGCCGAACGGATCAGACGATCTATCTGACGGTCTATTTCACGGGCTTCCTTTTGTTTTTCTTCGATTCGGGCAGTATAAGCGCTTTCGTTCTGCCGGATCGATTTCAATAATTCCTTCTGCCGACCCACCTCAGCCATCATTTGATCCCTTGCCCTTCGATTCTGTGCAATCAGCAACTCTTTTTCTTTGCGCTGGCGGGTCAGTTCCTGGTTTAAGCGAGTTAGTGTATCGGTTTTCGCCTGAATTTCCATCCCCTGCTCCTTGCGGAACTGGGTGTATTGCTTCATGTACTCCAGCCGCTTGTAGGCCTGGCTCCAGCTTTCGGAGGAAAGCAGAAAGAGCATTCTGTTCTGCTTGGATCGATTCTGGTAGGATTTGCGAATCATGGCCGCATAATCGGCCTTCAAATGCTCGAGTTCCTCCCTGAGCGTGCTGATGTTGCGAATGTTCGCATTGATCCGGCGATTGAGCAGGTTGGATTGCTGATTGGTGATGCGGATGAGCTGTTGTTGTCGGCTAATCTTCTGGTCCAGGGCTTCCATCTGATCCAGGACGCTTCCCTTTTGCTTGCGTTCTGCAAACAACAAACGGTTCACCTCCCGGATCTCACGTTCGAGTTGTTGCTTTTTCGCCTCCAGCGCTTGCTGTTCTTTTTGCTGGGCATACAGGGAGTCGGTAGTGCCCAGGAATAGTAAGAACCCGGTCACCAAGAATACTATGACACCCTTTCCAGTGCTCATTCTGCAGAAATGTCGGTATATCCGTTAGGAATTCGGTAGGGGAACCGCAATTCCCGATTCAATTCTAACTGCCGGTAGTCTATGGCTATGGAGACCGTCCCCGATTCGGATACGGCATCTATGGCTACCGCTTGCGGCAATACCTCGGTAGCTACTTTCTGGTAGCTTTTGTACTGTACCTCCATGGCCCGTTTTTGCATGGGTTGGGCCAGCATTTGGGCGGCCAGTTTAAAGTTCTGGGGCTCGACCAGAAACATCATTTTCGAAAATACATCGGCGTTTCTGGGGGTTAAGCGGTAGGCCTCCGAAGTAAAATCGAGTTCATATTTCCCGTCCCCCAGATCAACAATCGCCTGGCCCAGCAAGAGGTTCTGAAGTTTTGGAAAATCTATTTCAGTACCCAAAAAGCCACTTAGGAATTCAAAGTCGCCATCGAAGTACTCGTTCTGCAATTTGTTGTAGTAGGAAACCCGGGTAGGGGTGATATAGACCTTGACCACTCCCAGGGGAGCACTCAGCCAGATAATCTCGTCCTTTTTCATCCGCAGGCTTACGGAGACACTTGAGGATTCCTTCCCATCGGAATAATCAATCCCCAACTTACCGCTGAGAAACTGGAAATCCGTAGCCCCGGTACTGTGGTTCCGGACCACCTGCTTGGCACTCAATGCCTGGTTTACCTCCGTTCCGCCAAGAATAGCTTTGGAGCGGCAACCCGCCAGAACCAGCAGGGAAGCAACTATCATAACGGCTTTATTAAACCTTTTCATTCGCCTTGAGGATTTAATTTTTTAGCGTAAAACGCGGCCTTCTCACTATTTCCCATCGCCGTGTATACCTGCACAAAGGTCTTATAAAATTCCTGAGCTATTCCATCGGAGCCCAGCAGGAGGATTTCTCCTTCTTTCAAGCGGTCAATTGCCCTGGAATACTGGCCCATACCGGCCAGCGACTGGCCCATCCCCAGATAAAAGTCGGGTTGCAAGGGATAGGATTCCACGGCCTCCATGGCTATCTCAAGGGCATCCTCCCAAAAACCTTCCCCAAGCTTTTTCGTGAGTTGAATGCGATAATTCGTTAGCTGATCTGCCGTATTGTTGTTGGCTGCATTTACACCATTATTAGGCTGGGCCGCTGCCGGGTTACTATTTCCAGCCGAAAGGGCCGTAAGCGTGCGCGCTTTCTCCTGTAACACTCGTATTTGGGTAGTTTGCGGCAAATCCTCCAAGTACTCGAGCGCTTTGGTTCCCTTTGCACGTTGCAAATACCATTTGCCGAGATTCAGTCGAATGTCGGGCATGTCCAGCGCAATAACCCCGTCCAGGGAGGCTTCGGTTTTATAAGATGCCGATAAGATCTCCATTAGTGAGTGCAGATACCAGTATTCCGATGGCGCCCTGTTGACCGCTGCAATGGCATAGGGTTCCGCGGCTGCGTACTGCTGCTGGTGGTATAAGGCCTTCCCTAATTCATGATCGACCACCGGATTGTCGGGCTGCATTTGTTTACACTCCAGTAAGAGCGCCTCCGCGCGATCATAATTTTCGATCCCGCGTTGTTTCAGGGCTTCAAAGAATTTTTCCTGGAACAGATCGGTGTACGATTCGAGGAAAAGTTCAGCACTGGGTTGCTCCTCCTGAGCTGGTAAATTACCTGCCAGAAGAAACAAAACGGCCGTGCACCAGGCTGTTATCTTCTTTTTCACGTGAAAATTCTTGCTTTCCTGTACTGCTTATTGCTTTCCTGTACTGCCAAAACCCCCGGCTCCCCGAGAGCTTTCCTCCAGAATCGCTACCGGTTCCCATTGCGCCTGTTCGTATCGGGCGATAACCATTTGTGCGATACGCTCCCCAGGAGCTATTTGTACTTCCTCCTGACTTAAGTTCACAAGAATCACACCAATTTCTCCCCGGTAATCGGCATCGATGGTCCCGGGGCTGTTGAGAACGGTGATCCCCTGCTTATATGCCAGACCACTACGGGGCCTGATCTGCGCCTCATATCCTCCGGGAAGCTCAATAAAAAGGCCGGTTTTGATAAGTTTTCGCTCCAGAGGTTTTAAGACAACGGGCGCCTCCAATACTGCTTTGAGATCCATCCCAGCAGAATCCGCGGTTTGGTATTCCGGAAGCGGAAATCCGGATTTATTGATGATCCTTACCTTCATTTAGATCGAATTAACTTGAGCAGGACTTCTTTTTCCATGCGATATACCAATCCCAAAAATAGTAAAAGTAGTCCCAGGCCTACTACCAAGTTTCTGTTAAATACGTAAAAGGAAAGGGCTGCAAACAAGACGGATAGCCCCAGATAGAAGCCTATTTTACGCAGGTTGTAGGGAATGGGATATAAGCGTTTGCCCAGGGCAAAGGACAACAGCATCATACTGCCATACGCGGCAAGAGTAGCCCAGGCCGAAGCAAAATAACCGTATTCGGGTATAAAAATCAGGTTTATCGCAATGGTAAGTGCGGCACCCACCAGGGATATCAGGGCTCCATACCGGGTTCGGTCGGTTACCTTATACCAAACCGACAAATTGTGATATACCCCGAGGAAAAAACTTGCCAAAAGCAGGATGGGAACCACCGACATCGCATCCCAATAGGCCTCGTCACGAACGAAGAGCACTTTGAGCACGTCGGCAAAGACTACTACGGCCAGGAAAATAACGCTGCCCAGGATTACGAAATAATTCGTGATCTGGGCGTAGGCACGTCTGGGATTCTCAGAATTTGCATGGCTGAAAAAGAAAGGTTCAATCCCCAGTCGGAATGCCGTAGCGAATAAGGTCATGAACATCGCCAGTTTGTAACAAGCTGCATACTTTCCCATTTCTGCCTTGGCGATATCGGAAGGAAGGAGTTCGCTCAGGAGGTATTTGTCAAAAACTTCGTTGATGGTGAAGGCAATGCCGGCAATCATGACCGGGAAACCATAGCGCAGCATCCGCCGGAGTAACGCCTGATCGAATACCCATTGCCGGCGGAGATAATTCCCGCTTAGAATAAGCAAGGTAATCCCACTGGCGATTACCATGGAAATCAGGATGTAATTGATCTCGTAATTAGGCTGATACAGGCTTCCCCAAAGCCCTTGTGGATCCTCGGCCGCCAACTTAGGTAGCGCCAGGAGGAAGAACAGGTTAAAGCCGATGTTAACACTGACGTTGGCCAGTTTAACCATCGCGTAGATCCCTGGTTTTTCCTCGGCCCGAAGCCGGGCAAATGGAATGATTACCAGGGCATCCAGGGCCAGGATCACAATGAAATATCCAAAATATAAAGGGTCAAAGTTCAGGAAATCACTCAGAGGGGCTCTTACCAAAAAGGCCAGTAAGGCGAAGAGCAGCGTGGATCCTGTCAGGGCCAATAATGAGGTTGTCAGCACCTTCTCCGAATCGTTTTCTTTATTGAAAAAGCGAAAGAATGCGGTTTCCATCCCATAGGCCAGGATGACATTAAAAATGGCAAACCAGACAAAAACCAGGGAGAGTTCGCCATAAGGTTCCGGTGGCATTACCGCCGTATACAGGGGAACAAGCAGGAAGGAAAGCATCCGCGGCAAGACAGTGGCGAGGCCATAGATAAATGTTTGCCGGAAAAGTTTCTGAAAAAGCTTCAACCGCAGCGCGTGTTAGATCTGCACCTAAATTAGGCATTTAGGGGTGTTTCGGCAAAGTTATACGAGCCGTCTTGATAGTATTCGAAGCGGGAAGCCTGCCGGGGTTTGTCTTATTGACGCGAAGGAGGAATTCGGCCGGGTTTTTCCTTAATACCGGAAATCCTGTAATAAAATCGTTCCCCGTCTGATTTTCTGTGATAGACAAGGATGGCTTCATCCGCTTTTAGTTCAAAAGGAATACTTACCTCGGAATCTAACGGCATTGGAGGCTGGTTTCCCACTTCTTTCCGGGAATCGGCATCCATGATCATATCCGGTTTTGCACGCGAAGGATTCTCCGCGGAAACAGTCAATCGCATCCCGGTTTCGGTATCCTGGATTGTGGGAATCAAGGCCTGACCCCTGAAATAGAGCGTGTCCAGGCCATAAGCTAATGGCTCATGGGGATTCCAGCGCATGCTTAGTTCCATACCGCTACCCCCTCTTTCGCGACCCGCAGTCCAGTATACCACCTGAGGTTCGGACACCGAAAATGGCGGGTCCTGGACCAGGGCGTTCTGGGAGGCACAGCTCGCAAGTCCTAAAATCATGGCCAGCAGGGCAAGGCTCTTATGATCAATTCCGAAATTCATGGTTCAAAGCTTTATTAAAGCTATCCAAAAGTGATGCCAAAAACAAAACCCGGGCAGCTTGCCCGGGTAATTCTAAATATTTTGGAAGGTATTCTACTGTCGGAAGGATGCACTTCAGTCCTTCAGGTGCTCTTCCCCCTGCTGCTCCTTTTCCATTGATCTGAGTAAGGACAGTTCTTCCCGGGCCTGTCGGATTATTATCCAGCTGAGCAATAGCAGGAAAACGATTCCGGAAATAATGATGTACAGGTAAAACCCGCGGGATACCTCATCTTTAAAAAAGGGAATCAATAAGATAAAACCATAGCAGTAAGCCAGCAAGGACAACGGTGTCAGCAGCAGGTGAACCCATCTGCGCTGGCTATAAAATCGCCTCAGGCGACCCCTATAGGCTATTGCGCTTTGGCCGGGGTTGATCTTCTTTAACTCAATTTTACCGAAGAGCTCGGCTGCTATACGAATCGCGAGGGCCCCGGTCATCAGGAGGACAGGTGTTGGAATCGGGCCGTTGAGCCGTACCCCGAAGTAGTAAAAGAAAATAGCAATCCCCACCAGGGTAGCCGTTAGGATGAGCAGGGTGCTGACGTAAGACCGTCGTAAATTACCCACCTTATCCTGTATGGATTTTACCCCCTCTTTTTTGGGGCCAGGTTGCTCCTGCTCTTGCCAGGAAGACTGTAAATCATCAAAATTTTTCATGTTGCATACGTTTTTGAAGGTCTGCTTTTATCCGGTGGAGCCTGGTTCTCACAGCTGTGTGTGAAACCCCGGAAATACTGGCGATTTCCTTTTGAGGCAGTCCTTCCAGTTCTAGCAATATTATTGTTCGGTTCATAGGGGTCAGCTCCTGAATCATGCGATACAACCACTGTAATTGGCGTTGCCGCAGCTGATCCGTTTCTGAAGAAGGCTCGCCTTCCGAGGCTGAATCCTTGAGAAATTCCGGCTCCAGGCGTACTTCGCGTTGTCGCCGGACTTTCCGCAGGTAGTTCAAGCAGGTATTCACAGCAATTCGATACATCCAAGTGGCGAGCTGGCTGTCTCCCCGAAACTTCGGAAGGTTTTCCCAGACCGCGATAAATACCTGTTGGGTCAGTTCATCGGCCACACTGTCGTCCCCGCCGGCATATCCCAGGCATATTCGGCGAATCCGAATGTATTCGGCCTGATAGAGCTCGTTGAATTCCGTGCGGTCCATGAATTAGTAGTTGAGGATGCTCTTGAGGTTTTGCTGAAAGGCTTCCGGTTGGTCGTACATGATAAAATGGGAGCTATCAGCTATAAAAGTAAGGCGATAGTCCTGTAGTTTGGCGTACTGCTGCTCGTAGTTTTGCCGCGCCGTGTCTTCCCCGAACGGCAGGGTGGCCGCCAGGATATCCACCGGAATAGATATCTGCTCCAGGGCTTCCCTTAAATCGAGTTTCAGATAATCCGTATACCCATATACATAAGTCTTCCGATCGGCTTCGATTATCCAATCTTTCAATTGGCCGTGAACCTCAGGGTTAGCGCTCATTCCACTCGCCATCTGGCCGGCCATAGCGGCAAACTGTTGCTCGTCCATTTGCAGGAGCTGGTTGTTCCAGGGGCTGTCGTAAGCGAGTTGATCGGGATCAAAATTAGGAATCATCAGGGCGCCTGCTGCAGGAAGCGCATCTACAATGATAAGCCTGGACAGCCCTACCCCATCAGCGGCCAACCAGAGGCCCAGGGTCCCGCCCAAACTATGCCCGATAACTACGGGATTCTCGAGCTCGTTAGCTGCTAAGTAGGTTTTGAGATCGTCCTTTATCTGGGGCAACCACGGAAACTCAATAGGAGGCTGCCCATCGAAGCCCGCCAGGGTTAGTACATGGCATTGGTATTTGGAAGAAAGTGCCTGGACCGTGGTATCCCATACGGAAGCGCCGCAGGTAAATCCCGGGATCAGGACAATGGGAGGACCGCTACCGGTAACTTCAGCTTTAAAGGAGCTGGATTGGGCATTCAGCCCTGCAATCAGGAAACAAGTAAGAAGGGTCAATCGAATTTTCATGGTTTATGATTTTTAATTCCCCCTTTTGAAACCACAGCTTGGAAAATGTTACATCCCGAAATTATTTAAGGCATAAAAAAACCCGGAGCCTGTGCTCCGGGTTTTCAAATTTATGTCGATTCCCTGTTTCAGGGATTTCGGATTTTACTATCCGTTCAAAGCTTCTGCTCCTCCCACGATCTCGAGGATCTCGTTGGTGATCGCTGCCTGACGCGCTTTGTTGTAGGTCAGGGTAAGCTGTTCTTTCAGCTCTCCTGCATTATCCGTGGCTTTGTGCATTGCAGTCATTCGCGCCCCGTGCTCACTGGCAAAGGAGTCCCGAACGGCTTTATACAACTGGGTGCGCAGGGATTTTGGGATCAACTGCTCTACGATTTCGGCCTCGGAAGGTTCGAAAATATAATCGGCAGGCGTCTGATCGGCATCGGCTGCTGGCTCAATAGGGAGGAATTGTTCCGTCATTACGATTTGCGTGGCGGCATTCTTGAACTTGTTATAAACCAGTTCAATTCTGTCGTAATTCCCACTGGCAAAATGCTCCATGAGTTCCTCGGCAATTGCGGCTACCGCTTCAAATGTCAAGTCGTCAAAAACGCTACTGTGGTCAGCAACGATGGTATGCCTTTTGGCCAGGATATCGTGGGCTTTCTTTCCAATAGTCAGGAATTCCACCTCACAATCTCCATACTTGCCCTGTACCAGCGCAACACTCTGCTTGATAATATTTGAGTTGAAGGCACCGCACAATCCCCTGTTAGAGGAAACAGGCACTACAAGCACACGGCGCACCTCGCGGTTTACGGCATACTGGCTGCTACTGTCTCCGTCGAGATTGGCGCTCAAACTCTGCAATAACTCCGTAAGCTTATCGGCATACGGCCGCATTGCGGTTATCGCATCCTGCGCTTTTTTAAGCTTTGCGGCGGAAACCATTTTCATGGCAGAAGTGATCTGCATGGTGGAGGACACCGAGGAGATTCTGCTGCGTATTTCCTTTAAGTTTGCCATATTGCTTTGCGCTTAATTATTACCGGTTAAACCTTTGTGCTTTGAGAACTTACGCCTGGTACTTGCTGGCGAGGTCCTTACAAACAGCGGTCAGGGTATCGGTTACTTCGTCGGTCAGTTTCCCGGCCTTGAGGGCATCGAGAACATCCCGGTGCTTAGCTCCAAGGAATTCCAGATAGTCGGCCTCAAATTCCTTCACCTTATCTACGGGTACGTCGCGAAGCAGGTTCTTGGAACCGGCATAAATAATCGCAACCTGATCTTCTACCGTAAAAGGATCTCCTTGTGCCTGCTTCAGAATCTCCACGTTACGACGTCCTTTTTCAATGACGTTCAGGGTAGCGGCATCCAGGTCAGATCCGAACTTGGCAAAGGCTTCGAGTTCACGGAACTGCGCCTGGTCGAGTTTCAGCGTACCGGCCACTTTCTTCATGGATTTAATCTGTGCAGATCCTCCAACACGGGATACCGAAATACCCACGTTAATCGCAGGGCGAACCCCCTGGTTAAAGAGGTCCTGCTCCAGGAAGATCTGACCATCGGTAATGGAAATTACGTTGGTCGGAATATAGGCAGATACGTCACCCGCCTGGGTTTCGATAATTGGAAGTGCGGTAAGTGATCCTCCTCCTTTAACCTTTTTCTTCAGAGTCTCCGGCAGGTCGTTCATTTCTGCGGCAATGCTATCGTCATTGATAACTTTTGCAGCACGCTCCAACAGACGGGAGTGAAGGTAGAATACGTCTCCAGGATAGGCCTCACGCCCCGGTGGACGACGCAGCAGCAGGGATACCTCACGGTATGCAACCGCCTGCTTGCTCAAATCATCATATACGATCAGTGCAGGACGTCCGGTGTCGCGGAAGTATTCCCCGATCGCCGCTCCGGCAAAGGGAGCGTACACCTGCATTGGGGCAGGGTCGGAAGCATTCGCAGCTACGATAGTAGTATACGCAAGGGCACCTTTGTCTTCCAAGGTCTTGGCGATAGCGGCAACGGTAGAGGCTTTCTGTCCTATTGCAACATAAATACAGTATACCGGTTCCCCGGCATCGTAGAACTCCTTCTGGTTAATAATGGTATCGATACAAACGGTAGTCTTACCTGTCTGACGGTCTCCAATAACCAGCTCACGCTGCCCACGACCGATCGGAATCATGGCGTCGACCGCTTTTACCCCGGTTTGTAGGGGCTCGTTTACTGGCTGACGATATATTACTCCAGGGGCCTTGCGCTCCAGAGGCATTTCGAAAGTTTCTCCGGCAATGGCACCTTTACCATCGATGGGGTTACCCAGGGTGTCTACAACACGACCTACGATTCCTTCACCGACATTGATCGAAGCAATGCGCTGGGTACGTTTTACGCTGGCACCTTCCACAACTTCTTTGGATGGTCCGAGCAGTACAACCCCAACGTTGTCTTCCTCCAGGTTCAGTACAATTCCTTCCAGGCCTCCGTCGAACTCTACGAGCTCGCCGTATTGTGCATTGGAAAGTCCGTAAACGCGGGCAATACCGTCACCAACCTGAAGTACGGTTCCTACTTCGTCCAGGGTAGCGGTTCCTTCAAATCCGGATAACTGCTTCTTTAAAATTGCTGAAACTTCAGCGGCCTTAATTCCTGCCATTTTTATCGCTTAATTAATTCTCTTTTCAGGTGGTCCAGTTTCCCGGCAACACTGGCGTTGTATTCCAGATCGCCTACCCGGAGTACAAAGCCTCCGATTAATTCAGGATCCACCTCGTTTTTAAGGCTCGTTTCCTTGCCTGTAATTTTCTTTAATTGACTGAGGATGCTCTTTTCCTGCGCCGCGCTCAGCGGAACTGCAGTCGTTACCAGAGCTACGTCCTGTCCCTGCATTTTCTCGTAGAGCAAAATGAACTGATGGGCAACGGTATCGAGCAAGCCGATCCGTTTGTTCTCCCCAAGGACGTCGAATAATTTTTGGGTCATGGGCTTTGCACCGGCAAAGACAGCTTTGAGCGCTTTGAGTTTTTCGGCAGTATTCACCACCGGATTCCCAAGGAGGTCCCGCAGGTCTTCACTCTCGGCAATCGCCTCGCGAACCTGGCGCATATCCTTCTCCAGGGCATCGGCCTGCTTGGATTCCACAGCCAGGTCCATAACGGCCTTGGCGTAGCGGTATGCAGCTAGTGTTTCGCTCATGATTTACTTGAGTTTGATGTTGCTTACCAAATCGTCGACCAGCTTTAATTGCTTGTTTTTATTGTCCAACTCGTTGCGGAGGACTTTTTCAGCAATCTCTACTGACAATTCAGCAACCTGATTCTTGATATCGGCAATTGCTGCTTTCTTCTCGCCTTCGATGCTCTGCTGAGCGGCAGCAACAATTTTGTCGCCTTCTGCCTGGGCCTGGGCTTTGGCATCTGCGATCATTTTATCTTTTATTTCGCGGGCTTCCTTGAGCATTGTCTCGCGCTCAGCACGAGCTTCGCGAAGCAGCTTCTCGCTGTCTGCAGTAACATTCTGCATCTCTTTTTTAGCGTCCTCCGCTGCGGCAAGGGCATTCTTAATTCCTTCCTCCCGCTCATTGACTGCATTCAATATTGGCTTCCAGGCAAATTTCCGAAGCAAAAGCAGCAGCAGAACAAAGAGTATGAGTTGCCAGAAGAATAGACCAGCCGAAAATTCGTTGATTAACTTTTCCATGTTTTACTATCTATTATGGATTCCGTTAAAACGGCAACCCCAACCAACCGTTGGGGCTGACGTCTTTTTCGTAGTGAATTACCCTGCGAAAATCGCAGCGAAACCAATACCTTCAATAAGCGCCGCTGCAATCAGCATCGCTGTTTGAATTTTCCCATAGGCTTCGGGCTGACGGGCAATCGCCTCCATGGCGCGTCCACCGATCATTCCGATACCGATACCAGCTCCAATTACAGCCAGACCTGCACCTATTACACTTGGAATTTCCATAAACTATATATTAAAAATTAAACAATCCTAATTCAAAAATCCGATTACGAATGGGCCAATTCGGCTTCATCGTGATCGTGGTCATGCTCGTGCTCTTCTGAGGCAAAGCCAAAGTAAAGCGCCGCCAGCATTGTAAATATGTACGCTTGTAACAAGGCCACCAGGACCTCGATCAGTGAAATGGCGAAACTAAGTCCAAATGACAAAGGTCCCCCTATCCAACTCTTAAATATGAATATCAATCCGATAAGGCTCATCAGTACCACGTGACCTGCAGTCATGTTTGCATAAAGACGAATCAGTAGGGCAAACGGCTTGATAAAGATCCCGAGGATTTCAATCGGGACCAGAATAATATAGATGATGGCTTTCCCATACCAGGGCATTCCATCTCCTAAGGGATCAAAAATGTGTTTCCAGTAATCCTTCGTTCCTGTAAAATTGGTCAGGAGGAAAACCAGGATAGCCAGGGCTGTGGTAACTGCAATATTTCCAGTTACGTTAACCCCCAGCGGGGTAAGTCCAAACATATTCAGGAACCAGATAAAGAAGAATACCGTAAGCAGGAATGGCATGTACCGCTTGTATTTCTTCTCGCCGATGTTTGCAATGGCGATATCGTCCCGGACATATAATACGATAGGCTCAAACAAGCGTCCCAGACCTTTAGGAATGGCGCCATGTTTTGCATAACTGCGGGCCAGGCTTCCGAACAACCACAGAAGCAGGAGTCCGGTAATAATCATCATAAAGACACTTTTGGTAATCGACAAATCCAAAGGCTTGGCATTTGTCGGATGGTGTGCCTCATCATAAGTAAGATCCCCGGCGGCATTCGTCTTGTAGATTTTCGCGTGGTGCAGTACGTAATAATTGCCGTCTACTTCGGCAACTGTCTCGCCGTGGTGGAATTTAGAAGAAGAAAACACTTTTAATCCGTCGTCCCAAAGAATAACCGGAAGCGGAAATCCAACGTGGACTTTCTCGCCAGCATCATTGGTGTAGGAATACAAGTTGAAGTCGTGAGAATCCTGAAGGTGGTGCTCAATATAGGCGTCTATCTCGGCCTTAATCCCTTCCTTGGTCTCCCCATTTGAAGGCTCGGCATCTTTAGCCGACAGTACAGAGGTAAAAATCAGGGCAAAAACGGCCAGAATTCTACTCAGAAAGATCATTCGCATAGTGCTCTTTTCTTGGGGTCGCTGAAAATCGCTGCAAATGTAAGCTATTCCTCTAAAAAGAAAAAAGCAATTGGGTTTTATTTTAGGGCTTTAGACCGCGTTTCCGGCCTCGTCATCTTTTTCAAGCCTACGAAGCATTTGGGCTGCAAAAACGGTCTCTAAAACAAGGCTAATGCCGTAAGGAACAAAAAAGGCTGCGAACTCGCTTCCGTCCAACTGACCGTCTGCCTTGTAGGGGGGATAGAAGTACAGGAAAAAGAACAAGAATTTTAGCAAACTTCCCGCGATAAACAGAAAGCCCAGGAGATTTTTAAACCGTTGGCGCAACAAATAGAGTACGGCTACTATGCCCAGGGCCAAAGCTGCCTGGATAAGATAAGACGGCACCAACAAATCTCCCAGCGAAGTAAGTCCGATCGATGATCGCCATGTGGTGTGTACCCAGAAAGCAATACCGAGCACCAAAATCAGGCTCAGGGTATATCTAAGGAGGAAAGGCAGGGATTTCATTTATGTATTGAATCGTCTCAACTGTTTGAGGACTACCCATAGCGAAATGCCAACCCCCAGTAAAACGCAGCAAGCAGTAAATAGGCGCTTTTCGGTTTGATAATGATTATCGAGCCACATACCACCTCGTGCAGCTAAATAGATAATTACGCCCATTTCGATTCCAATACCGGAGAGCACGGCTACATTGCGCAGTGTTTTCCCCGAAGATGTGGAATCTTTTTTCGGTTGGTCTGAATCAGGAAGCTTTGACTCGTCCGGCATCGGTGTTGCGTACCTGCTCAGATTTTATTCCCATGTTGGAAGGGGCAGCCGGAGCTCCTTTACCCTTCATGCTACAGGAGGCATTGAATGTCGCTCCTGGCTCTACGGCCAGCTTGCTCACCTGCACTGTTCCTTCAATAACGGCAGAGCTTTTCAGGGTAAGCAAATCGGAAACCAGTAATTCCCCATTAAAATTGCCCTCGATGTCTGCGTTTACACATTCTACTTTTCCATGGATGTAGCCATCCTTTCCGATGACGACTTTTCCCGAAGTTTTTACATTGCCGTCCAACTTCCCGTCGATGCGGAAGTCCGCCTCTGAAATAATGTCGCCCTTGATTTTCGTATTCTTCTCAATACGATTTGGTTGCCCGCCGATCTCGCTCATAGCTCTAGGTTTTTTGTTGTCTGAAAACATTCTCGTTATGGTTTTGGGGTTTGAACCTGCCGCAGATAATCCTGCAGGTTCTTGTGGATTTGCACCACTTTATAGTTGGAAGATAAAATTACAAAATTCTCATTATCAATCCGGTAATCTTTGTTCTTTTTTATAAGCTCTGCGAAGCCCAGAGCGAAGTCCTTGGAGCGGAAGCCATGGACTACCACAAACTGGTCTTCCAGGTTATAAATGTCCTTGGAAACAGCATTCTTATAGTTCAGGTCTTTAACGACTTCCTCGAGCCGTTCGCGTAGCTTCTGAGCAGTTTCGTCATCGGCGCGTTTAAAGGGGAAAACGACCTTCCAGTTTGCCGTTCCCGGAGCGCTGAGTGCCGGGGTGAGTTCCAGGGCTTCCATTTGTGGTATCTGATCGCTTACAATCTGTTGCGCCTCTTTCCCTTCGTCGGTATTCGGGTAATTCAAAGCGAGGTAATTCAGGGCCTCCTTGAATTCCTGCAATCCCTGAAGCCTGCCGATGGCATTGGCCTTGAGCAATTCCAACTTTGGCACAATAGGATCCCCGGTAAATTGGGTTATGCTCTCCTCGGATCCCGTAATCACTTGCAAGTACTGCTGGTCCCTGTAGGCCTTATACAGATCCGCATAGCGGCGGTCGGGACTGTTTTCGAGGGCGTCTAACTGAATATCGGGATTGGTGAGGATGGCTGCATATCGGGAGCCCGGATGATTTCTGATAATGTCTTCGCGCATGTCGGCGGCCAGCGGACTCTCCAGTTCCTCGTAGATTTTGAGCAAATTGTACTTCGAGGGCAGGATCAGGCGTTCCTGAGGATCTCGTTGCAGGACCAGTTCCAATTTCCCTCCGGCAAGGAATAACTCCTTGAATTTCTCTTTGTAAATGATCCCCAGTTGATAGTTGGCAAAATTGCGCTCCTGGCGCAGACTGTCTGCCACAAGCGGGTCTTCCGGGATCTGACTCACGTAATACTCCACCGAATAACGCTGCTCATCCTGCACTACCTCGCTGCCTGTGGCTGCCGCATCGGTACCTGCCACAGCTTCGTCGGGGATGGTTCGGGCTTTATTACTCCAACGCCAGTTGTCTTCCAGCTGCCGTTCCCCCCATTGGTTGCGGAAGGCGGTTTTACCATATCCCAGGCTGGTGATATTGTAGAAGTAGAATTTCCCCTTGTTTTGTTTGCCCCCGCTCGATTGGGCAAAGGCCTCAAAGCCGGCACTGGCGCGACGCTCCTTCTTTTCCGCCTCTGCGGCATCGAAAGCTTTTAAAGAATCTACATATTGCTCAAAATAAGCCGTTCGATTCTCCGGACTCATTTCATAAAGTCGGAGTACGCTGTCGGTATACTGGACGATTTCCTCATATTTGATCACGTCGTCCAGGTTCTCCCGTTTTTTGGTGATGGCCCGAAACTTACGGGTATTTTCATCGAGGTTCAGTAAGACGCTGTCGTAATAGGCTCCCGCATTGCGGTAACTGTTTTCGTCGAAATAATAATCGGCCAGGTCATTGTAGTTCAAGGCGTTGATAACCCGGTCTTGCTGGGTAGCCCGAAGGCTTTTATCGTAGGAAGCCAGAGAAAGGCTGTCTCGGTCGGTATCGGCATAAAACAGGGCGCGCTGCCGGTGGATCTTATCCAAAAACGGACGATTCTCCCGGTTTTCGACCAGTTCCTCCAGGTATTCTTCCACAAAATCCCGGTTCTCCGGGTTGATTTCAATATTATCGATCTTCTTTAAGTGGGCATTTACCAGATACACCCGGGGTATTCTCCGGTTCATCTCAATGATGCGGTCAAAGACGAGGTTGGCGCTATCCTTGTGGTCCAGGGAATTGTAGAGTTGGCCGATAATGAAGAGGTAACGGGCCTTTTCCTCTTTTTTCCGGGCATAAGCAGCTGCGGTTTTAAGCTCACGCAGGGCAGAATCCGGGGCATTCAGGTCCAGAAATGCCTGCCCCATTATGGCGCGGGCATCGGCGTAATCCTGATCCTCGACTTCTTCGAAATAGAAAAGTCGCCTCAAATTTTTGATGGCCAGTTCCGGATACCCCAGGCGGATATTGGTTTTCTCCCGCCAGATAGTTGCTTCATTGAGCTTATCGCTATCGGGGTATTTCCTCAGGATGTAGTTAAAGGCTTCAATTGCTGGGATGTAGCGCTCATCGAAATAACGCGCTTTGCCCAACAGGAGAAAGGCTTCATCGGTCTGCGGGTTGCGCTCCCGATCCTCGATTTCCATGCTGTGCTTCTGGATGGCCTTGGTGGCCTTTTCCTCTGCTTTTAAAAAGTTGGGGTTGTTGTCCTCGGAATCCAGCTTTACCTGGCCGCTGACCTGTAACCGCTCCACGGGTAGGATTTCCCAGTAGTTATCGCGATAATCCTGTCGGAGTTGTTCCCGCCCGGCTTCAAAGGCGAGCTCCCCGTTATAAAGGACATTATACTTGGTGGTAAGGGCATGCCAGTTGCGGTTTACGAAGGCATCTTTCTTCGTAGAACAACTCGCAAAAAATAATGCCCCGATAAGCAGGCAAGCCCCAATAGCCCTTAAATAATTCAAGATTCCCTCAAGTTCGTTTGATACCTTAACTTGAATTCCCGGGATTTAGTATGCTTTTTAACGGATAAATTCCGCAGGTACGGACGATTCCAGGGCCTTTATAGCGCTACGGACTTGTCAAAGAATTGCTCCAGTTCTTTCAGGGTTTCCGGAGTGGTTTGAATATCCCGGACAATTTTCCCCTTCTCAAGAACCACAATTCGTTCGCAAACCTCAGTAACGTGCATCAGGTCGTGGCTGGAAACCAGCACAGTAACTTCTCGATTAGCCGCCAATTCCTTGATGATTTTCTTCAGGCGGATTTGGGTGGTAGGATCCAGGTTGGCAAAAGGCTCATCGAGGATGACTACCTTGGGATTTCCGATAAAGGACGCCACAATACCAACTTTCTTCTGGTTCCCCTTGGATAAATCGCGTAAATACTTGCGCTGGCCGAGGATTTCCCCATGGAAAAAGTCTTCAAAGCCGGAAAGCAGTGCATTGACATCGGCCTTGGATGCACCGCGCAGCTCCCCGATAAAGTAGAAGTACTCCTCTGGCGTCAGGTATCCGATCAGAAAACTCTCATCGATAAAGGCGGAGGTGAAGGGTTTCCACCCCTCACTTTGCTGAACTACAATATCTTGGTTTCGGATCTCCCCGGTACTTGGTTTGATCAGGTCCAGCAAGAGACTGAAAAGCGTGGTTTTCCCGGCGCCGTTGTTCCCCACCAGCCCAAAACTCTGGCCTTGCGGGATTTCCAGTGACTCAATATCCAATACGGTTTGCTTCCCGTAAACTTTGCTTAAAGTAGCTACTTGTATCATTGTACTTTAGTTTATTTTCCCTGCTTGTACGCCAGCAGTGTTTTGTATTTTTCTTTCTTATAAATTTTTTCGATCAGGCGGAATACCCGATCCTTGAAGGCAAATCCGATCACCCCGCAAAGGGCGACAGCTATAAAGCCTGCGGTCTCGTTCCAAATAAGACTACCTACCCAAAAAACCACTAAGGGCAAAAGGAGTTTCGGAATGGTCAACAGCAGGGTTTTGGCATTGAAGGCCTGCTTATCCCCAAACGCTTTTTTATTGGTGGTCAGGTCTATGGGGGTCTTAATATAGGCCCCGCCCCAGAGTACCAGATGGGAGTTCACCCCGATATTATAAATGGCGCCAACCACAACTGCCAGATAGGCCTTCCACCCGAAATAGAGGTAAAATGCAGCCAGGATGGTACTGATCGCCGTGGCAATTACTATAAGCCACCATTTGGAATTCAAGTATTCCCGGTATTTGATATTCTGGCTCATCATCAGCGGATAGTAGGCGCTGTCCCAACTCGGCACATACTGCCCAAAGGTGAACAGGAAACCACCGGAAACGAATATCCCGGCAAAAATCTGCCAGACCGGCCCCTTGTATACCTCCATGGCGCCGGTTAAGAAGAGCATCCCGTAGAATAGGAATAAGAAACTAACCAGTACCGTGGTTTTAGAGCGTTTGTTTCGCTTGATAAGCTTGATATCGTTTTTCAGGAAGGTTCCCAGGTTGCCAAAGCGGTTGAGCCAGGCGTAATCTTCTGTTTTCCCCTCGGCAGTCTTAACTGCCAGGCCGCCGTCCAGATACATCTTCCCTTTGAAATAGTGGAAGGCTGCCCATGCGGCGACTACGAGCAGCACCCAAGGTATAATGGCTGTAAGCGGTATATCGTAGAAGAGGTCAAAAATCGGTGCGGTGTAAACCGTAATGTCGAACCAGCCATAGTACTGGGCTACCGCCAATAGGGTAACTACTACAACAACCGGGTAAAAAATGCGGTCGACATTGTTTATCAGTACGTTGAGGAAATTATTCAGGTAAAACAGGGCAAACATGGCCAGATGCCAGCCCAATACCTGTACCGGTGGATAATCCTGGGTGATCAGGACAATGGAAAAAGGCACGAAGAAAAAGGCGTGCGAAATGTTGAAAAATGAAAACAGGGTTTTGCCCAGGGCAAAGCGCACCACTACTCCTTTGCGAATAGGCAGGTAAAGCAGCGGTCGAATATTCATTACCGGCATTTTCTGGAGCATGTACCGTAAGTACAAATCCATAACCAGGTAATAGATCATAAATCGGTTAACCACGCGAAGGGGGTCCCCCAATTCTGCTTTCTCAATAATGAAGTAGGCGCCAACCCCCATGGCCAGAAAGACGGCTATGAAGTAGAGGGCTCCAAGCGCCATCAGAATTTTGAACCAAATTTCGGTTTTAAACGAGGCAGAGCGCACAAAGGATAACCACTGCAGGCGGATAAAATGTCGGAACATAGTTGGTCGGTGCTTAAGGAAAGGTTGTTTTCCAGGCTATTGGTAGCAAACTGCATCAAAATGTTACAGCTGAGCTAAAATTAGGGGAAACGGGCCTGCAAAAGCAAGAGGATGCTTAATTTTGCACATATTTTTTTATGCTATGAGCGATTTTCATGCCTTGCGGGTTTCTCAAGTTCGCAGATTAACACCCGATGCTGTCGAAGTATCTTTCCTACTCCCAGAAGACAAAAAAGGCACTTTTGCCTTTTCGGCAGGACAGTATATAACCCTGAAGACCGAATTGGAAGGAAAGGAAGTAAGACGCGCCTATTCCCTGTGTTCTGTTCCGGGAACGGATACCCTGAGTGTAGGAATCAAGAAAGTACCAGATGGTACATTTTCTGTTTACGCCAATGATTCCCTGCAGTCCGGGGATACCCTGGAGGTGATGCCTCCGGAGGGTCGCTTTACTTACGAGTCGGGTCAGGGGATACAAACCCTTGCCGCCTTCGCTGCGGGAAGTGGTATTACCCCGATTATGAGTATAGTTCAGCAGGCGCTCCAATCGGATCCGGATGTTCGGGTAGTGCTGGTCTACGGGAACCGAAGTACGGAAAGCGTCATGTTCCGCGAAGAACTCCAGGAATTAACCGATTTATATTCCGATCGGTTTTTTCTTTACCATACCTACAGCCGCGACCGGGAGGATAATGCCCTCTTTGGCCGGATAGAAAACAGTACCGTAAACTACGTCCTGAAGAATAAACATGCGGATTGGGAGATCGATCGCTTTTACCTCTGCGGTCCCGAGCCGATGATTCGCGAGGTGGAATCCAGCTTGCAAAACTCAGGAGTCCCAGAATCCAAAATCCTGCATGAACTGTTTACCAGTAGCGAATCCGAAGCCGATCTTTCTGAAGTTAGCGAGGGGATGACCCGGGTTAGCGTAATCCTGGACGAACAGGAAACCACTTTGGAAATGGATGCCAAGGATCGCATCCTCGACGCCATACTGGAGGCGGGTATCGATGCCCCCTACAGCTGCCAGGGTGGAGTTTGTAGTACCTGTATTGCCAAAATCTCCGAAGGGAAGGCAACCATGGCCAAAAATCAGATCCTGACCGATTCGGAAATCGAGGAGGGGTTAGTGCTCACCTGCCAGGCGCATCCAACCTCCCCATCTATTCGCGTAGATTACGACGACGTATAGTATTTTCTGGGGGTACAAGCTAACTAGCCTGGTCTTTCAGGTAGTCGTCCATGACCTTTCGGGCATAGTCTTTCCCGATCTGATAGGCCTTTTCGATTCCCGCTTTGTCCAATACGTTGATCTTCTCGAGGTTTAAGGGCTCAAAAAGCAGGTCGCTTTTTATGATCCGCTCTTTGTTGATCGCATAGAGCATCAGGCTTGTTGTGCGATTGGTCAATTGAAACGAGGAGCTTATGGCCTTCTTTTCCACGGTCTCAATTACGGAAACATTACTTCCCACCAGGAATTCAACGTGTTCTTCCAGGGGGGAGCGCGGAAAATTGTCCATAATCCCGCCGTCGGCATATAGACCTTTACCGATCTGAACCGGGCTGAAAATCGGGGGAAGTGCCGCAGAAGCCAATAAGGCGGGGATAAGTTCCCCTTGGTGGAAGTATACGACATCCCCATTGAGCAAATCGGTTGCTGCTACATAGAGGGGTCTGCGAAGGGATTCGAAACTGTTCTCAGGCCATTGTGCCTTAAACAAATCAAAGTAGCGGTCCGTATTGAGGAGTCCCGGTTTACTCAGGCTAAAAAAGCTGTAACGGAACAAGGGGGTATTCTTAAAAAAAGCCAGCATTTCCTTTGAGGAAGCGTCCTGGGCATACAAGGCTCCGATCAGGGCTCCCACACTACTTCCGGAAACCCAATGAGGTTGTAATTCGTACTCCTTTAATACTTCCAGGATCCCGATATGGGCCATCCCCCGAACTCCACCCCCCGAGAGGATCAATCCGCATTGCTTTTTATCTGGCCAGTTGCCTTGCATTTTACCTTTTATCGATTCCACTATCCGACCGTCTGGTCGGTTTCGCATCAGTTCGTCGTAAAATTAATCAAGGAATTGACCTTTTGACGGAAAAAATGGAGGGCTTGGCCCTAATAATTTTACCCAGGGTTTCGACCAAAGGTTGCGGAACCGACTCCACAGTCGGTTTTGGAATTTCATCGAAATACAATAAAAATCCCCCTTCGCTGTAATGGAAACCGACCTCTTCCGACCTAGGATCAGGTGGTATTTCCATTCCCTGGAGAGAACATTAAACCCGTATCTTCACGAAATAAATTCAAAAGCTTATGGCATCTAATTATTACGATCCGGCAGACCTTAGGAAATTTGGAAATATTACGGAATGGAGTGAAGAACTCGGGACCAAGTTCTTTGAATACTATAATAAGGTATTTGAAGAGGGCGCCCTGAGTGCCCGTGAGAAGTCGCTGATTGCCCTGGCAGTTGCCCACGTGATTCAATGCCCGTATTGCATTGACGCCTACACCAAGGATGGCCTGCAACGGGGTATTACCAAAGAAGAAATGATGGAAGCCGTGCACGCCGGCGCCGCTATAGAGAGCGGGGCCACCCTTGTACACGGGGTCCAGATGATGAATAAGTACAACAAACTATCCATGTAAATGGCTACAAAATCCCTGAAAGCCCGGCAAAGCGACCTGGCCAGCACCCAAAATCAATTGGATTACCTAGAAGGTGGCCTATTTGCCTCCGGCGAACTTCCCCGCTTCAAGGATAAACTCGCAGACGCCGGCCTGACCGCGTTAAAACCCAAGGCCCTTGAGATCCTGCAGATCAATCTTGGCTATATGTGCAACCAGGTCTGCGCGCACTGCCATGTCGATGCCGGGCCTGATCGCAAGGAAATCATGACCAGGGATACCATGGAACAATGCCTGAAAGTTATCCGCACCACCGGTGCGCATACCCTGGACTTAACCGGAGGCGCCCCGGAAATGAATCCGGATTTCCGCTGGTTTGTAACCGAGGCTGCCAAAGCTGGGATTCAGGATTTCATCGTCCGGTCTAACCTGACTATAATTCGCGCCAACAAAAAATACCACGACCTGCCGCAGTTTTTTGCCGAACACAATATTCATGTTGTTTCGTCCATGCCCCATTATACCCGTGGCAAGACCGACCGACAACGCGGGGATGGGGTTTTTGATAAATCCATCCAGGCCCTCAAAGACCTCAACGCAGTAGGCTATGGGATGCCCGATTCTTCCCTCCGGCTCGATTTGGTTTATAATCCTTCTGGAGCATTTTTGCCCGGGGATCAGGCCTCGCTGGAACTGGATTTCAAACAAGCCCTGCGCGAGGACTTCGGAATCGAGTTCCACAACTTATTCGCCATTACCAACCTGCCAATCTCCCGTTTTCTGGAATACCTTATCGCCTCTGAGAACTATGAGGATTATATGACAGCGCTGGTGGAAGCCTACAATCCGGAAGCTGTCAAGAATGTCATGTGCACCAACACCTTATCCGTATCCTGGGATGGTTGGCTGTACGACTGTGACTTCAACCAGATGCTCGACCTTAAAGTAGATACCCCCCTGCGGCATATTACTGACTACAACGAGCAGGTGCTCCAGGATCGGAACATTATTATTTCGCAGCATTGCTATGGATGCACGGCTGGTTCTGGAAGTAGCTGTCAGGGCACCGTGGCGTGATTTAAAGGTCATTTCGAGAAATTCACCCTGTCGTTTATCCGCTTTTTAAGGGCGTTTAACCGACCGAGCGGTCGGTCGGTTCTTTCAAAAATCGGGTAGTTCATCGGATATTTTACCGCTTATCGATTCTTTTGGGAAATTCGCCGGAATGTTCTGAAGGCTTCCTGGCATCGCGGGTTCTTTGTATCAGACCACAAGGTCGGTTGACCCCAAATCAACAATATCATGGACAAGAACCTAAAACGTATGGCTACGGTACACCGTATGCAAACCACAGGCCTGGAATTATTCTATAAGCAGGGCTACTACAACACCAGTATTGATGACATCCTCAAAACCCTGGGAATGTCCAAAGGTGCTTTCTACTACCACTTCCAATCCAAGGAGGAATTCTTTATCAGTATTGTGCAGCAACTGGTTTTCCGAAAGGTGTACAGCATGATGATCGAACCTATAGAAGATCAGAACAACCCATTCCACGCTATCGAAACCTGTCTGGACGATGCGCTGCAAACTGCTGAATTCAACGAGATGGATTACGGTTTTGTACTGGCGAACTTTATGAATGAGTTCAACGGAAGGAACGAAAAGATCATGAAATTCCTGATGGATACCTGTAAGGTGTGGGAAGTAAATATTGTTACCGCGCTCCAAAGAGGTAAAACCGATGGTTTTGTTGAGCGCCATGTAAATAGTGAAGGTGTAGCACAGTACATTATTTCCTCCTATTTCGGGATCCGTACGCTAATGGTTAATGGAAACTGTAAGATTCTGAGGTACAATTACATTCAACAAATGCGGAATTACTTCCGCTCCCTGTCTCCTGTAGTTATTGCCTAAGGAGTTCGGCAACTTTCCCAGCAATCTGTGCGGGATTAACACTCGCAATGGCCTGCTCGTACCCCTCTGGGTAGGTATTGCCGTAGACCGATGTCGGAACCAGGGGGAATTGCTCCCGATCTGCGGTTAGGGAGTTGGAGTCGGGCTGTCCAAAAGGGGCAAATCCAGCATAGGGATGGGTAACGCCCCAGACAGAGACTACCGGAACCCCGAACATAGCTGCCAAATGTCCATTTCCGCTATCCATAGAGATCATCAGCTCGAGGTTGGAAATAACGGCCAGTTCCTCCGACATTGAAAACCGTCCGGCCATGGACTGGACATTCGGATACTGGGATTCCCATCGGGAAAATAAATCGGTTTCCTTCTTCCCTCCTCCAAACAACAAGATGTTGCAATCGGCTTTCCCGGAAAGTAGCCCCAGGAGCTCTTCGACAAGGGCCGGGGGATAACTCTTGCCCGCATGGGCAGCAAAGGGTGCCAGGCCAATGAGTTTTGCTTCCTCAGCACCGAGGTTTATCCCTTCCGGTAAACTACGCGCCGGCAATACATCTGAAGCTTCCACCTGCAGTGAATACCCCAATTTTCTAAATACCTCTGCCGAACGTTCGTGCCCGCTCATTAGGGGGGCAAATACTTTATTTTCCTCCCGGGTAAGTGCCGCTTTTTCGGCCCGGCCTTTATCCAAATGCCTCCAGGGGGTGAGCCAGCTTCCGGGCATGACCCGCAATAACTTCGTGCGCAATACATTGTGGAGATCGGCTACCGCTGCGGGATTTGTTCTAAAAATCTGGAATCCAAGGCTAAATAATCGCGGCAAACCAGAGTTTCCATTTTCGGATTCAAGGGGAATAACCCTGACTCCGGGTATGGCAGCAATAACCGGAAGAAATCGTCCTTTGGTTACAAAAATGAGGTTTAGGTGGGGGTGTGTCCTTTTCAGGGCGAGTAATACCGGGACGCACATAGCCACATCCCCCAGGGCGGAAAAGCGAAGGACAACGAGCGTTTTGTCACTGGGTTTTGCCACGCAGGACCGGGTTTAACTCGTCGTCGTTGTACATTTTCATTTGCTTGTAGACCTTCATATACTTACGGCCCGCCGCAATATCTGCCAATAACTGATCAATGGCAGAAGATAAATCGTTGCGCTGCTCGAGGAGTACATTGAGCTTCTGACTGCACTCGGCCCGGTGTTTCTCGGAGGCGTCCTCGCGGTTTGCCTCCTCCTCCATGTGGTAAATTTTAAGAGCCAGGATGGATAAGCGATCCACAGCCCAGGCCGGACTTTCGGTATTGATCGTAGCATCGGCCAACACGCGAACCGTCTTGTATTTGTCCAGGAAGTAACTATCGATGTATTCTACCAAATCGGTGCGCTCCTGATTGCTGGCATCGATCTTCCGCTTGAGCTCCAGGGCTGCGCCCGGCTCAATTTCCGGGTCCCGGATCAGATCTTCGTAGTGCCATTGAACGGTATCGATCCAGTTCTTTCGAAATAACAAGTGGTCAATCCCGCCGGAATCATAGGGATTAACCATAGGTTGGTCTACCCGGTCTTCGATGTGGTACTTCTCGATGGCCTCTTGAAAAACTGAATTCGCATTTGCGCTGAACATGGCGGTAATTTTGGGCAAAGATACCGCTTATTTAAGAATCGCATCGGCCATAAAAACTCCCAGCATCAGGGCAATCACAGACCAAAGCAAAAGGTCCCGAAGCCAGACCTTTCGAACCGTTTCCAAATACCGGGACATGAAAATCGCTGCTGGGAAAAAGACAAACAACAGCCCCGCACCTTCCCAGGGCCGCCAAAAGAGTCCCAGAACGGCCGATAGCAATAAACATACACTTATCAGGCGCAAACTCAGCATGCGTCCGGAGCCTGTATTGCGCATTTTTAAAAAAGAAAGGAGCATACTTACCAGAACTAAAAGCATAAATCCTCCCTGGCGGAAGGCGGTCTGCTTCCAGTCCGGCAAGGTCCAGAAGCGCAACTCACTGAAGTCGTAAGTATTCCAGAGGGCCGCGAAGTCGCCAGTAAGCACAGATACGCCCAACCCTATCAGGACAAAAGTTATGATCGCTGCAAAAGGAACCAGCCAGTTTCGGATTTCTTTGGGCTCATAAAAGTAGAGGTATACCATGGGTAGTGGCAAGAGCACCAGGGTCCAGTTCACAAAAAGGCTGGATACTAAAATCCACAGGGTAGCGTCAAAGACCTTGGCGGGAATCCCACGCAAGGAGTGCATACTGATCAGGCGCCTGAGCGCAAGCAAACAAAAGAATAGTGCTACCAGGGCTCCTGAATCCCTCAGGACTTCTGAAAACAGGGCAAAATAGAGCACAAAGAAGAGCTGCGCATAGCTGTGCGCAGCCGTAAGCTGGTTGCGTTGCACCACAAAATTCATCAGCAACACGGAAAGTAGCAGCAGCGCCAGGGTCAGAAAAAGAAGGGGTAAGTTCTGAAGGCTGAAAGAATCGGGATCCCACCACCAATTACTCAGCAGGAAGAGCACAGCCAAAAAGGAAAGAACGAGGACCGTATTAATGGGTTTGGTTTTGCCAAAAACGCTTGATATCATCGCCGGTTTTCCTATCTTTGTCTGGTAAATATAGGTACAATGAGAGCTTTTTTTGAGGGGATCGAGGATTTATTCGTAAACGGACTTTTCTGGCCTTACGATGTACTTCGCGGAATGGACAACTGGTGGTTAGCGAATTCCGTTAGTTGGATCTTCGTTGTAATTGGGATGGTAGCCATGGTTTACTGGCTGCGTCAGTTGCGCATCTTCGATGCTAACGGTGAAGAAGATTACACCATTAGCTCCCACTCTTACCTATAGGTCAAAGCCGATATCTTTCCGATAGTTGGCCTTTTCAAAATCCAGACTTGCTACCCCGTTATAGGCAGTTTGCAGGGCTTTCCTGAAGTCGCTGCCCAAGCCTGTTACGGCCAGGACACGCCCACCGCTTGTCTGCACTTCACTGCCTTGTTGTCGGGTACCGGCATGAAAAACCAGGGCTTCCCTTGCTGAGGTTAAGCCGGATATCGCGTAGCCTTTATCATAACTTTCGGGATATCCCCCGGATACCATGACCACAGTAGCTGCGGCCTCCTGGCGGATTTTCAGTTCCACATCCGATAAGGTTCCATTAGCCGTTGCCTGCAAGACTTCGACCAGGTCCGAAGCAATCCTGGGGATAACCGCTTCGGTTTCCGGATCCCCCATCCTTACATTGTATTCAATAACGTAGGGGTCGTACCCTACCTTGATCAGGCCAATAAAAATAAACCCGACATAAGGAATACTATCCTGCTTCAGGCCTTCAATGGTGGGCTTAATGATCCTTGACTCGATCTTTTCCATGAAGCCAGTATCTGCAAAAGGAACCGGGGAAACTGCGCCCATTCCTCCTGTATTTAACCCTGTATCGCCTTCTCCAATCCGCTTGTAATCCTTAGCAGTTGGTAATACTTTATAAGATATTCCGTCGGTTAGTACAAAACAACTCAGTTCAATCCCGGAGAGAAATTCTTCGATTACCACCCGGGCACTGGCTGCCCCAAACTTAGCTTCTACCAACATCTCCTTGAGAGCGGCTTGCGCTTCTAGTTTGTCCTCGATGATCAGAACGCCTTTTCCTGCTGCTAATCCATCTGCCTTGAGCACATAGGGTGGTTTTAGCGTTTCCAAAAAGTCAAAAGCCTCCTGAAGATCGTCCGCTCCAAAACTCTTATAGGCAGCTGTCGGAATCCCGTGACGCATCATAAACTCCTTGGCGAATTCCTTGCTCCCTTCCAGGCGGGCGCCTTCCTGAGCCGGGCCTATAACAGGGACTTCTTTCAGGGCTGCGTCTGCGAGAAAATAATCGTGAATCCCTTCTACCAGCGGCACCTCCGGCCCTACCAGTACCAGGTCGATTCCATGCTCCAGTACGGCCTCGCCAATGGCGGCAAAATCGCTGACCCCCAAATCCAGATTCGTGCCCACGGCGGCGGTCCCGGCGTTTCCGGGTGCGATATATAAATTATCTAAAAGCGGACTTTGGCTGATTTTCCAGGCCAGGGCGTGTTCCCGGCCTCCAGAACCCAATACCAGTATGTTCATCGAGATGGTTTTGGGCAAAAATAATGGCCCCGATCGGGATAACCGAGCGGGGCCGTATCTTTTTTAAGTGGTCTTCCGGCAAAGGTCTCCAGGAATGCTACACTTAGTATCGGTTTCGGTCCGAAAAGTCGCGGTGTTCCTTTTTATCGAGATCCTCCCGGGAAAGCGATTTAAAGTAATCAAAGGTTTTGCGCATACCTTCCTCCCGTCCAACTTTCGGTTCCCATCCCAGGATTTCCTTGGCCTTGGTAATGTCGGGCTGACGCTGCATGGGATCGTCCTTGGGCAGGGGCTTAAATACAATCTTTTGGTCCGTCCCAGTGAGTTTAATGATCTCCTCTGCAAATTCCAGGATAGAGATTTCATGGGGGTTCCCAATATTCACCGGCAATTCATAATCCGAGAGCAACAGGCGATAAATACCCTCAACCTGATCGTCGACAAAACAGAATGATCGGGTTTGCGAACCATCGCCAAAAACGGTCAGGTCTTCCCCGCGCAGGGCTTGTCCCATGAAGGCAGGAATTACGCGGCCATCGTTCAGGCGCATCCGGGGTCCATAAGTATTGAATATCCGAACAATTCGGGTTTCCAAACCGTGGAAGCGGTTGTACGCCATGGTAATGGACTCCTGGAAACGCTTAGCCTCATCGTAAACGCCACGGGGGCCAATAGTATTCACATTCCCGTAGTACTCTTCGGTCTGCGGGTGCACCAGGGGATCGCCATATACTTCCGAAGTGGAAGCAATCAGGATCCTCGCTTTCTTTTCCTTGGCCAATCCAAGCAGGTTATGCGTGCCCAGGGCACCTACCTTCAGCGTTTGGATCGGAATCTTTAAGTAGTCGATCGGGCTGGCCGGGCTTGCAAAGTGCAGGATATAATCCAGCTTCCCCGGCACGGTAACGAACTTGGTTACATCGTGGTGGTAAAATTCGAAATGCTCCTCCTTAAAGAGGTGTTCGATATTCTTCAGGTCGCCGGTGATCAGGTTATCCATTGCGATAACGTGATATCCCTCTGCCATAAATCGATCACACAGGTGGGAGCCTAAAAACCCCGCTGCTCCGGTTATTAAAATTCGTTTCACTTCGGGTCTGTTAAAAAGCGGTTGCTAATGATACGTTTGGCCTATCCTCGGCCAATGGATTCGTAATGGAATCCGAGTTCTTTCATCTCACTCAGGTCGTAGAGATTCCGGCCGTCGAAAATGACGGGTTCCTTAAGCAGCTCCTTGATCATGGTGAAATTGGGATTTCTGAAAACCCCCCATTCGGTACAGATTACCAGGGCGTCGGCATCCTCCAGAGCCCCGTACATTCCAGGGGCAAAAGTGATGGAGTCCCCGAGTTTCCGCTGGACATTTTCCATAGCCTCCGGGTCAAAGGCAGTAACCTCAGCACCGGCCTTGAGCAACTCATCGATGATATACAGGGACGGCGCCTCGCGGATATCGTCGGTTTCCGGCTTAAAGGCCAGCCCCCAAAGTCCGATACGTTTTCCTTTTAAATCCCCGCCAAAGAACTTCTCTATCTTAGGGATGAGCGCAGTTTTCTGTTTTTGGTTTACCTGGATAACGGAATCCAGGATCTTGAAATCGTAACCGGTATCCTTCCCTGATTTATGCAGGGCCTTAACGTCTTTTGGAAAGCAGGATCCTCCGTATCCAATTCCTGGGAAAAGGAATCTTTTCCCGATTCGGGAATCCGTTCCCATTCCGATACGCACCTTGTCCACATCGGCCCCTACACGCTCGCAGAAATTCGCGATTTCATTCATGAAGGTAATCTTGGTGGCCAAAAATGAATTGGCCGCATACTTGGTGAGCTCCGCCGATTTTTCATCCATGATGATTACCGGGTTTCCGGAACGCACAAAGGGCTTATAGAGTTTCTGCATCATCTCCGTGGCGCGCTGCGAGCTGGAACCTACAACAATACGCTCCGGCTTCAGGAAATCGTCAACAGCAAAACCTTCCCGAAGGAATTCCGGGTTTGAAACCACGTCAAAGTCGGACTTGGCGTTCTTGGCAATAGCCGCGTGTACTTTATCTGAAGTACCCACAGGGACGGTACTTTTATCTACGATTACTTTGTAGTCCTTAATAAGCCTTCCGATGTCGTCTGCGACGCCTAAGACGTATTTCAGGTCGGCAGAGCCATCCTCATCTTCCGGGGTAGGCAGTGCCAAAAAGATAATGTCGCCATGATCCAGGCCTTCTTCGAGGGAAGTGGTAAAGGTCAGGCGGCCCGCTGAGATGTTACGCTCAAAAAGCACATCGAGATGCGGCTCATAAATGGGCACCTCGCCCGCTTGCATACGTCGGACTTTTTCCGCGTCAATGTCGACACAGACTACTTCGTTCCCGGTCTCGGCGAGACAGGTACCGGTCACAAGACCTACATAGCCAGTTCCTATAACGGATACTTTCATGAATTCTATAAGATTTAATGGGTATTGGGTATTTCCGGGGCCAATATTAGGAATAGCCCTACACCCGACCAATTGTTTTGGATTAAAAACACCTTTCTAGGTTTAATGAAACGCAAACAGTGCCAAAATTGATATGCCGGCCAAAAACTAATTGACTTTCCCCCTGAGCCTTGCACGTCCTCAATAGGCCTTTTCATCGCCTTTGAACATATTGATAATGGTCTGGATAATAATTTTAATATCCAGGAGGAAGGACCAGTTTTCGATATAAAAAACATCGAATTTTATCCGATTCTGAATGTCGCTTTCCTTTTGGACTTCTCCCCGATAGCCCCGTACCTGGGCCAGGCCTGTAATTCCCGGCTTCACAAAGTGGCGCACCATATACTTATCTACCTTCCCGGCATACTCATCTGTATGCTTAACCATATGGGGGCGGGGTCCCACTACCGACATTTGCCCGAACAGCACATTGTAGAATTGCGGTAATTCGTCAATGCTAGTTTTGCGTATAAACTTCCCAACCCGCGTGACGCGCATGTCCCCTTTACTGGCCTGCTGCTTATCCGCATCGCGGTTCATGGCCATAGACCGGAACTTGTAGCAGTAGAATTCGTTATTGTCCAGGCCGGTACGCTTTTGCATAAAGAATAGCGGCCCCCGGGATTCCATCCAGATAAGGATTGCCAATAGCGGCGTTATCCAGATCAACAGCCCGAAAATCATAAGCAGGCTAAAGAGGATGTCGAACAGGCGCTTAACAAAGGCGTTGATTGGATTGTGCAGGGGGATGTCCCGCAGGGACAATATGGGGAGGTAGTCGTAATATTCGAATTTGAGCTTCTTGCTGTAGATGTTTTTATTATCCGGCAAAAACTTCAGTACCTTGAGGTTGTTGTCGGCGAAGTTGATAAAGTCGACAATCTCGTTGTTCTTGAGCTCTGATATGGAGCAGTAGATCTCGTCGATATTCTCCTCCTGTATAAATCTGAAGTACTCCTCAATGGGCATGTCGTCCGTTTTTGGACAAAACTGGCGGACGAAATTATAGCCGTACTCCGTGCGGTCCCGGAACATCTGAATGAGCTGGCTGGTTTTCTTATTCTGCCCGATTACGACCACATTGCGCGTGTTGCTCTTAATACGTTCCCGGAATTCCATCAACAAATAATAATGGACCAGTTTCAAGACGCTCACCGTTACAAAAACGATAGCGACATACTGCGCCAGCGCCAATCGACTCATATTGGGCTGCTTGAAAAAGCCGATAAAGGCATAAATGATGAGGAAGTAAAAGAAGAACTGCCGAACGATCAACCGCAGCACATAGGTTATTTTCGAGTAGCGGTAGATGATGTAGAAGTTCGTCTGCAGCGCGATGATTATCCAGGCTGTGGTAATGTAGCAGTGAAACAGGATAATCTCCTCCAGGTTGATAGGCAGGAGGTAGGCAATGGAATTGATCAGGATTAAGTCCAGAACAATAAAGAATGCCGTCAGGAGATCGGTGTATTTAATCCGCTGAAAGAACATGTTACCTGCTGTTTTCGGAAAATCGGACCCTGCCGGGGTAAATCAGGGACTTCTTTACACTGCTGAAATCAGCGTCAAAAATACCCTTTATTTTACACTTTCGCGGAGCAGTAGCCAGAGAAACTTTGTGTTGGTATACAGATACCTCCGGAACATTCTGCGCGGCTCCTTGATTAACCGGTAGAGCCACTCCAGGCCATTGTTGCGCATAAAAGCCGGGGCTCTTCCCACCGCCCCTACATAGGTGGGTAAGGCTCCCCCTATTCCAAAGAGCATCGCCTGGATTTGGGAACTGTGGTCGTACATCCATTTTTCCTGTTTGGGACATCCCAGAGCAACGAATACGACCTGGGTGCCGCTGGAATTTAGCTGCTCGATGTAGGTGGAATTGTCCCAGGGCTGCCCGAAAGGCGGAGAAATAAGATGCGTTAGGGTAACTCCGGGAAATTCGTCGGCAATTTTTTCTTTGGCCTGTTGGAGTATCTCCGGGGTGGACCCGATTAAAGCCACCTTATACTTACGCGCGTCGCTTACGCCAAGGAAGTGCGGGAAAAAATCCATGCCCGCGATTCGCTCCTGACGCACACCGTGCAATATTTTAAAACTCCTGGCTACCGGAAACCCATCTGGAAAGGCATAGCGCGCCGAGTTGACTACTTCGGCAAAGGCCGGGTCGTCGTAGGCCTCGATGAGCATATGGACATTGGAGAAACAGCAATAGCCGCGTATCCCTGCACTAATGTCCTCATTGATACGGGATACGTATTCCTCCCGGGTACCCTCGTTTACCGATATCGAAATTATAGATCGCTTCATTAAGGAGTCAAGGCGTTGTAAATGGATAACAGGGAATTGTAATTGGCTTCGTGCGTATAGTGTTGTTCATACGTCTTTCGCGCTTCCAGGCCCAATTTAGCAAATTGGTCTGCATCAGTTTCTTCCAAAACCTTTTGCAGGCTTCCAGCTTCCTTGGGGTTAAACACCAACCCATTTTTTTGGTGCGTGACCAGGGTATTGATGTTATCGAGGTCTGAAGCTATTATGGGGGTCCCGGAGGAAAACGCTTCAATGATGGTATTGGGCAGGCCCTCATACCAAACTGACGGAAATACCAGGGCTTTCGCCTGGGCCAGTTGCTCGCCGATGACCGTTTTACTTTGCCTGCCCATAAAAGTAATATTCGGCCCGGCCTGCGCTTTTAATTCCTCCAGCAATGGGCCATCTCCGATCAGGGTGAGTTTATGCTTGAGTCCGCTGAATTCCCGAACCAAAATATCGACCCCTTTCTCCACGGACAGGCGTCCGACGAACAAAAACCCTTCGCGGGAGCCGGATGGGGCATGTGCCGCCTGAAAATCGTCTGTACTGTTGGGTTTGACCATAAGCTGCTCCGCGGGAAGCTTAAGGCTGGAACTTTCGAATAAACTTTTGATGAATGGGGTCAGGACAATAAACCGGTCTACATACTTCCTCCATACCCCGGTGGTTTTGGTATATCCAATAAGGGAGGAAAGCGCTGCGCTTTTAACGGCGGAATCCTTAAAGCATCCATGGCGAATCCCATGGATGGGTAAGGTGAGGTCCTTACACTTGGTGCAGACCTTTCCGTTTCGCAGGAAGAGGGCACCCGTGCAGAGCAGGCGATAATTGTGAAGGGTCATCACAACAGGCACGCCTTTAGATTTTAAGGCCTTGAGGACCGCCGGGGAGGCCTCGTAGAAAAGGTTGTGGACATGGGCCACATCGGGTTGGAATTCCTCGATCTTCTCCAGGGTTTTCTCGTAGGATTCCCGGTTGAAAAAGAGTTTTCCCGCCCGGATACGATCGTTCTCAAAGAACAGCTGCGCCACAGTGATTCCGCGTTGGCTAAGCAACTGCTGCTCATTGGCCACCACGGCATCCTCGCCACCATAATGGCGGTATTGATTATGAATCTGCAGTACTTTCATAGGGGCGCAATGCAAACCAGATTAGCGGATTAAAAAATGAAAATAATAAGATCATGGCATTTCGGTTGAAATGCGATTCGGTGAGTCCGGTTCCAAAAAACAGCAAAATAAATAACAGGTACAGTGTATTTCCCGTTTTTAAGCTGTTTAGGAGCGGATAACCAATAGCCAGCAGGAGCAAGAGCAAGCCGATAATTCCTGTGGTCAGGAGTGCCTGCAGAAATATATTGTGAGCGTTGAAATTATTGCCGCCAACCAGCAGCGGTTGATAGCGATATTGCCGGTAACAATAATCCAGTTCGCTTTTCTGATCTCCCAGCCCAACCCCCAGTACGGGGTGAGCTCTGCTCACATGTACGGCGCAATTCCAGATTAGTTCCCGAAAGCCCCTACCGCCCCAATTCTCGTCGATGTCGTACCTCCCCTCAAAGTTTATCGCCTCTTTAAACTTATCCTTCAAAACCGGGTTCAGTGAAACGAAGCCAATCAGGGAAACCAATGCCAGCGGAATGAGGATTTTTCCAACACGAGACAAGCGAATCCTGCTGCGGCCGGCTAATACTATCCCGAGGGACAAGGTTGCTGCTACCGCCAGGGTAGTTCGGCTACCTAAAAGCAGGAGGATGAGCCCCATAAAAATCAGGATTCCCCCTAGCAGCTTCTTGTACCAGGCGGGAAAATTTTCCGGGGCGTACAAAATCAGGTATAAATTCAGGACCAGTGCAACGGCGGTATACAGGGAAAATCCGAGGTAATGAAAATCAATAGCCGCTGTGGCCAGGCCATTCTGTGAAAGGGTCTCAAACGAAATCCCATGGGAGGTGACGCTTGCGATCAGGGAGACGACACTGAGCAAACATAAGGAGCAGGTAAATAGGATCAGGAGCCGGGCAAAGTCTCCGGGCCTGAAGTATTTCCTAAAGCTCGAATGCGCTAAGAAAAGGACAGGGATCAACAGCCAACTCGACGCCTTTTCCATCCCGGAATTCAAATCCTCACTCCAATACAGGGAGAGCAAATGAAAGAGCACAAATCCATTACATATCAGGAACCAACCTAATTCCTGCTTGCCGAGTTTCCAATAACCCATCAAAAAACCCCCCAACCAATAGGCGATCAACAAGCCTGAGAAAATATTGGGTAATGCGGGCCCAAAAGGCAGGACAGCCGCGAATCCAGCCATCAAAAACACCCCTATTTTATAATAGACAGGGTTCATTCCTCAGGGATATTATTGTTAGCGGCATCTACCTCAGCCAGTTTTACTACCAGGAGGAAGAGGAATACCACTTCGGGGTATTCCAGGTAATTCTGTGCCAGGAAGAGTACAAAGAGATAAATCCCCAAAAAGCGGATATAATTGGCCGGGCCAGATCCTTGATACATCCGGGCCACCCGACGGATACCCAGGAAAAACAGCAGTAAAAAACCGCCTCCTGCCAAAAGGCCGTATTCCAGCAAAACCGAAACAAAGGAAGAAAACGTCTGGTTCCGGGTACCGTCGTTAAAGGGCCGCTGTATCAGTTCCCGGTTGAGCAGTGGGAAGATATCTTCGGTATGCGCTGGGGTCTGGATTTGAAAATTTTGAAGGAGAAATTCATTTTGTACAAAGTCGCCATTGAGGTAAAAGGCAGTCCGGGAATTATACCCTCCGGGAGCAACCCCGAGGAGGGCATTTTTCGGGCTGGCCGTAACCCGCTGCGATGCCCCGTCCAAGAAAGTGAGGAATCGGGGAATCTCAGTAATTTTCATTTCGGCGGATTTCTGCATTTCCTCCTGATAATCATAGGATTCGAAAATCAGCAGGCTCTGCGCAATATTCTTCTCGATATAATCCAGGTTTCGGGCATTAAACAGGCTAATAAACCCAAACCCGATGAAACCGCATATGAGCAGCACCAGGAGTACCTTCCAGTACTTGAGGATTTGAGAAAAATAGAGTATGCCGAGGGAAGCCAGAAAAATGAGCAAGCCCAGACCATAGAACCCCATAATTCCCGAGAGGAGGAAGAAGGCAAATTTCAAATACGCCTTGCGATCCAGGAAGTAAACGCTTATCCCCAGGTTTACCAGGGACAGGGTATGGGATCCGAACCCCCCATGTCCATAGAGTCCGGTAAAGGCATCCTCGTAATTGCTTATCCCGGTATTGACAATAAACTGCGAGTAAATCAGGGCACTGACATTGACCACGGCCAATATCAGGGCAAAGTAATTCATGCATTGATCAAACAGCGGCTGCCCGGCAAAACCCGGGCTGGGGGTTACCCGTGCCCTGAGGAATATCCAGACGGGCAGGATTAAATACAGGGAAACGGCGAGATTAAAAAAATAGCCTCCTGAGATCCAGGACGAGAGGAAGGCCAGGATCAAAAACCCCACTAAAAAAAGGGCCGACTCCCTATCGAGCTTTTGACGAAACAAATAGGCGAGGCAGCAGGCAAGTACCGGATACAAAAAGATCAGCGTGGCCCTTAAAAAACTCAGTGAGATAAGTAGAATAAGGACGACAAATGCTATCGATGCCTGTCTGCGACTAATTTTCATGGCCTGAGCCAACTTTCATCTTGCTCGTATCCCAGGGCTTGCAATACATCCCCTGCATAGTGGTTGTATGCCTCGCGTTCCGCCGGACCAAAGTAGTTCTTCCAATCGCCTGAAATGCCTTTTCTCAGAAAACTGTTTTTGTCTTCCTGACCCTTTTTGCGTTTGGCCTGGTTTTCGAAAGAAAACTTTTGTACGGTTTGCCGGAGCTTTTCCTCGTCTACCGCCTCGATATCGAAAAACCCCTCAAACATATCCTTCATGGTTCCAAATGCGTCCAGCAACAAATCCTCGTAGCGAACCAGATAAATGTTCTCATCGGATTGTTCCCGTTGGGCAATCCAACTGCGGTTGTAGGTAGCCCAGTTACCCATGTAGGTGAAATGCTGGAGCTTGCTGGGTTGCTCGGTAAAAGTGTAATGAATAAAGTCCAGCATATTCCCTTTAACGTCCTCAAAGTCCTTAAATCCGGTTTGCTTTCTGTGGTAGATCACGTCTTTGGGATTCAATTTGTTCTTCTCGTTCCAGATGAGCTGGTGGAAGTAGAGGGAAACCATCACATCGCGCCCGTCGCGAACCAGATAAACAATCCTGGGATTATTGGGGATACGCCACTTAGGCAAATAGTGGCTGTGAAACAGGGATTTCCTGGCTATTGGCATGCGGTTTCGAGGAAAGGGCAAATCCAGGTAATTTGAGATTAACTGGCCCAACCAGGTTCCCCCGGATTTGGGATACTCCACGATAAGAACCGACCCATTGGAAGCGGTAATGGTATTGATATATAGCAGCCTGGTGGCTTGCTCGATCTTGCTTTTGAGGGTAGTTATCAGCATAGGTTCAGGATTTCCAGGCGGTTAGGTCCCGCCCGATCAATGTCTCCAGATTTTGGATGTCTTCTATAAAATAGGACCGTAACCAGTTGGCGCGTTCATGAGTTAAAACATCGGGCTGGCCGGAATCATTCTTCGCCTTCCCGGTCATAGCACGGAGGAAAAACAATTTCAGGCGATATTTTAAATTATAGGGAAGGATTGGGTCAATGATGTACTTGAGCAGGAATTGCTTCCATTTACTATCGTTGTACACCATATTCTTGATCCAGGTGTAGCGCACTGATCCGGTTTGATTGAGCTTGCGGTAGTCGGGTGTAAAAGTCGCATCCACCCCTATAAAGGAGTAAATATCGTGCATTATTGTTTCGGGTTGTTCCCGAATGTCCTCATACAAGAGAATGCGCACTTGTTCGGGCTTAAAGTACTGATACAACCGTTGAATCTGACGATGATATAGCCCGTGATCCACATAAGTAGTCTCGGACTGTATTTTCAAATCCGGATGTGCTATCCGATTGGGTTCATCGGCAATGGCCGCTTCCAATTCCATATCCTCCAGGTTGCGTTTCTTAGCAAATTTATAGGCCGAAAACGCGCGCTCAACCGGATCCCTCAGGATGAGGATAAGCTTGGCGTCGGGTTGGAATTCGGCCATGCGCTTTAAGGCATGTTCAAAATAGATGTTATGCGCGCTACCATTTAAAATTACCTTCTGATCGCGGTATTCAGGCCGATAGACCTGCTCCAAAAACTTAACCCCTTTGTTGTATAATTTATCGTCGATAAAAAAGGGGGTGTCTTTCATGGAAACCGGACCGCAAATGTCGGGATGCTGGGCCATCCAATCATATACAGAGGTGGTAGCAGACTTTTGCACCCCTATTAAAAAGACATTAGGATGTAGTCTGTTCATCATTTGGATTTAAAGATTCGCAAAGGCAAACTAACATGCGCTGAAATCCCGAGCTTCTTTCTACAAAAGTATATTCCATAAAGATTCCAGGTCAATATGCTGGCAAAGGTAGCCAATGCAACGCCCATGGCGCCATAAAATGGAGCCAGTAAGCCGTTTAATATAAGGTTGACCAATAGGCCGGCAATCATAATCCGCTGATAGAGTTTCTGATACCCGGTCATCTGCAGCAAAATTCCAACCGAACCGCTGAAGCAATTCGCGAGTTGTGCAAAGGCCAGCACAAACAGGAGTATCCAGCCCTCCTGATACTCCGGACCAAAAATCCCCAGGAGCAGGTCGTGCCCGATCAGCACAATCGCCAATGTACTCAGGGAGATCAGACCGCTTATGTTTGCGCTAAAGCGCACCAGTTGCTGCAAGCGGTCCTTTTGCCCGGCTTCGTAAAGCTCAACAACTTTCGGGGCAAGAATGGAATTTACCGCGTCCAGGTTAAAGGAAACCAGGATAGCCAATTTGGCGGCAACGTCGTAGATGGCCACGGTTTGTTCGTCCTGGAAAAACCCAACAAAAAAACGGTCCACCCAACTGAGTAAAATGAAGATCAGCGAAGTAACCAATATAGGCCTGGAGGTCCGGGAAAATGCCTTCCAATCAATTTTTCCACGCAGTGCAAAGGGATACATTAAATGTCCATGGGTTATGACCAAACAACTCAAAAACAGGAGGAGCACACCCAGGAAGTGCAGTTTGAGTACCCAAACCCCGGTTAAGTCATTGTAAAACCAGAGTCCTAATAACAGCAGGCATACCACGGCAAAGAAGCGGGCGAAGGCATTGTAAAAGGAAAACAACGTATTGCGCTTCAGGCCGCGATACAGGCCAATGTGTATCAAAATCTGGGACCATAGCGGAAAAGTCAGGGCAGCGTACAGCAGGTAAGGTCCCAGTTCTGGTTTTTTGAAAACCTCCAGGGCGATCCATTCCCGAGCCAGGATTACGATGGCCGCAAGGGTTCCGGCCACCAAAAAAGAATTTCCCGAGGCCCGGGCCAAATAAGCGCCTATTTCCTGCTTACTGTACTTTCCTGTTGCAACCCAGCGGGTCAGGGCAATATCAAATCCTTTTTTCCCCGCAATTGAAGCAATCATAAACAGGGTGAGCCCCAGAACCACGAGTCCATAGACCGAACTACCGAAATTTCGCGTCACCAAAAGGGTAAAATAGTAGCCCAGTAACAGGCCCAATACCCGCAGAACGATGTAGACAAAGCCCTTGCGCATGACCTCGGCCTGGTTCCCATCGGCCAGTAATTTTTGAAGCTTCTTTTTCAAATTGTTCAGCGGCATCCTAATGCAGTAGTTGGGCAGTATTTAATTGGTGTTAATGGCAAGGGTATCTACTTTCAACGAAAATACGCGCCGGCCGTCAGCATTGATCAGGCCATATCTGAGGGAATCAAACTCATGGCGTGCGGTCGTAAAGGTTCGGGAATAAATGTGCGCATCCTTTTCAACCCTAAAGTCCAGGGTTCCGACAGCCAGGAATTCATCATTTTCATGTTCCCCCGGAAACAGGTGGAGGTAAAACCGCTGCTTCTCATTGAATTGTGCGGGATCATCGGGAAAAAGATAAACGTCGATCTTGTATTGATCTTCTCCTAAATTCACCAGGCGGATATCCTGAACGCGTATGCCGAGGGTATCGTTGAGGTATTCCAGGTCCAGGATACTTTTCCCTTCCTGCTGCTGAACCCAACTGTAATCGGCCTGACGACATCCTCCCATAACTAAAATGAAAACAACCCATAAGCCTGCTAGT
The DNA here is from genome assembly GCF_900115205.1 of Robiginitalea myxolifaciens. Classification (GTDB taxonomy): domain Bacteria; phylum Bacteroidota; class Bacteroidia; order Flavobacteriales; family Flavobacteriaceae; genus Robiginitalea; species Robiginitalea myxolifaciens. Next base: position 1,269,289 of record NZ_FOYQ01000001.1, read on the forward strand.
GCTAATGGGTTTTTATGGGTTGGTATTCCTGACATCCATGGTCGCGATTAAGATGGAAGTTGAGCCTTTCCGGAAAGCAGAATGCTCGTTTGTGGCCTTTCGGCTAAAGTACGATAATTCTGAACCCTTTGCAGGCGGGTCTCTTCGAGCAAGCCTTCTTCCTGGAGTATTCTTTTTGCGAAATCGAACCAGGTCATCGCCTCTCCATTGGTATAATGATATATCCCGTATTTATCGGACCCGGAACGCACCAAATCCAGGAGGAAGCGAGCCAGACTTTCGGCCTCCGTAGGACAACCCCGTTGTGTATCTGTGATTTCCAGGGCGTCTCCATTCCGCGCGCGATCCCTGATTTTTGTATAAAAATTGGGGCCGTGTTTTCGGGAATAGAGCCAGGAAGTGCGGATAATAAAATACCGCTCCAATATGCTGCGGATCGCCTCCTCCCCTGCCAGCTTGGTCTTGCCATAAACGTTGATGGGATTCGTTTGATCCTCCGGATAATAGCCCCCTTCTTTTTTGCCATCAAAGACATAGTCTGTAGAGATATGGATCAGCGTTGAGCCGGAATCCCGGCATACCCGGGCCAGATATCCTGGTCCTAAACCGTTTACCTGCATAGCTTCCTGAGGAAATTTCTCTGCGAGATCTACCTGGGTATATGCCGCACAATTGATCCAGTAATCCGGCTTGACCTCCTGGTGGACGGCGTTGATAATCTCCAGGGAGGTAATGTCCAGGTGGTTGCGATCAAAAAAGAAGGCGGAAATTTCAGGATAGGCCCCGGACACATCTTCAAGCGCCCTGGCCAGCTGTCCGCCTGCCCCGCTGATAGCCACCCGTATCATCCAATAACTTCTTTTAGTGAAGGCAGGTCCCTGTCCTTCCCGGAAAGTCGGATATTATCATGGCCAACCCCCCAGTCCAGCGCGAGATCCGGATCATCGAAGCGAATGCCCGATTCCGATTCCGGGTTGTAGAACGCACTGCATTTATACTGGAAAACCGTTTCGTCTTCCAGGGATAAAAAACCGTGGGCAAGGCCCGCCGGGATATACATCAACTGGTGGTCGCTGGCGTCCAATTCAATAACAAAGTGCTGTAAATAGGTCGGGCTATCCTTTCTCAGGTCCACTACGGCGTCCCGCACCTTACCCTGAATTACCTGGATGATCTTGGCCTGTGCATGGGGCGCCTGTTGAAAATGTAACCCCCGAAGTACATGCTTGGCCGAACAGGAACGATTATCCTGCACAAAATTCATGACCTCGGGAACAAAGTCCCTGAGCACCTCAGCATTGAAACTCTCATAAAACCACCCGCGTTCATCCCGGTATATCCGGGGCTTAAGTAACAGGCAACCCGCAATAGCCGTCTTGACGATTTCCATACTTATGCGTCGGGGATTAATTGAAGGAGATATTCTCCGTAACCACTTTTCCGCAAGGGTTCTGCCAGGGATCGGAGTTGTTCAGCTCCAATAAAGCCCATCTTATATGCCGTTTCTTCTATGCTCCCAATTTTCAACCCCTGCCGTTGTTCAATAACCTGGACAAATTGGGAAGCCTGCATCAGGGACTCAAAGGTTCCGGTATCCAGCCAGGCGGTACCGCGATCGAGGATGCTTACCCGAAGCTTGCCGTCCTGCAAATAGGCCTTATTGATGTCCGTGATCTCCAGTTCGCCCCGCCGGCTCGGCGCCAAATCAGCCGCATAGCTGACCACATCATTATCATAGAAATAGATACCCGGAATGGCGTAGTTGGATTTTGGGTTTGCAGGCTTTTCCTCAATGGATTCCACCCGGCCGTCTGCCGCGAGGTTTACCACCCCGTAGCGGGAAGGGTTCGTGACGTGATACCCATAAATGATTGCCCCGTCCGGATCTGTATTGGCTTTGAGCAGCTCCGATAAGCCTGACCCATAAAAGATGTTGTCGCCCAAAATTAAGGCTACCTTATCTCCTCCAATAAAATCTCTTCCGATTCTGAACGCATCCGCAATTCCCCGGGGGGCTTCTTGGGTGGCATAATCAAAACGACACCCTAATTGCGTACCATCGCCCAACAGATTGCGGAATAGTTGGTGGTCCTGAGGCGTAGTGATAATGAGTATTTCTCGAATGCCCGCACTCATTAAGGTAGCGAGCGGATAATAAATCATGGGTTTATCGTAAACCGGCATGAGTTGCTTGGAAATGGCCAGGGAAAGCGGATGCAAACGGGACCCCGTTCCTCCAGCTAAGATTATTCCTTTCATATCAATGCTTTATGCGGTTCTCAACATGCCACTGCACCGTAGCGCTTATTCCCGCCTTGAAATCAGTGGCAGGCTTCCAGCCAAGTTCGCGATCTATTTTGGAATTCGAAACTGCGTACCTGAAATCATGCCCGGGACGATCGGCGACGAGGGTAATCTGATCTTCATACTTCCCCTGATTTTTAGGTCGGATGCGATCTAATTCCGCACAGATCGTGCTGGCGATTTCCAGGTTGCTGCATTCATACCCACCTCCAATGAGGTATTGGGAACCGGGACTGGCCTGTTCAAAAATCCGCAGCAGGGCATCACAGTGGTCTGCGACAAACAACCAATCGCGCACATTGCTGCCATCTCCATAAATTGGGATCTGCTCCCCGGCCAAGGCCGTACGAATGATCGTGGGAATTAACTTTTCGGCATGCTGATTGGGTCCGTAATTATTGGAGCAATTGCTAATCGCAGTGTCCAGGCCATAGGTCTTATTATAACTCCTTACCAGCATGTCTGCGGCCGCTTTAGAGGCGCTATACGGACTATTCGGGGCATAAGGGCTGGACTCTGTAAAGTGGCCTTCTTTTCCCAGGCTTCCAAACACCTCATCGGTCGAGACCTGATGAAACTTTCCTCCCTGAGTATTCGCTCCGGCCCAGTGTCGTCGGGAAGCTTCCAGCAGTTCGTACGTGCCTCGAATATTCGTGTCAATGAATGGTTCCGGAGAATCTATGCTGTTGTCGACATGGGATTCTGCAGCCAGGTGGATTACCCCGGTAATGTTGTAATCGCCAAAAAGTTGATCTACCAACTCGCGATCCCGGATGTCGCCGTGCACAAAAATATGGGCTTTATTATCAATGAACTCCGAAAGGTTGTCCTTGCTCCCGGCGTAGGTGAGGGCATCCAAATTAATAATTCGCAGCCCGGGCCTTACGTTGAGCAAATGCCCTACTAAGTTGCTCCCGATAAAACCGGCCCCGCCGGTTACCAATATGGTCTCCTGCTCTAGTTTGCGTATCATTCCATATGGTGCGCTGATGCCTTCTGGTTCAGGTATTGTAATAACCTGAAGAATAAGAATAGGGAAAGGAGCAAAAGTGGAAATAACACCATGCGTCGCTCCAACAGGGATTTCTCTACCCGGTGCGCCCGGCCAAAACTAATTACCGATATCCCCGACTGTATCTTGCTTAGTTCCAGATTTTTTATCTCGATATCGCGTTGTAGCCCGCGTTTAATTTCCAGAATTTCCGCAATATTCAAATCCTGTTCCCCGTCCAGGACCAATCGGGCGGAGCCATCACTATCTGAGCGAAGCATCTTTTCATTGAAATTTCGCAAGAGCTCATCGGTCTCCATCAGGAGGGAATCGCTAAAAGCAATGCGCTCGCGGGCATTGGTCCGCACCGTATTGACCAGTTCGGTATAGTAGGGATTCTCGTTGATATAGTCCACTATTCCTTCTGCAATTCGGGTGCCTTTAACCGGATCCCCGAATTCGAACCGGAGTAAGAATTCCAGTGGGGTATGCCTGCGTAATTCGGCCCGGATAATCTCCGGGGCCTCTGTTCCCCCACCAAAGTCCTGAAGCAGTTGCAAGTACTTCATGTCCTGGTTGGTCTTTGGACCCGTAGCCTCAGGGATGGTGCTGAGTTCAAAATCAAGGGCGTCCCTGTCCGAAGTACTCAATTCCAGGGAAGCATAGAAAGCACTGTCTCCGGATTTTAAGTTGGCCCGGGCCTCCTGAACCGCGGTGTAGAGGTAATTTCTGCTATCCAGATTCGGGCTCAAAATCACATCCAGGGCATATTTGGGTGCCACGAATTTGTCGAGTCCGTACCCTATGGCCACTCCAAGCAGGATTACAACGAGGAGTCCGATAATATTCCGCTTGAAAAAGAGGAAGATCCCCAGAATCCCCCTGAAAAAGCTCTGGCCTATTTCTTTGAATAACTTAAAAACACCCCCGAGATCAATGTCGTCGGCATTGGTTGAATTAGCGTTTTTTTGCGTCATCGTAGCACTCTATGAATTAAAAATTTGCTTTAAAATCTTATCCGTGATCAGGTAAGTAGGCTTGACCCCGGTTGTCCCCAGACCACCGGAAGCCAGCGTATGTCCGGTTTTTAACGGATTATCCGAGGCGTAATAGGCATAACGCACCTTAACGGAGTCCGAGATACTTCCCCGTATCCGGGATGCAGACTGTATCGCCTTTTGATAATGCACCCCTTCCATTTCCAGACCAATGACATTCCAGGTCGATTCCTTGAAGAATTTCAGGATATCCTTATTCTGCAAGGATGTCCCGAGTACAGTTACCATGGTACCCTCGTAGACCTTAAGCCCGTTCCCTGAAAAATCCTCCTGGCAAAGTTCATTCTCAAAAGGATAGTTATCCGCTGTACCTTCAAAAATATGGGCAGAAGGAATCATTAAATCCCCTTTATCTCCATCTAATATTCCAGCCTTTCCCATGATAGAAACCGAAGCTACATTCATAAAGATACGTTTTCCATCCATCTCCAGGGGTTTCAACAATTCGTCTATAGTCTCAAAAGCCTGTTCCCCAAAGGCGTAGTCCATAACCAACAACACGGGTTGCTGTTCCGGGTTCGTTTCGGAAAGCTCATAACAACAGGCGCCCGGGCCCAGGCGAGCCAGGTCAAAAACCTGTACATCGATATTGGCACCGGATTGATCCGGAATTTCGATCATCCCGTTTTTGCGGGCATTTACGGCTACTTTCTTGCGCAGGTCCTGCCCGGTTTCCTTGCTGAGTTCTTCATAGATCTTCAGGGATTCCTGTTGCGGAAAAAGTTTAGCCAGGGCTTTACGGGCAAAGAGGGAATTCATGACACTGTGCATATTTGAACTGATAATATGCAAGGGACGCTCCAGCATCCCCTCTTTTTTCAGGATCATTTTAATATTGCGCGCCCAGCGCTCCCCGTGGATGTGATGTCCCAGGCGCTCCCGCAGCAAAGCACTGAAGGTAATGGTGCGCTTGTCCCCTCCGGTCTGCTCCTCAATAGCCAGCTTCCCAAGCCAGTAGATAATTTTAAGAAAGCGCTCCGGATCTGATGCGGTACCCAGTTTTTTGTGAATCTCAGCTACCTCTACAAAAGAACGTCCCAGGATATTTGCGGTATGGATCAGCGCCGCTTCCCGTTCGGTGCGGTTGAGTTTGGTCTTTTTAAGCACCTCCTTGATCTTCTGCCAGTCGCGAATGGTTTTCTTACCCTCTTCGATCAGCACCCGCCTTCCAATTTTCTGGGATTCTATAAAAAGGAACGTAAGGTGGGTCAGGATATCGTAAATGTCTGAGCGACCGCGGGTAATTTCAATATTCATTTGCTCAGCATCGATACGGTAACAATTCCGGCGACGCTTCGGGGGAATGATGGGCTTGAATTGTGACTGATCATAGCCCTCATCAGAGGTCAGGTTAATATACCGGCACTGTTCAATTCCTTCGGGCAGGCGTTCGAGGACATAAATCAACCCTTCTAATTCGGCCTTGTCTTCTGCAATGGAACCATAAATTTCGGGACGTAATTGCAACAGGGCATTGCGCAGGGTTTCCCCGGAAATTCCCATAGGCTTGTAGAATCCCCGGTTAAAGAGATGGCGCATGGTAATGTACATACGCTCGATAGCGTTAGTCGATTCCTGGGCGCGGGTGGTTGTTTGCATAGAACCTTTTCTCCCGCAAAAATACAGTAATTTTCAAGGGGAAATCCGGTATGGGGCCAAACCTTCGGCTACTTTGCGATCATTGGAAAGGCGCTGCACCTTGTGTTGCCCGCCGAGTTTCCCTTGCAACTTCATAAAATTCCGGAAGCCTCCTGGGGCGATACAGGTGATTTTAAGGGGTTGCAGGATATTCCCTTCGAGCAGGTCGGCGTAATAACTATTCTGAGCCTGCATGCTGCGATCAATGACCCGGGCCATTTCCTCCAGCTTTTGCGGGACACTTTCAAACTCGATCAGCCATTCGTGAAAAGGCAGTTCCCCGTCCTTAGGGCTGATCACCGGGGCAACAGTGAACTCATTGACATCTGCGGCTACCGCCTTGAGGCCTTCCTGCAGTGCGGTTTCCACCTCTTTGGCAATGACGTGCTCCCCAAATGCGGAGATAAAATGCTTGATCCGGCCCGTAACGATAACCCGATAGGGCTTCAGGGAGGTAAAGGCAATGGTATCCCCCAGATTATAAGCCCATAGCCCGGCATCAGTAGAAATGATCATGGCGTAATTCACCCCCATTTGCACTTGCTCCAGGGTAAGACGCCTGGGGTTTTCGTCGTAAAATTTATCGGCCTCGATAAATTCATAAAATATTCCGGCGTCTGTGAGCAAGAGCATTCCCGGTTCCTGATCCTGGTCCTGATAGGCGAAAAATCCTTCGCTGGCCGGGAATAATTCTATGCTGGCTACTTTGCGTCCCAAAAGACTTTCAAAACGCGCGCGATACGGTTCAAAATTTACCCCGCCGTAGATAAATAATTCCAGGTTGGGAAAAACTTCTCCCACGGCTTTGCCCGTTTGATCCTGAATTTTTTCGAAATACATCTGTACCCAGGAAGGAATCCCTGCGATTACCGTCATGTTCTCCGGCAGGGTTTCGGCTACGATTTTATCTACTTTGGCTTCCCAATCCTCCATGCAGTTGGTTTCCCAACTGGGCAATCGGTTTCGTTGCAGGTAACCCGGTACGTAGTGGGCGGAAATCCCGGAGAGCCGGCCTATCTTCATGCCGTTCTTCTCCTGGAGTTCTGGACTACCCTGCAGAAATATCATTTTTCCATCGACAAAGGAGCTGCGGCCCGTTCGGTGGATGTAGTTGAGGATAGCGTCACGGGATGCGCCAACCTGGGCTTTGATGGAAACATCGGTAATGGGAATGTATTTGGCACCGGAAGTTGTTCCACTGGTTTTTGCCAGATATAAGGGACGGCCCGGCCAGAGTACATTGGCCTGTCCTTCCAGGATTTGATTCACATAGGGCTTCAGGTCCTCATAATCCCTAACGGGGACCTGCCGGGCAAAATCCTCGGGATTCCGAATGGTGTCAAATTGATGGTCCCGGCCAAATTGGGTGCTTGCTCCCTGGCGAATAATGTGCTGAAAGAGTTTGCGCTGAGCCTGGATAGGATGTTGAATCCAACGCCGATTCCTGCGATGTACCGAAGCGGCAAAAATCCTGGCGGCGAATGCCTTTAGGGACATAGGGACTGGGTTTGCTTCTGGTTAGTTGAAATCTACGTAGTTCAAAGGGTTTACCGGGGCTCCGTTCTTCCAGAGTTCAAAATGCAAATGTGGGCCGGTGGTTAATTCGCCGGTATTACCGACCGTGGCGATTACTTCCCCGGCCCGGACCAGATCGCCCTGCGATTTGGACAGGGAACCATTGTGCTTGTAAACAGTAAGCAGCTCTTCCCCGTGGTCGAGGATTATGACATATCCCGTGGCCGCAGTCCATTCCGCAAAAATTACCATGCCGTTGGCTACCGCTTTTACCGGGGTGTCTTTTTCAGCTACCACATCAATAGCGCTGTGATTCTCATCGGGATCGAATCCCTGGGTAATGGTCCCGGTAAGCGGCGCAAACAATAACTGGCTCCCCCGACTTCCATCCGGCCTTTCGAACAAGTTATACTTATCTTCCAGGGCTACCTGCGCCCGGAGCACGCTGTCTTCGCGGATCGGGCTCAAGTCTATCTGTGAAGGATCCAGCTTAAAGGCTTCGAAGGTGGAATCGGGATTAATGGCGGCCGAAGTTACGTCGCCCCGCAAAACCATGCGGATATTGTCAATATACTTATTGGTATAGTTTAGAACAGTTACCAGGGAGTCGGTTTTGTAGGTCAGCTCTGTGGCCTGTCTTTTCAAGGCCGTCGAGGAATACCCGGGAATATATTCGCGCAAAGGGGTAAAAGCGATGAGCAGGGTAGTCAGGCCAATAAGGCCCACGGCAGCCAGGGATCCCGTAACGAATACGTTCAGCCGGCTCAACTTAAAAGAGATCTTCTCTTCAAAGGTGTTTTCGTTGAGGATAACCAGGCGATACTTGTGTAAAAGCTTCCTTTTTATTTCCTTCCTGCGCTTCTTCTTCTTGGCCATTACAAATTATTTTAGCGTGCAAAACTACGACGCTCCAACCCGATGGTCTAAAATACGGCTTAAAGCACAATATTTCCGTTACTATCTTGTTTTTTCACTACCTTTACTCACTTAAAACTTGGAGCATGCTTTCATTATCATATTTTCTCGCTATAGGCCCCTGGCAGATTGTAATTGTTGTTCTGGTCGTATTATTACTTTTCGGAGGAAAGAAGATTCCGGAATTGATGCGCGGTCTGGGTAGTGGAATCAAAGAATTCAAAGACGCCTCCCGGGAAGACGAAAAACTAGACGAAAAAAAGGAGTAATAACTCCCTTAGAAAATATTGAAAGCGCCTTATGGCGCTTTTTTTGTACCCAAAGGTATTATTTGTCGACCCCCTTCCTGATGCCCTTGATATTCAGCGATTATCGACAACCGTCCTGCCACTAAAAATACATTCATCAGGCATTTATGCTGATTTTAGCCGCATTCACAACAAAAAGTTAGCCGCAGCTATCCAATCGCTTACTTTCGGAAAGTTATTATTTAGGTGTACTCCGTGGTCGCCTTAAAGCTTATCCAACAGATGAATGCATCGAAACAATTAATCATTGGGCTCTGCTGCCTGCTCATGGCAGGTTCACTCTGGTCCCAGGACTATCCCGCGGCGACGTCGCGTCCGGCTAGCAGCCAGGCAACACCCGGTGATGGAGTTGATGGTTCTGGCACGAATGCCCGGGACGCATATCAGGCATTCCGCCAAAGGGCCAAGCGCTTCGATGTTGCTTCGCGATCCCTTGAATTGAATGGAGCCCTGGAGCCCGGATATTACCTGATAACCGGGGTTTTCTCAGATGGAAAAAACCTGAACCGCAATATTCGCAACCTGAAACGTCAGGGATTACCAGCGGGAAGCTTTGTAAATCCTGAAAATGGCCTGAACTATGTTTATGCCGCTGCCTTTGACAATGATGAGGCTGCCCTGCAGGGGGCCATCTCTAAAATGGATGGAAAATATCAGGGCGATTCCTGGATTTTAATGATCGATAATCCAGCTATTAACTCAAGAATATCCGTTGCTGATCGCTTACCTGAAAGCAACACGGCTTCGTTGAATATCAAACCAGCCCCAAAAGCTCCGGAGACCTACAAAGCTCCCTGGAATACAGATTGGGATCTCGAGGAAACCCCGGATTCCGAATTGGATTTTGGATTGCAGTCCGGCGCTGCCGATGATTACATTCAGAACACCGAACGTCCGGTCAATATGATAGTTCGCAAAGCGGATGATCTCTTTGACAAAATGTGGTACGCAGAAGCTGCCAAGCTCTACGAAGCCGCCATTGAGCGCAATCCCGATATGAAATCGGCGGAAACCGTAAAGCGTCTGGCCGATTCCCATTACTACAATACCAACATGGAGCGTGCCTTTTATTGGTACGAGACCCTGTATAATATGCAGCGCGGCAATATGAGTGCCGAAAACCTGTTCCGCTATGCGCATACCCTGAAGGGAACCGGTAAATACGGGAGAGCAAAACGCTTCATGCGGCTTTACGATAAGAAAAGTGCAGCTAGTGGATCCGGATCCCGCCGTGTTAGCATGGAACAACGGGAGACTATTTTAGATAACATCCTGAGCGGAGTAGAAGTCGCTGACGTTAAAAACCTGAATATCAATTCAAAATATTCGGATTTTGCCCCCATGTTCTATGGGGAGGACCAGGTGGTTTTCGCCTCTTCGGTAGACTCTGCTTTTTTTCATACCCGTCGGTATAAATGGAATAACCAGCCTTATCTGGACCTATATGTAGCCCGCCTGAACGAGTCTGCAGATGAACTGGAGGGTGCTGTTAAGTTTTCGAAGTCCCTGAACTCGAAATACCACGAAGCAGCGGTGACCTTTTCCCCGGATGGGAATACCATCTATTTTACCCGTAATAATTACGGAAAGAAATTGCGTCGCGATAAGAACGGGGTCAATCACCTCAAGCTCTATATGGCCACCAAAATGGGTAACGAGTGGAGTGATGCGGTAGAACTGCCCTTTAATGGGGAAGATTTCTCTACCGGACATCCAGCCCTGAGCCCGGATGGCAAACAACTTTATTTTGTTTCCGATATGCCCGGAAGTATTGGGGAAACGGACATTTTTGTAGTCGATGTCCTCGGAAATGGACAGTTTTCCGAACCCCGCAACCTCGGGCCGGAAATTAATACCCCCAGCAAAGAACTATTTCCTTTTATCAATGGTTCCAAGATGTACTTTTCTTCTGAAGGCCATGTGGGTCTCGGGGGACTGGACGTTTTTGAAGTAGCCTTTAATCCAGAGGAAGAAGGCTTTCTGGAAGTTCGCAATCTCGGGCAGCCAATCAATAGTAAAAAGGACGATTTCTCCTATATCGTTGATGAAGCTACCCAAAAAGGCTTTTTCGCATCCAATCGAATAGGAGGAAAAGGCGATGATGATTTATACTCTTTTCAGCGTCTGCTTCCTGAGGAAAAGAATGAGAATGCCATTGAAGGAGTTGTCCTGGATGTGGTAACCGGAGAAGTAATCCCCAACGCGCTGGTTTCTTTACTGGACGAAAACAATATGAAATTACTGGAAGTGCGCTCCGACGAGAATGGGGAGTTTGTTTTCCAGGACCTGGAGACCAACACCCGTTACAATGTTCAGGTGGAAAGCGACGACCACATGATCAAAGCCGTTGACGTGGAAACCCGCGAAAATCAGCGGGTGGCGCTGGAAGTTCCCCTCGAAAAACTGGACGAACGAATTGCCGTCGAGGATGGTGTGCGCAAGCTGAAAGTAGACAATATCTACTTTGATTTCGACAAATTCTATATCCGCTCCGACGCTGCTTCCGAACTCGATAAGCTCGTAGGCGTGCTTGAAGAATATCCCAGCATGGTCATCGCGATCGAATCGCATACCGACTCTCGAGGACCTGCTGTTTACAACAAATATCTCTCACAACAGCGAGCCAGTGCAACGCGGGATTACCTGATCAAGCGTGGAATTGATCCTTCGAGAATCCAGCGTGCAGAAGGCTTTGGAGAAGAGCGACTGCTCAATGGTTGCGATGGCAGTGTCAAATGTACCCGCGAACAACACCAGATGAATCGACGTTCGGAATTCATCATCGTGAACATGTAATTGTCGTTCACAACGCGGGGAACCCATTTGGCAACATTATCCTTCAAAATTATATGTAACTACCTGTTTTTGAGTTTATAACTATATAAAACTCATCCAAGCCATGAAATCAGCAGAACAAATTACTTTTCAATGGGAAGCTACCCTGAAAGGCATTCGTGCCTTCGTAATGCGATACGCGCATAAAGCCATCTTCTGGACCATGTTCCTGTCTTATTTGGTAGTGCTTTTTGCATTCCTCTACAAAGTAGCTACGGAATTTCCATTCTATTAATCGCCAGGGAATCAATAGGCACAAGATTACCTTTTAACCGTTTTTTGGTCCTTTCAACCGATAATTCGGGTTTGTAGTAAAATTCTTCGGATTTTAGATTTGTACCACCCAAATCTTAAGTTATGGAGCCCTCTTTTTCCCAAGGAAACGGCAACAGTAAAGGCTGGTTTTCCCAGCTACTTCAACGAAATCACAGGACCCTGGCCTGGATTGGATTTGCTTTGTGGATTCTGACGATGTACGCTGTACTTTTCAGAATGACCGACTTATTCTAAGCAACCGCCACCCAATTCCCGAAACACTTTTGAATTACTCCTGACCTTGAATCTTCAGGGTGCGCAGGATTGCCTCCAATTCAAACATATAATCGCGTTTGTTGGTTGCCGGCGCAAAGGTGAAACCTTCCAAAACCATTTTTCGATTACGCACGGTGTCGTTTACGATATACGTTAAAAAAGGTCCTGCCATAGGATAGTTAACCACCTCCCAGATTCCGCGTACTTCTACCGCTTTAAATCCATTCACTTCCGAAGCAAAAACGGCTGGAGCAAAGGCTTTTTCAGTGCCCATATAAGTGATCTTTCCGGGAACATCCGGACCAGGTACGTATAACCGGCCAATGGAATCGCGCATTCTCACAATATCCCGGACTAGGGTGGAATCGGACTGAAAGTAATCCGCAGGCATCTCATAAGCGATGATATTCATGCTGCCTTTTTGAATTTCCCGGTCGATCCAGACAAAATTGTCTTCTTGTTTGCCGACCTTGTAAACCGAAGGCAGTCGTAAGTTTACCCCATACTTCTCATCCAGGACGTTTTCCTTGCTTAAGGATCTGAGGAAGCGCTGCTGTGATTCTTGTAATTCCATCCTGCGGAATTCCTGCTTGATTCGCGCTGCGTGGGTGTCCAGTGTCTGGATCAGGGCTGAATCGGAATCCCCCTTGACTACAGCTACCTGTTGTGGCGCCGCATAGAGATCCTCCCTGATTTGCGCCCCGGTAACCGAATCCAGGTCTACGTAGAGTACCGCCCGACGGTATTGGGTTGTCCCCTGAAAAACGGAAGGGGGTAAATGTACCAGGTCAAAAGTGGGTTCGTCCCAGGTTAATCCAATGAGCGGGGCGGCAAAATGTTCGCGCACCTTATCCCCAACAGCCCCTTCCCAAAGACTATTGCTCATTACAACCGCCACAGAATTAATGGCGCCAATAGACTGGGGGTTATATTTCTTTTTGGGGCCATCTTCACAGGCTGCGAAAACCACGGCCAGAACAACAGCAAATACATGCTTCAACTTCATAATTTGGAATTTTACAGGGAATTGCAGTTGCATAGTTTTAAGCGCGTGCCAGGCATCAGGGTGTTCCCCCGTAGCCCATTCCACTCTTTAAGATTTTCGATGCTTACGCCAGGATATTGTTGTGAAATCGTCCAGAGCGAATCGCCTTTACGAACAACATGGATCTTGGCGCCTCCTGCACTGGAGGAAGCCGTGGTGGTAGTTTCTTTGGAGCTGTTGGATGTGCTGGGCTTGGCTGTAGTTACTGGTTTTCTGGGATATATGGTCAATCGCTGACCTATACGAAGATTGTTTGAGCGTAATCCGTTCCATCGTTTGATCTGACTTACCCCTACCCCGTATCGCTCGGCTATCTTGCCCAGGTAATCCCCGCTGCGTACCCGATATCGGATGCGGTCTTCGGCCTGAACGAGTTCCGGCAGCGGCTTTTCCCGCTTGGCGAGTGCCTCCTTGGCCTCCTCATAGATTTTTGCCTCATTATTGACAAAACGGCCTATGGCATAAACCGGCAAACGCAGGGCATATTCCTTGCCTTTGACCTTCGGAATAATATCCAGCTTGTAAGCCGGATTCAGGATCCGCAATTCAGGCACTGAAATTGCCGTTACCTTCGAAATCTGATCAAAGGTGAGTGTTTGCTTAATGTGGATGGTGTCAGTCTCCAAATAAGGCCTTGGTGCCTCGGTTGGTCGTAACCCATGCTCTTCGGCGTAGTGAAAAATATAGTAGGTAGCCAGGAAAGCAGGTACATACCCCGCTGTTTCCCTCGGCAGGTTTCTCCGGATATTCCAGTAATTGGTTTGACCGCCAGATCTTCGGATGGCTTTGTTAACATTGCCGGGGCCTGAATTATACGCGGCGAGCGCCAAATCCCAGTCCCCGAATATCTCGTAGAGTTTCGATAAATACGCCGAGGCTGCAGCAGTAGCCAGCAAGGGATCGTTGCGTTCGTCTACGTAGCTGCTGACGCTCAGGCCGTACATTCTGCCTGTTCCGTACATAAACTGCCATAATCCGGTAGCGCCGACCCGGGATCTTGCTCTTGGATTCAAGGCCGATTCTACAATGGCCAGGTATTTCAGTTCGAGCGGTAGATCGTTCTTGGCCAGGGACTCTTCGAACAATGGGAAGTAAAACTGACTGGCAGATAGCATGCGCTCCATCAGGTCCCGCCTTTGCAGGAGGAAAGATTTGACAACCCTTTCCAGGGAAGGATTGTATTCCACTTCGAAAGGCGTAAGTGCATCCATCTCGGCCAGCCTTTCCTTAAAAACTTCCGTATCCCACCCCTCAAGAGCATCCAGGGTACTGTCGGAAACCGCCTCCTGTACTACGGCATACATATCTCCATAGCGGCTGGCAGCCTCGGTAAGCTCCTTCAGCCACAGGCTGTCATAGGTCGCAGCCAGGGGTAAATCCTTTAATTCGGAAGCTTCCGACTGTGCTGAGTCCAAGGAAGCCTGTCCCTCGAGGGCAACCCGGGTGTCGTCTGCGAGTTCAGGTTTCGAGGCCTCAACCACAACAGAATCCGTTAAAGATTGTTGCGATTCTTGTGCTTCATTTTCCTGTGCGCTCACCAGAGAGCAGCCCACGAGAAGCCAGATAGCTACTATTTGCTTCATCTATTTTGGCGTGTTGAATGGAGTGGGGACTAGCGAAAATCGCACTTTTTTACAGAAGTTTGAAAAAAACATTCTTAAAGTGCGCAAGACTGCCGTCTAGCTGAGGGAACCGGCCGCTCTGGGCTGTGAAAGGGATTAGGACTGAATAGCCGCAATTCCGGGCAGGGTTTTGCCCTCCAGACTCTCGAGCATGGCTCCTCCTCCGGTAGAAACGTAACTCACCTGATCCTCAAAGCCAAACTGCTTAACCGCGGCAACAGAATCGCCACCGCCTACAAGGGAAAATGCGCCTTTTTCCGTGGCCTCTGCGATATAATTCCCAACGGCAATGGTTCCTGAGGCGAAAGAAGGCATTTCGAAAACCCCAACCGGGCCATTCCACAAGATGGTGCGCGACTGGAGGATTACCTCCTTAAAATGAGCCAGGGTTTGTGGCCCTGCATCGAGGCCCTGCCATCCTTCCTGGATCTCATTTACGGCCATTACCTGAGTTTGGGCGGCATTATCAAAGGCATCCGCTGCCACTACATCTACCGGAATGTGAACCGCTACCCCCAATTCTTTAGCTTTTTTCAGGATATCCAGAGCTAAATCCATCTTGTCGTCCTCGCAGATGGAGTCGCCTACCTGGCCTCCCTGAGCTTTTACAAAGGTATACGTCATCCCGCCGCCGATGATCAGGTGGTCTACCTTGGCCAGAATGTTTTCAATTATGGTGATCTTGGAGCTTACTTTGGCACCTCCAAGTATGGCCAACACGGGTTTCTCTCCGGTTTCCATTACCTTTTCAATGGCCTCGATTTCTCGCGCCAGCAAGTACCCGAAACACTTATTCTCGGGGAAGAACTCAGCAACTACAGTAGTTGAAGCGTGAGCGCGGTGGGCCGTACCAAAGGCATCATTCACATAGATGTCCCCCAAACGTGCTAAAGCCTCGGCAAAAGCCTTGTCGCCTGCTTCTTCTTCACTGTGGAATCTCAGGTTTTCGAGCAGTAGGATTTCGCCATTCTCAAGAGCAGCAACCGCTTCTTCGGCGGCTTCCCCCACACAATCCGGCACAAACTTTACCTGAACCCCGATAATATCTGAAACTGAGTCAATGATATGTTTGAGCGAAAGATCGTCGCTTGCCTTCCCCTTGGGCCTCCCCAGGTGGCTCATAAGTACGGCTCTGCCACCATCTTCCAGCACTTTGATGATCGATGGTTTGGCCGCCTCGATCCTGTTCGTATCGGTTACCTCAAAAGCGTCGTTGAGAGGAACATTAAAATCTACCCGGATTAGGGCTGTTTTGTTTTCAAAATTGAAATCGTCTATGGTCATGATTCTCGCTGTAATGAAGGCCTAAAAATAAACAAAATAGGAATGCTCCGGACCCTATTTATCCCAACGGCAACCGCTGAGAAATATATTACCTTTGAGGCATGCTGTTCAAAGAGGTACTCGGACACAGAAATCTCCATGCGCACCTGACTGCCAGCGCAGATGGGGGACGTATCCCCCACGCCCAACTTTTTGTGGGGCCGGAAGGGAGCGGGACCTTGCCGGCGGCCATTGCATACGCTCAATACATCCTTTGTGGAAATTCGGGCGGCGAAAATGAAGGCGGCGCTGAGGCATGCAATCTTAAATGTGCACAATTAACACATCCCGACCTGCACTTTTCTTTTCCCGTGGCCTCTTCGGGAAGCGGGAGTAACCATTCGGTAAGCAATGATTTCCTTAAGTCCTGGAGGGATTTCGTAGCCAACCAGCCCTATGGCAACCTTTTCGATTGGTATCAATCTATGGGTATTGAAAAAAAGCAAGGGCAGATCAGCGTCCACGAGGCCGCCGATATTGTCCGCAAACTCAGTTTGAAATCCTTTGAGGGCGGCTACAAGGTACTTATCATGTGGATGGCAGAGCGGATGAATAATTCTGCAGCCAATAAACTTTTAAAGCTGATCGAGGAACCCCCTGCCAAAACAGTGATTATCCTTATTGCCGAACAGGAGGATTTACTGCTGCAAACCATACGGAGTCGTTGCCAAATACTGCATTTTCCCCCATTGCCGGAAGAAGTAATTGTTGAAGGGCTTATGCGAAAAGGCGGAACCCGGGAGGAAGCCATGCAAATCGCACAGGAGGCACAGGGTAATTTCAACAAGGCGCAGGACCTCTTACTTCAGGATTCGGAAGATTTAATCTTTGAAAAGTGGTTCATTCAATGGACGCGAACCGCCTTTAAGGCCAAGGGAAATAAGGCATCCATACATGAATTAATTCTCTGGAGTAATGAAATCGGGAAAACTGGGCGCGAAACCCAAAAGAAGTTTCTGAACTATTGCCTGTCCGTTTTTCGCCAGGCACTGCTACTAAATTATAAAGCCAACTCCCTGGTGTATTTGCGCATCCACGACGAAAGTTTCCAGCTGAAGAAATTTGCCCCTTTTGTCCATGAAGGAAACATACAGGACATCAGGGATCAATTAGAAACCGCTATATACCATGTGGAGCGCAATGGGAATGGAAAAATAATTTTTACCGATCTTTCCATAAATCTAACCCGCCTGTTGCACAGGCCTGCAGCCTGAAGATGGGATAAAACTAACCACTAATGGGTACCCTTATGGAATTGCCACAACTTGTTTTGCTACTATTCGTAACCATCACATTCCTGCAAAGCGGGTTGGATAAGGTTTTCGATTGGAAGGGTAATGTCAGCTGGCTAAGCTCGCATTTCAGCAAGACCTTTTTAGGTGCCATGGTTCCGCTACTACTCGCCGTAATTACCCTGGCCGAAATAGCTACAGGAATATGCGCAATAATAGGCATATATGGCTGGTTTACAGGGTCTTACATGAATTTTGCCTTATATGCTGGTTTTGGCTCCTGCATCACCTTGCTCATGCTGCTTTTCGGGCAACGTGTGGCCAAAGACTACGACGGTGCGCGCACTATTGTAATCTATTTAGTGCCTTGCGTGCTACTACTAATTTTAGCAGGTTAAGACCGCTAGTTGTTTTTATAGGAATCGTTAAGGACCTTGAGGACTTCCTCGGTCACATTTTGAGCCTCTGCACCATAGATCACTGAACTTCCTTCTCCTGAAGCGAGGATATACGTGTAGCCTTTGGATTTGGCGTACTCGGCAACTTCTGCCTCCACAACAATTCGTATACTATCCACCTTTACCTGTCCTTTACGCTGCATTGCGGCCTCTTCTTGCTGTAACTGCTGGCCTACGAGGTTTGCCCGTTGTTGCAAAGCATTCATTTCCTCCTGTGCCTTTTGCTGAGACATGCTACGGGACTTTGTTTGTATATCCTGCGCCAATAATTGGAACGCCTGCGAAATACTATCCCGACGACGTGCAAAAGTTTCCGCCTCCAATTGATATTTGGTTTCAACATCAATTTTCCGTTGATAACCCTCTAAGAGTTCCGGATAATTCACATACGCTATTTTGGTTTCCTGGCAACCCATCGTTAAGGCAACCAATGCCACAAAGAATACTCGTTTCATACGTTCTATTAAAATTCGTCCAAAAATAGTAAAGCCAAAGGACTATGGGTCCTAATTCAGAGGTTGTTTTTGTAAAATATAGATCATGGAAGATGCCTGGCCCGAAAAGACTGATTTAAAATTTGACCATAAGCCAACGCATATTCCCCGAAGACCAGCGAAGCTTTTGCCCTTGTGTCTTTCGGACAACCAGGAGACGTAAAAGGCATCCAACCACATCCTTTTCATTCCTGCTTTTTGAAAACCTATCGGTACAATATGCTCGTCTATCGCGGCGGGCGAAAAGTGCCAAAGGTGCCTGGGTACGTCATACGCTGCCCAGAATTCCTTGTAATAATGCGCATCACATGACTCAAAATTAGGAAGGGCCAGGACCAAAATTCCGGCATCACTGAGCATGGCATGAAACTCTTGGAGCGCCTTCTCCCAATTCGGAATATGTTCCAAAACGTGCCACAGCGTTATGACATCAAATCGTTGATCGCTTAAAGCCTCGGTATTGGCTTGCAATTCTACTCCCTTTGTAGCGGCGATATCCCTGGCCTTTTTGCCGGGCTCCACACCCACGGCATTATATCCCTTGACTTGGGCTGCCCCAACAAAATCCCCGGTTCCCGCTCCAAAGTCAAGCAGCCTGACACCCGGTTTGCTGTGCTTTCCGATGATCCCTAATTTCCATTTCAAATGAAAGCGCTTGGCCTGAGCATAGACCCATTCCATAAGACCCTTTTTACGATCCGAATGAGAAACGTAATCCGAGGAGGCGTAATACTTAGTCAAATTATCCGGAACCGGCAGGGTTTGCCGAATGCTTCCCGACCCCCAGGGTATTACCTCGTACGTTTCCTGGCTTACCAAGTGGTCTTTGACTTTCATTGAAGGATTCTTGTTGAAATATGTTCCACGTGGAACTTAACGCCCCAAATGGACGAGCAAAACACTGATGTCGCTAGGCGAAACACCGCTGATTCGCGAAGCCTGGGCTATGGATGTAGGTTTGATTTTCTTTAGTTTTTCCCGCGCTTCATAGGATAACGAAGACAGAGAATCATAAGCTATCCCCTCTGGGATGGGAACATTCTCCAGACGGCTAAGTTTATCCGCATTCTCCTTTTCCTTGCGAATATATCCGGCGTACTTTACTTCTATTTCCGCCTGCTCCAACACCTCTGCATGCAAATCATTGGAGGCTACATAGTCCGATACTTCCGGAAGTTCCAGCATGTGCTCCATAGTGATCCGCGGACGTGAAAATATTCTAACCAACTTGTCGCTCTGCTTTACGGGTGCAGAACCTACGCGTTCCAGAATTTTATTCACCTCTTTAGGGTTAAAACTGGCCTTTTTGAAGAAGCCAACCAACGCTTCAGATTCCTTTAGCTTTGATTCACTCTGCTTTAAGCGATCTTCAGACGCCAATCCCAAATCATATCCCCTTGGAGTCAGGCGCAAATCGGCATTGTCCTGGCGCAATAGTGTGCGATACTCTGCTCTTGAGGTAAACATGCGATAAGGTTCCTCTGTGCCTTTGGTGATGAGATCGTCAATCAATACGCCAATATAAGCCTCATCCCGGCCCAGTTTAAAAGGACCCTTCTCCTGTATCTTGAGGCTGGCATTGATTCCCGCCATCAAACCCTGGGCCCCCGCTTCTTCATAACCGGTAGTTCCATTGATTTGACCTGCAAAGAATAAATTAGTCACCAATTTCGTCTCCAGCGTGTGACGCAATTGGGTTGGAGGAAAATAATCGTATTCTATCGCGTATCCGGGTCTGAAAAATTTAACCTTTTCAAATCCTTTGACTTGTCGGAGCGCTTTGAACTGTACTTCTTCAGGGAGGGAAGTACTAAAACCATTTACATAAACCTCAACCGTATTCCAGCCTTCCGGCTCTACGAATATCTGATGACGGTCCTTATCCTTAAAGCGATCGATTTTATCTTCTATACTGGGGCAATAGCGCGGTCCGATACTCTGTATGCGCCCATTAAACATAGGGCTTCTATCAAAGCCCTCCCGCAAGAGATCGTGAACGGCTTCACTCGTATAGGTCATATGGCAATCCCGCTGACGGGTTAGGCCCTTCCGGTTTAAGTAGGAAAATGTGCCCGGATTCTCATCCCCGGGTTGAACGATCATTGCCTCATAATCCAAACTTCTCCCATCTACTCTTGGCGGCGTTCCGGTTTTCATTCTCCCCGAATCAAAACCAAGATCTACCAGCTGCTCCGTTATCCCGGTTGCTGCTCTTTCCCCGGCACGGCCTCCGCCAAACTGCTTCTCGCCAATGTGGATTAATCCATTGAGGAAGGTGCCGTTAGTAAGCACAACACTTTTGGCTGCTATTTCAACTCCCAGTGACGTACGAACACCTACTACGCGTTCGCCTTCAATCAGCAATCCAGTTACCATTTCTTGATAGAAATCCAGATTTCCGATCCCTTCCAGGGCATTTCTCCAGGATTCCGCAAAAAGCATCCGGTCGTTCTGGGTGCGGGGACTCCACATGGCCGGGCCTTTTGATTTATTGAGCATCTTAAACTGTATCGCTGAGGCGTCGCTTACCAAACCACTTAATCCCCCCAACGCATCGATCTCCCTAACGATCTGGCCTTTTGCGATTCCGCCCATAGCCGGATTACAGGACATCTGTCCAATGGTCTGTAAATTCATAGTAACCAAAAGGGTCTTGCTTCCCATATTGGCAGCAGCAGCGGCAGCCTCACAACCTGCGTGACCTCCACCTACTACAACTACATCATATACTTCTGAAAACATAATTAATGTTTCACGTGGAACATATCTAAGGCCGCGTCTTCGAGCTTTCGCATTTCCCAGACTTCTTCTTCACTATGATCATCGTAGCCCAATAGATGCAATAACCCATGTGCCATTACCCGGCGTAACTCCTCTTCATAAGTCGTTTTCAAACTCGCAGCATTATCTGCAACCCTATCCGTAGAAATAAAGATTTCCCCGGATATCTCCTGATTTGACCCGTAGGGAAATGTTAGGATATCGGTGTAATAATCGTGGTTTAAGAACTGCTTATTCATTCCCAGCAGTTCCTCGTCTGAACAGAAATAATAATGAAGATTCTCAATCCTTGCAGAATGAACCTCCCCCAAAGAAATTAACCAATCGGTATATTTCTCTTTTTCCTGAAGATCAGCGCCTTCACTCTTGTGGTATACTATCGGATCGTTCCCGGAAATAACTTTTGACACGGTCCTTATAATTGAGCCGCAAAGGTAATACTTGTCTGTTTAATATCTCCTGAGTGTTTTGAATGCGTTCAAATACCTCCGGACGCGTAATAATGGGGTTTCTGAAATACTCCTCATTTGTATTGCTCGTCCGACGGCTTTCCTCCTCCTGCTGAAAAGATGCGTTCTCCAATTGCATCAATCGTTGCTGAATCGCATTCATTTGATTCGCCGTACGCTCCGTGATACCAGACCGAAGCAATTCATTTTCGAACTGCTCCATCTGCCGCGCAATACTTCGCAGCATTTCCTTATCTGATTCCTGTATTAAGTCTTCTAACTGTTGCTCCAGTTGCATTCGTATACGCTGCTGCTCCTTATATATACTATATACTTCCTCGTAATTCAATTCACTCTCACCCTGACCATTGCCCGATCCGCTGCCTTCTCCTGAACTACCGTCTTTTCCCCCGTTCTGGCCCTCTCCCTGCTGTCCTTGAGAACCATTGCCATCACCTCCCTGTTCGCCTTTGCCGTTATTTCCAGACCCGCCTTGCTCTCCTGATTCTCCATTCTGCCCTCCTTCACCTTGTTGCCCTGATTGGCCTTGCTCGCCCGATTCACCTTGCTGTCCACCTTCTCCCTGTTGACCACCTTCTCCTTCAGATCCGGATTCTCCCTGTTTCCCGGCTTCGCCTTCGTTTCCTTCCTGACCTTCCCCGGAACTTCCTTCCTGCATTTGTTGCTGCAAATCCTGCTGGCTTTTGATAATGTCCGGCAATTGAAAATCTCCCCCGCCAGATCCCTTTCCTGGTTTCATGGATTGTTGCATGTTCTCCAGGGCAGCTGCTAGCATTGCTGCGAGCTCATTAGAGGCCGTTATGGTGTATTGCTGATAGGAAGCTCCCCGCAGCCATTGGCTCTCCGCCAGAACCTCCAGGCTTTTGTCAATATTGTAGTAGACCTCTCCAATCTGTTTGTTAATGGTTTCGCTGATTTCCGGCCGCCGCAGCGAAAGCGCCAACAAGCTATCATCTACGTGCTCAAAAAGATTGCGCAGTTCCTGTTGCCTGCGAATGTCCCCTGTTTCATTCAATCCCCGCTCCCTGTACTGTTGAACCTGGTCAAACAAACGTTCCTCCTCCAAGGAAAAGCTCACCAAATTCTCCAGGATCTGCCGAAGCATTTCGGCATCCTCGGCGTTCTGGGATTCGCTGGAACCACCCATGCCCCCGCCATCCTGGTTTAAAGCTTCCGCCATCTCCTTTATTTTACGAGCCGCACTACGCTGTTTATTGGCTGCCTTTGCCGCCTCAGACGACGATTCGCCCTCTTGGCCACCCGCCATCTCGTCTCGCTTGGCGTTCTCATAGCTCTCCAGAGCCCTTTCGGCATCCTGCTGATCTTTGTCTATGGCCGCCTCCTTGGTTGCATTCCGTTTCCAGGGCATAGGCTGTTTCAAATCCTGATTTGCTCTTTCTAAATCCTGCAGATCCAATCGCAGGCTGTCGAACTGCTTGCTTAGTTTTTCTTGTTCTTCCAGGCCGCTATCCTCAAAATTCTCCTTTAATCCGGAAAGTGTTTCCTGGCGCTTGGCCATTTTCTCCAGCTTCCGGGCCAAAGCGCGTGCCTGCTGCTGTACATAGTATCGCTTGGTAAGCTCGAGCAGTTGCTGTAAACTTCGGTCATTCTGGGCTTGCTGCTTGCCCATTTCTTCCAGTTGTTCCTGCAATTCTTCCTGGCTCAACTTGTCGAGAATCTCTTGCATCTCCTTCATTAAAGCGGCATTTTTCCTGGCCTCTATCTCTTGCCGTTCCAAACGCTCCTCGAGCAATTCCTTGAATTCATTTTCACTCTCATCTTTCTCAAAGCTTTCCTTCAGCTCCCTGGAGAACTTCTCCATCAGTTTCTCCTGTTGAATCTGGCGATTGATCGTTTCCTTCAGGCCCCGGCTTTCATTAAAGCCCATTTCCTGCCGCTCCTTTTGCAATTGCAATTCGTTGTCCAGCGCCTCTGTGGCCTCCTTTTGCTTTTCCCGCGTCCGCTCCAGAGCAGAAAGTATTCCCTTCTGATTGTCCAGCAATCTTTGTGCTAACTCAGCGCTATCAGGCACCTGTAGCCTGAATACCTGGCTCTTCGTACTTTTTCCATTCCGTAACCCGTCATTATCCCGAACTTCAAAATACAACTCGTAGGAAGCCGGGGGAAGATTTGCTATCCCACTAGGAAACGTATAGTAAAACTCCTGGTAATTATCGCCGGAAGGTTGCAGGGCTATGGTGCCCACTTCTTCGGAGGTGTCTGAATCCGAAATGACCACCGCAAGGCCAGCTATGCCGTGATCGTCAGAGGCCGTTCCCGAAAAGAAATATTGCTCAGGTGAAATAGAATCCTGCAGCACCTCAACAGCCACGCGGGGATATTCGTCGCGGATCACCTTTACCTCATAATTAAGACCCTCGTAATCCATTAAATTTTCATTGCTCGTACTAAGGGCATAGGGGCCCGATGAGAAAAACCGCTTTTGAAATGTAAAGTTGTTCCCCGCCTTCTCCATAAAGCGCATGGTATCCTTATCGGTATAGCGTATTGCATCGGTATGTACTGCGGTCAGCTCCCAATTAACCCGTGTCCCTTCCGGTATGGAAAAATCGCCGGAGCCCTGAATTTCCTCGGGGGATCTCTTTAAGTAGGTGGGATATTCCAAGCGTACCGAAAAGCGGTCGATAAGTGGAATCTGCAGGACTTCCAACTCGTAGCGCGCCGAACGCCAACCGTTGGATTCGAAATAGAGTTCCGAGGATTGCAGAGGTGGATTGAGGGTTGTTTCAAAATGGGTTAGCCTGTCCGACATAAGCACCGGCCGGCCATCTACCCAAAGCGTAACTTCTTCCGGCTGCAGTTCCCCTTCTGTACTTACCCTAATTACAACAGGAGCGTTTTCCAGCACCCGAAGCGAATCGTTCAGGAGGGCAAAGCTAAATGGGGCTGGGGGCGAAAAATTTGCTTCGTAGCGCAGCACGCGATCGTAGGATCCGAAGAAATCCCTGGCCTTACCGGTCACAAAAATGAGTGCCAGCAGTGCCAATGGAATTAAAAGCAGCTTGGCGCGTTTGTAGGCGATTGAAAAATTTACCGCTTTGATAAAGGGTATCCGGGTAAGCTGTTCTGAGCGCTGATCGATACTGGCCATAAGCAATTCGGAATCGTCTTTGCGCCTGGCTAATTCCAACAAGTTCAGCAGCCTGTCACCTACTTCAGGAAAATGCTCCCCGATGATACGGGAGCCTTCCTCCTGGCTCAATCCTTCCCTTAAGTTCAAGAGCTCCAGGGAAGGCCTGATAATCCAATAGTACAATCCGAAGCCGATACCCAGCAGCAATACCCAAAACAAGACGGCCCGGGCAGTTCCGGACATCCAGAGTGCGTATTCCAGCCCTCCTGCAGCCAACATCAGTACCGCGGAGGCGAAAATAAACAGGATGCCCCCGAGCAAAAGCTTCCTCAGGTAATAGCGCCGCATAAAGGCTTGCAGTTTCTGCAGTATGGTTTGGTACCGTTCCAAATCCCTATCTTTAATCACAAGATACTAAGGGCCGGGAAAAAGCGGCCGTTAATTGTTGTTAAAAGCATGTTCAAATCGTTGAAATACCTGATGGCTTACACCCTGCCGCTTGTTGCCTGGTTCGGTTTGAGCCAAGGCGGTTTCTGGTATTTTGCACCGGCAATTTATGCTTTTGGGATTATCCCGATATTCGAAACACTGCTGGCCCAGGACGGCCGTAACCTCGGGGAGCAGGAAAAGGAGAAGCTAAAGATTCATCCCATTTTTGACTGGATGCTTTACCTGAACGTTCCTATGGTCTACGGGATTCTAATATATGGTCTGGTTCTCGGTACCACCCTGCCGCTGTCCACAACAACAATGATTGGGTTGATCAGCGCTGTGGGTATTACGATGGCGGTCAATGGCATTAATGTGGGGCACGAACTCGGGCACAGAAACTCCGCTGTAGAACGCTTCCTCGGCAAGCTCTTATTGCTGCCCAGTCTCTATTTACATTTCTACCTCGAGCATAATAAAGGACATCATCTGTATGTAGCCACCCCTAAAGACCCGGCAACCGCACGGTATAATCAATCGGTTTACCATTTCTGGCTCAGCTCAGTCATCGGTCAATATATCAGTGCCTGGCGCCTGCAGCGCCAAATACTTCAGGCCGAGGAGCTCGCCTTTCTCTCGCCTAAAAACCATATGTTTTGGAGTACCGTGGCCCAAATCGCCTACCTGGCGTTGGTTTGGCTGGTATTCGGTGCCCTGGGAGCGCTTATTGCCTTTTCCGCGGCAGTGGTTAGTTTCCTGATGCTCGAAACGGTAAATTATATCGAACACTACGGTTTGCGCCGTCAGTTATTGCCTTCCGGACGGTATGAGCGGACGACGGCCCGGCATTCCTGGAACAGCAATCATACGGTGGGTCGCATTGTGCTTTACGAACTCACACGGCACAGCGACCACCATGCCCGTTCGAATAAGAAATATCAGTTGCTCGATTGCAAAGAGGAAGCCCCTCAGCTTCCCTATGGCTACCCTACGTCTATGGTTTTGTCCCTGATCCCCGGCCTTTGGTTTTCCATAATGAATCGCAGGGTACCCGCAGATATGTTGCCGGAAACACGCCGGCCCTAATCCTTTTGCAATAAGCTCGAGCTTTGCAGTGCCCGCCGGGCTTCCTATCTTTGCCCCTCAATAAAAGCATATGGCAGCTCCTGTACGTGTTCGATTTGCTCCAAGCCCTACCGGGCCCCTGCACATAGGTGGTGTTCGTACCGCCCTGTACAATTACCTCTTTGCACGGAAACACGGAGGTTCCTTCGTGCTTCGAATCGAAGACACGGACCAGAAACGCTTTGTGGAAGGAGCAGAGCAATACATCGCAGAAAGCCTTGACTGGCTCAACATTCCCTACGATGAAGGTCCTGGGCGCGAAGGTAACTACGGCCCCTACCGCCAGAGTGAGCGCCAATCCTTATATCAGGAGTATGTTTTCCAACTCATAGATAGCGGATGGGCCTATTATGCCTTTGACCGGCCGGAAGCCCTGGAGGCGCATCGGGTGGATCATGAAAAGAAAGGCAAGACTTTCATTTACAACTGGCATAACCGGGAAAAGCTAGACAACTCCCTGGGCCTTACGTCCGAGGAATTAGCAAAGCGCCTGGATTCCGGGGAGGCGTACACCGTCCGGTTTAAATGGCCCAAGGATGAAACCCTGGTCTTTACCGACATTATCCGTGGCGAAATCCGGATCGACACCAACACCCTCGACGATAAGGTCCTCTTTAAATCCGACGGGATGCCAACTTACCACCTGGCCAATATCGTAGACGACCACCTTATGGAAATTACCCATGTGATTCGGGGGGAAGAATGGCTTCCTTCGCTGGCATTACATGTTAAGCTCTACGAAGCTTTTGGGTGGAAGGCGCCTGAGTTTGCGCACCTCCCGCTGATTCTCAAACCAAGTGGAAAAGGCAAGCTCAGCAAGCGCGATGGGGACAAGCTCGGATTTCCGGTTTTCCCGTTGCAATGGGAGGAGAGTATTGGCTATCGCGAAGCCGGTTACTTTCCCGAGGCTGTAGTCAACTTCCTGGCGTTTTTGGGTTGGAACCCCGGGACAGAACAAGAGTTGTTTTCCCTTGAGGAGCTGGTAGATGCCTTTAGCCTGGAGCGGGTGCATAAATCCGGAGCGCGGTTTGATCCGGATAAGAACGCTTGGTTTAACCAACACTACCTTCAATCCAAGCCAATTTCTGCTTTAGCCGGTGAATTTGTTTCGCTGGTCGGTGAAACCTATCCCGGTGATTATGAGGATGGCTTTCTCTTGCGAATCCTGGAGCTCATGCGGGAGCGGGCACACTTTCTACCGGAGATCCTGGAGAGCGCAAAATTCTTTTTCGTTCGGCCGGCGGAATATGATCCCAAAGCCGCTTCAAAACAGTGGAAGCCAGAAACGCCCGAGCGTATGGAGGCCCTGGAGGAATTCCTGAAAACCGTGCCGGAATTCCGTAGCGCTGAACTGGAAGCAAGCGTTAAGGAATGGATTGTCAATTCCGGATATGGTTTTGGACAAATCATGGCGCCTTTCCGGCTGGCCCTTGTTGGGGCTTTGCAGGGACCTCACCTCTTTGATATTGCGGACTTGCTGGGACGGGAGGAAACGCTATTGCGGCTGAGAAACGCTATTGAATCCCTGTAACTTATTGTTTTTTATATCCTTACATTATTATTCGTAACAAAATCACACGAATTACGACTAATAAGGCAATTCCGTATCTTTTTCTAAACGTAAATACTAAACACTATGGGCTCCATTTTATTCTGGGGACCCGCAATATTTGTGGGTTTCTTTCTATGTCTACTCATTTTCTTTGTTGTCAAGCAGCAAACCGCTGTGGTAGTTGAGCGCTTTGGTCGCTTTCAAAGCATTCGCAATTCAGGGCTGCAATTGAAAATTCCGCTTGTCGATCGCATTGCCGGACGGCTGAGTCTGAAAATCCAGCAGTTGGATGTGATCGTTGAAACAAAGACCCTGGACGACGTATTCGTAAAACTGAAGGTCTCGGTTCAATATGTAGTGATTCGGGACAAGGTCTACGAAGCCTTCTACAAACTGGAATATCCACATGAGCAGATTACTTCTTATGTCTTTGACGTTGTTCGCGCCGAAGTGCCCAAGATGAAACTGGACGACGTCTTTGTCAAGAAAGACGACATTGCCATAGCGGTGAAATCTGAACTTCAGGACGCGATGCTCGATTACGGGTACGATATCATCAAAACCCTGGTTACGGATATTGATCCGGATTCTCAGGTTAAGGCGGCTATGAACCGAATTAATGCCGCGGAGCGCGAAAAGATCGCAGCGCAGTTCGAAGGAGATGCCGCCAGGATTCTGATGGTCGAAAAAGCCAAAGCAGAAGCAGAAAGCAAAAGATTGCAAGGACAGGGTATTGCCGATCAGCGCCGGGAGATTGCCCGGGGTCTGGAAGAGTCTGTTGAAGTGCTCAATAAAGTTGGTATAAATTCCCAGGAGGCTTCCGCGTTGATCGTAGTTACGCAACACTATGACACCCTTCAGGCTATAGGGGAGGAAACCGACACCAACTTAATCCTGCTTCCGAATTCTCCGCAAGCCGGAAGCGACATGCTCAATAATATGGTTGCTTCTTTTACCGCAAGCAATCAAATTGGCGAGGCCATGAAGAAGAAAAACAACAATCCTCAGGGAAATTAAGTTTGCGCTAAAATAAGCCCTGCTGCCAGGATTTCTTCCTGACGGCAGGGCTTTGTCTTTCCAGGGCCGTAAAAAGCTCTAGAAACGCCTTATTTAAAGCCCTTTTTCATTGATAAAACCGATTGGTTTTTTAATGACGATAGGGCTTTTCTATTTAGCCTTTTCTTCGATTTTTGCCCAGGTATCGCGCAAGGTCACTGTCCGATTGAATACGAGTTGATCCGGTGTGGAATCAGGATCTACACAAAAGTATCCCAGACGCTGGAATTGAAATCTATCACCAGCTTTTGCTTCGAGCAAGCCGGGTTCAACATAAGCCTTGACAATTTCCAAAGAATCCTCATTCACGAAATCCAGGAAGTCTTTATCTTCATGTTGGTCTGGAGTCGGATCAATAAACAGCCGATCGTACAATCTTACCTCGGCCTCTCCGGCGTGTTTTGCAGAAACCCAGTGCAGGGTACCCTTAACCTTGCGCTGACTTTCTGGCGTGCCACTTCCACTTTTACTTTTCGGATCATAGGAGCAATATACCGTAGTGATATTGCCTTCCGCATCCTTATCGACACGTTCGGCCTTAATAATGTATGCATTCTTCAACCGAACTTCCCCGCCTAACTTCAGCCTGAAAAACTTGCGGTTGGCTTCCTCCTTAAAATCGGATTGCTCAATCCACAGTTCTTTAGAAAAAGGGATTTCCCGGGAACCTGCGCTTTCGTCTTCCGGATTATTCTCGGCTTCCAGCCATTCCTCCTGCTCCTCAGGATAATTCTCAATGACCACTTTCAGTGGATCGAGTACCGCCATTACCCGCGGAGCTACCTTATTGAGGTCTTCCCGCATGTGGAACTCCAGCAAATTCATATCGACCACATTATCCCGTTTGGCAATTCCTATGGTTTCGGCAAAGTTCCGAATTGCAGCAGGGGTGCTGCCACGCCGGCGTAATCCCGATATTGTGGGCATCCGCGGATCGTCCCAACCCTTAACATGCCCCTGTTCCACCAATTGCAGCAGTTTTCGCTTACTCACTACCGTATGGCTAATGTTTCTGCGGGCGAACTCACGCTGCTTGGGCCGGAGCTTGTCCTTAGATACCAATTGGTCCAAAAACCAGTCATAAAGTGGTCTGTGCGGCTTGAACTCCAACGTACACAGGGAATGTGAGACTTGTTCTATGTAATCGCTCTCCCCGTGTGTCCAGTCGTACATCGGATAAATACACCAATCGGTATTTGTGCGGTGGTGAGCCTTATGCAAAATCCGGTACATCACCGGGTCCCGCATGAGCATATTAGGTGACGCCATATCAATCTTAGCGCGCAGTACATGGCTTCCTTCCGCATGCTTGCCTTCCTTCATCTCCCGGAATAGCTTCAAATTCTCCGCTACACTTCGATCCCGGTACGGACTATCCGTGCCCGCCTGTGTTGGCGTTCCCTTTTGCTCTGCCATGGCTTCTGAAGTCTGGCTGTCTACATAGGCCAGCCCCCGTTCTATCAATGCTTCCGCCCAATCGTAGAGCTGCTGAAAGTAGTCCGATGCATAGCATTCCTGATCCCACTCAAACCCCAGCCAGGCCACGTCCCGTTTAATGGCTTCTACATACTCCGTTTCTTCCTTCGCCGGATTGGTATCGTCGAACCGCAAATTCACGGGCGCCTCATAGCGCAGACCCAGGCCGAAATTCAAGCAAATCGAGCTTGCATGCCCAATGTGTAAGTACCCATTGGGTTCCGGTGGAAAACGAAAACGCAAAGCCTCCGGATCAAAACCATTTCGCAGGTCTTCCTCGACAATGTGCTCTATAAAATTGAGGGATTTTGATGCCTCACTCATAGCTGGAGTTTTAAGCTGACAAAGGTAGGAAAAATGGCGCTTACAAGCCGATCGCTTCCCAGTATCCATACAAATCCACCCGTTTCACAACATATTTGATCGGCCCGACAACAATAAATTCGTCCAACTGCACTCATAAGCCATATTTGTTAGGAATTGATCTTGGGAATTTTCTGTAGGACAACGATTAACCGCTAACCAATTCCGTCCAAAGCAAACCCGAGTGATTTGAAAAGTAGGGCAAATACTTTGACAAATCGATTTTAAAAATGCGTCTTATGTTTCAAAAATTACGTTTCGCCACAGCCCTACTGTGGGGCCTAATGTGGATCCAAACCGGATCCGCCCAGGTACTCAATGCTCCTGAGGCAGCCCCCAACCAAACCCCACCGGCTGGCAGCACCGCCTGGTCTGCCGCCTGTGCTTCCGCAAGCTTTAACGATTACTGGGTAAACTTTACCTGGAGCCCGCCGCTTGTGAACTCCGATAACGAATTTATCCTGGAACTCTCCGATGCTTCCGGTAGCTTCTCAAATGCCACCGAACTTGCACGAGACGGCTCCAAGAATGCCGAATTTGACTTTTATTTCCAGTTCTCTTTGCCTACCGATACACGTGGGGAAGGATATCGCCTCCGTGTTCGCAGTACCAGCCCGGCCATTACCAGCCCTGTATCTGTAGCCTACCCCATGTATTATCTCGACGTTAATGGCGGGATAACTGTCAGGCCTCAGGGACAAGCCGATTTTGGCGACGGTACTGCCCAGGTATGTGATGGTAATTCCATTACCCTGGAAGTTTACGGACTGCCTAATGCAGGCACCTACAACTACAACTGGTACCGCAGCGGAACCCTGCTGGCCGACAAAGGCCCGTCCATTGTGGTTAGCCAGGCGGGTATGTACAATGCCGAAATTGACTACGGTTCGTGTTCCGGATCGGGAAATACCCTATCAAACATTATTGATGTAACCACGGGGTCCAGTTTGGGCATTCAGATTAATCCCCCCTCGAAAACTGCTTTATGTAGTGGGGAAACCGAATTGTTGGAAGCCAACATCACTGGCCAGGGTCTGACGTATACCTGGTTCAAAGATGGCGTTGCCATTACCAGTCCTACCGTGGACGACTCCACCTACCTGGTAGATGCTTCTACCCCTGGATTTGAAGGGGACTATTCCGTAGAAATATTTGGTACCGGGGCTTGCGTGGAACAGTCTCCTGTAGTTACGATGACTAATGCCGGGGATTTCAATGTAACCCGCGACAACCCGGATACTGTTGTAGTCCTGCCCGGTCAAAACTCCACCCTGAGTGTTTCCACGGATGCTTCAGGTGTAACCTATCAATGGTATCGCAATGGTAACCCCATCAGTGGGGCTACTTCAGCCTCTATTACCGTAGACGATACGGTAACCGGAACCTATTTCGCCCGGGTATCGCTTACCGGAGGCGCCTGTGCCTCCACCAGCAAGGATTCCCCGGCAACCGAGGTTGTTGCCCCCGTGGCCCTTGAGCTGGATATTGCTTATTCCGGTACTTACAGTGCCTGTCAGAATACAGATGTTGTGCTGAATGTTTCTCAAATCCGCGCTATTGACGGCGGGGGAGGGGCTACCGACGTTACGGCCAGCCTGCAGGGAGACCTCAACTACCAATGGTTTTTCGATGGAAATCCTGTCGGCGGTGCTACCGGTTCCTCCATTAGTCTTACAGACGTTAGTGAGAACGGAGACTATTCCCTTCAAGCCAGTATTTCGAGCTACAACGCGACCTCCAATACCCTGGGTGTGCAGCTTCGCGTAAATGAAACGCTGGTGATCAACGCCTCTGAAACCACGGTTTGTGGCCCGGCCCAACCCGTTATTCTGGATACCAACACAGATCTTACCGGTGTTACTTTTGATTGGTTCCGGGATGGTGTTAACCTCAATCGCGCAGAAGCCAGTATTGATGTTAGTACCCCAGGAATATACCAATTGGTTATACAGCGTAGCGGATGTCCGGTTCCGTCCAATGAAATTACACTGAACAGCCTGGACGAAAACCTGATTACGCTCGATCCAGGAACAGATCTTCGCATCCCTGAAGGCACCTCCCGTACGGTTACTGCGAGTGGTGGTGATTCCTATCGCTGGATGGATGCACAAAACAACGAACTAAGTACTTCTTCCTCCTATTCCTTTACCACTGAGGGACAATATATGTTGGTGGCTACCCTAGGCGGGTGCCAAATCAGCAGAGTCCTGACCGTAAGCTATCTCGACACCTTTAAGGTGCCCAATGTTATTTCCGCGAATGGTGATGGGATCAACGACCAATGGATCATCCCGAATAGCTTTTCGGGAAGAGCTGAGGTCCAGGTGATCATCTATAACGATAAGGGTGAAGAGGTGCTCAATGAATTTAATTATCAAAACGACTGGCCTTCCTCTGCAACGAGCTTTCCAAGTCAAAACATGGTGTTCTACTATAAAATCCAGAACGCCAGTGAGACGCTTAAGCAGGGTACCATTACCGTTATCCGCTAGCCAACTAAACCCATGAACCGCAAACTGATACTCTTCATCCTGGCTGTTTTTTCCTTGCTGCCCGCTATGCAGGCGCAGGAGGAGAATCCCTTTATTGCCTATGATGTACCCTCACAGAACCTGTTGAAATTTAACCGGTTCCTTATAAACCCGACCTTTTCGACGGTTCGGGAGGATAAGAGTTATATCAATTTGCTGCATAGAAACCAAGCGGTATCTTTTGATGATAACCGGCAGATGTACTTCCTGAGTTACAGCGGTCGTATTGGGGATCGGGCCGGACTCGGACTGAGTCTTTATACCCAGCAATTCGGTACGCTCAGCAACTACGGGGTACTGGCAAACTATGCCTACGGTGTTAAGCTAAGCGACAAAAGCAATTTCACCTTTGGTGCCAACTTGTCGTACTACAATAGTGGATTCGATGAGTCCCGCGCCAATCCAGTGGAAGTTGATCCGTTTTTAAGCGGGTTTCAGGATGGATCCTTTCTGACCTTCCAGCCAGGTTTTAACCTGTCGTATGGCGCCTTTGACTTCGGGATGTACGCAGAAAATCTTTTTGATTACAACCTGAAGACCAGCGAGCAAATCACAGAATTCTCCGAGAAGACATTCTCGGGTCACTTGCAGTATACCCACCAGTTCGACAATACTTCCGGTCTCTTTGAGGGCGGTCGATTAATGCCGCTGGCGCGTACTCGTAAAGTGGGGGATGACTTTGTCCTTGGAGGAAACCTCATTCTTGACCTTCCAAAAATCGGATGGTTGCAGGGAGGTTACGACAGCTTTTACGGGGCTTCTGCTGGTATCGGTTTTAATATTAACCGCAGAGTTTCCATTGGATATACTATGGAAAAGGGACTTTCCAGTGACCTGGACAATTTTGGGGTCACCCATGAAGTATCCTTTGCCTATTCCTTTACCCCGAACCTCACTGAGGATCGGGTAATGCTGGAAGACAACTATCAGGAAGAGCTCGCTCAAAACAATCCCGAGAGCCTGACTCAGGACGAGAAGGACATTGAAATTGCCGAGCTTAAGCGGCGTCTGGCCGAAAACGATGCCATCCTTGCGGAATTGATGTTCCGTCAGGATTCCCTGGAATCGAACCGTCAGGCCGATCTGGAGCGACGCTTTGAGATGGTCATGCGGATGGTGCGGCAGGAAACCAATGGAGAGCGTCCTGACCTTGAGGCCCGGGCGCGGGAAACGTATTTCGTTAACAACGATAAGACTGCTGTTTCCCCAACTGAAGAAACGATTATACCTTCCGGTACAGAAGCGGTTGCCGCTACGGAAAACCAGACTGTTGAAGAGAATCAAGTCGCTGCTGACCCTGCGGCTAACGACCGATTGGCCGCTGCCAATCCGGTTGTTCGCGAACCGCAACAACAAGATGTGACCCGTACGGCACAACAAGTAAATCCTAAGCCGGTAAAACGCCGCGAATTCCGGGATTTACAGGATGTTGCCCAGGGGTATTACGTTGTCGCTAATGTCTATAAGGGCGAGGCCTATCTCAACAAATTCGTCGACCAGATGCGTGCACAGGGCTTTGAGGCCGATTATATCGACAACCCAAATAACGGTTTGAAGTATGTATACCTCAAAAAACTGGATACCTGGGAAGACGCCGAAACAGCTGTACTAAGTAGCCTTAATGGCGCTTACGACGGACAGCTTTGGGTAATGAATGTCACCAGTCCTTATGAAAATCGCGATCTGGCGACCACTACGCCCCAATCCCGACGGGACAACATAAATACTCAGGATCAGGACGATCGCTATGACGCCACCGCCCTGCGTAAGAATGTAGTACAGCAAGATGTGCTAGCTGCTCAGGACCCGTCTAACCGCCAACTGATCAATAACGGATCCGGCTCAGGCTTTTACATCATCGCCAATGTATTTGCCAAGCCGCGAAATGCAACCCGTTTTGTGCGATATCTCAACAGCCTTGGACTTAGCGCAAGCTATTTCATCAACCCTGAAAATAACTACCGCTATGTGTATTTGAAACGCCACGATTCCTGGAATAATGCGCTGATTTCTTACTACTCCAAGCTCAATAACACCTATGACCAGAAAATGTGGATCATGCGTGTGACACCAAACCTGATCGCTTAATGAAGCCAACCAAACTTTGGTACTTGCTGGCCGCCTTAATGCTGACCACATTCAGCGGCTTTGCACAGGAATACAACTCCTTTGACATTCGCTATCAGGCAAATCTCCGGGGAGACCTGACTTTTATTGCCAATAACATTGTTAACCGGGAAACCGGTTCGGCAGATCCGGAAGATCCATATAATATTACCGGGAATTCCTCTACCTATAACGACTGGCTCGATATGCAATATATCGATGTCGACTCCGATCCCAGTACGTTTAGCTCCAGTTCAGCGACCTTTACCTATCCCGACCCCAATTGTAACCTGGTCCGATATGCCGGGCTATACTGGTCGGCGACCTACCCCAGTGAACAGGCCGGGCAAGCCGTAGGTACAAACCGGCAAAACGACTTCAATCAGGTGCGATTACGGGTTCCGGGAGGCGCCTATGTAGACATTACGGCCGATGAAATCCTGTACGATGGTTTTACAAGTACAGAATCTTCGATGCGCCAGAATAGCCCCTACGCCTGTTACGCGGACGTAACGGCTTTGGTTACCGCGCTTGCTGATCCTCAGGGGGAATACACCGTGGCTAACATTCGCTCTGTTGTCGGCTCCCTTTCCCCTGGTGGAGGAGCGGCAGGAGGATGGACACTCGTTATTGCCTATGAAAACCCTACCCTGACCGGTAAGCTCATAACAACCTTCGATGGTTTCGCTCGCGTTAGGAGCGCCAACCCATCGGTAGATATCGCTTACAACGGTTTCAACACCATTCCGGCAGGTCCTGTAATTGCGGATATCGGAGCGATTGCCCTGGAAGGGGATAACCGAATTACCGGAGACCGCATGCGCATCCGTGCCGCCAGTAACGGAGGCTTTACAACAATCAGCAATGCCGCCAATCCCGCATCGAACTTTTTCAACAGTAATATCACTGAGGACGGAACCGTGGTTACCGCGCGTAACCCCAACAGTGTAAACACCCTGGGGTATGACACCGATATGTTCATCCTGAACAACCCTTTAAACTCGGTAATTCCCAACGATGAAACCGCCGCCACCTTCCGGTTTACCTCTAACGGAGACCAATACTACCCCATTTTTAACTCCTTCAATGTCGAGATCATCGAGCCCAATATTGTGCTTGAAAAACGGGTCGAAGATATTGCCGGAAACGACATAACCGGAGCCGGGGTAAACCTGGGGCAATTACTCGACTATGTGCTCACCTTTGAGAACATCGGAAATGACGATGCCACCCAATACGTTATCCGCGATATTCTACCGATAAATGTTACGCTGGACGAGTCTAATATGGACCTTCCGCCCGGGGTAACCTATACCTATAACCCGGGTACCCGGGAAGTGATTTTCAGCATTCCCGACAACCTGGTCGAAGTGGCAGATCCCGCCTATTCGATTCGTATGCGGGTTCAGGTGGCTGAAAACTGTTTCGATTTTATCGACGCCTGTACAGACCTGATCCAAAACCTGGCATATTCCACCTACCGGGGCGTATTGAATACGGCACAAATTTCCGATGATCCCAGTGTTACCGAATTTAATACCTGTGGTTTTGTTGTTCCGGGAGCCACAAACTTCCTGCTGGACGACCTGGAAAACTGTGATTTTTCAAGGGATGTCGAGCTCTGCGGTACCAGTGTGGTGCTGGATGCCGGAGATAATTTTGATTCCTACGTCTGGTATATCGACAATAACAATGATGGCCTGATCGATGCCGGGGATACGGTAATTACGGATGGCGATCCTGATAATGACCCCAGCACGCTGCTGGTAACCGACACCGGACAGTACATCGTCGATAAGATTGTTGCGGATCCGTGTAAAGGATTTCAGGAAATCATCAATGTAACACTGCCTGGATCAACACAGATCAACCCGATCATTACCCTGATCAACGATACCACGAATACCGTTGAAGGTGAGGTAGTTACCTGTCCTAATGACGGAAGTCTGTTGCCCAAGATTTTCCTTTGTGGTTTGAACGATACGGAACTGATCCAGATCAACATCCCGGACGCCACGAGCATTTCCTGGGAACAACTCGACGAAGCGAGTTGTGCGGACTCCGGCGACGATTGTGCCAACCTGAATTCTGCCTGTACCTGGAATCAGGTCGATACCGGTAACGACTTTCTGGCTTCCGATGCCGGAGAATACCGGGTGGTGATAAACTACCAGAATGGGTGTTTTACCCGTTTCTATTTTAACATTTTCAAGAATCCCCTCAACCCACAATACAACGTCACAGACATTATCTGTGCCACTCCGGGGAACATTACGGTAACCAACATGCCGGCCGACTACGAGTATCAGCTGGTAGATGCCGTAAGCGGTGCCGTCCTGGTGCCTTACAGCGCCGGAAACGGGCCTAGCTTTGACATTGCTACCAACGGGGCATATACCGTAGAAATGCGTCAGGTTGGTGTTGTAGACGGGTGTGTTTTTTATCTGGAGAATATCGGTGTTCTGGCCCGGGATTTCCAGGTCGATGTCGTAGCCTCCAATGTCGATTGTAACGGCCTGGGATCCATTGATATTTCGGTTCTAGATGTTGAGCCGCAATACTATTACGAGATTTCCCAGGGTGGAACCATCGTAGACACCTTTGGTCCGAGTTTGGACAACAATTACTCATTTGACAATCTAAATGCGGGCATCTATGACGTGCGAGTTACTACCGACGATGGTTGTTTGCATACAGAACAAGTCGAAATCCTTGACGTATCTGACCTTGCGGTGACCGCGGTGACCACGAAATCTATCGATTGTACCGATGGCATCATCACTGTAAGCGGCTCAGGAGGGTTCCCGAATCCCGATTATCTCTATGCCGTCTGGAACGTAAATGGCACAGACCTCTACGCCACCGTGGGGGATATTCCTGCAACTGCCTTTCAGGATACCGAAGAATTTTATTTCACCAATGGGGAAGAAGGCGATTACCAATTTATCGTCGTTGATGGGAGTAACTGTTTTGCCCTTTCCAACATCGTTACCATCGCTGTTGCTCCTGCGGTTGAATACACCACAACTGCAACCGATGAGTCTTGTTTAGGGCTTGCCGACGGGCAATTCGAAGTAAACGTGACCAATTTCAACGGGTACTCCGTTTCCTATACCCTTACCTATCCGGACTCCAGTACAGCGACGAATACCTCAGGTGTATTCTCCGGACTGGGACAGGGGAATTACAGCCTGGTGCTGACACAAACCAACGGTACGGACACCTGTGATTTTACAGAAACCTTTACCATTGGTGGTCCGGCAAGCGCCGTAACCGCTGATGCCGTGCAAACCCAGGCCTACACCTGTCTGCAGGATGCTATTATACAGGCTCAAAATGTGACCGGGGGTACGGCGCCTTATGAGTACAGTATTGATGGGATCAATTTTGCGGCTTCCGACACTTTTACCGGGCTTACCGACGGCACTTACACCATCGCTGTTCGGGATGCTAACGGGTGTGTATTCACCACGGCTCCGATCACTATCGATCCGCTAGATTTACCAGACGATTTTACTTTTACCCAAACCCAGGTTACCTGCCCTGGATTAACCGCTGATGTAACGGCAACCGTTGTCAATGGAACCGCGCCGTTTACGATTGAAATTATTGCTCCTGCGGCTATAGCTGCCAGCAGCAGTGCAGGCAATAGCGCCACTTTTAATGGGCTGGCGCCAGACACATATACCTTCCAGGTAACCGATGTCAATGGCTGTACCTACCAGGAAAATTATACCATAGCCCCAATTACTCCGATCACAGTTACCGGCACCCCGGTATCGCCTGTTAGCTGTCTGGGAGGCGCCGATGGAGAGGCAACCTATACGGTAAGCGGCTTCGCTACCTCATACGATTATGCTGTTACCGGACCGGCGACTTTCTCCGGAACGGCCGAGACCAATGGAACCATAAACCTTACCGGGCTCCCTGCGGGAAGCTACGATATTACCGTAACCGATACAGATACCAACTGCACGGACACTGCTACAGTGGTCATTGACGCTCCAGCCGCCGCGCTGGCCTTTACCTTAAGTGTTACCCAACCCACCTGTACGGATGACGGTTCCGTAACCATTTCAGCCAGTGGGGGATGGGGAAGCTATAGCTATCAACTTATTCAACCGGACGCTTCTGTTGTAGGGCCACAGGGCAGCCCAACTTTCACCAGCCTTACCCAATTGGGTGCCTATACCGTTGAGGTTACCGATGCCAATGGCTGTGTGGAAACCGACACCTTTACCCTTTCCGCTCCAACGAACCCAACAGTAACACTGGATCCGGTTACTGATCTGTGTTACGATCCGAGTGGAGGCGTATCCTTAACCGCAAATGCTTCCGGGGGCCTTCCTCCGTATAACTACAGCCTCAATGGCGGGCCTACCCAAACCAGCAACACTTTTGACAACCTTGGGCCTGGCAGCTACACCGTAGTAGTGACCGACCTCAACGGCTGTACCGCGAGTTCTACCGCCGTAGCGATTGCTCCTCAACTCACTGCTACCGGAGTCCTTACCAAAGAATTGGATTGCTCGGTAAGTCCGGACGCAATCATTGACGTTACCATTGCTGGTGGCGCAGCCCCATTCAGCTATACGGTAAATGGAAGCGGCCCAACAGCGGTTACTGGCAATGCATTTACTTATACCGCGACCACCGACGACACCTACGTTTTTACCATTACTGACAGCGAAGGATGTACCACAGATGTAACCGTAGTGGTAGACCCTATAACCAATCCGGTTGCTACCCACACACCAGTAGACCCAAGCTGTAATGGGGGCGCTGACGGCAGCGTGACAATAACCATTGATCCCAACTTCGGAACAGCTCCCTATGAGGTAAGTTTCGACGGGTCTGCATTCAGTTCTCAAACCGTATACAGTGCCTTGGCTGCAGGAACTTACACCTATGTTGTACAAGATTCCAAAGGCTGCCAGTATACCGACACCGTTACCTTATCCGAACCCGCTCCGATAGCTGCAGATGCAGTCCTGGTTCAGGCATACACCTGCCTGCAGGATGGCAGCATCCAGGCGCAAAACGTTACCGGTGGAACCGCCCCGTATTCCTATAGCATTGACGGTGTAAATTTCGCTGGTTCAGATACATTTACCGGGCTAACAGACGGCACCTATACCATTACCGTTCAGGATGCCTCCGGATGTACATTTACCACCGCTCCCGTGACCATTGATCCGCTGGATCCGCCTACAGATATTAGCTTCGCAGCAACGGCTCCGAATTGTCCGGCAGAAGTTTCGGATGTTACGCTGACCGTTACCGGAGGTACAGGCGCGATAACTTATGAGATACTAGCTCCTGCAGCGGTAAATAATGGAAACAACAACCTGTTTACCAACCTCAGCCCCAACACCTATACCTTCCAGGTCACGGATGCCAATGGCTGTTCTTATCAGGAAAGCTTTACGATCCTTCCGGTTACCCCAATCGATGTGGCCGGTACGCTGGTGAGCAATGTAAGCTGTGTTGGTGGAAACGACGGTGCTGCAGATTTCGCCGTAAGCGGATTTGCTTCCACCTATTCCTATACCGTTAATGGCGGAGCTGCCGTAACCGGACAAAGCGCTGCTGTTATTAACCTAACCGGTCTTATAGCCGGAAACTATACAGTGGTGGTAACTGACGAAACCACCAACTGTACGGACACCGATGTGGTAACCGTGAGTGAGCCTGCCATGGCTTTAGCATTTACCTTTACCACTACGCCGATTACCTGTGTTTCG
Source organism: Robiginitalea myxolifaciens (assembly GCF_900115205.1). GTDB lineage: Bacteria > Bacteroidota > Bacteroidia > Flavobacteriales > Flavobacteriaceae > Robiginitalea > Robiginitalea myxolifaciens. The sequence continues at coordinate 1,310,285 of NZ_FOYQ01000001.1, forward strand.
GACGGTGCAGTAACCATCAACGCCACTGGCGGGTGGGGCGCCTACAGCTACCAACTGGAACAACCCGACACCTCGGTCCTTGGCCCTCAGGCTTCGGCTACCTTTACCGGCTTGACGCAGTTGGGGACGTACACCATCACAGTAGCAGATGCCAACGGATGTATAGCAACGGATACTTTTGTGCTGGCCGCCCCGGCCAACCCGGTTGCCAGCATCGATGCGACTTCTGACCTCTGTTATGATGCCGCAACAGGTGCCACTGTGGTCATTGGAGCCAGCGGCGGACTTGCGCCATATACATATAGCGTGAACGGCGGTGCCTCTCAGGCTTCAAACACCTTTGCCGGACTGGTTCCCGGAAACTATACCTTCACCGTTACAGACAGTAATGGGTGTAGCGATACCGTTGCCCAAATAATAGAACCTCAGCTTACGGGTAATGCCGTTCTGACCAAGGACGTAGATTGTACGGTATCTCCGGACGCTATTCTGGACGTAACCGTAAATGGGGGATATGCCCCGTACACCTACGAAGTCCAGTTCAATGGAGGCGGGTTCACGCCCTATGCCGGCGGCTTCCCGTATACCACAACTACTTCCGGCGACTATCAATTCCGGATTACAGACAGCCAGGGTTGTGTGGGAGTCACCAATACTGTAACGGTTACGCCAATCGTTTTTCCACAGGCAACGGAAACCATTATAGACCCCACTTGTTTTGGGGATGCCAACGGAATCGTAGAAATCAATATCGATCCGAATTTCGGGGAAGCCCCTTACCAGGTAGACTTCGATGGAGCGGGCTTTTCCAACCAGACCGTGTATTCGGGATTGGCCGCAGGAACCTATAACTATACCGTACGCGATGCGCGCGGGTGTACCTTTACCGATACAGCAGTACTGACTGATCCGGCCTTATTCGATGCCAGCATTACTGTAACCGATGTGAGCTGTAGCGGCACTCCCGGAGGGGGTGACGTTCCCGGGCGTATCGATATATCGATTATCAGCGGCGGTACTGCAAACTTTACCTATACGCTGTACGACCAATTAAACAATATCGTTCCGGTTACCGGATCCAACCCTATTGTAAACACGGCTTCCACCACCGCCACTTTCGACGGGCTAGCTTTCGGGGATTACTATATCCGCATCATCGATGCCAACGGATGTGAGTTCTATCAGAATCCGGTTCGTGTGCGTGCGAATCCGTTCCTGAGCCTGGAAACCTCAGTGCCTCCGCCGGATTGTATTACAGGTGGAAGTGTTACCGTCTCGGCCGATGGTGGATCAGGAGATTACAGTTTTAGCATCTATGGTCCTGGGACTGCCCCGGATTCAGAAACTGCTGGTCCTGGCGTGCTGGAAGAGCAGGCTACCTTCCTCGCATTAAACCCTGGCCAGACGTATATCTTCGAGGCGATTGATAATATCACCCTATGTAGCAGTTATATCGAAGTCACCATCCCGACGCTTTCCGGGATAGAAGTCGTACCCACGCCTACAGTGACTGATGCCACTTGCTTTGGGGATAACAACGGAAGCATTGCCTTCCAGTTCCAGAATTTCGACGGTACGGTAACCACAGTAGACTATCAGATCCTCGAGGCCCTCACCAACAACCCAACCGGTTTTGCCGGGAGTGTTACCGGGCCTGCCGGAGGACCAACGCCACTGGAAACGGTCACCAACCTGCCTCCGGGAGATTACGTATTGTTCTTCCAGGAAGCGACGAGTCCGTTCTGTTCAAACACCTATGATTTCCGCATACTGGAGCCATCGCCTATCAGCTTCAATATTGTGGATCAAAACAATGGGAACTGTATTGACGATGCCCAGGTAACCGTACAAGCTACCGGAGGCGCCGGAGGCTTTACATACGCCTTCGTCGAGGACGGGGTAGCCCCAGTTCCCGGAGATTTTACGGCCAGCAGCTATGCCGAATTGGACCCTGCAGTCAATACCCAATGGGATGCCTATGCGCTCGACGCCAATGGGTGTATGACACCTCCCCTGGACATAACCATTGTGGCGGATCCCGAACCGGTAATCTCTATTGTAGCGAACCAATGTGCTGCAACCGAAGGTAATTTCGAGATTACCGTAACCCTTGACAATGCTGGGGTAGGTCCTTACAGATTGAGCCTTGATGGAGGCGCATTCCAGGCTTCAACCCTGGTTAATGCCGGAGATACCTTCGTGTTTACCGGTATCAGCTCAGGCACCCATACTGTTGAAGTGCGGGACTCGAACGGTTGTGGAAACCTCGTTTCCCTGGACATCTATCCACCTTCAGACCTTTCGGCCGAAGCCCTGGTACAGCCTTCTTGTGCCTTGAATGATGGACAAATTTTGCTGACTGCCTATGGTGGTTCCAGCGTCTATACTTACGAATTATTCCTCGGTGGGGTTAGCGTAACTGGTGGGCCACAAGCTTCGCCTCTGTTTACCGGATTGGCTCCAGGCTCCTATACCGCCTTTGTCTATGACACCCTGGCCACCGGCTGTGGGGCCAGCTCAAGCCTTGTACTCGATGTGCCTACCTTGGTAGCATTCTCCAATATCGTAACGGACGTGAGCTGTAACGGAGGTGCTGACGGGATCATCGAAGCCGTGCTGGATCCGGGAATGGATAATCCTCCCTACACCTATCAGCTCTTCGACAACACCGGCCTGATCCCGCAAAGTGGCGTACAATCCAGCCCGGTATTCACCGGACTTACCGCAGACGACTACATTGTTCGCGTAACTTCCGGAAGAGGATGTAGTACCGACGAGCCAGCAACTGTAGCAGAACCTGCCGCTGTGACTGCAAGTGCAGTGGCTACTGACTTTGCCTGTGCCCCGGATAATTCTGTGAATCAGGCTACGATAACCGTAACTGCAGGAGGGGGAACAGCTCCTTACCTCTACAGTATTGATGGAACAAACTTTACCTCCACCAACACCTTTGATATCACAGATACCGGGGTAATACAAAACTTTACGCTAACTGTCCGGGATGCGAACGGATGCGAAGCTACCGATGCCATCAGTATAAATCCTTTGCCAGAAATTACAGATGCAGTTGTAAGTCAGGTTACTGCCATTACCTGTACCAATGACGAGGTAGTGCGAATCACGGTTACCGGTGGTTCCGGAGATTTCGATTTTGATCTGCTCCCGCTGGGAACAGTGGCCACGCAATCTCCAGGTGCCGGGGTATTTACTGCAGATTTCAACCTGAGCAGTCCGGGAGACTATTCCTTCCGGGTTACCGATAACGTTACCGGGTGTTATTTTACCACCTTGCCCTATACTGTGGCTCCCTATGACCTGATCGAAGCGGTTGCAACAGCTGTTACGCCGGTCAGCTGTTTCGGCGATGCCACAGGCGAGATCAGTGTACAGGTAAATAACTATACAGGGAATTACACCTATCAGGTATTCGATGGGGCTGGAACTCCAGTTTCCGCGGTTGTTCCTACAGACACCTCTGTGAACCCGAGAGTTATCGGGGGTCTTACCGGTGGGAATTACTATGTTGAGGTTATTGCCACAGACACGCCATTCTGTGATGCGCTTACCAACACGGTAACCATTCTATCGCCACCAACGCCAGTTAGCCTGGCGCTGGTCAGCAATACCAATGCAAACTGTAATGCCGGAGCAGAAGTTACGGTCGCAGCCAATGGGGGAACTCCCGGCTACACCTATGCCTTTGTGCCCAACGGCAGCATTCCGGTTGCAGGAGATTATACGCCAAGCGCAACTGCTGTTCTTAGCCCGGCTACCTACCCTGCCGACTATGACGTCTATGTCCTGGACAGCAATGGATGTGCGGACATGATTACCGTAACCGTGGATGAAGATCCGCTGCCAACAGTTACAGCACCACCTTATGCTGCCGACCAATGTACTTCCGATGGTACCTCCTACACATTTACAGTAACAGGGACCGGAATTGCGCCGCTGTCTTATAGTGTGGGTGCCGGCTTCCAGGCCTCCCCGACCTTCACTGTATTTGCCCCGGGCACTTATACCGTAACCATCCGGGATGCCAACGGTTGTTTGGCCACGGATACTATCGATATCCTGCCTCCTCTTGGTATCTCCGCACAACCGACGATTCAGCCTTCTTGTCTGCTGAATGACGGGGAGATTACCGTAACGGCAAGTGGTGGATCGGGTGCATACACCTACGACCTTCTAGATAATGGAGGGGTTAGTGTAATTGGTGGGGTGCCACAGGCTTCTAATGTATTCTCAGGCCTTGCCCCGGGCAATTATACCGCCATCATTTACGATACCTCAGGATCTGGCTGTGACGCCCAGGCGCCGGTGATGCTTGAAGCTCCTACGCCTGTCGCCTTCACCACTTCCGCTGTAGATGTTAGTTGTTTCGGAGGTGCCGATGGATCCATAACTGTAACCTTGGATCCGGGTCAGGATAATCCGCCTTACACCTATGAGTTGTACGATGGAGGTATGGCCTTGGTCGCTGGTCCTCAAAGTAACCCACTGTTTACGGGATTGGTTGCAGACAACTACACGGTAAGGGTGTTGTCGGGACGTAACTGCGAAGCTACTGTTGTCCAGGCTGTTACCGAGCCTGCTGTGCTTAACGCCAGTGCAACGGCAACTCCATTTGCCTGTGCCGCCGACAATTCTGTCACCACATCCACGGTAACGGTATTCGTTCCCGGAAGCGGAGGTACTACGCCGTACCTGTACAGTATCGACAATATAAATTTCCAAAGCTCCAACACTTTCGAAGTGTCCGACACTGGGGTAACCCAAACGATTAATGTCTACGTGCGCGACGCGAATGGGTGTGTCGCTACGGATTTTGTTACCCTGGAGCCGCTGAACACCTTTAATGCAACCGTTAGTCAGGATATTGCCATTAGTTGTGCAAATCCGGAGCAAGTTACCGTAAGCGTAACCGACGATGGTAACCCGGCCAACACCTATACTTTCGAATTACTGCCACTAGGCAGTCCCGATGGTACCCTTATCAGTACTCCTACGAATACCACGGCGGTATATGAGCTTAATGTGCCGGGAAGCTATGTATTCCGGGTTACGGATAATGCAACCGGATGTTACGTCACTACGGCTCCTTACGACATTGCTCCATACGACCTGATTCAGGCCAGCCTTAGCCCGCTTACGCCGGTGACCTGTTTCGGGGACACCAACGGCTCGCTTTCCCTGAATATTAGCGGATACAGCGGTGCTTATGACTATGAAGTTTTTGATGCTGGCGGAACAACCACAGGTATAACCGGAAGCGCCAATACCGCTACCAACCCCCTCACCATTACTGGCTTGAGTGGTGGAAACTATTTCGTGCGCATCACGGAAACCGGAGCCCCTTTCTGTACTGAAGACACAGGCATCGTGACCATTGCTTCCCCTGATATGCCTATTTCGGCAGTATTCAGCCAAATTGCGGATGTCACTTGTACCAATGACATGGGTGAAATCCTAGTAGATCCATCAGGAGGATTTGCCCCGTATGATATCGTGCTGACCAATACCACCACTACGCAAACCTACACCGCAAATGGGGTACAGTCTCAGGTGTTTTCAGGTCTTGCTGCGGGAACCTATACCCTGTCCATTACGGATGCCGGGGGATGTGTATATACGCATCCGACAACCCTTGATATGCTTCCTCCAGCCCCAATTTCGGCTGGGATCAATGCCACGCCTACAACGCTTGCCTGTTATGGGGACACCAATGCAGTTGTAACAGCAACCGGGGTTACCGGCGGTTCAGGAAGTTATCAGTTTAGCCTGAATTATTACGACTCCAGCGGCACAACTGTTCAATTTGTGTCCGGATTCCAAAGCAGCCCGGTATTCACCGGACTGGGTTCAGGGGTGTATAGTATCACCATTTCGGATGGATGGAACTGCGACATTGAAACGCCGCAGGTGTCCATTTCAGAACCCAGTGAGGTGGCCTCCAACCTGATCCAGACGGCCATGCTTACCTGTACAACGGATGCAGCGTTATTATTGACCGCTACCGGGGGAACCGCTCCTTACGAATTCAGTACCGATGGCGTACTCTATTCCCCAATGTCTGGCGGGGACAACCACACCTTCAGCGTAACAGATGGTGTATACCAATTCTATGTGCGTGACGCCCAGGGTTGTGAGGCAAACCTCAGCAACCAGGTAAGTATTGAGCCCGTACAACCGCTGATGCTGGATATTGATATGAGCGCCGCTTTTGTCAATTGTACCGGTGAAATGACGGCTTCCCTGATGGCTACCGCAACCGGCGGGCTTGGAGGCTATCAGTACGAGCTCTACGGAGATGCGGGGCTGACCAGCCTGATTACAGGGCCCCAGGCCTCAGGGACTTTCCCGAATCTGGGCGTGGGAAGCTACTGGATCCGGGTTACCAGCCAGGATTGCGAGGAAGTTTCCAGCGAACTTATCGTTACTGAGCCTGCACCCCTGCAAATCGATCGGGAGGAATTCACCGATGTGACTTGTGCGGGAGAAGAAGATGGAAGCATCATCGTTGAGGTTAGTGGCGGAACCGGTCAGATCCTCTATGCCATTTCCCCGAACCTCAACCAATTCGACGATGAAAATGTATTCGATGAGCTGGCGGCTGGTGTGTACGATGTTATCGCACAGGATGAGAATGGATGTTTTATAACCTTCCAGTTTACGATTTCCGAACCTGCACCGCTTCAGGTAGACTACACGGTTTTACCGGAGGTATGCGAAGGCAATGCGGATGGATCTATAGATGTGGTAATTACCGGGGGAACTGCACCTTATGCGACGGCCTTTAATTCCAATGCAGATGCAGACTTTGTACCGGGTCAGACCAGCTTTACGGGACTTGCCTCGGGCACCTATGTGATCTTTGTGCGCGATGCTCAGGGTTGTGAAACCAATGTGATCGTGGAGGTTGCTCCTGGGGTTAACCTGAATGCAACGGTAACACCGATATATGAATGTACCGGAAACATCCCGGACAACTATCTGGAAGTTATTCTGGAAGATCCGTCGGTAAGCGATCAGGTGATGTATGCCCTGGATTCTACAGATCCAGCAGACATGCAACTCGATGCAGATTTCACCAATCTCGCACCAGGTCCGCATTATCTGGCCATATCGCACAGTAACGGCTGCGTCCTGACCATTGATTTTGAGATCGAGGATTTTGAACCGCTAACTCTTACCCTGGACCAGTTCAACATCAATGAGATAACCGCTACAGCCACCGGCGGTGTAGCGCCGTATACCTTCATTTTCAATGGAGATGATAACGGGGAGGACAACACCTACTATATCGCGGAAACCGGTACCTATGTGGTACAGGTAATCGATCAGAACGGATGTGTTGCAGAGGCTTCGATATTCATGGAATTCATAGACATCGAAATCCCGAACTATTTCACCCCTGATGGCGATAATAACAACGATTTCTGGATACCTAACAACATGGAGGGCTTCCCGGAAATACTAATCAAAATATATGATCGTTATGGTAGAGTGGTGGCCGAAGTTCGACGCAATGGCCCAGGTTGGGACGGCACCTATAATGGTGCGGATATGCCAACCGGAGATTACTGGTATGTAATCAAGCTCAATGGTGAACGGGACGACCGTGAGTTTGTCGGACACTTTACCCTTTACCGTTAAAATATAACTGAAGAAACATGCTGAGGAGACTGATTTTTATCGCAATAGTGCTGGGATTTTTCAGGGCAGGTGCCCAGGAATTAAATTCCCCCCAGCTCTCTCAGTATTTGGCGGATAACCCCTTTGTACTGGCTCCCACCTATGCGGGTATTGGAGACCACGTTAAGGTGCGGCTCAACGGTCTGAGCCAGTGGGTGGGGATTAAAGATGCCCCGCAAACACAATCCCTGGCAGCAGACGCCCGAATCGGAAACAAGTCGGGGCTGGGTATTTTCCTCTATAACGATAGTAATGGATATACCCGACAGCAGGGTGCCCGATTGTCTTTTGCGCACCACCTGACGCTTGATCGGTACGAAGACGAATTTCTTTCGTTTGGGATCTCGTACAACTTTAACCAGTTCCGAATCGATATTGAGGAGTTCCGGGAGGCCACAGGGTTACCCGCAAATGACCCCAGTGTAACCGACGACCGCTCCACCAGCAACCACAACTTCGATATCGGGATTATGTACCGCTATAACAAGTTTTATGTGAGCGTCAATGCCTCGAACCTGTTAGACAAGAACCTGACCACCTTTAATCCTACTTTCGAGCCCAACGAACTGCGTAACTATTACGCCTATATCGGCTACCGCTATTCTAAAAACAAGAATAGCCGTGTAGAAATAGAACCTTCTGTGCTTTATAAGTTGTTCGAAAGTGACGGACGGTCAGAAACGGACCTTAACGTTAAGGTACGCCTCTATGATTTTGAAGACTACTATTACGGGGGAATCAACTACCGCTTCCTGAACGACCAGATTGGAAAGCCGCTGTATATCGCGCCTTTCGCCGGTTTAAAGAAAAGTAACTTCTATTTCGGTTATTCCTTCCAGATAATCCTCAATGACATCCTGGCTTACAGTTATGGTACCCACGTTGTAACGGTCGGGATGGACCTCTTCCAGGGAATCAGTAACTGTCGTTGTACTTACTAGGAAATTTGGGCTAGCTTTGCAAAAAGTTTCGCCCCAATGGGAATCATCAAACTTGAAAATGTCCGCCTGTACGGCTTCCACGGCTGTTTAAAGGAGGAAGAAATGATCGGATCGGACTATCGGGTCGATCTCGAGGTTCATGCGGACCTGAGCAAGGCATCGGTTAGCGATCAGTTACAGGATACTGTAGATTACGTTCATCTGCAGCGAATAATCCGGGAGGAAATGGCGCGAAGAACCAAACTCATTGAGACTGTGGCCAAGCGAATCCTGGATCGCGTCCTGGAGGAATTGCCTCCGGTGGATTCCTGTAATATTTGCGTTTCCAAGATTAATCCTCCCATTGGAGGAGACGTCCAGCAAGTAACCGTTTGCCTGGAATCGATACGGGAATAAGTTTTACGAAACTTCGAAAAAATACTACCTTTGACGCGCATTAAGGCATCGTGGCCGAGTGGCTAGGCACAGCTCTGCAAAAGCTTGTACAGCGGTTCGAATCCGCTCGATGCCTCAAGAAAAACCCTGGGAGTTCCCGGGGTTTTTTTATTCCGATATCATCTCGATGCCCTGCTCTATGGAAAGCCGGTCCTTGGGAAGAAAGCCCTTTACAATCAAAACCACCCCACAAATCACCAACAGCACCCCGAGGCATTTTTTTACCCAGTGGATCCGGCGCCGTGTAAGCTTTCTGCGCAGTTGTTTGGCCAGCAGTATTTTGAGGATGTCCATAAAGAGGTACGCCCCTAACATGGCCGAAAAGAAAATGATGATGCGGTTGGGTTGATTCTCCAAACTCGGGCCAACAATGATGATTACCCCCAGCCAAAAGACCAGGACCCCGATATTGATAAAATTCAATAGGAATCCTTTGATGAATAATCCGAGGTAATCTGCAGAGCGCGTTTGTATTTGGGGATTGTCTTGTTTATCCTCCCGGCGAAAAATGGTAGTTACTCCATAGACAACCAGGATAACCCCTCCAAAAATGTACAAGCCGGGTTGGTTGCTTAGGTTTTCGAGTAGTTTCTGGCTGGAAAAATAAGCGATGGTTAAAAAGAGGATATCGGCCAGAACCACACCCAGGTCCAAGACCAACGCTGCACGAAAACCCCGGGTGGCACTGGTTTCGAGCAACACAAAAAAAACAGGCCCAATCATAAAGCTCAAAAAGAAGCCCAGTGGAATTGCCGCCTGTATATCGTTCCAGATCACGGTAAACTACATCCGTTTAATCGTTCCGCCAAAAACTGTTTTTTCCTCCATCTTATCGGGGTCGCCGTAAACAAGGACTTTTCCACCTGCCTTAACCACCGCCTTCACATAATCCCGTGCGTTGATTTCCGCGGTAGAGCCCGCATTTACGTTTACGGTACAAAATCCGGTAGCGAATTTGCTGCCTTTATAGATTCCTCCTGTATTGATCTGCACGTCCTGGTTGGCGGAGCTGCCCGAAGCGGTTATCATTCCTCCTGAAACAGCCTTGACCAAAAACTGGGTAACCTCGGCAGAAATCCGAATTTCGCCGCCTTCCTGGGCTTTTACTTCCAGGACTTCCTGTTTGAGCACTTTGTCAGAGGTGACCAGGGCGTCCTCATTGACGTCAATAACCTTGAGCGGACTGTTGTAGTAAAGATCTACATAGGTTCGATATCCACTGAAAATCCGGGTGATTTGCATGCGAATTTTCAAGATACCATTGGTATTGACAACAGCAACTTTATCGGTATCCTCCCCGCGTATAACAACCTGGTTCTTATCGGATGGAATGAGTTTAACGGAAATACCATCGTAGACCTTAATTTCAGAAAATACTTCTACGGTACGGGTGATTTCTCCACCCTGGGCTAATGCCTCAGCAGGGCATGGCCCCAATAGCCATAAAAACAAGATGCTTAAACCGATTTCCCGCATACCTGAAATCCTTGGTATTACCACTAATTAAGCCTTTCCTATCAACGTAAAGTCCAGGTGGCGTTTGATCAGGTCGGTATTCTTTACCATTACCTCAACTTCCTGGCCCAACTGATAGATTTTACCTTTTCGCTCGCCAATAAGGGCGTACTGCCTTTCATCAAAGGTATAATAATCATCTTTTATATCCCTGATCCGGACCATTCCCTCACATTTGTTTTCGATAATCTCCACATAGATCCCCCATTCTGTAACCCCGGATATTACTCCTTTGAAAACCGCGTCCTTATGATCGGCCATGAACTTGATCTGCATGTATTTTATCGAATCCCGTTCGGCACTGGCCGCAAGGCTTTCCATCTCCGAGCTATGTTTACATTTTTCCTGGTACGCCCTGGCATCAGGGGATTTGCCATTATTCAGGTAATGGTCGAGGAGTCGATGCACCATAACATCGGGATAGCGCCTTATGGGAGATGTAAAATGCGTATAGTAGTCAAAGGCGAGCCCATAGTGCCCGATATTCTGGGTATTATATTCTGCCTTGCTCATGCTTCGAATGGCCAGGGTGTCGACCAGGTTTTGCTCCTTCTGCCCTTTTACGTCCTCAAGCAACTTATTTAAACTGCTATTGAGGGCTTTTTTATTCCTGAAGTTCAGTTGGTGCCCAAATCGCTTTACAATGCCGTTAAGCACCATAAGTTTGTCTTCATCGGGTTGATCGTGGATACGGTAGACAAACGTCTTCTCAGGGCGTTGTTTGCCTATAAACTCAGCTACTTTGCGATTGGCGAGCAACATAAATTCTTCGATGAGCTTATTGGCATCCTTGCTCTCCTTAAAATAGACCCCGGTTGGCTCATTATCCTCGCTTAGATTGAACTTAACCTCTACTTTATCAAAAGAGATCGCTCCCTGATCCATGCGCTTCTCACGCATGATCTTAGCCAATTTATCCAGGGTAACTACAGCGTTAACTACCGCATCGCTCACCTGGTAGGCCCCTTCCCGAATCGAAATTTTTTCCGGGATCTTACCGCTTCCGGTCTCGATGATATGCTGCGCTTCCTCATAGGCAAAACGCTCATCGGAATGGGTAACCGTCCGGCCAAACCATTGTTTGGTAAGCCGCGCCTCCTGATCCAGTACAAATACCGCTGAAAAGGTGAATTTATCTTCATGAGGCCTGAGGGAACAGGCATTGTTAGACAGCACTTCCGGCAACATGGGAACTACCCGGTCTACAAGATAGACGGAAGTTGCCCGCTCATAAGCTTCTTCATCCAGAATGCTGTCCGGTTTTAAATAGTGAGCCACATCTGCAATATGAATACCTATTTCATATCCACCTTCCTCCAGTTCCCGAAAGGATAAGGCATCATCAAAATCCTTGGCATCCTTAGGGTCAATAGTAAAGGTCAGGGTAGATCGCATGTCCCTGCGTTTGGCTACCTCGTGATCGTGGATGCGGGTATCCAGGGAATTGGCATAATGCTGAACTTCTGAAGGGAATTCATAAGGCAGCCCATACTCTGCGAGGATTGCGTGAATTTCGGTATCATGCTCCCCGGGATTACCCAAGACCTCGGTTATCCGCGCATAGGGGGAATCGGCTTTATCGGGCCATTTCAGGTATTCAACGATAACCTTCTGCCGGTGTCCTGCACCGCCCAAATCTTCCAAGGGAACAAAAAAATCGGTATACATCCGATTGTCTGTAGGACGCACAAAAGCAAAAGATTTATACAAATCCACTATCCCGACAAACTGGGTCTTCCGCCGCTTGACAATAGCTACAATTTTTCCTTCGGGGCGGCTACCGCGCTGTTTCTGAAAGAGTTGTACCTCGACCTCGTCGCCATGAAAAGCCCGGTTGAGATTGGGATTGCTAACGAAGATATCCTCGTCCAAATCCTCGACGGTGATATAGGCATTCCCCTGGGAATTCATATCGACCTTCCCTGTATAGGTATCCGGTACGTAAAGTGCTTTAAACTTCCCCCTGGAAGATTCCAGGATCCGCTTTTTCTTTTTGAGTTCTTCGAGCCTTTTTATAAGCAGGTTTCTGCCTTCAGTATCATCGATCCCTAATTGAGCGCCAATCTGTTTGTAGTTAAAGCTCTGATTCGGCTTTTGCTCGAGTACGGTAAATATCCCTTTGGTTAATTCATTAATGCGCTGATTCCTTGCGCGCTTTTTCTTTTTCGACATTCAGGGTTGATTTCAATGCAAATTACAAATAATATTCCCGGGGAGTCCTCTAGCTCAGACCGAAAACCTTTTATTCACAACATATAGTATATCATATATACTTTAACTTTTAAAAAGAAAGAGTTTTGGATATGATTATTGCTTGTGAATAGCGGTATAAATACTGACTTCGAAATTTGTTTTTACAGTAATCAAAAAGAATTCAACATCGCTGTGGATATCAAGCTACTCGCTTTCAGACGTATAAATTAAATATCCACAGTGTTGATAAAATCGGATGGTCTGAAATTATGGATAAGTTCCTCCTGAAACAGCTGTTCATTACTTGCAATTCAATGTCAATTCCGAGCGCATAAATTCTGGAAAGCAGGACTTGACTTTTATAATTAGTTTATCTAGTGCAAAAAATATTCAGAATCAGACCGGCCTACTTATCAAGAGTTATTGATATTTTCCTAACAATTTGGTAACATATTAAAAGGGAGTGCTTATCGGGTGGTTTTCATTCGGAATCTTCCCCGGGCATTTGTACCTTTAAGGGGAGTTAAAAACCCAATTATGAAAGTTGCCATAGGAAATGATCACGCCGGAACAGATTATAAGCTAGCGATAATTGGGTTATTAAAATCCATGGATATCGAAATTAACAATTACGGTACCGATGGCACTGATAGCGTGGATTATCCTGATTTTATCCATCCCGTCGCAACAGATGTGGCTTCGGGGGAAGCTGCTATAGGGATTGTTATTTGTGGTTCGGGCAATGGTGCTTGTATGACGGCTAATAAGCACCAGGAAATTCGGGCGGCACTTTGTTGGAATAATGAACTGGTTTCCCTGGCACGGGAGCACAATAACGCGAACATCCTCTGTATACCCGCTCGCTTTACGGCTATTTCACAGGTATTGGAAATGGTCAAAACATTTTTGAATACCCCATTTGAAGGAGGAAGGCACCAGCGCAGAATCGAAAAGATTCCCTGTTACTAGACTTTTTTGGTAAACCCGGCATACGGGACATGGCACACCACCACCATCACGGACATCATCATCCGCCGGTTCACGGCAGGAATTTGCTGGTTACCATCTTGTTGAATATCGCCATTACGGTGGCACAGGTGATCGGTGGGTTGTTGTCGGGAAGCCTGGCACTACTCTCCGATGCACTGCATAATTTTAGCGATGTTATTTCTTTGATTATCAGCTTTTTTGCTCATAAAATTTCACACAAGGAAGCTTCGACAAACAAAACTTTTGGATACAAGCGAGCGGAAATAATCGCCGCTTTTGTCAACGCTGCTTCCTTAATCATCGTAGCCATTATTTTAATAAAAGAGGCCATTGAGCGCTTGTTGAGCCCTGAGGGTATCCATGCGACAACCGTGATCTGGCTGTCTTTATTGGGTATTGCAGCAAACGGTTTCAGTGTTTGGTTATTACGGAAGGATGCAGATCGCAACATGAACATGCGTTCGGCCTATCTGCATTTGTTTACGGATATGCTCGCTTCCATTGCTGTGCTGGCCGGCGGGCTGGCCATTTATTACTTTCAGTGGTTCTGGGTGGACCCTCTGCTTACCATTCTCATAGCATTGTATCTGGTCTATGTGGGGTATGCTTTATTGAAGACTTCTACCCGCGTTCTTATGCTCTTTACCCCCGACAGCATACAGGTTCGGGAGATTGAGGCCAGTATTATGGCTATAGAGCCCGTTAAGAACGTGCATCATGTGCATATCTGGCAGCTCAATGAGGATGAGGTACATCTCGAAGCGCATATTGATTTTAAGGAGGATATCCTGCTATCTCAATTCGATGCGATTTTGGAACAGATCGAGCGGGAAGTTTATCAGAAATTTGGCATCAATCATGTTAATATCCAGCCCGAATTCGGGAAATGCGACAGCAAACAACTCATTGTACAGGACTGACTATGGAATATAAGGTAGCCCAATTTGAATCCCTTACCCCCCAGGAGGTTTATCTGATATTACAGCTGAGGGCCGCGGTTTTTGTAGTGGAACAGGAATGTCCTTATCTGGATCCGGACGGCAAAGATCAAGAGGCCCTGCACGTTTTGGGGTTTGATGCCGGGAATTTAGTGGCATATACCCGCATCTTGACTCCCGGTAAGGATGGAGCCGATTGCAGTATCGGAAGGGTAGTCGTTGACCCCCAGCATCGGGGAGCTGGTTCTGGGCGGGAGCTGATGCTCAAATCCATGGAAACTGCGCAGGAACATTTGGGCTGCGAAAGTATTCACTTATCGGCACAGGGCTACCTCAGGGAGTTCTATGAATCCCTGGAATTTCACGCCTATGGCGAACCGTATCTGGAAGATGATATCCCACACATCGCAATGATGCGCAGGTACTGATCAGGTAATCTTGATCAGCTCCTTGTTCCCTAAATTCAACTCCTGTAAGAGGGTATTGGTGAATTTATAATGCCCGCGGAAGGTAATGATGCGGAACCGGTTACTACGGAGTCTGCTCAAGGTGTCCAGAAGTAACCATTTGGATTTTAACAAGGTTGGTTTTTCCGATTTCAGGCTAATATCGAATAAATACTTTCGCCCGTTTTTTGTCGCTGTAATGTCCGGGGTTACTGCCTTTCCAGTGCTTTGTTTGATGTAGGATTTAGGGCTTTCATACCCTTCCATGTCTGCTTTGATGTTGTCGAATCCCCGGGATTCCAAGTGCTGGACGGATTGTTCCAGCAATGCTTCGTTTTCTTGTTTTTCTATTTTGATCATAGCTAATAAAATACAAAAAACAAGGACATATGCAAGAATCTGCTTGCAATTAACATTACTTTATAGGGCTGGAAATCAGCTTATTTAGGCAGAATTTTGGGCTTATTCCAGGCCAAAAGCAAGGATGGTATTTCCCTTGGGTGTGCCCAGCTTTTCACCTCCGCAAGCCAGTACAATAAATTGCTTGCCACCTGAAGTGTAGAGCGCAGGGGTGGCGAAAGCGGGAGCCGGTAATTTATACTCCCACAACAGGGCACCAGAATCGCGATCAAATACCCGGAAATAGCCATCTTTGGTTGCGGCGATAAAGAGCAGGCCGTTTTCGGTGATTACCGGCCCCCCGTAGTTTTCCGTTCCGGTCGGAGGCTGCCCTTCCGCTTTCAGACTTTCGGTATCTCCCAGGGGGATTTGCCATAGATATTCCCCGGAATTCATGTCCACAGCATGCAAGGTGCCCCAAGGGGGATTTATACCCGGCAGGCCATTGGCATCTAAAAATTTGTGATAACCCCGGTGTTGATAGGGTACTTGTGCATTCAGGTTCGGGCCAGCGTCTACCACCTCTTGTTTTTCGGCGCTTTCCGCCCCTTTTGATTCGGTTTCCAGGAGGAATTCTCCCAGGGCAATTCGCGATAAGCTGTCGATATGAGGAAATCCTGGCATCATTCCCTTACCGCCTACAATAAGGGTTTCAAGCCCCTCCTGATTCATCCGTTCTCCCAGTGCTCGGAGGTCCGGATAACCACTTTCCGGAACCCCGGAACGATCGGGCTGGTGGCAAATGGCACAGTGTACCCGGTAAAGCTGTTCCCCAGGGGAAAGCTCAGAAACATCTTCGGTTTCGTCTAGCTGGAGAAACCAGGCCATTTCATTGGAGTTAACATAAAGGATTCCACGATTGGGATCTGCAGCTGCACCACCCCATTCGGCGGCGCCATCGTATCCCGGTAGCAGGAATACGGGTTCAGTAGATGGCGGGGCGTACCAACGTCGGTCTGCATTTTGAAACTGATGCAGGAGTTCTTCCTGGTTTGGGGCATACGGGCTAATGTCATTTTCGGTTAAATCCTGCGCCTGCCGCGCAAAGGGCTCGGGTTTTACGGGCTTTGGCTGTGTAGTCCAGGCCGATTCTCCGGGTAGTTTCGAAGGGGGGACGGGTACCTCCTCTATCTCAAAAAGCGGGGTACCATCCCGGCGATCAAAGAGGAAAATAAAACCCTGTTTCGTTACCTGTGCTACAGCCGGGATCTCTTTTCCGTCGCGGACAACGGTCAAAAGGTTTGGTGGGGCAGGAGGATCCCGATCCCAAATGTCGTGGTGCGTAAACTGAAAGTGCCATAGGCGTTCTCCGGTGTTGGCATCCAGGGCTAAAAGGGTGTTGGCAAACAGGTTTTGGCCCAGGCGAACGCCGCCATAAAAATCAGGGGCGGCGGAACCCGTTGGCACATAGAGGATTTCCCGTTGGGCATCAAGCGCCATACCCGCCCAGTTGTTGGCTCCGCCCACCACGGATCCCTGCAGGGCATCCTGGTCCTCCCAGGTCTCGCTTCCCGGACCACCGGGTTCAGGAAGGGTATTAAATCGCCATTTCACCTCCCCGGTTCTAACGTCAAATGCGAGGATGTTTCCCGGGGCTGCCCCGGCTCCTTCACCAACGCGTAGCGGCATCACAATCAAGTCTTTGAATATCGTTCCCGGTGTTGTGGAGGAAACGAAGCGGTCCCGGGCCCAGGAGGGGAGTCCGGAACGCAGATCAACCTGCCCATTCTCGCCGAATGTGGGAATGGGGGTGCCGGTAAGGGCGTCTAAGGCTATAAGCTGTTCTCCCCGGGTAAAGAATATTCGCCGATCACTGCCATCGGACCAGTAACTCACTCCGCGGCTCGTGGCGTACCAGGCCCTTAGGGTGTCGCCATGAATCCATTGCAATTCCCCACTTCTGGCGTCGAGTGCAAAAGGGCGCATTGCTGCACTAACCCCAAACAACAAGGTGTCTACCACCAACGGATTCATTTGCATTTGCCCCCAATCCGGACTTTCGAAACTCCAGACCGGCTTCAATTCCGCGATATTTTCCCGGGTAAATTCGTTTAAAGTGGAAAAGTGGGACCTTCCTGGGTCGCCGAGGTAATGGGACCAGTCGGTGTAATAGGCTGCCGGGGCTTCTGCCACAGATTCCGAATCGGTAGTATCTGCACAACTCAGCAGCAGGACGCCGCTAAGGATGCATAAAACTAAAGGCTTTAAGAAATACGATTTCATGAGAATTGCGTGTAAAGTAAGGCAACGGCTTGTGCCTTAAATTACTCAATTCTCAATTACTGCAGGATATCCCGATACTTCGAGGTGTCGGCCAGCAAATCCCGGGCAGCCGCAATGGCGGTATCCCCATTGATATAGTACGCATACAGGCCTTCCCGGTAAAAGTACCTTTTGACGATCTCATCCTGGAGTTGCTTTTTGATTTCCGGCTTGTATTTGCGGATGGCGTCTAGTTTGGCAGCTTCGACAGCCTCCAGCAAGGATTCCATATCCGATTCAATAGCCGAATTGAAAACCGCCTCCTCCTTGGCGGTGAGGGCGTCCCGCAGCGCTTTTTCCGTCTTGGTTTCAAAAGCAAAATCACTGGCGCCGACCGAGGAAATAAAGTCTTCAAAATCTTTATCGGAGAGCTCAAAGCCCGCAGCATCTTCCATGGTGTGGCTGTAGTAATAATCCGTGGCGTAGTCAAAGATCAGGTGCTGATCGAGCAGCGCCCGGATCAGGGGGTTAGTTCCCAGGGCTCCCGCTTCGAGGTCGGGCATTACCCCACCACCATCTTGTACGCTCCGTCCATTACGGGTTTTAAACTCTTGAAATTGTGTGTTGCGTATCGCCTTCCCGCTTTCGTCCCGATTGCGGTAATCCAGCGCCTGGATACAGCGGCCCGATGGGGTATAATAACGGCTAATGGTAACTTTTAATTGAGTGCCATAGGTGAGTTTCAGTGGGCGTTGCACCAGCCCTTTTCCAAAACTCCGTGCACCCAGCACTACCGCCCGGTCCAGGTCTTGCAAGGCTCCGGCAACGATTTCACTGGCCGAAGCACTCCTGCCATCGACCAGGATGGCCAGGGGAATCTCGGTGTCCACAGCTTTTCTTCGGGTCTTGTATTCCTGGTTGAATTTTTCAACATTGGACTTCGTCGTCACAATGCGCTCCCCTTTAGGAACGAATAAATTGGTGACATTAATAGCTTCTGAAAGCAGGCCCCCCGGGTTTCCACGCAAATCCAGGATTATCCGTTGCGCCCCTTGCTCTTTCAAATCCCTCAGGGCCGACTCGGTTTGTTCTGAGGCTTTGGAATTGAAACGGGAAAGCACGATATAACCGGTTTGAGGGTCGGCCATTCGGTAGAAGGGTACCGCATCGACCTCGATTGCGCCCCTTTTAACCTCGGTGGTTTTAACTTCCCCCTGCCTTTTGAAGGTCAGGGACACCGAAGAGTTATTTGCTCCTTTTAGTAATTCGGTGGCGTCGTCCCGGAAATCCGCAACAGAGATATTGCCGATACTCAGGATTTCATCTCCGGCTTTTAAACCGGCTTCATCGGCGGGATACCCCTTGTAGGGTTCCACGATGACCATCCGATCCTGATAGGAGCGCACCAGGGCTCCGATTCCAGAATACTCCCCGGCATTACTGATTTTATACGCCTCTACATCCTGCTCGTTCAGATACACGGTATACGGATCCAGCTCCGAGAGCATGTTTTTGATCGCGCTATCCATGAGTTCTGCGGGATTGGTCTCATCCACGTAGTTCATGTTCAGCTCCTTGAAGAGGGTGGTGAAAATTTCGATCTGCTTGGCGATTTCAAAGAAGTCGCTCTTAAAACTGGCGGTGGTAACCAGGATTCCAAACGCCAGTACAGGTACGAGAATTTTACGTTTTAGCAGATGCTTCATGATGGAGGAATTTGTCGATAAGTTCGCTCAGTGCTGCACTTATTTCAGCATTTTCGGGCAGTTCCTTACCAAGGTATAAAATAACCAACGCATAGCTTCCCTCCGTATTGTTAAAAACCTCCTGCTTTTTATGCCGGTAATGTTCCCGCAACAGGCGCTTGATTCGGTTCCGGTCTACTGCCTTCGGGAAGCGTTTTTTAGGCACTGAAATCCCAACCTGAATCCGGGAGTCCAGCGCGTGCCCGGATTTCAGGTAGTAGAGTTGCAGGGGGAAGCTTTTAAGCCTCTTCCCTTGCTCAAATACAGCGCTCCATAGCTGTTTGTGCGTTAACCGTTCACTTTTCGGGAAATTCAGGCCGGACATTTCATTCTCCCGCTTGCCAGAAATTGTTTTCGGCATCGACGTCCGCCATAAGGCTGGAAGGATCTATGACGAGGGCTTCGATCTCACCAATTGGCTTATCGATTAGGAACTCATAGCGCGGTTGCGCCCAGGGCCAATCCCCCAGCACCTCCCGTTGCATCCCTGGATAGGGATTCTCCTTCTCTCCCCGCATCATACGCAGGGGAAGGTAGTAGGACATGCGCGAACCGTCTTTAAAAGCGGCCACCAGGTCAATAGGCATAGGCATCAGGCCTTTGCGACTGAGCACTACACGGGTTTGGTCCCCTTCGGCGGTTACAGATTCCAGGACATAATCAATGGTATTTGTGGTCTGTGCAAAATCGGTCAGATACCAACCCAATTGCATTCCACTCACCTTCTCCGCAGTGCGGATAATGTCGTTAGGCGTTGGGTGTTTAAACTTAAAGTCGTCATAATAACGGCGTATGGTCTGCATAAGTTTATCCTGCCCGATCACGTAGCCCAACTGCGCCAGGAACACGGCCCCTTTACTGTAGGCTGAAACGCCATACCCGGTATTGAAATCGTAGCGGTCGGCATGGGTGGTCAGCGGCTGTTCCCGCCCGGAGTTTACCAGGTAGTAGTAATTGCGGTAGGATCCGGCGAATGGGTTTTCTTCGCCACGATCCATGATTTCGTTCATACACAGGGAGGAGATAAACGACGTGAAGCCTTCATCCATCCATTCGTGTTTGGACTCATTGGTCGCCAGGACATGCTGGAACCAGCTGTGCGCCATCTCGTGCACGGTAACCCCCACAAGGCTCCCAAATTGACGGTTACCCGTAATCAGGGTGCTCATGGCATATTCCATTCCCCCGTCACCGCCCTGTACAACAGAGTATTGTTTATACGGATAAGGCCCGATGTTCCGGTTAAAGAAAGCCAGGGTTTCCGCAGTTTTGGGTTGGAGGTTTTTCCAGTTTTCCAGGATTTCAGGATCGTCCTTGTAGAAGAAATGCAGGGTCGTACCGCTTTCTGTTTCCAGGGTATCGTGCCGGTATTCCGGATCTGCAGCCCACATGAAATCATGCACCATAGGCGCCTTGAAATGCCAGGTCAGGGTTTTCCCCCTCGGCTTCGCCACCGTAGTGCCCGGAGCCTCGTACCCATGACCTATCTCCTGGGGGTTTTGCAGGTATCCGCTTCCTCCCACCACATAGTCTTTGTCAATGGTTAGTTTCAGGTCAAAGTCCGCCCAAACCCCGTGGAACTCCCGGGCGATATAGGGGTCGTCGTGCCAACCTTCAAAATCGTACTCGGCCATTTTAGGATACCACTGACTCATGGAAAGGGCAACCCCTTCTGCATTGTTGCGCCCAGAACGCCGGATCTGTACGGGGACCTGCCCTTCAAAGGACATTTCAAAGGTAGTTTTACTCCCCGGCAAGATAGGCTTGGCAAGGGGAACAACCAGCACGGTACCTTCCAGTACAGGTTGCAGTTGGGCTCCATCCTGACTTAAAGAGGAAGCGCGCAAAAATCCGATCTCGTCAGGTTTTAATGCGGCGATACGGCTGTTCCCGTCCCGCGCCATCCGGCCATCCGGATCTTCAATGGCCTGCAGGCGCATATCCATTTCGCTACCCGGTTGGAAGGCGTTGAAATACATATGGTAAAACACCCGGTTGAGGGTATCGGGGGAATTGTTCGTATAGGTAAGGACCTGCGTTCCGGTGTAACCAAAAGTTTCGACGTCCATGGTTACTTCCATCTTATAGTCGGCGTGCTGTTGCCAGTAGCCGTTATTGCCTTGGGCGGAAACAATTGCGGAACAAAGCAGGGTGAATATTACAAGTCGATTCATGAGTTTTCGGATGTGTTTGCGATTTTATTTACTTAATGATTCTACTCCCTGGCTCACCTTTTCGGCCAGAATCAGGGCATTGTACAAGTTGGCGATTTTACCGCTTTTGGAAGCTTCGGCAAAAGGCCGGGTTACGCTTCCACCTTCCCCCAGGACCACCGGGGTTTTCAGCGTGAGCCCGGAATCCATGATAATTTGCTTGATCTCCGAAGCGCTGAAGCTGGGATAGCGGGATCGGAGCACGGCAGCGATTCCGGCAACTCCGGGCGAAGCCATAGAAGTTCCTCCCAGATATTCGTACTTACTGTAAGGTACCGTGGAGTAAATGTCACCACCGGGCGCATAGATATCCACCGTCACTCCTCCATAATTAGAAAAAGAAGACACCACCTCTGAACCGTAGTCGCTGTCCAGGGACCCTACTGTCAGGACATTATTTACGTATTCCGGCCCGGTGCCCACCTGGTCGTGTGGGAAGTGGAGGTTTTCCGGCTTGTCCAGGTCCAGGGCGTCATTACCTGCTCCCTGAACAAAAAGCACATCGTTTTCAGCCGCATATGTCAGGGCTTCCTTGACCCAATCGCTGTTTGGCGAAAAGGGTTTCCCGAAACTCGCGTTGATAATTGAGGCGCCGTTATCTACGGCGTACCGAATAGCCAGTGCAATGTCTTTGTCGTATTCGTCCCCGTCTGGGATAGCCCTTAGCGCCATAATTTCGACATCATCGGCCACACCCTGTGCGCCTTTGCCGTTATTGCGTTCAGCAGCGATAATTCCGGCTACGTGGGTGCCATGGTCTTCCGAGGCCTCCTTTGGGCTTGGATCGCCGTTTCCATAGGCGCGATCCGAAAAGTCATAAGGGTTATCTCCCACGGCCTCCCGACCGTTGAAGTCTACATTGAAGTGATAATTCAGGCGTCCGGTAAAATAGGTGATACCATCCCGGAGTTGTTCCATTACCGCATCGATAGTGTCTTCAAAACTGTACATCTGCCGCAGCACAGAGACGTGTTGTGCCAGGGTCTGATCCGTTGTTTTGATACCCATTACATCGGACTTGGTATAGGTGTCTTTTTTCAGATGGGCTTTTACCGCCTTATCGGCGTTTTCGACCGCCTGCAGGATTTGTTCGTAGCGCTGCTTGTTGCTCTGAGTTTCGGCCCGGTCGGCATCCAGCCGTTGTCTGGCCCTGGCCTGAAGGGAAGCATCCCCCAGCTTAAGGCGGAGAATGCGGGCGGCTTCCATCTGCTCGTGATGGCTTTCCCCCAGGAAATTATATCCGTGGACATCATCGACATAGCCATTGTTGTCGTCGTCTTTTCCATTTCCCGGGCGTTCACCACGGTTCGTCCACAAGACGCCGTCCAGATCTTCATGCTCCAGATCTATGCCTGTGTCGATGACTGCAACCACAACGGTTTGGCTTTTCAGTTTACCCAGTAGTTCGGCATAGGCGCGATCTACACTCATTCCGGGAATGGTGTCTGTAATGAGGTCGGCCTTATTCCAGCGCTGTTTTTCAGTTTCGGAAAGTTCGGCCACCTTGAGGGGGACCTGATCGATTTGTTCCATTGGGGTTTGCACCAACTGGGTGCCCCCGCAAGCCGACAGCAGTATCGCTCCGGACAGGAGATAGAACTTCCTTAAGGGAAGCAATGGGGTCTTCATAGATATTACAATTAAACTGCGGGACGCTGGAAGGCTAGGTTACTGGATTTGGCTGCCCCCGCCCATTGAGATGGGATGCTATTCGCACGTGAAGCAGCTCTTGACTTTCGTCCCTTATTCATACAGTCGCAAGTTACGAATTTCAAAGCACTTCCTGTAGTGGAAAGGTACGGTCGAGCCGAACGCCTTTTTCGGTTTCTTTTACCGTGCAGCACATGTTGTGGGCGTCATGCTCAAAAAAGAGGATAAAATTTTCCTGTGCCGCACGCTTCAGAAAGGCTCCTTTTTCACCCAGCGTAAGTAAGGGCCGGGTGTCGTAGCCCATTACATAAGGCAGGGGGATGTGACCTACCGTTGGCAGTAAATCGGCCATAAACACCAGGGTTTGCCCGTTGTAACGGATGTGGGGAATCATCTGTTTGTCGGTATGTCCGTCGACGTAGAGAATACCAAAACCCAATTCGCTTTCGGGCTGGTACGCATCGGGTCCACGGTCTACAAAATGGAGTTGTCCGCTCTCCTGCATGGGTAGGATATTCTCTTTCAGGAAGGAGGCCTTTTCCCGTGCATTGGGCTGGGTTGCCCAGGCCCAATGGTCCCGGTTGCTCCAGAATTTAGCCCTGGGGAAGGCGGGCCGGTATCCGCTGCGGTCATCGTTCCACTCAATACTGCCCCCGCAGTGGTCAAAATGCAGGTGGGTCAGGAAAACGTCAGTGATGTCTTCACGGCTGAATCCGGCTATATTCAGGGAGCGATCCAGAGAGTGTGGCCCCCACTGATAGTAATAACTGAAGAACTTTTTGGATTGCTTATTGCCCAGACCAGTATCGATCAGGACAAGCCGGTCTCCGTCTTCGATCAGGAGGCTGCGCGCTGCCAAATCGATCATGTTGTTGGCATCTGCCGGATTGGTGCGTTGCCAGAGGCTCTTGGGGACAACGCCGAACATGGCACCGCCGTCTAGCTTAAAATTTCCGGTTTCGATAGGGTAGAGCGTCATTTGTTTTTTCCTGTAGTCGCTCGAAGTTACGAATTCCCTATTTTTGGAATTCTACCATTTTGAAACTGACCAACTGATGATTGAAATAGCGGGCATAGTAATACTGGGAATTATAGCTCAGTGGGTAGCCTGGCGCCTGAAGCTTCCTGCAATCCTCCCGCTTATCCTCATTGGGTTGTTAGTGGGTCCGATATCTACACTGTACACAGAAGACGGCACCAAACTTATTGAGCCTATTTGGAACGGACAAAAAGGACTGTTCCCGGGGGACGGCCTGTATTATTTTGTATCGCTGGCCATCAGCATTATCCTGTTCGAAGGGGGCCTGACCCTCAAGAAATCTGAGGTAGCCAATGTAGGGCCGGTAATCACCAAACTTATAACAATTGGAACGCTGGTTACCTTTTTTGGGGCGGGTATTGCCGCCCATTTCATCTTTGGGCTTAGCTGGCAGATTTCGTTTTTATTCAGCGCGCTGATCATCGTAACAGGCCCAACTGTAATCACGCCTATACTGCGTAACATCCCCCTGAAAAAAGACTTGTCCGCCGTATTGAAGTGGGAGGGGATCCTCATCGACCCTATAGGGGCTCTGGCTGCAGTACTCGTCTTTGAATTTATCAGTGTTGGAGAAGGGCAGGAGTACACGATGACGGCCCTGATCGAATTCGGGAAGATCCTGCTTTTTGGTTTCACCTTCGGGTTCACCTTTGCGCACGGGCTGGCCTTTGCCATCAAACGCAATTTTATACCGCATTACCTGCTCAACGTAGTATCCCTTTCGGTGGTGCTGCTGGTGTTCGTGGAGTCCGATATTTTTGCCCATGAGTCGGGGCTGCTGGCCGTGGTGGTTATGGGCCTGGTCATGGGGAATATCAACCTGCCTAACATCAAAGAGCTGCTCTATTTCAAGGAATCCCTGAGTGTTTTATTGATATCCATTCTGTTTATCCTGTTGGCGGCGAACATCCAGTTAGAAGACATGCAATTGGTCTACAATTGGAAGATGGCTGCACTTTTCCTGGTTATCGTCTTTTTGATCCGGCCACTTGGGGTCTTTTTAAGTGCAGCTGGAAGTGATTTGAAAATGAGGGAAAAGCTCTTTATCGGTTGGGTAGGCCCAAGGGGAATTGTCGCTGCCGGTATCGCCTCGCTTTTTGGATCCAAGTTATTGGCCGCCGGAGAACCCGGGGCAGAATATATCACGCCCCTGGTCTTTACCATTGTATTGGGGACGGTCCTGCTCAATGCCACTACAGCCCGTCTGTTTGCCAAGCTGGTTGGAGTATTCCTGAAGAAATCCGAGGGTATTTTGATTGTCGGCGCTTCCAAGCCGGCCCGCCTTATCGCCCAATACCTGCAAAAGAACAACCGGCACGTTGTGCTGATCGACAGCAACCCAACCAATGTAAAGAAGGCCAAAAATCTTGGGTTGGATGCACTCAATGAGGACATTTATTCCGACACGCTTAAGGACAATATTGAGCTTAGCGATGTGGGTTACTTAATGACCATGACTCCCAACGCGGACATCAACCGCTACGCCATGGAAAAATTCCAGGATCAGTTTGGGGAGCACGGCTCTTTTCGCCTGGTCGATGCCGACGAGATGAACGATCCTGAAAACAATCCCAAGGAAGGCCTGTTTTCGCATACAGACGACTTTGTAAAACTCATGGAAGCGGCTCGCCGGAATCCATCGGTCAATGAAATAGACCTCAAGGACACACAGCACTACGAGGGGCTTATCGAAATCACGAAGGCAGACGACAACATTATCCCGCTCTTCCTGAAGGAGCCCGGAGGAGACCTCATCATAATCCCGTCCTTCTCCAAGGACTTCACCGATATTACTGAAGGCTATAAATTGGTATACCTGGGTCAGGTGATTGACAACGACAAGGAGGAATAGCGGAGTCGTGAGGACGCCAGACTAAGGGAATTAATCGTTTAGCTTCAGGACAGCCATAAAGGCCTGCTGCGGGATTTCTACATTCCCGATTTGGCGCATCCGCTTTTTACCCTTCTTCTGTTTCTCCAGTAGTTTACGCTTCCGGCTGATATCACCTCCATAACACTTGGCGGTTACATCTTTGCGAAGCGCCTTAATCGTTTCCCTCGAAATAATTTTGGCGCCGATAGCTGCCTGGATCGGGATGTCGAATTGCTGTCTTGGGATGAGCTCCTTGAGCTTTTCACACATCTTTTTCCCGATGTCGTAGGCATTGTCAAAATGCACCAGGGCAGACAGGGCGTCTACAGGCTGGGCATTCAGCAGGATATCCACCCGCACCAGTTTGGAGGTGCGCATGCCGATAGGGCTATAATCAAAGGAAGCATACCCCTTGGAAACCGTTTTCAGGCGGTCGTAAAAATCAAAGACAATTTCGGCCAGGGGCATATCAAAGGTGAGCTCTACCCGGTCCTGGGTCAGGTAGGTTTGCCCGGTAATCTGCCCGCGCTTATCAATACAAAGCGACATTACATTGCCTACGAAATCTGCCTTGGTGATAATCGTTGCCTTGATGTAGGGCTCTTCCACATGGCTTAAGGTGGAAGGCTCCGGCAAGTCGGAAGGATTGTTCACGATCAAGGGGGTTTCGGGCTCCTTAGTCGTGTACGCCAGGTAACTCACGTTGGGCACCGTCGTGATTACAGTCATGTCGAATTCCCGTTCCAGGCGTTCCTGGATAATCTCCATGTGGAGCATCCCCAAAAATCCACATCGGAATCCAAAGCCCAGTGCCGCACTGCTTTCCGGCGCAAAGACCAGCGAAGCATCGTTGAGCTGCAGCTTCTCCATGGAAGAGCGCAATTCTTCAAAGTCTTCGGTGTCTACAGGATAGATTCCTGCGAAAACCATCGGCTTGACATCCTCAAATCCGGCAATTGCCTGCGTAGTAGGGTTGGCGGCATCGGTGATCGTGTCTCCCACCTTTACTTCCCGAGCATCTTTGATCCCGGTGATGAGGTAGCCCACATCTCCAGTGGAAATTTTCTGCTTGGGCTGTTGCTTGAGCTTTAAGGTTCCGATTTCGTCGGCGTCGTATTTTTTCCCGGTGGCCACGAATTTGATATTCTGGCCTTTTTTGATTTCCCCGTTCATGACCCGGAAATAGGTTTCCACCCCGCGGAAAGGATTGTAAACCGAATCAAAAACCAGGGCCTGCAAGGGGGCGGAAGGATCTCCTTCCGGAGCCGGGACCCGCTCAATAATGGCTTTCAGGATATCGGCAATACCCAGGCCGGTTTTGGCGCTGGCTGGAATAACTTCCTCCGGTTTACATCCCAACAGATCTACAATGTCGTCGGTTACTTCCTCCGGATTGGCGCTGGGCAAATCCACTTTGTTCAGTACCGGGATAATTTCGAGGTCGTTTTCCAGGGCGAGGTAGAGGTTGGAAATGGTTTGCGCCTGGATACTCTGGGCGGCGTCGACTACAAGCAGCGCGCCTTCGCAAGCGGCGATAGACCGGCTTACCTCATAGGAAAAGTCTACGTGGCCCGGAGTATCGATGAGATTCAGCACGTAGGTTTCCCCTTCATAGACATATTCCATCTGGATCGCGTGACTCTTGATCGTAATACCGCGTTCCCGTTCCAGATCCATATTGTCGAGCAGCTGGTCCTGTTTCTCCCGATCGGTTACCGAACCGGTATGGTCCAGCAGCCGGTCGGCCAGGGTGCTTTTCCCATGGTCAATGTGGGCGATGATGCAAAAATTCCGGATGTGCTTCATGCAGGGCTATAAACTAGGGCGCAAAGATAGCAGATTGCGGGCTCAATCCTGCCATTCGGCAATAAACAAATTCGTATCCCGGGTCCCTCCATTATTGCGGTTGCTGGAGAAAACCAGGTACTTTCCGTCATTGGAGAAAACAGGGAAGGCATCAAAGGTCTTACCGTGGGTTACCCGCTTTAATCCGGTTCCGTCCGTTCCGATCATGTATAAATTAAACGGGAATCCTCCCTCAGCCTCATAATTGCTGGCAAAGAGCACGCGATCCCCATCAGGATGAAAGAACGGACACCAGTTGGCATTACCCAGAAAAGTTAGCTGCCGCAGGTTGTCCCCATTGGCATCGCAAATAAACAGCTCCATATTTGTGGGCATCACCAGACCTTCGGCCAGTAAGGACTTGTATTCTTCGATCTCAGCCTCCGTTTTTGGGCGGGAGGCCCGGAAAATAATCTGGGAACCATCGGGGGAGAAAAACGCACCCCCATCGTAGCCCAGTTCATCGGTAATTTGTTGTACATCGGAGCCATCGATGTTCATGGTGTATAATTCCAGGTCCCCGCTCCGATCGGAGGTAAAGACTATTTTATCGCCCTTAGGGGAAACAGTAGCTTCGGCATCGTAGCCCGGAGAATCCGTAAGCTGAGCCGTGATGTTACCCTGGAGGTCGGCGGCGAAAATATCGAAGCTATCGTAAACAGGCCATACGTATTTACCATTGACTCTCAGGGGGACTTCCGGGCAGGGATCTCCGGCCAGGTGCGTTGAGGCATAGACCACATGCTCGTTGTCCGGAAGGAAATAGCCACAGGTTGTACGCCCTAATCCTGTGCTGACCATGGGCGGTTTGTGATCTTCAAAACGCTCCCGGGCGCCCATTACGAACATCTGATCACACTCCAGCCCCCACTCGGAATAGTTCGATTGGAAAATCAACTGCTGATCGTCAAAGCTCCAGTAGGCTTCGGCATTATCTCCTCCAAAAGTTACCTGCCTCAGGGATTTGAAATGCGTTTCTCCCGGGTAAATGAGGGTATCCGAATCCATAGCCATCAGGCTTTCTCCAGCATCTTCTCCCGCTTTGGGATTTTCTTTGCAGGACAGGATTAAAAAGGCGATCAGGAAGAGGAGTGAAATTCTCATTGGGTTGCGTAATTTTAGGCAAAAATATAAGGAAGCCATGAAGTACCGCATTTTTTTAGCAGGATTTCTCTTATTCGCAGTCGCTTGCAAGGAATCGCCAACGCCGGTTAGCCTGGAAGAGGATGTTGCCTTATTGGCGAGTGATTCCCTTCAGGGCCGGGAAACCGGAACCCCGGGCGCGCGCATGGCTGCCGACTATCTGGAAAAGCGGTTAAAGGACCTGGATTTAAAAGGGGGTGGAGATAACGGGTCGTATTTTCAGGATTTTACCTTTACGCCACGTCGGGACCCGCATAGCGAGGTGCAATTCGGGGAGGCCTCTGATAGTAGCATCACCGGCCGTAATGTTTTGGCATTTATCGATAATGGAGGGGAGCGTACGGTTATTCTCGGAGCGCATTACGACCACCTGGGCGACGGGGGCGAGGGTTCGTTGCACCGGGGAGAACCCGCCATCCACAATGGAGCCGATGACAACGCAAGCGGGGTAGCAGTATTGCTGGACCTGGCTAATAAAATTTCTTCCTGGGACGACGCCAAAGACAATTACCTGTTTATCGGGTTTTCCGGCGAAGAAATGGGATTGCTGGGGTCGAATTATTTTGCCAAGAACCCAACCGTTTCCCTGGACAACGTCAGCTATATGATCAACTTTGACATGGTGGGCAGGATGAAACCCGACAGCACCTTGTCGATTAGCGGGACAGGTACCACACCCACCTGGAGCCAGTTGCTCAACACGCTGAATCCCGGGTTTAACCTGGTGTTACGTGAGTCCGGCGTAGGCCCCTCGGATCACACTTCTTTTTATCTGCAGGACATACCTGTTTTGCATTTTTTCACCGGGCAACACGAAGATTATCACCGGCCTTCGGATGATTCTGAGAAACTGAATTACCAGGGGATGCGCAGTATCTCCGACTATGTTTTCCGATTGGTACAAACTCTGGAAAATGAGGGCGAATTGGCTTTTAGAAAAACCAAAAACGAAAGCGAAGAAGTTCCCCGATTTAAGGTGGCCCTTGGGGTGATTCCCGACTACCTTTTCGATGGCAAAGGCATGCGGATAGATGGGGTAAGCGAAGACAAACCCGCCCAGGCCGCCGGTTTGCAAAAGGGAGACATCGTGATTCAGCTTGGAGACAGTACGGTTGTGGATATGATGAGTTATATGCGCGCCCTGTCCATTTATGAAACCGGAGATACCACCACGGTTACGGTGCTGCGGGGAACCGAAGAACTTTCCCGCTCGATACAATTTTAGCCAACCCCACAGCTTTCTCCCAGCCGTTTATCGAACCGGCTATTTTCTCACGGTCAGGCCCGGCCTAAAAAGGCTATATTAGCGAGTAACTAACCCGCCATGACCATGCGACTCCCCCTACTGCTGGCAGTCATGACTTGTTTTTGCCTGCAAGGGCAGAACGCTGAACTATCCGGTTTTGTACGGGATGTTGATGGGAACCCCATGCCCTATGCGAACGTTGTTTTGTTGGCCGCAGCCGATAGCGTTGCCGTCAAGGGCAGTTCTGCGGACGATACGGGCTTCTTCATTATTCGCGACCTGCAACCCGACCTCTACTACCTTACCGCCACGTATCTGGGCTATCGATCCTTATGGGTCCCCCTGGAAATCCGGGGAGAAATACGGATTGGCGCCCTGATTATGGAGCCGGATTCCGAACAACTCGAGGAGGTCGTAGTCTCCGCCCGCAAACCCATAATTCAACGCACCGCCGACCGCCTGATCTTTCAGGTCGAAAATACCGCGGTAAGTCAGGGAACCACCTGGGACATCCTCAAAAGCACCCCCGGGATTATCACAGCCCGAGATAACCTGGAAATCCGGGGCCGGCCGGCTTCAGTCTATCTCAACGACCGCAAGGTGCAATTAGCCCCTTCTGAGGTGCTGGAATTGCTTAAAGGCCTGAGTGGGGATATCATTTCTTCGGTTGAGGTAATCCCGGTACCCCCGGCGAGTTTCGAAGCAGACGATGGCCCCGTTATCAATATCCGCACCAGCCAAAATATTGTTCCCGGATATAAAGGGAGCATTACCCTCTCACAGACCACGGCCATTTTCCCCAAGTACAGCGCGGCAACCAGCCATTACTATAAATCCGGGAGGTTTTCTGTATTCGGAAATTACAGCTTTAACCCCCGCAAGGAAGTCCGGCAAGAGGAAGCCAACATAAACTTCATTGACGATGCCGACCAGAATTTCGCACGATGGAACCGGGAATCTGAGCGCACCCGCAGGTCCTGGGGACAGCAAGCGAACATCCTTCTGGAATATCAGGCATCGCCCAAAGATCGGCTAAGCCTGGCCGGAAACTGGAACTATTCCCCCAACCGGGTCAGCAATTATCAGCTGGAAACGATGATGCGCAACGGGCAGGGCGCCCTGGATTCCACCTTGCAAACCACCACAGGCCTGGAAGACGATCGGCTCGATTTTTCCGCAGACCTCAATTACCGTCGGGATTTCAATGAGGAAGGCGCTAACCTCAAAACCAATGTTCACCTTACACGCTCCGGACTGGAACGCCTGCAGGAGGGTACTTCGGATTATTTTGATCCGTCCGGTGCATTTATCAGAAGCTTTTCATTCGGGACAGACGCGGAACAAGACATCGACATCCTTACTGCTCAGGCCGACCTTTACAATCCGATTCCTTCAGGTGGTCTGGAGACCGGGTTAAAGAGCTCGGTAATCCGGACTCGAAACCGCATCGATTTTTTCGACGTAAACAATTCCCAGCCACCTTTTGATATAGCCCTTTCCGACCGCTTCGAATACGATGAGAATGTGTATGCAGCCTACGCCAGCATGGACAAAAGATGGGCCGATTGGTCCCTGAAACTGGGGTTCCGCATGGAGCACACCGAGGTAAGGGCGCGATCCCTGACCCTGAACGAAATCAACAGCCAAAGCTATACGGAATGGTTTCCCTCAGTTTTTCTGCAGCGGGATCTTGACGAGGACCACAGCCTGGCGCTGAGTTATTCCCGTCAGCTCACCCGACCTAATTATGCAGACCTGAACCCGTTTCGGTTCTTTCTCAATGAAAACGATTTTTCAGAAGGGAACCCCAACCTGGTTCCGGCATTCAGCCAAAATTTTAACCTGAACCTCAGTCTGAACAACACAGTTTACCTGGACTTTTATTACCGGGACAACGGCGCCTATATCGGAAGCTATTCCTTCCAGGACAACCTTAACCAGACCCTGCTGGAAATCAATCAGAATGCTGAAGAAAGTATTTCTTACGGCGTGGACCTGACGGTTTCTACTTCCCTCTTCCCGTTCTGGAGTTTGTATTCCTACAACTCCCTTTTCTATGAGGCAGAGACCTTTATGGCCCTTGAAAGCGACATCGAAACCTTCAAGAATGAGGTAACGGGGTATTATGGGTATCTGGGGAATTACCTGGACCTGAGCGCAAATGGAAATCTGACCGGGGAGGTAACCCTGGTCTATATCAGCGGCTTTTTACTCGGGTCTTACCAAATGTCGGAAACAATAAGCCTGAATGTCGGACTCACCCAGCGTCTTTGGGAGGGCCGGGGAAGGCTTTCCCTGGTGGCGGAAGACCTTTTGGGTCGCGCAAATGCCACCTTTACTTCGCGTTATGCCAACCAGGACAATTCGATTTTTTACCAACCCGAAACCCAGTTTGTCCGCCTCTCTTTTACCTATAATTTTGGAAACTTCCGCCTGGAAAATTCCGGAACGGGGGAAAGAAATGACGAACAAAAACGCATCGCCGACGAGTAATTTCGCCCCGGTTTCCTGCTGATTTGTAATTTTGTACCCGCTAAACCGCTCAGGATGGTCAAGATAGGACCCATAGAACTTCCCGACTTCCCCCTGTTGCTCGCTCCCATGGAGGACGTGAGCGACCCGCCTTTTCGTACCCTGTGCAAAGAGCAGGGGGCGGATGTGATGTACACGGAATTTATTTCCTCCGAAGGGTTAATCCGGGATGCTGCAAAGAGCGTCATGAAGCTCGATATCTACGAGAAAGAGCGTCCTGTGGGCATACAAATTTTTGGGGCCGAGCTCGATTCCATGTTGCAGGCCATCGATATTGTAACGGCCACCAAGCCCGACATCATCGATATCAATTTCGGGTGTCCGGTAAAGAAAGTGGTTTGTAAAAATGCCGGGGCTGGAATCCTTCGCGACATCCCCCTCATGGTAAAACTCACCGAGGCCATGGTTAAGCGTACCCACTTACCCGTAACCGTTAAAACCCGACTGGGCTGGGACCACGATTCCATCAAGATCGTAGAGGTTGCCGAGCGCCTTCAGGACGTAGGCATTCAGGCGATTTCCATACACGGGCGTACCCGGGTTCAGATGTACAAGGGCCAGGCCGACTGGAAACCGATCGCAGCGGTTAAGAATAACCCGCGAATGCACATTCCTGTTTTTGGAAACGGGGATGTGGACAGTCCTGAAGCTGCGGTTCGCATGCGAGACGACTACGGTTTAGACGGGGCCATGATCGGTCGCGCCTCCATAGGCTATCCCTGGTTTTTCCGGGAAGTGAAGCACTATTTTGAGACTGGCGAGCACCTGCCACCACCGGATATGATGGCTCGGGTGGAAGCGGCCCGCAGGCACCTGGAAATGTCCATCGCCTGGAAAGGGGAAAAGCTGGGCGTTTTGGAAACGCGCCGCCACTATACCAACTATTTTAAAGGAATTCCCAACTTTAAACCCTATCGGATGCGCATGGTAACCAGTGACGATGCCGCCGATGTGTTTGCCGCTTTTGACGAAGCCCTTGAGGTTTTCGGGGACCACGTCTTTGCTTGAATCCCGGCTTAAATTTCGAGTAATTTCTTATTGATGCGGTTACTGCCAATCCGGGCAGCGATAACTCCCAGCACCACAATAGTCAGGAGCACCACCCAGAAATTCCACCAACTGAATTCTACCGGATAGGCCAGGGTGGGGGTAATCATGAACCAACCAAAAAGCAATTGGGATCCGATCAGGAGCGTTCCGATGAGCACACCCAGCACGCCTCCCAGGCTGGTAACCAGCACCCCTTGCAGAAAATAAATGCGCCGGATCTTTCGAACGGAAAGCCCCAGGGAATAGAGGGTACGCGAATGCTGCTGTTTGTCCAGGATCATCATGATTATGGCGCCCACCACATTAAACAAGGCAATGATCAGCACCAGGGTAAAGATGAGATAGGTCGCCAGGTTTTCCGTATTCAGCATGCGATAGAGCGTCTGATTGAGTTCCCGGCGATCTTTGAGGATTACCGATTCGCCCAGAATGTCGGAGAGTTCGCTGCGGAGTTGTTCGGGGTCTGCCTCGGGCCGGAACTTAAAATTGATTCCTGAAATTTGCAGGCTGTCCCGTTCCAGCAAGGCCTGAACAGCGCCTAGCTCGGTAAAGATGTATTTCTTGTCGAGGTTTTCTTCCAGTTGATAGGTCCCGCTCATGACCAGGGCCATTTGGTTGTAAGGCTTATCGCCAAAGCCCTGGGGCGACAAGTTTCCCTTCCCGGGCTTGGGGGCTAAAACGATCAGGGGACTGCGATAGTCCTCAACAGCCATGCTGAGTTCGTTCAGGATCCCGATTCCCGCAACACCCATCTGATTCTGCAGGTTCCATTGCCCGATATAGAGGGTTCGGTCCACACCGGTAGTTTCGGCATAAGCGTCGTCTACCCCTTTGAGATAGGCGATCATGCTTTTTTGTCGGTGGGTCAGGTACACGCGTTCCTCCAGTTCTTTGGAATACGAGGCAACGCCCTCCAGGGCATCCAATGCATCCTGCATGTCCTGCCCAAAAGTGAAGGCTTTCCCTGTAGCCGGCATGGCCTTCATATCCGGATCAAATGCATTGCTGAACGAAAGGCTAAAGGTGCGCAGGCCGGAGAACCCCGACAACACTATGAAGAGGGCTGCACTCCCGATCACGGTCACGGCAAAGGTGACCATGTTAATGATGTTTACCGCATTCTGGCTGCTTTTGGAACGCACATAGCGCCGGGCGATATACAGGGGGACGTTCAAGCCTTAAGACTTTTTGCGACGCGGGAGCAAGTCGGGGTTTTCGATGGGATCGTCCCCTTCTTTCAGCGACTTCTCAATGTCTTCGATGTAGTCCAGGGAATCGTCCAGGAAAAAGGAGAGTTCCGGGACGCGACGCAGTTGATTCTTCGTGCGCCGGGCCAGTTCGTGTCGGATCATTACGCTTTCGGCCTGGATACCTTTGACCAGGGGAGCTCCCTGGTTGGAGGGGAAAATGCTCAGGTAGGCCTTGGCAATGGAGAGGTCTGTGGTTACGCTAACCTTGGACACAGAGATGATCACCCCCTTATGACCCCCATCAACGGCTGCCCGTTGGAGAATGTCGGCCAGGTCCTTCTGGATAACCCCGGCGATTTTCTTTTGTCTTTGCGTTTCCACAGGGCAAAAGTACGTACAAAGTCCTTAATTTAGTAGTAAAGCAGCAGTGTATGCGCAAAATAGAACATATCGGGATTGCAGTTAAGGACATCGAGGCATCAAATGCCTTGTTTGAGGCACTTCTGGGGAGTCCCGCGTATAAAATGGAAGAGGTGGCCTCCGAAGGCGTGCGTACCTCTTTCTTTAAATCCGGGCCGAATAAGATCGAATTACTGGAAGCGACCAGCGCGGATAGCCCCATTGCCAAATACCTCGACAAGAAGGGGGAAGGCATTCACCATATAGCCTTTGACGTTGCCGATATCGAGGCCGAAATGGCACGACTCCGGGAGGCGGGCTTTACCTTGCTCAACGAGGTGCCCAAGCGCGGTGCAGATAACAAGTTGGTGGCTTTTGTACATCCCAAAACCGCAGGAGGGGTGCTGGTGGAATTATGCCAGGAGATACTCGAGGAGGAAAACTAAAGGTCACCTGGCCAGAATAAATCGTTCTGCCCTCCGGCACAGGCCAAAAACCCTTGTGCCCCCGCGGAATTTGTGGTAATATTGCACTCCCAATTTCTGAGTTTCTCAGTTTTGGAATTTGGATTTTGGAATTTTTAAAATGATCTGCGCCAGCAGATCCGGGTCCTATAGCTCAGCTGGTTAGAGCACTTGACTCATAATCAAGGGGTCCCTGGTTCAAGCCCAGGTGGGACCACATCAAGCAGCCAACCCACGCCAATCGGCGTGGGTTTTTGCTTTCTGGAAGAAAGTGGAGCTCGCTTGAGGTTTCGAATGGACAAGAATTAAGGCGATTCGCGCAAGCGAGGCCAGCGCACCGGCTGGCTCCTCGCTAAAATAAGTCCACCGGACTTATTTTGATCGCTCGGCCCTCTCTCGTCCATTTGTTCCGCAAATGAATCCCAGGCGGGACCACACTAAGCCCTGTAAGACATTGATCTTCATGACTTTATTGTTTTGTGTACAACAACCATATGCTTTTGACCCTGAAAAGTAGGGAATTTCGGACAGTTCTTAAATTGTCTTACATTGCGCTATAGCCTAATAAAAAAGCTCTAATGGCAATTAGCACCAACGATTCAAAAAAAGGAATTGATACCTCACTTTATAAGTTTATCCACGAGCGGGACGAATAGACTCAAAGGGAGATAGACTTAGCAACTATATATTATCTGAGACAGATAAGATTTCGAATAGATATAATGAATGACAATCTTTGGGGATTAGTAATCTTTGTGCTGATAACCCCTATAATGTAGGGGTCGTACTAGCATTCATGGGAATGTTCTAATAAACGACTCTCTTTATACCAAAAAAACTAAAATGGACGATTCTAAAAAAAAGAAGGAGGGGTATTTACATATAATTAATATGAAATGGTGGGAATGGGGAATATTTATACTTCTGTTCGCAATGGCACTATTTGCCCCACTTATTTTCTCTCAATTTTCCATTATTTCCTTCAAAGAAACAGGCCAAATAGGAGATACAATAGGGGGATCTTCAGCCCCATTTGTAGGTCTATTAGGCGCCTTTTTGGTTTACAAGTCATTCGAGGCTCAGATGTTGGCTAACCGGGAATTATATAGACAACACAAAGTTCAAATGACCTATGTACGATTTGAACAATCGATGAACATGCTTCTCCACATGTTCGGCGTTGTTCAAGAATCCGTTAATGATAGGAATAACCTAGTCAATGGGGGGTGGAGGAAATACATGAATTACAAGACGAACCAATGTCGAAAGGATATAAGTCACGTGGCTCAAGGAAGTGAAGCTTATAATAGATTAAAGTCTCGATTTGAAGAGGATGCAAAAAAAGGAATTAGGAACTTAAACCTGATGCTGACTGATCTAGAAAAATTGCTAAACACGATTTGGTTTTTTATAGATACGTACTCTTCAATAGAGAATGTTCCGCAGTTATACACATTCTATTTAGATAAAGCAGAAGAACTCGTAAAATCTATCAATAAGGGCCAAGGCATAGATGATAGAGCTAGGCAAATGTTAAGAGAGGATGACTTTAGGACGATTGGCGTTGGAATAGAGGGAGTTGAAAATAGAATGACCGTAATGCTCAATAGACTTATCGAACTAAAAGGTAGCGATGAAATGAGAAGAGTTAATGAAGCCGAGGAGTTTGTTGCGGAATAGTATAATGGGCATTTTTTTTGATATTGGAGCCCACCTATGCAGTTATAGCAGCTGAGATCAAAAAGATGTATTATAGATTAATATAATCTCCTGGGTATCAATCAGGGGCCTGCGAAAAACATAAAAAACTGAGTTAAACTCCATACATTGAAAGGGTGCTAAACTGCAAGTTCCTATCATCTATCCGGGGTGCTCAAAACTGTTGTTACCGGGATGCTGAAATTCTCGGCCATGGAGTAATGGGATATTTCCTTAACCTCTTTCGGTCTGCCCCAGCGGTACTGGAAAAATAGTTTTATTGTTTAACAGCTTTAAAGTTTCTGCAAAGTAGGGAATTCGTTTGGAGTAATTAACCCGGAGTCCGGTCAAGTTACCCAAAACTTTTGTTAGCTAGACTTGTGAATTACTAGTAGCTCAGGTTATATAGTTGATTATGGAAAGTAAATAGTGAACTTTATCCTAGAATAATATGTAAATCAGTAGTAATTACTACTTCAGAACGATTTCTTAAACGTTTATTCATTAACAAAAAAAGTAGCCCAATGAAAGGATATCAAAACTTAATAAATGTTATAATTAGCGTATTTCTTTCTTTGCTGTTTGTTGGTGCTGCACTGTATGTTTATCCAGAGCTTATTGAATCCTTAGAATTCATAACGCCATCGGCAGAATGGTGGGCTGCACTTTCCGTAATTACCACAATAAGTTTAGGTGTATTGGCAATTGGTGTTTCCATTTTACTTAGGGATGCAGGTATTAGGAAAACTCTAGAACAAATAAAAGAGGATTATATAATTCTTCAGGGTGAACACAAATCCTTGAAAGAAACAATTCTAAGTACTGAATCCAAGAATGAAACTGAAATAATTCAGTTAAAATCTGACTTTAAAACTAGCATTGAAAATGAAGCAATCTTTCTGAAAAGAAAAATTGAATCCAAGAATGAAGAGATTCTTGATATGATTTCTAGAATAATTGACCTTCAAAATGTTTATGATAGTAGAAGTCGTCAAACATGGGACGATCTTGTTGATGGAGACTTCTTAGATAACCCGATTATTTCTGATGAATCACTATTAGTTTGGTCCATTATTGCTTGGAAACAAGGTTTTCTTGACAAAGCACTTGTTCTGAGGGATAAGGCATTTGAGAAGAATCCTCAGTCTATTCATGTACGATCTATGTTATGTAGTATCCTGTGTAGCCTGGACTCGCCTGATCTTGACAGAGTGCTTCAAATTCTGGAGAATACAGAGATAAATGATCAGCATAAATCAAAAGACTTCAGAGAATTTAATTTAGCCAAAGCAAGATACTTTTGGTTGAAGCAAGAGTATA
The DNA here is from genome assembly GCF_900115205.1 of Robiginitalea myxolifaciens. Classification (GTDB taxonomy): domain Bacteria; phylum Bacteroidota; class Bacteroidia; order Flavobacteriales; family Flavobacteriaceae; genus Robiginitalea; species Robiginitalea myxolifaciens. The sequence continues at coordinate 1,349,446 of NZ_FOYQ01000001.1, forward strand.
CTAAAGCCGCGAATATGTATAGAGAAGATCAAATACATAATCTTTCATTCTGGTCTTATGAAGCATACATTTTTTGTTTGCTTAGTCAGGGGGAAAGCGGACTTAATAGTGCGTCTCAATTCCTAAAAGGACTTAACAAAAATGAAAATAGCAAGTGGTATGATTCATCTAAGACAGGTTTTGTTCTATTTAGAATTTTTATTCTCGCCTTTTGTGGATTAACAAAGGAAGAAGAATTTTATTCCTATTTGAATTCATACAACATTTCCAAAATTTCAAATGAATATCAAACGCCATATCATTTAAAGAGAATCTATCATGTTTTCGGTGCTCTCGAGAATCTGAACTATGATGCCAAGAAAAAGAGATTATACTTAACCTATTATATGTTAGTAGGAAGCAGGGATAAAAAGGCAGACATGAAATTACAGGAGTCACATATCATTTCTGATATACAAGCTTATATAAATCAATATGTTTAAGTTGGGGCATTCAATTCGGACACCCAAAAATTTACGAGTTAATAAACAACAGGAAACAAAAAGGTTCTTCTCTGGTTCATTTGCCCCGCAAATGAAACTCAGGTGGGACCTCTATATAAAACCACAACGTCTTGTAAACTAGATTGTTGTGGTTTTTTCTTTTTAACTAGGTGCTTTTCAGGGAGTTTTTTAATTGCAGTTAACCCTTCTGAAAACTGTTTTAAAAGTTATGTTCGAATTTAGTAGGGGAGTACTTTATGTATTCAATTTTCCTATTATCGGGGAAGGTCTTATTTAATCATCTAGCCTTTACAGTAGAATTTTCTATATAGTAGACCTTTGAAGCCAAGTTCGTTAATCAATGAAGCTTCCGAATGTTTTCCCTAATCTAACACCAACAAAATGATCTCCATTAAGCTCTCGCCATTGAATCTCAAAGTTTATAGTACTTTTTCCATCTTTATCCTTTAAACTGACTGGTATACCCATTTTCCAGTTTTTCCTTCCAACATCTCGGTTTTCATAGTATTCACCCGTATTAAATTCACCTGCTATAGAAAAACCAATGGTTTTTTTATAAAGAGTGGTAATCTCTCCCTTAATTTGAGGGGTCCAAAACTCTTCGTAATCTCCGACAAAAACCTGTTTTGTCTTCAAAGGAATAAAATCATCAGTCGGATTTTCCACTAATTGGGTGAATGTTGTTTTTGTAATCTCCTTGGTCAGTATGTTGTTATTATTGAAATAATTAAAAATAACGGAGGCAGTTCCACTCCATTTTTTGTACTTCAATAATCCATTTAATGAACTTGTAAAACTCCAATTTCTAAACTCTTCCGAAAGTTCATTTTCTTCCATGTAAATACTCTCATTTTCTATGTAGGTGTAATCAACTTGATTAATTGGTAGAAAAGCCCTCAAATTAAACCAGAAAATCATGGTTCTTAAGTCCAGTTCGTTTGCTTCAATAAAGTCATTCATTGTTTTCGCGATCGTATTGTTGGCTTTTTTAGTGTCTACTGAAGCTTCATTTTCTAAACTACTTCTGACTTTTCCCCACAACTGATTATTTCTAAAATCTTGTATTTTCTTTCTAGAACCGGCTTTGGGTTTAAACCTCCTTTTAAATGAGAAAATTTTAGTGAATCTCAAATCCGCTCCATAACTGCTGTTAACATCCCCAATATCTAGTAATGGGAAGAAAGAGCCCTCTTTCTCAGCTTGAGCCCTTAGACCTACATAGTAAAGTTGTTTAATGTAATCGGTTAGTGCTCCATCTCGTAAATCAAATGAGTAGCCAAACTCTACAGAATTTGATTCACTATTAAGAACTGCTGTCCATTCTCTTGTTGCGGGAGTCTCGGGAGTGGCGATATAATTTGTCAGGATATTGCCGAAATAATAATTAAGTGTTCTAGGATTGAATGTTAATTCAAACTGGTCATCTTGAACTCTAGATTTGTTAATGCCTTCTAGGTCTAATTTATATTTCCATAACGCATCGCCAATAATATCCTCTTGGGATTTGACTTTATTTGAAATTAATAAAATAATAGCTAGAATAAGTAGTGCTCTCTTCATGGTTAAGCGTTTTACGCATCATAGGTAATTTGGGGGAGGCTTTAATATTTTAAATTTTTAATCAAAAATTCCTTTGGAAAATTATATTCGGGAATCCTGCATGAACGAACTTGAACAAAGATGAACGGATTGTCCGAATAAAATCCGTGTCGACAACCTTATATTGGCGTTCGATCGTCTATAACATAAAGTTAGCTATCTATCATGAAAATCAATATTTATAACTTCTTAATGTGCATTATATGCATCTCGTTGGCATCCTGTCAAGAACAGATTAAAGAGAACAATCTCGCACTAGAATATGCCTTTAATGACAGTTATTGGAGGATTGAAAGTCCCGACGGTTCAGCAGATTCTTTGAAAATTGTGGACCACCAGGGAAGACAATCCCTATTACTGAATCCGGGTCAAAAGGCCATTCTAAAAGATATAGCGTTCAAAAACTTTGTAGTGGAATTCCATTGCAATGGACAGGTCCCGGGATTTGGATTTAGGGTGCAGGACCCAAAGAACTATGAATATCTTTATCTCAGGATGATGATGAGTGGAAATAGGGACGCGCTACAGTATGTTCCAATCCATAATGGAAACTTGCCCTGGCAGTTGTACAATTATCCGCAGTATGAAGGAAATGCCATATATCCGAGACGGGAGGTGGCGACCATACCACTTTCCATGAAGGACCAACTGGTCAGCGGTAAGGCCAGTGATAGCCTTTTGACCGCCATTGGAAATGAAGGCGTAGAATTTTCAGAGGAATCTTTTGTGGATATCCCTGATGGAAGTCCTGCCTACATATACGACCCACGGAGCGGCGAAGCGCTCCTATTTGAAGCAAAGGAAGAGGGTATTGTCTTTTTGGATATCCGTACCTGGGTTCATGTGAAGGCCGAGGTATTGGAAAATAAGATGTCCGTTTACGTGGGGGATATGGACACACCTACTTTTATTTTGGACGATCTAAAGCACGACACCCAAGCGGGCGGAATCAGCCTGTACAGCAATTTTGGGGAGGTCCATTTTAGTGATTTTTCGATAACCGAAATCGAAAGAGGTGATACCCAAAGCTCCGAAAAGGATGCAAAAAGGATTGCCCCGAGCTATATTACCAAGTGGCACTTGTCCGAGATGTTCGTCAAGGACGCTGTCAATTTTGTGCAGCAAGCTGATTCATTGCTAAAACACAGGGACAAATTCAAAGAAATCAATGCTGATAAAGATGGGCTTGTCAATATCAGTCGTTTCTATGACGACATGGACAAGACAATTTTACTTACAAGTAAAATAGTTTCAGATTCGGAGAAAGAAGTAACACTTAATTTCGACTACGCCGATCATTTGGTCATTTTGTTGAACTCAGAGACCCTGTTTGATGGGGGGATGAACTTTCGGCCACCCCCTAACAAGGGTGCCGAAGGAAGGGTGTTCGTGGAAGATGAACGAACGAAACTTAAATTACAAAAAGGCACAAATTGGTTGGTCTTTGTGCTCTCAGGTGACAATCGTCAAAAATACAATTGGGGGTGTATTGCCAAATTAGAAGACTTGGATGGCATTTCATTGGAATAACAGGCTCTTCATTGCTTTATCTGCCCCGCAAATGAAACCCAGGTGATTGCTTAGGACATTCAATTCAGCAATGCCTACGAAAGCTCGAATAATATTGCGCCACAATTGGCATGTCAGAAAATTGGAATTGGCTCAGTCGTATAATCATGTCAACACATTCTTGCTATTGTAGATACTCCTTTTTCTGTAGTATAGGTTATCTTCAAAGCAAACACGCCCTCTAACAATGCAGGGATTAATTTTGTTCTTTCTGGCGAAATTCCCAATTACTTCATCATTAAACTCTTCGTTTTCCAAATAAAAGTCCAACCACAAATCCTCAGGAATTAACTTATTCTGAGCAAATAAGTCCGCTTCTCGTTCTAGCTTGGCGAGTTCGGAATTCCCAGTGAAAAAATTATGCTCTTTAAATTTGTCAGTAACTAAGTGTCTGTAAACATGCCCCAGCTCGTGCAATAAGCCGAAGGCAAAATTATCAAGCCGCTTATATTTTAAAGACATAAAAATTGCGGGATTTCCTTCCGACATGAAGGACTTCCCTTCAACAGGAGTCTTAGGCGGCCGATCAAGAATTGCAAATTTTATACCAAAATCGGAAAGTATTTTGGTAGTCTCCTTTAGCGTGTTTCGGTTTTTATAAAAGCATCTATTTAAGCTTGATATTAATTTATCTTCATCCGAAACTTTGAAGCTACAAACCTTCATATTACGGGCCTTAAATTCTGCCAAAGCAGACCACGCAATTACATTAGTTTTTTTTTCTTCAAACTTTGAAGACTTACGGAATAGCTTCAAAGGATAATTCGAGATTTTCTTTTTTAATTCAATCTCGTCGGCTACACCGTAAATGTCAAACAGCTTATCTAGATCATCAGGAGTATTTAGAGACTCCACGTGTTTCTTAAGATAGGAAATCGGAACCCATTCATCATCTAATTCATTCCATATACGAATCGCATGATTTTTTTTAACTAGTTCACTATCCTTTTTAGCTTCAGCAAGTGAATACTTTAACTGAAGATCCATCCAATAGGAAGCTTTGCGAAAATTTGCAGCTTCGAGAGATAGTGCTAGAGATATATTGATATTTCTATTACCCTTTATGATGGAGTTCAAAACCGTATGGGAAACATCAATGTTGGCCGCGAGTTCTCTTTGCGTAAGGTCCCTTTCGAGCATTAATTTGTTGAGAACTTCTCCAGGATGAGAATTCATTTCAGGCATGGTCGCAAGGTCAAAAGCTTCTAGTTAAAGATATCATTATCAGTCGAAAGAATCTAATTTTGTTAATAACTTCATCAGGCCAAACATATGCCGATCGGAATAAAATCACTAACGCGATTCATTTTACTAAATAAATTGGGTGTTCACAGGATAATAACGTTCAGTACCGATACAGAAAGATAAATGTTAACAAAAATGTGAACCATAAAATCAGTTTTTATGAAAATTTTATATCTTTGAAATGGTCCAAAGTGACGGCATCAAAGCCTATCGCGTGAAGACTATAAAAACCTTAAAATGGATAGTCATGTAGCTATAAAACGAAAAAAAGCCTGATCGTTGACCAGACTTTGAAATTGACAGATTTACTGAACAATTTGATTTTTGACAGAACAAATGTACTTCAAATACACGTCTTTTCCAAATTTCTGAGCTCCAAGAATACCGTCTTGCCTAAGCTCTAAAGCAGACTCCAGGCTTTTTTCCTCCACAAATGTATACCCTGTTCGAGGGGGGTTAGAGCGTCCTGTTATCCTATAAAAGCTAACAACAGGCCATATAGAAGATTTTGATAGGTTAAGGCTTTGTCATTTTACTCATAAAATAATACGAAGATGAGTAATTCAATTACCGGGTACTACACCCTATTTACCGGAAAAGACGGTAATTATTATTTTAACCTTAAGGCAGGAAACAACAAGATTATCCTGCGAGGAACAGAGCGCTACCGCTCAAAAAGCGATTGTTTAACAGGGATTAGGTCAGTGCAACAGCACGGGCCCAATCGTGCCAACTATGTCGTAAAGACAGCGGTAAATGGCCAGCCCTACTTTGTGTTGAAAGCGAGAAATAATGAAGTAATAGGTTTCGGAGAGACTTATACTTCGCAAGCCGCTTTGAACAACGGCATAAGGTCTGTAATGGAAAACTCTCAGTCACGCGTAATCAAGGGAACTGACGAGAGCTATTACGAGATTAATGTAGGCGGAAAAGAGTTCGATGTAAAGGAAGGCTCCTATACGAGGGAGCAGATTCTTGAACTAGCTGGACTTCGTGGTCGTTGGTGCCTTTTCCTCTTGAATAGATTTGGCGGCAGAACCGAGATTACTGCAGGCCAATCTATTGAGATCAGAAGTTGCCTTAGGTTCGCAGTTGTCCGACTGGATTAAACAATTGCATTAAATTTGCGGCGGCTGAATTCCATTTGAATTTGGCCGCCGTTTTTATTGGAGTTACTTCTTCCCAAATAAAAAGATAACCTATAGGTATAGCTTCTACTCTGGTCCATTTGCCCTGCAAATGCAACCCGGGGGAACCAGCCCAATGCCTTTCTTCCGAAAACAGTATCTTCCGCTGGAATTAACCCCTCGGAATGAGTAAGACAAACGCTTCTCGAAACTGGATTGATATTCTGATAGAACTCGTCGAGGTCTTCTTTAAGAGTTCCCGACAAAGCAAGCGCGGCCGCACCTGGAATCAGCATGTGGTGCCTTATGAAGAAGGCTGGGCGGTTAGGCGGGAAGGGAACAAGCGCGTTACTTCCAAACATCGGCGCCAAGACACGGCGATCAATAAGGCCAAGCGCCTGGCCAGAAAATACAAGGCCGATGTAATTATCCATCGAAAAGATGGCACCATACGCGACCGCATTGATTTTAGTTCGTAGCCTTAAGGGATTCTCCGCTACTCCCGATGGTGTTTCCCAATAGGGTTAAAGGTGTTGATGATCCCGGATTGAATTCCTTTCCAGATATAATTTACCACCCCTTTTGAGGGATCGCGTTCGAAATATATATCGGCGATCAACAGCTTGCCGCGACGGTTGGGGTTGGAATGCTTGACCAACGCATTAGCAGCCCAGGAAAGGCCCTTATAATCCTTATCATTGGCCTTATAGAAGCGGATTTCCAGGTCGCTGTAGCGCATGATCAGCTCGCCTTTTATATCCTGAGTATTCCCGGTGGCTGTAAATGCAATCCCGTTGATGTTTCCTGCTTCAAATTGCATCTTTAGGGCGGGATAAACTACGGTATTCAGGGTAGAAAGCCTCGAGGTTCCCTCCGTATGCCCGCTAAAGGAAAAGTGATCAGTTCCATAAGGGAAGCGGGATTGCAGGCTAAAGTCTACGGCTCCTAGCAGTTCAATAGACAAATCTACTTCCAGGGTGTCGGAGGCGGTGGCCGCGTTTGTGGCAGTGCGGATGTTGCGGATCTCACCAGTGATACTATTCAGGGATAACTCAAGGAGTTCATTGTTTTGTGGAAGGAGTTCTTTATAGTCTAAATTAGCCCCAGTCAATTCAAGGGTATCTATGACGAGGGGGAATCCGATATTAGCCAGTTGATGTGCGGGCAGCGGAACGGAATTTTTAGCTCGGGCCGGCTTAGACTTATCCATGTATATGGAGGATTCCATCCCTTCAATAGCAATATGGGGGATTTCAAGGCCGCCGGTCTCCATGAGTTGTCCCAGGCTCACCCCCTCCATGCGAATTGCCTTGATTTTTGTGGAATAGCGGGAATATTGTTGGGATTGCCGGGCGTTGAATGCTTTGTCTGAAATTCCGGGGGCAATAACGAGATCGTCAATAGTTAAGGTGCCCGTGCTATGTCGGTATCCCAAGCTGTCGTACACCACCCGGTAAAGCCCATCGTCCAGCACGTAATTCTGTTGTCCCAGATGCAGGGTCAGGGAATCAATATCCGGAACAAAATTGTCTTCTTCGGAATGGTCTAAATCGCGCAAGCCAATCCCGGAAAGGGTGAGGTCGCTGCTTTGAAAGCGGCTTCCCCCTGTTTCTCCTGGGGGAGCTTGCAGATTGGAAGTGAGATGAGCAATCTTGAAATCTCCCAGGCTTACTTGTTCAATTCCGGGAAGTTTAAGGGAGTCCAGAAGTAATCCCCCGGACTGATTCTTGGCTTTGTGACGCTCCGGGGAGCCTGGATTTAGTTCAAGTACCACAGAATCCAAGACTATTGAATGAATGTTCAAATCCTTTTTCCACAGGAAATTGCTGAGTTGGATACCCTCGATTCGGGCGTTGCTTATTCGCAATTCCTGTAGTCCGGAGGAAGGCAGGCTGTCCGGAGTACTTAAAGTTTCTTCTGGCTGAAGGATTATTCCTTCCAGTTGGAATTCCTGTTGGAAAATATTCAATTGGAGGGCTTCAAAGGAAATCGCATAGGCGCCGGCATCTTTGCGAAGCTCCAACTTAGACCGCAAATAGGCTTCCAGCGAACGATCCAGAATAGGATTTACCAAGACGGCAGCCAATAGGAGTAGGCCGAGCACGAGCAGTGATATCTTTCCCCAAGTCTTTTTTTTCACCCCTTAAACATCATGCTAAATAGTTGACTGCCCGAATGAAAGTTACAAAAAGTCTTTTGGTTAAACTTTACGGATCGAGCGCGGTCTAAGAGACACAGCGGGCCAGTAGTGCCATGTTAATCTTTTGATAAACACGGCAATTTTGTTTAATGATTAGATTACATTCGTTAAACAATCAGACATTAACTCGGGAATTATGAAATCACTGCTATTGGATTGGACCGGAGGCTTTCTCCTGCCTGTACTGGCATTTGTCGTTTTTGGGAACTTCGACACTAAGGTTCAACAAAACAAACCGCAACCCACGGCTATCGTCCAGGATTTTCAGGGGCAGGCTATTTATATGTCCAAGTCTTCCCTGGAACTGGGCAGTTGGGGAGCCCGCATGAGCGAGGCTCAGAAAAAACAAGTTAAGGAACGCCTTAAAAACCGTCTGGAAAAGACTTATGTCCTGAATTTTAATCGCGAAGCTTCGGTATTTGACGAGGAAGAAAAGCTGGATGCAATTTCCGGGGCAACTGATTCCTGGGGAAATAATTTTTCCCGCGGCGAACAGTACAAGAATGTCAAGGACAACGCCCTGGTGCAGCGGCAAGAGTTTTATGGCAAACTCTTCTTAGTAAAAGACGATCTCCCTGAGATCCAGTGGATCATGGGATCAGAAAGCAAACAAATTGGGCAGTACACCTGTTATAAGGCCACTGCAACGGTTCCGGAAGATGAGCTGAGCTGGTATGATTTCTCCTGGGGCAAATTGCGCAATCAACAGCAGGCCAACGATTCCACGGAAGCCGCTCCTCAAGTCCAAATGGTAGAAGTAGAAGCCTGGTATACTCCACAGATACCCGTAGCTCACGGACCGGGAGAATATTGGGGACTTCCCGGATTGATCCTGGAAGTGAATGCCGGAAACACCACCATGCTTTGTTCCAAGATCGTAATGAACCCCAAAGGCGATCTTAAAATTGAACCCCCGACCAAAGGAAAAGTAACTACCAAAACGGAATACCAGGAAACGATCATGCAAAAGATGAAAGAGATGCGTGACAACCGGGGCCGTAGACGCAGCTAGCCCATCCCGATGCGACACTTTCTCTTACTGATCCTCGGCCTGGTAACGTATTCCGCTACGGCCCAGGTAACCCTTACCGGAACGGTCCGCGATAGCGTGGGTCAACCCCTGGAGTTAGCCAATGTCATTGCCATAAACCAGGACACCAAGGCTATGGCCGCCTATGGTATTACGGACAGTCAGGGAATATTTACCCTGGCGCTTCCCAAAAACGACACCCTGGAACTGCAGATCAGCTATGTGGGGATGAAACCCTTCAAAGAGACCATTACCACAGCGGATGAAGATCTCGAAGGCACCTACACTATGGAGGCCGACAATGTGCTGGATGAGGTAGAACTCATCTACGAAATGCCGGTACAGGTCAAAGGAGATACCCTCATCTATAATGCAGATTCCTTCAATACGGGTACCGAGCGGAAGTTGGAGGACGTCTTGGAAAACCTGCCGGGCGTGGAGATCAACGAAGACGGGCAGGTGGAAGTTGAAGGCAAGGTGGTCAATAAGCTCATGGTCAACGGCAAGGATTTCTTTGACGGGGACACCAAACTGGCCACTCAGAATATCCCTTCCAAGGCCGTCGATAAGATTCAGGTACTGCGTAATTACTCCGAGGTCGGGCAATTGAGCGGGGTTACCAACAACCAGGACAATGTGGCTTTGAACATCAAGCTGCGAGAAGGGAAAGAAAGCTTTTGGTTTGGCACCGTTACCGGCGCTGCCGGGGATTCCCCGGATTATGAGCTTTACCTGCTGCAACCCAAACTCTTTTACTACAGCCCGAACTTTAGTTTCAACTTTATCGGAGACCTGAACAATACCGGAGAGGCTGCCCTCACGCGTCGCGATATTCGGAATTTTGGGGGAGGGTTTCGGGTTCCCAGTCGAAGTAGTGGAACTGTCATTGACCTGGGGGACAACAGCCTGAATTTCCTGACCACTCAGGGCAACGCCTTAAAGATTGAGAATCGTCTTGCTTCGGGGAACTTCGCTTATGCGGCCAGCCCGGCCCTGGATATCAGCGGCTTTTTTATCTACAACAGCAGCCGGATTGAGTCCCGGGAAACCAGTGAAATCCAATATACCGACCCGCAACTGGGCATCCCGGATGAAACTACGGAGCAGACCAGTTCCGAGCGTTCCAATCAGGCGCTTTTGAAGCTGAGTGCCCGCTACCAACCCAATTTCAGCAACCAACTGGATTATGATATCCTGGGTAGGTTAAGTAAGGACACCCAGCTCCAGAATGTTTTTTCATCCGTTATCGGTAATACAGATCAGGAGGACGAAGTAAACCCTTATAGCCTGAATCAGAACCTGAACTACTATTATACACTGGACGAGAACAACATCTTTGCGCTGGAGGCCCAGCATCTGATCCGAAACGAAGACCCTTTCTATAACGCTATTTTGCAGAACGATCCGAATGGGGAGGACGCGTTCGATGCCACTGCCGACGCCCTGGGTCTCGACACTTCCCTGGCTACCTATGATATCGGGCAGGACCGTCGCATTTTTTCCAACCAGCTCGACGCCAAGATCGATTATTACAACATCCTCAATACCAAAAGTAATCTCAATTTCACCCTGGGCCTGATCCTCAGTCGTCAGGAATTTGATTCCCGAATCTTCCAATTCCTGGACGATGGCAGCCTGCTGGAACCGAGCCCTAACTTTAACGATGGCCTGGCCGAAAACGATACCCAATACGCATTCAGCGACTTCTATTTCGGAGCCCATTATCGGGTGCGTACCGGGAAATTCACACTTACTCCCGGATTTTCGATTCACGCTTATGGCAATAAGAATATCCAGTTTGGATCGGAGTTCAAGGACAACTTTTTCCGCTTCCTCCCGGATTTCGAAACGCGGATCCAACTCAAGAAAAACGAATCCCTGACCCTTCGCTACGAAATGCGCAATCAGTTCACCGATGTTACCCGGATAGCTCGCGGGATTGTCCTCAACAGCTTTAACAGCATCCAGTTTGGGGAGGCGGAATTACAAAACGCCCTTTCGCACAATGTAAACCTCTTTTACAGCAGTTTTAACCTGTTCAATTACACCAACGTCTTTGTACGGGCGTCTTATTCCAACAATATTGACCAGATTCGAAGCCTAACTACCTTCGAAAATGTGATCCGTACCAGTACCTTTTTCAATTCCCCCTTTGCTGATGAGAATGCGAGTGTATTCGGGCGCATCCAGCGAACGTTTGGCAAGGTACGGGCCTCGCTGAATGCGAGTTTTAACTACAGTAAAATCAACCAGTTTATCCAGGGCCAGCGTTCCCTGAATGAGGGCTTTACCCAAACCTACACCCCGGGACTTAGGACCAACTTCAAAGTGGCTCCCAATGTAAGCCTGAGGTATCGGTACAGCGTGACCCAGAACGATCAGGGTGGGCGGGAAACGACGTTTACCACCCAATCCCCCTCGATCGATTTCGATGCTTATATCTGGAAGGCTGTTACGGTTCGCTCGAACTATGCCTATACCCGGCAGGATCTCGGGGATGGCGAGTCGCAATCTTTTCAGACCTGGGACGCCTCTATTGCCTATCGCAAAGACCGGGATGCCAAATGGGAATTCGAAGTGCAGGCGACCAATATCCTCGATATCGATGCCCAGGTTCGCAACAGCGCGAATAACATCTCAGTCTTCTCCTCTGAAACGTTTATCCAGCCGCGATTCCTGACCTTTCGCGTGATTTATAGCCTGTAGTATTATTGGAATAAAACAAAGGATAGCATGAAGGAATTTAATCGTATTTATTTTGTCTTCACAGCCTTATCACTCCTTTTAATTGCATGCCAAAACCAATCCGATACACCCAATATTAAATCGAATTTTGGCACCGCGCTCACTCAACAAGCAACCGATGATTTCATTGAATCACAAATGGAATCGCTTGGTATGCCGGCCCTATCAATAGCAATAATTAACGATGGGGAAGTAGTGTATCATCGAGTGAAAGGGTACGCCGACAAAGAAAGGAAGATACCTGCCGATAACAATTCCATATTTGAGGGCGCCTCCATCTCAAAATCCGTTTTTGGATTTTTCGTAATGACCTTCGTTGAGGAAGGCATCCTTGACTTGGATAAACCGCTATACGAGTATTTGCCTAACCCGGACATAGCACATGACGAGCGGTATAAAAAAATTACAGCGAGAATAGCGCTTTCCCATCGCTCCGGATTTCCGAATTGGCGTGATGATTATGCCGACAAAAAACTATTTATCCAGTTTGAGCCGGGCACGGGCTATCATTATTCCGGGGAGGGTTACCAGTACCTGGCCGAAGTGTTGAAACATCTTCTGGATACGAATTGGGCGGGATTGGAAGCAGAGTTTCAGAAAAGGGTTGCCATCCCTTTTAATATGGAACACACCAAGTTCATCAAGGATGAATACATCAGAAAACACAAAGTCCAACCCTATGACAAAGAGGGCAATTGGATAGACAAGAATGCCGACCCGTGGTGGCGAAGCAGGGACTCTGTTTTTGTAGCTCCTACAACGATTCATTCTGAGGCGATCGATTTTTCCAAATGGATGATTGCCATGATGAACGAACAGGGATTGAGCGAAGAAGGATTTGAAGAACTGTACAAACCCCACTCCGAGATAAGCACCGGATTTTTAAGTGAAGATTATACGCTTGGATTTAGCAGGCTGTCGATACTCAATCTCGGTAATTGGTATTCTCACAGTGGAAATAATACGGGGTTTTCGTCCTACTTTGCCTTTGATAAAGACAAGAAATGGGGATTTGTTTTTTTTACAAATTCTAAGGCGGGAGACCAATTTGCCCTGAATCTTACTTATAATTGGCTGCTTAGCGGTAGTGTCGCAAAACAAATTGCAATTGGATTGACCCTGCTCTTCGGACTTTGTATCTTTTTGGTAAACCTTGTATTGCTTCCCCTTAAAAAGTCTGGTAATGCAGCAATAAGAAAGCGTAACCTGGGCATAGGGCTCTTAACAAGTGCCGGTACTATCACATCCTTATTGTTGATGATAACGGTGTACTACGGACTAGTGCGCTATTTATATTTTTTACTCTTGATGTGCGGACTATTCCTAATTAGTAAAGCCACCATTCGGATTGCCCGACATTGGAGGGAAAACAACAGCAGTAAATTCGAATTAGCGCTTCAGGCGATTTTACTCTTGGCCCTGTCGATATCCGCAATTGCCGCTGGACTTTTACAATAAGCTTCCGCGCACTTTTTTGTTAAAATCGATGAAAATCGTGCAGTTCATCGATTTTTTCTGCACTTCGACGTCCAAAACGGGTTTTACTATCGTAAACCTGACAACGAAATCTTATCGGAAATATTTGTAATCGCTTTTTCGTCACCCCAAACACGGAATTGCGAGCACTATTTTCCACTAACAAAACCTATTTAAGGCCCACAACCATGAACTTGAGAACCCCACTATACCTACTTATGTTGGCTATGGCATGCTCATTTTTTACAGCATGCGAGGACGAAGATCCCTCCGAAGATCTATTCAGCGATCAGATTGACACCTCCGGAGATGATCCGGAGGGATCTGATCCCGATTCCGAAGAAGCATCTAATGATGACTCCAGCGAGGAGGAATCAAACTCCGATGAAGGCAATTCCAATGACGGTAGCTCCGGTGAGAGCGGAAATTCCGGCAGCGACTCCTGTACCCCTTCAAACTATATTTTTGAAGAGGAAGGTGGCGTTATTCTGGGCGAATTGGAAGATTCCAGCTTTTCCGGATCCTGGCAGAAGCAGGGCAGCGGGTCATCGGCCTATTTGCGCTGGACCGGCAGTCAGTATTTTGGCGATCCTGGCAACGGAGTGGTCCGATTTAAAATCCGCATTACCAATCCGGGCAGCTATCGCTTTAGCTGGCGCTCGTCGGTAACCATTGGGAATAATGGTACCGAACACAACGATACCTGGTTGCGCTTCCCAGACGCTTCCGATTTCTACGCCACCAAGAACAATAGCACCATCTATCCAAAAGGAACCGGTAAAAGCCCGAACCCTAACGGGGCCAGTGCCGATGGATGGTTTAAAGTTTACCGCACCGGGAATAATACCGATTTCAAATGGGAAGCCTATACGTCCGATCACGACGGGCATATTATCCACGCCGATTTCGATAGCCCCGGAATTTATACCATGGAAATTTCCGCCCGCTCCACAGGACATGGGGTAGACAAATTTGCCCTTGTCCGTACAGACCTCAACTTCAATGATGCGTTAGGTGGAGCTATGAGTGAAATTACCTGCGGAGACTAATTCAGCGGCTTAAGCTGCGATAGTGTTCGAACCGGTTAAAGATTTGGTTCACATAGCGATACGGCTCTTCCCCTCGGACATACCCATAGCGCACCACTTCGTGATGGTAGTTGGAGGGGGAGCGTAAAGCCAGTAGCATACTATCGACACTGCGGTCCCACTTGTTGCGATCAAGGCCCTTTACGGCAGCCAGACGCCTGGCATCTTCTACGTGTTCATACCCACAATTATAGGAGGCCAGGGTAAACTTAATCCGTTGCAGGCTATCGGAAACCTCTTCAAATCGCCCGTATAATTGTTTGAGATATGTAGATCCGGCTTTGAGGCTGGCAACCGGGTCTTCCCTTTGGTCAACACCCAAATCTTCGGCAGTTGAAGGCATTAACTGCATGAGTCCGCTCGCACCGGTCCAGGAGTTCGCTTCCGGATCAAACCGGGATTCCTGATAGACCACCGCGGCAAGCAGGCGCCAATCCCAACCCAGACGCCGGGCTTCTTGCCGGATGGTTTCATCGTAGGGGCTAATTTTTCCTTCGTTCAGGCTGTAAAACGGGCTGTCGGCCCGGCGCGCAAAACTCCGGCGATTCTTGAAATATTTGTTGTAGATCACATAGAAATCCGTCCGCTTTTTCTCAGCAGCCAACCACTGGTTCACATAGTTCAAAAACTCCGGCGACTCCTTGGAAAAGGCCCAGGCAATGCGCTGGGAAAAGCTCACCGGGACACTGACATCTAACAGGGGATACTGCGAAGCATTAATCCGGGCCAGGTTTTGATCGGCAAAGGAGTATTTGATCTTTTTGTCGACCACCATTTGGATGATTTCGTCCGTGGTCAGGGAACCCTTGAGCGTATCTATCTCAATTTCTCCCCCTATTTCCCGCATCAGGTTTTCCACGCGATCCATATAGGAGGAATTGGCCCGAAGACTCAGGGTGTCCCCTATGAGTTCTACGGGATCCTGAATGAGCTTCTCCCGAATTTCATCCCGGGTAAGCCGGCGCCAATTATCCGGTTTTCGCTGGACCAACACCTGCCGGGTCAGATAGAGGTAATCGGCAAAGGCGACCTGCTGTTTTCGTTCGCCGGTTATGGCCAATCCATGGGCAACTAAATCGACCTCCCCCCGCTGGAGGATATCCAGCATCTCGTCCAGGTCCTGGGCAATAACTATTTTAAGATTCAGGTCCATGGATTCCGCAAGGCGTTCCAGCAGCTCGTATTCATAACCCATGGGATTTCCGCGATAGAGGAAGTAACTCGTAGCACTGTAGGCTACCAGGGCCCGAAGTTCTCCGGAATTTTGGATCTCGGCAAGGTCCCGAATCTCGACTTGCTCCGTATGCTCAATAGTTTCTCCGCAGCCAAACAAGACCAAGGCACACAAGAATAGCGAGGAAAGGACCCTTTTTGTAATCGAAGAATGTAGAAAAGCAACCATAGTTGAAAGCAGCGTATAGCAAAGCCAGGTACCCTACTGCTAACAATATCGGAAAAAATCCAATTTATTTCCCGGCCAGGCCTGTACTGAAGCTATTGTACTGGATGGAAAGCCGATGAGCCGTTTCTTCAAGCATACCCCCGTCCTGGACTTGCTGATAAATAAGCAGGGCCGCGGTTACCAGGAGAATTAGAATCAGGCCTGCCCCAAATCGGGCAATCTGAAGTTTGTTCTCTGCTGTCATAATTGGCAAGTGGTTGATTGCTAGGTGAAAATACGCCAAAAACTTGTATTTAACAAATTTTTAAGAATCCTCCTACTCCGGAAAATCCGGAAGGGTTCATGCCCACAGGGCATTCCAAACGCTATAAGTGGCATGAGGCCCTGGCCGCATATTCAATTATGTAACAAAAGTCACCAAAGACCAGTAGCGGAGTTAGTAATTTTGCACTTTAAGAATTCACTATGTTAGGCAAAGGCTCCAAACTCTACAGCATCTTACGATTAAAATGTCCACAATGTCATCAGGGGGCCTTCCTGCAGGGACACCCCTATAACCTGTCCAAGATCAACCGGGTAAGAAACAGCTGCCCGAATTGCGGACTGAAATATAAGATAGAGCCCAGCTTCTACTACGGGTCAATGTATGTTTCCTACGGGGTCGGTGTCGCTGTAGGAATCGCAGTCTTTGTGCTAATCCGTATTTTTGGGTTGGAGTTGAGTACCGGAGAAACTTTCGCAGCTATAGTTGCGGCACTGGTTTTGTTAATGCCCTGGATCGGAGCCGTTTCCAAGGTAATCTGGGCAAACTTCTTTTTTAAGTACGATCCCAGTACATCGAAAAGCATAAAACGGTGATACAAGAACTCAAAGCCGGGTATGGCGACCAATTCGAAGCGGCCCTGATTCAGGAAATCGCTCAGGTTGGCACCTTCAGGGATGTTCCGGAAGGTTCCAAACTCATTGAAATTGGGGAGTACATCAAAGGGATGCCACTGCTGATATCCGGCGTAATCAAGGTAATGCGGGAGGATCCCGACGGGGACGAACTCCTGTTGTACTATCTGGAACAGGGCGACACCTGTTCCATGACCATGAGTTGTTGTATGGGACAAACCCGTTCCGAAATCCGTGCGGTAGCTGAAACCGATGTACGGTTGATTATGATTCCTGTTCGCAAAATGGAAGAGTGGACGGCAAAGTATCGGTCCTGGAGGAATTTTGTCTTTGACAGCTACAACACCCGACTCAATGAAATGCTCCATGCGATAGACAGCATCGCTTTTTTGAATATGGACGAACGCCTGATCAATTACTTACGGGAAAAGGCCCGGGTTAATCAGGACAACACCCTGCACAGCACGCATCAGCAAATCGCGTATGACCTGCACAGTTCGCGTGTGGTCATTTCCAGGTTGTTGAAAAAACTGGAGAACCTGGGAAAAATAGAACTGCACCGCAACCATATTGAGATCCTGGAACTGTGAAGAAGTTTTTCCCCATCCTGCAGTGGTTACCCACCTACAAACGCTCGGATTTACCCGGGGATCTTTCGGCTGGCCTGACTGTAGGGATTATGCTTATCCCCCAGGGTATGGCCTATGCCATGATTGCCGGCCTGCCTCCTGTTTTTGGACTTTATGCAGGCCTGGTTCCACAAATTATCTATGCCCTGACCGGCACCTCGCGCCAACTGGCCGTGGGCCCTGTTGCCATGGATTCCCTCCTGGTGGCAGCCGGATTGGGCGCACTGGCCTTATCGGGTATCGAGGAGTATATTGCCATGGCCATTTTTCTCGCGCTGTTCATGGGGGTGCTGCAACTCGCTTTCGGACTGCTGAGAATGGGTTTTCTGGTCAATTTTCTCTCCCGTCCGGTTATTAGCGGGTTTACTTCGGCAGCTGCCATCATTATCGGATTGAGCCAACTCAAACATCTGCTGGGTACTGAAATCGCCAGTAGCAATCAAATACACAAACTCCTTAGCAATGCCTTTGAATCCCTGGGCGACACCAATGCCCTGAGTCTTGGGATAGGATTAGCGGGAATAGCTTTAATCTGGGGGTTAAAGCGGCTTGCCCCCCGAGCTCCTGGCGCCCTTATTTCCGTGGTGCTTGGAATCGTACTCGTGTATTTTCTGGGATTGGCCGATAAGGGAGTTAGCATTGTTGGGGCCGTTCCTGCAGGCCTCCCCGGGTTTGTCTTGCCTGAGTTGCCCTGGGACCGGGTATCTGAACTATTTCCCATAGCGCTCACCCTTGCCCTAATTGCATTTATGGAAGCTATTTCTGTAGCGAAAGCCGTGGAAGAACGGCGGGGCGAAAAGCAGGTAGATGCCAACCAGGAACTCGTAGCCCTTGGCCTTTCGAATATGGTGGGCTCTCTTTTTCAATCCTATCCGGTAACCGGAGGGTTTTCCCGCACTGCGGTGAGCGATCAGGCCGGAGCGAGGACAGGAATGACTTCCCTGATAAGTAGTTTGTTGGTAGGGCTTACCTTATTGTTCCTGACCCCAGTATTTTATTACCTGCCCAATGCTGTGCTGGCAGCGATCATTATGGTAGCGGTATTCGGGCTTATTGATTTGAAGTACCCCCGCCAATTATGGAAAGATCGCAAGGATGAATTTGCCTTATTGCTTCTGACCTTTGCGATAACGCTTGGCCTGGGAATTCGGGAGGGAATCTTGCTGGGTGTGCTCTTTTCGCTTTTGCTGTTGGTATATCGGATATCGAATCCACATATTGCAGTTTTGGGGAGGATTCGCGGAACGGATTACTTCAAGAATATCAACCGCTTTGCCGAAGACATCGAAGAGTTCCCAGAGTACCTGATCCTTCGCTTCGACGGGCAGTTGTTTTTTGGCAATCAGGAGTACTTCCGCTCCCAGTTGCGCAAACGCATTCAGGCGAAAGGCCCTCAACTGAAATTCATAATCCTCAATGCGGAGGCCATTAATTACATTGATTCTTCCGCGGTATTTATGCTGCGTTCACTTCTCAGGGATTTGAATCAAAAAGGCATACGCCTGATGATTGCTGGCGCCATAGGTCCCACCCGCGATATTTTACGAAGTAGCGGGCTCCTCGAGGAAATAGGTCCGGAAAACCTCTTTGTCAGGACTTTTGAAGCCTTCGAGTGCTGTCGGAATACAGCTGAGAAATCGGAAGTACAACGCAGGATTTCTACACAGACCTCCGCTTCACGCATGTAACCTAGGTCACTGACACGCGCCGTTTCACGCCTTACTTTTACCCTGTAACTTTTAAAGAATATCATCATGAATATAGAGCAGATATATACCGGCTGCCTGGCACAAGGAGCATATTATATTGAGAGCAAGGGAGAGGTAGCCATAATTGATCCGCTGCGCGAAGTTCAACCCTATATCGAAAGGGCACAGAAGGACGGGGCCACGATCAAATACATCTTTGAAACCCATTTTCACGCCGATTTTGTCAGTGGTCACCTTACCCTTTCAAAGGAAACCGGAGCACCAATTGTTTATGGCCCCCTGGCCAATCCACAATTCGAAGCCATTATCGCTGAGGACGGCCAGGAATTCCAGCTAGGGGACCTGACCCTGGTAGCTCTGCACACTCCGGGGCACACCATGGAAAGCACAACGTATTTACTTCGGGACGCAGATGGAAATGACCATGCAATTTTTAGTGGAGACACCCTGTTCTTAGGCGATGTGGGGAGGCCCGACCTTGCCCAGAAAGCTGCTGACATGACCCAGGAGGAATTAGCGGGAATCCTGTTTGACAGCCTGCGCAGCAAGATCATGCCCCTGGCCGACGAGGTGATCGTTTATCCGGCCCACGGTGCTGGTTCTGCCTGTGGTAAGAATATGATGAAAGAAACCGTGGACACCCTCGGTAATCAGAAAAACACCAACTATGCCTTACGGGCCGACATGAGCCGGGAGGAATTCATTGCTGAGGTTACGGAAGGCCTGCTTCCCCCTCCCCAGTATTTCCCCCTGAATGTTAAAATGAACAAGGAAGGCTACGCTGATGTAGATGATGTGATCGAGCGAGGTACCCAGGCGCTCAGCCCGGCTGCTTTTGAGGCTGCCGCCAATGAAACGGGAGCCATTGTGCTCGACGTTCGCGATAAGGATGCCTTTGCGGCTGGCCACATTCCGCGATCTATTTTCATAGGTCTAGACGGCAGCTTTGCTCCTTGGGTAGGCGCCCTGGTAGCCGACACCCAGCAGCCTATACTTTTGCTGGCACCAGAGGGTAAGGAGGAAGAAGCAGTAATCCGACTTTCCCGTGTTGGGTTCGACAATACCCTGGGGTATCTTAAAGGCGGATTTAAAGCCTGGACCGAAGCTTCTAAGGAGTACGATACGCTGAGCCGGATTTCAGCCGCGGACCTCAAGGAGCTCATGGCGTCCGAGGAAGCCCACGTATTTGATGTGCGCAAGGAAAGTGAATTTCTTTCGGAGCATTTGGTGACGGCCGAAAACACCCCGCTGGACTATTTGAATGACCACCTGAGTCAATTTTCGGATTCCACAACGAATTACATCCACTGTGCCAGCGGCTATCGCAGTGCTATTGCGGGATCCATTCTGAAAAGTCGCGGCATTCACAACATCGTAGATATTGCAGGAGGCTTTGAAGCGCTCAAAGAAAACGGTTTGGAAGTAAGTGATTACGTATGTCCTTCAACGCTCTAATGCGCGCAGTTAAAATAATTAGCCCTGCCGGGATCTTCCTGGCGGGGTTACTTGCGTTTAGTGGGGCAGCTGCCCAGGATTCAATAACAAACTCCAGATATGCGCGTATGTTGGAACGTTTATTGTCCCACGATGTCCCGGAAATTAATGTACCGTCGGTCGCCAGTTTAGAAAACCCCATTTTTCTCGACACCCGTAGTGGGGAGGAATTCGCGGTAAGCCACCTGGAAGGAGCTGTTTGGGCAGGATATAAGGAGTTTTCACTGGAACGCCTGAACCACATCCCAAAAGACCGGCCAATGGTTGTTTACTGTTCTGTGGGGTATCGCAGTGAAAAAGTTACCGCTCTATTGCAGGAAGCGGGATTTCAAAATACCTATAACCTTTATGGGGGCATTTTTGAATGGGTGAATCAGGGCAAGCCAGTGGTCGACCGCAACGGCCCTACCGGGAGAGTTCACGGGTACAATTGGTTCTGGGGTCGCTGGTTGACTAAAGGCGAAGTCGTGTATTAAAACCGCACTAACCCTTATTGGAACGCGGGGAAAATCCATAGGTATTCTGCCCTACGAAATCCTTTGGAAAACCTTCATCTCCAGGAAATCCAATAGGGATGGTTCCGCTATCTTCCGGAATGTAATTGGTGCCAAACAGATAGTCCCATAAACTCAGGCTAATCCCAAAATTCACCCCGTACTTACCCTCAGGTAAATGGTAGGCGTGGTGGTACAGGTGCATTACCGGATTGTTGAAGACATATTTCAATGGCCCCCAGGTAAGCTTGATATTCGCGTGGTTCAAATGGCCAATAGCAATTGCGGTAAAATGGACGATATAGGCTTGTTCGGGCTCAAATCCTCCCAGGATCATTACCCCAAATGTTTTGAGGGGCTTATAGAGCACATTTTCCATCCAATGATACCGAAGGTGGGCTGCAAAGCCCATTTCTTTTACGCTGTGGTGCACTTTGTGAAACTGCCAGAGGAAGGAATACTTATGCAGGAGGATATGCGTAAACCACTGCACAAAATCTAGGATTACGAAAAAGACCAGTAACTGGACCCACATGGGCCATGCCTGAATATCCACTAGGGCCAGACTTCGCGCCGTGATCCCGAATTCGGAAAACAGGACTTCGAGCATTTTGTAGAAGCCACTGATAACGATGGCAAAGACAAAGAAGTTAAAAAACATATATCCGGCATCTAGCCAGAAGTCTTTCCGGAATATGGATTGGTTTTTCCTCCAGGGAAAGACAATTTCCAACCCCCAGACCACCAGGGAGATGACGATAAGCCCCCAGAAGTAATTCGTATACCAGGGCACTTCCAATAGAATGGATTTCCAGGTCCAGTTTATCGTCCCGTTTAAAGCATTTACAAAGGCGTTCCAGTACTGTTCCATAATGGGTTAGTCGCTTGATTCTTCCAAAACATACCATTCAATATCTGCAAGGTTGGCCCTGCGACCGGTATCTTCCGGTGCATAATTAGCGGCCAGATAATCGAGGATTATCGCTTCATTATTGCCGAGATCCCATAATTTCTGGGTCTCCTGCATCCAGCGAATGGTAGCTTCCCATCCCTCCCGGGTCATCCGGTTCTGGGTGACCAGTTTGGCCGAATGACAATTGGTGCAATTGTTCACCACCGTCATCAGCCCCTCTGCTTCCACAAACCCCGTGCGAAGATGGATGCCATTTTCAATGGCGTCATAATCTGCATCCACAAGTCCCTGATCCAAGCTGTCCTGGACGTTGACTACGGAAGCTGGCCTGGCGGATTGGAAAGAAGATAAGTCCGGATCAAAAAGCACAAACAAGAGCACCCCGCTAATGGCTAGGAACAACAGAACGATCATCCGCATCATCGTGCGAACCTCCCGGAAACTCTTCTCGAATGAATGCTTATCGGACATTAGCTAACCTTTATCGCAATTCTATGGCAGGCGTTGTTGAGGTAGCCCTTGGGATTCTAGCCCGGTAAGACCATGGGCTGTGCGTTGCCCTGACTGTCGGTAGCCCGCACCCATAATTCGTAATACCCTTTTTTCGGGAACTGTGCCGAGCCCTGGAAGCGTTGCCAGGCAAGTCGATTCGCTGGAGCCTTCACAGAACAGCCTTGCCAGGTGGCCCCAAAATCGATTGAGTATTCCATGCTTTTTACCGTGAGTTCACCGGCCCATGCATGGCCGCGAAAATTCAAGGCTTTGCCCAGTGGCAAGGTGGCACCGGTTTTCGGATAGGTAATCAGGGACTTTACGGGCATGGATTCTATGATACACATATCCTCATTGGCAACTTTTTCGCCCGGGGCAACAGGCTCGCAGGGCACCCGGTAGGAAGAACCCGTCATTTTTTCCCCATCGTGCACAATGTTGCGCACACTTAAGCGGTTGAGCCATTTTCCGGAAGCGGAAGCGGGCCAACCCCCGGCTACCAGACGCAGTGGAAAACCATGGGCCAGAGGAATGTCCTTTCCATTCATTTGAAAGGCCACCAGGGTTTCATCCTGAAGGGCTTTGGCTATAGGGACCCCCCGAGAGATAGGTTCCAGCTCCGGGGCGCCACTCAAATGCGTGTCGGCGGCATGATACCCAATATATACCGCCTCGTCGGTGATTCCCACATCCTCCAGGATATCCCTAAGGCGTACGCCAGTCCAGGTGGCACAGGAAACAGCCCCAACAGTCCATTGATTCCCCTTGGCAGGGGGGTTGAACTCGCTACGGCCGTTACCACCACATTCCAGGGTTAATTGATAGGTGTATCGGGGGAACCTGGATTTAAGGGCTTCCAAGGAATAGGTTTTGGGAGCTTGCACCGCCTCCCCATCTATGGTAAGCGACCAGGTATTCAGGTCTATTCCTTCGGGAATTTTTCCATTGTTCCGGATAAACATGAATTTATTCGGGGTAATGGCGTCGTCTAACAAATGGGCCTTGGCTTCGATATTCCAGGGTTTGTCGTTTAAGACCGTCATCCCCGGGTCTTTGTCGAAAAGTTTGAAGGGATCGGGATCCTGCAGGCCTAATAATGGCAAGCCTTCGGGCAGGTTGGCACCGTAGACGATCTCGGTCCCCAATAAGGCCGCCAGGGAGGCGAGGCCCGACCGGCGAACAAATTGACGTCTTTTCATGGGTAGCTGTGGCTAATTGAGTTCTAAACATACTAGTTTTTATTCAGTACTAGTGTAACCAGGGTTACAAGAATTGATCAAACCGAGCTGTAAATTTGCTTTAGTTAAAACACGGACGATCAATGGATAAGCATTACGAAGTTCTAATAAT
Organism: Robiginitalea myxolifaciens; assembly: GCF_900115205.1. Taxonomy (GTDB): domain Bacteria; phylum Bacteroidota; class Bacteroidia; order Flavobacteriales; family Flavobacteriaceae; genus Robiginitalea; species Robiginitalea myxolifaciens. Next base: position 1,373,408 of record NZ_FOYQ01000001.1, read on the forward strand.
AGGTGGTGGAACCGCCGGTATTATGACGGCAGCGAATCTGCTCCGCGCCGATCGCAACATAAAGGTTGGAATTATTGAACCTGCCGACACGCACTATTACCAGGCTGCCTGGACATTGGTTGGCGCTGGGACCTATGATTATCAGAAAACGGCACGCCCTATGGCGTCGGTCATACCCAAGCGGGCTACCTGGATCAAAGATTCCGCAACAGGTTTCGATCCGGAAAACAACCTTGTAAAGACCGCGAGTAGTGGCGACCTGACCTATGATTATTTGGTAGTGGCGCCCGGACTAACCTACGACATGGACTTGGTTCCCGGGCTGGCTGAGGTACTGGACAAGGATGTCGTTTGTAGTAATTATACGGATCCCGAGCACACCTGGAAACTGATTAAAAATTTCGAGGGAGGAACAGCACTCTTTACGCAACCCACTACCCCTTTAAAATGCGGCGGAGCTCCTCAGAAAATCATGTATCTGGCTGAGAGCCATTGGCGAAAGTCGCACGTCCGTGGGGCTTCTCAAGTGATCTTCGCTACCCCGGGAACCATTATTTTTGGAATTCCGCAAATAGCCCAGACGCTTATGAACGTGGTTGGACGTAAAGACATCAATCTTCGTTTTGGGTATAAACTGGTCAAGGTCGATGGGCCAAACCGCATTGCCTGGTACGAATTTGCTGATCACGAGAAGGAATACAACCACAAAGAAGTAAAAACCGAGAAGGACGGGAAGTTAACAGGGATTCATTACGATTTCATGCACACTGCACCTCCTTCGGTTGCCCCGGAATTCATCCGCAAATCTGTTTTAGCCAATGAGGCTGGCTGGCTGGAAGTCCATAAACACAGCTTGCAACATTTGCGGTATGCCAATATATTCGGCCTGGGTGATGTTGCGGCCTTACCGACGGCTAAGACTGGTGCTGCTGTTCGCAAGCAGGTTCCGGTTGTGGTGGAAAACCTCCAACTGATGCGTTCGCGAAATAGAATCGGAAGCAATGCCTACAATGGTTATTCCTCCTGCCCCATCGTGACTGACTATGGTAAAATGGTGCTGGCCGAATTCGACTACGACAATAATTTTACACCGGATCCGAAGTTGAAACAATTGCTCATTTCCGATTCGGCAAAAGAACATTGGAGGCTCTGGATGCTTAAGAAGTACGGGCTCCCATATCTTTACTGGAATAAAATGCTGAAAGGCAAAGACGTCTAAAGCGTCTAAATCACAACTATGGATTGGATCTATGAACCCTGGCCCTGGTATGTTTCAGGTGCCGCTATTGCTTTTGTTATGCTGCTCTTGCTCCTTATGGGCAACAGCTTTGGAATGTCGGGAAACCTCCGAACTTTTTGTACACTCTGTGGGGCGGACAGGCATGCCGACTTTTTCAAGTTCGACTGGAAAGCACAACGCTGGAATCTCCTGGTTGCCCTGGGGGCAGTTATCGGAGGATTTTTAGCGTCAAATTACCTTACTGCTGACCCTGCAGTTGCCATCAGTGCCAATACAGTCAATGAATTGCAGAGCCTCGGGTTTGAAAGCGCCGGGTCGGCGTACTTGCCGGAGGAACTATTTGGCAGTGGAATCTGGAGTGATTTTAAAGCCCTTGGTTTGCTGGCAGTGGGAGGGTTCCTGGTTGGTTTTGGCGCCCGATATGCCGGGGGATGTACCTCTGGCCATGCCATTTCAGGCCTGAGTAACCTACAGTGGCCTTCCTTACTGGCGGTGATTGGCTTTTTCGCCGGTGGTATGATTATGATATACTTTTTGTTCCCCTTAATTTTTTGATATGCGTAGTCTGGGTTATTTACTGATTGGAATATTTTTCGGGATTACCATGTTCAAATCCGAGGCCGCATCCTGGTTCCGGATTTATGAGATGTTTAAGTTCGACGCCTTCCATATGTATGGGATTATCGGTACCGCTGTGGGGATCGGGGTTGTGATGGTCTGGGTAATTAAGCGCTTCCGGGTACGGAGTTTTTATGGCACGCCCATTACGTTTGACAATAAGGAAACCAAGATAGTTCGCTATGCGATGGGTGGATTGATTTTTGGTCTTGGCTGGGGCTTGGCCGGGGCTTGTCCAGGTCCGATATTCACCTTGGCCGGGGCTGGATATCTGCCGATTCTCGTGGTTTTGGCGGCGGCTATTCTCGGCACTTATGCCTACGGGTTGCTTCGCGACAAGCTACCCCACTAATCCAACTTATTTCATCAGGAGCAGAATGGCTCCAAGGGCGGTAAGGATGAGGATCAGTTTTCTGAAGACGCCTTCCCGTATTCTTTTGACCAGCCAGATTCCAAAGAGCATTCCCAGGACCAGGGCGGGGAGTAGTGCCAGGATCATAGGGACCGCTTCGATCTGAAGGGTATCCCAAACAAAGAGATGAAAGGGCAGTTTGATTACATTGATCAACAAGAATAACCAGGCAGCCGTGCCAATGAAGGCCTGCTTGGGCAGGCGCATTGCCAGGAAATAGATGTTGGAAAAGGCCCCTGCGAGGTTGCCCACCATTGTGGTGAAACCCGCAAGACTCCCAACAAATCCTGCAAATGCCCAATGACCTGGAACCCGTTTACTCTTGCGCAGGTCCCACCAGGCCATAACCACTACACTCCCGATGATGATCGCGGCCATGGCCCATTTAAAGAGGGCCTCGGGCAGGTCTTTTCCCAACCAGACGCCTACGAGCATCCCCAAAAGCATCCAGGGCAGAAACTTCCAGATGTAGGACCATTCGGCATGGCGGTGATAGTAAATTACCGCCGCGATATCCCCTACAATCAATAAAGGGACCAGCCAACCTGTAGATTGGCGGGCTCCCAGGGCGAGGGCGAGCAAGGTTACGGAAAGAACAGAAGTACCCTTGATGCCTGCTTTGGAAAGCCCCTGGATAAAGGCAGCCATAAAGGCCAGAATCCAGGTACTAGTAGCCAGTTCGGGTAGGGACAAGGTCATGGTTAGTTGGCTTATTCACGGATGTTGGGCGGGGCTGGCGGTTCCTCCGTTAGCTGTCTAAAGGTATTTCAAAAAAAATTATCTTTATCGCTAACCACAACCAAACCATGGAGCTTTCCACTCTCGATTACACCCTGATCGCAGGGTTTTTCAGCCTTGTCCTTATTATAGGAATTTACGTTTCAAAAAAATCCGGTAAGAACACTACAGAATTCTTCCTGTCGGGGCGGAGTATGCCCTGGTGGTTATTGGGATTTTCAATGGTGGCCACCACCTTTTCCACCGACACCCCGAACCTGGTCACGGATATAGTCCGTAAAAATGGCGTTTCGGGAAACTGGGTTTGGTGGGCCTTTTTGCTGACCGGATTACTCACCGTATTTGTCTATGCTAAGTTGTGGCGTCGATCGGATGTGAATACCGATATGGAATTTTACGATTTACGCTATGGTGGGAAACCGGCCCACTTTTTAAGGGGATTTCGTTCGGTTTATCTCGGGATTGTATTCAACATCATGGCGATGAGCGCAGTGACGCTCGCCGCGATCAAAATTGGGCAGGTGATGCTCGGGCTTACGCCGATTGAAACCGTGCTTATCGGAGGAACCATTACGGTTATTTTTAGCGCTGTCGGAGGGTTCCGCGGAGTGGTGTACACGGATTTTGTCCTCTTTTTTGTCGCCATTATCGGGGCAGTAGGCGCTGCGATTTATTTGGTAAATCTCCCGGAAGTAGGGGGAGTAGCAAATTTAATCAGTCATGAAAACGTCAGCGGCAAGCTCTCCATACTTCCCGATTTTTCGGATACGGAGGCGCTAATCGGTCTTTTAATCATTCCCCTTGCCATCCAATGGTGGAGTGCCTGGTACCCGGGTGGAGAACCCGGCGGTGGCGGTTACATTGCCCAAAGAATGCTGGCTGCAAAAAATGAAAGTCACGCCATTGGGGCGACCTTCTTTTTTAACATCATGCACTATGCGCTGCGCCCCTGGCCCTGGATCCTGGTTGCCCTGGCTTCTTTGGTAATCTACCCTGATATCGCCAGTATTCAGGAGGCTTTCCCTAACGTAGAAGAGAGTAAACTGGGGCACGACCTCGCCTATTCGGCTATGTTGACTAAATTGCCAAGCGGCCTCTTGGGCATTGTTCTGGCTTCTTTGGGCGCTGCCTATATGTCCACGATTTCAACGCATTTGAACTGGGGGTCTTCCTATGTGGTCAATGACTTTTACAAGCAGCAAATTCGCAAGGAGGCCAGTGAAAAAGAATTGGTGCTGGTGGGGAGGATCACTACCGTAATCCTGATGGTATTCAGCGCAATTTTTGCCTTGTTCCTGACCAATGCCCTGCAACTATTCGACATCATCATCATGTTTGGCGCGGGTACCGGGCTGATATTTATTTTGCGCTGGTTTTGGTGGCGGATTAACTCCTGGAGTGAGATTTCCGCTATGTTTATCTCCGGCCTGGTTTCAATTTTATTTAATCTCACTGACCTGGGGACTACCTTCTTTGGAGGGGCTACTCCCACCGGAGAAATGGTGGAAGGGATAATGCCGGGCTGGGCCAAGTTTCCGGTGGTTGTTCTAATCACTACAATCGTGTGGGTGGTAACCATGCTTGCCACTAAACCTGAAGACAAGGAAGTCCTTTACAAGTTCTACAAGAAAACACAGCCGGGAGGACCAGGCTGGGAGAAAGTGCGTCAACAGGCAAAGCAGGACGGCGTTTCCCTGGGTGAAGAAGACGATAAAAAATGGACCGTTCCTTCGGGCATCCTGGCAATGATCCTGGGGTGTGTTCTGGTCTATGGCTGCATGTTTGCCACAGGAAACTGGATTTATGGAAATTACGGATTGGCCGTGGGGCTATCCATAGCTGTTGTGGTGGCAGCAATACTGCTCAAAAGAGTTTGGAATACGATAAAAACGGACATACTATAGTTATGAAAGAGCGCATTTTAGCTGTCGATATTTTCAGAGGACTCACCATTGCCCTGATGATCCTGGTAAACACTCCGGGTACCTGGGCGGCAGTTTACCCGCCACTGCGGCATGCGGAGTGGCATGGTTATACGCCAACCGACCTGGTTTTTCCATTCTTTCTTTTCATAGTCGGAACATCCATCGTATTCGCATATCGCAACAAAACAGCGAATTCGAAGACCTACCGCAAGATTGTGATACGCACCCTTAAGCTTATAGGTCTTGGGTTATTCCTGGGAGCATTTACCCTGGAGTTTCCTTTTTTCAAGGATTTTGCTGAAATCCGGTTCCCCGGAGTATTACAGCGTATCGGGGTCGTCTTTTTCTTTGCGGCGCTACTCTATTTGCACTTCCGCAAGAAAGGGCTGATCGTTATCACTGCGGCCATCCTGATAGGTTATTGGTTGTGGATGGCTTACCTCCCGCTCGACGGGGCCGCCCCAAGCCTGGAGCGGGTAGCGAACAACTGGGCCAATTATATCGATGTAAACCTCTTTGGCAGCCATACCTATAAACCGGATTACGATCCTGAAGGCCTGCTGAGTACCCTGCCTTCCATAGCCACTTCACTCCTGGGTATCTTTACAGGGCTTTTGTTGGTTTCCAAGCGGGACGATAAACTAAAAGTGATGCTCCTGATGGGGGTAATCATGCTAATAGTCGGAACGCTTTGGGGCATGGTTTTCCCAATTAACAAGGCGCTGTGGACCAGCTCTTTTGTGCTGGTTACTGCCGGCTGGGCTAATCTGGTACTAGGGCTTATCTATTATCTCACAGATATGCGGGGGATACGTTTTGGGAGTATTTTCAGCAAGGTTGGAGCCAATGCCATTACGGTCTATTTCCTCTCCAGTTTTATCGCAAAGCTATTCTACCTGATACGGGTCAATGAAGACCATGGGGTACATAGCTGGCTCTTTGATACCATTTATGTACACGATGGGGTTCCCCTGGAATTTTCCTCCCTCCTGTATGGACTTTCCGTGACAGGATTCTATCTCTTTCTGGGTTGGTGGATGTACCGCAAGGGGATATTTATCAAGGTCTAGCCCGCGTCCCGCTGTTCCAGTAAGCGGGCCACGTATTTCCCGATCATATCAAATTCCAGGTTAACCTTAGTACCTGCCGTATAGGTTTTGAAGCGGGTGTGTTCGTAGGTATATGGGATTATAGCCACACTGAACTTTCCCGGTGAAGAATCAACCACAGTAAGGCTTACGCCGTCTACGGTGATGGAACCTTTTTCCACGGTAAGTTTGCCCGGACCTGTCGGATAGGCAAAGTGAAAAACCCAACTCCCGTCCAGGGCTTCGACACTTTCACACTCCCCTACCTGATCTACATGCCCCTGTACCAGGTGACCATCAAGGCGGTCTCCCAGTTTCATGGCGCGTTCGAGGTTTACAATATCGCCCACCTTCAAATCCCCGAGGTTGGAACGACTCAGCGTTTCGGCCACGGCGGTAACGGTATATTCGCCAGGCTGGATATCTACCACAGTAAGACAAACCCCGTTATGGGCAAGGCTTTGGTCTATTTTCAGCTCACAGGACAGGCTGGATTTCAGGGTGAGATGCAAATTGGTGCCTTCTTGTTCGATTCCCGAAACCAGGCCAAGAGTTTCTATTATACCAGTAAACATATCGCGCTATTTTGTCTAATTTTACGCATTTAAAATTGGTACAAAGGTACATCATTCATGCAGGAAGCAGGACAACCCCTTAAAGTCGGTATTTCAATTGGCGACCTCAGTGGTATCGGATGCGAAATTATTCTCAAAACCTTCGAGGACAGCAGAATGCTGGAACTCTGTACCCCGGTAATTTTTGCTGCCGCTAAAACCATATCCCGACAAAAAGATGCACTGGGCATCGATTTGCGCTTCCAGGGTATTGGGCGTGTTGAACAGGCGGTGGAGGGAAAGATCAACGTTGTTAATGTGTGGAAGGACAGCCCGGAGATTCCAATGGGAAAAGCCTCTCCTGAATCGGGGGCTTTTGCTATTAAATCCCTCAAGGCTGCTGTAGCTGCCCTGAAGTCCGGGGCTGTAGATTTGTTGGTTACCGCCCCCATCGATAAGAAATCCGTGCAGTCCGACGCCTTCAAGTTTCCCGGACACACGGATTACCTCGCTCAGGAACTCGAAGGCGAAAGCCTGATGTTTATGGTAACCGACACCCTGAAAGTGGGCTTGCTTACCGATCATGTCCCCGTTTCTCAGGCTCCGAGCATGATTACCCCAAAGTTGCTGGAACAAAAGGTCGTGGCCATGGAGAAGTCCCTGATCCAGGATTTTCGGATACAGCGTCCGCGTATTGCCGTGTTGGGGATCAACCCCCACAGTGGCGATGAAGGCGTAATCGGGCGGGAAGACGAGGATATTATGAAGCCGACGCTCGCCAAGCTTGCCGCAGCGGGACACCTGGTGTTTGGCCCCTATGCCGCCGACACCTTTTTTGCTTCAGGCAATCACGAAAAATTTGATGCAGTTCTGGCCGGATACCACGATCAGGGGTTGATTCCGTTCAAAACGCTTGCCTTTGGGAAAGGGGTGAATTTTACGGCGGGTTTATCCCAGGTCAGGACTTCCCCCGACCACGGTACTGCCTATGATATTGCGGGCAAGGGAATCGCCGATCCGTCTTCTTTCCGGGAAGCCCTGTTTACAGGGATTCGAATCCTCCGGAATCGCAGAGAATTCGAAGCGCTTACGAGTAATCCATTAAAGCAGCAAAAACTCAAGAGGCCACCGCGAAAAGGTTCGCGGAAGAAATAGGCCAGGAGTATTGGCATTTCACAAAAAAAGGATATCTTTGCACGCCCTATGAGCATGGAGGAAAGGAAGCGTTTGAAGGAATTTGAAATTCCATTTTCAGGCCTGAAGCAGGGGAAGCATCAATTTGAGTATCAGATTGATCAGGAGTTCTTTGACGATTTCGATTACGAGGAGTTCAACCACTGCGAGGTAAATGTTGTGGCCGATCTGCATAAAATGAGCACCATGATGGAGCTTGAATTGCAGGCGTCCGGAACCGTGAACCTCGCCTGTGACAGCTCTGGGGAACCCTTTGACCAACCTATTTCCGGGAAACTGGATCTGGTGATTAAGTTCGGGGATACCTACAGTGATGAGGACGATGAAATCCTGGTATTGCCCCACGGGGAGCACCAGTTTAACATTGCCCAGTACGTTTATGAAATGATTGTGCTGGCGGTCCCTTCCAAAAGGATTCATCCCGGAGTTCTCGATGGAACCCTCAAGTCGGAAGCGCTGGACAAATTGAAAGAATTAGAACCCAGGCAGGACAAACAGTCTACTGATGAGACAGACCCCCGGTGGGATGCCCTGCGGAATTTATTAACAGATAAAAAGTAAGCGATATGGCACATCCTAAACGTAAGACTTCAAAAACCCGTAGGGATAAGCGGCGTACGCACTATAAGGCTTCGGCCCCTACACTGGCTACAGATCCGACAACCGGAGAAGTTCACCTCTATCACCGCGCCCACTGGCACGAGGGTAAGTTATACTATCGTGGTCAGGTACTGGTCGACAAGTCTGAGGAAGCGATTGTTTGATTTCCGCCTGAAAGAATTTAACTCCCACTGCAGCCAGTGGGAGTTTTTTTATGGCCCGAATTCACTCAAAATTGGTAAAAACCGGGCATTATTGGCGATTTATCCTTAATTTTCACCACTTTTAGGCCTTTTCGAAAGGGTTCCTGATGAAAACACCGAAACGAAAATGACTGAGATCACGGCAGCGATTACCGCTGTAGGAGCTTATCTTCCCGACCACAGACTAACCAACGCCGAGTTGGAAACCATGGTCGAAACTAACGACGAATGGATAACCACGCGAACCGGTATCAAGGAGCGCCGCATCCTTCGCGATAAAGATAAAGGGACTTCTTACCTGGCCATCAAGGCAGCTGAAGACCTGATTCAAAAAAAGAACCTGGACCCGGCTGAAATTGATCTGGTGCTGGTGGGGACAGCAACTCCGGATATGCCGGTAGCTTCCACTGCAGTATATGTCGCTTCAGAGATCGGTGCGGTCAATGCCTTTGCCTACGATATACAGGCGGCCTGTTCCAACTTTCTCTACGGCATGTCTACCGCAGCAAGTTATGTGGCTTCCGGCCGTTACAAGAAAGTGCTGCTGATCGGGGCCGACAAGATGTCTTCGATTATCGATTATACCGATCGTGCCACCTGTATCATATTTGGAGATGGCGCCGGTGCGGTGTTGTTTGAACCTTCTGAAGAAGGCTACGGGCTTCAGGACGAATATTTAAGATCCGATGGCCAGGGGCGTCAATTCTTGAAAATTGAGGCGGGGGGATCCCTGATGCCGGCCAGTGAGGAAACAGTCCGTAACAAAAAGCACTACGTTTACCAGGATGGGAAGTCGGTATTTAAGTTTGCCGTTTCCAACATGGCAGATGTGGCTGCAAAAATTATGGAGCGCAACAACCTGTCCGAGGAAGATGTTCAGTGGTTGGTGCCTCACCAGGCCAATAAGCGTATCATTGATGCAACTGCAAACCGTATGGGAGTAGACAGTTCAAAGGTGATGATGAATATTGAGAAGTACGGCAATACCACCTCGGCTACCCTGCCGCTATTGTTAAACGATTACGAAAAACAGCTCAAGAAAGGAGATAACCTGGTCTTTGCTGCCTTTGGAGGCGGCTTTACCTGGGGCGCTGTCTACCTGACCTGGGCGTACGATACTGACGCATAACGAACTAACTAAACCGAAATCCATGGATATTAAAGAAATTCAAAGTCTGATCAAATTCGTGGCTAAGTCCGGAGCCAGCGAAGTAAAGCTGGAAACTGACGACATTAAGATCACGATCAGGACCGGGTCGGCTTCTTCCGGAGGAGAGACCACCTATGTCCAGCAGATCCCAATGCCTGCACAGCAGCCGATGGCCCAGGCGCCTGCAGCACCAGCAGCTCCGGCTCCTGCCGCTGCTGAAGAAGCTCCGAAGGCAGAGGACGATTCTAAGTATATCACTATAAAATCGCCGATCATTGGAACCTTTTATCGCAAGCCTTCGCCCGATAAGCCTTCCTTCGTTGAGGTTGGAGATACTATTTCCCAGGGAGATGTTCTTTGTGTGATCGAGGCTATGAAACTGTTCAATGATATTGAATCAGAAGTCTCCGGAAAAGTGGTCAAGGTACTGGTAGATGATTCTTCTCCGGTGGAGTTTGACCAGCCCCTTTTCCTGATCGATCCCTCCTAGGGGTAGTACGGGTTAACCCCCGTATGAATTGCTAAGCGACTAACATTAACTCAAGGTTATGTTCAAAAAAATATTGATCGCAAACCGCGGCGAGATTGCCCTGCGCATTATTCGGACCTGTAAGGAAATGGGGATTAAAACGGTTGCCGTTTACTCCAAGGCCGATGAGGAAAGCCTTCACGTGCGCTTCGCCGACGAAGCCGTTTGTATTGGCCCTGCGCCCAGTTCGGAGTCCTATCTCAAAATCCCGAATATTATCGCAGCAGCGGAAATCACGAATGCCGATGCGATCCACCCGGGCTATGGATTCCTGTCTGAAAATTCCAAGTTTTCCCGAATTTGTGCGGAACACGAAATAAAGTTTATCGGGGCCACCGGCGACCAGATCGACAAAATGGGCGATAAGGCAACGGCGAAGGCTACGATGAAAAAGGCAGGCGTGCCGACGATACCCGGTTCGGAAGGACTCCTCAAAGACTTGGATGACGCTAAAAAAGTTGCTGCGAAAATGGGCTATCCCGTGATGATCAAAGCCACGGCAGGTGGTGGAGGAAAGGGAATGCGCGCCATCTGGAAAGAAGAGGAAATGGAAAAGAATTTCGAAAGTGCTGTCAAAGAAGCGACAGCGGCTTTCGGAAATGGCGGGATGTATATGGAGAAGCTTATCGAAGAGCCGCGCCATATCGAAATCCAGGTGGTCGGTGACCAGTTTGGAAAGGCCTGTCACCTCTCTGAGCGGGATTGTTCTGTGCAACGTCGCCACCAAAAACTCACCGAGGAAACTCCTTCTCCTTTTATGACGGACAAGCTCCGGGATGCCATGGGGAAGGCCGCAGTTAAAGCTGCGGAATACATCAAGTACGAAGGTGCCGGAACCGTTGAATTCCTGGTAGATAAGCACCGGAATTTCTACTTCATGGAGATGAATACACGGATCCAGGTAGAGCACCCAATTACCGAGCAGGTAATTGATTATGACCTGATTCGCGAACAGATCCTGGTAGCTGCAGGAGTTCCGATTTCCGGAAAGAACTATGTTCCGAAATTGCACTCCATCGAATGCCGTATCAACGCGGAGGATCCTTATAACGATTTCCGACCCTCACCGGGGCGCATTACGACCCTGCACACGCCGGGAGGCCACGGGGTTCGTCTGGACACTCACGTTTACAGTGGATACATTATCCCCCCGAACTACGACTCCATGATCGCCAAATTGATTACCACCGCCCAGACCCGGGAGGAGGCTATCAACAAAATGAAGCGTGCCCTGGATGAGTTTGTGATCGAAGGGATCAAGACCACCATTCCGTTCCACCGGCAACTTATGGACCACCCCGATTACCTGGCTGGGAATTACACCACCAAGTTTATGGAGGACTTCAAGATTAAGCCCGAGGAGGAGTAAAATTTTCCTCAGATGAGCCAGTCGGGAGCGCTTTCTTTTAGCTACTGGGAAACCAAAACCTGGTTGGCGGGTATTGACTATTGCATTGTCGGCAGTGGAATTACAGGACTCAGTTGTGCCCTGAAATTGCGCCAACTGAAGCCGGATGCCCGGATCGCAATCCTGGAACGAGGCGTATTGCCCTATGGGGCCAGTACACGGAATGCCGGGTTTGCTTGTTTTGGTAGTCCTACCGAAATCCTCGACGATCTCAACACCCACTCCGAAGCGGAATTGATCGCCCTTGTAACACAACGGTACCAGGGCATTCAACGATTGCGATCTTTGGTAGGGGATGCAGCAATGGCCTTTCAGCAACAGGGAGGTTATGAAGTGTTTCGGGAACACGAAGCTGCTTTGTACGAAGAAGTCCTCGAGCAGCTTCCCTATTTAAACGACTTACTTCGTCCTGTATTTGGCCAGGATGCTTTTCTGCGGCGCAGCACCCGTTTTGGTATGGGTAAAATCCTTCCGGAAACGATTTGCAATCCGCTGGAGGGACAGCTGAATCCGGGGCTGATGATCCGGGAATTGATCCGTAAGGCCCAAGAGGCAAACATCGATATCTTTTACGGGATGCAACTCTTGCGCTATGAAGATGCAGGGGACAGTGTTAGTTTGGAAGTGGGGAGGGGCGGAGCCCCCGGCAAAAACGAAGCGTCCCTTCAAATTCGATGCAAAAATCTGCTTCTGGCGACCAATGGATTCGCCGCACTGCAGGCTCCAGAGCTTGCGGTTGAGCCGGCCCGCGCCCAGGTACTCATTACCGAACCGATTCCGGAGCTACACATAAAGGGGACCTTTCATCTCGAGGCCGGGTATTACTATTTCCGAAATGTAGGAGATCGGGTTCTTTTGGGAGGTGGAAGGAACCTGGACAAGGCAGGAGAAACCACGACTGAATTTGGTACAACCGACAGGATCCAGGAGCAACTCGAATCCCTCCTCAGCGAGGTCATTCTACCCGAGCAAAAGGCGAAAATTGCACAACGCTGGAGTGGAATTATGGGTGTGGGTCCCCAGAAGAAACCCATACTCAGAAAGCTTTCCCAAAGGGTATGCTGCGGGGTTCGCCTGGGAGGTATGGGCGTTGCCATAGGTAGCCATACCGGAGCAGCACTGGCCAATCTGGCTGTTTCCGATGCTTCTCCAAAATAGTAGTTCGCTGCCTTAAGGTCTGCGCCTTTCCGAACTTTATGTATTTTACAGGTATCCAACGCCTAAATACCTACCCTATGGAGTTCCTGTATCTAATCCTGGCAGTTTTGGCCATCATCGGCATGACGGCCTATCTCAAGTGGCATCCCTTTCTGGCATTGCTGCTGGTTTCCATAATCTATGCGATTGCCTCCGGGATGTCGCTTTCCTCCCTGATAGAGGCCATTAACACCGGCTTTGGCGGAACCCTGGGAAAGATTGGCCTGATCATCGTGATCGGGGTAATAATCGGGGCATTCCTGGAACATAGCGGTGGGGCACGTACCCTGGCCAGGACGGTATTGAAATGGATTGGAAGCCGGCGAATCCCCCTGGCAATGGGCGTATTGGGATATGTGGTATCTATCCCGGTGTTTTGCGATAGTGGGTTTATGTTATTGGATCCGCTTGGAAAGAGCCTGAGCCGAAATGCAAAAGTTAGCCTTGCCGGGGCGGCCGTTGCCCTGGGATTGGGTCTTATGGCCACGCATGTTCTTGTTCCCCCTACGCCGGGACCGATTGCCGCCGCAGGAATCCTCCAGGCCGATTTGGGGCTGGTCATTTTATATGCACTTCCAGTGAGCTTACTGGCTATGGTGGCAGCTGTTTTGTTTGCCTCCCGCTACGCTTCCCGAACCTATCTCGATCCGGGAACTGCCATAGCTGAGGATGCAGCGCAGCAAGAAAAGGCGACTCCTGAAAAGGATCCCCCTTTCGCCAAAGCAGTATTGCCGATTATCATCCCCATCTTGTTAATCGTCCTGAAATCCACGCTTTGGGATAAAGCCGGGGAGGGCACGGTAAACACCTTGATTGGATTTCTGGGGGAACCCGTGATCGCTTTGCTGATCGGGATGTTCCTCTCTTTTACCCTGCCCGCGCAGTGGGATTCCAAGATGCTATCAGCCTCGGGCTGGGTGGGCAAGGGAATTCGCGATTCTTCCTCCATTCTACTCATTACCGGAGCGGGAGGAATTTTCGGACAGGTGCTGGAAATGTCCGGAATCGCTGCTTCTCTCGGGAGTTCGCTGCAAGGCCTGGAGTTGGGCATATTACTCCCATTCCTGCTGGCAGCGGCCTTAAAAACAGCTCAGGGATCGTCCACCGTTGCCTTGGTTACAGGAGCCTCAATTTTATTTCCGATGCTCGCCGACCTGGGGCTTACCTCTGAGACGGACAAAGCACTTAGCGTGGTGGCTCTCGGAGCAGGATCGGCGGTGATTTCCCATGCCAATGACAGCTTTTTCTGGGTTGTTACGCAGATGAGCGGGATGGATGTGCGGACGGGGTATCGACTCTTTAGCCTGGGAACCCTTGTCCTGGGGACTACCGCTGCCCTCGGGGTGTTTATCTGCTCAATGATCGTGGGGTAAGGGGACCGATTTTTCGGTCTGGTCGCTTCCCTAAATCGGCAATCGCTTGTTGATGGTTTCCAGCGAGGCATTGAGGAAAACTTCTTTTCCTGCTTCGAGGGGCGTCTCGCTTTGAAAATAGACGTAGGTGTCTTGTTCGGTTTTCCCCTTGATGCTGTAATAGCCCCCCATGAAATAAGAAGTTTCGACTACCACTTTCAGCCCAGATTTAGAGGAGGCCTTTAATTCGTGCGCATATACGACAATGCGCCGTGTGGTAGACGCGTAGGACTTGAGGATATCAATGGGAATCAGGTTGGCCTCTCCCAGAAGCGATGCCGTATACAGCCTGCCCGGCTGTTGATATACCGCTGCCGTTTCGCGTTGGTCCAGGAGTTCGCCCTCTTTCAAAATAATTACCTGATCGGCAAAAGGAAGTACGTCCTGATGATCGTGTGTGGCATAGAGACAGGTAATTCCTTCGGATTTCAGGTAACCAAAAAGGTTTCTGCGAAGCTGATTCCTCCTGAAATAATCGATATGGCTAAACGGCTCGTCGAGCAAAAGTAGTTCCGGAGGATTCGCCAGAACCCGCGCCAGAGCAACACGCTGTTGTTGCCCGCCACTCAAGGTTTTGACCTTGCGGTTACGCACCTCGGTCAGCTCCATGAGCTCCAGTAACTCCTCAGTTTTCTGGTTCGCGGCCTCCACGGGATGGATCGGTAGGAATTTGCGGATGTTTTCCTCGGCAGTTATGAATGGCATGAGGTCAAAATCCTGTGCCAGGTACTTCATAAAGGGAGCTCCGGGCAGGAGTTGATAATCCGGACCCCTCAAGGCGTGTTCCTTCCAGTGGACCGTCCCCTGATCAAAAGGGAGTTCGCCGTAAATAAGCCGCAACAAGGTGCTTTTTCCACAACCGCTTTCCCCCATAAGAGCAACTTGCTGTCCTGCTGGGATTTCGAAGTCGACCTCCTGAAGTACAGGGGATTTATCGTAAGCAAAGGTTAAGGCTTGGACCTTGAGCATGCGCTAATCCATTTACCTGAAAACGGAAATTCCGGTTGATTATTCCTTAAACTCCTTTAGTACTGCCTGGTTGGGGAGTTCTTTAACCCCCATATTGAACAAGGTAAACCCATAGATATCGGCGTACTGTTCAATGGTCTTACTAATTGGAGTTCCGGCTCCGTGCCCGGCATTGGTTTCGATACGGATTATTACAGGATCACTTCCGCTGTGCTTCTCCTGCAGGGAAGCGGCAAACTTAAAACTGTGCGCAGGTACCACCCGGTCATCGTGGTCGGCTGTAGTGACCAGGGTGGCCGGATATTCGGTTCCTTCCTTCAGGTTGTGCAGCGGAGAATACCCTTTCAGATATTCAAACATCTCCGGGCTGTCTTCCGAAGTTCCGTAATCGTAGGACCAACCCGCACCTGCCGTAAACGTATGATAGCGAAGCATGTCCAGTACACCTACGGCCGGCAGGGCTACCTGCATTAAATCGGGACGTTGGGTCATCACAGCACCAACGAGTAATCCGCCATTGGAGCCGCCTCGAATGGCCAGGTATTCTGAGGAGGTATATCCTTCGGCGATCAGGTACTCGGCAGCGGCGATAAAGTCATCAAATACATTTTGTTTCTGCATCTGTGTTCCTGCATCGTGCCAGGCCTTTCCATATTCTCCCCCGCCGCGGATATTGGGAACGGCATATATCCCGCCCTGTTCCATCCAAACAGCATTTGCCGTGCTGAATCCCGGAGTAAGGCTAATGTTGAATCCGCCGTAACCATAAAGGATCGTAGGATTCTTACCATTGCGTTCCACTCCTTTTTTATGTGTAATGATCATCGGAACCCGCGTGCCATCTTTGGAGGTATAGAATACCTGCTCAGAGGTGTAATCGTCCGGGTTGAAATCGATATCCGGTTTCCAGTACTGGGAATATTCACCGCTGTCTACATTAAACTTGTAGTAGGAGCCTGGGGTATTGGAATTGGTAAAACTGAAATACAGATCTTTTTCTTCCATACGACCACTGAAACCACCAGCACTTCCAACTCCGGGGAGTTCCACCTCCCGAATGAAATTCCCATCGTAATCGTACTGCATAATCTTAGAGATCGCATCGACCATGTATTCTGCAAAGAAATAACCACCCCCGGTACTCGGGCTGAGTACGTGTTCTGTTTCCGGCAGGAAGTCTTCCCAGTTTTCCGGTCCGGGATTGGAAGCGTCTACCGTCACGATTCTTTTATTGGGTGCGTCCAGATCGGTAACCAGATAAAGTTTACTCCCTACATTCTCGATCAGGTAGGTCCGGCTGTCTTCGTGATCCAGGATCGGAACAAACGGGCTGCCTTCCGTCTGAAGATCTTTGATAAATAATTTACCGCCGGCTGTGGTATTGCGAGCAGATACGAGCAGATACCGCTGGTCTTCGGTAACCTGGGCTCCGATATAGCGGTGCTTTTCCTCCGGGGTTCCTCCAAAGATCAGTTCATCTTGGGACTGCGGTTGCCCCAGGGTATGGAAATACACTTTGTGCTGGTCTGTTTTTGCCGAAAGCTCGCTGCCTTCTGGTTTGTCGTATGAGGAATAATAGAATCCTTCATTCCCCCGCCAGCTTACTCCACTGAACTTGATATCGACCAGGGTGTCTTCTACAATTTCTTTGCTTGCAGCGTCCATGACGATCACCTTTCTCCAGTCACTCCCCGCTTCGGAAATCGAGTAGGCTGCCAGAGAACCATCTTTAGTGAAGCTAAGGCCAGCCAGGGAAGTAGTCCCATCTTCTGAGAATGTGTTGGGATCGAGGAATACCTCGGCATCCCCTGAGTCGTTGGCTGCATCTCCCTGCTCGCCCGTGTCTTTTCGCCGGTAGACCACATACTGGTCCTGCAGGCCGTCATTCTTATAGAAATAAGTGTAATCGCCCTCCCGATATGGAGTGCCGATTTTTTCATAGTTCCACAACTTTTCAAGGCGATTCTTGAGTGCTTCGCGGTAGGGGATATTATCCAGATACCCGAAGGTTACCGCATTTTGCTGTTTCACCCACTCCTCGGTTTCGGCAGAGCGGTCGTCTTCCAGCCAGCGATAGGGATCGGGAACTTCAGTGTCAAAATACACGTCTACCGTGTCGACCTTTGCGGTCTGGGGATAGTTTAAGGGCATTGATTTTTCGTTTTGGCAGGCGCTCAGTACAATCAGGAGGCCGCACAAGGGAAGTAGCGTTTTCATAGTTTTGTTTTGGCTGCCCTAAAATACCATAAATAAGCGGCTACAAGGCCTGGGGTGGCCTTGATTTAACAGTTTTTTAAGTGGGTATTCGTGCGCTGAGCCAGCCTTATACCAGGGAGTTAGCTGCCAGATATTCTGCAATTTGCACCGCATTGGTGGCAGCCCCTTTTCTCAGGTTGTCTGCAACAATCCAAAGATTCAGGGATTTTTCCTGAGTGAGATCACGGCGAATGCGACCTACAAAGACCTCATCTTTATCGTGGGCGGTAACGGGCATGGGGTAGAGGTTGGAATCCGGGTCGTCCTGCAGGATAACCCCTGGGGTATTGCCGAGGATTTCACGTACTTCCTCCAGGGAGAAATCTTCGCGAAATTCGATGTTCACCGACTCGGAGTGACCGCCAGCTGTGGGTATGCGCACGGCAGTGGCCGTTACGGAAAAAGTCCGGTCGTCCAGGATTTTCTGTGGTTCCCGGGCGAGTTTCATTTCCTCTTTGGTATACCCATTTTCAGAAAACACATCGCAGTGGGGCAGGGCGTTCTTGTGGATGGGGTGCGGATAAGCTTTCTCTCCGTCTCGTCCTGCAATCTCGTCTTCAAGCTGTTGTACCGCCTTGACTCCGGTTCCGGATACAGATTGGTAGGTGGAAACCACCACCCGCTTCATGCTGAAGCGCCGATGCAAGGGCGCCAGTACCATAACGAGTTGAATGGTGGAGCAATTGGGGTTGGCAATGATTTTATCATCGGCATTCAGCTCGCCAGCATTGATTTCGGGTACCACCAGCTTTTTTGTGGGGTCCATACGCCAGGCCGAGGAATTGTCGATTACCGTGGTTCCCGCATCGGCGAACTTCGGAGCCCACTCCAGGGAAGTAGATCCGCCAGCGGAAAATATTGCAATGTCCGGTTTAGCCGCTACTGCTTCTTCCAGTCCGATAACGGTATGGTCAACTCCTTTGAAGGGAAGCGTTTTACCTACGGATCGCTCTGAAGCCACCAACAGGAGCTCTGTAATCGGAAACGCCCTTTCTTCCAGCACTTTTAGCATTACGGCGCCTACCATTCCGGTAGCCCCTACAACTGCAACTCGCATAGTCTTAATTTAGAGCTGCCAAAGGTAGGTCAGGGATATAAGGTGCACAAGACTTCGATGGAATACTTTAAATAAATAACAAATTGTTATAAAAAACACAATTAAGACTACAGGCTTCCACAAAAAAACCGCCGGATGGGATTCCAAACGGCGGCTTAAATTTAACGTGGTGTAGCGGTTGCCGGCTACGCGGCAAGGAATATTATTTCTTCAGCAAGTCGCGGATTTCCGCCAATAATTCTTCCTGAGTGGGTCCTTTTGGTGCTTCCGGAGCTGGTTCTTCTTTTGTTCGCACTTTGTTGTACGACTTTACAATCATAAACAACACAAAGCCTACAATGATCAGGTTGATGATGGAATTGATCCAGGCTCCATAGCGAATAGCGCTCGCGGGCTTTTCGACCGTTCCGTCTGCAGCGACCACGGCTTCGGAAAGGACGTACTGCATGTCTGCAAAATCCATTCCTCCTGCAAAGTGCCCTACAATAGGCATCATGATGTCGTTTACAAAGCCATTGACAACGAGGCCTACAGCCCCTGCGAGGATTACCGCAACTGCCAGGTCAATGACGTTGCCGGTCATGATAAAATTCTTGAATTCTTTAAGCATGGTTAAAGCGTTTATTGGTTAACTGAAGCGAAAGGTATAAAAAATGGCCAGAATGCAGCGATTTTAACCGCCAATTATCTCTCGACGAATGCGTTGGGAAATACCGGTAAGCAATTCATAGCTGATGGTTCCGGCCTGGCTTGCCTGGGTCTCTGCAGAAATTTCCGGACCAAAGAACAGCGCTTGATCCCCTTCCTTACACGGAATCCCACTCACCTCAACCATGACCATATCCATGCAAACGTTCCCAATGATAGGTGCGCGTTGCCCACCGATTATGAAGCTCCCTCTTTCCTGCCCGTATTGCCGCCCGATCCCATCGGCATGTCCCACGGGTAGCGTGGCGATTTTTCCTCCTTTTGGCGATTGATAGCCCATATTATATCCCACATATTCCCCTGGTTCTATGAGGTGCAGCTGGGAAATATGGGTCCGTAAGCGAGCTACCGGCCGCAGGGCGTTATCGTACTGCGGCGCGTTCCCGTAGCCATACAACCCAATCCCGCATCGCACCATATCCCACTGGCCTTCCGGGTAATTGAGTACTCCGGAGGTGTTGAGCAGGTGCTTAAAGGGTTTGCCGGGAAGTTTAGTGGCTACCTCCCTGACAATAGCGGCAAAGGATTCGATTTGGCGTAGCGTAAAATCACGGGCTTTCGGATCGTCTGAGGCGGCCAGGTGTGAAAAAACAGAGCATATTTCAATCGCGCTAGAACCTTCCAGGGCCTCTGCAATCCAGTCCACATCGTTTTCCCAGAATCCAACCCGGTTCAGTCCCGTATTGAATTCCAGATGAACGGGATAGTGTTCCAGCCCGGTTTCACCAGCGAGGCTGAGAAACAGTTTCAACAACCTTGGACTATACAGATTAGGTTCCAGGCGATGCTCCGCCAGGAACTTCAAATCGGCCGGCTGCGGGTGCAGGACCAGTATGGGCAGGCTAATGCCAGCTTCGCGCAGGTGGATACCTTCCCGGGTGAATGCCACAGCCAGGTAGTCGGCACCGAGGGCTTCGAGCTTCCGGGCTATGGCGATGCTATCGCTCCCGTAAGCATAGGCCTTCACCACACCTAAGAAGTTGGTCTCGGGCTTGAGGCGGCTGCGCAGGAAATGGTAATTGTGCTCCAGGGCATCCAGATCTATTTCCAGGCAGGTTAGCGGGTCAACAGACATAGCCGGTGAGATTAGGAAGCATTGGATGAATTCTTCTGGGAAAGGACTACAGGGTCCCGAACTTCCAGCTTGCTGATTTTCTCCTTTAGCATGGCTTTATAAAAGGCTGCCCGACTCAGGGGTTCATACTCCTCGGTTTCTCCAAGGACCACCAGGCGTTCATTTTCGGACTTCCGAAAACTGTAGTTAGCCAGGTTGCCGGTTCGAGTACAGATGGCGTGTACTTTGGTCACGTATTCGGCAGTGGCCATCAGGGCAGGCATGGGACCAAAGGGATTGCCTTTAAAATCCATATCCAGTCCGGCAACAACAACACGTATGCCTCTGTTAGCCAGATCATTGCATACCGTCACGATTTCGTCATCGAAAAATTGTGCCTCGTCTATTCCAACTACCTGACAGTCATCGGCAAGCAATCGGATATTGGCGGCGGCGGGCACAGGGGTGGAGCGAATCTGGTTTTCGTCGTGGCTGACCACGTTTTCTTCGTGATATCTCGTATCTACAATTGGCTTGAAGATTTCCACCTTCTGACGGGCAAACTGAGCCCGCTTTAACCGGCGTATCAATTCCTCCGTTTTCCCCGAAAACATGGACCCGCAGATCACTTCGATCCAGCCGAATTGTTCTTTAGGGTTAACAGTGTTTTCGAGAAACATTTTGTAATTTTAGACGAAACCTTTCGGGGGTTCCGTTATTAAGATACAGAAGGTATAAAAGTAACAAAAAGGCGACCCCGATAACAACGGGAATTGGAAAATAGCTATGAAATGAGCTTAAACTTTTTTAATCATACCTTACAATAAGGATTAAAATAGGTTTAAGCGAATTACTGAAAATGCAGAAATTTTTAATTCATTTTCAGGAGATTAAAAATTTCAAATTGATGAAACGCAAACTAAAAGAAGAACTCAACCGCATCGCTACCGATATAATTACCAGTCGGGGCACCGAAGATCTGGGGGAATTGTACCTGCGTACACGCGAGCTTTATGAAAAGCTCGCTGTCCTGAAATTTATTGAAGAGAAACTCAGCGATGTTGAGGTAGACGTTACCAAAAGCGAGGTGGCTTCTAAGTTTGAGACGATTGCCAATGCCGTGCTTAATGAAAACAAGGAAGTTCCTGAATCCAACCCGCACGAAGAGGATATCATGGTCCCCGGCATGGATACGATCCGGCACATTGTATCGGAAATGCCAGGGGGAGAGGAATTGGAAGAAGTACTTGCCCGATTGATCGGCAAGAATGAATTTGTCAAGAATGACCGGGACGAAGTAACACCCAAACCTTCAGACATAGCCCAAAATGCCATTGCTAATCCTTCTCGAGATACGACGCAAATTACCAACGAAGTAAAGGCCACCCTTGGCGATTTACCCAAGCCGCCGGCAGCGCGTTCCCTGAATGATACCCTCACGGAGCGCGAGATTAGTATTGGCCTGAACGACAGGCTGGCTTTTATTAAGCACCTCTTTCAAGACAATGCGGAGGCCTATAACCAGGCCTTGTCTGCATTGAACGGTTTGGAATCCATGGCGGCCCTGGAAAAATTTATCGATGGGGAGCTCAAACCCCAATTCAATAACTGGGAAGGCAAGGAAGACTATGAATTGCGGTTCCGCGCCCTGGTCGAACGCAGGTTCAATTAAACGATGGCGGCTTCCCTTGGCGAACTCACTTTAGTTCCCACTCCTATTGGTAACCTCGGGGATTTTAGCCCACGCAGCCGGGAAGCGCTTGAAAAAGCCGACATTATTCTGGCCGAGGACACCCGAACCAGCGGCAAACTCCTGAAACATTTCGAAATTACCACGCCAATGCGATCCTATCATATGCACAACGAGCATAAGGTAGTCGAGGGCATTATTACAGCACTTGAGCAAGGGGCGAACTACGCTTTAATTTCGGATGCCGGGACGCCCGGGATCTCCGATCCGGGATTCCTGTTAGTCCGTGCCTGCGTGGAAGCGGGGATTTCGGTGCAGTGCCTCCCTGGTCCGGTAGCCCTGATCCCAGCCCTGGTTTTGAGTGGCTTTCCCTCAGACCGGTTTGTATTCGAAGGGTTTTTGCCGGTTAAGAAGGGCCGGCAAACACGACTGATGTCCTTGCAGGAGGAAACACGAACCATGGTTTTCTATGAATCCCCGCATAAACTAATTAAGACCCTGAAGGACTTTGTTTCCGTCTTTGGCGCGTCCCGCAAAGTATCTGTGAGCCGGGAGCTTTCCAAACTTTATGAGGAAACCATTCGGGGAAGCCTTGCAGAGGTCCTTGAACATTTTGAGCAACAGGCGCCCCGGGGGGAATTTGTCCTGGTGCTGCAGGGAGGGGGGTAAAAAGCTGGTTAGTAGTTACCCATGTTTCCCGGGAACCCAGCCGTGCTTGCCCAGGTATTGCTCTCCGCTTTCAACAGCGCCTTCTTCGATAGCCGTTCCCATAGAATCGTTCCAGCGGTTGAGATATCCGAACAGGGAGATTACCCCAAGCATCTCCACGATTTCCCCTTCGTCCCAGTGCTCGTACAGTCGTTTTTTAATGTCCTCATCTACCGCATTGGGGACTTGTGAAGCCGCCAGCGAGAAGTCGAGGGCGGCACGCTCGGCTTCCGAAAAAGCAGGATGGGTACGATACTCCCAAATGTTGTCGAGTTGCTCGGCTTCAGCCCCGTAACGTTCTGCTGCGCGAATGGCA
Source organism: Robiginitalea myxolifaciens (assembly GCF_900115205.1). GTDB lineage: Bacteria > Bacteroidota > Bacteroidia > Flavobacteriales > Flavobacteriaceae > Robiginitalea > Robiginitalea myxolifaciens. The sequence goes on from NZ_FOYQ01000001.1 coordinate 1,396,434, forward strand.
TGCGCCTGGCAATACCGGCAGCCGGTTGCATTACTGCTGACCCAGGCAATCATGCGTTTGAGCGCAGAGGTAACCCGCCCTTCATTAGCCATTACGGCTTTATTCAGGCCAATAAAGGCTTTGGAAATGGCAGGTCTGCGCTGCATAGTAAGCACGGAATTCGGGCAAAAACCGAGGGTTTCATTAAAGAATTCTGCAAGCTTCCAGGTTTCCGGATCGGTATTCGGATCAAGGGGTGTTACCAGTGGCATAAACGTTGGGTTTTATTGTATTTTTATCCCACCCAAGAAACGAAAAAAATGGCAGCTACCCATGAAATAACGACGCATTGGCTGGGCGACATGGCCTTTGAAAGCACCAACCCTTCCGGGAAGACCCTGAAGATAGATGCCGGACCCGAAGACGGGGGCCAGGGAGATGGTTTGCGGCCCAAAGCGCTTATGCTCAGTGGGCTTGCCGGTTGTTCGGGCCTGGATGTGGCCTCGCTGATAAAGAAAATGCGCCTCGAGGTAGATGATTTCCGTATGGAGACCCGGGGGGAATTGAGCGATTCCCATCCCCAGACTTATACGAAGGTTACGCTGGAATATCACTTTACAGGGGGAAACCTGAACCGGGAAAAATTAGAGAAGGCCGTTGAGCTTTCTGTGGAAAAGTATTGCGGGGTCTTTGCTATGTTCCGCGATTTCGCGGAAATGAACACGGAGCTTTTCTTTCACGCTAGTTAAGGAAAAACAAACCGCCTCCTGCTCATTCGCTCCTGACGCCCTGATAGGATTTTTCATCCTGAGGGCGTAATTCGAAATTATGGCAACGCTATCTGACGCTGGAAATATTGATTATCGTTCGCAAACGGAAACCCGGTGGACCTTTAAAACCCCGCCCGATCAGGCCAGTTCTGAAAACCTGGCTGCGGCACTGGGTGTAAGTCCTTCCATAGCCGGACTACTGGTTCAGCGCGGAATCACTTCCTTTGAAGAGGCCCGATTATTTTTCAGGCCACAATGGGAACATCTCCACGATCCTTTTTTGATGAAGGACATGGAAACTGCCGTAACCCGGATCCAAGAAGCTTTGAATGCGGGGGAACGGATCCTGGTCTATGGCGATTACGATGTGGACGGCACAACTTCCGTGGCCCTGATGACCACATTTTTAAGGGCACGCGATGCCGAGGTGGCCTATTATATCCCCGATCGCTATAAGGAAGGTTATGGTCTTTCAATGTCGGGGATCGATTTTGCGGAGGACAACGGATTTACCCTGATCATTGCATTGGACTGTGGGATTAAAGCCCTGGAACAATCTGCATACGCAAGCGCTAAGGCTATAGACCTGATCATTTGTGATCACCACCGGCCGGGCCCAGAGCTGCCGCTGGCTGATGCTATATTGAATCCGAAGCGGGAGGATTGTAAGTACCCGTATAAAGAACTTTGCGGTTGTGGCGTGGGCTTTAAATTGATTCAGGCGCTGCAGCGGCATATGGGATTGCCGGAAACTTTGCTCTACCCGTATCTGGATCTGGTTGCCGTGGCCATAGGGGCCGATATCGTCCCGATTACCGGGGAAAACCGGATCCTGGCCAAGCTGGGCCTGGAGGTCGTCAACAACAATCCCCGGCCTGGGATAGCGGCCCTTTTAGACGACCAGCGAGCCGGGAACCTGGGAATCTCAGACCTCGTTTTCCGGATTGCCCCCCGGATCAATGCAGCAGGCCGCATGGAACACGGGGAGTTGGCTGTAGACTTGCTTATCGAAGCAAATCCAAACCGGGCCAGACAATTAGCTCAGGGGATCGAGCAGCTCAATACCGAGCGGCGGGAAGCCGATGGAAGGATCACCGATGAAGCGCTGGCGCAGATTCAGGCTACGGGGGCCCGGGAGCATACAACCACTGTGGTATTTAATCCCGATTGGCACAAGGGGGTCATTGGCATCGTTGCATCCCGATTGATGGAAACCTATTACCGGCCCACCCTGGTTTTCACTAAATCGGGGGATAAGCTGGCTGCCTCGGCACGTTCGGTTCGCGGCTTCGACATCTATCAGGCCCTGGAGCAGTGCAGCGATTATCTGGAACAATTTGGAGGGCATACCTATGCCGCGGGACTTACCCTCCACCCGGATCAATATGAAGGATTTAAGGCGCACTTTGAGACTGTGGTAAGCCGAAGCATATCCCCCGAGCTATTGCATCCCGAAGTACAGATCGACGCTGTGCTTCCTCTTGAAGCCATCAGTCCGAAACTCCTGCGCATCCTGGACCAGTTCGCTCCTTTTGGTCCCGGGAATCCCAGGCCGGTCTTTTTTACCGCTGGCCTGCGCGATACCGGATATGCGCAGACGGTCGGGGCAGACGGGAACCACCTGAAGTTTCAGGTAACTACCGAAAGCGGGCAACCGAGATATGGGGCTATTGGATTCGGGCAGGGCGAAGCGTTGCCCATTGTCAGGGGTGCTGTACCTTTTGAATTGGCCTATTCCCTGGAAGAAAACCGATGGAACGGCAGAAGCGAAATTCAGCTTAAGGTGAAGGGGATTCGAAATACTCCAGCGACATAGATTCCCCATCAAAGACGCCATAGCTGAAATAAGAGATCCAATCCCCCAGGTTGAGGTATCGGGATTGCTCCTTGAGCTGGATATCCAGGGGGAGGTGCCGGTGGCCAAAGACAAAATAGTCGTAATGCTTTTGCTCTAGTTTTCGATGGGCGTATTGCACCAGCCATTCTTTGTCTTCCCCCAGGAACTTCACGTCTTCGTCCCCGGAAATCAGGCGGTTCTTTACCGAAAAGTACTGGGCCAGCCGCACTCCGATATCCGGATGTACCCATCGAAATAATCCCTGTGCAATCCTATTGGTAAATACCTTTTTCATGCGCTTAAAGCCCTTATCGCCGGGGCCTAATCCGTCGCCATGGCCTATGAAGAAACGCTTGCCACCCATCTCAAAGACCTGGGGTTTGTGGAAGACGGGAATCCCCAATTCCTCTTCAAAATATCCCCGCATCCAGAGGTCGTGGTTCCCTACAAAATAATAGATCGGAATGCCCGAATCGGCTAGAAAGGCCAGGCTTCCCAGGGTCCGCGTAAATCCCTTGGGGACAACCCGTTTGTACTCAAACCAAAAATCAAAGAGATCCCCCAGCAGGATTATTGCTGCCGCGTCCTTCTCGACGGTTCGCAACCAGCGCACGAATTTTTTTTCCCGGGGAAGGCTATCCTCACGGGTTGGTGCCCCGAGGTGGTTGTCACTGGCGAAGAAAACCTTTTTCCCTTTGGGGATTTCCAGGGGGATAACCCCTAAACCAGAGGTATTCTTCTCGCTTGCAGACATCAGGAGGCAGACTCTGGATTATCGGCGGCCACCCATTCGGCGTAGGCCGTCCCGGTTTCCCGTAGTTTGAGGGAGTGCAGCTGGATATTTGCCGGCAACCTTTTTGAGATACGCTCGGCGAAATCGATCACCATATTTTCGCTGGTGGGCTGATAATCGGCCAGGATTACCCGATGTCCCTGAGATTCGAGGGTCCGGGCCAGTTCAATATGCGGGCTGTTTTTGTTGAAGACTGTGGCGTGGTCAAAGAGGTCTACCACTTCTTCATTGACAATCTTTTTGAGATCGCCAAAATCCATCACCATCCCTAGCTTGATATGTCCGGTTTCGGTAATGGGGGTTCCGATGATCGTTACGGACAGGTGATAGCTGTGGCCATGGACATTACGACACTTCCCATCGTAGCCATACAGGGCATGTCCGGTCTCAAAATTAAATTCCTTGGTAATGCGAATACGACTCATAAATCTGGCGACTCCCTGCAAAAGTAGCAATTATCCTTCTGGCCTATTGCGTAACTTTGCGTAAAAAGCAGTGGCCGCTCCCCGACTTCGTTCTATAACCGACTCCGACTCCCCTTCCCTTAAAGAGTCTTTCAGGGCCTGGAAATCCCTGCCGCGTTTTTTCCGTGAAATATTCCGCGCAAGCCCGGCTTTGTTTTCTGCCAACCTGCTTTGCCGGCTGCTCAAGGGCCTGACGCCGGTAGTACTGCTATGGGTGGGCAAACTCATTATCGATGAGATTGTGCGCCTGATGCAGACCTCGGGGCTGGACCTGGAGAATTGGGAAGCCATGCAGGGACTGTGGACCTATGTGGGGCTTGAATTGCTCATTGCCCTGGTAGCCGATCTGCTCAATCGGGCGGTTACCCTCACCGATGGTTTATTGGGCGACCGCTATTCCAACGATTCCTCGGAACGCATTATCCTGAAGACCCGGGAGCTTACCATGGCGCAGCTGGAAGACCCGGTATTTTACGACAAACTGGAGCGAGCCCGGATGGAAACCAATCGCAGGGTATCCCTGATGAGCAATGTACTGAGCCAGGTGGAAAGCTTGCTCTCCATAGGAAGCTTAATTGCCGGTCTGATCTATTTTGAACCCTGGTTGATCGTGTTGTTGGCTATCAGCATCCTGCCTGCCTTTATCAACGAACTCAAATTCTCTTCGGATCGTTATTCCCTGGCACGCAGCTGGACCAGCGAACGCCGGGAATTGGATTACCTGAGGTATATCGGAGCCAACAATCGCACCGCCCAGGAGGTAAAGCTGTTTGGGCTTACGGATTTTATTGCGGGCCGCTTCCGCAAACTCGCCTGGGAGTATTACAAATTAACGCGGCGGCTGGCTATTCGCCAGAGCCTGTTCGGCGCCCTGTTCAATATCCTGGGCATACTGGCCTATTACGGGGCCTATGTCCTGATTATCCTCAGGACTATTGGCGGGGTGTTGACCCTGGGGGAACTGACCTTCCTTTCGGGTTCTTTCAACCGGTTGCAATCCCAGATGCAGATGCTATTTTCCCGCTTCACCCGTATTTCGGAAAGCGCGCTGTACCTGCAGGACTATTTTGATTTCCTGGATCTGGAACCGGAGGCCCAGGGGACCGGCGATGTTGCCTTACCCGATAAAATCCGCGAAGGGTTTGAATTCAGGGATGTCTATTTTACCTACCCGGAAGGGAAGGCCCCTGTTTTGGATGGATTGAGCTTTAAACTAAAAGCCGGGGAGAAAATGGCCTTTGTAGGCCAGAACGGGGCAGGAAAAACCACCCTGATCAAACTCATCCTGCGGTTTTATGAGCCCACTTCCGGAAGTATCCTGCTAGACGGGATTGACATCCGGCGGTTCGACAAAGAGGCTTATCGGGCCCGTTTCGGCGTAATCTTCCAGGACTATTTCCGCTATGAGTTTACGTTACGGGAAAATATTGCCGTAGGGAATATCGGAGCCCTTAGCGAGGAGGAACGCATTCGCGAGGCCGCCCGAAAGAGTCTTGCCGATAGTGTAATTGCGGAAATGACGGACGGTTTGGACCAGCAGTTAGGCAGGCGTTTTGCACGGGGACAGGACCTCAGTGGTGGACAATGGCAAAAGGTGGCCCTGGCCAGGGCTTACATGAAGAATGCCGATGTGATGATCCTGGACGAACCCACAGCCTCCCTGGATGCCCGGGCCGAATACGAAGTTTTTGAGCGTTTTATGGCCCTGACGCAGGAACGTACCAGCATCATTATCTCGCATCGATTCAGTACCGTACGTATGGCCGATAGGATTATGGTTCTGGAAAGCGGGAAGCTGGTTTCCCTGGGCACGCATGAGGAACTCATGGAACAAGGGGGATTGTATGCCGACCTCTTTACACTACAGGCGGCGGGGTATCAGTAGCATGAAAATCAAGACTTATTCTTAAAGGCGCGGAGTCGCTCCTGGGTGGTCTCAGACAAGGCCAATTTCCCGGTAGCAATGGCCCGTTCCATCAGCAGGCTTTCCCAGTGCTCCGTTCCTTCCCAAAGGGCTCGCTTCAGGGCTACCAGGGCTGCAGGGGCTTGCCGGGATAACTGGACGGCAAAATTTTCAGCTTCCTCATCAAGGGCTGCCCGACTCTCAAATACCCGGGCGTATAAACCTTTTTCTTTGGCCCAGTAGGCGCTTTTCCAGGATGTTGGGTCCAGGGAAAGTTCGGCGAGACCGGAAGCTCCTGTTTTACGGGAAACGGCTGGAGCAATTACCAGGGGAGCGATGCCGATGGCAATTTCGGACAAACGAATCGCGGAAGCTTCTGAGGCAAATACGTAATCACAGGCCGCTATGAGGCCTACGCCTCCACCCACAGCTTTACCGTGTACCCGGCCAACAATCGGTTTTTCACAACGGCGCATGGCATTGATAAGCCGGGCGAATCCACTGAAGAATTCGCGACTTTCCTCGGGCGAACTGACCTGGAGTAACTCATCAAAAGAAGCCCCGGCACAGAATGCCCGGTCCCCTTCGGATTGCAACAAGATAGCAGCTACCTGATCATCTGCTGATAATTCATTCACAGCCTTGATGAGTCGGTTCAGCAATTCGGAATTCAGGGAATTGCTTGCAGGATGCCCGAATTCGACCAGCGCCAGTGCCCCGGTTTTGCGAACATATAAACTGCCTTGCTGTCTTGTGGTACCCATAAGCTCAAAGTTAGGTCTTTTGTAAAAGTGGGCGAAATTTCCTTCGGAACTTCACCACCAGGGCCAGGCCGCGAACCAACATCCATAGGGTTAGGGCAAACCAGATACCATATAGTCCCCATTCCAACCATTTCCCCAGATACAGGGCGGGAATAAAAGCAAGGAAAGTGGCAGAAAGGAGTACGTTTCTAAGAAATCGCATTTCCCCCAGGCCTTTAAAAATCCCGTCGTAGACGAAAGCCAGGGTATTGATGGGCATGGTCAGGATTACCACAAAGAAAATGGAATAGAAGGCCTGGAGGACCCTGGGGTCTGAAGAGAAAATCCTGCCCATGGGGTAGTAGGCAATAGCGCCGGTCAACATCAGACCTGCGGCTACAAGCCACCCGTAGACCAATACCTTGCGGGCCAGGGTCCACAGTCGGTTGTAGTCTCCTGCGCCCAAAAACCTTCCTCCCAGAATTTTACCAGCGGCCGAATAACCGTCGATAAAAAAGGCCGAGAACAACCAGAGGTTGATGGCAATGGTATGTGCCCCGATGATTTCGTCCCCGAGGGCAGTGGCTTCGCGTACCGCGAGTAATAGGGCAATATTCAGCGATAAGGTGCGCACAAACAGGTTCAGGGCCATCCCGATTAATCGTTTTAACTCCGGGTGGAGTGGACCTTTTGGAAGGATACTGATGGAACTGTTCCGCCAAAGTAAGACCAGGGCCATCAGGGCCATTACTCCCTGGGCGATCAGGCTGGCCCATGCTGCCCCTTCGAGGTACATCGCCGGGATAAACCCCTCCCAACCATAGACCAGTAAGAGATCGAGCAGGATGTTGAGGATGGTGCCGGTTAGGGCAATGATCATGGGGTAATAGGTGTTTTGCAACCCCTGGAAGATCCCCATTATGGCAAAGGTGAACAGGGTAAGGGGGAAGCCCCAAACGCGGATATTGTAGTAATTCACGCTAAGGTCCAGAATGGTTCCTGAAGCGTTGAGGAGTTTAAAAATTTCTGTGCTTAAAGGGAGGGTCCCCAGCAGGATCAAAATGCTAATTCCAATATTCAGGGCAATGGCCTGGGCCGGGAGTGTTTTGATAGCATCCAGTTTATTGGCGCCTAAGTATTGTGAAATCAGTGCGGAGATGGCAGAACGGGTTTGTCCCAGGATCCAGATGAGCATCGACAGAAACGAACCGACAATTCCGGCGGCTGCAAGCGACTCCAGGCCCTGTTCAGGGATATTCCCCACGATGGCTGTGTCGGTAATACTCAGGACTGGTTCCGCAATCCCGGCGAAAACGGCAGGGATGGCCAGGCGATTGATGTTTCGACGACTCAATACGGGATCCATGGGTGCGAAGATAAGGCGTAGCCGGGCCTCGTTCGCGCTAATTGGCGTACTTTTGCGGCGTAATCTGCGGCATTAACATTTTACGTACATTTAAGAAGAAAACTGGAGCAATATGAAAAATATCCTCGTACCTGTAGGTAATCCGGAAAGCGCATCGGATACCCTGAAATACGCTGTCGATTTCGCAGCGCAATTCTCGGCACAAGTTTATGTCATTGAGGCCTTAACCCTGGGGTCCCGCGCTGGGGATTTAACCAATGTCAAGGAAAAGGCTGTGGAAAGCAGCCAGGAACGCATGCGGGCATTGATTGGTGAACTGGGCGATAAGGGTAAAGGGATCAAAATAGCCACCTATGCAGGGGATATTGTAGACGGGATAATAGAGGTTGCTGCAGAGTTAGAGATCGACCTGATGATCATTGCCTCTCGCAGCGTAGCCGTAGACGATGACCTGTATTTAGGCAATACTTCCGGACGGGTCATTAAGCGAACCGATGTACCTACCCTCATCATTCCCCGAGGCGCGGTTTTTGCTCCCTATAAAAGTATTCTGACGGCCTTTCGTTCCGGGGTGCTGAAACGCAAGCGCATCCTCTATCCGCTGATCGCCATCAAGGAGAAATTCGAAGCGACAGTGAACCTCTTACTGGTCAAAACACCGAATTATACGGATGACGATTTAAAGATCAATACAGCCCTTATTGATCTGGCGGCTCAGGTAACCATGACCGAGCACGCTTCCACCTACCTGGGGACCTTAGAGCATTTGCAAATCCAAAACCCGGATATGCTTTGTGTATTCCGTCGCAAGCGCGGCTTTTTCAAGAATCTTTGGGAAAAGAACACTATCGCCAAATCTGAGTTTTCTGCACGTATTCCCGTGCTGGTGCTTAGTGTGAAGAAGTAGTACTTAAGTTACCGGTGATTGGTGTTGAGGAATGGTCATTATTGATGACCGGAGTCGCTTCGCAGCTCCGGTGATCTCCAGTCCTGCAAATGCAATTTTCATTGGTCCAATTTCGCCTGAAGGCTCAAGCGCTTCAAAAACAAAAAAACCGCTCAAGTACTACTTGGCGGTTTTTATTTTTCGAATCGCGCAATGAAAATTGCGAGTGATCGTGGAGAATACCGGAGTCGAACCGGTGACCTCTTGCATGCCATGCAAGCGCTCTAGCCAGCTGAGCTAATCCCCCTGAAACTAGACCGCAAAGGAAATGTTTTTTGGGCCAACTTCCAAAAGCTCCCGAGTTTTTTTACCGTCTCCTCAGGCCTTGTTATCTTTAGGTTGAACAAAGAATTATGTGATGGATTTGAAAGATAAAGTAGCCTATATCACCGGGGGTTCCAAGGGAATAGGGCTGGGGATTGCACGGGTGCTCACAGCTCAGGGAATGCGCGTGGCGATCAGCGGCCGCAATGAAGGGGTACTTCAGGATGCTGCCAGTAGCCTGAACCCGGAATTGGTGATGACCGTTGTCTCCGATGTGACCAGCCTGGAGGATGAAGAGCGCGCTATTCAAGCCATATTGGCGCATTGGGGTCGGATAGACCTGGTTGTTGCCAATGCGGGATTGGGCCACTTTGCGTCAGTAGATGAGCTTACTACCGAGCAGTGGAATTCCATGATCAACACCAATTTAACCGGGGCCTTTTATACGCTGAAGGCTTCTTTACCAGCCTTGAAGGATAGTAAAGGATATTACATTACAGTCGCCAGCCTGGCCGGTACAAACTTCTTTGCCAACGGGGCCGGGTACAACGCCACCAAATTTGGGGTGGTAGGCTTTACCCAGGCAGTGATGCTGGATTTAAGGCCTTTCGACATAAAAGTTTCTACCATAATGCCCGGCTCGGTAGCCACACACTTCAACGACAACGAACCCTCAGAAAAGGATTCCTGGAAGATCCAGCCCGATGACATTGGGCAATTGGTCCTGGACTTACTTAAGATGCATCCCAGAACACTTCCCAGCAAGATCGAAGTTCGCCCCTCAAGGCCTGATAAGCGCAGCTGACGACAGTATTTATGGTTGGGCAACCAACGCGCCCTCAGGATCGAATAATGCCCTTAATAATGCTTGCAAAACCGCTTCGAAGGCGATGACATCGCTTTGGGAGATGCGTTGGGGGTCACGGCCTTTTTCCATTGCCAGGCGAACCCATTGCCGCCCCATGCTGAGGTTCTTGAATGAAATGTTAGCGGCTTGCAGCGAATCACATTCGGAATGTCTGGCGTATAACCAGGAATAACAGAGTAATTGAAATGCCTTGGCGCGCTTATCTCCATTGATGAGCTCCTCCCAGGAAGGAACGCGAAGCTGACTACTCGTTACGGCTCCCGACTTGTAATCAATGATGTGGATCTGGCCATCGACCTCTTCGATGCGATCTACCGTTCCTTTGAGGAATACGGGAAAATCGAGATTGGGGATTGGGAAGGGGAGTTTTATTTTCTCTTCCACCGCGAGCAAACGAACCCTGTGGTTTTTGATATAGGTCATCTCGGCCTGAAGGAAAAGCCTGGCGTATTGCTTGAGAACTTCAAGGGCGATTAGATTTCTACCCTCGATTCGGCTGTGACTTAAGTAGTGTTTTTGATAGGCCGTCTCAATAGCGCCAGCTGCTTTGGTTTGCATATCGGAAATGTGCTGCGACTGCAGCAGGTCGCCGACATAAGGCCGGTACAACTGCTCTAAGGCTTCGTGCAACACCGTTCCGAAGGTATTATGGGCAATGGTACTCTCCAGGGTATCTGATTCCTGAATTTCCAGGACATTTCGGGTATAGAACACCATGGGCTCTGCAATCAGACGGGAGAGTGCTGTGGGCGAAAAACCCCGTTCCCCCAGTTCTTTTAAGCGTTCCAACAGGGCTGGTGAATTGGGGATACTGAATTTGCCCTCTTGGATTCGCGGAGCCTGCGGGGCTATGGCGTGTTCCCGGACATAAGGGGAAAGTAGGGGATCGGTCCGAAGTTGCTGAATAAACCGGCTCGGTTCGCTGCCTTCCAGGACTTCGGGCTCCGTATTATAGCAGATATAGATCTTTTTTGCCCGTTGCAACAGCCTATAAAAGTGATAGGTATAAACCGCATCTTTCTCTTTGAAGGTGGGCATCTCATATTGCTTCTTGAGGGCATAGGGAATAAAGGAAGCATGCGATTTACCTGCTGGAAGTATACCCTCGTTTACTGAAGTCAGGATCACCGTATCAAAATCCAGGTTACGGCTCTCCAACATTCCCATAAGTTGCAGGCCCTTCAGAGGCTCCCCTTCGAAATCTACCTGTTGCTCGGCCAGCAATTCTTTGTACAGGTTGTGAAGGCCTTTGAGATCGGTAACAAAGCCATAGGTACGCAGCAGCGAATCCAGACGCGTGAACAGCTTGAAAAAGCGGTGTAAATAAGCGAGCCCCAGGGATTCTCCTTTTTCTGAAAAGCTTTCTTTGAGTGCCTCGATCAGTTCCAGAAAATGCTGAATAATATTTGCGGCTTTGGGTTTTGGATTTTCAGGAAGGAGCATATTGGCTACTGCCGAAGGAAGCCCTGCTTCGATAAGCTGATCGGGCGAAGTATAGGAGAAATTTGCATTGAGGAGTTGGTTTCTCAGTTGTTCCGGGCGCACTCCTTCCCCTTTTAACCAAAGAATTATATCGGGTTCTGCGAGGAGGTTTAAGAGTTTGGAGGTGCGATAGCCTGAAGGTCGATATTCCAATAGCAACTCAAAAATGGTCTGGAAAACCTGCGCAAAGGAACTGCCGGAAATGGGATATCCCATGGTGATATTCACCGCCCCGGCACTAGCCGGGATACTGTGCAACATGGGCTGAAGCAGGCCTTCGTCTGCTAATACCACAGCAAGACGATCAACAGGGGTGCCCGATTGCAATAAATCCTGAATCAGGGCCCCACAGTATTTGGCCTGAGAAACTGCCTTAGGCAGGCCAACCAGATGTATTTCCCTGGGGGACTCCCAATAGTTGCCTGTACCTTGTAACGCTCCCTGGAGTTCAGGCCATTGCTTGAGGTGCTGTCGCATAAACAAACCGGCATCATGAATAGGATCTTCGATAAAAGAACGATCGGCATCCCAGAAAATCTTAGCCCTCCCAGCGGATAGAAACTCCCGCACTATAAATTGTTCAGCAGCATTCATGGCATTAAACCCAAGGAATACAAATTGCTGCTGTTGATATTCCTCGAGATAGGCAGGAACCTTTTTGGTAGCTTCCCGGAAGAGTATGCCGGAATAGGCGAGCCCCTCGCTCAACAGACTTGCGCGAAAATGCTCGTAGATAGGCCAGAAATGCTTCCAGAACTCAAGCTGTCGCTGTATAAGCGGGGTCAGGGAATCCGCTTCGCCCCAGTGGCGTATCTCATTGAGTGCTGCCAGTGTTTCGAAGAGGGATTCTGCCGGGACCAGGTAACGGTCGATCTCATTGAAATCCTGGAGCAATGTATTCCCCCAGCCGATAAAGTCATTAAAGCCTTCTTTTTCTTCGGGACCAGCGTCCAGATAACTTTGATAGAGTCGGAAAAGCAGATCTGTCGAAGACAGCAGGGACAGGCCGGCAATGTCCGCCACAAATTCCTCGATACTTAGTACCCGAGGTGCAATCAAGGTCCGGGAAGCTCGGGCAGCCATCTTTTGCCGAAGGAAAAACCCGGAACGTTTACTGGGGACTATAAAAACTACGGTATCGGAGGAGGATTCCCATTCGGGAATTTCGTCCAGTACCGAGTCCAGGAAGGATTGCATACACTAAAAATAAAAAAGCCCCGGCGAATTTCGCCGGGGCTTTTACAGATTATCGTGTGTGCTACTTAGTTTTTAACCAAGTTGATCTCAACGCGGCGGTTTTGAGTTCTACCGGCACGTGTATTGTTAGAAGCGATTGGGCGATCTTCACCGTATCCAACTGCAGTCAGACGAGCAGCGTCGATACCTTCGTTGATCAGGAAGTCGCGAACACTGTTAGCGCGCTCTTCAGAGAGTTTCTGGTTCAGGCTAGCAGAACCTACGCTGTCAGTGTGACCTTCTACAGTAAAGTTAGCAGTTGGGTACTCTTCCAGGATTCGGATGATATCTACGAATACGGAAGTAGACTCAGGCTTCAGGGATGCTTTACCAGTATCGAAGAGGATGGTACGAGCGTAGTCGTTCAACTGCTTCTGTACTTCTTCAGTTACTTCAGGACATCCGTTGTTAGCAACAGTTCCAGCTACGTCAGGACATTGATCGTCTTTGTCCAGAACTCCGTCACCGTCAGTGTCAGGCCAAGGGCATCCGTTGTTTTCGGAAGGACCAGCTTCGCTTGGGCACTCATCGTCTTTGTCAGCAACACCGTCTCCGTCAGCGTCAGGGCATCCGGAAAGAGCAGGCAGACCAGCTTCGTTAGGACAGGCATCGTCTTTGTCAGCAACACCGTCTCCGTCAGAATCAGGGCATCCGTTCATTTCAGCAGAACCTGGTTGGTTCGGGCAGCTATCTTTTGCATCTTCGATACCGTCTCCGTCAGAATCAGGACATCCGTTGAAGGCTTCAAGACCAGCAACTTCTGGACAAGCATCGTCTTTGTCGTAGATTCCGTCACCGTCAGTGTCAGTTCCACCAAAGCGGATAGAAACACCGGCAGAGTGCTGGAAGTGCTTGATACCGTAATCTTCGAAAGCGTGCTTGTACTGGCTTTGGAGGGTCAGACCTACAAAGTCGTTCAGCCAAAGGTTAACACCAATACCTCCGTTTACAGTTCCGAAACCAATTTCGTTAACCCAGGTATAACCACCACCTACATTAATGAAGGGATCAATAGTGGTTCCCTTAAGGATGTTGTACTTAATGTTACCGTCAACGGCGTAGTGAGATAGATCGTCAGCAACTACATCTCCAAGTTTTTCGATGCGGTTCAGGGATCCAGTTACACCGAATACAAATCCGTCGCCGATGTAACGGCTAACGTTGATGTACGATACGGAAGGAAGAATATTATAGTGATCGTTTACATTGAAGTACTCGTCGAAGAGTCCTCCGGTTGGGTAAGCTGCATCAGCGTCGTTGGTTGGATAAACGTCAATGGCATTTATACCAACGGTAAACTGCCATGGATTATTCTCATCCTGCGCTTGAATGTTGTTCAAGCCTAAGACAAGAAGGCCAACAACCAATAATCTGCTAAGCTGTTTCATGTTCAAATTTTTAAGTTTAAGTGTTTATCAGAGGCAAATGTAAGTTGTTAAATATTATTAACAAAATCAAAACCCTATTTTTTTCAAGGGGTTTTCCTAGTGTTTTCGGGGCTCAGATAACCCCCAATTCACGACCCACTTCAGTGAATGCCGCAATGGCCTTATCGAGGTGTTCGCGGGTATGGGCAGCGCTTAATTGAACCCGGATTCTGGCTTTCCCTTTGGGAACTACCGGATAGAAGAACCCGATAACGTAAATGCCCCGCTCCAATAATTTGTCGGCCATATCCTGTGAGAGTTTGGCGTCGTAAAGCATTACAGGCACAATGGCACTATCTCCATCGATTATATCAAAGCCCCGCGCTTTCATTTCTTTTTTGAAATACGCCGTGTTCTCGTCGAGCTTCAGCTTTAGAGAGTTATCGGAAGACAACAATTCAAAAACTTTGATGGATGCACCGACTATAGCGGGCGCCAGACTGTTCGAAAACAAATAGGGACGGGAACATTGTCGGAGCATTTCAATAATTTCCTTCTTACCCGTGGTATATCCTCCCATAGCGCCTCCCATAGCTTTACCCAGGGTACCGGTAATAATATCGATGCGACCCAATACCCCTTTTTCCTCCAGGGTACCAATTCCGGTTTCTCCTATAAAACCGGTGGCGTGGCACTCGTCGATCATGACCAGCGCATCATAAGCATCTGCCAAATCACAAATCTCATCCAGGGGAGCCACCAGCCCATCCATGGAAAATACCCCGTCGGTTACAATGATCTTAAATCGAGCACCGTCGGCCTGAGCCTGTTTGAGCTGGGCTTCCAGGGAAGTCATATCTCCATTGTCATAACGATACCGCTTGGCCTTACACAGCCGAACACCATCGATAATAGAAGCGTGATTCAGGGAATCCGAGATAATGGCATCCTCAGGTCCCAGCAAGGGTTCAAAGACTCCCCCGTTGGCATCAAATGCAGCAGCATATAATATGGTATCCTCGGTACCGTAGAAATCTGCAATGGTTTGCTCTAACTTTTTGTGGATGTCCTGGGTCCCGCAGATAAATCGCACTGAAGACATCCCAAAACCATGAGAATCGAGGGTGTCCTTGGCGGCCTGTACCACGTCAGGATGGGCCGAAAGCCCGAGATAGTTATTCGCGCAAAAGTTCAGCACCTCCTGTCCGGTGGAAATTCGGATCACCGGACCCTGCGGGGAGGTAATTACCCGCTCCTTTTTAAATAGCCCCGCTTCGCGTATGGCCTCGAGTTCTTCAGTCAGATAGTCTTTAATTGTTCCGTACATAGCTGGATATTCTGTTTACAGATAGTCTAAGTTAATTTGATTGGCCTGGGTATATACTAAAATAGCAGCTTCCATTTCCAGGCCCATGGCTTCGATGGCATCGGCGTATGATTGCAACTGCATCCGGTGCTCCGGTTTGGGCTGGCCGGTCTTGTAATCAAGAATGGCCGCTTTTGACCCAATAAGCACGAGCCGATCCGGCCGTAAAATTACCGCTTTTCCAGAGAAGAGTTCGCGTTCGTTAAGGACCGTAAGGCCTTCCTCGAAATAGGGGGCCAATTCGGGATGATTTACTATGTCCGCCATCATCCTGCGCACTTCGGGAATGTCTTCAGCCATAAGTTCTCCTTCCCGTACTAATTGATCCAGTGCGGTTGGTACATCTTGTGCGGTATGGATCAGGCTCATGCCGTAGTGCAGCAGGTTTCCGAACTCTTTTGCTTTACCCTGATCCCGGGCCCAATCGGTGCCAGGCCGGGTGACTACGCGGAGCTTCAGGTCCTCATACTGGGTAGGGGTAAAAGGGATGGATTCACCCGGAGGGATTGTACCCGAAGTTCCCGGGGGGAGTTTCCCGAAAGTATAAACGTTGTTTTCTGCTGTCCATAACCCCTTAGTTTTTAAAAATTCGGCGTACAGACCCGGATAGTTCTGCAAGGGATCCGACTTGCCTTTACCAGGCGGTTCGCTCAATACGAACAACGCATCCCTGGCCCGGGTATGCGCTACATACAGGACATTCAGGAAATCGAGTTTCATGTGTTCCCGCTCCTGAATAAAGGTTGCTGTTGCCGGGGGATAGTGCTCCAGATCTGCTTTGTTGTTCACGCGTAAAAAAGGGAAATCGGCAAATTCGCTTTTGGGTAGGGGGACCCAGATTTTATCTCCGGGACGTCTGGACAACCGGTGGGTGGCAAAGGGCAGGATTACCACGGGGAATTCCAGGCCCTTGGATTTATGAATGGTCATTAGCCTCACGGCGCGCTGACCGTCGGGAGATTTAAGGCTGAGGTCATTATTGCGGAGCGTCCAGGCCTCCAGGAAACTATGGATCCCCTTATCTCCTCGATTTCCCGTTTCCAGGCAAAAATCCAGCAAGGCTGTGACATAGGGAGTGGCATCCCCGGCCAGGTCAAATCGGGCTGTTGCCGTTTCGAGGATATCATATACCGATTCCCCGGTAAACGCCGACGTCCTGAAATTGTACTCCCTTTCCAGAAAGGTCGGAAGGGCGGGCAGTTTTTCGATGATCCATGCATGGGCGTTTTCTGATTCCGGACAGAGGAAGCGCAGTAGCCCTAGGCGGAAATTTGCGTCTTCGGGATTCCTCAAATGCTCCAGCAAATCGATCAAAAACTGTATTGCCGGGTGGTTCCGGAGCAACAAGGTTTCCGAGGAAATAATGGGGATGTCGGCCTCGGTAAGGGCAAGGGAGAGTTTTTCTCCTTCCTTTCGGCTGCGTGTCAGGATGCAAATAGCCTCCCAGCCGTATCCCGCATCCTGTAATTCCTGTAGGATTTCGATAACCCGGGTTGCATGGATGTTGTCTTCGTCAGCCTCATCATTGGACAGTAACTCCAGACGCACCAGTCCGATCTGATCGGATTGGCCTTGTTGCCGGCTGGTTGTCGCGTACAGCTGCGCGTAGTCTTCCCGATCAAAAATCCGTGAGGCGAACTCGAAGAGCTCATTGTTGAATTCAACCAGCGTTTTCCTACTTCTGTAATTGTGTTCCAGGGTTTGCTGGGCAACAGGAAGGCTAAAAGGCCGTTCGGCACCTGAAGCCAGGTCAATGAACTGCTCCGCGTCCCCGCCCCGCCAACGATAGATCGCTTGCTTGGCATCACCAACCAGGATAAGCTGGCCCTGATCCTCCGGGCGTTCTGCACTGGTAAGGGCATGATCGACCAGGGGGATGAGGTTTTTCCACTGCATTCGCGAGGTATCCTGAAATTCGTCGATCAGGTAATACCGGAATTGCTCCCCTAGTTTTTCGTACAGGTATGGAGCAGGCTGATCGGACAATTCATCCGCAATGATGCGGTTGAAGTAGGCAATGGGAAGCAGGCCCTCCTCTGCTTCGAGTTGATTCAGTTCGGCCCCCAGTAAACCAATAAGCGTGAAGGGGCCGAAATTGCGTTTGGCATTTTCATAGAAGGCATGGGCATATAGCACTTCCTTAACGCGCTGGAACATGGGAGTGAATTCCTCCAGTAAACCATCCATGATGGCTTTCTTTTCAGGTTCCCGGGATTTGGGGTACAGGGGCTCGTTTCCAAAATTTTGTTTCCATTTGGCTTCGAAGTCCGGGGTAAAATCACCAGCTGCAATCTTTTGCAGGAAAGCCGGGAAAAAGCCCCGGGTAAAATCAGCGGGTTCCAGCCCTGTTGTTGCAATGCGTTCTAACATCTCCCGGACCAGGGTCACGACTTCTTTTTCAGAGGCTTTCAGGTGCGCCTCTATGGCGGCATTAAGTTCCAGGTAGTCCTCAATTTTTTTATCCCGCAGGGCGCGCAAGAAGGGCATGTCCACTTCGCTGAAGACCGAAGCGCCCATGTCCTGGAGGTCCAGGGACAGGTCCCAATGCCTGTCCTCTGCCGATTTTTCCAGGGCAAAATTCAGCAGCAACTCGGTGATTACCGGTTCATTCCCCGCTTTTTCCACCAAATGTGCTACCGCCCTGCTGAGCAGGTCGTCTGTGTCCAGCACCACCTCAAATCCTGAGGAAAGGCCCAACTCCCGGGAAAAAGTCCTTAGGATCCTGTGGTTGAACGTGTCTATGGTCGAGACATCAAAGTAGGCGTAGTTATGCAGGATAAGACGGAGCATGCGCTGGGAACGCCGCTGTAGTGCTTCAGCGGAGATTCCCAATTCTTGTTTGAGATCCTCAAAAAGGGGCAGGAATTTTTCCTCCGGGTTGTCCTTTCCAAAGGCCATCAGGGCGTTGAGTATCCGGGACTTTAGTTCACCTACCGCTTTATTGGTAAAGGTTATAGCCAGGATATTTCTGAAGCGCAGAGATTCCGGTGCGGAAAACAGGAGGAAGAGGTAGGTCCGGGTAAGAGTGTACGTCTTCCCGGAACCCGCCGAAGCGTTATAGATTTGAAACGGGGAAGTATCCTGTGGCATCCCTTGCAAAATAAGCAAACGCGCGGGGTTCTTAACAATATCTTAGCGGAAAGTAACTGTTAAAACCCTTAACTTTGAGCTTT
Source organism: Robiginitalea myxolifaciens (assembly GCF_900115205.1). Taxonomy (GTDB): domain Bacteria; phylum Bacteroidota; class Bacteroidia; order Flavobacteriales; family Flavobacteriaceae; genus Robiginitalea; species Robiginitalea myxolifaciens. The sequence goes on from NZ_FOYQ01000001.1 coordinate 1,414,991, forward strand.
ATCGAATTTCACACCTAAAAACAGAAAATATATGTCATTTCAGTTACCTAATTTGCCGTACGCTTATGACGCTTTGGAGCCTCATATCGACGCGCGCACTATGGAAATCCACCATACAAAACACCACAACGGATACACCACCAAACTCAACGGAGCTATTGAAGGGACAGACCTCGCCGGGCAGTCTATTGAAGATATCCTCGGCGGACTCGATATGAATAATGGAGCTGTAAGGAATAATGGAGGCGGTTTTTATAACCACTGCTTATTCTGGGAAGTTATGTCACCCGATGGTGGCGGGGAGCCTTCTGGCGAACTGGCAGCAGCCATCAATGATGCGTTCGGGAGTTTCGAAGGATTTAAAGAAAAGTTCAGTTCAGCCGCGGGAACGCGATTCGGTTCCGGATGGGCCTGGCTATGCGTCCACCCTGGAGGTAAATTGGAAGTTTGCTCAACACCAAACCAGGACAATCCACTAATGCCCGGTGTAGGATGTGAGGGCTACCCAATCCTCGGGATTGATGTTTGGGAACACGCCTATTATCTGAACTATCAGAATCGTCGCCCGGATTATATTGCGGCATTTTTCAACGTCGTCAACTGGGATAAGGTTTCTGCTGAGTACGCCAGTCATAAATAGAACAATACCGCTTAAAGAGAAAACCCCGGGGTATTCCCTCGGGGTTTTTTTATGCGATACCTTAAATAGAAAAGGGCGGAGCAAGCTCCACCCTTTTCATCCCAAATCTTACCATAAACTTAACCTACTTATGCTATGGCAGGGACTAAATTACTGGTATTAAGAGAAATAACAAAGAAATTAAGGGAAATTTTAAGTTCTTCGCCCCTTGTCAGCTGCGGTAATTTAAGTCGAAACGGACTACAGAGGCGTTAATTCTTTGGGTATCAACAAATAAAAAAGGCAAGGTTATCCCTTGCCTTTTTCCCCAAATCTTACCATGAACTTAACCTACTTATGCTATGGTGATCCGAAAATAAGGCGGGCTTCCGGATGCCGAAAAGGTTTTGGATAAACGGGGGAGAAAACCGATGAATGACCCGATCCCAATACAATATGTAAGAACCGGTATTTTTTGTTGTGGAAATTACGCGCAAAAAATGTAAGAAGGCCAAAGGGTGCGCGGGGTTCAGAAAATAAAAAAGGTGGAGAAACTCCACCTTTTTTGCCCCAAATCTTACCATGAACTTAACCTACTTATGCTATGGCATTTCTAAGGTATGCAGGGTTGCTCCGGATAGGTCGATTAATCCGATTAAAGGTGAATTTTATCGATGAAATGCAGTTTTTTGTGCATTTCATCGATTTTTCTAGTACGCTCGTTGATTTTTCCCCTCGTAAAAATTCATAAACGCACGGTTTACCACGCGGTTTCCGCCGGGTGTAGGATAATCACCGGTAAAGTACCAGTCGCCCAGGTTATGCGGGCAAGCCTGGTGCAGGTTTTCGATGGTTTGGTAGATTATCTGCACCTCAGCTTTTATTTCAGTAGGACTGAGTAATTCTGCGATCTTAACGGATAATTCCTCAGCGGTAAACGGTTCGTAGAATGCCTTGACAAAATTTTCTGGTTCTGCCTCTTCAGCAGACGCCTGGCACTGCTTGTATATGTCTTCGATGACCTCTGTCGTGCCCCGATCCTGGTGCAGCGCGTAGGCAGCCCGGAAGGCGATGAAGTCTTCCAGCTTTGCCATATCGATTCCGTAACAATCCGGATAACGGATTTGAGGAGCAGAGGAAATGACAATGATCTTTTTAGGGCCCAAGCGGTCCAAAATACGGAGGATACTTTTTTTCAGGGTGGTTCCCCGAACAATACTATCGTCTATAATCGCCAGATAATCGCCGGGGTTTACAGAACCGTATGAAATATCGTAAACGTGGGCGACCAGATCGTCCCGGCTGCTATCCTGAGTGATAAAGGTCCTCAGCTTGGCATCTTTGATCGCTACTTTTTCGATCCGGGGCCGAACATCCAGGATCTCGTGAAGTTCCTCACGGGTCATCTCAGGTCCCCGGGCCAGGATTTGTTCTTCCTTTTTCGCATTGAGGTAATTCTGAGCTTCCCGCAGCATTCCCAAAAAGGAAGTTTCCGCCGTGTTGGGGATGTAAGAGAATACCGTGTGCCGCAAATCTTCGTCAATAGCCTTCAGGATTTGTGGAAATAGCAACCGCCCCAGTTCTTTACGCTCTTCGTAGATCTCTTTGTCGTTACCACGTGAGAAATATATGCGTTCAAAAGAACAGGCTTTGCGCTGTCTGGGTTCCTGGATTTGCTCGACGGAAAGCCCGCCGTCTTTTTTGACGATCACGGCTGCTCCCGGAGGCAACTCCTTTACCTGGTCATAAGAGGTATTGAAAACGGTTTGAATCGCCGGCCGTTCTGAGGCAACCACAACCACTTCGTCGTCCTGATAGTAATAGGCAGGGCGAATCCCGGATGGATCCCTGAGGACAAAGGCATCCCCATGGCCCACCAAACCGGCCATGGCGTATCCGCCATCCCAGTTCTTAGACGATTTTCTCAGGATTTTCCCCAATTTGAGTCGTTCTGCGATAAGCGGGGTTGCTTCGAGCTTGGTGAATCCCTCTTTCTTGATTTGCTTGTAAAGCTTGGCTACGGCATCGTCCAGAAAGTGTCCGATTTTCTCCATCACCGTAATGGTGTCGGCCATTTCCTTAGGATGCTGACCCAGGGTCACGAGGTTGTCAAAAAGTTCCCGGACATTGGTCATGTTGAAATTCCCTGCAACGATCAGGTTCCGGTGCATCCAGTTGTTTTGGCGGAGGAAAGGGTGAACACTCTCGATACTGTTTTTCCCAAAGGTGCCGTAGCGCACATGTCCGAGGAGTAGTTCCCCTACATAGGGAATATGCTCCTTTTGCCATTGTGTATCGGTAGTGCGGTCCGGGTTTTCTTTCAGGGCCGTATTGATCCGTGCGTTGATCTGGTCAAAGATATCCTGGATCGGCTGAGAGGCATTTGACCGTACCCGACTCATGTAGCGTTGGCCGGGAGCCATATCCAGTTTGATGCTCGCAAAGCCCGCACCGTCCTGACCGCGATTGTGCTGCTTTTCCATCATCAGGTACATTTTGTTTACCCCGTAAAAGGCCGTACCATATTTTTCCTGATAGTATTCGAGGGGTTTAAGAAGGCGGATTAATGAGATCCCGCATTCGTGTTTGATGGCGTCGCTCATGCTCGCAATAATGTCAATTTAGCCTGTGGCCGGTTAGGGTTCAATCTCGATATCAAATTGGGTTAGTTCGCGGAAAGCCGCTAACCTTTCAGCCAGCTCGCCTGGGGTTACTTCCTGCAAGCGTTCCGTTCCAAATCGTTCTACGCAAAAAGAGGCCAGGTTAGAGCCATGGATAATCGCGTTTTTAAGCTGGTCAAAGGACAAATTCCCGGATTGTGCCAGGTAACCCGCAAATCCTCCGGCAAAGGTGTCCCCGGCCCCGGTAGGGTCAAAGACTTCTTCGAGGGGCAGGGCCGGAGCAAAGAAGATCCGGTCGTTCTCAAACAGCAGGGCCCCGTTCTCTCCTTTCTTGATTACGACAAACCGCGGTCCCATCGCTGAGATTTTAGTGGCGGCCCTGACCAGGGAATATTCCCCACTGAGTTGCCGGGCTTCCTCGTCGTTGATCGTGATTACATCGCAGCGACTGATGACTTCCATTAAGGTATCCCAGGTGTGCTCCATCCAAAAATTCATGGTATCCAGTACAACCAGCCTGGGGCTGGGTTCCATCTGTTCGATTACCTGAAGTTGTACCTGGGGATGCAGGTTACCCAGCATTAGGATATCTGCATCGCGGTAATCTTCGGGAACCTGCGGGTCAAAATCAGCGAGGACATTGAGTTCGGTAACCAGGGTATCCCTCTTGTTGAGATCGTTGTGATAACGACCACTCCAGAAAAAGGTTTTACCCCCATTGACGATTTCTACCCCACTGAGATCGATACCCCGGTCCTTGAGCAGATCCAGGTATACAGGTGGAAAATCGTCGCCCACAACGGAAACGATGGCGGCGTCGGTTTTGAAGTGGGAAGCGGCCAGGCCAATAAATGTAGCGGCTCCCCCTAGTATTTTATCAGTTTTTCCGAAAGGCGTTTCAATAGCGTCAAAAGCCAGTGTGCCCACAATCAGAAGTTTGCCCATTCGCGGCGCTTAAATTTTGCTGCAAATATACGCTTTTACAATGGGATCATTTCCGTCCGAAATCTGCCGGGATTTCTCCCCAGGCTTTGGTCTCCCACTTGACTATTTTGTTGGGGTAGGTATTGGTCTTGAGCCAGGTCTCGGCCCTTGTGATAAGTTCAAAAAGCGGGGCATTCTGTTCGCTGCGTTCCAGTTTGGTATTGCAGTGTTTTTTACGTACCCAACTCATTGCCGTACGCGAATCGGTATAAATTAGCCGATCGCTTTTATGTTGCTGGAGGAAGGCCAGGCCGTGGACAATGGCAAGAAATTCACCAATGTTGTTCGTTCCTTCTTCAAATGGCCCCTGATGAAAAAGCCTTTTTCCCGTTCCGGTTACCACACCCTGATATTCCATTTTGCCAGGATTCCCGCTGGAGGCGGCATCCACAGCAATGGAGTTCATATTGGGCTGGCCGTATTTTTTTAAGTCTGCAGGGTTGGGTTTTTTTGCCTTCTTGCGCGCAGCAAGGGCAGCTTTGTATCCTTTATCAAGTGCCTCTTGGGCGGCAGCCCGCGTGGGGAAACCCATGTACTGGGCCCCTTTGATGCCTTTTATTTGTTTTTTGCAGTTTTCCCAACCGGTATAAATGCCAGGCTTGTCGCCGTTCCAGATGGTGTAGTATTTATTCTTGACGGCCATCGCTAAACAATAATTCGGCAATAACTTGCGGATAATAGGTGTATTCCAGCTCGTGCACCTTGGCTGCGATGCGGTCGGGATCCTCCCCGGCCTTTATGTTCACATGTTCCTGCCGAATGATATTACCCTCATCATAAGCGGCATTAACCCAGTGGATGGTAATGCCCGTAGCCGTGTCTCCAGCCTCGCTAACTGCCTGGTGAACGTGGGCGCCATACATGCCTTTGCCACCGTATTTAGGGAGTAAGGCAGGATGAATATTGATTATTTGGTTGGGAAATTCCCTGACGAAACGCTCGGGTATTTTCCAGAGAAAGCCCGCAAGGACAAGGAGGTCGGGGTTCAGACCTTTAAGCAATGCAAGTAGCCCGGATTCTTCCTTAAAGGCTTCCCGATTAAAGCAGTACAGGGGGATTTTCAGGCGGTGGCACCGCTCAATAACACCCGCATTGGTTTTGTTGCAGAGCACTCCGGCGATTCGAACCTGGTTGTTGTCGCGGAAGTAATCCGCAATATTTTCCACATTACTTCCTGATCCTGATGCAAATAGGACAATGTTTTTGATGGGATCGGACATGGGCGGGAAGGCTGTATATTCGGGACTAAAAGTAGTATTCTTGTTGTTTATATGGGTAATTTGGAGTACATTTTAGCGGGATTTTCTGTATTTAATCCAAGAGTTTCTTATTTTTGCCATCAATTTAAATTTTAAAACCAAACAATATGTCAGACATTGCATCACGAGTAAAGGCTATCATAGTGGACAAGCTCGGTGTAGACGAGAATGAAGTTGTTGCTGAAGCTAGCTTTACGAACGACCTGGGTGCAGATTCCCTCGACACAGTAGAGTTGATCATGGAATTTGAAAAAGAATTCGACATCCAGATCCCTGACGATCAAGCAGAAAACATTGCAACTGTAGGACAGGCCATCAGCTACATAGAGGAGGCCAAGTAACTACATGTTTCGCTCACATACGAATTAACAATTATCCATGCGGTGATCAGGCTGCATGGATAATTTTTTTTAATTTACGCTTAGGTTAACGCGCCATCTAAACGAAATCTCTTCATGGAGTTAAAACGAGTAGTGGTTACCGGACTGGGAGCCCTGACACCTATCGGAAATAATAAGGACGCCTATTGGGAAGGCCTTAAAAATGGCGTCAGCGGATGCGCTCCCATTACCTATTTTGACACCGAAAAGTTCAAAACCAAGTTCGCCTGCGAACTCAAGGGCTACGACCCCAATGACTTTTTTGACCGAAAGGAAGCTCGCAAACTAGACCGTTTTGCCCAGTATGCTCTGGTTTCTTCAGACGAAGCCATTGCCGATGCTGGCCTGGATCTTGAGCACATAGACAAGTTTCGCGTGGGGGTAATCTGGGGAGCCGGGATCGGAGGTTTGGAAACCTTCCAGACCGAAGTCCTGAACTTTGCCTCCGGAGATGGAACTCCCCGCTTTAATCCCTTCTTTATCCCGAAAATGATCGCCGATATTGCCCCGGGTAATATCTCCATCAAACACGGGTTTATGGGACCGAACTATACCACCGTTTCTGCCTGCGCAAGCTCAGCAAATGCCCTGATTGATGCGCTGAATTATATCCGATTGGGCCACTGCGATGTAGTGGTTACAGGAGGAAGTGAAGCGGCAGTAACGATAGCGGGAATGGGCGGGTTTAATGCCATGCATGCGCTTTCCACCCGAAATGAAAGCCCGGAGACAGCCTCCAGGCCTTTCGACGCTACCCGCGACGGTTTTGTACTTGGAGAGGGGGCAGGAGCCCTGATCCTGGAAGAGTACGAACATGCTAAGGCACGTGGAGCCAAGATATATGCAGAAGTTGCGGGAGGGGGACTCTCCAGCGATGCCTATCATATGACCGCTCCCCATCCGGATGGAATCGGAGTGGTTCAAGTAATGAAGAACTGCCTTCGGGATGCCGGGGTAGCTCCCGAAGAAGTAGATGCCATCAATACCCATGGTACCTCAACGCCTTTGGGAGATGTTGCCGAATTGAAAGCGATTTCACAGGTTTTCGGCAAACACGCTTCGAACATCAATATCAATTCCACCAAATCCATGACCGGTCACTTACTGGGGGCCGCGGGAGCTATTGAAGCCATTGCTTCTATCCTGGCCATGGAACACGGCCTGGTGCCACCGACCATTAATCACTCGGTAGTAGACGAGAATATTGATCCCACCCTGAACCTGACGCTCAATAAGGCGGAGGCCCGGGAGGTAAATGTAGCCATGAGTAATACCTTTGGTTTCGGCGGTCACAACGCCTGTGTTTTGTTTAAGAAACTATCCTGATTCATAGCATGACGTTTCCCGGAAACATCTTTAATTCCCATTCCAAAGCGGATGGGGATTTTTTTTTGGGAATCAGCAGAATACTCGGATTTAAGCCCCGCAAGCTCGATATATACAAGCGTGCTTTCCTGCACCGATCGGCCAATAAGAAGGACAAGAAAGGGAATCCGATGAATTATGAACGCCTGGAATTCCTGGGAGACTCCATGCTGGGCACGATAATTTCAAAACACCTCTTTAAAGAGGTACCGGCAGGGGATGAAGGGTATTTAACCAAGATGCGTTCCAAGATCGTAAGCCGGAAGCACCTCAATGAACTGGGGAAGGACCTGGGCCTGTTGCAGTATGTGGAAAGCCGGATACCCAAAACACATTTTGGGGAAAACATCCACGGCAATGTCTTCGAGGCCCTGGTTGGGGCCATTTACCTGGACCGCGGGTACAGCTACTGCGAGAAGTTCATCAATAGCCGGGTTATTGAGCCTTACGTGGATATTGAACAACTCGAGGGTCAGGTGATCAGTTATAAAAGCCTGGTCATCGAATGGTGCCAGAAGCAGAAAAAGGAATTCGATTTTGAGGTTTATGAGGACAGTGGAAACGACCCGATCAAACATTTTGCTGTAAAATTGCGAATCGACGGCAGGATGATGGCAAAGGCGCGTGCCACTTCCAAAAAGAAAGCCGAAGAGAAGGCTTCCAAGCGGGCTTACTTCGCCCTCCAGGAAAAAATCGACAAATAATTACAATTTCATAAAGGCCTGAGTGCCGCCCTTCTAGGTGAAATCAGTCATATCCTGTATATTTGAGATTCGTCAATGAGGCAAATGGGCACAACGCATTCGATATGGGAGGACCTGTTAGAGGAAACTTCCTTTACCTTGTTCGCCTTACATAGTAATCTGGAGGATTACGCCTTGGCCTATCACCTGAACCTCGGGTGCGGTTTACGGCTTTCGAGGTATAAGGAGGATTTGGAGTTGGCCTCAGATGTGGCCTTTCCGTTCTTTCATTGGGATGATGAGGTCAATCAGCGGGAGTGGACCCTCTTTGCAAATCGGGCCGATATCCTGGAAACCCAGCAGACCGGAGGGTTATTTTCAGAAGCTGGTGCAGCGAGGCGCCACTACCTGATCCCGGAGCGTAAGAATGTGGATTACTTCCTGAAGATCGAGGGCGATGTTTCTGAGAGCCAGGTACACGAAAGCCTCCGATCCCTGCCCCAATTGACGACTGCCTATGCCCTTGAGCCCGACGGGCTTAAGTCCAAACTAAATCTAATTCTATAGCAGCACATGCCAAACCAGAAAAAGACCAAGATCGTTGCCACCTTAGGGCCAGCGACCAGTGATAAAGAGACGCTAAAAGCCATGATCCTGGCCGGTGTTGACGTATTCCGGATCAATTTTTCCCATGCCAATTACGACGATGTCCGGGAGCGAGTCGAAATGATTCGCGCCCTGAGCGAAGAACTCGGGTTGTATACGGCAATTCTGGCCGACCTTCAGGGGCCAAAACTCCGGGTAGGGGTAATGTCCGGGGAGGTGGTTGTTTCGCCGGGAGATACCATAACGTTCCGTACCGGGAAGCCTTTTGAAGGAAATGCCGAAGAGGTCTACATGAATTACGAAAGTTTCCCCCAGGATGTAAAACCCGGAGAACGCGTATTACTGGACGATGGGAAGCTCATTTTTGAGATTGAATCCACCGACAAAAAGGAAAAGGTAGTTGCTAAAGTAGTTCAGGGAGGCCCGTTGAAATCCAAGAAAGGGGTTAACCTGCCCAACACCAATATCTCCTTGCCGGCGCTGACCGAAAAAGATGTCAAGGATGCCATTTTTGCCTGTTCCCTTAAGGTAGACTGGATGGCGTTGTCATTCGTAAGGCATAGCGAGGACCTGATGGACCTGCAAAAACTCATCGAGGAGCATGCGGAACACAAGATTCCGATTATTGCCAAAATAGAGAAGCCCGAAGCGGTTGAAAACATCGACAAAATCGTAGCCTATTGCGACGGACTTATGGTTGCCCGGGGCGACCTCGGAGTCGAGGTTCCTGCCCAGGAAGTGCCCTTGATACAGAAGCGCCTGGTTATCCGGGCCAAGAAAGCGCGGATTCCGGTCATCATCGCAACCCAAATGATGGAAACGATGATTACCTCCCTGACCCCGACACGCGCCGAGGTCAATGATGTGGCTAACTCCGTAATGGATGGGGCCGATGCCGTGATGCTTTCCGGAGAAACCTCTGTGGGGAACTACCCGGTGCAGGTTATTGAAAAAATGACCAGTATTCTTAAAAGCGTAGAGGGATCCGAGCTCATTAAGGTGCCTCATGATCCACCGCAGATCCGAACCGTCCGCTACATAACCAAATCGGTTTGTTATCACGCAGCCTTAATGGCCAATGAAATTGGGGCCAAAGCCATTTCGACCCTGACTAATAGCGGGTACACCGCTTTCCAGATTTCTGCCTGGCGCCCAAGCGCACACATCCTGGTATTTACTTCGAACAAGGCTATCCTTTCCCAGCTCAACCTCTTGTGGGGGGTAAAGGCATTTTATTACGACCGCTTTGTCTCTACGGATGAAACCATCGAAGATGTGAATGCCATTGCCTGTAAAAAAGGATTTCTCGATGTAGGAGACATGCTTATTAGCCTGGCGGCAATGCCCATCAAGGATAAGGGGATGGTCAATACCCTGAGGGTTACCGAAATCGAATCCTGCCCGGTCTGATAAAGGCAGTATTCCGCAACGACTTAAGGTTAAAAGTCGAAGCGCAGTTGCACGGAGACATCTTCCGCTGCAGGGGCAGACGAGTCTTGCTCCGTATTGAGATTGGAGAGTGAGATTCCCAGCAGCCGAACCGATTCCCGGAGGGGTTGTTGGTATAGCAGTTCCCGTGCAATGGCCAGAATCTCTGCTTTTTTCGACACAAAATGCCCCCCGGTGTGCGAGCGGGTCTGCAATTGAAAATCCGAGTATTTGATCTTGAGCGTAATCGTCTTTCCGGCCCGGTCCTTCGATCCCAGGCGTTTTTCCAGCTCCTCCGCAATACCCTCGAGTTTTTCCAACATAAAAATTTCGCTGCTCAGATTCTCCCGGAAGGTGCGTTCCGCCCCAATAGACTTGGGAATACGGCTGGGTTGAACCGGGCTGTTGTGGATTCCCCGCACCACCTTATAGTAGTGTGCCCCGCTATTCCCGAAATGGGTAGTTAGAAAGTCCTCGTCCTTACTGTGGAGATCGGCCCCGGTAAAGATGCCCAGGCGGTACATTTTCTCAGCGGTAACCTTGCCAACACCGAAAAATTTCCGGACTTCCAGTTGCATTAGGAAATCATGGACTTCTTCAGGAGGAATTGTCTTTTGCCCGTTGGGTTTGTTTACATCACTGGCAATCTTAGCCAGGAACTTATTTACAGAGATTCCCGCCGACGCGGTAAGCCCGGTGGTTTTCAGGATCCGTTGCCGGATTTCCCGGGCGAGCAGGGTAGCCGAGGGCATCCCGGTTTTATTCTGGCTAACATCGAGATAGGCTTCATCGAGGGAGAGGGGTTCTACCAGGTCGGTATATTCAAAGAAGATCTCCCGGATGCTATGAGAAATCTCGCGGTACCGGTTGAATCGGGGACTTACAAAGATGAGCTCAGGACACTTCTTACGAGCCAGTTGACCGCTCATAGCGGAATGGACCCCGAATTTGCGCGCTTCATAACTCGCAGCAGCGACCACCCCACGGGCGCCCCCACCGCCCACGGCCAGTGGTTTCCCTTTCAGTTCGGGATTATCCAATTGTTCTACGGAGGCGTAGAAGGCGTCCATATCTACATGGATTATCTTGCGACTTTCCTCAGCCATACCCAAAATTACGGTATATTGAACTCAAGACCAGTTTATTTAATTCCATCGATGCATCTGGAAATTGAACGTAAATTTTTGGTCCGGGGGGAAGCCTTCAAATCTATGGCCTCCCACACCCTGGAAATGGTACAGGCCTTCCTGAGTACTGACCCGGAGCGAACGGTTCGCGTTCGGAAGATAGACGATCGGGGTTGGCTGACTATCAAAGGAATTACTGAGGCAGGCGGAACAACACGGCGGGAGTGGGAGTTTCCCATTTCGGGAGAAGAGGCCGAGACCTTGCTGGAAATTTGCCTGCCAGGGGCTATCCACAAAACCCGCTATCGGGTACCTTTTGAGGGGTTGGACTTCGAGGTCGATGAATTCCACGATCAGAATGAGGGCCTGGTCCTGGCGGAAGTGGAGCTTTCCAGTGAAGCCCAGGAGGTAGCCTTACCGGATTGGATCGATGAGGAAGTTACCGGCGATCCGGCCTATTACAATTCGCAATTAAGCATAAAACCGTATACCACATGGAACAAATAAAAGTACTGATCGGAGCTGTTGCAATCCTGCTCCTGCTGGGCAGTTGCGGGCAGCAGGCCACAGAAACCAATGCTGATCCTCAATCTGAAGCTGAAGTTGTGGATCAACAGCTGGGCAAGCAGGATGGCGTCAGCACCACGGGGGAATCTTATGCCGCCCTTAGCGCACGGTTAAAGTCGGAAGGCTTTGAAATCTTTGATTATATCGATGAAGCCAGCGGGGATACCGTCTTGATGCAACAGTATTATATCGCTTTTTTAAAACGCGGGCCGTCCCGCTCCCAAACCGATGCGGAAGCAGATAGCCTCCAGATCCTCCATATGGATCACCTTTCGAAAATGTATGAGCTCGGCTACGCCGACATTTCAGGGCCCTTCGGGGATGATGGCGATATCCGGGGAATAACGATTTACAATGTACCTACCCTGGCCATGGCGGATAGTCTTGCCAATGCCGACCCTATGGTTAAGGCCGGGCGTTTGGTAATTGAAGTACACCCCTGGTGGGCTGCTAAAGGCTTTCCCTTGCGCTGAGTCTAGGGCGCGCTCTTGAATTGCTTGAGGAAACGCATATCGTTTTCACTCAGCAGACGAATATCCGGAATTTGATAAAGTAGGAGGGCAATACGATCTATCCCCATCCCAAAGGCATAGCCGGAGTAGGTTTTGGAATCGATCCCGCAATTGTCCAGGACATTGGGATCGACCATCCCACAGCCCATGATTTCGAGCCATCCGGTTCCCTTGGTCATCTTATAATCCGTTTCAGTTTCCAGACCCCAGTAAACATCGACTTCTGCACTGGGTTCGGTAAAGGGAAAGTAGGAAGGCCGAAGGCGAATACGGGACTTGCCAAACAACGCCTGGGTAAAATACTGCAGGGTCTGTTTTAAATCTGCGAAGGAAACCCCCTTATCGATGTAAAGGCCCTCCACCTGATGGAAAAAACAATGGGAACGCGCCGATATGGCCTCATTTCGGTACACGCGTCCGGGAGAAATGGTCCGGATGGGCGGTTTGTGGTTTTCCATGTAGCGGACCTGTACAGAAGAGGTATGGGTACGCAGCAGGATATCCGGGTCGGTTTGCAGGAAGAACGTATCCTGCATGTCCCGGGCCGGATGGTATTCCGGAAGGTTCAGTGCCGTAAAATTATGCCAGTCGTCTTCGATTTCAGGTCCTTCGGAAACGGTAAAACCAATTCGGGAAAAGATATCGATGATTCGGGAGCGAACAATGGATATTGGATGGGCAGATCCCAGAGGTAGCGGCTCACCGGGGCGCGTTAAATCCCCGTATTGGGTTTGCCTGGCCTTAGACGAACCAGCAGTAGCCTTCAGAGCGGCTACTTTCTCGGTTGCTGCCTGTTTCAGTGCGTTTACCGTTTGCCCGAATTCCTTTTTTTCGGCAGGGGGTACATTCTTTAACTCCGCAAAGAATGTGGTCAGGACACCCTTTTTACCCAAATACTTGATGCGGAACTCCTCAATTTCGGCTTCCGTTTTGGCGGTAAAGGCTTCTACCTCTTTTATGTGTTGCTGTAATTGCTCAATCATAGCTTCCCAGGCATCTGGCCTCTTTTCAAGGCAGCGACAAAGGTAAACATTTCTTTAAACCGCAACAGCGAAAGTGCAGCTTGTCCGCAGGGTACGGATCAGGCCATGAAGGAGACCTTGCCTGTAGCGATATCGTACATGGCTCCGACAATACTGATTTCTCCGTTATCCTCCATTTCTTTGAGGACGGCACTTTGTTTCCGGATGTTGTCGAGGGTAAGGCGGACATTGGTTTCGGCTACCGTATCGACAAAAGAAGCATTTTTAGAATTTCGCAGCGCTTCATCTTCGGGTTCCTTAACGGCATGGACGGCCGGTTTGATTTTGGATACCAGGGCCGTGAGATTTCCCAGGCGGGCATCGTCGCAGGCACCTTTTACAGCACCGCAGGCCGTGTGCCCCAAAACCACCACCACCTTGGTGCCGGCAAGTTTGCAGGCAAATTCCATACTACCCAGGACATCTTCATTGACGATATTCCCGGCCACCCGGGCGCTGAAAATATCCCCAACCCCCTGATCAAAGACCAACTCTGCGCTTACCCGGGAATCGATACAACTCAGGATAGTTGCAAAAGGGTACTGTCCATCGGCAGTTTGCTTAACCTGTTCGAGCAGATCGCGATCTGCCAGTTTACGTTGTACAAATCTCTGGTTGCCCTCTTGAAGCAGGGCAATGGCGCCTGAAGGGCTAATCTGGTCCTGGGACTCTTTAGTATGTGCAATCATGGATGTTTATTTTAGGTTTTAGGGGGTTTCTCCAGCTTGAAGAATTCGATATAACTCGGCGGATTCTCTACAGTCCCCCGCTCGGAGATCAACTTGATATTAATATTGCGATTTTTCGCTTTAAAGGCAAAGTCTTCCAGGATTTCAATGATGTCATTATCCAGATACCGTGTTTTGCGCACATCCAATTCCAGGAAAGAATCTTCCGGAATGGCATCCAATTCCTTCAGGATGGCACCCTTGTTAAAGAAAGTTACTTCTTCGGCCAGGGTCATCTGCAAATGGTGTCCGCCGGAGTCCGGGGTTTTAATGTGCAGGAAGTGGGAATTCTGGTAACTCTTGATCAGGATTACCACGATTCCAACAGCCAACCCAAGGCCTATACCGATGAGTAAGTCTGTAAAGACAATTCCAACAACGGTTACCACGAAAGGCACCCATTGCTTCCAGCCCTTGTGGTACATTTCTTTGAATAGCTGGGGCTTGGCCAGTTTATAGCCTACCAGAAACAGTATAGCGGCCAGAACAGAGAGCGGAATGAGATTCAGCAAGGTGGGAATCAGCATTACGGAAAGCAACAGGAAGATTCCGTGAATGATCGCAGAGGCTTTTGTTTTTCCACCCGACTGGATGTTCGCCGAACTGCGGACAATTACCTGGGTTATTGGGAGCCCGCCGATCAGGCCGGACAATATATTCCCAGTACCCTGGGCCAACAATTCCCGGTTGGTCGGGGTTACCCGTTTCTCCGGATCTAATTTATCGGTCGCCTCAACACAGAGCAGGGTTTCCAGACTGGCCACCAGCGCAATGGTAAATGCGGTAACCCAAATGGCGGGGTTGGTAATTACCCCGAAATTCGGGAACTGGAATTGCCCGAAAAAGGAGGCAGCATCTTCAGGAACTGGTACGCTAACCAGGTGTTCTGTAGCGATCGCCAGGGTTTCGTGGGAACGCGTCAGTACGTAAAAAATAATTCCGGTTACAACAGCAACCAAGGGTCCCTGGATGAGTTGAAAAATCTTAGCTTTCTTGGAAAGCACCTTTTCCCAGAGGATCAGGATCGCCATCGCTATCAGGGCAATCAGGGTTGCCCCGGGGGAAATGTTATCTACAATATTAAAAAGCTCCGAAAACGTATTTTCGCCATCGACCTGGGAGAAGGCAAAATCTCCTTCCGGATCTGCATCGTATCCGAAGAAGTGCGGGATCTGTTTCAGGATAATGATGATACCAATTCCGGTAAGCATCCCCTTAATCACAGAAGACGGGAAATAATACCCGATAATTCCGGCTTTCAGGACACCGAACAAAATTTGAATGGCCCCTCCGAGCACAACGGCAACCAAGAAATTCTCCCAGCCACCCAGGGCTCCAATAGCACTGAGCACAATGGCAGCCAGACCTGCGGCCGGTCCGCTAACTCCGATCTCGGATCCGCTTAATGAGCCTACGACAATCCCCCCGATAATCCCTGCAATCAAGCCGGAAAACAATGGGGCTCCACTGGCCAGGGCAATCCCGAGACAGAGCGGGATCGCTACAAAAAAGACTACGATACTTGCGGGGAGGTCCCGCCGAAGCGATGCGAACATAAAGTTGGTATTAGGTTGTAGGTGGCTAAGACTTAAATAAAGAGGTAATATACAAAGATTACCCGGCAGGAGTCCTGAATACTTCGCAAGAAGTGCTAAAAATCCTTCAATTGCCGAAGCCCTTCGGCAGGCATCCAGCCGGTTTGACCATCGGCCAGTTCAATTTTTTTCCAGGTGGTCAGGGAATCGAGCACCTGCACTTTGGTGCCTTCATGGAGGAGGAAGGCTTCCGAGGCGTTATCATTGGGTTCTGCGCGGACGGTTACCACTTCGCTAAAGATAATCGCGGGCTGGTCCTGAAGGTAGGCATTGTAACTCAGGTAGGCCGCTGCAGTACTCAACAGGGAGAGGACCAGCATAAAAAATCCTGCGATAAGCGAAATGCGTTTCAGGTTGGGCTGGGACAGACCAAAGTATAGCAGGTATGCGATTACAAATAGCGACATCAGGACAATTCCGACAATTGCCCACTGATCCATGCTAAGACTACCGATCAGTCCTCGGAAGGCGCGCCCAATTTCGGTCTCCGGAATGGGTTGTATGGCATCGACGGTCATATTTTGGGCAAAGGCCAGGTTGGATTTGATTTCCTGATCTGCAGGATCCAATAAAAGGGCCTTTTCGAAGTAGTAGATACTCGGGGCGATATCGCCGAGCTTGTAGTGGGCATTCCCCATATTAAAATATAGGGCAGCGGAATGTTTTCCGGATTTCAGAATCTCTTCATAGTACCCGAGCGCTTCCTGATAGGATCCGGAATTGTAGGCTTCCGTAGCCTTTTCAAAATTACTGTCCCCCTGACTTGCCCGTAGGGAGTCCGGAACAACCAGGCATATAAGGAGCGCTATGAAGAGGAGGTTACGCATGCTACAGATTTTTATCAAGGGCATTAATGACCTGGCTGGCCGTTTCGTAATCCTGTTCCATTTGCACCCTGGAAAAGGGGCTGTACCGGGCCATCTCACAGTTCTCCAAAAGCCCGAGGAATTCGCCGATAACGGCATCATCGGCTCCGCGACTACTGAGCAATTCCCGGATTTTGTCTTTGCTGAATTCCGAGGTTTCAATTTTAAGGCGGGCTTTCAGGTAATTGTGAAGCGCCTTTTCCAAAGCCACGTAAAAGGCCTCTTTGTCTCCCAGGGTTTTGCGTGCGGCAGAAAGGTATTTGCGCGCCAGGCGGTTGGCTCTCCGGATCTTGTTGCCCTCCACATCTTGCTGTGATTTCTCCCGTCTTTTTCTGACCAGGAGGAAAAGTGGAATCAGCGCCAGGGGTCCCAGCCAGGAAATCCAGTGGGTACTTGTCCCGAAGAACGGGGTCCAGGCCCTGGGTTCCAGATTAGGCCGCAACTTGATAAAGTGAAACTGATCCGAGCTCACCACTGGTGTCCGGGTGCTTACCGCAGGAGGTGTTCCCGGGGTAGGTACTGCGGTGGGTCCCTCGGCGACTTCAATAGTCAGCTCATTGGAGGAGCGCCTTTCATATCGCTGGGTTCTCGGATTAAAATAACTAAAGCTGATTTCCGGAATGGGATACTTCCCCCGGTAGCTCGGCACGATGGTATAATTTTCACTGACTTCCCCACGCATGCCCGAAAGCGTTGTCCGGACCTCTTCCTCAAATTCGGGTTCATAGACTTCCAAAGCGCTTGGGAGGTTGAGCTTGGGCAATTCGAACAGTTTGAGATTTCCCGATCCCTTTACCCGAACCTTCGCCTGAAGGGATTCGGAAGCGTTGAGGATCCGGCGGCTAACGTCTACGGTGAACTCAAAATCTCCCACAGCTCCGCTGAAGTCTTCCGGCTTCCCTTCTTCGGGCAGGGGCTTGGCCTGAATGAGGCGTTTCCCTGCTGAAACCGTCTTTTCTGTGCTCGCATAGAGGCGTTCCCCAAAGAAGTTGCGCCGTTCGGTAGGTACCTCAAGATTAACCTTCAACACCATAGGCTCGATCTCGAGTTCCCCACTTTTCTGGGGGTAAAGTACCATGCGCTTGATTACGATGAAATATGCCGGCTGCCCCTGATACATCCCGTTTTCAATACGGTATTTGCTGAACGGGATTTCCTGGTTCCAAAAGTTGTTATACTTGGGATTATCGAGAAAATCGAAGTTGGTTACCACCAGCGAATTGCGGAAATACAACTTGTAGACCACACTGATGGGTTCGTTCAGATAGGGATTGGTATCAGAGACTTCGGCAACCAGGTGAAGATTTTCATCGGCTATATCTGCAACGGTAGGTGGAGCGTTCGGGGTATCCACCGCGTCGGTAACCACTACTTTCTTAGGGATGGTTTTATAGGTATTCCCGGCGATAACGATGGTTCCCTGTCCGATGGTAAAAGTCCCTTTAGATTCAGGAGCCAGGATATAGGAATAGGTTTTGGAATAATACCGCTTTCGGTTGGCGAAGGTAGAACTCACCGCCTGGGTGGGGCCCATTACTATCCGGAATCCATTGAAATCAGGGGGAATGAAATTATCCCCATCCTGGTTCATGCTAAAATCCACGCGCAGCTTCTCGTTTACCCCGAGTTTCTCCTTGCTGAGCTTCAACTCAAAGCTTACCTCCTCCTGTTCCTCCTGGGCCCATAACGGCCCTGTAAAACACAGGAGAGCGTAAATCCAGATATGAAACAGTTTGCGAATCATTTACCAGTCCTTTTCAGTAGTCGGTGGACCGCCTTTAATTTTTTGGGCGTCTATTTTTTCTTTTACTTTCTTCTCTTCATTTTCCATGGCCTGCAACAAATTTGCAATTTGCTCTTTGGAAAGCTGGTTGGGCCTGGGTTGCTGGTCCGAAGGTTTGGGCTGGTCCTTGGAGTCTTGCTTTTCGTCCTGGTTCTGGCTTTTTTTCTCTTCTTCCTCCTTCTTCATATCATCTTCCGATTCCCCTTCCTGAGCTTTATCGGATTCGCCATTATCCCCTTCCTGGTTCTCCTTATCCTCAGCGTCATCTTCATCTCCGGAGTCTTGTTGATCCTGTTGATCCTGGTCTTGTTGCTCCTGCTCATTTTCACCCCCGTCGTCCTGTTTTTGCTCCTCCTGCTCTTTCTTGAGCATTTCCTTGGCGAGGGCCAGGTTGTAGCGGGTTTCTTCGTCTGTGGGATCGTTGCGAAGGGATTCTTTGTACGCCTCTACAGCGTTCTGATATTGTTTTTGCTGCATGTAGACATTCCCCATATTGTGATAGGCCTTGTGTTTGTCGCCCTTGGCTCCGGCACGGTCTCCGGCTTCCTTGTAGCGTCCAAAAGCTTCGCCGTAACTTCCATCGGTGTAATAGGCATTCCCCAGGTTGTATGGAGCCGCACTGTTGGCTTCGCTTTTAGCGATCGCCCTGCGAAATTTGGCTTCGGCCTGAACAAAATCGCTATCGGCCAGATCTTCATTGGCTTCCGCAGTCAGGGCCTGGGAGCTTCGAATAGCCTCGGGATTTGGTACTTGTTCTGCTGAAGGGTTCCCGGAATTCGAGCGCGCGGGGTCCCCGCCTTCCTGAGCGTGGGCCAGGAGGGAAAAACCAAATACAAAAATGAGGATCAACTGCTTCATCTATGCTGCATTTTTTCGTTCGTCAAATAAATCCAGGCGCCTGAGCCATGCCGTTTTGCGCTCCAAAACGAAAAGGTCCAAAAATAACAAGATCAGCGCAGCCGCGAGAAACCACTGAAACTGATCTTTGAAATCGGCGAATTGCTGGGCTTCGAATTCGGTGCGGTCCATTCGATCCAGAATCTCTGAAAAGGCAGCCACAGCACCGGCCGTGTTCGCGCCATCTATGTAGGCTCCATCTCCGTCACTGGCGATTTCTTCCAGGATATCCGGGTTGAGCTTGGTAATCACCACTTCCCCCTGCATGTCTTTCTTCAGGCTCTCCAGGACCCCGTTGCGCTTGATCGGGATGGGCGCACCTTTGGTTTGTCCCACGCCTATCGTAAATACCCGGATGCCCTTTTCCCGTGCCAGATCTACAGCATCGGTTACCGCACCTTCGCTATGGTCTTCCCCATCGGAGATGATGACCAATACCCGGTTGGTCTGAAATTCATCATCGAAATATTCAGTGGCAAGCTCTATGGCTTCTCCGATGGCAGTTCCCTGGGAGGAAAGCATATCGGTGTTCATACTTTGCAGGAACATCTTGGCGGCACCATAGTCCGTGGTAATGGGCAGTTGCGGGTAGGCCTGCGCTGCGTAGGCAATGATTCCGATCCTATCCGCGGTGAGTTCGTTGATAATCTCGCTCACCAGCCGCTTAGCTTTCTCCAGTCGGTTGGGAGCGATATCTTCGGCCAGCATGCTCTTGGAAACATCGACAGCAAACACGATATCCACGCCTTCCCGCTTCACGGTTTCCAGTTTCGTGCCCATTTTTGGATTTACCAGACCAATAATCAAAAAGAACAGGGCAGCCACATACAAAATTAGCTTTAGTGCCGGTTTGAAACGGGAACGATCCGGCGCCAGCCTGTCGAGCAGGGCCGGGTCGGCAAAGCGTCGCTGAACACGTCGTTTCCACAACTGATACCCCACGAACATGAGGATGATCAGCGGGATAACCGCCAGCAGATAGAAATATATTTTTTCGTCCAGTTGAATCATGTTCCAATCAGATAAAACTCCGCATAAGTGTAAACTTCAGGAGGAGTTCGAGCAGCAATAACCCGCCTGCCAGGAAAATCCAGGAACGGTATTTTTCCTCGTAACGGGAATACTTGATCTCTTCAATCTCTGTTTTTTCCAGCTTATTGATCTCGTCGTATATCGCCTCGAGCTGGTCGTTGTCGGTTGCCCGGAAGTACTGACCCCCGGTAACCTGTGCAATCTCCTGCAGCAGGGCCTCGTCGATTTCCACCTGCCGCATGCCAAAGCGGAAACTGCCGTCGGCGTTATAACCAACAGGCGAGGGAGCATTGCCATTGGTCCCAAGCCCAATGGTATAGGTTTTTATTCCGTACTCCAACGCGAGGTCGGCGGCTGTTTTTGGTTCTATAAAGCCGGTATTATTCACTCCGTCGGTAAGCAGGATGATAACTTTTGAGATGGCCTTGCTGTCTTTGAGACGGTTTACTGAAGTAGCCAGCCCCATCCCAATAGCCGTTCCATCGTTGAGCTGACCGTAGGAGATTTCTTTTAGGGCACGCAGCACAATAGCCTTGTCCGTGGTAATCGGAGTTTTGGTATAACTCTCACCGGCGTAGACCACGAGTCCGATACGGTCGTTCGGCCGTTTACCAATAAATTCTGTCGCTACCCCTTTCAATGCCGCCAGGCGGTTTGGTTTCAGGTCGCGGGCAAGCATACTTGTACTCACGTCAATGGCCATAACAATATCGATACCCCGCGTGGTCTTCGTACGGGTGCTGACATCCAGGGTTTGTGGCCGGGCCATGCCGGTAATGACGGCTGCCAGCGCCAATAAACGAAGGGCAAAAGGCAGCGCCTGCAGTTTGCTGAGTAAGGACGACTTTCCAAAACCGCTCAACCCGGGCATTTTCAAGGTCGGGCTGAATTTCTCCCGTTTGAAGATGTACCAAAGGATGGCTGCCGGAAGTAGTAGAAGCAACCAGAAAAACTCCGGATTCGCAAAGGCGATGTTTTCTCCGATCATACCGAAAGTTTTACATCCAGGTTTTCGAGAATACGCTCGATCGTCGCTTCGTTATAGGTGTTGTCGGTGCGCCAGGACAGGATAATTTGCTGCATGAAGCCTTTGCCGCCGAAAATTAGAATGGTGTACTCGCCTTCGTGCTGTTCATCTGAATCGGGCAGAGTAAAACGGCCGCTTCCAAAGACCTTTAACCCCTTAACCCCGGATTTGGTTTCATATTCCTCCTGCTTGGTGATCAGGTTCTTCGCTCCCTGGGCTTCCATCTGGGTCAGCACTTCCTCGACGTTTTGCGCAAAGTCGGGTTCTTTTTCCCTGTCGGCAAAAGCCATTGATCTGGCAAAGATGGAAACGCCTGCCCCAGGATCGCTGAACATGAAGACATCCATATCCTGGATTCCGGCTTTGATCAGCCTTTCTTCGGGTACCTCCTGGCGGAGTAGGACTTCAGGGGTCTCCAAGAGAATAGGGGGGTAGCCGTAGGAACTCGCAATCCATTCCCCTTCCAGCAAAGACTTGCTCGGACTGCCAAAAATGGATTCTTTCACGGTTTGGAAACCGTAGAGGGAGACAGCGCCGACAAACCCAAGGACCAGCACACCAGCCAGGCTTATACCTGCAATGCGCAGGCGCTTTTTGCGTTTTTCGGCCTCCAGGGCTTCCCGATAAGCTTCCTGTTGGAGTAGTTCTTCTTCGGTCGGTTCAGGGATGGCTTCATGGGTGCGCTCCACAATGTTGCGTATGGCCTCCCGATCGGCTTCTGCCTGTTTCATTTCCGGGCGGGAACGCGCGAACTTAACCAAATCTGCAGTCTGCAGTATTTTCTGAAACTGGATCAGGGTCCCGGGCTCCAGATTTAACTTTCCGGCATCCCGCATAATTTCCAACTTCGTAATTAATTGGTCCGTGGTACTTTCCAGGGCGTCTACTTCGATTTCCTCCTCCAGATAGGAACGGACAATACCAGTAAGTTCGGTGTAATAGGGTTTAAAGGCGTCTTGTATGAGATAGGGGGATTCTTCCAGTTTTTTGAGATTCAGCATCGCCCGTTCGTAAGGAGGAAGTAGGGCCTCCTGTTCTTCCTCGGTCAGCGGCTTTTCCCGAAAGAAAAAATAATAAACGCCTCCGCCAATAAGTGCGAGAACGGCCAATCCCAGTAACCAGGGCCATAAGCGCATCGGTGGGGCTTCCACTTCCCGGGAAGCCTTAATGTCGTAGAGTTTCTGAGCCGTGGTATCGACTGCAACATCACCGACAGCAATCCGAAGGGAGTCGGTGAAAAATCCAGCCCCATCTACTTCGATTCGCTGGGTGGGTAAGAGGTAGTTTCCGGAATCGAATTGGGTCAGGGCATAGGTCTTGATCAATTCCATTCGCCCGTCGCGGATGGTCGTATCTGTTTTTAGAGCTTCCACCGTTTCCAGTGGGGCAAAGGTCTGCCCTTCAGGAAAGATGACCTGTGCGGTAGTATCGGCTTCGACCCGTACCGTAAAGCGAATCTGTTCCCCGATCCGGATGTTCGTGGTATCGACCTCGGACCGGATTACCGGGCCTTCCTGAGCCCGAGCCAAACTCAGGGACAACAGGCAGAGGGCAAGCAGGAAGACGCGCTGCCTTTCCCTTGCCATCAATGACCATATGTCCATGTTATAGTTCACTATCCGCGTTGTTTGAAATACCCTAAAAGTTTACGAACGTAACTCTCATCTACCCGGCAATCCAGACTTCCGGACCCGGCCCGGGTAAAGCTTTCCCGGAAGTAATTTTCCCGTTCCCGGAATTGCTCGGCATACTGGCGCCGCAAACGAGCCGACTGGGTATTGACCAATCGGGTGCGCCCCGTTTCATTATCATACATGCGTACTAACCCCAGATTGGGTATTTCCCGCTCTTTGGGATCGTAAACCCGGATCCCGGTTACATCGTGTTTCTTCCCGGTTATACTGAGGGTTTGGTCATAGTCTTCGGCCATAAAATCCGACAGGATAAAGACAATTGACTTTTTCTTCAGGACATTGGACAGGAATTTCAGGGCCCCGGCCAGGTCTGTCTTGCGGCTCGAGGGCTCAAATTCCAGCAATTCGCGAATTATGCGAAGCATGTGGCTCTTTCCCTTTTTAGGCGGAATAAATAATTCCACCTCGTCGGAGAAGAGGATTAATCCAACCTTATCGTTGTTTTGCAAGGCCGAAAAAGCGAGGGTTGCCGAAATCTCGGTCAGGACCTCCTGCTTGAATTGCGCAACGGTTCCAAAGTATTCCGAACCACTGACGTCGACCATGAGCATAAGGGTCAGTTCCCGTTCCTCCTCAAAAACTTTTACAAAGGGTTCGTTGTAACGCGCGGTCACGTTCCAGTCTATGGCCCGTACGTCGTCTCCATACTGGTACTGCCGAACTTCACTAAAGGTCATACCCCGCCCCTTGAAGGTGGAATGGTATTCCCCTCCGAAGATATGATCGGACAGACGCCGCGTCTTGATCTCGATCTTACGGACTTTTCTAAGAAGTTCTTTGGTATCCATGTCTGATCCCGGTTTAGCGCGTTGGCAGTTTTAGTTGGCTTGTGGTTGGCCGAACCTAAAATTTACGGGACTTCGATCTCGTTTACGATACGGTTGATGATCTCTTCCGTGGTTACGTTTTCAGCCTCCGCCTCATAGGTTAATCCGATACGGTGGCGCAGCACATCGTGAACAATGGCACGGACATCCTCGGGGATCACATAACCCCTGCGTTTGATGAAGGCGTAACACTTTGCGGCATTGGCCATGTTGATACTACCCCTTGGCGAGGCTCCGAAACTGATCAGTGGTTTCAATTCGGACAACCCGTATTTTTCAGGGTAACGCGTGGCGAAAACAATATCCAGGATATAGCGTTCAATTTTCTCATCCATGTAGACCTCGCGCACCATTTGCTGCCCCTGAAGAATTTGCTTCAGACTCACCACCGGGCGGATCTCTGCCGGTTTACCCTGCAGGTTCTGGCGAATAATCATTTGCTCTTCGCTCAAACGCGGGTAGTCGATGATGGTTTTTAGCATGAAACGGTCTACCTGGGCTTCAGGCAGCGGATAGGTCCCTTCCTGCTCTACCGGGTTCTGGGTGGCCATAACCAGAAATGGGTCGTCGAGGGGGAAGGTAGTGTCTCCAATGGTTACCTGCCGCTCCTGCATGGCCTCCAAAAGCGCCGATTGAACTTTGGCGGGAGCCCGGTTGATCTCATCGGCGAGGATGAAGTTGGCGAAAACCGGTCCGCGCTTAATCGAGAAGTCGTTTTCCTTTATGTTGTAAATCATGGTCCCGATGACATCTGCGGGTAACAGGTCCGGGGTAAACTGGATTCGGGAAAAGCTTCCCTTAACTGCCTTGGAAAGGGTATTGATCGCAAGGGTCTTGGCCAGACCCGGAACTCCTTCCAACAGAATGTGACCGCGCCCGAGCAGGCCGATCAGTAGTCGTTCCACCATATGGCGCTGTCCGACAATGGATTTCTCCATCTCCTGTACCAGCAGGTCGATAAAAGCGCTGCTCTCTTGAATTTTCTCATTCACGGCGCTGATGTCTACCGTCTTGGTTTCTTCCATAGAATTGGTTTAGTAATCGTGTTTCAATAAGCTGTTTAGTTGTGCCTCGCAAATTGAAAATTTATTTCAGTTCCCCCTGTTAATGATTGGTTAAAAAATCCGCAAAACCCCCAGTTTTATAATGGTTTTAAGAGATTTTATTTCTACTTTCACTTCCTATGCAAGACTATTGGAAAACGGCTGATATTATCGCCGGAACAATGACCTGGGGAGTGTGGGGCAAAGGGTATTCCACAAAGGTAATGGCAGACCTTATCGAAAGCTGTCTCGATATGGGCATTACGGTCTTTGACCATGCGGATATCTATGGCGGCTATACCACGGAAGCCGACTTTGGAAAAGCCCTAACAGCGAGCGGTGTTGCCAGGGACAGATTCAGTCTGATCAGTAAGTGCGGGATCCAGTACGCCTGCGAGGCTCGACCCAATATCATCAAGCACTATCAGTACGACACAGCGTACATCATCGCTTCCGCGGAAGCCTCCCTGAAAAATCTGGAAACCGAATACCTGGATCTTTTGTTGCTGCATCGCCCCAGCCCTCTGATGCATCCTGAGGAAGTGGCTGCGGCCTTTGACAAGCTCAGGAGCTCGGGAAAAGTCAGGGCTTTCGGGGTCTCAAATTTCACGCCATCCCAGATTGCTTTAATCGAATCGGGGAGCCCTTTGGAGGCCCATCAATTCGAGTGTTCCCTGACGGCACGGGACGCCCTTTACGACGGAACCCTCGACGATTGTTTGCTCCACGGGCGAACGGCGATGGCCTGGAGTCCGCTGGGAAGTTATTTCAGGGAAGAATCCGAAACCACGGAGCGAATCCGGCAGGTTCTCGACCCGTTGTGTGCTAAATATGAAGCCACGGCCGATCAGCTTTTACTCGCCTGGCTACTGCGTCATCCCGCGCGCATCCGACCGGTTGTTGGGACGACCCGGGAAGATCGTATTGCCATGGCACTGGAGGCAGCAAAAATTACCTTGGAACGTGAGGAGTGGTTTTCACTGCTGGTGGCCGCCCAGGGACACAAGGTGCCTTAAGCCTTGAAAAACAGGACATTCACGAATACCAAACAAGAATAATACGTTACATAATGGGAATTATATGCATCACCGGGGCAAGTAGTGGAATCGGAAGGGCAACGGCTTTCCATATGGCCCGATTGGGGTGGAAAATTGTTGCGTGTGGCCGTCGGGAAGAGCGCCTTGAAGAATTGGTTGCTGCCTTTCCCAAGCAGGTGCACCCCTTGGTGTTTGATGTACGGGATCGGGCAGCAGTAGAAGCGGCCTTTGCCAGCCTTCCCCCTGAATTTAGCGCAGTTGAGGTCCTGATCAATAACGCCGGTAATGCCCACGGTCTTGATCCCATTCAGGAAGGTAACCCGGACGACTGGGATGCCATGATGGATATAAATGTCAAAGGACTGCTCTATGTAACCCGGGCACTCCTGCCCATACTGCAGCAACAGGAGAACGCCCAAATCCTCAATATCGGTTCTACCGCCGGCAAGGAGGTCTATCCCAAAGGGAATGTGTATTGCGCCAGCAAGCACGCCGTAGATGCGATAAACCAGGGCCTGCGTATGGATCTCAACGAAACCGGTATCCGGGTAGGAGCAATCAATCCGGGTCTGGTGGAAACAGAATTCAGCGAGGTGCGTTTTAAAGGAGATTCCCAAAGGGCTTCCGGGGTCTATCAAGGGTATCAACCCCTGACCCCTGAGGATATCGCCGAGGTCATCGCTTTCGCCATAAGCCGCCCGGCCCACGTTAACATCGCCGACCTGGTTGTCATGCCAACCGCCCAGGCCAGTAGCACCATCATCCGCAAGACATGATCAATAAGCGGCTGTTGATCAAAAACCTGCTGGCCCACAATGATGAGAACAGTTTTTACGACAAAAAACGGATCATCGATATAGGCCAGAAGCAGGGGAAGGCGAAATTTCTGAAACACGTCTGCGCCTTGGCCAACAGTAATCCAAACAACCTTTCCTATATCGTCATTGGTGTAGAAGACGACGACAATTCCATTCCCGGGGTAGACTTCTTCGACGACAGTAAGATTCAGAACCTGGTAAACGCCTACCTGGAAAATCCACCCCGGATTACGTACGAGAATGTGCTCTTTCCCCATCTTCCGGAAGGAAAAGTTGTTGGCCTGGTCAGCATTCTTTCGTCCGGGAAGCGCTGTTCCCTGAAAAAGGGAATTTGGAAGTACCGCTCGGGGATGTCTTTTATCCGGGCCGGGAGTATCAGCAAGCCGGCTGAAGATATCGGGGAGCTACGCGATACAAATGCAGCGCTGGTATCGGAAATTGAAAACAATGCCCGAAACAATATTGAGCTTACCCTGGACGGAGTTATCGATTTCATCAATCACCGACATAGCGACCTGCCTAGTTTTTATAAGGTTTTTAAGGAACAGTTCGTGGTATGCTGGGCGGGGAACCGAAAGAAAGTTGGGACAGAGGAGTATTTTTCGCGCGTCGACATCGAACTGATCAACGAACAGGTTAAGCTCTTTTATTCCGCCCTGGACGAGGTGAGTATCCTCTCAGGGGAATCGACTTTCGAAATCACCGAGTACGTCTATATGGGTCTGGAAAGCGAGAAGCGATACTATCCGCTGGAACGGGTAGCGATTGAGTTTTCGGATAACGGAACCTATCAGATCCGAAGCGAACTGATCTTTGAGCCTCCGCAGTACGACAAGAAAACCTTACTGCACCTGATCAATGCCCACAAGGCTTTGCTGGGTAAGATGGAGAAACAACGGCCTTTGTTGCCGAGGGAAAAGAACGACCTGCGCCAGATGCCGGCCACCTTACTTATTTGCTATCTCAATGGTTTTGAAAAAGCCGCGACCCTCATGCAGCAGGCCCGCCAACCCTTAAAGGACAACGACCCTGCAGCCTATACTTCCCTGAAAGAGGCCCTGAGGATTTTACGAAAAGTGAGGTATAATTAGTCTTCCCCTGTAGCTTCCATTTGCTCCAACCACAGCAATCCCAGGGGTTCCATTTCCAAAAGTCCGCTGCGAACCGCTCCGCTACTACCCGCGAGAAGATCCCGGTATTTGCCGGCTTTGAGGTATCCGATGCGCTCCAGCCAACCCGCGTTCACAACCTGACGGGTGCGGTCAAAATTCGCAATACACAAGACGCCTGGTGCTCCGATGCGTTCCAGAATAAACAGGTGGTTATTCCCGGAATTATGAATTCGGGTGTTCGAGGTGTCAGCAAAAACAGCAAGGGATTTCCGAAGCGCAATCATGTCCCGTAAGATGTTGAAAATCCGGGTTGAGGGTAATTGTTCCTGATCGAGTGCAGCCACTTTATCCCAATCGTGGAAGGGACGATTCAACCAGCGGCTGTCATCGGCCTGGTCTGGGTTCTTCAAATAGCTGTAATCATTGAGCATGCCTATTTCATCCCCGGCATAAACCAGGGGAATCCCCGGTGCGGCAAGGACGATTCCATACAGCAGTTTTATAGCGTCAATGGCTCGGGCAACGGAGCCTGCATCGCCATCTTCCAGCGCTTTTTCAAGCCCTAAAAGCGATGCGGCGGAGCCGGTTATCCGGCCATCTCCCGTTTCGGGATTGTACATGAATATGGCCCCTTTAGCCGGTGACCAGTCCAGGCGCTGGCAAAAATAGTCCAGCAGGAATTTGCGATGGCTGTCTGGATTCCACCCCAGAGCCGCGATATGGGAATCATCAAACCCAAGGCCAATATCGTCGTGGCAGCGCACGTAATTGATCCAGGTACCTTCCCTGGGTTTCTCCGGCATATGTTCCAGGCTGTGCCGGAGTAAGGTGGATTTTTTTGTGGCAATAGAATTCCACAGGCAGGCCATAAAGGTTGCGTGATATGCGATTTCACATTCATTGCCTTCACGGGAACCTTCACCAAAATAGCGGACAATTTCTTTTGGTGCCACTATGGCTTCAGCCAGTAAAATGGCCCCCGGAGCCACCACCTGGAGGCAAAGGCGGAAAAGCGATATCAACGTATGCGCTTCGGGAAGGTTTTGGGAGTCTGTGCCAATGCGCTTCCATAAAAACGCAAGCGCATCAAAACGAACAATGTCTACCCCAAGGTTTACCAGGGCAGCCAAATTTTCGAACATGGCCAAAAATACCCTGGGGTTGGTGTAGTTCAGATCCCATTGGTAGCTATTGAATACTGTCATTACCCAGCGTTCCATTTCGGGGATCCAGGTAAAGTTTCCCGGGGAGGTTGCGGGGAAGACCTCGGGTAAGGATTCCTCGAACTGGTCCGGGATGTGGCGGTTTGGATAGGTATAATAATATTCCCTGAATTCGGTTTCCCCAGCCTTTGCTTTGAGCGCCCAAGGGAACTCATCAGAAGTGTGATTTACCACAAAATCCAGCATGAGTATGATTCCTTTTTCACGAAATCGCGCCGTGAGTCGCTGCAAGTCCTCGTCTGAACCAAATTTTGGATCGATCTCGGTATAGCTGCTCACGGCATAACCCCCATCGTTTTCTCCTGCAGGGCGTTTAGTAAGGGGCATTAAATGGAGAAAGTTGATTCCCAGGGATTGGAAGTATGGGATTTTGCGTTCCAAAGTAGCCAGGTCGCCACAAAAACGATCCACATAGAGTTGCATCCCTACCCAGTGTTGTTGCTGGTACCAATCATCTTCCAAAACCCTTTTGGAATCGACTTCACGCAGCTGCGGACCCCGGTTTTTAAAGGAGGCTTCGAGGAGCTGTATTAAATCTTTGAAGCGTTCTTCCTGTCCGGGATAAAGTTGCAGGAAGAGCGACTGCATTAAGCTGAGATTGGCAGCCAGGCGAGATTCGAAATAGTCCCGGGCAGTTGGTTTTCGCTTGCCCTTTTTCCCATTCTCGGCCAGAAAGCGATGTATCGCGCTTTGATTCATAGATTACTTCAGGGAGGTTTTAGATTACGGCCGTAAGCTGCTCCTGGTGAGGCAGGGCTTCAATGGCTCCGAATTTAGTAGTGGTCAGGGCTCCGGCAGCATTGGCGCGTTTCACCATCTCAGCAAAAGCGTCAAAATCACTAGCCGCCTCATGGGCGTTCTCCAAGGTACTTATCTGGTACAAAAGACAACCGATAAAGGCATCACCGGCACCTGTTGTATCTACCGGATTGACAGCAATACTGGGGATAGTGGCGGTTTGACCTCCGGAACTCAAATAGGTGCCTTCGCCCCCAAGGGTAACTACAATAGTTGCTGTGCCCATTTCGTGTAAGGACCGGCAGGCCTCCTCCAGATTGTGTGCCCCGCTCAGTAAAAGGGCTTCTTCCAGGCTAAACTTGCAGAGGTCGGATTTTTCAATAAAGGGGGTGCATTTTTTAATGAACTCTTTCTCGTTGTCTCTCCAGAGGTCCTGGCGGAAGTTGGGATCAAAGGAAATAAAGGAGCGTTCGGTTAGTGCGTCGAAGAAATAGTGCCCGTAAGCCGCTTCTAGGGGGCCTCCCAGAAGGGCAGTGGCTGCTCCAAGATGTACCATATGCGATTTGAATCCGGTCCGGATTTTGGAATTATAAGTGAGTTCCCGGTCTGCGCCCCTACTAAATACGAAGTCCCGCTCGCCATCTTCTGCAATGGAGACAAAGGCCAGTGTGGTAAAGGTTTTACTCTGCTGCATTTGCCGGATATCTACCCGGTTTTCTTCTAATACCCGGGAGAGGAAAACGCCGAAGGGATCATCCCCAACACAGCCGATAAAAGCGCTGTTGCCTCCAAGGCGTGCAATAGCACAGGCCACATTTGCCGGAGCACCTCCCGCCTTTTTGGTAAAGGTATTTGCCCGCGAGAGGTCACTGCCCTGATTCTCTGCAACAAAGTCTATCAGCAATTCCCCGATACAATATACTTTCTTCATTTTTTGTAGCGCTTCGAGCGGTTTCGATCCCGAAATGTACTTAAGTTTAAGGGTTTGCCCTAAAATTTCCCCGAATTATATAATTCGCCTTTTATCTGTTGGGCAAAGGACGTAAATTCATGGGCACTTAAAAACGAGCAGAAAAAACTACTGGAGCATCCAGAAGGAAAACCTTACCATTAACACCTAGCATCATGGGACTTTTTGACGAGATTAAAAAAAAGCTGAGTCATGAATTCATCGATATTGTCGAATGGCTCGACGATTCACAGGATACGATTGTGCATCGTTTTGAACGCTACCAGAACGAGATTAAAAACGGGGCTAAGCTCGTGGTTCGCGAAGGGCAGCAGGCGGTTTTTGTGAATGAAGGGCAACTGGCCGATGTCTTCGGGCCGGGAACCTATGAACTGACGACCAAGAATCTACCTATCCTGACCACATTAAAGGGCTGGAAATACGGATTCAACAGCCCGTTCAAGGCAGAAGTTTACTTTGTGAATACCCGATTGTTTACCGATGAGAAATGGGGGACTAAAAACCCTGTAATGCTCAGCGATGACCGTTTTGGACTCACAGAAATCCGCGCCTTTGGAACCTACAGTTTCCGGATTTCAGATCCCGGAAATTTTGTAATCAATGTCGTGGGAACAGATAGCAATTTCACCAATTACGAGGTCAATGAACACCTGAAAAGCCTCATCGTAACCCGCTTTACCGATACCGTCGGGGAGGCCAATTTGCCGCTCGAACTGTACGCAGCAAACACCAGTGAACTTTCGGAAACCTGCCAGGAGGTTATGCATCCTGAATTTGAGCGGATCGGAATAGACCTGGAGAAATTCTACATCGAGAATGTTTCCATGCCGGAAGAACTCAAGAAGGAAATCTTCGAATACAGCCGGCTCGATAAGCTCGACATGGGTAAACTGGCACAGTTCAAGGCTGCGAAGGCCATGGAAGCCGCCGCCAAGAATGAAGGCGGCACGGCTGGCGCAGGTATGGGGATGGGTATGGGCTTTGTCCTCGCACAACAAATGGGGGGTCTGGTTAGTCCGGCACCTGTTGCTGCGACTGGTGCAGCAGCCCAGCAGGCGGCTCCACCACCAATACCCCAATTGGCCTATTTCTATGCCCTGGAAGGGAAACAACAGGGACCGGTTAGTTTTGAGCGCCTGGGAGAGTTGTTTGCAGCCCGAAGTATCAACCGGGACACGCTTATCTGGAAACAGGGCATGGCTGCCTGGACAGCGCTAAGCGAGGTGGACGAATTAAAATCTTTCCTGGGAGGAAATACTCCGCCACCCCTTCCCGGAGCCTGATCCTGAACGACGACGGCCCTTTAGGTAATTCACTTAATGGACGAGATCCTACAATCGGAAGTAAAGAAATCCTGCGAGAGCTGTGGTGCAGAGTTAACCTATGCGCCCGGTTCCGATCATATCCAGTGTGCGTATTGCGGCTATGAAGCGTTCATCAACGCGGCCAAAAACAGTTTTGAGGAGCTGGAATTGCGCCATTATTTGGAGACTACCGGGGAGCACCGTTTTACGGAAACAGTAGAAATTCTCCACTGTAAAAACTGCGGAGCCAATCAGAATGTGCAGGAGAACTTCAAATCCCTGAGTTGCGTTTACTGTGGCGAACCCTTGATCAGGGAGGACAGCGATAAAGAGCTCTGGATCCGCCCGGGGGCTCTGGTTCCTTTTCAACTCACCACCGAGCAGGCCAGGCGCCTTTTTCGCAAATGGGTGCAGGGGCTTTGGTTTGCGCCGGGTGCGGTAAAACGGGCTGCCCTGGATCCCGAAGGGATGCATGGATTATACTTGCCCTTCTGGACCTTTGATGCCCAGATGGAGGCTTCGTACCGGGGGCAACGCGGAGACTACTATTACGAGACCAAACGCGTTCGCACCAAAGATGGGGTCCGGACCCAACAAGTACGCAAAACCCGGTGGACCCCGGCTTCCGGAAAGGTGTCCGGCTTTGTCGACGACATCCTGATCCTTGCGGCTTCCGGCAGGGGCAAGCAGCTGCCACAGGGCTTGTTTTTCTGGGACCTGAAAGCGCTCAAACCCTTCCACTCGGATTACCTCTCCGGATTTGTAACCGAAAAATACACCCTGTCCTTGAAGGATGGGCACCATCAGTCCTTTAAGAAGGCCAAAGAGATTGCCCGAACCTGGATCCGACGTGATATCGGGGGCGATACCCAGCGGATACTCGACATGGACATTGGCCTGGATCAGGAGACCTTTAAGCACATCCTATTACCGATATATATCAGTAGCTATCGCTACAAGGGCAAGGAGTATAGTTTTTATGTCAATGGACAAACCGGGAAGGTCCACGGCAGCCGACCCTACAGTTTTTGGAAAATATTCCTGACTGTAGTGGGCGCCCTCTTGATTTTTGCGCTATTGATTTTTGTCCTGAAATGAAAACCTTTGTAGTAGGCGATATTCACGCGGGATTGCGCGGGCTGGAGCAGGTCCTGGAACGGCTACAGGCCAATACTGCGGACCACTTCATTTTTCTAGGAGACTACGTAGACGGCTGGAGTACGGCTGTGGAAACGATTGAGTTTCTCATGGCATTCTCCCAGAAGTATAACTGTACGTTTCTCAGGGGGAATCACGACGCCCTGACCCTGGATTGGCTGCGGGACAAAAAAGACAATCCGCTCTGGCTCGCTTCGGGAGGAGCGGCAACCCAACAATCCTATCGGGGAGTCGGACAGGAAACCCGGGGAAAGCATATTCATTTTCTGGAGTCCCTGGCAGACTACTACCTCGATGCGCAAAACAGACTTTATCTGCATGCGGGATTTACCCATCCCAAGGGGATCGATTATGAGTACTTTACGGTTAATTTTTATTGGGACCGGACCCTTTGGGAAATGGCATTATCGCTCAATCCTGCCCTGGATCCTGCCGATAAAAAATACCCGGCACGGCTGCGATGTTACCGGGAAATCTACATTGGTCATACCCCGGTTACCCGCCTGGGGAAAACCCTTCCGCTGCAAGCCGGAAATGTTTGGAATGTAGATACCGGGGCTGCCTTTAAAGGGCCGCTTTCTATTATCGATGTGGATAGTAAAGCCGTAGTTCAGAGCGATCCGGTTTACGAACTTTACCCGGAAGAACAAGGACGCAACCCGGGCTAACGAACCCCGCGGAGTGAATTACAGTTTCCCGTGATCGTGCTGGTCCTGCCACTTCTTCAACTCCTTCCATTTGCCTTCATAGGCCATACGGGCTTGCATGGGCCAGGAGGAAGGGTCGTGGATTTTATAGCGGTCGCCCCCGGAATCGAGGACTTCCTGACATTTAGCCACGCTGACTTCTGAAAGTGATTTCCAGGTTTTGATATCGTAGTTGTGGAAGAGGCTTTCGATTTTGGGGCCGATCCCTTCCACCAGTTTTAAAT
Source organism: Robiginitalea myxolifaciens (assembly GCF_900115205.1). Taxonomy (GTDB): domain Bacteria; phylum Bacteroidota; class Bacteroidia; order Flavobacteriales; family Flavobacteriaceae; genus Robiginitalea; species Robiginitalea myxolifaciens. Next base: position 1,448,947 of record NZ_FOYQ01000001.1, read on the forward strand.
CATCCTCTTTAATACGCTTGCCAAAGGCTGCCTTTGCGCTAGCAGCGTTGAAGGCGATAGCTGGGGCAACGGCGGCTGCCAGGGACGCCGAAGCCGATAGTTTTTCCCTGCAGGCCTCAAGCTCGGCCTGAAGGCGATTGTGGTCTACTTCCATACTGGTCAGGCGGGCGCTGAGGTCTTTTGCATTGCCACTGCCCTTTCCCCAGAAATAACCAATAATGCCACAGATTAGCCCTACCAGCAATAGGATAACCCAGTACCATATACTTGTGTTCGCGAAATCCATATCAACGGTTTAGTGTTTGAAATACAATGTATTAAAAAAATACGAGCTGGACTAAGCCCCGTTTTTGACGCACAAAACCAGTAATACAGATTTTGCTGCAGACTATACAAAGTCATAGGCAGACTTCGCAGGTGCAACTTAATTTTAAGCTATTCCCACATTCCGGTCCACAGTGGGATGTTTTGGATTAGTTTGGTTAGCTGGAAACCTGCCAATCACCTTGCTAAGCGGTGAAGGCAGGTTTTCCACGTTTCTAACCCCTTGTACCGGCTGTTAAGAAGGTATTACAGATCGAATTTGATCCCTTGAGCCAACGGTAATTCAGTGGAGTAGTTTATCGTATTGGTTTGGCGTCTCATATAGACTTTCCAGGCGTCAGAACCAGATTCGCGACCCCCGCCGGTTTCTTTTTCCCCACCAAAGGCACCACCGATTTCCGCCCCGGAAGTACCTATATTGACGTTGGCGATACCACAATCGCTACCTGCTGCGGAGAGGAAGGCTTCTGCCTCTCGCAAATCGCGGGTCATGATGGCTGATGAAAGCCCCTGACGTACACCGTTCTGAAGGGCGATGGCTTCCCGAACATCCCCGCTGTATTTCAACAGATAGAGGATGGGGGCAAAGGTTTCCTCCTGAACAATGTCAAAATGGTTTTCTGCTTCGGCAATCGCAGGTTTTACGTAGCATCCGCTTTCATAACCCGAACCTTGGAGCACACCTCCCGGAACCAGGATGTTTCCCCCTTCGGCTTCAACTTTTTCTAAAGCACTTTCGTATTGGGCTACGGCATCGGTATCGATCAGCGGCCCAACATGGTTGTTCTCGTCCAGGGGATTCCCGATTTTAAGTTGTGCGTAAGCATCGGTTAAAGCCTGCTTTACTTCATCGTAACGGGATTCGTGAACGATGAGCCTTCGTGTGGAGGTACAGCGTTGGCCACAGGTTCCCACCGCACCGAAGACAGCTCCGATAACGGTCATTTTCAGGTCGGCTTCGGGACTGACGATAATGGCGTTGTTTCCTCCTAACTCCAGGAGCGATTTCCCCAAACGTGCCCCAACAGCCTGAGCCACTAGTTTACCCATCCGGATAGACCCGGTTGCAGAGATCAGGGGTAGGCGGGTGTCGGAGGTCATCCACTGACCCACTTGAGCGTCTCCGGTTATCAGACAGGAAATTCCTTCCGGCAAGCCGTTCTCGGCAAATACTTCTGCCGCAATTCGCTGGCAGGCAATACCACAAAGGGGGGTTTTCTCGGAGGGTTTCCAGATACATACATCACCGCACACCCAGGCCAGGGCAGTATTCCAGGCCCAGACGGCAACCGGAAAATTGAAAGCTGAAATTATACCGACGATACCCAGGGGGTGGTACTGTTCATACATCCGGTGTCCGGGGCGTTCGGAATGCATGGTCAGTCCGTGCAATTGCCGGGAAAGCCCCACAGCAAAGTCACAGATATCGATCATCTCCTGGACTTCTCCCAGCCCTTCCTGGTACGATTTCCCCATTTCGTAGGAAACCAGTTTCCCGAGGGGCTCCTTGAGTTCGCGTAGTTTTTCGCCGAATTGCCGGACAATTTCACCGCGCTTTGGGGCTGGCATCATACGCCATTGTTCAAAGGCCGAAACTGCCGTGGCTACTACTTTGTCGTAATCGGCACGGGTTGTGGTATTGACTCGTGCAATAGCTGCCCCATCGACCGGGGAAGAAGATATTATTTCCGGGCCGGAGCCGAAATTGTCCACTCCCGTGGATGTGCCGGCATTGGCAGCATTGATACCCAGCTGTTTCAGGGCGTTATCGATTCCAAAATCCGTTGCGACATCCATGTATTTATAACTTTTTGGGGTTCTATTGTTAGATTTCGCACAAAATTACGAAATCTTACTGGCTCAAAAGCAAGCCAAATAAGGCAGCTGCAGGAATTCCCTGAATCCAGAATATTTTTCGGCTTGCGGTAAGGCCGCCGTATATGCCTGCGACGGCAACACAACCGGCAAAGAATAGCCCCACGTTCCTAGACCAGTCGGCATCCGCGATAAATAAGGACCAGATGAGTCCAGCCGCCAGGAAGCCGTTATAAAGGCCCTGATTTGCTGCTAGGGTCTTGGTTGGCGGAAATAATTCTTTGGGAAAACTCCGGAACACTTTGGGTCCCCGCGTGGTCCAGGCAAACATTTCAAGCCACAGAAAGTACAGGTGTTGTAAGGCGATCAACGCGGTAAGTCCGATAATGACGTATTCCATAACTACGAATTTTCGTTAAAGCAATTAGGTGGCCACAAGGTTAAACTTTGGGAATCAATCTCCCGTAAAGCGCTCATCCACCTCCATGACGGTCCCACAATTGGAACAGGTGCGCAAGTCTTCGGAGCCGTAAAAGTGTTTGAAATGTTGCAGGAAATCCCGTTCGATATCTTCCAGGGTAAAGTAGGCCTCGTAGAGTTTTTGATTGCAATTGTCGCAAAACCAAAGCAGCCCATCCCGGGCATCTGACTCATTGCGTTTTCGTTCTACCACCAGACCCAGGGAACCCTTGTGGCGCACCGGAGAATGCGGTATGCCGGCCGGGTGTAAATACATATCGCCGGGTCCCAGGTGGAAAGTGCGTTTTTCTCCTTCGTCCTGGATGTGGACTTCTATTTCGCCTTCCAGCTGATAGAAAAGTTCTTCAGTTTCGTTGTAGTGATAATCCTTTCTGGCATTCGGACCAGCCACAATCATTACGATGTAATCCCCGGATTCTTTGTACAGGTTTTTATTCCCGACAGGGGGTTTTAACAGGTCGCGGTTCTCTTCGATCCAGGCATTGAGGTTGAAAGGGGGGGATACAGCCATAGGTTTCCTTTTGGTCATCTGCGCTGATTAAGCGCTGTGGCCTAAAGGTATGAAATTGCGGGCTGCTCTACTCCAGGAAGAATATCTGGGTGTAGTAGAGGGTGCCGTCCGGGGCCTCCTTTACACTTATAGCCGTATGGGAGAAATTACCTTCCATGGTGGAGCGGTGGCTCGGACTGTCAATCCAGCCCTGGAGGGCCATCTCCGCCGAGGGATAATCTTTGGCCACATTTTCCGCCACAGCCTTAGCATTGGTCTGTTGACTGATCTGAGAGGCTCTGGAAGTGAAGTTATCGTGACTTAGATTTCCGGAAGCGATCATATAATCCGTATGCGTATTGGCATACTGATAGGCCACCGCACTAAAGGTGAGCGGCTCCATTCCGGAAGTGGTCCGAAAGTTATTGACAAGACTAAGTAGTTCGCCCTCGAGGGCAACGCGATTCTCGGCTTGCGGAACTTCTGTTACGGATACCGTTTCCTTACTACAGGAAGCAACTACCAGCGCAAAGCATACCGAGAAGGCCAAAAGCATTCTCCGTTTCATATAGTGTTCTTTCTCGCAGGTAGGCGTAATGGCGAAGATTGGGGGATCTTCTGGAAATCCGTGTTCTCGAATTTCTACCCACTCTCCAGCTTGCGGCGAGCAGGGTCTGTAATAATACGCATAAAGAGAACAAGGGGATGTCTCCGGATAGGCTTATTCGTTAAAAAGCACAATTCTATCGAATAAAAGCAAGGGGGTAACGGGCTAATCTTCAGCGGAAAAGTCTGCCGGTTTTCGCCGATCCGGCTCCAGTACCCAGTCGAAAACGAAAGCCCCGGTTTCCATAAGCGGAGCATAAAGAACGGAATTAGCGATGTAATCCGATTTAACCACATTGAGGGAGCTGTTCGCCCGATCAAAAAAGATCAATATTGCACCGAGGATTACGGCAGCCTTCAGGACACCAAAAACGCCACCGGCCAACTTATTCAACCATCCCACGAATGCGAAATCCGCAACCTTGGTAAGCGCTTTGCCCAACAGGTGCACCACCCCGACAATACATAAAAAGGTAATGATAAAAGCGGCAATTTTCAGGGTTCGAAGCTCCCAGTTCACGCGTTCGCTCAAGTAGTCTGCCGTGATATAGGAAAAGTGGATGGCTCCATAAATTCCGGCGATCAGGGCTATGATCGAAGCTAGCTCCAGAAAGAGGCCGTTCTTTAAACCCTTGTACAAGCCCAATGCGAGCAACGCACCCAATATAATATCCAATAGTCCCATACTCGCAAATATAGAACATCGCTTTGTACCTTTGGGGGGAATTAGCTCCGTAAGCTATGTCGCGTGACCTTGACCTGAAGAAGCGCTGGGACCAGTTGCTTTCAAAGCTTTCCGAACAATTTGCCGATGGGGATACCCTGGACCTGGACGCGGTAATCTACCTCGTGGGCGTACAGGAATTGGGACAGCTGGGCAGAACGTTTAAAAAGGACGAGAAAGTGAACCTCATGCACATTGCCATCTGCCGTTTGTTAGAGCCCTACGGCTATTATGCCTTTGAATATTTTGATCCCGATGGATGGCCCCATTATCGCTTATTGGAACCGTTGCCTGCTCTGAAAGCCGGAGAGCAATCGGTTTTGATGAAAGAGGCAATCGTAAATTATTTCCTGGCGAATAGTTACATCGAATAACGGAGGAACAATGAATAACGGAGCACCTTACTACGCCGTAATCTTTACCAGCAAACGAACGCAAGCCGATCCGGAAGGCTATGGACAAATGGCGGAACAAATGATGGAACTTGCCGCCCGTCAACCCGGGTATCTCGGTGTTGATCACGCCCGGGAAGACATCGGGATTACGATCAGCTATTGGGATTCCCTCCAGGCCATTTCCAACTGGAAACAGCAAGAAGACCACCTTCAGGCACAACGACTCGGCCGGGAACGCTGGTATGAACATTTCACCCTGCGCATTTGCCGCGTGGAACGGGAGTATGGCTTCAATGGCCCCGAATCGGACTAATAAAAATCCCAAATTCCAAATCCGAGGTTACAGATTCCAAATCCCAAATCTCAGATCCAAATCCCTGACTATCCGTAGCGGGACTTGAATGGTCCTGGTATATGTTGTAACTTTAGGGAGCTAAAAATGACTATGAAAAAGCCTATTGCCTTTAGCGGAACAGACCGCCAAAACCAACTTACTAACCTGGGTGCAGAGACCTATGATCTCATCGTTATCGGCGGGGGGATTACCGGAGCCGGAATAGCCCTCGACGCCAGTTCCAGGGGCTTGAAAACACTCTTGCTGGAAAAGGGGGATTTTGCCTCTGGCACCAGTAGTAAATCCACCAAACTCATCCACGGCGGGTTGCGGTACCTGAAGCAATTCGATTTTTGGTTGGTCAAGGAAGTTGGCTCAGAACGCGCTATCGTTCATAAGCTGGCACCCCACCTGGTGATTCCCGAGAAAATGCTGCTACCCCTTATCGAAGGGGGGTCCTATGGGAAATGGCTAACCTCCATAGGCCTGAAAGTTTACGATATCCTGGCACAGGTCGAGGGCGATGACAAACGCCGGATGCTGGAAAAGAAAGAGGCCCTTAAAAAAGAGCCTTTGCTTCCCAAAAAACGACTCAAGGGAGCCGGATTCTATGCGGAATACCGTACGGACGACGCACGCCTCACGATTGAGCTCCTGAAAACAAGCCTGCAATATGGGGTAACGGCCCTGAACTACATGCGCGTAGAGTCTTTTTCCTATGATAAAGACGGGCAGGTCAATGGCCTGAGCGCTAAAGACCTCTTGTCGGACACTGTGGTAGACTGCAAGGCCAAAAATATCATAAACGCCGCCGGTCCCTGGGTAGATGAATTGCGGGGTGTGGATAAGAGCCGGCGGGGCAAACGCCTCCACTTAACCAAAGGCGTACACCTGGTTTTTCCTCATGAAAAATTGCCGGTGGAGCAGTCGGTTTACTTCGATGTTCCGGATGGCCGGATGATCTTTGCCATTCCGCGAGGAGGGATTACCTATGTCGGGACTACAGATACCAATTACGATGGGGACAAGAATGAGGTGCGTACCGACCTTGCCGATGCCATCTATCTGATCTCGGCGGTAAACAATATGTTCCCGGATATAGAATTGGGCCTTGAGGACATACAATCGTCCTGGGCAGGGCTCAGGCCACTGATCCACGAAGAGGGAAAATCGGCATCTGAACTATCCCGTAAAGACGAAATTTTCGTTTCGCATTCCGGGCTGGTAAGTATTGCCGGGGGGAAACTGACCGGCTATCGCAAAATGGCTGAGCGAGCAGTAAACCGGGTCTCCCGCCGTATGGAAGATGCCGGTGGAAAAGCGCTCCAACCATCCAAAACCGACCAGATTGCTATTTGCGGGAACGATTTTAAAAATTTTAAGGCCGTTAAGAAATACATAGATCAGGTGGCCGAACGCCTGGAGCCGGCCGGGATACCTCCCCTGGAGGCCCGACGTCTGGTGACTACCTATGGCATTCAGACCGATAGTATCCTGGATGCTTTTGAAGGGTATTCGGACGGGGATGCCTCCTGGAATCTCGTGCGTGCCGAACTCGAATTCGGCATTGCCTATGAACAGGTGCAAAATCCCATGGACTTTTTTATTCGCCGCACCGGCCGATTGTATTTCAATATTGAAAGCATGCGCGCGCACAAGGAAGCAGCGGCTAAGTTATGCGGGAAAATACTGGGGGCTAAGAAGAGCGAGGTAGACAGCTGGATCCAGGAAATGGACAGGGAACTACACCACCACAGTGCCTTTGACCTGGAGGAATTCCGGGTCTAATCCGGACTTGCAGGAGCCAGGTCTATTTCAGACCATTTTTTCGGAGAGTTGAGCAAATTCCTTTCGGGGATTCTTTTTCTCGTACAGAATACCGTAGACGGCATCGATTATCGGGGTTTTTACTTTCTTGGTAAAGCTCTTTTTTATCTCATAAGCGCTTCGGGTCGCATAATACCCTTCTGCGACCATATTCATTTCCATCATCGCGCTTTTAACGGTGTATCCCTTCCCGATCATATTGCCAAACATCCGGTTCCGGCTAAAAGTAGAGTATCCGGTTACCAGCAGATCGCCCAGGTAGGCCGAGTGGTTGATGTTCCTGTCGATGTTATAACGCCTTTTTACATAGCGCTTCATCTCGCGGATGGCGTTACTCATTAACACCGCCTGGTAGTTATCTCCATATCCCAGGCCATGAGCAATCCCTGCAGCAAGGGCGTAGATATTCTTGAGCATTGCGGCGTATTCTGTTCCGATGATGTCTTTAGAGACGGCCGTATTGATGTAGTCGCATTGCAGGCAATCGCTCATTATTTCTGCCTTATCAGTATCGGCACAGGCCAGGGTAAGATAAGAGAGGCGTTCCAGGGCTACCTCTTCGGCATGGCAGGGACCGGCGATAACCCCGATATTTTCATAAGGAATGTCAAAATGTTCGTGAAGATGCTCTCCCACAATCTGGCCACTTTCCGGCACGATTCCTTTTACGGCAGAAAAGAGGACCTTATCCTTGAGGGGAATTTGAAGCTTTTCGAGTTCCTGAACTAAAAATGCCGACGGGATGGCCAGAATAAGCCAATCGCAAGCAGCAACGGCACTATTGATATCGTTAGTAAGCTGAAGCTTCCCGGGATCCAATTCCGCAGCACTGATGTAATTGGGATTGTTCCCGTAGCGTCTGATATGATCGGCAGCCGATTCGCTGCGCATGTACCAATGAAGGGAATCCAAATTTTCACTCAGGATTTTCACCAGGGCGGTCGCCCAGCTTCCTCCGCCCAGCACCGCGATATTCGGGTAATTCACCTCCTTTTTTTTGGATTGTTCTTTGCTGTCCTTTTTATTTTTCTTCATCGTGATCCAGGCGATTATTGAACTTGTTCCGCAATAAACAGTAGTCCCAAAGGTAGTCAATTGCCTTTGCCCGGAATTCAAAGGTTGCCGCAAAAACTGTATCTTGAGGGGAGTGAACCAACTACTTCGGTTATGACTTCTGGTGAATTGACAAACTCCGGGAAAGACAAGGGAGCATCCATGGCTCCGGTTCCCGGCAACACGGCTCATAAGGATATCCCGGGAAACCCTTCCACAGCGAAGAGCAGCAAGAAAAAACTGAACGATCGCAGTAATGGGGAGGAATTAAGGATACTGTCGGAGGAGGATTGGGATTTCTGGCAACGCGAAGGTTATATTGTCATTAAGAGTGCGATATCCCGGGAACAGGCCCGGCGAACCGCTGACTTTCTCTGGGAATTCGAAGAGAAAGATCCGGCCGACCCGGCTACCTGGTATGCGCCTCCCCGGGCCGAAATGCAAATGAAGGAATTGGCCGGCACGGGCATGGTGGAAGTCTATAACCACCAGTTGCTTTGGGAGAATCGCCAAAGCCCGAAAATCCACCAGGCCTTTGCAGATATCTGGGGTACCGAGAAATTATGGGTAACCATCGATAGGGCAAACCTCAACGTCCCTAACCGACCTGGCCATGTTCAGAAAGGATTTATCCATTGGGATTACGATCCGGAAACGCGCCCCCAAAATGTTCAGGGAGTACTGGCTCTTGCAGACCAGACCGATCCGGCTATGGGTGGATTCCAGTGTATCCCCTGGCTTTATCGCAATTACGACTCCTGGAAAAAGAGTCAGCCGGAAGACCGGGATCGCTTTCAACCCGATATCACCGGGTTGGAGGATAAATTGGTGAAAGTGCCTCTGGAGGCCGGGGATTTATTGATTTTCAATAGTCTGCTGGCTCATGGGATACGCCCCAACCAATCCAGGGACAAAGTACGCCTGGCGCAATATATTTCCATGATGCCGGCCGAACCTGAGAATGAAGAAATCCTCAATTGGCGCATACACAGTTGGAAGCACCGAATTGCCCCGGAAGGCTATGCCTTTCCAGGAGATCCACGCAACTGGGAGCAGGACAGATATACCACGGCTGAGCTTACTTCCCTTGGAGAGAAGCTATTGGGGCTTACCCCCTGGGCGTAGCTTTTCTTTCCAACAACCTGTTTAAGGGATAAAAACTAAAACGACCTCCCGCAGTTAGCCGAAGGTCGTTTTAAAAATAAATTTATTGGATTTCCTATAGCGTTCTGAGGTACTCCGCCAAGGCTCGCGCCTCATCCTCGGTGAGGTTTTGGTTGAGCATTACCATGCCGTTGTATTCTTCGTAAAGCGCAATGGCAATTGGGTCTTCCTTGAGCATCCCGTCAGGATTCAGGATCATATTCATTACCCATTCCGGGCTGCGTCGCTCGTAAATACCCTTCATGGCAGGTCCGATCATCCGCTGCTCTATCTGGTGGCAAGCTGTACAAATAGCGTTGAATTTGGCCTCTCCCTCAGCGGCGAGTGCCGCATCGATCTCATCGGGAAAAGTGAGGTCTTTGATAGGGCCAATCCCTTTGTTGTCCATATCCACAGCAACACCTTCTGAGGCTTTAGTTTCGGTCTTTTCCTCTTTAGTCCGGCTCATCTCAAAACCGTCTTCAGATTTTTCCTCCTTTTTTTCACCACAACCTACAGCCAGCGTAAGGGCCGCACATAGTATCCAAATTCTTTTCATTGTCAGGAATGTTTAGACCCCTAAGATAAGAAATACAGGCTTATTTACCTGCCGGGATTTGGGACTTAAAAAATTCCAGGGTTCTGAGCTCATTGTAGTAGGTGCCTTTGCCCTGAACGAATCCTACATGACCCCCAAAATCAGGACATTCCAGGTACAGGTAATCGTGCGATCGGGCAAGTGCTTCCGGGTAGCAATAGGGCCCGAGGAAACTATCGTTCCGGGCATTGAGCAGCAGACTTGGAGTAGTCAGGGCGGAAAGGAAAGGAAGGGAGCTAGACCGGGTATAATAATCACCAGCGTCCATAAATCCATGGGCCTGACTGGTATAAACTTCGTCAAAGTCCCGCAGGGTTTTAATTTGCTCAATAGATTGCCGGCTGAGCCTTTCCGGGAACTGCGCACGCTTTTCCCATAATTTTGCTTTCAGACTCTTGAGGAATCTGCGCGCGTAGAGGATGTTTTCGGGCTGGTTGAGTTGATGCAGGGAATCGTGTAGGTCGCAGGGAACGGAGATAGCACTGGCAGCATGGATTTTTTTATTCGAATCCCAGGCCTCTCCGAGATATTTTAACAACAGGTTTCCCCCAAGGCTAAAACCAAGGAGGTAAATTTCGCTCACATTGGGACGTTTCGACACATGGCGTACTACCGCATCGAGATCCTGGGTTGCCCCGGAATGATAGGAAGCGTATTTGCGATTGGGGCTTCCGCTGCACCCGCGTAAGTTTACCGCACAGCAACTAAACCCATTCTGGGATAACAGCCGGATACTGCCCAGCATATAGGGTCGCTGCGCATTCCCTTCCAGCCCGTGTAACAGGATAACGACACGCTCGGAGGGTTCCCCGGAATGCGTCCAGTCTAAATCCAGGAAATCACCGTCTTCCAGTTCCAGGCGTTCGCGCTGAAAACCCGAAACCCTGACCTTCCGGACAATGGCGGAATATATGGTCGAAATATGCCCATTGTTCATGGGCCAGCCTGGACGATAATCAGCGGGAATCAGCGGCATAAAACGCTAGTATAGGATACCATCCTTAGGCCCGACCTTAGCAGGCAACGCTTCCTCGTCCAGCATGTCGCGCAAATCGATTTCTATGGTTCGGCATAGTGCGGTCATAGGGACATCGTTGATTCTTCCCTCGAAAGGGTCTTCACTATTGGAACCAACCTTCTCCATGGTCACAAAAATCCATGAGATCAGCACGGAGAATGGCACCAGCAACCAGCGGTATATCAGTTGGGCTTCTTCGGTCAGGGAAAGGACCTGCCCATGGAAAACATCCAGGAGCCCAAAGGGAATCAGCAGCACGAAAATCCAACAGAAAACGGTACTGAAATAAGCATACTGCCTGGGGAAAGGGGTATTTTTAATACGCTCGCATTTTCCCTGCAGGTTGTAGAGTTCCTCCAGTACACCGTGCATCAACTGCTTGTCGAATTCAGTGATCTTATCCTCCTTCAGGAGCCGATCGATTTCGAGGGCCTGTTTTTTAACGAGGTGGGTGGCTACATTTTTCCGTTCTTCCAAATCAGCAATTTCGTCTGGCTGCAAAAAAGAGGTCGTCACGTCGCATACCGGGTTGCGTTCCCCGTGTCGTTTGAATAGGGCTTCAACGGCCCTGTTCTCCCGAATGGTAAAGGAGGTGGGTTGCCTTAGCTGAACCCGCAGGGCATTGATCCATGCGAGATGGCGATAAACCAGCTGTTGGTGTTCGCCTTTATCCTGGACCAGGCCCAGCACTTGAATGGTCCAGGTACGGCTGTAGTTAACAATACCTCCCCAAATTTTACGCCCCTCCCAAAACCTGTCGTAACTCTGACTGTTTTTAAATCCGATATAGAAGGCTACCGCAATACCGATTACGCTCAAAGGTTGAAAGGGTATGCGCAGAAAATCCCATCCGAGTTCCTGGAACAGGAAGAAGGCAAGCCCTGCCCAGAAAACAAAGAAGATTACATTCTTCCATGCGTAACGCAGGATGATCCCAAAACTTATATTTCTCTTAATGTACATGGCGTATTGGTCAGATGGATGGGAGGAAAATTAGCGGAATTACCGGGCGTACTTCGCCAGGCGTGTTGCCTGTTCTTCCAGGGCTTCTATGAATTCATTTTCAAGGCGGTCTATGAGCGCTGCGGTGGGCAGGCTATCGTCTATGCTGGTAACCCCCTGACCTGCGGACCAGATGGTTTTCCAGGCTTTGGCCTCGCTGTCCAGTTCTTTCCCAAAATCGATTTTATGATCTTTTTCCAGATCGGCCTGGCTCAGGCCGGCTGCTTCCAGGCTTTTCGCCAGGAAGTTGGCATGTACACCAGAGATGGCCGCGGTATAGACCACATCGGAGGCCCCGGCATCGGAAATCATATCGCGGTATTCCTCAGGAGCATTACTTTCGGTAGTATTGATAAATCGGGTTCCCATATAGGCCAGATCGGCACCCATCTGCAGGGCCGAGGCAATATCCCGACCGGTGCTGATACAACCGGAAAGCAGGATGGTTTTCTTGTAAAATGCCCGGACTTCTGACAACAGGCTCATCGGATTCAGGGTTCCTGCATGTCCACCAGCCCCGGCAGCTACGAGGATCAACCCATCGACTCCAGCAGCGGCTGCTTTTTCGGCATGTCGCTTCTTGATTATATCGTGGAAGACCAGTCCGCCGTAACTATGCACGGCATCGACGACTTCTGAAACGGCCCCCAGGGAAGTAATTATCAATGGAACACGGTGTTTCATGCACAGCCTCAAATCGGCTTCCAGCCTGGGATTGGTCGGATGGACAATGAGATTTACCCCAAAGGGTGCCGGCTTTTTACCGGTTGTTTCTTCGTAGGCTTTTAATTCCTCCTGGATTTCAATGAGCCAGGCCTCGAACCCTTCACTGCTGCGTTGGTTGAGCGCCGGGAAAGTTCCCACGATTCCATTTTTACAACATTCCACGACCAGGGCGGGGTTTGAAATCAGGAACATAGGTGCGGCCACTGCTGGCAAACGCAGGTCAGGGATAAAAGAAGCTTTTTCGGACATGATTTGATTTTAGGCCGGGAGGTTAGCATATTTTCCACGGCGCTTAAAAATACAATTTATGCGCAATCCATGACGGGATTTGACAGCTGCCCCTCGAATTCTGCTACTTTTGTAACCCTAATACAAAAGCCCTATATGTATTCTAAGTCTTTTGAAGTCCGATGGAGCGACCTCGACGCGAACTGGCATCTGGCCAACAGCGCCTACACCAATTTCATGAGCCATACCCGGATGTCTTACTTCTACGACAATGGTTTTACCCCGCTCGCGATGAAAGAAGCAGGGATTGGCCCGGTAGTATTTTATGAGCATATGTATTATTTCCGCGAAGTCCTTCCCGGTCCGCCCATTCGTGTTACGCTGGAATTAAAGGGTCTCAGTAAGGACGGGATGTTCTTTGAATTCCTCCATAATTTTTACGATTTCACCGGGAAACACAAGGCCCAGTGTGAAATGATGGGCGGATGGATCGATATGAAGGCTCGTAAACTGTGCAGTCTCCAAGGAGATTTGCTGGAGGCTACCATGGCCGTGGAAAAAGCCGAAGACTTTCGCTGGTTAACCCGGGAGGACACCCGAAAATTTGCACGCAGGCCAAAGGATCTGGAATAGCCGTTTAAGTTCTGGGTGGAATCCGGGGCCTCCGGCTCGCCAAATACACCCCGCTGAGCACTAGGATCATTGCAATGGTATTGAGCAGTGTGAGTTTGTCCTTTCCCGTTAGCAGGGCAAAGGCAATACCAATTAAGGGTTGGGCATAGATAAAGGCGCTAACCGTGGAAGCCTTGAGTTGGGTCAGCGCAAAAACATTGAAGAGGTAGGTCAGAAATGTGGTTCCCAGAATAACAAAGGCAATGGCTGCCAGCCCGTCCCCGGGGATTTCCGCCCATGGAATTTCCAGGAATTCCGGCAAGGTGATCGGAAAATTAATAATAAAGGCAAGGGTAAATAACCATTTCATCAGGACCAGGGGATGGTATTTTTCGATGAGTTTCTTGGCCAGAATGAGGTAAAGCCCATAGCTGGTTGCATTGACCACGAACAGGGTGTTCCCCAGGGGAATATTCGGGGCATTAAATCCTTCGGGCTTATTGAGGAAGATCAATCCCAAGGCACCCAACCCGCCAAGTAGTATGCCCAAGGCCTTGTACAGGGTAATGCGCTCCCGGATCAAAAAGAACGAAAGGCCAACCACGATAATCGGGGTCAGGGTAACCAGCACCGCACTATTCACCGGAGTGGATAGCTCCAGTCCTTTGAAAAAGGCAAGCATATTGATGACCATCCCGAATATCGCACATACCAGGATTCTTCCCCAGTCCTTTCGCTCGATGCGTTGTTTTGGCCCAAGGCTGGAAAACAACCAGAAAAGGAGGGCGGCCCCGCTTACCCGAAGGAAAATGAAACCGAATGGCTGCACGTAATGCGGCATTACTCCTTTGGCTATGGTGTGATTGAGCCCGTAGATGGTGGTTGCCCCAAGGGCGGCGAGGATGGCCAGGGTTCTTTTGCTCATGAGGCTAGTGCCGCGGTGGCTGCTGCCACAGTCTTGGCAGTATTCCCGATGAATATTTGATCGCCGGCTACGATGACCGGACGTTTCAGGAAGGTATAATGTTCGAGGATCAGCGCTTTGTATTCGGCTTCCCCTAAAGTTTTTTCATGTAGGCCGCGTTGCCGGTAAAGCCTGGCACGCTTACTGAAAAGCGCTTCATAACTACCCGCCAGGGCTTTCATGGCCTCGAGTTCTTCAGGAGTTATGGATTCGTCTTTGATATCCCGCAGGGTAAAATCACTTCCCAGGTTCAGGGTTTTCAGGATACGCTGACAGGTATTGCAGGTACTCAGGTGGTAAATGGCCTTCATGGCGATGTAGTATTGACAGGTGAATATTCCGGATTCAGGAATGGCGCCGCTTCGCGGTATGGGATTGTCAGGGACAGCGGTCCATCGGCATAGGAGGCGACCTCGTAAGGATCGTAATGCAACAATACTCCGGCTTCCCCAAAACCAATGGATTCCGGGAGGGAAAAACGGTTGTCTTCAAACATGAATCCCGTACTGTTGATATCCTGGTCGGCAGGCACTTCGTATTGTTTTCTGAAAGCCATCTCGGCCAGGGAAGTGAACCCGGCTATATCGGCAAATAATTCAGCCGACTCCAGTTCGCGGGCATTTTCCGCGTCGAAATTGAGATAGCGCAGGGAAGAATAACCGTGGGCTCCTCCTGTAAAGAGGTATCCTTCCAGGGAAATACACAACAACAGTGGGCTGGAATAGGAAACCTCCCCTTGAATATCCGCTTCCCAGGGGGCGGTCTCATCCGGAAATTTCTCCTGCAATTCTGCATGCCCGGCCGTAAAAGAGGCTATGGCTTCCCGGATAGTAGTGGCTTTGTTAGACTCCGCATAGTCGAGCCAGTAGATAATCTCTTCCTCCAGGCTGGTCTTCACCTGCCGGGCGAGGCGATTGTCTTCAGGGCCCATTGGGATTCGGATGTTTACCGACGGACAATTCGAACAGCTATCCCCCGAATATTCTTTTTCCTGCCATTCCAGCGTATGGGGTTCGTCGCCACAGGATAAGAACAGAAGTAGCGTAAAAAGAAGGAGGGCAAAGCCTGGTTTACGGTGCATAAAATTCAAATGCTGAGTTGCGAGCCCAAAGGTACAATTTCCCGTAAGGTGGTTGGACTTCGACCGACATAATCCTAGCTTTGTAAAAAACAAGAGAGAAACACATGAACGAGGAATTGAAATTCGATACGCGTTCCATCCATGGAGGGCAGGAGCCGGATAAAGCCTATGGGGCGGTAATGCCACCCATTTATCAGGTTTCCACATTTGCCCAGTCGGCACCCGGAGACCACCAGGGTTATGAATATTCCAGAAGTGGGAATCCTACGCGCGCAGCCCTTGAGCGTTCCCTGGCGAGCATCGAATCCGGAAATTACGGCCTTGCTTTTGCCAGTGGGCTGGCGGCCATGGATGCCGTTATTAAACTATTGTCGCCTGGAGATGAGGTGCTATCCACCAATGACCTGTACGGCGGTAGTTATCGCTTGTTCCGAAGGGTATTTGAACCCCTGGGGATAAAATTCAACTTTACCGGGATGCAGGATGTGGCTGCCCTGGAACCGCTGATCAATGAGCATACACGGCTCATATGGGTGGAAACGCCGACCAACCCCATGATGAATGTCATCGATATTGAGGCGGTAGCCGCCCTGGCTAAAAAACACAACATCCTGTTGGCTGTGGATAATACTTTTGCCACCCCTTACCTGCAGCGGCCCCTGGAACTTGGCGCCGATATCGTGATGCATTCGGCTACCAAATACCTCGGAGGCCACAGCGATGTGGTAGCCGGCGGCCTTGTCGTGCGAGACAAGGACCTGGCCGACAAATTGTACTTCCTGCAAAACGCAAGCGGAGGAGTATGCGGCCCCATGGACAGCTACCTGGTGCTGCGGGGGATCAAAACCCTCCACCTGCGAATGCAACGCCATTGTGAAAACGGGGAAGCCATCGCCAAATACCTCGAAACACATCCCAAAATTGACCGGGTTTACTGGCCTGGTTTTCCAACGCACCCCAATCATGATATTGCAAAGCGGCAAATGGACGGCTTTGGCGGGATGATTTCCTTTGTGACCAAAAAGGGAGATCTGGAAGATGCGCGCCGAATAGTCAGTGCCCTGAAAGTATTTACCCTGGCGGAATCGCTCGGAGGGGTAGAGAGCCTGGCGGGACATCCAGCCAGTATGACTCACGCCAGTATACCCAAAGAAGAACGGGAGAAAAGTGGGGTAACGGATGGCCTGGTTCGATTGAGTGTGGGCATTGAGCATGCAGACGATTTAATCGCAGACCTGGCACAGGCCCTGGGTTAATTGCTCAGGATTGGATTAAGGATTTTTCACTGGCAACCCTATTATTCGGAAGTCAATTATCAAATTTTCAAAAATGTGTAGTTGATATTGGGGAAAACCCATAATTTTACCTTCAAATTTTTAATTCCATAATCACAGGTGTAGTTATGACCGAGATCGAAAAGAAAATCGCGGATTTCATGGAGGAAGTGAAAACCCGAAACGGCCATGAGCCGGAATTTATTCAGGCCGTTCAGGAAGTTGCTGATACGGTCATTCCTTACATTGCCCAACATGAGATTTACAACGGGAAAAACATCCTGCTTCGCATGGTTGAACCTGAGCGATTGCTGTCTTTCCGTGTAGCCTGGGTCGATGACGATGGGGAGATCCACGTAAACCGGGGATATCGAATCCAAATGAACTCCGCCATCGGACCTTATAAAGGTGGATTGCGTTTTCACCCGACCGTAAACGCGAGTATCCTGAAATTCCTGGCCTTTGAGCAGGTCTTCAAGAACAGTCTTACAACCCTGCCCATGGGTGGCGGTAAAGGGGGCTCAGATTTTGACCCTAAAGGAAAATCCGACGATGAGGTAATGCGGTTCTGTCATGCTTTCATGACCGAGTTGTGCCGGCATATCGGACCCAATACCGATGTTCCTGCAGGGGATATCGGAGTCGGTTCGCGGGAAATTGGATTCCTCTTTGGGATGTACAAGAAACTGCGCAACGAATTTACCGGGGTATTGACCGGGAAGGGACTCTCCTGGGGAGGCTCTAAAATCAGACCGGAAGCAACCGGGTATGGGACTGTTTATTTTGCCCAGAATATGTTGGAGACCCGAAAGGATTCCATGGAAGGTAAGGATGTTGTAATCTCCGGATCCGGGAATGTGGCCCAGTTTGCCGCGGAAAAAGTGCTCCAACTTGGAGGAAAAGTACTCACCCTCTCCGATTCCGGTGGCTATATCCACGACGCCGATGGCATCGACGAAGAAAAGTTGGCCTGGGTAATGGATCTGAAAAACAATCGCCGCGGGCGAATTAGTGAGTATGTGGAGCAATATCCTTCGGCTACCTACCACGAAGGGAAAACCCCGTGGGAAGTTAAATGTACCGTTGCTCTGCCCTGTGCTACTCAGAACGAACTGGACGGAGATGATGCCAAGGCATTGATAGCCAATGGCTGCGTCTGTGTTGCCGAGGGGGCCAATATGCCCTCGACCCCGGAAGCTATCCACGCCTTCCACGATGCCCAAATCCTCTTTGCACCCGGAAAGGCTTCCAATGCCGGAGGGGTAGCAACTTCAGGTTTGGAGATGTCTCAGAATTCCCTGCGGATCAGCTGGACCCGGGAAGAGGTTGACCAACGCCTTAAGGCAATCATGTCCGATATTCACGACAGCTGTATTGAATATGGAATGGAAGGGGAAGACTATTGCAACTACGTTAAGGGAGCAAACATTGCTGGCTTTGTGAAAGTTGCCGATGCGATGTTGGCCCAGGGGGTAATCTGATTCCAAACAAAAATTTACAATTGCGAAAGGCCGGGTTACCGGCCTTTTTGCTTTTCCGGCCGCGCCTCGAGTAAAATGCTTCTATCTTTGAGGGAATTAAATTTGGATAGCATGGCCCTGGCCACCCCTGCCATTGTTCTTTCCTCGATTAAGTACGGGGACAACAGTTTGATTGTGCGGTTGTATGGTCAGGAAACCGGACTGTTGCAATGCATGCTCAAAGGCATCCTGGGCAGGAGAAAAGGAAAGTTAAGCCCCGGACTATTTCAACCCTTATCGCAGTTAGAGGTAATTGCCGTGCCCGGGCGAAACGGCAAATTGGGTTACCTGAAGGAAGCGACCCTGGGAATTCCCTACACGACTATTCCCACAGACATCCATAAAAGCGCTATCGCGATCTTCCTGGCAGAAACCCTAAGTCAATCCTTGCGGGAGGAGGCTCCCGACCCCATGCTCTACCGGTATATCCAATCGGCGCTGACCTGGCTGGACGGCTCCAATCCCATCGCAAATTTCCACGTGTTATTCTTAATCGGACTTACCCGATATCTGGGGTTTTACCCGGACGATTCCTACCAGGAAGGCGGGTATTTCGATATGGTCGAAGGAGCATTTACAACTTACCCGCCCGCCGGGCCGGGAATTAGTGGGGAACAAGTTTCTCTCTTCAGACAGCTCTTAGGCATAAATTTTGATGGTATTGAAACAGTAAAAATGAACAAAATGCAACGGCGGGAGCTACTCCGCTCGCTGATTAATTATTACGAGATACATTTGCAGGGATTTCGCAAACCCAGATCATTAGACGTATTGGATGAGGTGTTTTCCTAACGGTTGCAGGCTACTCGTACTGCTTCTTTTATATCCTGTTTTTCTCTTTGGCCAGCAAATAACCATTCTGGACCGGGAAAGCGGTATGCCCCTGGGGGATGTCGCCGTCTTTAACCGGGACCGGACCAAAACGGCTATTTCTGAGGCAGATGGGACTTGTGACCTGAGCGCCTTTTCGTCCCGCGAACGGATAAGCTTCAGACATATCGGTTATCAAACCCTGATCGAAACCAAAAACGCCATTTTGCGTAGCGGCGGCCGGTTATATATGGAAATAAAACCGGAGGAACTTCCTGAAGTGGTTATGTCAGTCTCCCGCTGGGAACAACAAAAACGGGAGGTTCCTCAGAAGGTGGAATCGATAGACGCATCCAGCATTGCATTGGCCAATCCTCAAACTGCGGCCGATGTGCTTATGCAGTCTGGCAAAGTGTTCGTTCAAAAGAGCCAGTTTGGCGGTGGGAGTCCTATGATCCGCGGATTTGCCACTAATCGCGTGCTGCTTTCAGTCGATGGGGTGCGGATGAACAATGCAATTTTCCGAGGGGGGAACCTGCAGAATGTGATTTCGATAGACCCCTATACCCTCAGTAATACAGAGGTCCTCTTTGGACCCGGATCGGTGATCTACGGGAGTGATGCCATTGGAGGGGTAATGAATTTTTACACCCGTTCCCCCCGTCTGATCGCAGAGGATTCCCTGAGGGTTAGCGGTACGGCGGCATATCGAACGGCGACCGCTTCCTGGGAACAAACCCTGCATGGCAAGCTCGAGCTGAGCAGGCAAAAATGGGCTTCCCTCTCCAGTTTAACCTTCAATAGTTTTGGTGACCTGAGGATGGGTTCCCATGGGCCCGAAGAATACCTGAGGCCTTTCTATGTAGTCCCCGGTCGGGAGGCCGACCAGCTCGTTCCTAATCCCAATCCCCGAAGACAGCTTCCAAGCGGGTATTCCCAGTGGAATGCCATGCAAAAGTTAATTTACCGGCCAGGCAGGCAATGGGAGTATAAACTGGGATTACACTGGTCCGAAACCTCGGATTTTGATCGCTACGACCGCCTTATCCGCCCCGGAACCGAACCGGGAACCCTGCGTTCCGCAGAATGGTACTATGGCCCCCAGCAGTGGTTTATGAGTAATTTTCAGGCCAAACATACCGGGAGGGGAAAGCTATACGAGGGGCTGAAAATTGGCCTGGCCTACCAGCGGTTTGGGGAAAGCAGGAATGAACGGAACTTTAACGAGGACACCCTATTCAGAACCGAAGAGAACGTAGATGCCTTATCCTTTAACCTGGATTTGGAGACGCGAAAAAATGGTCCATGGCAAGTCTTTTACGGACTTGAGTATCTCTTTAACGGGGTAGGCTCTGAGGGGTCGGCCATCAATCGGTCAGACGGTAGTGTCCAGCCTGCTGCCTCCCGTTATCCCGATGGTTCTACCTGGCAGAGTGCAGCAGGGTACCTGAATCTCATCTACAAACCGGATCCTGCGCTCTCCTTCCTGGCCGGGGCGCGTTACAACCATACCTGGATCAGTGCAACTTTTGACCAGGAGTTCTACGATTTCCCCTTTCAGGATGCCAACCTCGATAATGGAGCCCTTACCGGTAGTGTAGGGATGAGTTGGTTCCCTGCGCGCAACACCCAGATAACCCTGAACGGCTCCACGGCTTTCCGCGCCCCCAACATCGACGACATCGGCAAGATCTTCGATTCGGAGCCCGGTTCAGTGGTGGTCCCGAACCCCGAGCTGGAAGCGGAGTATGCTTATAATGCAGAGGTGGGCTTGCGGCAAAATTTTGGGGACAAATTGATACTCAAAGGGGCAGCCTACTACACCTACCTCGTAGATGCCCTGGTTCGCCGGGATTTCGAACTCAACGGCCAGCGCACCATATTTTATAATGGGGTGCTGAGTAATGTTCAGGCGATTCAAAATGCAGCCCGGGCGTACATTTATGGTTTCGAATTTGGATTCGATGCCATTATGAATGAATCCCTGGGGATGAGTGGAAATCTTACCCTATCGGAAGGTGTTGAGGAGGACGATAGCGGGGCGGAGTATGCAGCCCGGCATGTAGCTCCCACCTTTGCCGACCTGTCCCTGAATTACAACGCCTATCCGCTCAAGGCAGCCCTGGTCCTGAATTACAACGGTGAGATTCCCTTTGATGATTTGGCACTTTCGGAACGCAATAAGGCCTTTATTTACGCCACAGACGCCCAGGGCAATCCTTATAGCCCTTCATGGTATACCATCAATCTGCGTTCCGCCTATACCTTCCGGCAGCGGTATCACCTGAGTCTGGTTCTTGAGAATATTACCGATCAGCGCTATCGAACCTATTCATCGGGGATTGCCGCCCCGGGCTTTAACCTGATCGCCGGTCTGCGCGTAGAACTCTGACATAAAAAAACCGGGAGCAAATGTCCCGGTTTTGTAGTATTTCAATGCTGAGGTTACAAGCTGTCGACAGCCTTTTTCATCTCCTCTTTGGCGTCGTTGGCAGCGTCTTTCATTTTCTCGCCAGCTTCTTCCATTTTGTCGCCCATCTCATCAGCGGCGTCTTTCATGCCATCTACGGCATCTTCACCAGCTTGCTTCATACCATCGGCAGCTTCTTCAATGCCTTCTTTGGCGTCATCGGCGGCGTTTTTCATGTCTTCTCCAAGTTGCTCCATGGTCTCTTCTGCCTCGGTTTTTTCAGCAGTTTCCCGACAGGAAACGGCAGTTGCAGAGATAAAAGTCAGGGTCAACAGGGTAAAAAATAGCTTCTTCATAATGTTACTTTAGTGTTTAGTTCTGTAAAGATATACGTAAAAATGAGGTTTTTGGACGTTTAGCACCGTCGCTAATTCCATTGAAATCACTAATTTTGCGCACTTTAAGATTCAGACCTTAGTTTACAATTGCCATGAAATTCCGCGAGTACAAACAACTCGATTTACCGGCCGTTGCCGAAGAAACGCTTGAGCTTTGGAAAGCCAAAAAGGTTTTTGAGCAAAGCGTTAGTATTCGGGAAGGCGGGCCGTCCTATGTTTTTTACGAAGGACCTCCATCGGCGAACGGAATGCCGGGAATTCACCACGTAATGGCACGGGCGATCAAGGATATCTTCCCCCGTTATAAGACCATGAAGGGATTTCAGGTAAAGCGCAAAGCGGGATGGGATACCCATGGGTTACCCATTGAACTTGGCGTAGAAAAGGAACTGGGGATCACCAAGGAGGACATCGGCACGAAGATTACGGTAGAAGAGTATAATGAAGCCTGTCGTAAGGCCGTGATGCGCTACACGGATGTCTGGAACGATATGACCGAGAAGATAGGTTATTGGGTAGACATGGACGATCCCTATATCACCTACACCTCCAAATACATGGAGACGGTTTGGTGGCTTCTGGAACAGATATATAACAAAGACCTCCTTTACAAAGGGTATACGATTCAGCCCTATTCGCCCAAGGCCGGAACGGGGCTCAGCTCGCATGAGCTGAACCAACCCGGAACCTACCAGGATGTAACGGACACGACCGTAACGGCTCAGTTTGCTGCAATCCCGGAAACCCTGCCTGAGGAACTACAGGGGTTGGACAAGCCAATTTACTTGCTGGCCTGGACCACTACACCCTGGACCCTGCCCTCAAATACAGCCCTGACCGTAGGGCCAAAGATTGATTACAGCCTGGTGGAAACCTATAACCGCTACACCGGTAGCCCGATGCTGGCCATACTTGCAGAGGCCCTGGTGGCCAAGCAATTTGACCAGCATTATGTGGAAATTGCTGAGGGAGAGCCATTCCCAAGCTATTCCACCAGCGATAAAAAAATACCTTATCGCAGGCTTAAAAATATAAAAGGGGAAGCCCTGATCGGCATCCGGTACGAACAACTACTCAACTACGCGCTGCCGTATCAGAATGCGGAGCATGCCTTTCGCGTGATCGGCGGAGATTTTGTTACTACGGAGGACGGTACAGGGATTGTTCATACCGCGCCTACTTTCGGGGCAGACGATATGAAGGCTGCGCAGGCAGCAGAACCTCAGGTACCGCCCATGCTTGTGCTCGATGAGGAGGGAACAGCAGTCCCCCTGGTTGATCTCCAGGGACGTTTCCGCCCGGAGCTAAAGGAATTGGCAGGGAAGTATGTTAAGAATGAGTACTACGAGGAGGGAAAGGCCCCGGAGCGCTCGGTAGATGTGGAAATTGCCATTCGCCTGAAAGAAGAAGACAAGGCTTTTAAAGTCGAAAAATATACCCACAGTTACCCGAATTGCTGGCGGACCGATAAGCCTGTACTCTATTATCCGCTGGACTCCTGGTTTATCAAGATTACCGAAGTGCGGGATCGGATGCATGCCCTGAACAACGAGATTAACTGGAAACCCAAAGCCACCGGAGAGGGGCGCTTTGGTAACTGGCTGGCCGCCGCCAACGACTGGAACCTGAGCCGCTCGCGATTCTGGGGGATTCCTTTGCCGATCTGGCGGACGGAAGATGGCAAAGAGGAACGGATCATCGGTTCGGCCGCTGCCTTGAAGGAGGCCATAGCCGAATCCATTGCCGCCGGCCTGATGGAAACCGACCCATTCCCGGACTTTGTTCCCGGGGACATGAGTGAAGCGAATTACGAAAAGATAGACCTGCATAAAAACCGGGTCGATGCCATTGTTTTGCGTTCTGCTTCCGGACAACCCATGTATCGGGAATCCGACCTGATCGATGTTTGGTTCGATAGCGGATCCATGCCCTATGCCCAGTGGCACTATCCTTTCGAAAACCGGGAATTGATCGATACCGGGGCTACCTTCCCAGCCGACTTTATCGCCGAAGGAGTAGACCAAACCCGCGGATGGTTCTATACCCTGCATGCTATCGGCACCATGGTATTTGATTCGGTAGCCTACCGGAATGTCGTTTCCAATGGCCTGGTCCTGGATAAGGAGGGCAAGAAAATGTCCAAGCGCCTGGGGAATGCCGTAGACCCCTTTACTACGGTAGCCACCCACGGGGCAGATGCGACGCGTTGGTATATGATTGCCAATGCCAACCCCTGGGACAACCTGAAGTTTGATATGGACGGGGTGGTCGAAGTAAAACGAAAGTTTTTCGGCACCCTGTACAATACGTATTCCTTTTTCGCACTCTATGCGAATATCGACGCGTTTACCAACCAGGAGGATCAAATCCCCCTGTCGGAGCGCCCGGAAATTGACCGTTGGATCCTTTCCGAACTCAACAGCCTGATCACAGCTGTTGACGGCTACTACGCCGATTATGAACCCACCCGTGCCGCCCGTGCCATTTCGGATTTCGTACAGGAAAATCTGAGTAACTGGTATGTTCGCCTGTGTCGCCGCCGCTTTTGGAAAGGGCAGTATGGCCCGGATAAGATTGCCGCTTACCAGACACTCTGGACTTGTTTGGAGACAGTATCGCGTTTAGGAGCGCCTATTGCCCCGTTCTATATGGATCGGCTTTATTCCGATTTGCATGGGACAGAAAACAGTGTGCACCTGGCCGATTTTCCGGTTGCTGACCCAAAAGCTATAGATAAAGCCTTAGAGCGCCGCATGGAACGGGCTCAAACCATTTCCTCCCTGGTGCTTTCCATTCGCCAGAAGGAGAAAATCAAGGTGCGCCAGCCCCTGAAAAAGGTTATGATCCCTATTCGTGACCAGCAGGAGCGCGAAGAGATCCAAGCCGTTGCGAATTTGATCCAGGCCGAGGTCAACGTTAAGGAAATCAGTCTATTGGATGATGCCTCGGATATCCTGGTAAAACAGATAAAGCCCAATTTCAAGACCCTTGGACCTAAATACGGCGCCGACATGAAGGCCATTGCTGCCGCTGTTGCCCGTCTGGGCCAGGAGGATATCCAAAAAATTGAGCGGGAGGGCGAATTCGTGCTGGAATTGGATACTAAAAACATTATATTACAGTTACAAGACGTAGAAATAAGCTCTCAGGACATTGAAGGATGGCTGGTAGCTTCCTCAGGGTCCACCACCGTAGCCCTGGATATAACGATAGATGAGGACCTGAAGCAAGAGGGCATCGCCCGGGAGCTGGTCAATCGCATTCAGAATTTGCGAAAGGAATCGGGACTTGAGGTTACCGATAGGATCGACATTAAATTTTTAAAGGACGATTTACTCGAGCGGGCTGTAAAGAGCAATCTGGGGTACATAAAATCCGAAACACTTACCGACGAATTGCAATTCGAAGAGCGTTTAGAAGAAGGAACGGCTATTGCATTTGATGAGGTAAGCACCAAATTATTGATTAAAAAAAATTAGGATATGGCACAGGATACAAAAGTTCGTTACTCGGACAAGGACCTGGAGGAATTCCGGGGAATAATCGAAGAGAAGATAGAGAAAGCTCAACAGCATTTGGAGCTCTTAAAAAGCGCATATATGAACGACGGGAATAATGGTACCGATGATACCTCTCCTACGTTCAAGGCGTTTGAAGAAGGCTCCGAAACCATGAGTAAGGAAGCCAACACCCAGTTGGCCATCCGTCAGGAGAAGTTTATCCGCGACCTGAAGAATGCCCTCTTGCGCATTGAGAACAAAACGTACGGGATTTGCCGCGTTACCGGAAAGCTCATTAATAAAGAACGCCTGAAACTCGTTCCCCATGCCACGCTTAGTATCGAGGCCAAGAACATGCAGAAGTAATCAAAAACGCCCGCCAGGGCGTTTTTTTTGCTCCCTGCTACTGCTGCTTATATTCGGGACTTTGGGGGTACATGCCCAGAAAACCGTTAGTCAGGTAGTATTGGAGCAGGAGATCGACCGCTTGCTGGTGCAGGGGGAAGACTGCTTTCGCATCCGAATCCTGAGCCAGGCCAGCCGCGAAGTCCGCCTGGAAGCGGAGATGCAGGGCGAATACCAGGAAGCCCTCGTGGTGCGGACAGAAAAACTGGGCACTACGTTGCGCATAGGCACTGAATTCGCACCCGGTTTTAACTTACCCAACGACAAGCTCGGAGCTCATAAAGTGTTCTCCGTAGATCTGTTACTGGTTGTCCCTGAGGATCTTGAAATAGTCCTTACCGCCCGAAACTGTGAATTGCGTACTTCAGGGAATTTACAATCCTTTGAGGCCACCGTGGATGGTGGTATCTGTATCCTGGACCACCAGGGAACTTCGACCTGGGTCCGAACCCAACGCGCCGGAATCGAGGCACATGTGGCCCGGGGAACGGTCACTGCAAATTCCCAATTCGGGACAACCCGGATAGCTGAGATTCCCGAAGGTCCCCAATCCTATCGCTTCGAAAGCACCCACGGCGGGATTACGGTCTCCCACAAACCTTGAGTTGATCACTTGAACTATCTGCCGGAGAATACCTATTTTTGCCCGAATTAACTGCTATCCATGTACCTGAGGAAGACCTTGATAATTGTGTTTTTGATCCTGCTTGCAGATCAGATCAGCAAGATTTATGTAAAGACGCATTTTCAGCTGGAGGAATCCGTTGAGGTGTTCTCCTGGTTTCGCATTTCCTTCATCGAGAATCCAGGAGCTGCCTGGGGCACTAAACTCAGCGACATCCTTCCCATATCGGAGCGTACGGGGAAGCTGTTATTGACCTTGTTCCGCTTAGTGGCTATCGGGGGAATAGGATATTGGCTTTGGGACCTGATACGCAAAGGAGCTAATAACTATCTGCGTGTTGCGGTAAGCCTCATCTTTGCCGGCGCGGTAGGAAATATTATTGATTCCCTGTTTTACGGACTGATCTTCAATCACAGTGTGGGGCAGGTGGCCACCTTTATGGCCGAGGATAATTACGGGGGACTTTTTTACGGGAAAGTGGTAGATATGCTTTATTTCCCGATGGTCGATACGACCTGGCCCGATTGGGTTCCCGGTGTCGGGGGGAACCGATTCCGGTTCTTTGCTCCCGTCTTCAACATAGCCGATACCGCCATCAGCACAGGTGTGGGAATCCTGCTGGTATTCAATAAACGCGCATTTGCCAAGCCAGATCCGGCCGAGACCCAGACCGAAACAGCGATGGCTCAGGCACAGGAAGCAGCCCCGGAAGGTCCCGAGTCCGGCGAAGCTGCCAAGCCGGAATAGGCAAGGCGTCTCCTTAAAAGCTATTCACTGGAATTTTATGATCCCGTCCGGATTTATGCAATAATCCATGGGCAAGTCGGTGGGCTCCAGATCTGAAATGGCTGCTGCAGGAGGAAAAAAGGAGAGTCCTATCAAAAGGGTTTCGGGTCTGCATTGCGCCAGGAACCGATCGTAGTATCCACCGCCATACCCCACCCGATGTCCATGAGGGTCGTAAGCCAATAAGGGCAAAAAGACCACATCGATTTCCCCGGATGCGACCACCTGTCCCGATACGGGCTCAGGAATCCCCCAGGGATTCTTCTTTAGTGTCGTATTTGGCTCCAGCAAATAGTTTTCCAATAGGCCGCTGCCGATAATCTTGGGAATAACCACGCGCTTACCGAGTGTATTCAAATGGGATATAAACAGGTTTGTCTGTACTTCCCTTTTCTCTGGGATGCTTAAAAAAACATGAAAGATCTGGTGATTCCAGATGGGTAAATTGAGGGATTGCCGGAGTAGGTCCTTGCTTTTTAGCAGGACTTCCGAGTCGGAGAGTTGATCTCTTAGTTGCAGATGGCTTAACCGAAGGTCTTGTTTAAGCATGGGGGTCTTGATCAATGAGGTGAAGTGGGGTGGGCTGATCGTTTAGTCCCGTGCTGAAACGGCATAATAGACCTTGAAAAAAAGCATCAAGATTAAATATGTCCCCAATGTGATGAGGTAATTGTCCATAGTGCCCGTGTATGACGCATTAAAAATAGGTAAAAATTGTGTACGCTTAATGTTAAACGGATCAAAAAATCCGACGAAATGCACAATTTTGAGAAAACTTTAGCACTTCATCGCTTCGTTTGGATTTCAATAGAACCCAGGGGCAAGGATAAACGCCCGGGCTGCAAATTTCCAGCAGCATCCCGTCCGATGCAATACATGACTATCTTTGCAGGTACAAGTGGCTATGGAGCAAACCCCTTTGGAAATACAACTCAAGACCCTGCCGGAGAGCCCCGGTGTATATCAGTTCTTTGATCGGGAGGGAAAAATGCTCTACGTAGGGAAAGCGAAGAGCCTCAAAAAAAGGGTGAGCTCCTACTTCAACAAGCGCCTCGAAAATGGCAAGACCCGTGTTCTGGTAGGTAAGATCGATAGCATCCGCCATATCGTGGTGCGTACCGAATCGGATGCACTTTTACTGGAGAATAACCTCATTAAGGAGCACCAGCCGCGTTACAATATCCTCCTGCGGGACGATAAGACCTATCCCTGGCTTTGCATTAAAAATGAACGCTTCCCCCGGATTTTCCCCACGCGGAAACGCATTGAGGACGGGTCTGAATATTTTGGCCCCTATACCCAGATGCGCACCGTCAGAGCTCTGCTCGACCTTATCCGCAGCGTGTACCCCTTGCGGACCTGCAATTATGACCTCTCGGAAGAAAAAGTAGCGGCGGGGAAATACAAGAAATGTCTTGAATACCACCTCGGGAATTGCCTGGCTCCCTGTGAAGGCTTGCAGGACGAAGCTTCCTATCACAACCAGGTTGACGATATCCGGGAGATCATCAAAGGGAATTTCGGCGCCTCCCTGACTTATTTCAGGCACCGGATGAAGGAATTGGCTGTTGAGATGGCTTTTGAACAGGCCCAGGCGATCAAAGAAAAGATCGAGATACTCGAGAATTACCAGGCCAAATCTACCGTAGTCAATCCCAAAATTGACCAGGTCGACGTCTTTTCCATCGTTTCGGACCCAACCCACGCCTACGTCAATTTTATGCAGGTCAGTCATGGATTGGTGGTGCGTTCCCATACTATGGAGATCAAGAAGAAACTGGAAGAAGCGGATGCGGATTTACTGCCCCTGGCCATTTTAGAGTTGCGGGAGCGCTTCAATTCCGACACCCGGGAATTGTATCTGCCCTTTCCGGTTTCCCTGCCGGAGGACCTGAAAGTGGTAGTGCCTCAAAAGGGAGATAAACGAAAACTGGTGGAATTTTCGGAGCGCAATGCCCGGTTCTACCGCCAGGATCGCTTTAAGCAAATCCGGATTATCGATCCCGACCGGCATGTGAAACGCCTGATGCAGCAGATGAAGACTGATCTCAGGCTTTCCGAGGAGCCCCGGCATATCGAGTGTTTTGACAACTCCAATATTCAAGGGAGCAATCCGGTTGCCGCCTGTGTCGTATTCCGGGACGGAAAGCCGGCAAAAAAAGAATACCGGCACTTCAATATCAAAACAGTCGAAGGCCCTGATGATTTTGCCTCCATGACTGAAGTAGTCCACCGCCGGTACCGCCGGCTCCTTCAAGAAGGGGAATCGCTGCCCCAACTCATCGTTATCGATGGGGGTAAGGGGCAATTGTCGGCAGCCTTAAAAAGCCTGGATGAACTCAGTCTGCGGGGGACGATTGCAATCATTGGCATTGCCAAACGCCTCGAAGAGATTTACTTTCCCGGAGACCCCATCCCCCTGTACCTAGATAAAAAATCAGAGACTCTGCGCGTGATCCAGCAATTGCGCAACGAGGCACACCGATTTGGAATTACCCACCACCGGAATCGTCGCAGCAAGTCGGCCATTAGTTCCGTACTTGAGGGGATAGACGGAATTGGAGAGAAAACTGCCAGGGACCTCCTGCGAAAATTCAAGTCGGTCAAACGGATCCGCCAGGCTTCGGTCGACGATCTGGCTGAAGTTGTTGGTCCATCCCGGGCCCGGAAGGTCTATGAAAGTTTAAGGGAATGAAGTACCTTCGGGATATGCGTTGCTTACTCCCGATCTTAATCGCCTGCTTGGTCCTGCATTCCGGTTTCTCCCAGAGCACTCCGGAGCGGGAGGAGCCGCTCCGGGTTGGCCTCGTTTTAAGCGGGGGTGGAGCCAAGGGGCTTGCCCATGTCGGCGCCCTGAAGGTCCTGGAAGAAGCTGGGGTACGCATCGATTATATTGGGGGGACCAGTATGGGAGCGATTGTCGGGGCACTCTACGCTTCGGGATATTCGGCAGATGCGCTGGATTCGCTCTTTATGTCTACGGACTTTACCTCGCTCATACAGGACGTCCTGCCCCGAAGTGCCAAGACCTTCTATGAAAAAGAGGATAGCGAGCGGTACGCACTTACCCTTCCTTTTAACAAGTTTCGGGTAACCTTTCCACAGGCCATTTCCGGTGGCCAAAATATTTACAATGAATTGGTACAGGCCTTGTACCACGTGCGGGATGTACGTGATTTCAGGGAGCTTCCCATTCCCTTTTACTGCATCGCCACCGATGTGGAAACGGGTGAGGAACTCCATTTGGAATCCGGGTATCTCCCCGAAGCTATCATGGCCAGTGGAACCCTGCCATCTCTTTTTGAACCGGCGGAAGTCGATGGACGCATCCTGATCGATGGGGGAGTCCTCAACAACTTCCCGGTAGATGAAATGCGGGAAAAGGGGGTAGACGTGGTCATTGGAATTGACGTGCAACACGGGCTGCGCGATCGGGAGGCCCTGCTTTCTGCTACGGAAATCCTGCTGCAGATCAACAGTTACCGAACCTTGGGCAACCTCCCGGACAAGGTAGACAAAACGGATATTTACATCCGCCCTGAGATCGACGACTATTCCGTAATTTCTTTCGATGAGAAAGCAGCCATCATTGCAACCGGGGAGGAAGCAGCGGGGAAATTCCGGGAGGATTTTAAATCTCTTGCCCGGGATCAGGCTGGAGTAAAAGACTACCAGCTACGGGAACGCCCTGAGATACTGGCTGCAGACAGCCTTACCGTTAACCGCTTGGTTATTCAGGGAAACAACAACTACAGCCGGGGGTATGTAAAGGGAAAACTGCGTTTTGACCTTGCGGAGCCCATCGCCTTTGACCAACTCCGGCAGGGGATTGGGAACCTGGCCGCAACCGGGAATTTCAAGACCATCCGATACCAGTTAAGCTCCAATGGGCTGGGACAGGATTTAGTCCTGAAACTGCAGGAGAATCCCACCAAGACGTTGATCCGTTTGGGCGCCCACTACGACGACCTTTACAAAAGTGCAGCCCTGATCAACCTGACCCAGAAGAACTTTTTGCTGGACGACGATGTGGCTTCTTTTGATTTGATTCTGGGGGATAACCTTCGATACAATGCCCAGTACTACCTGGACAAAGGTTCTTACTGGAGTTTCGGCTTCAATTCCCGTTTGAATAGTTTTGAGCATGGCGTGCCCTATGAGGTGATCCAATCGAATTTCGAGGTTCCCGACGACCCGGGAATCAACCGGATTGGTCTGGATGTCACCGACCTCACCAATCAGATCTACCTGCAGACGGTTTGGCGGGAGGAATTTGCGTTTAGCCTGGGCCTGGAGCACAAGTGGTTGCGGTATTCCACCGAAACCCTCAACGAGCAGCTGGATGGGGGCGATTCCGGTTTTGCGATCGGGGAAGGCACCCGTACATTTTTCGAAAACAGTACGTATTTCAGCACCTTTGGTCGCCTTACCCTGGACACCTACGACGATCGTTATTTTCCAACCCGTGGCTTGTTTTTTGACGGGGATTTCCACCTCTATGTGTTCTCTTCCGACTTTAACGATAACTTCAAGGAATTCGCCATTGCCAAAGCCCGGATGGGGACGGCTTTTCCCCTGACACATACCCTGAGTCTCAACCTGGAGACTGAGGGAGGTTTTAAACTGGGGACTTCCCGCGTGGCAGCCCTGGATTTCATCCTTGGGGGGTATGGCAGCCTGGCGATTAACAACTTTGCCCCTTTCGTGGGGTATGATTTTCTGAGCTTACCCGGGAATAGCTATGTTAAGGCCTATGCTCGCCTGGATTGGGAATTCTATCAGGAGAATCACCTGATGTTTATCGCCAATTACGCCAATGTAGAAGACGACATATTCCGCACCGGGGAGTGGTTTACCGCTCCGGACTTTTCGGG
Source organism: Robiginitalea myxolifaciens (assembly GCF_900115205.1). GTDB lineage: Bacteria > Bacteroidota > Bacteroidia > Flavobacteriales > Flavobacteriaceae > Robiginitalea > Robiginitalea myxolifaciens. Next base: position 1,480,969 of record NZ_FOYQ01000001.1, read on the forward strand.
ATATGCCCTGGGATACGGATGGGAGTCCTTTTTCGGTCCGGTTCAGGCCTTGTATTCCTGGTCCCCCGAAGGAAATACCAGTGGATTCTATTTCAGTATAGGGTACTGGTTCTGAGGCAACTGTGGTTTTGGCTCCTCCTCGGGTTTTTACGATATTTGCAGTGTGAAAAGGCCATTATCCAAAACGACATCTCAGCTGGGACAAGCCATCCCTGGAATTGGGGGCTACCTGGCATGTCACAGTCGGGCCATGTGGTAAACAGCACAAAGGATTTCGGTTGTAAGCGGCCTCCAAACGCCGGTAACCCGCTTGCCTTCCTCTTGCTGTAAAGGCGTAGTTATTACCCATTTTAAATCGACAAATCATGTCAGTTACAGATAATACCTCATTAAAATTAACCAAAGAAGTACCTGCAGCGGAAGACTTTCTACCCCTGTTGGGAACTGACCACGTAGAACTATATGTAGGCAATGCCAAACAGGCCGCCCATTACTACATGGCTGCCTGGGGCTTTCAGCCGCTGGCCTATGCGGGCCTGGAAACCGGACTTAAAGACCGGACATCCTACGTGTTGCAACAGGACAAGATCCGGTTGGTCCTGACCGCCCCAATGAAACCCGGAGGTGAAATCAACCGCCACATTGAACAACACGGGGATGGCGTAAAGGCTATCGCCCTATGGGTAGATGATGCCCGGAAGAGTTTTGAAGAAACCTTTAAGCGCGGTGCAGAACCCTATATGGAACCAGAAGTTCGCGAGGACGAGAACGGGAAAGTAATCCTTTCCGGGATCCACACCTACGGGGAAACTGTACATATTTTCGTGGAGCGTTCGGCTTACCAGGGCACTTTCCTGCCGGGTTATCGCGCCTGGAATCCCCATTACCAGCCCGAGTCTACCGGATTGAAATATATCGACCATATGGTGGGTAATGTCGGATGGAACGAAATGAATAAGTGGTGTGAATTTTACGCCAAGGTGATGGGCTTTGCCCAACTGGTTTCTTTCGATGATAAGGACATATCTACCGAATATACCGCGCTTATGAGTAAGGTAATGAGCAATGGCAACGGGAGAATCAAGTTTCCGATCAACGAACCTGCCGAAGGGCGGAAAAAGTCCCAGATCGAAGAATACATCGAATTTTACAACGGGGCAGGCGTACAGCATATGGCCCTGGCCACGGATAATATCATCGAGACCGTATCCGGCCTGCGCGACCGCGGGGTGGAATTCCTGCGCGTTCCCGGCGAATACTACGAAGATGTCCTGGATCGGGTAGGAGAAATCGATGAAGACCTCGAACCTTTACGCGAACTGGGAATCCTGATCGATCGGGACGACGAGGGATACCTCTTGCAGATCTTTACCAAGCCAATCCTGGACCGCCCCACGCTTTTTATCGAAATCATCCAGCGAAAAGGGGCCAAATCCTTTGGGAAAGGCAATTTCAAGGCGCTTTTTGAGGCTATCGAACGGGAGCAGGAATCCCGGGGAACCCTTTAAATCCGGCCGGAACCGATAAAGTTGTGTTAAACCTGAAGTTAAAAACCGTTAAAGGGGAACATCCGGGTAAAATGATGTTCTACATTTGATATCAACAAGGGGTGGTTCCCTTGTAACTTTAAGTATTGGTTTTTCATAATTTAAAGTTTGGTTGGTTATTTAGGAAAAGCTCTGATCGCTAGATCGGGGCTTTTTTTTTTGGAACCGCTATGCTTCAAAAGGCCAACGCACCAGCCCCCTTGGAATTTGGGATTTGGTGGCTGGAGTTTACCACCGCGCGCAGCGGTTTGTAATATTTTGGAACAAATCTTGTTTAAATAGTAGTTATGAAAAGGTTCCTTCCCCCTGGGGAAAGAAAATTTTAATGAAATTTGTAGGAAATGAAAGCGCTCAAAATCATATTGATATCCATGCTGCTATGGACCCCCCAGACCGAAGGGCAGGCCCAGGCAGAATTGGTGGCCAATTCCGACAAACCCGTCAGTCACAGCCCGAAACCTGCTGAACGGAATCCGGTTCCGGCTTTTAAATCCGGGGAATGGCTCAAGTTCAGGATACATTATGGCATCTTCAATGCCAGCTATGCCACCCTGCACCTGACCAGTGATAATTTGGATGGAAAGCCGGTGTACCACGTTACCGGGAAAGGACAAACTACAGGATTGGCGCGTTTGTTTTTTAAAGTAGACGACACTTACGAAAGTTATTTTGGTAAGGATAACGGCCAACCGTACCGGTTTATCCGCAAAATCGATGAAGGGGGCTACACCAAGGATATTGAAATAAATTTTGATTACCCGAAACAGGAAGCCGAACTACACGATAAGAAGGCCAAAAAGAAGATGGACTTTGAAATTGAGCCAGGCATACAGGACCTGATTTCCGGTTTCTATTACCTTAGGGATTATTACGAGGTAAGCGACTTGCGCATAGGCGAGAGCATTGAACTGGACATGCTCTATGACGATGATGGGATTTTCAAATTCCGCCTGAAATACCTGGGGAAAGAGATCTTAAAAACCAAATTCGGCAAAGTCGAATGCCTGAAATTCCGTCCGTATGTACAAAACGGACGTGTGTTTAAAGAGCAGGAAAGCCTATCTTTGTGGGTGTCCAATGATATGAATAAGATTCCTATCCGAATCGAGGCCGATCTGCGTGTCGGATCTATTAAAGCCGATTTGGACGGATACAATGCCCTGAGGAATCAATTCAAGATTATCATGGACTAAGGGTTCATGAAAGACGAGCAGGATAAGGATCACATCGATCAGCAGATACGTAAACTGGAGGCCAAGTACCGGGATTCCGGCCAGGACCTCAGCTCCTACCTCGATGGCCTGCTTTACCAGCGTTACCTCACCTACTGGGATTACATCCACCTAGATACCTTGTTGAGCTTGCAGGTTCCCCGCACCCACTTTCCGGATGAGGAGATCTTTATCATGTACCATCAGATTACGGAGCTCTACTTTAAACTCATCCTGCATGAGCAAAAGCAGATCATCGACGATAAATCCCAGGACATTGCTTTTTTTACCGGAAAAGTTAACCGCATTAACAGCTATTACAAGGCGCTTATTACTTCCTTCGGGATCATGGTCAGGGGGATGGAAAAAGAGCAGTTCATCCGCTATCGCATGGCGCTCTTGCCCGCCAGTGGATTCCAATCTGCCCAGTATCGGATGATCGAATTGTATGCCACGCCGCTGGAACTGCTGGTACACGATTCCCGCCGCGATCAGGTAAGCAGTGAAGACTCGCTGGAGGAACTCTACGAGCAGATTTACTGGAAGCGCGGGGCTACCGATTTGACCTCTGGCGAGAAAACCCTGACCCTGAAGCAGTTCGAATATCGGTACACGCCCCGGTTTATCCGGATTGCCCGGGAAGTTAAAAACAACACCATTTACCATAAATATTTAAATTTACCGCCCGAAGGGCGGAATAATAAAGGCTTGAAGTCCGCGTTACAACTCATGGACATCAATGCTAATGTCAATTGGCCGTTGATGCACTTGGGCTCAGCCCATCGTTATTTGGACGACGAAAACAATACCCTGGAAGCTACAGGAGGTACGAACTGGAAATCCTACCTTCCTCCCGGGTTTCAGAGAATCATATTTTTTCCAGAGGTTCATTCAGACGAAACTCTGGAGCATTGGGGCAAAGAGTGGGTAGAACACCACTTGAATCCGCATAAATCTTAGGGACATAGAGATGCGAACATATTGGGGCTTTTTACTACTGGCAGTGTGTCTGGTATATTCCTGTAAGGATAAAACCGAGACTTCCGTCAAGGAAGTTGTACAGGAAGAATTATTGGCTGAGGCCGAACCACAAATGCTTTACGGCTTTAACCTGGACGAATTTACCGTGCAGGCCGACACCGTGAGATCCGGCGATAGCTTCGGGGAACTGATGCTGCAACACAAGGTGGAATACCCTAAGATTACCACCCTGGCCGAACAGTATCGGGACACCTTTGATATCCGGAAAATCCGGGTTGGCAAACCTTACGTGATCCTCAAATCCAGGGATACCTCAGAAACTGCCCAGGTATTTATCTACCAAAATGACGCCATCAACTATACGGTAGTCGATTTCAGGGATTCCGTAGTAGCCTATCGCAAGCAGCGCGAGATTACCTTGCGCGAGCGTGAGGTAGCTGGTGAAATCACTGAAGGCGGTGCCCTTTCGCTGGTTCTGGATGAGCAGGGGGTCGATTTCCAGGTTACCCTGGATTTATCTCAGGTATATGCCTGGACCGTGGATTTTTCCAAATTAGACGTCGGGGATAAATTCAGGATCATCTTTGACGAAAAGTATATCCAGGATAGTCTGTACGCCGGGGCGGGACGAATCAAAGCAGCCTATTTTGAGCACAAGGGTACGCCCTTATATGCCTTTGCGTACCACAACGATTCCCTGGACATCATGGAATACTACGACGACGAGGCGGAGAACCTGCGCAGGACTTTCCTGAGTATGCCGATCAAGTTTGGCCGACTATCCTCCCGATACAATCTCAAGCGACGTATCCGATATTACGGCTATAAGGTCCGGCCGCACCGTGGAACGGACTATGCAGCGCCAATAGGGACCCCAATCCTGGCTACCGCCGACGGCGTGGTCACAGAATCTACGCGAAGAGGGGGGAATGGGAAATACGTGAAGATCCGCCACAACGAAACCTACAGTACCCAGTATTTACATATGAAAGCCCAAAACGTTAAGCGGGGTGATTATGTGCGCCAGGGCGATGTTATTGGCTGGGTGGGAATGACCGGAAATACCGGAGGCCCTCATGTTTGCTATCGCTTCTGGAAGAATGGCCGTCAGGTAGATCCACTTCGGCAAGAATTACCCAAGGCGGAACCCCTGGCCGAAGCGTCTCAGCCAGCATATTTTGACTATATCAAACCCCTGAAGCTTCAGCTGGATTGCATCGCTTATCCTGAGCAACCAGCAGCCGAAGAACAGGAGGATCTGATTACTTACAATACTGACCAAAATGCCCTTACCAAAGATTGACCCGACCGGGACCAAGGCTTGGAAGCAGCTTCGGGAACACCACGAGCGAACCAAAAACCAACATCTAAAAGACCTTTTCCTCCAGGACCCGGATAGAGCGGGCAGATACAGCCTTAACTGGGAGGATTTTTTCCTGGATTATTCCAAAAACCGCATCGACAACCGCACCCTGGAGTTGCTCTTTGAGCTGGCAGGGGAGTGCAATCTCGAAGCGGCGATCCAGGCGTACTTTGGAGGTGAAACCATTAACCAGACCGAAGGGCGGGCCGTATTACACACCGCGCTGCGTGCGGATACCTCAGGATCCCTTTCCCTGGAGGGGGTGGATATCCTCGAGGAAGTAGCCGGTGTAAAAAAGCAAATCTCAGCCTTTGCCAATAGCATTATCAGTGGCGAAAAAAGAGGGTTTACCGGAAAGGCCTTCACCGATGTAGTAAATATCGGGATCGGCGGCTCCGATCTGGGCCCGGTAATGGTCACGGAAGCCCTGGCCTACTATTCCAACCACCTGAACCTGCATTTTGTCAGTAATGTCGATGGCGATCATGTGCAGGAGGTGCTTAAAAAACTAGATCCGGAGACCACATTCTTTGTGGTGGTTTCCAAGAGTTTTACCACTCAGGAAACCCTGGCCAATGCGCTGACCATTAAGGAATGGTTCCTCACCCACGCCGCTCAGAAAGACATCGCTTCCCATTTTGCGGCGGTGAGTACCAACCTCAAACAAATTGAATCCTTTGGCATAAGCCCGGATCATGTGTTTCCAATGTGGGATTGGGTAGGTGGACGTTTTTCGCTTTGGAGTGCCGTTGGGCTTTCCATTGCCCTGGCCATTGGCCCGGAGCGCTTTGAGGACTTACTCACAGGTGCCCGGGAGATGGACGCGCATTTCAGGGATACCCCAATGCAGCAGAATATTCCGGTGATCCTGGCCCTGCTCAGCATCTGGTACAATAATTTTTACGGGGCCGAGACCGAAGCCGTCATCCCCTACACCCAATACCTGCACCGACTTCCCGCTTACCTTCAGCAAGGGATCATGGAAAGTAACGGAAAGTACGTAAACCGGGCAGGTAAACCCGTGGACTACCAGACCGGAACTATTATCTGGGGCGAACCCGGGACGAATTCGCAACACGCCTTCTTTCAGCTGATCCATCAGGGAACCAAACTGATCCCTGCAGATTTTATCGGGTTTAAGCAATCCCTGCATGGCAGTACCGACCATCACGAGAAGCTGATGGCGAATTTCTTTGCACAAACTGAGGCCCTGATGCAAGGCAAGGACCAGCACCAGGTGCGCGCCGAACTTCAGGCCAAAGGCCTGCAAGGGGAAGCCCTGGAACAGTTGGTACCCTTCAAAGTTTTTGAGGGGAACAAGCCTACCAATACGCTACTGATTGATAAGCTTACGCCCAAAACGCTGGGGGCCCTGGTGGCGCTCTACGAGCATAAAATCTTTGTCCAGGGGATTATCTGGAACATTTTCAGCTACGACCAATGGGGTGTGGAGCTGGGAAAAGAACTCGCGGGTTCTATCCTGCGGGAATGGGCCGATTCGCAAGTAGGCAACCACGACAGCTCTACAATGCGACTTTTGCAAATATTTAAGGGTTAAACTTAACGATCAGCAAAAGTTTATAATCTTTCATAAGTTCTTGTTTTACAGGGCGCATTCTCGATTTTCGATTGTATTTTAGGAGGAGGGAATTTAACATTTCCTTAATGCTCAACTGGCTTTTCTGGGCCACTTTTGCACTGCGATTAACCTAAATAACTCGAAAATGAAAAAATTACTTTTAACACTTGTACTGGTGCTCGGAACCAGTGCTGCTTTCGCTCAGGGGGTAACCACCTCGGCGATTAGCGGACAGGTAACAGATCCTGCGGGAGAGCCACTCGCCGGAGCGTCTGTTGTCGCTGTTCACACGCCCACAGGGACCACCTATGGAGCTGCTGCCGATTTTGACGGTTTCTACCGTATTTCTGGTATGCGTGCCGGGGGACCTTACCGCATTACCTTCTCCTATATTGGATTTGAGGAGAATGTAAAGGAGAATATCTCCCTGACACTGGGTCGTACTTCCCAATTTAATGTAGCCCTCTCGGAATCGGCCACAGCGCTGGAAGAGGTTGTGGTTACGGCACAGGGAAGTGGGATTTTCGGGGGTAACAAGACCGGAACGGAGACCACGATTAACTCCCGTCAGGTAGCCACCCTGCCTGCGGCTTCCCGATCCATTGCGGATTTTGTTCGTACCACGCCACAGGCCCAGGTAACTGAAGGGAACGATGGATTCTCAATTTCCCTGGCTGGTCAGAACAACCGTTACAACGCCATCTACATCGACGGTGCTGTAAATAACGATGTTTTTGGACTTGCCGGATCAGGTACCAATGGAGGTCAGACCGGGGTTAACCCGCTGTCTGTTGACGCCATCGAGACCTTTCAGATCAACATTGCTCCTTTTGATGTTCGCCAGTCCGGATTCTCCGGAGGATCGATCAACGCGATTACGCGTTCCGGATCCAACAATTGGGAAGGATCGGCATATGCTTTCGTTCGTAACCAGAGCCTGGTAGGTAAAACACCACCTTCACTGGTAGGCGACGGAGAGGAAAGAGAAAAAGTTTCTGACTTCAGCGCCCTTACCTATGGTGCGCGTATTGGAGGACCTATTATCGAGGATAAACTCTTCTTCTTCCTGAACTACGAGCGTCAGGAGGACGAGACTCCCCAGCCTTTTAACTTCAGTAACTACGATGGGGGATCCAGCCTTGCTGATTTAGACAACTTACGAAGCTTCCTCATTAATACCTACGGCTACGATCCAGGGATTTTTAACAACAATACCCGTACTCTTGAGAGTAACCGTATTACCGCAAAAATAGACTGGAACATTAACCAGGATCACAAGTTATCGCTGCGATACGGACTCACCACGGCCGACAACCTGGAAGCCCGGAATTCCGGAGACCGTTTTATTGGCTTTATCAATGGTTCTGAGTCTTTCGAATCCCGGACTACTTCTGTAGCTCTGGAATTGAACTCCCGTTTTGGAAACAAATTTGCGAATAACTTTATCCTGGGATATACCCGCGTTCGCGACGACCGCGATCCAGCCGGGGATCCTTTCCCAACCGTAGACATCCAGGATCAGGGGGGAACTATTTCCTTTGGTTCTGAGCCATTCTCTACAGCAAACTTGTTGGATCAGGACGTATTCACCATTACCAATAACTTTGAGATCTACGCCGGTCCCCACACAGTGACCCTGGGTGCCAACCTGGAGTTTGCCAAGATGAAGAACCTGTTCTTCGCCTTTAACTTCGGAGACTATACTTTCGAAGACCAATTCGATGACGATGGTAACCTGCTGTCCTCCGGTCTGAATCAATTCCTTACCGGACAGGACGCCGATGTGTACCAGCACGGTTATTCCCTGGTTGGAGACGGAGCTGTGGGTGATGAATCAGCCGGTGCTTCTGAGTTCGATACCTTCCAGGCTGGATTCTACATTCAGGACGAATATCAAATGGCGGACAATTTCCGGTTAACCCTGGGAGCCCGTATCGATATTCCTTACTGGAGCGACGGTGTTGAAAACGACGACTTCAACGATCGGACCATTCCAATCCTGGAGTCCTTCGGGAAAGACCTGCAGGGAGCTCGTGTTGGACAAGGAATCGATCCTACGCCAATGTTTGCCCCTCGCTTAGGGTTTAACTGGGATGTCAACAACGACTACACCACCCAAATTCGTGGTGGAATCGGGGTATTTACCTCGCGTCTGCCACTGGTATGGCCTGGAGGAACCTACAACAACAACGGGGTTACCGGAGGTTTCATGTTCGAATTCGGACAACCTTTCGAAGCCAATGTGAACAATCAGTTCGAAGATCCTGCGCCTGGTTCAGGAGGAACAGGGGGTAATGTTGACCTGATTGCGAAGGATTTCAAATTGCCTCAGGTAGTTAAGTACAACCTCGCTCTTGATCAGAAACTCCCTTGGTGGAACCTGATCGCAACAGTAGACTTCCTGTATACCGATGTCATTACCGACGTATACTACGAGAACCTGAACCTGAGAGGACCAGTAGGTAACTACCAGGGAGTCGATAACCGTCCGTTCTACGATCGTCGTGACGAAATCGATCCAACCTACCAGGGGATTTACCTTGCCTCGAACACCGGTGGAGGATACGCGCGAAACCTGACTTTTGCCCTGACCAAGCCCTTTGAGAATGGATTTGCCGGTTCTGTTGCGTACACCTATGGAGACTCCTTTAAGGTATTTGACGGAACTTCTTCACAAAACAGTTCCCAATGGAGAAACATCCAGACGGTTAACGGTAAGAACACACAGATTCCAGTTTCACGATCTGACTTTGCCCTGGGGAATCGTATTACGGCCAGCGCTTCGTATGAGATTCCATGGAATGACAATGTCAAGACTACTGTAGCGGTATTCTACGAAGGATCTCAGAGTGGCCCATACAGCTTCATCTACAACGAAGGACGTGACCTGCTCAATGATGATTCCCGTGACAATGCCCTGATCTACATTCCCGAATTTGAGAATGAGATTGTACTTGTTGGAGACGATCCGGCAGCAGAGTGGGAGCGTCTGGACACCTTCATCAACAGCGTGGAGTACTTGCGTGAGAATCGCGGTAACTACGCAGAGCGTAATGGTTCCCGTGGTCCATGGAGTCATATTTTAGACTTGAAAGTTCTGCAGGATTTCAGCCTGAACTTTGGTGGGAAGAACCATACCTTCCAGTTTTCTGCGGACATATTCAACTTCACCAACTTGTTGAACAAGGAATGGGGAAAACGCAGGTTTGTTCGTAGTGAGGTAAGCCCGCTTACGACTATCTCTACCGGCGATACGCCTACTTTCGAGATTAACGATGCGGTGGTTGCACCAGATGGAACACCTGACTTTGAGGAAATCGGAGACCAGGGATTCTTTTCTTCCCGTTGGCAAGCACAAATCGGTCTGCGCTACATCTTTAACTAAGTAGCAATGGCTTCCCTGCGATAATCAATGCAGGCATAAAATTAAACCCGGCAATATTTGCCGGGTTTTTTTTGTTCCAAAACCGTAACTTTAGCCAAAACCCTCGCACATGGAAATTCTCCAATCCGTTCACTCTTATCTGGCCTATGTGGCCCTTGGCTTATTAATTCTCGCTGTGTTGAATGCAGTCTCGGGATGGATGGGCAATAAGGTGTTCACAATGGGGCGCGACTTGCGCCTGAGCCTGTTTACGCTCATCATTTGCCATATCCAGCTCGTCCTTGGCTTGCTGCTATGGGCGTTTTCGTCAAATGGCCTGGCTGCCTTAAACGAATTTGGTGTCGGTGGCCTGAACGCCCCGGCCCGCCTGCTGGCTCTAGAGCATCCGCTTATCAATATTATCGCCATCGCCTTGATCACCATTGGCTGGTCGCGGCACAAAAAATTCCTGGACGGGAAACCCAAGTTTAAGAGTATTGCCATCTTTTATGGTTTAGGACTCGTGCTGATTTTAAGCAGGATTCCCTGGGGTCAATGGTTTGGGTAATCCTCGGATTAAACCGGAACAAAACAATTTAGCTACCATACGATGAAACAGCTGACATCTTCGCAATTACTCCTCGCTTTTCTGGCCGGGTTTGTTTTTACGACTTCCCAGGCGCAAATCGATTTATTTAACGGGAAAAACCTGGACGGGTGGACGGCATACGGCACCGAACGCTGGTATGTAGAAGACGGTCTCCTGATTTCTGAAAGCGGTCCGGATGCTCAGTATGGTTATCTGGCAACCGATGACTACTATAAAGACTTTGAATTGAGCCTGGAGTTCCTGCAGGAGGCCGATGGCAATAGTGGTGTTTTTGTACGCTCCACCGTGGAAGGCACCAAGGTCAGCGGATGGCAGGTCGAAGTTGCTCCTCCTGGAAAACATACCGGGGGAGTCTATGAATCCTATGGAAGGGGCTGGCTCATTAAGCCCGATCCATCCAAGGAATCTGTATTGAAAGAAGGGGAGTGGAATACCCTTAAAATCCGCATGAATGGGGATACCCTCACGTCCTGGCTCAATGGGGTGGAGATGGTGTCCATTACCGATGCCAAAATCGGGGCCGGGGAAGGTTCAATAGCCCTTCAAATACACGATGGTGGCGGGATTCGTGTCAAATGGCGGAATATCCAGCTTACCGTTCCGGAATAGGTCGGATCAGCAGGGCATAAACCGGGAAATGGTCGCTGAAGCCCCCTAAATAATTTCCACCTGCATAAGTCCGATAAGGATATCCCTTAAAAGGGCCTTCCGGAGTCTTCAGGTAGTCTGGATTATATATCCCCGCCTTCCAGAATTTATATCCTCCATCGCCTTCAAACCAACACCCATTAAATAGAACCTGATCGAACAGGCTCCACTGATCCCGGTAGGCCAGGGTACCTGCACCCTTTTTATAAAACGCTCCCATAGGGTTATAGGTTAACCAGGCGGGAAGGCTATCCCGAAACTCTCTGGTCCCCAGGCCATACCGCAAGCTGGGATCGTCAGGGTTGTCATTGTAGTCGCCCATCGAAATGAACCGGGCTTTGGGGTCAAACTTCAGCAGGGAATCCAAAATGGCGCGTTGCAAAGCGGCTGCCTGCATGCGGTAAAGCTCCGTACTACCTTGCCCCCCGCTTCTCGAAGGCCAATGATTTACAGCCAGGTATAGTGGCTCCCCATTGAGTAATCCGCTTACAATAAGTTGATCCCTGGTCTTTCTGTGACGGTTTTCCCGTGTTCTTAGCTTGAGTTCCCGGAATTGTTGTTCGAGCACGATAAACTGGGATCTTCGGTACAACAAGGCCACATCAATTCCCCTATGGTCCGGAGAGTCTTCATGGACAATCCCATAGCCTCCATCCCGTAAGGGAGCCTGGCGAATTAAATCTTCCAGGACCTGCCGGTTTTCTACCTCGCACAGTCCAATAAGATCGGGAAGGCGCCGGGCCTCATCCCTCCCGATTTCGGCGAGTACCCGGGCGATATGCTGCAGCTTCTTTTCATAGCGATCCCGGGTCCATTGCAGCGGGCTTTCCGGGGTGCGCTCGTCATCATCGGTCAGGCTATCATTGCGGGTATCAAAGAGGTTTTCGACATTGTAGAACGCCAGGGTGCGCACCTGATACTTGGGACCGGATTCCTGCTGGGAAGGCGGAGGATCGCAGGATAGCAGGACTATGGAAAGCAGGGCTGAAATATGGGTGCTCGATATAAACTTCATTGCCGATAGGATTCGTTGTAGCTTGTGGCAGTTAAGCGGGGGCAATTTAGGCTCCAGACATGAATGGAGCTTGCACACCGGGCGTCTAGGTTTGCCCCATGCGATACCCTCGGACCTGTTTATTGTTGCTGTTGTGCCTTCAGGCGGCTTTCGAGTTAGTTGCGCAGCGAGATGAGTTCTTGCTAACTACCGCTTTGGTGGAGGGTGGGGAACAAGAGGATCAGGGCACCGAATTGTTGGGCAGGGCCAATGATTTTTTCCTCAGGCGTGCCGCTTTTGATTTTGGGGCAGTATGGTTCCGATTGCGCGGCTTGGGGCAGGAGGAGCAAAAGCTCTTTTTGAATGGACTTGGTCTGAACAGTCCATTCGATGGTCGTCCGGACTGGAATCGACTTGGAGGCCTCACGGATATTGGTCGCAATCCGGGACAGGCATTGGGATTGGCTTTTAATGGGAATGGATTTGGCAGCCTCGGGGAGCTTCGGGCCCTGAAAGCACGACCAAATGCTTTGCGACCAGGAATACGCCTGACGCTTTCGTCTGCGAACCGGAATTACCGCTGGCGTCAAATGATTACCTACAATTCCGGGTCGCGGCCAAATGGCTTGAACCTGTTGCTGTCTTTCTCCCATCGCCATGCGGCAACGGGCTATGTACACGGAACTCCCTACCGATCCGTTGGGGCCTATGGGATGCTCCAGTGGGCACCGACAAAATCGCATGAAGTAGGCATTTTTGGATTACTGGCCGCAATCAAAAGGGGGACACGTCCCGCGCTAACCGAGGAGGTCCTGAGCCATGCCGGAGCCCGGTACAATCCGCAGTGGGGCTGGGACCATGGGGAAATCAGAAATGCGCGCTTGCGTTCAGAAAATCTCCCCTTGATCGGTTTGCAATACCGCTACCGTGGCAGTCGGTTAAAAGCCGATGTGGTATTGGGCTATCTGGGCGGGGAGGAAGGCCGGGAGCGGTTAAACTATTTCGGGGCATCGAATCCGGATCCGGTTTATTACCGAAATCTCCCGTCCTTCTATCTGAACAGTCCGCTGGGATCGAATTACTGGAATGCCTGGGTTGCTGAGACCAACCTGGTCAATCAACCGCAACTCAACTGGAACCGCCTAAGGCAAGCCAACACGTTGGCTGGATCGGAGCAAGCGGCGCGTTATGCGGTTCTCGCCGATTTTATGGCCACCCGGATGTGGAGCCTGCGTTCAACGCTTGCTTACCTCCCGGCTTACCCCTGGGAATTTACTGGGTTTATTGAAGCGGCGAACACCCGCCTTGAATTTGGACAGGAACTAAAGGATTTACTGGGAGCTTCATATCACCGGGATTGGGATCCATTTTCGAAGACCGCAAACGACCTGGGGGGTAAGACCGATAAAAAAGTTGGGGAGCGGGTAGGGTATTCCTATCATTTATTCAAGCGCGATTGGAAGCTGGGGTTTCAGGCACAACGACAACTTGCCCATTGGGAATTTGCCCTGGGATTGTCCTTTGGTATGCGGGCTTACCATCGTACAGGCCTCTTCAGAAACGAAAGATATCCCGAAGAATCTCTGGGTAGATCCGCAGTTCAGCAATTTACCTCCCAGGCCTTGAAAGTTGGATTGGGGTATCGCCTCAGCGGGCGACACTGGTTTTTCGCGTATTATACTTATCGCTCCCTTCCACCTGAATTACACCAGGCTTATGTCGATTCCAGACAACGCGATCTGCCCTTTCCGGATACAAGTCCCCGGGTTCATACCGGGGGAAGCCTGAACTGGTTTCTCCGCCATCCACGGGTTAAAGGCAGGGTAAGTGGATATTATTTCCGGGTTAATGGAGGTCGGGATTTGAAATCCTATTTTACAGAAACTGCCGTGGGATCCGCCTTTGTTCGGGAGGCCAGCTGGGGCTACAGCAGCTTGCACTTCGGGATAGAAACCGGTTTGGAAATTCAGCTCGACCCTGAGTTTACTCTTGGCCTCGCAGTTTCTGCTGGAAGATGGAGACACCTGGCCAACCCAAGGGTTCAACTCTTTACCCGGCCCGATAGGCAGGCCACGGATCCCTTGCCCAGCTCGGGCTTTTTGGATGCAGGAAAGGCACAGTTGAAAGGACAGTCCATACCCAATGCTCCAGAACTGGCCGGATCGCTCAGCCTGGCCTATCGCAGTCCGCGGTTCTGGTGGATGGATTTGCGACTCAGCTACCTGGGCTCCCGTCCGCTTATCCCGGCCCTGATGCGACGAACAGCAACCTTCCTCACCGAAGCGATTACGCTTGAGGACTCCACGATTCCTCCTGGGGTCATCGCGCAGTCTAAGCGGTCTGAAACACTGGATGGGGTATATCTCCTGAATCTTAGCCTGGGAAAATCCTGGCGCTTTCATGGCAAGTATCTCAGTGCTTTCCTGGGACTGAATAACCTGTTAAACCGACCGTATCGCTCCGGGGGATATCAGCAGGGCAGATTGGCCTCCCTTCCTGTTTATGCCGAAGATACACGGGGAGGACGGCCTTCATTTGGCCCGAAGTTCTGGAATGGCTACGGGCGGACCTATTTTCTTAATCTAAGCCTGAATCTATGACCTTACGAACGAGCTCTATTTCTTTGCTTACCCTTGTGGTAGCCCTTCATTTTCTCTGGAATTGTAATCCCGCGTCAGAGGAAGCCCAAATCCCGGATCCCTGTGAAACAGTGGATTCTCTTGAAATAATTCCGCTGGACAGTCTGTTGTCCCTGTACCGGGGATCGGCCAGTGCCATTGATCGCCCATATTTCCTTGAATTGCGTGTAGTCTCCTCCGATTTGCCGGGAAATATTTTTGGCGCCCTTTACCTTCAGGAAAAACCAGGAGGTCCGGGGCTCTTGGTGAAAACGGATTTGTTGGATACCCATGCCTATTTCCCCGAAGGAAGCCTGGTTCGGCTCGATTTGCAAGGCTTATTTCTGGACAAGGAAGGCTCCGGATTGGCCCTGGGGAGTCCCAGGGAGGTTTTTGGTAACATCACCCTGGATCGCATTCCGGCCGCAGTGACCCTGGAACGTCTGTCCCTGGCTTGCGGCGCAGCCGAAATGATCTCACCGCTACCGATTCCACTGGATTCACTCAAAGCGATTCAAGTACATAGTCTGGTCGCCTTGAAAGGCCTGGAAATCGATCCGGAAAACACCATTCCTACCTATGCCGAATATCAACAGGAAACCCTGATTCCCCTGGTCGATTGTTTCGGGGGGAAGTTGAACCTGGTCAACAGTGGGTACTCGGATTTTTATCAGGACACCCTTCCGGCTGGTAATGGTACGGTAACCGGCATATTGCGGGGTAGCCCGGGGGAATACCAAATCTTGTTGCGGGATGCGGAAGACTTGGAATTTGACCAACCAGATTGCAACACCCAGTATCCTCCTATGCAATCCGACCGGATCCTGATTTCCGAAATTGCGGATCCCGAAAACGATGCGGGGGCACGGTTCATTGAATTGTACAATTCCGATGCAACACCGGTTCGGTTAGATGCCTGGAAATTGGTCCGATTTACCAACGGTAACGACACCCCTGGGGGTATGGTACCCTTAGATGGTTTGCGCTTATTGCCCGGGGAAACCCTGGTGATCGCTGCCCGGGGAGACAATTTCAGCGCGGTTTACGGGATAATGGCAGATTTGCTGGTTCGGACCAACGGCCCTGCGGATTCCAATGGCGATGATAACATTGTGCTGTTGGATCCCTTTGACCAGGTGGTCGATGTCTTTGGAATCCCGGGGGAAGATGGCAGCGGAACTGCCCATGAGTTTGAAGATGGCCGGGCACTTCGCAGGGCTGAAATAGAAACGGCATCACCGGTGTTTTTACCGGAACAGTGGATTATATCGAATGATACGGGTGCCGCCGGGACATTGCTTCAACCCGGGCAGGCCCCGGAGGATTATACCCCTGGAAAACACCCGGATTCCAATTGATTCCGCCCCTTTTGACCGGGATAGTTTTCGTACCTTTAGCTTATGAATGCGAATGCTTTTTTTGATTTGGTGCGGGATGGAAACTTGTTTGCTTCCAAGCAAGCGTTGGCAGAAGATCCCAAGCTCGCCGAACAACGCGATCCCAGGGGTTCTACCCCCCTCATTCTCGCCGCTTACTACAACCACCATGAACTCGTCCAACACCTGTTGGGTCTGGGGATAGCTGTAGATGCTACGGATGCTTCTGGTAATACGGCCCTGATGGGTGCCTGTTTTAAAGGCCATACGGAATCTGCTAGAGTCTTGATCGAGGCCGGAGCCGATGTTAATGCGCGCAGCGGAATGGGTGCCACCTGCCTGATCTTTGCGGTAAGTTTCAACAAGTTCGAAATAGCCCGTATGCTGGTAGAGCATGGGGCAGATTTATCCGCGAAAGATGCCCGCGGTCATACCGCCTTATTCCATGCCCGGAGCCAGGGCTTGCCCGAAATGGAGGCCCTGTTGACCGAAGCCGGTTAATCCGGCACGGAAAGCCGAAAAAGATCATGAAGTTACACCTTGCCCTGCTTCAGTCCGACCTCGTTTGGGAATCCCCAGATAAGAACCTGGAGAATTTTGACCGCATGTTGGCTGCTGTATCGGAGCAAACCGATTTGGTTGTGCTACCGGAAATGTTCAGCACTGGTTTTACAATGAATCCCGAACGCGTTGAGCGCGACGCTGCTGCCCGTACCCTGGAATGGATGCGGGACCGCGCAGCTTCCATGAATATTGCGTTGGCGGGCAGCCTTGTCTGGCCTTTGGAAACCGGTTACGCTAATCGCTTTATTTTTATGTGTCCGGACGGACAATTCCATTTTTATGATAAGCGCCACACCTTTACACTTACCGGGGAACACAAGGCGTATAAAAGCGGGGATCAGAAAGTAGTTTGGCAGTACAAGGGATTTAGGATATGCCCCCAAATCTGCTATGATTTGAGATTCCCTGTCTTTAGCCGGAACACCGAAGATTACGACCTCTTGCTTTATGTGGCCAATTGGCCGGAGCCCCGCGTATTGGCCTGGGACACCTTACTCAGGGCAAGAGCAATTGAAAACATGGCCTATGTAGTGGGGGTAAACCGTTTGGGCAACGATCAAAACGGCCTGACTTTTATCGGACATACAAGCGCCTACAATGCTTTAGGGGAACAATTGGCCTATTCCGAGCAACAAGAGGTGGTTTCCGTGTCCCTGGACCGTGAAAAACTTCTTGAAATTCGCCAAAAACTACCATTTCTCAACGACCGGGATAGCTTTACTCCCGGATGGTAAAGACCTCGCGATTGTCCCAATTCGCCCGCATTTCGATGGGTCTTGGGAAATGAAGTACATTTTCGGGCTGCCTTCTTTCCAGAAAATTCCCTGTATCCCAGCGGCCATTGCCGTTTTCATCAAAGATCACCCGCAGCCGATACGTATCCGGCCTGAGCCATGCAAAGGTAATTTCCCCGGCTTCCTCCTGAATTAACCTGCGAGCCAACTCATTCCGAGAATTGGTCAATTCAAGGATCACGGGATAGGTGACCGCCCCCGCAAGGGTAAACCGAAGCGTTCCGTAGTCGGCCGCATTGCCAACGGCCCAACGGGTATTGATGGTATCGTTCTGGCTGGCGAAAAAGTCGGTAATTCCCCCGGGTAGGATTTCGAGGCTGTATTGTCTGTTCAGCTCCTTTTCAAAATTGACGTTTACCCGATTCTTCAGCGTATCCAGGGTAAGGGTGAAATCGACCGGAAGGGTGTCCTGATCAACCAACCGAAATCTAGAGGAATCAACAGCTGCCAGGGGAACGGTAGCCGAAACAAAGAGGCTGTCGATGGGTACGACCTCCCCGCGTTTGTTCCATTGCAGCAGCAGGGAATCCGGATCCGACTTGGTCGGTTTAATACTGAAGGTGTCCCGAACTATCAGGGATTCCTCGTTACCCAGGGAGTCCCTGAACACTCGTGGCTCCGGACTGTTTACAGTGAATATCAGGGAGTCTACTTCCATAGGGGTAAACCAGAAATTCAGGCTATCCTTCCCGGGCACGGGTCGCAGTAAGGTCCGGACACTGTCCGGCAGGGGCGTCAGCAATTCCACCTCGGGAGCCTTACCCCCAAAATATCCAAAGAGAATGCGGTTGCTGGCTGCAAAGGAGGGCCGGGCAGCCTCGTAAGCCGGGATTTCCCGGAACATCCGCAACAAGTAAGTGGTATCGCTGGGAACCATTACCGTATCGGCGACAAATCCGATCTGGTCTGCCCTGGGGTTAAAAATATTGTTTCGCGCTTCGTCTTTGATGGCGATCAGGCGATAGGCCCCCGCTTTGAGGTTCTTCAGTTGGAAAATTACCGCACTATCCAAGGTATTGGTCAGGTAGTAGGGCGGTTTTTTGTAGATCAGCGAATCGGAATAGGTAGAATCCAGGGCGTAGAGCATAACACTGATGAAAGATTTCGCAGAGCGCTCGTAGGCATCGGAAACAACTCCGGTAAGCTCAAGAGAATCGAGATAATCCCCGGTGGAAAACACATAAGTCAGCAAATTATAGGGATTCCCCTCATTATTGTCCACAACGCTTTGGCCAAAATTCAGGGTGTAGGTGGTTTCAGGCTTGAGGGTATCCTTTATCCGGACCTCTACATATTTGGAAGTACCTCCCAGGGGGCTGAGCTCAGGGGCATACTCCATAGGGGGTGAAATAATGAGTTGCTCGTCTGACTTTTCCAGTTTGATGTATTCATCAAAGTACAGCCGAATGCGGGAAGCATCGAAATTCGTAGTGCCCTGGTTGGGTTCGGATCGGAGTAATACCGGAGGGGTTTCATCCTTGGGGCCGCCGGTCGGGTTTCCCCTGCGCCCGCATTGGGACAGGGCAATGAGGATTACCAGGCCGAAAATCAGGGACAGTGTGCGACGAAAAATGGGTAGCATCAGGGCAAAGAAACGATATAATTCCCGAACGAAAAACTAAGGAAAAACTAAAGAACCGCGGCCATTGTAGCGATATAAATACGCGGGGGTTTCCCACTGGTTTCACTAAGGGCAAGACAACAAGCCTCCAGGGTAGCGCCGGTAGTTATGACGTCATCTACAAGCAGGACGCTTTTGTTCCCGAGCTGGTCTAAATTTTCTCCCTGAAAAGCGGCTTGGGCGTTCCTGGCCCTTAAACCCCGGTTTTCCTTGGTTTGCGAGCGCCCTGTACCCTTTCGGAGCAGGTAGTTTTCCCCCCAGTTTGCCTGGAGAATACCGGCCAGGGTCTTCCCAAAAAGAGCACATTGATTGTAGCCGCGTTTTCGTTGTTTCACCGGATGTAGCGGAACAGGGATTACCCAATCGATTTTGGGGAGTTCCGGATCCTGCACGAGGGAAGCTCCCATCCAGGTTCCCAGGAATTTTCCGATAGGCTCAATCCGCCTGTATTTAAGGGCATGGATAAGGGTTTGTGCCAGCCCTGTGCGCTCGAAATAGAGCAGGGAAACAGCTTTTTCGAACCGGCACCGGCCATAGAGTTTCCGGTCTATGTCGTTTTCTTTGCCAAAATTGTACTCGGTAAGGGGCATTTCATGTCGACAAAATGCACACAAATAGCGCTCTCCCCGATATAAATGCGCATTACATCCAAAACACCGCCGGGGGACCCAAAGGTTCACTAGATCATTTAGTATTTTTGACAATTCACGGCTCATGGAAAAGGCCCGGAAAAACCTACTTAGTCGCTATCTCGGATGAATCTTCAGGATAACAGATTTAATTTCAAAGTCCTCCTGGCTGCCCTTGTTGCGGTAATCATAGGCATTCTCATTGCCTTTTACTACAGCTATGCACAGTCCCAGACCGAGATTTCCTACCTGGAACAGGAACGCAACCTGCTCATCAAGGATATAACCTTGCTGCGTGCCGATGTAGACCGGCTTTCTGCCCTGAATGAGGTCAATGAGATCGAACTGGAGGATAGCAAATTGCGGGTAGATCAATTGATGGATTCTGTTGGCCGCCTGACATACGATATCAACCGACTGCGCGAATTTCGAACAGAACTCCGCAAATTGGAAGCACGATACGACAGTATCAAGCTCAAAAACAACTTCCTGGAATACAACAACAACCTGATTACCCAGAAATACGAAGAAACCCAGCGCATGCTGGAAGACCTTCGGGGGCAGAGCAGTTCCCTGGCTCAGGCCGAGGCTGCCTTGCGCGAGCGAAACCGGCAGCTCAATCAGGAATTACGGCGTAAAAGCTATTTGAAACTGGAAAACCCGGATGGTAGCGCATTCAGAACGCGATCGGGACGTGGTGAAGTAAGGACCAACAAGGCGTCTACTGTCGTATACCTGAGAGGATGTGCTACGGTTGTGGGCAATCCCAATGAGACCAATCAGGAAAAAGTGTTGTATCTGCAATTCCTCGGGCCCGACATGCGGGTTATTGAAGACAAGGAAAAACTCGTTTCCGTTAACGGGAATATCTACAGCAAACGGGTCGAACTCCTTTTTATGGGAGAACGCCTGGAGATTTGTGACTTCATCGAGGTACCGGAGGGATCCCTTTCCCCTGGAATTTATACCATGAACGTCTTTGAAGACGAAAAACTACTTGCCAGCCGGGAATTTGAATTGAAGTAGGCAGGTTTTACCGATTGTCCTAAATTTGCCGAATGGCAAATCAAGAAGACGTTTTCAAGAAAGTCGTATCCCACGCCAAGGAGTATGGGTACGTTGTCCAATCCAGTGAGATTTACGATGGCCTTAGCGCAGTTTATGACTACGCGCAGCAAGGGGCCGAACTCAAAAAGAATATCCGGGAATACTGGTGGAGGGCCATGGTGCAGCTCCACGAGAATATCGTGGGCATTGATGCCGCGATTTTCATGCACCCGACCACCTGGAAAGCTTCGGGACACGTCGACGCCTTCAACGATCCGCTAATTGACAACAAGGACTCCAAGAAGCGCTACCGCGCGGATGTTCTGGTAGAAGATTATGTTGCCAAGCTCGAGGCGAAGGCCGAGAAAGAGATTACCAAGGCGCGCAAGCGATTCGGAGATGATTTTGATGAGGAACAATTCGTAACCACCCACCCGCGTGTCATTAAGTACCGCGAGCAGGGCCAGGCGATATTAAAGCGTTTGGGTCAATCCCTGGAACGGGAAGATTTGGCAGATGTCAAGGCTTTGATCGAGGAGTTGGAAATTGCCTGCCCGCTTTCCGGCTCGCGAAACTGGACCGACGTCAAGCAGTTTAACCTGATGTTTGGCACCAAGCTGGGCGCCTCTGCCGATTCGGCCATGGACTTGTACCTCAGGCCAGAGACTGCCCAGGGAATCTTTGTGAATTTCCTGAATGTTCAGAAGACCGGCCGTATGAAAATCCCTTTTGGGATTGCACAGATCGGGAAGGCCTTTCGAAATGAGATCGTCGCCCGGCAGTTTATTTTCCGGATGCGGGAATTCGAGCAGATGGAAATGCAATTCTTTATCCGTCCCGGTTCGCAAAAAGAGTGGTATGAGCACTGGAAAGAAGCCCGGCTCAAATGGCACCTGTCGCTGGGGATGGGTAGTGAGAATTATCGCTTCCACGATCACGAGAAACTGGCACACTATGCCGATGCTGCCGCCGATATTGAGTTCCGCTTCCCATTTGGTTTCAAGGAACTGGAAGGAATCCATTCCCGTACAGATTTTGACCTGGCTAACCATGAAAAATACTCGGGCAAGAAATTACAATACTTTGATCCTGAGCTCAATGAGCATTACACGCCTTACGTAGTTGAGACTTCCATTGGCCTGGATCGCATGTTCCTCGCTGTATTCTCCCATTCCTTACAGGAGGAAACCCTGGAGGATGGTAGTACACGTACCGTCCTGAAACTCCCTGCCGTTCTGGCCCCGACCAAGGCAGCGGTTCTCCCGCTGATCAAGCGCGATGGCTTACCGGAGCTGGCCCACGAAATCGTGGAAGAGCTCAAGTGGGATTTCCTGGTAGACTATGACGAAAAAGACGCGGTAGGCCGCAGGTACCGGCGTCAGGATGCCGTGGGAACACCGTTGTGTATTACAGTAGATCACCAATCCCTGGAAGATAAGACCGTTACCTTGCGCCATCGCGACACCATGGAGCAGGAGCGGGTACCCATTGCTGAACTCAAGGCGCGAATAGGGGAAGTAGTAGACATGCGCCAGTGGTTGCAGAAACTCTAGAAAAAGCTGGCTCCAGCGATTATTTTAGGATTTAACCTCCGTAATCCAGGCGTAAGCTTAGGAAGTAATTCCGGGCATTTCCCGGATAGAAGTAGCGCGGTTCAGACCCGTTAAAGCTTCCCGCATTGATCAGGACGGAGCTGGCGTACCGGCGATTTCCCAAATTGTTGATCCCGAAATCTAACCGGGCACGGACTTTGGGCAGGAGATTAAAATGATGCCCGGCCTGCAGGTTAATTAGCTGGTAGGCCTCGCTGTTCAGGGTATTCGCATCCGTTAGTGGCATGGGATCCACATATTGCCAGGTGAGGGAGAGGAAGCTCCCTGCGTTGGTATCCATTCGAAAACCCCCGTAAACCCGGTTTCTGGGAACCCCGGTAAGCGGGTTCCCGGAAAAGTCATTGTCTCCATCGACAAAATCCTGAAAACGGTGGGCATTCAGGGTATAGGAAATGAAAGGGTTAATTCGCAGATTTTGACTGAGGGCCTTGCGATACTCAGCACTGACTTCCAGGCCCCGGTGGCGGGTGGAACCTGCGTTGCGACCTATAAACTGATCTTCTCCAACACGATCCGCAACCAGCAGGTCTTTGATTTCCATCCAGTACAGGGCTCCCCGGATTTGCAAGGCGCGTTGCCACAACTCCAGCTGCCCACCCAATTCGTAGTTCATGCCTTTTTCCTGACTTATTTCGGGGTTGATTACCCCATCCGGATTCAGGGATTCTTCCAGGCTGGGATTGTTGAATCCCCGACTGGCATTTGCGTAAGCAAAGGAGCCCGATCCCGGGTCATAACGAAGGGTGAACCCGGGTAGGATAATGGGGTCAAAGTCGCGTTCCCCAGACTGGTTCGTCACCCCGGTGTTGAATAAATCCTGATACTCGTATTTGGTCTTGTTCAGGGCCAGGGTAGCTGTGGCCCGCCAGGCAGTGGTAAGGGGCACTTCCAATCGTCCAAACCACTGGGCATAGGTGCGAAACTCCCGATTGCGGCTCAGGCGATCGCCTTGTAGGCTTCCTTGACCTTCGTTTTCGCGGTACAGATTTTCGAAGGTACTCCAGGCGTATTCGTCCCGATACTGTTCAACCCCCAGTTCAAAGCGCCCCGAGTTTTCCCCCGGACCAATGCGACCCCGAAACACCGAACGCAAACCATATCCGAGGGTATATTCGTCCAGTATATTGAACGGTCTGGGTTCGTAATGGTCCAGGTAACTCACAAATATACTGGTGATATTTTCCAGACTATTACCCAGGGATATTCTGTCGGAAAGCCCGGCCAGGGTATAACGGTTGGCTTCGAAGCCCCGGCTTTGGGCCCAGGTAAATGCGGCCTGGGTAGGATCTTCTTCGAAAGCCGTACGGCTGAGGGAGCTTGGGATACCCGCCCGGTAATCGATATGGTTTACTAATACCCCAAGCTGGTGTCGGCGGCCGGCCTTGTAGGAGAGGTCCAATAAGAGGCCATCCCGGTCAAAGTAATTGTTTTCGCGGTATCCGTTGGTAGTCAAGCGGTTGTATCGTAGGGTAAGCTGGAGGAGACTATCCCCATAGTGCAAACCGAGGTTATTTTTGAAGAGTCCGTAGGAGCCGGTTACCGTTCGATTCCACATTCGAAATCCTGTTGCACCCTGATCCTGGGAGCCGAGCAAGAGCGCCCCACCCAGCGCAGCGCCGTAGTTGCCAGCCTTGGGTCCCTTGATTACGCGGATGGCGCTCAGGTTTTCCAGGTCAAAGGCCTCCAGGGTAGAAGTTCCCGTTCCATTAGTCACGGGAATATCATTGTAGTACATGCGCAGCTTGTCCGTCCCAAACAGGGTACGGGCACCTATCCCGCGAATGGTAATCCGGTTGGTATTCAGCGCCCCTGAGAGAAAGTATACGCCGGGGACTATATTGATGGTGCCCGCAAAATCGGTTGGATTATTCAGCGCTATTGCCCGACTGGTCAGGACTTCAGAGGGAATATCCCCCAGGGGATTCAATTTCCGGGATTCCACTTTCAGGATAACCTCATCCAGGGCAATAATAGAATCCTGTCCCTGGATCGGGAAGGCGAGGAATAGCAACAGTAAAACAAGGGGGCAACGTTTGATCATTCCGGATGGGAAGCACTCAATGGGTTCGGGTTTGGCTTCTAAAGATACCTAAATTCGGCATCCTGTTTTTCAAAGCGGGAATTGCGCTTTACTTTTGTGATCAATTCCGAATAGAGTTATTCCAACCGCTTGAAAATTGCCTCCTATAACGTCAATGGAATCCGGGCAGCCCTGGGAAAGGGTTTCCTGAATTGGTTGCAGCAAGCTGACCCGGATGTAATCTGCCTTCAGGAGATAAAAGCAATGAAGGAACAGCTCGAACTGGAAGTGTTCGAAAAGGCGGGTTATCCCTACCATTATTGGTTCTCCGCAGAAAAGAAAGGCTATAGCGGGGTGGCCATTTTATCCAAAAAACGCCCGGACCACGTGGAATACGGAACCGGGATCGATTATATGGATCGGGAGGGCCGCAATTTACGGGCGGATTTCAACGGCCTTTCGGTGATGAGCCTGTACCTGCCGTCGGGCACTAATATTGCCCGGCTGGAGCACAAACTACAGTATATGGCCGACTTCCAGCAATACATAGACCGATTGCGGGAGGAAAAACCCAATCTCGTTATCCTGGGGGATTATAATATTTGCCACCAGGCTATCGACATCCATGATCCGGTTCGCAATAAGAATGTTTCCGGGTTTTTGCCGGTAGAGCGGGAATGGATCGGTAACTTTATAGCCAGCGGGTTTATCGACAGCTTTCGCTATTTCAATACTGCACCGCACCACTATACCTGGTGGAGTTACCGGGCGAACTCCCGGGCAAAAAATAAGGGCTGGCGGCTGGATTATGCCATGGTTAGCGAGGCCCTTGAACAGCAATTAAAGCGGTCCGTGATCCTGCCGCAGGCGGTTCATAGCGATCACTGCCCGATACTTGTTGAACTGGAAAAATAAAATTTGAGCGGGGAAACCCTTACGTAAATACGATAGATACCATGGAATACACCAAGCTTCCACATACAGATATTGAAGTCAGCAAAATTTGCCTGGGAACCATGACCTGGGGAAGGCAGAATACCGAGTCCGAGGCCCATGAGCAAATGGATTATGCCCTGGACCACGGAGTGAACTTTTTTGATACGGCGGAACTCTATCCTATCCCCCCGCACCCGGATTATCCCTTCCTTACTGAAAAGTATATCGGAAATTGGTTTGCGAAAACAGGCAATCGCGACAAAGTCGTCCTCGCCACAAAAATTGCCGGGAAGGCGCCATTTACCAAACATATCCGCACTACCGGATTCAGTCCGGAATCTATTCGTGAGGCGCTGGATGCCAGTCTGGAACGGCTGCAAACGGACTATGTGGATTTGTATCAATTGCACTGGCCCGAACGCAACACCAATTATTTCGGGCAGCGCGGTTATACGCACAGTTCTTCGGATCACTGGAAAGACAATATCCATCAGGTACTGGAAACCCTGGCCGCTCTGGTAGCCGAAGGGAAGATCCGTCAGGTAGGGCTTTCCAATGAAACCCCCTGGGGCACCATGCGCTTTCTGGAAGAAGCCAAGGTCCATCAGAACCTGCCCCGGATGATTACCATACAGAATCCCTACAGTTTATTGAATCGATTATTCGAAGTGGGCTTATCGGAAATTTCCATGAGATCCGGTATCGGACTGCTGGCCTACTCCCCACTTGGATTTGGGGTCCTTAGCGGGAAGTACCTCAATGATAGTGCGGCAGAGAATGCCCGATTGAAGTTATTCCCCAATTATTCACGCTATAGCGGGGACACTGCGGTAGAAGCTACCCGGGCTTACCAGGAGATCGCGACACGGCATGGCCTGAGTCTGACACAGATGGCCCTGGCTTTTGTAACCGGCAGGCCATTTATGACCAGTAACATTATCGGGGCTACCACCATGGAACAACTTCGGGAAAATATCGGGAGTAGTGCTGTGCATCTCAACCATGAGATACTGGAGGAAATCGAAGCCGTTCACAGTCAGATTCCGAATCCGGCGCCATAACTTTAAGGCAGGCTATTCTTGGGATTTATCCGAATAGTGCCCGGACCAGTTCTTCTACCTTGGAGACTTTGCGCACTTCAATTTTTTGCGGGGTTTTCGGCAAGGAGGCTTTTGCACTCACAAAGATGGTTTTGAACCCCAAACGCGAGGCTTCTCCTATGCGCTGTTCAATGCGGGGGACCGGACGAATTTCCCCGGCCAATCCCACTTCCGCGGCAAAGCAATAGCCGCCTTCCAGGGCAATGTCTGCATTACTGGAAAGTATGGCTGCCAGTACCGCCAGGTCTATCGCCGGATCGTCGACCTGTATGCCCCCGGTTACATTCAGGAAAACATCTTTTGCAGCCAGTTTAAACCCGGCCCGCTTTTCCAGCACCGCCAGGAGCATATTCAGACGACGGGCTGGAAATCCCGTAGCCGAACGCTGCGGCGTTCCGTAAACAGCCGAACTAACCAATGCCTGGATCTCGATCAGCAGGGGGCGCATACCTTCCAGGGTAGCGGCAACCGCCGTTCCACTTAGCCTTTCGTTCTGGTTGGAAATGAGAATTTCCGAAGGATTGGCAACCTGCCTCAAGCCACTGCCTTTCATCTCATAGATTCCCAGTTCTGCTGTGGAACCAAAGCGGTTTTTCAGCGCGCGAAGGATGCGAAAGAGGTAGTTGCGATCCCCTTCGAACTGCAATACGGTATCGACCATGTGCTCCAGGATCTTGGGCCCGGCGATATTCCCGTCCTTGGTAATGTGTCCGATGAGGATTACCGGGATCTGGGATTGTTTGGCAAAGGAAATCAGTTCTGCGGTGCATTCCCGGATTTGCGAAATACTTCCGGCTCCGGCCTCCAGGTAGTCGCTGTGCAGGGTCTGTATGGAATCCACCACCACCAGTTCAGGCCCCAGGGATTCGATCTCAGAAAATATGCGTGCGGTATTTGTCTCGGTGAGGATAAAGCAGTTTTCGCTCAGGTTACCCAGGCGTTCGGCCCGCATGGCAATTTGTCGTTGGCTTTCCTCCCCGGATACATATAGGACGCGCAAGGGAAGTTGCAGCGCGGTTTGGAGCATTAGTGTACTCTTGCCTATTCCCGGTTCTCCGCCAATTAACGTAAGCGATCCGGGAACCAGGCCGCCTCCCAGAACGCGATCCAGTTCGGCGTCCCCGGTAGGAATCCGCATTTCTTTGCCCGCTCCGATTTCGGTAACGGCTCGCGGCTTATTGCTTGTGATGGGTTTGTTTTCGCTCTGCCAGGATTTGGCCGGCTTACGCTCCAGGACTTCCTCCACAATAGTGTTCCATTCCTTACAAGACGAACACTGCCCTACCCATTTGGCGTATTGGGTACCGCAATTCTGACAAAAAAATGCTGTTTTGGTCTTAGCCATTCGCGAAATTTCACAATGGCTAAAGATAGGTTAAAACCCGAAATCGGCCTTCAGTGCATCCATTTTATCGAGGGCCATTTCTTTGGTCAGGAAATCGATTTCATCCATACCAAAAGCCTTCTCAAAGGTCTTCAAAGCTTTCTTGGGTTCTCCGATAATTTCGTAGTACTCTCCTTCGAAGTAGAAACCAAGCATGGTGTCCGGGTAGGATGCTTTGCACAGGTCGGAAAGCGGCTTCAGGGATTCCCAATCTTCCTTTTTCCGGATAGCGGCGTAGGTGGCGACGATATCGTTCAGCGCAACCTCCTTTTCGAATCCAAATAGCTCCCGAATGGTAGTGTATTTGTTTTCCAGGTAATCGTAGACCGGACCTTCAGTGGTCAACAACTCCTCCCGGTATTCCTTAGGACTAATGGGCTTAAACACTTCAAAAGTCCGTCCCCAGGCCTTGCCAATCCCGAAAGTAGCCACCGAAACCTCATCGGCTTCCTCGTACTTGTCGTAGTAATAGGTAAGGCTTTCTTTATCGAGTTGCTGCAACCTTTTGTTGAGTTCGGCTATCCGGGCATTATCCCCGGAGGACTGTCCCTCGACAATCAGGTGGTAGAATATTTTCTGGTTTAAATCGCTCAGGCGATTCGGGATACGGCTTTCCATTTCCGGAGCCAGTAAGGGGGAAATGCTGATAAAGGCATCGAACAGGGACTTATCCTTAAACAGGTAGAAGTTCCCAAAATTTGCCGTGATGTCGTACCCCACAATCATTTTGAAAGGGGCAGCATTATAGGCACTGTGCAAATAGGGGAGGATTTCCATCCCCAGAAATTCATAGAAATTCTTTCCGCGATCGGTAGGTAAGCCGGAGACCTCATCAAATCCGCAATCCAACCAGCGCAGGTCGGCCTCATTCTGGTCGATACCTACAATAATGGTTTCCGGCATCCCCTGAAATTCGCTGTAATAGCGCGAGGTGGCCACAACCTGATCAAAAAGGCGTTCGGCATCGAGGACGATAACCAGCGGATAGGCTTTCTCCGGGGTATAATCTTCGGGAATATAGTAGGAAACATCCCGACGTTCCTGGAGTTTAAAGGATTCAAATATTTCCCGTTTTACCTGGGCGGATACGGGAACTAAGACGAACAGCAACAAGGCTGTAGCAAGAAAACGGTTCATATGCCGGCGTTTAGAAGGGCTATGAATC
The DNA here is from genome assembly GCF_900115205.1 of Robiginitalea myxolifaciens. Lineage (GTDB taxonomy): Bacteria > Bacteroidota > Bacteroidia > Flavobacteriales > Flavobacteriaceae > Robiginitalea > Robiginitalea myxolifaciens. The sequence continues at coordinate 1,510,133 of NZ_FOYQ01000001.1, forward strand.
AGCCCTGTTCCATAACGGCAGCAGGAGGAAAGATATTGCACCAAAAACAAAGACCATCAGGGTCTGGGTAATCCACATAATCCAGCCAAAAGCTTCCCCGGAATTGGAGCTGATCCCAAAGAGCATCAGGGCCTGGGCCACGGCAATCGGATACAGCCCGAGCCCCCCGGGGGTGGCGGTCATGGCAAAAGCCCCGGCGACAAAGGCCACCAGCAATTCCCCAAAACTCAACGAGAGGGTTTCGGCAACGGTGTATTTAATGACCCAAAACATGGCGATATAGGCACCCCATATCAGCAAGGTATGGGCGAGGAAAGCCCATCGCTGGCGAATTTTAAAGATGGAGGTAATCCCCTCGAGAAGCCCGCGAATAAAGTCCCGAAGTTTCAGGGCAAGGGGTGATGATGACCTTCTCAGGAAGGCCCGTAGCAGGAACAGCCCCAGAATTCCTCCTACCAGCAACCCAATGCTAATGCCCAGGCCCAGGCCACTTTCGGACAGGTACCCCAGGATAATATCCGTCTGGGATATCAAGGCAACTAAAATGACCAGGAAAAGCATGATCAGGTCTACCACCCGCTCGGTTACGATGGTGCCAAATCCTTTTTGAAACGGGACACCCTCATACGTGGCCAGGGCGGTAGCCCTTAAAAACTCACCGGATCTCGGAATTCCAAGATTGGCCAGGTAGGCCATCAATATGATCAGGATATTGTTCCGGAGCTTGGGTTTGTAACCCATGGGTTCCAGGAGGTAGTTCCAGCGGATCGCCCGACTGACATGGCTGAATATCCCGATAAGCAGGGAGATAATCAACCAGAAAGGATTCGCCTGCCGGATATATTTCAGGATAATCCTTCGGTCTTCCTCCGAGGTCATATTGTAGGAATAGCCAATAAGGAAGAGACCCAACGCCAGGGGCAGGATAATTTTGAGCGCTTTTTTCAGGCGGGCATCCAAAATTATTTCAGCAGGTTGGTGGCTTCGTCCGGGAAGACCAGAGCGGGGTTAAAGTTCCGCGCTTCTTCTATAGGCATGTGAGCATAGGTAATCAGGATAAGAATATCCCCCACAGCTACCTTCCGGGCTGCGGCACCATTAAGGGTTAGTTCCCCGCTTCCCCGGGGTCCGGGGATTGCGTAAGTTTCCAGGCGTTCGCCATTATTGTTGTTCACAATCTGGACTTTTTCACCCTGGATAATATTTGCGGCGTCCATAAGATCTTCATCGATCGTAATCGATCCGATATAATTCAGGTCTGCGCCAGTAACGCGCACGCGGTGAATCTTGGACTTGACAACTTCAATTTGCATGGGGCAAAGATACGTAAGTTAATTAAGGGGCATATTGTCTATCAACCGGATACCTCCCAGAAAAGCGGCGATAAAAATGCGGTATTTCGCTGCGTCATCGCCCGATTTGATCGGCATCAGTGTTGCGGCATCTGCGATCTCGACATACTCTAATTTAAAGTCGGGGTGCTTCGCAAATTGCCCTCGGATATTTTCCGCAATGTCTATTGCATTTTTCATGCCAAATTGGGATTTGGCTTCTATGAGGCATTTGTAGATAAAGTTTGCCTCTTTTCGCAGCCTTTTTGTCAGGCGTTGGTTGCGTGAACTCATGGCCAGGCCGTCTTCCTCCCGCACAATAGGGCAGGGCACGATCTCTACGGGAATGTTCCGATTGCTGACCAGCTGCCGGATAATCTGTAACTGCTGGTAATCCTTTTCCCCGAAATAGGCCCGATCCGGTCCTACAGTGAGTAATAAGCGGCTAACAATGGTTGCCACCCCTTCAAAATGTCCATCCCGATAAGCACCTTCCATTACCTTGTCCAGACCCTCAAAATCCCAGGGTTCCGAAACGATAGCTTCGGTGTACATCTCAGAAACTTCAGGGGCAAAGACTACGATCTTCGGAGAGCGCTCCCGAAGTAATTCCAAATCCCTCTCAAGGGTTCGGGGATATTTTTCGAGGTCCTCCGGGTTATCGAATTGAGTGGGATTCACGAAGATGCTGACTACGACCAGGTCGTTGTCTTCGAGCGCTCGGGAAACCAGCTCAAGGTGTCCGCTATGGAGCGCGCCCATTGTGGGAACCAGGCCCATCGATAGCTTGTCTGCTCTGGTTTTATCACGTAAATCCCGCATTTCCCCGCGGGTTGTCAACACCTTCATATTTTGTTGAAATAGCGTGCAAACTTACTATAATTACGGCTATTCTGCATAATTTTTGTACTTTTGCAGCTACGTTTTCAGCTCCAATAAAATCAGGCCTGTATGAATGGTAAAAAGATATTGTTTGTATCTTCAGAATTAGTCCCTTACCTCCCGGAAAACGAAGTCTCCCTAATGTCCTATGAAGCACCGCGAATGGTGAACAGCAAAGGGGGTCAAATCCGGATCTTTATGCCGAGATACGGCAACATCAACGAACGCAGGCATCAGTTGCATGAAGTCATAAGATTATCTGGTATGAACCTGGTAATCAACGATATGGACATGCCTCTGATTATTAAGGTGGCCTCCATTCCCAAGGAGCGTATTCAGGTATACTTTATCGACAACGAGGAGTACTTCAAGCGGAAGGCGACGTTTACCGATGAAGAGGGGGAACTCTTCAAAGACAACGATGAGCGTGCCATTTTCTTTGCCAAGGGGGTAGTGGAAACCGTTAAGAAACTAAATTGGTCCCCGGATATCATCCACGTTCACGGTTGGATGGCTTCCCTCTTGCCAATTTATTTGCGGGAGTATTATGCCGATGAGCCTTTGTTTGCAGACAGCAAGATTGTAACCTCGATATACGGGAAAAGCTTCGAGGGAAACCTCAACCCTGAGATCAGCAATAAAATGGCTTTTGACAGCATTCCGGAAGATCGCATTGAGGCGGTTAGCCCCCCTACCTACAATAATTTGTTAAAAGTAGCCGTGGATTATTCGGACGCCGTTATATTAGCAGCCGAAGGGATTCCGGAAGACTTAAAAGACTATATCTCCAACCTCGACAAGCCGGTCTTGCCCTACGTACCTTTACAGGAATTCGAAGAGGCCTATGCCGATTTTTACAACACAGAAGTTTTAAACTGATTTTAGCATGAAGCGACTCATGTACTCCCTGATTGCGGGAGTTTTTATGCTTGCTTTAGCAGGGTCGTGCGAAGAGGACCTGTTGACCCTGGGAGATGGTGTTATTGGCGGGGAACCTTTTGGCACTGGGATGGAAGTATACGACGTCTTTGCGTACAACCGAAATATTGCCGCCTTTCCTACTAACCGCTTGCCAATATATCAATTGGGACGCCTGAACGACCCGGTTTTTGGTACTACAGAAGGAAGCATTACGGCACAACTGAACCTGCCTAGTAACGTGGGCAATCCACGTTTTGGGACAATCGCCCAGGCCGATGAAGGAACTTCAGAGGAGAATATCGAAGAAAATGAGCGAGTAACCTCAGTGGTCCTCTACATGCCTTTTTTCCTGAACAACAATTCGGATGCGGACAGTGACGGGGTAATTGATGAACTCGACGATGAGGACGATAACCCCAACAACGATACCGATGGGGACGGCCTTACCAATTTTGAAGAACGCGGAACGGGAACGGACCCCTTGAACCCCGATACCGATGGAGATGGGATCAACGACGCCGATGACGATGCTACACCATCGAACATTTTCCCGATTCGCCGTGAGGTTGACAGTATTTATGGAAACCGGGAGGCGCAGTTTAACTTGAGGGTAGAACGTTCTACATTCTTCCTGAGTGACTTTGATCCCAATACCGGCTTCCAGGAGCCCTCACCGAATTATTCGGACCTCCAGATCAGTCCCACATTTGTCAACGAAGTGCTCGCCGACACGGTCATGACCCTCTCGGAATTCGAAATTGTAACCTTGCAGGAAGACGATCCGGATACCGAAACCGATGAAAGCACCCTGGTCGAGGAGCGTCGTGCCCCGGGAATTCTGGTAAATCTCGACACCCTGTTTTTCCAACAAAACTTCATTGATTTAGAGGGATCTAACGAATTGCTCAGTAATGCCAATTTCCGTGATTTCCTGCGGGGGCTGCACATAACGCTCACGCCTGAAGCGGGGGAAGAATTGTTAGTGCTTTTGGATTTTACCCGAGCCGTAATTGAGATAAATTACGAATACGATGTTGTTGAAAATGAAGAAAATGAGGGAGATACCGTTCGCCAGAATTCCGTTGAAATGAGATTCCTCCAGGGTGGGGGGAATTCCGCTATTACCGGGAATGCGGTCAATACCCTCAACTCGGATCCCTATGCCCCGGAAATAGCCAATGCGCTGGATACCGATGAAAATGCATCCCGGATTTTCCTGAAAGGGGGTGCCGGGACCTATGCCGAAATTGATCTGTTTGATCAAATGGGCGGCGGGGATATCATCAATCAGATAAAACAGGAAGACTGGATTATCAATGCGGCATATCTCATATTTACTGTAGATCGCGATTTCATCGATGCTGCCGGGCCGCTTGATGAAGCAACCCGTTTACTCGTATATAATACAGAGACCCTGGATCCGCTTTACAACCTGTTGACCGAAGTAAATGTTGCGGCCTCTGCGTCCGGAACTTTCTTGAATTACGATGGGTTTTTGCAGGAGGAAAACGGGGTTGGCGTGCGCTATTCTGTAAATATTACGGAACACCTGAATGACATCATAATCCGGGATTCGGCCAACGTTCGCCTGGGCGTTGCCATCACCCCTGATTTGCGCCTCAATGGAACCGATGAAGTCCTTGTTCCCGACGGTGCCGGAACTGCGGAAAAACTCTTGCCCACCCATGCCGGAATTACACCGCTAGGCACTGTGCTTGTGGGAAGTAACACTGCTCCCAATGATCCCAACCGCCTGCGTTTGGAAATCCACTACACGGAAGTAGACCCCTGAAGCATACCATTTAAAGGAAATAATCGTTTTATAACCGAAAATCATTGCAAATTGGGGGGAGCGATGTACTTTCGTCCTACCCCAAAATTTTAAATTGAATTCTTATGTGCGGGATTGTTGGTTATATAGGTCATCGCGAGGCTTATCCCATTATTATTAAAGGTTTACATCGGCTGGAATACCGTGGTTACGACAGTGCAGGAATTGCACTTTACGATGGGGAGCAGATTAATCTTTCCAAAACTCCTGGAAAAGTCTCCGACCTGGAGAACCAGTCCCAGGTAGAAATATCCCGCAGCGGTACTTTGGGAATCGGACACACCCGCTGGGCTACTCACGGGGAACCCAACCAGCGCAACGCACACCCCCATTTCTCCAATTCCGGGGATTTGGTGATTATCCACAATGGGATTATCGAGAATTACGAGTCTATCAAGACAGAGCTCACCAAAAGGGGCTACAGTTTTCATTCCGACACGGATACTGAGGTTCTGGTAAACCTAATTGAGGAAGTAAAGAAAAAAGAAGGGGTTAAGCTCGGTAAAGCGGTGCAGATTGCCCTCAACCAGGTGGTTGGCGCATTCGCAATCGCAGTTTTTGACCGAAGCAAGCCCGATGAAATAGTGGTAGCCAAACTCGGAAGCCCGCTGGCGATTGGAATTGGCGAGGATGAGTTTTTTATCGCCTCGGACGCCACGCCATTTATTGAGTTTACCAACAATGCTGTTTACCTTGAAGATGGGGAAATGGCTGTGGTACGACCAGGTAAAGAAATTAAGTTGCGTAAAATCGCCGACGATGCGGTTGCCTATCCGGCAATCCAGGAACTGCAATTGAGCCTGGAAGCCATTGAGAAGGGTGGTTATGACCACTTCATGCTCAAGGAAATCTATGAGCAGCCTCACGCCATAAAGGATACCTACCGCGGGCGTCTGCGGGTAGAACAGGGTATCGTTAAGATGGCCGGGGTAGACCAAAACCTCGAGCGTTTCCTGAATGCCAATCGCATAATCATTGTAGCCTGTGGAACTTCCTGGCATGCCGGGTTAGTTGCAGAATATATTTTTGAGGATCTGGCGCGAATCCCCGTAGAGGTGGAATACGCTTCCGAATTCCGCTACCGCAACCCGGTAATCACCGATAAGGATGTTGTGATCGCTATTTCCCAGTCTGGTGAAACAGCGGATACGCTAGCGGCCATTAAACTGGCCAAAGAAAAAGGCGCGTTCGTCTTTGGAATCTGCAACGTAGTAGGTTCTTCAATCGCACGGGAAACCCATGCCGGAGCCTATACGCACGCCGGTCCTGAAATCGGGGTGGCTTCTACCAAAGCTTTTACGACTCAAATAACCTTATTGACCCTGTTGGCCTTAAAGCTGGCCCGGGAATCCGGAACACTCAGCAAAACCAAATTCCATGAAATCCTTACCGAAATGGAGGGAATCCCGGCCAAAGTAGAACGGGTATTGGAATCCAATCCACTTATCGAGATCATCGCCGATGTGTACAAGGATGCTGAAAACTGCCTTTACCTCGGACGGGGATACAATTTCCCGGTTGCGCTGGAAGGAGCGCTTAAGCTGAAGGAGATTAGTTACATCCACGCAGAGGGATATCCTGCTGCTGAGATGAAGCACGGACCGATTGCCCTGATCGACGAGCAGATGCCGGTAATCGTAATTGCCACTAAAAAAGGACATTACGAGAAGGTAGTCAGCAATATTCAGGAAATCAAATCCCGTAAAGGAAAGATTATCGCCGTGGTTACCGAAGGAGATAGTCAGGTTCGGGATCTCGCCGATCACGTAGTCGAAGTACCGGAAAGCTCTGAAGCCCTTTCTCCACTACTCACTACCATACCACTTCAATTACTGTCCTACCATATTGCGGTCATGCGCGGTTGTAACGTAGATCAGCCCCGTAATCTGGCCAAGTCTGTTACGGTAGAATAGGCCCCGGACACCCGGAAATAGGTACGATTCGCAAAATTCGCCTCGATATTTTGCGATCTCTTTATTATGCACGCATAATTTTGCGAAATTATGATTACCGCTATCATAATTTTGGTATCTTGCCTGTGTAACCAAGTAACTGAAACGAAACTAATGAGAACTCTACTACTCCTCTCCCTGCTGTTCTGCGGTTTGGGAGGCTATGCGCAGACCGTAACAACCGGTACGGTAACGGATGAAAACGGAGAGCCCGTCCCCGGGGCAAACATTGTAATTGTTGGGACAACCGAGGGGACAACGGCCGATTTTGATGGAAACTTCAGCCTGACTACAGACCGGACTCCTCCCTTTACCTTACAGATTACCAGTATAGGATTTTCTTCCTCCCAGGTAGAAGTTACCGCGAATAACCAGCAGTTAAGTATTATCCTAAGTGAAGCCCAAACTTTCCTGGATGAAGTGGTAATCTCGGCTTCCCGAACTCCGGAACGGATCTTTGAATCCCCGGTATCGGTGGAGCGATTTGGGTTACAGCAAATAGCCAGCACCTCAGCCCCATCCTTTTACGATGGACTGCAAAACCTCAAGGGAGTAGATATCATCAGTAACAGTTTAACCTTCCAATCGGTAAACACCCGTGGATTTGCCTCTTTCGCCAATACGCGTTTTATGCAGTTAGTCGATGGGATGGACAACACCGCCCCGGGTCTGAACTTTGTCCTGGGTAACCTGGTGGGGATGTCCGAGTTGGAAGTACAAAGTGTGGAGATCCTGCCGGGAGCTTCCTCAGCGCTATATGGTGCGGGTGCTTTCAACGGAATTCTATTTATGAACAGTAAAAGCCCGTTCGACTTCCAGGGGATCAGCGCTTATTTTAAAACAGGATTTACCGCTCAGGATGCTGCGGGGAACAATCAATATTATGATGTTGGGATCCGTGCTGCCCATGCCTTCAGCGATAAACTGGCGGTTAAGGCAAATTTCTCTTTCCTGCAGGGGGAAGACTGGCATGCCAACAACTTTGTAGACCTCGCCAATCCAGGTGCCGACCGAAGCAACCCGGCTTATGATGGGTTGAATATTTACGGAGATGAGGTAAGTACTTTACTGAATTTCGATGCCCTCGCGGGCTTGCCTTCCGGAACTATCGGCTCAGCCACGGTTAGTCGGACAGGTTATGCTGAAAGCGAGTTGATGAACTATGGCGCTCAAAGTGTAAAAACGGATTTCTCCGTTTTCTACCGACCTTTCGCTGACGACTTCGAGATCATTTACAATGGCCGTATTGGTCGTGGAAATACCATTTACCAGGGTGCAAACCGCTACGCAATTCGCGACTTTATCCTGCAACAACACCGTCTGGAGATTAGAAACAAAAACTTCTTTATCCGGGGGTATATCACCTCTGAAAATGCCGGTAATTCTTATGATACTCGATTTGCGGCAATCAACGTTAACCGACGCTGGAAAGACGATACCCAGTGGTTCACCGATTACGCCCAAACCTACATTGGAGCGCGTCTTGGAGTAGGAACAGGGGTACAATTAGATGATGCAACCGCTCACGCCGCGGCCCGTCAGGCTGCCGATACAGGAAGGTTGATCCCGGGAACACGGGAATTCGATAATGCCCTTGCAGCCGTAACTTCAGACGGGGATCTGACCACCGGAGCTAAGTTTATCGACAACACCAAGTTCCGTCACGTAAACGCAAACTACAACCTCAGCCATGTTACCGGTGAGTTTGCAGATATTCAGATCGGAGGTTCTTTCAGAGAATACGAATTGAACTCAAGCGGTACCATCTTTACAGATATTGACGGCCCGATTACGTACAATGAGTATGGGGCTTATATTCAGCTGCAACGTAAGTTTCTGGACGATCGCCTGAAGTTTACCGGATCTGTACGTTACGATAAGAACGAGTTTTTCGATGGATTCCTTTCTCCTCGAGCTTCCCTCTTAGCCACACTGGGACCAGAACGCAACCACAACCTGCGTGTTTCCGTACAGCAAGGATTCCGGAATCCAACCACCCAGGACTTGTTTATCGGTCTGAACGCCGGGCGCGCCATTCTGGTAGGATCTGCACCGGATAACCTGGATCGGGATATTCGCCAATTCGACATTAGTGCCCAGGGGCAAGCCCTGACAGGAACAGACCGCGCAACCATTGTGGGAAGAGCTGCCTATGAGAATGCATTCTCTGCAGCATCTGTACAGGCGGGAAATCCACAAGCGGTAGAAACGGATTTGGTACAGCCCGAGGAAATCACCGCATATGAAGCGGGATACCGGGCGCAGATTGGCAAACTGGCCATCGATATCAGCGGATACTATAACCGCTACCAGAATTTCATCGCCAATACTTTTGTTTTGGTTCCTCTTTATGGAAACGTAGGAGACCCGGGAGCGTCTATCGGGGATGCTAACGGACCAGATCAGCTGGCTCTTGCTGCATTGCAGAATCAGGATTTGGAAACCTATCAAACGTATACCAACTCCCCAGCAGATGTAGAATCATGGGGGGTAGTAGCCGGAGTAGACATGAAAGTCTTGGGAGGCTTCGACCTGGGTGTAAACTATTCCTATATCGAGCAGGAATTCGACCAGGCAGCCAACCCGGATTTCCGCACTCAGTTCAACATGCCAAACCACAAGGTTAAAGCTTCCTTTGGACATCGCGAGCTCTTCAAGAACTTTGGCTTCCAGGTTAATTATCGCTGGAGCGATACGTACCTGTGGCAAAACACCTTTGCCGATGGTATTATCGATGCCTACAGCGTTCTGGACGCACAGGTTAGTTACCGGGTTCCTCAATGGCGCGATTCCGTATTTAAGCTCGGAGGCTCTAACATACTTGGAGATGAGTATTTCTCGGCTTTCGGTACGGGAGCGGTTGGTTCTATCTTTTACATAAGCTGGACCGTAAACCCTTAAGAATATCAGGATCAGTTCTAAGATCCTTAGCAACTTTTTTACAATTGAAAAGCGCTGGCCAGCCAGCGCTTTTTTTATTGCCGAAAAAGGGTTCAAATGGATTCATTTTCTGAATAGAATAGCCTATCTTTGCACCCGAAAAAACAGAGCCTTTTAACTATTTAGCTCAATAAATTCATCGCAATGGCTAAGCTTACAGGAAGCGTTTCCCAAATTATCGGCCCGGTTATCGACGTGGAATTTCCCGCAGGATCGGAGCTCCCAAGAATTTATGATTCCCTTGAGATTGCAAGGGAAGACGGATCAACCCTGGTATTGGAAGTACAATCCCATATTGGAGAGAACTCTGTTCGATCCATCTCCATGGACTCTACAGACGGCCTTGGTCGTGGTGTAGAAGTAGTAGCTACCGGATCTGCAATCCAGATGCCTGTAGGTGATGCCGTATACGGACGCCTGTTTAACGTAATCGGAGATGCCATTGACGGACTGGGGAATTTACCCAAGAGCGGAAAAGATGGGTTGCCGATTCACCGTGAAGCTCCAAAATTCGAAGACCTTTCTACTTCTACTGAGGTCCTCTTTACCGGTATCAAGGTTATCGACCTGATTGAGCCTTACGCCAAGGGAGGAAAAATTGGACTCTTCGGGGGTGCAGGTGTTGGGAAAACTGTACTGATCCAGGAGTTGATTAACAACATTGCAAAAGGACACGGAGGTCTTTCCGTATTTGCAGGAGTTGGAGAGCGTACGCGGGAAGGAAACGACCTGCTTCGTGAGATGCTGGAATCCGGCATTATCAAGTACGGTGACGATTTCCTCCACTCTATGGAAGAAGGAGGATGGGATTTGAGCAAGGTAGACAAGAAGGCGATGAAGGAATCGAAAGCTACCTTCGTTTTCGGACAGATGAATGAGCCTCCCGGAGCACGTGCCCGGGTAGCCCTTTCCGGACTGACTATTGCCGAGTATTTCCGCGATGGAGCTGGAGAAGGTCAGGGTAAAGACGTACTCTTCTTCGTAGACAACATCTTCCGTTTTACTCAGGCCGGTTCTGAGGTATCCGCCCTTCTGGGACGTATGCCATCGGCTGTGGGATATCAGCCTACGCTGGCTACCGAGATGGGGGCCATGCAGGAGCGTATTACGTCTACCAAGCGCGGATCGATTACTTCTGTACAGGCCGTTTACGTACCTGCGGATGACTTGACTGACCCGGCGCCTGCAACGACTTTCGCCCACCTCGATGCCACAACCGTATTGTCCCGTAAGATTGCGGAGCTGGGGATTTACCCCGCTGTGGATCCCCTGGATTCCACCTCCCGTATCCTTACAGAGGACATCCTTGGGAAAGAGCACTACGATTGTGCGCAACGCGTAAAAGAGCTGCTGCAACGCTATAAAGAGCTTCAGGACATTATTGCCATCCTGGGGATGGAAGAATTATCTGAAGACGATAAGTTGGCAGTAGGCCGGGCGCGTCGTGTTCAGCGTTTCCTTTCTCAGCCTTTCCACGTGGCCGAGCAGTTTACCGGGATCCCTGGAGTATTTGTAGATATCAAGGATACGATCAAAGGCTTCAACATGATCATGAACGGTGAGTTGGATCACCTGCCGGAATCTGCCTTTAACCTGAAAGGTACGATTGAGGAGGCTATCGAAGCCGGAGAGAAAATGTTGGCCGAAGCGTAATCGCTTAAAATTTAAAAGATGTACCTAGAAATTGTTTCACCAGAAGCCACCCTTTTTGCGGGGGAAGTAAGTTCGGTAACTGTCCCGGGTATTAACGGAGAGTTCCAGATGCTGGAAGACCACGCCCCCATTGTTTCGCTCTTGCAGGCAGGGGAGGTCCGGATGGCAGGCAATGCTCCTATCCATGAGGATTTTGCTGACCGTTTCACCCAGGGGGCTAATGGGAAAACCATTCTGGAGATCAAAAGTGGAACCGTAGAATTGAAGAACAATAAGGTTATTGTCCTCGCCGATTAGGTAAAGCTTAAGATCCTATACGATACAGAAAAACCCCTGGGCTTCCAGGGGTTTTTTATTTGGTGGCTGCCTGGAGCATGATCACGTGCCAAAGCGTACTGCCTTCCTGGTGTTGGGTAAGCTCAGTGAAACCAACAGCAAAGTGGGCCCCCAGGGATCTGGGATTGTCTGCGGCTACTTCCGTGATCAGCGGCAAAGGGCTGCACGCGGAACTCAGCGCACGGTATAATTTGCGAAAATGGCCTTGATTTCGGAATTCTCTGGCAATACAGACCTGACCCATGACGCGATAGTCAGTTTCCGGTTCCAGGTGGGATTCGATACTGCCGAACATGGGTGCCAGGTCCGGGACCGCCTCTTGAATTTCAGGATGCAGGCAAAGTGCATAACCCTGAACTTGTTTTCCATCCCAGGCAATGAACTGAGGGGCCATTACCTGCATTCTTTTTAATAATTCAAGGGAGTGTTGCAGGGTTACAAATCCTTCCCGAGCCACGGTATCCGGATCCAGAACGGAGCGCAGATTCCTGGCTTGCAAGTCCAGAATCTGACATAACTCCTCATTGGTTTTGGCCGGGCGATAGATCATGAGAGATAAAATTAGCTAAATCAGGCCGATGCCCTACATTTGCTTTATGGCCGGATTCCCCGAAAAATTACGCGCAAAGCTCAGCCAGCGGCAGCAGGACGACATGCTCCGTGAATTGCAGCCCGATTCCCGGGGGATCGATTTTTCCTCCAATGATTATCTGGGTTTTGCCCTGGATTTTCCAGAGTCGCCGCATAACATCCCCGGGGACAGCAACAATGCGCGCATTACCCGAGGCAGTACTTCCTCCCGACTGATCCGCGGAAATCATGGGGAATACCCCAGAACTGAAGCTGCAATAGCCTCCTTTCACAATGCGGATGCAGCCCTGGTTTTCAATTCAGGGTATTCCGCGAATCTGGGTTTGTTGGCAAGCGTTCCCCAACGAACGGATTTTATTTTATACGACGCACAAATCCATGCCAGCCTTAGGGATGGGATTCGTCTCAGCCCTGCTAAAAGTTACAGTTTCCGGCACAATGATCCGGAACACCTCAAAGAGCGCTACAAACAACTGTTTCCAGAGGGTAGACCACCAGAGTCAGAAGTCTACCTCATAACGGAATCCCTATTTTCCATGTCCGGAACGGTGCCCGACCTGGGGCGTTTCTTCAATTTTTGCCAGGAGGAAGACTGTAGGCTCATCCTGGACGAAGCGCATGCCATAGGGGTCTTAGGTCCACAGGGGAAGGGGTTGGCGGCAGCTATGGAGCGGGAGGAAGCTTGCTTTGCCCGCGTGGTTACTTTTGGGAAGGCCCTGGGCAGTCACGGGGCGGCTATTCTCGGAAGCGAGTCCTTAAGGCAGTATCTGATAAATTTTTGTCGTCCTTTAATTTATACCACCGCACTTCCCCCAGCATCGCTGATTGCCATTAGGGAAGCATATGAGCTTTTAGCTTCGGACACTGGTCAGGAGCGGGTCCGGCAGTTGCGAACGGCAATCGATCGCTTCCACCATGAGGCCGGAGCCCTGGGATTACAGGATCAATTCGGTGGCGGCCAGGGAGCAGTCTTTAATTTTCGGGTGGGAGGGAATACCCCAACCAAAGCACTATCGAAGCAATTGGCAGCCGCCGGTTACGACGTTCGACCCATACTTTCACCTACCGTTCCCGAAGGCGAAGAATGCCTGAGGTTTTGTGTCCATAGTTTTAATTCCCCTGAGGAAATCCAAGGGGTTTTAACTACCTTGTATTCACTATCCGATACGTATGTCAGGAATTAAAGCGCATGAAATTATTGCCGTCTTCGATTGGGTCACGGATGCCGAGTTGCTCAAACTTAAATTGGAATCTGAAGGAATCCCGGTAATCCTCAAAGACGCCAATATCCTGCAGGCCGAACCGTATATCGCTACGGCTACGGGAGGAGTTAAAGTAACCGTACCCGAAGTCTATGCCCAAAAGGCCAGGGAGATTTACGAAACGGTTCGGGCCTACGCTACCGATAACAACGGCAAGCCCATTGTGTGCCCCAATTGCGGGGAAGCCAAAAGCGAGCGATACCACAACAAGGACCACTGGGGCTATCGCCTCTTTCCCTTTCTGGAACCCGCTAAATACAAATGCCTCAGTTGTGGCATAATAACCCGACCCGGGAAATGAGTCATATTTTTGTTACCGGAATTTCTACGGAGGTCGGGAAGACCGTTGCCTCTGCTGTGCTGACCGAGGCCCTGGAAGCCGATTACTGGAAGCCGGTCCAGGCAGGAGACCTTGACGATTCCGACAGCCACAAAATTCGTCGTTACCTCTCCAACCAAAAAAGTACCATCCATCCGAATGCCTATGCCCTGAACCATCCGATGAGTCCGCACGCTGCGGCTGCACTGGATCAGGTAAGCATTGCGATGTCCAAAATAACCCGGCCCGAAACGTCCAACCACCTGGTTATCGAAGGAGCCGGGGGTTTATTGGTCCCCTTGAATGAATCCGACACCATAGCCGACCTCATTGATCCCGACGACAAGGTACTCGTAGTCTCCAGGCACTACCTGGGGAGTATCAATCACAGCTTGCTCACCCTGGAATTTTTGCTTAGTGGAGGGTGGGAGCCAGCGGTTTTATTTGTGGGGGAGCCGCATCCGAGCACCGAATCCATAATCCTCTCCAGGACAGGGGTGCGTATGCTTGGACGCTTACCGCTTTTGGAAGCGGTGAACGCAGCAAGTATTCGTATGTTGGCGAATCAACTCCGCCCAGAACTGTTACATTGGGTGGAAAGCTAGGCAGCGGGATCCAATTTCGCCATTTTATTTGGTACGTTCCCAGATCGCAGCCTGGTCTACCGTATCCCGCAAGCGATAGTACTGCTCAAAGATCCGATCCATATAGGCATTTTCGGATTCCCGGTCCCGATCAAAAGCTTTCCGGCCTTTCCGGGTAATGACCAGGGGTGGCTGGATCGTTTCCATCAGATACTTCAACTCCTGTTCTGAAGTGCTTCTTTCAGGATTGTAATAGGGAAACATTTCATCCTTGCAGAGGTTACTGGGATGGGTAGCGGTTTTGACCGGGGGACGCTCATCCAGGACCCAATACCCGATGTGGTATCGGAGGAACAGGATCTTTTCACTCTCCAAACCTTCGGCCTGGATGTATGCCGGGACTGTAAACCCCTCCCCATTGAAATAGGTGCCTTTTTCCTGTTTGTTTTTGATGATGTTGGCGTACTCCAAATAACTTTCCACAGGAATCAGCGCTATAAGCAGGACCAGGGCCCACCGGTAATTTCGGATTCCGTCGTTGAATTTGCGTCCCGGGAAGGCAGCCAGCAATATCAGCAAAGCGGGGTAGAGCTGGATGAGGTAGTGGGTATTGGCACGACCACTTTGAATAAAAGACCAAAGTACGCCGACAACGGTCAACAGGAATAGGGCCGTCGGGGTATGGCCAAACCGAATTCGGGTCGACTTCAAGCCCCAGAGTAAGAGCGCCATTACCGCCAGGGTAAGCCCCCATACGCCCAGGGGGGAGGAAGCCGATCCCTCGGTATATGCCAAGGGAGCCTGAATCACCGAATCCCACCACAATTGGGTTTTTCCGGCCTGCCAGTAGGGGAACAGGGTCATTGCAATCACCAAAATACCGGGGATTCCCGCGGTGAGTAGATGCCCTATGGCACGGGAAATGGTATACCCCCTGAATTGCTGAATGGCCCACCATCCTCCGGCCAGCAGCAGCGGCAGGGCGGCATTTATTTTGATCATCAGGGCGATTCCAAAGAGTATCCCGGCCAGCAGCCTCCCCAGGGTATTCTCCTGGGTTATCAGGAACCATAATCCACCCATATATGCGGCCATGAGTAAATGTTCCGACATAACCCCCTGTATGCTTCCGAATAAACTAAAGAGCATTACACAGCCCATTCCCGCCGTAAAGCCCCAGCCCCGGTTGGTTTCCCTGCGGGTCAGGTCGTAAGTAAACCAGGCGGTTACGGCTACCACCAGGGTGCCCGCCAGGCGAATGGCGATAAAACTCTTCCCAAACAGGTAAATGATACCTGCAAAGAAAAGGAAGGTCAATGGGGGCTTCACATCCCAGAGTTCTGTATACGGGAGGAAGCCATCTACCCAGGCTTGCCCGACGAGGATGAAAGTGCTTTCATCCCGGTCTACGTAATCCCGGAAAAAGAAAGGAAATCGAATCAGGAAGGCGGCCAGGAACAAGAGGGGGAATACCCAACGCCGATTCGGGACTAATTTCAGGTCGCGGTTCATGTTCTTTACCCAGGGATTTATAATCTTTGCAAGATATGAAATCGAATTCCGCCGACCTTTCAGAAACTGCCCGAAATCTGCTTGGGCGCGATCAGGCTGCAGTCTGGCATCCGCTCACCCAACACGGGAGTTCCCCAAAATTATTGGGGATCTCCAGGGCGCAGGGCATACATCTTTACGATACCCGGGGCAATAATTATATCGACGCGATATCCTCCTGGTATACCTGTGTATACGGGCATTGCCATCCGGATATAACGGCAGCCGTTAGCCGGCAAATGCAACACCTGGATCAGGTGGTTTTCGCAGGGCTCACCCATGAACCTGCTGTGGCGCTTTCGGAAAAATTGCTGGAGGTCCTGCCGGAGAATCAGGCGCGGATCTTCTATTCGGATAATGGTTCCACCGCGGCAGAAGTAGGTATCAAAATGGCCCTGCAATTCCACTTTAACCAGGGACAGAAGCGTTCGGTGCTTCTCGCCTTCGAGGAAGGATTCCACGGAGATACTTTCGGGGCTATGTCCGTGTCAGGGCTCGAAGTATACAACGGGCCCTTTAGTGATTTCAATCTGGAGGTCCGGCGTATTCCGGTTCCCTCAGATGAGCATCCCGAGGAAGCCCTCCGAATTATTGCCGAATTGGGGAATCAGGGCATCCTGGCCGGATTTATCTACGAACCCCTGGTACAGGGGGCTGCTGCCATGAAAATGCATAGCGCCCGGGGACTGGAGAAAATATTAAATGCAGTTAAGGCGGCTGGCGGACTGTTGATTGCAGATGAAATCATGACGGGATTCGGGAAAACCGAAACGTGTTTTGCCAGTGAGCAGTTGCAGACGAAACCAGACATTATCTGCCTCTCCAAGGCACTGACGGCCGGATTGCTGCCTATGGGCGCCACAAGCTGTAGTCAGGAGGTTTTTGATGCGTTTTACAGCGAAGAAATTGCCAAGGGTTTCTTCCACGGTCACACCTATACTGCGAATCCGCTGAGCTGTACCGCAGCTCTCGCTGCACTGCGGCTGTATGAAACACCCGAAATCCAGGAGGGGCGCCAACGCATCCAAGAGGCTCATGCCCACTTCGGGCAGCATATCGCCGGGCACAAGGCAGTTCGAGGGACGCGTCACCGGGGTGTGATCTTTGCCCTTGACCTCGAAGTTGCGACCCAGCGATATGGAAGCCTTCGGGACCAGCTTTATCAATACTACCTGGATGCGGGGATATATCTGAGGCCCCTGGGGAATACGATCTACTTCCTTCCCCCTTATATTACCCCGGATACCGCCCTGGAGAAACTCTATTCAACAACCGAAAAACTGCTGGATTCCCTTTAGGATGCTTCCTGGGATTTTTCGTATTTACCCCAGGGTTTCAAAGCCTTGCGGTGTGCTTTGCGAATCTTCCAAAGGTCTATCCAGAGTCTAAAGAAGTAGCTCAATTTAACCCGGGAATCTCCCTGGTCTACCCATCGCTTTACCGGAACCTCTTCCATAATGGCCAGCGCTTTTTGTGGGCCGAAGTGGCTCATGATCCGGCTAAAGAGTTCCACGTCGAACAACCAGCGGGAGCGAAATTCTGCTTCGAAGAGCACAGGGGTCAGGGATGCTTTGAAAAGTTTGCAGCCGCATTGGGTGTCGTAAACATTTAACCGCAGGCTGTTTGAGATGGCGGTAGCGATAATTCGGCCAATTAAAAAACGGCTGAATTTGCGCTCCACATGGGCACCTACCCGTAAGATCCTCGAGGCAAAAACAAAGGATTTCTTGTCCATAAATTCCAGGAGCGAGGCACATTCTTCCAGGGAGGTCGCCAGGTCGGCATCCAGGTAGGCCAGATGTTCAGCAAGCCCTTCCTTATGGCAATACCGTATGCCTTTTCGGACCGACCCCGCCTTGCCCAAATTCCGGGGATTGACCAGGAAATGTACTTGCTGGGGAAGCTCGGCTTGCAGGGCTTCAAAATGTTGCCGGGTATTGTCGGTGGAAGCGTCATCGACCAGGCAGAGTGCGATATCCGGGCTCTGCCTTAGGAAATTTCGAAAATCTTCAATTGGAAAACGTTCGAATTCGTTGTAGCAGGGAACTACGATTGCGAGTGCGTTGGTCAGCCCCGTACTGGTCTTTGTCATTGTGCCGGTGGTCGGTTGTTCAGTGGGGGGAATCCCCGTGCAAATAAAGGTACAAATTTGCATAGCTTTGCCCCATGAACAACCCCGGAAATACGTTTTCCATCCGCGCCCTGAAAACTATAAGCGCCCTAGGAACCAGCCAGGAGGCGGAAGCCGCTTACCGAGAAGGTAATTCAGGACTGGGTCTCAGGCAGTTTGGGGAAGATTCCCGCTGGGCAGGGAGCTTACCAGAGGCCCTGAGCAAGGAGATCGAACTACAGGTAGGCGCTGGGTATCCCCGTCTGGACCCTACCGTCCATTACGCCATTTTCTGCGCCAGACAAGCGATGAAGGAAGCCGGATGGACAGCTACTGACCGGCTTGGGATCAATATTGGTTCGTCCAGGGGAGCTACGGCACTTTGGGAGAAGTATCACCAGCAACAACTCGGGGCCGGACGGGTGGCAACCCAGGCATCCCCTTCCACAACGCTTGGCAATATCGCTTCCTGGGTTGCCCATGACCTGGGTTCCCAGGGCCCGGCTATCTCGCATTCGATAACCTGTTCTTCGGCCTTGCACGCGATTATCAATGGTTGTGCCTGGTTACAGGCGGGCTTTGCAGATCAATTTCTGGCCGGGGGGAGTGAGGCGCCGCTGACCCCTTTTACCGTTTCGCAGATGGAAGCCCTTAAAATTTACAGCAGGATGCCAGGGCCCTACCCATGCCGTTCCTTTGACCAAAATAAAACGGCCAATACCATGGTCCTTGGTGAAGGCGCGGGAATGGTCTGTCTCGAAGCCGGTAAACATCCGGAGGCCAGTGCATGGATTACGGGAATTGGCTATGCTACCGAACCCCTCAGTCATGGAGCATCACTCTCTGCCGAAGCGCAGTGCCTTCAAAAGGCGATGCAAATGGCCCTCGGGAGTACCCCTGCAGCCTCAGTTGAGGCTGTAGTCGTACACGCTCCGGGTACGCTGAAGGGGGATTCGGCGGAACTCAGGGCACTGGAAAAAGTTTTCCCGGCAGGAATGCCCGAAATCTTTACGAATAAATGGCAGCTCGGACATACCCTTGGTGCTTCCGGAATGCTCAATCTCGAATTAGCCATGCTGCTCCTCGAGGGCAAACCGGTACAACATCCGGGATATCTAAAGCCCTCAGAAGCACCCAAACAAAAATTCAAGAAAGTAGTAATCAATGCTGTAGGTTTCGGAGGTAATGCCGCAAGCCTGCTCCTCGAAGGCCACGCTTGAGGCTTGTTTTGCCGGGTCAAGGCGAAAAACCTATTTTTGATATAGATTCAACCCATATGTCTGAAATCCGAAATAACTGGAGCCGGGAGGAAATCCTGGATATTTATCAGCAGCCCCTTATGGAATTACTCTATCGGGCTGCCTCTATTCACCGGGAATACCACGATCCAAATACGGTTCAGGTTTCCACCCTCTTATCGATCAAAACCGGAGGCTGTCCGGAAGATTGCGGGTATTGTCCGCAGGCGGCCCGCTACCACACGGATATTGAAGGAAACGACCTGATGTCTGTTTCCCAGGTTAAAGCTCAGGCGCTGCGCGCCAGGGAAGCCGGGAGTTCCCGGGTTTGCATGGGAGCGGCCTGGCGTAATGTCAAGGATGGTCCGGAGTTCGATCAGGTCCTGGAAATGGTGCGGACCATCAACAAACTGGATATGGAAGTGTGCTGCACCCTGGGCATGATCACCGAAAACCAGGCCAAGCGCCTGGCCGAGGCTGGATTATACGCCTATAACCACAATCTGGACACTTCGGAGGATTACTATAAAGATGTTATTTCCACCCGCGCCTTTGAAGATCGCCTGGAAACCATCGACAATGTTCGTAAGACCAATGTGACCGTCTGTAGCGGGGGGATCATAGGAATGGGAGAAAGTCTGGAGGATCGGGCCGGGATGCTGGTTGCATTAAGTACGCTGAGCCCCCAACCGGAATCCGTGCCGATTAACGCGTTGGTGGCGGTTCCAGGAACCCCGATGGAGGAAATGGAACCCGTTTCCATTTGGTCCATGGTGCGCATGGTGGCTACCACAAGGATAGTAATGCCCCAAACCCAGGTTCGCCTGTCTGCAGGGCGCACGCAAATGAGCAGGGAAGGCCAGGCACTTTGTTTCTTTGCCGGCGCAAATTCAATTTTTGCTGGCGATAAATTGTTGACCACGCCAAATCCCGACGTAAACGAAGACATGGAAATGTTCCGGGAATTAGGACTAAACCCCCAGGCCCCTTTCCTGAAAAAAGAACAGCCAAAGACTGTAGAGGCCAGTGAATCCGAGCTGCAACCCCTTGGGGAAAAGCCGCGTTGGACGCGCCCTGGCCATACCATCCCACGCAATGAAGCGGCCCGTAACTGAGGGCAGGAAGTAGCGATTTAAAGGAGTTCTCGTGTATTTGGAGGAAGTCCCCAGAGTTACCCGTATTGATAAGGCAACTTTTCTAGAAGAGTATTTTCGCCGGCAGCGCCCTGTGGTTATCGAAAAGGCCATTGAGGATTGGCCGGCCTATACCCGCTGGAATCTGGACTATATTAAGGCGGTTGCCGGGGATAAAGAAGTCCCCCTCTACGACGACCGGCCGGTAGACCACCGAGATGGTTTCAACGAACCACACGCGAAGATGCGTATGGCCGAATACATTGACCTGCTCAAAAAGGAGCCCACACGCTACCGCATTTTTCTTTGGAACATCCTCAAGGAGGTCCCTCAACTGCAGGAAGACTTTGAATATCCCGACTTTGGGTTGCGGCTAATGAAGAGCCTGCCCATGCTTTTTTTCGGGGGAAGGGATTCGTATACCTTCATGCATTACGATATTGACCTGGCGAATATATTCCACTTCCATTTTGAGGGGGAAAAGCAATGCATCCTATTTTCTCAGGAGGAAAACCGCTTCCTGTATAAAGTGCCACACTCGCTGATCACCCATGAATCCATAGATTTCAGCGCACCGGATTTTGAGAAATGGCCAGCCTTGCGTAATGTCCGCGGATACAAGACCTCCTTAAAACACGGGGAGGTGCTTTACATGCCCGAAGGTTACTGGCATTATATGCGTTACATAAGCCCGGGATTTTCGATGAGCCTGCGGGCCATGGCCCGGAATCCGAGACGCCTGAGCAAGGCCCTGTACAATATTTTTATAATGCGCCATTACGACAACCTTATGCGCAGGATACGCGGACAACGCTGGATTGACTGGAAGAACGAGCAGGCGGTTACCCGGACCCATAAAAGGTTGGATTCGGAACGCTAAGAGGAATTCCGGGAATTTTCAGCAGGACTACACTCCTTTTTCAAGGGTTTTAAGAAGCCCGAAGACCAATTCGCTTTCCCATCCCCGGTACAGCAGGTAATTGACGAATTTTTGTTTGCGTTTCAAGGGAGACTCCCCTTGGAGGGACTCCCAGCGTTTCTTTCCAAGCGATTCGAGCTTTGCCCGATAGTCCTCCTCGGGAATTTCACGTTCCAGGGTCTTTTCGATGAGCCGGGCTTCGACCTTGCGGAATTTCAGTTCCCTTCTGAGCCGGTCCCGGCCCCACCCTTTTTGGTTGAATTTCCCCCGGATAAAACTGCTGGTAAATCTTCCTTCATTGAGGAAGTCATGGGTAATGAGGTGCACCAGGATCTCGTCTACAGCCTGGGGGATCATGCGCATCTCCCGCAGCTTTTCTTTTACTTCCCGATGGCTTCGCTCTTGATAAGCACAGTACCGCTCCATACGACGGGTAGCTTCCTCCAGGGTATATCCCTTACGGCCAAAACTATTCATAGGACCGATTCGCTGCTACGGGGTAAAGGAGATGTCAAGAACGGCCCCGTCACTTACGACCTGCAACCCTCCTGAGGCATTTTTGGCCAGGGTGCCGGAACGCACCTCAATCTGCTCCTCCGTAAGGTTCTCCGGCAAGGGGAATACCAAGGTCCAATCACTTGAGGCCTGTTCGGCCCGGAAGGTCATCAGGCCCTCTGCATTCTTGCTATAGGTAAGATCTACGCTGTTCTCCCCAACCAGTACATTATTCAAGGCAGCCTCCGGCCAGGCTTCAGGCATTTGCGGTTGGAGGACAATGCGCTTTTCGCTGACCATGGGTCGAACTCCAAAAAATTGCTCTACAATCGGGACGCCGAAACTGAAGATATTCCAGGCTTGTGCCATCATCCCGTAATCGGGGGATACTTCATACATACTTCCCGGCAGGGCGTAACTAAAACTTCTGGTCATACGTTTGAGGTAATCCAGGGCCTGGTCCGGATTCCCATAGTTGTTCTCCGCTACGGTCTGAACTCCGGTGGGAAGGGTCATTACGGCTCCGGTATACGAAAATACCTTGCTGCCCTGAAAGGAACCTTCATCGGCCCCAGCCGTTTCGTCCCGATCGATACCCGTCACAAACATGCCAAAGGGATTGGTGTATTGACGGGCGGTTTCCAGGGCTACCTTTGCCTTTTCAGGGTCGGCGATTCCCACTTCCATAGGGGTATTAACCACCCAGTTGTGGTGGAGTACAAACGGGCGAAGCCCGCTTCCCGGATTCCGGCGAATCGCCTGCCGGGTCGCTTCCAGTTCTGCGATCGCCCAGGGCTTATTCAGCGTGTCGGCGCGTACAATGGCATCGTCTATCAGATGTAAGGCCTGCTGGTCTGTACCCATAAAATCTGCATAACTACCAAAGCGGGCCGACCAGAATTCGTCGTTTATTTTTTCGGCGAGACTTGTGGCACGGCTGGCATAATCAGCAGCTTTTTGGTCCTGCCCCAGGGCCGCAGCAATTTTGGAAGCATCGCTGAAAGCAGCTTGGGTATACGCGGCAACATCAATCATCTCGCTGTCTAACCCATGGATTTCCATCATTCCAAATCCATCTGGGAAACCATTGTTGTTTCCGTCGTTGGCGTCCATAAGCCAATCCATGCCTTTTTCAATGGTCGGAAAATACTTTTCGAGGAAGGCCTTGTCTCCATTCCAACGATAGATATTCCAGATCAGGGAAGCGAATTGCGGCGTTTCGTTGATATTCCCCGGATTGAAGACCTTGCCATTAGTCGACATTTCGTGGATTATTTTCCCGTTACCGTTCACCGCCATAGACACACTATCCAGGAGTTTAATGGTGCTGTGCACGATATCGCGCTGTCCCACGGCCATGTAACCGCGAAGGGCGTATTCGCTATCTACCCCAAACCACCAGGGATAATCCGGGATGCCCGCAGTAATTCCCCGGCCGATCCCGGGAACTTCCTGGATCATCCAATCCGAATTGTACTTGAGCCATTCAAAGGTTTGCTGCAGTTCTGCATCGGGGATACGCAGTTCGGATTGGGCCGCGAGTTGGGCATACCGGTCACGTTTTGCGATCATGAGTTCGCTGCCCTGGGAAAGTAATTGCTCATAGGTATCACGCGCGGCAGCTTCCGACTCAAAAGAGCCGGCAATAGCAAACCGTATCCGACCTATTCCGCCTACAGGCAATTCCAAAGACTGCGAGATACTACCCCCAACCCCCATGCCGGCATAAGGGCTTTCCTGTTCTTCGTGGGAACTGATCTGTTGATCACTTCCAAAGAGGGTGTACCAGGGATTTTGTGCGTCTTTTGCAACCCATGCCCCTGTAGCGCTATCGAAGCTGATTTCATCCTGACTGTCTATCATGCCGGTTTCTTCGCCCAGCCAGGTAGGCCTGAGATCGGTATACCCGGTAAAGTCTACAGTTAGGGACTGGGGTGCGCCCGAGGTATTTTCTATAACCAGTTCCACCAGTATGCCTTCTACGGCATCCGGGACAAACTGCCAGCGAGAGACCGCGAAATCGGGGTTATCATTCAAAAAGATGTGTTGGTTGGCCATTGGATAATTCACGAAGCTATCCGCACGGTCCAGGGAAATACGATTGCCGTTGTGATTCAGGACCAGGTCAAAGCCATCGAGGAGTTTAATGGGGTGGTCCCAGACCCCGCCCATTTCGCCTTTGATATGCCAGCCCAATTCCGGGAAAGTTCCGTTCTGGTGGCCCACCATATACACGCGGTCTCCCGGGGTTAAATAGGGACTGTCCAGATATTCGGTATTACCGACGATCGAAGGGCTGTTGCCTAAAATGGCTTCGAAGCTTTCCTGGTCTGAGGCTGTTGGCGGTTCACTGCAGGCCATAAAAAGGGTGGCGAAGCCCAGCAGTAAGGGATTGAAATGTCGTTGCATAACCGGTACTTAGAGCATTAAAAATAGGGAATTCACTCGCATAGGGGCAAAAAAAAACAGCCGCTGATTCCAGCGGCTGTTTTTTATTCCAGTTCGTTGCCTTTTTTATCCGTGAAGCGATACTCCAGGTAGGTGTAGGCATCCCGGGGTTGGATCTTGATCCATTTCTTATGTTCGAGATACCATTTCTGCCTGATAGAAGGAAAGCCCTTGGTGATATAAGCCGCAATAAAGGGGTGGGCGTTGAGGACAACTTGTTTGTCCTTGCCGGCACCTTTGAGTATGCGTTCCAAAGCATCGCCGATTTTTTCAATCAGTACGATTGGCGCTTCTACTTCCTGTCCGTTTCCGCTGGGGTCAACTTCAGTAGTTTTGATGTTGACTTCAGGGCGTACCCGTTGTCGGGTAATCTGAACTAAACCAAATTTACTCGGAGGAAGGATTTTGTGTTTCGCCCGGTCATCGGCCATTTCATCACGCAGATGCTTATGCAATTTTCTGCGGTGTTCCGGCCGGACCATATCGATAAAGTCCACTACGATTATCCCTCCCATGTCCCGGAGTCTCAATTGCCGCGCAATTTCGGTTGCGGCAAGTAAGTTTACTTCCAGGGCGGTGTCTTCCTGATTATTGGCCCGGGTGGAACGGTTTCCACTATTCACGTCAATGACGTGCAGGGCTTCGGTGTGCTCAATGACCAGGTAGGCGCCTTTACTCATGGAGGCTGTACGGCCAAATGAAGTCTTTATTTGTCGTTCGATACCGAATTTTTCGAAGATCGGTACGGAAGAATTATAGTGTTTGACAATAGACTCCTTGTCCGGGGCTATTTCATGAACATAATCGGATAATTGGTTGTAAAGCGTTTCGTCATCCACGTGGATTCCAGTAAAGGAATCGTTGAAAACATCCCTTAATATGGAGGAAGCCCGATTGAGCTCCACCAATACCTTAGAAGGGGTTGGTGCTTTGTACAATTTCTTGCACATGGATATCCATTTGGCAACCAGATTCTGAAGATCTTTGTCGAGCTCTGCTACTTTTTTGCCTTCGGCCACGGTTCGGATGATCACCCCAAATCCTTTGGGTTTGATACTCGTTACCAGACGTTTTAGCCGGTCTTTTTCTTCTTTGCTTTCAATCTTTTGAGAGACTGAAACCCGGTCCGAAAACGGGACCATGACCAAATAGCGGCCGGCAATGGAAAGTTCTGAGCTGATTCTCGGACCCTTGGTCGAGATGGGTTCTTTTACGATCTGGACGAGCAGGGCCTGGTTGGCCTTGACCACATCCTTGATACTGCCGTGTTTATCGATATCCTTTTCAAACGGGAAGTTCGTAAGGGTATAATCACGCAGTCGTCCCGAGCGGACGCGCTTGATGAAGTTCAGCATGCTCTTGAGTTGCGGCCCGAGGTCGTGGTAATGCAGGAACGCATCTTTTTCGTAACCAACGTCCACAAAGGCGGCGTTCAAGCCAGTAACCGGCTTGCGGATCTTCGCGATCATGACATCGCCCACATTAAAATTGTGGTCGTTTTCATCCTTGTGCAGCTCAATGAGTTTTCCATCCTTTAATAAGGCAAAATCGACAGAGTCAGAACCAGATCTTACAATTAATTCTCTATTCACCTGATTTGAATTTGCTCCATTTGCCCGGCGGTTGAATGTTCCGGGAAATGAATGGATTAAACAATGATAGATACAGGTTGTAAGTAATACCTGCAGGCATGCAGGTTCTTGGTTAAACCCGTCGAAATCCTAGGAGGATTTCTATGTCAAAGAACGATTGTAAACTAAAAAAGTAGTCGCAAAACTACTTTTTCTTGTGTCGGTTTGCTCTCCTGCGCTTCTTGCGCTTGTGGGTAGCTACCTTATGTCTTTTACGTTTCTTACCACTCGGCATAGCTTCGTTTTAATAGTGTTTATTTAACCTGCACGTTGCTCTTAACGCCTTCAACGAAGACTTTAGCCGGTTTAAATGCAGGGATATTGTGAGCTGGGATTTTGATGGTAGTGTTCTTAGAGATGTTCCTTCCGGTTTTCTCGGCACGCGTCTTTATAATAAAGCTTCCAAATCCTCTCAGGTAGACATTGTCACCATTTTCCAGAGATGCTTTAACCTCTTCCATGAAGCTTTCCACCGTCGCTTGGACATCTCCTTTTTCCATTCCCAGTTTCTCTGAGATTTTAGATACTAGATCCGCTTTCGTCATTTTATAATATTGTTATCTGTAGGTTTCAGGGTTGCAAATATATAAATATTATTCAATTCTCTAGCCCGGGAATTTAAATTTAAGTCCTTAAAAACCTTAGTTTTGCAGCCCTGAGACAGGACTATGGAATTTTCAGACCACCTGCTTAATTGGTACGCTAAAAATAAGCGGGAATTACCCTGGAGAAGTTCCCGTGATCCCTATCGCATCTGGCTGTCCGAAATTATCCTGCAGCAGACCCGGGTAGCCCAGGGCCTTCCTTACTACGAGCGCTTTGTAAATGCCTTCCCCACCGTACATGATTTGGCGTCCGCGTCTGAGGCCGAAGTGCTGAAGCTATGGCAGGGTCTGGGATACTACTCCAGGGCCCGGAATCTGCTGGCCACTGCCCGCGAGGTTTCCCGGGAACGCGGGGGAAAATTTCCGGGCACTTATAACGATTTGCTGGAATTGAAGGGGGTGGGTCCCTATACCGCCGCCGCCATTGCTTCCATATGTTTCCAGGAAGCCGTGCCGGTTGTAGATGGAAATGTTTTCAGGGTTTTAAGCCGATATTTTGGTGAGGTTACGCCCATAGATACCTCAACGGGTCAGCGGAAGTTTCGGGAATTGGCTCGGGAGGTGATGGCACCGGATGCTATCCGGGATTACAATCAGGCGATTATGGAATTCGGGGCTATGCAATGTACCCCGCGCAATCCGGATTGCGATTCTTGCCCCCTGGCCGATAGCTGTGTTGCCCGGGGTACCCAGCGCGTCGACTCCCTTCCGGTTAAAGCTGGTAAAACTGCAGTACGCAAGCGAAACTTTCATTACCTGGTGCCTGTGGATAAGGCAGGAAATACCTGGATGGAACTGAGAACAACTTCCGGTATCTGGCAGGGACTCTATCAATTTCCCTTATTGGAATCGCCACCAGGATCGGTAACCCGTGGGGAGGAACCCACACAAAAATCCTTGTTGGCTGCCCTTTCTACCGCTCTGGGAGAAAAGGACTTAATGGTAGATCGTCTCGTGCAGTTCAACCAGACCCCCAAGGTTCACAAATTGTCGCATCAGCATTTACACACCACTTTCTGGATCATATATCTCGACCACTTGCCAGCGGGCCGTATTCCACTTGCTAAAATGGAAGAAAAACCAGTGCCCGTTTTAATCGCAAAATTCATCGAAGCATTCAAAAATTCGTACTTTTGATTTAATTCTGAAGTTATGAGTGGAACCCTGAATAAAGTGATGCTAATCGGGCATCTGGGCGACGAGGTTAAAATGCATTATTTCGATGGCGGCAACTGCATTGGCAGGTTTCCAATTGCCACCAACGAAAGTTATACCAACCGGCAAACTGGTGAAAAAGTCACCAACACGGAGTGGCATAATATCGTGGTTCGCAACAAGGCCGCTGAGGTCTGTGAGAAATATTTAAAGAAGGGCGATCTCATCTATATTGAGGGACGGCTTAAGACCCGCCAGTGGCAGGGGGAAGATGGGAACACCCGATATACCACGGAGGTACATGTTACGGATTTCACCTTTTTAAGTGGCCGTAGCGACAGCAATCCTCAGGGTATGGGAGCAAGTGCCTCACAACCCACGCAATCGGCGCAAACAGCACCAACACAGGTTACCTCTGAAACGCCAGAGGAAGAGGACGATCTGCCATTCTAAATAAACTGTAATTCCGTTGGATCCGGAACCCTTACCTGCGCTTACCCTATTTCTCAGTTTCGATGTAATCGTCATCGTAAAACTGATCCTGCTCTTTGTTTTACTCGGATGCTCCGCCTTGATTTCCGGGGCAGAAGTGGCATTTTTTGGCCTGTCCCAGACCGATTTGAACCAATTTCGGGATTCGGGCAGCCCTGCCGGAAACCTGGTACAGCGCTTACTGGAGAAGCCCAGGAAATTATTGGCTACAATCCTGATCGCCAACAATGCAATCAACATTGGAATTGTGTTGCTGCTTACCGATATCGGAGAGGATTTGTTTGCCGGGGCCGACCGCGTGTATTTCGGTTTTATTTCGTTGCGATTTGTGCTGGAAATCGTTCTGGCTACCTTCCTGATCCTCCTCTTTGGCGAGATTCTGCCCAAGATCTATGCGAATCGTAACCGGGAACTTTTCTCCAAGAGAATGGCTTACATCATCCGGGCACTGGATGTTGTATTCACACCGCTTACAGCTCCCATGCGGGCAGGTACTATCCTCTTGTATCGCAGTTTGGGACCAAAAAAATCCAACCTCAGCGTAGACCATCTCAGCCAGGCGCTCGAGCTTACCTCAGAAGGGGATACCACTAAAGAGGAGCAGAAGATTCTAAAAGGGATTGTTTCTTTTGGCAATACCGATACCAAACAGGTAATGCGCCCCCGGATCGATCTGTTTGCCCTGAGTGAGGACATGAAATTCCCGGATGTCATGGCCGAGATTAAAAAGCAGGGGTATTCGCGAATCCCGGTGTTTTCTGAGAATATGGACAATGTCCTGGGGGTGCTCTACGTCAAAGATTTACTGCCCTATTTGGAGCGTAAATCCTTCAATTGGTTGAGCCTTATCCGGGAGCCTTTCTTTGTCCCGGAGAATAAGAAACTCGATGATCTGTTGTTGGAATTCCAGACCAAGAAGAATCACCTGGCCATAGTGGTCGATGAATTCGGGGGAACTTCCGGGATTGTAACCCTGGAGGATGTTATTGAAGAGATCGTCGGAGACATCTCCGACGAGTTCGACGATGAGGATCTGGTGTATTCCAAGCTGGACGAACGAAATTATGTCTTTGATGGCAAGACCAACCTCAAGGACTTTTACCGCGTGGCCCGAATCGAAGCCGAGGAGGAATTTGAAGATAACAAGGGAGAATCGGAAACCATCGCCGGGTTTGTACTGGAAATTTCCGGCTCATTTCCCAAAAGGGGGGAAATTGTGCACTTCAACGGCTATGATTTTACGGTAGAAAGCCTGGATCGCAAACGTCTGAAACAAATTAAAATCACTTTACCCGATGCGCCTAACGCACCTGCAAACCCGTAGATTACTGGCAATGCTTTTCCTGCCGATCGGGCTTGGCCTGATGGGGATCAGTTGCCGGGAGGAACCCCTGCCCAAGCCAGAAGCACAACTCCGCCTGGAATATCCGCAACGCGCCTTCCGAATGTACGCCGCCGATTGTCCGTACACGTTTGACTATAATGGCCTCGCAACTCTTCAGGAAAAAAATGGCTGTGATCTCGTTCTGGATTACCCCAATATGAAAGGTTCCATTTTCATTACCTATAAACAAGTCGAGGGGAATCTCAGGGAGTTGTTATCAGACGCCCAGAAGTTGTCCTATGAACACGTGGTAAAGGCCGAGAATATCCTGGAGCAACCCTATATTAACCCGGATAAGGGGGTTTATGGGATGTTTTATGAAGTAAGTGGAAATGCGGCTTCTCAATCCCAGTTCTACGTTACCGACAGCACCCGTCATTTTGTGACCGGGTCCCTGTACTTTTACGCCAAACCGAATTACGATTCTATTTACCCGGCGGCGATCTATTTACAGAACGACATTCGCCTGCTTATGGAATCCCTGAATTGGAAAGCCGGCTCCGATGAAAACAACTGAGATGAACTGCCCGGCGGATTACCCCAGGAAATCTTTGAAGGATTGCCTAAAACTTATAGGTCCGTACGTCAATCGAACTCCGGTTATGCACTCGAGATTAACCGACGAGCGCGCAGGGGCGGAACTCTATTTTAAGTGTGAAAACTTTCAGCGGGGGGGATCTTATAAACTAAGAGGAGCTACCCATGCCATTCTGAGGTTGCAGCAAAAAGCACCCTTGTCTGGAGTAGTAACCCATTCGTCTGGCAACTTTGCCCAGGCACTTTCCCTGGCGGCGAACGCATTGGAAATCCCAGCGCATATCGTAATGCCCCGAACGGCTCCTGAAGTAAAAAAAGCTGCTGTTCGAAGTTACGGAGGGCACATCCTGGAATGTGAGCCGGAAGTAGCGGCCCGGGAAGCAGCAGCAGATGCCATGCAGAAACGCACCGGGGGCGTATTGATTCATCCATCAGATGATCCGCAGGTTATGCTAGGCCAGGGGACGGCGGCCATGGAATTATTGGAGGAAATTCCCGACCTCGAATGCATCATTGCCCCGGTTGGTGGCGGTGGCTTATTGGGGGGCACATGCCTTGCAGCGCATCACTATGCTAAGGACTGCGAGCTATTCGGGGCAGAGCCTTTTGCTGTAGACGACGCTTACCGCTCACTGAAAAGCGGGAAAATTGAATCAAACGAAACTACCGATACCATGGCCGACGGGCTTAAAACGGTCCTGGGTAATTACACCTTCCCGGTAATCCGCAAACATGTAAAGGAAATCCTGAGGGTCGAAGAACAGGAAATTGCCGAAGCCATGAAGTGGATCTGGGAGCGCATGAAACTGGTGGTCGAACCCTCAAGCGCGGTCACCCTGGCGGCTATTTTTCGCTATCCGGAATACTTTCGGGGCAAGAAGGTCGGAATCATCATTTCAGGGGGAAATGTCGATCTGGGGAAACTGCCTTTTTAAGTTACTCCTTCCCCAATACTTCCCGCGCCTGAGCAAGGCTGGCTTCTACCTGGGAGCGCATCGCCTCTACCTTTAGTGCTTCCTCCTCAAGTATTACCTGTTTCTCTGCCGTCAAGGCCTTCCCTTTGTTGATCTCTTCGTAGTTAAAGTTATCCCCGAAACCCTTCATCCAGTCCATCATCGATTTATGGGCTGCTTGCAAATCTTCCATGGCCTTTCGATGTGGATCGCCGGCAGCGGCGGTGTCTGCAATGGGTTTTAATTCTGCAACGAGTTTCGAGATGTCTGTCATCTTGGGCATGACTTCGTCGTGCACGGCCATAACGGATTCCATGGTTACTTCTTCCGTCTGACCATTTCCGGGGGTATCTTTGCACTGCATCAAAAAGGTGGAGGTGAGTGCCAACAAGAGCAAAGATTTCCAAGGATGTGTAAAATTCATAGTAGCTACAATTGAAATACAAAAGTATGAACTTTGTCTACGCTTTGAACATGATAAAAAGGTCTTGAGCAGTTGACACCATGAGCGATACCAACCGAAGGTGGTTTTACCTGTTGATCTTATCCCTGATCTGGGGGAGTTCATATATTCTAATAAAGAAAGGACTTGTTGGATTTAGTCCGCTCCAACTCGGAAGTATAAGGATAATGCTCGCCTGCTTAATGCTGATCATTATTGGCTTACCCTCGCTCAAAACGATTTCACGCCCTTCCTGGAAATGGGTGATCCTGAGCGGTTGGGTCGGCAGCCTGATACCTATGTATCTTTTTGCCTTTGCGGAGACCGAAATCGATAGCAGCGTTGCGTCTGTATTGAATTCCCTGGTACCACTATTTACAATTTTTGTCGGATTCTTCGCTTTTGGGATTCGCTTCAGCAAAAACCAGCTTATCGGTGTACTCGTTGGCCTGGGCGGTGCTTCGCTATTGATTCTTATGGGAGCAGATGCGAATCCGGGGCAAAATTACTGGTTTGCCGGACTGGTTGTTCTGGCCACGGTTTGTTATGCGTGCAACGCCAATATAATCAAGGCTAAACTCTCAGAAGTTAGCCCCATGGGAATAGCCACCGGGAACTTTATCGCCATTGTTATCCCGGCCCTGATCATGGTATTTGTTTCAGGGGCTCTTAAGGAGGAGGTTCGAAGTAACCCGGAGTTTCTGCCCTCGCTGGGATATATTCTTTTGCTTTGTTTTTTTGGGACCTGCGTCGCAAAAGTCATGTTTAATAAGCTGGTTCATATTTCGAGTCCCGTGTTTTCCGTATCCGTGACCTATCTGATACCGATAGTAGGAATCGGCTGGGGACTTCTGGATGGCGAAACCATTAGCCTGGGGCAGGGTATGGGCGCGGGGCTCATCCTGGTGGGGGTATATCTGGTCAATCGAATTAAAAGCAAATAATATCCTCTTTCGAATCGTTTTTTGGCTGTTTTCAGTGTAACATTTTTAAGTCTTTCGGGAAAACCGTACCTTTTTAGGAAATCGAAAAATTTATGTCCCGCTTTATTTTACCGGTACGTTTTGGATTAGCAACCAGCGGAAGCCTTATTGCTTATTTTCTCATTTTATCGCTGTTCGGGTGGCATACCAATGTCTTCTTCAGCTTATTTAATGGGGTTATCACGGGCTTCGGAATCTATGAAGCTATCAAGTACCGCAAACTGGAGTTGGGCAATCGCTTCGACTACAGGGAAGGTTTCACCACCGGTCTGACCGTTGGGTTTACGGCCACGATTATTTTTACGATTTTCTTTGCTATTTACAGTACGGAGTTGTCTCCTGATTTCCTCGCTGAGCTATCTGCTGCATGGTTCGATGACTACAAGGATTTTCAGGGAATCGTTTTCTTCACAGTTGCAATAATGGGTTTTGCCACAACCTTGGTTTTAACCCTCACTTTTATGCAGCTTTTTAAGCCCTCTTACAATCTTAAAAAAAAGCCGTAAAAACGAGCTAAAGTGCTTGCCTGTTGGCAATTTAGGCGTATATTTGCACCCGCCTTTGGGAGAAAGTGCCGTTTCAGTACTACTCAATAAAGGGAAACCAAGTTAAATAATACGCTATGTACGCAATTGTAGAGATAGCAGGGCAGCAATTTAAGGTTGCGAAAGACCAAAAGGTTTTCGTTAACCGTCTGCAAGGAGACGAAGGGGCAAAGCTGAGCTTTGACAATGTACTCCTTATCGGGGACGGGAACACGACTACTGTTGGCGCCCCGGCTATAGACGGTGCGGCGGTTGAAGCAAAGATCGTCAAGCACCTGAAGGCAGACAAAGTAATTGTCTTCAAGAAAAAAAGACGCAAAGGTTACCGCGTCAAGAATGGACATCGTCAACCATTGACAGAGCTCGTTATTGAGAGTATCGTAGCCAAGGGTGCAAAGAAAGCTGCGCCTAAAGCTGCTGCTGCTCCAAAAGCTGCTGCCAATAAGCAGGAGGCTCCTAAGGCTGCCGAAAAGGCCGCTCCAAAGAAAGCCGCTAAACCTGCTGCTCCTAAAGCCGAGAAGGCTGCTCCTAAGGCAGACCTGAGCGGGAAAACCGTAGCTGAGCTTAAGGAAATGGCCAAAGCACAGGGGATTACAGGTTATTCCTCCCTGAAAAAAGCAGAATTGATTAAAGCCCTGCAGGGATAAGCAAGTAGAATTAGGGACCAGCGTCCCGATCAAAATTTTATATCATGGCACACAAAAAAGGTGTAGGTAGTTCCAAGAACGGACGGGAGTCGGAATCTAAACGACTCGGCGTTAAAATTTTCGGAGGTCAGGCAGCCCTGGCCGGGAATATCATCGTTCGGCAGCGGGGAACCCGTCACAATGCCGGAGATAATGTATACGTAGGTAAGGATCACACCCTTCACGCCAAGGTAGACGGTATCGTTCGCTTTGACAAGAAATCGGGAGGTAAGTCCTTTGTTTCTATCGAGCCCTTCGAGGCTTAAGAGCATTACCTTTTCATATTAAGCCCAATCGCGCCCTGTGCGCGATCGGGCTTTTTTTTGCCCCTAACGGATAATTCCAGTTACAACAGCAAAATCAGTGCGCATTTGTAGCTCCGAAGGTTTGTGAATGCTTCCAAACTAATCAGGAAATATTTACCTTCAGAGGAATGAATCGTAATCTTTAAACCTAGTTATTATGAAAAAATCCGTTTTGGCAGTCGTTCTGGCTGTATCCCTGATGTCCAGCAGCTGTTTGGGCTCCTTTGCCGCTTTCAACAACCTGAAGGAGTGGAACATGCAGGTCAGCGACAGCAAATTTGTGAATAACCTCGTATTCTGGGGGCTGAATATTATCCCTGTTTATGGACTGTTCTTCCTGGGAGACTCCCTAATTTTCAACGTTATCGAATTCTGGTCCGGGTCTAACCCCATTGCCATGGACGAAGGGGAAACCGAAATACAACTGGTGGAATTCGAGGGGAACACCTACGAGTTAAAGGCTACCAAAAACCGAATGGCTGTACATGTACTGGAAGGGCCAAAAGCCGGAAGCAAAATCGAAATGTTCTACCGTCCGGATGAAAAGTCCTGGAATGCGATTCGCCCTGATGGAGAGATTATTCCCCTGAGCCGAATGGAAGAGGGAATGTACATTGTTTACATGCCCAATGGGAAGGAAGTTATTATCCGGGACGACATGGAGCGTCAGGAAGGATTGGCGCTGCTACAGGAGTACAAAGACTGCTATATGATGGATGGGATGCTGGCCGAGGCCAGGTAATGGGCCAGACTTCTATTTGAATTAGTTCGCAGGCATAAAAAAACCCCCGGGTAACCTTACCCGGGGGTTTTCATTTCTATTTGTAAGCAGTGCTTAGTATCGGTAATAGTCTGGCTTGAACGGGCCTTGGGCAGCTACACCGATGTATTCGGCCTGGTCGCCCCGCAGTTCCGTAAGCTCCGCACCCAGGCGGGCCAGGTGAAGGGCGGCAACTTTTTCGTCCAGGTGTTTGGGCAGCATGTAGACCTTGTTTTCGTATTTGTCGTGATGCTTCCACAGTTCAATCTGCGCCAGGGTCTGGTTGGTAAAGCTATTACTCATCACAAAGCTCGGGTGACCGGTGGCACACCCCAGGTTTACCAGACGTCCTTCGGCTAGGACGATTATATCCTTTCCATCGACCGTGTACTTGTCTACCTGCGGCTTGATTTCGTCACGAGTGTCCCCGTAATTTCCATTGAGCCAGGCCATATCGATCTCATTATCGAAATGTCCGATATTACAGACGATAGCCTTGTCTTTCATGGCCCGGAAGTGTTCCTCCTGGATAATATCTTTATTTCCGGTTGCCGTGATAAGGATGTCCATATCGCCGACTACGGTTTCCAGCTTTTTCACCTCAAAACCGTCCATGCAGGCTTGCAGGGCACAGATCGGGTCAATTTCGGTAACGGTTACAATGGCTCCGGCACCGCGGAACGAGGCGGCAGTTCCTTTACCTACGTCTCCGTAGCCTGCAACGACCACACGCTTTCCGGCCAGCATGGTATCTGTGGCGCGGCGTACGGCATCAACGGCGCTTTCGCGACAGCCGTATTTGTTGTCGAACTTGGATTTGGTTACCGAGTCGTTGACATTGATCGCCGGCATGGGCAAGGTGCCTTTCTTCATGCGCTCATACAGGCGGTGTACCCCTGTTGTGGTTTCTTCGGACAATCCCCGGATACCTTCTACCAGTTCGGGATATTGGTCCAGGACCATATTGGTCAGGTCTCCTCCATCGTCGAGGATCATATTGAGGGGCTTGCGATCTTCCCCGAAAAACAGGGTTTGTTCAATACACCAGTCAAATTCCTCTTCATTCATCCCCTTCCAGGCATAAACGGGAATACCCGCCGCAGCAATAGCCGCTGCCGCGTGATCCTGGGTGGAAAAAATATTACAGGAGCTCCAGGTTACTTCTGCACCCAGGGCCACCAGGGTTTCGATTAACACAGCAGTCTGAATAGTCATGTGAAGGCAGCCGGCAATCCGGGCACCCTTAAGCGGCTGAGCCTCGCCGTATTCTTCGCGCAGGGCCATCAGTCCGGGCATCTCTGCTTCGGCCAGTTCAATTTCCTTACGACCCCAATCCGCCAGGCTTAGGTCTTTTACTTTGTAAGGAACGTAAGTTTCCGTCTTGGTACTCATGCAATTTTTTGGATTTATTCAGCCTTCTGAAATCCTCAGAAGCGACTGATAATTCTTATTTTAGTTTTTGCAGAAGGAAATACAGGGGAGCCTTTGGCACCGCCTTCCTCTTGCGCTTTGCAAAAATACGAAACACCGAGCATTTTTCATGCCGCTACATCAATCCATAACCCCCGCACCGCAAGTTCGGGCACATATCTGGCGCGTCACGGAGACCGAAGCCGACCTGGCCCGGGGAATTGAACTTCGATTGCCCTGTCAGGAGCGCCTCAACGGTATGAAGTCGGGTATACATCGGCGAGGATTTTTGAGCATACGCCACTTATTGGCGGTAGAGGGATATACGGATCAGGATTTATACTACGATTCGCAAGGGAAACCCCACCTGCAGGACGGTACAAATATTTCAATTACGCATTCCTTTGAATTTGCCGGAGTTATTTTTTCGGGAAAACAGGAAGTGGGGATCGACATTGAAAAGCAGCGGGATAAAATCCTCAGGATTGCCCATAAATTTACCCCCTTGAATGAGTATCGTTCTCTGGCCAATGACGAGGCGCTGATCCGGAAACTCACTATGGTCTGGACCGCCAAAGAATCTATCTATAAAGTAATGTCCCAACCGGGGCTCAGCTTTCTGGAGCATATCCGGATAGCCGATTTTTCCATGGACGATCCGCAAAGTACGGGAAAGGCTACCTTTGGAGCGAATACCAGGGGATTTACGACCCGGTTTCTGGAATTTGAAGGTTACACCTGCGGGTATGCGCTCGCGGATTAAATACAACCCATGAATATCTCCGTAGAACTCACCTACAGCCCGCTCCGGGACACTTATGAAAATGAAATCATCCGATTTATAAAAGCCTTGCGGGCTTCGGGCCTCAAGGTTCTCGAGAATCCCATGAGCACTCAGATCTATGGCCCTTATGATCGGGTAATGGATGTGCTGAACCGGGAGATGAAAGCAAGCCTGGAAGCTGTGGACCAGGGGGTCTTCTTCCTTAAAATGGTAAAGACAGACCGCAGTGACTACGAGCCACATTTTTAAGGGGGCATAGGGGAGTATTCCATGGAGTTAACCACAGTTTCCGATTTTTTCCTGGAGCCGTATCGCAATCGCGAGGTGTTCCTTATAGTCCTGGAAGCCCTCGCATTCTTTTTTGGAATCGCAAGCGTGGTATATGCCAAAAAAGAACATATCTGGGTATACCCTACGGGGCTGATCGCCACCCTGATCACCATGTACATCTTTTTCCAGGACCGTTTGCTGGGCGACATGATGCTCAACCTGTATTATTCCATAATGAGCGTTTACGGCTGGTGGAACTGGGCCCGCCGGAAAGATGGTGAAAAGGTGGTCCATATTACCCGGACAAATCTCAGGGAAAAAGGCATTGGGTTTTTGTTATTTCTCCTGACCCTGGGCGTTACTTACCTGGTTTACCGCCTGAGCGGTACGGTGCTGGAATGGACCAATTACCTCGATATATTTACTTCAGGGGTCTTTTTTACCGCTATGTGGTATATGGCCAACAAAAAACTCGAGAACTGGACTCTTTGGATCTTTGCCGATCTGATCACCGTCCCCCTTTATGCCTACAGGGGTTGGGGAATGCTTTCCCTCCAATACCTGATCTTTACCATACTGGCTATTCAAGGTTATTTGCAATGGAAAAAGTATATGGACAACGACAGGATTCCCTCTGCCGCGTAGTACTCTTTGGTCCGGAATCTACCGGAAAGACTACCCTGGCAAAGCAATTGGCTGAGCACTACTCAACCCATTGGGTGCCGGAATACGCTCGGGAATACTTACAGGAAAAGTGGGACAAAACCGGGGAAATTTGCACCCTTGAGGATTTGTTACCCATTGCAGCCGGGCAGATGGCTCTGGAGAATAAACTGGCAGCAACGGCCAACCAGGTCTTAATATGCGATACCGATTTACTGGAAACCCAGGTCTATTCTGAGATGTACTTTGACGGATATGCCGATCCGATCCTTCGCAAATATGCTCAGGAAAACCACTACGACCTCTACCTGCTCACCTACATCGATGTGCCCTGGCAACCCGACGACTTGCGCGATCGACCCGATTCCCGGGAAGAAATGTTCCGGGCTTTTGAGCACGCCTTGCAGGCTAATAATCGTAGATTTGTTACAGTAAAGGGAACGCAGGCGGAACGTTTCCGGCTAGCCGTAAGCGAAATAGACAAAATACTCAGCAAGGATATGTTCGACGCAAAGGATCTTGAATTTTTGAATGCCAGGGGGATTACTATGGATAAAATCGAGGATCAGCTCGAAACTTTCCGGCGAGGAATCCCTTTTGTTTCGCTGAGCAAGGCCGCTGTGATCGGGGATGGGATTGTAGCGCTGGATGCCGCTCAGCAGGATCGCCTTGTTACCCACTATGAAAACTCCAGCGACAGATTTGACCTTGGAAAGTTTACACCGGCTTCCGGAGCTGCCTCCAGGATGTTTAAGGCCCTGTTCGGATTCCTTTCGGACTTCGATCCCGATAAACAGGAATTATCGGACTACCTGGCAGATCCGGAGAACAAAGCCGTTGCTGATTTTTACAGTCGTCTGCGGGAATTCCCTTTTTTCCAGGCGGTTCATGAGAAGGTTCCTGGCGATCTAAAGGAAGGCGCCTATCTCCATACTTTCGTGTCAGAAATGCTGGGAGAACAGGGGCTCAATTTCGGCTTTTATCCCAAAGGCTTGCTCCCCTTTCACCAGTACGAAGGAGGAAGCGCTACACCCCTGGAAGAACATCTGAGGGAGGGAGCTATGTACGCTACCCGAGGAGGGGAGAGCGCTTTACACTTTACGATTTCCCCCCAGCATCAGGACCTGTTCGAGGAGACCTTTGCAGCAATCAGATCCCGAATGGAAGCCGAGACCGGAGTTGCTTTCCAAATGAGTCATTCCTTCCAGAAACCGGCTACCGACACCCTTGCCGTTGATCCGGATAACCAGCCATTTCGGGATGGCCAAGGGCAACTTTTGCTCAGGCCGGGCGGGCATGGCGCCCTTATCGAGAACCTGAATGAGCAGGACGCCGATGTCCTGTTTATCAAGAATATCGATAATGTGGTGCTTAAGGAGCAGCTACCTGAAATTGGAAAGTGGAAGAAAGTCCTCGGCGGGCTATTACTGGAAATCCAGGCGGAGGCCTTCCGCATGGCACGGCTCCTCGAGGGGGGAGACCCGGGCCCGGGAATACTGGAGGAAGCGGCCTCCTTTTTAGTCGAACGCCTGAATAATTCACTTCCGAACGACTTTGACAAGCTGTCCGCTGATGCCCGGCAGCAATGGATTAACAGTCGGCTCAACAGGCCTATCCGGGTTTGTGGTATGGTAAAAAACGAAGGGGAACCCGGTGGGGGTCCATTCTGGATCCACGATGAAGGTGGGGGGGAATCCCTTCAGATTGTGGAATCTGCCCAGGTCAATATGGAGGACAGGGAACAACAAAAGATTTTCGGCGAATCCACGCACTTTAACCCGGTAGACCTGGTTTGTGGCCTGCGCGATTACCGCGGGAACAAATACGACCTGATGGAGTTTGTGAACAGCAAACAGGGCTTCATAACCTCCAAGACCTACGAGGGAAGGGAATTGAAAGCTCTTGAATTACCCGGCCTTTGGAATGGGGGAATGGCCTATTGGAACACCATTTTTGTGGAAGTCCCGGTGTCTACTTTCAACCCGGTTAAAACCGTAAATGACCTGCTTAAACCCGCCCATAATAACAAGGGGGTTTAACTTTTCCAGATTTTTTTGTGACCTGATGGGAAACCTGGTGTCTTAATTACAGAAAGACACAAAAGTTCCCCAAAATGAAGTATACCCTACTTTGTGCATCGTGCTACCTCCTTGCTTGTCTGGCCATGGTATGGACAGATAGGCGGCTAAGCGCAGCGGAGACTGTTGAAATTCAGGAACTCCAGGACCCACTTCAAACGAAAAAGGATTCGGCTATACGGACACTAACCATGGTCAATCCCCAATGACTCCCAGCCTTTTTGGAAGCTAGTTCCCAAGCGCACCGGGGCGAGTACCTACCTGTCTTATTGTGGGTCCGGTGTTAGACTATTTCCATGGCTGTGGAGTTTCTTTAGCCCCGGACATTTGTCTGGGGTTTTTTTTTGGTTGTATATTTGCGCATCTCTCAAGGGGTGCTTTCCAAAATCCCGGTTCTATCCGGTAAAAGGAGGCTGAGATTATACCCGATGAACCTGGGCAGGTAATGCTGCCAAGGGATAACAGGCGCAACACGGGGCGCCATAATTCAATTTTTCACCAAAGAATAATGACCCCTTTTATTCGTAAATATTTTTACGGATGAAACGTATTTATTCGCTTACCGCATTGCTGCTTTTGGCAATGCAGCTGCCTGCCTGGGGGCAACAGACCAATTCAACCAACCGGGAATTACAAGAAGATCCTGCCGACAGCTTGCAACAGGAGATCGTTTTGGATGAGGTACTTGTGGCAGCCGTCCGGGCCGAAACAAATTCACCGGTAACCTTTAGCAACATGGAAGCCGAACGAATCCGCAAGCGCAATCTGGGCCAGGATATCCCTGTGCTTATGAATTACCTGCCATCGGTAGTGACCACCTCCGATGCCGGAGCAGGAGTGGGGTACACCGGGATACGTGTTCGGGGAAGCGATGCTACCCGGGTTAATATCACCATCAACGGGATCCCGTATAACGACGCAGAATCCCAGGGTACATTTTGGGTAAATATGCCTGATTTCGCTTCTTCGGTTCAGAATCTGCAATTGCAGCGCGGGGTAGGGACCTCCACGAACGGAGCGGGAGCTTTTGGGGCCAGTCTCAACCTGCTTACCGATGCCGTAGGGCCCGAGGCGTATGCCGAACTGGCCGCTAGCGCAGGTAGTTTCAACACCCATAAGGCTACCCTTAAGTTCAGCAGTGGCTTGCTTTCCGACCATTTTGAAATATCGGGGCGCTTGTCCAGAATCGCTTCGGAAGGGTACATTGACCGGGCTTCGTCTGACCTGGATTCCTATTTCCTGCAAGGGGCTTACCTGGACGATAACACCCTGATAAAGGCCTTGCTTTTTGGCGGCCATGAAATTACCTACCAGTCATGGTATGGGTTTGATCCGGCAATCCTGAGTGCTATCGGGGTTGATAATAACCTGGAAACCAACCGAACCTTCAACGTGGCCGGAGTGCAGTTCGACGCCGAGGGGAATTTCGAGGGCTTCTATGAGAATCAGGTAGACAATTACAAACAGGATCACTTTCAACTGCATTGGAGCGAATCCTGGTCCCCATCACTGCGAACCAATATTGCCCTGCACTACACCCGGGGGCGCGGTTTTTTTGAGGAGTATGTAGATGAGTGGTATTATACCAACGTATTTTTTGCTCCTGATGCCGGCCTGGACTTCCTAGGCCAGGATCCGGTCGATATTAACGGGGAAACCCGGACCACAACAGATTACATTCGCCGCCGCTGGCTCGACAATGATTTTTACGGTACCGTATTTTCGGCCCAATACAGGAATGCCGGGTGGCAGTTTACCCTGGGCGGTGGCTGGAATACCTATCGCGGCGATCATTTTGGCGAGGTGATCTGGGCGCGGAACGCCCCTGAGATTGACCGGGGTTTCCGCTACTATGAAGACGACTCCCAGAAAGACGATTTCAATACGTTCCTCAAGGCGGAGACCAACCTGAGCGAAAGGTTGCGAT
This sequence comes from Robiginitalea myxolifaciens, assembly GCF_900115205.1. Taxonomy (GTDB): domain Bacteria; phylum Bacteroidota; class Bacteroidia; order Flavobacteriales; family Flavobacteriaceae; genus Robiginitalea; species Robiginitalea myxolifaciens. Next base: position 1,552,239 of record NZ_FOYQ01000001.1, read on the forward strand.
TCTTCGCAGATGTGCAGTACCGCGGGGTCCGTTATCAGGCCAATGGAAATGAAACCGGATTGGTAGACGACCGCTTTAATTTCTTTAATCCTAAAACCGGCCTGACCTATACCCTAAACGATAAACAGAACCTTTATTTTTCATACGCGGTAGCCAATCGCGAACCCAATCGCAATGATTACGAAAACGGTAATCCCCGTCCTGAGCGACTCCAGGATTTTGAGCTGGGCTGGCGTTATCTGAAAGCGGGGACTAGTTTCCAGGTAAACGGCTATTACATGCGCTATAAAGATCAGTTGGTCCTGACCGGAGAACTCAACGATGTGGGCGCTCCCATCCGGGCCAACGTAGGAGATAGTTATCGCCTGGGGATAGAATTGGATGCTTCCCTTCCCCTTGGAAATCGAATCCAATGGCAACCCAATCTGGCCCTGAGCATTAACCGTAATGTGGATTTCTTTTTCCGGAGGGATGGAGAACTGCGCAACCTCGGGAACACGGAAATAGCGTTTTCACCAGGGGTTGTTGCCGGGAGTCGCCTGGTATACAGTCCGGGTTCTGGATGGCAGATTGCTGTGCTCAATAAGTATGTGGGAGACCAGTTTATGAGCAATATTGAGGCCGAACGTTCCCGTTTGGAAGGGTACAGCCAGACCGACCTGAATTTGGTCTATACCCTACCCGCCAAAGGAGGCTGGCCGGAACTGACGTTTACAGGCCTGGTGAATAACCTGTTCGATGCGCGCTTTAGCAGCAATGGGTTTTTCTACACCTTCGATGATGATTTTTCGAACCCGGGAACAATCACCACCATTGAAGGGGTTGGGTATTATCCGCAGGCGGGAATCCATTTTCTGGCTGGCGTTACGGCGCGATTTTAAAAGTGTGGGGAGGCGTTAATTCTGGATGGTCACGATGTTACCACTGCGATTCGCGCGGTATTCCAATAAGTCATAGAGGCGCTCTTCGGTATCCGGGCGGTTTAGCATTTGTCCGGTAAACAGGCTGTATTCGTAGTCTTCGCAGGAGCAACGAGCGACTTGTCCGTCTAGCTCCAGGGTAGAACAACTGTTAGGAGCATGGTTGGGGCAGCTGGCCTCAAAAGCGCGGTAGAGTTCAAAGCCGGTATTCATGACAAAGACGCCGCGTATACCCACTGCAGCGTTGTCCAGGAACACCGGGTTCCCCTGGGTAAGCAAGGGGCTGTAAAGCGGTAAATTCAGGTTGATATCGAAACGAAATCCTATTTCCGGAAGGAAGGGATTTCGCTGTTGGGTATCCTTGGAACAGGCCAGGAATACAAGGCATGCCAGCAGGCTGTATATGGACTTTACAGGGCGCATCGTCAGTACGTTGAACTACAAAAATCCGCAAAAATTGTGTATCTTTGGCCTAAATCCTCTCACAAACTTACGCTTGGCGTAGGTTGCAGGGGATTTTGCTTTTAAATACGTCAATGTCATGAGCAAAGTATCCTATTACACGCCAGAAGGACTCAAAAAATTAAAAGACGAGCTCAATCAGCTTCGCGATGTGGAACGCCCCAAGGCGTCCCAGGCGATTGCCGAGGCACGGGATAAGGGAGATCTGTCTGAGAATGCGGAATACGACGCGGCCAAGGAAGCTCAGGGATTGCTGGAAATGAAAATTTCCAAAATGGAGGAATTAGTCGCCAATGCCCGGATCATTGATGAATCCCAACTAGACACTTCCAAGGTACTGGTACTTTCTACAGTAAAACTGGAGAACCTCAACAATAAGATGCAACTCAGCTACACCCTGGTAGCCGAAAGCGAAGCCGACCTCAAGGCGGGAAAAATATCTGTGACTTCCCCGATTGGAAAGGGATTGCTCGGGAAGCAGGTAGGGGAGATTGCTGAGATTCAGGTCCCCAACGGCACCCTAAAGCTAAAAATCCTGGATATTAGCCGGGAGTAGCGCCAGCCGGCAACAAGCCTATTTTCAGAGTAGTTAATAGCACGGACATTTGGAAATGTGAATTAGTATTTAGATATTTATCTAAATATATAATTAGTGAATGCCCTTTTCAAAGCCCTGAGCGATCCCACCCGGCGCAGTATCCTGGAGTTGCTGAAGCAGGGGCGCCTCTCGGCTGGTGATATCGCTTCACACTTCGACATTTCAAGACCGAGTATCTCCCACCACCTCGAGCTCTTATTCCAGGCGGGGTTGGTCCGGCGAAGTAAAGAGGGGCAGTATGTATACTATGAATTGAACACCAGCATCGTCGAAGATCTCTTGCACTGGGTTATCCAACTTAAAAACGAAAAGCCGTGAAACTAAAAAAAGAACTCCCGTTACTCGTATTAGTAGCAATTCCCTTTATCTATCTGGGTATAATCTGGAACCAGCTTCCGGAATCGGTCCCGATGCACTGGAATATTCAGGGCGAAATTGACCGTTACGGGCCCAAGTCCCAGGTGTGGATCCTGCCAGCGATTACCTCAGGGCTTATTTACCTGATTTTGCTGGTCGTTCCCGCTATCGATCCCAAAAAGAAAATTGCCCAGATGGGGCGGAAATACGATCAGCTCAAGTTTGCCCTGGTTGCCTCAATGAGTGCCCTGGCCTGTGTTATCATCTATATGATACAGCAAGGGGAAAGCGCAGGGACCACTCCTATTTTGGTCATCGTTGGGTTGCTCATTGCCGTACTCGGGAATTATATGAAAACCGTACAACCCAATTACTTTATCGGAATTCGTACCCCCTGGACCCTGGAACATCCTGAAGTATGGGAAAAGACGCATAAATTGGGCGGAAAACTTTGGTTTGCTGGGGGGATACTTATGATTGTACTGGCCTTTTTGACCGGGAGTCAATGGCAACTCTACCTCATCCTTGGATTACCTATTATCCTGGCCGTTATCCCATTGGTATATTCCTATCAGGAGTACCGGAGGCTTACTGCAGATAAATCATAAGCAAACCGCTTGGGAGATTTACTATATTTAGGACTCTAAACTCCCGGTATGCCAAGCATTTTCACACGAATCCTCCAGGGCGAAATACCCGATTACCGCGTTGCAGAAGATGCGGATAATTTTGCGTTTCTCGACATCAATCCCAACAGCAGGGGACATACCCTCTGCGTTCCGAAAAAGGAAGTCGACAAAATAACCGACCTGGATCCGGAGGCCTATGAAAGCCTGATGCGTTTTTCTCGTCGTGTTGCCCTTGCTGTGGATAAGGCCGTTGATTGCAAGCGTGTGGGAATGACCGTCATAGGCCTGGAAGTTCCCCATGTGCATGTGCATTTGATCCCACTGAACTCCATGGTCGATGCAACATTCGGAAAAAAGGTAAAACTGAGTCAGGAAGAGTTCCAGCAAACAGCGGCTGCTATTCGTGAAGCCTTAGCGGATTAAATTCCCCACATGCCTTCCAGATAGGTATAAACGGCTGCCCCGACCAGGGCTATTGCCAACAAGAACAGCACATAAAACAGCCAGCTGAAACGTATTCCCGATTTGCCGGGCGTTGCCATTTTTCGGTAGTAATTGACGCTATTCTCTATGTCCGGGGTCCAACTCACAGGGTAGATACGCGAACCACAGGTATTACAGTGTAATTCCTCCCGCAATTCTGCTGAGGTGCGATGGTACATCCGCGTGCGCAAATGCTTTTGCTTAAACTGCATAATGAGGTCCTGGTTATAGCACTCCGGACAATTGTTCTTTATTGGCGCTTCTTTGATCAGTTCCCAGTGTTCGGCCATAATTATTTGTGCATTTGCAAGCTTAGCTGCATTATCGTTCCTTCTTTTCCAGAAGATAAAACTTTGATCTTACCCTGGTGGTAATCCTCGACAATCCGACGCACCAAAGAAAGGCCCAGGCCCCAGCCGCGTTTCTTTGTGGTAATGCCCGGTTCAAAGATGCGATGCCATTGGTTTTTTGGCATCCCGCTCCCGGTATCGCTGACCAGGATATTCACCCAGGAATTTTCAGGGATCACCTCAATAGCGATTTCTCCTTTCCCTTTCATGGCGTCGATTCCATTGTTTACCAGGTTTTCTATGGTCCATTGGTAAAGTGAAGGATTCAACATAACAGGAACGGATGCCGCACCAGGGGTAAAACTAAAACGCACTAATTTGGAATTCCTTGCCTGCAGGTACTCATAGGCATCCCTGGTTTCTGCCACAATATCCGCCACTTCCAGTTTTGGCTTGGAACCGATTTGGGAAAACCTTTCCGTAATGGTTTGCAGGCGGATGATATCTTTTTCGATTTCATCCGTTATCTCCGGCGTCAGGGATTTCTCCTTAAGCAATTCGTTCCATCCCAGTAGCGAGGTTAGCGGCGTACCGATCTGATGTGCGGTTTCTTTGGCCATTCCTGCCCAGAGGCGGTTTTGCTCGGAGGCTTTGTTGGTCTTGAAAAAGAAAAAGATCACTGCGCCAAAAAGGAAAATGATCAACAACAGCGCTATGGGGTAGAACTTGAGTTTGTTGAGCACCTCCGAATTACCGTAATAAAGGGTGGCCAGTAATTCCTCCTGGTAGCTGATTTCAAGGGGGCTGTTCTCGGAACTGAACCTTCTTATTTTTTGTCGGATCCCCAGGGTGTCTGCAGGATCGAGATCCGGTAAGTTATGCAGCTTGTACGACCCATCGGCATCGACCAGGATCATGGGCGTGCTCGTATTATTCTGAAAAACCTTCAGGTAAATATTTCCGAGTTCCTGATCTTCCGGGGAGCTCAGCAATTCGGACTGGGCCGTAGCCCAAATCTCCATTTTGTGCCGTTCTTCCTCCTTGAATTTTTTAAAGAAGCTGTTGGTATTCCACAGGATCAGGCTTACGATCACAAAGGCCGAGATCAGGAGTACGGCGTTGGTGATTTTTTTTGGTGGATTAAAGCGCATGGCCGGCGGGTAGGTATTGGTAAAGATAACTCAATTTAGCCGGTTTTGTTGTGGACAAGTGCCCGCCGGCAGCCTTCGCTTTGGACCTAAATTTCCCTACCTTTGGCGCTATGTCTGAATCGATCTTAAGTTTGGATCCCAAGGAGCTGGAAACGCGGGAAGTACACAGCTTTTTGCTGGGTGCCGTTGGCCCCAGGCCCATTGCTTTTGCCAGTACTATGGGTAGTGGAAGTACGCCGAATTTATCGCCCTACAGCTTCTTCAATGTCTTCAGCGCGAATCCCCCGGTCATGATCTTTTCTCCTGCCCGCCGGGTCCGTGACAACACGGTAAAGCACACCCTGGAAAATATACGTTCCAACAAGGAAGTAGTGATCAATACCGTGAGCTATGAGATGGTTCAGCAAATGTCCCTGGCCAGTACAGAGTATCCCCGCGGGGTCAATGAATTCGAAAAGGCGGGATTCACCATGCTGCCTTCTGAAGTGGTGCGTCCGCCCCGGGTTGCCGAATCTCCCGCTCAATTCGAATGCAAGGTGACGAAAATTGTTCCCCTGGGCCGCAAGGGCGGTGCGGGGAATCTCATTTTTTCTGAAGTCGTCCGCATGCATTTTAAAACAGGAATACTCAATGCGCAGGGGTTTCCCGATCCTCAAAAACAGGACCTGGTTTCCCGAATGGGAGGAAATTGGTACAGCCGGGCAAACAACGGTTTGTTTGAGGTGGAAAAACCACTTTCCACCCTGGGAATTGGCGTAGATCAGATCCCTGCACCCATACGATTGAGTAAGGTGCTTACCGGAAATGACCTGGGTCGCCTGGGCAATATCGAACAGCTCCCCAATGCGAAAGCTGTAACCGGCTTTGTAAATGCCAACCTTCAGGTTCGCAAGCTATTGAGTGCCGGAGATACCGAGGCCATTCACCGACAGGCCGCTAAATTGCTCGAAGCCGGAGACACCCATTCGGCCTGGTGCCTTTTACTGGCCGGCTTAGGAGGAGAATAGTGTATTGGGAAGCACAACGGAATATCGAACACGAACAACAACAATTATTACTGCAAATACAGCGATGGAAGTACAAGGAACAATTAAAAAAATAGACGAGACAAAGACTTTTGGATCCAACGGGTTCCGCAAAAGAGAATTGGTGCTGACCACGGAGGATCAGTACCCGCAACACCTGCTCATTGAATTTGTACAGGACAAAACCGATCTGCTGGATGCCTACAAAGAAGGACAGCAAATTAAAGTTAGCATTAACCTGAGAGGAAGGGAATGGACCAGCCCTCAGGGAGAGGTAAAGTACTTCAATTCAATTCAGGGTTGGCGGATCGAAGCCCTGCAGGCAGAACAGGCCGAAGGCGGGATGCCTCCTGTTCCTCCCATGGACGCTTTTGAGCCAGCCGATGACATCAAGGAAGAGGATTACGACGACCTGCCTTTCTAACAGGCTACAGGCCGCACCCGGGTAGGGCAAGCATTGTTTATGGGGATATCGAAGCTTATAGCCACGGCTTACCGAAGGTTTCTGCCTTCCCCTCTGGCTATTGCTATTTTGCTCACGGCCCTGACCGTAGTGCTGGCCCTGGCTTTTGGCCGTTTTGAGGCGGAAGGAAATGCATTGGTCCAGGTTCTCGATGCCTGGGAAAAGGGGCTATGGAACCGCGACCTGCTGGTTTTTGCCTACCAGATGATGCTGATCCTGGTCCTCGGGCATGTATTGGTCCTCAGCCGGCCAGCTGGCCGATTGATCAACCGCCTGACCAGCGGGATACATTCTAACGCACAGGCCGCTGTTATCGTAGGGATTTCCACCATGTTGGTGGCCTTTTTCAATTGGGGGCTGGGTCTGATTTTCGGGGCCATCCTGGCCAGAAAAGTGGGGGAGGCTGCCCATGAGAAGGGCTTGTCTATAAACTATCCGCTTATTGGGGCCTGCGGGTATCTGGGGCTAATGGTCTGGCATGGGGGGATCAGCGGGTCAGCCCCTATCAAAGCGTCTGAGGCGGGTCATGTAGCAGCCTTGTTGTCCCAGAATACCGGGTTGGCGGCTTTTGCCGATCTTCCCTCCAGTATTTCGACCTCCGCCACGATCTTTTCCATCCAGAATCTTTTGATTTTTGCCGCGGTCCTTACCGTTTGCGGGTTGGTTGCCTATACCCTTGGCAAACGGGATACCCCCAGTGCCGGAACAGCTGCCTGGTTTGCGGGCGGTGAGCCCGGAAGCAGGCACATTTCTGCCGCAGAAAATGCATCTCCGGTAAAAAACCCGCAGGCCGGAGGAGCTGAGCGCATTGATCGCTCCCCCTTCGTTGCAACCGGGTTTGCCCTGCTGATTTTCGGGGCCTTCCTGCTTCAATATTTGCCCGCCTTGCGCAGTCTAAACCTCAATCCCGATATGCTCAATTTGTTTATGCTGGGTCTTGCTGTACTCCTTCATGGCTCCCTGGCCAATTTTGGAAAAGCGGTAGAGGAAGCTATTGGAGATACCTCCGGGATACTCATTCAGTTTCCGCTCTATTTCGGGATTATGGGGATCATGAATAACTGTGGGCTGGTAGAACAGATATCCGACTTGTTTGTACAATGGGGAACACCGGGAAGCCTGCCCATATTAACGTTCTTCAGTGCCGGTCTGGTCAATATTTTCGTTCCCAGCGGAGGGGGACAGTGGGCCGTACAGGGGCCTATATTCCTGGAGGCGGCCTTAAAACTCGATATCCCCTTATCCAAGGCACTCATGGCACTGGCCTATGGAGACCAGCTGACCAATATGCTGCAGCCCTTCTGGGCACTGCCATTGCTGGGCATTACCCGATTAAAGGCCCGTGAAATCCTTCCCTATTCCCTGATATTTATGCTTGCAGGGGGTAGCATTTACCTGCTGGGTTTATTACTTTGGTAGGGTGTAAACAGCCCTGCGATGTCGAATTCCAGAACCCCGGTTCCCTTGCTTACTGAAGCCCTGGTTTTTCCCGCGCCCGAACTCGCCGGACCGGAAGGCTTGCTCGCGGTGGGCGGCGATCTGCGACCTGAACGGCTGTTGCTGGCCTATCGCATGGGTATTTTTCCCTGGTTCAATGAGGATTCCCTGATTCTTTGGTGGAGTCCCGATCCGCGAATGGTACTGTACCCGGAGGAATTGAAAATCAGCAAGAGTATGCGCAGCGTGATCCGCAAAGGCAGGTTTCAGGTAACCCGGAACCGGGACTTTGCGGCAGTAGTTTCTCAATGTGCGCGTACACCGCGAAAAGATCAGGAAGGAACATGGATTACCGAGCGGATGGAAGAAGCATATCTGGAACTACATAAACGGGGCCATGCGGTCTCGTATGAAGTCTGGGAGGAAGGGACCCTGGTTGGGGGACTCTACGGGGTGGAACTCGGACATGTTTTTTGTGGAGAAAGTATGTTCAGTACAACCAGCAATGCCTCTAAGGTTGGGTTTATCCACATGGTCCAAGAGCAACAAAAAAAAGGATGTGTGCTTATCGATTGCCAGATTCATAGCGATCACCTGGAGAGTCTGGGCGCGCGGGAAATCCCGAGGGCGGTATTTTTGGAGCAGCTCGCCGCTAAAGACTGCTAACCCAGGACAATTGCCAGAACAAGACCTTTTCCGTTTCCCCCTGGAAATTTTCCCAGCGAATTTCGGGCCCTGCCTGGACTTTACTATTTGCGGTAACCCGCCATCCGATCCAACCGGTTAACCGTAAGTCATATTCCGGCCTGTTTCCGCTGGCTACGCTTAGCAAGTTTTCCGCGCTGCCAATCCAATACGCCTCCCCCACGTCGGTATTTTCCCCCTGCAATGGCCCGTCAATAGCCAGGCGATACCGGAATCTATGGATAGTGCCTGCCTCCCGGATGCGCTGTTCGGCCCGGAATCGGTGCCCAAAGCGCAAAACCGCTGGTTTCAAGGTGGTGTTGAATTGCTGGGTAAGCCGCAACTCATTGCCCGCTTCCGGTTCAAAAGGATTCCGAAATCGGTATTGAATCCCAAAACTCAAGGTCTGATTTCCGCTTAGCGCATATTGCGTAAACAGTACGGCATCTAGTTGACGGGTCTGCAAATCATAGGCCGCATCGCGATAGTAAAAAGTCCGCAGGTTCAGGGCGGCATTCTGGCTTACCCGAGGGCTTAGTTTGTAACTCAAGGCCACGGATGGCTGTAAATAGCCCGTAAAGTTTTCCTGAGCCTTCAATCCATCATGCGTCCAACTAATGAGTATCAGCCAGAATAGATACAGGGACTTGCCCCACCAATTCCCGGACCGCTTAGTAGAGTACATGATCGTAATTCGGCGGCAGCGATTTTCTCAAGTTTAAAAATCTGCCGTTAGCATCGTAGAGGATCTCATAATTCAGGAATCCTCTGTCTGTCCTGGCCTGAACGATTATTTCGTATCGGATTTCCGGGAGGATCAGATTTTGAAAAGCTTTTTGCAGGGTGCTTTCTGCCGAGGGAAAGGCTTCCCGGGGATACTGCTGCTGAATTTTCCGAACGCGGTACTTGCTGAAACGCTGGTTGAGGTCCCCGGTAATGGCCTTCCAACTATCGGTTGGAATATCCACCGGTTTAATGCGCACTTCCACATCCTCCAACTCCCCTTCAGCCGAAAATTCCACACTGTAGTGCAGGCGAACGTACTTGAATTTTACCTCGTAACTGCTGCGATTGCTGTCGATCTCCCGGTAGAATCGCAATCGCCGCACTTCGGGCAGATAGTTTTCTACGGATTGCAGCGCTTTGGCCGGGAACTGGTCTTTGCGAATACGAAATTCCCGTTCGTATTTGATGTTATTCGAGGCTTTGTTATTGCCGGCTTCCTGAGCCTGCCCGCTGAAAAATACCATCAGAATTATCAGGACGCTAAACTTCTTCATAGCGAAAACATTGGGTTTCGTGATCGTTAACCATACCGGTGGCCTGCATAAAGGCATAAACAACGGTACTCCCCACAAAAGAAAACCCCTTTTTTTTCAGGTCTTTACTAAGCGCATCCGAAAGGGGCGTGGTCGCAGGGGCTTCCTTATAGTTGGATACCTGATTTACAATGGGCTTTCCACCTATAAAATCCCAGAGGTATGCACTAAAGGATCCATAGGATTCGCGTACCCGGATAAAAGCCTGGGCATTGGTAACCGCCGCTTTGATTTTCAAACGATTCCGAATAATCCCGGGATCGTTCCGAAGGGCTTCCATGCGCGCCTCGTCGTACCTGGCAACCTTCTCAAAATCGAATTGATCAAAGACCTTCCGAAAGTGATCCCTTTTCCGCAGCACGGTAATCCAACTCAGGCCGGCCTGGAAGGTTTCGAGGATTAAAAATTCAAAAAGCTTGTAGTCGTCCCGCAGCGGAACCCCCCATTCGGTATCGTGGTAAGCTTCATAGACAGGGTCGCCCTTACACCAGGGACAGCGGTAGGTTTCCATGCCATGAAGTTAGGATATTCTGCCGGATTATCGCACCGGTTTTAACTCTCCCGAGTTTACCGCTTCGGGCCAGCTTGCAGGCAGGGTACGGTAGTGGCGGAAGAATTTTCTGCCGTCGGTAGCTTCGAGCACCAAGCGAATCTGCCCGTCTTCCCGGATAACTTCTTTTACCACCACTTTGCGATGGTTTAAACTCTTGGCAGTGGCCACGGAACCTCTTTTGATCAGGATGTTGGGTTTGGGGACACCCACGTATGCGAAGCGGTTGTTTTCAGGAACCTGGAGGGTAAAAGTATCCCCTTCCTCTACAGTAGTTGCCTGAGCCTGAGAAGTTAAAACACCAGCCATAATTGCGAAAATGACAAATAAAGACCTCATAATTACGAATAATTTAAAATTAACATCAATTACTCCACTTACTTTGCAAAATTAACAAATTTCTACAAAACTACGGTAGCAATACTTTTGTTAAATAATAGTTAATCTACCTATATATGATAGTATTACTATTATTTTAGCGCAAAATTTCTGGACCATGCAGAATCTCATACATCATATCCAGATCACCATTAATCCCGGGATTTACCTGAAAAATCCCGAGTCGTCTGATTTGGGTAAGCGAATGATTAGTGAAGGCATCCATATGATTGCTAGTTCGGGCTTCGACAACTTCACCTTCAGGAAATTAGGAGAGCGGATCGGTTCCAATGAGAGTTCCGTGTACCGCTATTTTGAGAATAAGCACAAATTCCTGATTTATCTGACTTCCTGGTACTGGGGGTGGTTGGAATACAGGTTGGTCCTGGAGACCAACAGCATTACCGATGCCAGAGAGAAATTAGATCGGGCGCTAACGGTAATCACCCAGCCGGTCGAAACCGACGATGCCTTTGGGCATATCGATGAGGTTGCCCTTAACCGGATCATGGTCAATGAATATTCCAAGCCGTTTCTGACCGCTGAAGTAGATGAAGAAAACAAGGCTGGGTATTTTGAAATTTACAAACGCCTGATTGCACGGGTCTCTGAAATGATATCGAATGTTTTACCAGACTATCCCTACTCAAATAGCCTGGTAAGTACCATTCTGGAGGGTTCTTTACACCAGTATTTTCTGGCAGCGCACTTTCCCTCGCTGACAAACTGTAATGATCCGCAGGACCTTACCAAATTCTTCAAACAGGTAGTATTCTCATCTTTAGATACATATGGAAAAGAAAAATAAGACCTTGACCAGCTGGCAGCGGTTGGTAGGATTACTGAACCTGGAACGCAAGGACGTTCTGCAGATTTTCTACTATGCCATTTTTGCGGGCTTGGTGAATCTTTCGCTTCCCCTTGGAATTCAGGCCATAATAAACCTGATCCAGGGAGCGCAGGTGAGCACGTCATGGATAGTCCTGGTTGTCCTGGTAACGCTGGGCGTTGCCTTCGTTGGCGTATTACAGCTCATGCAGATTAGAATTATTGAGAACCTGCAGCAGAAAATTTTTACCCTGTCTTCTTTCGAATTTGCATTCCGATTCCCAAAAATTCGGATGAAGGAGCTTACGAATTACTATCCCCCGGAATTGGCCAACCGCTTTTTTGATACCCTTACGGTACAAAAGTCACTGGCCAAAATCCTGATCGATTTCCCCGCCGCCTTGTTGCAGATAATTTTCGGATTAATGCTGCTATCGTTTTACCACCCATTTTTCATTATCTACGGTTTGCTTTTGATCCTGTTGATTTACGTGGTGTTTAAGTTTACCGTTCGAAAAGGAATGCAGACCAGCTTGCTGGAGTCGAAACACAAGTACCGGGTTGCGCACTGGATCCAGGAAATTGCCCGCTCCATCGTGAGTTTTAAGCTATCGGGACAAACCTCCCATGCACTGGACAAGAATGATACGCTGGTGGCCAATTACCTGGAGGCCCGTGAAAGTCACTTCCGGGTTCTGGTACTGCAGTTTATACAGATGATTGGATTCAAAGTCCTGGTAACTGCTGGATTGTTATTGATAGGAGGACTTTTGGTTCTGAACCAGGAGATGAATATTGGTCAGTTTGTGGCTGCAGAACTCATTATTCTCCTCGTTATCGGCTCCGTGGAGAAGCTGATACTGGGTCTGGAGACCTTCTACGATTTGCTTACCTCGCTGGAGAAGCTCGGGCAGGTGGTCGATAAGGAATTGGAAGACCAGGAGGGTGAAAAACCCTTCAAGATAGGCCAGGATTTGCTCGTGCGACTCGAAAACGTATCCTATTCGGTTCCCGACAGAGACAAAAAAATATTAGACAACATCAACCTGGAAATCCTACCGCGAACCTCAACAGTCATTCAAGGGCCTCCGGGATCGGGTAAGACCACCTTACTGCGAATGATCGCAGGAATTCTGGAACCTACGGAAGGCCGGATATTTATCAATGATGTCTCTATCAAAGCAATTCATTTGAACCACTACAGGGCTATGGTCGGTCAATCCCTTCCAGAGGAGAGTCCTTTTGAAGGTACGATCCTAGACAATCTCACTTTCGGAGATTCCAGTATCGAACAAGAGCGAGTCTACGAAGTCCTGGAAGCCTTAGATCTGCTAAAGTTTGTTCAAGAACAACCCAAAGGTATTAAGACGGTTTTATACCCTGAGGGTCGTCAGATACCTTACACGGTTTCAAAGAAAATAGTCCTGGCTCGAAGTATACTGCATAAGCCAAGCCTGCTCATTTTGAAAGATCCCCTGGATCAGTTCGGACAGCAGGAATCAGATAAAATCATGAAATACCTAACAGACAGATCGCATACCTGGGCCTTGGTGGTTGTGAGCACCAACCCATTATGGGCCGATCGTTGTGGCCGGACGATCAAGATCGAGAACGGGAAACAAGTAAAATAAAATCTTATGCTGAATATCAGTAACAGCCCTTTGCACGGCAAAGTAGACATGAGTCGGTTTAAAGCCTCGCGTCGTGTATTCCACAGGCGGCACTACAAGTATTTCAATCGCTTTCTGTTGGCATTTGCAGGTATTGGCTTAATTGTTCTCTTCCTTCCATGGACTCAGAACATTCGCGGGAGAGGTTTCCTGACGACCCTGACTCCGGAGCAGCGACCACAAACCATTCAATCCCCGATACCCGGAAGGATAGAACGCTGGTACGTGCGGGAAGGAGATTATGTAGAAGCCGGGGATACCATCCTGTTTGTTTCCGAGGTCAAGAACGAATACTTTGACCCGCTGCTTTTGACCCGGACACAACAACAGATCGATGCCAAGAGCCGAGCGGTTTCGAGTTATCAGCAAAAAGTTCTGGCGCTCGACTCCCAGGTAGGAGCCCTGATAAACGAGCGTGAATTGAAATTGGAACAGGCGCGTAATAAATTGATCCAGGCCAATCTGAAAGTTCAAAGCGATAGTATAGATCTGGAGGCCGCTAAAACCCAGATTACTATTGCCCAGCGGCAATATGACCGGACGGCACTCTTGCAGGAAGAAGGTCTCAAGGCAGTCACTGATGTCGAAGAAAAACGACTCAAATTGCAGGAATCGCAGGCCAAATTGATCTCGCAGGAAAATAAACTCTATGCGGCAAAAAACGAGGTAATCAACGCCAAAGTAGAGATTGGGCGCATACAGGCGGAGTATACCGATAAAATTTCGAAAGCCAGATCGGACCGGGCTACTGCGGAATCCTCGCAGTTCGATTCGGAAGCACAGGTAACTAAACTGGAGAATGAATATTCCAACTACGAGCGGCGAACAGATCTCTACTATATTCGAGCCCCCCGCAGCGGTTATATCAATAAAGCCCTGCAGGGCGGAGTAGGGGAAACCTTTAAAGAAGGCGATGAATTGGTAGGGATAATGCCGGCAAAAGTAGACCTTGCTGTGGAATCTTTCGTTGACCCTCTGGACCTGCCTCTGGTACACCGGGGGGAAAAAGTGCGCATCCAGTTCGACGGATGGCCGGTGATAATCTTCAGTGGTTGGCCCAATGTAAGTTACGGTACCTATGGGGGAACCATTGTTGCTGTAGAAACCTACATCAGCCCTAATGGGAAATATCGAATATTGATAGCACCTGATCCTGATGATCACCCGTGGCCGGAAGATCTGCGTGTTGGCTCCGGGGCCCAAACCATTGCCCTGCTGAATGATGTTCCTATTTGGTTTGAGTTATGGCGACAGCTAAACGGTTTCCCACCGAATTACTATCAGCCAGAAGATAACATGGCCCAAACAAAGAAAAAATGACCAGGAGATTTCCTGCCATATTAGTTTTGCTCATGCTTTGGGCAGGAGGATTGACGGCCCAGGTACCGCCAACCCTTCCGGAAGGGGCGGCGCGTCAAATTCCGGCTATCCCTGATTCCCTTAAGCCAGCCATACCGGACAGTCTTATCAGGCCAGGGATGGCTATTGATTTGCCACCTGTCCCATCAGCTTTGCCAGCTTCGGACCCGCGCCAAAACCAACGGTATGCCGATGATACAGCCTTGGATACACTGGTGCCCGATTCCCTGGTTCTGGGATTCCGGGAGTACCTGGCCTTTGTGAAACAATTCCATCCTGTTGCCCGTCAGGCTCAATTGGTCCTGGCCAGTGCCGAAGCCAATCTGTTGCGTTCCCGAGGCGGCTTTGATCCAAAACTGGCCGTGGATTACGACCGGAAGAAATTCAAGGGCACGGAATACTACGACAGGCTCAATGCGACCTTTAAAATCCCAACCTGGTTTGGGGTGGAATTTAAAGGGCAATTCGAGCAAAACGAAGGTGATTTTCTGAACCCCGAGGACTCCGTACCAACAGATGGACTATACAGTGCGGGGGTAAGTGTCTCCGTTTTGAAAGGATTTTGGATCAATGAGCGGATGGCTACCCTGAGGAAGGCACGGTTTTTTGAGCGTCAGAGCCAGGCCGACCGGGACATCCTGATCAACAAAATACTCTACGATGCTTCCCAGGCCTATTTTGACTGGCTCCAATCCTATCGGGACCTCCTGGTCTACGAGGGCTTCCTGCAGAATGCCGAGTTGCGCTACGAAGGTATCCGCCGTTCGGCCCTGGCCGGAGATATTGCAGGTATCGATACCACTGAAGCCGGAATAGCGGTGCAAAACCGAATGTTGAGCCTGGAACAGGCAAAGGTAATGTATCGGAACAAATCCCTGGAGTTATCGAATTTCCTCTGGCTCGACGACAATATTCCGATTGAGATTCAGGATGCGGTGCGCCCGGAGATTGACCCGGCCAGAGCCGTGGATATAGCCCTGGACCTGGATAATGTCATTGCCGATAGTCTGGATCTGACGGCACATCCCAAATTGCGTTCTCTGGACAACAAGGTGCGGGGATTGCTCGTCGACAAGCGACTTAAGATCAACCAGCTTCTGCCCCAGCTCGATGTGGAGTACAATTTCCTCACAGAGACCCCGGAATTTATAAACTCTTTCGAAACCCAGGAGTACAAGGGGGGAATAACGTTCAGCGTTCCCCTGTTTCTGCGCAAGGAACGGGGAGCCCTGCGCATGGCTAAATTTAAGCTTCAGGATGCCCAGTTCGAAAGGGATAATGCCTTTGTGAGTATTCGCAACAAATTGGCGGCGTTGAGCAATGAACTGGAATCCTTCGAGCGGCAAAATTTACTGATTTCCGGGATTGTCAGGGACTACAGGATCATGCTCCAGGCCGAAGAGCGCAAGTTCAGTTTTGGGGAGAGTTCCATATTCCTGATCAATTCCCGGGAGCGTTCCCTGATCGATGCCCGGCTTAAATCCAATGAGGTTCAGAACAAGTATTTGCTCACCAAAGCGAAACTATTTAAAGCCCTGGCGATTAATCCGGAGCTGGAATTGCAGGACCCTTGAGCCTGGTCAAATTAAATTACAGCATGCAAAATTGAAAGCTGGCCATAGTAAATATCGATTTCCCGGGGCGGACATTCTCCTGATTATTGCCGGGGTATTTTCTGCCGCCTTCGGGCTGGAGGGGTTCCTCTTGCCCAATCAGTTCATCGATGGCGGGGCTACGGGGATTTCCCTGCTGATTACCGAGGTTACCCAAACCCCACTGTCGTTAATGATCCTAATCGTGAATGCCCCCTTTATTCTCTTGGGATTTCGCGTTGTGGGAAAGTGGTTTGCGCTGAAAACCATGGGTTCGATTGCCTTGCTGGCCCTGGTATTGTTCGTTTTTGATTTCCCGGAAATTACCGAAGACAAGGTTTTGGTATCCGTATTCGGGGGATTTTTCCTGGGGGCAGGCATCGGCCTATCCATTCGGGGGGGATCTGTACTGGACGGGACCGAAATCCTGGCCATATTCCTCAGTCGTCGCTCCGGGTTAAAGATTGGGGATATCATTATCCTGGTCAACATCATAATCTTCCTGACGGCTGCTTATTTCCTATCCATCGAAGCAGCGTTGTACTCCATGCTAGCCTATTTGGCGGCCTCCAAAACACTTGACTTTGTGGTGGACGGCCTGGAGGAATACACCGCCGTGACCATCATTTCTACTGAGAGCGAGGCCGTACGCCTGATGATTGTAAACACCATGAAGCGCGGGCTTACCCTGATCCCTGTTCGGGGCGGGTATCGGGAGGAAGGCGAACATACCGATTACCAGGCCATCTATACCGTGATTACCCGACTGGAAATCTACAAGCTCTATCGCGAGCTGGATCGGATCGATCCCGATGCTTTTGTGGTAATGAGCAGGATAAGCGATACCCGGGGAGGGATGATCAAAAAGAGGACCCTGTAAGTAATCTCAGGATAGTACTACTAATGCCCCATGACAAATCGAGCAGACACACTCCTGAATGAAACGATTCGCGCCGGCCTGAAACAGGCGCTCAAGGACTCCTGGTCCTACTCGCAGTATCGGGAGGAAATGGCGCGGCAGGTCGAGGCCGGAGAGACCTCTGGAATACAGCAAAGCCCGGATCGCATACAATATACCCTCTTGAACCACCGCCGGATGAAGCGCTGGGAGAAAACCTTTCGGTTTCCCGAGACTGTTGCCAGCAAAATTAAGGACCTCCTCGCGGCTACGTCTGCCCCAAAGCGTACCTGGCTGGTACTCACCGAAACCTGGTGTGGCGATGCCGCCCCCATGCTACCGCTAGCCGATGCTTTTGCACGGGCCATACCCGGAATAGATTTGCGCATTGCTTCCCGGGACGACCACCCCGAGTTGATGGAGCAGTTCAGAACCGATGGTGCCCTATCGATTCCCAAGTTGCTGATACTGGATCAAAACCAGGAAAAAGTGCTGGCCGAATGGGGCCCGCGTCCTGTACCGGCTAGAAAATTGGTACAGGATTATAAAGCCGCACATGGAAAATTAACGGCCGAATTCCGGGAGGAATTGCAGCAGTGGTACAATAAAGACAGGGGACAGCATATCGCTGAGGAGTTGGCCTATTTACTCTGAAATAAATAGGTAATGGTGCCTTTTTGAGTAGCGCGCCCTGAACTGTTGAAACGGGCCTGCAGCGCATAAGCAATCGCATTATCTACGAGGCATCCGTTGTCCGTTCCAGAACTTTTGGCATTAAAGGAGGCTTCGGTTACAAATCCACGGGAGTCTACCTCGATATTGATAACCACCTTTCCTCCTTCGATACAGGTATAGATCGGTGGGGGAAGTTCGTACGCATTCCGCTCGACAAGGGAATACGTAATCGAAGTACGCTTGTCCTTCAGATAATTGGTGTATTCCTTTTTCTCCGCTTCTTTTTCGCCGAGCAGTTGTTTGGCTTCCTCCCTTTTTTGGGCGAGTTCTTTAAGGGTTTCGGCATATTCCCCTTCTCCCGGAGTTGCGTCACTATCGGAGGCATCCATTTGGCGTTCTGCCATCAGTTCTTCTAGCGTCTTCAGGGGTTCGGGCTGTCCAAAAGTGGGTTTGGCCGTCTCGTTCATGGCCATGTGGCTCTTGATCGGATCAGCGGCTTCGGCTTCCCGAAGTTCCTCTTCCTGGCGGATCAATTCCTCCAGCACCTCATCGGCCAGGGCCATTTCAATGACGTATTCCTCCTCAACTTCGGCGCCCAGGTGAATGTTGAACAGGGTCAATACAACGATACCCAGCGTAAAGCCGGTTATTAGCATTGCCAATTGACTGCGGTTCAAATTCATATTCCTATAACCGTTTTTAAAGGGATTTATTTTATTCCCCGGGGGAGTTCCCCCTTGGATTTGTCGGGAGGAATGGGGTAGCCTGCTTCCCGGAATATTCCCTTTATTTCATTAGGTGTCTGAGCATTATATACGTGATAATCGCCTATTTTGGTTCTTTTCAAGGCACTTAAGTAAGCCCCGGATCCCAGGTCCTGCCCGAAATCATGGACCAGGGAACGGATATAGGTGCCCTTGCCACAAGCCACGCGAAAGTCGATTTCCGGCAGTGCAATCCGCGTCAGATCAAAAGCGGTGACCTGAACGGATCTAGCCGGGATATCCGGGGTTTCCCCTTTCCGGGCCAATTCATAAAGGCGTTTGCCGTCTTTCTTCACTGCGGAGAAAACAGGCGGGCGTTGTTGGATATTCCCGAGGAATTTTTGAGTGCTCGCCTCCAGATACGCCTCCTCGAGGTGATCCCAGGGCCCAAAGGGTTCCGGTTCCGTTTCCAGGTCATAAGAAGGGGTGGTTGCCCCCAAAACCAGGGTGCCGGTGTATTCTTTGGGTTGTCCTTGAAGCTCCGCAATGGTCTTTGTTTTTCGGCCCGTACAAATAAGTAACAGGCCTGTAGCCAGGGGATCCAGGGTACCGGCATGACCGACTTTTATTTTCCGCAAGCCAAAGGCTTTACGAATAGTCCATCGAATGGCGTTTACGGCCTGGAAGCTCGACCAACCATAGGGTTTGTCCACTAACAGTACCTGTCCTTCCAGAAAGGCTTCTTTGCTGAGTTCCATAGGTTATAACCACCAGACTCCCGCGGCAATTGCCAGCAGGCCAACGACCAGGCAATATACGGCAAAAACGGTGAGGCGGCTGTTGCGCACCAGGCGTATCATCCAGGTGCAGGCGAGCAGGCCGGCTACAAAAGCGGCAATAAATCCGGCTGCCATGGGTCCATAGAGGGCTTCCTCCAACACCAATTCCCCGCCCAGGATATCCCGGGCAATTTTCCCAAGGATCAGGGGAACGACCATCAGAAATGAAAAACGTGCGGCTTTGCTCTTGTCGATCCCCAATAACACGGAGGTCGCTATGGTTGCCCCACTTCTGGAGATTCCCGGGAGCATGGCAATGGCCTGGGAGATCCCGATAATAATCGAGTGGCCATAACCCACGTTGCGGGTGGTATTCCGGGCTTTGTCTGCCAGGAAAAGCAGGACGCCGGTAAGCAGGAGCATCCCGCCGACAAAGGCGATATCTCCTGAGAAAAATTGTTCCAATTCCGCTTCAAAGAAAAGGCCAACCAGCACGGCTGGGATCATGGAAAGTACAATCTTCAGGGAAAATCGAAACTCTTCATTGTTCTTAAATCGAAAGAGGCCGCGCAGGATATCTGCAACATCCTTACGGTAGACCACCAGGGTGCTCAGGGCAGTGGCAAAGTGCAGGACTACGGTAAAGAGCAGGCTTTCCTGAGGAAGCGAATCATCTCCCAATAGGGCCTTGCCCAATTCCAGGTGTCCGCTGGAGGAAACTGGCAGAAACTCGGTCAGCCCCTGGATTATCCCGAGCAGAATGGCATCGAGCAGATCCAATTAATTCTTGTTCTTTTTGGAAGGAGAGGCGAGTATCGCATAGACCTGTATACCCAGGCCAATCAAAACCAGGGTAGGTGCCAGGCGAATACGCCGAAAACTGAATATACTTTCATCAAAGACATTGGGGTCGTCGCTGCCACCCCCTGCCATGAGGATGTAGCCCAGGGCTATCAGGCCAAGACCAACAAACATAAGCTGGTAGTTGCGCTTCTGGAAGATAAACTCCTTGCGGGGCTTCTGCGAATCGGTGGGTTTCTTCGATTTGCTCATAGGGCAAAGTTACGGGAATCAATAATATAAATCGTCCGTTCTCAGGTTAAGGAAGCGCTGGGTAGCAAAATAAGTGCTGGCCGAGGATATAACGATACCCAGCAGCAGTACCCCTCCGAATACCATCCCCAATTCCGGGAGGTCTTCAAACAGTCCCAGTTCGGGGAAATTCTGATTCAGGTAGTAAAGTAGCCCATAGAGTCCAAGTAAGGCCAGGCCGGCGCCTATGAGCCCAAGCTTGATGTTGTTCCATATAAAGGGCCTGCGGATAAAGGATTTGGTGGCCCCAACCATCTGCATGGTTTTGATGATAAAGCGTTTGGAATAGATCGATAGGCGGATGGAACTATTGATCAGTAGGACCGCAATCAGAGTGAACACGCCGGAGGCGATCAGGATGCCCAGCCCAATGCGCCGGGTATTTTCGGTCAGCAGTGCAATGGTAGGTCGGTCGTAGCTCACTTCCTCAATAAAGGGACGCTCGGCCAGGGCCGCCGCGATCGAATCGATTTGTTCTGGCGACACATAAGCGGCATTCAGGTGCACATCTATGGAATTTTTCAGTGGATTTTCCCCCAGGAACTCCATAAAATCTTCGCCGATTTCCTCGCTGTGCAGGGCAGCAGCTTCTTCCTTGGAGACAAAATCGGCCGATTTGGTGTACTCCGAGAGCACCAGTTGTTTCTGCAGCTGGTCAATTTCCACCTGATTGGCGGTATCGCTGAAAAACACGGAGATGGTTATTTGTTCTTTAAAATGGTCGGCCAGCTTGCGCGTATTGAGCACCAACAAGCCCAGGATACCCAGCAGGAAGAGCACCAGGGCGATGCTCAGGATAACGGAGAAATAAGAGGATATCAGCTTGCGCTTTTGATATCGTTCGAAGGACTTGCTCATGAGGGCATTAACAATACTCAAAAATAGGAAAGTATATGGATTCCTTTTATTTTTGCGCGGAATAAATAGACCGGGCGTCCGCCCTGCAGAATCCCCGCAAACATGCAGTACAATTTCAGGGAAATCGAGTCCAGGTGGCAGCGCTTTTGGGCGGAAAACCAAACCTTCCGCGCTGAGCACCCCAACGAGAAACCCAAGTTCTATGCCCTAACTATGTTTCCCTACCCTTCCGGGGCCGGGCTGCACGTCGGGCACCCCCTGGGTTATATTGCCTGCGATATTTATGCGCGCTATAAGCGGCATCAGGGATTTAATGTCCTGCAGCCCATGGGATACGATTCCTTTGGATTGCCTGCGGAGCAATACGCTATCCAGACCGGGCAACATCCGGCCATCACTACCCGCACCAACATTGCACGCTACCGCGAACAACTAGACCAGTTGGGCTTTTCCTATGATTGGAGCCGGCAAGTCCGCACTTCAGACCCGGAGTACTACCACTGGACCCAATGGGTTTTCATGCAATTGTTCGATTCCTGGTATAATAGGGACAGCGATAAGGCAGAGCATTTGACTACCCTGATCTCGGCATTCGAGGCCGGTGGAAATACAGCGGTGAATGCAGCCTGTGACGAGGATACGCCGGCGTTTACCGCAGCCGAGTGGCAGGCCATGAGCGAGGCGGAACAGCAGCGCATCCTACTGAAGTACCGCCTGACATACCTGGCCGATACTGAGGTAAACTGGTGTCCTGAGCTGGGAACTGTATTGGCCAATGATGAGGTAGTCAACGGGGTTTCCGAACGCGGGGGCTATCCGGTGATTAGAAAAAAAATGACCCAGTGGAGCATGCGTATTACCGCTTATGCCCAACGCCTGCTCGATGGCCTGGACACCATTGACTGGCCCCAGCCGTTGAAGGATGCCCAGACCAACTGGATCGGTCGCTCCAAGGGAGCCTCGGTGACCTTTCGTTCCAAACCTGTTAAACCGGGAGGGGAGCGGTACGACCTGGAAGTATTTACCACACGGCCCGATACCATCTATGGGGTTAGTTTCATGACCCTTGCACCGGAGCACGACCTGGTTCCCGAATTAACCACTGAAGCACAGCGTGAAGCTGTCGAAGCCTATGTGGAGGCGTCTGCCCGGCGGAGTGAACGCGAGCGTATGGCCGATGTAAAGTCCATCAGCGGAGTATTTACCGGAGCGTATGCCGAGCACCCTCTAACGGGAGAAGACATTCCGATTTGGATCGGGGATTACGTCCTGGCCGGCTACGGAACCGGAGCGGTGATGGCGGTGCCCTGCGGGGACCAACGCGACTACGATTTTGCGAAACACTTTGACCTGCCCATTCCCAACATCTTCGAAGGAGTCTCCATCGAGGAGGAGGCCTATGCCGACAAGGCAGGCACGGTAATCGCCAACTCTGATTTTATCAATGGCATGGGCTACAAGGAGGCCTCCAATGCTGTGATTGAGGCCCTGGAAGCCAAAGGATTGGGCAAGGGGACGATAAACTACCGCCTGCGGGATGCAGTCTTTAGCCGACAGCGGTACTGGGGGGAGCCTTTTCCGGTGTATTACGATGCCGAGGGACTTCCGCACCTGATCCCGGAGGACTGCCTGCCCCTGGAATTACCTGAGGTGGAAAAATACCTGCCTACTGAAACCGGGGAACCTCCTCTGGGGAACGCCACCCACTGGGCCTGGGATGCCGAGACCCTGAGCGTCACGGCAAATGACCGCATCGACCACAAAACCGTATTTCCATTGGAGTTGAACACCATGCCCGGATGGGCGGGGAGCTCCCAGTATTTCAACCGCTATATGGACCCGGACAATAGCGCGGCCCTGGTAGGCGATCAGGCCATCGGATACTGGCAGGATGTCGACCTCTACATTGGAGGAAGCGAGCACGCCACAGGACACCTGTTGTATTCGCGTTTCTGGCAATACTTTATGTACGACCGGGGTTGGGTGCCGGTGGAGGAATACGCCAAAAAACTCATCAATCAGGGAATGATCCTGGGGACGAGTGCGGTGGTATACCGCAAGAGTGGCACCAACACCTATCTGAGCAAGGGATTGATCGGCGATCAGCAGGTCGAGGAATTGCGGGTAGATGTAAACCTTATTAATGCTTCGGACGAATTGGATCTCGAGGCGCTCCGAAAGTGGCAACCCCAGTACGCAGATGCCGAATTCGAACTTGAGGACGGGGCATATGTTGTAGGCAGGGAAGTCGAAAAGATGTCCAAGCGCTGGTATAACGTCGTTAACCCCGATCAGATCTGTGAGGAATACGGGGCGGATTCACTCCGACTCTACGAAATGTTCCTGGGACCCCTGGAACAATCCAAGCCCTGGAATACCGCCGGACTAAGCGGGGTGCACAATTTCCTGAAAAAGTTGTGGAAGCTCTATCACCAGGGAGCTGATCGCAGCTTTGAGGTACTGGACGATAAGGCTTCCGCCGAGAACATGAAAACCTTGCACAAGACCATCAAGAAAGTCCAGGACGATATCGAAGGGTTCTCCTTTAATACGACGGTCTCCTCATTGATGATCTGCGTGAATGAACTCACCAGTCAGGGATGCCGACAGCGAGATGTGCTGGAGCCACTAGCCATCCTGCTTTCCCCTTATGCTCCCCACATCGCTGAGGAGCTCTGGAAAAAGTTAGGGCATACCGATTCCATCGCCTTTGCCGCCTTCCCGCAATTTGAGGAGAAGTATCTGGTGGAACAAAGCAAGGAATATCCCATTTCCTTCAACGGAAAAATGCGCTTTACCCTGGAACTTCCCCTGGATCTCAGCCGGGAGGAAATTGAAGCACAGGTCATGGCCGACGCCCGCACTCAGAAACAGCTAGACGGGCGTACTCCGAAAAAGGTAATTGTGGTTCCCGGAAAGATTGTCAATATCGTCGGGTAAGGACTTTAGCCTATCGCCAACCGGCCCCCTGTCACTTCGTGAATAACTTGTTGAAAACCTGAATTAGTTGGGTGCTACCCCCATCAAAAAAGGGGGTAGTTTTGGGGTATCAATCGAAATCGTAGTGAATACCCCTGCTTTTATCGATTTTTCTTCTCTCGCTCCTCAGGAGGTTGCATCTTCAGCTTCGAACACAAAATTTTTCCCATGGTAATAGGTATTCCAAAGGAGATTAAGAACAATGAGAGCCGCGTGGGCATGACGCCTGCCGGGGTACTCGAGCTCGTACAAAAAGGCCATACCGTCTATGTGCAAACCGGGGCTGGCCTGGGTAGCGGATTTACAGATGGCGATTACAAGAAAGTCGGGGCACATATCCTCGATACCATAGGGCAGGTCTATGCGATCAGCGAGATGATTGTAAAGGTCAAGGAGCCCATTGCTGAGGAATACGGAATGGTGCAAAAGAACCAGATCGTATTTACCTACTTCCACTTCGCTTCCAGTTTGCAACTTACCGAAGCCATGATGGAGAGCAAGGCAATTTGTATTGCCTATGAAACGGTTGAGGAATCGGACGGTTCCCTCCCGCTGCTCACTCCAATGTCAGAAGTGGCCGGCCGAATGGCCATACAGCAAGGGGCGAAATACCTGGAGAAGCCCAAAAAAGGGCGCGGGGTATTGCTCGGCGGTGTTCCCGGGGTGCCACCGGGACGCGTACTGGTCCTGGGCGCCGGGGTAGTAGGAATCCAGGCGGCAAAAATGGCAGCCGGTTTGGGCGCGCATGTGACCATTCTGGATATCAATATGAAGCGGCTCCGTTATGTCAATGACGTGATGCCACCCCATGTGGTAACGGAATTCTCCAATGAGTTCAATATCCGCAAGCACGTTGCCACCCACGATCTTATTGTCGGGGGGGTTCTGGTCAAAGGAGGTCGCGCTCCAAAACTGATTACCCGGGATATGCTCAAGCTTATGCATCCGGGAGCGGTAATCGTGGATGTTGCGGTAGATCAGGGAGGTTGCGTAGAAACGTCTCATCCTACCACCCACGAAGATCCGGTATTTATCATTGACGATGTGGTCCATTATTGCGTGGCCAATATGCCGGGGGCAGTGCCCTATACCTCTACCCTGGCGCTTACCAATGTAACGCTCCCTTACGTGCTGGAACTGGCCGACAAAGGCTGGGAAGCAGCATGTGCGGATAATCCCTGTTTGAACAAGGGATTGAATATAATACGTGGCGAAGTAGTCCACGACGGTATCGCTGAGGCCTTTGGCTTTGACGAAAAATGGGTAGTCTGACAGGCCCCACCCTGACAGAATTACCTGTTTCACCCCACAGTGCGGAAATCCGGTCCTTTGGCCGGGTTTTTGCGTTATATGGAGTATCTTTAATTACCTAAAACGCTAGAAATCATGATGGGATACTATATATTAATCGGTGCGATTGCCCTGGTCAGCTGGCTGGTTAGCGCACAGCTCAAGCGTAAGTTTAAGCACTATTCCAAGGTGCATTTGCGCAATGGGATGAGTGGGGCTGAAATCGCCGAAAAAATGCTTTCCGACCACGGTATTCGCGATGTAAAAGTCATCAGTACCGCCGGAATGCTCACCGACCACTACAACCCGAGAAACAAGACGGTTAACCTCAGTGAAGGGGTCTATCACCAGCGCAATGCTGCCGCTGCTGCCGTAGCTGCCCACGAGGTGGGCCACGCCGTGCAGCATGCCCAGGCCTACGAATGGCTGACCATGCGCTCCAAACTGGTCCCTGTGGTCAGTGTAACTTCGAGTATGTCTATGTGGGTAGTATTGGGAGGTATTATCCTCGGAGCTGCCCAGGGTGTAGGGATTGGATTCTGGGTGGCTGTAGCCGGGCTCATTATGATGGGCATGGCTACCTTATTCAGTTTTATTACCCTTCCCGTGGAGTACGATGCCAGCAATCGTGCCCTGGCCTGGCTCAAAACCAAAAATGTCGTTACCCCCGAGGAATTCAAAGGCTCGGAGGACGCCCTGAAGTGGGCCGCGCGCACCTATCTGGTTGCGGCGATCGGTTCCCTGGCTACCCTGGTTTATTGGGGCTTACAGGTTTTTGGCGGAAGAGATTAGAAAAAACCGGCCGTATCAGATACTGATCTGCCGGTCTATCTGCTGATCCAGCGAAATGAAGGTTTCTGTTCTTGAGACGCCTTCAATTTGCTGGATTTTTTTATTGAGGACCACCATCAGGTGTTCGTTGTCCTGGCAAAGCACTTTAATCAGAATGGACCAATTGCCCGTGGTGTAGTGGCATTCGAGTACCTCGGGTATTTTTTCGAGTTCCCCTACGGCACGGGGGTTGCTCATGGCCTTATCCAGGTAAATCCCGATATAAGCCATAGTGGTGTAGCCCAAAACCCTGGGGTTCACTACAAACTTGGAGCCTGACAAGAGTCCCGACTTTTCGAGTTTTCTGAGTCGCTGGTGGATAGCAGCCCCGGAGATCCCAATATTCCGGGCAATCTCAAGAATAGGGGTACGGGCGTCTGTCATCAATTGACGCAAAATCTTTTTATCGATTCCATCCAAAGGAAGCGGGCCGGTCTTGGATTTCATGAGCTACGAGTTACGCCTTAAAGATAAGGCAACTCTTTGGCTTAGCTCGCTACCGAATCCGGGTTGTATCCCAAATAGGGTTTTTCTACTTCCCGGAAGACGATTCCATTTTTCGCCAGGCCTTCGATTACCGGGTTGTAAATCTCTGCACTAATCGGGATCTGTACCCCGCGGGCCGAAACTTCCCCATTGAGGATTCTCAGGGTTCCCATGGCAACCGGCAAGCCTACGGTTTTGGCCATGGCCGTGAGGGAGGGGTTTTCTCCAAGAACCACCATATGGGCGTCCATCTGGTGTTTTTTTCCGCCCAGGCTATACCCGAATTTGTGATACATCACAATCATATCCTGGTCTTCCGGGCCCAGGGTCCAGGAAGATTCCAGTATTTCCTGCAGGATCCGTGCCGGGCTGGCGTTGGCCTGGGTAATTTTCAGATCGCCGTCGAAAAGCTGTAATTCCATCAATTTCCCCCAGAGGATATCGTCCTGATCGATTTTGAGGTAGTGGCGTAACTTTAGTTCCACGGAGTCCGTAGGGGAATAAGGCAGGAACAGATTGGTGAAATCCCGGTAGGACATCCCTTGGGAATTGGCGATTTGGTAGCTGTCGTCGGTCATCCCGAGCTGAACAAAAATATTCCACGCCCGGGAGTACCCCACACGGCGTATGGTACCCCGGTAGAGGGTCAGCGCATCCTGCAATCCATAAGCTTCCCGGTAGCTCAGGGAATCCCGATTCGCATATACTTCGAAAGTGCCGTAGCCCTCGATCTCCAAAAATTCGGTGCGGCGGAACAACTTGTGGTACGGGATGTATTTATAAGTGCCTTCCTGAATGAATTTTGCGGCTCCGCCCTGA
Source organism: Robiginitalea myxolifaciens (assembly GCF_900115205.1). GTDB lineage: Bacteria > Bacteroidota > Bacteroidia > Flavobacteriales > Flavobacteriaceae > Robiginitalea > Robiginitalea myxolifaciens. Next base: position 1,579,845 of record NZ_FOYQ01000001.1, read on the forward strand.
CCGGCAAGGACCACGTTCCGTGGGTTCCAGGTAAATTTATAGTTCCAGAGGTTGGTGTCGGATTGGGGGGCAACCAACCCGCCGGTAAAGGATTCAAAGAGCAGTAGCTCACCGCCTTTGGACTTGATACGATCGATCACTTGCATCGCACTCATGTGGTCGATCCCAGGGTCCAATCCCATCTCATTGAGGAAGATGAGATCTTTAGCGCGCACTTCTGCATCCAGGGCGCGCATTCCTTCACTCACATAAGAGGCTGTAACCAGATTGCGCTCGCATTCCAGACAGTCCTTGGCCAGCTCCAGGTGCAGGCTTGGGGGTAGCATGGAAATGACGATATCGGCCTGGGAAACCGCTTCCCGCCGCGCCGGCGCATCGGCAATGTCGAGCTGAAAAACCTCAGACCGATCGTGCCGGAGAACAGCTTCCGGGAGATTATCGGGCTCTTTGTCGGCAATCCGCAAAACAAGATCCTGGGCCATACTTTCTTCCAGGAGATAATGGATCAAATACGATGCGGATTTTCCAGCGCCTACCAGAAGGATGGTTCTCGGCATAGTGCGTAGCTTTAGGGTATCAAAGGTATCAAAATGTTACATTTGTAAAAATATTGAGCAAACTGGTTATGAACAAAACAATTTTAGCGACCGGAGCTGTTTTGGGTGGGATTGCTGTGGTCCTGGGAGCGCTGGGTGCGCATGCCCTTGAGGCCCTGCTCGAACCGGATGCCTTATCCAGCTTTGGGACCGCTACGGACTACCAGATGATTCATGCCCTTTTTCTGCTATTTCTTGGGGTAGTACCGCTTCCGGATTCGGATAAACGGTGGATCTATCGCCTGATATTTTGGGGGGTTATTTGTTTCTCCGGATCCATTTACCTGCTCACTTTGGGACCATTGCTGGGAATAGACCCGGGATTCCTCTTTTGGGTTACGCCACTGGGGGGATTATTACTCATAGGTGGCTGGGTCCTGTTGCTTATCCGGGTTTTACGGTCGTTGGCCTAACTTATGAGAATTTTCTCGCCCTAACCCCTATATTTTTCTAATTTTGCACAACAAAAAACAACTGTAGAATGCCTTCATCTGCTTCAATTACGAAAACGATTTCGTTAACTCCTTATGGAATAAATCCCGGGACGGTGCACTACCAGTTATCCCCCGAAGAATTACATAGGATTACACTGGAAAAAAAGATGGGCCGCGAGGCCGACTCGGGAGCCCTCGCTATTGAGACCGGGGAGTTTACGGGTCGTTCTCCCATGGATCGCTTTATCGTAAAAGATAGTGTTACCGAAGAACGGATTTGGTGGGGTTCCGTCAACATTCCTTTTGAGCCGGAAGCATTCGACAAATTATACGATAAGGTTACGGCCTACCTGGGTGGAAAAGAAGTTTTTGTCCGGGATTGTTTTGCCTGTGCCGACCCCCAGTACCGAATGCCTATCCGGGCAATTAACGAATATCCCTGGTCCAACCTTTTCGTGTACAATATGTTTATCCGGCCAGAGCAGGATCAGTTGGAGGATTTTACTCCGGAATGGACGGTGGTAAACGCCCCTGGTTTTATGGCCGATCCGGAAGTAGACGGAACGCGGCAACACAACTTTGCCATTCTGAACTTCACCCGTAAAATTGCCCTGATCGGGGGGACGGGATATACCGGGGAAATCAAGAAAGGAATATTCTCCGCACTGAACTTTATCCTCCCGACCTTTAAAAATACCCTGCCGATGCACTGTTCGGCCAATGTCGGGGACAACGGGGAGACGGCCATCTTTTTTGGCCTCTCCGGAACCGGGAAAACCACCCTGTCTACCGACCCAACACGTAAACTGATTGGGGACGATGAGCACGGGTGGACCGCACAGGACCGCATTTTTAACTTTGAAGGGGGCTGCTATGCCAAGGTAATTAACCTATCCGAAGAAAAGGAACCGGAAATTTACCGCGCCATTAAAAAAGGAGCTATCCTGGAGAATATCGTGATGGACGATCAGGGGAAGGTAGATTTTGCCGATACCAGCATTACCCAGAATACCCGGGTAAGTTATCCCCTTACCCATATTGAAAACAGACAGGTACCTTCTATCGGAGGAAACCCAAAACATATTTTCTTCCTTACGGCAGATGCCTTCGGGGTTATTCCACCTATTTCCCGCTTAACCCCGGCCCAGGCTGCCTACCACTTTATTTCGGGCTATACCGCAAAAGTAGCCGGCACGGAAGCCGGAGTCAATGAACCGGTACCCTCATTTTCAGCTTGTTTCGGAGCACCTTTTATGCCGCTGCACCCGACGGCCTATGCCGAAATGCTCAGCAGGAAAATGAAAGAAGCCGGAACTAATGTCTGGTTGATCAATACGGGCTGGACCGGCGGACCTTACGGGGTAGGAACCCGGATGAAACTGGAATATACCCGTGCTATGATCCATGCCGCCCTTAGTGGCGAGTTGGGGCTATACTCCTACGACACCTACCACATCCATTCGGTCTTCGGGGTAGCACAACCCAGAGAATGTCCTGGCGTACCGACCAGCGTGTTGAGTCCACGGGCAACCTGGAACGACGATGAGGCCTATTATACCATGGCCTTCAAGCTCACCAACGCTTTCCGGGAAAACTTCAAGAAATTTGAGCAATACGCCAGCGAGGAAATTCGCCGGGGCGGACCACAGCGTTACGCCTTCTAAGGAATGTTGTCTATCGGACTAGGCAGCTGTGCCAATAAAAAGAAAAAGGCTTCCCGAGGGAAGCCTTTTTTAGTGCGTTGTAAGTCTGTATTATTTCTTATTTACCGTATTGATATACTTCTGAAGGGCCATCGACATGGATGGGGTTTCAGGAGTAGGCGCCTGAATGTCGATGCGCAGGCCGGCATCGGTAGCGGCGTTTACCGTAGAATTTCCGAAAACAGCTATACGCGTATTGTTTTGCTCGAAATCCGGGAAGTTTTTCAAAAGGGATTCAATGCCTGATGGGCTAAAGAATACCAGGATATCGTAGTAGACGTCCCTGAGGTCGGAGAGGTCACTGATCACGGTGCGGTAAAAAATTCCTCTTGTCCAGCGAATTCCTGATTTCTCAAGCGTTTCAGGAATCTGTGGTTTCAGGACATCCGAAGAAGGCAGGAGGTATTCCTCGTCCTTATATTTTTTGAACAGCGGGAGCAGGTCTACAAAATTGCGTTTCCCAACATAAATCTTCCGCTTGCGATAGACTACATACTTCTGAAGGTAGTAGGCTACGGCTTCTGACTGGCAGAAATACTTCATGGTGTCCGGCACCTTGAAGCGCATTTCTTCGGCAATCCGGAAATAGTGGTCTACCGAATTACGGCTGGTCAGGATTACAGCCGTGTATTGGGAGAGGTCAATCTTTTGCTGGCGGACGGTTTTCGCATCCACCCCTTCCACATGGATAAATGGCCGAAAATCGACTTTTACCTTTTCCTTTTCAATGAGTCTGGAATACGGACTGTTCTCCATTTTTGGTTCCGGTTGGGAAACCAGAATCGTCTTTACCTTCATACCGTCAAGCGTTTACCAAATTCGAAATGATCAATAAGGGCGCAATTTCGAGTGCGCAAAGGTACAAAATAAAATAGAAAAACTGCGAAGCGATCGCGTTTTGATGAATTTTCAAGACCCCTACATAACCGACCAGGTTGATTACAAAAAAAAGCCCGGCAGCAAGGGTTATAATGCCCATGGAACCCGGCCACACATAGGTGAGCAGGAGATTCGCAACAAAGAGCACGATCCCGGAGTAATTCAGGTAGCTCAGCTTATTGAAGATTATGGATCCGATGAGTTTTTGATTTCCAAAGATGAAACCGCTTGCCAATTGCAATAAGACCTTAAGCAGGATATAGCCCAAAATTCCTCCCAGGAAAATAAAATAGATGGGTATCTCTCCAAAGTCGGGCAGCAACTCCAAAGCCTGCAAAGCGAAAAAGACAAAAAGCGCCAGGTTGAGGAGTTGGAACAGGGTAAGGGTCATATGAAACCCACTCAGCAAGCGTCCCTTTTTGTTGTACAGCATAACGTACTTGTTGTTAAAAGGGAGGATGATAAAATTCAAAAACCGACCTTGAAACCACCACCGGGCAAAAACCAGACACAACAGGGCTATAAAGAATATCCCTGTGATCCAATCTTTGGAACTGACTACCCGCTCAAGTGCTTCGTTCATTGTACTGTTTTCGTTTTCAAGTTTAGTCCCTGATCAACTCCTGAGGATCGCCATTTAAGCCCCAGGGCAATTCTTTCTGCCGCAATACCGCCCGTAAATAAGCCTGATCTTCGGCCCATTGCTCGGGAAGGGAGAAACCAAAATACAGGGTATCTCCGGGCTGAAGCTGCGCGCCGGCCGCATCCGGAAGAACAGGCTTCAGTGGCTGGATTTGCTCCGTTTTCTTGTACGCATCCATATAGGCAATCCCGAATTGTAAATCGCCCAATGATACGGGTTGGTCGTAGGTATTCAAGACCCAGAATCGGGCTATTTCGCCGGCCTTAATCCCATCGATTTCGCTTGCTGTGTTCCGCTCGTGTATAACACCTGCCTTTAACTGCCTGTAGGAGTTGAGCGCTTCGATAAACTGTCCGTATTTGGTGTCGCCTTTTCCATTCTTATAGGCAAAAGGTGTTTCCGGCAAGGGTCCGGTCAGGGAAAGGAAAACGCGTTCCCCCTGAAATACGGCCTCTGAATTATCTATGCTGTACTGGTTTTTGCGGTAGAAGGCATTGTTGAGGCTGTAGCTCGGATTTCCGGAATAGAACTGATACATCGCAGCCTGGCGGTACGAATTTTCAAAGATAACCTTGGCCCCATCCGCTACCGTGTCTACTTCCGCTACCCAGTTTTTATTTCCGTGGGTTTCGAAATAGAGGGGAAGGGCTGCGGGAACGACCAACCATATCCGCAGGTAGCCCAATATGAGGAGGTTTGCTATTCCGGCCCGTACAATCCATTTGCGCATGGTGGCATTTTCCAACAACTGATTCCCGATAATAATGGCGGCTGGGATGCAGACCGCAATCAGCCACTGGGTTTGTACGCGGCGTTGCAGGCTGGAAATAAAGAAGAAGATCAGGATCCCCCAAGTAAGGGTACGCAGGGCTTTCCCCCATTGATCGGCGGGTTTATAACGCCAAAGGCCCCAATAAACCAGGGGGAAGGTCAGCCCGAAAAGTGCAAGGAGGTTTACCAGGTATCCCAGGGTGAATTTGGTAAAGCTATACGGTTGGTTGGGGCGTTCAAAAAGATGGTACTCCACCGAGATAAAATCCTGTTGGTACAACCAATTCAGGTGTGGGGCATAGGCCAGGAGGGAAATCCCCAGGGCCAGCCAGGCCCAGCGGTTTTTGAGCAGTGACAGGTTGGAAAAAAGCACAAACAAGATCACCAGCGCACCGTGATACTTGCTGTACATTAAAGCGGCCATGGTTAATCCGAGGCCCAGGGCAGTTAACCCACCCGGCCGGTCCAAAAATTTACGGTAAACCCACAAAAACAGGGCAGTAAAGAAGATTAGCGGGGTATCGGGAAGGCTGAGGAATCCATAGGCATGGAGCAGTACAATCGAGAGCAGCCAGACACTGATTTGCGGAATATATTCTTTCTTTTTGGGGTGTCCGATCATGGACCATATCAGGGCGAGTGTACCGATGCCCATAAGACAGGCGATCAAGCGCGTCCCCAGTTCTGCCTTAAACAGCAGGCCGCCAAGGGTGATCATCCAGGCGACCATGGGTGGGTGATCAAAATATCCCCAGGCAGGATGCTGTGCATAGTACCAATAATAAGCCTCGTCGAATAGTAATTCCGTTTGGCCTGCCTGGAGCAGGTTGAGCCCCAGCAGCGCGCCGGGTATTATCAAAAGCAATGGCGGAATTTTCCGTGGCATAGGTCAGCAATCGGGTCAAAGTTACAAAGTTTGGTACGGTTGTCTCAAATGGGGTATTTTTGGCAAAAATCCAGACATGTCCGAAGGACTGGTCATTATTCCCACCTATAACGAGCTCGAGAATATCGAGCGCATAATCCGTGCGGTCTTTGAATTACCCAAGGCCTATGATGTTCTGGTGGTAGACGATGCCTCTCCGGACGGTACCGCCGCCGTGGTACAGCAACTAATGACTGTTTTCCCGGATCGTTTACACCTGGAAATGCGCCAGGGAAAGACGGGATTGGGAACCGCTTATATCCATGGTTTCAAATGGGCGCTGGAGCGGGATTACCAGTATATTTTCGAAATGGACGCCGACTTCTCCCACCGCCCAACAGACCTCCCAAGGTTGCATAGGGCTTGCCTGGACGGTGCGGATGTGGCCGTTGGCTCCCGCTACAAGAAAGGGGTTAATGTGGTTAACTGGCCCTTGTATCGGATCCTGCTTTCGTACGGGGCATCGTTCTATGTGAAATTGATTACCGGGATGCGCGTCCACGATCCTACAGCCGGGTTTGTGTGTTACAGGCGAAAAGTTCTCGAGGCCCTTGACCTGGACCAGGTCCGATTTGTGGGCTATGCTTTCCAGATCGAAATGAAGTACCGCGCCTACCGCAAAAAGTTTAAAATTCAGGAAGTCTCCATCGTTTTCACAGACCGGGAACACGGGCAATCCAAAATGAGCAAGACCATAATCTGGGAGGCCATTTTCGGGGTTTTGGGCATGCGGGTGCGCAGCTTGCTGAAAATGAATGGATACGGATAAATTACCGCTATGAAGAAAACACTGCTGACCAATGCACGATTGGTAAATGAGGGCGAAATCCGCGAAGGGGATTTGCTTATTGAAGGAGAGCGAATTGCCCGTATCGATTCCGGGATCAGTGATCCCAATGCCCGCGTAATCGATTTGGAAGGTAGTTTTTTGATGCCGGGAGGAATCGATGATCAGGTACATTTTCGTGAGCCGGGATTAACCCATAAGGGGAATATTGCTACCGAGAGCCGCGCAGCGGTTGCGGGGGGGATTACCACCTTTATGGAACAGCCCAATACCAAACCACAGACCACCAGTATTGAAGCCCTGGAGGCGAAACACGCCCTGGCGGCCGAGTCGGCCCATGCGAATTATTCCTTCCTGTTCGGGGGAACGAACGACAACCTGGAGGAACTGAAAAGACTCGACCCTTTAAGTTGTTCCGGGGTTAAGCTTTTTCTGGGATCTTCGACCGGAAACATGTTAGTCGACGATGAAAAAGTGCTCGAAAGTATCTTCCGCAGCACGCAGTTGGTTATTTCTGCCCATTGTGAGGATGAAACCACCATTCGGGAAAATCTCGAACGCTACAACAAGAAATACGGCGATGACATCCCAATGTCCTGTCACCCCGAGATCCGCAGTGAAGAAGCCTGTTATTTAAGTTCGAGTAAAGCGGTAGCCCTGGCCAGGGCCACCGGGGCCAGACTTCATGTTTTCCACTTGAGTACAGCAAAGGAAACCGAGTTGTTTCGCAATGATATTCCACTGGCCGAGAAGCAAATTACCGCTGAGGTTTGCCTGCACCACCTGTGGTTCAGCGATGCGGAATACGAAAACAAGGGTTCCCTGATTAAATGGAATCCTGCGGTGAAAACCGCGGCCGATCGCGAAGGACTCTGGGAGGCCCTACTGGACGATCGAATCGACATCATTGCCACAGACCACGCCCCGCACACCTGGGAGGAAAAACAAAATCCATATACCTCGGCCCCATCGGGAGGGCCACTGGTTCAGCATTTGATTCCCGCCCTGATGGAGAAATCCCTCGATGGGGTTATTTCCCCAGAACGCATCGTTGAGAAACTTTGTCATAACCCGGCAATCCGCTTTGACATTGCAGACCGGGGTTATTTGCGGGAAGGGTTCTATGCGGATTTGGCGGTAGTCGAAACCAATTCGCCCTGGACGGTAGCTAAGGAAAACCTCCTGTATAAGTGTGGGTGGTCCCCCTTTGAAGGCACCCGATTCCGTTCCCGTATTTCCCATACCTTTGTCAATGGCCATCTGGCTTTTGAACAGGGCCAGGTCGCAGCAGAACGCCACGCGAAGCGCCTGACTTTTAACAGGCAGTAGCATTTATAAACGCATCAACCGTTCAAAATACAAGGCTTTGAAAAGCAAATTCCTTACCTGTCGTAATTTATTCCTTGCCGGAATCCTGCTGTGTCTGCCGGTAAGCTGCGGGGAGGAATTGGTTGAGCGTCCCAAAAATTTGATCCCTCAGGAAGCAATGACCGATATCCTTTATGATCTCTCCTTGTTAGACGCCATTGATGATACCTATCCGGGCACCCTGGAGGACAACGATATTGAGGTAATGGAGTTGATCTTTGAAAAATACAGCGTGGATAGTGCACAATTCATTCAGAGCGATCGCTATTATGCTTCCCAGCCGCATCTCTATGAAGCGATCTACCAGGAATTGCATGACCGCTTAAAGAAGCAACGGGATAGTGTCAGCCAAATCCTCAGCCCAACTCGTGCTAAGGATTCGACGCGTTCAAATACGCCCTGACGCTACGTTCAATTACTGCATCTATTGGCTCGAATTCAAAATTCAGGACCTCTCTGATCCTGGAGGCATCGTATTCCCGTTTCCGGGTCAATGAACGCGCTACATCACGACTGAGTCTTCGCTTGCGTCCGCTGATGCGGGCTCCTAGCCAATCCAGGCGCCAAAGGAGTTCCAGGTGCCAGGATTTAAGCTGTTTCGAAGGGGCTCTAACTTCCTGCATTCCTTCCGCTTGAAAGGCCGCTGCAATCTTCGCAAATAAGGAAGCGTAGCTCAGGTGATTCCCGACCAGGATATAGCGCTGCCCGAATTGTTGTTCCCGTACCAGTCGTAGCATGCATCGGGCCACATCCCAGGCACCGACAAAACCGCTGGATCCCGGTATGGCATAGCGCAACCCATTGGCTACAGCCGGGACCAACTGTCCGCTCCCGCTGTTCCAGGGCCCCGTGCCCAGGATTACTCCGGGATTGACAATAACGGTATTGAGCCCTTCCTGACTTGCCCTCCAGACTTCCATCTCCCCGAGATACTTACTGGTGGCGTACAAGTTGGTGCGGGAAGGATCCCAGGCATCTTCTTCGCTTACGGTTTCGGTAATTCCCCCTATAGTAGCCACGGAACTGGCATAGCAAAAGGTTTGAACACCCTTGGCCAAGGCAATATTCACCAGGTTCTGGGTGCCTTCCCAGTTGACTTTGAGTAGCTGATCCCGGTCACGCGGATCAAAACTTACCAGGCCGGCGCAGTGGTAAATGGTTTCGACCCCTTCCAGGGCCAGCTCCAATTGCGGGATATCGTCTAAGGCGGCTGGGACCCACTCCAGGGTATTCCAGGCAGCTTCGAGCGCTGGATTTTCGAACAGAACGCGCTTCTTCAAACTTTCGCGATCACTGCCTTCCCGATAAGTCAGTCGCAGTTTTTCACTTTTTTCCAGCAAATACACCAGCAAATGCCCCCCTAGAATTCCCGTGCTGCCCGTAATCAGGATCATGGCCTAAAAGTAGCTATTCTTAGTGTATCTTTGCGCCGAAATACGCATCACATGGTTTCGAATTTTGTAGCCGAACTTCAGTGGAGGGGTATGATACACGATGTCATGCCAGGAACCGAAGAGCATTTGCTCAGCGGGGTTCAAGCGGCTTATGTGGGAATCGACCCCACAGCCGACTCCCTGCATATTGGCCACCTGGTTGGGGTAATGATGTTACGCCATTTTCAGCAGGCCGGACATAAACCCATAGCCCTTATCGGGGGAGCTACCGGAATGATTGGCGATCCTTCGGGGAAATCCCAGGAACGCAACTTGCTCGATGAGGCAACCCTGCGCAAAAATCAACAGGCGCTGAAGGAGCAACTCTCCAGATTCCTTGACTTCGATAGCGACAATGCGAATGCTGCCGAAATGGTCAACAACTACGATTGGATGAAAGACTTCAGTTTTCTGGAATTCATCCGGGATGTAGGCAAGCACATAACCGTAAACTATATGATGGCCAAGGATTCGGTGCGCAAGCGGCTTTCGGAGGACGCCTCCGAGGGGATGTCTTTTACTGAATTCACCTACCAGTTGGTGCAGGGATATGATTTCCTGCATCTCTATCGCTCCCACAATTGTACCCTGCAGATGGGGGGAAGCGACCAATGGGGAAATATTACCACCGGCACTGAATTGATCCGCCGGATTGGAGGTGGCAAAGGCTATGCCCTGACTTGCCCGCTGATCACCAAAGCCGACGGGACCAAGTTCGGTAAGACTGAAAGCGGAAATGTTTGGCTGGACGCCAACCGAACGTCCCCCTATAAGTTTTACCAGTATTGGCTCAATACCTCAGATGAGGATGCCGAGAAGTATATCAAGATCTTCACTTTCTTAAGCCGGGAGGAAATCGAAGCCCTCACAGCCACCCACCGGGAAGCGCCGCATCGCCGGGCGTTACAGCTCAAGCTTGCGGAGGAACTGACCGTATTGGTGCACTCTGAGGAGGCGCTTGAAAACGCGCGTCAGGCGAGTGAGATTCTATTTGGAAAAGCTACTTCCGAAGCCCTTAAGGCGTTGGATGAGACCACGTTCAGCGAAGTTTTTGAAGGCGTGCCTCAGGCCGAGATCCAGCGTTCTGATCTCGAGGAAGGGATGGACATGATTGCCGCCCTTTCGGCCCGCACCGGATTTTTGAAATCCAATGGGGAAGCCCGGCGGGAATTATCGCAAAATTCTATTTCGGTCAATAAATCCAAGGTAGATGAAAGCTATCGCCTGGGTACTTCCGACCTGATCAGCGATAAATTTGTGCTCTTGCAACGCGGCAAGAAGAATTACTTCGTTTTGGTGGTGAAATAAATGGAATCGGGTGCGCTATACCTCCCCAAAGCCACTCGCCTCAGTCGGGAGTTTTTTGGCATGTCCTTGCTGGAGGCATCCAGCGCTGACAATACCGTGACTTTTCTGGAGGACCTAGTTGGAAAACTTACCGAAGGCCTCGGAAAAGTAAGCGTGTATCCCATGATTTCCATGAGTAATCATCACCCGGAATTTTTGGGATGGCCCATTGAGAATCTCAAAAGTTTTCTGATTTCTTCATACGCATCCCGTGCTCGAGATCCTTTTGAAGATGCCCAGGTGTGTCTAGCGAGAGAATATGGATACCAAAACTGGCAGGAAGTCAAAGAATCCCCGGTACAGTTTACAGCATCTTTCGAACAAGCGCTCAAAGCTTTGTTGAACGGGGAACTCCAAAACTTAGAAGCACTCTTGCGCGTGGAAACTTCGTTGACACAGGCAATTTCTCCTTTTGCGCATCGGGCGACCTTGTTACATTATGCAGCAAGTAATGGCGTTGAAATCTGGAGGCAACAAGTCCCGAATAATTTGAGTGAGGGTGTAGGTCTCTTGTTGCGTTATGGAGCAAATCCTAAATCCGTGATGAAAGTATATGGAGGAGAGTTCGATGTAATTGCGCTTTTGGATAGTAGTGCCCATCCTAAGGATGCCGGGTGCTATGAAGCGGTGCGCGCTGAACTTCCAAAGTGATTCTTTGTCAAAGGACCAATAGGTTACACCCGCGTACATCCGAGTGATCGAATCGGCCGAGCACTTCAAAGCTCCCGTCTGCAAAACCCTTACCGAGGTCCTGGGTAGCCAGGAAGGCACAGGAATTTCTATTGGCCAGATCAATGACGTTGATTCCCCCTGTCTTGCGCTGAGGAATGTAATGAAAGGGGTCTTCGGTATCCCGGAATAGAACCCGCATCCAGGGTGGCGTTCGAAACCTGCCATCTCCTTTGGAGTATCCCTGAGAAAGCAATTCGGTCATCCCGTATTCCGAGTGGATGCGCTCCACCCCGAAACCTTTACAGAGAATGGCGTGTAAATCCTCCCGCACGATCTCTTTACGCCGGCCTTTCATACCTCCGGTTTCCATAATAATGGTCCTTTCCAACTTAAGGCGGTGGGTTTCTGCGATATCGAGTAAGGCAAAGGATACGCCTATTAACAATACGGGCTCAGTTCCCTTATCGAGGGTAGTGAGCTTCCTGATTATTTCTTCCGTGGTTCCCCCGAGGTATCCGCTTTTCGGATTTCCGCTCATTCGCATCAGCTCGTCGACCATAAAAATGAGGGAGGAATCGGGTCGTTCGGCGTATGAGGGAAGCAGGGCAACGATACAATAATTAGCGGGGTTCCCATAAAAGTGTTCAAATCCGAGGCGAAAGCTTTCCCGATATATTTCGAGATCGGTCACCAGGTGCTGGCTTCGGTCCTGTCCTGTGGTTCCGCTGCTTCGAAAAATGGTTTGGGTTGGGATTCCCTGCGGTTTTAATTCGTGGGTTTTGAAAAATTCTACAGGGAGAAAAGGAATTTCCTCGAGGGAACGAACCGTGTGCGGAGTGCGATGAAGCAAATCGCAAAATTCGCGATACGCCCCGATTCGCTCGTATTGCTCCCTGAAAAGTGAGAGGCTAACGGATTCGAAATTTGCTGAATTAATAGTATGTAAGGGGCCGGCCATGGGGAGATTTACCCCAAAAATAGCTAAAACCCTTTAGCGTACGATGAGCTTTTTGGTGGTGGATTTCCCTTGCTGAACTATGCGAACCATGTAGACGCCCGGACTTAAATCTCGAATATCGAGTGTGTTGCCCAGGATTCTTCGGTGCAGAACGGCCTTTCCGAAAATATCGTAGACGGCAATTTCCTTGGGTGCGCGGTTTTGGGTAACGATCTCCACATGCGGGCCTGGTGCCGGATTCGGGTGTATCCGTACTTCCAGATCGGGCGATCCCGGCCGCTCAGGCAACTGTTGAGCCTGGAGACTAAGAGTGCCCAGTAAGAATAGCAATAGGTAGAAGTGCTTCACGAGCCGTATTGATTTGGGATCAATACCTTAAAAGTAAGGGATACAGCCTGTTATCCTTTCGAATTGTTGTGAACTGCGTTAAAATGTGTGTAAACGGAAATGGGTGTGCCGTTGGTCGATAATTTGTGCCGTTGGTCGATGCTAACCTACTTCACAATCAGTTTTCGGGTAGCTACTTTATCCTTCTCCAGGACCTGTATCAGGTAGACTCCTGCGCTAAGCTGAGACAGGTTCAATTCATTGCCCAGGATGGTGGTTTCCAGCACCGGGGTACCCAGGACATCGTAAATCCGAATTTTTTTGGCGGAATTGGAGGCGGTAACTATGGTAACTTTCCCTTGGGTAACGGGGTTTGGATACATCTTGAAACCCTCAATATCACTACCCTGAGTCCCTTGCTGTGCAAAGGCTCCGGTCATGAAAAAAAGTAATAGCAGGGTGTAGAGATGCTTCATAGTTCGTGTTGCGCAAAACACATGCCACAAATATAGTATTTTTGACTGCCGGGGAAATGCAGTGCTCCTTAAAGTTAGCGATTTTTCGACAAAATGCAACGGGCCTGAGCCCGGACAGCCGCCGGCAGCCACCGCGGGTCCTTACTACATTAAATTAAGGTTAATACTAGGCCTGCCCCGCTTTAATTATTTAATTTTATACTTCCACCAAACTTGAATGCAATGAAAAAGCAGGATATCAAAATTTTGCTGGTCGACGATGAACCGGATATTCTGGAAATCCTGAGTTATAATTTAAGTTCCGAAGGCTATCAGGTTTACACGGCTAAGAATGGCGCAGAAGGTGTGGAGAAGGCCCGTAAAAAGCAACCCCACCTGATCATTCTCGATGTGATGATGCCTGAAATGGATGGGATTGAAGCCTGCGAGCAAATTCGTAATACCAAGGGCCTTGAAGATACGATTATCACCTTCCTAACCGCCAGGAGTGAGGACTATTCCCAGGTGGCCGGTTTCGATGCCGGAGCAGACGATTATATAACCAAGCCTATCAAACCCAAGGTTTTTCTCAGCAAAGTAAAAGCGCTGCTGCGTCGCCTGAAGAATGACGAAAACGTCAGTGAAATTATGCGCGTAGGGAAACTGGTGATCAACCGGGAGGAATACAAAGTAGTGAACCACGGCGAAGAATTGATCCTGCCTCGCAAGGAATTTGAATTGCTTTCCCTTTTGGCTTCAAAGCCGGACAAGGTTTTTAAGCGGGAAGTTATTCTGGATAAAGTCTGGGGACAGGAAGTCGTTGTCGGGGGACGTACGATCGATGTTCACATCCGGAAATTGCGCGAAAAAATTGGTGAAGATCACTTCAAAACTGTCAAAGGAGTAGGCTATAAGTTTGTGCAGTAATGGCTGCCACCCTTAAAAAGTCCTATCGCTTTGCCTTTAGGTCTGCCCTGTTTATTACCCTTGGCTTGTTGCTGCTGTTGGGAATCCTCTTCTTTTTTGTACCTGCCCTGAAACCGTACTGGATCTGGTTACTGCCTTTGGCTGTCCTAGTATTCGCTACATCCTTTCTGGTAATCCAGGTTCGGGCCGAGAAATTTATCTACGGCCGGATCAAGCAAATCTACGACGATGTTTCCCTCTTGGAATCCTCAACGCTTACGTCTGCTCCGGTAACCACGGATATGAAAACCCTTACCGCCGAGATCGAGAAGTTTGCCAAGGATAAAAAGGTAGAAATAGATACCCTGAGAATCCGGGAGGAATATCGCAAGGAATTTCTGGGAAACGTAAGCCATGAACTAAAAACCCCGCTCTTTACGGTTCAGGGATATATCCACACGCTCCTCGATGGGGCTATGGAAGACAAGAAAGTGCGGAAAAAATACCTGCAGCGGGCGGCCAAGGGGGTAGATCGGCTCATCTACATCATCAAGGACCTGGATCTCATTACCAAGCTCGAGATTGGCGATCTTCACCTGGAGGTTTCCGACTTTGACATTATTGAGCTGATCAGCAATGTTTTTGACCTGCTGGAAATGAAAGCGGCCAAGAAAGGTATCGCGCTTGTCTTTGACATGGATTACCCAAAGCCTATTTACGTGCGGGGAGACAAGGAGAAGATCCAGCAAGTGCTTACCAATTTGGTGGTGAATTCGATCAAGTATGGCTCTCAGGATGGTACCACAGAGGTCAGTGTCGAGAACCTGATAAAAAACAAAGTAATAGTTCGAGTTACCGATAATGGGGAAGGGATTGCCGAAGAGCATTTAACCCGGCTCTTTGAGCGCTTTTACCGGGTCGATAAAAGCGGGAGTCGCAAAGAAGGAGGAAGTGGCCTTGGCCTAGCCATTGTCAAGCACATTATCGAAGCCCATAACGAAAAGATATACGTGGAAAGTGTGATCGATGTAGGTTCGGAATTCTCTTTTACCCTGGAAAAGTCGAAATAATATGGGGAGTAAAAACAAACTCAAACGGTTTCGGGAAAATGCCACTTTCTCAAATGTCGTGCAACCAGGGAGGGAGGAACTGCTGGCAGGAACATTTGAAATGGCGGGGCAGTGGCGTGCTTTCTTTGAAAATGAGCTCCCGATTGTCCTGGAACTGGGATGCGGCAAGGGAGAATATACCCTTGGGCTGGCCCGGCGAAACCCATCCGCGAATTACATTGGCGTAGATATCAAAGGCGCCAGGCTTTGGCGCGGCGCCAAGACTGCCCTGGAAGAAGGCCTGGACAACGCTGCCTTTTTGAGGACCCACATTGAATTGATCGACCGGGTGTTTGCCCCGGGGGAAGTTCAGGAAATCTGGATCACCTTCCCCGATCCTCAGATTAAGTACAAGCGCACCAAACATCGGATGACCAATCCGGAATTCCTGGAGCGCTATAAGCGCATCTTAGGCCCGGGAGGAAGGATTCATTTGAAAACCGATAGCGAATTCATGCACGGATATACCCTGGGCCTGCTCCAGGGAAGCGGATATACGGTGGAATATTCCAACCACAACATCTACCACAATGGCGGTGCCCCTGCCGAAGCTATGGCAATCCAGACCTTTTACGAAAAACAGTATCTTGAACAGGGAAAAGCCATAACCTATATGAGCTTTCGCCTGGATAACCGATGACCCACCATTTAATATTATTTTTTGCCACATTTTCTGCGGCATTTATGGCTACTGTGCCTCCCGGACTGCTCAATTTGAATGCGGCGAAGGTCTCTGTGGAAAAAGGAAAGAGCTACGGGGTAATTTTTAGCCTGGGAGTTGCATCGATGATCGTGATCCAGGCTTTTGTCGCAGTCTGGATTTCCAAGTTCTTATTCCGCAACCCCGAGGTGATCGTCTGGCTTCAAAAGGCCGCCCTGATCGTCTTTGGTTTCTTTGCCATCTACTTCTTTGTACTAGCGCGTAAAAACGCGGAAAAACCGGTAAAACTGGTGCAGGTTAGTCGCAAGAACAGTTTCTTCAAGGGCATGCTGCTGGCAGCCTTGAATTTTTTGACCATCCCCTATTACAGTGCCCTGAATGCCATGTGGAATGCTTCGGGCTGGATTAAATTTGAGTTCTGGGATATCGCCGTATTTATCGTTGCTGCGGGCTCGGGCTCCTTTGTGGTTCTCTACCTGTATACGGTGTATTTTACCAAGCTGGAGGCGCGAAGCACTGCATTTTCCAAGAATTCCAATTATATCCTGAGTATTCTAATGCTTGTGCTGCTGGTCATTACGCTGATACGGATATTCTATACCTGATACAAGTTCCAATGGCAAAAGACCGATCCGACTTTTTTCAACGCGTCTATGAAGTGGTACGCCTGGTTCCTTATGGGAGGGTAACTTCCTATGGCGCAATTGCCCGTTATCTGGGAGCTACCCGGAGTGCCCGGGTGGTCGGATGGGCCATGAACAGTTCCCATGGGATGGAAGATGTACCTGCCCATCGGGTGGTAAACCGCGTAGGCTTGCTTACGGGAAAACACCATTTTGGGGGGACTACTTTAATGCAGCAATTGCTGGAAAATGAAGGTGTCGCCGTCAACGAAAACAAGGTGGTGAATTTTGACGAACATTTCTGGGATCCTTCCCGGGAACTATGATTCCCAATGTCGGTTTCAAGCCGTATCTTTGTGGCCTGCTTTTAAAGCAAGTCTATGGGAACAACACTCGATAAAAATAAAATACGCGAGGCGCTGAGTCTGATAAGTGTGCCGGGTGAAGGCCAGAACCTGGTCGAAAGCGGTGCCCTGCGAAATATTCAGGTTTTCGGGGACGAGGTCATTCTGGACCTGACCATTGCGAATCCCAGCCTGCAAGCGCGGAAAAAGACCGAAGTCAGTGCCATGCAGATCATCCACGAGCACGTCCATCCCAAAGCTAAAATTACGGTCAATGTAAAAGTGGATGCCCCAAAGGCGCCAAAGCCCAACCAAATCCGCGGCAAGGCGATCCCGGGTATCCAGAACATCATTGCAGTGGCCAGTGGTAAAGGAGGCGTTGGAAAATCTACGGTAACGGCAAATCTCGCAGTAAGCCTCGCCCAAATGGGCTTTGATGTAGGTATACTTGACGCGGATATCTACGGCCCTTCCATCCCGATCATGTTCGATGTGGCTCATGAAAAGCCCCTGTCGGTCAATGTAGACGGGAAATCGCGCATGCGTCCTGTGGAGAGTTATGGGGTAAAAGTTTTGTCAATCGGGTTTTTCACCCAGCCCGACCAGGCGGTGATCTGGAGGGGTCCCATGGCCGCTAAGGCCCTGAATCAAATGATTTTCGATGCGCACTGGGGGGAATTGGATTTCCTCCTGGTAGATCTGCCCCCTGGCACCGGCGATATCCACCTGAGCATTATGCAATCCCTTCCCGTAACGGGTGCCGTAGTGGTCAGCACACCGCAACAGGTGGCCCTGGCCGATGCGCGTAAGGGTGTGGCCATGTTCCGGCAGGAAGCCATTCAGGTGCCTGTTCTCGGTATCGTGGAGAATATGGCCTATTTTAGTCCTGCAGAACTGCCGGATAATAAGTATTATATTTTCGGGCAGGAAGGCGCCCGTAACCTGGCCGGAGATTTGGAAATCCCTTTCTTAGGTGAAATTCCACTGGTTCAAAGTATTCGGGAGGCTGGAGATGTAGGACGTCCTGCTGCCTTGCAGGAAGGAACCTTGCTCCGGGAAGCATTCGATGAAGTTTGCCGCAATGCGGTCCAGGAACTGGTCGTTCGCAACAAAGAGCTGCCCCCAACGGAAGCCATTAAGATCACCACTATGGCAGGATGCTCAGCGGTAAAAAAGAAGTAAGAGATGACAGCGGAAGAACTCAAGACTAAAGTAGAGATAGCCCTGGAGGAGATTCGCCCTTTCCTTCAGAGCGACGGGGGAGATATTACCCTGGTCGATATCGTCGATGGAAAACTGGTCAAAGTACGACTGGAAGGAAATTGCGTGGGCTGTACCGTAAATCAAATGACCTTAAAAAGCGGGGTGGAAATGACCATCAAGAAACACGCCCCACAAATTGAAGCTGTACAGAATATTGCATGATTACCTCCGATATCCTCATCATTGGTGCCGGACCTACCGGGTTATTTGCAGTTTTTGAAGCAGGCCTGCTGCAGTTGAAGTGCCATTTAATCGATGCGCTTCCACAGCCAGGTGGGCAGCTTGCCGAACTCTATCCAAAAAAACCGATTTACGATATCCCGGGCTATCCTGAAGTCCTCGCCGGAGAACTGGTCGAGAACCTGATGGAACAAATCCGTCCTTTTCAACCCGGATTTACCCTGGGCACCCGGGCAGAAACCCTGGAAAAACAGGACGATGGAACTTTTATTGTAACCACTGCAGATGGCACCAAACACAAGGCGCCTGTGGTGGCTATTGCCGGGGGATTAGGCAGTTTTGAACCGCGAAAACCACAACTACCTGGCCTGGAAGCCTATGAGGACAAGGGGGTGGCTTACATGGTTAAAGACCCCGAAATTTACCGCGGCAAAAGGGTGCTGATTGCAGGGGGAGGGGACTCCGCCCTGGACTGGAGCATTTTCCTTGCCGATATAGCCTCCGAGTTGACCCTTATTCACAGGCGCACTGAATTCCGAGGGGCGTTGGATTCTGTGGAAAAGGTCCAGGAACTAAAAGACAGTGGGAAGATTCGTTTGATCACACCAGCCGAAATCGTCGGGTTGGGGGGCGATGGCAAGGTAGAATTTGCCGAAGTCCAGATCACAGGTAGTGAAGAGGCAGCCGAACGCCTTGAAATCGATGCCTTTATCCCGCTTTTTGGTTTGTCTCCAAAACTGGGTCCCATAGGCAACTGGGGCTTGGAAATTGAAAAGAACGCCATCCGCGTCGATAACACCCTGGATTATCAAACCAATATTCCCGGGGTTTATGCCATTGGAGATGTGAATACCTATCCCGGCAAGCTCAAGTTAATCCTTTGCGGTTTCCACGAGGCTACACTAATGTGCCAGAGCGCCTATCAACGCATTTACCCCGACAAGCGCTATGTGATGAAATACACCACTGTGGGGGGTATCACCGGTTTTGACGGTTCCCGCAAGGAAGCTCCTAAAGCTGTAGTGCGTTCAATCGATTAAGAAAGTAAAGGGAGTTTTAACCGACTACACTGCTATGAGCGAAGTAAAAATCACCATCACCGATCGGGAGGGCACAGCGCACCAGGTTGACGCACCTACCGATATGAACATGAACCTGATGGAACTCATCAGGGCCTATGAATTAGCTCCGGAGGGTACCATTGGAATTTGTGGAGGGATGGCGATGTGCGCTTCCTGTCAATGTTATGTGAAGAGCGAGCACCCGCTACCGGAAAAATCCGATGAGGAGGAGGCCATGCTTTCCGAGGCATTCCATGTTCGCGACAACAGCCGCCTGGGGTGTCAGATCCACCTGACGGATTCCCTGGAGGGCCTGGAGGTGGAAATCGCACCGGAATCCTAAGCGCACCTTCCCGGGTGGTCCTCAATGCTCAGGTACACTCCTCTTTTTCTTAACTTACGGAAACTTTAAAACCAACCGGATGAAACGAGCCTTCCTCCTGGCAATCCTGCCCTGCCTGCTATTAAGCTGTGGACAACAAACAGAAACCGGGAACTCCCAAATAAATACCGGAACTTCCCAGGGAGATTCCGAAATCTCGAAATGGGAAGCCCAGGCCAATCGCATTACAATCATACGAGATGATTTTGGCGTTCCCCATGTCTATGGGAAGACCGATGCAGATGCGGTTTTTGGCTTGCTCTACGCCCAGTGCGAAGACGACTTTAACCGGGTAGAGCAGAATTACATCTGGGCTATAGGCCGGCTGGCGGAAGTCGAAGGGGAGGAAGCCCTCTACAGCGATCTGCGCGCCCGATTATTCATGAGCCAGGAAGAGGCGATAGCTGCCTATGAAAGCAGTCCCCCCTGGTTGCAGGAGCTCTGCCGGGCCTTCGCCGATGGAATCAATTACTACCTGCATACCCATCCGGAAGTAACGCCCCGGCTCCTTACCCGTTTTGAGCCCTGGATGCCCATGTATTTCAGTGAAGGGTCGATTGGCGGAGATATCGAGCGGGTCAGTACCCGCCGTCTCGAGGCGTTATATGCGAATGATTCGCTGCCGCTCCCATTTCTGAAACCGAAATCTGCAATGCAGGAGGCTGCTTCGATTCCAGGCAACAGCGAGCATACTGAAAGCCTGTTTGCCGCAAACAGTAGTAAACCCATTCCGGGACTGGAGGCTTATAGCGCAAACGGCAGGCTTCTTCCGGTAGAGCCCGCAGGATCTAATGGAATAGCCATATCCGGGGAGCTAACGGAGTCCGGCAATACCCTGTTGCTGATCAACCCGCATACTTCTTTCTATTTCCGGGGGGAAGTCCATATGGTGAGCGAAGAAGGGTTGAATGCCTACGGAGCCGTTACCTGGGGGCAGTTTTTTATCTATCAGGGATTTAACGAAAAAACGGGCTGGATGCATACTTCCACCTATACCGATGTGATCGATGAATTCGAAGAGGATATTACCTGGATTGAAGAGCAGCCCATGTATGCCTTTGGCGAAGAGTTCCGCCCGGTCGAATCCTCCGAAGTTACCCTCTCCTACAAGGATGGGGATGGGATCAAGCAAAAAACCTTCCCCCTGTATCATACCCATCACGGACCTATTACCCATAGTTCCAATGGACGCCCGGTTGCCACGGCAATGATGTGGGAGCCTGCAACGGCTTTGGAGCAATCCTATACCCGAACCAAGCAGGAGGGCTATTCAGGGTTTCGCAAGATGATGGACCTGCGGACGAATTCTTCTAACAATACGGTATATGCCGATGCGGAAGGAAACATCGCGTATTTCCACGGGAATTTCATACCCAAGCGCGATCCTCAGTTTAATTACCGCAAGCCGGTAGACGGGAGTGATCCGGCTACTGATTGGCAGGGCCTGCATACCGTTGATGAAAGCATCCACCTGCTGAACCCGGGTAACGGCTGGTTACAGAATTGTAACTCAACGCCCTATACGGCAGCTTTGGAATACAGTCCTAAGGCAGAAGATTATCCGGAATACATGACTATGAACCGGGAAAATTACCGGGGGGTACACGCTGTAGAGTTGCTGACAGACCGTTCGGGGTATACCCTGGACAACCTGATAAGCCTGGCCTACGATCCCTACCTCCCCGCCTTTGAAATTCTTATTCCCGGGATATTGGAGGCTTATGATCTGTATAAGGCCAGCAACGGCCTGGACCTGCTTCAAACGCGAATCGACCGCCGGGCCGCTGAACAGGGAGAGACGGAAAGCGCGCGGGCTAAAATAGCATTAGATTCCCCGGAATTTGAAGCAGCGATAGAAGCGCTCCGGGCCTGGGATTTTCGAACCGGGGAGGAATCTGCTGCCATGACCCTTGCCCATTTCTATGGGGATCGTTACGATCGGCAGGCGCAAAAACCGGCGCAGATGTCCCGGGAAGAATGGCGGCAAATGAGCGGGATGGCCTTTACGCAATACCTGGGAACAGATTCTCCCCTTACGGAAAGGCTGGAAGTTTTTCAGGATGTTCTGGAGCAGTTGGAGGCCGATTTTGGAGCTACGCTTATTCCCTGGGGGGAAGTGAATCGCTACCAACGCCTCGACGGTTCCATCCGCCAGGCCTTTAATGATTCCCTGCCCAGTATGCCTATCGGTTTTGCCTCCGGGCGATGGGGAGCCCTGGCCGCTTACGGCGCCCGCTACCACAACAACACCAAGCGCATTTACGGTACCCGGGGAAACAGTTTTGTAGCGGTGGTTGAATTCGGGGATAAGGTCCGGGCCAAATCGATACTGGCCGGAGGGCAATCCGGTGATCCGGAGTCTCCTCATTTCGATGATCAGGCGCAGGACTACGCCGATGTAAACTTTAAGGAAGTTCCGTTCTATAAGGAGGATGTCGAAGCGCGTGAACAAGAGCGATACCACCCGGGGCAGCGCGGCGGGGATTAGTTTTCCCCTTCCTTGACGATAATGAGGGAGGCCTTGGAGCCTGTCGACAAGAGCCACTTGTTGGAGTAGAGCAACTGGCCTTTTTCGTCATAGACGTCGATCTGAGCGGTATTGGGACCGGTAGATCCCTGATTGAGGGCTTCGAATTCCAAACGGTTAAATCCCCGGTCGAGCTCCACATTAATCCCTTTGTAGGCCCCTGTAAGCAGGATATTGTGTTCTGCAACCCGGCCATTGACGTAAATGCGAACCCGATCCCCATCTACGAATTCATGATCCCGGCAAACAATGCCCACAAACTTAGCGGTAGTTTTGAAATCCCCCAGGTACATATCCCCGTAGTGCTCACTCCCTTTACCCTTGCCGGGAGCTTCAATATTGGGCGAAAGCACCAGGTCGTGTCCGGCCTGTTTCAATTCCCTGTCCGGTAGCATTTTAACCTCATTGCGCTTTTTCTCGATTTCAAACCCGGCTGCCCGGTCCAGGGAAGCAGGAATTCTCAAGCCACTATTGGTGTTGGCATTAGGACTAACTCCAGTATCCGGATTCTCCGGAAGTGTTTCAATAGACCGCTGATCCGGTAAATCGCCCTGGGCCAAAGCAGGGGAGCTACAGCATATGCAAACAATGAAAATTAGGAGTAGTCTCATAGCAAATGGGGCACCGCAAGGCGTACCCGTTTTCTTTTTAGCTAACGTAAAATTAGCAAATACCTTGCCGGACTGCTCTAAATTGCTGTTAAATATGCGCCTGGTAATCCCGGGCAGCAACCTTCCAGCTGTCCGTTACGGCGTGGTTTTCGACCACCAGAAGCTGGGGATATTTCGCTACCGTAGGACAAATGTGCATGGGGATGCCATAGACCTCCTGCCCGATTGCAAGATTTTCGGCTTGCTCATAGGCCACTACAAGGTGTTCTTCGCTTTGCCCGGTTTGTGTGCTATTTTCCAGGCCCAGCAGGGCTACGCGTGGAAATTGCATTTCAGGGGCAATGGCTTTGTGCCCCAGGTCCAGACAGAGGATTCCGGGGGCTGGTTTGCTGATTATCCGGGTGAGGAGGACGGCTGCCGGAAGGAAGCCCATTTCCGGGAAACTCGAACCATAGCGGGCATCCCATAGCAGGGTAGTCCCAGGACTCAAAATAACGGATTCCCGATACAAGTGGGTTGGAAAACTGGGAGAACCTCCTGCAATCACGACGGGTACCGGATAGCCCGCTTGTTCCAGGGATTCCCTGAGCGAAACTACGGCTTTGAACGCCTGGTCGCTATCGGCCTGCCGCTGTGATGGATCGGGATTTCGCAGATGGCCATCATAAGCGTGGAATCCATGAGGCTCCAGCCCGGGATAGGTCCTAATGGCCATGTAGCATGCCGCGGCTTCCTTGCCGGGTGTAACCCCGGTGCGGTTCATACCCGTGTTGAGGTCCAGGTAAATACCAAGAGGTCGCTGCTCTGCTGCCCAAAGCGCACCAAGTTGTTGCAGGACCTGCGTATTATCTACCAGCGCTGCGAACCTGACGTCTGGATAATTGCGAAATAGCTCCAGGAGCCGCATTTGGTCCGGGCCTACCGGTTGATAGGCCAGCAGGATGTCATTTACCCCGCATTCCGCAAGCATTTCGGCCTCGGAAAGTGTCGCGCATTTGAACTTATCTATTCCCGCTTCCAGCTGCATGGCCACGATTTCCTTGGTCTTGTGGGTTTTCACATGCGGGCGTAGCCGGTCCGGACTACCGGCCAGGGTGATCATCCGGCGTATGTTGTGCCTGATGCGCTCGGGATATACCAGGAGGGCCGGGCTGCCGTGTTTTTCAGGTTCATTTAAGGCATACCAGGGGAGGCTTTCCGGGGATTGACCTGAATTACTTTCAAGAGGAAAAGACATGCACTAAAGACTTATGAATTGATTTAGAATCAGCACGCCGACAAGGCCCATGACCCCTACCGCTGTTTCCATAACGGTCCAGGTTTTGAGGGTATCTTTTACGCTGAGGCTGAAATATTCTTTGAATAACCAGAAGCCACTATCGTTCACGTGGGACAACATTAGGCTACCTGAACCAATGGCCAGAACCATCAACTCCGGACTGACCCCTCCTCCCTGAACCAGAGGAAGCATGATTCCTGCGGCTGTAAGACCTGCAACGGTGGCGGAGCCCACGCAGACGCGAATCAATGTAGCCAGCCCCCAACCGAGCAGCAAAGGCGAAATGGAAGATTCCTGCATGACTTCCCCGATATAGGCACTGACCCCACTGGCCACCAGGACCTGCTTCAGGGCGCCGGAACCGGCGATAATCATAAAGATCATCGTTACCCCGGTAACCCCTTCCCCCAGGGAATTCATGACTTGTTCCATGGTACGTCCCCTGCTGAGGCCAAGGGTAAAGATGGCCAGCAGAACGGCAAGCAGCATGGCAATCACCGGATCTCCCAGGGTTTCCAGGATATCCCTGAGCCAATGACCTTCGGAAAGCAAAAGCCCACCCAAAGCAGCCAAGGCAATGAGGATAACAGGTAACAGGGCGGTGAGGATACTGGTGCTCATAGCGGGCATCTCGTGATCCTTCAACAATACCGGGTTTACAAATTCTTTCAACGGGCTCGCCTTGATGTTTTTGAACCTTCGGGAAAGGATCGGTCCGGCCACGACTATAGCCGGGATGGCTACGATGATCCCGTAGAGGAGGGTTTTGCCAAAATCGGCCTGGAACATCTCGGCGATAGAAGTAGGTGCCGGATGCGGAGGAAGGTATCCGTGGGTTACCGAAAGGGACGCCAGCATGGGGATTCCCACATAGAGCAAGGGCAGGCCTGTGGAAGCAGCAATGGTAAATACCAGGGGGATCAGAATTACAAAGCCTACAGAATAAAACATCGGGATCCCGACGATAAACCCGGTTAGCACAACGGCCCATTGAACGTTCTTTTTGCCGAAGCGATCGACCAGTACGGAGGTAATTCGCTGTGCTGCACCGCTATCGGCCACCAGCTTACCTAACATGGCCCCAAGTCCCAGGATCAGGATCAGGGAACCGAGGATATCGCCAATACCCTGTTTGATGGCATCGATTAAGTCTGGGATGCTTAGCCCTTGTGCGAGTCCTACCCCCAGGGAAACAATTATAAAGGCCAGAAAGGCATTCAGTTTAAAACGGGCAATCAGCAGGAATAACAACAGGATTCCCCCTGCGACAATCAATATGGGCATGGTCGTTTCTTAAGGTTGCGGCCCTAAGATACTATTTTCCGACAGGCTCGGAGACGGGAATGCTTTTCCTTCGCTTTAACCCAAAAACCGGGTGCAGCAGGCGAACGGGCCGGATCAGGAAGTGATACAACAACCAGCTAATTCCAAAGGTACCGACAGTCAGGAGTGTAAATTCCCAAAATAGCCCCAAATCCACATCCATAAGATAGTAAGCCAGGATTACGGTAATGGTTTGGTGCAGGATATAAAATGGATAGACAGCGCGGTTGCAGTAGCTCAGCAGGGCGCTGGGTTTATTGAGCCAAACCGAGGCATACCCGAATAATACAAAAATCCAGGTCCATATATTCACTACTTTAAGAGCTCCTTCGACCAGGTGGCGGGCCAGACCGTCTTCGAAATACCAGACAAAGATCAGGGAAGCAAAAAGGAAGCATCCCATCAGGAAGTTGCGCTTCCGGTATTTCCGTACATGCTCCCAGAAAACGTCCCCGGCGCTGATCAGCAGGAACCCAAAAAAGAAGAGGGATCCAAAGGAGGCCAGCGCAAACCAGTCGCCTATCAGGGCGTGGGTTACATTGAAAAACGGTTCCAGCAGTACCTCATAAAGAAAGAGGGGGATACAGAAATAAAGCCAACCCCAGGGCGTGCTCAACCAGTTTTTTACCCAGGTGACGATACGGGATGGACGTTCCCTCAGGCGTTTGAAAGGCCTGGCGAGGATCAAAGAGAATATCAACAAGTAAGGCAGAAACCAGAGATGGTGCCAGCTGATGTTCCCGTCGGGATAAGGTCCGCCGGAAAAGGCATGCATAGGCCAGAAATCGAAATAGCTCCCGTTGAAGGCACCTGTGGCAAGGCGTTCGATGTAGATCTGTGGGGGAACAATAAAGAGCATCCCGAAGGCGAGGGGTATATAAAGCCGGTAGAGGCGTTCTTTGGCGTAGGCTCCTGGGGAACGGAGTCCATAGGCATAATAGGTACCCATTCCTGAGATCACAAACAGGATGGGCAGCCTCCACTGATTCACAAAGAGCATGGGCCATCTGAGTTCGGGATAGATGATGTCGTTTTTAATATGCCAGCCCCAGGGAACAAAAAACATCCCTACGTGGTAGAAAATGAGCAGGGCAAAAACCCCGACGCGTAACCAGTCCAAATCGTATCTCCTTGTGTGTGCCATGATAAAATGATTTGAAGCAAAGATGACCGCTGAAATTGAGAAATCCCCGGATTTCGGGGCCTGAGATGTATGAAATTGAGATTCCGGACGCTTTAGGAGGTCGATGTCCCCTTCATAAATTGTGAAGGCGACATGCCGCGATGCTTCTTAAAGGCCTCGTAAAAGGCAGACTTTGAGCGGAACCCTACGCTTTTCCCGATCGCCTCAATGGTCAGTTGTTTGTAGTCTGTACTTCGAAGGCGTTCACAGGCCAGATTCACGCGAAATCCATTGAGGTAGTCGTTAAAGTTTCCCCCCGTACCCTGATTGACGAGACGGCTTACCTTATTGGCATGGATTTCCAACGCCTGGGCAGCTCCGTTGAGGGAGGCATCATGTGCGGTAAAGAATTCGGGATCACTCACGATGGCCTTGAGTTTTTCCAGATCCAGATCCCGGTCGGCCGCTCCCTGGGTTTCATACTTATCGAGCAACCAGGTTTGCTGGAAGAATCGGGATTCGGATACGAAAACCACGATGGTAAATGCCATAATCGCAAAGGTGAGCAGGGTAATAAAGTGGTCCCCGCTATCGTCTTTGAAATTAATGTATACCCCCAGCAGAAGTGCAAATACAATGAACAGCAGGATCAGGATGTAGCTGGAAAAGCGATACTTGGATATTCGTACCCCGGAGGCGGGAGACCCAAAGGACTTTCGATTTTTAAACCAGGTCCAAAAGGTTAGGATGCCATAGGCCGAAAAACTCAATAATAATAACCAGCGGTGGTGGTTCTTGATCAGGGCGTAACCGTAGGTGGTGCCGTCGGGTACCGCGACAAAAGGAAGGTCCTTGAAATAAGCCCCTTTGTAGGCATTGTATTTAACTGAAAGGGGTTGGGTATAATAGCCGATTTGGGACAGGGCATAGAGCACGGCAGGCGCAATATGCAGGAAAATCCATTGCAATTTCAAGGGTCTGCGCAAGACCAGAAATCGTACGCTCAAATACATCAGCGGTGCGATGAGCAGGGTTAAGGGTTCGGTGGAATCGTTCCAGGCCAGGGAGTACTTCATCCACCCGGTATAGCAGAGAAAGGTATCCAGGGTAACCAGGGAAACACAGGCGATAAAGCAGGCAAAATAGGTAAGGGACCGATTTTCCCGCGGTGCCCGAAACGCGATGACGCCGGCCAGTAGCAGGCCCATAAAAGCGCCGGTAAAAACCAGGTAGGAGACCAGGTTATGCCGCAGCGGAATTTGTTCGATGAGTTCCCCAAGCTCGGTCATGACTTTTTAATTGCAGCGTAGTCTGATAGTTTTTCAGGACCTTCAAGCAGCTTCCGAACCACTTGCAAAATGCCTTCTTCCGTAGTGGCTATTTGCCATTTGATGAGGCTGATTTTTCCTTCTGAAATTTCAATCCCCGTAATACTTCTGGGATGTACACAGCTTCCATCGTTAAAGAGCGGGATTTCCCCAGGTTCCGGGAACCGGGGCCGGTGGGTATGCCCCACAATAGTCATCAGGAGGTTGCGATCCAGGATCCAGCGCTTGATTCGCTTTTCGATCCGGATGAGTTCCCGATAGTTTTTTGCGGGGGAAGTAGGATCGGCTATCCCCCACACCTGCAGCGGTTTCCATAACACGCGTACTAAAAATCGACTCCACCGCCAGAAGGTATAATTCCACCAGTCGGCCTGGTGTCCGTGGCAACAAAATATTTCCTGTCCGGTTTCCGTGTGTTGTAGTCGAATGGCCTCTTCATAGCGAATCCCTTCGAATAGTTCCTTGTCCTTGCCATCGATGGGTTCAAAGTAACTGCTCAGGTGCTTTTCTACATAGGCGGGGTCCTGATATACCATGTCGTGGTTGCCCCAAATCATAAACAGGCGTTTTTCCAGATGAAATTTACGCAACAGGCCATAGACATTCTTATGGGCTTCGAAAAGGGATTCGAAGTGGATGTTTTCCCAAAGCTCATCGCCATCGCCCAGTTCCATATACTGGAAACCCTCCCGGTAATAGTGCTTGAGGGCATGAAAATAGATGTTGCGGTTATTGGAGAAATCGTCGGCGAAAGAGTTGTCCCCCCGATGGCAATCGCTGAAAAAGATTATTCGGGAAGTATCGTCGAACGGGACAATCCTGGCCTGGTCATAGGCCCTGCCCAGACGCCGCTTAGTAGACATGACTTTTTTTATAAATATCCAAAAAATGATGGAAACATACCAAGACTACCGGGCCGTTGATCGAGGAATTTCAACCGATTTAGGGGCAATTTTGTAATTTTATCCTCCCCATTGAGACTAATGGGTTAAAATTTGGGGAATGCAGCAGGAATCTCCCGCAAAATATCTCGTCAGCTTTGATAAGTACCTCAGGTATTACGATGAGCTTCTGAAAACCGGTAACGACTGGCAAAAGGAGCACGCGCGTCTTATCCTGGAGGCACAGGCCGCCATACCCGAACTCCGCGAAGGATTCGACGATGTGACCAAGCTGGAAACCTACCGGGATGTTCTGGAAATTGTACTCCAGGATGCGTTCTCCGGGGTTCTCGGGAAAAATGAGATCAAGGCACTTTCACTGCCGTATCACAATATTTTATTCATGCCTTCGCCCCGGCTTCAGGGAATTCTCAAGGCAGCAGGGGACGATTTCACCCCGAACCTCCGCAACAGTAACGAGGAGGATTTCGACTACATCATGGCCTGTACCGTGATCCTCAATTTTTATTATGGGTATTCCCTGGACTATTCCCGGCCTTACTTTTTCGAGATTCCGGATGCCAATGGGGTCATAAACTACTATCGCGTGATGTACAACGCGGATTTTGTAGACATCATTCCCACAGAAAATACGCCAGAAATCACCCAGAGCGATGTTGATGAACTTTTGGAGCATCCTGAAGATGTGGAAATCTGGAAGTCAAAATTTCCTCCCGGATGTTTCGTGATGAAAGGTTTTGTGCTGGCGAACATGTTTAATGTTACTGCCGAGCATTCTATCTCCTCCATAAAGTCTGAACTGATTGCCAGTGATAAGCGGGGGAATGAGAACTTCATGTCCGACCTGCAGGATACCTTCCGATCATTTTTCAAGCAAACCGATCTCAGGGTAGGTTTTGCTACCTACAACGCCAAAGAGGAGAGCTTTGAACGGGTTTACGGATCCGGCTTTAAAAGCTTTATCCTGGGCAATAAGGAAATGGCCGAATGTTCTGAAGCGCTATGCTCAGGTTCCTATAAAAAACTGCTTTCCGATAAGTCGTACTTCGTTATACCGGATGTAGCCCGTATCCACGAGGAAGCACAGGGAGAGCCCTTTTGGGATAACCTCATGGAGCAAGGCATCGGAAGTTGCATTTTTGCCCCGATTGCCAATGAGGACAACCTGCTCGGGATTTTGGAAATTGTTTCCGAAACACCCAATACCCTCAATGGGGTAAATGCCACCAAATTAGACGATGTCATGCCTTATATCGTCTCTGCTGTGGTCCGTTCTAAAATAGAAGAGGAAAACCTGATCGACGCTGTAATTCAGCACGAATGCACCACGGTACACGAATCTGTACTTTGGAAGTTCAAGGATGAGGCCCGAAAATTTATCCAGGAGCGACTCGAAGGAAGGGAACCGGCTTTCGGGGAAATACGTTTCGACAATGTGAGTCCGCTCTATGGTCAGGTGGATATTCGGGAGTCCTCTACAGCGAGGAACGCCGCCATTCAGAAAGACCTGATGATCCATTTATCCAAAATACTGGATATCCTGATGCTGGTGGCGGAAGGAACTGGTCTGCCGGTCTATGAAGAATTGATTTTCCGGGTGAACAAACACCTGGACGAGATTAAGGAATACCTGCATACCAACAGCGAACAGGGAATTTTCAAGTTTGTACAGGAGGAGATCAATCCTGTTTTTGATCATATCAAAACCCTGGATCCAAAGTATCGGGTAGCAGTCGAAAGCTACGAAGCAGACATGGATCCTGCTACCGGATCTTATTACGACCACCGCAGGAATTACGACCAGAGTGTAAGCAAGATCAATAAGACCCTAACCGGTTTGCTCGACCATCGCCAGCGGGATGCGCAAAGCATGTTCCCCCATTATTTTGAGCGCTATAAGACCGACGGGGTAGAACACAATATGTATATCGG
This sequence comes from Robiginitalea myxolifaciens, assembly GCF_900115205.1. Lineage (GTDB taxonomy): Bacteria > Bacteroidota > Bacteroidia > Flavobacteriales > Flavobacteriaceae > Robiginitalea > Robiginitalea myxolifaciens. The sequence continues at coordinate 1,610,697 of NZ_FOYQ01000001.1, forward strand.
GGATTCCCTGGCAGAAAACCAGAATTACAACCCGCTTTACCTGGCCAATCTCAAGTTATGGCAATTGCAGGTTTTGGTGGAGATGGAAAATGCCCATTACAATCTCAAGGGTCAGCTACCCGTACCCCTGGATGTGGCCTCCCTGATCCTGGTCTATAATACCTCCCTTTCGATCCGCTTCCGGCAGGACGAAAAACGCTTCGATGTGGATGGCACCTACAATGCGCGGTACGAAGTCATCAAAAAACGGATCGATAAATCCCTGATAAAGGGAACCCGGGAGCGATTAACCCAGGCGGGAAAACTATCCATTATTTATTCCCAGAAGGAAGATGAGGTAGAGTATCTGCGCTACATCACTTACCTGAAATCCAAAGGATTTTTTACCAATAATATCGAGATTGTAGAGCTCGAAGGATTGCAGGGAGTAGCCGGTCTTAAAGCGATCCGTGCGGAAATTCTCTATCGCAAAGATGGGGAAGACAGAACTCGTGAAAAGGAGCTCTACACCTACGACGACCTCATGCAGGAACTCGAAGGTTAGTCCGGAACTGATCAGGCTGCAAGCTCCAGGATACTTCGATCCGGCCCAAAGAACTTCAGGGCAATAAAGAAAGCAATTACCGATAGGATCATCCCCGCCAGGAAAATGGTGTAGGTAAGGCGTAAAAGTTTGTACTTGCGGTTTAGTACCAGGCCCAAAAAGTAAAGATCTTTGGTTAGGGTGTTGTACACATAATCCTTGTCCTGGATCAGCTCCCGCATGGCCCATTCATAATCCGGCAGCTTCATTTTGTGGAAATTTCCGAAGAACAAGAGATTTACTTTCCGATTGGCCACATCCTCCTTGGTAAATTCTCCCGAAGTGATATTGGGCCGCGTCGCAATGATGGAAAGCGACATGGAGATGATGCTGAAGATCAGGAATATGATGGTAGGAACCAGGAGGTAGTCGTTGGAGGGATTGTCCAATTTCGGAATCAGGTTGGCGATCACCAGGGAGATGATAATGGCGTTTACAGACAGGAGGATATTGGCTTTTGTGTCTGCTATATCACTCAATTTCAAGTGATTACGCATAGACACCCGATAGAGCGTCTGAATTCCCCTTTCCGGGCTCTCGCTCTTAAACTTGGCCTTGAGTTTTTCCTTCTTGGCCAGCTTCAGGCGTTTTTTCTTGTCCTTAAGCAATCGGCCGACATTATCGTCTTTTCCGGCCTGCCAGTTTTCAATGGCGTAATCCGTGTAAAACCGGTGTTCGGTACGGAGCATGGTAATGTTGGCTTCTCGCCATTCCGTATCGTCGTAATGGGCAATGTTCAGCAGGGCTAATTCCCTGCGCAATAACTCGGCAGTTTCCCGGTAGCTTTTTTGTGCGAAATGGGAAGTATCTGCATCCCGAAGAATTTCCTGGTGTAGATTCTCGGGTTCGTAAAAGCGTTTTGTGGCGCGGATCAGGGCATTGACCGCTTCAATCCTATCTGGCTTAACCCCTTCTTTTTCAAAGAATGCCGTAGCTATCTCACAGCTGCTTTCCTCGTGTTCCTCGTGTCCTTTGGTAAAACCGGTATCGTGGAACCAGGCGGCAAGCAGCAGGTTTTCGGCATCCTCATCCTTCACGCCAAGGGCATCTGTCAATTCTTTTGTACTTTGTACAACCCGCTGGGTATGCCTTAAGTTGTGGTAGAGGAAACTCTGGTCCAGGGCCTCTGAAAGTAATTGGGTGGCATAATTTTCAACGGCGGTCAACAACGAACTCATAGCTGGCATTTAGTGCAATCCAAAGTACAAAATTTTCACCGGGTAGGGTTAAGGCGTTTCAGGGCAGTTGCGCTGACCCTCTTTATGACGGCCATGCTGGTTTCCTGCGCCACCTATAGCCCCAAATATGCCGAAGGAGAAGGGCTGCCGCTTCCTGAGACATCGACTACCGGGGCAACTACAACCCCGGCCTATCGGATGTTTCTCATTGGCGATGCCGGACTTTCCCCTGCCGATGGACCCAATCCTGTTCTCAGGCGATTTAAAGATCGTCTCGGGAAGAATGAGGCCCCGGCACTGGCTGTATTTTTAGGAGATAACATATATCCCTCCGGCCTCCCCGATCCCAAGGACGATCCTCAGCACTATGCCGAAGCAAAGTATCACCTGGATGCCCAGCTGGGAACGGTATCCGACTTCAATGGAAGAACAGTTTTTATCCCCGGGAATCACGATTGGTATAGCGAGGGGGTCAAGGGCCTGAAGCGTCAGGAGAAATACGTAGAAGATGTCCTGGATGAGAAGGATGTTTTCCTCCCTGAAAATGGATGCCCTATTGAAGTCGAAGAATTGTCGGATTCCGTTGTGCTGATAGTCGTCGACTCCGAATGGTACATTACCAATTGGGACCGTAAGCCAACCATAAATGACGATTGTGAAATCAAGAGCCGCCAGGTGTTTCTGGCCGAGTTGGAAAGCGAAATCAAAAAATACTCCGAGCGCACGATCCTGCTTGCACTCCACCATCCCATGTATAGTTATGGGGAGCACGGGGGGTATTTTAGCTTCCAACAGCAACTCTATCCCAAAAAGAAAGTTGGGCCGCTACCCGTATTGGGGAGTCTGATCAATCTGGTACGTACTACGGGCGGCGTTTCGCCGGAAGATCTCTACCACAAGCGCTATACCGACTTGAGACGGCGTGTTCGGACGCTGGCCCAATTCGGAGAACGCGTAATCCTGGCCTCAGGCCACGAGCACACCCTGCAATTTATCCGGGAAGACGGCCTGCAGCAAATTGTAAGTGGGGCCGGGGCAAAGAAAGGATCTACCAACTTATCGGGAGGCAGTTTGTTTTCCACAGGGCAGCGGGGTTATGCGGTAGTAGATCTCATGGAGGATGGACAAACCGATGTACGGTACTATACAGTTGCGGACAGCGGGGAGGAGACCCTTGCCTATAGGACTGAGCTTTTTGGTCCTTACCAGCCTCCGTTAGTGCAGGGTGATATCAGTAATTATTTACCGGACAGTCCACAGTTCCAGGCCAATGCCCGGCCCACCGGGACTGTTAGTACGGCTGAAGCTTCAAAGTCCGGATCGCCAAAGGTAAAGGCGTCGATTTATACCCAGGAGGAAATAGAGAAGAGCGGGTTTTACCGCAAGCTCTGGGGGGAGCGATACCGGGAGTATTACGGCAGGCAGGTCGAAGTACCTGTTGTGGCCATCGACACCCTATACGGCGGACTGGTGCCGGTTCGCAAGGGGGGTGGACAGCAATCCAAATCCCTGCGCCTTGAACACGCCAGTGGCAAACAATACGTGATGCGCGCCATGCGGAAACAGGCCCAGCAGAACCTGCAGGCAATGGTGTTCCAGAATCAGTTTGTGATGGGCCAACTCGATAATACGGTCACTGAAAACCTGCTGGAGGATATATATACCGGGGCGCATCCCTATGCCCCGTACGCCTTGGATCTGCTCATGGATTCCCTGGATATCTACCACACCAATCCCCGTTTGTTCTACGTGCCGCGACAACCCGCATTGGGGCGCTACAACGATGATTTTGGCGACGAGCTCTATATGATCGAGGAACATCCTTCGGAAGGGCACGAGGAGTTGGCGAGTTTCGGGTTCGCCAAGGACATCGAAAGTACCCGGGACATGTTGGAAAAACTTCGGGAAGACGAGAAATACCGCATCGACAAAGAAAGTTATATCCGGGCCCGCCTCTTCGATATGTTGGTGGGGGATTGGGACCGGCACCAGGATCAGTGGCGCTGGGCGGAGTTTAAATATTCGGACAGTGTGGTTTATAAGCCCATTCCCCGCGACCGGGATCAGGTATTTTCCATACTCGGCGATGGGTGGATCGGGGGCGTTTTGACTCGATTGGTTCCAGCTGTTCAAAAAATGGAGGGCTTCCATGAGGAAATTCGAAATCTGCGCAGTTTCAATACCAATCCCTTCCCCCTGGATCGCATCTTACTGAGCAATTCGGAACGGGAGCAATGGCTTGCCCAGGCCCGGCGTATCAGGAGTACCCTGAATTCGGAACTCATCAGGAAGTCCCTTTCGGCCATGCCCGTTGAGGTCCAGGATGAGCGCCTGGAGGAAATCCAGCGAATCCTGCTCCTTCGCCTGGAACAATTGGAGGCCTTCGCTGCCGAATATCACGAAATTCTTCAGCGGGAGCCCTTGCTGTTCGGCACCGATAAGGACGACTATTTCCGCGTTACCGGAACCCCTGAAAAGGGCGTACGGGTGCAAGCCTATCGGATTATCGACGGCAAGCCGGAGAAACAGTTTGTAGATCGGGTATTCTATCCGGAGCAAACCCGCGAAATACAGATCTACGGCCTGGACGACAAAGACGAATTCGAAATCGATGTGCCGGCGGGCAATCGCATCCGGGTACGGATAATCGGGGGTCTGGGTCGTGAAAAGTATAGCGGTGGCAAAGGGGGTCGGACAACGATCTTTGATTTCAAAAGCAAAAAATCAGATTTCGGAGAAGGGCTCAGGGCCCGGAAGGTGCTTACGGATAACTACCAGATCAATACCTTCCAGCCGTTACAGCCTTCCGGAGATACGAACCTTTGGATTCCATCACTCGGATTCAACCCCGACGATGGCTTTAGCCTGGGTGCGAGCTATTCGTTTATGCGTATGGGCTTTCGCAGGAATCCGTTTACGGCAAAACATTCCGTCAGCGCTGGTTTTTTCCTGGCTACCAGTGGCTATGACCTCAGGTATACCGGAGAATTTGCCGGATTATTTGGCCGGTGGAACCTGGAGCTGGAGACGCGGTATACCAGTCCTAATTTTACCCGGAACTTCTTTGGTTTCGGAAATGAAACCGAGAATCCGGACGATGAACTCGGCCTGGATTACAACCGGGTGCGCACACGTATTTTTCGATTTACCCCAGCCCTGAGATGGCGGGGACCTTTAGGAGGAAGCCTGAGATTGGGGGCAGGATATGAGCGGGTTACCGTCGAAGAAACCACGGATCGTTTTGTAAACACCTTTTATCAGGATAACGGGGAAGAATCCGGTTTGGGCTTCCTCAATATTTTTGGAGCGTATTCCTATGAAAACCGCAACAATCCGGCATTTCCGACTATAGGATTGGGCGTAGGGCTGGAGGCGGGTTACACCCAGCGCCTGGAAGATAGCGGCAACTTTGGGTTTGTCATTCCGGAGTTGAGTCTGGACCATAAACTGAATCGCTCGGAATCGTTGGTGTTGGCTACACGTTGGAAGGCCCATTTCAATATTGGGAACGGGTATGAGTTTTATCAGGGCGCTCAGATCGGGGCAAACGATGGCCCCAGGAGCTATCGCTTTCAGCGCTTTACCGGGAAAACTGCCTATTACCAGCTAACGGATCTGCGTTGGCAATTCTCCCGCACGCGCACCGGTGTCCTCCCCGTGAATCCCGGTATCTTCGCAGGCTTCGATTATGGTCGGGTCTGGCAACCCGGCGATGCTTCTTCCCGCTGGCACAATTCCTACGGGGGAGGCTTCTTCATCAACAGCCTGGATGTGCTCAATCTGAATGCTGCGCTCTTTCACGGAGCCGATGGTTTCCGCTTTACCTTCGGGTTTGGATTTATTTTTTAAAGGCGGGGTAAGGCAGTTCAAACCGATACAGATTACCACCCCGGCCATGCGACCGCTCATCGGCCAGATAGAGCAGGGTATTCGTCACAAAACTTATCGATTCGAGCTGAGACCGTGTTTCCAGGTCAATTACCCGGGGGGTCTGAGAGAAGCTTCTCTTTCCGAAATCCTCGTAAACGAAGAGTTTGCCGTAGGAAAGCAAAACAAGGCGCTCTCCTGAAGGAGACAAAGTGGCCCCGGTGATTTGGCAGGTTTCGAAATCCCTGCAGAGCTGTAATTGCGTGATGTGGGACGCTTCATAGGTTCCGGTGCTATCTGGAATACGCCAGACATCGGCGGTTCCATCGAACGGATCGGAGCGGTTTTTACCTATGATGTAGAGCATGCCCTGGTAATGGAAAAGGGCCTCCGCATCGAAGCGCATGCTGTCGGAAGTTGGTGGAAATTCTTCCTGCTCTGGATAGTTAAAATCCAGTCTCTCTGCATCGATTTTATCGCCGGGTTCTATCCTGGGATCCGGGACTTTATAAATCCTGAGGTTTTTCCGCGAATTGCCATTATTCCCAAAATCACCTATATAGACATTTCCCAGGCTGTCGGCCGCCAGTGCTTCCCAGTCCTTATTTCCTCCTCCCTTTACTTTAAAGCTGCGAAGTAGCTGACCACTGGTATCTACTTCGAACAGCCGGTCGGGATTGGAGCTGTCTTCGATAACCCATACAGCTGCCTCCCCGGCAGCCCACATTCCCGATACTTCATTGAGGGATTTGGGAAAATCTGCCACTACTTCCAGTTTACCGTGTTGTGCACAGCCCATGGAGGTGCCCAGCAAACACAGGGTTAGCATTTTGAAGGAAAACAGCGTGCACCGAAGCCGGGATCTCATACCCTAAAGATACGCCGGAACCAGGACCTGAAGGCTTTTTCCCGGCTAATTCAATGGAAACTAATATATTTAATGGCTAAACCATCCAAAACAAACTGAAATGATTGGCATTCTTTCCTTCGTGGGATTTACCCTTCTGGTAGCGGTAATTTCTTATCTGGCCACACGTAAAACAAATGAGGCAACCTCCGATGGCTATTTCCTGGGAGGAAGAAGCCTGACAGCAGGCGTCATTGCCGGCTCACTACTGCTCACCAATTTATCCACTGAGCAAATTGTGGGGCTCAACGGAAGTGCCTATCGCGACGGGCTTTCCGTGATGGCCTGGGAAACCCTCGCTGCGATTACCATGGTGGTCACCGCGATGTTCCTCCTGCCCCGCTATCTGAAAGGCGGACTTACCACTGTGCCTCAATTCCTGGCCAAACGATTCGATGTCACTACGAAAACGATTACCTCAGCCCTGTTTCTCACAGGTTACGTGGTGGTTCTGCTTCCTGTTATCCTGTATTCCGGGTCAGTTGCCATAAGTGGAATGTTTGACGTACCCACTTTGTTAGGGGTTTCGGAGTCTGCGGCCATTGTGATATGTATCTGGGGAATCGGAATAATCGGATCGATTTATGCGGTCTTCGGGGGCTTAAAAGCGGTAGCCGTATCCGATAGTGTCAATGCGGTGGGCTTACTGATCGGCGGGGTAATGATACCCGTATTTGGCTTGATGGCTATAGGGGATGGCAGCGTTATGGGCGGTCTGGATACGCTTATGGCTGCCGATCCGAAGCGTTTTGATTCAACGGGGGAATCCTGGCAGGAAGTACCCTTCTCAACAATTTTTACCGGAATGATGTTGGTGCAGCTCTTTTACTGGGGGACCAACCAGCAGATCATCCAGCGGGCCCTGGCTGCTAAGAACCTTGCCGAAGGCCAGAAAGGTTTGTTGCTGGCATCCTTTGTCAAGATTCTGGGTCCGATTATCCTGGTTCTACCCGGGATGATTGCTTATCATTATTTTGACGGAGGCCTGGCCTCGAGTAATATGGCCTATCCCGAATTGGTTCGCGCCGTGTTGCCGACCGCCCTGGTCGGATTCTTTGCCGCAGTGCTTTTCGGGGCTATCCTGAGCTCCTTCAACAGTGTCCTGAACTCTTCCGTGACCCTTTTTGGAATCGATATTTACAAGCAGCATATCAATAAGGAAGCTTCCGAGGCTACTGTAGTGAAATACGGGAAGATATTTGGTGTGGTTCTGGCCCTGGCGGCCATGTTCGTGGCCCCGGTAATTGAAAAAGCGGGAAGTATATTCGAATACCTGCAACAAGCCAATGGGATATACAGCATTCCTATCCTGACGATTATTGTAGTAGGGTATTTAACCAAAAGGGTGCCTGCTATTGCAGCCAAAGTGGCCATCGTCCTGGGCTCAGGACTCTACATCATAAGCCAGTTTATCATCGGTCCCTCCCGAGTCGAAAGTGCCCTTGCGGCGGCGGAAGCTGCCGGGATCACTGGAGAAACTGCGCTGCGCCAGGTACAGGCGGACGCCTATCCGCATTACCTGCACGTCATGGCAATACTCTTCCTGCTCAATGTGGGAATAATGCTCCTGATTGGTAAACTAAGGCCGAATGCACAACCTTATGAACTGGAGTATACCCGACAGGTGGAAATTACGCCTTACCGATATATTAAGCCGGTCGGGATCGCCGTAATCGTTATTGTGATTGGGATTTATATTGCGTTTGCAAAATAATACACGGCTTACTCGGTCGCTCCCTGCTCCTCTTCTTTGATCGGAAGGAAAATTTCAGCCTTCCATCGGGTGGCATCGCCTCCGAGGGTTGGGTTGTTGTAGAAAATTTCTACCGGGGTTTCTTCCACCTCAAAGCCTTGCTCTTCGGCATAAGTCAATAAAGCATACCAAGCCCGGTCTGAGGTGATATAATTGCCGTTGTAGGTAGCTTTCAAAGCCCGGTCCGGAAAAATCCTCTTGTATTGAATCAGCGGGTGTTCGGGTAAGTTGTCCGAACGCACGATTGGAAAGGCAAATTTGAATTTCAGGCTATCTGTTTGCCGATCCCAATTATCCACGATCACCATAGGCGGGCCGTTCAGTTGCACTTTATTGCTGAGCATTATGTTGCTCATAAACTGATAATGGTCCATCATGCCCCCGGCCTTCCCGTGCTGATCACTTTCCAGTTCAACGTAGGCGTAGAAAGTACTGGGCAATTCACCGATTCCCTCGATATTCACTTTAAACTGATCTACGTGTTCATTGAGTCCGTCCAGATAGTCCGTAAGCATGCGTCGGCTGATCTTTCCAACCGTACTTCCGCCCGTAAGGACATCCCAGCGGTTGGCCAGGCTGTGTTCGACATCCCGAATCCCAACACGGACCTGGGTAGTACTGTCGGTAAGCGGCTCCAGGTGCCAGGAGTACTGGTGAATGGAATCCCCGGCCTGCACCTCCTGTTCAAAGTCCAAAATACTGCCCTTTTCTACCTCAGAGTCCAGCGTACCCGCCGTCTGATGCCAGATTTTCACGCTTTGGTTAACAGTGCCCGGAAATGAAGGGGCCTCAAAACGCACGATATAATCATAGGGATAGACAAAGAAATATCCGATTCCTGCTACTAGAACCAAAACGACGGTTCCGATAAGAAACTTCTTCATGTATTTCGGCTTTTATTTGACCTGTTAGTTTGTGTTTTCCGAATTATTTTGAGCCAGGGAGGATTGCTCCTCCATTTGCAGATTACCTACTACGAAACGTCCCAGATTACGACCCTGGGTAATTCCCACTTCCACGGCTGCGCGATAATGAATGCCTCCATACATGCGGCTGATAGCAGCTTCCTCAGCGGCGGCGCGGAAGGAAGTAAAGGAACGCACCGGCAACCCGTAGGCAAGTTCGGTATCGTCGTCAAAGGCAAAGTCATCCCCGAAAAGACTGGTCAGGGCCTCGGCTGCTGCGTTTGAAACTACGCTGTGTCCGCTGGTGTATTCCGGGAATGGGGGCGTTTGCAATACCGGCTTCCAGTTTTCGTCTATATGTTCATTGATGAGTGTCTCCGGACGGATCAGGTTGGAGCGATATTTCTCGTCCCAGCAACTGATGAATCCATCCATAATGGCAATGGATGTTTTGGTGTAGGCCTGGACAGTTTGGTCAAAATCCCGATCTGTTTTCCGGCAGGCGATTTTGGTAATTCCGATCCAGTGTGCCCCGGGACTGATTTTTTTGGTTGCGAACATTAAGTGGCCACGCGTTACCGAAACATAGGGGTTGCAATCCCAGAATTGTGCAATGGCTACCTCTTCAGATTCGTCTCCTTTCGCCGTAATTTCATTGGAAATATCATATACTTCCCGGACCTCTTTGTAGAAGGCCGATTCCGGATCCATAGAGAACGGAGGGGGCGGGGTTGGCTTAAACTGATTGGCCGAATCGATCACAAACGGGCGGATCTCCTTCCAATGGGGTTCGATACCCTCCATGTAGGCCGGAGGGGTTGGTTGCCAGCGCGAAGGATCCGACGTATCCACGGTAAATTTGGACATGGTACGGGTTTGCTTGTAGTTGTCCTTATCCATCCAGGCAGCGATAAACTCAGCGACTTCCAGGCCATAGTCTCGTGAAGCCTCAAAGGTTTGCGCATCTTTTTCTCCCCAGTCCAGATAAAGACTATCCCGCATTGTGGTGAGGCGGTCTTCTGAGAAGATTAAACGCCTTCCCAGGTCCATATGGGCTACCAGGGCTGCGACACGGAAATTGACCGGAGCCTCTGCTTTTGGGGAAGGGATTGCCCCGAGATCCGTAAGCTGACCTGCCAGGGACTTGAGTTCAGAGTTTTCCTGTGCCATGATTTCATAGGCCGCAATGTTCGGGTAGGCATATACCCGGCTGGCTACCGGTGGGCTGAAGATATCGTGAACCATGATATCGGTTAACCGGTCTACTGAGGCGTGAAAGTGCTCCGGGCTAATGTCAATGGGCTCGGGTTCCTTACCGCAGGAAACCAGGAGCACGACGAGTACGATTGTGATTAATTTGCTGATTTTCATCGCTTTATTCTTTTGAATTTAATTGGTAGAGTTGTGCTGTGGTGTTGTTAAAAACAGCGAGTAAATGAGGTATTCCATTTAGCTGTATTATTTCCAGGTCACGCAGGGATTTGTTGGCAAAATCAAGTCCGAGTTCATACCCGAAACTCATTTTGCTTTCTCCCTCAATCAGGACTCCGGAAAATCCGTCAAATTTACCCTGATAGGGTTTAACGCCAAAATAATTTCCTCCTGCAAGGACCTCCTCCTGGCCATCACCGTCAAAATCATAGACGAGCAGGCTTGTAACAGGCGATACCTGTATGGCTTCCGGGAAAGGGACAAACTCGAAGCGTCCCTGATTGTTTCGCAGGTAGCCGGATCGCAATTCACTTACCTCCAGTACGCGGGCCCCTTCCAGTTGCTCAGCCTCAAAAATTTCCTCCAGAGTCTTACCTGCAAATCTCTGGTAGCTCGGGTATTTTTTGCGGAGGAATACCAGCTGGGAACCCAGATCGTCCAGGCCACTTAGCGGGTAGTAGGCACCTCCCTTATGGGTGGCGAGGATGGGGTCGGTACTCCCGTTACGGTCAAAATCATCCAGGTAAATGCGCATCGGATGGGCTGCGCTTGCCGAGAATTTAGAATTGGTGCCCCAATTTCCAAGGATAAAATCCACATCTCCGTCTGCGTCGATGTCATGGGCTGCGGCCGCCTGCCAAAGCCCTTGTGGAGCATCCAGGGGTGCCTGCTCAAAGCCTTCTCCGGTATTGCGCAGTAATAAGGGAGCCATCCACTCGCCAATGATCAACAAGTCGGGTTTACCATCGGCATCGAAATCGGTCCAAAGCGCATCGGTGACCATGCCCAGATCTTCTCCGGCAAAGCCCGAATCGGGTACCAGATTACCCTCCTGATTTTCGAGCAGGAATGAGGTGGGAAGCTGCCCAAAACGCCCCGTAATACTCTGGTTCCCGACAAAGACATCCAAGTCCCCATCCCCGTCGTAATCCATGGGCCTTAGGATGGCGGTGTTTGCAAATCCGGGATCCAGAGGTCTGGCAATAATACCTTCGCCCTTGTTTTGATACAGCATATTCTGCAGGTTCTCTGAATCGCCGAAATAATCCGATCCGCCGTTACCTATGAGTAATTCGGACATACCATCGCCATCCAGATCGCAGAGTTTCGCATTTATATTTTCAGGGATACTATCCCGCAGTACCCGGGTCCAGGGGGAATCATCCCCGGGGCTCAGGCGTTGAAGCCATCCGTCTTCTTGCAGATAAATGGCTGGGGGAACGCGTTTGGAGCCGCCCAGAAAGAGGTCCTGATCCCCATCGCCGTCAAGGTCGCCTACCGCTGTTGCGGGGCCGCGATCGGCCAGGCTGTAGGGCAGGAGCTTCTCCCGGTTAAAATCGGTGTAATTGTCCTCCTGGTGTACAAAATCCAGCCCCAGGGAATCGGGGATTCGCTTGAAAATACTATTCGCTGATCGGGGCGCGCGAACGTAGGGACGCGTATTTTCCGGACTCAGGGTCAGGGTAGTATTTATCCCGGGCTGCTCCACAACCTGGTAGGAACCATCGGGCCAGAGAATCTTGAGGGAATCTGCAGCGGCCTCCCCCAATCCAAAATGAAGGATGGGTTCACTGGAAGCCTGGAACCCACGCATCGGAAAGAGTTCCCGGAACAGGGTTTTACCTTCACTGTACAGGTAGGCTTTGGTGCCGATACCAAATGTGTTTTTTTCCGTGTACTTCAGGCGGAGTTTGAGATAATTACCCGCTCCATTTTTGCGATTGACCAACACGCTTACCGGGGCATTGAGGTTGCTTACCACAAGGTCCAGGTCCCCATCGTTGTCCAGGTCGCCCCAGGCCGAGGCCCCGGACAGGGAACTATCTTTGCGGATCCAGTTGTCACTACGGTCCGTAAAGCCAAAACCGGGTTCCCCCTGGAAGATATAATTATGGGCGTTTCCACTGGGCATCATCTCCAGTGCCCGCTGGTCTACCAGCCGGGTATTGTCCATTTTGTTGCTGATTTGCTCGCTCGAAATGAAGCGGACAAAATCCAGATCATTCGGACGTTTGGGGATGCCGTTGGCTATAAATAAGTCCTGATTCCCATCGAGGTCGTAATCGGCAAAGAGCGCGCTCCAGCTCCAGTCGGTAGCGGCAACCCCGCTCATAAGAGCGGTCTCTGTAAAACGTCCGTCGGGCTGGTTTACGTAGAGCATATTGCGTGTAAACTGGTAGTAGTAACCGTATTGCTCGATACGCATTTTCTGGGTCTGGATGTTGTCGTCTCCTTCTGAGGCTTTCAGAGGGCGTTCATCTTCGGGAAGCATATCCAGGGAGATCAGGTCCGGAAGCCCATCATTGTTGATGTCTGCGGCATCACTACCCATGGAAAAGCGACTGGTATGGCCAAAATATTCCCGAAGGCTTTCGGAGAAGGTCCCATCCCCATTATTGAGGTAGTAGTAATCGTCTTCGTGGAAATCATTCCCGATATACAGGTCCGGATAGCCATCCTGATTAAAATCGGATACGGCGATACCCAGGCCGTAGCCGTTGATTCCCCCATATATCCCCGCAGCTTCGCTCACATCGGTGAATCGGCCGTTGTCGTTTCTCAGGAGCTTGTCTCCTGTTTCATAACTCCGCTGGTTACGCAACGAGGCCTGCCCGTAACTGTCCTGCGTGTGCACAGCATGGTTCAGCAGATATAGATCGAGATCGCCGTCCAGATCATAATCAAAGAAGGCGGCATTGGAACTGTAGGAGTCTAAATCCAGGCCGTATTTTGCGGCGCTTTCGGTAAAGGTCATGTCCCCATTGTTGATGAACAGCTCGTTATGACCGCGAAAGCCGTTGATCCCCACTACGGCGCAGACATAGATGTCCAGGAGCCCATCGCCATTTACATCGGCCATGACGCTCCCGGTATTCCAGGTACTGTTTCCCGCAACGCCCGCCTTTTCAGTGATATCTTCAAATTCCATATCCCCGAGGTTGCGGTATAAGCGATTGCCAACCTGATTTCCGGAGAGGTATACATCGGCGAGTCCATCACCATCGATATCCCCGATGGCTACTCCGCCACCGTTATAGAAATACAGGTAATCCAGGATGTTGAGCTCCTCGGTTTCCACCAGTGTATTCTCGAAGGTAATCCCGGTTTTCTCCGGGCTGGGCTCCTCAAAAAGGTCTCCCCCGCGCTGGCAAGCCCCCAGGAATACAACTGCGAGGCTACAAAGTATATGTAGAGGACGGATCTGCATTACGGAATAAGGGTGTTTGGTTCGATTTCATAGAGCTTGGGCGCTGCTGAATTAACGGCTGCCAAAATAAAGCGCCGTCCCGAATTATCGCGTAACTCCCTTAGATATTTGACCTCTTCCCGGATGGAAAACCCACTGCGATCAAAGGATTGCCACTCAAAGTTCAGGGATCCATCGCCCAGCAAAACATTTCCCAATCCGGCGTCGAGACGCGAATATTGCGGCTTGAATTCGAAATTATTCCCACCCAGCACCAAATCGAGGTTGCCATCGGCATTCAGGTCCGTGCAGCTGATATCACAGATACAGGAGAGTTGAACCCGTGGAGGCAAGGGGACGATCCGGAATTGGCCGTTGCCCTCGTTGACCGCAATCACCGAAGTGGACATGGAGGCTTCTTTGACCAGGGATTGCCCGATAATATCGGCTGGGAAGAGCTCTTGAATGGTACGCCGGGCGTAGACCGAAGCTTTCAGGTTTTCCTTTTTTAAGGAGACGATTTGTGCAGTGAGCTCCTTTTTCTGGTGAAGCGGATAATCTCCCAGGCTATCAGTCAGGGTAACTACTTGCTCCAGGGTCCCGTTATTGTCGTAATCGTTGATCCACATTTTCATGGGCTTTCCCGGACTTGGCTTGTAATGGAGGTTGGTCCCCTGGTTGCCCAGGATCAAGTCCATATCCCCATCCTTATCTAAGTCGGCTGTAGCGACGGAGAGCCACCATCCGCTCAGGCTGTCGAGGGAGGAAGGCATGCTGCTCAGGCGGCGTCCGGTATTTCGGTAAATGCCCGGGCTCCCCCAGTCCGATACGGTAATCAGGTCTTGTCGGCCGTCTCCGTCCATGTCGGCCCAGGTGGCGGAGGTAACCATTCCAGCTTTGGATAGGTCATTACCCCGGCTTTGGGTGGCATCCCTGAAATTCCCGTTGCCGTCATTCTCCAGGAGGAGGTGGTCTGGGTCTACCCCGTAAACACCAACCACAGAACGCGATCCCAGAAATACATCTATGTCCCCGTCCTGATCAAAGTCGAGGGGATTCACTGTAGAAACGTTGGTAAAAGCCGAAGGGAGGGAAGCGGGGGAGGTGCTGAAATTACCGGTGCCATCGTTCAGATAAAGCCTTGGGATATAAGTGCGACCCTGCCCGGCCTGATTTCCTCCTGAACCAACCAGCAAGTCCTGGTCCCCATCTCCGTCAGCATCAAAAAACGCAGCTGCCGTATCTTCATAACTGGCATCCTGAGTAAAGGCTCCTGTAGCTTTCTCCTGTAATTTTCCGTTACCGCGATGCAGGTAGAGTTTCCCGGCCTGCCCGGAGGCGCCTCCGAGGTAAAAATCGTCATTGCCATCCCCATTGACATCGGCTACCGCGAGGGCCGGGCCTTCTTGTGAAAGTTTGGAATAGATCAAACCTTCATGGTCAAAATCATTGTACGGATCCTCGCTGTGGGGGGCCAGCCCCAGATCAATTTCCCGCATCAGAGGGGACTCCTGCATTCCGGATTGTCCGTTAGTTGCCCAATTCAAACCGCTTTCATCGGCTTCCCATTGAATGGTCACTTCTTTATTCGCCGCTATATCCCGCAGGGTTTGACGACTGCGATCCGGCCAGAATACGTGTAAGGAATCCAGTTGTGTAGCACTGCCCAGGCCAAAAGTAATCGCATAATCTACAGAAGACTGAAATCCACGGGACGGGATGAGTTCCTGGATAAATACGGATTCCCCGGCATAGGCCTTTACCGTAGCCCCTACGGCAAAAGGATTTTTATCCTTACCCTTCAGGCGTACCCTGAGGTAGTTGTGCTCTTTTTTGCTATCCGTCTCATTGCGGTAGAGGTGGGCCGGCATATTGACATTATTCACGACCAGGTCCAGATCCCCATCATTATCCAGATCCCCATAGGCAGCGCCATTAGAGCGGGTAGGCATCTCAAAGCCCCAGTCGGCGTTGGCATTGTCGAAGGTGAGGTCGCCCTTATTGCGGAAGGCGTAATTCGGCTGTGGCTTAATGGGCATTTTCTGGATTATGGAATCGATGGATTCCTTTCGCCCGGTAAGTGCCATTTTCTGGATGATCTCATTGGCAAAGAAGTCTACGAAATCCAGGTCGGTCAGGTCGTGGTTAATCCCATTGGTTACGAAAATATCGCGCATTCCGTCATTGTCCATATCGAACATAAGACCCGCCCAGCTCCAGTCTGTAGCGTGGACTCCACTGTAGTAAGCTATTTCGGAATAGGTTCCATTGCCATTGTTGAGCTGCAGGGTGTTTTGAATATACTGGTTCCCAAAATCCTTCCCCTCCTTGAGTTTATAGACATTGTAGCCCTCGAATTCCATGACCGATTTTACGCGCTGTTCGGCTTCCGGCAACATGTCGGTAATGAAGATATCCTGCTGCCCATCGTTGTTGATGTCCCCGATATCGATTCCCATGGCCGAAAGACTCAGGTGCCCGGTGCGTTCCATGATCTCTTCGTTGAAGGTGCCATCCTGCTGATTGATGTAGAGGTAATCCCGCTCGTAGAAATCGTTGGAGACATAAATGTCCGGATAAAAATCCCCATTGAAGTCGGTAACCAAAACGCCGAGGCCAAAGCCGATGAGGCTCCCGTAGATCCCGGCATCCTCGCTCACATCGGTAAATACCCCATCGTCGTTTCTCAGGAGCATATCCCCGACACCCCGGAAAATATGTGGGACCCCTTCCCAGTCCTGGGCGCGCACCTTGCGCTGCTCCGCATAACCCAGGCTGCTTACAGGAATATTACTGTTATTCAGGATGTAGGCATCCAGATCCCCATCCAGGTCGTAATCAAAGAAACTGGCGTGTGTGGTGAAGCCGGTCTCGGCCAGATTGTAATCGCCTGCCGCCTCTGTAAAAGTGAGATCCCCGTTATTGATATACAGGTCATTGTCGTGGTTGTTGCCTTCCATGTTGCCGGCGTTACTCACGTAGATATCCAACCAGCCATCGGCGTTGACATCGGCCATGGTTACCCCGGTAGACCAGGGCTTAGTCCCCAATACCCCAGCCTGTTCGCTGATATCTTCGAATTTAAAATCTCCCTTGTTGAGGTAGAGGCGATTCTGGACCATATTCCCGGTCAGGAAGATGTCAGTGAGCCCATCGTTGTTGATGTCTCCCAGGGCAACGCCGCCTCCATTATAGAAATTGCGATACTTAAAGATGTTGAAATCCTTTTGGTTTTGTATTTGGTTTTCAAAGGTTACCCCGGTACTATCTGGAGGCAGGAGCGTAAATAAAGTAGCTTCCTTTGCAGTGGCATCGTCCTCCGTGCTGGAATCCCCGCATCCCGTAAGCATCAGGAGTCCGAGGCATAGCCCGGTAAAAAGGAATTGGGACAAAAATTGTTTACTTACTGACATTGTGCTGTATTTCATTCGTTTGTTCTCTTAGTGTCAGGATAATTGGCGTATCGTCATTGCGTGCAATGATAAAAGCTTTTTTAGTACCGACATTTAAACGGTTCCATTTTCTGGCCGCTCCGGAAACGGGAGCGATCATTTGCGGAGCCCATTGGAATACTCCTGCCGCACTACCCAGCAATACGGGTCCCTGCAAGGCATCGGGTCGTCCCAATTGGGTGCTGACCTGGAAATGATTTCCGAGTGGAAGCAGGTCGGCATGCCCATCCTTATTAAAATCCGCGATGCCAAAGTCAAAGACAGGGGCGGCCTGAGTGATCGCGGGCAGCGGAATTTTTTTGAAACTGCCCTTCCCGTCGTTCAGGAAAAGACAACTGCGTAGTTCGGTAACTGATTTATAGGTAGCGGCTGCTAACTTTTCCTTACCCAATAACTCTTCTAGGCTGGCCTCCGCAAAGGCTCTGTAGGTTGGGAAGTTTTTGCGTAAATGCGGCAATTGCTTTACAATTTCATCCCGGGAGGCAAAAGGGGTCTCCACGCCCTGGTGGTAATAGGTTATCAGGGGCTCTTCCCGGCCATTGTCATCAAAATCACTGCGGTAGAGTTGCAGGGGGAAGGCTTCAGTTGCTTCCAAGCGGGTGTTGGTTCCCCAATTCCCGGCAACAAAATCTAGATCTCCGTCTCCATCGGCGTCCAGGGTTCGAATGGCATTCCAGAGTCCGGTTTCTCCCTGGAGCCCATCAGAGGAATCCAGGCGGAATTGCCCGTTGCTCCATCGTAAAATGCCAGGCGCATTCCAATGTCCGACCAGGAGTAATTCCGGGTGGCTATCCCCATCGAGATCGGCCCATTCCATATCGGTAATGCTCCCAAAGGTATTCAGCCCAGGGGCCAGTTCCCGCGTGGCATCCCTAAAAACGCCCTTACCGTCGTTGATAAGCAGAGCGTGCCTGGGACTGGCGCCGAATGCACCGGATTGTGCATCGGCACTTAAGACCAGGTCCAGGTCGCCATCCCGGTCAAAATCTGCGGCAATCACATCGGAGGCGTTCAGGGTACAATCCGGGAAAGCATCGGATTTTTGTTCGGGCAGACCATTGCGGTTCAGATAGAGCCTTGGCCTCAGCGGTTCCCCGCCGGTAAATTCATTCCCCCCGCTTACTACGACAAGATCTTTTTGGGCATCCCCGTCAAAGTCTGCAAATAGCGCTGCGGTATCTTCATGCAACGCAATGGACTGGAACAGGTCTTCCATAACTGGCTCAAAGCTGCCATTAGCCCTTTGCAACAGGAGTTGCGAAGCCTGGTGTTTGGCGCCTCCCAGGAAAACGTCGTCCCGGCCATCCCCATCAAAATCACCGACCGCCAGGCCAGGCCCTTCGTTAGACTGTGCAAAAGGGATCAGCGGTTCCCGGTCAAAGTCCAAAGTTGGATTCTCCTGATGCCGGAAGACAAACAGGGAATCGAGCTGCTGCCAGATAGCGCTCTGATCCACCGGATCCGAATTAGTTACTTGTCCTGCCCCTCCAGGCTTGGCCTCTTGTGCGTCGGCTTCCCGAAGATGGAGTTCGCTTTGTTCCAGGCTTAGCCTGCCTAAGTGTTGAACTTTTCCTCCTGGCCAGCGAACCGTAACGGAATCTATAGCTTCGAGATTTCCCAGCCCAAAGTGCAGCACGTTGGGTAGGGCAGAAAGGTAGCCCCGGGTAGTATAATTTTCGCGGTATTGGACGCCATCCCGGGTATAAAGATGGATCTGGGCGCCAATTCCCCGGGTATTGGACTCGGCACCTGATAAGACAACCTTCAGGCTTTTACCGCTGCTCCCTGTATTCTCAAGAATGGAGACGGGTCGGTCAGTATGGCTAACCACCAGGTCCAGGTCCCCGTCGTTGTCCAGATCGGCGTAGGCAGTGCCCTGGCTGTAAGTGGCATCCCCGGGGAGCCAGGATTGACTCATGTTTTCGAATGTCAGGTTCCCGGTGTTGCGAAATATGTAATTGGTAGCAATTTTCGGCGGAATTTCCTGGGTGAGCGGCATGTCGGGTTGCTTCATGCCGGCATCGATCCGGCGCTGAATGTCATCGTTGGCAATGAAATTCATGTAATCCATATCGTTGGTAGCCCCTTTGATTCCGTTGCTGATAAAAACATCTTGTTGGCCATCATTATCAAAATCGGCGATAAGACTGCCCCAGGACCATTCCGTACTGGCCAACCCGCTGAGGAAGGCTATTTCTGAAAAACGCCCGTCTCCCAGGTTTAGCTGCAAGGTGTTTTGCATATACTGCGGCCCGTAGCCATGACCCAGATACTGCTGATAGATGGGGAAAGGATATTCCAGGCCCGATGTTTTATACGTAATCAGGTCTTCCGGGAGCATATCCAGGGAAAGGATGTCGGGAAGGCCGTCGTTGTTGAGGTCGGCTATATCATTTCCCATACTAAAGTGGGAGGTGTGGCCAATTGTGGGAACACGGTTTGTCGTTGTTTCCTCCGGGTTAGTGTCGATTACTTCAAGAAAGGTTCCATCGCCCTGATTGATATAGAGGTAATCGTTTTCGAAAAAATCATTGCCGACATAGATATCGGGATAACCATCCCCGTTGATGTCCGAGATTCCCAGGCCCAGGCCGTATCCAGCGCGCCCCTGATAAATTCCGGCGACGGCACTTACATCGGTAAAGGTATTCCCATCGTTGCGCAAGAGGATGTCCCCGGCCCGGGCATCAAATTCTTTGCGCTGGCTACCCCGGCCATAATTGCGGTTGGGGTGTACAGAATGGTTCAGGAGGAAAACATCGAGGTCCCCATCCAGGTCATAGTCAAAAAAGCTGGCTTGTGTAGAAAGGGTCTCCAGATCCAGTCCGTAGGCTGCGGCCATTTCGCGAAATTGAGGAATGCCGTTGGCATCATTGCCCTGATTGATATAGAGCAGGTTGCGTCCTTTCAGGGCACGGTATCCACCAGGCTTGCATACATACAGGTCTTCCAGGCCATCCCCATTGACATCGGCGTGGGTGACTCCGGTAGTCCAAAGCGTATCCTGGGAAATCCCTGCATGTTCGCTGACACGTTCAAAATTTAAATTACCCCGGTTAATATAAAGGGCGTCAGGAGCCTGATTGGCCACCAGGTAAATATCCGGCAATCCGTCCTGGTTGTAGTCCGCAACAGAGACGCCTCCCCCGTTGTAATAGTACAGGTAGTTCAGGATATTCAATTCAGGGGTTTCCTGCAGCTCATTTATAAAGTCGATCCCGGTCCGAGCCGAAGACAGTTCGCGGAACCGGGTGTCTGCTTTTTCTGCACAACCGAAGGGCACGGTGAGCCCGACGAAAAGCAACGCTATCGCCAATAACCGGCCAGGTGAATTCGGGTATGTAAATTCCTGATTTGTCATACATGCCTGTGCAGCATGCAAAATTAAGCATATGGCCAATAAATAAAGGATTCAAGGCCGTATCTGGAGGAAGTATTAGCGGTCTGTTAGCTGCATTAATTTTTCATTAATCATTTCTTCCTCGAAGCAAGAAACAAATAGTAGCGTTTGCAGGAATCAAAAAAGGCCGCTCAACTGAGCGGCCTTTTGCTTTATGATATAAGGAGTGATCTCCTTGTGTGAATTCCTAGTATCCAGGATTCTGTTGCAGGTTCGGGTTAGCCAGAAGCTGCGGCAGTGGAATAGGGAAGAGCAGACGACGGGCGTCGGTATCTTCTTTGAATTCCCAGTTACGCAGGTAACGACCAAAACGAATCATGTTGTTACGGTGCCATCCTTCTGCAAAAAGCTCGCGAGCAAACTCGTCAGCAATAGCATCCAGGTTAACAGATCCCAGTGGAGTGGCACTACGCAATACACGCAGGTCATTCACCATGGAAGTTGCATCCTGTCCGAGACGGGCCATAGCTTCAGCCTTCAACAGATAGGCATCTGCGTAACGAAGCATGATGTTGTGATTCTGGAATCCACCATCGTAACGTGGGTTGTACTTCATAACACGGATACCTGTTTTCTCATCGTTGTTGATCAGGTTGGCATTTCCGTCTCCGTCAGTAAAGTCACGCTCGAAAGCAAGTGGGTTACCAGGACGATCCTGCAATGGAGTTCCGTCAAGGGCGTATTGTTGCCCGATCAGGAATCCGTAACCAACGTTAGAACCATCTTCAAATCCTCCGTTGTCGGAAGTTCCGGCAGCTCCGGTGAAAGGCACTCCAATGTTTGGAACACCACCGCGGCGCTCTTCCTGGTTATCCAGGGGAGCAGCATTCAGGTCACCATCATAACGGTTGTTATTGGCATCTCCTTCAAACAGATCGTAATATTCTGCCAAAGTGGAGAACCCGTTCCATCCACCTCCACCGAGACCGGTAGAGTTGTAGTGAAGTCCGTTAAAGATACGGTTACCTACTCCAGTTTCTGCCCACCAGATGGTTTCGGAATCCGCAGTAGAACGGAAAATATCAAAGTATCCAGCTTGAAGCGCATAGCCATCTGCCTCAATCGCATCTACAAGGCTAATAACTTGCTGCAGGTCTGCAGGATCAGGAGTTCCTCCTCCACCTGTCAGTTGATTCACATAGATGTGACGGTTAATTAGAACCTTAGCCTTCATCAGGCGTGCAGCAGCCTTACTGGCGCGTTTCAGGTCTCCGGTACCAGCAGCAACTGCAGGAAGTCCTGCGATTGCAGCATCAAGGTCGGCCAGGATAAAATCAACAGCTGCCGCTCCAGTCAGTACAGAAGGTACTTCAGAAGAAGATAACTGCGTATCCCGGAATGGAACTTGTCCGAAGAGATCCAGAATGGTAAACATATTATAGGCGCGCAGGAAGCTTGCCTCAGCGGCTACGTCCGCAGAAGCTCCACTACGAGAGTCGAGAATCTGAGAGGCGAGCAGTTGGTTCGCATTGTACTGGTCAAAAGGAGTAAGGATGTCAGTTTCCTCAAAGCCCCAGCTGTGCTGGTGCAGTTTTCTCCAGCGACCGTTGTCACCCCAGTCAGCCCCACGAGTAGGGATCAAAAGGGCGTCGGTAGTCACCTCATACAGTGCGTAACGGTTAGCCTGGTCACCCCACTGACCGTATACTTGGCTGTATAACTGGTTCAGTGCAGAGGCTGGATCTTCAAGACCCTGGAATCCTTCGGTAATGAAGGAATCCGTTTCCTCTATCTCCAGGTCCGTACAGGAACCTAAAGCAAAGGTAGCTGCAAGTGATAAG
The DNA here is from genome assembly GCF_900115205.1 of Robiginitalea myxolifaciens. Taxonomy (GTDB): domain Bacteria; phylum Bacteroidota; class Bacteroidia; order Flavobacteriales; family Flavobacteriaceae; genus Robiginitalea; species Robiginitalea myxolifaciens. The sequence continues at coordinate 1,633,141 of NZ_FOYQ01000001.1, forward strand.
AGAGAATATTTAAATAGTCTTTTCATGAGTCACAATTTTTATTTTAGAAAGAAGCGTTAATTCCAAAGGTTACTGTTAAAGGATTTGGGAACGCTGACCAGTCAATTCCACGAGTTGGTACTCCGGAACCAAGTTGTCCGGTTTGTACGGTTACCTCAGGATCGATACCGCTGTAATCTGTCCACAGCGCCAGATTCTGTCCGGTAAGTGAGAATCGCAGTGTCTTAAACGTTCCGTCACCACTCAGAGGCACATTGTAGCCAATGGTTGCGTTCTGGAAGCGAACAAAATCACCTTTTTCAAGAAAACGGGTAGAAACAGCGGTAGAAGCACCACCATTTTCACCTGCATTGGCCGCGGCAACAGTTACGTTACGAGAGGTAACGATCTGCCCGGCGTTGAATAAGGCGTTCGCAGTGTTGTTGTACACTGAGAATCCGAATTGTCCGTTGAAGAATGCACTGGCATCCCAGTTCTTGTAAGAGAAATTCAGGTTTAAACCAGTAGTTACATCAGGAAGGGCATCTTCACCGATAAACTTCTTATCGGAATCAGGATCACCAACTCCATTGCCGTCTACATCCTCGTAAGTTGGGTTTCCATCACCGTCAAATCCGGTGAATTCTGCCATGTACCAGGAGAAGATAGACTGTCCGGCTTCGAATCGCTGAGCGAAAGCTCCGGAAAGACCTGGTCCTGCAATTTCACCTGTGTTGATAGAACCGGCGAAATCCTGGATCTCGTTCTCGTTGTATGCAATGTTGAAGGAAGCTCCGAAAGTTGCATCCTCAGTCTGAATGAAATCGTAGTTCAGGGACAATTCAATACCCTGGTTGATGATGCTTGCATCTACGTTACCGAATTGGAATGGGTTCGTAGAAGGTGCAGCAGGTGGCGTCTGTAACAGAACGTCAGTGGTTTCGCTGCGGTAAACATCGATACTACCATTAAAGCGATCCAGGTTGAATCCGAAATCCAAACCAGCGTTGAAGTTCAGTGTTTCCTCCCAGCGCAGGTCAGGAACATCAGTTGCAACGATGCTCAGACCGTTCGGGTTAACGTTGTTATTGTTGTCGATACCCAGACCGGCAAAACGCTGACGGGCAACGAAGTTACCGTATCCTAATCCATCCTGGTTACCAGTGATACCAGCACTCAGACGAAGTTTTAAGGTAGAAACTGCATCCCCTACGAAATCCTCTTCAGCAATCTGCCATGCGAAAGCACCAGATGGGAAGTATCCGTATTGGTTTTCAGGACCGAATCGGGAAGATCCATCCGCACGCATGGTAGCAGTAAAGATGTATTTCCCGGCGTGGGCATATTCCACACGTCCGAAGAATGATTGCAGTTCGTCAGTGTTATCTCCAGTGTCCGCAGTAAGGGCAATAACCTTACGTTGGAAATTCAGTGGATTAACCTCTCCGGCAACTACATCAGGGAACAGTCGGTTTACGATCAGTCCGGTAGTGTTGGCGGCGAAGTAATACTGCTGATAGGAAGAACCAGCCAATTGAGCGGCTGCCTGGTTTGCAGTAAAACGCAGGTCTTCACCCATTTTGTTCAGATCTGAAGTACCGAATCCACGTCCAGCAACCCCGCGCCCGGAGGTACGGAAATCCTGGTAAGCATAACCGGCAAGGGCAGTAAGGTTGCCATTGTCGAATTGCTTGGTGTAGTTTAAGGTAGCTTCAAGCGTTTTGTTTTCAAGGAATCGGGTATTATAGGTACCGAATCCGGCGAATTCCGCAATCTGAATGTTCTGCAGGTTTGTACTCAATACAGAAGTGTTTTCAGATTCTGACTTATCGTAACCCAAATTCACCTTAGCAGATAACTCAGGAGTTAATTTGTACTCCGCTGAGGCATTGATCAGGAAACGATTGGTGTTGGTCAGGTTCTGCGTTTCAGCCAGGTAGTTAGCTGGTTGCAGCAGTCCACCTCCATCGTCAAAACCAGGGTTAGCTGGCCAGGTTGGGTTGGCTGAGTAAGCAGCACCTAAGATATCCCCACGGAAACCAGCTCCGGCAGCGAGTGGTGGTTGCTCACGATTCACCCGGCTCACAGAGGCCTGCAGTCCGAGGATTAGTTTATCGTCGAGCAAACGCTGATTAAGGTTGATACGTCCTGTAATCCTTTCGAATTCGGACTTCTCAACAACACCAAATTGCTTTTGATATCCAAAGGTAGCGCGAACGTTACCACTTCCATAGTTGCGGGAATACGCAATGTTGTGGTTGGAAGAGGCAGCTGTTCGCATGATAACATCCTGCCAGTTGGTATTAGCACCAAAATCCACATTGTCGGGATTTCCACCGTAGTCTTCTACAGCCTGCAGGAATTGATTTCTGTCTAACAGGTCAAATTGACGTACCGGAGTGGAAATACTGAGGTTAGAAGACCATTCAATAGTTCCTCCGCTGGCGGTACGACCACTTTTAGTGGTAATGATCACTACCCCGTTAGATCCTCGGGAACCGTAGATTGCGGTTGCAGAGGCGTCTTTCAGGATACTGATACTTTCAATATCATTCGGGTTAAGGAAGTTCAGTGGGTTACCCGTTTCACTACCACCTTGTCCGGTATCACCGGATGCATCGGTACCCTGACCGAAAAGTGGCACTCCGTCAACAACGAAGAGCGGATTGTTATTACCACGAACAGAGTTGGAACCACGAATGTTAATCTGGATTCCAGCACCTGGTTCACCACTCACCTGCTGGATGTTAACACCCGCAGCTTTACCCTGAATCAATTGTTCAGGGGAAGTGATGACACCTCCGTTAAAGTCCTCCGCAGTAACGGCCGTTACCGAACCTGTTGCATCTTTTACCGTAGTCTGTCCATATCCAATGATAACCACTTCATCGAGTGCCGTAGCATCCTCGCTCAGGGTTACATTAATAGTAGACTGTCCGTTTACGGCAACTTCCTGGGTGGCATAACCGATGTAGCTGATCACCAGCGTAGCATCTTCGGCAACCCCGTCAAGGGTATAATTACCGTCGAAATCGGTTTGCGTACCCGTCGTTGTTCCTTTAACAACGACACTCGCTCCTGGGAGCGGGCCGGTCGCATCCGAAACCGTTCCAGATACTTCTTGGGCCTGAGCCAATCCAAAGCATAAAAATGCTCCGGTCAGCAACAAGCTTTTCAGTAGCGTAATCTTCATAGATAGTGGATTTTGAGTTTAGTTAATTTAATTCAAGTTTAATTCAAGGGGTCAAAGTATGTAAAAAAAATGTTAATCTCCCAGTTTTAAAGGCGTGGGAGATCACGAAAACGTTTTCGTGTTAATAACTTTGCGTTTTTGAGTATGCCGATTTTTTATCGCGGGCTAAAATTTGGTATTCGTAATGTGGAGTGGTCTATTTTGTTGATTTGCGAACAAATATAGTATTTTTTTATTCTCTTAACAATTTATTAAATTCTCGCAGCCAGCGTATTCCCTGGGATAATATCCTAAAAGAAATAACCCTTTTTCCTGATCTCATAAAGTCGTAACTTCCAAAACTGTTGGGTATTTCAATATTGAGATAGCTCAAAAAGGGACTTATTAATCCAGTGGCGTGAAACGCAAAATCACCCTTAAACACATTGCGAGAGAACTCGACGTAAGTATCTCTACCGTTTCCAAGGCGCTTAAGAACAGCCCGGAAATCAGTAAGGATACGCGCGAGAAGGTTCAGGCTTTTGCGAGGCTATACAATTATAAACCCAACAACATTGCGATAAGCCTTAAAAACAAGCGCACCCGAAATATCGGCGTAATCATTCCCGATATCGTCCATCATTTCTTTACTACTGTATTCCGGGGCATAGAGCATTATGCCAATGATCGGGGGTATAATGTAATTGTATGTGTCTCTGACGAATCCTTTGATAAGGAAGTGGTCAATATGGAATTGCTTGCGAATGGAAGTATCGACGGCTTCATTATGGCGCTCTCGGCCGAGACGCAGCAGAAGCAGGATTTTAACCACCTCAAGGAACTTGGGGAGCAAGGGATCCCACTCGTCCTTTTTGACCGAGTTACTTCCGAGGTTGCCTGCGACAAGGTTATCATTGACGACCAGGCGGCTGCGCAAATGGCGACCCAGCGATTAATAGATTCTGGTAAAAAGCGAATTGCACTATTTACTACGGAGTCTTTTCTCAATGTAAGCGCTAAACGGGAGGCCGGGTATCGAAGAGCTCTTGAAAAAAGCGGCTTGGGGGTGGACGATAATTTGATCATCCGCTTACCCCACCAGTTCGAAGAAGAAACATTAAGTGCAGCATTTTTTGAAAGCCAGGAATTCGATGCAGTGTTGTGCGTGAATGAAATTTTTGCCATCCGCGCTATGCGAATCGCTCAGGAACTCCAACGGGATATTCCCGGGGAGATCTCTTTTATCGGTTTTACCGATGGGTTGCTTTCGAAATATGCCAATCCCGGACTTACTGCAATAGCCCAGCACGGAGAGGAAATGGGACGGGTTGCGGCAGAATTACTAATTGACAGGGTGGAAGAAGAGGATGACCTGGAGCAGGAGCTTCCGCCTTATCGCACATGTATCATCCCTGTTTCCCTTATCGAAAGGGAATCGACGCAATTGGCTCCTTCCAAAAACTAAGCTATATTTAGCTCCCTTATGAACGGATTTATTTTTGACCTGGATGGCGTGATAGTCGATACCGCTAAGTATCACTACCTGGCCTGGAAAAATCTGGCCGACGAGCTGGGGGTTCCATTTACCGAAGAAGACAATGAACATTTCAAGGGGGTTAGCCGCAAACGCTGCCTGGAAATACTATTGGAGATGGGGAATATAAGCCTTCCTCAATCCGAATTTGATCGCCTGCTGGTCGAAAAGAATGAGGACTACCTTAGTTATATAGAACAAATGGACGAATCGGAAATACTTCCGGACGTCCCCAAGGTCCTCAATTATCTCAGGGAGCGAAATATTCCAATGGCTTTGGGGTCGGCCAGCAAGAATGCCCGGGCTATTTTAAAGAAGGTGAATCTAACGGAGTATTTCCAGACCATTGTAGATGGTACGCAAGTCACCGCGGCCAAACCGGACCCGCAGGTATTTCTCATCGCTGCCGAGCGCCTGGGAACTGATCCGGATGCCTGTGTAGTTTTTGAGGATGCCCTGGCTGGGATTGAGGCAGCGAACCGGGCAAATATGTTGAGTATTGGTATTGGAGAGCCGGAAACACTCACAGATGCCCGACACGTATTCCGGGATTTTACAGAAATCAGTACAGCATTTATCGAGTCCTTGCTCGACCATTAACTTAAGCGAAACACCAAATGAATCAGGATTATATTATTGCGGACCCCTGGTCCCTTATCGAAGAAGGATTTCAGCCCGAGCGCGTTAAATCGTCGGAGAGTCTTTTCAGCATGGGTAATGGCGCTATGGGACAACGCGCCAATTTTGAAGAGTCGTATAGCGGATCTACCTTCCAGGGGAGCTATATCGGCGGCGTGTATTACCCGGATAAGACCCGGGTGGGCTGGTGGAAGAACGGTTACCCCGAGTATTTTGCCAAGGTCCTGAATGCCCCCAACTGGATTGGCATTGATGTATCTGCAGACGGACAGGTGCTTGACCTGAATACCGCTAAGGCAGTTGCCAATTTCCGCCGGGAGCTCAATATGAAGGAGGGCTGGTACAGCAGGAGTTTCGAGGTCACTTTTTCCAATGACCTGAAATTGCAAATCAAAGCCGTGCGCTTCCTCTCCATGAAGTGGGACGAGGCCGGAGCTATTAAATACAGTGTTACCCCTTTAAACCGAAAAGCAAATCTGAGGTTCGAACCCTATCTCGATAGCGGGATTACCAATGAAGATACGAATTGGGACGACCCTTTCTGGGAAACGACTTCCGTGCGTTCCAGTGGGAACCGGGCCTACATTGAAGCGCATACCTTAAAGACGCGTTTTCACACCTGTACCTTTATGGATGCCCGACTGGAATCCGACGGAAAAGATCTGGAGCTTAAACCTCAGGAGGTGATTGGCCAAAAGCGTATTGGCCTGGCCTATGACCTTGAGGTAAATGAGGGTCAAACGGTTGACCTGGTTAAAATAGGCGGATACACCGTAGGCACCAATCACGACAAGGACAAGCTAACGGAGGCGGCCGATGCGGTTATGGATCTGGCTACCGGAGCCGGATTCGAGCAGCTATTGGAGGATCAGCGCCAGGCCTGGGCGGCCGTGTGGGAGATGAGTGACATTACCATTGAAGGAGACGTAAAGGCGCAACAAGGGATCCGTTTTAATATCTTCCACCTGAACCAGACCTATACCGGGCGGGATTCCCGACTGAATATCGGACCCAAAGGATTTACCGGAGAGAAATATGGCGGAAGTACATACTGGGATACCGAGGCCTATTGTATTCCTTTTTACATGGCTACCAAGGACCAGCACGTGGCGCGTAACCTGCTGAAGTACCGGTATAACCATTTGGAGAAAGCTATTGAAAATGCGCAGAAACTCGGTTTCAAGGACGGGGCAGCCCTCTACCCGATGGTTACGATGAATGGGGAGGAATGCCACAATGAATGGGAAATCACCTTTGAGGAAATCCACCGTAATGGGGCCATTGCCTTCGCGATATACAATTATTACCGGTATACCGGAGACTATAGCTACATCCCGGAGATGGGGTTGGAGGTACTCATTGGCATTGCGCGATTCTGGCACCAGCGGGCAACCTTCTCGGAGCACAAGGATAAATATGTGATCCTCGGGGTTACCGGACCAAACGAATACGAGAATAATGTCAACAACAACTGGTACACCAACTACATGGCTCGTTGGTGTATCCAATGGACCCTGGAGCAGCTCGATAAGGTTGAGGAAGGGTACCCGGAAGACTACACCCGGATTGTCGGGCATACCAAACTGACCGACCGGGAAACAGAACAGTGGGCCAAGGTGGCCGACAATATGTATTTCCCGCGATCCGAGGAACACAATATCTATCTGCAACAGGATGGCTTTTTGGACAAGGAGCTGGTCACGGTCGACAAATTGAGTCGCAGTGAGCGCCCCATCAACCAGAAATGGAGTTGGGACCGTATCCTGCGTTCCCCTTATATCAAGCAGGCCGATACCCTGCAGGGCTTCTATTTCTTTGAAGACCATTTCACAGTGGATCAGCTGGAGCGGCATTTCGATTTTTACGAGCCCTTTACAGTACATGAATCCTCCCTTTCCCCCTGCGTGCACGCGATTCAGGCAGCACGCTTAGGCCGGATGGAGCAGGCATACACATTTTACCTGAGGACCTCTCGACTGGATCTTGACGATTACAATAAGGAGGTGCATGAAGGCTTGCATATCACTTCCATGGCAGGGACCTGGATGAGTATTGTGGAAGGATTTGGCGGCATGCGAATCCGGGAAGACAAACTCAGTTTCAGACCGCAGATCCCGGAACAGTGGAAATCCTTTTCCTTTAAGATCAATTTCCGTAATCGCATCCTCAAAGTCAAAGTCTCGGCCAGTGGAAGCAGTTTTGAGCTCGATTCACAGGAGGAAATGTCTATCCGTGTAAACGATAAGCGCGTTGTCCTGAGTCCGGGGAAAACTACAGATGCCTAGAAGATGGGGGCTTTGGTGTCGAATCGGGGACTTTTCGGGACTATAGCCGCAATATTGCTGCTGATGACTACCGCGCCCTTACATGCCCAGTTGCGGGCAGAACCACCCGATTGGTGGCTCGGAATGAACAATCCGAAACTGCAATTGATGGTCATTGGGGAAGGTATTGGCAGAACTACGCCATCCCTGGATTATACCGGGGTAAGTCTGGACGCCTGGCACACAGCCACCAGCCCCAACTACCTTTTTCTCGATCTGATTATTGGTCCGGAAGCCTCAGCGGGGACCCTTCCCCTTAGATTTGTATTTCCCGACGGACGCAGCGAAAACCTGAGTTATCCGTTACAGGAACGGGAACGTCCGGCCAGCGCCTATACCGGCTTTGATGCCACAGATGTAATTTACCTGATTACGCCGGATCGGTTTGCCAATGGAAATCCTGAGAACGACCGTTGGCCCGGGATGCGGGAGCAAAAAGTCGATCGGACCGACGATTACGGTCGGCACGGGGGAGATATTCAAGGGATCAGGGACCATTTAGATTATTTGGCCGACATGGGCTTTACGGCGCTCTGGTCCAGTCCCCTGCTAGAGAATGACATGCCAGAATCCTCATACCACGGCTATGCAATTACTGATTTCTATAAAGTAGACCCGCGTTTTGGAACCTTGGAGGAATACAAAGCGCTGAGTGCGGAGGCGGCCTCCCGGGGGATAAAACTCATAATGGATCAGGTGGCCAACCACTGCGGTTTATACCACTGGTGGATGGAGGATTTGCCCTTTACCGACTGGATCCATTACCAAAAAGAATGGCAACAAGGCCAGCCTTATACCGTCACCAACCACCAGCGTACCGTGAATCAGGATGCCTATGCTTCGGAGGCGGACCGGGAACTGATGAATGCCGGTTGGTTTGTTCCCTCAATGCCGGATCTGAACCAGGACAATCCTTTCCTGGCGCGATACCTGATCCAAAACAGTATTTGGTGGGTCGAAACCCTGAACCTCGGGGGAATACGCCAGGATACCTACCCCTATCCCGATAAGGACTTCATGGCAGAATGGGCCCGCGCTATCATGGAAGAGTATCCCAACTTCAATATTGTTGGAGAAGAATGGAGCTATAATCCCCTATTGGTCGCTTATTGGCAACATGGAATGGCCAACAGGGACGGGTACCAGTCCTGGCTGCGCAGTACTATGGATTTTCCGCTGCAGCAGGATTTGGTAAGCGCCCTGAATCAGGAGGAAGGCTGGGATGCTGGCCTCAATGTCCTCTACCAGTCGTTGGCGAATGACTTTAATTATCCCAGACCAGAGGATTTGCTGGTTTTTGCGGATAACCACGATATGGATCGCCTGTTTACCCAGGTAAAAGAATCCCCGCAACGCGCCGAGATGGCCATGGCTTTTGTGCTGACCGCCCCAAGGACCCCCCAGGTTTATTACGGGACGGAAATCCTCATGGAAAATTCGGCCAAACCGGGCGATCATGGCCTGATCCGTACGGAATTCCCGGGAGGATGGGCCGATTCCCCGGTTAATGCCTTTACCGGGAAAGGGCTGTCGCCTGCGCAGAAAACCATGCAACTGCGCATGCGCCGCTTGCTTCAGTACAGGAAGGGAAGTTGGGCTTTGAAGTCGGGCAGCACGCTGCATTTCTCGCCCCAGGACGGGGTCTACCTCATGGCCCGTAAGTTTGAAGAAGAGACGGTGGTCCTCCTGCTGAACAAAAATAAGGCGCCCTACACCCTGGAACTGGAGCGATTTTCAGAATTGGGAGTCTCCGGGGAGCTGTGGGAAGTATTGCGGGAAAAAACCGTGAAGTGGTCGGGGAAACTGAACCTTGACGCTCCTGGCGCTTATATCCTGACAACAAGTAAATAACCCATTGACGCAACCCTGGATAACCATGAAACACCTGAAGCTCATCGCATTACTGGCACTTTTCACAATGGGTTGTGAAGATGCCCCAAAAAATTCCACCCCAACCGAAAAAAAGACTGAAATGAAGGAAGCTCGAAAAGCCGTAGTCTATCAGGTATTTGCCCGCTTGTTTGGCAACACCAACACCACCAATACTCCCTGGGGAACTCTGGAAGAAAATGGGGTTGGAAAATTTGCTGATTTTACGCCGGAAGCCCTGGAGGCCATCCGCGATCTCGGGGTTACCCATATTTGGTATACCGGGGTGCCACACCACGCACTGGTTACAGACTATTCCGATTATGGGATTGCTCCTGACGATCCCGATGTGGTAAAGGGCCGGGCCGGTTCGCCTTATGCCGTTAAGGATTACTACAATGTGAATCCGGACCTCGCTGTGGACCCGGATAAGCGACTGGAGGAATTCAAAGCACTGGTGGAGCGTACGCATGCAGCCGGAATGCAGGTAATCATCGATATCGTTCCCAATCACGTAGCGCGTAACTACGAAGGAAAGTCTACTCCGGAAGGAAAACGCCCCTTTGGCGCCGATGATGACACCAGTCAGGCGTATTTGCCCACCAATGATTTCTACTACATACCCGGGGCGGAATTCCGCGTTCCCCAATGGCGGGATGGATATCAACCCCTGGGTGGGGAACAACATCCCATGGCCGATGGGCGCTACCGGGAAGTACCGGCCCGATGGACGGGCAATGGCTCGCGTTTGGCGCAGCCAGACATGAACGATTGGTACGAAACGGTCAAAGTAAATTACGGCGTTAGCCCGGAAGGGGAATACGCTTTTGAACGCTTGCCGGAGGAATACAGCAATAAGGACTACAAGGAGCATCATGCCTTCTGGACGGGTAAAGAAGTGCCCCCTAGCTGGGAAAAATTCAGGGACATTGCGCTCTACTGGCTGGAGCTTGGCGTAGATGGATTTCGCTATGATATGGCCGAAATGGTGCCGGTGGAATTCTGGAGCTATCTCAATGCCCATATCAAAATGGTCCGGGAGGATGCCTTTTTAATGGCCGAAGTCTACAATCCGCAACTCTATCGCACCTATATCCATAAGGGAAAGATGGATTATCTCTACGATAAGGTCGAATTATACGACAGCCTGAAACATATCATTAAGGGGTACGGCTGGACAGACCATATCCCGGTAGTTCAGAACGGGCTAATGGATATCGAACATCATATGCTCCATTTCCTGGAGAATCACGACGAGCAACGCCTGCCTTCTCCGGATTTTGCCGGAAGCGCTGAGAAAGGGAAACCAGCCATGGTCGTTTCGGCCACGCTCAGTACCTCGCCCACCATGATTTATTTCGGGCAGGAAGTAGGAGAACCTGGGGCAGAGAACGCCGGATTTGGCTCGCCCACGCGCACCTCAATTTTCGATTATATCGGGGTGCCCCACCACCAACGCTGGATGAATAACGGAGCCTTTGACGGGGGGATGTTGAGCCCGGAAGAAAAGGAACTGCGTGATTTTTACAGCAGGCTGCTGAATTTCACCATCAGTTCTCCGGCCCTTATGGGCGACTACAGGGACATCCATTATTTCAACAAGGACAATACTCCAGGATATGATCACCGCATTTATTCATTTGTCCGTTGGAGTGATCAGGAAAAACTAATTATCGTTAGCAATTTTGATGCCGACAGATCTTATGAACTTTCCCTGCAGCTTCCCCCTGAGATTATAGAGGCCTGGAAACTGGATCCGGGGCATTACCCGTTAAAAGAACAATTGTACGGGCAGCAAAATCCGGAGCTTGCGATTGCGAATGGCCAGGCTCGGGTTCCCATCCGGGTTGGGCCGCTGGAATCGCTGATACTGAAGTTAGAATAGGGAAGGAAATCAACTCCCAAAGCGCAATAAAAAAGGCCGGGGTTACCCGGCCTTTCTCATAAGCTTTAAAACGAAATCAAGCCGCTTCTTTTGAAGCTGTAGCCTTGTAGACCAGGGCAATAACCAATCCGATCAAGCCGTAGTAGACAATATCGATCACTGCCTCCACAACGTGCCCTGTGGTGTCCATCATGTTGGAGGTACCCATCCAGACGAGCCCCATTCCAACACCTACAAATAATCCAATCCAGGCGCCAAACTGAAATCCCTGACCTGCACTGTGATGTCCGCGCGCCCACTTACCGTAAAGCGAGCTCATCGCAAAGGCACCAATGAGATTACCCAGGAAAATCATCCCGAGGTTCATATCCTCATCGCTTTTCATCACGTCCGCCAGAGAATGCTGTTCAAAGAAGTCTGCAGTGGCCATACCCCAAATCAGGTACCCCAGAATAAACATCGTCAGCGTCGCCGCCAACGTAGCTAAAAGATTTTGTTTTGAAAACATTTTGCTTGGTTAATTGGTTAATAATGAGTACAATATAGCAAACTTAGCGATCCGCTGCTCAGATTAGGCCGAAATATTTCCAGCAGCACTTTCCCGGAATATCCGCGACTTCGTATTTTTAGGCGCTTTAAAAATTGACCGATGAAGTATTTCTGGAGTGTTTTATTACTATTGCTTATGACTGCCTGTACCCCATCGAAATCTCCATTAATTATTGGACATCGCGGGGCCATGGGATATGAAACCGAAAATACCATAGCCTCCATTGAAAAGGCCATGGAACTGGGGGTCGATATGATAGAGATCGATGTTTTCCGAATTTCCAGTGGGGAGATCGCGGTCTTCCACGACGAACGCGTGGATCGTTTGGCCAACGGAGCCGGACGTATCGAAGATTACAATATGTTCGATATGCGAGCCCTGGTCCTGGATGGCGGCCACGGGATCCCGATTTTGCAGGACGTATTGAAAACGGTAAACGCCCAGGTGCCTCTCAATATCGAATTGAAAGGAGCGAATACTTCGGACCGGGTCAATTTCATTACCGATTACTACATAAAGGAACGGGGATGGTCGGCCGATCAATTCCTGATCTCCAGTTTCAATTGGGATGAACTCCGGGAATTCCGCACATTGGATCCGGAAGCCCGGATTGCCGTCCTTACAGAAGGAAATCCCGAGGATGCCATAGGCGTTGCCAGGGAATTGGGCGCAGAGGCCATCAATCCTTCTGTAGCTACCGTAACAGCCGAACGTGTTCAAGCGGTTCACGACGCCGGGTTTAAAGTATATGTCTGGACCGTCAACGATCCGGAACTCTTTGCCAGTCTTAAAGAAATGGGTGTGGACGGCGTGTTTTCTGACTACCCGGACCGCATGCGCTGATGCCGGATACCGACCGATACGATCTGATAGTTATTGGCGGGGGAGCAGCTGGCTTTTACGGAGCAATTCATGTTGCGCGCAGAGCAAAAGGCGCGCGTATTTTAATCTTGGAAAAATCGCGGCAGTGTTTGTCTAAGGTCCTGATCTCAGGTGGCGGCCGGTGCAATGTTACCCACAGGCCGTTAGAACCCGCAGCGCTTTCCGCGAATTATCCCAGGGGTCAAAAAGCCTTGATCGGTCCTTTTCACAGGCACGCGAGCTCGGAGGTAATTCACTTTTTTGAGGAGCTCGGGGTTCGCTTAAAGACGGAGGATGATGGCCGTGTTTTTCCGGTTAGCGACTCCTCCGAAGAAATTGCGGGAGCCCTTGAAAAAGAGGCTGGGAAATTGGGCATTGAAGTCCGGACTTCCGCTGGGGTTACGGATCTGGCGATGCATGAACATGACCCCCAAGATCCCAAGGCGCAATCCACCTACGAAGTATTTACCAAAACGACATCTTTCCGCAGCAGGACCCTCTTACTCGCATGTGGAAGTAGCCCCACGATTTGGCGGGTAATGGGTAAATTCGGTTACCGGATAGTGTCTCCGGTACCTTCGCTATTTACCTTCAATATCGATGACGCCCGATTGGATGGGTTGCAGGGGATAAGCGTTCCGGCCCAGGTAGAATTACTTCCTCCTGAATTTCCGAAACCGGCGAAACCTTCGCTTCATCTGCGTTCGCTTAAACGTTCCGGGAGCCTGATAGAAACAGGCCCCCTGCTCATTACCCATTGGGGAATCAGTGGCCCTCCGGTCTTGCGGCTGTCGGCATGGGCTGCCCGATACCTGAGTGAACTGGGGTATCGATTTCAAGTGCGTATTAATTGGATACCCGATTATCATCCGGGGAGCGTGCCTCAGCTCTTGGAGGAAGTACGTCTGAGCGATCCGGCAAAAAGTCTGAGCCGAACGCGACCCATTGAGCTGCCACAACGGCTTTGGCAAGCCCTGGTGGAAGGTGCAGGGATTTCCCTGAATAAGCGATGGGGCGAACTATCGAAAGCTGCGATTCGGGAGTTGGCCAACCAGCTGACGGCGGCTACTTTCGAAGTTCGGGGGAAGAGTACCTTCAAGGAGGAGTTTGTCACCGCAGGAGGTCTTGATCTTCGGGATTTTAATGGGAAGACTTTTGAAAGCAAAAAGCACCCGGGGCTCTACGCTGCGGGGGAAGTCCTCAACATCGACGCCATTACCGGAGGATTCAATTTCCAGGGGGCATGGACAGGCGCTTATATCGCGGCCGAATCCCTGAGTGAAGCCCTTACCACCTAACAGTAAGCCCCAATAATTACCCCAGGACCAAATAAAGGCCGGCAGCCACAAGGGCTCCGAGTACAGGTCCTGCTATAGGCACCCAACTGTAGCCCCAACCACTTGCTCCCTTCCCGCTTATGGGGACCAGCGCATGGATGATCCTCGGACCGAGGTCGCGGGCGGGATTGATCGCATATCCGGTTGTACCGCCCAGTGATAATCCAATCCCCCAGACCAAAAGGGCAACAGGTAAAGCCCCGAGTGATCCCAGGCCAATAGTGGTTTCTGGCTCGGTTAAGGTGGCGTCGGTAAAATACAGCACGGTAAATACCAAGACAAAGGTTCCGATCGCTTCACTCAATATGTTGAGCCCTCGATTGGCAATAGCAGGTCCGGTGCTGAATACCCCGAGCTGTGCTCCCGGATCTGCGGTTTGGTTAAAATGGTCCCTGTGGGTAAGCCAGACAAAGAACGCGCCGAGCATGGCCCCCAATACTTGGGCCAGGACATAGGCGGGTACCTCTGCCCAGGGGAACTCCCCGGCCGCGGCCAGGCCAATACTCACTGCGGGATTGATGTGCGCTCCGCTATATGGCCCGGCAATAGCGACGGCCGAAAAAACGGCAAAGGCCCATCCTGTAGTAATCACAATCCAACCACTTCCATGGCCGTAAGTCTTCTCCAGGGTAACATTTGCGTTTACCCCACATCCCAAAAGGATAAGGATAAAAGTTCCGATAAACTCTGCAACAAAGGTTGACGTCATTGGGTTTTCTGTTTATGGTTGATGGAATATTTACGCGTCTGCAGCCCAGGCTTCTACTGCCCTTACGGCCCGGTACCATCCCTGAATTCCTTTTTCGATTTGCTCTCGTTCGGGGTTGGGATTGAATTTTTTATCGGTTTGCCAAAGCCCTGCGATTTCCTCCTCACTATTCCAAAAGCCAACGGCTAGGCCAGCCAGGAATGCGGCACCCATAACTGTTGTTTCCACGATTTTCGGACGGACTGTGGTCGTATTCAGAACGTCGGCCTGAAATTGCATCATCAGATTGTTCACAGTTGCCCCACCATCGACGCGAAGTTCACCAACCGGGATCCCGGAATCTGCCTCCATGGCCCCCAGGATATCTTTAGTCTGATAAGCGATGGATTCGAGCGCTGCCCGCGCCAGATGGGCATCGGTAGTACCCCGGGTGAGCCCGAAAATACTTCCCCGTGCTTGCTGGTTCCAGTGTGGAGCGCCCAGTCCTGCAAATGCCGGTACCAGGTAAACCCCGTCGGTATCGGCAACCTGAGTTGCCAGGGTTTCGACATCCGAAGAATTTTCGATCAGTTTAAGTCCGTCTCGTAGCCATTGGACAACGGCTCCCGCAATGAAAATGCTGCCTTCCAGGACGTAGGTGGTTTGGCCCTTAATCCTCCAGCCAATAGAGGTGAGTAGATTGTGTTGGCTCACTATGGGTTCCTGACCGATATTCATCAGCATAAAGCAACCGGTACCGTAGGTATTCTTGACCATGCCCTTTTCTGTACACATCTGTCCGAAAAGCGCAGCTTGTTGGTCCCCGGCGATTCCGGCAATGGGAATCGGGGCCCCGAGGAAATCGGCCAGGGTATCTCCGTAAATTTCACTGGAATCTTTTACCTCTGGCAGCAAGCTTTCGGGCACATCCAATATTTCGAGTAATTCGGTATCCCATTGCTGATCCACGATATTAAAGAAAAGTGTTCTGCAGGCATTGGTGGCATCGGTAATGTGGAGTTTTCCTCCTGTCATCTTCCAGATCAGCCAGGTGTCAATGGTCCCCATAAGTAATTCCCCAGCAGCCGCGCGTTCACGTACCCCGTCTACATTGTCGAGGATCCATTTTACCTTGGTTCCCGAAAAATAAGCGTCGATTACCAGGCCGGTTTTTTCCCGCACCTTAGGCTGAAGCCCCCTTTTTTTGAGTTCCTCGCAATAGGCGGCGGTTCGCTTGTCCTGCCACACAATGGCGTGGTAAACGGGTTCCCCGGAATGCTTATCCCAGACTACTACAGTTTCCCGTTGGTTTGTAATGCCAATACCCTTGATTTGGGAAGCCTCAATGCTGGCATTTTCGAGGGCCTTCCGCGCCATATCCCGTTGTACCTCCCAGATTTCCTCAGCATCGTGTTCTACCCAGCCGGCCTGGGGGAAATGTTGTTTGAATTCTTTTTGCGCAGATGCAATTATAGCACCCTTATGATCAAAGATTAACGCTCTGCAACTCGTGGTGCCCTGATCGAGGGCCAGGATATAGTGTTCCATAAAATCAAAGTATCCCCTAAAAATAGCAGAATTTATGGAAAAGTTAGCAGGGCAGTGGGTGCCCGAGTTCCCCAGCGCTAATTCAAGAGAACAATAGCGAGATTCAAGGCGCTGGCAAATGCGACCCAGGCCAGATACGGAGCCAATAGCCAGGCGGCAGTTTTATTGACAACCCGGAACTGGCGTATGGTTACGATTATCATTATCGCCAACAGTACAATAATTACCAGAGCCCAGACCGGGCTTCGAAGTCCGAAAAAAACGATGCTCCAACTCCCATTGAGTAACAATTGTATGCCAAAAGCGTAAAGTGCGGACTTGACCCAAAGGTGGTGGAACCCACGACTCCAGATCAGGCCGGCGGCCCATCCCATCATCACGTACAACAAGGTCCAAACCGGGCCAAATAACCAGTTGGGCGGTGTAAAAAAGGGCTTATTCAGGGTGGTGTACCAACTGCTAACCGAGCTCGCTGTAGCCATCGCACCGAGGAAGCCTATCAACAGGCAAATAGTAATGGCCAGGATTATCCGTGTATAGGTCCTTTGTGCGGTTCGCATGGTTCAAAAGGTAATAAAATTTCGCTTGGGCCACCGCCACGAATCGCCCTATCTTTGCGGAAAAGAGCAGATGAACGACTCCGAATTCCACTTTCAGGGCAACCCCGATCTTTTGCCAGATTCCGGCAGCACTTCCTGGAGCGCTCCCAGTAATATTGCCCTGGTGAAGTATTGGGGGAAATATCCGGTGCAACTCCCTGCGAATCCCTCCCTGAGTTTTACCCTGGAAGCCTGTGCAACCCGGACAACTCTGGAATTCGAGAAAGTCTCCGAACACGCTTCATCGCTAGCAGATACAGACAAGCTAAAAGTTTTTCTCGACGGCCAGCCAGCTCCGGATTTTGAGCCCAAGATTTACAAATTCCTCGAGCGGATCAGCCCGTATATGCCCTTCGTCAATGGGCTTAAATTGCGCTTGAATACGGGGAATACCTTTCCCCATAGTAGCGGAATTGCCTCTTCGGCCAGTGGGATGGCTGCTCTTTCCCTTTGCCTGCTCGAAATCGAAAAACAGCTGGATCCCCACATGGATTCCTTACGCTTTAGTAGAAAGGCTTCGTTTTTAGCACGCCTCGGATCCGGTTCGGCCTGTCGCAGTATCGAGGGCGGGCTGGTATTATGGGGAGCCGCGGAAGGTGTGCCTGGGAGCAGTGATTTGTATGGCATCACCTATCCCGGGGAAACCGATCCTGTATTTCAAACGTATCACGATACCATTCTGTTAGTGGATCGCGGGAAAAAAGAAGTAAGCAGTACGGCAGGCCATGGATTAATGGAAGGCCACCCCTTTGCACAGGCCAGATTCCAGCAGGCCCGGGAGAACATTTCCAGACTGGAGGATATTCTCAAGCGAGGGGATCTCAATGCATTTTGTGAATTGGTTGAGGTAGAGGCGTTAAGCCTGCATGCCCTGATGATGAGTGGCGAACCCTCATATCTTTTGATGAAACCCGGTACCCTGGCAGTGATTGAAAAGGTGCGCCGATTCCGGAAAGAAAGCGGACTACCCCTTTGCTTTACCCTCGATGCGGGAGCTAATGTCCATTTGTTGTATCCAGGGGCGCTATCGGCTAAAGTATACCCCTTTATCCAGCAGGAATTGCTGAGCTACGCCCAGGATGGGGCACATATCTGTGACCGTGTAGGGAAAGGAGCCCGGCCATTGACCCTGCACCGACGAAATAATTGAGTTAACACCTCGTTTAGAGGGTCGTATGCATAAGTTTTGTACTTTTGACTTGCAATTGGCATTGCCACTATGAAAGGACCGCTTTTTTACTCTAAAATCCTGTTATTCGGAGAATACGGGATTATCAAAGATTCCCGGGGTCTGTCCATTCCCTACAATTTCTTCAAAGGAGCCTTAAAGAAGGATACTGCGCCCAGTGAAGCGGCACAGCATTCCAACCAGAAGTTGCGCGATTTCGCAAACTACCTGGAGTCGGTGCAGGAGGAAATGGGAGATAAGGTCACCTTTAATCTGGAGCTTTTCAAAGCTGATCTCGAAGAAGGGATGTATTTTGACAGTTCCATCCCCCAGGGATACGGTGTGGGCAGCAGTGGCGCATTGGTTGCTGCGATCTACGACCGCTACGCCAATGAAAAAATCACGGTTCTTGAAAACCTTACACGGGACAAACTCTTAGACCTGAAGGAAATTTTCGGGAAAATGGAATCTTTCTTCCACGGGAAATCCTCTGGTCTGGACCCGCTGAACAGTTATTTGAGCCTCCCTATCCTGATCCATTCCAAAGATCATATTGAATCTACCAGCATTCCTTCCCAGAATCCGGGAGGTAAAGGTGCCGTATTCCTGCTGGACAGTGGAATTACCGGGGAAACAGCCCCAATGGTTCAGATCTTTATGGAGAAAATGAAGCAGGAGGGTTTCCGCAAAGTACTCAAGGATAAATTTATCCGGTATACCGACGCCTGCGTCGAGGATTTTGTAAGTGGAAATGTACATTCACTTCTGGGGAACATCAAACAACTCTCCCGGGTAGTCCTGAACCATTTTAAACCCATGATCCCTAAAGAATTCCACACACTCTGGAAGCAGGGAATTGAAACCAACGCGTATTACCTCAAGCTTTGTGGTTCAGGCGGAGGAGGTTATATCCTAGGATTTACAGAAGACCTGGACAAGGCCAGGGAATCCCTTAAGGGATACAATCTGGAGGTGGTCTACAACTTCTAGACCCCGCCATCATGCTCAGCCGTAAAAACCGACTTCGCATCCTGAGGCTGCTGAGCTTGATTTCAATTGTACGCGGATACAACATCCTGATCATTGTCCTGGCACAATACCTGGCGTCCATCTTTATTATGGCCCCGGACCTGCCTTTGGGGGCCGTTCTTTTTGACCCGAAACTGGCGGTACTGGTGCTTTGTACAGCCCTGGTAATAGCCGCGGGTTATATCATCAATAGTTTTTACGATTCGGAGAAAGACCTGATCAATAAGCCCCGCAAGTCCATGCTCGATCGCCTGGTTCCTCAGCGTTCAAAGATCTATGCTTACTTCGTCTTCAATTTCCTGGGGGTGCTGCTGGCGGCCTATGTCAGTTTCCGGGCTACGGTATTTTTTGCGGCCTATATTTTCGGGATTTGGGTCTATTCCCACCGCTTGAAAAAAATAGCTTTTGTCGGCAACCTCGCCTCGGCAATCCTCGCGATCACGCCTTTCTTTGCCATCTTCGTTTACTATAAGAACTTCGATACAGTCATCTTTGTCCATGCCATTTTCCTTTTTCTATTAATCCTTGCCAGGGAAATGATCAAGGACCTGGAAAACCTGGCCGGGGACCTGGCCCAGAACTATCGGACCGTAGCCGTGCGTTTCGGGGCCAAATTTTCAAAGCAATGCATTGTGGTGCTGGTAGCCCTGGCCATTGCCGATGCCCTCTTGTTGATTTTTAACTTTGAAGTAGGCCGTATGGATTTGTATTTTGCCGCGGCGATTCTGGCCTTGCTTTTCTTTATGGGACTCCTGTTGCGGGCACGGAACAAGGCCAATTATGTATGGCTGCACAACATCCTGAAATTCATCATTGTCTCCGGGGTATTCAGTATCTTACTCATTGATCTGGACCTGGTTCTGGATCGTTTTCAATAGTCCATGGGGAACGCTTCAAAAAACAACATGAAAGTATGTCTGGCCCAACTCACGCCAGTCTGGCTAAATCGGGACGCTACCCTGAAGCGGGCGATGGAGGCCATGGCCGAAGCAGCCGCTGAAGGTGCTGCCCTGATCGTTTTTCCGGAGGCATTCTGCCCCGGCTATCCTTTTTGGCTGGCCTATACGGAAGGAGCGTCCTGGGAAAAGCCGGTCAATAAGGAGTTACACGCCCACTACATGAAGGAGGCGGTGTGCCTGGAATCCGGTCATCTCAATGCGATTTGCGAACAAGCCAAATCCCTGAGACTTGCGGTCTATTTGGGTATCGTGGAACGCCCGTTGGACCGGGGGGGACACAGCCTCTATTGCAGCCTGGTCTATATCGATGAGCAGGGGACCATTGCCTCGGTCCATCGGAAGTTACAACCCACCTATGACGAACGTCTTTGCTGGGCTCCCGGAGATGGAAACGGACTGCAGGCGCATGACTTGAATGGCTTTCGCCTTGGCGGTTTGAATTGCTGGGAAAACTGGATGCCACTGGCCCGCGCTTCTTTATATGCGCTTGGAACCAATGTGCATATTGCGGTATGGCCCGGCAGCGATTACAACACGCGTGAGATTACCCGCTTTATCGCCCGGGAAAGCCGCTCTTATGTGCTGTCGGTTAGTTCCGTGATGGTTCGGGAAGACCTTCCCACGGAACTTCCTCATCGGAACCTGATAGTGGAAAAAGGCCCTGAAGCATATGCCAATGGCGGTTCTTGTGTGGCCGGACCCGATGCGGAATGGGTACTCGAACCCCAGATCGGTGTAGCTGGCCTGTTCTATGCGGAATTATCTCTGGATGCAGTATATCAGGAGCGCCAGAATTTTGATCCCAGTGGCCACTACAGTCGCCCCGATGTCACACGACTCCTGGTAAATCGCGAACGGCAGGGAATCGTTAATCCTGAAGGGATAAGTAATTCCGAAGGGGATACGTTTATTTCGTAGTTTTGCCGAAAATTCAGGATGGGTCGTTCAGAACAGAAGGGAAATCAAAAGAACTCCGGTAGTCGGGGAGGCAGCGGACGTCGCGCCTCCGGAAGGCAAGGTGGGAATTACCGCAAAAAGAGTTATGCCCGGGGGAATGCTCCCATTGGCAAGCCAGCCGGAAAATCCACGGGCCGGAGCCCTAAGAAAAGTGGGGGAGACTCAGACCTGATCCGCCTCAACCGGTTTATCGCCAATGCGGGTATTTGTTCGCGCCGCGAAGCGGATACCTTTATTGCGGCCGGTAACGTCTCGGTAAACGGAAAGGTGATCACCGAGATGGGCTACAAAGTAAAGCCCGGTGATGAGGTCCGGTTCGATGGCCGGTTACTGAAAAGCGAAAAGAAGGAATATATCCTCCTGAACAAGCCCAAGAATTTCATTACCACTACCCGGGACGAAAAAGGCCGCCGTACAGTTATGGAATTGATTTCCGGCGCAAGCAGGTCGCGTTTACTTCCGGTAGGACGTCTTGATCGAAATACTACGGGACTGTTGTTGTTTACCAATGATGGGGACCTGGCCAAAAAGCTGACACATCCCAGGCACGGCGTGCAGAAGATTTACCATGTAGAACTCGACAAAAGCTTCAAAGCAGCCGACATGGCAAAGATTGAAGCCGGATTGGAATTGGAGGACGGCCCGGTAACCGTAGACGAGATAAGCTATGTGGAAGGCAAAAGCAAACGGGAGGTAGGTCTTCGAATCCACAGTGGCCGTAACCGAATCGTCCGACGAATTTTTGAACATCTCGGCTATGAGGTGGTCCGCCTGGATCGGGTGGTCTTTGCCGGATTGACCAAAAAAGACTTACCGCGGGGACACTGGCGCAAACTAACAAATCAGGAGCTTAACCAACTTCAGATGATCTCCTGATTCAAAGCCGGGGCACTTATTTGATTTACCCCTTAAGGGCCTGTGTCATTTTGGCCCGGATTTCCTCCAAACAAAGATTACCGATACTGCCTTGATGCGTATGTTTGGCATCTGTTACCGGCTTATAGGTGCCGGCTGCAATGGCCTCGCCCATCTCCCGATAGGCATCGCGAAACGGCATGCCTTCCAATACGCGTTCATTCAGGGTGTCAACGCTGTACAGGTAGTCGTATTTAGGGTCTTTTAGAATGTCTATACGCACGCGAATTTCAGCTAAACTACTCGTTGCCATCTCGAGGCAGGACTTTAACTGTTCCACTGCAGGAAGTAATAATTCCTTGGTGAGTTGGAGATCGCGGTGATACCCACTGGTTAAATTGGTGGTCAGGAGGAATAATTGGTTGGGCAAACCTTGCAGGAGGTTACATTTTCCGCGGATTAGTTCGAATATATCCGGGTTCTTCTTATGGGGCATGATACTGCTCCCTGTAGTCAGGTGGTCCGGGAAACTTATAAAGTCAAAGTTCTGGCTCATGTACAGGCAAATATCCATGGCAAACTTACCCAGGGTAGCTGCTACCGAAGCCATGGCGGTTGCCGTGGTTCGCTCTACCTTCCCACGGCCCATTTGGGCAGCGACAACATTGTATTTTAAGGTTTCGAATCCGAGGGCTTTCGTGGTCATTTCACGATCGATCGGGAAGGAGCTGCCATAACCTGCGGCGCTCCCCAGAGGATTCTGATCGGCAACACGCTCTGCTGCGTTCAGGAGGAAAACATCGTCGATCAGGCTTTCGGCATAGGCCGAAAACCAGAGGCCAAAGGAGGAAGGCATAGCAACCTGCAAATGCGTATACCCGGGTAACGGTACCGATTGATGTTCCTCAGCCAGCGTCATCAGCCGATTGAAAAGCCCTTCCACCTGCCCGCGAATGCCACTGAGTTCCGCCTTGAGGTATAATTGTAAGGCTACCAGAATCTGATCGTTTCGGGATCGGGCGGTATGGATTTTTTTCCCGGTATCTCCAAGCCGCTCGGTGAGCAGGTATTCAATTCGGGAATGCATATCCTCGAAGTCCGAACCAATAGTGAATTTCCCGGCGGTTACTTCCTCGGCCATTTCATCCAGGGCCGTTATCAGCGATGTAGCTTCTTCCCCGGTGATGAGGCCTGCCTGCCCCAGCATTTGAGCATGTGCCCGGGAAGCCTGAATATCGTATTGGACCAAAAGTAAATCCAGTTCCCGGTCCTGACCAACTGTAAACTGGTCTGTTTTTGCATCGGCCCCCTGGCCTTTGTCCCAAAGTTTCATAGTGCTATCGTAGGAATTTCTCGAGGATTTGCACGTAAAGCGCTATTCCCTCTTCGATTTCATAAAGGTAAATAAATTCGTCCGCGGAATGGGAGCGTGTACTGTCTCCAGGCCCTAATTTCAGGGAGTCGCAACTCAAGGCAGCCTGGTCCGAAAGGGTAGGAGAACCATAGGTGCTCCTGCCCAGGGAAAGGCCGGCTTTCACCAGGGCATGATCGGCCGGGATGCTGGAGGAATTCAACCGGAGCGAACGCGGCTTAAGATCGCAGGGCGCTTCCTCCTGGAGGATCTCCGCTATTTCCGCATTGGAATAGCAATCGTTCACCCGCACATCGATTACCAGGTCTACCTTGGCAGGGACCACATTGTGCTGGCTTCCCCCTGCAATTTGGGTAACCGTAAGCTTTACCTCCCCAAGGACTTCGGAAACCTTTTCAAAGCGGTAGTTCTTAAACCACTCCAGCACCGGGATACAGTTATAGAGTGAATTATTGTCGTTAGGGTGTGCAGCGTGCGACGGCGTGCCGTGTACTTCCCCTTCGAAAATTACCAGGCCCTTTTCGGCTATGGCCAATTGCATTAGGGTGGGCTCCCCGACAATGGCCACATCGATGGGAGGCAATACGCTGAGCATGCTGTTCAACCCGTTTGGCCCGGAGTTCTCCTCTTCTGCAGAGGCAATAATGACAATATTGTGACTCAGGTCTTTTTGCGGATACCAATAGGCAAAAGTAGCCAGCAAACTAACCAGGCAGCCTCCGGCATCATTGCTCCCCAGGCCAAAGAGTTTTCCGTCTGCCACATCCGGCGAATAAGGATCCCGGGTGTAGGCCGAATTGGGCTTAACCGTATCGTGGTGGGAATTGAGCAGCAATAGAGGTTTGTCTTCCTGGTAATCCGCATTGAAGGCATAGATATTATGATCCCTTTGCTGATAGGGAATGCCTTCCGCTTCCAGCCAGGCAGCGATCAGGGAGGCGGTGCCCCCTTCTTCTCCCGAGAAGGATTGGGTGCGGATCAGGTCTTTCAGCAGCGATATCGCCCGTTCCGTGAGGTATTTAATGTCTTTCATAAGGCAGTTGTCTTGTAAAAGTTCCGCTATGCATGATGCAAACGGGTGTGTTCGTTTTCAGTTGATTTCAGGATGGCTGGGGCCCCCACGCGTACCACCCGGACCCCGCGCTTCATGGCGTCGAAACCGTTGTGCAATTTGGGGAGCATCCCGGTAGCGATAATTCCATCGGCGGCGAGTTGGGCACACTGTGTCGGATTGAGCTCGGTCAGCAAGCTGCCGGGATCATTCACATCGGTAAGCACCCCGGGTTTGTCAAAGCAATAGATCAATTCACAGTCGTAGGAAGCACTGAGGGAAACCGCTATTTCCGCTGCAATGGTATCGGCATTGGTGTTGAGCATCTGGCCAGCCCCATCGTGGGTGAGGGCACAGCAGACAGGGACCAGCCCCATTGCTACGAAGGCTTTGAGCCGGTCGTGATTCACCCCTTGAACATCGCCGACCCATCCGAAATCGATTGTGCCAACCGGACGTTTTACAGCACGGATAATATCGGCATCGGCCCCGCTAAGCCCGAGGGCCGGGCAGCCCAGTGCCTGTAATTTGGCCACCAGGGATTTGTTACCCCAACCGGCATATACCATGAGCGCAATTTCGAGGGTTTCGGCATCTGTGATTCGGCGGCCATCGACCATTTTAGGCGGAATCCCGAGCCGATTTCCCAATTCAGAAGCCCGCGCACCACCCCCGTGGATGAGTATTTTCGGGCCTTCCAGTTGGGTGAATGCCCGGCAAAATGCCTTAAGGCTTTCGTCTTGTTCCAGGAAAGCCCCGCCTATCTTAACTACCGTGAGTTTTTGATTCATCTCATTGTTGGTTTAGCGGAGCATATGGGACAGCGCCAGGCTTGCAGCCACCGTGCGATTTGCGGCCTGCTCCATAATCAGGGTTTGCGATCCGTCGAGCACGGCATCTTCCACAACAACATTGCGCCGGACGGGTAAGCAGTGCATGAAGCGGGCATGGCCCAACTTATCAGCGGTCATCATCCAGGAAGGATCCTCGGTCAGTACTTTCCCGTAGTCGCTATAGCTACTCCAGTTCTTGACATAGACAAAGTCGGCATCCTTCAGGGCGGCTTGCTGGTCGTAAGTGGGTTTTAGTTCTCCCATGGCCCAGGACGATAATTCATATCCCTTGGGGTGGGTAACCACCAATTCCACGGGCATTCGCCGGAATATCCGCAGGAAGGAATTCGGTACGGCATGTGGAAGGGCTCTTGGGTGCGGAGCCCAGCTCAACACCACTTTGGGAACCTTCCCACCAGAGGGGATTGCTTGCCCCGCTTGGCCGCTGGCAATCTGGAACTGATCCACCGTCAGGGCATCGGCCAGTGCCTGCAACGGATGCGCGGTTGCGCTCTCCATATTCAAAACCGGGATTCCGGAATGTTCCATAAACCCCTTGAGGACCCGCTCCTGCAAATCGATTTCCCGATCTTTCAGGCCGGGAAAGGCCCGGATTCCGATGAGGTCGGCGTATTGGGCTACTACTCCCGCCGCTTCCCGGATATGTTCGGCTGTCCCTCCATCCATGCGAACCCCATCTTCAAACTCCAGGTTCCATCCGTCAGAACCCACATTCATAACCATCACCTCCAGGCCCAGGTTGCGAGCCGCTTTCTGGGTACTGAGGCGGGTCCTGAGGCTGTTATTGAAAAATAACAGGCAAATCGTTTTCCCGGCACCCAGGTGTGAAAGGGAAATAGGGTCCTGAGCCAGGGCCCTACCGCGCTCCAGCCAATCCGGAAGGTCTGTTATATCGTCTGTGGTGAAATAGTGGTTCATATCTGGCTTATGTTTTTAAAAGCTTTGTTGCGGCTACCCCAACTCTTGCTGCAGGGCTTCAAATAAGAGGTCAAATTCGGCCGTTCCGATTCCCAGGGGCGGAAGTATTCGGAGGACCTTTTTATGCTTCGCACTTCCGGTAAATATGCGGTGCTCAAAAATCAGGCGTTTTCGTAAAGCGGCCACTTCAAAATCGAATTCCAGGCCGAGCATAAGCCCTTTACCCCGGATCTGGCGAATGCCGGGTAAGGCTGCAGCGCGCTCCCTGAAATACGCTTCCATACGGGCTGCATTTTCGATCAGTTTTTCTTTCTCGAGTGCCTCCAGGACACCCAGGGTAGCGGCACAGGCCAAATGATTTCCACCAAAGGTTGTCCCCAACATGCCGTGGGATGGCACAATTTCGGGGGCAATCAGTACCCCGCCAACCGGAAAGCCATTACCCATTCCTTTCGCCATACTGATGATCCCGGGTCGGGCATCGCTGTGCTGGAAGGCGAAAAATTTACCGCTGCGTCCAAATCCCGACTGTACTTCATCGGCGATTAGTACAGCTTCGTATTCCCGGCACAAACGGGAAGCGGCCGTATAGAATTCGGGAGTAGCCATATCCAGGCCACCAACTCCCTGGATTCCTTCGAGGATCACCGCGCAGACGTCCCCGGACTGAAGCGCTGCTTCGAGCTTGTCGATTTGGTTCAGGGGCAGGAAAGTTACCTTGTGCCCTGCGTTTAGCGGAGCTACAATTTTTGGATTGTCTGTGGCCGCAACGGCTGCAGAAGTGCGCCCGTGAAAACTGTTTTCAAAGGCGATTACCTGATCCTTTCCCGTATGGAAGGAGGCCAGTTTCAGGGCATTTTCATTTGCCTCGGCCCCGGAATTACACAGGAATAGCTGGTGCTCCGGGAGTCCGGCTTGCCGGCCCAATTCCCGGGAGAGTTCCTCCTGCAATGGATTCAGAACAGAATTGCTGTAAAAGGAGATGCGATCGAGCTGGTCTTTGATTCGGGCCACATAATCCGGGTGGCCGTGACCGATTGAGATTACGGCATGTCCGCCGTAGAGGTCAAGATACTTTTGGCCTTCGGCATCGGTAACCCAGCAGCCGCTGGCAGCAACCGGGCAGATATCGTAAAGGGGATAAACGTCGAACAGGGGCATGGTTAACCTTTTCTGATTTGTGATATTTTATCGTAAGACGAAACAATCCCACGGATCAATGAAGAACTCAGGCCCTGGTGCTCCATTTCGTTGAGTCCTTCAATGGTACATCCCATGGGCGTCGTTACCCGGTCAATTTCGGCTTCGGGATGGCTTCCTGAACGGATGAGTAGTTCTGAAGCGCCCCTGCAGGTATGCATGGCGAGTTTCTGAGCTTCCTCTGCGTCGAAACCAAGTTGAATGGCCCCCTGGGTAGTGGCCCGGATGAGTCGCATCCAAAAGGCAATTCCACTCGCACAGATTACGGTGGCTGCCTGCATGCGCGCCTCGGGAATAACCATGGAATGCCCCATTCGGTTAAAGATGGCCCCAGCCAGTTCCAGGCGTTTCTGCCCGGCGGTATTCGCACAGAGGCAGGTCATGGAATGCCCTACGGAGATAGCCGTATTGGGCATGGCTCGGATAATGTAACGGTCGCTGCCAATAAGTTGCTCGATCCGCTCAATGCTAAACCCGGTAATGGTCGAGATAATTACGTGATTATCGTGAAGCAAATCGGCAACCGATTCCAGGATTTGCTGGAAATGCCCAGGCTGGACGGCAAAGATCAGTATGTCCGAAGCGGCTACCGCAGCCCGGTTATCCGACCCAATATGGACGTTTCCGTATTCCTCAAAATGACTCAGGCTCGCTGTATTGCGGCGGGTTAAGTGCATGGTGGTGGCGCCTCCGCTATGCAGGATGCCTTCCGCTATTGAAAGGCCCAGATTTCCCGCTCCTATGATTGCTATTTTCATGGTGTTGTTCTTAAAATGCGCTTCCCTTGAGCTTCAGGCCGGTGGGTTGTTCCAGTCCGAAAATCAGATTCATATTTTCTACCGCCTGACCAGAAGCACCCTTCAGGAGGTTGTCGATTACCGAGGTAATGAGTAAGTACCCGTTATGCAGATGTAAATGCAGGTGGGCATAGTTGGTGTTCACCACTTGTTTCAGGTTTACAGGAGCTGTTGAAAGTGCGGTAAACGCTGCGGATTCATAGTATTTCTGGTAGCGTTCCTGAGCTTCCTCCAGGCTCCCGCTGAACGCCGTATAGGCGGTGGCAAAGATTCCCCTTGCGAAATTTCCACGGACCGGTAAAAACAGCAGCTCCCCGGTCTCGGGATCGAGTTGTTGTAAACTCTGATTGATCTCCCCCAGGTGTTGGTGGGTAAAGGGTTTATACCAGCTAACATTGTTATTACGCCAGCTAAAGTGGGTAGTGTCGGCAGGTGTTACACCGGCTCCGGTACTGCCCGTAACGGCGTTGATATGGATGGTTTGCTGCAGTTGGTTGCTTGCCGCAAGGGGAAGCAGAGCCAGTTGAATCGCTGTTGCAAAACATCCTGGATTCGCAATATACCGGGCCTGGGAAATGATCTCGCGCTGTAATTCAGGAAGACCATAGACAAACGTTTTCCCGTCCAGGGTGTTGGTTGCTGCGAGCCTGAAATCGTTGCTGAGATCAATGATCTTCGTTTCCTTTGAAAATTGATTTTTGGACAGGAAATCCCTGGAATTACCATGCCCTAAACAAAGGAATACGACGTCGATTTCGGGATCTATCTCGCCGGAGAATAGCATGTCGGTTTCCCCCAGCAAATCCGGGTGGGCACTATGCAGCGGTTTACCCGCTCTTGTGGTACTAAATACAAAGCCCAGGTCTGCCTCGGGATGATTTAAAATCAGGCGAATCAGTTCTCCACCGGTATATCCGGAACCTCCGATAATTCCAGCTTTTATCATTGGTTGTGAACTTGTTGGGCAATCCGGCCCGAGTTAGATAATATTTTGATAAATCCTTTGGCTTCTTCGGCACTCCACCCCTTATTCATTTCCCCGTAGCTGCCGAATTTCGAATCCATCAGGTCGTTTTTAGAACGGATTCCCTGGAGCTCAAAACGATAAGGCAAAAGCTTCACCAGTACCTCCCCGCTCACGTGGCGTTGGGAATCTGTCAGGAAGGCTTCAATATTCCGCATGACCTCGTCCAGGTACTGTCCTTCGTGCAACAACATGCCGTAGAAGCTGGCTTGTTGCTCTTTTTGAAATTGCTGCCACTTACTCAATGTATGTTTCTCCAGCAGGTGGTGTGCCTTGATGGTGATCAGGGCTGCCGCCGCTTCAAAACCAACCCGCCCTTTGATGCCGATAATGGTATCTCCTACGTGGATGTCACGTCCGATACCGTAGGGACCGGCGAGGGCCTCCAGTTTTTGGATATTGGCCACGGGGGAATCACTTTCGCCATTGAGGGAAACGAGTTCGCCCTGCTCAAAACCCAGAACAATCTCCTGGGGTTCCACCGCGTTGGCGGTGGTGGGATAGGCGTGTTCGGGCAGGGCTTTTTCGGACCCAAGGGTTTCCTCCCCGCCCACAGAAGTGCCCCATAAACCTTTATTGATCGAGTACTTGGCTTTTTCCCAGGCATATGGGATACCATTGGCCTGGAGGTATTCGATTTCCGCCTCTCGGGAAAGTTTTTTGTCCCGGATGGGGGTGATGATTTCGATATCGGGCGCCAGGGTTTGGAAGATCAGGTCAAAGCGTACCTGATCGTTCCCGGCTCCGGTGCTGCCATGGGCAATATGAGTGGCGCCAATGGATTTGGCATATGCGATGATCTCCAGGGCTTGTACGATACGCTCGGCGCTTACGGAGAGGGGGTAGGTATTGTTTCGCAGGACATTGCCGAAGATGAGATACTTAACCACTTTTTCATAGAAAGTGGAAACGGCGTCGATTGCCTTGTAGTCGGTTGCACCTAACTCCAGGGCCCGCGCCCGGATCCCTTCGAGTTCTTCGGTGTCAAATCCCCCGGTATTTACCGTTACGGCGTGAACTTCATAGCCTTCTTCTTTGGAGAGCCAGTGTGCGCAGTAGGAGGTATCCAGCCCACCACTGTAGGCCAAAACGAGTTTTTTCATGATTTTTTCTTTTTTAAGAAGAGCGATTCCTTGATGGATTTGAGCCGCTCAAAAGATTTTCGATCGATATTTTTATCCTGCTTTTTAGGATCCGAAGGGTCGTATAGCATGCCGGTACACAGACACATTTTACGCTCGGTCCGTGTGAGGATGTCGAAGTTCTTGCAGGTCTGGCAACCTTTCCAGAATTCCGGGTCGTCGGTGAGTTCGGAAAAGGTTACGGGTTGATATCCCAGTTCGTAATTCATTTTCATTACGGCAAGCCCGGTGGTAATGCCGAATATTTTGGCGTCCGGGAACTTTTTCCGGCTCAAATCAAAAATGGACTTCTTGATTTTTTTGGCCAGTCCCTGTTTACGGTAGTCCGGATGCACGATCAGGCCGGAGTTGGCCACGTATTTCTGGTGCCCCCAGACTTCGATATAGCAGAACCCGGCAAAGCGGTCCCCATCCAGGGCAATAACCCCATTGCCATTTTGGATCCGCTTAATGATGTATTCCGGGGTGCGTTTGGCAATTCCGGTTCCGCGAACTTTGGCCGATTCCGCCAGGGTATCGCAAATAACCTGGGCGTACTTAATATGTGATGCATCAGCAATTAGAATGTCCATTGCCTATACTGATTTATTGCAAAATGTGATGTAAAGAAGAGATCGAGAGGGGAATTGGACGCACCTAATTCCAAGACATAAGAACACCCTTACGGGCGGCGGCGGCGCGCCTCGGGCAAGCGTACCGGACGGGGCCGGACTAATACAGCGATATGAAGTTTGTCGCTCATGGAATTCCAAATGTAATAACAAAATCCCTAAACCTGGGGGTTTTGCGTTTCATTTTTAACAAATGTCACAAATTCCCGGCGGTTTCTGATGATTTCATAAATCAACATACCAAAGACAGGCAAGTATTCGATCCACAGCCATAGCGTAGCTTCTTCCACCTGCGTTCCCGAGTAGGCGGTATAGGAAATCATCACCAGTAAGGACCACAACAATACAAAGCGAAAACGGGTAAACAGGGAAAGGATCAGCGGCAGGATGAGGTACCAGGGATGAACCACGGCACTGCTGAAATAATAGATAGCCAGCACGGCAAGGGCACCCGAGAACCAGGTTTTTAACTGGCGCATCCTCGGGTGGAAGGTGAGGACAATACAGCTTCCCGCGGTAATCCAGGGGACGATTTCTCCGTACCGTGCAATGAATTCCCATGGCTTCTCTCCCTGGCGTTCGGCAAACCATTCAAAGACCCGGTAGATCCCCGCATTAAATTCAAAATTGGCGAACCACAATTTCAGGGTAGCCGCATAGTGTTCGGGGAATGCTGCAAAGTACAAAGGGTAAAGCAACCCCAGCAGGCATAGTCCTGTAATCAAATAGAATCCGACGGCTCGCTTGAAACCCAGTAGGGGTAGCATAAGCGGAAGGAGCATCAGGGGAATCAGTTTCAGGGCAATGGAAAGGGCAAAAGGAATCGCGGCCAGGACCCACCCAAAACGATGCAGCACAAACAGTGCCAGCACCAGGAAAAATCCCATGACACCTTCAAAATGTAAATTTCCGGTAAGCTCTATGATGACCAGTGGATTCAGGAAGTACCAGAAGATCATCCAGGACGCCTTATTCAGCCGGAACAACAAACGCCTTCCAAAGTACAGTAGCCCGATATCGGCGGCCAGAATGAGCAGGCGCATGGCCACAATACTACCCATAACGGTCTTTCCACCCAGCCAGGTACAAAACGCAAAAAGATATTGATTAAAGGGCGGGTAGTTGCTGTAGTTGCGGGCGCTTAACTCCCCCATACCCTGATACAGGGTTTCGGCTACCGGGGCCAGGCTTTCGGGGATCCCCTGGGCCATTATCCCATCAGGAGTGTAGGCGTAGGGATTTAGCCCCGAGTTAAGCAGGATTCCATCCCAGATAAAACGATAAAAATCCTGGGACAAATTCGGTTCTGCCATCCAGAAGACCAGACGGAATAAGATTCCGGCAACCACCAGGAAGCGGAAATTCCATTTTTCGAATTGGATAAGCTTATAGCAAAGAAAGAACAGGGCCCCAAAGAGCGTAAGCAGTTTCCAGGTATCGCTGCGAACCAGGTTGTGCGCAAACGTTCCATAGAACAGCAGGCTCAGGAGCAAGAGCAGAATGGAAATCCGGTGCAGGTTCCAGAAGGTCACCAGGGCCCGGGCCATAGGTGTTTGGTTTGGTTACTCCTGCAATTAACTAAAAAAATTCAGGAAATCCGTGTGCCGATCAGGCCTTCGCGGTAAGGGACTTGAAAAAGACGAAACCGAAGCCGAGGAACAACATGAAGTGGAATGGGAACAAACCAAAATCATTCAGCGGAATGGCACTGTACATCCCAAAGAGGAAGTATACCATCAGGGCAAACTCCAGCACCATATTCGGACTGAGTTTTTTGGTCAGGTATTTATTGCCTTTCCAGCTATCGGCCAGGTTATTGATATTGAACTTCGGCGTCCTGACGAACTCAGAGCGTTTTCCCATATGCCCTTCCAGGACAGCTACGGTGTTGTGCAGCGAGAAGCCCAGGGCAACAGAGAAGAATGTGAAGAACAATTTGATGTAGTCTACAAAGTTATCCAGGCTGCTTCCCTGAATACTTTTGTAGGTAAACCAGTAGCAGACAAACAGGATAATGGTGCTGACAATAAAGAAGCTGGTAACCTCAAATACCCAGTCGAGGTGACCGTAAATATTCTTGATATACAACATGGGGATGCTCAGCAGGGCAACGATAAATACACAGAGGAACATGGTGCTGTTGAGCAGGTGCATGACCCCGTGGAATTTTGTCTTGAACGGAATGTTTTTCGCGCGGATTACGCTTTGAACCGTCTTGCGGAAGTTTTCGGCCCCACCTTTGTTCCAGCGGAATTGCTGGGAGCGGGCGGCGGAAATAACTACCGGTAATTCTGCAGGGGTTTCCACATCCTCAAGGTACTTGAATTTCCAGTTCTTTAACTGGGCGCGGTAACTCAGGTCGAGATCTTCGGTGAGGGTATCACCCTCCCAGTTCCCGGCATCGAAGATGCAGGTCTTCCTCCAGATTCCGGCGGTACCGTTAAAGTTGATGAAGTGTCCTTTGGAATTACGTCCGACCTGTTCCAGGGTAAAGTGGGCGTCCAGGGCAAACGCCTGGATCTTGGTCAGGGTGGAGTAGTCGCGGTTGATATGACCCCAGCGGGTTTGAACCACTCCGATTTCCTCATCCTTGAAATAGGGAACGGTTTTCTTAAGCCAGTCTTTTCCAGGGAGGAAGTCGGCATCGAAAATAGCGATGAATTCCCCCTTGGCGATTTCGAGCCCTTCTTTGAGTGCTCCAGCCTTGAATCCTTCGCGATTTTCACGACGTATATGTTTAATGTCCAGGCCGGTTTTAGCGAGTTCCTCGATCATCGTTGCAGTCTGGTGGACGGAATCGTCCGTAGAGTCGTCGAGGACCTGGATTTCAAGCTTGCTTTTTGGATATTCGATCTGGGCGATATTCTCCAGCAAACGCTCCACCACATACTCCTCATTATAAATAGGAAGCTGTATGGTAACGAATGGAATTTCTTTGGGATCCAGCAAGTTGAATTTAGGCGCTTCCTGGTTGCTGCGTTTGTGCCCCAGGTAGTTCAGGAGCAGGTTTAGCTGCGAGAGGCTATAGAAGAAAATCAAGAGCAGCGCAAGGCTGTAAACTGCAATGATAATGTAGGCAATAGTTAGTCCCATATTAGCTAAAACTGTGTTTGAAAATCCAACCCAGGATTTTTATGCCCGCAAATATACTACCTTTTATGGTTCCGGATACCTTCGAGACTCCAATTCTTTTTTTGTAACGCACTGGTACTTCGGTATATCGCAGCTTCTTTCGCAGGGCTTTTAGCTGCATTTCCACTGTCCAGCCGTATGTTTTGTCTTCCATTTCCAGAGACTGCAAGGCGTCGAATTGAATCGCCCTGAAAGGTCCCAGGTCGGTATATTTTGCCCGATACAACAAACGCATCAGGGAAGTTGCCAACCAATTGCCGAAAATTTGCTGGGGCGTCATGGATCCGGGTTCACGCAGTTCTTTGCGGCGCGCTCCGATCACCATTTCGGCCTCTCCGGCAAGGACAGGTCCTGCAACCTTGGGCAACTCTTCGGGGTAATCCGAATAGTCCCCATCCATAAATACGATAATATCATGGGGTTTGGATTTTTTGGCGAAATATTCTATCCCGGTTAGACAGGCGTATCCGTAACCGCGATTCCCTTCGCTGAGCACCGTGGCCCCTCCAGCTCGCGCTTTGGCAGTAGTTTGGTCTGAGGAATCGTTATCCACTACAACCGTTTCGGTAACCAGTTCCGGAATTTCCGCCAGAACTTTTCCAATGGAATCCTCCTCGTTGTGAGCAGGGATAATGAGGTAAATTTTTGAACGCATTGGCGCCTTTAGGAGGATTTGTTTACGTATTCCATCAGGTCTACATCATTGCCCAATAATACTTCTGTGGGATTAATGCGACCCTCCAGGGGGCCGTTTTCAAGGCGTAATACCCCGCGCGGGCAAACCGCCGAACAGATACCACAGCCTACACAACTTGCCCTTACAATGTTTTCGCCCTTTTGTGCATAGGCGCGAACATCGATACCCATTTCGCAATAGGCCGAACAGTTCCCGCAACTGATGCATTGCCCGCCGTTGGTCGTGATCCGGAATCGGGAAAAGAGGCGTTGCTGTAATCCCATAATGGCTGCCATAGGGCATCCAAAACGGCACCAAACGCGGCTGCCGAAAATGGGGTAGAAGCC
The DNA here is from genome assembly GCF_900115205.1 of Robiginitalea myxolifaciens. Classification (GTDB taxonomy): domain Bacteria; phylum Bacteroidota; class Bacteroidia; order Flavobacteriales; family Flavobacteriaceae; genus Robiginitalea; species Robiginitalea myxolifaciens. The sequence continues at coordinate 1,668,218 of NZ_FOYQ01000001.1, forward strand.
CGTGCCGATTACTCCTGAGAACACGCTTCCAATCAGGAAACTGTACGATTTTCTCAGGCTTTCAGACTTAAAGAGGAAGACATGTCCGGAGTCGCTTAGGAAATGGAAGGCGATCAGGCCCATGATAATCACCATATACCCGATTGCCCCGTAGCGGGCATCTTTTTTGAGTTGCTCCCGTCGGTAGATCATGATCCAGGCAAAAACCAGGGTAAGCAGGCCGGCAACACCCAGCAGGAACTGGGATTTACTCAGCCAGTATTTGGAATTGTCCGGGCCCAGGTAGGAATAAATGACCGCTGTGGTCATCAACACCACAAATACGAGTACGGAATGAACCACCCACCGTTCAACTTTCCAGGCAAACTTGCTTTTGTCGCTCAGCTGGCGGAAGGAGTCTCCGGCGGTTTCGGCCAGGGCACCACATCCGCAAACCCAGGAGCAGTACCAGCGTTTCCCGTAGAAATACGTCAGAATAGGAGTGATCACCAAAATGGAGAGTATCCCGAAAATGAGCATGGCCAGGCCCAGGTTCCCGTTTTCGATAAAGGCATTAATCCGATAGCGTTCGAAGTTGTAATAGTTCAGGGGCCATACATTCTTTAGATCATAATAGGGCAGGTCGCCATTGAGGCGTGCCATAATTTCCGGAATCAGAAAGGCAAAGCAAAGCTGAAAGAACATAACGCTGCATGTGCGAATGATTTCGTAGCGGTTATGCCGGTACTTCCAGATGAATTTGGCGCCAAAGGCCAGGATGGCCAGGGTGTATAAACTACCGTAGACAAACCATTGGCTGGCCGGGTTGCCACTCAACGCCCGGCTCAGGGGATCAAAAAGTGCAATCAGACCCCGGTTAGGCCCGTCGGAAACCAGCCCGAGGTACTCCGGATAGAAATAAAGTACGATGTAGAAACCGGTGAGGACGATGCCGAGGCCCCAGGCCCAGATGCCCCTGCCGGAAATAGACTTAAAGAGGACCCCATTGTTTTTGATTCCTTTGGGCAAGCCCTTGTAGGCTGCAGCTGAAAACCAAAGTGTCCCAATAAAAATCAGGGTCAGGGAAGCGGTTAACCAAACGGCCGGGTTTGGAATATCGATTCCAAAAAGGGCCAGCGCAAAGATGAAAAGTCCGCAAAATCCAAGTAACACTGCCAGGCGCTGCGAGGTATTCAGGGCCTTGGGCGGCCCTCCGGCCAGGGAAAGTGATGCTGTTGTATTCATGGTTGGTTTAGTTTTGAGTTAATTCCTGGGCAGTATGTTTTGATAAATGTTGCTGGAAGGCTTTTTGAATTTCCGGATAGTAGGTTCGGTAGAATTCCGGATCAAAATGTGCCTGGGGCAGATTAGCCATTACCGTTTCGGCCGAAGCTCCGGCACTAAGCCAGGCATCGAAAGTTTCATGCCTTAGCCGCATTCCAAAATTATTTAGTCCCAGAAATTTTCCACTGGCCTTATCATAGGCCATGGTCAGGCATATTTTTTCACTCGGGTGCCTCCAGTGGAAGTGGGCTTCCTCCTCAGATTTGTTGCGTTCACTGAAGACCCATCCATAAGTCTGATATTCGATATCCAGGAATTTGGCCGAATTAAACCAATGCCCCGGATTGTATTGTCGCCTGTTCCCGCAAAGGGTCTGAGCTACGGTTTCCCCCATCATGCGCCCGGTATACCAAACCGCTTCTACTGCTCGTCGGTTTCCGATCGCCTCCCGTTGCTGAGCGCAATCCCCAATGGCATAGATGTCCGGGAGATTGGTCTCCAGAAACCGGTTCACCAAAACCCCTTTGTCCGTTTCGATGCCACTGCCCTCCAGAAACCCGATATTGGGTCGCACTCCGGCGGTTAGCCCTACCAGGTCGCATTCAATGGTTTCCCCTTTGTCGGTTACCACAGCTCGGGCTCGTCCGTTTTCGTCGGCGAGGATCTCCGTGAGGTTGGTGCTCAGGTGTAAATCAATGTGGTGTTCCCGAATGTGCTCATTGATCATGGCCGATTCTCCGGCGGGCAACACCCCATTCCAGAAACTGGATTCCCGGACCAGGAAGGTTACCGGGATATCCCGGGTGGTGAGCATTTCGGCCAGTTCTATCCCAATAAGTCCGCCTCCGACAATGACGGCGCGTTTGCATACTTTATTATTGGGGGCATTCTCCTCCAGGGCATCCAGGTCCTGCTTGGAATACAATCCCTGTACCCCATCGAGATCCTGTCCCGGCCAACCAAACTTATTGGGCTGAGAACCGGTGGCAATGATCAAAGCGTCATAGCTCAGGCTTCCCCCACCTTCGAACTCCAGTGTTTTTTTATCAGGGACTACCCGGCTCACCCGGGCGTTTTTGAGGCCGATGCGGTTCTTTTTCCAAAAATGGTTCTCGTAGGGTTTGGTCTGCTCGTAAGTAAGGTGCCCCATATAGATATACATCAGGGCGGTACGGGAGAAGAAGTGATCGGTTTCTGCTGAAATCAGGGTGATTTCGTGGTCTGAATTTTTTCGGATATGCCGGGCGGCAGTAACCCCGGAAATTCCATTTCCAATGATGGCTATATGCATAATTGGCGGTTTGTTTTTGGGTTGGTCGGAAAAAAGATACGAACTTATCAGGGCGGAGGGTAAATTCTCATAAATATTTATCTTTAAGCAGCTATGACATCCTTCCTGAAGTATACTTTTGGACTGCTCGCTGCCACCCTGGTAGCGGGCTGTGCTGCCCAGCAAGCCCCGATTGACCGGGTGAACGGAGTGAGCTTTGTCGCCTCCCGGGAGCCTGCCACCCAGGCCCATGTAAACTCCATGCTGGCAGTCAATGCCGATTTTGCCGCGGTCATGCCATTCGGATTTATCCGCGAACCCAACGACCCGGAAATCATTTTCGACACCGATCGGCAATGGTTTGGCGAAACCCGTAAGGGGGCCAAGCAGTATTCCAAACTGTTGCAGGAAAACAAGGTAAGGATCATGATTAAGCCGCAATTGTGGATCTGGAGGGGAATCTTTACCGGGGATTTGGAGATGCAAACCGAAGAAGACTGGGTGCGGTTAGAAGCGCAGTATCGGGATTTCATTCTCAACTATGCCGCCCTGGCCGAAGAGGTCGATGCGGAAATCTTTTGTATCGGCACGGAACTGGAGGAATTCGTGGCCGCCCGCCCGGAGTACTGGGATAACCTGATTGCAGAAATTCGGGGAATATATTCCGGAAAACTTACCTATGCGGCCAACTGGGATGAATATCCGCGGACACCATTTTGGGCGAAGTTGGATTATATCGGGTTGGATGCCTATTTCCCCCTGTCCGAAGCCCGGGATCCCGATGTAGAAGAATTGCGGGCGGGATGGCAGCGTTGGAAAACGGATATCAAGACCCTTTCTGATTCCATTGCCCGTCCGGTTTTGTTTACGGAATACGGGTACCGCTCCATGGATTATACCGCTGAGAAACCCTGGCTCGTTGACAGCGAAAATCAACGGGTAAACCTCGAGGCACAAGCCAATGCGATGACTGCCCTTTTTCAGGAGTTTTGGTCGGAACCCTGGTTTGCCGGGGGGTTCGTGTGGAAATGGTTTATACACCATCCCATGTCGGGGGGTCCGGATAATAACCGGTTTACCCCGCAGAATAAGCCCGCAGAGGGAGTCATCCGCCAATTTTATCGCCAGGCAAACTAAGCCTTCTTGATTTGTTGCATTTCGGCAAGTTTTTTGATAACCTTTGTAAAACGGTCATCGAATGGTGCGCCCCTTCATCCTTTTATTTCTTGCCTGTTTTCTGGCATTCCCGGCCTTCTCCCAGGAAGCTGAGCATTCGGACAGTCTCTTATTGGCAGTAGCTTCTCCTGGAGATGGCGCGTACTCTTTGCTCCGCAAACACGGGATCAACCCTGGGGAATTCCTGACAGCATTTATGGAGATCAATGCCCAGAAATTGGGCGAGGATGGACAACTCAGCGCAGGAACTACCTATTTTCTCCCGGTAACGGAATCCGGGGATCCGGTACTTGCATCGGGACCAGCTCCGCCTGAGGTTGTACCTGCCGTTACTCCTGAAGACCAGCCTGAAGAGGAGCCAAAAGACGAAGCTGAAGACGTGGCTTCTGGGTCGGAGCCAGATGTTACTGCTTCAGCCCCGGAGGAAGAAGGGGAAATCTATGAAATTTTCGGACCGGAATACGAACGGGTGAGCCCGGAAAGTAAGCGCCTGGAAGGGACGGTTTATTACCTGGTATCCGGGCATGGTGGTCCGGATCCCGGGGCAATGACTAAATACGGGGGAAAGGCTATTGCCGAGGACGAATACGCCTACGACATTACCCTGAGGCTGGGGCGCTATTTGCTTTCGCACGGGGCTATGGTCTATATCATTATCCGGGACCCCGACGACGGCATTCGCGATGAGCGCATCCTCCCTATTGACCACGACGAAGTAGCCTACCCGGATAAGCGCATTCCCCTGAACCAACTGGCGCGCCTGAAGCAGCGCACCGAAGCAGTTAATAAATTATATGCCAAGCATCGCGGGAAGCACCAGCGCCTGATCGTTACCCATGTAGACAGTCGAAGCAGCGGACAGAATATCGATGTGTTTTTCTATCACCATGAGAAAAGTACCCAGGGAAAGCGTCTGGCGGAACACATCCATAAAACCTTCCAGCAAAAGTACGCGTACTACCAACCGAATCGTAAATACAACGGTACCTTCAAGGATCGCAGCAATCTCTATGTGGTCAAGAACACCCATCCACCCACCGCCTTCATTGAAGTCGGGAATATCAGCAACAAGAAGGATCAGCGTCGTATCCTGGATCCCGACAACCGCCAGGCCCTGGCCAATTGGATCTGCGAAGGAATACTTACGGACTACGAGTCTAGGAAGAAGGACTGATTTTGCGGTAATGCTGATCTTTTCCACCCACCATTCCGGGTTGGCGTTCCTGAAGTCGGGAAGCAATATGCCTGCTGTAATATCCATACATCACCTCCGGGCTCTTACCCAAGTAATAGAGGAAGTGGATGCGCGCAAAATGATACTGCAGGCGCCACACGCCCAGTTCACGGTATTTACGTGCTGAGGTAATCACACTCGACTTAAGGATTTCAAAAGGGTACGCCTTGCTCAGGCGCCTGATGAATTCGTTGTCTTCATAGATACGATACGTCTCATCAAAACCACCCAGCTGGGTGAACCAGCTTTTTGGGACAAAGAGGGATTGATCCCCGCCCCGGCAAATCGGATGATTAATCCGCGTCCACCATGCAAAGAAGTTTAGCACGGGATGGTTCCAGTCGAATTTCAGGCGGAAGCAACCCGATGTGAGCGCTGGCTTTTTCTCCGAATTGAAATGGCAAGCATCCTGGATAGATCGATCAAAGCCTTCAGGGGGAAGGGTGTCGGCATGTAAAAAGTAGAGGAGTTCTCCGGAAGCTGCGGCAGCTCCCGCATTCATTTGTTTGGCCCGGCCCCGATCCGATTGGATAACCCGGGCTCCTGCTTCACGAGCTACCCGGATACTCTCATCCGAGCTGCCACCATCGACAACAATAATTTCCGTTACTGCATCCGTAATACAGCGGGCGCGGAGCAGGGGCAAGGTATGCCTGAGGTTTTTCGCTTCGTCAACAACTGGAATAATCAGGCTTATGCGGACCACTTAGCAACAACCTCCTCCGTCGTAATGCCAGGTACTTTCGCTTACGTAGATCTCCGGGTGGGAGGCAGCCAGGGCAGCTGCGGTTTTATCGCAAACAGCCAGGGGCTGGTTTTGCAGGAGCACGTGGCCTTTGCCGTCGTCAAAGAGTTCCTCCTTACCGTAATACACAGCAGATTTCCCGGTGAACACACAAGGTCCGTCTTCCGGCATCGGATCTTTAATGGCAGCTACCTCCACCGATTCGATGGGTATGATCTGGTCTACATCGTAATGCTGCGGACTCAGGATGCGATACAGGCGACGGGCGCGAACTTCAATCGTTCCAAAGCCGGCGTCCGTAAGTACTTTTAAATATTGTTGAAGCGGGATACTACCTGTAATACATAAGGCGCGTAACCTGTCGTCGTTACGCAGGGTATCGCTCAAAGGGTATTCGCAAACCGGGTCGCTCATTACCAGGCGCCCGTGAGGTTTCAGTACCCGATACATTTCTGATACTGCCTTGCGAAGATCTGCTTCTTTAAAAATATTGAAGAGGCAATTCTGGGCAGCCACATCTACACTTTCATCCGCAACGGGCAGCGCCAGGGCATCTCCCTTTACCAAATCCACAAAGTCACTGGAAAACCAGGGATTCTCCTGCTCAGCAACTTTGAAGTTTGCTCGTGAAGCTTCCAGCATTTCATCGACCACATCTACGCCGATCACCCCTCCTTTCTGACGGGAGAAATACGAAAATTGGAGTAATTCCATACCTCCACCTACGCCTACATAGAGCACTTTGGGATCGCCTATGAGGTCCTGGGCACTAACCGTACTTCCACAGCCGTAATTCATCTCCTGCATAATGCGCGGGACGGATAATCCGGGTAATTGCCAGATCGGATTGGTGGTACAGCACAATCCTACATCAGGGGTTATGGCTGCGTCGCGATATAGTTCTTCTGTGGCTTGCAAATAGCTCATAGGGGATAGTTTGAGTAGTGGTTAAATGTAGGTGAATTAGTGTAAAAAAGTATCACGACCTTACATAGCCGCTATAACTTTTTTGAAAAGTTTTACCAGCCGGGGTTCGGCTGCGGCAGCAATTTCCAGGATTTCCGCCACATTGATTGGTTCCAGGTTGTCCGGATCGCATTCGTCGGTCAGCACGGAAACGGCGGCAACGGGAAGCTTCAAATGATTGGCGACGATGACCTCGGGCACGGTGCTCATTCCTACGGCATCGGCACCCAGGGTTTTCAGCATGCGATATTCCGCGCGGGTCTCCAGTTGCGGCCCAACAACGGAGGCATAGACCCCTTTGCGCAAAACGATGTCCTCCTCGTCGGCGGCTGTTTCCAGGGCCTTGCACAAATCTGAATCATACGGCTTGCTCATATCTACAAAGCGCTCGCCGAATTCGGCAACATTCTTAAAGGCCAGGGGTGAACCACCCTGCAGGTTTATGTGGTCGTCGATCAGCATCAAATCGCCCTTCTTAAATCCGAGATTAATGGCGCCGGCTGCATTCGAAATCAATAATTTCTTTATCCCAAGCTCCCGCATCACGCGGATCGGGTAGGTAATGTCTTTAAATTCATATCCTTCGTACAGGTGGAAGCGACCTTGCATGACCACCACTTTTTTCCCGGCGATTTCCCCATAGATGAGTTTACCGCTATGAAACTCCACGGTAGCCAGGGGGAAGTAAGGGATATTGTGATAATGGGCAACGGTTTGTTGTTCAATCTCAGCGACCATCCGACCCAGGCCGGTGCCTAGTACAATACCAATTTCAGGGGCTTCAAAGCCTTTCCCCCGGAGGAAGGCAGCGGATTTATCGAGTTGCTTCTGGGTCATTTTGAAATATGCGTTATGTAGGGTTTGAATTCAGGGCGGTGGGCGATATCCTCATACCGGTCCACGTCATTTTTTTCTGCCAGTAAAGATACCGGAATTCCTTTCAGGTCGCTCAGGGTGTCGGCCAGAACTTCGGGGCCACCCCAGGCTTTTCCACTGAAGATTTGCCCAGGTACTTCCACCAGGCCAACCAAATAATAACCCCCATCGGAAGCGGGTCCCAGGACTACCTTTTGTGACTGAAGTGCTGCAAAGGCATCGCTCAGGACCTGGGTATCTAAATCCGGGAGGTCGCTGCCAATCAGCACAACGCGTTTATACCCGGCATGGAAAGCCTCCATGAAGGCATTTTGCATTTTTTCACCCAGGTCCGAACCCTGTTGGAGTTTGTATTCAAAGCGCTCTGGGTTCCAGAATTCCCCGGTACCCAGGGCTTCTGTGAAATAGACGAATTTGTCGGCTTCCTGAAATGATTCCGCTTGTGATGCGGTGTGTCTCAAGAGGTGTTTGTATACCTCCAGGGCGGCCTGATCGCCTATAGTGGCGGCAAGTCGCGTTTTGCATTTCCCGAGTTCCGGGTTTCGGGTAAAGATCAGCAGGGCCTGGTCAGCAGTTGGAGTCAAAGGTCTAAAATTAGGAAACCCCCGACCGGAATATTCCAGTTTCGGGGGTTTTCATTCCTAGTTGCAAATATAGGATTTGCAAACTACTGCTTCCTAGTAAGGGATCCAGCGCCAGGCATAGGCCATGGCAGCCAGCAAATACATGCTAAAGAGGATTGCCGTTCGGAATTTATAAAGCATCCTTCCCATGCCAGTCAGGGTGCTTTGTAAACTGTGATCTCGCATTATAAGGGTCTTTTTGAGTTAAGGGTAGTCTTTTGAGCCAGAGTCATTCCTTAGTCCCAGACAAATCCGGTAGACAAACGGAATACGAAGGCGTAAAGCACTACGAAAAACATAGCAAAACTGAACCAGGCAAAAATCTTGAAGTAGTTACGCACTAAAAGGTTACCCAGGTTTTTAAAAGCTTCGAGATAGATCTCTTTAATGAGTAGTGTTGTCTTCATAATAAATTAAGATTATCGGGGTTAATGTTTTTTGTTTGGTTCAAAGATGCGGGCACTATTTTGATTTTGTCCCGAGAATGGATTTCAGGGAGGAAAACCTCGACTAAGTACCTTTTTTTCGCCGGTTGACCGAAAAAACGAGCAATTGGCCGATTGAGGACAATTTTGGTTCCGACGACCATTCTGGAAAATCATCGATAAACGGCATACCAGATGTTGCGAAAGTGCTGAAATCTGTTGTGAAGCCTCAAAAAAGAAAACCGGCACCCCCCCAGGTGCCGGTTATAACCAAACTAACTCAACTTTGCTTTGCAATGAATGAGAGTCAAATCTAGGCATTCCTGCTGCGCGCCGGGTTAGACTTTTGTAAACCTTATGTTTTGGTTTTGTAAATATTCCGGCAGAATTCCCCTGGCCGGCGCCATGCCCTAACTTTCTGCTAACTCAAATACTAATATTTGATCACGAGGGCTTTACCATAAGTTCAAATAACCCGCCTGATCTTTGTATTCCATGAGACGCAAACGTTCTGTTGACCTCGTGGTCCTTTCCGACATCCATCTGGGCACTTACGGCTGCCATGCCAAGGAACTCCTTCGCTACATGAAATCTATTCGCCCGAAGCAGGTGATCCTCAACGGGGACATTGTAGATATCTGGCAATTTTCAAAAAGGTATTGGCCTAAATCCCACATGAAAGTAATTAAGCGACTACTGCAATGGACTTCCGAGGGGGTGCCCGTGTATTATGTCACGGGTAACCACGACGAAATGTTGCGAAAATTCAGCGGATTTGAACTGGGGAGTTTCCAAATCGTCAATAAGGTAGTATTGGATCTGGAGGGTAAAAAAGCCTGGTTCTTTCACGGTGATGTCTTTGATGTAACCATGCAACACAGCAAGTGGCTGGCTCGCCTGGGCGCTATTGGATATGATACCCTGATTCTGATTAACCGTGCCGTAAACTACCTGAGTGCCAAAATGGGTCGGGGAAAGATTTCCATGTCCAAAAGGATAAAGAACAGCGTTAAATCTGCGGTAAAGTTCATTGGCAATTTTGAGCAAACCGCCGCGGATATCGCTATCGAAAACGGCTACGACTACGTGGTTTGCGGACACATCCACCAGCCGGAAATACGTCAAATCCGGTCAGAAAAAGGAGAAGTCACTTATTTGAACTCCGGAGATTGGATAGAAAACCTGACTTCCCTGGAATACCACCGCGGTAAATGGCGAATCTACAGTTATGAACAAGATCTGTCCCTGCAGGCTGCCCCACCAGCCGCAGAGCAGGAAGAACCCCTGGACCTGCGTTTGCTACAGCAGCAGCTCATCCATGAATTCCAACTGAAAGCCTAAGATGCGAATACTCTATGCCATACAGGGAACCGGGAACGGACACCTGAGTCGGGCCCGCGCCATTATCCCAGAGCTTTTGAATCGGGGCGTAGACCTGGATTTACTGGTTAGCGGTATTCAGGCCGATATCCCTCTGCCTTATGAAGTAAAATACTGCATGCGCGGGATCAGTTTTATTTTCGGCAAACAAGGGGGCGTTGATTTGTGGAATACCTATTTGCGAACAAATTCCTTCCGCATCCAACAGGAAATCCGCAGCCTGCCGGTTCGGGATTACGATTTCGTGCTTAACGATTTCGAGCCAATTTCCGCCTGGGCCTGTAAACTCCGAGGGGTACCCTGCGTGGGAGTAAGCCACCAGGCCGCCGTACTCGCTCCTTCGGCGCCCCAACCCGAAAAGCGGGATCACCTGGGATTATTAATCCTTAAGCGATATGCCCCGGTTAGCCATCAGTACGGCTTCCACTTTCAGGCATACGAACCCGGGATCTATACCCCGGTTATCCGTAAGGGCATCCGGAAGGCAAAACTCAGCGATAAGGGACATTATACAGTCTATTTGCCGGCATACTCGGATGGACGCATATTAGAAGTGCTCAGCAAAATTCCCGATGTGCAATGGCAGGTCTTCTCCAAGCACAGCAAAAAAGCTTATGCCTTTGATAATATAGTGATAAAACCCATCCAGAATATGGGTTTTTTGGGAAGCGTAAGTACCGCTTCAGGAATTCTATGCGCAGCAGGATTTGAGACCCCCTCCGAGGCGTTGTTTATGGGCAAGAAACTCTGCGTGATACCCATGAAGGGACAATACGAGCAACAGTGTAATGCTGCCGCTCTTGGCAAAATGGGAGTGCCCGTTGTTGAATTTCTGTCCGAGGAAGCCCTTCCCGCACTCCGGGCATGGGTAACCTCCAACCATCGCGTACAGGTAGATTACCCGGATGTTGCCGGGACCGTAGTGGATCGTATCCTTGCTGAAATGAAAGAAGGCAGCCGGGTTCCGACTGCCTCCTAGGCAATATGCTGAGTTAGCAAGTGTATTCTAAACTATTTATTTAGCCTGCTTGTAATTTGCATTTTCAAGACTAGTCAAAGGCAAAGCCCGTAGACAACCTGAAAATAAAGGCATACAATACCACAAAGAACAGCACAAAGCTAAACCAGGCAAATACCTTAAAATAGTTCTTGACCAGGAAGTTCCCCAGGTCTTTAAAAGCTTCAGTATATATCTCCTTAATAAGTAGTGTTGTTTTCATGGCACTAGTTTTTATGGGTTCTGCCATGTATAGTGCCATCAGGATGCCAAACTCAGGAAATGGGCCGAAAATTCGGTGAAATGAAGCCTTAATTAGATAAAAAGCGGAATTACCACGTTTTCAGCAGGATGCGTAAGCCATTACGCACTAGTTTTACTTCTCCTCCTTCTTCCTGATGTTTTTCCCAGGCTTTGCTGCTGGCTTCTTTTTCCGCATCACTCCTAAGGCTTCCTACCCCGGCCATCGCCGTTTTAAAGTCTTTGAACCCATTGATCACCCAGGCATTGGCACCGTCAGGACCGATACCCGCCGAAATGGTTCCCATCATGTTGAGCCGCCCGTCCGGGTTGTTGGAGGACTGCATTTCTTTATAGGAGTCCACCCATTTGCCCATATCATCTACATCCAGGAGGAAATAGCGCTGAAACGGATGCTGTACGCTAGCATCTCCATATTGGGCTAACTGTCTCCCCATGGCAGAGCTGAAGCCGCTTTCCATATGCTGGTTGACCCGTGCGAGAAATAAGTTCCAGGCATCGTTATTACCTCCAGCGTACATCGCCCCCATGGCATCCAGGCTTCCGGCAAATACTACAGCATGTGAGAAGTTATTTTCACTGTCGTTAAAATGATTCTCCCATAGGGAAACCATGACACCTTCGGGTTTGTTCTTCGAAAAATAATCATCGAACAAATCGTAAACTGTGGAAACATCCTGTGATTCTACATTGAAATTGTAAATCGTAAAATAAGTGTCCTGCGCGCTACAGACGAATCCGAGAAATAGCGCAATAATTAGCACTGATTTTTTCATAATAAATTGGTTTAGGTTGTTGATTATCAAGTATTAGAAGATACAAATTAATCCTGGATCAAACTGCGCTGAAGGGGTCGGATTACCGGATTTGGCAAGGTTCTGTGGGAAAAAGGCTTCTTTACTATCCGAATTGCCTTCTTATCTGTCCCATTTTTGATTAAATCGCGTGTCTGGGATCCAAAACAACCTGATCCTCAAAGGTATAGATAGACATGCGAAACATTATGTAACCAACTTGAAAATGAAAAACCCTTCCAGCTGTTGTAGCCTAAAGGGTTTTTGGTTTAAATATGGGTTTTGAATCTACTCCTCGCTATCGATGACTTTGTAGATGGGACAGGCGAAATCTATTCCAATATCTCCACAAAAATATCGGGCTTAGGGGCAAAACCGAAGATACCTTCTCGTTTGAACCAGGAGGAAATGCAGACGGTCTGATTGTCACTCGTTTCAAAAACGATTAAAGGATATCCGATAGTCAGGACGTCTTCGGGGGTATTGGTATTCCGATTGAATTTGGTAGCCCTGCGTTCATGCAGGGAATTCTCATCGATAAACCACTGGGGATCATTGTCAGTTCCCAGAATATAATTTCCATCCTGACTAAGTCCTGTGGCGAGGAATGGCCGGTCGTAGAACTGCAGGAAGCTGAAATTATTGGTCTCGTAGATTCCACGTTCCAGATTATCCAGGAGAACATTCTGAGCGGCATTGTAGAAATAATTGCGCTGAAAGTCCTTCCAGCGGAGGGTGTTGAATGTTTGCTTGTTGCTGAAGTTTCCACCCGCGTCTACTTCAAACGTATAAGACTCCGAAGCGAATTCATGCCCGACCAATACCTTGGTGGCGCCCAGGGTAATTATTTGGAATTGCCCGGCATTTTGTGCATTGAATGAAAGGGCCTCCTGGGCTATCGGGTTCAGGGTGTTGTTGGTCCTTGTAAAGGAATATAGGTTGTCGCTATCAGCAACCAGCCATACCCCATTACCGCGGTACGCAATATCGGTTATAAACAGGAAGCCCGTATTGGGTTCCAACAAGTATTTGAAATCCAGGGTCGCTGCGTCATAAACCCAAAGATCTCCGCCTATCTGCAGGAGTAATTCTTTTCCAAAGCCAGAGTCCACAATTTTCATGAATACGGCGGAGGAGGTATCGGGAGAATCGCCGGAGATTAGGGTCTGATTGGTTTCGTAATTAAAGCGCATCAATTGTTGCTGATTATCCTGGGCATCATTTCCGAGGATGTACAGCGTAGGTTCATTCTCGTCGTAGGTCCACTTCATAATGGAAGAAACTGGGAGTAAACCAGGACGCTGATAGCTCACTTCGGAGGAAAGTCTGCCAAATTGGGTACTGTTGTTGTCGAAGGTGTTGACCACCCGAACCTCATAGATGGGGTTATTCAGGTAGGGCGGGTCCATATCAGTAAAGCTGGTTGTTCCCACATCGGTAATCTCCGCTATTTTTTCCTCCTGAAATGCATAACCCGTTGAGTTCGCTTCATGATTCAGGACATAGATTTCATATTTGGCGAAGTAATAACCCGTAAAAGGTTCCCAACTCAGGTTTATCTGATTTCCACTGGCCGAAATATCGGTAATGGCTACCGGTAAAATTTCGAGATCACCGGGAAATACGGTTTGGATATCGCTCTCCCCTAAGAGTCCGTCTGCGGTATAGGTGCGGAGGAAATAACAGAGCTGATCCCCAGCCACAGGGCTTTCATCAATAAATGTTGTGGTTTCCGGCTCCCCGATTATGCCTACCAGCTCGGCATCCTCCTTTTGACAGCTTGTGCTTCGATATACTTCATATCGGCTGAAGTCTCCTCCGGCATAGGCATCCCAGGTAAATTCAATCCGATCCCGCGCTTCAAAGTTGGGGAAGAAGGTGACCGACACATTGTCAAATGCCGGGGGGCTGTAGGGTCTTGCTCTAAATTTAAAGGTATCCAGGGTACCGTCCTCATCAAAATCGATCTCCGCGGTGAAGATGAAAATATTGCTGCGTAAGTCTACGACGTTCAGGGTTAAGCTCTGACCAAACTGGTCCCTGAGGGTGATAATCCCATTTCGCAGTTCCCAATTCAATTCACTTACTTCAGGAATACATTGATTGTTGTCAAAGAATACATAGTCCCGGTACGTACCGTCTGGTGAAATGGTAAAGAAATCCAGGCCACAGGCCGGGCTGGTAGGGGGAATGTCAACGACCTCTCCTTGCAGTTCTCCCTGGAAAATCGCCCAGGTTCCGTAAAGTAATTCCGGGTCTACATCCTGTTGAGTAGGATTTTCGGGCCCATCGTCCTTAGAGCAGCTAAAGAACAAAAGTGTAAGTACGAGGGTGAATATCGGAAGGCGGAGGTTAGTCATTTAAGATAAGGGTTGAGAATTACGAATCGAATTACGTCAATTTCTCAATATCTAACTGATTTGGGATGGGAATTATTTTAGGGGGAGAAAACTATTCTTTAGGAGATACCTCGCTGGCGCTCGGTGTTCCTTTGGTCCCCCACCTGAAAGTAGTCGGATCCAGGAGATACCTCGCATTTGCTCGGTGTTCCTTTGGTCCCCCGCCTGAAAATGCCAAAACCCTCCACCGCTAGCGCGGCGGGTGTTTTTTGTTTCCAGCCCGCTTTGGAAAGCAAGCTTTCCGCGCGTCCCGAAAACAAAAAACCCGCTCCAATCGGAGCGGGTTTTGTCGCTTTAAGTGGTACCTCCAGGAATCGAACCAGGGACACACGGATTTTCAGTCCGTTGCTCTACCAACTGAGCTAAGGTACCAGGATGTTAAGCGTGGCCTGCCGGAGCAGGCCTGCCTTACGTGAAGGCGGGGGCAAATATAATTTCATTTTTAGACAGAACCAACATTTCTGGTAAAAAAGGATAATTCCCGATCTTTGAGGTATGAATCTGGTCATAGACGCAGGGAATACATCTATCAAGCTCGGGGTATTTATCCGGGGCAAGCTGGAGCACACCCAGACCACCGATAAGGAAGGCTTTGCAGGGGCTATTCGCGATACCTTCTCGAATTACCCGGGAATATCTCATGCCATCCTGGCTTCTGTAGGCTCGCTGGGAACCATGGCGCGGGATGTCGTATCCGTTTTCTGCGAAGTCCATGTGGTCTCCGCGCTTACCCGGGTTCCGTATAAAAATGCCTACGCCTCTCCCCAGACGCTCGGGGCAGATCGGATGGCGCTGGCCACAGCCGCCTATTATTATAAGGAGAAGGAGAATGTTTTGGTGATCGATGCCGGGAGCTGTATTACCTACGATATGGTAAACGATATTGGTGAGTACATGGGCGGGGCTATTTCCCCTGGCCTGCGCATGCGATATCGGGCGCTGAATACCTTTACGGCCAAACTGCCTGAACTTAAGCCCCAAGCCCCGATGGCCCTGATAGGAAATGCCACTGAAAGCAGTATCCACAGCGGGGTGGTTAATGGGCTCTGTTTTGAACTTGATGGTACTATAGATCAGTATCGTTCTCATTTTGAGAATTTAACAGTGATTTTAACAGGAGGGGATTCGCAATTCTTGTCTAACCGACTAAAAAATACCATATTTGCCCTTCCTAATTTTTTGCTTCAGGGCTTGAATCAGCTGCTGGATTACAACAAGAGCTAAATGCTACAACGCCTCTTTTTCGCAAGCCTTTTCTTTGTGATTTTTACTGCCGGTGCTCAAGACGGCACCGTGTCTCCGTACTCCTCACTGGGTGTGGGTGATTTGCGCCAGGTGCGCACCGTGGAAAACCAGTCCATGGGTGGTCTGGGCATCTATACCGATAGTATCCACCTGCATTTGAACAACCCTGCGGCCCTTGGGAAACTGGGCGCCACAGTCTACACGGCAGGCATATCCCACCAGGAACTTCGTTTGGAAACCTTTGACGATGCGCAAAACTCCTCGGTATCCAATTTAAATTACCTGGCCATTGCATTTCCAATTAAACTGCAGCGCGCCGGAGTTGCCTTCGGAATTAAGCCGTATTCTTCTGTGGGATACAACCTGGAGCAATTTTCCAGCAATGCCGAAGGCGGGGAAATTGTCAGGAGCTTTACCGGAACAGGAGGAATAAACCAGGCCTTCTTATCATTAGGCTTCGCTATTACCCCCGAGCTTCATATCGGCGCTACGGGGAATTTCAATTTCGGGCGGGTTACCTACCGACGCATTCAAATTGAGGAGGGGGTGGTTTTTGGCACCCTGGACGAACGCATTTCGGAGATCAATGGTTTCGATTTCAATTATGCCCTTACCTATCAACCGCAAATAACAGACAAGCATACTTTATTCTTGTCTGCGCGGGCGGCGACCCAGCGAAATTTGGTTTCCACCAATGAGCAGCGCATTGAAACCTTTGTACCATCCAATGGCAATACTATAGAGTCTATCAATGTAAACCTCGATGAGGAGTTTTTGCGATTTACAGAAATAAAAGTCCCTACAACCTATTCTCTGGGAGCAGGTATCGGGGAAGATAAGCACTGGTTTGTCGGCGCGGAGTATAGCTTGCAGCAATTCAGTGATTTTCAAAACGTATTCCTGCAGGGCGACAATGTAACCTTTGAAGATGCCAGCAGCATTGCAATTGGCGGCTACTTTATCCCGAATTTTCAATCCCTTGATTCCTATTTCAGCCGGATCGTGTACCGGGCTGGATTTCGTCTGGATAATACGGGATACATCGTAAATGACAAGCCCCTCGAGGATTTTGGCATAACATTTGGTTTAGGGGTACCACTGGGAGGAGACATCAGCAGTCTTTTCTCCAACCTGAACCTGGGATTTGAGTTGGGCCGGCGTGGCACCACGATGAACAGCCTGGTTCGTGAGAGTTATTTCAAGGTTAATCTGGGACTTTCGTTCAATTCAAGGTGGTTCCAGAAACGCCGGATCAATTGATAAAAAATTAGTAATTTACACGCCCTTAAAGAACTAGATAAGATGAAAAAGGAATTTTACCTGATGTTACTGATGATTTTCGGCTGTACTGCCCCGGCTCTGGCCCAGGCGCAGAATCCGGAATGTATGACGAATCTTTCCATCTACGCGGAACACGCAAAAGTTAAGAATTACGAGGCTGCCTATGCACCCTGGAAAATGGTCTACGAGGCCTGCCCGGGTATCAATAAGGCCAACTTCTCCTACGGGGAGAAAATCCTCGATTATAAAATAGATAACTCTTCCGGGGCCGAAAAGGAAGGATACATCAAAGACCTGATTGCCCTGTATGACAAGAGTATGGAGTACTTCCCTAAGGATTATTCCATGGCCGATGTGATGAGCGATAAGGCCAATGTTATGTACGACAACAAAATGGCCGATGATGCTGAGTTGTATTCCATGCTTACCAAGGCCTTTAACGAAGACAAGAAGAACTTTGACAATCCAAAGTCACTGTATTTGTATTTCTCTTCTTTGGTAGACTTGCACAAAGGGGGCAAAAAAGAACTGCAGGAAGTATTTGACGTATACGACGACGTTACTGAGCAAATCGAATCAGTAAACGAAAAGTACCTGGCGCAGATTACTAAGCTACTTCCCAAGGAAGAGGCCGGAACGCTTACTTCTAAGGAAAAGCAACGCCTTCGTGCCTACAATAGTTATTCTGAGAACTACGGTAAGATTGCCGGTAGTATCGATTCTAAGTTGGGAGATCTCGCCGATTGTGAGAACCTGATCCCGCTTTACGAGAAGAGTTTTGAAGAAAAGAAAACCGATGTAAATTGGGTAAAGCGTGCCGTAGGGCGTATGTTCTCCAAAGAATGTATCGACGACCCCATGTTCCGCAAGCTCTTTGAAGCTCAGATCGCACTGGATCCTTCTCCAAGTGCTTACCTCTATGGAGCTACCCTTAAAGTAAAGGATGGCGATACAAGAGGGGCTATTGCTGATTTTGATAAGGCAGCTTCTTTGGAAACCGATTCAAAAAAGCGCTCCGATATTTTCTACAAGGCGGCCACGGTGGCCAGAAGGTTTAGCAAGAGCCAGGCGCGTTCGTATGCCCAGAAGGCTATCGATGCTTACAGTGCTAACGGAAAGGCGTATTTGCTGATCGCTAACCTCTATGCAGGAAGTGCAAACGATTGTGGAAGCACTCCATTTGAGAAGCGTGCGATTTACTGGAAAGCAGCCGATATGGCCAGACGTGCCGGGCGCGTTGATCCTTCCCTTAGCGGAAGATCCAATCAGGCCGCTGCGAGCTACTCTGCCAAGGCTCCTTCCAAAACGGATATTTTCAACTCCGGGATGGCTGGTAAGACCCTTACCTTCTCCTGCTGGGTTGGTGGATCTGTTACAGTGCCTAACTTATAAGGATTTACATGCGACATAAATCGCATTCCAGATTACGAAGTGTTGCCACGGTTTTTGCCGTGGCAATCTTTGTTTTGGGCTGTCAGGACAAGTACGAGCGGGTGGGAGATGAAGCCGTAGATCCGGTTTACCCTCAGGGGGTAGCCAGTGATTTTACCCTCACCTATACCGAGGCGCCTGAGAACCTGAATTCCCAGGACAGCAGCACTACCCGAATCATCGCCATCCTTAAAAGCCCGGTAAGCGAAGATTATACCAACCTCCGCTTCCAATACCGCACCTTCCCCGATGGTCTCCGGGTGGAGCATTACGACGAAGAGGGGCGCCTCAGCACCATAGAGGCCGATTATGCCATTATCTATGCGCAGACCAACCTCTTTGACCTCAAAGGCAATGTGATAATGCAGACCCAGGACGGAAAGATGCTGGAAACCGAACAGCTCTTCTGGGATCGCAGCAACGATTGGATTTTTACGGAAGCCCGTTTTACCCTTACCAACCCGGAAGAAGGAACGGTGCTCAATGGGGAAGGAATGGATTTTAACCGGGAATTTAGCTATTTTAATGCCCATAAGACCGGCGGGGAAATGCGGGTCAAAGAAGAAGGTTCATGATAAAAATTTTAAGATATACCGAGTACCTCTACCTGGCAGTAGCCGTGCTTTCGATTTATGAGGTCAGCCAAACATGGTCAACGGAACGGGATCGCAGTTACCTCTTTATCCTGTTTGCGGTTGTTTCCTTAGGGATGTTCCTTTTCCGTCGGCGTTACCGGCGCAAATTTGAAGCCCAACGCAGGCGCATGGACTCAGACAAGGAGTAAGCGGCTTTGGCAATAACCATCATCGTAATATCGCTGCTGTGTTCCGCCTTTTTCTCTGGGATGGAAATCGCTTTTGTTTCGGCGAACCGCATCCATATCGAAATTGAGAAAAAGCAGGAGGGCATCCTCGCGGGGATCCTTACCCGGCTTACGGAGAAACCCTCCAAGTTTATCACCACCATGCTCATCGGGAACAATATTGCCCTGGTGGTCTATGCCTACTATATGGGGGAGTTGCTGATGGAATGGTTCCAATCGCTCTTGCCTTCCGCTTACCCGATAATCAATTCCCTGCTTACGGATTTTTCCCTGCTGTCTCAAACCGTGATCTCCACCCTGATCATCTTGTTTACAGCGGAATTCCTGCCTAAGGTGCTGTTCCAGATTTATTCCAATACCCTCCTCAAAGTCCTGGCTGTTCCGGCCTACATTTTCTACCAGTTGTTCTGGCTGATTTCGGAAGGGGTTATCTGGATTTCCGATGTGGTGCTGAAGCTCTTCTTCAAATCCGATGGGGACCACGTACAGGTTTCTTTTACCAAGCTGGAACTGGGGGATTATATTACGGAGCAGATGGAGACCGTGGAGGAGGAAGATGAGGTGGATTCCGAGATCCAGATATTCCAGAATGCGCTGGAGTTTTCCGAAGTAAAGGCGCGGGAGGTGATGGTGCCGCGTACAGAAATTACGGCCGTGGAACTCCACGACACCCCCAAAAACCTGACGAAACTTTTTACGGCTACCGGTTACTCCAAAATCCTGATATTCAAGGATACCATCGATAATATCATTGGCTATGTGCACTCTTATGAGCTCTTCAAAAAGCCCAAGAGCATAAAGAGTATCCTGTTGCCGGTGGAATACGTACCGGAAACCATGTTAATCCACAACATCCTCAACGTGCTCACTAAAAAGAGGAAAAGCATGGCTGTGGTCCTGGACGAATACGGGGGGACTTCGGGGATTTTAACGGTGGAGGATATCATCGAAGAGTTATTCGGGGAAATAGAAGACGAACACGATTCCACAGACCTGGTAGAAGAGGAAATCGGGGATAATCACTACAAATTTTCGGCTCGGCTGGAGGTAGACTACCTCAACGAGCAATACCGCCTGGACCTGCCAGAAGGGGACGAATACGGTACGCTGGGAGGAATGATTCTCCACGAAACCGGGGAGATTCCCCAGCAGGATACCGAAATCCGGATCGGCCCGTTTTTCTTTAAAATTCTCGAGGTGAGTAATCACAAAATTGATCTGGTATCCCTCGAGGTTCTCGATGCCGACTAAAACCCTCTCGAATCCCCTGATTTCCTTTTTATTATTGGTTAGAAAATGGTAATTTCGCCCACTGATTTAAAGAAATCCACATAAGATGGCAATACTCGAAAATATCCGCAAACGTACCACGGTTCTTATCCTGATCATCGGGATGGCCCTGTTCGCCTTTGTAATTTCTGACGTTCTCACCCGCGGAGGCGGTCTGGGAGGCGGAAATATCGGCTCAACGGTTGGGGAAATCAATGGAGAAGATATTGGAATTGATGCCTTCCGCCAGCAAATGGAAGCTGCTCAGGGAACCTTTGGGGCTTCGGCCACTTCCACCCAAATGGTCAACCGCGTTTGGGATCAGACGGTTCGCAATACCTTGTTGGACCAGGAATTCGAAAGGTTGGGGATCGAAATCCAGCAGGATCAGATCATGAACCTGATCCGCACCAATCCAACGTTTACGCAGAACCCCAATTTTCAGGATGCCGACGGAAACTTCGATGAAGATGCCTTCCGCAATACCATTTCGGACCTGCGCCTGAATTCCCCGGCCCAATATGCCCAATGGTTGCAAACCGAAGAGGCCCTGATGCGTGCTGCCAAGGAGCAGACGTATTTTGACCTGATCCGCGCCGGGATCGGAGCGACCCTCAAAGAAGGGGAGTGGGACTACCGCATGTCTAATGACAAAGTAGATATCAGCTACGTCCGCGTACCGTACACCTCCATTCCGGATAGCACCATTTCCGTTTCCAAAGAGGAAATCGCCGCCTACATGAAGGAGCACGAAGCAGATTTCAAGCAGGAGGCCGCCCGCGACATTCGCTATGTCTATTTCCGGGAGTCGGCATCTGAAGCCGATGAGCAAAAAATCCAGGACGATCTGGCCGCCTTGCTCGAGGACGAGGAAGTCTTTGATGCAACCGCCAAAGACAGTACCCGTGTTGAATACGGATTCCGCAATGCTACCGATATGGCAGCCTTCCTGGATCGCAATTCAGACACGCCATACGACACCACCTATATCAGCCGTCGTGTTATGCCGGCCCAATTCGCCGATTCCATCCTGAATTTACAAGTTGGGGAGGTATACGGTCCGTATAAAGAAAACAATACCTACAAGTACACCCGTATGATGGGGCGTAAAGCTGATGGCGCCGTTAAGGCCAGCCACATCCTGATCGCTTACCAGGGAGCGCAACGTGCCAACCCAACGGTTACACGTACGCAGGAGGAAGCCAAAACCCGCGCCCAGGAATTACTCCAGCAGGCTCGCGAGAATGAAGGCAACTTTGCGCAACTGGCCCGGGATAACTCCGATGGTCCTTCTGCACCTCAGGGCGGAGATCTCGGTTTCTTCCAGGAAGGCATCATGACACCTGCCTTTAATGATTTTGCCTTCGGTAACCCTGTAGGTACCATTGACCTGGTGGAAACAGAATTCGGGTATCATATCGTAAAGGTCGACGCTAAGGAAGATGTGGTTCAGATCGCTACCCTCAGCCGTAACATCGAACCATCCGAAGAAACCATTAACGCCCTCTTTACCGAAGCCACAAGTTTTGAAATGTCCGTAGCGGAAAGCCCTGAAACCTTTGGGGGTATTTCTGAAGAAAATGGCTATTCCGTCCGCCCGGTGAACAAAATCAAGGCAATGGATGAAAACCTGCCAGGTATCGGCGCACAGCGTCGCATCGTACAGTGGGCATTTAACCGGGATACCGAAATTGGCGATATCCGCCGATTTGATTTGAGTGACGGGTATGCGGTAGCCCAGTTGACGGCTACTTACCGGGAAGGGCTTATGGCTACTGAAGATGCTTCCGTACAGGTATTGCCGATCCTGCGTCGCGAAAAGAAAGCCGCACAGATAATTGCTGCTAATGCCGGAAAGGATATGCAGACCATTGCAGCGGACAACAACGTCCAGGTGAGCACGGCTACCGCCTTAAACATTAAATCGCCTACTATTCCCGCCGCAGGCCGCGAACCTTTGGTAATCGGAACGGCGATGAGTATGGAGCAGGGAGCTACTTCTGATCTGATCGAAGGGGAGACCGGAGTCTTCAAAATTCAGATAACCGGCAAGCAGGCCGCCCCCGAGATGACGAACTATGCCCCGTATGCTACCAGTTTGAATACTGCGCTTGGACCACGCGTTACTACCGGGGTTTATGAAGCATTAAAAAGCAAGGCGGATATCGAAGATAACCGTTCGGATTTTTACTAGAATAGCTTATTTAGGGGAAGCTCAGCTTTCAGGCAGCGCCATTTCCGAATAACGAAGTACAGTCTGATACCCCCGGGAGTTGAAATACCCGGGGGTATTTTCATTTCCGGCGGCCAGGATAAAATCCCCACCCCAGGCCCCCAGGCTTTTGATCGCTCCGGGGTAGTCCGAAAACAATCTTTTTTGAACCGGTTCAAAGTCCAGCGCTTCGGATAATAAGGCTTCCGATTCCTGCATGCCTTGCTGAAAAACTTCAAGGCTTTGGGTAGTAGCCATGGCCTTGCTGATTGCAGTGAGGGATTGCAGCAGGGAAGCGGTATCCCTGCCTTGTTCCCGATAGCGTTTTATGCCGGCCCGGCTGTCCTGCTTATTTCCTGAAAAGACAAAGTACAGGCTATCGGCAAATGCAGGTTGGAAGGGAGCCGCTGTTATTTCGGGCGCTCCTGCTTCCCGACGGGTATAGAAAATAGGACCCGCGGCACCGGCGCAGGCCAGATCATAGCCACTTCCCCCCAGGGTCTGGTCGGATAGCGCGTAAGGGTTAATCCCAAAGAGTTCTGAGAGGTTGGCGATTAAGGTAGAAGAAGTTCCAAGCCCCCACTCCCTCGGGAATTCCAGGTGCGTGATAATCTCCTTTTGGTTAATGGTTTCAAACCCCTTGTCGCCACTGAGTTTCAGGGCAACGCTTAGGATTTCGAGTAATCGGGCTCTAATGGCATCATCCGTTGCCGGGCTTGCTGATTTTGTCGGGATGTTGGCGGCATCACCACGGCGTAGTTCTTCCGAATCAAAGGTTGTCGTAAACCAGGGCTGCCCTTTGGAGTCCCTACTCTGCCATTTGAGCCCATCGGTGTCTTTATCCCGATCGCCGAACCCTGCGATCTCCAGGCTTTGTCCGAAACGGGTAGGGATGGCCAGGGCTGTTGCTCCGTCCAGCACGGCGTATTCCCCAAAGAGTAAAAGCTTACCGTGACTGTAAAATCGTTTTGAATCGGGCTGCATCATGGTCGGGTATCAAATCCTCATTTACCCTTGCGTAGTAGTTCCAGTTGTTCGGAGGCTGCACTATGGCTTACCGTGTGCTTACGGAAATAATCCACCAGCGCTGTTTTCTCATCGGCCGTTGCCCCAAGCTGATTCAGGATATTGAGCAGGTGCATTTTCATATGCCCCTGCTGGATCCCCACAGTAACCAGGGAACGAAGTGCTGCAAAGTTCTGGGCGAGACCTGCCACAGCGGTAAGGCGCATCAAGGTTTCGGCATCCGGGTTCCCCAGAATTTCCAGGGCCAGTTTTACCAGCGGGTGCAGGCGGGTCAGGCCTCCTACGGTCCCTAGTGCCAGGGGAATTTCGATCCAAAATCGGAATTCATCGCCTTCCAGGCTGGCATGGGTAAGGCTGCCGTACTGCCCGGAACGGGCCGCAAAGGCATGAACCCCGGCTTCCACTGCTCTGAAATCATTTCCGGTGGCAATGACCAGGGCATCAATCCCGTTCATTACCCCTTTGTTGTGGGTTACCGCCCGGTACGGTTCACACTCGGCTACGGCAATGGCCTGTATCATCCGTTCCGCAAACCGTCGTCCGTTCATCCCGTTCCCTTCGGAGAGTTCTGCTACCGGACAGCGTACTTCTGCGCGGACGCGGCAGTTGGGCACGTAGTTGGAAAGGATGCTCATCAGCACTTCGATCCGGGACTCCCCAGGGGTGTCCGAGGACATAGTGGGGTGCTTTTCTGCCTCCCGCATCAGGGTTTGCGCCAGGCTTTCCAGGCAGGAGTTTATAAAATTTGCCCCCATCGCATCCTTGGTTTCAAAGGTGCAATGCAGCTGATAATAACCTGGCAATTCAGCGGTTTTTTCCCTTAGGGTAATTCCCGTAATACCGCCACCCCGGGCTTCCATGTTCCGGGTAATGGGCTCGATATCGGTCATCATAACCGGCATGATTTCCGTAATAAAGGCCTTTAATTTTTTTGGGTTTCCCCCATAGCGGAAATGTACCTGTCCCACTTTCTCCGTACCCAGGATTTCTGTGTGGAATCCCCCGCGCGTACCCCAGAATTTAGCCGCCTTACTGGCCGCGGCCACCACCGAGCTCTCTTCAATAGCCATGGGCAGGGCATAGATTTTTCCATCTACCAGAAAATTCGGGGCCACCCCCAGGGGGAGGTAGAAATTACTGATGGTGTTTTCGATAAACTCGTCGTGGAGTTGCTGCAGCTGTTCATCCGAGTTCCAATATTGCCGCAGCACGGCCTCGGTTTGCTCGGGATTTTGGGTGAAGCGGGTGGCAATCCAGCGGATCTTTTCCGACTTGCTCAGTTTGGAGAAGCCTTCTACCGTTTGGGTCATCGGGTGGTTTTGAGGGTTAAAGATACGGAAAGCTCACCTTTCCTCCCGACCCGCCCAGCTGCATTTTTAGGAATGGATTTTGTGCGCTGTACCCGCCGAAGCGGCTGCCGAAAAAGTTGCTAATCCTTCGAAATATTCATAAACTTGAAGAATGCTTTATTTCGAACATAAACTATGATACATTCCCTCCGGCACACTACTATAACTGCAAGTGTGCGAACGTTTTTACTACTCGGCTTTTTTCTAATTTTAGGAACCCCCACCGCAACGGCTCAGCAAAAAATTACCCTGGAAGATATCTGGGGCGGAGCCTTCCGTACAGAGCGCATGGAGGTGCTGCGATCCATGGCCGATGGGCAGCATTATACCGTACTCAACCAGGATCGCGACCAGGGCACCAGCGCGATAGATAAATACGCCTATCAGACGCAGGAGTTAGTAGGTACGCTCCTCAAAAGTGACGCGGCTGCCGGCATTCCCAAATTTTCTTCCTATCGCTTCAGTGAGGACGAAACCAAGGTCTTGCTGGCTACAGAAGTAGAACCTGTTTTCCGTCGTTCCCGCCTTGGAATCTATTACGTATATGACCTGGAGGCCAAAACCCTGGTCAAGATTTCAGAAAACAAGATTCAGGAACCAACGCTCTCCCCGGCAGGAGATAAGGTGGGCTTTGTCTGGGAAAACAACCTGTACTATTTGGATCTTACCTCCCAGGAACTTACCCAGGTAACTTCCGATGGCGAACGGAATCGCATCATCAACGGGGTAACCGACTGGGTTTACGAGGAGGAATTTGCTTTTGTGCGGGCATTCGAATGGAATTCGGATGGAACGCGGTTGGCTTTCCTGCGCTTTGACGAGAGCGAAGTGCCGGAATTCTCCATGGATGTCTATGGGGATGACCTGTATCCCTTCCCCTATAATTTTAAGTATCCCAAAGCGGGAGAGGCCAACGCCGATGTCTCGCTACACCTTTACGATCTGGCCAGTGCCCGGACCAGCCCGGTAGACCTGGGCAATCCGCATTACATTCCCCGCCTGGAGTGGATGCATCATAAAGACCACCTGAGCGTGCAGGCCATAAACCGTCACCAGAACGATTTAAAGTTGCTGAAGGTCAATGCGGCAGATGGCTCGGTTACCACCCTGTTAGAAGAAAAGGATGCGGCTTATGTAGATATTACCGATAACCTGACCTTCCTGGAAGACGATCGCTTTATCTGGACCAGCGAGAAAGATGGCTTCAACCATATTTATCTCCATGGGCAGGACGGTAAGCAGCAGATTCAGCTTACAAGCGGCCCCTGGGAAGTAACTTCCTACTACGGGTACGATCCAAAACGCAAGCGGATTTTTTATCAATCCACAGAGCAGGGCTCCATTGTCCGCGACGTCTACAGCATCACAGTAAAAGGGAAAGGCAAGAAACGCCTGACCCAGGGGGCAGGGACGCATAGCGCTTCCTTCAGTGCAGATTTCAGCTACTTTATCGATGCCTTCAGCAGTGTTGAAACCCCACCGATGTACACCCTGCATAAGGCTTCTGACGGTTCCCTGGTCAAGGAGTTGCTCAACAACAACAGCCTCAAGGAAAAGCTTGCGAACTACGAGTTTTCCCCCAAGGAATTCAGCACGCTGGAAGTCAACGGAAACAGTTTGAACATGTACATGATCAAACCCGTGGATTTCGACCCCAACAAGGAGTATCCCTTATTCCTCTATCAGTATAGCGGTCCGGGCTCCCAATCGGTTTCCAATCGCTGGTACGCAAGTAATGATTACTGGCACGAGCTCCTGGTTTCGGAAGGTTATATTGTCGCTTGTGTCGATGGACGCGGTACCGGCTTGAAGGGCCGGGATTTTAAGAAGGTTACCCAGAAGGAATTGGGGAAATACGAGGTCGAAGACCAGATCGAGGCAGCCCGCCTGCTTAGTGAACGCGCGTATATCGATGCAGACCGCACCGGGATATGGGGGTGGAGTTACGGGGGCTTTATGTCTTCTAACTGCATCCTGAAAGGGAACGAGGTTTTTGAAATGGCTATCGCTGTGGCCCCGGTTACCAGCTGGCGTTTTTACGATACTATCTATACCGAGCGCTACATGCAGACGCCTCAGGAAAACCCCAGTGGTTACGACGACAATTCCCCGATATTTTTCGCCGACCAACTCAAAGGAAAGTACCTGCTGGTACATGGCTCGGCCGACGATAACGTTCATGTGCAGAATACCATGCGTATGATCGAGGCTTTGGTACAGGCCAACAAACCCTTTGACTGGGCCATTTACCCCGATAAGAACCACGGGATTTACGGGGGGAATACCCGCCTGCACCTGTATAACAAAATGACCAAATTCGTATTGGAGAATTTATAGGTTCTCCGGCGAAACCGACCAAACCAAACTCAAAGGATTATGCAAACTACACCCGACGTTTCAGACCAACAGCAAATGTTTGGCCATCCGAAAGGCCTTTTTTACCTGTTCTTCGCCGAGCTATGGGAGCGCTTCAGCTTCTATGGGATGCGTGCCCTGCTCACCTTGTACATGGTGAACGTGATCTATGAGAAACTGGTAGAACGGGATTACGCCACAGCTGCCGTTTATGCCTCCTACGGATCCTTAGTCTATGCCTCAACCGTAGTTGGAGGACGGATTTCTGATTCCATCCTGGGTATGCGTAAATCCATTTTTTTGGGTGGGATTCTCATGGCAATAGGCCATTTTGTGCTGGCTATTGAACATAACATCGCTTTCTTCCTTGCCCTTTCTTTTATCATCGTTGGAAACGGCTTCTTCAAGCCCAATATTTCAACTTTCGTAGGGACGCTCTATAAGGATGGTGACCCCAAGAAAGATTCCGGGTTTACGATCTTCTACATGGGGATTAATATCGGGGGCTGGGTAGCTCCGCTGCTATGTGGCTGGCTGGCAGCCAAGTATGGGTGGCATTATGGCTTCGGATTGGCGGGAATAGGGATGTTAACCGGGCTCATCTTTTTCTGGAGCGGAATTCGCAAAGGCGTATTTGGTGACCGCGGACTTCCTCCTGACAACGGGAGCGTTGATAAAAAAGTGGCAGGGATTAAGCAAGGCACTTTAGTTCCCATTCTGGCCGTTCTGGCGGCCCCGCTGATTGCCTACCTCTTGTCTTCCTACCAGTCTCTGGGTGGGGAAGGTAGTTTTCTCGAAGGCACCAATATCGTAAACCTCCTCTTTTACTTTATCGGCTTCGCTGTTTTGGGGTACATGGCCTACATCATGATTTCGGCAACACCGGATGAGCGAAAGAAGCTCTTTGCCGCCGTGCTGTTTACCTTTTTCATGACCATTTTCTGGGGTTTCCACGAGCTCTCAGGGAGCGTCATTACGCTTTTTGCTTCCCGAAACGTAGACTTGGAGGGGATTATGACCGCAGCGCAAACAAACTCCCTGAATTCCATGTGGATTATTATTCTGGCCATCCCTATATCGATGATGTGGACCTGGTTGACCAAACGAAAGATGAATCCAAGGACACCTTACAAGTTTGGCCTGGGGTTGCTTTTTGCGGGTATCAGTTTCTACATTCTGGCTATTAGTGATGGTAGTGCCAATGAAGCAGGACTCGTTCCCTTTAGCTACCTCTTATTGATGTATTTCCTGATTTCAGTAGGGGAATTATTCATGTCGCCTGTAGGGCTCTCCAAAATGACAGACCTGGCCCCCAAGCGCATTATAGCCTTTATCATGGGCGTTTGGTTCTTGTCTTCGGCATTTGCCTTTCAGGTGGTTGGATTTATCGGCAAACAACTGGCCATTGAAAGCACGGATGCGAATATTGGCGGTTTTGATACGCTAACGGTGTACACGGATGGGTTTATGCTTATCGCTAAATACGCCTTGGGAGCGGGAATCATTGTTTTGATAGCCTCACCCTTAATTAAGCGCCTCATGGGCAAAGTCCATTAATCACTTGCGCTGCGCCTCGAGGCAACAGTATTCAAATCAATACAGAAAGCCCCCTTTCTCGCCGTAGCATGGAAGGGGATTTTCAGTTTTTCACACAAGGTTTCCCACCGATCCAGCGCACTGTAATAATTACTGCCGTCGGCAATAACCATTTCAGGGGCAAGGGCAGCCAGCAAGGCGGAATCGATTTTCTTAGGGGAATGGGAAAGCAGGAGGATGAGGGGCGTTTTCGGAGCACCAGGGATCGCAGTTAATCCCGACAAGCCTGCCTGGGCTTCTTCCTTCCCGCTGATTCGAAGCAGGCGTTTCCCCCCGAAGCGGTAAGCGGTCTGTAAGCTTTTTGTTTCCTGGATTTGCAAGCCAAGCGCGCTGGCATAATTAGTCGTGGTATTCCCCCAATTGTCTTGGTTTTCGGCGTGTGGCTCCAGAGTCTTGCCGTTGCGAATCCAAAGCCCGCTTGAGGCGGTGCGCTGGGGGATCCATAGTTCCCGACCCCTCCCAATACGTATTTCCTGTTGCAGGTCGTAGAGGCAGAGGGCGCTGGTCGCGAGAAGCGCCACCTGAAGCGCTTTGTTATTTATTCGGGTTTTCCGGACAGTTCGTGTGGTGGGTTTACGAAGGGCAAGGGCCAGTCCTACCAACAACAGATAGCTTAGCAGGAGATGGCCGGAATCCCAGCGTATTCCTGTGGAGATGAAGGCTTCCTGTGCCGCGAGTTTTGAAACCAGGCTATTCTGGCCCTGGACCAAGGTCTCTGCCAACCAAATCAAGCCCTCCGGAACCGGGCCAAAGCTGCTCGCAATAAGTAAGCTAAACCCCAGGGTAAGCATTACCCCTAAAAAAGGTACCAGGACAAGACTGCCAGCTAAGAAATGCCAGGGGAACTGATGAAAATGAAACAGGGCTACAGGCACTACGCCTAGTTGTGCACTCACGCTAATGGCACTCAGGTTGCCCACTTTCTTCAGGAATGTGTTAATCGGTGGCGGTATACCCAAGCTAGCAATTCGATTAACAAAGGCTGCGAGCCATCCATTCACAGCGGGGAAGAACGCCAGGATTCCCCAAACGGCTCCGAAGCTCAGCTGGAACCCGGGTTGAAGCACCCAGTGCGGATTGATAACAGCGAGCATTACCATTGCTGCAAGGCCCAGGAAATGCAGGCTTTGCCCCCTTCGGTAGTGCTGTTCCGCCACCAACCAAAGGCTTAACATGATACTCGCCCGCACTACGGAGGCGCCGAAGCCCGCAAGGGCGGTATAGATCCAGAGTGCCGATAAGCTGGTCAGGTAAAGAAACTGGCGCTTCCCTTTGAACCGGAACCGACCCAACAGCAACTTGAGGAAAACCCGAACGAGGAGCAAGACCAGGCCCACATGTAGCCCGGAAATAGCCAGCAAATGGGCCGTACCCGAGCGCTGGTATTCCTGGCGTAATTCCGGATCAAGCTCGTTTCGTACACCGAGGAGCAGCGCACTGAAAAGACCTGCTGCCCTGGAGTTCAAACCGGAATTTGTAAGTCTGTGATGCAGATCGCGTCGCCATAGGGAAAGCTTGTATAAGGGATCGGTTTTTGCCGGGCTTTGTTTATAGTGTCTCTCCTCTATATTTACTTGATACCAGATTCCCTGCGTTCGCATATAATTCCCGTAATCAAAATCCCCAGGATTCTTCGGTGGCGTAAAGCCGTTGGGAATTCCCTTTAGAAAAATTTTATCTCCAGGGAGCCAAAGACTGTCGGGGGAAGTTTCAGGAAACTGAAGCAGCATCAGGCCACTTGCCGGTTGGCCATTTGCAGCATATACTTTAGCGATCCATGGACGGGAAAAAGGAGTGGGCCGTCGTCTTTCTTCCAGGCTAAGGGATATGCGCATTTCAGGGATTGAGGAATCGGGTAGGGGTTGTACATGCCTGAAATGTGCAGGTTGGTTTTCTGGTAGCTCCAGACTTCCCGCGAGCAAACCAAGGCCAATGAAACTCACTACGGCCGTTATGAGGAATCCATAGGGATGTACGCTTTTGGGGAATCCCCAGCAAAGCCCCAGGAGTAAACCGGATATCGCTGCAAAGATGCATACAACTTGCAGGGGAAATGAAATCTCGAAGCTCAGAAAGATGCCCAGTCCAAGGGCGGCGGACAATGCCCAGAGGGGCAGCCCGGCTTTCCCCAAGTCAGAGGATTCGCGTAGCCTTTACAAAGGCCGAATTCCAGTAACCTTCCCTGAGGGAAGAGACAATAACCCCACGGGAGCTGGTGGAATGGATAAAGCGAACGTCGTCCCCGTTAGCAGCAACTACCAAGCCAACATGGTTGATACGCCGGCCGCGCCGGGTGGTGGTAAAGAATACCAGATCGCCCTTACGCAGGTTTTGTACGCGTACTTTGCGCCCCATTTTGGACATCTCAATGCTCACTCTGGGAATACTAAAGTCGTGGGCGCCAAAGGCTACGTAGAGTAGGCCGGAGCAGTCCATACCTTTTCGGGTGGTTCCCCCGTATTTGTATCGCGTCCCGGTATAATCCATGGCCGTACTAATGATGGCATCGGCCTTGGCTTCATTTTTAAAGCGGCGATCGGCGCGGGATTCTTTTACATCCCTGGAGTCTTCTCCGGTGGTTGCCAGTTCCGTGTTTGCTGAGGAATCTGAGGGGGTTGTTTCGGGGGAAGCGGGAACACTTACTGAGGGATTATTTCGGGAGCCGTAGGTGGTCTTTTTGCGGACGACGCCGCAGCTCGTCATTGCCAGGAAAAGGACAACGATAAGAAGTGGTTTTAAACTGGGGAGCAAAGAGCGCTTCATATCCGGATAACGGGCTTCCTCTCTACGAAAGTATATAAATTCCTGGGAAGCCGTTGGCAATTTAACGGGCCGAACTGAAATCGAAAATCAGTTGCGCTGCATTTTGACTCGCCCCTTCTCCACCTAATTTCTCTCGAAGCAATTCAAAATCAACAAGTTGCTGATCTCTGATCGGGCCTTCCAGCAGTTCTGCCAGGGCAGCTTGCAAGGTGTCTTTCCGGAGTTCCCCCTGAATGAGTTCCCGGACTACTTCCCGGTCCATGATGAGGTTTACCAGGGAAATATATTCCAGGTTAATGATGCGCCGGGCGATTTGATAGGACAGCCAGCTTCCCTTATAACACACCACTTGCGGTACCCCGACCAGGGCGGTTTCCAGGGTGGCCGTCCCGCTGGTTACCAGGGCGGCATGGGCTGCCTGCAACAAGGGGTAGGTCTTGTCCCGGATAAGTTTTACGGCTGTTCCGGCAAGGTAGGGTTCGTAATCCTCCTGATCCAGGCTAGGGGCTCCTGCAATGGCAAACTGATACTCCGGGAAAAGTGGTACCACTTCCATCATTATGGAAAGGATTTTATGAATCTCTTGTTTGCGGCTGCCGGGCAACAAGGCAATCAGGGGTTTCTCTGGATCCAGTCCTTCTGCCTCCATAAAAGCGGCAGCAGGGGTCTCTGAAAGGTTGCTCATCGCATCGATAAGCGGGTGACCCACAAAATGGACGGGCAGGTTGTGTTTTTCCTCGTAAAAGGCCTTCTCGAACGGGAGGATGACGTACATATGGTCTATGTCCCGGGCGATTTTCTTAACCCGCCCCTCCCGTGAGGCCCAGACCTGGGGCGAAATGTAGTAATGCGTTTTAAAGCCAGCTGCTTTGGCCCATTTGGCAATACGCAGGTTAAATCCGGAGAAATCGATGAATATTACCGCATCCGGGTTGTAGGCGGCGATGTCTTCCTTGCAGAAGGCGATATTGCGGAAAATAGTGGGCAAGTGTCGGATCACTTCCAGGAAACCCATAAAGGATAGTTCCCGATAGTGTTTTACCAGTTCTCCCCCTGCTTTTTGCATCCGATCCCCGCCCCAGCAGCGAATTTCGGCCTGGGGATCAATACGCTTCAGCGCACGGATCAGGTTAGACCCGTGGAGGTCTCCCGAGGCTTCTCCGGCGATGATGTAGTACTTCAAAGCTTAGCTAATCTTATAATAGAGGATGATCAGGGCGGTCAATACCGTTGCCATAAGCACACCCCGGGCACGATAATCCCGGCGCAGCCGCAGGAATCCAAAGAAAGCTACCAGGTTCAGGATGGCTCCCAAAGCGAGCAGGCTACCCACGTGATCCTCTTCAACTGCCGCGGCATAGGTCTCGGCAATGCCAAGGTCCGAAAACAGGAGAATATAGGCCAGTACGCCCAGGATATTGGCTATGATTCCAACGATAAATCCAATCGCTATTTCCTTTTTGGGGTTCATCAGGTCGAAAAAAAATACTTTATCCGCCAAAAATACGTTTTTCATGCGTAGGAGTCCGAAGCATGCATTAACAAAAAATTACCAGCCGCTGGTCTTTCTGGCACGGTTTTTTCTGTATCTTGGGAGTTCATTAATCAATGCCGATGCCCCTGATTTTCGCCCTTTTGGAGGTTTTGACCTTAAGGCGGGCCTAAGTCCGGGGGAATAAAAAAAATTACATGAAGCGAAAATTCTTTCTTGCTGTTTGGATCCCTCTGATCGCTGTAGCCTCCTGCAGTTTTGCCAGCAGCTCTTTCGAAACTGACGACAAAGATAAACTCCTACTCGATCTCATCGTTTATGTCCTGGATCGCGCTCACTACGAGCCCAAGGACATCAATGACGATTTCTCGGTAAGCGTGTACGAGGATTTCATCGATGTGATAGATCCTACCAAACGCTATTTCCTGGAGTCCGACATCCGGGAATTCGAACAATACAAATTTCAGATCGACGACCAGATCAAGAATACCGATATCAGCTTTTTTAATCTGGTCTATGACCGGCTGATGGAGCGAATGGCCGATGCCCGCGAGATCTATCAAGAAGTACTGGATCAACCTTTTGATTTCAGCACCGCCGAGGTTATCGATACCGATTACGATAAGCAATCTTATGCAGACTCCCGCGAGTCTTTAAAGGAGCGTTGGAGGAAGCAGCTGAAATATGCTACTATTGGCACCTACGATTCCAAGCTTACGCTAAGCCAAAAAGATGAGGCAGCCAAAATAACGCCGGAAGAGGCCGAAAAGGCTTCCCGTGAGGCTACCCGCCAGACCCTGGATGAGTTCTTCGCTTTTACGGACGACCTTGAGCGTAAGGATTGGTTTGTACAATACCTCAATACCATTGTGGATGAATTCGATCCGCATACCCTTTATTTCGCTCCAGAGGACAAGGAGCGCTTCGACATTGACATGTCCGGGAAATTCGAAGGGATTGGGGCACGTCTTCAGAAGAAGCCCGAGGGAGCTAAAATTGTGGAAATTATTTCCGGAGGTCCCGTATGGCGCGACCAGCAAATTGAAGTGGGTGATGAAATCCTCAAAGTAGGGCAGGAAGGGGAACCTCCTGTAAATATTGTGGGCATGCGCCTGGACGATGCCATCAAACTCATCAAAGGGCCAAAAGGTACCGTAGTTGACCTCACCGTTCGCAAAGTAGATGGGTCTATCGAAGTGATTTCGATTACCCGCGATGTTGTGGAGCTGGAGGAATCTTTTGCCAAGTCGGCTACCGTGATCAAGGATGGGACTACATATGGCCTGATCCACTTGCCGAGCTTCTACGCTGATTTCGAAAATTACAACAGCCGGAATTCTGCGGCCGATGTGGCCCGTGAAGTAGCTATGCTCAAGGAGCAAGGTGCAGAAGGCCTGATTCTGGATCTCCGAAATAACGGAGGGGGATCCCTGAAGACTGTGGTGGAGATGGCCGGACTCTTCATCAAAGACGGACCTGTAGTACAGGTGCGGTCTTCAGATCAGGAAAAAGAAGTATACGAAGACAAGGACGAGCGCATCCAATGGGATGGCCCGCTGGTTATCCTTGTAAACGAATTATCGGCTTCCGCCTCTGAGATTATGGCGGGTGCTATGCAGGATTATAAGCGTGCCGTAGTTATCGGGAGTAAGCAAACTTTCGGAAAGGGTACGGTACAGAATATCATCCCGCTTTCCAACATCGTCCGCGGTAACGAGTACGGTGATCTGGGAGCCATCAAAATCACCACCCAGAAGTTTTATCGGGTGAGTGGTGGTTCCAATCAGTTGGAAGGCGTAAAGAGCGATGTTGTTCTTCCGGACCGCTACAGCTACATTGACCTGGGCGAAAAGGACCAGCAAAATCCCCTGAAGTGGGATCAGATCAGCCCGGCCGACTATGAGCCATGGGATGGTTATATCGATTTTGAAGGGACTATTGAGCGCTCTCAGCAGCGTCTGGCCCAGCATCCACAGATTGCCATGGTAGAGAAAAATGCCCGCTGGTTAAAAGAACAACAGGATCAGAAATCCGTTCCCCTGAAGTACGAATTGTATCGGGAGCGCGAGCAGGAAATTAAAGATCAGTCTAATTATTTCCGTGAGAACCTGAAATACGATTCCCAGTTGAGCTTTAGCTCATTGCCGTATGAAACTGAATTATTCACCCAGGATTCCGTATTACGCGAAAAGCGCGACCGCTGGCATCGCAACCTGGCTGGAGATGTCTACGTTGAGGAATCGATCAACGTCCTGGAGGATCTTCGCATGAATAGTTTCCGCAAGGACAAACTGGCGAAGCGAATGGAGGATTAAGGGGTAAACCTCAATCCAAAAAAACAAAAAACCCTGGCTTTTCGGCCAGGGTTTTTCTTTTGTGCCAACCTTTTACAGGATTGTAGAAACAGGGATCAGCTTTTTAGTTTCTCGGTGAAACTTTCACGCAACTTGCGCAGCTTCGGATCGATTACCACCCGGCAGTACCCATATTCCTTATTGCGGCGATAGAAATCCTGGTGTTCTTCTTCGGCCTCATAGAAATTCTTCAACGGGCTCAGTTCGGTAACTATAGGATCGCTGTAGTACTCCTTCATTTCCTCCAGGACCTCGGAGGCAGTTTGCTGTTGCTCCGGGTTGTGGAAAAAGATTACCGAGCGGTACTGCGTACCCCGGTCTGCCCCCTGGCGATTCAGGGTAGTCGGATCGTGGGTAGCCATAAAGATTCGCAATAGGTCGGCGTAGCTTACCAGCTCGGGATTAAAGCGAATCCGGATAACTTCCGCGTGCCCGGACAAGCCGCTGCAAACTTCCCGATAGGTGGGTTTCCCGGGCAGGTTTCCCCCACTGTAACCCGAGATCACTTCTTCCACCCCGGCAACTTCCAGGAAAACAGCTTCTGTGCACCAGAAGCAACCACCACCAACGGTGGCTTCATGCAATTCAGGAGTCATGGTTCTCAGTATTTAATTCGGCTTCGGGATCGAGTACCAAAGCTGCGGAGTTAATACAATATCTCAGGCCGGTAGGCGGGGGTCCATCGGGGAATACGTGGCCCAAATGGGCATCGCAAACATGGCAGCGCGTTTCCACCCGAATCATTCCAAAAGACGTGTCCTTGATATACCGGATACTGTGATCCGCAACAGGTTGGGTAAAACTCGGCCACCCCGTTCCGGATTCGAACTTAATCCGGGAATCGAACAAGGGGGTATTGCAACACACACAGCCATAGATTCCCGGGTCGTAGGCCGTACAATAATCCCCGGTTCCCGGGGCTTCCGTTCCGTGTTGCCGCGTGATTCGGTATTGTTCGGGAGTGAGCATTTCCCGCCACTCTTTATCGGTTTTAGTTACTTTGCGTTCGGGCTCCGGACTCCCCGTTCGGCAGTACCGGATAACGTCGTTCCAATTCAGGTCCTTGGTCATAAATTAAAAGCTTATTTTCGGTCATAAGTTAGTCGTTTTTCGGGGCTTTGTCTTACACTTTTTTCATGCGTAAAAGCAAAAGAAATCGCTGGATTTACTCCGTCCTGATGCTCCTCTGCGTAGTGGGTTTCTGGTGGTTCGAAAATTTCTACACCCCGGACCCATACGCCTCTGAAAACCCGGCTGTTAAAACGGAGTTCCCCGATGATTTTTTGCCTGATTACCCGGAGGCCGAAGTCGTTGTGCACAATCACCATGTGCTGGGCTACAGCGAACCCTACGAACAAGCGGCCTGGGTGGCTTATACCCTGAAACCCACCCACCTGACCCGCGACGACCGGCAACGACCCTATTTTGTGGAAGATCCTAGGGTGGGAACCAAATCTGCAGATTGGCGCAACTATCGCGGTTCGGGCTACGATCGCGGCCACCTTTGCCCGGCAGGGGACAGGCGGTTTTCTGAGGAAGCCTACAACCAGACATTTTATACCAGCAATATAAGCCCGCAGGATTCAGAGTTCAATGCAGGCACCTGGAATACCCTGGAACAACAGGTAAGGGCCTGGTGCCGGCGCTATGGCGAGCTCTATGTAATTACAGGCGGGGTTTTAGAACCCGGGTTGGAGGAAATCGGAAGCGAGGATGTGGATGTCCCGCGTTATTTCTACAAAGTCGTCTTTCGAGGCAAGGCAGCGAACCTGAAAGCAACAGCCTTTCTGATGCCAAACCGGGAGGAAAACCTACCCCTGGATAATTACCGCGTGAGTATCGATGTTATTGAAGCGGCCACAGGGATCGATTTCTTTGCTGAACTCGACACCCGTACCCAGCAACAATGGGAGGCAGAAGCAACCACTTCCTCCTGGCCCATAACTTTAAGGGGAAATTAAGCCCACTCGTTCAGGCGGTTCGCATCGAGTTTGAGGAAGATAAAAAGCAAGAGGGTAAAGCCCAGCAGGCTGGAGCCTCCATAACTGAGCAAGGGTAAAGGAATCCCAATGGTTGGCAGCAGGCCAATGACCATCCCGATATTGATAAAAAAGTGGATGAGCAGGATGGAGATCACCCCATAGCCATACATGCGGCTAAAGGCATTTTTCTGGCGTTCGGCCAGGTGAACCAGGCGCAACAGCAAAAAGGTAAAAAGCAAGGTCACGGAGGCCGTACCGAGGAAGCCCCATTCCTCCCCAACAGTGGTAAAGATGTAGTCGGTATCCTGTTCTGGGACAAAATCCCCTTTGGTACGTGTTCCTTCCAGGAATCCCTTCCCCCAGAATCCTCCCGACTCTATGGCCTTTTCCGATTGGTAGGTATTGTATCCTATCGTTTTTCGAATCTCCTCTAATTTATCCGGATCCTTTTCCAAACGCAACCACAAAGTAAAGCGATCCCGGTGACGCTGTTCAAATACATTATCAAAGACAAAGTCTACGGAGAGCGAGAATACTACGGAAACCAAAAACAAACCAACCACAGGGAGCAGCGGTATTTTGACCGAGGGGCGTTTTAGCGCAAATACCAGCGCAATGAGCAGCGCCAGGCCAATACCCACCCAAATGGTGCCAAAGATCAATGTAGTTATAAACAAAAGTACAGCCAGTAGCGCCAACCCCAGGTACCATAAGGGGAGACCTTCTCTGAATAGTACAAAGACCAGGGCAAAGAATACCAGGGCGCTCCCGGGATCGGGCTGGGGGATAATCAACAAGGCAGGGAGCAGGATAATCAGTAAGGCGCGAAACTGGTCCTTACGCCTTTTGATATCGGTCTGGATATCGCTGAGGTACTTGGCCAGGGCCAGGGCTGTTGCCGTTTTGGCCAGCTCCGAGGGCTGCAGGTTAAAAAAGCCCAGGCTGTACCAGGAGGTTGCCCCGGCTATGGTTTTGCCAAAGAGGAAGAGGCCTACCAGGAGTACCAGGACAATGACGTAGAACAAGCTGGCAAAGCGTTCATAGAATGAGGCCTCCAGGGCCATGACTACAATGATCAGTGCCAGGCTTACCCCGATAAAAATCAGCTGTTTTCCGTAGCGATGCCCCATATCGAGGATGCTGCTATCCGGTTCCAGGGTGCTGGAATAAATATTGACCCAACCGATAAGGACCAGGGAAAGGTAGATCAGCACGGAAAGCCAGTCGATCCTTCGGACCGCATTGCTACCAGACATATTCGTTTATCTCAAATTCCTCGCCGCTGTAGGGCTTGGCGTATTCATGTTCCAGGGTTTTCTCCAGCATACGTCGCTCCAGGTCGGTACGGGTTATTTCTCCCTTGAGGTATTTCTCGATCATCAGGGAAGCGATATGACCGGCATACCGGGCCCCGTAGTAGCCATTTTCAATGTAGACAGCGAGGGCAATTTTAGGCTTGTCCACTGGGGCAAAAGCCACGAAAACCGAGTGGTCCGTCAACTGGGTGCGTACCCCGTCTATCTTGGTGAAGTTCTCAACGGTTCCGGTTTTCCCCGCAATATCAATTCCCGGAATCTTAATCCATTTCGCCGTTCCCTTGTTGTAGACATCGGCCATACCGCGAATTACCGGTTCAAAGTGAACGGGATCTATGGTCGTGTATTTGCGTTCCGTGTAGCGCGGGTCGGCGATCTCTTCACCGCCCATTTTCTTGAGGACGTGTGGGGTATAATACCATCCGCGATTGGCTATGGCAGCCGTCATATTGGCCAGCTGTATGGGCGTGGCCGCCACTTCGCCCTGCCCGATAGAGTTCGAAATAATGTAGGAGGAACTCCAGCGGTTGTCTCCGTAGACGCGGTCGTAGTATTCCTTTCCGGGAACACGTCCTGGCGCCCCGGTGGGTAAATCGTAGCCGAGGTAGTTGCCCAGGCCAAAACTGCGCATGTGCTTTTCCCAGATATCCTGTCCCTCGTCTGTAGTTACGTAATTGTCGTAGAATTTGCGGAAGGTGCCTGCAAAATACGCGTTGCAGGAACGGTAAATTCCGCTATTCATCGTACGCATTCCTCCGCCGCAGTGACATCCCCGTTTTTTGTTTCCCACGTAGAATCCATTGTAACACATGAAGGTGGTTTGCGGGGTAATAATGCCTTCCTGAAGGGCCACCAGGGCATTCAGGGTTTTGAATGGGGATCCCGGGGAGGGCTGGGCCAGTATGGAGCGATCCCAGGTGGGTTTTGAGAGGGTATCGTTGTGGAGCCGGGTATAATTCCGCGAGCGTTCCCGACCCACCAGCAAGGCCGGATCATAGGTTGGTCCCGAGATCATGGCCAGGATTTCCCCGGATTCGGGTTCAATCGCTACAATACCGCCGCGCTTGCCGTTCATCAGCAGCTCTCCGTATTCCTGCAACACCTTATCCAGGGTTAGATGGAGCTCGGTTCCCGGCTTGGGCAGGGTGTCGAGGGTACCATTTTTGTACGGGCCAATGTCCCGGTTAAAGCGATCCTTTTGAATAACTTTTACCCCTTTACGACCTCTGAGGATCTCCTCGTATTGTTTTTCAATCCCCGTTCGGCCGGTAAGTTCTCCTTGCTCGTAGTAGGGGTTTTGTTTCAGGTCCCATTCGTTTACCTCTGAGATATACCCCAGGACATTTGCTGCAGCGGGGGTATTGTAATCGCGCAGGGAGCGCTTTTCAATATAGAATCCCTTGTATTTGCGCATCTTTTCCTGTAATCGGGCGTAGTCCCGTTTGGAAAGTTGAGGCACCATTACAGAGGGCAATCGGGGGGAATAAACCCGAGCTTTCTTTAGCTGACTGTCGAAACGTTCCTTGTCAATACCCAGCAGGTCGCAGAACTCCAGGGTATCCAGGGGTTCCACTTCCCTGGGGATAACCATCACATCATAAGCGGGCTGGTTGGCCACCAGTAACTTGCCATTTCGATCGTAGATATGCCCTCGCTCGGGATAGTCGTAAACTACCTTAATGGCCGGGTCGTCATAAATCTGATCCGCAGAGGAGAAGCGGAAAAGTTGCAAATAGCTTAGCCTCCCGATAAAGGTGATCCCTATCAGAATGATCAGAGAAGACAGGATGAGTTTTTTCATCAGACTAAGTCGTATTCGAGGTATGTGCCAGGACTACCTCAGGTTTTTCGCGCCGAAAAAAGCGCCGCTAGTAAAATCGAAAATATAAAGGTGCAGACCCCGGTTAATAGTACCCGCTTTAAAATTAAGAGCAAATTCGTCAAACTAAAAATTTCCAGGGTAAAGAAAATTAGGTGATGCACCCCAATTAACAACGCGAGAAAGGTGAATTGTTGTACACGGGTGGAATTGGGAAGGCTGAAATTCTGAAATTCCAGGTTAATTCCGAACACAAAGCGCATGATAGCGGGCCTGAAAAAGGCCGCCGTAATACAGGCCGCCGTATGCATGGCCATAGTATCTGAGAACAGGTCAATGACAAAACCCAGCGCAAAGGCCCATCCCAAAAGCCCGGATCGGTTCTCCTTTAAAGGATACCAATACAGGAAGAGTATATAGACCATGGGGTTGATGAGGCCGAACAGGTTCATCCGGTTAAAGATCAGCACCTGGAGCAGCACCAATCCAACAAAACGTATGATCCCCGAAAATGGACTAAAATTCATCTTCTGCAGCTTGAAGTTCCAGGATTTCGGGCCGGTTGCGATTACGGATCACATAGACCGGCTTTAAGTTGGTCATATCGTTGAACAACCGAACATCAATACTGTAGAAACTTTGGGATTCCCCCAGTTCAAAAGATTCTATAGTACCGATGGGGATGTTTTCCGGGAAGATGCTGGACATGCCACCTGTGACCACTACGTCCCCAACTTCCAAAGGTACCTGCCGGGGGATGTCTTCCAGCTGCACCAGACGAAAGTCTTCGCGATTCCAGGTAAGGGAGCCAAAATACTCCGTACCGGCAATCTTGGCATTGATAATGGACTTGGAATTCAAAACACTTTGTACCGAGGCGTAATTGCCACTGCTGCGCTCCACGATCCCCACGATCCCTTCGGTGCTGATCACGCCCATATCCTGGACCACGCCGTCATTGGTACCTTTGTCGATGGTCAGGTAGTTGTTGGCTTCGGAAAAGCTGTTTTTGATGATACGCGCCGAGGAAATCACATAATCCAGGGAGGTGGTATCCTGAGGTGCGGGGATTATGGAATCCTTGTTGAAGAGCAATAGCCGCAACCGGCGATTCTCTTCCAGCAACTTATCGTTCTCTGCCCTGAGGTCAAAGTAGTTACTCATGGAAAAACTGGCGCCGTATACGGTTCCGGTAAGCCAGTTGGCAGAATTGAAATAACGGGAACGGTGGTAGGCGTTATTCTGAATGGTCAGGCCCAGGGCAATGATCATAAGAATCAGGTAGAGCAGGGAGGACTGATTCCGCAATATAAAATTGATGATCCTTTGCATCAGGCACTTCGGGTTCTAGGCACTATTCCCGGGCCAGTTCCGGGGGTGCATCCTATTTAATCAGAATACTCTTGTATCGCTCCAGGTTTTTGAGGGCTATCCCGGTTCCCCGAACAACAGCGCGCAAGGGATCTTCGGCGATGTATACCGGAAGGTCCGTTTTTTGCGACAGGCGACGGTCGAGTCCGCGTAACATGGAACCACCCCCGGCCAGGTAAATCCCGGTATTGTAAATATCGGCAGCCAGTTCGGGTGGGGTTTGGCTCAGGGTTTCCATTACCGCGTCTTCAACACGGAGGATGGACTTATCCAGAGCCTTGGCAATTTCGCGATAGGAAATGGAAACCTGCTTGGGTTTTCCGGTCAGCAGGTCGCGCCCCTGTACGGACATCTCCTCCGGTGGGGTTTGAAGGTCTTCTGTGGCGGAGCCGATCTGAATTTTGATATTCTCTGCAGTGCTTTCCCCCACATAGAGGTTATGCTGAGTCCGCATGTAGTAGATAATGTCGTTGGTGAAAACGTCACCTGCAATTTTAACCGATTTGTCGCAGACAATTCCTCCGAGGGCAATGACGGCAATCTCGGTGGTTCCTCCTCCGATATCCACGATCATATTCCCCTTGGGTTGCATAATGTCCAGGCCAATACCAATAGCGGCAGCCATTGGCTCATGGATCAGGTAAACTTCTTTTCCATTTACCCGCTCAGCCGATTCCCGTACCGCGCGCATTTCTACTTCCGTGATCCCGGATGGAATACAGATGACCATACGCAGGGCAGGAGGAAACCATTTTTTCTTGAGTGCAGGAATGCCCTTGATGAACATATTGATCATCTTTTCAGAAGCATCAAAGTCGGCAATAACCCCGTCTTTCAGCGGGCGGATGGTCTTGATGTTCTCATGGGTTTTCCCCTGCATCATGTTGGCTTCCCGACCAACGGCGATAACTTTTCCGGTGATTCGATCGCGGGCTACAATAGACGGACTGTCTACTACAACCTTGTCGTCGTGAATAATAAGGGTGTTGGCTGTACCGAGGTCAATAGCGATTTCCTCGGTCAGGAAGTCAAAGAAACCCATGGGCTAGTTGTTTTGTTTTGACGATGAACGGTCAAATTTTATCGTCAAAAGTAGTAAAATTAATGCTTAAAATGACGGGTGCCTGTCATTACCATGGACAGCCCGTTTTCATCGCAAAAATCAATACTCAACTGGTCCTTAATCGAGCCTCCCGGCTGGATTACCGATTGGATTCCCGCCTGGTGTGCAATCTCCACACAATCAGGGAATGGGAAGAAGGCATCACTGGCCATTACAGCACCTTCCAGGTCAAAGTCAAAGGAACGCGCTTTGTGTATGGCCTGGTTCAGGGCATCGACCCGGGAAGTTTGACCGGTTCCACTGGCACAGAGCTGTTTGTTTTTGGCCAGGACAATGGTATTGGACTTGGTGTGCTTGCAAATTTTAGAGGCAAACAACAGATCTGCTGTTTCCAGGGCAGACGGCGTCTTTTTGGTAGCGACCTTCAGGTCTGCAGCCGTATCGGTTTTCAGGTCCTTATCCTGGTAGAGGATTCCATTCAGGCAGGTTCGTATCTGGGTTGCCGGCAGGGCAGTGGGTTTTTGAACCAGGAGGATGCGGTTCTTCTTTCCTTTGAGGATTTCCAGGGCGTCGTCGTGGAAGCCCGGGGCAATCACTACTTCACAAAATAGCTCGTGTACTTTAGCAGCCGTCTCTGCATCCATCGGTCGGTTACAGATCAGGATTCCCCCGAAGGCAGAAACCGGATCCCCCGCCAGGGCATCGCTATAGGCCTGGCTCAATGTAGCGCGCGTGGCCAAACCACAGGCGTTGTTGTGCTTGAGGATGGCGAAAGTTGGATCGTCCTGGATGAATTCAGACATCAGGTTCACAGCTGCATCGATATCGAGCAGGTTATTGTAGGACAGGGCCTTCCCGTGGAGTTGGTCGAACAGGGCATCGAAATCCCCGTAAAACACCCCTTGCTGGTGGGGGTTTTCCCCATAGCGGAGCGTGCGCCCCTGGGATTCGCTTAATCGCAGTTTGGACTCCCCGCCCTCGCGGTTGAAGTAGTTGAAAATGGCAGCATCGTAATGGGAGGAAACCGCAAAACTTCGGGTGGCGAATGCTTGCCGGTCTTCCAGGTCGGATTCTCCCGCTTTGGTGTCGAGCAGCTCCAGTAAGGGCTGGTAATCTTCCATGGAGGACACGCATAGCACGTCTTTATAATTCTTGGCAGCGGCCCGGATCAGGCTTATTCCCCCGATGTCAATTTTTTCAATGATATCCTGTTCCGAGGCACCCTCTGCAACTGTCTTCTCGAAGGGATAGAGGTCTACGATAACAATATCCAACTCCGGAATGTCGTACTGCTTGAGTTGATCCCGGTCCGAATCCAGTTCCCGGCGTCCCAGGATACCTCCAAAGACTTTCGGATGCAGGGTTTTTACCCGACCCCCGAGGATGGATGGATATCCGGTAAGTTCCTCTACAGGAACTACAGGGATCCCTAAATCCCGGATAAAGCGTTCGGTGCCTCCAGTGGAATAGAGGACCACACCGAGTTGGTGGAGTTTTTGAACTACTGGTTCCAAACCGTCTTTATGGAATACCGATACCAGGGCTGCAGCAGCCTTTTTTGAATGACTCATTGGGAAAGGGTTATTTAGGAGAACAGGTTGATTACTAAGGAGCTGATTTACACTTTAGGGCTCCAAATTTACCTTTTTTGATAGGAAATTGCAGGGGAGGTTATCAACAATCCGGGGGAAGTTTTACAATTCTGCAGCCGGATCGGAAATCCCCTGGGATTCCAAAAGCGTAGCTACCGCTGCAGCAACCCCTTCGAGAAGT
The DNA here is from genome assembly GCF_900115205.1 of Robiginitalea myxolifaciens. GTDB lineage: Bacteria > Bacteroidota > Bacteroidia > Flavobacteriales > Flavobacteriaceae > Robiginitalea > Robiginitalea myxolifaciens. The sequence continues at coordinate 1,713,147 of NZ_FOYQ01000001.1, forward strand.
TCGATATCCGCATCAGTAAACGGATCCGCTGTTTCGGAATCGATATCGATCTGTCCGATATTTTCACCTCCTACAAAAATGGGAACAACAATTTCGGCCTTTACATGGATGCTACAGGCAATATAGTTGTCCTGGGCCTTTACATCCGGCACTACAAAATTTGAATTACTCACGGCAACCTGTCCGCAAATCCCTTTGCCAAACGGGATAATAGTATGGTCGGTAGGGTCCCCGACATAGGGTCCTAACTTGAGTTCTTCTTTGTTTCCGTTGCGGAAATAGAAGCCGACCCAGTCGTAATGGGGGACTTCCGCCTGAAGCAGCCCACAGAGTTCCAGCAGCAGGGCCGAAGGGTGTTTTTCGGATTCAGCGAGAAGTTTTTGACTGCGATTCAATAAGGCATTCATGGAGGAATAATTAAGAGTTCAAATTTACAAAGAGCCGGTGGAAGCCTCACAAGAGCTTGAGAAAAAAAGCAAGTGGTCTTCGTCTCTGCAGTAAAGAAAAAACCCGATGCACGTGCATCGGGTTTTTCGAATATCCAGAATGGATCGCTGGTGCATTTGGCACCTATACCATTCTTACATCATTCCGGGCATTCCACCGCCGCCCATTGGTGGGGCTGGAGGATTGTCCTCTTTGATTTCTGTAAGGGCACATTCCGTAGTCAGGATCATTCCTGCAACAGAAGCGGCGTTCTCCAGAGCGATACGGGTTACTTTCTTAGGATCGATGATCCCAGCTTTCAGCATGTCCACGTATTTTTCGCTCTTGGCGTCGTATCCGAAATCGCCTTTCCCTTCGTGTACTTTGGATACTACTACGGATCCTTCTCCGCCGGCGTTTTCAACGATGGTACGCAGGGGCGCTTCGATAGCACGGGCTACGATTTGTACCCCGGTTTCCTCGTCAGAGTTAGCGGCTTCTACCTTGGCCAGTACTTTCTGTGCACGAACCAGGGCAACCCCTCCACCAGCAACGATACCTTCTTCTACAGCGGCACGGGTGGCGTGCAGGGCATCGTCTACGCGGTCTTTCTTCTCTTTCATTTCCACCTCGGAAGCTGCACCTACGTAGAGTACGGCAACTCCGCCAGCCAACTTGGCCAGGCGTTCCTGAAGTTTCTCGCGATCGTAATCCGAAGTTGTAGTTTCGATCTGAGATTTGATCTGGTTAACACGGGTTTTGATGTCTCCTGCTTTTCCAGAACCGTTTACGATAGTGGTGTTGTCTTTGTCGATGCTCACCTTCTCGCAGGTACCCAGCATATCGATGGTGGCAGTTTCCAGGCTAAACCCGCGCTCCTCGCTGATCACCATTCCTCCAGTGAGGATAGCGATATCTTCCAGCATGGCTTTGCGGCGGTCTCCAAATCCTGGAGCTTTTACCGCGGCGATTTTCAGGCTTCCGCGCAGTTTATTGACTACCAGGGTTGCCAGCGCTTCTCCGTCTACATCTTCGGCGATGATCAACAGCGGCTTTCCGCTCTGGGCCACAGGCTCCAGTACGGGCAGCAGGTCTTTCATGGTAGAAATTTTCTTGTCGAAAAGGAGGATGTATGGGTTCTCCAGATCGGTAACCATTTTTTCTGAATTGGTTACGAAGTATGGACTCAGGTACCCGCGGTCGAATTGCATTCCTTCCACGACATCTACATAAGTGTCTGTACCCTTGGCTTCCTCAACCGTGATCACGCCTTCCTTTCCAACTTTTCCGAAAGCCTCGGAAATAAGTTCTCCGATAGTCGCGTCGTTGTTGGCGGAGATAGAAGCCACCTGTTCGATTTTTTCAGAGGAATCCCCTACTTTCTTGGATTGCTTGGACAGGTTGGCAACGATAGCCTCGACAGCTTTGTCGATTCCGCGCTTAAGATCCATTGGATTGGCTCCGGCGGCTACGTTTTTCAATCCTTCCTTAACGATAGCCTGCGCCAAAACCGTTGCAGTGGTGGTACCGTCACCAGCAAGGTCATTGGTTTTGGAAGCAACTTCCTTTACCATCTGAGCCCCCATATCTTCCAGGGCGTTTTCCAGCTCTATTTCCTTAGCTACGGTTACCCCATCTTTGGTCACTACAGGAGCCCCGAAGGACTTACTGATAATTACGTTGCGACCCTTGGGTCCGAGGGTAACTTTAACGGCGTTAGCCAGGGCGTCTACCCCGCGCTTTAGGCCGTCTCTTGCTTCAATATCAAAAGTGATGTCTTTTGCCATAATGCTATGCTAATGATTGTGTTTATATGATTGCTAAAATATCGCTCTCGCGCATCATGAGGTAGTCGGAACCTTCGAACTTGAGTTCGGTTCCGGAGTATTTTCCGTAAAGAACAGTGTCTCCAACCTTAACAGTCATGGGCTCATCCTTGGTGCCAGGACCCGCAGCGACAACTTTTCCGCGCTGAGGTTTTTCTTTGGCAGTATCCGGGATGATAATCCCTGAGGCTGTTTTGGTTTCGGCTTCCATAGGAGCGATAAGCACCCGGTCTGCCAGTGGTTTGATGTTTACTTTAGCCATATCAGTTGATTTTTCGGATTTTAATGTTTCGCGTCATTAGGGGCTAAAATTATGCCAGCCCCTAAAAACTGACACTTTGTAAAACAAAAATGCCAGCTTGTCATAAAAGCTGGCATTTCGTTGAATTCTTTCAGGTTCTACTGAATCGTATCAATAGTCGTGGCAGGCTCTGCAGCTGGTTCCACGGGGATTTCATCGAGTTCTCCCTGAGGGACACTCTCGATCCCATCTTCCTGCAGCAAGCGAGATTCCGATGCCGCAAAATTGGATTTAAGGGCAACATTGGAAAGCAGGATCAAAACGATCAACACGGTCGCCAGGGTCCAGGTGCTTTTATCGAGGAAGTCCCCGGTTTTTTTCACACCACCAACGATTTGTGTTCCCCCGCCTCCGAATGAGGAAGAAAGTCCACCTCCCTTGGGGTTTTGAACCATAACTACCAGCATGAGCAGTAGGCAAACCACGATGATCAGGATTAGAAAAATATTAAAGGTATCCATCTGAATATTACTTGTTTTTGTCTTTTCGAAGCGCTGTTATCGCCGAAATTTGGTCTGCAAAGAAACTACTTTTTTCCGGATATTTCAAACTGAGAATCCGGTAGGCCTGAATCGCTTTTTTGTACTTGCCCTGTTCCAGATAAACCCGTGCCAGGGTTTCGGTCATCAGCTCCTCTTGTTTGATTTTTAGGGAAGACTTTATATCTACCTCGGGTACCTCCTCCGGAGCTACCGGGGTAATTTTTGGATTCTCCGAGAGGAAGCGATCGATGCGATCGAATTTGGATGCCATTGCCGGGGCTTCGGCTCCTTCATCCTGAGGGGTATCCTCGTTTGTCGCAGCGGGCGTATGCGCTGCTTCTTGTGTTTGCTCCTTTTGGGAAGTCTCCTGATCCTCTTCCTGGGAAGAAGTTTGCTTCCCCTTATCTATGGTTGTCAATTGCAGCCATTCGGAAAACGAATAGCGTTCGCGACGATTGAAGGTAAGCGGCTTACCGAGTTCGAGTTGCTCCCGCGCCTTCTGCCGGTCGGCATCCAATTGTTTATCTACCTCCGGGTCAAGGGATCGGAACAATCGCGGATCCAGAATCTTGTCTGCATCCTGTGTGGATTGGGGAAGCGGGCCATCCTCTGTCTCCTCATCCAAAGCCGGTGCTTTCATTTCTCCGGGATCGACAGTCTCAGCCACGGTCTCAATTTCGGCCAGGGGTACCTGGGTGGTCAGGGCATCTGCTATTTCGTCCTGCAGGAATTCCTCTGAGGTGATATAGTCGAAAAGGATCTCCCGGTCGGCCGTTATCGCCGCCGTTTTTTTAAGGGCCAGGTTGTACTTGTAGCTCCCGGTCTGGTGCAAGCCTTTCAGATAAAGGGCCTGCGCCGACTGAAACCAGGGATAGGCATCGAGGACTTCCTCTAGTTCCTTGGTTTGCCTCGGTGCGTCGGACAACTGGGTGTTGCGGAGCAGGGATGTAAATTCGTTGACATTCATCGTTTACCAGTCGGCCAGGGAGGCGTTAAATATATCCTGATTCAAACGTTCGAAAATCTCTTCGTGTGCCTCGTCCTGTACAGAAGCCAATTGGGAATTGGCCGGAAAATCAAAGAAGAAGGAGAAGCGTTGTTCAAAATCCGAGTCTTCTTTGGTGCTATTAAAGAAACGTACATTAACCGACATGGTCAGGCGATTTTGGGCAGCTGTTTGCTGCGCCGTGGCCGACATGGGCTGTACGCGGTATTCTACAATTTCCCCCTCATAAATGAGATCTCCCCCGGAACCTACCAAAGACAAGCTGGTCTGATTGGCAAGGGTTTCCTGCAGGCTCTGGGTAAAATCCCGATCCAGGCCGGGGTGGAAAATCGAACCCGGGCTCTGGGTGGCGTAATTCTGGAAGAAATTCACCTGAAAGGTTTGCGCCGTTCCGACATCTCCCCCGGTGAAATTATAGATTCCACAACCAGAGTAGAGGGAGACAAAAATTACGAGCAGGACGGCCTTAGCGCCACGTTGCATGCCTTGGAGAATTCCGCGCTTCATGGGGTAATTCATTACAGATCGTACTGTTTAATTTTACGGTAGAGCGTGCGCTCGGAAATTCCCAGTTCTGAGGCGGCCGCCTTGCGTTTTCCTTTGTTGCGCTGCAGGGCCTTTTGAATTAGCTCTACTTCCTTCTCCTGTAAAGATAGGGTTTCCTCTTCTTCGATTTCCTCGGCAAAGTGATACTTGTCTTCCTGGACAGGAGGCTCGGGATTAACGGCAACGGGTCGGGCTACGGGAACGGGATCCAGGGCAGCCGGAAGTACGGCATAGGACGTATCGGCTTCTTCGGGATCTTCTGCTCCGTATATTTTGCGGATCAGGCCGCGGTTTTCTTCCTGAACCTTTTCCGAATCGTCGTTCTTGATGAGCTCCAGGGTTAGCTTTTTCAGGTCATTCAGATCGGACTTCATGTCAAAGAGCACCTTGTAGAGGATTTCCCGCTCGTTGCTGAAATCACTTTTTCGCTCGTCCTGGCCAACAACAGCCGGCAGGTTATTCCCGGTATCCGGGAGGTAGGAGCGAAGGGTTGCTGCCCCAACTGAGCGGTCCTGCTCCAGGACGGAAATCTGTTCGGCAATGTTTCTGAGCTGACGGATGTTCCCGGGCCAGCGATAGTTTTGCAACAAGGCTACGGCGTCGTCTTCCAGGCGAACCGTCGGCATCTTATACTTCTGACCAAAATCGGAAGCGAATTTGCGGAAAAGCAGGTGGATGTCTTCCTGTCGTTCCCTGAGGGCAGGGATATGGATTTCCACTGTGCTGAGACGGTAGTACAGGTCTTCGCGGAATTTGCCATCCCGGATCGCTTCCATCATCTTGATATTGGTCGCTGCCACGATGCGCACATTGGTCTTCTGAACCTTGGAGGATCCTACTTTGAGGAATTCCCCGTTTTCCAGAACGCGTAATAGTCGCACCTGAGTGGTCAGAGGGAGTTCGCCTACTTCATCCAGGAAAATTGTTCCACCGTCGGCCACTTCAAAATATCCGCTTCGGGTTTGGGTAGCCCCGGTAAATGCCCCCTTCTCGTGTCCGAAGAGTTCACTGTCTATAGTTCCCTCTGGAATTGCTCCACAGTTAACGGCGATATACTTGGCGTGCTTGCGATGCGACAGGGCATGGATAATTTTTGGGATAGCTTCTTTACCCACCCCACTCTCTCCGGTAACCAGTACTGAAATATCAGTAGGGGCCACCTGGATCGCTTTTTCCAGTGCTCGGTTGAGCTTGACATCGTTGCCAATCAGCTCAAAACGCTGCTTGATATTTTGTACGGTACTCATGCCTTGTTCTCTGATTTAATCCCCGCCGTGCTGCTTCCTGCCAACTCCTGATTTTCGGAATAGCCAACCGCATTTCCGAGCAAGGTGGCCGAGGTGCATTCCTCAATGCGAACATCCACGAATTCACCCGCCTGGTAATGCTCCTTGGGAAATACGACAACGGTATTCTGGGTGGTGCGTCCCATCCAGTGCGCGTCGGAGCGGCGCGAAGGCCCTTCGATCAAAACTTCCCGGACCTTGCCCACATGCGCCTGGTTTCGTTTCAGGCTGTGTTCTTGTTGCAGGGCAATGATCTCGCGCAGGCGTCGTTTTTTGGTTTCCTCCGGAACGTCGTCTTCGAGTTTGCGGGCGGCCAGGGTGCCCGGACGCTCGGAATAGGCAAACATAAATCCGAAATCATAGTGGACATATTCCATCAGGCTCAGGGTATCCTGATGGTCTTCCTCGGTTTCCGTAGGGAATCCGGCGATCATATCCTGACTGATGCCACACTCCGGAAGTATGCGTCGGATGTTGTCGATCAGCTCCATATATTCCGCCCGGGTGTGCAGGCGGTTCATGGCCTTGAGGATACGGTCGCTTCCACTTTGTACGGGAAGGTGGATGTACTTGCAAATATTGCGGTGCCGGGCCATAGCCTCGATCACATCCAGGGTCATATCCTGTGGGTTGGAGGTCGAAAACCGAATGCGCATTCCAGGAACTGCGATAGCAACCCGGTCGAGCAAACCGGCAAAGTTTACAGCAGAAGCCTGTTGTATCGCCGAGGCTTTCTCAAAATCTTTTTTCAATCCCCCACCGTACCAGAGATAGCTATCGACATTCTGCCCGAGGAGCGTGATTTCCCGGAAGCCTTTTTCCCAGAGATCAATCGCTTCAGCAACGATAGATTCGGGATCCCGGCTCCGTTCCCGTCCACGGGTAAAGGGTACCACGCAGAAGGTGCACATATTGTCACAACCCCGTGTAATGGATACAAAGGCAGTTACTCCATTGGAGGCGAGGCGCACGGGCGCCACATCGGCATAGGTTTCCTCCTTGGAGAGGATAACATTAACCGCCTGCCGGCCTTCATCCACTTCCTGAACCAGGTTGGGTAAATCCTTGTAGGCATCGGGACCTACCACCAGATCCACTATTTTTTCTTCCTCCAGGAATTGGTGTTTGAGTCGCTCTGCCATACATCCCAGTACACCAACTTTGAGTGCTGGATTTTCGGCTTTGATGGCGTTGAATTTTTCGAGGCGCTTGCGTACGGTGAGTTCTGCCTTTTCCCGAATCGAACAGGTATTGACCAGGATGAGGTCTGCCTCTTCCATACTATCCGTAGTGTTGAAGCCAGCGCCTCCCAGGATGGAAGCCACGATCTCGCTATCCGAGAAATTCATCTGGCAGCCGTAGCTTTCAAGATATAGTTTTCGGGTGTTTTTTTCCTGCGCCTGCGTTTCCAGGGCAGTCCCCTGACGTTTTTCGTCAATAATTTTTTCCATAGACCACAGGTTGACCCCCTGAATTTGTGAGGGACAAAGGAGGGCAAAGATAAGGCCTTCTCGCCTAATATGACAATTTGTCAGCTATAAATTAATTCATAAAATTCAACAATAAAATGCGCAACGAAAAGCTAAAACGGAAATCTAATAAGCAACAACCCTTTTACCTCTTAATCATGCCTGCATTCGCCAGGGCCTTTGGGCCCAATTTCCAGTCCTTTTACCTCCGTTTCTTTTTTTTAATCACCCTTACAATTGGCGGAGTTGCCTTTTTAAATTCTTGCGACGATGATACCGACGATCTGGTAGAAGTTATTGTCGCCCGTCCACTCACTATGAGCCTGTCTGAATTCAGGGCGGAGGTGGCGTTAACCGCCCCGCAGCCTATAAAGGAATCGGGCAAAATTTATGTTTATTTAGATTATATTTTTGTTGGGGAAGTCGGTAAAGGAGTTCATATAATTGATAATCGCGACCCCTCAGCTCCTGTGAGGATTGGTTTTTTGAATATTCCCGGCAATGCAGATATTTCGATTAGGGGCGATTTTCTGTTTGCCGACAGCCTCTTTGACCTCGTGGTCCTCGATATCTCCGACCTATCATCCATTTGGCAAGTTACACGTCTGGAAGGGGTACTCCAGTATCCGCCTATTTGGCCTGTCGGAGCAGACATCATTGAAGGGGAATTTGACTATGAGAATGAGGTGGTAGTGGGATGGACGCGGTCTGTGGAAAGGCGGAGGCCTGAGGACTTACCTCAAGTTGGCGTTGCTGAAGATTTTGCTTTGGCCAATACAGATGGTGGTTCAAACACTGGGGAAGGCGGCTCTCTGGCTCGCTTCAAAATCGTCGGGGACTTCCTTTACGCAGTAGACAGCCATAGTATCAATGTTTTCGATATTACCAACCTGAAAGCTCCAATAGAATTGCCAGATGTCTATGCAGGTTTCGATATCGAGACGATTTATAATCGTGGTGAGCATTTGTTTTTGGGAGGACGTCGCGGCATGTACATATTCGATATCAACGACCCGGCCGCCCCAAATTTTATCTCAGAATTCCAACACGGAACGGCCTGCGATCCGGTTGTTGTCGATGGGGATTTTGCCTATGTTACACTACGAGGAGGAAATGGATGCGGGGCAACTGAGTCCGGACTCTTTATAGTTGATATCAGCAATATTACCAACCCGGTTCTGGCCACCAGTTATCCGATGGTTGGACCTTATGGCTTAGGCCTGAGTGCTGACCTGCTTTTTGTTTGCGATGGGGAAGCCGGGTTAAAGGTATACGATCGCTCCGACGTACTTGACCTGAAAATGCTCGACCGTTTCCCAGAGCTTTTTGCGTATGATGTAATACCCCTGCAAGACCGGTTGGTCCTGGTAGGGGATGGAGAAGTCCGGCAGTACAATTACACCGAAGGCTCGATTGAACTTTTGAGCCGACTTAGTCTTCGCTAGCCGAAACCATAGGAATCCCAAGGGACTTCACCTTGTCATTGATATCCCTGAGATATTGGCTTTCCAGGGTATTCAGGGCGTTCAACGCCTTCGCCAATTCGGCCTTTACCACTTCGAAGAACTCCCGGGACTGATCCGTTGGACGGTAATCTCCGCGCTGGGAATCGGCCAGGAGGAAGGCCAGGCGATTGTTGATCCGGATACCATAATTCAGGGGATCCTGACGACTCTGGTTTTTGGTCATGTGGATGTTGTTTTCCACCACCGATAGTTTCTCGCCGAATTCGCTTATCATCCCTTTCAGTTCGTCGTGCCCGGCGGCCTTCCCCTTGAGATAATCCAGATCCTTGGCTATGGTACGGATTCGAGTAATGGCGTTATTTGCCTTGCTAACCTGGTCCCGTACCGCAATGAGGAAATCGAATTGCTGCTGGTAGTCGTCCTGGCTATTGGGCAGGCGTGGGTCCGGAATGATCTCCAGGGATTGCTCCTGAACTTTACCGTTATAAGTTAGGCGCACTTTATAGGTGCCTGGAACCGCTTTAGGTCCTCGGTTCGGACTCGAATAGAGGATCATGCCCTCAAAGCTATCGAAACCGGGATACCGCATATCCCATACGAGCCGGTTACCCCCGCTGCTTACCTTGAGGCTGCGCGGTGCTTGTGGATTATGTCTGGAAGGCTTGGCGGTATTGGAATAACTCCGAATCACAGTTCCATCGCCCTCCAGGATATCGAGGCTTACTTTATCTCCGTCTTTAAGGTCGGCTATGTAGTAGTTAATAATGGCGCCGCTGGGATGGTTCTGGCCTTCCCTTTTGGTGTCGGCCCGGCCCCATCCGCCTTGTTGCATGCGATAAGCCTTATCCGGGGCAAACAAATAAGAATCGCTGCTAGCTACTTCCGCGGACAATTGGTGCAGCGGAGTCAGGTCGTCGATCATCCAGAAACTGCGGCCATGCGTAGCGGCAATCAGGTCGTTATCGCGGACATGCAGGTCGCGAATCGCCGTGACGGGAAGGTTCATCTGGAAGGAATTCCAGCTTTGGCCATCGTCAAAACTGATATACATACCCCATTCTGTACCGGCATACAAGAGCCCCTCGCGAACCTTGTCGGAGCGGATTGCCCGGGTGTAATAATTGTTCGGGATTCCCTTGGTAATCGTAGTCCATGTTTTCCCGTAATCCGTGGTTTTGTAGAGGTAAGGCGTATAGTCCCCGAACTTGTAGGAAGTGGCCGCAACATAGGCGGTTCCCTTTTTGAAAGGACTTGGGTCTATACAATTGATCATATTCAGTTTGGGCGACATTCCCGCAGGTGGAGTTACGTTTTCCCAGTTGGCGCCATTGTCTCGTGTCACATGGATCAGGCCGTCATCGCTTCCCACCCAAATAACTCCGGGTTCCTGGGGAGCTTCCGCAATGGCGAAAATGTTGGCGTAGAATTCTGCTCCGGTGTTGTCTTGCGTAATAGGTCCTCCGGAAGATTTAATGGTTTCCGGCAGGTTTCGGGTCAGGTCTCCGGAAAGGAGCTGCCAGCTTTGCCCGCCGTTATCCGAGGCGTGCAGGTAGTTAGAACCGGCATAAAGTCGGTTGGGGTTATGAATGCTGAACGCCACCGGGAAATTCCAGTTGAAGCGATATTTCATTACCTCAGCTCCCGATCCGGCCGGGTTGTCCGGCCATACATTTACCGAACGCATTTGCCCGACCTCATGGTCGTAGCGCATCATATACCCTTTATAGGTGCCACCATAGACAACCTCACTATTGTTGGGATCCGGTGCCAGGTGTGCACTCTCTCCACCAGCCGTGGGTTCCCAATCCCTTTCGGTAATCGCGTTTCCGCTGGTACGATGCAGGATGCGCACTGTGGAATTATCCTGCTGGGCTCCATAGATCCGATACGGGAAATGGTTGTCTGTTGTGACGCGATAAAATTGCGCGGTAGGTTGGTTATAATAGGTACTCCAATTCTCCCCGCCGTCGTTCGAGACCTGAGCCCCGCCGTCGTCGGCAATGGCCATTCTCTGGTTATTATCCGGGTCGATCCAGAGGTCGTGGTGATCGCCGTGGGGCGCATTTTTCAGGGTAAAGGTTTTTCCCCCGTCCGTGCTCACTCCGTAACTCACATTCATGACATATACCTTGTCCTCGTTCTGTGTATCGGCATAGATGCGGCTGTAGTACCAGGCGCGCTGGCGCAAGGCCCGATTCTGATTTATTTTTCTCCAGGTTGCCCCTCCGTCGTCCGAACGGAAAACACCTCCATCTTCGGCTTCTATAATGGCCCAGATACGTTTGGAATTTACCGGGGAAATCGCAATTCCCGTTATCCCCCACGGAAATCCGGGGAGTCCCGGACGCTCGCTGATGTCGATCCAGTTATCGCCTCCATCGGTACTCATAAACATACGGCTGTCTTCCCCTCCACTATCCATGCGGTATCCGTTGCGCTTCATTTCCCATGTTGCCGCAAAAAGGACTCGGGGATTGTTGGGGTCCATGATCAGGTCTCCTGCTCCAGCCTTGTCGCTCACGTACAGGATGCGTTCCCAATTTTGCCCACCGTCCTTACTGCGATAGACCCCGCGCATCTCGTTGGGCTTCCAAAGGTTTCCAATAGCTGCTACGTAGACCAGGTCCGGGTTTTCCGGGTGGATCCGGATACGCGCGATGTGCTCGGAATCTTTCAGCCCGATAGATTTCCAGCTTTTGCCCGCATCGTCGCTGCGCCACATGCCGTGTCCTGAACTTACATTCCCCCTGAGGGTTTGTTCGCCTTCCCCGACATAGAGGATGTTCGGATCTGAATCCGCCACGGCCACAGCTCCGATGGATCCTCCGTAATAGCCATCGGAAATGCAACTCCAGGTTCCTCCGGCATCTTCTGTTTTCCAGACACCTCCTCCGGCAGTACCCATGTAATACAGGTTAGGGTTGCCGATTACACCGCTTACGGTACCGGCCCTTCCTCCCCGGAATGGTCCAACCAGTCGCCACTCCATTCCAGAGTATAGATCAGCATCGTATTTCAGAGTTGTTGCACGGTTTTTGCGACTTTGAGCCTCACTTTCGCCAAGTGGAAACAACAGGCAAGCAGCCAGAAGGAATAGGGATAGGGTACGCATTGGATTGGTATTTGAGTTAGCTCTTAAAAATACAACTATATTATCGAATTATCAGGCAGAAAGAATCCTCGGACCCCTGCTTTCGTTTAGGTAGCGGAGAATCTTCCGGGCCAGATGGAAAGCTTGAAATAAAAAAATTCGGCTACTTTTGTGAACCTAAATCCGCTGCATGGCAAAGAATTTGGTTATCGTAGAGTCGCCTGCCAAGGCCAAAACCATTGAGAAATTTCTCGGGAAAGAGTACACCGTAACCTCTAGTTTCGGTCATATTGCCGATTTGCCCTCCAAGGAACTCGGGGTAGATGTAGACAAGGGATTTGCCCCTAAATATGTAGTGGATAAGGAAAAGAAAGCCCTGGTGAGCAAACTTCAGGGACTGGCCAACAAGGCAGAAACCATCTGGCTGGCCAGTGATGAGGACCGGGAAGGGGAAGCCATCTCCTGGCACCTGGCAGAAACCCTGAAACTCGATCAGCAGAAGGTGAAGCGGATTGTCTTTAATTCCATTACCAAGTCGGCCATTCAAAAGGCAATCGAGAATCCCAGGAGTATCAATTATGACTTAGTCAATGCCCAGCAAGCGCGGCGTATTTTGGACCGCCTGGTGGGGTATGAACTCTCTCCGGTACTCTGGAAAAAAATCAAGCCTGGGCTATCGGCGGGTCGCGTACAATCCGTTGCGGTTCGGCTGATTGTGGAACGGGAACGTGAGATCGAAGAATTTGCTCCTGAAAGCAGTTTCAAGGTCAGTGCAGCATTTACCACCGGGCAGGGCTCGGGATTCGCAGCCAAGTTGCTGGATACTTTTCAAAGTGAGGCCGAGGCAGTGGCCTTTCTTGAAGCTGTGAAGGGGGCCGATTTTCAGGTGGAAAGCCTGGATAAGAAACCCGCTAAGAAATCCCCGGCTGCGCCGTTTACTACTTCAACCTTGCAACAGGAAGCATCTAGGAAATTATATTTCTCGGTTTCGCGAACCATGCAGGTTGCCCAAAGACTGTATGAAGCCGGTCTGATAACCTATATGCGAACCGATAGTACGAATCTGAGCGGGGAGGCCATTGCTGCTGCCAAGAGTGCCATTATTCAACAGTACGGGGAAGAATACCATCAGGTAAGGCAGTACAAGTCAAAATCCAAAGGCGCCCAGGAGGCTCACGAAGCCATTCGTCCTACCAATATGGAGCTGCAGCAGCCCAATCTGGACCGGGATCAATCGCGTCTGTACGAATTAATCCGTACCCGTACGCTGGCCTCGCAGATGAGCGACGCCAAACTGGAGCGGACCAACGTCAAGATCAGCAATAACAAACAGGGTTCCCGCTTCAGCGCCAATGGGGAAGTCATCGTGTTCGACGGGTTCCTGAAAGTTTATCTCGAAGGGAAGGACGAAGAGGATATTGAAGAGCAGGATGGAATGCTCCCGGCCATGCAGGTTGGGGAGGCGCTGACTGCCGAATCGATCACGGCTACCCAGCGATTTACCCGGGCACCGTATCGCTATACGGAAGCTTCTCTGGTAAAAAAATTGGAGGAATTGGGTATCGGCCGACCTTCCACCTACGCCCCGACAATTTCTACGATCCAGAATCGGGGATACGTTGAGAAAGGAAGTGTAGATGGAAGCGATCGCGAATACCTGCAACTGACCCTTGAAGGAGATGGAATTGCTAAAAAGACCCTGACCGAAAAAGTAGGTTCCGACAAGGGGAAATTAGTGCCTACAGATATCGGGAAAATTGTGAATGATTTCCTGGTAAGCCATTTCGCGACCATCCTCGATTATAACTTTACGGCCAAAGTCGAGAAGGATTTTGACGAAATAGCCACTGGAGAGGAAGATTGGCAGCAGGTGCTGCAGGAATTCTACAAGGATTTCCACCCGAACGTTATCGATGTTGAGGAGAATGCGGAACGCGCCAGCGGAGAACGCGTATTGGGAACTGATCCCAAATCAGGACGGCAGGTCGCTGCACGCCTGGGACGTTTTGGACCGATGGTTCAGATTGGAACGGCGGAAGAAGAGGAGAAACCTCAGTTTGCCAGTTTACTTCCCGAACAATCGATAGATACAATCACCTTCGAGGAGGCGATGGACCTCTTTAAGCTTCCGCGCAAATTAGGCACCTATGAAGGCATGGAGGTCGAAGCCAATGTCGGTCGCTATGGACCCTATGTGCGCTACGGGAAAAAATTCGTTTCCCTGGACGAAGGGGAAAGCGTTTTTGACGTTGACTTTAAGCGGGCGGCAGAGCTGATCCAGGCTAAGGAGAAAGCCGATGCGCCGATCGCTACTTACGAAGAGAAGCCGGTTACTAAAGGTAAGGGGCGTTTTGGTCCCTACATCAAATGGGACGGTATCTTTATTAATGTACCCAAGAAGTACGACTTTGATGCCCTGAGCAAGGAGGATATTGCCGAATTGATCGAGGACAAGAAAAAGAAGGAGGCGGAGAAACGCGTACGGGAATGGCCCGAAGAAGGGATTGTACTGGAAAAAGGCCGGTGGGGTAAGCTCCAATTGGTCAAAGGTCGCTCCCGGGTTCCCCTGGCAAAGACCGTAGATCCCGAGACCCTGACCCTGGAACAGGCCAAAGAACTATTAGCATCAAAAACGAAAAGCAAGAAATCCAAATAGGCGATCATGGCCTTTGATTTTTTACTCCCGGTTTCCCAAAGCGTTCTGGCCCATACAGAGCTACTCCCTGCACAGGCCCTGGGACGCAACATCTATAAACATACCGAACAGGACGGACTACCCGTACTGGCCGGTGCCCGATTTGCGCTGTTAGGGGTCTATGAATCCCGGAATGCCTTTATCCGGAAAACCAGCCGCCTGGATATGGATGGCCTGCGATTGCAACTCTACAAACTCATGCAGGGCAACTGGAACGATACCATAATTGATCTGGGCGATGTCGACGAGGGGGAAACCGTAAAGGATACCTACTTCGTAGTCCGTGAGATTTTGGCCGGCCTGCTCGAGGAAAATATTATACCTATAATAATAGGGGCTACCCAGGATATTACCTATCCCATGTATCGGGCTTTCGATGGGATAACGGATCTGGTAAATCTGGTTTCCGTAGACAGTCGTTTTGATTTTGGGGCGGAAGAGGAGTTGATCTCTTCGAATTCCTACATGAGTAAAATCATTACCGACAAGCCCAACAACCTTTTTAATTTTTCCAACCTGGGCTATCAGAGCTACTTCAATGCCCAGGAGGAAATAGACCTGATGGACCGCTTGTTTTTCGATGCCTATCGGCTTGGGGAACTCACAGCGGATATTGGCCTGGTGGAACCCGTTATGCGCAACGCGCACTTGGTGAGCCTGGATGCCCGTGCGATCCGCGCTGCGGAAATGGGCCAGTCCGATGAATTTTCACCCAATGGTTTTACCGGTCGGGAGATTTGCGCCATTACCCGTTATGCCGGCATGGGCGAACAGATTGCTGCCTTCGGGATTTTTGAAGTGGAAAACAATCCCCAGTCCCTGCAATTGATTGCCCAGATGATCTGGTATTTTCTGGAAGGCCACAACTTCAGTACGCGGGAATTCCCCTCGGACAACGATCCGAACTTTACTAAGTATATTGTACCCTGCGACAGTGAGCAACTTCACTTTTACAAAAGCGCGCTTACAGAACGCTGGTGGGTAGAAGTGCCAAACCTCCTTAGTGCACATACTAAATCCGATACCCCTGCGTTATTACCATGCACCGAGCAAGACTATCTGGACGCCTGCGACCAGAATATTCCGGAGCGCTGGTTTAAAGCCTACAAGAAGGGCTTTAATTAATCAAGGGATTTATTCGTCTAGAATACCCCATCCAGTACAATAAATCATTCCAAATCGAGTTTTTAGGAATAATTGAGTACGTCACAGTCTTAAACTGAAATTAACCTAAGTATGAAAAAGCTATTGTTGACATCTATAGCGTTTGTTTTTTTGCTGAGCAGCTGCGGATCAAAATCCAAGGGGGAACTCGTTGGTGTGCAAGGCAAAAAATGGTACCCTGAAAAACCCTACGGAATGGAATTGATCCCGAGGGGTTCTTTTATTATGGGTAAAAGTGAAGAGGATATGGGGAATGTTCTCAACGCACCAACCAAAACCGTAACCGTTCGTTCCTTCTATATGGACGACACAGAAATTACCAATAGCGAATACCGGCAGTATGTCGAGTGGGTACGCGACTCTATCGTTCGTACCAAGCTTGCCATCCTCGCGGATGAGCTGGGACTCGGACCTGAAGATGACGGGATCGGAGCTTTTGCTTTCCGGGATGCCGATACCGCTAACCTTTCTGTATACGATAAATATATGCTGGATAATTACGCCGGCATCGGGGATTATGAAAGTCGTGCCCTGAATACGGACGAGGATCTGATCTGGGAAACTTCTGATTATCCGGATGAGTACTACGCCGAGATCATGGATTCCATGTATATCCCTGAAGAAGAATCTTATAATGGTCAGCGTACTATTGACGTGACCAAGCTCGAGTACAAATACAACTGGATGGATATCGAGGCTGCTGCCCGATCTCAGGAAGGACGTCGCAAAGACTTTATCCGTACCGAGGTTGTACAGGTTTATCCCGATACCACCGTTTGGATCAAGGATTTTGCCTATTCCTACAACGAGCCCATGCACAACGATTATTTCTGGCACGATGCCTACAGCGACTATCCTGTAGTTGGGGTAAGCTGGAGCCAGGCCAAGGCCTTCTGTAACTGGAGGACCAAATTTAAGAACGACGACCAACGCGCTCGTGGAAAGCAGTTTGTGAACCAATTCCGTCTGCCTACCGAAGCCGAATGGGAATACGCTGCCCGCGGTGGGATCGAAGGGGGAACCTATCCCTGGGGAGGCCCGTACGTAATCAGCGACACCGGCTGTTTTATGGCTAACTTTAAGCCGCAACGCGGAGACTATGCTGCTGATGCTGCCCTCTATACTGTAGAGGCCAAGTCTTACGAGCCGAACGATTTTAACCTGTATAACATGGCCGGGAATGTTTCGGAGTGGACCAACTCCAGCTACTTCCCCGGATCTTATGAGTACGCCTCTACCATGAACCCGAATGCCGATACGCAGAACAATACGCGTAAGGTTATTCGAGGTGGATCCTGGAAGGATGTGGCTTACTTCCTGCAGGTGAGTACAAGAGATTATGAGTACCGGGATTCCGCGCGAAGCTATATCGGCTTCCGTACGGTTCAGGATTACATGGGAGAGGAAGATTCCACCCAATAATAAAACCATCACGAGGACCTAAACCGTTTAAACTTTAACCCAACACTTATTCTTAACTTTTTTTATTAAACTTCAAATTATGGCACAGTCAAAATCAACTAAAAAGCTCTTTAACATGGCCTACGGCCTGGGTGCTTCGGTGGTAATCATCGGGGCCCTGTTCAAGATCCTGCACTGGGAATTCGGACCACTTACCGGTGGATTGCTTCTCGCAGTAGGTCTTATTACCGAAGCCTTGATCTTCGCGATCAGTGCATTCGAGCCCGTAGACGATGAATACGATTGGTCTTTGGTTTACCCGGAACTTTCCGGAGGACAATCCAAAGGAGGTAAAAATGCAGCTCAGGAAGCTAAAGAAGCCGAAGGTCTGCTTTCCAAGAAACTGGATGAAATGCTCAAGGAAGCTAATATCGACGCTAACCTTATGAGCTCTCTGGGAGAAAGCATCCGCAACTTCGAAGGTGCTGCTAAAGGAATTGCTCCTACTGCCGATGCGATCCAATCTACTAAGAAATACTCAGAAGAACTGACTCATGCAGCTTCTCAGATGGAGTCTCTGAACAGCCTGTACAAAGTTCAGCTCGAGAGCGCCAGCCGTCAGGCCAGCATCAACGAGGAAGTAGTACAGAATGCCGGAGCCTTGAAAGATCAAATGGAATCTTTGGCCAGCAACCTGTCTTCTCTGAACGGAGTATACGGTGGAATGCTGTCTGCCATGGCTAAAAGCTAATTAAGTTGTTGAAGGCTTAATCCCAAATCAAAGTAACAAGTAACAACTAATTAGATAAAATGGCATCAGGAAAAGCAACGCCACGTCAGAAGATGATCAACCTTATGTACTTGATCTTCATTGCGATGTTGGCATTAAATATGAGTAAAGAGGTTCTGGCCGCATTCGGATTAATGAATGCAAAGCTGGAGGCTTCTAACGTAAAAGCAAGCGAGAATAACCAAGCGTTCCTCGCTAGCCTCGAAACTAAATCCCAGGAGGATGCTGCCAAGTATGCTGAGCTCTACAAAGACGCGAAGCAAATTAAGCAGCTCTCTCAGGAATACTTCGATTGGCTCGAAGCCTTGAAGGCTGAGATGGTCGAAGGTATCGAAGACCCTACCGATTACCAGGTAATGGACAAATCTGATTATCTCGATCAGAAGTTCTTCCAGGGAGACAACCTCGGACCAACAGGTAAGGAGTTCATGGAAAGGATCAACAACTACAGAACTGAGGTAGTAGCGATCCTGGGTGATGGATTCCCAGATGTAAAGGATGCGGTTGAGACGCGTTTCCAAACCGGAGACGAGAACGGGAAAGTAGAAAAGCGTGATGGAACCAAGCAAGATTGGATCAATTACCACTACGAAGGTTTCCCACTGATTGCTTCTTTGACCAAGCTCACCTCCCTGCAATCCGATATCAAGGCTACTGAAGAAGCAGCTTTGAAATCCATGCTGCAAGGAGAGCTGACCAGCCAGGTTAGCCTGGAGAACTTTTCTACATTGTTAGAGTCCGAAAAGTCGGCCTTCTACGCTGGTGAAAAGTTCCAGGGAGATATCGTACTGGGTAAAACCGACAAGTCGGCTAAGCCGGTTCGCGCTGAGCTTACCCTGGACGGTCGCAAATTGTCTGAAGGTTCAGATTACCGCCTGAAAGAAGGTGGTGTAGAGATGCTGATCGGAGCCGGGAACCCTGGAGATCATACGATCGCTGGTACCCTGATCTATATGCAGGATGGGGAAGAGACTGAAGTTCCTGTGAAGAACTCTTTCTCTACAATCTCTAAGCCTAATGCGGCAGTGATCTCTGCTGATAAGATGAATGTGGTTTATCGCGGGGTTGCTAACCCAATGACGATTTCCATCCCAGGTATTCCTGACAATAAGGTTAATGCTTCTGCCGCCGGACTTTCCCGACGCAGTGGTAGCAACTATGTCATGAACCCGGGTACCGGACGTACGGTTACGATTACGGCTAGTGGTACACTGCCTGATGGTCAGAGCATCAGTACCCGTAGCGAATTCCGTATCAAGGATATTCCACGCCCAACCGGTTCCGTTCGCGGAGAAACTGGTTCGGTTAAAATCCCAAGAGGAAACCTCGAAGTGGCTACTATCGGCGTATTGCTGGAAGATTTCGACTTTGACCTGAACCTCGGTGTAAGCGGATTTAAATTTAAGGTTGCCGGACAGCCTACAGTTAGCGTAAATGGCAATAAGCTGGATGCGCGAGCTAAGTCTGCCCTGAAACGCGCCCGTCGCGGAGATGCTATTCAGATCTTCGACATCCAGGCGTACATCACCAACAACCGAAGCTATAAATTGAAGAAGGTATCTCCCGTATTTGTGGAGCTTACCAACTAGAAAGTGAAGATTACCGGGCGGTTTACGCTTAAAGTACGCTGCCCGGTTTTTATAGAATTCGAAATATCGCATGACAATGAATTGGAAGCATAGTTTAATCATCGGAGCGCTAGCCGTGTTACCTGTCTCAGGATGGGCACAGGCCAACATCCTGAATGCCAAAACGCCAGACCAGATCGGTCAACGGACTGAAGAGCAGAAGGGCCTTGACAATGACGCTCCCCTGGATTACGGATACGTAGATGACCGGGATATCCTCTGGTCTAAGACCGTTTGGGAAACCATCGATCTGGACGAGCGGGTAAACTTCCCCCTCTACTATCCAACGGATACCATCGATATCGGAGCAGACAGACGTTCGCTCTACGATGTATTCATTAAAAACATTAAGAATGGGAAACTCACGGATGTTTATGTGGATTCCTATTTCACCGAGAAGCGGAAATTCGAGGACCTCAGGGCTACCCTGAGTAAGATCGATACCACGGACCTCGGTTACGAGCAATTGAATGCCGGTGAGCAGATCTCTGCTGAGTTTATCAACAAGCGAGACCTGACAGCCGCCGACATCGAAGAGTATCGCATTAAGGGAATCTGGTATTTTGACAAGCGTCAAGGCGAACTCAAGTACCGCATGCTGGGAATTGCCCCGGTTGCTCCCGACGTAAACTTTATCGATGACGAAAGCATGGCCCCTGAGGATGCATTAGTTGAACTGTTCTGGGTATGGATTCCTTCTGCCCGTCAGATCCTGCACGATGCCAAGGTTTTCAACCAACGCAACTCAGCACAGCCGATTTCTTTTGATATGCTGTTGAACGCCCGTCGTTTTAATGCAGTGATCTATAAAGAAGACAACGTACACGGAGACCGTAAAATCCGCGATTATATCGCAGATAACGCACTCTTCCAGTTACTGGAAGCTCAGCGAATCAAGGAGCAAATCCGCGATCGCGAACAAGATATGTGGGCGTACTAAATAAACTGCCCTCCAATTCAAGCGAATAGACAAACCCGGCCCAGCGCCGGGTTTGTTATTTTTGTGCCATGCTCGATTACCTCATTGTCGGTTGTGGCCTTTCCGGAATGGCCCTGGCAGAAAAGCTCCGCCAGCGTGGCCGCAGCTTCAAAGTCGTGGATCAGGGTGGCAGTGGGGCGTCGCAGGTGGCGGCCGGACTTTATAACCCCGTTGTACTCAAAAGGCTGAACCCGATTTGGGAGGCGCACCGTCAGATGGCTACCTCCCCCGGATTTTACCAGGAATTGGAAAAACGATTGGGTATCCACGCCGTACACCGGGTGCCGATCTTACGCCTGCTCCACAATCCTGCCGAACAGAATGCCTGGTTTGAAGGGGCCGCTTCCACTAAATTACAGGCTTTCCTTGATCCTCAACTCGAGACCGTCCAGAACGGATCCATAAAGGCTCCCATGGGTTTCGGCAAGGTGCTGGGAACGGGATGGGTAGATACCTCCCTGCTGCTCAATGCCTTTGCGGAATGGTTGCTGGGCCAGGGTCACTTGTTGCGGGAACGCTTTGAGCATGATGCCCTGCAACCTGAGGACAATTCGGGAGGGGCTTCCTGGTCCTATCGCGAGCTAAAGGTCAGGAACATTATTTTTTGCGAGGGTTTTGGGCTCAAGGCCAATCCATATTTCAATTACCTTCCGCTCCAGGGAACCAAGGGGGAATATCTGACCATTCACGCTCCGGAATTACAGGAGCAACACATTATCAAGAGTTCCGTCTTTCTCATCCCTCTGGGCAATCATCGCTATCGGGTAGGGGCCACCTACAGCTGGAACGATTTTGAGGCGACCCCCACCGCAGCAGCGCGAAAAGAACTGCAGGAGAAACTCGAACGCTTTCTAACCTGCGGGTATACTATTGAGGGGCAAACTGCGGGTATCCGTCCTACGGTTCCGGACCGGCGTCCGCTTGTGGGGAAACACCCTGAAAAACCAGGACTTTATGTGATGAATGGCATGGGTTCCCGCGGGGTTCTTATAGCTCCTTTCGCCGCCGATGAACTCCTGCAGCATATTGAGAATGGAGCAACACTTCCACCTGAGATGGATATCCTACGTTTTCCCGGATATTTTTAGGATTTTTGCACCGCTATGCTCAATGTCCACAATCTTAGTGTCGGCTTTGCCGGTGAATACCTTTTCGAGTCGATTTCCTTTATGCTGGGCCCCGGGGACCGGGTTGGCCTTATCGGAAAAAACGGGGCCGGTAAGTCTACCTTGTTGAAGCTGTTGGCCGGCGAGCTCTCGCCTTCCTCCGGGACGATTGCCACGGACAAGGGCTTGACCCTGGGCTATCTGAAGCAGGATCTTGATTTTGAACAGGGGCGTACAGTTTTGCAGGAGGCTTACCAGGCCTTTGAAGAAATCCGGGAGCTGGAACAGAAGCTCGAGGAGATCAATACGGCCCTGGCCGAGCGCGACGATTATGAAAGCGAGGCCTATCACGATCTCATGGTTGCCCTCAGCGATTTAACGGCACGCTATGAGCTGATTGGAGGATATACCTATCAGGGGGAAACCGAAAAGATCCTCTTGGGGCTTGGTTTTCGCCGGGAGGATTTTGATAAACCCACCCATACTTTTTCAGGTGGATGGCGCATGCGCATAGAACTGGCTAAACTCCTCTTGCAGCAAAACGACCTGCTACTGCTCGATGAGCCTACCAACCACCTCGACATTGAATCGATAATCTGGCTCGAGGAATTCCTTAAGCAGTTTCCGGGGGCAGTGATGCTGGTTAGCCACGACAAGATGTTCCTGGATCAAATGACCAATCGTACGATCGAAATTTCCCTGGGCAGGATCTACGATTATAAAAAGCCCTATTCCGGTTTTATGGAATTGCGGGAGGAAATACGCGAGCAGCAGATGAGCGCTTTCAAGAACCAGGAGCGCGAAATCCAACAGGCGGAGCGCCTGATCGAGCGATTTCGGGCCAAATCCTCCAAAGCTTCCATGGCGCAATCCCTGATCAAGAAGCTCGACAAGATGGAGCGAATTGAAGTAGACCAGGAGGATGCCACCCGGATGAAACTGCGCTTTCCGATATCTGTTCAACCGGGGAAGGTGGTCGCGGAGATCAATAACCTGAGCAAGGCTTACGGCGAAAAGCGGGTACTGGATAATATAGACCTGCTCTTGGAACGGGGGAGTAAAATTGCCTTTGTGGGCCAGAATGGTCAGGGGAAGACTACCCTGGCTCGCATCCTTGTCGGGGAATTGGAGTATCAGGGGAAATGTAATTTGGGCCACAATGTACAGCTCGGGTACTTTGCCCAGAACCAGGCCGAATTCCTGGATGGGGAGAAAACAGTAGAAGACACCATGCTCGATGCGGCCAATGCCCAGACGCGTCCACGGGTACGGGACATTCTCGGAACTTTCCTTTTTCGGGGGGAAGAGGTTGAAAAGCAGGTAAAGGTCCTCTCCGGGGGCGAACGCAACCGCCTGGCGCTCGCGCGCATGCTCTTGCAACCCTTTAACGTCCTGGTCATGGATGAGCCCACTAACCACCTGGACATCCCCTCCAAGGAAGTCCTGAAGGAGGCCCTGAGGCATTTCGAAGGCACGCTGATTCTGGTCTCCCACGACCGGGATTTTCTCCAGGGGCTTACGGACACCGTTTATGAATTCCGGGACCGGAACATTAAGGCTTTCCTAGATGATATCGATGAATACCTGCAAACCCGGATGGCCGCTGATTTTCGGGAAATAGAAAGAGGTAAGCCGGCAGCTGCCGGTAAAGGCTCCGGAGCAGGTGAGACTAATTCGGTCGAATCCGGTGACGGGAACCCGGATAAAAAGGGCCAGAGCGGGGCTGAACAGCATAAGCTTCGCAAGAAAAAGAAGTCGCTGAGTAATCGCTTAAGCAGCACAGAAAAGAAGATTACAGCTTTGGAGCAAGAATTGTCAGAAATAGACCACAAATTGCTGATGAATTACGAGGAAACCATCGCCGAAGAAGGCTTTTTTGACAATTATCAACGTAGGAAAGACGAATTATCGGCGGCCATGGAGCAGTGGGAAGAGATATCTGAGGCCCTGGAGGCGCTCAGTTTCGACGATTAACCACAGGTTTTGTGCAATTCACAACAAATATTGGCGTTCTATACAAAATAAGCATGGCAGAAATTGGGGCAACTGCTATATTTGTAGGAAAATACGTTATAGTTGTAGGACATGCCATACAAAGCTCCCAAACTACTTAGCCTGATTACCTGCACCTTGCTCACTGCTTTTAGCCTTTTGGCCGAAGTACCTGCAGCAGAGCGTCAGGCCCTGCTGGATCTGCATGAGAGCACCAATGGTTTACATTGGGTTCACAAGTGGGATACTAAGAAGCCGGTGGCCTCCTGGCATGGTGTCACCGTAAAGAATGACCATGTTGTAGCGGTGGAACTCTTCCACAATAACCTCATGGGTCCCTTACCTAAAACGCTTTCCAATCTTAAAGAGCTACAAACGCTTAATCTGGCCTTTAATAATATCACCGGAGATTTACCTGAGGAGCTGTTCGAGTTGCGCAAATTACAGGTGCTGAAGCTGGAAATGAATCGCTTAAAAGGCGGTATTCCGGATACCCTGGGCGCTATGGCCGACCTTAGGGAATTCTCGGCCTTCAATAACTTTTTATCGGGCCGTATTCCTTCCAGTGTGGGGATGCTCAAAAAGCTGGAGGTACTCAACCTCTCAAGTAATCAGCTATTCGGGCGTATTCCTACCTCGTTGGGAGAAGTGAGTAGCCTGGAGGCACTGGGCCTATTCGACAATCAGCTATTCGGGGACATTCCCGAAAGCATAGGTAACCTGACCGCCCTTAAAGAACTGGTGCTGTCTAATAATGAACTAGGGGGGGCTATCCCGGAGAGTTTTGGTAACCTCGCCCAACTGGAAATCCTGCAACTGCAAAACAATCAATTCGATTCTTACGAGAATCTTGGGAAAATCAACAGTAAGGGCCTGCTGGTTTTTGACTATGATGTAGAGAAATCCGAAATCGATTACCGCAATTTGAATTTCAGCAGAACGCGTATGGCTGAAACCATTTTTGAAGACGATAATGACAATTAAGTTAGGTTAGTTAGTTTGGTTACAACGTAGCTGTTGGGGGTGCTTTCGGGCACCCTTTTTTTTGGCTTCCCCCTGACTACGGGGCCTTTTATGATAAGTTTAACGAAGCACCGTTAAACTTATGGATAATTTTACGGTCTTAAGCCTACCACCTAATACGGCTATATGCGAAAAATAATACTCTACATCCTCGGGGTGCTCGTTCTCGTGCTCTCCGGTTGGATTTCTTACCTTCTCGTAACTCAGGAAAAAGACAAACGCCCCGCCCCGAAATTGCAAGCCAAAACCGTTTTTGTTGACACGGTCAGAAATGGCTCTATTCCGGTGCGTCTCAGTGCCAACGGGAACCTAATGGCCAAGCAGCGCGTTGCCCTGTTCTCTGAAGTTCAGGGGATTTTCCTGGGCAGTGCGCATCCCTTTAAACCAGGCCAGGCCTATCGCAAAGGAGAGGTGCTTCTACGCATCGATGCTTCGGAGTATCAGGCCAGTGTGCAATCGGCCAAGAGTAACCTTTACAACCTTATCACCGCGGCCATGCCCGACCTGCGTCTGGACTACCCGGAAATCTATCCCAAGTGGCAGGCTTACCTCAACGGCTTTGACTTAAACAAAACAACACCCGTCCTGCCAGAAATGGCTTCTGAAAAGGAGCGTTACTTCATCAATGGCCGGAATATCGTAACCACGTATTACAACGTCAAAAACCTCGAGCAGCGCTTGGGCAAGTACGTTATCCGGGCACCATTTAATGGGGTCCTGACCCAGGCCGATGTCACTGAAGGCACCCTGGTACGTTCCGGACAATCCTTGGGGACGTTTATAAACACCTCCATTTACGAGCTGGAAGTAGCCGTTAATAAGAGTTATAGCGATTTCCTCAAAGTGGGCCGTGAAGTACAACTGGAATCCCTGGAAGCTTCCCAGTCCTTTACCGGGAAGGTTAGTCGCATCAACGCGGCTGTAAACCAGCAATCTCAGACCGTAACCGTATTCATCGATGTGGCCGATCCCAGCCTCAAGGAAGGCATGTATCTGGAGGCGCTCATCGCCGGAAGAGAAGAGGAAAATGCCATAGAAATCCCGCGACGCCTGCTTACGGAGCAAGGGGAAATCTTTATTCTACGGGACAGTGTCCTGGACCTGGCCGAAGTGGAGACCATTTTCTTTACCGATCAGACCGTGATCCTGCGCGGACTTGAGGACGGGACAACCTACCTTTCGCGCTCCGTACCGGGGGCTTATCCGGGTATGGTCGTGAAACCTTACAGCGACGAAAAGCCGGCTGAAGAAGTGAGTCAGAACCTCCAGAACTAGAACAGGATGCGCAAGATCATCAGTTATTTTATTCGCTACGACGTTGCGGTCAACGTCGTGATCATAGCCTTTGCAGTCTTCGGTATCATCGGAGTATTGCGGATGCGTTCGTCCTTCTTCCCCCTGATCGAATCCCAGACGATTACGATTAACATCAATTATCCCGGGGCAGCTCCCCAGGAAATTGAGGAAGGGGTAGTCCTGAAGATCGAGGACAACCTGAAAGGGCTGGTTGGTGTTGAACGATTTACATCGACCTCCCGTGAAAATGGGGGTTCTATTGTAGTCGAAATCGATAAGGACGAGGACATCGATGTCATGATCACCGAGGTCAAGAATGCGGTTGACCGGGTACCTAATTTTCCCGGGGGTATGGAACCCCTGGTGGTTGCCAAACAGGAAGCCATTCGGCCTACCATTAGCTTTTCGGTTAGTGGGGAAGGGGTGAATCTGAAAACCCTCAAGCAAATTGCCCGGGAAATTGAATATGACCTGCGGGCCATGGACGGGATTTCCCAAATCGAGATCAGCGGATACCCGGAGGAAGAAATTGAAATAGCCGTACGCGAAAGCGATCTTTTGGCTTATGAACTGACCTTTCAGGAAGTTGCCCAGGCCGTTGGTCAGGCGAATATCCTAACCACTGGCGGGGATATTAAAACCGAGGCTGAGGATTATCTGATCCGGGCCAGGGCCCGTTCGTACTATGGGGATGAGCTCAATAACCTGGTGGTACGTTCGGATATTTCAGGGAACATCATACGACTCGGCGATGTGGCCGATGTACGCGATCGCTTTTCTGAGAACCCCAACACCCTTTACTTCAACGGAAACCTGGCGGTAAACGTAGAGGTCAGTAACACCAACAGTGAAGACCTGATCCCTACGGCAGAGAAGATCAATGCCTATATCGAAGATTTTAATGCGACCCACAACAACATTCGCCTGGATGTGGAGTCGGACCGCTCCATTACGCTGAACCAACGGACCGAGTTGCTGCTGGAGAACGGGGCAGTGGGAATTTTGCTCGTACTCATATTTCTGTCCTTCTTCCTCAATACCCGCCTGGCCTTTTGGGTAGCCTTCGGATTACCGATCGCCTTTTTAGGGATGTTTATGTTTGCCGGCAGTTTTGACGTGACTATTAACGTGCTCTCGCTCTTCGGGATGATTATCGTAATCGGGATCCTGGTCGACGACGGAATTGTTATCTCGGAGAATATCTATCAGCATTATGAGGAAGGTAAGTCGCCCATACAGGCGGCCATAGATGGAACCATGGAGGTAATTCCACCGATTATTTCTGCGATCCTGACCACCGTACTGGCCTTCTCTACATTCTTATTTCTCGACAGTAGAATTGGGGAGTTCTTTGGCGAAGTATCTACCGTTGTGATCTTAACCCTCGTGGTATCCCTGGTGGAAGCCCTGATTATCCTCCCTGCCCATATTGCCCACTCCAAGGCTCTGGTTAAAGAAACGGAGGAGGATAAAGCGAAAAAGAAAGGGCCCATAGAGAAAGTCTTTGCCAAACTGCGCAGTTTTAATGTGCTGGGAGATCGTATTATGAATTATCTGAGGGAAAACCTCTATGCCCCCAGCCTTCGTTTTGTGCTGAATAACCGGTTTTTGTCCTTTGCCATTTTCCTGGGTCTCTTTATGGTGACTATCGCCTCTATTGGGGCAGGCTTAATCCGGATTACCATCTTCCCCAGTATTGCCAGTGATCAGGTGAACATTAACCTGCTCATGCCTGAGGGAACAAACCCGGAAAAGACCGCTGAGATCATCACTATGGTCGAAGCTGCAGCCTGGCGGGTAAATGAAGATTATACGGCGCGCCAGACAGAAAATAAACAGGTGGTGGAGAACATCATCAAGCGGGTAGGTCCGGGAACCAACAAGGCGTCCCTTCGGGTGAATCTCCTGCCCGGGGAAGAACGGGATTTCCCCAGCCCGGAAATTACCAATGCCATTCGCGAGGAAGTTGGCCCGGTTTACGGGGTAGAACGACTCACCTTTGGTTCCGGGGGGAACTTCGGGGGTAGCCCGGTATCCATTGCCTTACTCAGTAACGATAGTAAACAACTCGAAGCCGCTAAGGAAGAACTGCGCGCCTATCTGGAGAACAATCCTCGGCTGACGGACGTGACGGATACCGATCCTGAGGGGATTAAGGAAATCGATATCAAACTCCGGGAGAATGCGTATGCCCTGGGGCTTAACCTGCAATCGGTAATGTCGCAAGTCCGAGCCGGATTCTTCGGTACCCAGGCACAACGTTTCCAGCGCGGCCAGGACGAGATTCGCGTATGGGTACGCTACGACCGTTCCAACCGCTCATCGATCAACGACCTGGACGATATGCGGATCCTGACGCCTTCGGGTCAACGGGTTCCCTTCTCGGAGATTGCTACCTATTCCATTTCCCGCGGAGACGAATCCATCAGCCACCTCGATGGGCAACGTGAGATTCGGGTAGAGGCGGATATGGAAGACCCCAACGATAGCGCCACGGAAATCATACAGGATGTACAATTCAATTTTATTCCTGAGCTGCAATCGCGTTATCCCGGCCTTAAAGTGGCCTTTGAGGGTCAGAACCGGGAGGCCCAAAAGCTCTTTAATTCTCTGAACCGGGTTTGGCCGGTTATCCTCTTCCTGATATTTGCGGTGATTGCCTTTACCTTCAGGACCTACAGCCAGCCTATTATCCTGATTCTGATGATTCCATTCAGTATTATTGGAATTGCGTGGGGCCATTACCTGTTAGGATTCCCGATTAATATCCTATCCTTCCTTGGAATTATCGCCCTGATTGGGATTATGGTGAACGACGGCCTGGTACTAATCGGCAAGTTCAATTCGTATTTGAGGAAGGGAATGAAGTTTGAAGACGCGCTGTTTGCCGCGGGGAATTCCCGTTTCCGCGCAATCTTCCTAACTTCGCTGACCACCATCGCCGGATTAGCCCCGCTGCTATTGGAAAAGAGCCGTCAGGCCCAATTCCTGATACCCATGGCCATTTCTATCTCCTTTGGAATTGCCATAGCCACGGTTCTCACCCTTTATCTCCTTCCGCTATCGCTCTCTGTAGTGAATAATGCCAAGGCGCGAATCAAATGGTTAAAGACCGGAGAAACGGTCAACCGGGAGGAAGTGGAGCGCGTAATCAAAGAGATCAAAATGCAGGAGGATTTGGAAGGCGAACTCAGCGAGGCGAACAACGTGGCCCGGGATACAAAAAGGCGCCGTCAAAAAACTCAAGCATACCAACACCAGGACAAATGAAGCAATTTGTTTCACTGACACTTTTATTGATTAGCGTTGCATTTCCCGCCTTAGGACAGGAAACCAACGCAGTTCCCGGCGGACCTTCATCAGAAGAAGAACTCCGGGAAGCCGTGCAGATACCACTCTTAACCCGGGAAGATGCCGTAGGATTTACCCTGGAGAATAACCTGGGTATCCAGGTGAGCCGGAACCAGCGCGAGATCGACGAGAACAACGCAAGTTTGCTGAATTCGGGCTATCTCCCTACCGTGAGTGCCATCGGGGGCGGAAGTATCGATGTGCAGGATACCGAAGGGGTCCTTGCCAACGGGGAAACTCGTACGGCCGATGGCGCAGAAACCCGTCGGTACAATGCTTCTCTGAATGTTAATTATACCTTATTTGACGGGTTTGGTCGCTGGTACGATTACAAGCGGTTTAAGGAGCGATCTGCCCAATCGGAACTAGAGGTTCGGCAAACCATAGAAACGACAGTCCTACAACTGTTTTCGGTATATTATGAGGTCGCCCGCCTGGAGGAAAACGCCGCGAACCTGCAGGAGGCGCTTACCATATCCCGAAACCGACTGGAACGGGCCCGGTATCAGTTCGAATTTGGACAGAATACAGGGCTAGATGTACTCAATGCTGAGGTCGATGTGAATACGGACAGCGTAAACCTGCTCAACGCCCAGCAGTTTTTGCGCAACACCAAACGCGACCTGAACCTGATTATGAATCGGGAACTTACCACCGCTTTTGCGGCAGATACTACGGTCACTTTCCTGCCTCAATTGCAAATTGAGGACATCATGTCGGCGGCCCGGGAAAATAACATCCGGATGCTGCTGGCCGAAAAGGATATCCTTATTTCCGAGTACTCCATGAAGGCTACACGTAGCGGCTACCTGCCTACTATTGGGCTTACCGGAAGTTACGGGTGGAATGAATCCAATAACAACAGCCCGCTGGCCTTTGTACTCCAGAACACTTCCACCAATATCAACGGGGGGGTGAATGTTACCTGGAACCTCTTCGATGGCGGTAGTGCCATCAACAATGCGCGAAATGCGCGTATCACTTTTGAGAACCAGGAACTGATCCGCCAGCAGACCGAGTTGGAAGTGGAGCGCGATATCCAGAATGCTTACGGGGATTACCGCAACGCACTCTTTGTCCTCGACGTACAGGACAAGAACCTGCAAACTAACCAGGACAACTTTGAGCGTTCCCGGGAGCGGTACCAACTGGGACAGATTACCTCTATTGAATTTCGCCAGGCGCAGCTCAATTTGTTGCAGGCCGAACTGGCCCGCAGCCAGGCTAAATACAATGCGAAACTGGCCGAGCTACAGTTGTTACAGGTGAGCGGGGAATTGCTGAATCAGGAGTTTTAGTTCGAAACCTCCATGCTGGAACACTTCTTTCAATGTCCGTATTGCTGGGAAACGATCTCTATTCTCGTAGATACTTCCGTATCGCAACAGCAATTTGTTGAGGACTGTGAAGTCTGCTGCAACCCCATTGATTTTACGGTAAATTGTTCCGCCGACGCCCTCACCGCTTTTGAGGCCCAGCCCCTGGGACAGTAGTTCGTACGACACCCTGAATTTTATTCCATTTTCGGATCGATTGCCGGATTAATACGCCCGTCCGATTCCAGGATTCCGTCCATTTTTATATGAAGGATTTCAGGCTTTTCGGCCATACGTACCAGGGTAATGTGGTCGATGGCGGTGGAGTCATTTGGCCGTTGGCTTCCCCCTGTTGTCCCCAGGATCATATATTCCATGCCGTGACGCTCCCGGTGGGAGAGGCGGTGAAAGTGACCATTGAAGACCGTGTAGTTCCTTCCGGCCAGAGCCGTTTCCAGCGGTTCTAACGGGATATCTTCACGCTGCAGGATGTCCCCATCGTCATTGAGCCATAGCGGTTTATGCATGAGCAGGAAGGTCCAGCGTACATCCTGATTTTGGGTGAGTACCTCTTTGAAGTATGCGATTTGCTCTTCGCTCATGCCCCCAAGGTTGCGCTCGGGCATAAAGCGATAGGTAGAAGTGGCATAGTCGCCTTCCATCAGGCCGTCTAGAATCCGGATTGCCGTATCCCTTGCCTGGTAGATTTCTTCCATTCGCTTTTCGGTGTAATCCTCCGAGTCGAGCATCAGGAAAAGGACATCATCGTAGCGAAAATGATAGAAGCGTGGGCCAAAACGACCCTCCCAGAATTCCCGCATGGTCTTGTTGGTGAGGTCGTGGTTTCCACCTACGTAGAAAAAAGGCATATGCAGCGCACGCGCCCGTTGGTCAAAGAAATCCCACTCCCGTTTGAGTTGGTCCGTATCCGTAGTACCCCCGTCGATAAGATCTCCCACGCTCAGGACAAAAGTTGGATCGAGGTGGTTGAGCTGGGCTACCGCCTTACTAAAAATATGGGGTCGCTCGCCGCCATTCAGGTCGGAAATGATGGCGAAGGTAAAATCGGTTTCGGTCTCCTCGAAATGATCGTGGGTCCAGGGGAGTACTTCCCCGGTAAGCTCGTGGGTAAAGCGCGTGGTCTCCTGAGGTGCTTCCCGGGTATATTTGCAGGAAGTGAGCAGGATTAAAATAAGGAGTACACGAGAAAGCGGTTGGTATTTCATAAGATCAAGATAGCTCAATTTTAAGTATTTTGGATCAGAATCTGATCTATGCCCGCTCCAATGCCTGTGATTTTACGCCCCCTGGTTTTACTGATTTTATTTTGCGTAACGGGATGTAGACCGCAAGGGGAGGAGGTCGCGGATATGGAGGAGATGGTCCTGATTCCGGGGGGAACCTTTACAATGGGCGGAAAAAGCCCGCAGGCCGATCCGGATGAACTTCCCAGGAGGCAGGTTCAGGTAGCCGATTTCCTGATGGATAAAACGGAAGTAACCAACGCTCAGTTTTTAGAGTTTGTGGAGGCTACGGGATACATAACAGTGGCGGAGCGCGATGTCGATTGGGATGAGCTTCGCAAGCAAGTTCCACCCGGAACGCCGAAACCCCCGGATTCTGTATTGCGTGCGGGTTCCCTGGTATTCGTGCCAACTACAGGCCCTGTAGACCTTCGGGACTACAGCCAGTGGTGGGCCTGGACCATCGGGGCAAACTGGAGACACCCGGAAGGCCCCGGTTCGGACCTGGAAAACCGGATGGACCATCCCGTAGTGCATATTGCCCTTCAAGATGCCCGGGCTTATGCGGAATGGGCGGGCAAACGCCTCCCAACCGAAGCAGAGTGGGAGTGGGCAGCCATGGGCGGTCTGGACGACCCGAAATATCCCTGGGGGAACGAATCTATTGCCAATGCGACCGGTAAAGCCAATTTCTGGCAGGGAAACTTTCCCTATCAGAACAGTGTGGCCGACGGCTATCCGCGCACGGCTCCTGTTCAGAGTTATCCGCCCAATGGTTACGGGCTTTATGATATGGCCGGCAATGTCTGGGAGTGGTGTCAGGATAAGTATCGGGCCGATGCCTACAGACAGAAGTCATCAACAGCTGTTTTGGTAAACCCCCAGGGTCCGGCAAGGGCCTACGACCCCCTGGAACCCTATGCCGAAAAATACGTAATCCGTGGAGGATCTTTTTTATGTAGTGAAAGCTATTGCAGTGGGTATCGCGTTGCCCGCCGTATGCGTTCGACCCCGGATTCCTCCTTTGGCCATACAGGCTTTCGCTGTGTCCGCGATCCCGGTCCCTAGATTTTTCATACTTTGTAGGGTAATCTTCTCGAATTCTCCGACATGAAAGTTTCCAAGTACACCAAGGCTTCGTTTCTCCTGGCACTCTTTTTACTGCTGGTCCTGAGTTGCAAACAGGAAAAAAAGGCCGATGAAGCCCTTGAGGAAGAAGAAATGGCTGCGGCCCTTCCGGAAGCCAGCTTCTTTGAAATGCGTACCTACTACTGCGCCCCGGGACGACTGGATGCGCTGCAAACCAGGTTTCGCGATCATACCATGAAGCTCTTTGAGAAACACGGGATGACGAATTTGGCGTATTGGATACCTGTGGAGAACCCGGATAATAAGTTGGTTTACATTATTGGATATCCCAATGAAGAATCTCGGGATGCCATCTGGAATTCCTTTGCCGAAGATCCGGATTGGAAACAGGTTTGGGAAGCTTCTACCGCCGACGGGCCCATCGTGGATTCGGTTGAGCAGGTCTTTTTGCGGTATACGGATTATTCCCCCAAGATCGTTGCCGGCGATGGGGGACCCAGAGTCTTTTCCCAGCGCACCTATTTCACTCCTGAAGGTAAATTACCCAATCTGCACGCGCGTTTCCGGGATCATACTCTTAAGATTTTCGAGAACAACGGAATGACCAACGTGGCCTATTTTGATTTGGACGACCGGCATGAAATGGGAGATCGCACCCTGATCTATTTTATCACATTTCCCGATACCACGGCGCGAAGCACAAGTTGGGCCACCTTCCTGGAGGACCCGGATTGGTTGGAGGCCCGGGCCAATTCTATCGCCGATGGCCCCATCCTCGATTCCCTGAAGTTTGAGTTGTTTACCGCAACGGACTTTTCGCCTCTGAAATAAGTGAGTACTATCCCAGAGCCGATTCCAACCCTGCGATCAATTGCTGTATTTCGGCTGGGGAGGTATAGTGCACAAAGGATAAGCGGATAACTCCTGGATCACGGGGGATATCCATATCGATTAGCGGTCTGACGGCATAAAAATGCCCGTATCCAGCCATGATCTGGTTTTTGGTAAGTCCGTCATATACGGTTTTCAAATCTTTTTTAAGCGGGAGGAAGGAGACGATTGGAGCCCGATTCTCCAGTGACGAAGGACCTATTATCCTCAGGTCCTTACGCGAACCCAGAAACTCCAGTAGCGGCGCCAGAAGTTCCATTTCATGACCTCGAAATAAGTCGTTCAACAGCTCTCGTTTTTGGTTTGCCTCAGCCTGACCGGGCTTTGCAGTATCCCTGTGGTGTTCATAAACAGCATCCCAGTAATGGGCCATCCCCGCCGCTGCCGCTACCTGCGCATGATCCGGTCCGGCAGGGGTTAAGCGGTGCCGCGGACTTCCATCTTTGAAGAAATGACTTTGGTTGGCCATTTGAAGATTGAGCTCATGACGAACGTACATGACCCCAAGATGCGGTCCAAAGGTTTTATAGGAGGAGAACAAATAAATGTCCGCACCGAGTGACTTGAAATCCGGGATTTCATGGGGCGCCCATCCTACACCGTCTACTACACATAATGCGTCGTGATAATGTGCCAGGGAGGCAATTTTACCAACTGGGTTTACGTGGCCGATGACATTAGAGCAATGGGGAAAGGCTACCATCCGGGTACGTTTGGAGAAAAGCTTACTGAGGTCCTCTATGGGCAAAACTCCGGTTTGCTTGTCTACGTGCCATTCCACGATTTTGATCCCGGTAGCTTCCAGGCGCCTCCAGGCACCAGCGTTGGCTTCATGATCCTGGCAGCTTACAATGATTTCGTCCCCTTCATTCCACATCGACCGCAAAGCGTGGGAGAGCACATAGGCATTCTGGGTGGTGGAAGGACCGAAATGAATCTCCAGCGGATCGGCTCCCAGGTAAGAAGCCATAGACGCATAGGCCTCATCCATCTGCTCACCGGCCTTAATGGAGGCCGGATAGGGATAGTAAGGCTGTACTTTGTGGTGCGTGTAAAAATGATGCAAGCGGTCTACCACCTGTTGACACGGATAAGACCCTCCGGCATTTTCAAAAAAGGCCCAACCCTTGAGGTCAGGGTCTCGAAACGCGGGGAATTGGGATCGGATGAAACTGAGATCAAGTGCCATGGTTAGGGGTTTTTTCAAAGTAAACAGATTGTAAAAAGATAAGAAAAACAACCCAGTTGCCCCGAGCCCGTCAGCAGGGTTATTTCGGATTCTCCAGGATTCCAGCCCCAGTCAGGTTGCCGACGATGAGCACATCGACATAATCCAGGAATAACCCGGTTTCCACGATACCCGGAATAGCTAGTAATCGCGAGTTGAGCCTTTGGTAATCCGAGAACCCACGGATATCTGCGTCGAGGATTGCATTGCCCTCATCAGTTTTGAAAGGAGCGCCATTTTGCAACCGTAACTGCGGGTTCAAGTCTATTTGTTGTAGCTGAATAACTACGCTTTCCAAAGCGAAGGGTACGACTTCCAGGGGAAGTGGAAAAGCCCCCAGTTCATGCACCTGTTTCCCCTGATCCACAATAAAAATATTGCGCTTCGCACTTTGGGCCAGGATCTTTTCCCGAAGGAGTGCGCCACCCCCGCCTTTGATCATATTAAACTGCGGATCCACTTCATCGGCACCATCGATGTTCAGGTCAAGGACAGGGGATTCTTGCAGCGAACTAAGGGGAATACCCAGTTCTTGAGCCAGCTGGGCCGATTGATCGGATGAAGGTACCCCGGTGATGTCGAAGCCCTGGGCGACCTGCTCCCCCAGCAAACGAATCAGTTCAGCGGCTGTAGATCCCGTCCCCAGACCGAGGATCATCCCGGGTTCGACGTACTTCAGGGCGGCCTTCGCGGCTTGTTGTTTGGCCTGGGTGGTGTGATCCATTTACTTACCTTTAGCAGAGGTCCTAAAATATCCAATTTAAATGATACGAGCAGTGATTTTTGATCTGGATGGTACCCTGATCCAGACCGAAGTACTCAAGGCTGAGTCGTACGCCCGAGCCATGTTCACGCTAACAGCTGGCCATGTTCCCAAAGAACAGACGATGGGGGTGTTTGATCGTTTTGTAGGCCTATCCCGGCAGGAGGTGGTCCATGGACTTGCAACGCACTTTCGAAGTGAGCTCCAGGCCGCTCTCGGGGAATCCAATATGGCCACCTTGGGGGAAGCACTCATTGAGAAACGGCTGGAGATTTACCACGGCATTCTGGACAATGAGGAGCTGCTGTCCCGGCATTTTTGCTCAAATACCCTCGGCTTGTTCCACCGGCTTGGTCAGGAAGGGAAGACCCGGGTTCTGGCGACCATGTCGCATTTACCGGAAGCCAGGAAGGTAACTACGGCCATGGGCATTTTCGGAGACTTTGATTTGATCTGTACCCGGGACGACGTGGAAAACGGGAAACCGGCTCCGGATATCTATCTGAAAGTACAGGAGCATTTTGGTCTTAAAACGGAAGAATTCCTGGTAATCGAGGATTCTGTAAATGGGATCAAAGCAGCACAAAATGCGGGGATGCCTGTTTTTGCGGTTACCAATGCAATTACCCGGAAATCTGTTCACGATTGCAAATTGCTCCCATCCGAATTCGTGGTCGACGACCTGACCCAATTGGAAGCCCGGGTAATTGCCTTCATAACAAACGGGTCCCTGCAGAAGGAGTAGCTTCAAACCAGTTTAAATCTAGACTAAAACGATTTTTATAGGCCGCTGCAGCCCTGGAGACAAAGGCTTCGATGGCTTCCTGGTGGATCAGGTTCAGGGTACATCCTCCAAATCCTCCCCCCATCATACGGGCACCGGCAATACATTTGTTGTTACGAGTGAGATCCACAAGAAAATCCAATTCCGGACAGCTTACCTCATATCGGGTACTCAGGCCTTCATGACTCTGATACATCAAGGCTCCGAATTCCTCCAGGTCGTTCTCCCGAAGGGCTTGCACGGCCCTACGCACCCGTTCAATTTCTGCCACTACGAAAGTGGCACGCTTGTACTGGTTCGGCGATAACAGCTGCTGGGCTGCTTCGATTTGCGCCCGGGTTAAGGCGCGATAACTGGGGGGTGATTCGTAGTAATCCGAAAGCAAGGTAAGTGCAGTGGCACTTTCTTCCCGCCTGCTATTGTAGCCACTGGACGCCAGGTTATGCGAAACATTCGAATTCAGCAGCAGTAGTTTGTAGGACCCGAAAGCAGCAGGCACATATTCGAATTCCAGACTTTTACAATCCAGCAGCATGCAATGCCCTGATTTACCCATTACCGAGGCAAATTGATCCATAATCCCGCATGCCGTGCCTACAAAATTATGTTCGGCATCCTGGCCAATATGGATGAGGTCCCAGGGGCTGAGGCCCAGATCAAAGAGTTCATTCAGGCCAAAGGCAAGTCCGCTTTCCAGGGCCGCGGAAGAGCTCACCCCGGATCCCACCGGGATTTCGCTGTGCAGGGTACAGCTAAAACCCCGCAGGCCATCGGATCGTTTCCGGATTTCACTTAGGACCCCCAGAATATATTGGTGCCAGCCCGCACCGCCCTTTTCAAGTTGGTCCAAATCCCCACTAAAGGTACTCCCGAAGTCCTCGCTGGTGACTGTAAACGAGGTGTCATCTCCGTTGGCCGTCATGGTGAGGTATATACAGCGGTCAATTGCCGCAGGCAGTACCCATCCGTCGTTGTAGTCTATATGCTCCCCAATAAGGTTGATCCTTCCCGGGGCAGCTACCCGAATTGTTCTGGACTTATTCGCCATGGGGTTTTGGTTTGCAAGCCGAAAATTACAAAATCCGGGCTTCCGCCACGGGTACGTTTGGTTTTGATTATCTTTTGGGACGAAACATATTTTGTCGGGAACCTATGGAACGAAGAAAATTTATTCAGAATAACGTGATGGCCTCAGCCGCTTTGGGACTGGCCGGTTTGGGGACGGCCCAGGCAGCCGCAGCTGTAAATGGAGCTTCCCGGGAGGAAAACCTGAAGCCTTCCCTGTCCAAAACAGATTTTAAGTTGAAATACGCACCGCACCTGGGGATGTTCCGGCATTCGGCAGGGGAAGACCCACTGGATCAGTTAAATTTTATGGCCGATCGGGGGTTTACCGCGTTCGAGGATAATGAAATCAAAGGGCGAACAACTGCTTTGCAGGAGTCTATGGCTAAAGTGATGGCCGACCGCGGGATTGTCATGGGGGTCTTCGTAGCCCATGAAATTTACTGGACCGAACCCAACCTGGCCAGTGGGGATGCGGCTTTACGAGAAAAATTCCTGAAGGAAATAGCGGAATCCGTGGAGGTGGCCAAACGGGTCAATGCCAAATGGATGACCGTTGTCCCGGGCCATGTAGATTTGAGACTCAATATGGCCTATCAGACGGCTAATGTGGTCGAATCCCTGAAACGCGCTTGTGAAATACTGGAACCCCATGGACTCGTCATGGTACTCGAACCCCTGAATTTCAGGAACCACCCCGGCTTGTTCCTGGCCGAAAGCCCGCAGGCCTATCAAATATGCAAGGCCGTAAACAGCCCCTCCTGCAAGATCTTATTTGACATCTACCACCAGCAGATTCAGGAAGGGAATCTAATTCCGAATATTGAAGCATGTTGGGAAGAAATCGCCTATTTCCAGATCGGTGACAATCCGGGAAGGAACGAACCAACAACCGGGGAAATCAATTATGCCAATGTTTTCAAGTTTATCCATTCCAAAGGCTATCAGGGAATTCTGGGAATGGAACACGGGAACAGCCGGCCCGATAAAGCCGGGGAGGAGGCAGTAATTGAGGCCTACCAAAAAGTGGACACCTGGTAGGAATGTAATACCTTCCTCCCGGCTATTTTAGAGCTGCAGTAAATAGGCGCCCAGGATAATTGCGAGATTAACCAGGGTGCTGACCACCAAAAGGCGATAGATCATAGTAGGCTTTTGCACCGTAAGTATGGCGGCGTTATGCGCACTACAAACCGCAACGGTCAGCAGGACAATGCCCATTTGCAACAATCCGTTACCAAAACTCAGGGTCATCATAATGGCGAATGCCCCGAGGCATGTGGAAAGCAGGATACCCATGGAAGAATATCCGGCGATATTTCGTGTGAAATCGTTTTTGATATTGGTTAAAGCACTCATAGCTCAATGATTTAATTACGCTTAATTACTGATCCAAAAATAGGGCCACGGCTATGGGGATTCTATGACATTTGTCAGCTCCCGCAGTATAGCCGTGGCCTTAATTATTTACTGGTTTATATGTGATCTTCCAGTTCGTGGTGGGAATCGATCAGCGGTCCGCCGTTGATGATTTCCTGCGAAGCCTCCCGGGCAAACTTGTCAAAGTTCAGGTGGAAGGAGTGCGCCAATTGTATAGCCTTACTGATATAGGCACCTTTTTGGAGCCAGGTATTCATGGGATCCAGCATTTCAGTCGGTACCCCGGGACAGTATTTAGGCATGTGCAATCCAAAAATCGGGTGCGCCTGATATTCGACATTGTCGAGTTCATCATTCAGGATGGCACTGATCATGGCTCGGGTGTACTTCAGTTTAATCCGCGATCCTACCCCGTAAGGTCCGCCGCTCCAACCGGTATTGATCAGCCAGACCCGGGCTCCGGATTCTTTCATTTTATCGCTTAGCATTTCCGCGTAAATGGTGGGATGCAGGGGCATAAATGGCTCCCCGAAACAAGCCGAGAAGGAGGGAACAGGCTCATTAATGCCTGCTTCCGTACCCGCCACCTTGGCGGTATAGCCGGAAATAAAGTGGTATGCCGCCTGTCCGGGAGTCAGTTTAGATACGGGAGGTAGTACCCCAAACGCATCACAGGTCAGGAAAAAGATGTTCCTGGGATTCCCGGCCCGGGAGGGCACCTGAATGTTATCGATATGTTCAATCGGGTAGCTTACCCGGGTATTCTGGGTAATACTGCTGTCGAAAAAGTCAACTTCCCCGGTGCCAGGTTTAAAGACAACGTTCTCGAGGAGGGCGCCGGGTTTAATTGCCCGGTAAATATCGGGTTCGGATTCTTCGGTCAGATCGATGACCTTGGCATAACATCCCCCTTCGAAATTGAAGATCTGGTTATCCGCCGTCCATCCGTGTTCGTCGTCTCCGATGAGTTTGCGATCCGGGTCTGCGGAGAGGGTAGTCTTCCCGGTTCCGGAGAGTCCAAAAAAGATGGCTGTATCCCCGTCCTGACCTACATTGGCGCTGCAATGCATGGGCAATACATTCTTTTCAGTGGGGAGGATGAGGTTCAGGGCTGAAAAGATACCCTTCTTCATTTCTCCTGTATAGGCAGAACCGCCTACCAGCGCCACTTTTTCGGTGAAATTTAAGATGGAAAAATTACCGGCAATGATTCCGAATTCTTCCGGATTTTCCGGCTGGTATCCGGGGGCACAGAGCACGAGCCATTCCTCTTCGAAATTAGCCAGCTCCTCCTCAGAAAGCCTCAGAAACATGTTCTTGATAAAGAAATTGGACCAGGGATATTCGGTAATCACCCGAACATTCATCTGATACCTCGGGTCGGCACATACTGCAGCATCCCGGACATATACAGTTTTATCTGAGAGATAGTTAATGACTTCCTTATGTAAAGCCTGAAAATGCTCCGTACTGATGGGTTTATTGATGCGTCCCCACCATACCAGGTCGCGGGTATAATCGTCCCGGACCAAAAAGCGGTCTTTGGGAGAGCGACCGGTGAATTTTCCGGTATTTATCGCAAGGGTTCCTTCTGAGGTTTCCACCCCCATTCCCAAATCCAGGGTAATTCGCTGTAATTCTTCTCCGCTGAGGTTCCAATGGGCATCGGCATTGCCCAATCCGTATTTTTCCAATGATCTCATCGTTGTTTTCAAAGTTTTCATATTCATTATTTATGCGTTAATCAAGGCTTAAGATTGGCACCCGTGAATGCAGGGTCAGCAATTTTGTCAAGCGTCCGTCGGAAGGTTCCGTTTTGCGAGCATGGTTCCTGGGGATAATGACAAGCAGGTCTATATTCTTATCTTCCAGGTAGTTGTATATGCCCTGCTCAACATCCTGGTTTTTCTCGAAACTGTGCTCCACATAGAAGTTTTCCAGATAGTACTCCAGGGAATCCTCGTTGGAGGCCACCTCAACTTTTTCTGCATAGACCGATTCGGCGTAAATGGTCAGGACGTGTACTTTGGCATTGAAGCTGCGGGCCACTGCCAGGAGGAAATCCAGTACGCTAGCATCCTCTATTTCCTCTTTCCCCAGTACCAGAGCGATTTCTTCCGGCCGCTTGGACTCACTGCCCATAGGGACTGAAATAACCGGGCACTCTGCTTCCAGGACCAGGTTGGAGGTATTGGTTACGTGCTGATCCAGACTGGTATCGCCCATGGTCCCCATAATGATCAAATCGGCTTCGGATTCCGTCTGAAGCTCCAGCAGGGCGCTTGGTAGCGCTCCCTCGGTTACCCGGAGTGCCGGTGAAATCATAGGTTTCTTATTAAGGTCTGCTACAATATTCCTAAAGGAGGTTTGGGTCTCTTGTAATTCGTATTCGGAAACCGGTTTTGAACTGAGGTAAACTGCAGTAATGGCAATGGGTTTATCGTAGCCAGCAAATTCCAGGGCATAGTCCAGGGCATTGATGGCGGCCTCGGTGAAATCGAAAGGAATCAGGATCTTATTTATGGTCTTCATGGCGAAGGATTTTAATGGATTAATACCCCAAATGTAGGTGCTGAAAACAGTATAAAACATGATGATTGTCAGTTTGTTACCAAAGAATCAAACCTGATTTATATCATATTTTTTACGTGGGGATCGCTTTACATTTAAGAGAATTTAATCCAGAAGATCATGGAACTAAAGAAGAACCCTCAGGCAGATTTAAATAGGAATAGCCGACTCTATTTTTTGATCGGGCTTGCCCTTGTATTATTTACCACTTGGCGCCTCCTGGAGCACAAGACCTATGATACCGTAAAGACTTACGATACCAGTTTCAACATGGAAGAGGTACTATTGGAGGAGGTCCCACAGACCCAGACGGTGAACACCCCGCCACCCCCAGCTCCACCAACGGCACCAGCAGTTATCGAAATCGTGGATAACCTGGAGGAAGTGGAGGAATCCATAATAGAAAGTACCGAGAGTAGTCAGGATATGGCCGTCGAAGAAGTGGTTTACCGCCCCGACGATATCGAGGTAGAGGAAGTGGAAGAAGATGTAACCGTTCCCTTCGCCGTTATTGAAAATGTACCGGTGTTTCCCGGATGTGAAGGATTGAGTTCAGAAGCTGAGCGCAAGGCTTGTTTTAATCAAAAAATGCAGGAACACGTTCAGAAGCAATTCAAGTATCCGGCTACCGCTCTTGAACTCGGTATCTCTGGAAAAGTCTTTGTGCTGTTTTCCATAAACTCCGACGGGTATGTTACCAACATTAAAACCCGCGGCCCGGATAAATTACTGGAGGAAGAGTCTGTGCGAATAATCACAGCGCTTCCCAAGATGAAACCTGGCATACAGCGCGGAATTCCTGTAAAAGTGGGATACAGCATCCCGATTACTTTTAAATTGGAATAAATAGTTTCAGGATGTGAACCTCTTGGGATAATTCTTTGAGCCCCGGACGATATTTTCGTTCGGGGTTTTTTAGTACCAGGGGGCTGCTGCATAGGACTTTGTTCGCGCATTGCGTTCCCGGCTGCGAAGTAACAGATGGTCGGCATCTTGCTTACGAGCCCGATATCCCAATAAATGGAAGAAGGATTTGGCCATAAACCGCGCGATTCGCGTATTGGCCAATAGCGTGGTCCGCTCCTTATCGGCCCAGTCGATTCCGGGTAACCGGGTTAGCAGACCATCCATCCGGGACCAACGCAGGTACTTGGATAACAGGAGGAAGAATCCGGGTATTTTACGGATAAAATAATACGCTTCGTGACCCTTCTTCTGATAAAGCGGCATAAAGATCTGCCTGGCTTTTTTAGTCGTGACCAGGCCGTTGGAATCCGTAGCGAAAGTGGTGCCTCTTGGAATCCATTGAAAGTTCTCAAAATTGGGTTGCATTTTAAAATATTCCCCCTCCGTCAGGAGGCGCTGGAAGTAGATTTCATAAAAGGTTTTACGAGCTTTTCCCTGGTTCCATATGTCGTTGCGCAAACTGCGCTGGATAGCCGCATCCAGTTTTAAAAAGCCGGTGATAGCCAGGGTAAACCAAATAAAATGACGGGCATTTTCAATAGCCTCCGGAGCCTCGTGTTGCCCGGATTCAAACCCGATAGAAACATATCCCTTATCGTTTAGGTAACTGAGCAAGGCCCCCCCCAGGTACTCTTCAATCCCAAGGATAGTGGGCAGGGGGTAGTTGCGGGTAAACCTGCGGTTGAGCAGGGTATCATTCATTATTACGAAAGGCTCGGTTGGTCCTGAGGTCGTATGCAGGTCAAAGAAGTAGAAGGGGGGATTGCAATTTTCGAAAA
Organism: Robiginitalea myxolifaciens; assembly: GCF_900115205.1. Lineage (GTDB taxonomy): Bacteria > Bacteroidota > Bacteroidia > Flavobacteriales > Flavobacteriaceae > Robiginitalea > Robiginitalea myxolifaciens. The sequence continues at coordinate 1,756,547 of NZ_FOYQ01000001.1, forward strand.
TCAGGTGGATTTCCCGCAGCAATTCCAATAGCTCCAATTCCTCCTTGCTGGAAACGGCACCTGTACTGAGTAATTGCTCCAACCGCTCGTGGTGCCAAATACGGTTCAGGTCTTCCTCGTGGTAGCGGATATTTTTCTCCAGCGCATTCAAGTTCCCCGCCAGGGCTATAAAATTGCCATGGAAAGAATCCTCCCGGGCACTCAAACGGTCACTAACCTCCTGGAGGGCGGTAACACCTGCCGGTTCATTGCCGTGCAGTCCTGCAAAGAAAACAAGGGTCGGTCCTGGTTTTTCACCAGTAATGCGTGCTAAAATTCGCTCCACTAACTCAGATCCCTTTTGCTTAGTATTCCAATAAGCACTCCCTGGGAACAAACCGGCAGGCAACCGATTTGATGGGTGTCGATTAGCCTGCGCACTTCCTCCAGCGTTGTTTCCGGGCTAACCGAAACGGGATTTTCTATCATCACTTCGCCTACAGTGGTTGTGGAAAAGGAATAGGAATCCCGCAAATCTTCGAGCATGCTCCAACTGAGTAATCCGACCAGCTCCCCATTTTTATTTTCAATGGGCAGGTGATGGATGTCGTTCCATTGCATTAAGGCTTCGGCCATATTCAGAAAATCTTCCGGTGCGGCTTTGATCAAACGGGTAGACATCAGGTCTTTGATCTGCATCCCCTGCTCACCGAGAGCTGTGGATGTTATTTCAGGCCATTCCTGAAGGGATTTGCCCGTGGTTTGGTTCTCGATCATCGCCCGTGTTAACGCTTTCAGGGCCGGGCCCGTTTTGGTTTCGGACAGCAGCTTGCGGTAGTTGCGGATTTGCCACTGGTCGGGACTACTACCACTGAGGCGCTTTTCGATAATTCCCAGATAATGCTCCCGGTCTGCATCGGAAATTCCACGTTTCTGCAATCCCAAATGCGCAATAGGCAGCAGGTGATTCCTGAGCAACTTTTTGGCTGGCATCAATTCTCCACACCAGGAAAAGAGTGATTCTTTACCGTAGCGGGCCGCCTTGATAAAATTGGACTTGGCAGCTTTGAAATCCATTTGGCTGGCCATATCGTCGAATTTAGCTGGTCTGCCTGCCATCAATCCAATCCAAAAGGCAAAATTCGCCACCTGGTCCGGGATACTCGGGCCTGCTGGGATATAGCGATTTTCAATACGTAAATGTGGCTTTCCTCCACCTACCCCGTAACAGGGTCTGTTCCAACGGTAAACGGTGCCGTTATGCAGCCTCAGGGCATCCAGGCCAGGAGCTTCGCCCGCTCCTATTTGCTCCAGGGATCCGGTTGCAATGTCCTTAGTGAGCAGGATATTGTGCGTAGAAATGCTCCTTTTGAAGATGTCGGCAAGGGTCCCGGTTTCCCACTGCTCCCCGAAACCTACCCGCGGACTTTGATCGACCAGGGCATACGAGGATTTACGGGTATCCAGGCTTTGCTGAAAAAGTGCGATCCGCGTTTCCTTCCACAATTCCCGACCCATAAGCAGGGGGGAATTACAGCTTACGGAAAGGACCGGGCCAGAAATAGCCTGGGCCCAGTTGTAGCTCGCGATGAAATCTTTGGAAGGAATCTGAAGGTGAAGTTGGAAGCTGGTATTGCACGCCTCGAACATAACCGTATCATGATCGAGGAAGAATTCGTCGGCTCCCCGGATTTTCAGGCTAAAATCACCGCCCTTATCGGACTTCAGCCGATTGTTGAGTGCAAAGTACCTGGGGATCGGGGTCAGGAAATCCTGACCTACTTCCCGCTTCCCAATGGTGGGCAGGATTCCTGCAAGCAAGGGAGCGGTCTTGAGCATGGCGGCCTTTTTGCGAACCACTGCCATATTGCTTTTCAGCAGGGATTCGGTTTTGGACAGGCATTCCCCGGTAAAGGCCAGGGGATCCAGATTCAACTCAATATTATAGGACGCCAATTCCGTAGTGAAATGGTCATCGCCGAGCATGTCGAGTAGTTCCATATTAACCGGTGCCGGTTGAAAGTTGGAATCGACCAGACATATTTCCTGCTCTGCGCCAATACGCACGACATCGTCTTCGAACAGGCCGTTTTCGAGTAAATACTCCAGGGCGTGAACATCGTCCAGCAGGTGGCGTACGAATTCCCGTTTGTCGTCAAGTGAGGTTTTCTCGTGCAATAGTTTTTCGCCCATAACGCAAGTACTTTGAACAAAACTAAAGACACCAAGCGGCTGAAAATATGATTTTTATCAGATAAGGAAAGCGCGCTACCCCCTGACATTTATCATATTTTAAACAGGGTTTCCAGACTAGCTTTGATCTGAAAAAAACAACCTATGTGCAGTCTGACCCAAAAATATAATGTTGCCGGACCCAGGTATACGAGTTATCCCACAGTACCCTATTGGAACGAGGAATCTTTTTCATCGAAACAATGGCAGTTTTCGGTCAGGAAAAGCTACGACGAATCGCGGGAGGAAGGTATTAGTCTCTACATTCATCTGCCTTTCTGCGAAAGTATGTGCACCTTTTGTGGGTGTCATAAGCGTATAACCAGGCGACACGATTTGGAGAAGCCTTATATCCAGTCGGTTCTAAAGGAATGGTCTCTGTACTTGCAGCTGTTGGGCACACGCCCGCTGATTCGCGAGATTCACTTAGGGGGAGGGACACCAACTTTCTTCTCAATGGAGAACCTGAGATTGCTCATCGAAGGGTTGCTCAGAAGGTCCAGGCTGGCTGCGGGCGCTGCTTTGGGATTTGAGGGCCATCCGAATAACACCACCCGTGAACACCTTCAGGGACTGTACGATTTGGGGTTCAGGAAAGTGTGTTTCGGAGTGCAGGATTACAATGAGCAGGTGCAGACGGCTATCAACCGGCACCAGTCCTTTGAGCAGGTGCGTGATGTTACCCAACTTGCGCGGGACATTGGCTATACCTCGGTCGGACACGATATCATTTACGGTTTACCTTTTCAAACCCTTGAGCATGTCAAAAACACCATTGCCCGCACTCAGGAAATCCGTCCGGACCGCATCGCTTTCTACAGCTATGCCCACGTTCCGTGGCGGAAGGGTAACGGCCAGCGCGGCTATAAGGAAGCCAACCTTCCCAGCCCGGCGGACAAGCGCCAACAATATGAACAAGGCAAGGCCCTGTTGACCCAACTCGGCTATCGCGAGATAGGCATGGATCACTTTGCACTGGAGACCGATTCCCTGTACAAAGCCCTGGAAACGGGAACCCTACATCGAAATTTTATGGGATATACCCCCGAGCGTACCCAACTCATGATTGGTCTCGGGGTATCGAGTATCAGTGACAGCGGTTATGCTTTTGCACAGAATGTGAAGAGTGTGGAAGAGTACCAGCACCTGGTCGCCTGTGATATTCTTCCCGTTTATCGCGGACATATCCTCACCGAGGAGGATCGCATAATCAGGCAGCAAATACTAAACTTAATGTGCCAGTTCCGGACAAGCTGGACGGCGCAGGACGCGACGCAAATCGATTTTGAGGGTATCGTTGAAAACCTCTCTGAATTGCGCGCCGATGACCTGCTGACAATGTCCGAAAAGGGCCTGGTGGTAACCGAGGCCGGAAAGCCTTTTATCCGCAATATAAGTATGGCTTTCGATTTACGGCTGCAACGCAAGCAACCGGAAACCCAATTATTCTCAATGACTGTATAACCCCAAAATAAGTGTGTTATGAAATCAATAATAGTACCTGTCGATTTTTCCAATCAGTCCGAAAAAGCGCTCAAGATTGCCGCCGGACTGGCAAAGGCCAATAAGGCCGAGTTGCTTGTGCTGCATATGCTTGAAATTTCCCCGGCGATTATTTCCAGGGGGGAAGAATATGTGCCGCAGGTACAAATGGTTCACCTGATTAAGGCGATTGAGGAAAGGATGGCCGCTTTTTTGGATAAACCCTATTTAAGTGATGTTCATCTTACTCCGGTAATCAAACACTATAAAGTGTTTTCCGAGGTCAATGACCTGGCCGAAAAACACAATGCCGACCTGATTGTAATGGGTTCGCACGGAACGGATGGTTTGGACGAGATTTTTATCGGTTCCAATACCGAACGTGTGATTCGCAATTCCTCCATACCTGTGTTGGTGGTCAAAGGCGACCATCCCGAGGACTATGCGATCGAGCGATTCGTTTTTGCCTGTGATTTCCGGGAGGAAAACATCACCGCAGCGCAACAGGCCAAAGATTTTGCCAATGCCCTTGGCGCTTCTCTTAAGTTGGTCTATATCAACACGCCCGGAGACGGCTTTTTAAGCACTCCTGAGGCCTATGAGAAGATCAATCACTTCCTGGCGAAAGCAAACCTGGGAATTGAAGTGGAAGTCTTTAATGACTACACCGTAGAGCGCGGGGTTATCAATTTTGCGGAATCCTATGGAGCTCACCTGATCGGTATTCCCACCCATGGTCGTAAAGGCCTCTCCCACTTCTTTATGGGAAGTATCGGAGAAGATGTGGCCAATCACAGTGGGATCCCGGTGATTACCTTCAGGATTTCGTAAGAAGTAGCTCTAAGCCTTATCGAGTCGGCCAATGCCACAACTCACGAAGGATTTGGCTTTATCCCTTAGGCTGTTGCTCACTTCGGCCAGCGGATAGCCCAGGCTTTTCAGAATTTTGGGAGCCTGGTCAAGGGCGGCTTCCTCCTGGTGCTCCAGGATTATTTTGCCTTCGGCCGGATCGACCATTACCTCACTAACGCCTTCAAGTTTTTGGAGGCGTTTGCTTATTGTAGTACCGCATCCTCCACATTTCACGTTTTGAACAAAGATCTCAGTTTTCATAGTCACGGTTTAATAACATTCAAAGCTAGTGGAAATCGCCTGGACTGGTGCCGGATCCGCAGGAGAAATATAGGGTATGCCCAGACCCAGTCCGCGTAGGATAAAAAACAATCCCAGCACAACCACTATGGCCGGGATCCATCGGTTCAGGTTGAATTTGAGTTTGTTCCCCATCAGCGACCTCGAGAAAATTACTCCTGTCATCATAGGAACGGTTCCCAGTCCAAAGACAGTCATATAGAGTCCTCCCTCCAGCGGGTTGCCCATGGCAACAGCGCCCAAAATAGCCATGTAAACCAGGCCGCAGGGCAAAAGTCCATTGAGGATACCCAGGGAAAGATACGTATCCGGGGTCTTCTTCTGAAGCGCTTTACCCAGACCGGACTTTACCTTGCCAACGAACGTATAGAGGAATCGCGCCGGGCCAAACCGGGACAGGTATTTCCCCGGCAGGAGTACCAGCAGGATCATCAATACCCCGATTCCTATGGAGAGTTTCTGCTGTACCCCAAATAGTTGCAATCCCCGACCAACCAGGCCAAATGCTATCCCCATTAGGGCATAGGAAAATAATCTTCCCGCCTGATACAGGGTTACCAGGAGTAGTTTTTTAGGCATGCGTTCCTGACCGAGGGGTAGCATAAAGGCAATAGGCCCGCACATGCCGAGGCAGTGCAGGCTTCCCAATAGTCCCAGTATCAGTGCAGCGAGTAGCATGGTTAGGGTATACGCTTAATAGATTAATTTTTCTTTCTGTAGGAATTGCTTCCCCTGATATGCCCATTCGATGGTAATATCCCAGCGGCCCTCCAGTAATTTTGAGGCGGGAATCAGCAATTCGGCGCTTTCTAACTGCAGCGGGATTTCCACATCCAGCCGCCTGTTTGAAGGGCGATACAGCCCAATAGTACCGTTGATATCCTCGGGCTTAAACCCATCCGGGAACGCGACGAGCAGCCCTTCTTCGGTTTTCGTAAACGCCAAGGAGGCGTCGTTGTCCAAAACGGATCGCTGTGCGTCGATCTCCTTTTGATAGCCCAGTTCCTTCTTATAATAGGATTCGGTGACCAATTCATGGTTTGCACGTTCATCGGTGCTCACCCGGATCACGAAATACAGGATAAAGGCGATAAAACCTATAAAGGCCAATACGATTGCGGTTCCCCAATTGATTTTCATAAGCTTTAGTTATAGCTGCGCGGCGCGAGGAATTGGGTGGTGGTGGTTTCGATGAGTTCATCGCCACTATAAACTCCTATTTTGAGTTTATCCTTGTCCCCGGTTAAGGCGGCATTGTTTATTTCTATAAATAAGGTGCCTTCGGCAAGATCCTGCGCCGGCACTTCAAAATAATCCTGGGAAACCATGGTAATAGTCCCCTTATGTGAGAGCAGCTTAAAATTCACCTGCTCTACCGGATCTACGGTCTTATTGACCAGTTTGTAAGTATATACATTGCTGATCACGTTGTTTTCTTTCCGCTCGTACAATTGTCCGGGAAGTCGGAGGATGTTGGCCTCGAGTTCATTTCTGAGGAACAACATCCCTACCAGTAGTCCGGTCAGGATGGTAAGTACAGCGGCATAACCTTTCATTCGGGAGGTAACCCGGAACTTTTGCTTGGTGTTGATCTCGTGTTCGCTGGCATATCGGATGAGTCCTTTGGGCCTGTTAATCTTCTCCATAATAGTATCGCACTCATCGATACAGGCGGTACAGTTTACACATTCCAGCTGGGTACCATTTCGGATATCAATTCCCGTGGGGCAAACATGAACACATTGGAAGCAGTCGATGCAGTCGCCATGACCCAGGGCTTCGCGATCCTCATTTTTGCGGAACTTTTTTCGGCCGTTGGGTCCTTCCCCGCGCTTATGGTCATAGGCTACCACAATGGATTTGTCGTCTAGCAGCACGCCTTGTAACCGGCCATAAGGACAAGCGATAATGCAGACCTGTTCCCGGAACCACGCAAAGACAAAGTAGAACACCGCTGTAAAAATCAACAGGGGGATGATTGTCCCCGTATGGGCTGCAGGACCGTCCTGGATGTAACCGATCAGTTTATCGCTGCCGATGAGGTAGGCTAGGAAAATGTTGGCGATCAGAAAAGAAATCAGCAGAAAGACGCCCCACTTCAGCGTCCGCTTCCAAATTTTCCTGAAATTCCAGGGGGATTTATCCAGTCGTATCTGTGCCCCGCGGTCGCCGTCGATCCAATATTCGATCCGCCGGAAGACCATTTCCATGAAAATGGTCTGGGGGCACATCCACCCGCAAAAGATCCTTCCAAAGCCCACGGTGAACAGGGCAACGAAGACTACACCAATGATCATGGCGATCACCACCAGGTGAAAATCCTGGGGCCAGAAGGGAAATCCGAAAATATTAAACCGACGCTCCAGGACATTGAAGAGCAGGAATTGATTTCCCCCGACCTTGATGAATGGGGCAGAAAATAGAAAAGCCAACAGGGCATAGCTCACCCATTTGCGGTAGTTGTAGTAGCGACCACTTGGCTTTTTTGGGAACATCCAGGCCCGCTTCCCTTCTTTGGAAATGGTGCCAATGGAATCCCTGAAATTTTCTTCCCCGTCCATGGTCAGTTATCGCTTTCCGTTGAGGAGGATTCCCCTTCCCAGTCTGTATTGGTTTCCCCGGAATACGAATCGGGATCCCATTGTTCGGATTCCGTGGCAGTAGAATCGGCTTGTACTTCTGCAGGAGCCGGGGCGTCAGGATCTATCCAAATTTCGCCTTCGGGAGCTTTAGGATTTGCAGCAGTGGTGCCCTGAAATTGCAGGACATAACTGGATACCTGAGCCATCTCTGCAGGTTTCAGGCTGGTTTTCCAGGCTACCATCCCCTTACCGTCCCGACCTCCTTCGGAAATGGTGCGGAAGACATTTTTGATACCCCCACCCAAAATCCAATAGTCGTCGGTCAGGTTGGGTCCGATCCCCCCGCCGCCATCGGCCATATGGCAGACCACACAGTTCGTCTCGAAAATAGCCTTACCCGCGGCCAGATCCCCGGCATCGGTAAGTACCACTACCGTATTGACATCGACCAGGTCCTTGGCGGTCTTTTTATACTCCTCAATGGCCAGGCGCGCCTCGGCTACCTCCATCTCGTATTCCTCTGCCTGGGTATAATCGTCCAGGATGTGGAAGCGAACCAGGTAAACCGCTCCGAATACGATGGTGGCATAAAACAGCCCAACCCACCAGGGGGGTAAAACATTATCCAATTCCCGTATCCCATCGTAGTTATGGTCCAGGATAATCTCTCCTTCACGTTCAATGGAACGGCTCCGGGTAAGGCGTTTGTACATATCCTTTCCCCATTTCCATTCCCGCTTCTTGTTCTTGTTGGCGAGATAGCGCTCCTGTGCCTCAGGCGACAAGCTGCGGAACATTACGTTTTCCACCGCCGCAACAATGGCCTCAATCGCAATGAGCAATACAAGGGCCAGCAACAGGAAGAACAGCGTAACCGGGTACTCCATGACCGCGGGTTTGCCGGAGGTGTCGACAAAATATTCCAATAGGATCCAGATTGCGAAAAACAATAGTGGTACGCGAATCCACCAGGGCATTCTGCTTATCATAATAGTATCTTTTAGTGGTTATCCTTATCCAGGGGGAGTTCCCCCATTTCTTTTATATGTGCCTTACTCGCCGTAAATACCCACCAGAAGAGGAGGGCAAAAAAGACGAAGAATATCAGCAGGGAAATCATGGGGTAGGTGGCTACCCCATCGATTGTTTGCAGGTGTTCTTTTACAAATTTCATCATGGCTGCTTGTTCTTAATTTTCAGATTGTGCTGTGGCGTCATTCACTTTTATGTCGGTTCCCAATCGCTGTAAATAAGCGATCAGGGCAACAATCTCCCGATCCCGCATTTCTACGAAATCCTCACCGTTTTCCCGGGCATATTGCTTGTCTGCCTCATAAGTCCGGGCAAACTCGGGATCGGTGTACAGGTTCTTTTCGATTTGCTCGGCCTGACTGGCCATAGAAGCCTGAGCCCCTGCAATATCTTCCTCCGTATAAGGAACCCCAAGGGTAACCATGGCTTCCATTTTGGCTTCCACATCGCTGCGGTCATGCCTGCTGGTCACCAGCCATTGGTAGGCGGGCATTATCGATCCGGAGGAGGTACTCTGCGGGTCGTACATGTGGTTCAGGTGCCAGCTGTCTGAATACTTTCCACCTACCCGCATCAGGTCGGGGCCGGTACGTTTACTACCCCACAGGAAGGGGTGGTCATAGACGTATTCCCCAGCTTTGGAATATTCCCCGTATCGCTCGACTTCGCTTCGGAAGGGTCGGATCATCTGGGAGTGGCAACTCACACATCCTTCCCGGATATACAAGTCACGTCCTTCCAGTTCCAGAGGGGAATAGGGTTTTACACTGGTAATGGTCGGGATATTGGAATCTACCATCAGGGTTGGAACGATCTGGATGATTCCCCCGATCAGGATAGCTACAGTAGCCAGGATAGTCAGTTGAACCGGCTTTCTTTCCAACCAATTGTGGAAGGTTTCTCCGGCCAGTCTGCGCTTGGAAACACGGGTCAGGGCAGGGGCTTCGGCCAATTCGTCCTCGACGCTGCTTCCCTTGCGGATGGTTACGACAATGTTATAAACCATAACCAGCATACCGACGATATACAGGCTTCCTCCGATAGCGCGCATCCAGTACATCGGGATGATTTGCGTTACGGTTTCCAGGAAGTTTCCGTAAACCAGGGTTCCATCCGGGTTGAATTCTTTCCACATCAGGGCCTGGGTAAAGCCAGCCACATACATCGGCAGGGCATAGAGGACAATTCCAAGGGTTCCGATCCAGAAATGGAAATTTGCCAATCCTTTGGAGTGTAGTGTGGTTTTGAACATTCGGGGTACCAACCAGTAGATCATCCCGAAGGCCAGGAAACCGTTCCAGGCCAGAGCTCCCACGTGTACGTGTGCGATAATCCAGTCGCTGAAGTGTGCAATCGCATTGAAGTTTTTAAGCGAAAGCATGGGCCCTTCAAAGGTGGCCATCCCGTAGCCGGTGATGGCCACCACCATGAACTTCAGTGTTGCATCGCTGCGCACCTTGTCCCAAACCCCACGAAGGGTGAGCAGACCATTGATCATCCCACCCCAGGACGGTGCAATCAACATTACAGAGAAAACAACTCCGAGATTCTGTGCCCAATCGGGCAATGAAGAGTATAACAAGTGGTGCGGTCCGGCCCAGATGTAAATAAAGATCAGGGACCAGAAGTGCACTATGGAAAGCCGATAGGAATAAATCGGTCGGTTCGCTGCCTTAGGGACAAAGTAGTACATCAGTCCCAGGAAAGGCGTGGTCAGGAAGAAGGCCACCGCATTGTGTCCATACCACCATTGTACCAGCGCATCCTGCACCCCGGCGTAAACCGAATAGCTTTTTAAGGCCGAAACCGGCAATTCCAGGCTGTTGAAAATATGGAGTACTGCAACCGTAACGAAAGTGGCCAGGTAAAACCACACCGCCACGTATAAATGGCGCTGCCTGCGCTTGAGAATGGTCCCGATCATATTCCACCCGAAGACCACCCATACCAGGGCAATTGCGATATCGATTGGCCATTCGAGCTCAGCGTACTCCTTGGAAGTAGTGTATCCAAGGGGAAGGGTAAGCGCTGCCGCCACAATGATTAACTGCCATCCCCAGAAATTGATATTACTCAGGGTGTCGTTGAACATCCGAGCCTTTAAGAGCCGTTGCAGGGAGTAATAAACTCCGGCAAAAATGGCGTTCCCTACAAAGGCAAAGATTACCGCGTTGGTGTGTAATGGACGGATCCGTCCAAAACTCAACCAGGATATCCCATCGGTGAGGTTGGGGAACAGAAACATGAAGGCCAGCAAAAGGCCGACGACCATTCCAACCACCCCCCAAAGCATCGTGGCATAGAGGAATTTTTGTACGATTTTATTATCGTAGTGAAACTGTTGTACTTCCATGATTTAATTGGTTTGACTAGACTTTTGGTTGTTTTCATTATTGGATTCTTCCACCAGTTCGTCTTCAAAGAGAATCCGGACCGAAGGCGTGTAGGCATCGTCGTATTGCCCCTTTTTTACCGAAAGGATAAAGGCGGCGAAGAACACGATGGCCACGCAAACGCTGATGGTTAATAAGACGTATATCACACTCATTGTGGTATGGAATTAAGGGAGCAATACTCCGGTTTGGCAGCGCCCTGGGTTTTTGGCTTTTCAGTTGTTGCTGCCTTGGTTTCAAATCGGAGCCTGCGGGAGGTGGCCCACACCATAAGGGTGGTAAACACCACGATGCTTATGGAGCTCAAAGGCATTAATATTGCGGCAATGACGGGTTTTAATTGACCGGTAACGGCAAAGTACAGCCCGATACTGTTGTAGCAGAAGGACAGTATAAAACTGGCGTGAATAATGCTGCGGGCCGCCCTGGAAAGGGACAGGAATTTGTCGAGTTGACTGAGGTTTTCGGCCGATAGGATCGCGTCGCATGCCGGGGTAAATACGTTGATGTCTTCTGTTATCGCCACACCCACATCGCTTTGGGCTAGGGCGCCGGCGTCGTTGAGCCCGTCCCCGATCATCATGAGCCGGGAATGCTGCTGGGCTGTGCGTACATATTCCAGTTTGTCTTCAGGTTTCTGGTTAAAGAACATGGGAACTTCGAACGGGAATAGTCGTTGCAGCCTTGATTTTTCCGAGGGTTTATCGCCTGAAAGGACAACCAGGGCGTAGCGCTTTTTAAGCTTTTTAAAGAGGCGGGAAACACCTTTGCGGAAGCTACTCTGAAAGACATAGCGCCCTTTGTAATTATTCCCGGCGGCAATGTGAACTGCCGTGGCGGCGGAATCTTCATCGGGATGGCCCACAAAGGTTGCAGACCCGACTTTTATAGTCGCTCCTTCCAGGGTACCTGAAATCCCCCGTCCAGGTTCTTCCACGATCTCGTCCAGGGTTTGAATCTGGTGTTCTTTCAGGAGGGCATACAGTTCCCTGCTCAACGGGTGATTTGAGGCGCGTAAGGTATTGCTGAGCAGGATTTCCTGCTGCCCGCTTACCGCCTCTCCCTCATAGTGTATCTGGTTACCCCGGGTCTGGGTAAGGGTGCCGGTTTTGTCGAACACCAGGGTGTCTACCGCAGCCATGCGCTCAATGGTGTCGCTATCTTTGACGTAAAAGCCAAAACGTCCGAAAATCCTGAGGATATTCCCCAGGGTAAACGGAGCTGCCAGAGCAATGGCACAGGGGCAGGCAATAATGAGTACCGCCGTAAATACATTCAGCGCCTGGGAGGAATCGAAGTACAACCAGAAAGCCGCCGATAAGGTCGCAATAGTCAGTACGACCAGGGTAAATCGTTTTCCAATGGCATCCGTAAAGGACTGGAAAGAGGTGGATTTGTTATGCTTAAAGGCCGAGTGACTCCACAATTGGGTGAGATAACTTTGGGAAACGGATTTGAGTGCTTCCACTTCCAAAACCCCGCCAATTTGCTTTCCTCCTGCATAAACCCGGTCCCCGGCAGCCTTTTCGACCAGGGCCGATTCCCCGGTCACAAAACTGTAATCGATATTCGCTTTCCCGGATTTCAGAATAGCATCGACGGCAATGATTTCCTGATTGCGAATCAGGAGGCGATCGCCAGCCTTGATTTTGTGAATCTCGACGATTTCCTCTCCGGCCTCAGCTCCAATCCGGGTAACGGAGATAGGAAAGTAAGACTTGTAATCCCGCTCAAAGGAAAGGAAGGCGTAAGTCTTTTGTTGAAAATACCGGCCCACCAGCAGGAAAAAAACCAGGCCCGTCAGGCTGTCAAAAAAGCCAGAACCCAGGTCAAACACAATATCGAAGGTACTGCGCAGAAACAGGGTAACTATCCCCAGGGCAATGGGTACATCGATATTCAAATATCTGGATTTAAGGCCATTATATGCAGCTATAAAGTAATCCTGGGCAGCGTAGAATACCACCGGAAGGGAAAAAGCAAACATGAGCCAGCGAAAGAATGTCTTGTACTGGTCCAGCCAGAATTCCTGGGTTTCGAAGTATTCGGGAAAGGAAAGGAGCATAACGTTGCCAAAGGCAAATCCGGCCACTCCGAGTTTGTAATACAACCCTTTGTCTGAGGCCACCTTCTTGTCCTGGTAATCCTCCAGGGTAATGGTAGGCGGGTACCCGATTCGGGCCAGTAATTCGGCCAGTTGCTTGAGGCTCAGGGCCTCCTTGTCAAAAGTGATTCGCACCTTTTTTCTGGGAAAATCGACCTGGGAATTCCGAATTGAAGGATGCAGGCGATGTAAATTCTCAAGCAGCCAGATACAGGAGCTACAATGGATGTTGCTTATGTGAAGTTCTACCAGTTGCACGCCTCCTTCGTCAAATTCCAATAGTTGCTCCTGGATTTCTGGAAGCTCAAGGAAGTCGAATTTACCACTGGCGCTCACCGAGCTAAAGCCAGGGCTGCCTTCCCGCTGGTAATAGGCTTCAAGGCCATGGACCTGGAAAATTTCATAGACGGCATGGCAGCCTTCGCAGCAGAATTTCTTCTCTTCAAAGACTACCGGGGTTCCCAGACAGGAATCTCCACAATGATAACAGGTGTCCATTAGTAAGCGATACCATTCAATTACGCTACAAATGTTGAACTAACTGGGCAGCTAAAACATGATAAAAATCAGCTGTAGTAATCTTCTTGTGGTAAGATTCTTATTTTTGTGTAGCAGCCAATGATTTGAGCCATGGAAGAGAGTCGATGTGAAAATTGTATCGTACGGCAGTTCAACGCCCTGCGGGCAATGACCAAAGAGGAGTTGAAAGCGGTCTCGGACTCCAAAGAAACCCGTACCATCCGCAAAGGCGAATCGCTCTTTGAAGAGGGCGATAAGTTAGGCGGGGTTATGTGTGTCCGCAATGGGGTTTCCAAGCTCAGCAAGCTGAGTGCGAATGGCAAGGATCAGATCGTGAAACTGGCTACCAAAGGGCAGGTAATGGGACAACGGTCCGTTGTTGCCGAGGAGGCTACCAACCTGTCTGCTGTGGCAGTGAGCGATATGGAAGTCTGTTTTATCCCCAAGGATAGCATCAACAGCGCCCTGCACAAGAATCCGGATTTTACCCTGGAGGTGCTCCGGCATATGGCCCACGACCTCCGGGAGGCCGACGATGTTATTGTAAATATGAGCCAAAAAACGGTCAAGCAGCGCATGGCGGAGGCCTTCCTGTATCTGCAAAGATTTGGCGTTGACGAAGACGGGTACTTTAACCTCCGACTATCGCGTGAGGACATTTCCAATGTAGTGGGAACCGCCACGGAATCGGCCATTCGGATCATTTCTGAATTCAAGAAGAAGGGATTGATTATCGCCTCCGGAAAACGGCTCGGCGTCAAGGACGAGAAAAAACTGCGCGACCTGGCCGAGGGCTTCTAAAACTGCCCGCTACCCTCTTTTTTACAAACCTGACATTTATCATGGCCTGGGCAAGAAGGCGATGGTAGTTTTATACCATCCAATAGTGTGAGCCCATGAAGCAGGTACTCATTCCTACAGACTTTTCTTTACCCGCCCAGGAGGCACTGCAGTACGTGCGCCGCATTTTCTGGGAGGAAGCCTGCACCTTTACCCTAGTCAACACCTATACTCCGTCGATCCCGAATAGCCGTTTCATGTCGCGGGGCAACACGATACAACCTTTACAAAATGCCGGTCCTGAAGCCTCAAAACGGGGTTTGGAACAGGCGATTGCGAATAGTTACGAGGCGCTCCCGAATCCGAAACACGTTTTCAAATATTTCTCTTCCTATAATTTACTGGCCCAGGAAGTAGCTGATCTTGCGGCATCCCTCGGGGTAGATTTAATCGTGCTGGGGAGTCGCGGAGCGGGGGAGCAGGAATCCGGAATACTGGGGAGCAATACGATCCGAATCCTGAATCGTGTCCGGTTTTGTCCGGTACTATCCGTACCTGTATATCACAATCTGGAACTCCCTCAAAAAATAGTCTTGTTAACAGACGGGATGCGTCCGGTGAGCCGAAAAGAATTATCTCCCCTGGTAACCCTGGCAACCTTTCTGGATATTCCGGTTAGTCTGTTTTGCACCGGAAATGCCCAGGACAGTCTGTGCGAGGTGCGCTCCTTAAACATGAAATGCCTGAAGGAACAACTTTGCCTTCCGGATCCATACGGAAATGTTCTGCCTGTGGATCGAGTAATCGAGGAAGGGCAATCCGTTATTTTTTCTACTGCCGGCGAGCACTTACTTTGCCTGCCAAGGGATCCCTACGCACCGCTCGAAAAAACAGTGGGGCTTTTGCCCTTACCGGATAACGCAGTCTCGCGACTTCCCATAATTTTCCTCCCCCACCTCCCTGAATATAGTAATTCGAGCCAGGTTCGAGATACCTATATGATCGGCAGGGTTTAAGGTTTGCGGCCTACAGGATAGTCTTCGTAAAAGTCATCGAATGTCTTCTCGGTAGTATAATCGTCTTTAAGGACACGGTAGACCATTACTACAATGAGCGCCTGTCCAAAAACCGTTAAATAAAAGATCCAGTTAAACGGAAAGTTCATACTGGCCATAATCACTAAAGTAATGAGGACAAAGGTGGTCAGCGCTACCCAGCCCATCACAGGAATTTTCATATTCTTTTTATTTTAAGATACAGGATAACCGAAATAGTTCGCGTTAAAATTTTCCTATAATCCCGAAAGATTATCAAATGGGGAATGCCCGGGAATCCTTACCTTCATAAGGCGAATTAACGGAAAGCAAGAATGAAAATAAGGCTTCTAATTAACGGACGGGATCAGGAAATTGAAACAGATCCGCAAACACCATTGCTCTGGGTTATTCGGGACATACTGGATCTCAAGGGCACTAAATTCGGATGTGGGAAAGCTGCCTGCGGTGCCTGTACCATACATGTAGACGGGCAAGCCGTTCGTTCCTGTTCCTATCCCGTGCAACTGGCGGCAGGTAAGGCCATCACCACTATCGAAGGGTTGGGCACGCCTGAAGCTCCCCACCCGGTGCAAGAAGCGTGGATAGAAGAAATTGTTCCGCAATGCGGATACTGCCAGCCTGGATTTATGATGGCAGCGGCTGCCCTGCTCGAAAAAACGCCCGCCCCCACTGATGCAGAAATCGATGCCGGGATCACAAATATTTGTCGCTGCGGCACGTATTATCGGATGCGGAAGGCTATTCACCGCGCTGCGGAATTAAAAGCGCCTGTTCTTCCCGAGGAAGCCGAGGCTATTGCCATTCAAGATAATTCGGACAATTCTTAGGCTATGAAAGGAAAAGCAAAGAAAATTTCCCGAAGGAAATTTGTAGTACGCTCCCTACTGGGTGGTGGCGGCATCCTACTCGGAACGGTGATTCTGGCCAGAAACCCTTTGAGAAGGGCCCTGTACGGGGTGCTGGAGAATCCGAAAAACCTCACCTATTTAGGGGATATCAGTGATCCCATGCTCTGGTTCGAAATCAGACCGGAATTGCCAATCATCCTGCATAGCCCCAAAGTTGAAATGGGCCAGGGGACTTTTACCGGTATGGTCCAGCTAGCCGCCGATGAATTAGAAGTAAGGCCTGATCAGATCCTGATAAAACACGCCGAATCGGCCAGTGGTAATATCGACGGGCTTAGCACAGGTGGAAGCACATCCATCGCTGGTTTCTGGCAACCATTACGGGAGTTATCGGCTACCCTTCGGGAGATGCTTCGAACCGAGGCAGGTAAAAAGTTAGGAGTTGCCACGGCCGACATCCGCCTGGAGGAAGGGGTGGCCAGTGCTGGATTAAAATCCTTACCCTATGGGCAGATAGCTCAGGGGGTCACGGAATGGGAAATCCCGGAGACACCAGCTTTAAAGGAAATTAAGGACTACAAATTTATAGGAAAGCCCGTTCCCAGGGTAGATCTGGAGGCAAAGGTAATGGGGGAGCCTATCTTTGGCATGGATGCGGTGCTTCCCGGGATGCTCTACGGCGCTGTCGTACAGCCTGATAAAGTCGGAGTAGTATTTGGAGGGGCGGAAATCACTCAAGCCGAAAAGATGCCCGGAGTGGTAAAGGTCGTAGTAGAGGACGATTTTGTAGGGGTAGTGGCTAACTCCTACACCGAAGCGGAAGCGGCCAAAGCGGCCATAAAAGTCGATTGGAAACGCGAAAGGGAATGGACCACGGCAGACATTAAGTCCGCGATACAAATTGGCAAAGGGGATAAAATGCTCATTCAGAAGGAAGGCCGTCCGGGCGGAATCCTGGAAGATGCGAAAGATGACTCCAGCCTGATCACAGCTACATATAGTAGCCCGCTCGGCGCGCATGCCCAGCTGGAACCCAATGGGGCTGTCGCTAGCGTGGAAGGGGGAAAAGCCACTGTAATCCTCTCTACTCAGGTCGTAAAACTAACCCGGAAAGAGGTTGCCGACAGACTGGGATTCAAAGAGGAGGACGTAAATATCGTACCTACCTACCTGGGAGGTGGATTCGGGCGCCGGTTACATACGCCCAATGCCGTGCATGCTGCGGTATTATCCCGAGCGGTTGGCAAACCCGTAAAGTGTTTCCTGAATCGGAAAGAGGAATTCCAAAAGGATACCTTCCGCCCGCCTACCCAACATCAGTTATCCGCCAAATTGAGCGAAGCCGGTTCGATCGAGGCTATAGAACATCAGTTTGCCTCTTCAGATGTCATGTTCAATGCTGCATTGTTGCCAGGATTCCTTTCTACAATCGTGGGTTCTGATATCGGTACCATGCGCGGTGGCCGAATACAATACTCAGGAATCCCCAATTACCGCGCAATTTCCTGGCATTGTGAATTGCCTTTCGCTACCAGTTGGTGGCGAAGCCTCGGACTCCTGGCCAATACCTTTGCCATTGAGAGCTTTATGGATGAACTGGCGGTGGCCGCCGGAAAGGATCCTATTGCTTTTCACCTCGATCATATCGCCGACAATGAGGAAGGGAAGCGTTTGAAAAATGTGATTACCGCAGTTCGGGACCTGGCCGCATTCCGGGATTCCGCCCGGGATGGACGGGCTATGGGATTTGCCTGCTCCACCGATGCGGGGACTCCTGTGGCCATGGTCGCTGAGGTTCGGATGGAAGGAAAGGAAATTCGGGTAGATAAGGCGTGGATGGCCATAGACCCGGGCTTTGCAGTCAATCCCGACCAGGTTCGCGCGCAATGCGAAGGCTGTATCATTATGGGGATAAGTGCTGCGATGTACGAGGAAATGCGGGTGGAAGACAGCGAACTCAAGCCGATTATTTACGGCCCCTATCGCATGGCGCAAATGAAACACTCCCCTAAAGAAATCGAGGTGGAAATCATCAACGGAACCGGCAAGCCGGGAGCTGTTGGGGAACCACCTTTGGGCCCGGTTGGAGCCGCGATAGCCAATGCCGTATTCCGGCTTACTGGCCAACGCCTTCGGGAGATGCCACTTGCGAGGGGTTAATCTTTAGATAGAATAAAGAGAAGTTTAAGTATTAAACCATCCATACTATTGGTCGACTACTTCTTGTAGTTTGAAAATCCGCGCTTCCCGGTAGCTAGCATTCAGGCCTAAAGCAATAATGTCTCCCGGGTCGTTCAAGTCCAGTGCCCAA
Source organism: Robiginitalea myxolifaciens (assembly GCF_900115205.1). Lineage (GTDB taxonomy): Bacteria > Bacteroidota > Bacteroidia > Flavobacteriales > Flavobacteriaceae > Robiginitalea > Robiginitalea myxolifaciens. The sequence continues at coordinate 1,775,019 of NZ_FOYQ01000001.1, forward strand.
ATTGTTCTGGGTTTCTCCTCTGTCAAAACATCGGCTAGTGGCATCCAAGCATTCTCGGAGGCTGAGAACTCAAAGCTATGTACAAAAATTTCTACCTCGTTCACATTACTCTTACGTATTTTTTGGTAGGCCAGCGCTATTCGGCTTCCATCCCTGCTAATGGCGGCAACTCCCTCATATTGTGCATAATATTCTTGATCCGAAAGCCAACTAATCTCCTGTCCTTTTTGCTGCCAAACACCGCCAATATTCTCGTAGACAACATGAAATGGCTGTGCCAAACCTGTACAATTGGTACAATCCGTAGTAGGTATCCTTCCTCCAAGCAGTAAGGTTTTACCGTCTCCGCTTAGCTCCATACTAGAGCCCAATCTATCGGTGTCTAACGTACCACTGATCTGACCTGCAGGCTGCCAATTGTCTTGGCCGATTGAATAGAACTGAATGAGGCCAGCACCCGTTGAATTTCCGATGGCCAGTAGAGATCCCTCGGCATCCAAAGATACTTTAACGCTGTATTCACCTGGAGACATATCTTCCCCGATTTGATCCCATGCATTACCATTTTTCCTAAAAATTTTGACAAGGTCATTCCCGCTATTCTTGGGCATGGAAACGACAAGAATGGTTCCCGATTCATTGATCGCTATACGATTACCCCGTCCGACCTGATTAAGTATGTCGGAGCCTATCTGTACCCATTCTCCGTTTAGATTTTCGTAAACGCGAGTATAGTAGTCGTTAAAACTATCGGGGTTCGGTTCCGATCCTACTACCAGGAATTGTCCATCAGCGGCCAGGGCAATCTCTTCACCAATGAAGTCTGTGGTTAAATTGTAATTGCCAACCATATCGTCGTTATACTGTACCCAACTGGAGCCGTCAAATTCGTAGGAACGCACCAGACCTTTGCAAAAAACACTGCAACCGTAGTTCCATTTACTACTACCGACAGCAAGTCGATTCCCAGAGCTACTGAGGTCCAAAGATCCGCCAAACACAGGTACTGAAACGTCCCAAATTTTTTCCCCTTGTTGAACCCAGTGGAGGTTTTGTGAGGTTTCTTCCGGTTCGCTTTCTTCCGTTGGGATAGCTTCTTCCTCTTCCATCTCAGAAATAGGATCTGAGGATGTACAGGCCACGGCCAGTATTATTGAAAATAAAAGATAAAATTTAGAAAAAGAGGTTGGGTTGGTTGACATCGCTTCTAAGTGGTTGGATTTAAGATCAATTGTCTTATCCTAACGATCTTGTCCAGTCAATAGTATAAAGTAAAGGGTCGGTTTGTAGCTGCTTTTTCCTAATCCGCCCGCGCTACCTCATTTTCCAATTTCAGTACCTGGGTTCCATCCTCCTGTTCTATTACTAGTGCCTTGTTCCCTTCTTCCCCTTTGCGGGTAACGTCCGTGCCCTCGAAGGTGCGGGTGATTTCGGAGGAATGTGACTCCACGACTTTCCCTTGGGCGTAGCCGTTTCCCCATTTCCATTTTACTGTAGTTCCTTCTCGTATCATTGCATTAAAATTTTTCGTGGCCGGTAGTATCCTTGTGATCGGCCATTTTTATTGATTCAGGGTCTTTATCCATGTTGGCACCGTCCGCGCCGAGAAATACATCGAAATCGAATCGGTCATCCGCTTGAACAATTTTCGATCCCATGATAATTATGGGGCGGTAGATCAATTCTGGGTTTTTATCGATTAATTTGAGCCAATCGTGTTCTTCAAGCGCTTCTGAATCGCTTATCTCCCGAACGAGTTCGTGTGTCGGATCAAGCATGTCCAGATAAGAAACACCAAGGCGTTCGCGAATTTCGGTCCAGATAGTCTGAGATATGCCGTAGGGAATCAAGCTGATTTCCCGTAAGGATTTTTTGGAACTTCGGGCGTAGGGCAAAAGTCTTTTACCCATTTCAGATTGGTCGCTGTAGATGTAAATGAGTTGGTTGTCATCAGTAGCAAGCAAATTCATAGAATTTAGGGTGTATTTAAACGGGGAGGGTTTCAGGTTAAGGCTGTTTACAGCATAGTGAATTCCCCGATTACTAGCTGTTTCCTTTAATATCGGGCATTCTTCATTAGTAATGAGCCTTTTTAAGTTTTCCTTTAGAGGGTTTTATTCATATGGACAAAGATTCTTCGCATATGATGCCATATCCTTAGGTCAAAAGAATAATTTGAAGCGCATTTAAACGAAATGAGTAGTAGCAATCATCAGCGCCTGTTGGCAGATCCCGACGAGCTTTTAGAAATCCATGACCTTGTATACAGCACCCCGGAGATCCTGGCTATACTAAGGCAGCGCCATGGAGAGGACTTTGAATATTCCGTTTCTGGAAGCGGAAAAATTAGCCAGAAGGATTTGGATCGAATCACCAGCCTGGTAATTCCACCTGCCTGGTCAGATGTTCGTATAGCAATCCTGGAGAATGCGCACCTGCAGGCTGTGGGAAGAGATGGTAAACGACGCAAGCAATATAGGTACCATCCTTTGTGGGCTCGATTGAGGAATCAGACCAAGTTTTACAAGATGGTTGTCTTTGGCCAGCGGCTACCAAAGATTCGAAAACGGGTAGAGGAAGACCTAAAGCAAAAGCGATGGACGCGAACCAAGGTACTGGCTCTGGTCATTCGATTGCTCGAGGAATCGCATATCCGAATCGGGAATGATTATTACGCAAAGCGCAATAAGACCTACGGTTTGTCTACGCTTAGAACCAAACACGTCGAGGTGTATCGCGACAAGATAAATTTTGAGTTCACAGGGAAACGAGGCAAGAAACACAACGTTACCATCAGAAATAAAAAATTAGCACGTCTGGTAAATCGTTGTGAAGAAATTCCCGGGTGGCAATTGTTCCAATTCTTCGATGAATCCGGGAATAAACACCGCATCGATAGCGGGATGGTAAATGAGTATATAAAGGATTCCTGTGGGGAGCTATTTTCTGCCAAAGACTTCAGAACCTGGGGGGCAAGTATAATAGCCTTTGATACCCTGGCCGAATTGGGCTTAGCCGAGGATCAAAACACGAGAGATAAGTACTTGTTACAGGCGATAGATGTAGCGGCAGAAGCCTTGAATAATACTCGAAATGTATGTCGTAAATATTACGTTCATCCCGTAATTCAAAACCGTTTTCTAGATGGTAGTATTACGCCTTTTTTTGATAAAATTGGATCGGTGAAGCGAGAACCCGGATCCACGGATTTACAAAACAATGAATATGCCTTGATCGAGTTATTGAAGTCATATGATCCTCAATTGAAGTTGTGATCTAAGACTACTTTTCCGCCGCTATCCATAAGTTTTAACTTCGAGACTTCCCCGGCGCCGACAAAACGGTAACGAAACCCGGCTATCCTCCCGATACTTTGGGTATACGATCCTGAGTAGAGCAGGGTGTCTTCTGCGAAAACCTGAATGTATTTATCGGTTACCTCAATCCGAATATCCCTGGATTCAGAAAAATCGATGCCCAGACCGGACAGGTCGTTTTCCTTTCCACCTAGATAGACCTCACTCATCATTACCCCTATTTCGGAAATGCATCCGGGAATCGAAAAAGGGATGATGATAGCACTCCGGGAACCCAGGATAAGCAGGTTTACTCTTTGGCAAACGGCCCATTTTTCATGGTATATATTGCGGATGGAAGTCTCCAGCACAAAATCGTCCCCCGAAACGGGTCCGAAGTCATTGACGTAATGGAAGGCGGATACCAACGGGTCTTCCCGGCTCATTAATTCTTGCAGGGCATCCTCAGGCAAGCGCAGCCCGCCCCGGACCACTTCCGCTTCACTAAAGTATTTGGGGATGGGGGAATAGTCCAGTGTGCCCAACCAGCCATCCGATTTTATAAATAAGTCGTGCTCCTTGATGATGGAACCGTCGATTCGCAGCTTAGACCGGAAATAACCCGGATAGTAATACTGCGCAGTGGCTTGCGTTTGTCCGGGCTCCAATCGGACGGTACGGGTCTCGTCCCAGGATTGCTGGATTACCACATCGCCCGATTCAATACCGTCCAGGTCCAGATTAAAGACCACCGAGTTCGGCAAGTCTCCGGTTATGGGTTGGCTGGTAAATTCAATGCGGTCCGGATCAATAGCCGGTCTCTCCGGATCGCTCAAGGAAAACAGGGAAATAAATACAATGGTCATAAAGGCAGCGGAGAGCATGATAACCCCAACCTTTTCGTCTATGATCTTTCGGAACCTGGAGGGTTTCTCCTCAGGTTGGCTGGTTTTAAATTCCCGCCAGTTTTGGAAGCCGGCGAATTGGGCAAGCGCGTTCAGGGTCGAAATACTCGGGGCGCTTTTATAATTGATCCTACCCCAGATCCGCTTTAAGGTAGTCGGGCTGAGTAGTACCTGGGTTTCCTGGTGGATGCGTTCGCTAAGTTCAATAAACACGTCGTTGTGCCAGCTGGCGGCATCTCCCCATCCCAGTTGGGTTTCGATCCGTTTCAGGCACTCCTGCACATATTTATAATCGGTATACATTGTAAGGCTAAGGTCTTAAAAAATATTCGTTGTGAACCCCTTTGTCCATACTTGCACGAACTTGTTTTCCTCCTTCCTCCTGCATTTGATTACTTCGTTTTGTAAAACAAGGTATCATGAACAAGACCACACTACTACTAATTGCTTTTCTGGGTTTTCAAGTTATTTATGCACAACAAAATATTCCGATCGATACTGCCCATTGGGATATTCAGGCCCGCGCCCATGTGCTAGAAAAATTCCGGGAGCAGGATGCCATTTATCTACAGGGTGGGAGTATGACACTCCGCGATCAGACCTTTTTGAATGGGACTATTGAGTATGACGTGTTCCTCAAGGAGGATCCGGCTTTTCCCGGTCTTTACTTTCGTTTGAGAGAAGGCAACGCAGAACACTTTTACCTGCGGCCGCATCAATCGGGGAATCCCGATGCCAATCAGGCCATTCCCCTTACCTACGGCATAGCGCCCTGGCAGTTGTACCACGGATCCAAATACGCCTATCCCTATCGCTATACTTTTGACGATTGGACGCATGTAAAGATCGTGGTCAATGGAAATCGGGCTCAGGTGTTTTTGGATCATGCGAGCTCCCCGATGCTTTCCTGGGATCTCTTCCACGAGGCAGTACCCGGTCAGGTAGTGCTTACCGGTGGAAATGCAAGTGGATTGCATATTGCCAATATCCGCATTGATTCCCAACAGCAAGAATTGGTAGATTTTAAGCCAGGCGAAAAGAAACCCCTGGCGAATCTGATTCCCCAGTGGCGTGTTTCGGATAAATTTGAGGAGAAGCTACTCGATAATCCCCAAGGAATTCCCGGCCTGATTGCAGCCCGTAACTGGGAGGGTACTATTCAGGTAGAAGAAGGGACAGCGGCTAATATTAGCCGAGTGGTGAATTTGTTCGACGATACCCCAGGGAACACAGTCATGGCTCTAGTAACGGTTCGCTCGGATGGGGAGCAGCTCAAGTATTTTGAATTCGGCTATAGCGACCGCGTCGTGGTTATCCTCAATGGGGAGCCGGTATATCGGGGCAATAATACCTTCCGATCCCGGGATTACCGCTACCTGGGTACGATTGGCCTCTTTGATGGCGTGTACCTGAAGTTAAAACCCGGCAATAACGAACTGATGCTGGCTGTTTCAGAAAATTTCGGGGGATGGTTGGTCACAGGTCGCTTTGCTGACCCGGACGGTCTGAGTATCCGGTAGGGATTTACTTGTCCTGACTCGAAATCTCGATGTCCAAAGCACTTTTGTGCCTGGAATCGAAGGTGCGTCCCGCGTTGAACCGGTGATCAAAGTGCACCCCGTCGGTGTGCATGTCTGCCAGTAGCGGAGGGTAATTCTGTTCCATTTTGATGCATTTTTACAAAGACTAGGAATATCTTGATGTATTCTTATAGTCCCGGTCAGGTGTTTAGTAATGCTACAACAATATATGCATTTTGTTTAACAAAATGAAAAAAAGATTAAACATTATGATGAGTTTAGGTTTTGGGGAATTGCGTATTCCTAATCTGCCTGGTTCTCCAAAAACCCTAGAATGTAGGTTAGTGGGGCGTTCCAATTCAGGCATATTTCGTTGCTCGCATAACTGGGTTCCTGGTCTACCCAGGCCTTCATCGGTGCAACATTTTCCGGATAAACCGTACCATTGGTCGTATCCTGTAATCTACTGTTGGGACCGCCGGATAACAGCCCAGGTACAGGTTCAGGGATACTATCTGCCGCGCTTTGCCTATGGTGGATAAATAAAGGTGTCCGATCTCCGAAACCGGTAACATAGCTATAACCAACGGGATTGTTTCCCAGGATATAATCGGCTGCCTGGCGTACCCCTTGCAAATATTTGGGATCGGGATCTAATTGATAAGCCTGAGCGAGTATCATTGCCGCGTTGAGCACATCGCTGTTACTTCCCCAGTGAAAATCATCGATGGGCTGAAAATAGGGAAGTTGCCCGGACCTGCGGAGGAGCTCATCGGCGCTGCCCAGGAGTCCGGCTCGAAGGTGTTGATAGTTGCTATCACTGGTTTCGAAACTCCCGGAGTCCAGCATGGAAAATACACCCAGGAACCGCATAAATCCCGTCCAGCTTTCCCCAGGGCGAAACTCAAAATCGAAGGCTTCCAGATCCATTTGCTCCAAAAAGGCGGAGTCGCCGGTGGAAACAAAGAGTTCTGCATTGGCCCAGAACCATTCGTCAGCTACATCATTATCCCCGTATTCTCCCGTATGCACATCCTCCGGGTTGGAAAACAGGACTTCAGGGTTTTCTCTCGCCCAACGGTAAGCCTTTAAGGAGGCATCGAGACAAGCCTTGGCATATTCGGGATTAATGTCCTGATAAACGCGGTAGGCCTGAGCCGTACAAGCTGCAAAATCCAGGGTGGCGGCCGTACTTTTTCCTACGATAAATCGTTCGGCCGTTGCCTGATGTGGCATGACCATTCCTTCAAAATTCTTGGTAGTCAGTTTATGAAAAAGGCCCCCGTCTTCATCTTGCATAGTAAGCGCCCAATCCAATTCGTATTTCAGCTCGTCGAGGTAATCGCTTACTCCATTGCCGCTCTCCGGGATATTTAATGCATCGTCTGGAATCGTTTCCGGATATTCCTCATACAATCGAAACCATTGACCCAAAGGAAAGGTCGCATTGATAATATACTTATTGTAATCCCCCGCATCGTACCAACCTTTTGGAGAGGCTATTGTACCCGGTTGCTTGCCACTGGAGGGGTGGAAGGCTACCAAACTGTCGGGGTGCCCTGCGGGTCGGTGCCATTTGCCGGCATGCTTTTCGTCCAGGGCCATTCCGGTGCGTTGAAAATACAGGCCTTTTACGCTACCTTCAAGTACGGGGTTTAAAACATCAGACCGGATCTCAAAAGGATGGGAATTACCCAGGTTTGGAATGTACAATACGTATTCCCCCGGATCCTGAAATTCGGTAAAATCCGCGATACGAACCTGCTCATTAGCCAGGGGCCAATCGAATACTTCGGATAGCTGACCCTGGTATACCGTGCGTTTAGAACCGGAATCAACCAGTGCGAATTCCAATGTAGTGGGTTCAACTGCAATCACTGCTTTTTTGATTCCATTTGGATAATAGCCGATTTGATTTATACGGATATCGGAGCTGCCGGGTCCAATAATGGGACCGGGTTCCGGCTTGCACGCCAGCAGAAACAGAGACGAGATAAAGCCTATGAGCAAGAACTTAAAAGGGAGCTTCGTTAGTGTTCTCATGATGGGTCAAAATGATTGGATAGTTTACGAAATTTGAGCGGGGTTGTTCCATATGTCCGTCGGAAAGAACGATTAAAATGAGAGACGTTCTGGAACCCGCTTTCCATACATACATCTCCTATGGGGATATCGGAATGGTGCAGTAACTGTGCAGCCTTACCTAACCGCATTTCCATAATATAGTGGGCAAAACTCTTTAAGGTGTGTTTCTTGAAATAATGGCTGAATGCCGAGGGGGACATATGCAGGAGTTCTGCGACCTCAGCAACCATTAATTTTCGGGTGTAATGCTTTTGTATGTAATTCAATACCGTTTCGAGCCGGGTTGATCTGTTCTTATCAATAAGGGGAACATATCCCTGGCTGCAGAGCTGTTCGGTGTCCCGGGTTGAACCGAACAACTCAAGGATACGGGTCAGGAAGATAAAATTCTCAAATGGGTCCTGGAAATCTGCTTCGGATAACAAGGCCAATGCCTCTTGCTTATTCTTGCCTTTCAATTCGAGGCCGCGCCTGGAATGCTCAAGCCCCCGGGATACCTTTTTTAGGGCAGATGTCGCACCTAAAGGCCCGGAATACAATCGTTCCAGGAATTGAATAACAACGATTTTTGCTTCTGGAGGATTGGCGATTCCATGATCCTGCCAGCAATGGGGAATTCCGGGAGCAATAAGCACCACATCTTCACCTGAAAATGGTTTGGTTTGATCGCCAATCATTCGGGTTCCTGTAAGGCCAAGGGTAAACGTTAACTCAAAGGCTGCTTTGTGCTGATGAAAAGGGTAGCTCAAATCTATCTCTTCTCCTTGAAAAAGGTGAACCACAAATAGTTCATTTTCACCCAGGGTCACGTGTTCTCGTAAGATCTTCATAAGCGACTTATTGCAAGTTCCTACGGTTTGCCCGGATCAACTCCAGTCGCTGCTTTACGGATGCTGCGGATCGCATCGCATCCTCCGGAGTACTCTGGACATAGTCTAAAAGTTGTGCTACCGTGCTGCGCGCGACGTGAACCCGGGTATCCGAACTTGCATAATAGATCAGTACTTCACCATCCTTTTCCACCCAACCATTTGAGAACAGCACGTTAGAAACGTCACCCACTCGTTCGTTGCCCATAGGAGCCATGAAATGTCCCCCCGGTTTTTTAATTATCTTCCAGGGCTGCTCCAGGTCCGTTAAAAAAAGGTATAAGACATAGCGTAGGCCTGCTGCTGTATTGCGTACACCATGTGCCAGATGCAACCAGCCGGAGTGAGTTTTTAGCGGGGCGGGTCCCTGACCATTTTTGACCTCATTGATGGTGTGGTACAACCGCTGGTCAATTATTTTTTCTTCTTCAACTACGGCGTGCTCCATAGAACCCGTAAGGCCCCAGGCAATTCCACCTCCACCACCAACCTGAATGAATCCATCCTGTGGACGCGTGTAAAGTGCATATTGGCCACCGACGAATTCCGGATGCAGCACTACGTTGCGTTGTTGCCCGGAATGGCTTATTAGATCGGGTAGACGCTCCCAATTCTTAAAATCCTTCGTTCGGGCAATCCCGCAAGCTGCCACTGCAGAAACGGTATCATTTTCCAGAGCTTCAGGATCTTTTCGTTCGGTACAAAAGGTACCATAGATCCACCCGTCTTCGTGCTGGACCACCCGCATATCGTAAACATTAGTGTCTGGGTCCTGCGTTTCAGGCAATTTCAGCGGTTCGTCCCAAAAGCGAAAATTGTCCGTCCCGGAAGTACTTTCGGCGATGGCAAAGAACGACTTGCGATCGTGACCTTCCACCCGGGCTATCAAGAGTATTTTTCCATTCCAGAAGATTGCCCCCGGGTTAAATACGGCATTTACGCCGAGGCGCTCCTGTAAATAAGGATTCGATATTGGGTTGAGGTCGTAGCGCCATTCCAGGGGGACATGATCTGCAGTCAAGACAGGGGATTCGTATCGACGGTAAATCCCGTTATCATCCTTACAGGGATGGTTCGCGCGATTGAGCAGCTGGAGGTGCTGCTCCCTTAGTTGGAGTAATTTCTCAGCAAAGGTCATTTCCGCATAATTTTTAAGTCTTTTTGGATTTGCTCCATGGTAGATTCATCCAGTTTGTAGGAGCGAACGAAAAGGGCAGCAATTATCCCGGCTACACCTGCCAAAACACTAATCATTAGACGAATCCCCTGAATGGCCACATCGGTTTGTGCAACGTTCGCTTCGAATCCCAGAAAAGATAGAATCCAACCGGTGAGGGCTCCGCCAATGGTCCAGCCAAATTTCTGGGACATGGAGGAAGAAGAAAAGATCAGCCCGGTAGACCGCTTACCGTTTTTCCACTCCGAATAGTCTGCTATATCTGCATACATTGCCCACAATAGGGGCATCACGATACCTGCAGAGATTCCAATTAGGATGTTCAGAGCAAAAATTGCAACCAATTGATCGGCCTGCAGGAAATAAAAGGCAATACTTAAGAGGGAAGACAGGAGGATGGAGTAAAAGAAGGTTCTTTTTTTTCCAAACCGGGTTGCCAGAGGTTTGGCAATGATGACTCCAATGATATTGGTACCTACCCATACCGACAAGTACGCAGAGGCCAGTGCTCCGTGAGAAAAATCATAGCTTTCGCCAAACAGTGCCAGGCTCTGATCTTGAATAAAATACTTGAAATAATACAAGGTGGTACCGTCGCGAAGGGTGTTGAAGATATTATTGAAAATCGCAGCGCCAAGAAGGATAAACCACGGTCCATTTCTCAGCAGGTTCCGAATATCTTCCTTTAAGGAACTCTGCGCCTCCTTCGGAGGTTCTAACCGCTCACGGGTACCCAAAAACGTAAGTATTAACAGGGTCGCAGCGAGAATACCAAATACAGTGATCGCCCACTGATAACCTTTACCGTAATCGACTCCTCCGGAGCTATTTGCCCCGAAATATTCAACGAGATAGTTCGCCGTTAGCGTTACAAAAAGCCCTCCGGAGAATGCGCCGATTAGCCTCCAGGAGGCCAGGGAGGTACGTTCACCAATATTACTGGTCATCACTGCCATGAGAGACGCATACGGCACGTTTACCCCGGTATACACCATCATCATCAAGGTGTAAGTTACATAGGCATAAACGACCTTAGCGGTTCCTGAGAGGCCCGGATTTGTAAACGTAAGGACTCCGATAAGGGCAAATGGAATTGCCAAATAGAGTAAATAGGGTCGGAATTTGCCCCACCGGGACCGGGTCCGATCACAAATTACCCCCATGACCGGATCGTTTACTGCGTCCCAGATTCTGGTGACCAAAAACATGGTTCCCACCGTGGCTGCAGATATCCCAAAGACATCGGTGTAAAAAAATAGGAGGAACATGGAAAACAATTTCCAGAACATGGAGGAAGCGAAATCTCCCGCACCATAAGCCAATTTTTCTCGAAGGCTGATCTTTACATTGCTTTCCATTAATAAATAATATTATTATGAAAGTATATAACCTAAATATGCTTATTATAATTCATTAAAGCATAGTAAATTCAGAAAACCATCAAAATTCAATCATTTACATCAAGTTGAGCGCAAATATTAGTGCGAATTTTGTCACAGATGAGACAATTAGAAAATCCAGGGACTATGACGATTGCCAAAACCTTGAAAGGCTTGAGTAAAGAACAAGTTTCATTTTACAGGGAACAAGGTTACCTCTTGCCGGAAAAACCACTCTTTGACGCTGAAAAACAACAGGCGCTTACCACTATCTTTGAAGAGCATCTGATCAATAAAGGGAAGAAGGCTTCCGATGAATTGGATACCCCTCATTTTCACGATCCACGACTCCTCGATTATTTGCTGGCTCCTGAGGTGCTCAACGTGGTTGAAAGCCTTATCGGACCCAATATTGGGTTATTCAGTAGTCATTTTATTTCTAAGGAACCTGGAAAGGGCCGCAGGACCCCTTGGCATGAAGACAGTGCCTACTGGGAAGGAAAGTTCGATCAACTCGATAAAATCGTAACCATATGGCTGGCCATAGACCCTTCTAATATTGCTAACGGGTGTATGGGTGTGGTTCCCGGTACACATAACAATGGATTCTCTGAATACGAGGACGTGTCCGACCCTGAGAACAGTACATTTTCGACGGAAATTAAGCAGGGGACTTTTGACCTGGACGATGTAGTTTGGTTTGAATTGGAAAAAGGCCAGTACTCCCTTCACGACGCACGCATTATTCACGGTGCCAACGCCAATACTTCAAAATTCCGTCGATGCGGATATACCATGAGATTTTTTGATTTAGAAATGAAATTTGACCAGGTCAACAACCCTAATCATAAGTTGTTTCATGCGCGGGGGGTAAATGTTGCAGGCAACGAATTGATATACAGGAAGTAGGAATAACGGGATTGCTTTCTCGCTTAGCTCGAAAGCGGCCGGCATGACTGTCTTTGGACAGGATTGCTTTCTCGCTTAGCTCGAAAGCGGCCTGAGAAGGGGGAGCTTTACTAAGAAAGCCATTCGCCTCGCTACCGCGAGCCATCGCCTTTTCCTTTCACTCCCGAGCCGAAGCAAGCTTCGCTCTTTCGGAAAAGAAAAAGCCACCAACTTTCGTTGATGGCTTTCTTAGTAGCGGGGACAGGACTCGAACCTGTGACCTTCGGGTTATGAGCCCGACGAGCTACCTACTGCTCTACCCCGCGATGTGGACGGCAAATATACGAAGGATTCTCGGTTAAATCAAAATTATAATAGCGAATTCGAGCGTGTCCCTCAGATCAAACTTCCGCCGGAAACTTCTATGCGTTGGGCATTGATCCATTTGGAATCATCGTTACACAGAAAAGCGACAACCCCTCCGATGTCGTCTGGCAATCCGACCCTGCCCAATGCCGTCAAACTGGAGATCATGGCATTGAGTTCCTTGTTATCGCGGACAGCTCCACCGCCGAAATCAGTTTCAATCGCGCCGGGGGCAACGGTATTTGCCCTAATCTTTCGTTGCCCCAATTCCTTGGCCAAATAATGGGTAAGCACTTCGATTCCTCCTTTCATGCTGGCATACGCCGCGTACCCGGGAAATGTAAAGCGCGTCAAACCCGAGGAAATATTCACGATACTCCCGCCATTTTCCATCATTGGAAGCAATATTTGCGTTAGAAAGAAAGGTCCTTTCAGGTGGATGTCGAACATGGCTTGGAACCCTTCATCCGCGGTGGCCTCAAATGTTGCATGATATCCGGTGCCGGCGTTGTTAACCAACCCAAAAATTTTAGCAGATGGGAATTTTGAGCTCAATGTTTCTTTCAGGGTTTTGGCAAAATCCCCAAAACTTGCCGCATCTGAGACATCCAGCTGAAGGGCAGCACCTATACGATCCTGACTCTCTATTTCACTTACGACCTCCGCTGCCTTGCTTGCGTTACCTTGGTAGGTAAGTACAACATGGAAGCCTTTTGCCGCCAAGGAGATGGCCATATCTCTTCCCAGTCCCCGACTTCCACCGGTAACCAAAACTATTCTGTCAGACTTTTCCATTGGAGTAGTTTTTAAATATTTATTACAGTATTATCCCTGATCTCTGCTCCTAGAAAGATACGATTCCAAGGACAAAATCCGATCCGAGGTTCGTTATAAAATCTTTACCTTCGGCGCAGACCAGTCTGCTGATTCATGGAAGCAATCAATGATTTTTTAGTGGCCGCTAACGGGTATGCCGAATGGCCGATGTTTATTTTGCTTATCGGAGGAGGTTTGTTCCTGGTCTTTTATTCCGGCTTGCTCCCGTATCGGTTTTTTCGCCATGCCATTGCGATAACTGCCGGAAAGTACGACGATCAGAAGGCCGAAGGCGAGGTAAGCTCATTTCAAGCCCTGTCGGCTGCGGTTGCTGCCACGGTTGGTCTCGGGAACATCAGTGGGGTAGCCATTGCCATTCACGACGGGGGACCCGGGGTGGTCTTCTGGATCTGGATGACGGCCTTGATCGGCATGTGTATTAAGTATTATTCCTGTAGCCTTTCGATCATGTATCGGGGGGTAGATTCCGAGGGGAAGCGCCAGGGCGGCCCCATGTTTTATATTACCCAGGGACTAGGGCCCAAAGCGAAGCCGCTAGCGATATTCTTTAGTATTTGCGGGCTTTTCGGATTTCTGGGGGTCTTTACGGCCAACCAGTTTACAGAAACCTTTATGAGCGTGGTGGAACCCACCGAAACCCTGATCGAGACCAGCACCTTTAACTGGCAACTCGGCATCGGGATTGGCCTGGCCATCATTACTTCTTTTGTGATCTTTGGCGGCCTCAAAAAAATTGCCCGGGTGGCCTCGGCCATTGTGCCCTTTATGGTCCTGCTTTACCTGATTGCCGTTCTGGTTGTGATGGGAATGAATGCCGGAGAGGTCTGGCCCGCCCTGAAAATGATCGTTTCTGAAGCCTGGAATTTTAAGACAATTGTAACCGGAGGGTTCTGGGGGTTGGTTATTATCGGGGTTAAGCGCGCTATGTTTTCCAACGAGGCCGGTCTGGGAAGTGCACCCATGTATCACGGGCAAAGCCGGAACGACGAACCCATTCGCGAGGGGCTGGTAGCCATGCTCGGCCCGTTTATCGATACCATCCTGGTGTGTACGTTTACCGCAGTAGTCATTATCCTCAGCGGGGCATATTTGGAGGAAGGCAGCGGAATTGTTATGACCCTGAGCGCCTTTAGAACCACCTTATTCGGTTTCGGGGACGACTTGCTCATGCTCATTGTGACCGCCTTTGCGCTTTCCACTCTATTTACTTATTCCTATTACGGAGTAAAGAGCCTTAGTTTCCTGACCAATGCGCGCATCGGCAAATTGTACAATGTCTATTTTGTGTTGATGATTGTCTTTGCCGCCGTGGCATCCCTGGAGTTGGTAAAGAATCTGATTGACTTGAGCTACGCGCTTATGGTTATTCCGAATATGATTGCCGTTCTCCTGCTGGCACCTCGGGTGAATAAGGCGGCCAAGGAGTATTTGAAGAAATTGAAAGCGGAAAAGGCCTGATGATGGAAGACAAGGACAACAAATCGAAGGCTGGAATGGGTCAATCCAATTCCACACCGCACAAATCCGGCTTTGTTAACATTATCGGGAATCCCAATGTGGGAAAATCGACCCTGATGAATGCCCTGGTTGGGGAGCGCTTATCTATTATCACTTCCAAAGCCCAGACTACCCGGCACCGTATCCTGGGTATCGTTAACGGGGAAGACTTTCAGGTGGTACTCTCCGATACCCCGGGAATCATAAAACCGGCCTATGAGTTGCAGGAATCCATGATGGATTTTGTCCGCAGTGCTATGGACGACGCGGATGTGTTGATTTACATGGTGGAAATCGGAGAACAAGCCCTGAAAGATGCCGCTTTCTTTGAGAAGATTAAAAACTCCGATATCCCGGTGCTGCTGCTGTTGAATAAGATCGATAAGAGTAGCCAGGAGGAATTGGAAGCGCAGGTAGCCTACTGGACTGCGCAATTGCCCAAAGCGGAGATCGTACCCATTTCGGCTCTGGAAGGCTTCGGGATAGAAAACGTTTTCAAACGCTTATTGGAGCTTTTACCGGAAGCACCGCCGTTTTTCCCCAAGGATCAGCTTACCGACCGGCCGGAACGGTTTTTTGTCTCCGAGATCATTCGGGAAAAAATCCTCCAGAACTACAAAAAGGAGATCCCTTATGCTGTTGAGATCGAAACGGAATCCTTTAAGGAGGAAGAAGCGCTCATCCGCATCAATGCGGTCATCATGGTTGAGCGGGAAACCCAGAAAGGGATTATCATTGGCCATAAGGGCAGTGCCTTAAAGCGGGTGGGGGTAGAGGCCCGGAAGGATTTGGAGACTTTCTTCGCCAAGCAGGTACATCTGGAGCTCTTCGTAAAGGTGAATAAAAACTGGCGCAGTAATCCCAGGCAACTCAGGCGCTTCGGGTATTCACAGCAGTAAAGCTCGATATACGACTCTTATACAGCTCATATAAGGCGTTCATCTGCGGCTTTCCCTTTGCTTTTCCGGCCCTTCCCAGAAAATAGAAGACAATCCATAACACCACCATCAGCACCATTATACCTACCTGTATCCCGTAAGGGCGTCCGAGGGAAGCGGCACTGTAGGCCCAAATGCCGAAGATCACAAAGAGGGTGGCGATCCCGAAATGCAGGAACATAAAGAAAGTCCATAGGGTAGGATTGGGCCCAAAGAGCCCGGAAATCCGCGTGGTTCCCGGCTTGCCCCCAAATTCTTCCTCGTCCAGGAGTTCGAGGTGTAATTGGGGAGACCAGAGGTGGGTCTCTTCTTTAAGGAAACGCACAAAGACATGGTTGTCTGAGCGTTTGATCTCGAAGGGAGGCTCCGTTTGGGCACATAGTTGTTCCAGAACCCGCGCTACCGGAGCTCCCAGAACCGTTTCGAAACGGGGTCGCAATACGATTTCGTTGGATAGCGACATGCCAAGAGATTTACAATCAAGGTAAAAGGAATTCCCTGGATTTCAAACCAGAAACGTACCTTTGTCGCTTAAAATCAGGTCATGGCCGGAATTGTTGCCGTTGTCGGACGTCCCAATGTTGGGAAATCCACCTTTTTTAACCGTATGATCCAGCGCCGCGAAGCTATCGTGGATGCGGTGAGCGGGGTTACGCGCGATCGCCATTACGGTAAATCGGATTGGGCCGGGAAGGAGTTCTCGCTGATCGATACCGGGGGCTACGTGGTCGGGAGTGATGATGTCTTTGAAAAAGAGATCGACAAGCAGGTAGAACTCGCCATTGCCGAGGCCGACGCCATTCTTTTTATGGTCGATGTTGAGGCCGGGATTACCGGGATGGACGAAGATGTTGCCCGACTCCTTCGTAAGGTGGAAAAGCCCATATTTCTGGTAGTCAATAAGGTAGATAATGCTGCGCGCCTTGAGGATGCTGTAGAGTTTTATAACCTAGGTCTGGGAGACTACTATCCCCTTTCCAGCATCAATGGAAGCGGAACCGGGGAGCTTTTGGATGCCCTGGTCAAAGTACTGCCCGACGAGGAAATCCCGGAGGAAAACCTGCCGCGGTTTGCAGTAGTCGGCCGTCCCAACGCTGGAAAATCATCTTTTATCAATGCACTAATCGGGGAAGACCGCTATATCGTTACGGATATTGCCGGGACCACCCGGGACAGTATCGACACCCGCTACAATCGCTTTGGTTTCGAGTTCAACCTGGTCGATACGGCCGGGATTCGACGGAAATCCAAGGTCAAGGAGGATCTGGAATTCTATTCGGTGATGCGATCGGTACGGGCAATCGAGCATTCGGATGTTTGCTTGCTCCTTCTGGATGCCACCCGTGGATTCGACGGGCAGGTACAGAACATTTTCTGGCTCGCTGAGCGAAATAACAAGGGGATCGTGATCCTTGTCAATAAATGGGATAAGGTGGAAAAGGAAACCGCCTCTGTGAAAGAATACACCCAGAAAATCAAGGAGGTGATTGCGCCGTTTACCGATGTGCCTATCCTCTTTATTTCGGCTACCAACAAGCAAAGGATATACAAGGCGATAGAAACAGCCGTGGAAGTCTACAATAACCGCAGCCGGCGTATTCCGACCCGCAAGCTCAACGACCTGATGCTTCCCATTATCGAAAACCGGCCCCCGCCGGCGACCAAGGGAAAGTACGTGAAGATCAAGTTTATTACCCAATTACCCACGCCATATCCGCAGTTTGCCTTCTTCTGTAACCTGCCGCAATATGTAAAGGATCCCTACAAGCGCTTTTTGGAGAACCAACTCCGGAAGCACTTCGATTTTACCGGGGTACCCATGAGCATTTTTATGCGGAAGAAGTAAGGGGAATTTTCCGCAAATGCAACGGGATAAGTTATCTGTTCTGATTGTTAATCCAGGGTCAGGGTAAAGTAGCCCGCATTGGACGAGACCGGCACTTGTTGAGACTGCAGCTGTTCTACGGTAAGGGCTCCCCCGCAACATTCCCCCGTTGTTTCTCCAAAAACCGTGGAGAAATCAATACTCCGATCCCCGGGCAGGCTTAAGCTGAAAGTGCCATTTCCCGGTTGCCAACTGCTATCACTAATTTCCAGTAAGGCTTCTGTATTGCCCTGTAATCCCCGCGAAAGAAAAATGGTGACCTCCGTGCCAACATCCCCGGATATACTGAAGTCTGCTTCGGTATAGGTGGGATCGGCAAGTAAGTTGGTGCCATTTTCAATGAGCTCCAGACGAATAGGGCTGTCGCCTACGCAGAGAACTGTCGAGCAATCTATCGTGGTTTCGCTACAGCCTTGTAGGACCGCTGCGATAGTGATCAAAATTGTAAATAAGCGTTTGAAAGGGATAGCCATACTCCAAAGATACGCCGCTGCTGCGTTGGTTGCTTGTAAGTTGCTACTACCAGCCTCCAGAGGCGCCACCGCCGCCGAAGCCACCGCCGCCGAAGCCGCCGCTGAAACCACCGCCGCCGAAGCTTCCGCCACCGCCGAAACCACCAGACGAACCGGACCGTCCCATGTTACTCAGGATAATCACATCCCAGATGTCAAGCCCCCTGCGACGCCTTCCCCCTGAGCCACCCCGGCCTCCGCGATTGCGTCGGGATGCGAGGATTATTACGATGATAATGAAGATAAGTATCGGGAAAAACGCACCGATGGGTGGCCCACCCGAACCTTGCGGGCCTTCTCCCTGGAACTCCCCATTCAGGGCTCGAAAAACGGCATCGGTACCCTTATCCAGTCCGGTATAGTAATCCCCGCGCTTAAATTCCGGGATGATCACCTGGTCAATGATACTTTTAGAGCGGGCATCGGTTAGGAATTCCTCCACCCCATACCCGGTATTGATGGCGATCCGCCGATCGTCACGAGCCAGTAGGATCAGCACCCCGTTGTCTTCCCGTTCCTGCCCAATTTTCCACTCGTGCCCCCAACGCGCGCCCAGGTATTGGATGTCTTCCCCCTGGGTAGAGGGAATGATGGCAATCACGATTTGTGTGGAAGTTGAGTCGCTGTAGCGGATCAGTTTTTGCTCCAACGCGCTGGCCTGTCCTTCAGAAAGGAGCCCGTAATAATCGTACAGGCTGGTCTGCTTTCCTTTTGGAGGCACTTCGGGAATGTCGTACTGGGCCTGTACAATTGAGGTTACCAGCAGCGCCAGGGTCAATACTATTACCGGTAGCAGCCTGCGGGGTGTTCTCCTCAGAAATTTAGGAGGTGTCTCCCACAGTCTACACCGCGATTTTTGATAAACCGCAGTGACGCTTGCCCCGCAATTAACCTTTGGATACCGCATCGCTCAATTCATTAGTGTCGTCGGGTCGGAATGGAAAATGGGCTTTTAGCTCCAGCCCGGCCGACTCGATGCCCGCGAGGATTCCCGCTTTGAAATTGCCTTTGCGAAATTCCTCCTGAATGCGGTCCCGGGTCGTATCCCAAAACCCTTCGGGCACGACCTTGTCGATACCTGCATCCCCGATGATTGCAAAATGGTGGTCATGGACGGCAATGTAAAGCAAGACCCCATTACGTTCCCGGGTGTTTTCCATCTTGAGTCGGTAAAAAACATCCCAAGCCCTACGGATGGGTTCCCCACGATCGGTGTATTCGAGATGCACACGGATTTCCCCTGAAGTCAGGGTTTCGGCACGCCGTATGGCTTCTACGATTTCCTGCTCTTCTTCGGGACTTAAAAAGGCCTCGACTTCGGACATGGTCTAGTCGAAATTAAATTCGACATCCACGGGTTGTTCTGCGCCTTCCACAGATTCAAAGAGGGTCATGGCGTCAAAACCTGCAATGCCGGCAACGATATTGGCCGGTATCTTATCGATATAGATGTTGTAATCCCCGGCAATTTCGTTAAACCGGTTGCGCTCTACATTGATGCGGTTTTCCGTGCCTTCGAGCTGGGTTTGCAATTGCACAAAATTTTGATTGGCTTTGAGTTCGGGATAGCGCTCCACGGTAACCAGTAATCGGGAAAGTGCGGAACTCAGACCCGCCTGGGCTTGCTCAAAAGCGGCAATTTTTTCAGGAGTCAGGTTATCCAGGTCCAGATTAACAGAGGAGGCTTTGGAACGGGCTTCGATAACGTCGGTCAGGGTCCCGCGCTCAAAATCGGCGGCTCCCTGTACGGTTTTAACCAGATTTCCAATCAGGTCATTACGGCGCTGATAGGAGCTTTCCACGTTCGCCCACTGCTTGGTGGCTTCTCCTTTCATCTCGACCATGGTGTTGTTGGTGCGTATGTAGTATCCGACCAGGATAAAGGCCAGGATTCCAAGCACGACCAGTGCAATAAGTCCTTTTTTCATAGTGTTTAAAATTATGGTTAGCGAAATATTAGTAGTACAAAAAGGGGGAATGTTACAGGGGTTCCTGTCAGAGTTGATCCTTGATTTTGTTCAACTCGGCTTTAACGCGTTCGAGCTTCCGGATAATCTCGTAAGTATCCAAAGCTTTCTGGCGGTTTTCCTTCAGATGGGTCTTGGCTCCTTCCAGGGTAAATCCGCGTTCTTTGACCAGATGGTAAATGAGTTCCAGGTTGCGAATGTCTTTAGGTGTGAACTTCCGGTTCCCCTTGGCGTTCTTTTTGGGTTGGAGCACATCGAACTCCTTCTCCCAAAAACGAATCAATGAAGTATTGACATCGAAGGCCCGGGCCACTTCTCCGATGGCATAGTACCTTTTTTCTGGGAGGTTTACCTGCATTAATCCAAACTTTGGTTCTCCTGGTTTGCCGTCTTGAGCATGTTGGTAAACTCTTCGGCAGAAAGGCTACCGTAATAGAAGTTGATCGGGTTAATCTTGTCTCCGTCTTTCCAGACTTCGTAGTGCAGGTGAGGGGCTTCGCTTCGTCCGGTACTACCGACAAAGCCGATCAGGTCCCCGCGTTTTACTTTCTGCCCCTTCTTTACATTGTATTTGCTGAGGTGGGCATATATGGTCATGTAGCCATATCCGTGCTGAATGCGAATGTGTTTTCCGAAGCCTGAGGCGTAATTGTCGGCCCGGGTTACTTCCCCATCTCCGGTAGCGTAGATCGGGGTTCCCCTTGGGGCGGTGAAGTCCATTCCCCAGTGCATTTTACGCGCCTTGGTAAAGGGGTCGGAACGCCAGCCGTATCCGGAAGCCATGCGTGTCAGCTCCTCATTGGAAACGGGCTGGATGGCTGGGATAGATGCCAGCAGTTTTTCTTTTTCAGCAGCGAGTTTGGTGATCTCATCCAGGGAACGACTTTGGATAACCATTTGTTTCTGGATTACCTCCATTCGCTGGGTGGTAGCGATGATCATGTCGGAATTGTTGAAGCCTTCCAGCGACTTGTAGCGGTTAACTCCTCCAAAACCTGCCCGACGTTGCTCTTCGGGGATGGGATTTGCTTCGAAATAGAGGCGGTAAATATTGTTGTCCCGGTCTTCGATGTTGGTGAGGACCTCTTCCATCTGATCCATCTTGCGATTGAGGAGTTCAAAACGCAGTTCGTAGTTGTTGAGCTCCCGTTGCAGGGCCAACTCCTGCGGGGTATTGAACAGGTCTGTGTTTAAAAGCAGTAACAGGCCAAGGGAGCCGGCAATAACGGAACCCACGATAAAGAGGAAAGCATTTCGGTATTTCCTCGATTTTTTCGGTTCGATTTTCCGGTAGGATAAGGTATCGGGATCGTAATAATATTTGACCTTATTCATGACGGTAAATTATCCTATTTTTGTGGCGCAATACGCAAATATAAAAATTGTTCCGCACAAAAAGCGGAATATAAGGTTAGTCCCGCTTAAACTATGAATTCCAGGGAGATACGTTCAAAGTTTTTAACTTTTTTTAAAGAAAAGGAACATAAAATCGTCCCTTCCGCCCCGCTGGTGATGAAGGACGACCCAACACTGCTATTTGTCAATGCCGGGATGAATCCTTTCAAGGAATTCTTTCTCGGGATTGCCCGGGCCGAACATCCCAGGGTTGCCGATACTCAGAAATGCCTGCGCGTGAGCGGCAAGCACAACGACCTGGAAGAGGTTGGCCGCGATACCTACCACCATACCCTTTTCGAGATGCTCGGAAACTGGAGTTTCGGGGATTATTTCAAGGCGGAAACCATTGCCTGGGCCTGGGAGTTCCTTACCGAAGTCTGTGGTATTTCAAAGGACCAGCTCTACGTTACCGTTTTTGAAGGTAGCGAGGATGAGGACAAGCTGGAGATGGATCAGGAGGCTTACGATCACTGGAAAAAGATTTTACCCGAGAGCCGGATCCTGATGGGCTCCAAAAAAGACAACTTCTGGGAGATGGGCGACCAGGGTCCTTGCGGGCCGTGTTCGGAAATCCATGTAGACATTCGCCCGGAAGCCGAGCGCAAAGCCAACCCGGGTGCGGAGCTGGTCAATAGGGACCACCCCCAGGTCGTAGAGATCTGGAACCTGGTATTTATGCAGTACAACCGCAAAGCCGATGGTTCCCTGGAACCGCTGCCGGAAAAACACATCGATACCGGGATGGGATTTGAACGCCTGTGTATGGTGCTGCAGGGGGTAAGCTCCAGCTATGATTCTGATTTATTCGTTCCCATTATTCGGGAAATAGAGACCATTAGTGGCGTTTCTTACGGCAAAGCCGAGGACACCGATATCGCCATCCGGGTCATTGCAGATCACATTCGCGCAGTGTCCTTTGCGATAGCCGATGGGCAACTGCCCGGGAATACCGGAGCGGGATATGTGATCCGCCGCATTTTGCGCCGGGCCATTCGCTATGGATTCAGTTTCCTGGGGATGCATTCCCCTTTCATGTTTAAGCTGGTCGATGTTTTGACCCGCATTATGGGCGAGGCGTTCCCCGAATTAAAAGCACAACGGCAATTAATAGTAAACG
This sequence comes from Robiginitalea myxolifaciens, assembly GCF_900115205.1. Taxonomy (GTDB): domain Bacteria; phylum Bacteroidota; class Bacteroidia; order Flavobacteriales; family Flavobacteriaceae; genus Robiginitalea; species Robiginitalea myxolifaciens. The sequence continues at coordinate 1,797,655 of NZ_FOYQ01000001.1, forward strand.
TGATCCGGGAAGAGGAGAACTCATTTTTGAAAACCCTTGAACAGGGATTGAGCCTCCTGGACCAGACCCTTAAAGGAACCCAGGGCAAAACCCTGGACGGGGAAAAGGCATTCGAGCTTTACGACACCTTCGGTTTCCCCATTGACCTGACGTCTCTGATCTTGAGGGAACGAGGATATAGCCTGGATCAGGCCGGTTTTGAAAAATCCATGCAAGCGCAAAAAGACCGCTCCAAGGCTGCCTCGGAAATTAACCGGGACGATTGGGTGCAGGTGCATCAGGGAGAGGGCTCCCAGTTCCTGGGGTATGATACCCTGGAGGCCGAGGCTCGCCTGATTAAGTATCGCAAGGTCGAGAGTGCAAAGGATGGAGAGCGTTACCAGCTGGTATTTGACAACACGCCTTTTTACCCGGAAGGGGGAGGTCAGGTTGGAGATAAAGGGTATCTGGAGGCCAGCAACGGGAATGTCACCTATATCCTGGATACCGTTAAAGAAAACAACGAAATCCTCCACATCACTAAAAATCTGCCTAAGGATACCAAAGCTGAATTCAGGGCGGTGGTAGACGAGCAGCAACGCAAGCGCACCGCTTCCAACCATACGGCTACGCATTTACTCCACCAGGCCTTGCGCAAAGTGCTGGGCACCCATGTGGAACAAAAGGGATCGGCTGTGCATTCCAACTACCTGCGTTTTGATTTTTCGCATTTTGCCAAATTGAGTGAGGAAGAGCTGGAAGAGGTGGAGGCCTTTGTCAATGCGCGGATTGCTGAAAAACTTCCCCTTGAAGAAAACAGACAGGTACCGGTAAAAGAAGCGCTGGCAGCAGGGGCGATGGCGCTGTTTGGCGAAAAATACGGGGATACGGTCAGGACTGTACGCTTTGGTAAATCCATAGAACTCTGTGGCGGCACACACGTGGCGAACACCGCAGACATCTGGCATTTCAAGATTACTTCTGAGAGTGCGATCGCTGCCGGAATCCGAAGGATAGAAGCCATAAGTTCCGACGCAGCACGGGATTTTTATCTGGAAGCCGGGACTACCCTGGAGGCATTGAAAGGAATACTGAAAGGCTCCAAGGATCCGATCAAGGCGGTTAGCCAATTGCAGGAGGAAAACGCCGGTTTACGCAAGGAACTGGAACAGTTAAAAAAGGAACGCGCCGGCAACCTGAAAGAAGACCTTCGCAGTCAAATTCAGGAGCAAGCCGGAGTTAATTTTCTCTTGAAAAAGGTAGACCTCGATGCTGCCGGGATGAAGGATATCGCCTTCCAGTTGGGAGGAGAAGTAGATAACCTCTTTTTGATCCTCGCGGCTGACCAGGGGGGTAAAGCCCTGCTTACCTGTTACATCTCCAAAGACCTGGCTGCAGACAAAGGACTCAATGCCGGACAAATTGTCCGGGAACTCGGCAAACATATCCAGGGCGGGGGAGGCGGACAACCGTTTTTTGCTACCGCCGGAGGTAAGGATCCCGGGGGAATCCCGGCTGCACTGGAGGCAGCTAAGGCCTATCTCTAGGCCGTTCGAAACATCTGAGCCCGGCCTGAGCGCGTATATAGAATAAGCAAGGACTTTATGAAGCGATTCTTAGCCGGTGTTATCATTACCCTTGGGGTAATCCTCATTTACCGTTCCTGTACGGAGGATGCCATGGAGCAGCAAACTATTCGGGAAGAATCCAGGCTCATCGAAAAGGAAATTTCCCAGGTTTCCAAACTCATTGTCACTGAGGGCCATTTTGCCGAGGTCTACTCCTATGAAGATTCCCGTGAATTATTCGGGGCCTTGCTTTCTGCGAAAAAAAAGGCCCTTGTAGTGGTGAATGCCCAGGCGAGTATTAGTTATGACCTGAAGCAACTCACCTACGAGCTCGATCCGGAAACAAAAACCCTGCGTATTGTGCGAATTCCGGAGCCGGAAATTGCCATCCGGCCTGAACTGGAATATTACGATGTAACGGCCGACTATCTGAACCCTTTCGGTGCCGAAGATTACAATGCAATCAAGGATCGCGTGAACAACTCCATAGAAGAAAAAATCCTGCGTTCCGGGCTTAAAGAGAACGCCCAAAACCGGCTGCTTACGGAACTGGCAGGCTTCTTTGCCCTAAGCCGGGAACTGGGTTGGACGGTTGTTTATGGGGACGACCTCAGTGGGGTTCTTCCTCCCCCGGAAAAATTACTTCTCGATTAAATTAATGGCCAAGTTTTGAAACAAAGCGGGTCGGAACTCGTCTACTATTACAAACTGATTTTAGATGAGACAACTAAGCATCCTGCTGCTGACCCTGCTATTCATATCCTGTTCTCAACAGGACGCCCACGTGGAATACGAGGTAGCCTCAACGACTTATGAGGGACAACCTGCCCTTGAGATTACCCTGACCACATCACCTGATCCCGACGGTACAACGGAGATTCTATACCAAAATAGCGCCTGGGGCCAGGAAGACCTCTACAATAGCCTCAAAGACCCGGTGCTGCTCTCTGCCCAGGGCGCGTTGGAAGTGAATCGCGACAGTGGTTGGATCGCTATCAAGCACGGGAATAATGACGACCCTTTGCGATTACAATACACCTTGATTCAGGATACCCCATTTTCCCGGGAAGGTCGGGATCCTACCTACCGTCCGATCATTCAACCCGAATACTTTCATGTCTTTGGTCACAACCTGTTTGCGATACCCAAACACCTGAGTGAGGATACCCAAACAGAGGCTCGCGTAGACATCGAATGGGAAGGCTGGTCCGATAAGCAGATAATTCACAATAGTTTTGGCAGCCAGGAGCGCAATCAGGCTTTACGCGGGATAACCTGGCAAGAATTCCACAGCTCCATTTTCGTCGGAGGCGATTATCGTATCCACGAAGAAGAGATCAACGGGAACCGGCTTCTGTTGGCCATACGCGGCGACTGGATTCCATTTAACGATACCGAAGTTCGCGAAGTACTGCTCAAGACGGTAACTGCACAGCGAAATTTCTGGAAAGATCACAGCCAGAATTATTTTACCGTTACCATGCGCCCCTTTTCCCTGGATCGCGGCAGTAGTTACGGAGGAACCGGCCTGACCAATTCCTTTGCAACTTCCATGTCTAATAATTCGGAAACCGACTTGTCACAATTGGTGCATCTATTCAATCATGAGTTAATGCACAACTGGATCGGACATGCCATTGAAAATGCCGATGAGGAAGCCCAATACTGGTTCAGCGAAGGATTCACAGAATACTATGCGGTAAAGAATATCGCTAAAAACGAAATTGGCGGATTCGACATCAATTACCTGCTCGATCATATCAATGAAAAGATTCGCCTGCTTAAGGCTTCTCCGATAGGGGAGGCGCCCAACTCTGAAATCAATTATGAGAATTTCTGGAGGGACAGGGAATATTCGGAATTGCCTTATCGGCGCGGATTCCTATATGCCTTTTACCTGGATTCGGAAATTAGCCGTGCCCATCAGGGGGAGAAAAGCCTTGATGATGTTATGCTTAAGATTCTGAAAAACGCTAATGAATCCGATGAAAAGATAGACAGAGTGAGCTTCCTCAAGGTACTGAAGGAATTCCTGCCGGAAAACCCGGAACCTTTCTTTGAGGCGCATATCGAACAAGGCAAATGGATCGACTTCACTGCCCATTTTGAAAAGATGGGACTCGACTTTGAAGTAGGAGCAGAACTCTTTGACCTGGGATTCCAAGCGTCTGAAGACGGGACGGAGATTATTGCTGTTTCGCCTGGGTCTGCTGCAGAACAAGCCGGGCTCAAGGCGGGAGATCAGCTGGCCTCCAGAAGTATTTATTACGGGAGAACGGATATTCCAGTGGAACTGGGTGTACGTCAGGGCAAGGCCGTCAATAAGCTATCCTTCTATGCCGTTCGCAACGCCGACATTCCTCAGCTAAGCGCGGCAGATAAAAATAGGGTACTCCTTACTCCTTAACCGGTACCCCGGTAATCAGGGCCAGCCCGTCGTCGATTAGGTGGCCTACTTCCGGGCGATTTCTTTTTACAGATTCCAGGTGTTCCAGGATCTCGGAAGCGAACTCCTGGTCTCCGCCGCTGTGGGCCAACTCGTATAGTTCCAGGGGCAGTAACCACTGCTCGGGGTATTCTTCCTGAACAACCTTAAAGACCTTGTTTCTGGAAATGGTGGTGTTCCTGCCCTCCCGGAAATCCCTGATCTGGGCATAAAGCAAATGGAGTTTTTCTTTCGCAGGGCTCATTTTAGCCTTGATGGTTTGTTCGGAAGGAACGTGGCTGGTGAGATCAAAACTCCTCAGATCGGCCGGACCGTTGAAAGCAGAGACAATCTGTTCGCCCACGGCCATATCGTAACGCCCCCATTCGGGTTTAAAGAGTACGGTATCCCCATGGGTCACGGTGCAATCCTGAAACGTAATCAAAATGATTTCCCCACGCAGATTTCGGGTACCGGTAATAATTTCTCCTTCCACAACGATACCCCCTTCAAATTCCAGACGAACGCGTTCCCCTTCATAGATTTTGTAAGCTTTCAGGTCTCGAGGACTCATATCCTCTATTGCCAGGTTAATGCCTTTAAGCTTCCCGACCGGAGAGCCAAATCCATCGGCATGCCCGGCGCTACCATGTCCGATCAATTCCTTTTCCCGGTAACTGAGGGCTGTTTTTCCGTTGGTCTGCAGGTAAACCGGCTTTCCATCATGGGCGATCACATTGCTGAATACCCCTGAAATTTGCAGCCCGGTGCTGAGTTCGACCGTTCCCAGGGCACCGGAATGAATTAGTTTCTCAAGCCCGTCCAGGCCGCCCCGACGCAGCGCCATTGTATTGGCAAATTCTTCGAGTACCTGGCTCAGGAATGCGAAATCCGGAGTCACAAAGAGCTGTGGCTGTGGTTTGGTAATGTCAAACGAGGTATGTGCAGCTTCTATAGAATACGAGATTTTCTTAACCTTATCGGTCATGCACCAACTGCTTTCCCCAATGGAGGAAAGCAAGCCTGCCCCATAAATCTTTGGATGCTCCGGGGTTCCGATCAGACCGTATTCCACGGTCCACCAGTGCAGGTTCCGGATCAGTGCCATCTCGCTGGGCTGCCCCATATTGGCCTGTAATTCTTCGATATGCTGTTCGGCTTCGAGGATATCCGATTCAGGGGTTCCCTCCGCTTCCTTGATAATCGATAGGTGTCTTACGGCTTCATAGAGTTCGTAGTCCTTGGCGCTTGAGATGGCCTTACACCCGATCTCTCCGAATCGCCTGAGGTATTCGGCATATTCCGGATTGGCGATGATCGGAGCGTGTCCGGCACCTTCGTGGATAATATCCGGGGCCGGGGTATATTCGATATGTTCCAGCTGTCGGATATCCGACGCAATAACCAAAACATTGTAGGCCTGGAATTCCATGAAGGCGGCAGGAGGAATAAACCCGTCCACGGCAACAGCCGCCCAGCCGATTTCCTTCAGGATGCGATTCATCCCGTACATGTTCGGGATGCTATCGATGGAAAGTCCGGTTTTCTCTAACCCGGGCAGGTAGGATTTGTGGGCTACCTTACTGAGATAGTCTACGTTTTTCCGCATTACATACCGCCATACTGCCTGGTTAACCGGGGTGTATTGCTCGTAGTGCTGCGGCTTGATATACTGCCTTAAGTGCAGGGGCAACCGATCCAGGATCGGGTTGCTTTCATAGCCGGAATTCAAGGTGTTTTCCATGCTACTAAGGTACGAAAAACAAGGCGTTGGCGTGCCTAGTTAGCCGCGACCACAACCGGGGGATATTCCTCCAGTATTTTAGCCACAAATTCCCGGATACGCTCCTCCTTCTTTTCGACATTGGAGGTGTTGTTCAGGCTTCCGGTTCCCTTACCCTGCCAGACTAGCTCCTGGCGATCCGCATCGATAAGGTCTATATACAGGGAGCCAACGGTTTGGGTGTTGACGGTGGCAAAGTTTCCGCCGCCCCAGAATCCAGGGCCCCAGCCCCAACCCCAGCCCCAACCCCAGCCCCAGCCGAAGTTGTTGTTGACATTGACCTGCTCCCGTTCGGTCGTGAAAATACTAATGAGTAAATCCGGATTCTCTGAGCGAACAAAGCCGCGTTGCTTCATTTCCGCATCGATAGCCCTGAGGATACGCCTTTTATCCAGGTCTGAGATTTCTGCTTTATCGATCCCGGGCTTGAAGAAAGCGTAGGAACGATATTCCGTAAAATTGGCCTGCCTGTCGTAGTCCGCGGCAACACGGATTGAGATACAACTCGTGGCAACCAATAAAATGGCAAGGGCGGGTAAGAGACGTAAAAGGGATTTCATATCGATCGTTTTTAGCAATTTTTCTTTTAAAAATAACAACAAAGACCATGCCGAACCCTACTATTTTAGGGCTATTTTGAGTCTCTTTTGATCTGCCCGGTGCCCGGATCAAATCCGTAGGGGCAATGCCGGCATCCACTTTGGCAACAATACCCGCGTTTCAGGTGATATTCTTTGGTGAATACGCGATATCCTTCAGGACTCCAATAAAAATCTTCAGGTTCCAATGGGGGGCGTTCATTCATAAGCTCAGCTAATCTGCTCCCACAAATTTACGCCGGGAAAACAATATATTTGTAGGAAACCGTTTCATAAAGAGCATGATAGTCGTATTCAGGCATCTTTTCTACCGCAATTATGTCGGGCTTAGTTTGTGGCCCTTCATTATTTTGCGGGAAGCCAAACTTCGGGAAGATGCAGTGCTCATAAATCACGAACGGATCCACCTGCGCCAGCAAGCCGAATTGCTGGTAGTCTTCTTCTATATCCTTTACGTTGGGGAATGGCTGGTGCGAACCCTGCTTTATCTCGATCCCTATCGGGCCTATCAGAATATAAGTTTTGAGCGCGAGGCTTATGGATTCGAAAAGGACATGGAATATCTGCAAAACCGAAAGCCTTACGCCTTCCTGGACTTTTTAACCCGTGACGGGCAGCCCGCATAATCCAAGAACAGATCGCCTTGTACTAAGCGCGCTGCGCGATTTTGAGATTACCCTTGATCTCAGGCGGGAGGACTTATTCTTTCCCGGATTATCGGGAAACAAATACCGAAAACTCAAATACAATCTGGCGCAAGCCCGGGAGGAGGGTGCCAGGCAACTGTTGACTTTTGGGGGAGCTTACTCCAACCACATTCACGCTACCGCAGCAGTGGGCAAGGCCTTTGGTTTTGAAACCGTAGGCCTGATCCGCGGGGAGGAACTCGCGACTCAACCCTTAAACCCGACCCTTGCTGAGGCGCAGGAAATGGGGATGCAACTGGTTTTTACTTCCAGGCAGGACTACAGCCGGAGACATGAGCCCGAGTACTTGGAAGTACTGGCTAAGGACTATCCCGATACATACATAATCCCGGAGGGAGGGACCAATGCCCTGGCCATTAAAGGATGCAGTGAGATCTTGCAACCCGGGGATGCCCACTACGATCTGGTGTGTTGCCCAGTGGGTACCGGAGGCACAATGCTGGGTTTGCGAGAAACCGGAATGCTGCCCGTTTGGGGATACGCTGCGCTCAAAGGTTTATCCGACTCAGACGCTTCCTTGACTGGGCCCGAAGCAACCTTAAGAACCGGATATCACTTTGGGGGTTATGGAAAGATTACGGAGGAATTAGCTGCTTTTATACGAACGGTGTATGAAGAAACCGGGGTGGTCCTGGATGGCGTTTATACCGGCAAGATGCTCTTTGGGATATGCGCCGACATCCGGGGAGGTGTCATTCCCCCTGGATCCGGAATACTGGCTATACATACCGGGGGTGTACAGGGAAATCGCGGACTAAACGCAGGTTTGCAAAAAAAGGGCTTAACTTTGCTACCGTTATGAGAAGAATCTGGATTCCGGTACTGTTTGCGGCGCTTATACTGAGCGGCTGCGGTGGAAAAAAACGCTCTTTTAGCGCTTCTTCCGCCCGTGGTGCAGAATCGATCCGAACGGCAGAGAACGCCAGCTCCACAGTAATCCCGGAAGACAAAGGCAAATTCGTTTTTATATCCGTCGATTCTCCCGATGAGTATATTCAAACCTTTTCCCGGATTGCTCAATCCGAAATGCGCACCTATGGTATCCCCGCAAGCATTACCCTGGCTCAGGGGCTCTTGGAGAGTGGTTTTGGTCGTGGGGAGCTCACGCGCAAGACCAATAACCATTTCGGGATAAAATGCCATACAGGTTGGGAAGGGGAATATGAAGAGCACGACGATGACGAAAGAGGAGAATGCTTCCGCAAGTACAACCACCCGATCTATTCCTTCAGGGACCACAGTATTTTCCTGAGCAGCCGATCCCGGTATGCTTCACTTTTTGAATTAAAAAAAGACGACTATAAAGGTTGGGCCCGTGGTTTAAAGGCCGCCGGTTATGCCACAGACAGGCGCTATCCTGCCAAACTCATAGAACTCGTAGAACGCTATCGTCTCGACCGTTTTGATGCGGAAGTTCTTGGGAAGCGATTCAAACCGGGGAGGGCCTACCTTACCCACAAAGTTGAGCCCGGGGACACCCTCTTCGGTCTCTCCCGGAAATACGGTTTGAGCGTGGAGGAAATCATGAAGCTGAATTCGCTCGAAGACAGTTCGATTTCTGTTGGTCAGATCCTGAGAGTACAACCTGAAAAAGCCCGAAAATAACATGCGTTATCAAAGAAGCAGCGCCTTGTTCCGCGAGGCGAACACCGTTCTGCCCGGGGGTGTTAATTCCCCGGTAAGAGCATTTAAAGCGGTAGGAGGAACCCCTGTTTTTGTCAAAGAGGCCTCCGGTGCCCACTTCACCGACGAGGACGGGAACCGCTATATCGATTACATTTCCTCCTGGGGTCCCCTTTTATTTGGTCATGCGTTTGAACCCGTGCTGCAAGCTGTAATCCAACGCGCAAAAAAAGGTACCTCTTACGGGATGCCCACTGCCCTGGAAACCGAATTGGCTTCCCTGGCCGTCTCCATGGTGCCCAATATCGACAAGATCAGATTTGTCAACAGTGGTACTGAAGCGTGTATGAGTGCCATTCGCTTGGCGCGTGGCTATACGGGGAAACATAAGATCATAAAATTCGCCGGATGCTATCACGGACATGCCGATGCTTTCCTGATTCAGGCTGGGAGCGGCGCCGTTACCTTTGGTAGCCCGAATAGCCCGGGGGTCACTCCGGGAACCGCCCAGGACACCCTGCTGGCGCGTTACAACGATTTGAATAATGTACGGGAGCTGGTAGCCGCGAACCGAGGAGAAATCGCTGGAATTATTCTGGAGCCTGTTGCTGGAAATATGGGGTGTATTCCCCCTGCCTCCGGGTTTTTAGAAGGGATTCGGGAACTCTGTGACGAGGAAGGTATTCTCCTGGTGTTCGATGAGGTAATGACCGGGTTTCGCCTGGCAGCAGGAGGGGCTCAGCAGGCCTTGAATATCAAGGCGGATATTACTGCTTTTGGAAAGGTAATAGGGGGTGGCTTACCCGTAGGTGCTTTTGCTGCCTCTGCGGATATTATGTCCCACCTGGCTCCGGAAGGACCGGTCTATCAGGCCGGAACGCTGAGTGGAAACCCGCTGGCTATGGCTGCGGGATTGGCGATGCTCACTGAAATGAATCGGGATCCTGAGGTTTTTGAGCGTCTCGCAGATAAGACTGCCTATTTACATAAGGGCCTTGAAAAAACGCTTCAGGAGAGAGGAATCCCCCATACGATCAACCGATTTGGATCGATGATCAGTTTACATTTTACGGCGGAAGCGGTAGTCGATTTTGATTCGGCTGCCCTGGGAAATAACCCGGATTTTAACCGGTATTTCCACGGGATGCTGGATCGGGGTGTTTATCTTCCCCCAAGTGCGTTTGAAAGCTACTTCCTGAACGATGCGCTTTCCTATGAAGATCTCGACAATACCATAGCGGCAGCCGAGGAACTGTTTTCGAATTGGTAGTATCTTAGATTAGCCCTCAGGCAATACTTCGCGTAGTTCTTCGCCATAAGCCGTTTCCAGTGCTTTCAGGCGATTCCGGTACAAAGGCGATCTTTTTTGTTTCTTCCTGCCATAGGCGTTGCCCTGTCCGCGATTCAATGCGCCCTTTAACGTAGCATTGCGACCTCGGGCCGCCCCGCTTTTAACTTGTTCCTCCCCGTATGAAGATTCCAGTAACTCCCGGGCTTCAAAGTATTTGATACTGGCCTTCTGGAGTTTCTTTATTTTCCCCGGATTTTCAATTCCGTGTTGACGGGCCAGTCGATTTGCCTCTTCAATTCCTTTTTGCGCTGCAGATTCCACTACAAGAGTGGGTTTAGCGTTGGATTTTCTTTTGCCCTTTTTTCCGGAGGACCTTTGAGCAACCGCTACTGTAGAACTCAATCCCAAGACCAGGAGTACTGCAATTTTGAAGAGGTATTTCATCGATAAGACTTTATGACAGAACGCTTTCCCTGTCGGTTTCGTATAAAAAAAGCAGGACCGCAGTCCTGCTCCTCGGGTTAACCCCGATGCTGTCCGCGGCGGTGATGGCCATCCCGTTTATGTGGGGAACGGTTCCTGCGTTGAGCCATTTTGCGGTGCTGATGTTTTTGCCACCGCTCGTATTGCTCATCATTCAGAATGTTTTTTAGCTCAGCCTTTAGGGCCAGTTGCCGGTTTAGTTGTGCATTGCGGCGCTCAAAACGATCGATTTCGCTTTTGTCACTCGCTTTCTGAGACTCCCGGATTTTCCGGGCTTCCGCAAACTCCGCTTCCAGGAGACGGGCTACTTGCTGTTGCTGATTCTCACTAAGATCCAGGTGCAAGGCCATTTCTTTGCTTTTGAGCGTGGCGCGTTGCTCTGGACTTAGTTGCTGGCGCTCGCCTTTTTGAGCACTCAGGGTCAGGGTAGCCAGCAAGGCGCTGGCTGCGATCAAATGTTTCATATCATCTGCTATTAAAGGTTATGTCCTTTAGAAGTAAATGCGTACGAAACGTTTAATGTCCTTTCGTGTTTTGTGAAGGAATTAACAGGGGGAAAAAGTTAGAGAGCAGGAAGCTGGTCGGCTACTACCGCTGTTTTCGCCAATTCCGTTTGCGATTGCTCAGCTTGAACATGCTGGTTACTTTCAACGAAATAGCAGATGGAGGCACTCATTAGAAAACAAGCAAAGTAGATTAAGCTTTTGGTTTTGTAAGTTTCCATGATTCGGGGGTGATTTTGTTTGAATCAAACTTAGTTTCTAAAAAGGTCTCATTTTGTGATTTGTGGCGAATCTGCCCTTTTTTGATGTTAAAACCCCTCCTCTTGTTGTCAGCTCGATGAATGGAAACCCCCTGAATATGGGAGGTTTGGCCGTTTATAGAAGATATGTGCATTTTATCGGAATGCTAAGAATAGGTTAAACTACCGCTGCGGATGTAACAATTAATTCTGACCGCCGTCTTTTAAATAGAAGCCCTGGGGAACAGGGTTTACTTCTATTGATAGCATATTCTCATTTTGCGTCAATTATTTGAATTAGTCAGCGGTAAAGCCCTTGCATCAGCAGGGGCTTTACTTTTGTGGTAACCGGGGCACTATTAGAAAAGCAGTGGGATCACAAACTGGAAAAGCAAGACGAGGAGTGCAATAGATATGCAATTCAGGATAAAGCCCACCCGGGCCATCTGATGCACTTTGATATAGCCACTGGCAAAGACTATGGCATTGGGAGGTGTGGCCATGGGTAGCATAAATGCACAACTACTGGCTATCGTAACCGGGATCAATAAGTGCAACATAGGGATTTCCAACCCGATAGCAATTCCCGCCACCACGGGGGCCAGCACGGCAACCAGGGCAACATTACTCATGAGTTCCGTCATGAACAACATCAGGGAGATTAACAGGAAGGCTGTAAAAAGTATACTGATCTCGCTCTGTGCGATGGCGCCTGAAACGATATCGACCAGTCCGCTGGCCGACATTCCCCTGGCCAGCGCCAACCCACCCCCGAAAAGGATGAGTATCCCCCAGGCCAGGCGGGAAGTGTCTTTCCACTCCAAAATAAATTCCCCCCGCTTAAAATTGAAGGGTAGGGCGAAACACAGGATGGCACCAAACATACTGATCGCTGTGTCTGTCAGGCCCAGACCAGGAATCAGGTCGTTGATCAGGGTGCGGAATATCCACAGGAAGATCGTGATGCCAAAAATGAGTAGTACCCGCCTTTCTTTGGCACTGGCCGGTCCTAATTTGTGCAACTCGTCTTTTATGACATCCCGGGAAGCTGCGAACTCCAGACCCTTACAGGGAAACATCCATTTTACGAGTACGAGATAACAAATGGTGATCAGGATGAGCGATACCGGAAGGCCAATGGTCATCCACCGCAAGAAGGAAATTTCGATGTTATACTCGTTTTCCAGTAACCCGATCAATACGGAGTTCGGCGGTGTACCAATCACCGTGGCAATTCCTCCTGCATTCGCGGAAAAAGCAATCCCGAGCATGACGCTCAGGGCAAAATTCTTATCCTTGGCGGTGAACCCGTCTTCGTCGGCAATGAGCAGGTGGATGACGGATAGGGCAATAGGAAGCATGACCACCGTACTGGCCGTGTTGCTAATCCACATGGAAAGGGTAGCCGTGGCAATCATAAAGCCCAGGATCACACGCTGCGGCCCGGTTCCTGTCTTATTGATTATCGTTAAGGCAATCCGACGGTGCAGGTTTACTTTTTCAAGGGCAAGGGCCAGCACAAATCCACCAAAAAACAGGAAGATGATCGGGCTGCCATAATTGGCCCCGACATCCGGAAGTTCCATAATTCCCAGCAAGGGAAAAAGCAGTAGCGGGAGCAGGGCTGTAACGGAAATGGAAACGGCCTCGGTAATCCACCAGATTACCATCCAGGCAGCCATGGCCAGCACCTTGTCGCCTTCGGGGGAGACCAGGCCCCCCGGCCAGAAGGCCAGTAGTAAAAAGACGAGCGGCCCGGCTATCAGGCCTATTCCCTTTGTGCGTTCCATAGATGGAAGAATTGCTGGCCTAAGCTAGGGTTTTTTTTTGTGACACTGGCCGGTAATATGCGCTGGCCCAACCAAACGTCGCGTTCACTCAAAGTCGCTTGATTTGCCTGGTTGGGTTTTTCAAATTGTGATTCCAAAGCAAGAAGTTATGAGAAATCTGGTCCTTTTAGTTGCAATTTTTTCTGTATTCACCGGGATTGCGCAGTCCACTCCCAGAACACCGGAAAGCTGGTTCGATGATTTAACGGATTTATACTACGACGGGGATTACTGGCCCGCCCTCCTGGGGTTTGAACGATTTCTCGCCGCCCATCCTTACTCCGAATTGCGACCCAGGGCCATGTACAATCGGGCTAGTTTGCTCCGGGAACTCGGTAAATCCGAGGAAGCCATAATCGCCTTTAAGGAGATTATGAAATCTGATTTTGATGAATTGGAGCCCTATGGAGGCATTATGGAACAATATGCGTTGTTCAAGAATCGAAGCGCTGCACACCTGGCCGAGCTCTACCTGGAAGCCAGGCAATACGACAAGGCGGAAACCTATGTGTATCTATACGACAAGGTGTATCCCTACAAGCACTTCTGCGGAAATGAACTTACAGCAAGTGCCATTTACAAGGCTTCGCTTTATGCGAGGGTCTACTTTGGTCAGGGGAAATCCGAGAAGGCCATCAAGACCCTTTTACCCCATGTTTTTTACAACGGCCTGGCCGATAATGGCCAGATTACCGAACTTCTTGGAGAATATTTACCCAAGACCTACGATCGCGATCAAATGATTGCAGCCCTGGAGGAAGCTATCGGTAACTTCCGCCCCAAAAACAAAGAATTTGGCTATCTCAAACTGTATGGCGTCAAGATACCCGTGCAATCTTATGCCTTTTACGATTGGCAGTATCCAGTAACCGAAGACGTTGAAAACTTAAGCTGGAATGCGAAACTGAGTATGCTACTCGAGAATCATCCGGTTTTCGGGAGGTATTTTAACCTGTAAACCGGGCGATCAGGGCATCGTGGTCTTTTGAAATTTCGAGCAGTTCTTTCTGGCGCAATCCTTTGGTTACTTTGTCCCACTTTTTGTTGCTGAGGCCACTCTGGGATTTCAAAGCTCCCAGTTCCATCTCCCCTTGGGTTTTTAAGATGTCAAGCACTGCTTTTTCCTCTTCGCTCAAAGCGATCGGTTTCTTTTCAGGCTTCATTTGTGGAAAGAACAGCACTTCCTGGATGGAAGCGTTGTTGGTAAGCAACATTACCAGCCGATCAATTCCAATCCCGATACCCGAGGTGGGGGGCATTCCAAATTCGAGGGCGCGCAGGAAATCCTGATCGATAAACATGGCTTCATCATCGCCTTTTTCAGAGAGACGAAGTTGTTCTTCGAACCGGCGCCGCTGGTCGATCGGGTCGTTCAACTCGGAATAGGCATTGGCAATTTCCTTTCCATTGACCATAAGCTCAAAACGCTCCGTAAGCCCCGGTTTGCTTCGATGTGCCTTGGTCAGCGGGCTCATTTCCTCCGGATAGTCAATAATGAATGTAGGCTGGATGTAGTGGTGCTCACAACATTCCCCGAAAATTTCATCGATGAGTTTGCCGACACCCATGGTTTCATCTACCTCCAGATTCAGCGATTTGGCAACCTCGCGCAATTCCGATTCCCCCATGCCGCTAACGTCATGGCCGGTGTGTTCTTTGATAGCATCTAGGATGGGTACACGAGGGTATGGTGCTGTAAAGTCAATCAGGTGCTCTCCTACCTGTACCCGGGTGCTCCCGTTGGCTTCGGTAGCCACCCGCTCCAGTAATTGCTCCGTGGTATCCATCATCCAGAAATAGTCCTTGTAGGCCACATAGAGTTCCATTACGGTAAACTCCGGGTTGTGGGTGCGGTCCATTCCTTCGTTTCGGAAATCCTTGGAGAATTCATAGACGCCGTCAAAGCCCCCTACAATAAGGCGCTTTAAGTAGAGTTCGTTCGCAATCCTCAGGTAAAGGGGAATGTTGAGGGCATTGTGATGCGTAACGAATGGCCGCGCTGCTGCTCCCCCGGGAATGGGTTGCAGGATAGGGGTTTCTACTTCCAGGTATCCTTTCTCATTGTAAAAGGAACGAATCGTGTTGGTAACCTTGGTGCGTTTGACAAAAGTATCCCGGACTTTGGGATTTACGACAAGGTCTACATAGCGCATCCGATAACGTTGCTCCGGGTCATTGAATTCGTCATAGACATTCCCTTCGGCATCTTTCTTGGGCAGGGGGAGTGGACGCAGGGCCTTAGCCAGCACGGTAAAATTTTTGACCAAGACGGATTTTTCGCCTACCTGTGTGGTGAAGAGTTCTCCTTCCACCCCAAGGATATCCCCGATATCCAGTAGCTTTTTGTAAACCTCGTTATACAGGGTTTTGTCTTCCCCCGGGCAGATCTCGTCCCGGTTAAAGTACACCTGTATCCTGCCCGTACTGTCCTGCAGTTCCGCAAAAGAGGCCTTCCCCTGAATCCGTCGTGACATGAGCCGTCCGGCCAGGTTTACCGATTTGCCTTCCTCGTAGTGCTCGCGAATATCTCGCGTAAGGGTGTTGACCGGGTATTGGGCTGCGGGGAAAGGTTCGATCCCTAAATCCCTGAGCTTTTTTAGCTTATCTCTGCGAATGATTTCCTGTTCGGATAGTTGCATGCCTTGAAAAAGTAAAGTGCAAAATTACGTTTTTGCCGGCATATTTTAGAAGCGGACTTCAATTCCGATTGAGGGATAAGCATTCGAAGGCTACAGACTATTCCCCCTGTGCGTCCGGTAGCTTTGGGCTGCAGCTCAGCAGATCGCAAAGGTCGGCTTCCAGACTAATATTCGGGCGTTCGATAATCCTGCCGATTTCAACACCATTTTTCAGTAGAATAAAGGTAGGCACGCGCAGGATATTCTTACCGATGTGTTCCCCGTTTGGACTTTGCTTGTAAAATTCACTACGCCGATCCACGCCGATGAACTGGAGCTGCTCCATAGGGTAATCCAAACTTTGGAGCAGTTTCATAAATCGGGGAACTTCCCGTCGGCTATCTCCACACCAGGTACCCAGGAATACCTGTATGGCTACGTCGTTAAGCAAGGGTTTGAGATTCTTCAGCAGTGGGGTATCTGGGGTGTATTGTTCAACACCTGGGGTATACCAGTTTTGGTAGCTACCCTGTTCAAGGTCTTCCGGATTCATCGGTCCTACCAGGAAACGCCGCCCATTCTCCAGAACAATTTCCTCCGGATAGGTTTGGGCCGATACCCCGGTATTTAATGCGGATACGAGCAGGGTAAATAACAACATAAAAGGGTACAGGGTTGGCCGGGATAAAGACCCGGTAATCTTTGAATTCGCAAACATAATCGTATGGTTTTGCTTGCGAATATGCAGGAAGCCAGGGCCTGGAATCAAGGAAAACCGGGTGGGTTTAGGGACTAGACCCGGGGTGGATTTATAGTTTCAGCTGTTTTTTCAGTTCCTCCCGATTGCTTACACCAACCTTACTATACAGGTTATTGATATGGGTTTTAACCGTACTGTGGCTAATGAATAGTTGCTGGGCGATCTCTTTGTTCGTGGCATCGGAAAGGATGGCTTCGGCAATGCGTCTTTCCTGGGAAGTCAGTTTATCAGTTATCGGGGTGGAGTTCGTTTTGGCTTTGCGAAGGCCGCGGTATAAGCCCGCATTTAGAAGCAATGAAAGGAGTAACAGGCCTGCCAGCAACAGGGTAGGCCAGGGCAGTAAATCCGCATCGCCCATAAGCATGGCCTGATCGGCCTGTAATTCCCGGGCGTATAATTCGGTGAAGGAAGCTTCGGGATACTTTAGCTGCAGCCTTTCCAGTAAACCCTGGAAATAGGTGTCCGTTTGCAATTTATCGAGGTAGTGCTCCCGAGTAAGGCTGCTTCGCTCGGATAGGAAGGTATAGATATACAGTTCCGTAAGGGGTTCTCCACTGGCCAACCCCATCGCTTTCCACTTGTCATACCAGTGTTCGCTACGGAGTTTCAGACTTGCAGGACTTTGAACTTCGGCAAAATCCTGAGCCATAAACAGTCGTTCCTCTTCTACCGACAGCAGGTCCGCTGCGTTTGGGTTGGCAGCCTCAATAGTACAGAATATTTGGCCGGCAAAACTGCTGGGAAAATACAGGGTGTCCTGGTTGGAAGCGATAAAATTTATGGATTGTATCTGATCACATTGGGTAGCACTGTGTCCATTTTCCAGGGATTCCGAGGCGCATCCATCGAGGTGTATGCTGTAGATGCGATTGGAAATATTGAGCATGTTCCCCCGGAATTCAAACCTCCCCAGGGAATCGCTGCGCGTGCGGCTCACAAATTGATCCGCGTAGGGGCGGGAAGACTTCCTGAAATCCTCGATCAGGGACAGGTACACCTCCTTATTTGCATTTTCAGCGCCCAGTTCACCCGCGAAATAGTACTGGGCATGTAGCACACCACAGCTAAGCCACAGGCCAAGGAGAAGGATGTTTTTCCCGATAGTCATAGTTACGATTCTAAAAGTAAGGGAAAATGTAACATTTTCCACCCTGCTGCGACCTATGGTTGAATCGTATCTCCATTATCGTTTTGAGTCTGCTTCGTGTAATCCTGGCCATCTTATTCCCGCCGCTTGCCGTAATTGGTAAGGGTTGTGGATCGTTTCTGATTGTATTACTTTTAACATTATGCGGTTGGGTGCCCGGCGTTATTGCGGCCCTGATTATCCTCAACAATCCGAACTGACGACATGATTCTGAAAACAGCACAATTACGCGGAAGGGCATTGGCCTTTATCCCCTGCCTCGCCCTGACCCTTACAGCCTGTAATTTTACGGAGGACATCTACATAAATTCGGATGGTACCGGAAGTGTATCCCTGAGTTTTGATGCTTCGGAAATGATGGCCATGGCGGGGGCACTTAACGATACGGTGGAAAAAACCAAGGCTATGGATTCCGTGATGTATTTTTCCGATATTCTGGACGAGAAGAAAGATAGTATCGCCCAGTTATCTGCGGAGGAACAAGAGCGGCTGGAGAAACTGCGACCTTACCGTATGCATATAAAAGCAGATCCGGAGACGGAGGAGATGACCCTGTCCTTTGGACGTGATTTCGATGATATCGCTGCAATTGGGGATACTTTCGAAACTTTTCAGGATGCCAGTGCTCTGGAAAATACTCCGGGTGCGGGAGGAACACCACCTACCCCGGAAATTCGTGGCACCAGTGAAATGGAATTCAGCTTTAGGAAAGGGGTCTTTAAAAGGCAGACTACTATTACCGACCCGGAGCGGCACAAAATGAAGGCGGATAGCCTTGCGGAATCCGCATCCTTCCTTTCCGGATCTACCTATACCCTTAAAATCCACTTCCCTTCACGGGTTAAATCCACTACAGCATCTGAAGCTACCCTGAGTATTGATGGGAAAACCCTCATCCGGCAGGTCGACCTGGTCGACTACCTCAAGGATCCCAAAATCCTGGATCTGGAGGTAGTCCTTGAAGATTGAAGCTCTCGCGGCGGATGCCTACCTTTGCACTATGAATAAACAGGTAGCTGTCGAAGATCTCGGACTCATGGATTTTGGCGTGTGCTGGGAAGAGCAGGAACGTCGTTTTCAGGGTATCCTCGATATCAAAATTCGCAACAGGCGGGAAAACGCTGGTTTGGTCACCCCGAACTACTTTCTTTTTGTGGAGCATCCCCATGTGTTTACCCTGGGGAAAAGTGGGGATAAGACCAATTTACTGGCCAGTAAGGAAATCCTGGAATCCAGGGGGGCTTCCTTCTACCACATTAACCGTGGGGGCGATATTACCTACCATGGCCCCGGTCAAATTGTAGGCTATCCGATCCTTGATCTCGAGAATTTCTTTATCGATATCCATAAATACCTGCGCCTGCTGGAGGAAATGGTGATTCTCACCCTGGCCGATTATGGGCTTAAAGGGGAGCGTTCCAAAGGAGAAACCGGAGTTTGGCTCGATGTTGGAACATCTCGTGCGCGAAAGATCTGCGCCATGGGCGTGCGCGCCAGCCGCTGGGTTACCATGCACGGCTTTGCGTTTAATGTAAACACGGACCTGAGCTATTTTGATCTGATGATCCCCTGTGGCATACGGGATAAAGGCGTGACTTCCCTGCAAGCCGAACTCGGCCGCGCTGTGCCCACCCGGGAGGTAAAAGCACGCCTCCTCCATCATTTTATGGAACTTTTCGAGGCGGAGACCCAGGCGGTTTAACGGGAAATGCCACTCAACTCCATGCGGCTGATCAGCTTGCCATTCTGATTGTACGTTTCCGTCTTGACCATGCCCACTCCTTCGGCCAACCAAAGTTTCGAAGGAAAGGTTTTGTCGGCCATCATCATTTTTGATTGGGTGTTGCTGGAGATCACATAGCACTCAAAAGTTCCGGCCTCTGTGGTAATGGATTCCTTGGCTTCGACCTTGCGGTCAGTAGTGTTCACCTCCATATTCATGTTCATCGCTCCCATACTCAGTTTCATCTGAACATCAGCATCGGGGAGCTCCATGCCTACTTCCAGATTATTGGGAAGTTCCAGGTCGGTTCCTGTTATTTCTGCTTCCATTTGTTCCTGCTGGAGTAGCATGGCGCTGGAGAGTAAGGACTCGAAATCGATATGGACCACGTTGTCGTTACAGCTCATGGAATAAGACGAAGTGAATTCTTCTTTCCCCTTGGCGTTGGCAAACCCCATTTGCACCGTAGCTTCCACACCACCAGCGGTGGATGTTACCTCGGTGAATTCCTGCCATTGTGTACCTTCCAGTTTATCTTTCTTCCCGTAGAGTTTGTATTCCAAACGGACCCCTTCTTCGATGGGATAGTACGTGCTGCAATTCTGTGCCTTTAGGCCAGGACCTAAAAAAAATAACAAGAGGGTGGTTAAGGCAACAAGTGAGGCGGGCTTTAAGGGCTTCAGATTTGCAGGGTTTAGTAAATTCTTCATGGGATTGGCTTATTGGATTTTAATAAATTCAACGCGGCGATTCTTGGCCTTGCCGCTAGGACTGGAATTATCACTTACGGGTTCGGATTCGCCTTTACCAGCTACTTCGAGGCGTTCCCCGGAGACATTGTAGATGGTTACCAGGGCATCTTTAACAGCTGCAGCCCGGGCTTCGGATAGCGATTGGTTGGCTGCATCCTCGCCATCTGAATCGGTATGACCGATAATTTGAAGTCGCATGGCCTTATCCTGCATTAATACCTGCGAAATCTGTCGGATAACCCCCATAGATGTCGGCTGCAAGTTGGCCGATCCGGAATCGAAAAGGATGGCATTCGTGGAGATTTTGCCCTCTGCAAGCAATTTACGGCGCAAGTCTTCACCCCCTTTGGCTATTCTTAAGTTGGTAACGAATACCCTTTCTTTACCCAGTTTGGTTCCGGATAATTGCAGTTTGAAGTAGTCTACTGGGCTGCCGGGACCAAGCATCCTGGGGACGTCTACATATTTTTGTTCATTGATATACAAGCGATACCGTTGTTCATTAACGGCAATGGAGATATGTGGTCGACTGGTCATGATGGAACGAAGATCCGCCTTGATCGTATTGCTAATGGTTCGTTGTCGATCTACCTGGTTCCAAAGTCTTACGCCGATTGGGGTGTACTGGCAAAATGGAAGATAGACCCAGGCTGTATTGCCACCATATCTAAAGGTGTCGTTGTCGTCCAGTATTACCTTTAAAAGAGCGTTGGATGAAGTCTGTTTGTCCATCCCGATGCTCTCTATATCGAACTCAATAGTGTAATCATCGGGAAGGCCGCTTAGGTTTGCCACATAATAGGTGCTACTACCTGGTTGCAATTCGAACCATTTTCCACTGCCATCGTCAAAGCTTACGACTTCTCCTGTTCCATTCGTATTCCACTTGGCCGGAAAGTCGCCTATGAAATCATCTCCAAAATCATCGAAGAACAGGATTTCATCCCCGGGGACAAAATCGAATTTGCTGTACACTTCCAGGGATCGGGGTCCGGAAGCACTGCCCCCTACATTTCCGGTGGTACTGCCGCCTCCGGCATTTGGAGACTGCCCCTCATTTTGGCCGGTATTGGTATCGGGGGTGTCTGGAGGTACGGGGTTATCGGGTGCTTTGGATCCGGGTTCCAGGATACTGTCGAGTACCTGGTCTGTCTTTTCTGAGGTTTCCTTGTCGACACGGCGCTCAATGGTGCGTTCCGCGGCGCGCTCGGCGCGCTTACCTAATTTCTTCAGGAGCTGCCCATGTGCAGCAGGCAAACTAAATAGGCTAAACAGGATAAATACACCCAAAATCCTCAGGTGCTTTGTAGTATTGGTTTTCATGGTGTCTCGTAAGAAAGGATTAACTATTTGGAAGGTAAGGATTTCCTTCTAAAGTGATCCCTGTCGTTGTATAAGTCGCAGTCCAGAGCGTATCGATGGTAGCGACGCTATCGTTGGAGTCGATAGAGTGCAAAAGCACTGTCCCGGTAGCGCACTACCAGTTCGGGGTTACGATCCCCGTCGGTATCGGCCATATCGGGAATGCCGTTGGCTTCTACTGGGAAGCCGCTAACTCCCGAGGCATCGCTTCTAAACAAATAGAGCCGCTGACTTTGGATATCGGTCAGGGCCACATAGATGATATCGTAGAGGTAAAAGATAACAGGTCCGGTATACACCCCGAGATCCAGATCAGTGGTGTTTCCTTTTACCCGTAGCTGATTTTCATTGACCAACGCCAGGGTTTTGGCTGTCGCGAACATACCGTGATCCCCAGCCAGGCTAAAGGGGTTTCGGCCTATTTTGCCCCGGGGCGTTATGGTGACTAAAGTTCCATTCTTTTCGGTAAAGGCAAAGGCATCCCGGTAGTAGTAAACCCCATTCCCTGAAAAATCAAAGCGATCTTTAACACTTACCCGGGTATCTCCAACGCGGTTTCGAATTTCCAAACGTCCACTTTCTAACCGAAAAACAAGGTAATCACGGGTGCCAACCCTAAAGTGTTGGGGCGCACCGAGCACCGAGCTTCCCGCATCGGTGTATTTAAAGCCGCGAACTACTTTACCCTGTCCGTCATACATGTGTATTTTACTCCCCTGGCTAAATACCAGGCGGTAGTTTTGATTTCCTTCGTAGTCAAATACAGCCAGGGGTCCCAGATTTCCACCTGGAAACTCCCTGGGGAAAGGCGCGACATTTCTTCCATTCCGATCGAGGATCCAAAGGTTGCCGGGTGTGGTAAAGGCCATTTGCCAACGGCCATTTTTAAAGAGATCTACCTGCCCGATTTTTCCTTGAATGGGTCCTGACAAGGACTTTTTCCAGAACAATTTGCCGGTATCTGAATACAGGTATAACTGATGCTGATCGTCCTGTACGGCGATGTCCAGGCGACCGGTCAGGTGGTTTTTCAGGAAGAATGGCCCGGCCAGAATAGTACCTTCCAGTTTTTGGTTAAATACCATTCGCGTTCCGGTTCCACTGCCGGATGGACTCGCTTTTTTGCGAAACTGATATTCCAGTAAGTCCCGGGTCAGCGAGCTGTTGAGCTGAGCGGTGTATAAATAGCTGTCCGGGAGGGGTGACTGCAATGCCGCCGGTAAGGCAAGGATATTAGCGCTATCGGTCAGGTATCGGGACGATCCGGGTTCCAGGGCTATTGCAAGGGCAGAGGATTCTGAAGTAATGAATTCCTCCAGTTGGTCAAAACGCTCGCTATAACCAAAAGTACTTTTCCGGCTGTAGGCGCTAATCAGGTCTCTCAAAGCTTCCAAATCCTCAGAGAACACAAAATAGGAATCCAGTTGGGCCATATAAGGCAATTCGGGAACTGTATTAAGCAGGGGTTCAAAGGCTTCGGTTAACACCTCATTTGCCGTTAAGGCATAGAGTTGTATACCCTGGAAATCCTCAAGGGCACTGCTGAAGGGCCTGAAGGTTTCCAGGACCACATCGGGATTCAGGCTGCCCAATACAGTCAGGGATTTCGTCCCCGATTCCAGCAGACTCAGGGATTCTGAGCTTTCCACCAGGGCGGGGTAGGCGTTGCCCCGGGCCAGCCACTGCTCCTGGTTCGAAAGAAAGACCTGAGGTTCCTGAAGGGAATAGGAAAACATGGCCCGGGCGTTTTCCGGCATAAGGCGGAAGCTTTCCTGAAGGGGTAAAACCGGGATGCCACGCAATAATTTTCGTTGGTCCCAAAGGCTGTCGGGACGGATTTGCACCCCTTGTACCAATAGCGCATCCGAACGTAAATCCAGATCAAATGCCGACCAGTTTATCTGGTTTTGCAGGGGTAATTCCCCCAATTGAACCGGAAGCTTGCTAATGGGAGTGAGCAGCAGGTCCTTTAGCGGATGTTCTCCAGCTTCGGGAAGTAAAAGCGTAGCCGAAGCCCGCGGATTGGCCGTTTGCAAGGAGCGCTGGAGCAGGGGGCGTTGCTCCGGGGCAATTCGCTGCCCATTTACTAGAGCTTCTACAGGGCTTATCCTAACGAATCCTTTTTCCTGTTTCCGATGTAATCCCGTGGAGTCCGGCGCCACTGGGGAGGCCGATTCGGGCATGATAAGCAGCCAATGCTGTGCGGCTGTTCGCGTGGAATCTTCTGGAAGTATGGCGAGGAGCGCACCGTTTTCGATTTCTAGATTCAACACTTCCTCGACCAGGTCCATAATGCGAAAATTCTCGCTGGCCTTCCGGTAGGACAGGATCAGGCTGTTATTTCTGAAATCGGAACGAAAGCGTTCCGCATCGTGGATTTTTATGAGTGCAGTAGTCTGGGCAGGAATCCATTCCTCGGCCGCTGGATTATCCTGTATTTCTGGCAGACAGCCGCCTATGACAAGCACCAGGGAAAGCAGGGCCAGGGATCTAAGTACGAGTGACGGAAACCGTAGTTGCATTACCGTAAAAGTACTGCCTAGAATTCAATTTTCAACTGTTCTGGCAATAATCGAAACGATTTGCGATGGAAGGGTGTGGGGCCGAATTTCCGCAAGGCGTCTCGATGGGCTGCGGTTGGATATCCCTTGTTCCGGTCCCAGGCATAATCGGGATATTCCTCATGAAGTTCCAGCATATAATTATCCCGAGCAGTCTTAGCCAGAACAGAGGCCGCCGCGATATTGAGAAAGCGCCCGTCTCCTTTGATCAGGCAATGATGGGGGATGGTTTTGAAGGGTTTGAATTTATTCCCATCCACAGCAATCGCAGCCGGGGTTACCGTAAGCTGTTCCAGGGCCAGGTGCATGGCTTTGATAGATGCTTGCAGGATGTTTATGGCATCTATGGTTTCTGGAGGAAGGTGGATTACTGCAAAACTGAGGGCGGCCTCGCGAATTATCGGAGCCAACTCTTCCCGATGCCGTTCGGATAGCTTTTTGGAATCGTTGAGCAATTCATGTCGGAATCCAGGAGGAAGGATTACAGCAGCAGCCGTAACCGGACCCGCCAAACAACCTCGCCCTGCCTCATCAGTCCCTGCTTCACATTCGCAATGGTAGTAGGGTTGAAGCATGAGGCTGACAGGTATTCAGGATTACCCTTTTTTGTTTAATTCACCCGGAATTCGAACAATTCAGAGGTTGAGGTATTCCCCTGGGAGTCCACGCTCAATACTTGCCAGTAAAAGGTGGTGCCGGCTGTGAGATCGACTTCGATTTCCTGAACATCCGAGGTGCCTACGGAAGGCAGATCATTCGGATCAGTACCGAAGAAGACCTCATAACTTTCCAGGTCGTCGTCTACGTCTGTCGCTTCCCAGATAAGTACGAAGGTTGGCGTAAAATCAATAAAGCTTCCACGCTGTGGAGCAACAGCCTGTGCCGGGAAGGGGGCATAATTTTCAATACCGGGCCCCTCGTTAAAGAAGCGCCAGGTAGGACTGGTGGCCGTTTCGTTTACCCCATTAGCCCTGCTGATAACGAACCACTCAAACGGGGTTCCCCGGGCAAGGCTGATATCGGCTTCATTGGTACTGGCGACAAAGGTGCTTTCGTCGTTTGTATCCAGGTTACGAATAACCACCTCATAGGTGTCCGTATTCTCGGAAAGTGTCCATTGGAAAGGTATACGACTGATGTTTTCGTTCACCACGGTTCCTTCGGTACACTCCGTATTATTCTCAGGAAAAATTAAGGCAACTGCCGACGGTGGGGTAGCCTGTGGCCTTGGTTCCGGCTCAGGTTCCTCTCCGCCTCCGCCTCCGCCACCACCACAGGCGACCAGGCACAGTAAAGCACAAAATAAGACTCCTTTCTTCAAAATCATCGCTTCACTATTTTATAGATTTTCAATCCGTTATCGGTGCGTACATTCAGGACATAAATCCCTGAAGGATAACCGCTCATGTCAAATTCCACCTCCGTTTTATCCTCCTTGAGGGTTTTGGCAAATACCCGGGCCCCATTGAGGGAGTAGAGGGTTAGTTCGGATTCCACCGCCTCAGGCCCGAAATAGATATTCAGGATTTCATTACCTACCGGGTTGGGGTAGATCAGCGGCTCTGCCTGCAGCACAATTGTTTCTGTGTAGGCGCCCTGACAGCCCAGCTCGGTGCTCACTTTAAGCTCGTTTATCGGTTTATCCAGCGTCAGGCGAATGCTCGAATCCGTAGTTCGGAACGAACGCCCATTGAGTTCAATAAAGTATTCATTACCCCCTTGCAGATCGAGTTCTACCTCTGGTGCGAGGGAACTGATCCGGGAACTCACCGACAGCGGATCGGGCTCGGTTACGGTGAGGTTGTAACACTGCTGATACTCCGGCTGCCCTTCGACAGTTATGCAAAGGGTGTAGCTTCCGGCAACTAAATTTTCGAATGTAACCGCTTGTGTGAAAGCTTGCTCGCTCGAGCCGCTTCCGTCATTTAAAGTAGCGGTGTAGTTCAACTCCGTTTCGGCCATGACTTCGATAAAACCATTGTTGTTGGAAATACAGGTTTCACCTACTGCGCGAACGCGGAAATTACTTGGCGATAACGAAAAGACCTCACACCCATCCGTATCCACAATGGCGCCCAGCGGCGTTCCAGAACAAAGGTCCTGAGCATTCGGCACCCCGTCATTATCATTATCCGGATCACAGACGTCTCCAATGCCGTCGCCATCGGTATCGGCCTGATCGGCATTGGCCGTAAAGGGGCAATTGTCTTCAAAATCCAGGATTCCGTCGTTGTCGTCGTCATCGTCACAGACATCCCCGATACCGTCGCCATCGTTGTCGGCCTGATCGGCATTCGCCAGAAGCGGACAATTATCATTGATGTCAAGAACGCCGTCATCGTCGTCGTCCTCGTCGTCTATAAGTTCGGTAACACCTAGGTTGTCGATAATTACACCTTCCTGGAATACAGAAGGATCAGAATGGAATACAAAACGGAAAATAACGTTGTTTTCTCCGGTCAGATCTGTTTCTCCGTTAACCGCATTCAACGTGAAATTATATGCATATTCCCGAAGTTCGCCATCGGTACCGGTCCATTGTGCTCCCGGACAAAGTTGGCAGTCGTCTGCGTTGCCCGAGGAGGCATTCGTCCGATCGCTGTTGTACCAATTGGGCTGGCTGTTAACAGAACCCAGCACATTCCAGCTTTCTCCACCATCCAGGGTATACTGTACGTAAAGAATATCAAAATTGATTTCCAGGTCGTAAGCCATAGTAAACTCCAGGGTCGGAGCTCGCATGGCCGACAAGTCATAGCAGGAGGTCAGGAGGAAGGATTGGGTAGCATTGCTGTAGTTCCCATCCAGGTTGGTTCCGTAAACCTGCTCACCCGAGGCCGCCTGATTCAGGATATCCCCGGTCGGAATTCCGCGTTCCCAAAGGCTTCCACCCCCGGTACTATTAAAGGTAACCAGGTCACTATTGGCGCTTTCAAAGGTGTTAATAGAGTTCGCTGGCTGGTTGGAATTTACAATTACCTGGGTCTGCGAGGTATTATTATCCGTAAAGGCATCCCCCAGGATAGTTACACTGGCCTCGATCAAAATTTCCCCCACTTCACTGGCGGCAATGGCAGGTAAGGCAATGTTCCCTGTAGCACCGCTGGCCAGGTCAATTGTGGCTGTGAAGGGCGTCTGATTTACACCATTCAGGCTGTAACTGACTTCGACTTCGGTTATGGGGTCCTGTCCGCCGTTTTCTATTTGCAACTCCGGGATAACCTCCCCGCAAACAACCGTTCCACGTTCGGGAAGTACGGCTAACATACGTACGTCGGACGGGGGCAGTTCCACGGGTATTGGAGAGACCCATACTCCCCGACCATAGGTAGAGGCTGCAATTATTCCGTCATCCAGACTTATGCCGAGATCACTAATCGTTGTATTGGGTAAACCTGTAAAGTAATCCTCCCATTCCGTCAGGGTATCGTCGAGGCGATAAACCCCCAGGCTGGTACCTACATAAATCGGGTTGGTACTACTCCTACCCTGGTGAACGATACAGAAATAGGCCTGATCTTCGGGCAGGTTATTGGTAATTTCCTCAACGATTCCGTCATTCCCATCGATGGTAATTTTGAACACCCCGCGATCGACCGGTTGGAAGCGCTGAGCAGTTCCAACCCGGCTGGAAGTCACTACATAGGAAATCAGATTGTCATTCGAATTAATAGCGATGTCAGCGATCGGGGAGGGTAGGGTGGCCACTCGTAAAAAACTGGCCCCGGCATCCTCGGTGTAATACAGGTCACGCTCTTGCGCCACATACATCACCTGAGGGTCCGTGGTGGAAATTTCAATGTCGTCAACGCCTTCGCCAAGGCCCAAAGAGGCTTTTTCCCATCCGGAACCGGTAAAGCGATAAAGGGCATCGAAACCGGAGTATACCTCTCCATCGGGCGCAATGGCCAGGGGAGTAATCCAGTTTCCTTGTTGTGGGCGATTGTTATCGTCCCGCGGTGGACCAAAACGTCCCAGGGATTCTCCACTGTCTGCAGAAACATTCAGGGATCCTCCAAACTGAGTAAATCCATAAACTAAAGAGGGGTTGTTCGGATCAATGACATTGTCCATTCCGTCTCCTCCATGGTAATTGTTCCAGGCTCCTCCTCCGAGAATCTGTCCGCCATTGTCCTGCAAACCACCGGTCATTATTCCCGAATTCCCCGGGGCAACGGATAAGCGATAGAACTGCCCAACAGCAGCGTTTGCGGTTTTGTCAATAAAGGTCTGGCCTCCATCTTCGGAAACATAGATTCCTCCATCGGTACAGGCGAATACTTTATCGCCAAAAATCTTAATGGTATGGATATCCGCATGGCTGTAGGCTTCATCTTCAATGAACCACTCGTTGAGCTTGTCAAAATTGTCCCCGCCGTCTGTGGTTTTCCAGATGTTCAGACATCCCATATAAACTTCGTCCGGATTGGTTGGGCTCACTTCCAGGGCCAAATCAAACCAGGCTTGTCGGGACTCAATAATATCGTCACGGTTCAGGGCTACCTGAAAAGAATCTCCACCATCTGTAGACTTGTAAAAGCCCTGGTAGCTGTAGGCCTCAGCACCGGTATTTGTACTCAGTACATAGATTAATTCGGGATCTGCCGGAGTTACAGCCAGAAGTACCCGTCCATTATTGGCCGGGAGATCTTCCGAGCCGATTTCCTCAAAATCCTGCCCGCCATTGGTCGAACGGTAATAGGTTGTATTATTTCCACCCCCTAGTATGTAGGCATTGGTAACGGTATAAATGGTGTTCGGATCGTTTGGCTTTAGCTCGAGATCCGCGATGTAACCGTTGCGCATCAAGTCCCAGCTGTCTCCTCCATTAATGGTTTTGAACAGCCCGTCGCTGGTAGCTGCCCAAAGGATATCCGAGTTGGTTGGATCGATGATTACCTCAGAAATCAGAGAAGCGACATCGGTGGTTTCCGGGTTAATTCCTGTTTCATTCCAGGTTTGACCCCCATCGAGGGATTTGAATATTCCTATACTGTAGGAATCGTAGGCATCGTCGTCTCCGGTGCCGATATATATAATGTCTGAATTGTTGGGGTCTATTGCAATAGCGGAAACTCCGATTTGTGGAAACTCGTCGAAGAGGTTTTCCCAGGAATCCCCGGCATTGGTAGATTTCCAGATCCCCCCTGCAGGAGCTCCGATGTACCAGGTATTTTCATCGTTAGGATCTACGGCAATGGCGTTGATCCTTCCGGTACCGGACAACTGTCCGGGAAATACTCCGGGACTTTCGGGTCCTACCGAAGTCCAGTTACTGGTTGGGTTCTTGGCAAAAGCCGCGTTTTGTTTCGCTTGCCAGGCATTCCAGATCTCTTTTGGCGCCGGCAGGTATCCCTCTTCATCCATGAAGTGCTGCCAGTAGTATTCCCAGCGCTTGAAGGGTTTGTATCCACTTCCTTTGGCAAAGCGGTCTTTGTCTTCCCAATACTTCTCAAAAGCAGCAGAAATTTGCGGGAGGGTATAGTTTGGGTTGGATTGCCTCGCGGCAGGAGAAGCTTCCTTGTTGAGGGATTGCATCCACGGTGTGCCCGGGTGGTGCTGACTCATAAGGGGTACAGCCGCAAGCAAGCAGCCTATCAAAAGCAGGCGTTTCATAACCAATTTTTCCGGTAAATATGTTCAAAATTATTGAGATCAGCAATTCCGTTCGGTATGCTGGGTTCAAATACGGATCAGCGGTAAGCTTTAACTTATGTCGCCGTCAGGCGATTAAACTTTCACAAATTCTTTAGAACAAAAAAGATACCTTTGACCCTGTGAAGGTCGCACATCGCAAGTTATTACTCAGTCTTGCCCTGCTTTGGCTTACTGCTTCCGGGGCCCAGGTGGTCAATCCTACCCTCAGGCAGGACGATAGTTTTCCTCAGAATAACAACTTTCCCAATGACCCAAATCGGGAAACGCGGGATGTCGGACAGGTCATTACCGATCCCAATCTGAAAATAACCGATTACAAAATTATCTCCCATCAGCGGGATACCACTTTCCTCGATACTACGCTTACCATAGAAAAGGAATACCGCTACAATTTCCTTCGACAGGACGATTTTGAATTGATGCCATTCGCCAATATTGGCCAGCCTTATAATCGGCTTGGAGCAGACTTGCGAAGGGTTAGTCCCTTCCCGGGAATCGGCGCCAGCGCTCGAGATCCGAATTATATCGATCGGGAAGAGGTGTCGTATTACAATGTAGCCACGCCCACCACAGATTTGTTTTTTAAGACCACCCTGGAACAAGGACAACTGCTGGACGCTATGGTAACTACAAATTTCAGCCGGCGCACAAATTTGTCCCTTGCCTTTAAGGGGTTCCGATCTCGTGGAAAATACCAGCAGGAGGAAGTAACGTCCGGGAATTTCCGGGCAACATTTAACCATCAAAATAAAAAGGGAACCTATACCATGCGCGCCCATATCGTAGCTCAGGATATACTGGCGCAGGAAAATGGGGGGCTGGCCAACTCGGAAGCGCAATTCGAAAGCGGGGATTCAGATTTTACCGATAGATCCCGCCTCGATGTTCGTTTCAACAACGTGCAGAACCAGCGCAATGGGAAGCGGTATTACCTGGATCATTCCCTTAAGTTACTGGGCAAAAAATCCGATAGTACCGTATCCTCAAGCGGAGTGTACCTGGGGCACCAGCTCACTTACGAAACGCAGTGGTTCCAATACAATCAGAACACCAATAACACGGCTTACTTCGGAGACGCCATTTTTACACCAGTTAAGGACCAGGCTTATCTGAAGACTTTTGACAACCGCTTGTCGCTGCATTGGGAAAACAAATACCTTGGGAAGTTGGGCGGCTTTGCACAGCTTTTTGACTACCAGTATTTCTTTCGCAGTATCCTCATCACTGAAGAGCAAACCATCCCGAGCAACCTGAGCGACTCAGAAGTCTTGACCGGCGCATTTTGGGAAAAGTCTTTTGGTCCGATCTCGCTGCAAGCCGAAGGGGGGCTGGGCTTGATCGGGGACCTGACGGATTCCTACCTCAATGCGCATATTAGGATGCCCCTGGGAGAAAAGTTTAGCCTGGATGCCGGGATACACCACAGCGCCCGGAAGCCGAACTTTAATATGCTCTTATATCAGTCGGGTTATGTCAATTTCAATTGGGACAACAGCAGTTCTTTTGAAAATGAACAGGTCCAAAGTCTGTTCGGGCGATTGGAATCTGATCGCTTCGGTACCATCGAGGCGCGCTTGAGCACGATCAGCAATTTTTCCTATTTCGCCTCTTCAGCTACTGCAGAGCAAATCGGGGAAGGAAGGGAGCGGGAGTTTATCCGTCCGGTCCAACAAAGCGATCAGGTGAGTTACCTGCGCCTGAAGTATCAGAAGGAATTTAAGTTTGGATCCTGGGCTTTGAACAATACCGTTTTATATCAGGAAGTAGATCAGTCTGCGGATGTGCTCAACCTGCCAACACTGGTAACCCGCAATACGCTTTATTTTTCCAGCGAGGTTTTCAAAAAGGCCATGTACCTGCAGACCGGGGTAACCTTCAAGTATTTTACTTCCTATTATATGGATGCCTACAATCCGCTCATGGCGGAATTCTATGTACAGAACCAGGAAAAGCTCGGCGGCTTCCCGATGCTCGACTTCTTTATCAATGCCCGGGTACAGCAGACCCGGATATATTTGAAGGCCGAACATTTTAATTCCTTCTTCAGCCAGAATAACTTCTTTGCAGCACCCGATTATCCCTACCGCGATTTTGTGATCCGGTTCGGGTTGGTTTGGAATTTCTTTTCATAACGATTTTTTCTCCTGCTTCTGCAGTCTGAGCCCTTTTGGGATGTTACAGGTTTCCGAGCCTAGGTCTTTGAGGCTGAATGCTTTGGGTTTTCCGCCAGTTATTTTCAAATAATTTTCCACTGTAACTATTTGAAAAACAATCGCTTAATTCTTTAAGACAATTTTAAATCAAAAATTTCTTCATGCAGTTTGTGGAAGCAAGAAATACCTCCTATATTTGCACCCGCTTTTGAGGGGAACCTTGGGGGCGAGAGAAAAAGGAAGCCGTCGTGAGGCGGTTTGTTTTTTGTTCATTGACATAATGACATACAGCATTAAGTGTAGATCCCTTCCTAGCCGGGGGGAGCTATAACTTGGTAAGTACAAACAACATCCGTCAAGGAAATATTAAAAAAACCTGGACCGAGTTGGGAGGGCTTTTGATCGGGGGTTTTGCTGGTGGTAAGAGGATTTTAAATAATCTTTTATGATCTCACCAAATTTAAGAATCTACGATGAAGAGTTTGATCCTGGCTCAGGATGAACGCTAGCGGCAGGCCTAACACATGCAAGTCGAACGGTAACATAGAGAAGCTTGCTTTTCTGATGACGAGTGGCGCA